>CAWEHL010000008.1:0-8321 GCA_963808895.1 uncultured Chloroflexia bacterium | reverse complement strand
GCGATCGAGGCCCGCCGGCCGTAGGACGGCGCCAACGACCTACCGGGTCCAGCTGAATGAGTCGTCGGGGGCCTACGATCAGCGATCAGGGAGCGACAAGTCGGTAACCGAGTCCGTACTCCGTGACGATGAGCGATTCGCCGGGTGCCACCGAGTCAAGCTTGAGTCGCAGGTTCCGCACGGTCATGCGCAGAAGATGGACGTCACGGTCGTACCCGGCGCCCCATACCTCGCCGAGCAATCGCTGATGCATCATGAGCTGGCCTCCGTGCTCGACCAGGCACGCGAGCAAGCGGAATTCGGTCGGCGTGAGGTCGATGTCCTCGCCTCGGAGGCGGGCCCTGTGTTCGTCCAGGTCCACCACGAGCTCACCGTGTCGCACCTGCCTCGATCGCTCGGGGGCGCTCGTCGCCGCACGCCGTAAGGCGGCCTCGACTCGGGCGATGAGCTCGGGGAAGGACACCGGCTTGGTGATGTAGTCGTCGGCGCCGAGCCGGAGTCCGCGGATCTTTTCCGCCTCGGACCCGTGAGCGGTGACCATCAGGATCGGGACCCGGCTGAACTCCCGGAGACGCTCGAGCAGCTGCCAGCCATCAAGACCTGGCAAGGCGACGTCCAGGATGATCAGGTCCGGCCGCTCGTCGTAGAAGCGACGGAGCGCGTCCGGCCCGGTCCGCGCCGTGACCGTGCGGTAGCCCGCCAGTCCGATCCAAAGCTCGACCAGCGCAGCGAACTCCGGCTCGTCCTCGACGACCAGGACGGTCTCAGCCATGACGCACCTCGGAGGCGGCGAGCGGCAGCGTGATCTGCACGCTCGTCCCGGGGCTGCCATCCCCCCGATCGGCGATCGTCAGGCGCCCTCCATGGGCCTCGACCAAGCGGCGGCAGATGAATAGTCCGAGTCCCGTGCCGGGGATGCGCGACTCGCGAACGTTCCACGCCCGGTGGAATGGTTCCATGACCAGCTCGCGGTCCGACTCGGGGATGCCGATCCCCTCATCGCTCACGGTGACGGCAAGCCACCGGCCGTCGGCCGTGGCAGCGACCACGACCGGGCTGTCATCGGACGCGTACTTCAGGGCATTACCGACGAGGTTCGCGAAGACCTGACCGACACGACTGATGTCGACGTCGAGGTCGGGCAGATCGGCGGGAGCATCGACCACGAGGCGATCTGCTTGATCGGACATCGCCAGGTCTCCGCGCAGACGCGCGACGAGGGATTCGAATGACGTCTGACGCCGATCGAGGATGAGGGGGTCGGCCTGTAGATGGGTGATGTCGAGGACCTGGTCCACGAGACCCGAGAGCCGTGTGGTCGCGTCGTCGATCCGTTCGATGTAGGCGCGCTGCTGGTCCGCGTCCAGGGGCATATGAAGCAGAGTCTCGGCATAGCCCCGGATCAGCGCGAGGGGCGTCCGCAGCTCATGGCTGACGGTCGCAACGAAGCCCTCCCGCAACTCCTCGAGTGCCCGGACGGCGCTCATGTCCCTGAGGATCGCCGTCGCACCCACTGCTGCCGTCCCGTCGCCGCTCGTGGAGAGCGCAAAGCTGCCGGCTACCCGGATCGGGGTCCCGGTCGGCCCTCTGATGGCCGACTCGCGATATGCGATAGGCACGCCGCTGGAGCGGACCTCGGAAAGCGGGCAATCGCGCGCCGCGTGCCCACCGGCGATCTCGCAGCCCAGGACGTCACCGCACGGTCGGCCCAGCGCTGCCTCCGTTGACGTACCGAGCAAGCGCATGCCCGCGGGATTGAGCCGGACGACGAGGCCCTCCGCGTCGACCTGCAGGATCAGGTCCGTGGCGCCATCGACGATGGCACTCAGCTCCTGGCGCTCGCGCTCCAGCGCCTGGCGTAGGCGTGCCCCCTGGAATGCGACCCCAAGTTCGTGGCGGGCCAGGAGCGCGATCCGCAAGCCGTCTTCGTCGACAGCCCCGCCGTCACGAGGCCATAGGACGACGACCGCATGGGGTGGCTCGTCGCTCAGGGTGAGGGCCCGCGTGGACGGGTGCGTGGCCGCCCAGGCCTGGATGCTGCCGAGATCGTCGAATGTGTCCGGCACCTCCCACGCACCCTCGTCGCCGGTGCGGGCAGCGACGCTCAGTAGCGCTCCCTCGGATGGGCCGATCCAGACGCCTCCACCGGCGGCATTCGCGAGCCGGACAAGCTCCGCCATCACGGATGTCGCGAGCTCCGCGGGGGTGCCTCCGGATGCGATCAGTTGACTGAGCTGGTATTGGGCGAAGAGCGCGTCTGCCTCGCGCTGGGCGTCCTCGAACGCACGCTTGCGGTCGCGCTCGAGTCTGTCGAGCCGGTCGAGCAACTCGGCGAGATCCGGGGTCGGAGTCGCGTCAACCATCGGCGATCGCCTTGAGCAGCAGGACGCAGGACACCGCACCGGGGTCGAGGTGGCCGGCCGAACGCGGTCCCAGCCGCAGCGCGAGTCCGCGTCGAGCGACGAGCGGGCGCGTCGAGCGCATGCCACGCGCAGCGGCCACGACCGCGGCCCTCATGTCGCCCGGCGGCGACTCGCCGGCATGTGCCGCGGCGCTGAATGACTCCGCCGCCGGCCGTAGGGCATCGAGGATCGTCTTGTCGCCGACGGCACACCGCCCACGTCGCGCGAGTCCATCCGCCGCCGCTTCGAGCATCGGTCCTAGCCTCATCGGCGGGACTCGCGCGCCACTGCCCGCTGCGGCTCCCGCTTCGAGGAATGCCGTGCCGTAGAGCGGCCCGGAAGCCCCGCCGACCGCTGCCACGAGCCCATGGCCGACCGCCATGAGCAGCTCGCCCGGAGGCGTGTCGGCAGGCAGCTCGTTCAGCATCGTCTCGACTGCGCGGAACCCGATCACGAGGTTGTCGCCGTGATCACCGTCGCCGAGTGCCACATCGAGACGCGTGAGGTACGCCGCGTGCCGCTCGACGACTTGCCGGCAGCGAGCCATCGCCGCGCGCACCGCAGCGGCATCGATCACGTGCGTGTCGTCGCTCCGAGAGGGGTCGGTCACGGTCGGCCGACGATAGTCCGTAGGTGGGGTGCGAGCAACGCGTGGCGGAGACCCCGCCATGAGTGGGCGCACCCGAGGGCCACGTTCTGCGGACCTCTTGACGCCATCTTGCTTTCTTCTTGATGACCTGCCGCGGACCATCGCCTCCTACCAGCAACCCCGGGTGCAACCCGCTCGGCGGATGAAAGGAGGTTCTTTTGGTGGGTCTGATCCTCGTCTCCCACAGCGGCACGCTCGTCGACGGTCTGCGCGAGATGGTCAGCCAAGTGGCCGGCCCGGACGTCGCGATCGCGACCGCTGGTGGCACCGAGGATGGACGCCTCGGGACCAGCGCTCCGCGGATCAGCGAAGCGGTCCGGTCCGTGCTGGACCGTGCCGATTCGGCCGTCGTGCTGCTGGATCTCGGAAGTGCCGCACTGAGCCTCGAGCTCGCGCTCGAGGACCTGAGCGATGGAGACCGGCAGCGTGTCCGCGTCACCGAGGCCCCGCTCGTCGAGGGCGCCATCCTCGCCGCAGTGCAGGCAAGCGTCGGCGCCACGATCGACGAGGTCGTGGCCGCGGCGGAGTCCGCCGCGACGCTGGCCAAGCTACCGAGGGCGTGACGATGTCCGAGGTCCGACTCGTCGTCATCGACCCGTCCGGGCTGCATGCCCGACCCGCTGCTCGGTTCGTACAGGCCGCGAGCCGCTTCTCGAGCCGGATCGTCCTGCGCCAGGACGGTCGGGAAGCGGATGCGAAGAGCCTCATCGCTTTGCTCGGCCTGACGATCCGACCGTCGTCCGAGATCACCCTCACGGCCGACGGCCCCGATGCCGAGGCTGCCCTCGCCGCCCTTCAGGCGGAGCTCGCCCCGTACGTCAGCCAGCCGGGCTGACCCAAGCCGACCAGGAGGAGGTCACCCTCATGTCGTCCCCGACCATGTCCCAGCGATTGACTGCCGAAGCGATCGGCACCGCGATCCTCGTCTTCATCGGCGCGGGCTCCGTGCCGCTGACCGTGTTCCTGACTGCGGGCGCCGGTCACACCGGCATCGACGGCACTGCCGGCCTGTCGACCATCTCGTTCGCGTTCGCCTTCGCGATCTTCGCAGCGGTCTATTCGATCGGGCACATCAGCGGTTGCCACATCAACCCCGCCGTGACGATCGCCCTGCTCGCGACTCGCAAGATCGATGGCCGGACCGCCGGCGGCTACATCGTCGCCCAGTTGATCGGGGCCTTCATCGGCGCCGGTCTCACGCTGATCATCCTGACGGGCAACGATCCCGCGAAGCTGGGTCTGGGCGCGGTATCGGTGAATGCCAACGCTGGCCTGGCCGTCGGCTTCGCCGCCGAAGTCATCGGCACGGCGATCCTCGTGTTCACGGTCTTCGGTGCTGCGGTCTCGGGTAAGGCGCCCGCCGGATTCGCGGGGCTCATCATCGGGTTCATCGTCTACGGGATCATCATCCTCGTCGGGCCCATCACTGGAGCCTCCCTCAACCCCGCCCGCGAGCTTGGCCCAGCGCTCCTCGGTCAGGCCATCGGAGCGACCCCTGTCCCGGTCGAGCAGCTGATCGTCGTCTACATCTTCGGGTCGACCATCGGCGGCGTGGTAGGAGCGTTCCTGTACGAGTTCATCGGGCGCGAAGCGACCGCTCCGGCACCGGCCTCGGCCGTCGCCAGCGCGCGCGCCGAGGGCCAGGGCGCCTGATGGCGCAACGATCCAGATAGTCCCGCCACCCTTCGAAGGAGGATCCGACGACATGGCCACGAATGCGCCCGCCCGGGTGAAGAAGCTCATCAACGCGGTCGAGGACATCGTCCCGGAGAGCCTGCGCGGGCTCGAAGCCGCACATCCCGATCTCGTCCGAGTCGATCTCAGCCAGAATCTCGTGCTCCGCGCCGGCGGCCGCAAGCAAGGCAAGGTGGCGCTGATCTCGGGCGGTGGCTCCGGTCACGAGCCGCTGCATGGCGGATTCGTCGGGCTCGGCATGCTCGACGCGGCCGCGGCAGGCAATGTGTTCACCTCCCCGGTCCCCGATCAGATGGAGGCTGCGACACGGGCCGTCGACGGCGGCGCCGGCGTCCTCCACATCGTGAAGAACTACACCGGCGACGTGCTGAACTTCCAGCTCGCGGCGGAGCTCGTCGCGGGCGAGATCGATGTCGCCACCGTCGTGACCAACGACGACGTCGCGGTCCAGGACTCGCTGTATACCGCCGGTCGGCGCGGCGTGGGCGTCACGGTGCTTCTCGAGAAGATCGCCGGGGCACAGGCGGAAGCCGGTGCAGCCCTGGCCGACGTTGCCGCGACCGCGACGAAGGTCAACGAACAAGGTAAGTCCATGGGTCTCGCGCTCACGTCGTGCGTCGTCCCCGCGGCCGGCACGCCGACATTCGATCTACCCGACGATGAGGTCGAGGTCGGCATCGGCATCCACGGCGAACCAGGTCGACGACGCGAGAAGCTGGCTCCGGTCGACGAGATGGCCGAGTGGCTTGTCAACCCGATCGTGTCGGACCTCGGTCTGGCGCGCGGCGATACGGTCCTCGCGTTCGTCAACGGGATGGGCGGCACCCCCCTCATCGAGCTGTACGTCGCCTTCAACAGCGTCAAGAAGATCCTGGGTGGTCAGGGCATCTCGATCGCGCGGAGTCTGGTCGGGAACTACATCACCAGCCTCGAGATGGCCGGGTTCTCGGTCACCTTGCTTCGGCTGGACGACGACCTGGTCCGCTGGTGGGACGCTCCGGTCCACACGCCGGCGCTGCGCTGGGGCATCTGACTTCCGGTCGGCCGACCGCCGCGCCGGAACCTTCCGGCGCGGCGGGCCGACGCCACCCTTCCGACTAGACTCCGACGCGCGCCGGGGATCGGCGCGAAAGCCAAAGGGACTTCCGATGATCGACACCATCGAAGCCTGGCTGCGGTTGGCCGCGACGCGGCTTCACGAACAAGCATCAGCGCTCACAGCCCTCGACCAGGCCATCGGCGACGGCGACCACGGTACGAACATGGACCGCGGGTTCAGCGCCATCGTGGCCTCCCTCGAGGCCGGACCGGCCGAAGGGGACGATGACGTTGCCCGGGCCGCGGCTCGTTTGCGGGGCGCCGGTCGGACGCTCATCAGCACCGTCGGTGGGGCGGCTGGGCCGCTATACGGAACGGCGTTGATGCGAGCCGGCGGATCGCTCGTCGCCGCCGATGCCTGGGCGTCATCGACCGAGCTGGCGTTGACAGCGCTCGAGGCGGGCATCGTTGGGGTCGGTGGCCTCGGGAAGAGCGCGGCCGGAGAGAAGACGATGCTTGACGCGCTTATCCCGGCAGCAACCGCGGGGCGCGCGGCGCAGCACGCGGGCGCCGGTTGGGCCGACGTTGCCGGTGCCGTCGCCTCTGCAGCACAGGAGGGCGCGACGAGCACGATCCCGATGCTTGCCACGAAGGGTCGCGCGTCGTATCTGGGCGAGCGCTCGATCGGCCACCAGGACCCCGGTGCCACCTCGTCGGCATTGCTGCTTCGCGCGCTTGCCGACGTGGCGAGCGCGCGATAGTCGCGAGTCGCGAGCACCGTCATGGCTGAAGCGATCCTCGTCGGGCTAGCCGGATCACCAGGCGTTGGTATCGGACGCCTCCTCCCGGTCGGCGTGCCGGAAGCCAGCGTCGTCGCGGCGGACGGCGATCACGTGAGCCGCCGGTCGTCCGATGAGCGACAGCGCCTCCTCGATGCCATGGCGACAGCGGCGACCGCGCTGGAATCGCTGGCGCTACAAGTGAGTGCGAGAGCAGGCGAGGACATCGGGGCGATCTTCGAGGCTCAGGCGCTGTTCGCCCGCGACCCTGGGATCGTGGAGCCGGCTATCGCCCTCGTCGAGTCCGGGCAGCCGCCTGATGTCGCGATCCTTGAGGCGACGAACCGCCAGGCTGACCAGCTCGCGGCCGTCGACGACGAGTACTTCCGTGAACGCGCCGCAGACCTGCGCGATGTCGGTCGGCGTATCGCCGCGATCCTGCGCGGTCACGCCGCACCCGACCTGTGGCGGACCGATGGCCAGCCCGCGATCCTCGTGGCGGAGGACCTGGACCCATCAGCCGTCGCGACGCTCCGCCCCGAGCTCGTCGGCGGGATCGCGCTTTCTCGAGGTGCGCCCACCGGTCACGCGGCCATCGTCGCCCGGGCCCTCGGGATCCCGCTCGTTCTGGGCCTCGGCGATGGCGTGGCGACGCTCGCGGCGGATGCGGATGGCGCTGTCGATGGGTTCTCCGGTCGCCTGCTGATCGCTCCGACAGCCGCGGAGATCGCGGCTCTCGACGGCGGGGCGGTGACTGTCGCGGGCCCGATGGCGACCGCCGTGGAGAGCGGCATCGCCGTTCTGGCGAATGTCGCCTCCGAGCGCGAGGCTTCAGCCGCCGAGACGGCCGGGGCGGATGGCATCGGGCTGGTGCGGACAGAGCTCCTGTTCCTGGGGCGGCATGCTCCTCCGGGAGTCGCCGAGCAACGCTCCACGTATGCGCGCATCCGAGCTGCGATGCACGGTCGCCAGGTGGTCTTCCGCACGCTTGATATCGGTGGTGACAAGCCGGCGGCCTGGCAGACGACCCATGATGCGAACCCGGCGCTCGGGGTTCGTGGTGTGCGGCTCGGCCTTCGGGAAAACACGATCCTCGATGACCAGCTGACGGCCCTGCTTGAAGCGGCCGCTGACGACGAGCTGCACGTGATGCTGCCGATGGTCTCGACGATCGACGAGGTCCAGCAAGTCCGCGCACGGCTCGACCGGCTGGCAGACGCGATCCGAGCGGAGGGTCGTCGGGTGGCGGCGACGACGAAGCTCGGCATCATGGTCGAGGTCCCGTCGGCTGCGCTTATGGCGGATGCCTTCGCTGGGATCGCCGACTTCTTCTCCATCGGTACGAACGATCTGGTCCAGTACACGATGGCGGCGGACCGCACGACTGCGGGATTGGCGGATCTTGCGACGCCGTACCAACCAGCCGTCCTGCGGCTCATCGATACCGTCGTTCGCGCGGCGGACGCGCAGGGGCGGCCGGTGGCCGTATGCGGAGAGGCCGCATCGGACCCAGGGTTCATCCCCCTCCTGATCGGCCTGGGGATCCGTGAGCTGAGCGTGGCCCCAGTGGCGATCGCTTCGGTGCGTAGCCGGATCGCCGAGCTGGACCATGACCGATGTCGACGGCTCGCCGCGCGAGCCCTTCAGGAGCCGTCCGCCGCACAGGTGTATGCCCTGCTGCAGCAGGCGCTGCCCATCGCCGGACGCCCACTCGCACGAGAGGCATAAGGGCTCGACGGACCAGAAGACGCCAAATCG
>CAWEHL010000007.1:0-20493 GCA_963808895.1 uncultured Chloroflexia bacterium | reverse complement strand
CCCCTCCGACGCGCTCGAGCATCTGCGGCTTGATGCCGAGCAGGATCACGTCTGCATCCCGAACGGCGTCGGCATTCGCGGCGACCGTCCGGATCCCGTACTCGCGCTCGAGTGCTTCCCGCCGCTCAGCGCGCGGGTGGCTGGCGATGACGCGGTTGGCTGCCACGAGACCATCGCGGAGCAGGCCGGCGATCATCGCCTCGGCCATCACGCCAGAACCGACGGTCGCGATCGTGGCATTCGAGAGGGGCGGCACGGCGGGAGTATAGCCACGGCCTCGCCTGACGCTCGGCTCCGGACGCCCCCTGTTATCGTCTAGCCCGACCCCCGGGACGATCTATTGGTGGAGGGAGGCATCGATGGGTAGGCTCGTTCGCCGTGGCGCGATCGCGCTGTGCGTGGCGTTGGTGGTCGCATCGTGTGGCGCGACGACGACGCCGCCGGCAGCGAGCTCGATAGCAAGCTCCGAGCCGTCCAAGGTCAGCGCGTCGCCGAGCGAAGCGGCGACGCCGATCCGCCTCGCCGACGGCGGCGGCTTCGCCGTCGGCCGCTGCCGGCAAGCTCTGCGCGAAGGAATTCGAACCGTGTGCGCTACCTGCTGGGACCTACCGCGCGGCGCCCTTCGAGCCGGGGTTCACCTTCGCCGTCGATGGGGATGACTGGGTCAACCAGCGAGCGTGGCCACATGGCGGCGGCGTCACCTACACGGACGGTGCCTTCTTCTGGATGACCGGACCGATGAGCGGGAGGGTCGACGACAAGCCCGTGAAGGTCGGCGATACGCCCGAGGACATGGTGAAGTTCCTGCATCAACCAAAGGACTGGGTCGTGGCGGACCCAAAGCCGGTCACCATCGACGGCGTCAGCGGCGTCGCGGTCGACGCCGTGACCGGGCCGAAGGCACGCGGAGGGCTCCTGACCTTCCCGGAAGACGCGTTCAACACCGACCCGAAGGAGAAGATCCGCTGGATCATCCTCGACAAGGACGGCAAGACGGTCGTCTTCCTGCTCGATTCTTTCAAGGAAACAGGCTTCGACGCTGTCAGCGCACGGATCCAACCGGTGATCGACAGCGTGAAGTGGGAGTGATCAACTAGCGGTCGCGCTCCCCAGCAGGAAGAAGCGACCTGTGGTGTGCACCCCCACGTCGCGGAAACCGATGTCGGCCAGCGCGGCGGTCAGTTCAGCCGGCGAGTAGAAGACCTTCACGATGGTGAACTCGCTGCCATCGTCGAGTCGCCGGACGGCCAGGTCGTCAGCGGGCGTCGGATGGTCGGCCGCGCCTGAAGCCGGATCCGCGAGCGAGTCGATGAACGCCAGGCGCCCGCCCGGCTTGAGCCAGCGACGCGACAAGGTGAGGAAGTCGGCGAGCCGCGTGCGTGGGACATGGCTGAGCCAAAAACCCATGAATAGTCCGTCGACTTGCCGGTCGGGTTCCTCCCATGCGTCGCGGATGTGCAGATGGGCGCGCAGCCCGTGGGCGACCAGCCGGTCCCGCGCACGTTCGAGCGCCGCGGAGGAGGTGTCATACAGCGACAGCTCGCCGCGGGACGCCAGGAGCGGCGACCACCAGCCCGTCCCAGCCGCAAGCTCGACGATCTCGCCCGACCAGGGCAACCCGTCGAGCCAGCGGCCGGCAGTGTCGAGCTCAGCGTTCCACGCAGCATCGTGATTCGCGCCACGCTCGTATCGCCCGCGCCGGAGATACCAGTCGTCGTACTCGGGGGCGCGAGCGTCGTAGTAGTCGATCATGTCGCGGGCGAGGTCCTCTGTCGCCACCGGCGCGGGCGCCGCGACCGCCACGGCAGCCACGTCACTTGCGTCCCCACCCGGACCATGCGCCGCGGCTCCGCGTTCCTTGATCGCGGCGTGCAGGCGGAACCTGAGGAATCCGTTGTCGCCGGCCTTGCCGAGACAGTCGGGACAGAGCTGCGCCCAGCCCTCGAGGTCATCGGCGGACCGCGTCGTATGGGTGGTGCCGCACCACAGGCAGGCGAACGTCGCCTTGAACGGCACTCAGCCGACCTCGACCGGTGCCCACCCGCCCGGCGGCGCGATGTCGACGAAGCCCTCGGGATCCATGATCTCGGCCAGCATCTCGATGCCGTCGATGACGCGTGGCCCCGGCCGTGAGAAGTACGCCGACCCGTCGAGGGCGAACACCTGCCCGGACCGTGCCGCACCCAGCTCCTTGATCCGGGGCGGGACCGGGGTCCTGGCCCACTCATCGATGGTCTCGGCCAGGTGGAAGCCACACGGCATGAGGAAGAGCATGTCCGGGTCGACCTCGGCGACCTCCGCCCATGTCGTCGGATGCGCCTTCTGCCCGTCGGACCCGAGCACGTCCCAGCCGCCCGCCCGCCGGATCTGTTCGGGCACCCAGTGCCCGACGGCGAACGGCGGGTCGAGCCATTCGACCGCCACCACGCGGACCGGCGGCCGCCCGGCATCGCGCCGCCGGGTCACGCGCTGTTCGACGGCGCCGAGCCGCTCCCGCAGCGACTCGACCAGATCGATCGCTGCGTCCTCCACCTCGGTCATCGCGCCGACCGTCGTGATCGTATGGAAGATCCCCTCGAGCGAGGTGGGCTCGAGCGAGACGACCGTGATATCCGCGTCGATGCGACGAGCGACCTCGTTCACCTCGCGATAGCTGACGGCGCAAACGTGGCACAGCTCCTGGGTCAGGATGAGGTCGGGCTCGGTCGCCGCGAGCGCCTCCTCATCGAGCTCATACAGCGACGAACCGCCGTGCATCGAGGCCGTCACGCGGTCGTGGATGTCGCGCGACGACGCGTCGGCGCGGTCGTTGACGCTGCGGGTGACGACCGGCTTGCCGATGACGGCCGGCGGCCAGTCACATTCATGGGTGACCGCGACGAGCTCATCCTGAAGCCCGATGGCGCAGACGATCTCGGTGGCCGAGGGGAGAAGGGACGCGATGCGCATCGTGGTCGCCGGCGGAAACTGCCGACCTCAGTGGCGAACTGGCGCTCGCGCCCCGAGGTCTGAGGCGGAGCCCCGCGACGCCATCAGCCCGAGGGCTTTAGTTCATCGACCGACGATCGGGCCGCAGCCTTGTCGGTGTACCAGGTCGCGTCGATCACGGTGTAGTTCGCCCACTCCGGCGGGAGCGACTCCTCGGGGAAGATCGCGTTCACCGGACACTCCGGCTCGCACGCGCCGCAGTCGATGCACTCGTTGGGGTCGATGTACAGCTTGCGGTCCACGCCCTCTTCGTAGTGGATGCAATCGACCGGGCAGACGGACACGCACGAGATGTCGAGCACGTCGATGCACGGCTCGGCGATCACGTAGGTCATCCAGGTCCTCCTCGAGGTCGGCGTGATGTCGTTGGACGGCGCTTCCGAGGCGCTGCGAGAGCGTACCACCGAGTGTGCAGCGGTTCCGTTCGGCGCTGTGTGCCGTCCCTCGCGCCGACCTTGACACGTCCGGGGTCCCGTCGCATCGTTCGCGCACCCCGTCACCAGGGCCAGCAGCAGTGAGGGCGCTTGGCCATCGCGACCGACACCCATCACCCGACCGCGGGCGCCGCGGGAGCGCGCGCCCCTGACCCGATCCCGGCCGTTCGACTCGAGGGCATCCGCAAGCAGTACGGCGACGACGCCGTCGGGCGGCGCGTGGCCCAGTACGTCGAAACGGGCGGCCAGTACCCCGTGGTCGCCGTGGATCGCCTCGACCTCGACGTCGTTGACGGCGAGTTCTTCTCGATGCTCGGTCCGTCCGGCTCGGGCAAGACGACGACCCTGCGGCTGATCGCAGGGTTCGAGCAGCCGACGCAGGGGCGGATCCTGCTCCATGGCCGCGACGTCACATCGATCCCGCCGTTCGACCGCGACGTCAACACCGTCTTCCAGGACTACGCGCTGTTCCCACATCTGTCGGTGGGTGACAACGTCGCGTACGGGCTCATGGTGCGGAAGGTGCCCAAGGCCGAGCGGGCGACTCGCGTGACCGATGCGCTGCGCATGGTCCGTCTCGAGGGGTACGAGAACCGCAAGCCCGGCCAGCTGTCGGGCGGGCAGCGGCAGCGCGTCGCGCTGGCCCGGGCGCTCGTCAACCGGCCACGCGTGCTCTTGCTCGATGAGCCCCTCGGCGCGCTCGATCTCAAGCTCCGCGAGGAGATGCAGATCGAGCTCAAGGCGATCCAGCAGGAGGTCGGCATCACGTTCATCTACGTGACCCACGACCAGGAGGAGGCGCTCACGATGAGCGACCGCCTCGCCGTCTTCAACAAGGGGCGGATCGAGCAGATCGGGTCGCCCGCCGAGGTCTATGAGCGGCCGGCCACACGGTTCGTGGCGGGCTTCGTCGGCACATCCAATCTGCTGACCGGCGACGTCGCGGCCACGATCCTTGGCCGGCCGGGTACATACACCATCCGGCCCGAGAAGATCCGGCTCGCCGCCGCCGACGCGACGTCCGGCCGGGATGAGACGTCCGCGAGCGGCACGATCCAGAGCGTCGTCTACCTCGGTCCGGACACGCGCTACATCGTCGATCTCGACGCCGGCGCACGTCTCGTCGTGACCGAGCAGAACCTCACGACCACCTCGACCGACGTGGTCGAGCAGCAGGGCAAGGCTGTCCGCCTGATCTGGAAGCGACAGCACGAGCTACCCGTCGCCGACGGCAATACCCCAGTGGAGGAGGAGGAACAGCATGCTGACTAGGAGGCTCCTGGCCTTGGCCGGGACCGCCGCGTTGGTCTTCGCGGCGTGCAGCAGCGGCGGTGGTACGGCCACCACCGCGCCGAGCGCCGCCGGGCCGAGCGCGAGTCCCGGGGGCGGCTCGCCGAGCGCGTCGGCGAGTGCCGCGGCGGGCCCGAGCCTGCCCACGGCCGCCGATCTCGGGAGCACACAGGGCCAGAGCATCAACGTCCTGGCCTGGCCGGGCTACGTCGAGAACGGTTCGACCGACAAGACCGTCGACTGGGTCACGGACTTCCAGAACACCAGCGGATGCAAGGTCAATCCGCAGATCTTCGGGACGTCGGATGAGGCCTACACGCTCTTCTCGACGAGTCCCGAGCAGTTCGACGTGATCTCGGCATCGGGCGACGCCAGCCTGCGGTTGGTCCGCGGCGGGTTCGTCCAGCCGGTCAACGTCGACCTGTTCAAGAGCTATCCCGACATCTTCGACGCCATCAAGGACCAGCCCTACAACACCGTCGATGGCGTGCACTACGGCGTGCCGCACGGGCGCGGCTCGAACCTGCTGATGTGGCGCACCGATCAGGTGAAGCCGGCGCCGACGACGTGGGCGCAGATGTTCGACCCGGCCAACGGCTACAAGATCAGCATCTATGACGCCCCGATCTATATCGCCGATGCCGCGGTCGTCCTGATGTCGACCAAGCCGGACCTCAAGATCACCAACCCGTATGCCCTGGACGACACCCAGTTCCAGGCTGCCGTCGACCTGCTCAAGCAGCAGAAGCCGGCCGTCACCCAGCGCTGGACGGACTACCTCAAGCAGATGGATGACTTCCGCTCCGGAACCTCGAACGTGGGCACGACCTGGCAGATCATCACCAACCTTCTCAAGGGCGAGACCCCACCGGTCGCGGTCGACGTCATCAAGCCGCCCGAGGGTGCCACGGGCTGGTCCGATACCTGGATGATCAACTCCAAGACCAAGAACCTTGCCTGCGCGTACGCGTATATCGACTACCTGACGTCGCCCGAGACCAACGCCAAGATCGCCGAGTGGTTCGGCGAGGCGCCGGGCAACTCGAAGTCGTGCGCGCTCACCGCCGACAAGAACCACTGCGACATCTTCCACGCCGACGACGACGCATTCTGGAAGGACGTCTGGAATTGGCAGACGCCGACCGAGGATTGCGTGGACGGGCGAACGGACGTGAAGTGCAAGGGCTTCGACGCCTGGATCGCGGCCTGGACCGAGATCAAGGGCTGAGCCCAGTCCGCCGAGCGTGACTTAAGGCCCGGGGACGGCACGCCGTCCCCGGGCCGCACACATGACAGGCATGTCCGCCACGACCGCCGTCCCGGTGCCGCGTCCATCGCTGGCGCGCCGCGTCTCCGCGTGGATGCACGCGCATCCACGGATGCGGCTCGGGGTGCTCCTCGCACTGCCATTGCTATGGCTGGTCGTGGTCTATCTCGGCTCGCTCGGCGTCCTATTCCTCAATGCGTTCTGGTCGCGTGACCCGTTCACGTCGCTCGTCGTCCGCGAGTTCACGCTGGACAACTTCAAGACGCTGCTCACCACGGAGGTCTATCGCACGGTGACGATCCGGACCGTGACGATGGCCGTGCTGGTCACGCTGACGTGCATCGTGCTGGCCTACCCGATCGCCTATTACATGGCCCGCGTCGCCTCGCCGCGGGTCCGCGGGATCATGGTCGTCGCCGTCGTCATGCCCCTGTGGGCGAGCTACCTCATCAAGGCCTATTCCTGGCGTCTGATCCTCGCCGACCAGGGTGTAGTCGACTGGCTCCTCAAGCCGCTCGGTCTGAGCACCCCCGGATACGGCGACCTGGCCGTATGGATCGTGTTCGTCTACCTGTGGCTGCCCTACATGATCCTGCCGATCTTCGCGGGGCTCGAGCGGATCCCGAATTCGCTCCTGGAAGCGTCCGCGGATCTCGGCGGCAAGGGGTGGATAACGTTCCGGAAGGTGATCTTCCCGCTGACCGTGCCGGCCATCGCCGCGGGGTCGATCTTCACCTTCTCGCTGACCCTGGGTGACTACATCGTGCCCGGGCTGGTGTCGACGACGCAGTTCATCGGGAACGTGATCTTCGTGAACGTCGCTCAGAACCTGCCGCTGGCCGCGGCGTACTCATTGGTGCCACTCGCGATCATGCTGATCTACCTGTTCATCGTGCGCCGCTTCGGCGCATTCGACGCCCTGTGAACAGCGGTCGCGCCGCGCGCGTCGGCTTGCGCCTCGCCACGGCGTTCGTCCTCGCGTTCGTCTACCTGCCGCTGACGATCGTCGTCCTGTACGCGTTCAACAAGAGCGGCACAAACGCGTGGCCGCCGGCCGGGTTCACACTCGAATGGTTCGCTGACGCCCTCGACAACACCGGCCTTCAGCAGGCATTCCTCACCTCCGTCCTGTGCGCGATCGGGGCGACGATCATCGCGCTGGTGCTGGGCTGTCTGATCTCGCTGGCTGTGAGCCGCTACCAATGGTTCGGGCGCGACAGCATCTCGTTCGTGATCCTGCTGCCGATCGCTTTGCCCGGCATCGTCACGGGGATGGCCCTATCGACGACGTTCGCCTCACTCAGCGTGCCACTCGGCATCCTCACGGTGATCGTCGGGCACGCGACGTTCTGCATCGTGCTCGTCTACAACAACGCGATCGCCCGGTTGCGACGGACGTCACGCTCCTACGAGGAGGCGTCGGCGGACCTCGGCGCGCATGTCTTCCAGACATTCCGGTACGTGACGTTCCCGTCGCTCCGGTCCGCCCTGCTAGCCGGCGCACTGCTGGCGTTCGCCCTGTCGTTCGATGAGGTCATCGTCACGATCTTCACGGCCGGTGGCGTGAAGACGCTGCCCATCTGGATCTTCCAGAGCTTCCGCCTCGCCAACCAGGTCCCCCTGGTCAACGTCGCGGGGCTCGTCGCGATCCTCCTGTCCGTGATCCCCGTTTACATCGCGACGCGCGTGAGCTCCGAGGCGGTCAGCGGCAGGACCTGATGCCGGCTAGTGCCAGCGTCGCGCGAATTCCATAAAGACGATCGCGACGACTGGCACGAGCATGACGATCCATTCACGGATGCGCTGGGACATGACGGTCCGACCTCCGCCGGTTCCCGGCACCGGCTACTCGACGGCCGACCCCATGAAGGAGTGCCCGGTCGAGGCCGTTGCCACGAGTATCACCAGGCCCGCTTAGCTGCGACGTATCTGGCAGCTCTGCTATAGTTCGGCCTCGTCGAACCATTCGGTCATACCTAACCATTCGAAGATGCCGAACGAAATGCTGACTGCGCCCGCCTCTGACATCGATACGACCGTCGCCGCCTTCACGCGGCTGATGGACCGCATGGCCGCCGACCACCAGCCGCCCGCGGACGCGGGCATCTCGATGGCACAGCTGCGCTGCCTCCATCTCATCGCGGGCGCCGGGGAGCTGCGGATGTCCCGGCTCGTCGCACAGCTCGGGGTGTCCATCTCGACGGTGAGCGGGCTTATCGACCGCCTCGTCGATCACGGCTTCGTGAGTCGCCGCGACGATCCGCTCGACCGGCGTCAAGTCGTCCTCTCCCCCACCCCAGCGGGCATCGGGTTCCTCGATCGCATGCGCGAGCTGAGCAACGCCCAATTCCGTGGGTTGATCTCGCTTCTCACACCCGAGGAGCTCCGGACCGTCCATCGGTCGATCGAGATCCTGAGCGAGGCCGCCGACCGCGCGCGCGTCTCATCCACCGCCGACCCCGGAAAGGACCCCCGATGAGCCGCCTCTCCCAGCTAGCCGTAGCAAAGCGGAGCGTCACGCTGCTCCTGGCGGCCGCGCTGTTCATCGCTGGCATCTCGGCGTGGGGCAGGCTCCAGCAGGAGCTGCTGCCGGACATCGACTTCCCCGTCATCACCGTCGTCGCGCCGTTGCCCGGCGCTTCTGCGACCGACGTCGCGAGCCAGGTCGCCGAGCCGATCGAGCGCGCGATCAAGGGCGTGCCGCGACTCGAGAAGCTCCAGTCGACGTCGGCCAACTCGGTGGCTCTCCTCGTCGCCCAGTTCTCCTTCGGCACCGACGTCAAGGAGACCCAGGCGACCATCGAGGAGAACATCGCGAGTGCCGGGCTTCCGGCTTCGGTCAAGCCCGACGTCTCGGCACTGAACATCAACGCCTCGCCGGTCGTGGTCGCCTCCATCGCCGCGACGGATCCCGACGGACTCGAAGCGGCCGCGAACATCGCCCGGACCGAGATCGTGCCCGACATCCTCGGGATCGAGGGCGTCGCGAGCGCCGACCTGACGGGCGGCCTCGAGCAGCAGGTCCTCATCACGCTCGACCCCGACAAGCTCGCCGATACCGGTGTCACGGTCGCGCAGATCAGCGGGGTGCTCCAGGCCAACCACCTGACGCTGCCGGCCGGTCAGCTGTCGGGGAACGGCGAGAAGGTGCCGGTCTCGACGACCGGCGAGCTCGGATCCGTCAACGACATCCGCGACCTCGTCGTCGGCGTGCGCCGGCCGGCGGTCACCCCGGTCGCGTCAGGCGCACCGACCCAGAGCGGCGGATCAGGGGCGCCGGCCCCCTCGGCTCAGGCGTCAGGCGCGGCGACGACGCCCGTCGCCCAGCCGACGCCAGTCACGCTCGGGGATCTGGGGACGGTCGAGGCGGCAGGCGTCGCGACGACCGGCTACGCCAGGACGAACGGCAAGCCGGCGCTGACGCTGACCGTCACCAAGAGCTCCGACGCGAACACCGTGCAGGTCGCAGAGGCCGTCGAAGCGTCCCTGAACGAGGCCGGCGCGCGACACGCTGACACGCTGACGGTCGCGGTCGTCCAGGATCTCTCGACGTTCATCAAGGAATCGCAGGACGGCCTCCTCCGCGAGGGCGGCCTGGGTGCCCTCTTCGCCGTCATCACGATCTTCCTGTTCCTCTTCAGCCTCCGCTCGACGCTGGTCGCCGCGATCAGCATCCCGCTGTCGGTGCTGACGGCGCTCGTGGTCATGCAGATCACCGGGATCAGCCTGAACATCATGACCCTGGGCGGCCTAGCGGTAGCCGTCGGGCGAGTCGTCGATGACGCCATCGTCGTCCTCGAGAACATCTACCGCCACAGGGCCATGGGCGAAGACCGCCTCACGGCTGTGACCCGCGGGCCACGCGAGGTGGCCGGGGCGATCACGGCGTCGACCCTGACGACCGTCGCCGTCTTCCTGCCGCTCGGCTTCGTCGGCGGGCTCGTTACGCAGTTCTTCCTGCCGTTCTCGCTGACGGTGACGTTCGCGCTCCTCGCCTCGCTCGTGTGCGCGCTCACGGTCGTGCCGGTCCTTGCCTATCTGGTGATCGACAAAGTGAGCCTGGCGGTCGACGAGCACGGCGAGCCGAAGCGATCGTTCTGGGTCCGCGCCTACGTCCCCGCGATCACCGCCGCGCTCCGGACCCGCTGGACGAAGTGGGCCGTCCTCGGGATCGCGGCCGTCCTCTTCGTCGCTTCGCTCTCGCTGGTGAGCCAGCTCCCGACGCAGTTCATCAACGCGGGTTCCGAGAAGATCCTCCAGGCCGTCGTCATCCCGCCGGCCGGAGCGAGCTCACAGACGGTCCTCGATCAGGCGACGAAGGCGGAAGCCATCGCCATGGACCTGCCCGACGTGGAGCTCGTCCAGACGAGCGTGCCCGGTGAGGGCGATCTCGGCTTCCGGGCCGTCGTCGCCGCGCTCCAGGGTCAGCCCGCCAACTCGGCGACGCTGACGGTCCGCTACATCGAGGGCGTCGACCTGGACGTGAAGACCCAGGAGCTGTCCACCGCCCTCGCGCCGGTCAAGACCGATGGCTTCGACGTCAACGTCTCGGAGGCAGCCGGGTTCACCTCGAACAACCTCAACGTGGTCGTGTCGGGCGCTGACACCGCGGCGATCGAGCAGGCGGCGGCCACCGTGGTCGATGCGCTCTCGGACCGTGACGACCTCAACAACCTGAAGAGCGACCTCGTGAAGGCGACGCCTGCCATCACCGTCACGGTCGATCCGAACAAGGCGATCGGCGTCGGGTCCACCGCTGCCCAGATCGGCGCCGAGGTGCGCGCCGCGCTGACCCCCACGACCGCGACGACCACGACCGTCGAGGGCAGTAGCGACCCGGTCGATGTGATCATCCAGCTCGCTCCCGACGCGGTGACGTCGGTCGACGAGCTGCGCAAGCTGCCGGTCGGCGCGACCGTGAAGGCGCCGCTCGACACCGTCGCGAACGTCGAGCAACAGGACATCCAGGGGAGCATCACGAGGATCGACGGCTCGCCCGCGGCGCAGGTCACGGCCGAGATCGCCTCGCCCGATACGGGCGCCGTGAGCCTCGCGGTGCGCCAGGAGATCGACTCGCTGATCGCGTCGGGCCAGATCCCCGCCGGGGTCGATGTGACGCTCGCGGGCGTGACGCAGCAGCAGAACGAAGCGTTCAGCGGACTGTTCGCCTCGATGGCGGTCGCCGTCCTGCTGGTCTACGTGATGATGGTCCTCGCGTTCAACTCGCTCGTGACGCCGTTCATCATCCTGTTCAGCCTGCCGCTGGCGATGATCGGCGCGTTCCCCGCCCTGTACATCACCGGCCGACCGATCGGCGTCAGCGCGCTCATCGGCATGCTGATGCTCATCGGCATCGTCGTGACGAATGCCATCGTCCTGCTCGATCTCGTCGAACGGCTTCGCCGCGAGGGGATGTCGACCCACGACGCCCTGATCGAGGGCGGCAAGACCCGCGTCCGGCCGATCCTGATGACGGCGATCGCGACGATCCTTGCCCTGATCCCGCTCGCCGCGGGCTTCAACCAAGGCTCGATCATCGCCGCCGAGCTCGGCACGGTGGTAATCGGCGGGCTGTTCAGCTCGACGTTCCTGACGCTGCTCGTCGTGCCGGTCGTCTATTCGCTCGTCGATGGCGCACGGGTCGGTGTCAGCGGCTGGCGAAGCCGGTCAGGAGCGTCCGACACCATTGAGCCGCCGGCGCGACCGGCTCCCGCTGCCCCAGCTGCCATGGCGGCACCCGCTCCGGAACGCACGACTGCCGGGGGCTACCCGCTCGCGCGGGTCGTCACATCGAGGCCTGGTAGTCAGGCTCCAGGTACTTCTCCGGATCGTCCTTGAACTCGAGCAGGCAGCCTTTACCGCAGAACCAGTAGGTCTTCCCGTCGTACTCGAACGACAGCAGCGAGGTCGTCGTGTCGACCTCCATACCGCACACAGGGTCGATCTCGATGGCCATCCACACGTCCTCCGTACGTACTCCCGGGGAGTATAGGGCCGGTCGCGCGAGAAACGGTCCGACGGGTACAGTCCCCGGATGGATGCGCTCGATCCCATCGCCGTTCGCGCAACGCTCGACGCCGAGCGGTCGCGGCTGATCGCGGAGCTCGGGGAAGAGATCCGCGCCCCCGGACAGATGACGTACGGCTCGCAGGCGGCGGCCGCGAGCCAGGTCTTCGAACAGCAGCGAGACCTCGCGCTGCGCGATCGGGCGACACAGCAGCTGGCGCTCGTCGACGCTGCGATCGAGCGACTCGACCACGGGACCTTCGGGGTCTGCGTCAAGTGCGGCGAGCCGATCGCAGTGGGCCGACTGGAGGCACTCCCCTGGGCCTCCCATTGCATCGGTTGCCAGAGCGCACTCGACCGGGGACGGCGATGACGGCGATCGAGACGGACGACCTCGTCGGCATCGATGCGATCCGTGCCGCCGCAGGACGGCTGCGTGGCGTCGTCACGCGCACCCCGCTCGTTCCGTTCGATCCACCGCCGGATCGGATGTACATCAAGGCCGAGAACCTGCAGCCCATCGGCGCGTTCAAGATCCGCGGCGCTTACAACGCGATCGCCTCGCTCCCCGAGGCGGAGCGAGCGCGCGGGGTCATCGCGTATTCGTCGGGCAACCACGCACAAGGCGTCGCGCGGTCGGCTCGCCTGCTCGGCATCCCGGCGGTGGTCGTGATGCCGGACGACGCGCCGGCGATCAAGCGCGACCGCGTCGCGCGCGACGGCGCGGAGATCGTGGTCGTCGGCCCGGCGTCGGACGAGCGACAGGCACGCGCCGAGGAGATCGCCGCGGAACGGGGGCTGGCGATCATCCCGCCGTTCGATGACGACCGGATCATCGCCGGTCAGGGCACGGTGGGTCTCGAGATCCTCGAGGACATGCCGGGTGTCGAGCTCATCGTCGTGCCGGTCGGTGGCGGTGGGCTGGCCGGTGGCGTCGCGACCGCCGTGAAGGCACTTCGACCCGACGTCCGGGTGATCGGCGTCGAGCCCGAGCTGGCTGCGGACGCGAAGGCGTCGCTCGAACGCGGCGAGATCGTCCGGTGGGATGCAGCGGACGTGTCGCGCACGATCGCCGATGGGACCCGCACGCAAGCGCTCGGGACACGGACTTTCGCCCACCTGCGCGCCAATCTCGACGCGATCGTGACGGTGACCGAAGCCGAGATCGCCGCGGCCGTGCGGCTGGCCGCCGAGCGGGCGCGTCTCGTCGTCGAGCCGTCGGGCGCCCTGGGCATCGCCGCGCTGACCTTCCACGGCGAGGGGATCCGCCCCGATCTCGATGGCGATGCGGTCGCGGTAGCCAGCGGCGGGAACGTCGATCCGGTCGCGTATCGCCGTTATCTGGAGACGCCGCTCCCCGGCTGAGGCTCGGTCCCCTGTTCTGCGGCCGCCGGATCGCGGCCGAGCCGCTCGGCGAGACGCGCCTCGCGGACTCGGATCGCGGCCATCTCGAGCGCCGCCTGCCGGTCGGTGCGCTCGGTGGCCCGGGTCTCGGCCCGTGACCAGCCGACGAGGATCGCGAAGCTCGCCGCGAGGAACAGCATGTCGCCGACCACCCACATGAACGCCGCGGCGATCTGCTGGTCCTCGAGCGGGGTCGGCCCCCATGTGCGCTGGACGGTCGCGTAGTGCGGGTACAGGACGGTCTGCGCATTGAGGATGACCACCGACAGGAACGTGTTCTGGGTCATCTGGAGGAAGACGTACAGCGCCCGCGCCGGGTGGGACATCCGCCATGGCGCCGGATCGAGCGCGACGGCCGGCCACCAGAACAGGAGCGCCGTGGCGAGGTAGATGACGTGCTCCACGTCGTGGATGAACGGGTTCTCGAGCGCCGCGTCGAACAACGGCGAGAAGTGACTGACCCACATCGCGGCCGCGAACAGGAGCCAGGCGACGACGGGGAACGCGAGGAAGCGCAGGACGCGGGAATGGAGCACCGGCAGGATCCACCGCTTCCGGGTCGCTGGCGACGCGACACGCAGCATCAGCGTCACGGGTGCGGACAGCGCGATCAGCGGTGCGGCAACCAGCGTCAGCAGGACGTGCTGGAACATGTGGACCGAGAAGAGAGTCGTATCGTACTGGTCGATCCCCGACAGGAGGGCGAAGGCGATGGCGAGCATGCCGCCGGCGAAGGCCACGCTTCGGCGGCGTGGCACGGGGTTCGCCGGGTGCAGTGCATCGACCCGCCGGACCGCCCAGGTCCACCACGCGAGGGCGACCAGGATGGCCAGGGTCGGCAGCGGCTCGAACGTCCAGCCGAAGAGGAGGTTCTGGAGGGTCGGCGGCTCGGTCGGGGCCGGGCCATGGGCGGCGGCCGGTGAGGCGGCGAACGCGGTAGCCACGGTCGCAACGACGACGCCGACGACGGTCGCCAGGCGCGCGCGAAACGCGTCTCTCGGCCGCGGCGACGGTGCACGGATCAGCATCAGCGGCATCGTCCCACGCTCGCTCGTCGGGCGCGTCCGAGGAGGGGTCGAGACCGCGCGGTACGCCGGGCCTCCGCGCTATCATGGCGGCGGTCCGACCCGGCGCGGGTCCGGACGCGTTCGCATCCCCACCCGCACCGAGGAGCTGCATGGCGAGTTCCCCCAGGACCGGCCGCTCGTCCCCAGCGCTCGTCGCAGTGGTCATCGGCGCCGTCCTGATCCTCGGGGTCATCGCGATGGTCGTCCTGGGCTTCGACCCCGTGCGGGTCAGCCAGGGCGTCGCGTCCAGCTTCTTCCCGCCGCAAGCCGTCACCGATCGCGGCGAACACATCCGCCAGCTGTACGACCTGGTGTTCGGGATCGCGGTCGTCATCTTCTTCGTCGTCGAAGGGCTGATCATCTGGACGGTCGTCCGCTATCGACGCAAGCCGGGTGACGACGAGCTTCCGCCGCAGACGCATGGCAACGCGATCGCCGAGGTGGTCTGGACGGTCGTCCCCACGCTCATCGTCGCTGTCCTGTTCGTCGCGTCGTGGCTGACGCTCAACACGGTCGAGGTCACCTCGGCGCAACCGCAGATGAAGGTCCGCGCGACGGCCGCCCAGTTCCTCTGGTCGTTCGAGTACCTGCCCAACGACTATGACCCGGTGACGAACAAGGACGTGAAGCCGCTCCTGTCGATCACCGAGCCCGAGGGTCCTGATGGCGGCCTGACCCTGCCGGTCGGCCGGACCATCCACCTCTACCTCCAGAGCCCGGACGTCATCCACGCCTTCTACGTCCCGCAGTTCCTGTTCAAGCGAGACGTGGTGCCGGGCCGGACCAACAGCTTCGAGTTCACCCTCAAGGACGAGGATGTCGGCGGGACGTTCCACGGCCAGTGCGCCGAGCTGTGCGGCGAAGGCCACAACAAGATGCATTTCGACGTCCACGCGATGGCCGGCGCCGACTTCGATACGTGGCTCCAGCAGAAGATCGCCGCGGCCAACGCATCGCCGTCGCCGCCCCCACCGCAGCCGTCGGGCGGGTCGAACCCGCCGGGTCAGTCGGGTCCGCCGGCGGCGGCGCCGCTGTCGCTGGTCGCGCAGAACATCGCCTACGACAAGACCGAGCTCAGCGCGCCCGCGAACACGCCGTTCCAGATCCAGTTCGACAATCAGGACGCCTCCATCCCCCATAACGTCGCGATCCACGACGGGTCGCCGACGGGGGCCGAAATCTTCAAGGGCGAGATCTTCCCGGGACCTGCCCAGAAGACGTACGACGTCCCGCCGCTGAAGGCGGGCGCCTACGCCTTCGTATGCTCCGTCCACCCCAACATGAACGGCACTCTCACGGTCCAGTAGGAGTCCGACGTGGCGACAACCGCGCTCCACCCGGCCGCCCGCACCTACCGCAGCACGCT
Organism: uncultured Chloroflexia bacterium; assembly: GCA_963808895.1. Taxonomy (GTDB): domain Bacteria; phylum Chloroflexota; class Limnocylindria; order Limnocylindrales; family CSP1-4; genus SPCO01. The sequence continues at coordinate 4,671 of CAWEHL010000007.1, read as the reverse complement.
GTACGAGTGGGTCACGACCACCGATCACAAGAAGATCGGTGTCATGTACCTGATCAACTCGTTCATCTTCTTCTTCATCGGTGGGCTACTGGCCCTGGGCGTGCGTTCCGAGCTCGCCCAGCCCGGACTCCAGTTCGTGACCGATCAGGTCTACAACGAGCTGTTCACGATGCACGCCACGTTCATGATCTTCCTGTTCATCATCCCGATCCTGGCGGGCTTCGGGAACTTCATCGTGCCGCTCCATATCGGCGCACCGGACGTGGCGTTCCCGCGCATCAACGCGCTGTCGCTCTGGCTGCTGCCGATGGCTGGCCTGCTCCTGCTGCTGAGCTTCTTCACCGGCCAGGCGCCGGCCGCCGGGTGGACGAGCTACAGCCCGCTCGCCCAGGACCGGCCGCTCGGAAGCGTCGGCCCCGGTCAGGACCTGTGGATCGTCGCCGTCGTCCTCGTCGGCACGAGCTCGATCCTCGGGGCGGTCAACTTCCTCGTGACGATCTTCAAGATGCGCGCACCCGGCATGACGCTCTTCCGGATGCCGATCATGGTCTGGACGGTTCTCGTGACCTCGGTCCTCGGGCTGCTCGCGACCCCGGTGCTCACGAGCGCCCTGATCATGCTGTTCATCGACCGCAATTACGGCGGTGCGTTCTTCGACCCCCGCAACGGCGGCGACGCGATCCTCTACCAGAACGTCTTCTGGTTCTACTCGCACCCGGCGGTCTACATCATGGTGCTGCCCGCGATGGGCATCATCAGCGAGGTCCTGCCGGTCTTCAGCAGGAAACCGCTGTTCGGCTACAAGGCGTTCGTCTTCGCGACGGCGGCCATCGGGGCACTCGGCTTCTCCGTGTGGGCCCACCACATGTTCACGACCGGTGCCGTCTACCTGCCGTTCTTCAGCCTGATGACGTTCCTGATCGCCGTACCGACCGGCGTGAAGATGTTCAACTGGATCTTCACGATGTGGCGCGGCAAATTGCGCCTCTCGACGCCGCTGTTGTTCGCCCTCGGGTTCCTCAGCATGTTCCTCATCGGCGGCATCAACGGCGCGTTCTCGGCCGCCGTGCCGGTCGACTTCGCGCTGCACGACACGTATTGGGTCGTCGCGCACCTGCACTACGTGCTCTTCGGCGGGTCGGTGTTCGGTGTGATGGCCGGCCTGTACTACTGGTTCCCGAAGATGACCGGTCGGATGCTCAGCGAGGGCCTGGGCAAGATCCAGTTCGTCCTGATGTTCATCGGGTTCAACCTGACGTTCTTCCCGATGCACCAGCTCGGGCTGGCCGGCATGCCACGCCGCATCGCCGACTATTCGTCGACCGCCGGGTGGAACGACCTCAACCTCCTCGCCACGATCGGCGGCTTCACCATCGCCGCGAGCATGGTCCCGCTGCTCTGGAACATCTTCGTCTCGCTGCGGAGCGGGAAGCCGGCCGGCGACGACCCGTGGGAGGCCAACACGCTCGAGTGGGCGACGACATCGCCACCGCCGCCTTACAACTTCGACCATCTGCCGGAGATCCGCTCCGAGCGGCCACTGTTCGACCTGCGTCACGGTCACGCTGCCCCGGCGGCGACGGCCGTCGTACCGCAGTCGGCCTCCACGAGTCACTGACCGATGGCCAGCGAAAGCCGCGCGATCGCGCCACAGGATCACAGCCCGGTGGCGGGGCTCGCGCACGACGAGCGCGGCGGCATCAGCAATGTCGTGCTCGGGATGCTGCTGTTCATCACCTCAGAGGTCATGTTCTTCGCGGGACTGTTTGCCGCCTACTTCAACGTCCGGGCGAATTCGCCGCAATGGCCGCCGATCAACGCGGAGACGGGTGAGGCGTTCCACGTCGAGATCCTGCCGCTGGTCGGCCCTGCCACCGTCCTGTTGATCCTGTCGTCGTTCACGTGCCAGTACGCCGTGTGGGCGATCCGGCGCGGCGACCGGACCGCCTTCCTGAGGAACATCGGCGTGACGTTCGCGATCGGCGTGACGTTCCTGATCATGCAGGCCATCGACTACACGCTCCTCTACTCCGAGGGCATCACGCTCTCATCAGGCACGTTCGGGACGACCTACTTCACGCTGACCGGGTTCCACGGCGCGCACGTGTTCGGCGGCGCGATCATGCTGGGTGTCGTGCTGTACCGCGGTCTGGCCGGCCAGTTCTCGTCGCGCCACCACGACGCGGTCGAGGCCGTGTCGCTGTACTGGCACTTCGTCGACGTGGTCTGGATCCTGCTGTTCTCGCTCCTGTACCTGTTGCCCGGCAAGTCGCCGGTTGGGGCCTGAGCGTGCATCCCTCCGTCACCCGCGTAACGCGATCATCGTCGGGCTGATGTTCTCGTTCATCGGCGTCGTCTACTGGTTCGTGCAGTACAGCGCGAACTTCCATGCCGACATCGCGGGGCGTGACGGTGCTGCTCCTGTTGGGGGTGGCCGTCGAGCATCACCGCCTCGTCCTATCGCCGGCTCAGCGGACGACTGATCCTCGCCCATGTTCAACGACTCGGAACAACATCCTTGAGCCGACGAGCAAGTTCGTCATCTCTGAGGGGTTCGGTCGTCGCGATGCCGCCCGTCCTGGTGTTCGCCGGGACGATCGTCGATCTCGCGATCCTTTCCTGAACATCTGGCGTCACCCGAAGCCACGGGTCGGCAGGTCGCTCGACGGGGCCCGCCCCGGGCGTAGACATGCCGGGTCCCTCGTGGGCCCCGGATCGCCGCACTCGGCGCATTCATGCTGTTCCTCGGGCTCGTGTTCGGCGGTCCGCTCTTTATTGTCGGGGTCATCGGGCTCACGGTCACGCTGCTCTACTGGCTCGTCGAGGCGGTGCCTCTACGACCACGATCTGCTTCGTCCGTCCCGGCCTTGCCCGGGGTCCACCAGACGGCCCTGCCGCCCGGCGTCCCCATGCCCGGTCCGTCGTCCTGCCGTCTTCGCGGCATCGGGGCAGCGCTGCTCTTCCTCGGGCTGGTCTTCGGTGGCTGGATCCTTGCCGCCGGGGTCATCGCGCTGATCCTCACGCTGGCCGGCTGGATGGGCGTGGCCCTGATGGAGTACTGCGAGAAGACCGTCGAGGCGGATGCGCCCGGTCATCTCCCAACATCCCCAGCCGCAGATCTGAAGCTGCTGCGTCCGGTCTGCTCAATAATCATGCTCGTCGCTGCGTTCGTCATCCAGTATAATCGGCCTGATTCTACCTGCCTCCGGCGAGGAAGCCTCGCCGGGGCCCGGCGCATCGGGCGGCCCGGTCGGGTCAACCGGGTGCGCCGCCCGTCGCCGCTGCCCAGCCGCACCGTCCACGCGAAGGACATCCAGTTCGTCGACAAGACGTTCCACGGCGACCGCCGACAAGCCGTTCGAGCTCGACTTCGTGAAGGAGGACGCGGCGATCCCGCACAACATCGAGATCAAGGACGGCGGCGGCAACGTCATCTTCAAGGGCGACATCGTCACGGGCGTCAAGATGGCCAGCGCTCAAGGTGCCGGCCCTGGCCCCCGGTCTCACTACCCATACCTGGTGCGGATACGCCTCGAACTCCGGACGATGACGGGAACCGCGACCGTCCAGCGAGACTATCGCTCGGCGGGCTCGATCACGTCGCGTTGTTCGTTCCCCGTCGCTCTCGGAATCGCGGTCATCACGACCGCGGGCGTGTGGTGGTTCGTCAACCGCGGCTCGTTCGATGGGCGTGCCACGGTCGGTGAGGCCGCACCACCAATTGTCGGGATGATTTTCCACCGGCGCAGCCCTTCGACCTCGCCGTCCTGCGTGGCTGTCCGGTCGAAGCAACTTCTGGGGCCCGTCGTGCATCCCATGCCGGGACGAGTTCCCGCAGTTCCTGCGCGAAGCTCGAGGCCCACGGCGCGGACGGGCTCGCGGTCGTCGGCGTCCTGACCGGACGACCCGGCCCGAGCCAGCTCGCCAGTTCGTCGCCGAGTACGGCGCGACGTGGCCGACCGTGGTCGACCCCGACGAGTCGATCAAGACGCGCCTACCGGATCGTCGGACGGCCGCACACCTGGTTCATCGACCGCGCCGGGTGTCCTCCGGTCGCATGCAGATCGGCGAGCCCGATGACCGACGCGGACTTCGAGCAGCCAGTACGACAAGATCGCGTCGTGACGTGGCGAGCGTGACCACCGGCAGTCCGGCGATCGCCGTCGAGGACGTCGCCAAGCGCTACGGCGGCCGGACCGTCGTCGACGGCGTCTCGCTCGAGGTCCGACCCGGCGAGGTCGTCGCCCTGCTCGGGCCGAACGGCGCCGGCAAGACGACGACCGTCGAGATCGTCGAGGGCTACCGACGCGCTGACGGCGGCACGGTCCGCGTCCTCGGCGCCGACCCGTGGCGCGCCGGTCGCGCGCATCGGGCACGGATCGGTCTGATGCTCCAGGGCGGGCGGCGTTCGACCTGCGCGCCCGGCCGGCGCGAGACGCTCCGGCAGTACGCCGCGTTCCACGCCGACGCCGCGCGACCCGGACGAGCTGCATCGACGAGCTCGGGCTGGCGGGCCGTCGCGCGGACGCCGTACCGGCGCCTGTCCGGTGGCGAGCGGCAGCGACTCGGCGTTCGCCGTCGCGCTCGTCGGGCGACCCGAGGTCTTGATCCTCGACGAACCGACAGCAGGGATGGACCCGGAGGCCCGCGCCGTCGTCAGGGCGCGGATCG
>CAWEHL010000006.1:0-39008 GCA_963808895.1 uncultured Chloroflexia bacterium | reverse complement strand
CCTGACACCTCAGGGGCCATTCGGCACCTCGGTTTCGGGACCTCGATGCGACCCCGGTCGACGGCGGCGCCACCGTCGGCCCTCGACATCGCCGAATGCGAACGGCACGCTTGGGCCGTGACGCACCCTGCCTCTCGCGAGGAGATCGAGCGCTGGCGTCGAAACCTCCAGGGCGAGGTCGACGGCGCGCTCATCTATCGGGCGATGGCCCTGAAGCCCGGTGATCAGCGGCTCGGCGAGCTCTATGGCCGGATGGCCGAGAGTGAGGACCGCCACGCGGCGCTGTGGCGGGATCGGCTCGATGCGACCGAGGCTGGTAGCCGCACGACCGACCCGACCGCTCGCGCGCGGATCCTCGCCTGGCTCGCACGGACCGGTGGCGCTGGCCTCGTCGCCCCGATCGTCGCCGGGCAAGAGCGCTCGGCACGAACGATGTATGACGACCAGCCCGAGGCGGCCGGAACGTCGCTTCCCGACGACGAGCGCTCGCATGCGCGCCTTCTGGGAGCGATCACCGGAGGGACGAGCGGATCGGTCCTGGCGCGGTTCGAAGGTCGCCATCGCGCGGTCGGGGGCAACGCGCTGCGAGCGGCCGTCCTCGGGGCCAACGACGGCCTCGTTTCGAACTTCAGCCTCGTGATGGGCGTCGCCGGCGCGAGCGCCGGCGGAGCGCCGGTCCTCGTCGCAGGTCTGGCGGGCCTGCTGGCTGGATCCCTCTCGATGGCGCTGGGTGAGTGGCTCAGCGTCCAGAGCGCACGCGAGCTCTATGAGAGCCAGATCGCGACCGAATTGTCGGAGCTGGCGATGTTCCCGCGCGAGGAGGAAGAGGAGCTGCGCCTGATCTACGAGGCCAAAGGCCTGGACGCCGAACGAGCGCGTGACCTCGCCCGACGGGTGATCGCGGGCGACCCGGCGACGGCCCTGGATACGATGAGTCGCGAGGAGCTGGGGATCGACCCGAACGAGCTCGGCGGGTCAGCCTGGGTCGCCGCCGGGACGTCCTTCGTCCTGTTCGCTGCCGGCGCCATCATCCCGGTCCTCCCCTTCCTCGTCGGAGCGGGCGCTGGCGCGATCGTCGCCTCCGCGGTCATGTCCGGTGTCGCGCTGTTCGCACTGGGCGCGGCGATCACGCTGCTAACCGGTCGGCACCCGCTGTTCGCCGGTTTGCGTCAGGTCGGGTTCGGGATGGCAGCCGCCGCGATCACGTTCGGGATCGGGACCGTGCTGGGGGCCGCGATCGGCTGACCGGAGCGCCGGTTCAGCTCGGGACGATCTCGACCCGGCAGGGCACGCCCTCGGCGACCTTGCCCGAGACGCTTCCGAGCAGACGCGCGATCCAGCGATGGTGCCGCGCACCGACGACGACCACATCCGGTCGCTCCGTCCATGCGGCCTCGACGATCGCGTCCGCGGGCTCGCCATGCCAGACGAACGACGTCGCGAGGACACCGGCAGCCCGGGCATGCCTTCGGACCAACTGGATCCGCCGTTCCATGTCGGCGCGCTCTGCGTGCGACTTGGCGACGGCCATGATCTGGAGGACGGCGTTGTCACGAGCCGCGAGTCCGATGGCCTCCTCGGTCGCGCGGGCCGAGGCCTCACCGAGATCGGTGGCAAGCAGGACATGGCGCACGCGCGGCGCGTGCGCTTGCGTGTCGCGTGTGACGGGAGGCATCTCCCGGGTATCGAGTGCAGTCATCGTGGTATCCCTCGTGCGTTTGCACGATCGTCGCTTGCGGGCGCGCCTCTGAGACAGTGCCAGCCGGCCCGTGAGCAATGTCCGAACGGCACGCTCCGTCCGGGAAGGTAGGCGCGTACAACGGAGCGACCATCAGATCCGTCACTGAGAGCGCACGTGGAGATCCTCGTCGTCTACGGATCGCAATACGGGAACACGCAGCGGATCGCCCAGGCGATCGCGCGAGCGCTCTCGTCCGAGCATCACGTCCGCGTGATCCCGGCATCCGCGGCGTCAGAGATCAGGGGCGACGACATCGATCTCCTCTTCGTCGGGGCGCCGACGCAAATGCGCGGTCTTCGACTGCTCGCCAGGCCGTTCCTCGATGGGCTGGTCGAGCGTGGCTTCGTGGGGACGGCCGCCGCGGCCTTCGATACCCGCATGGACCTCGGGCCCCAGGTCCTCGAATCGACGGTGATCTCGCACCACCTGGTCGAGGCGGGTTGCCGGCTGATGATGAAGCCCCAGAGCTTCCTCGTCCTCGGACTGGAAGGCCCGCTCGCCGACGGTGAGGAGGAGCGCGCAAAGGTCTGGGCGCGAGCCGTCGTTCGCGCCGTCGGCTCAACGGTCTGAGGATCTAGCGCCCCACGACCTCGACTGCCGACTCGGCGATCACGACGTCCTCCCTGGCGTGGACCACGACGACCGCCGGGCCTTGTGCCGCTCCGCCGGCGATAACGCCCTCGCCGGCTTCCTGCGCTGATGGCTCAGGCACACCCAAGCCGCCGAGGCGTGCACAGATGCGCGATCGAACGCTCGCGGCGTGCTCGCCGATCCCGCCGGTGAAGACCACGGCGTCGACCTTATCGAGTGTGGTCGAAGCGGCCGCGATCGCGGCGCCTGCTCGCCGGACGAACATCTCGATCGCCAGCGCCGCTCGATCTTCGCCGCGTTCCTCCCGCTCAAGGAGGTCGCGCATGTCATCCGTGCCACCGACACCGAGCAGCCCGGAAGCACGCTCGAGTTCGCGCTCGATGTCGTCTGGAGCCGACCCAGCCCTGATGAGGCGGAACACGATGCCGGGGTCGATGGAGCCAGAGCGCGTCCCCATCATCAGCCCCTCGAGCGGGGTCATACCCATCGATGTGTCGACGGACCGGCCGGCGTCCACCGCGGTGACCGAACATCCGCCGCCAAGGTGCGCGACCACGAACCGCAGCTGGCTGACGGGCCGACCGAGCCAAGCGGCCGCCTGTCGGACCGACCAATCGACCGATAGGCCATGGAAGCCGTACCGTCGGATGCCGTGATCGGTGACCCAGGCGTCGGGCACCGGATACCGGCGCGCGGGCGCCGGCAGCGTCCTGTGGAAGGCCGTGTCGAACGCCGCGACATGGGGCGCCTCGATGCGCGCGCGGGCCACCCGGATCGTCGCGATCGCGAGCGGGTCGTGGATCGGCGCGAGATCGGCGACAGCGTCGAGCTCGGCCAGTGCCTCGTCGTCCATGAGTGCTGGCCCGGTGAACCGCTCACCACCATGGACGACGCGATGGCCGACGGCCGCCAGCGAGTCCGCGAGGAAGCCCGCCTCCGCCATCGCCGCGAGTGCGTCATCGACGGCGTGGCCCACGGCGGCAGCCGATCTGTCCGAGGACCAGTCGACCGTCCGGTCGCAGATCGGGTCGATCGACGGCATGTCGAGGACGGTCGCCTTGAGCGTCGCAGAGCCCGCGTTCAGGACGAGGACACGCCCCGTGGTCACCGGACGAGCCGTCAGTACGGCCAGGTCCAGTCGCGGATCTCGGGTGGATCCTCGCCGTTCTCGCGCGTATATGCGCGTGCCCGTAGTCGAGCGTCGACCAGGTCCTGGCGGAGGGCGGCCTGGGTCGACCCGAGACCCGTGACGCGATCGATGACGTCGATGGCCAGATGGAACCGGTCGAGGTCGTTGCGCATGACCATGTCGAACGGCGTGGTGACGGTCCCCTCCTCCTTGTAGCCGCGCACGTGCAGGTTGTCGTGGTTGGTGCGCCGATAGGTGAGGCGATGGATGAGCCATGGATAGCCGTGGTAGGCGAAGACGATCGGTCTGTCCTTCGTGAAGATCGCGTCGAAGTCGCGATCGCTGAGACCGTGTGGGTGCTCGTCCTCATCCTGGAGCCGCATCAGGTCGACGACGTTGACGAACCGGACGCGTAGCTCAGGCAGGCGCTGGCGAAGGATGTCGACGGCCGCCAAGGCCTCGAGCGTCGGTACGTCCCCGCACGCCGCGATGACCACGTCGGGCTCACCCCCGTCGTTGCTCGCCCAATCCCAGATGCCGAGGCCGCGGCTGCAATGGGCCGTCGCCTGGTCCATCGATAGGTAGGTAAGGGCCGGCTGCTTGCCGGCGACGATGACATTGACGTAGTCCCGGCTGCGCAGACAGTGGTCGGCCGTCGAGAGCAGCGTGTTCGTGTCGGGCGGCAGATAGACCCGGATGACCTCCGCCTTCTTGTTGACGACGTGGTCGATGAAGCCGGGGTCCTGATGACTGAAGCCGTTGTGATCCTGCCGCCAGACGTGGCTTGTGAGCAGATAGTTGAGCGACGCGATCGGCCGGCGCCACGGGATCTCGGCTGTCATCTTCAGCCACTTGGCGTGCTGATTGAACATCGCGTCGATGATGTGGATGAACGCCTCGTAGCACGTGAACAGGCCGTGTCGCCCGGTCAACAGGTAGCCCTCGAGCCATCCCTGGCAGAGATGCTCTGACAGGACCTCCATCACCCGACCGTCCTGCGCGAGATGCGCGTCACCCGGCCTCGTGGCCGCCATCCAGCGTCGATCCGTGACCTCGAAGACGGCATCGAGCCGGTTCGAGGCGACCTCGTCGGGTCCGAACAGGCGGAAGTTCGACGCGTTCGCCACCGCGACGTCCCGCAGGAACTGGCCAAGGACTTTGGTGGCCTCGCTGAAGGTCGTCCCGGGCTTCCCGACATCGACCGCGTAGTCGCGGTGGTCAGGCAAGCTCAGGTCACGGAGCAATAGTCCACCGTTCGCGCGCGGATTGGCGCTCATCCGGCGCGCGCCCTTCGGGGGAAGGTCGGCAAGGTCCGGGCGTAGCGCCCCGCGGTCATCGAAGAGTTCCTCGGGCCGGTACGACCGCAGCCACGACTCCAGGAGGGCGAGGTGGTCCGGGTTCGTCCGGACGTCCGCCATCGGCACCTGGTGGGCACGGAAGGTGCCCTCGACCGGCTGGCCATCGACCTGCTTCGGCCCGGTCCAGCCCTTCGGGGTCCGCAGGATGATCATCGGCCAGCGGGGTCGTTCGACGGGGCGGCGAGCGCGCCGAGCCGCGCCCTGGATCCGGGCGATCTCGTCGAGGACGTCGTCGAACGTCGCCGCCATAGCCCTATGGACTTCGGCCGGGTCGTCGCCCGCGACCATGATCGGTGCGATACCCGTAGCCCTCGAACAACGCGAACAGTTCCTCATCCGTGGATCCGGTCCAGGACCGTCGGGTTGGCGATCTTGTAGCCGTTGAGCGCGAGGATCGGGATGACCGCGCCGTCGGTCACGGGGTCGAGGAACTTGTTGGAGTGCCAGCTCGCGGCGAGCGGCCCCGTCTCCGCTTCGCCGTCCCCGACGACGCAGAACACGATGAGATCCGGGTTGTCGAATGCCGCCCCGAACGCGTGAACGAGCGCGTAGCCGAGTTCGCCACCCTCGTGGATCGACCCGGGCGTCTCCGGTGTCACATGGCTGCCGACACCACCGGGGAACGAGAACTGGCGGAACAGACTTGCCCATCCCGATCTCGTCCGATGTTAGGTCGGCATAGACCTCGCCGGACGTCCCCTCGAGGTACGCGTTCGCGACGGCCGCGGGGCCGCCATGACCGGGACCGACGATCCAGATGGCGTCCAGATCGCGCGACCTGATGACCCGGTTGGCGTGCGCGTAGATGAGGTTCAGGCCCGGCGTCGTGCCCCAGTGACCGAGCAGCCGGGGCTTCGTGTGCTCGGGGAGGAGCGGCTCCCGCAGGAGCGGGTTGGCCATGAGGTAGATCTGGCCGACCGATAGATAGTTCGCGGCGCGCCAATAGGCGTCGATCAGGCGGAGCTCGTCGGCCGGGTCGGGCGACGCACCGGTCGTCTTCGGTGTTTCGGTCTGCGCCATGGATCCTCGTCGGCGGCGGGGGTCCCTCCCGTCAGCCTACCGCTCCTGGTCGATCGACGCTCGATGTCAGGCAGGCACGGCCCACTCCTCGGCGCGTTCGCCACGCGGGGCGACACCGGTCCTGACGATCAGCACCGACGCATCCGCCAGATGCAGGACGGACCGTGAGACGCTCCCGACTAGCCATCGATGCATCGTGCCCGTGTTCCTCGCGCACCGACGATGATGAGATCCGCGTTCCAGCCCTTCGCGTCCTCCAGGATCGCCGACACGACGTCCGCGTCACGGACGACGATGGTCTCTGACACCTGGCGACGGCTGAGCCTTTCCGCCGCATCGTCGGCGACCTGCTGAGCATGACGTTGAGACGCCTCCGCCTCATCGGCGTAGGTATCGAGCGACGTCATGCCGTCGAGCGGCGCAACGCCGACCCACCACGGCATCCCAGGGTCGCCGACAGCGACGACCCGGACCCGCGATTCGTCGAACAACCCGCTGTCGGCGATCAAGGCGGTCGCATCGGTCGCGGTGGCGAGCCGTCGGTGGCGAGCAGGACGCGGTCGACCTTCGCGTGTCGCGCGACAAGCACCGGGCACGGCGCGTGGTCGACCACTTCGGAGGAGACGGACCCGAGAAGGAGGCGCCGGACCGCGCTCAGTCCACGCGCACCCATCACGATCAAGTCCGCCTCGAACCGCGCAGCCTCGGCGACGATCATGGTCGCCGGTCTGCCGTCGAGCACGCGAACTTCGATGGTGCGCTCCTCGGCGCGAAGTCGGTCGCCGACCTCGAGGAGACGGCGCGAGACATCGTCGTAGCATCCGCTCTCGGTCGGTCGGCGGGTCCACCCGAATGACGTTCGGCCAGACGGCGCCTTCTGGCGCGAAGCTGTCGGGGATGACGCTCGACGACCTCGACGGTCGCTCCGGGCGGCGAGGGCAGCGCGGCCGTCGCGGCGACGGCTGACATCGACGCATCGGAACCGTCGATGGCGAGCAGGACCTTCATTCGTGAGCCTCCTTCAGGCCCACGTTGCCCTCATTTGGCCGGATCCCGGGATGTGCCAGACGCCACCGACTTCGCGTGACACCTGGCCCGCGGACGACGACCGGCGGCGGTGCGACCATGACGGCATGTCCGCGACCACCGCCGCCGTCGAGGCGAGCGTCCCCGTGCACGCGCGCCCCGGCGCGGAGGTCGCGGCAGGCCTGGGCGTCGACCCGAAGCGAGGGCTCTCCGCGGCGGCCGTCGAGGAGCGGCGAGCGCGGTCGGGTCCGAACGAGCTCCAGGAGGTCGAGCGACCGTCGGTCTGGGCGATGGTCTGGGAAGCGCTCACGGAGCCGTTCGTGGTCCTCCTGTTCGTGGCGGGCGTGCTCGCGGTCCTCCTCGGAGAGGTCCGCGACGGTGCGCTGGTGCTCATCGGCCTCCTGCCGATCGTCGGCGCGGATGTCGCCACCACCTATCGCTCCGAGAAGGCGATGGAGTCGCTGCGGGCGGCGGCCGCTCCGGTCGCGCGCGTCCGACGCGATGGTCAGACGGACGACATCGGCGCGGCGGAACTCGTGCCGGGCGACGTGGTCCTCCTCCGCGGCGGCGAGATCGTCCCGGCGGATATGCGCTTGACCGTCGCGGATCGACTGCTCGTCGACCGGAGCGCCCTGACCGGCGAGTCTGTCCCGGAGCTCGCGTCGACCGAGCCGGATCCGATTGGACGCCGCCGTCGCGGACCGCCGCTCGATCGCCTACGCCGGCACTGCTGTCGTCGCCGGTCGGGGCGAAGGCATCGTGACCGCGACGGGCTCCACGACCGAGTTCGGGCGGATCGCGCGCGGCCTCGCCGACACCGAGCGCCGGCGATCGCCCCTCCAGCGCGAGCTCGACGACTGGTGCGCATCCTCCTGGTCGTCGCGATCGGCCTGATCGTCATCACGGTCGGCGCGGGGTTCCTCCGCGGCAATCCGCTCGGCGCGAACGTCCTCGCCGGGATCTCGGCGGCGATCGCCGCCATCCCCGAGGAGCCGCCGGTCCTCCTGGCGGTGATCCTCGGGCTTGGCGCGTACCGTCTGCTCCGGCGTGGTGTCCTCGTGCGCCGACTATCCGCCGAGGAGACCCTCGGCGCGGTCGACCTCATCGTCACCGACAAGACGGGGACGCTGACCGCGAATCGCCTCGCCGTCAGGGACGTGCTCGGGCCGGATGGTCCGATCACCGACGTCGCAGCGCGGGCTGACATCGTCGCCATGGCCCTGCGCGCTGAAGAGGACGCTTGGCACGTCGAGGCGGGCGCGCGGCCGGGCTCGTTCACGCAGGCGCTACTGGACGCTTCAGGTCGCACCAACGGCTTCGACGGACGAACGCTTCTCTCCGCGGAAGCCCCAAGCGACGGCCATCCCTATTCGACGACATGGGCGAGTGGCAAGAACGGCGACGAGGGACTGCTCATCGGTGCCCCCGAGGTCGTCCTCGGGCTGGTCACCGACGGCCCGGCGGTCACCGGATGGCGCGAGGTCATCGAGCGCGAAGCGAGCTCCGGGGGTCGACTCCTACTCCTCGCCCGTGCCGCGAAACCGGACGCGTGGCTCCCGACCGGCGGTCGTCGCCTTCGCAGACCCGCTCCGCGAACACATCCCGGAGGCCGTCGCTCTGGCCAGGGATGCCGGGATCCAGACGGTCGTCGTGACGGGCGATCATCCGGTGACCGCGGCTGCCATCGCCCGAGAGGCCGGGATCGACCCCCAACAGATCGTCGTCGGGACGGACCTGGCCGGTTGGTCGGACGACGAGCTCGCCCGACACCTTCCGGGGCTGTCCGTCGTGGCGCGAGCTGTCCCGGAGGACAAGTTGCGCATCGTGGACGTCGCACGGCGCGCCAGCCGAACGGTCGCGGTGACGGGCGATGGCGTGAACGACGCCCCCGCGCTCCAGCACGCCGACGTCGCCGTCGCCATGGGAAGCGGCACGGCGGTCGCGAAGGAGGCGTCCGACCTGGTGCTCGGCGATGATTCGTTCACGACCCTCATGTACGGCCTGCGCGAAGGACGCCGGATCGTGGCCAACGTGCAGAAGGGCCTCGTGTTCCTGATCTCGACCCACGTCGCCTTGCTCGGCTTCATCCTCATCGCGACGCTCGCGGGCTTCTCGCAACCGCTCCTTCCGCTGCAGATCCTGTGGCTCGAGCTGTTCATCGACCTGTCGACGTCGGTCGCCTTCGAGCGGGAACCCGAGGAGCCCGATGCGATGACCCGCCCACCGCGTCCGCGCGATCGACCGCTCCTCGATAGTCCGCTGCTGACCCGCATCAGCTTTGCCGGCGGCTTCAGCGCCGTGGCGGCACTCGTCCTCATGCTGATCCATGAGGGGTCGCCCGAGCACGTCCGCTGGCTGGCCTATACCACCCTGGTGGTCGCTCAGGTCGTGCGCGCCTACGCGAACCGCAGTCTCGCTCGACCGGTCCTGACGCTACGCCCGAATGGCTTCCTGCTGGTGGCATGCCTGTTCGTCCTCGCGTTCCAGATCAGCATCCCGTTCGTGCCGCCGCTCGCCGCGGCGTTCCGGGCGACTCCCCTCGTCGCGAGCGATTGGGCGATCGTCGCCGCGATCGCGCTCGCGCCGGCGGCTCTCGCCGAGGTCATCCGTGCTACGACGCACAAAGAATGGGTCGCCTGAGGGGAGTCGAGCGTCCTCGCCCGATCGGGCCGTTCGGCCCTCGTCCGAGCCCCGCCGCGCGGGCACGCTCATGCCATGGATCCCGCACGACTCCCGCCTCGCGTCACCATCCGCGCGATCAGCCCCGCTGATGTGCTGCCGCTCGAGCGGTTCTACGCGGAGCTGTCGCCGGACAGTCGCGACGCGCGGTTCCATGGCGGGGCCCGCGGGATCGAGGATCGTGCCGCCAGGATCTTCTGTGGCCCCGATCACGTGCACCGTGAAGGTCTGGTCGCCGTCGAGCGTCAGGGTCGCCGTGAGCGGATCGTCGGCCACCTGTGTCTCGAACCTCTCGGCTCCCAGGACGTCGAGATGGCCGTCGCGGTCGCGGACGCGTGGCAGCACCATGGCATCGGTCACGCGTTGCTGTCCGCCGCGATCGGATGGGCCGAAACGAACGGGTTCGCGCGGGTCCGTGGGACGATCCGCTGGAGCAACCCGGCGATCCTTGGCCTGGTACGAGCGTGTGGCCACCCGGTCGCGGTCCTGACGGCCGCTGGGGGCGACACCGAGGCCGTCATCGATATCCGCGGCGAGCTTCCTGCCGCCGCCTGACCGCCTCCGCCGAGATACAGAAAGGCGCGAGATACAGAAAGGCGCGAGCCGAATGACTCGCGCCTTCCGAATGACCTGACTGTCTATCGCGCCACGACGACCGTCGCATCCGCGTGCGTCGCGACGTGCTCGGACACGCTGCCCTGGAGCATGCGGTCGAGCGCGCCGAGACCGCGGGAGCCGATGACGACGGTGTCGAACTTCCCGGCGCGAACGATCTTTTCGATCTCCTTCGCGGGGTCGCCGGCCGGCTCGATCATCTCGGCCTCGACACCAGCCTCCTGCAACAGTCGCCGTGCCTCGAGTAGCTCCTGGGCATGGACGGATCGGTCATCCCACGGATCGATCGGCGAGCGACCCGTCCGCATGGGGACGACGCTCACGACCGACAGGTTCGCATCAAACGTCTTGGTCAGCTCGATCGCCATCGTAAGGGCTCGCTTCGCGGGCTCCCGGCCGTCATAGGCGAGCAGGATGTTCTTCATCATCGTCTCCTCGTGTCCTCGCCCCTGTCGGCGATCCGAGGACTCGGCGCCGCGACAGGATGGCGCCGGATCCCTGGAGGCCGCTCTACGGTCCACTCGGACCGCTTGGGCGACCAGCACCCCGATGGTCGACTGACGCGTTCCTCGGTCCCAGAGCCGGCCGGCCCGAAGTCGCGGGCGTTCCGGCACGGGGTCGGACCTCAGGTCCGTCCGACGTCGTCCAGCAACCGCAGACCGCGCGTCCAGGAATCAGGCTGGTCGCGCCGCAGCCGCACGGCCTCCGACCGTACCGTCGTGGCGAACGGTCGAGCATCCAGCGCCGCGCTCGACAGAGCGCGATCGCGCATCTCGGTGTGGGCGATGAATGCCGCGTATCTCGCGAGAGGCGGTGCCGCAGCCAAACGCCGTTCGAAATCCGGGATGTAGTCGACCGTCACCAGCAACCGGCCGAAGAACGCGCCGACAGCGTCGGCGCCGTCGTCCCAGCCCTGCGAGTGACCGCCTCGCCGGAAGATGGGGGCAGACGACGTGAACGCAACGATCACCGAGTCGTCGATCCGATCGGCATCGCACCGTCCCCCGAACGTGAGATATCGATTGGCGATGCCGAGGCGGTCCACGATCCGGATCTCGCCCCACGACACCCCTGCGCAGAGAGGTGTCTTCGTCGTCCGCACGACGCTCTGGTGTGTCCCGCGGCCGCCCTCCGTCGACCAGAACTCGACCACCTCAGGGTCGTAGTGACGCAGCGTCGGATGGGCGCGGAGGGCGATGATCAGCGACGCGGGTCCAGGCCGATCGGGCAGATCCGGGTCGGCCAGGAAGCCCCATGGCGCGAGTCGGTGGGCGGCGGCGCTGAGGTTCGGCGGTTCCTCGATGAGCGGCGTCTCAAGTCTCGACATGGCGTCCTCGAATTCGGCTTCTGTCGCCATGGTCGGTCGCGGAGGCCCGTCGGGCCCAGTGCCGTAGGACCTCCCCAGTCGGGCGCATCGGCACCCGCTCCAGCGGGGCAGCGGGAGGTGACGGGCGGCTCGCGGGGATGGTGACTGATGGCCCGTGTCCCACCACCTATCGAGCGGCACGATCGGAGCAAGGAGGCGGCAATGGGTGCACGTCCGATCGACGCGGAAGGCTCGGAACCGCCCGAGCGAGCACTGCGGGTGGAGAGGGGCCAGGTGATGTGTCCGCGACGCGGCCCGGTGGACATCGAACGGTGCTGGGTCTGTCGCGAATATCGCGGGATGGCCGACGCGCACGTCGAATGGCTCGTATGCGGTCTCACCGACGATGCGGTCGCCTCGGGGTTCTGGGCCCTCGATCGGGACGGGTCCGGTAGCGCCGGAGGCGGAGATGCGTGACCCTGCCACCATCGCAAGGTCGGCCCTGATCGCCCGCTACCTGCCGGACCTCTCGCCCCGCCAGCGCCAGACCCTCGCGCTGATCGCACGCGATGAGCGCCCCACCGTGGGTACCTATCTGATGCGCGAAGGGCGTCCCACCCTGGACCTCGGGGTGATCATCGAAGGACGGCTAGCGGTCCGCGACCGGATCGGTGCCGACGATGTGACGCTCATGACGCTCGATCCGGGCGATGTCTTCGGTTGGTCGGCCGTCCTCGACGGCATCTCGACCGCGTCGATCGTCGCCGATGAGGGCGCCCGCGTGCTGTTGTTCGACGGGGTCGCGCTTCGCGAGGCCATGGAGGCCGACAGGTCCTTGGCGTTGCTCGTCTGTCGACGTCTTCTAGAAGCGGTCGCGCGACGCCTCGACGCGACCAGGATGCTTGCACGCGACGTCTACGCGTTCCGAGGCAGCGCATGACGTCCGCGGCGACTGCCCCCACGACGGCATTCCTCCTGCGCGAGGACCTGGACCGACTCCTCGACGCCCTGCGCGCCGACGGCCGGAGCATCGTGGGGCCGACCGTCCGGGACGGCGCGGTCGTGTATGAGGAGATCGCGACCGCCGACGCGCTTCCGGTCGGGTGGCGATCGGACGTGGCGCCTGGCACCTACCGACTCACGCGCGATCACGGCGCGCGGGCGTTCGACTATGGCGTGCCGGTGACGTCATGGAAGCGCTACACCCATCCGTCGCGAATCCCGTTGACACGGACGAGCGATGGCCGGATCGAAGCGATCGAGCCTGAGGCGCCGGCGCTGGCGTTCATCGGCGTGCGCGCGTGCGAGATCGCCGCCCTCGACATCCAGGAGCGGGTCCTGCGAGCCGGACCGGCGGGCGACGTCGACCACGCTAGGCGGCGCGACCAAGCCCTGGTCGTGGCCGTGGAATGTGCGCTCGCGTCATCGACCTGCTTCTGCACATCGATGGGCACCGGACCCGAGGTCACCGGCGGTGCCGATCTCGTCCTGAGCGAGCTTGACGCCGGGTTCACGGTGCGCGCCCTCAGCGAGGCCGGCGAGGCGGTCCTGTCACGGCTGGCCCTGCCCGCGGCGTCCGACCAGCAGATCGACGGCCGCGGCCGACCAGGTCGCGGGAGTGCGGTCCGCCATCGGCGATCCCGTGCCGAGCGTCGGTCTGGCGGAACGGCTGCGCGCGGCGCCCGAACACCCCCGCTGGGACGTGGTCGCGGAGCGCTGCCTCGCTTGTACGAACTGCACGCTCGTTTGTCCTACCTGCTTCTGCACGAGCGTGTCGGTGGCGTCGGATCTCGATGGGGTCGTCGGCGAGAGCGAACGAACGTGGGACAGCTGCTTCACGCTCGGGTTCGGACGGGTCGCCGGTGACAACAACTTCCGTCCGCGCGTGGCCGACCGGTATCGGCAGTGGTTGACGCACAAGTTCTCGACCTGGTGGGACCAGTTCGGCTCCACCGGTTGCGTCGGCTGTGGCAGGTGCATCACGTGGTGCCCTGTCGGCATCGACGTCCGCGAGGAGCTGGTCGCGATCGCGCCCCCTGATGCGGCTCCGGCGCCGATCCCGTGGCCGCCGTCGCCCGCGCCAGGTCATGCACCCACGGCCCTGCCCATCGTCGAACCGGCCCGATATGTGACGGCAACGATCGCCGGCCTCTCGCGCGAGACGGCGGACACGGTCACGCTCGCCCTCTCCACGGACGACCGCGACCTCCTCGCCAGTCGTCCCGGGCAGTTCGTCATGGTCGCCCGACCAGCCCAAGCCGTCCCGCCGATCTCGATCTCGCGGATCCGGCCCGACGGCCTCGACCTCACGATCCGCGGCGTCGGCCCGGCCACCGAAGCCCTGATCGCCAGCACACCGGGTGATCGGATCTCGCTGCGCGGCCCGCTCGGACGGCCCTGGCCACTCGAGACCGCCTATGGCGGTGACGTCGTCATCGTCGCCGGTGGCATCGGGCTGGCGCCGCTGCGGCCGGTCATCGACGCGATCTTCCGCGAGCGCTATCGCTTCGAAGCCGTCCGCATCTACCTCGGGGCCAGGACGCCGCGAGATCGTCTGTTCGTCGCCGAGATGGCGGCCCTCGGCGGTCGGACAGACCTCGAGATCGAGGAGATCGTCGACCGCGGCGGGCCCGAGTGGTTCGGCCGCGTCGGCGTCGTCACGCAACTCTTCGAACGAGCGCCATGGACCGGCGAGCGGACGACGGCCTTCGTCTGCGGTCCGGACCGGATGATGCAGGCGACCGCCCGGACCCTTGCCGCAAGCGGCGTGGCCCCTGAGCGGACGTGGCTCACGCTCGAACGGAACATGGCCTGCGGAGTCGGGGTCTGTGGGCACTGCCAGCTCGGGCCGTATTTCGTCTGCCGCGACGGACCGGTCTTCTCCGTGGCCGAGCTCGGCGACACGTTCACGGTGGAGGGTCGCTGATGCTCGCCGTCCCAGCCGCCCGCGCGACCGCTCCCCGTCGACCGCGCATCGGCGTCGTCAAGTTCGCGTCCTGCGACGGCTGCCAGCTGACGCTCCTCGACCTCGAGGACGACCTCCTGGCCATCGCCGATCGCGTCGACATCGTCGAGTTCGCCGAGGCGACCTCGAACAGGTCGTCCGGCCCGTTCGACATCCTCTTCGTGGAGGGTTCGATCAGCACCCCGGAGCAGGCGGTGGACATCGTCCGCTTGCGCGCCGCGACGTCGACCCTCGTGACGATCGGCGCCTGCGCGACATCGGGCGGGATCCAGGCGCTTCGCAACTGGGCGGATCACGACGCGGTGCGCTCGCTCGTGTACCCCGATCCCGAGTACGTCGAGTCACTCGCGACAGCCACGCCCGTCGCCGATCACGTGGCCGTGGACGCCGAGCTCCGTGGCTGCCCGATCTCGCCCGACCAGCTGCGTGAGTTCGTCACCGCGACCCTGGCCGGGCGCCGGCCGAACCTCCCCGACGAAGCGGTCTGCGCGGAATGCAAGCGGCGAAACGTCGTCTGCGTCGCCGTCGCGGAAGGCGTGACGTGCCTCGGGCCCGTGACGCGCAGCGGCTGCGGTGCGCTGTGCCCGGCGTACGGGCGCGGATGCTACGGATGCTTCGGACCGCGTGAGTCGGCCAACGGCGAGGGCCTCGCGACCTGGCTGGGTCGCGATCGTGACGCGGCCGACACCGCCCGCAGCTTCGCATTGTTCAATGCCTGGTCGCCACCGTTCCGGCGCGTGATCGACGCAGCCGGCGGGCCACCGGGACCGATCGACGGCCGCTCGATCAAGGAGCCAGCCGATGCATGACGCCGTGATCGCCCCGGGCGGCACAGACCTCGATGTCGACGTGCGCAACCTGACCCGCGTCGAGGGTGAGGGCTCGCTTCACCTGCGCGTGCGGGAAGGCGCCGTGGAGTCTGCCAGGCTCGAGATCTTCGAGGCGCCGCGCTATTTCGAGCGGCTGGTCGTCGGCCGATCCATGGACGAGGTCATCGACATCGTCGCCCGGATCTGCGGCATCTGCCCCGTCGCCTACCAGATGACAGCGGTCCACGCGGCCGAGGCAGCCTTCGGGATCGAGGTCGATCCGGCGACCGTCGCCCTTCGCCGGCTGCTCTATTGCGGGGAGTGGATCGAGAGCCACGCCCTGCATATCTACCTGCTGCATCTGCCGGACCTGCTCGGGTACCCGAGCGCTCTCGACCTGGCGCAACACGACAGGACGACCGTGGAGAGTGGGCTTCGGCTGAAGCGCGCCGGCAACGCGCTCGTCGCCAGGATCGGCGGGCGCGCCATCCATCCGGTGTCCGTTCGTGTCGGCGGGTTCTCGCGGGTCATCCGCCGCGACGAGATCCGCTCGCTGCGCACCGACCTCGTCGAGGCGCTCGACCTCGCCGAAGCGACGATCGAGCTCGTGGCAGGCCTCGAGCCGCCCGTCGTTCCAGCGGGAGGCACGGCTCGTCGCGCTTCGCGACACCGCCGAGTACCCGATGAACCACGGGCGCATCGTCTCGAACGACGGCCTCGATATCCCCGCGACAGCCTGGGAGACGATGTTCGAGGAGCGCCAGGTGGCATGGTCGAACGCGCTGCAGGCCACCGGTCACGATAGCCAGCCGTATCTGCTCGGTCCAGCGTCTCGGGTGACGCTCGACGGCGACCTGCTACATCCGCGGGCCGTAGCGGCGCTGGAGCGCCTCGATCTCGGCGATCGGATCGCCCACGAGCCGAACTGGAGCATCGCCGCGCGGGCCGTCGAACTGGTCCACGCCGTCGCCGAAGCGATCGACATCATCGACGCCTACGAGCCACCGGCCCGCGCGATCGTGCCGTGGACGCCTCGGGCCGGGCGTCGCGGCCTGGGCGACAGAAGCGCCGCGCGGCATGTTGTTCCAGCGCTTCGCGCTCGATGACGAGGGTCGGGTGCAGACCGCACGGATCGTCCCGCCGACGAGCCAGAACCAGGCGGCCATCGAGGCCGACCTGGCGCTGTTCGCGCCGACGATCCTCGACCGGCCCCAGGGATGAGACCACCCATCTGCTGGAGCAGCTGATCCGGAGTTATGACCCCTGCATCAGCTGTGCCACGCACTTCCTCGATGTGCGGGTGGAGGACCTGTCATGACTGCCGTGCTCGATGTCGAGCCGATCGTTCAGCCGATCGGAGATCGTGGGGCCGCTCGAGGCGCTGGACGCGATGCCACCCACCCATGTGGAGGTGCTCGCCTGCGGGGCACCTGACCGTGGAGACGACGGCGCGGCCGTGATCGCCGTCGGACGGCTGGCCGACGCGCTGCCGTCGGATGTCCGGACGCGGATCGTCGGTCAGCTCGACATCGACGACCTGCTCGCCGTTCCGAAGGGCGCCGGCGTCGTCGTCGCCGACACCGCGCTCGGCGTTGACCCGGGCTGGATCGTCGAGATCCCGTTCAGCGGTCTCGCCGGACGGGAGGCGGGTATCCGACCCCGTTCGTCGCACGCCCTGTCCATCCCGGAGACGATCGCCGTCGCGTCGATCATCCGCGGGCACCCGCTGCCTGGGCATCGTCGTCGCGATCGGCGGCGTCGACTTCGGTCTGGGCGAGGCGCTCGAGCTGGCCGGTCGCATCCGCAATGGACGCGTTCGTGCTGGCCATCGCCGATGCCGTCGGCCGCGTCCGGACACTCGCCCTCGCACCTTCCGGGAACTGACCTCCCGCGACCCGCGCGGGCCGAACGGCCCACCGTAACGGGCCGGACGCCACGTCCCGCCCGATGCACTGACGAGCAGGCTTGGGCCATGAGTACCGGTGCGTTGCAGCCCACCGTCCGTTTCCCCGGTATCCCGGTCCATCGTCGACGGGTCCGAGGCCATCGCCCACGTCGAGACGCGTCTGTCGGAGGTCGCTGCGCCTACCCGATCACGCCGTCGACCACGATGGCGGCGGTCTTCCAGGCCGCGGTCGCGGACGGGCGGACCGAACCTGTGGGGGACCCCGCTGCGCTTCTTCGAGCCGGAATCCGAGCACTCGCTCGGCGTCGGCGGCCGAGGGCTTCGCGCTCGCCGGCGGCCGGGTCACCAACTTCACCGCCGGCCAGGGCCTGGTGCTGATGAAGGAGGTCCTCTACGTCATCAGCGGCAAGCGGCTGCCGGTCGTCTTCCACATCGGCGCGCGCGCCCTGACCAGCCAGGCGCTCAACATCCACGCCGGCCACGACGACGTCATGGCCGTCGCCGACACCGGCTGGGGCATCCTCTTCGCCCGCAACGCCCAGGAGGCGGCGGACCTCACCGCCATCGCCCGGCGCGTCGCCGAGGCGACCGAGACCCCGTTCTTCGTCGTGCCAGGACGGCTTCCTGACGACCCACACGCTCGAGAACGTCCGGCTGCCCGAGGACGAGCTGCTGCGCGAGTTCGTCGGCGATCCGCGCGAGCGGATCCGGCGACCTGTTCGACCCGCCGAAGGCGCTGATGACCGGCGTCGTCCAGAACCAGGACAGCTACATGAAGGGCCGCATCGGCCAGCGCGCGTACTACGACCGGATCCGTCCGGCACTCGACCGGCGCCATGGCCGAGTGGGCCGACCTGACCGGCCGCGTCTACGCTGCCGATCCGCCATACCGCTGCAGCGACGCCGACGAGATCCTCGTCGCGATGGGCACGATCGCCGACACGGCCGATCGCCGTCGTCGACCACCTCCGCGAGCGACGGTCGCCCGGTCGGGCTGCGTCGCGGTGACGACGTTCCGGCCGTTCCCGGCCGAGGAGCTCCGCGCGGGTCCTGCGCGGCGCCCGGGCGGTCGCGTCGTCGAGCGGACGGACGAGCCGCTGGCCGCGGACAACCCGCTGACCCGCGAGATCCAAGGCCGCGCTCGTACGACGGCTGCCGCCGAAGGCGTGATGGTCCCGCGCGTCCTGTCGGTCTCGGCGGGCCTCGGGTCGCGCGACGTCGGTGCCGGCGACCTCGCCGCGATCTTCGACTGGGCTGCGCAGCACGGCGACCGCGACGCGCGACTACGCGGTCGTCGGGATCCGTCATCCCGCTGGCGCTCGACCGCTCGACCGATCGACCTGCGGCCCGCCGGGTGCGTACTCGCTCCGCGGCCATTCGATCGGCGGCTTCGGCTCGGTCACGACCAACAAGCTCATCGCGACGATCGTCGGCGAGGTCTTCGACAAGTACGTCCAGGCCTATCCGCGCTACGGCTCCGAGAAGAAGGGCCTGCCGACGACCTACTACCTGACGATCGCCGACGCGCCGATCCGCACGCACGCGGAGCTCGATCGGGTCGACCTGGTCCCGCTCCATGACGTCGCGGCATTCGGTCTGGGGAACCCGCTGGCCGGGCTGGTCGATGGCGGGACGCTCTTCCTCCAGTCGCGAGCTGACCGATCCCGCTGCGATCTGGGCGATCGATCCCGACGACCGCCCGGGCCGAGCTGATCCGTCGCCGCGGATCCGCGTCACCGCGCTCGACACGGCAGGCCTGGCCCGCGCTCGCTCCCCGCGCCGGACCTCGTGCTGCGGATGCAGGGCGTCGCGCTTGTCGGGCGTCTTCCTGAGGGTCGCGCCCTTCGCGGCCGGAGCGCGGCTTCGACCGCGACGAACTGCTCGCCGCCGTCGGGGAGCGTCTGGGCCGGTTCTTCGGCAAGCGCGGTCGCGCCGTCATCGACGCCAACCTCGAGCTCGTCGCGGCGGCGTATGACGGCCTCATCGATGTGAGCGTCGCCCTCGGCCTGCCGGCCGGGATCGAGCAGGCCGTGACCGTCATCCCGGACGAGTCGACCAGCCTGATCGGAGCACCGCCATGAACGCCCGCGAAACGTCCATCGAGCGCCCGTCCACCGTCGGCGACCTGATGGCGCTCGAACCGATCGTGATCGCCACGACCGCGTCGCTGACCGACGCGGCCGACTGATGGACGAATACGACATCAGTGGGCTGCCGGTCGTCGGCGAGGAAGGCGACGTCGTCGGCGTGATCAGCCAGACCGACCTCGTCCGCGCACGAGCGACCGAGTGGTTGTGGGCCAACTGGCCGCGGTCTCGAGGTGCGGCATCTGATGTCGAGCCCGCCGCTGACGATCCGCCGGTCGGCCTCGCTGGAAGCGGCGGCGGTACGGATGGAGCGCGACCACGTCCATCGCCTCGTCGTCGTCGCGGACGACGATCCGACCATCCCTATCGGCGTCATCTCGACGAGCGACCTCGTTCGCGGCGCTCGCGAGGGATGCGCACGATGACCGCACGACGCTGGCGTTCTCCGCTGACCAAGGAGCCCGGGGCCCTCAAGGAGAGCCACGAGGTCGAGCTCGGCATCGCCCGCCGCTGTTCGACATCGACACGTACGTCGAGGAGTTCGGGGCGTCGATCGTGCCGGCCTACCGGCAGGGCATCGCCGACGCCGAGTGGCCAGCCGATGTCGGCCTGGCCCGCAGCGTCATCCCGCCAGGGACCGCCGCGACCCGCGACTTCAGCCGCCTCGCGCCGCTGCTCCCGCAGCTCATCGCCGAGCGTGTGTCGGCTGCATGGCCTGTGTCAGCGCCTGCCCGGACAGCGCGATCCTCGGCATCGCCGTGCCGGAGCGCGACCTCGAGACGCGGATCGACGCGTTCGCCGGCGACGGCAGCCGCACCGGCCGTCGCGAAGGCGAGCGCCCAGGCCCATTTCGTCGCGCACGCAGAAGTACGCCGAGGTGCCGGCAAAGCACGGCCTCGAGCCCGCGGCGCTTCGGCATCTTCGTCGAGCCCGCTCCATTGCAAGGGCTGCGCGGAGTGCGTGGAGGTGTGCGCGGCCCTGGGCCACGACGCGCTGTTCATGACCGACAAGGTCGCCGAGGATGCCGCGGGCGAGACCGCGCTCGACCGGGCCGAGCGCGACATGCGCTTCTTCCGGTCGCTCCCGCCGACCCCAGACGCCTACCGCAATGAGAAGGCACTGGCCGACCTGATGCTCGGGGAACATGCCATCGGCTACGTCGGCGGGGCCGGCTCGTGCGCCGGCTGCGGCGAGGCGACGGCGATCCGCATGATGGTCGCCGCGACGCGGCAGGTCCACGGTCCCGACGCGATGGGGCATCGTCGCCGCCACCGGCTGCAACACGCGTCTTCGGCAGCACCTACCCGTACAACCCGTACCTGGTGCCGTGGACGAACTCGCTGTTCGAGAACGCGCCGGCCGTGGCCATCGGCGTGCGCGCCCGCTGGGACCAGGCCGGGCACCAGGACGGCAAGCTGTGGGTCATCGGCGGCGACGGGGCGATGTACGACATCGGCTTCCAGGCGCTGTCGCGGATGGTCGCCTCGGGCATGGACATCAAGGTGTTCGTGCTCGACACGCAGGTCTACTCGAACACCGGCGGCCAGGCGTCGACGGCGTCGTTCGGCGGGCCAGATCACCGAAGCTGTCGGCGTTCGGTGACGCCGAGCACGGGCGGCCGGAGGCCGCAAGGAGCTCGGCCGGATCCTGCATGGCGCACGGCAACGCCTACGTCGCGCAGACGACGCCTGCGCACCTGAACCACTTCTATCGGTCGGTCATGGAGGCGAATGCCTACCCCGGCCCGGCCATCGTCATCGCCTATACGGCGTGCATGCCGGAGCACGGCATCGCCGACGACGCGGCATCGCGGCAGGCGAAGCTCGCGGTCGATTCGCGAGCGTTCCCGCTCTTCACGTACGACCCGCGCCGAGGCTCGACGTTCGCCGAGCGGCTGTCGCTGCAGGGCAATCCCGCGCTTCGCGCAGACTGGGCGACGCTGCCGAGCGGAGAAGCCGGTCGACTTCCTGTCGTTCGCACGCTCCGAGGGCCGTTTCGCCGCCGCATTTCGGCGGCGATGCCGAGCCGACACCCGAGATCCAGGCCACGCAGGCCGATCGCCTCGCCAACTGGCGAACCCTCCAGGAACTCGCCGGTCTCCGACCGCCCGTGGGTGCGTGATGTGCCTCACGCGTGCCGGGGAGATCGTCGCCATCGAGGGAGCGGAAGCCGTCGTCCGAGTGGACGGCACGGCTTCGTCGAGCCAGCACGCTGGCCGCGCCGGAGGTTCGCGTCGGTGACCGCGTGATCGTGGCGGCCGGGTCGGTGATCGCGCGGCTGGAGCCTGCCGAAGCCGAAGAGATCGGGCGACTCGTCAGGGTCGCCCAGGGAGCCGATACAGGAGGAGCCAACGCCATGACCGCGACCGGCGCCGTGCGGACGTACCGTACGGTGGCGCTCCCAAGGGAGCGGAACATCGGACTCATCCTTGCGGCGGGCACCGCCGTGATCAGCGGCATCTCGGTATTCGTGAACGCCACGGCCGTCAAGGCAGTACCGGACCCGGCCGTCTTCACGACGCTCAAGAACCTCGTCGCGGTCGCCATCCTGTTCGGACTGGCGATGGCGGTCGTTCGACCGGCCGAAGTCCGGGCGATCTCGGGGCGTGACCGCTCGATGCTCGGGGCGATCGGTCGTGCTCGGCGGGGGAGTCGCGTTCCTGCTGTTCTTCAGCGGCCTCGCGATGGCGAGCGCCCCGACAGCGGCATTCATCCATAAGACGATGTTCATCTGGGTCGCAGCTGATGGCGGGTCCGTTCCTGACCGAACGTCTGGGACCTGCGCCGATCGCGGCACTGGGCTTGTTGCTGGCGGGGCAGATCCTCATCCTGCCGCCGCTCGGCATCACCTGGGGGACCGGCGAGACCCTGATCGCGATCGCCACGCTCATCTGGGCCGTGGAAGTCGTTCTCGCGAAGCAGGTCCTCGGACGGGTCCGTTCGCCGATCGTCGGTGTCGCTCGGCTCGGGATCGGCCTTGTCGTGCTGTTCGGGTTCCTACTGGCGACCGGTCGGATCGCCGGGATCGCGGACCTCGGCACGACCGGCTGGACGTGGGTCGCGGTGACGGGCGTACTGCTGGCCGGTTACGTCGGCACCTGGATGGCCGCGCTTCGCCGTGCGCCGGCGACCGAAGTGACGTCGATCCTTGTCCTCGGCGCCCTGATCACGGCCGCGCTGACTGTCGTCTCGCGTGGCGTCGCGCCGGAACCCGTCACGTCGGCGGGTTACCTGCTCGCCCTCCTCGGTGTGGCCGGCATGTTGTTCGTGGGGCGCCGCGTTGCGAGCGCACCGACCCCGACCGTCGCCTAGGCCACGTCGATGACCCAACCTCTCCTCGTCGCGCCGTCAGTGCTCGAGGATGTCGCGCCGGCCCAGCCGCCCGCCTCGGGACCCGTGCTGTTCGCGCGCTACGCCTACGGGCCCAACCGCTTCGGGTACTGCGGTCCGGATGACGCCGACGAACTGCTCGAGGCCGGCGCCGCGGGTCAGGACCGCGTCCTGCGCGCCCTCGCCCAGCGGTTCGAGGGCGCCTACCCGTATCTCGCGCTCATCGCGCGCTCAGCGGGGATCCCCGATCCTCTCGACCGCCGGGTGGTCGAGGCGTACTGGCTGGGCAGCGAGTTGCTGAGGTCCGTACCCGTCTCGGCGTTCGGCGCATCGATCGACGAGCGTTTCCGCGATCGCGTCAGACCGACGGACTGGCGCTGGCTGGCCACCAAGCCGATCGACGGCGCCAAGCCGGTCCACGCGTTCCACGTCCTCGACGTCTTCCCCCGCGTCGGGCTCATCCGCGGCGGGCAGATCGACGGCGTCCTGCAGGTCATGGACTCCTGCCGGATCCGGTGGGGCCGAGTCCTCGACCGGATCGGCGACCAGCTGGTCGTCTCAGCCACTCGGCTCGAGCTGGAGGACGGCCGACTCCAAGATGGACGGCCGGCCGTCGAACGCGTCCAGGCTTGGCGCGATGCCACCGGTTTCATCGATATGCCAGGGCCCGGGGACGTCGTATCCATCCACTGGTCGTGGGCATGCGATCGGCTCGACTCTCGCCAGCTCGCCAACCTGATCGCCTGGACGGATCGCCAACTGGCGATCGCCAATCGCACGATCTGACACGGCTCGAACGATGCGAGCCGAACGGCCCCACCGCCGATGACCTTCGCCCCTCCCCGACGGGGCGACCAGAGCGCAGGCTGCTCGAAACGAAAGCCGACCTTCCACGGCGGTGACGACGAGAGCGAGGTGCGTCATGACTCGAGTCCTGGTGGTCCATCACGACCTGGACCTCGGCGGCCAGGAGGCCGACTCGCTCCGGCGCTTCGGCTATGACGTGATCGAATGCGGCGGGCCCACGCGCAACCGATGCCCCGTCCTTGCCGGTCATCCCTGTGACCTTGCCGAGCGCGCCGACGTTTTGGTGTACGACGTCTGGGCGAGCGGCGACGCGGAGGGTGCCCGGACCTTGATCGAGAACATCCGGGACATCCATCCCGAAACACCGGTCGTGCTGACGTCGCCTGGTCTGAGCCTCAGCTGGGAGGAATCGAGCGGACCGCACGCGGTCACGATGCTCACCGGCCAGCCGACCGGGGCGCGTCTGCACGCGGCCATCCAGGACGCACTGGCGAACTCGCCGGCGACGGTCCGATGATCTCCTGGGAGCGCAACTCGGACCTCGTCGTCGCGGATCTGATGACGCTCGAGCCTGTCGTCGTCCAGGTGACCGCCGGCATCGAGGAGGCAGAGGCATTGATGCATGACCGGGCCGTGAGTGGCCTGCCGGTCGTCGACGAGCTCGGGGAACTGGTCGGGGTGATCAGCCGGACCGACGTCGTCGAGGACGGGACGATCGCGATGTCGACCCTCCTCCGCCGGCGCCCGAGTGGGCTTCGCGTCGGTGAGTTGATGACGTCGCCGGCCGTGACGGTATCGCCGACGACACCGCTTCGCGACGCCGCCCGGCTGATGCGCGACAGCCGGATCCATCGACTCGTCGCCGTCGACGATGCGGGCCGAGCCGTCGGGGTCCTATCAGCCACAGATTTCGTAGAGCTGTACGCCGACAGCTGATGCCGGCCGCATATGAGAAGACCCGGCGGGTCGTCCGCCGGGTCTCGTTCTTCGGGATCGCCGAGGGAGTCAGTTGGTCGGGTCGCCGTCACCTGCCTTGATCAGGCCGAGAGCACCCGGGCCGACGAGGTTGAACGCGTCGGTGATCATCGGATAGAGCCCGTCCTCGGCGGTCGCCGCGCCGCCATGACGGGCTCGATCAGGTCAGCTGCGGGATCGTGCAGGCGAAGGCCGTCGACCCGGCCGCCAAGGCGGCGGCCGCCACGGGGGCCTTCGAGGACGCCGCAGTAGCCTCCTGGACGACGAGCGCGGTGACCATCCCGAACATCCCGTCCGGCCCCTCGGCGTGCTGGAGGATGTGGCAGTGAAACGCCCACGCGCCGGGCTCCTCGCAGCGGATGACGACGTCCCAGCGCTCGCCGGGATTGACGCCGAGCGTATCGCAGGTGAACGCCGCGGAGCCGAGCGGGTAGCCGTCGCGGGCGACGACGCGCATCGGCATCCCGTGGAGGTGCCAGGGGTGGGTCATGTTTCCCTCGTTCATGAACCGGATGACGATCGTCTCGCCCAACTTCGCGACGATCGGTGAGGTCGCCGGGAAGCCACGGCCATTGATCGTGAACCCGCCGAGGGCGTCGTTCGAGATCCAGATGATGTCCTGCGTCGCGCCGTACAGCTTGTCGTAACGCAGCGCCGGGTCCTTCGGCTCGACGATGAACGCCCCGAGCAGCCCGCGCCCGACCTGGTCGGTCGCGTTGTGATGGCTGTGGTACATGTGGGAACCGGTCGTCTTGGCCGTGAATTCGTACGTGAACGAGTCACCCGGCTGGATCGGATCCTGGGTGACGTGCGGGACGCCATCCATGTTGTTCGGGATGCGCTGACCGTGGAAATGGACACCGGTCGTCTCGTGCATGCTGTTCTTGAAGATCGCCCGCACGCGATCACCCTCGACGACCTGCAGGCGCGGACCGGGCCACGTCCCGTTGAACCCGAGGCCCGCGATCGGATCCTTCTTGGCATCGATCTGGTGCTGGATCTCCTCGATCGTCATGTCGAAGACCTTGACGCCGTCGACGATCTTCGGCTCGAGGGGCACGTTGCCGGGGTTCGCCATCGACGCCCCCTCGCCACCGAGGAAACGCTCGACGACGGCCAGCGCGTTGGCGTCGTGGTCCATCGGCGGACCGGACGGCGACGGTGATGCCGAAGGGGCGTGGCTCATCGACGGCGACTCCGCTGCCGTCGAGGGCGCCGCTGAGGCGGAAGGCGAAGGGGCCGCGGCCGATCCACTCGGGGCCGCAGACAGGGCCGGACCGCTCGAGCTGCCCGGCGGGTACGTCCACGTCGGGCGGCTGACCGCCACGGGCGCGCACGCCGCCACGCCGACGGCGACGAGCCCACCACCGGCCGCGCGCAGCAGGGTGCGTCGGCTGACGGCTCCCGACTCGGGAGAGGCGGAATCGGAGGACTCGGGCTCGACTTCGGGACGGTCTTCGTCAGCAGGGCGTGTCAGGGTATCCATGGCCTCCATCTTGCGTATCGGGCTGGTCAGCTTGAAGTTACCTCCGGCCCGTCGTCCCGTGCCGATCGGCCCGCCCCTCACCGCGAGGCCGTGTGTACATGCGACGTTGAGGTCACGCAGCACGTCTGCGGCGCCGGCCGGACCCGACCCGAGCTTCATCGATGCGCGCGCGGGTTCGTGACTGATGGCCCGGGCCCCGATCGGTCGAACGGGACGAGGTGGCCTCTCAGGCGTGGCCGGATGCCCCGGTCCTGCGGCGACCGATGGCTCTGTTCACGGGCCACCGAGATCGACACCCTGACAGCGGATACCTTCGAAGGCGAGGTGAGCATCATGTCTGCGCGACCCACACCGTCGGATCTTGCTACCGAGGTCTGGCGCGATTTGGCAAAGCGATCGTTCGCGGTGATCGCCCATGTGAACGACGAAGGCGAACCGCGGTCGAGCGGCGTCGTCTACGCCCTCATCGACCATAGTCTGTTCGTCGCTGTCGCCCCGGACAGTTGGAAGGCACGGGCGCTGCAGACGGGCGATCAGGTCTCCGTCACAGTGCCAGTGCCGCGGGGAGGCCTGCTCGCGATGCTGCTTCCGATCCCACCGGCGACCATCAGCTTCCACGCGCGGGTGACCGTGCACACGGCCGAGGCCACGACGCGTTCGTCGCTGCCGAAGGAGCTCCGGCGACTGCTACCGGAGACCGAAGGGTCGCCGATCTGCATGCTCGAGCTCACCCCGGAGGGCCGCTTCCTCACGTACGGCATCGGCGTCTCACTACCAGCGATGCGGGACCCCGCGATCGCTGCCGGTCACGTGCCGACGGGCTGATAGAAGAAGGCTGCGACCAGGAGTACCGCGTCGATCGCCACGCCAAGCACCAGCCAGGGGGTGGAAGAACAGCACGAGGAGCGCCGGCGACGGCCCAGCGAGTGCCACGGCGGGCGCCCACAGGCTCGTTGGGATGGCGCGGTCACCCAGTGGCGCTTGTGCGGGCGCGGTCCTCCGCCAGAGCCGACCCGCCGTCGCTGCGCCGTCCGACGGACGTCCCCCGACTCCGGGCCACATGGCCCTCGCGCCTGAGGCCGGCCGCGTCGTTCCATGGAACTAGACCGGACATGGCGCGTCCGGCCTACCTCGGAGGGGGTCGAGAATGATGCTGCACTACCACCGGGCGATGGCCGCCTTCGCGGTCGTGGTCGCGCTGCTGGCCGCAGTCGCCGCCGGCCCTAGGAGTCTTCGCTCGCGGCGATGGCTCGTATGAGACCGTCACCAGCGTCCGAGGCGTCACGTACGCCATGACGACCGACGGCGTTTACGCGTACAACGCACAGCGCCTCGTGTCGGAGGGCGTCGGGTGGGACGTATTCACGCTGTTCGTGGCCGTCCCGCTGATGCTCGCAGCGGCGGGCTTCGTCGCCGGTGGCTCGTTCCGGGGCCGCCTGTTCGCCCTCGGGCTGTTCGGCTACTTCTTCTACCAGTACCTCGAGTACGCGATGACGTGGGCGTTCGGACCGCTCTTCCCGGTGTTCATCCTGATCTTCGGTGCGAGCCTCGTCGGCCTGGTCTGGTTCGGCGCAAATGTCGCAGGCGACGGCATCCCGGACCGCTTCGGCGAGGACTTCCCCGGTCGCCCATTCGCCGTCGTCAGCATCCTCATGGCGGTCCTGCTCGTCGTCATGTGGACCGGCAGGATCGCCGCTGGGTTAGCGGGCGATCTTGAAACGGCAGGACTACAGGGTGAAACGACGCTGGTCGTGCAGGCACTGGACCTCGGATTCGTCGTCCCGACGGCGCTCTTGATCGCGGCCCTAGCCTGGCATCGGACCGCGATCGGGCACGCACTCGCGTCCGTATTCGTCGTGACGTCGATCGCGATGTCCGCGGCGATCGTCGCCATGCTCGGGTCGGCGGGCGTGGTCGAAGGGTCGTTCGAGCTACCGCCGATCCTCATCTTCGG
This sequence comes from uncultured Chloroflexia bacterium, assembly GCA_963808895.1. Lineage (GTDB taxonomy): Bacteria > Chloroflexota > Limnocylindria > Limnocylindrales > CSP1-4 > SPCO01. The sequence goes on along the minus strand of CAWEHL010000006.1, from coordinate 11,225 downwards.
CGCCTTCCTGGCGGTGATGCTCGCCCTTGCCGTCCGGATGTACCGACCGACGCCGCCCAAGACATCCCACATTCATCAAGGAGGACTCCGATGGCTAGCCAAGTGACGACCGCCACAGCCGCGGTCGACCGTAGTAAACCGGATGCCGGCACCGACTCCCGAGCTGCCGGGCTGCTGTTCTTCGGCGTTTCGGCTGGGTTCCTGATGGTGACGATGCTCGCCGCGTCGATCGCGCCGGGCTACGACTTCCACGGAGCGGCGATCAGCGACCTCGGCGTGACAGCGCAGACGGCTGTGCTTTTCAACGGCCTTCTGGTGGTGATCGGGTTCATGAACGTCGGGGGCGGATACCTGCTCTACGGGCGACATCACCGCGGTGTCCTGGCCGCGTTCGTCCTCGCAGGAGTCGGGGCGATGGGGGCGGGCCTATTCCCGCTGTCGACCGGCGGAGTCCACGCGCTATTCGCGCTGCTCGCGTTCGTCGGCTTCAACCTCGAGGTCATCGGTTCGGCGGCTTCGCTCCTTGGTGCGATGCGCATCCTCGGCATCGTGGCGGGCGGCGTCGGACTGGTGTACGCGGTCCTGATGGTCATCGGTGACTCGGGGAACGCAGCCGTCTTCGGGCCGATAGGGCACGGCGGGTCGGAGCGGATGATCGCCTACCCCGCGATGCTCTGGCTACTCGCGTTCGGCGGCTATCTCTCGGCAGCCGGCCATCGGCTTGTCGGTGTCAACACCGAGGGTTATGACGAGATCGTGGTCGAGAAGACCCAGTGACGCGTCATCCATGAAGCGGATCCTGAACATGGGTGACGGCGTCGGTGGGACCCGAGCTGTGGCACCTCGCGAACATCGACTTCAATACGACCTATTGCCACCCAGTCCCCAAGGGCAGGGTCTGAGGCCGACGGACATGGTCGGTCAGAGGCGAGTACCAGCATCCGCCGCACCCCTGACCGCGCTCGACACTGCGACCGTCGACAAACGAAGGCTCGTTGCGATCGCGCTGCCTATCGTGCTCCCGGCTGCGATGTGCGCGACTTTCGCCGTCACGCGCGACCGGTTCGGCGATCACATGGGCTACCTGGCCGGGTTCGGTGCCTATTGGGCTACGTGCGCGGGCACGGCGCTCTCGCTGCTCGGTCGCGCTGATGCACGGCGGTCGTTCCGGGCTACCCGACCACGCCTCGCTCGACCCGTCGCCCCGGGGGCGGTGCTGCTCCTTTGGCCGCCGGTCGGCGCGATCGCGACGCGCTTCCTACCCGAGGTCGGTGGCGCCGACCTTACGACGATCGTGACGATCGCCGGCGTGGGTGTCGTCAACGCGGTGCTCGAGGAGCTTCTTTGGCGCGGTGTGTACATCGAGCTTTGGCCGGATGACCCCTGGCTCGGCTGGGTGTGGCCGGCCCTCGGTTTCGGTGCGTGGCATCTCGCGCCCCAGATCATCCATCCATCCTCGATGGGGCCGATCCCCTATGCGATCTCGGCCACGCTGCTGGGGCTCTCGTGGGGTTGGGTCGCCTGGCGCACGAAGTCGTTGCGCTACGTCGGCCTGTCGCACGCGCTCACCGACAGCTCCGGCATCCGCAACGCGGTGTTCTTCCTGGGTGCGTGACGGTAGGCGGCGACCGGCGATCAGCGCGAGGCGAGCGCACGGTGACTGGCGGAACGGAGCTCATCCCTGAAGTCGGGGTGGGCGATCGAGATCAGGGCTTGGGCCCGCTCGTCGATGCTCTTGCCGAAGAGTTCTGCCACACCGTACTCCGTCACGACGGTCCGGACGTGGGCGCGTGTCGTCACGACACCAGCCCCGCCGTGCAGCGTCGCCGCGATGCGTGACACCGTGCCCCCGGCGGCCGTCGAGGGCAAGGCGATGATGGCCCGCCCCTCGGGAGCGAGCGCAGCCCCCCGCATGAAGTCCATCTGGCCGCCCACTCCCGAGTAGACCCGGGGCCCGATGGAGTCGGCTACCACCTGTCCGGTGAGATCGACCTCGATCGCCGAGTTGATGGCCACCATCCGATGGAACGTCCGGATGACGGCCGAGTCGTTGGTGAAGTCGACCGAGCGCATCTCGACCATCGGGTTGTCGTTGATGAAGTCGTAGAGCCGCTTCGTGCCGAGCACGAACGCGGTCACGATCTTTCCCCGGTTGCGCTCCTTGGCGTCGCCCGTCACGGCGCCAGCCTCAACGAGATCGACGACCGAGTCCGTGAACATCTCCGTGTGGATCCCCAGATCGCGCTTCTTGCCCAGGAACAAGGCGGTCGCGGCGGGGATGGCACCGATCCCCAACTGGATCGTCGCTTTGTCCGGGATCAGATCGGCGACGTACGCGCCGATACGACGTTCGACATCACCGATCGGCCCTACTGGGCGCTCGTAGGGAGGTATATCGACCTCCACTGCGAAGTCGATCTCATCCACGTGGATGAAGCTCTCGCCGAGCGTCCGCGGCATCGCCTGATTGAACTGGACGATGACCGTCCTCGCAGCGCGGATCGCGGCGTGGATCGCCTCGACCGACGTGCCGAGCGAACAGAAGCCGTGGCTATCCGGAGGCGTCGCGTTGACGAGCACGGCGTCGAGTGGGAGAGCTCCCGAGGTGAAGAGGTGGGGCACGTCGGAAAGGAAGATCGGGACGTAGTCGGCGCGATCCTCTTCGACCGCGCGCCGGGCATTCGGGCCGACGAACAACGCCCGGTGCCGGAAGTGGCGGGCCATCTCGGGCGCGAGATGTGGCCCGGGGCCCTCGATATGGAGATGCGTCACCCCGATATCGGTGAGATCGGCGGCCCGGGCGTGCGCGACAAGGGCGTCGAGCAAAGCCGACGGCGCCGCCGCCGCGCAATGGACATAGACCTGATCGCCGCTGTCGATGGAAGAGACAGCCTCTTCTGGGGTCACGACGCGCATCGAAAGGACTCTACGACGCAGATGTGACGGGCCAGGGCGGGATACGGGGCCCTGGCCCGTCTCGGCTGCTCAGGAGCGTGCCCGGTCCTGGGCAGCCGCCACGAGCTCGGCGCCCCAGGCGCGAGCTCGTTCGAGCTCACCCGCCTTGAGCGGGCCGTACTTCCCGGTGACCAGGAACTTGCGTCCCTTGCTCAGCGGGTGATAGCCGGCCCGTTCCAGCTCGCGGGTGATCGTGCCGATGGCGCCGCCAGGCGAGAAGCGGAATCGCGTCTCGAACGCCGCGATCGGCGCCTGGCCGGTCGGTAGTTGCTCGAGCCACGCGCGCATCGATGGATGCAGCGTGTCCGCCGGTTTCGGCGCGCCGGACTCCTTGTATAGCCCCTCGCGGATCGAGTCGGTCGCGAGCCGGAACCCGACAACGGGCGCACCGGCCACGATCATGTCGGCACCCGACACGATGTCCGCGGTCGCTTTGTCCGTCGTCATGGCGGTCGCGTCGGGTCCCATCCCTTCCGCGATGGCCTGTGCGATGGTGGCGGTGTTTCCCCAGAAGGATTCATAGACGACGACTGCGTGCATCTCGTACCTCCAAGGCCGATGGTGCTCGTCGAGGTGCGCCGAGGGGAGTGCCGAATGGCCCGACATGGAGGGCCGCCGGTCGAAGGACGGCCCGCTGGCCGAGCCAGCGGGCCGTCAGGGGCCGACAGCGTGACGAGATCACGCAGCGGTCGGGTGATGGGCATAGCCGCCATGGGTGACGTAGCGGGTCGACAGCTCTGCGATCAGACCGACGATCAGGCCGCCGATCAGCGCGGGCACGAGAGCGAGGCCGTCCCACACGGGGCCGTAGGCCTGCGTGGCGACGATGAACTCGCTGCCGATCAATCCGCCGATCCCGAAGGCGACCGCGTCGACGGTGCCCTCCCAGCCGGTCCTGGTCTCACCGACGTACTGCGCGATCGCGCCGAACACCGACGATGCCGCGATCAGTAGGATCCACCCGCCTAACCCAAGGGTGATGACGAGCTCCACCTGACTGCCTCCTTTCTCGACGCAGTTCTTGCGTCTCGATCGCCATCGTCTCTCCTGGCCGGGCGGGTCGCCCAGTGCCAGCCGTCGCATGGCGGCGGGCGTGCAGGCACCCTCCGCGTGCGCGCGGTGTCGTGGTCGGGTCGGGCCGAATGTCCCGCCGTGGCGGCGGGAGCTCAGGTCGGGTGCTCGGAACGATGCTTCGCGACGAAGGCGGCAGCCTGCGCGCGCCGCTCGAGGTTGAGCTTCGACAGGATCGAGCTCACGTAGTTCTTGACCGTCTTGTCCGAGAGGAAGACCTCGGCTGCGATCTCCTTGTTCGTCTTGCCCTCGGCCACGAGCATCAGGATCTTCTGCTCCTGGGCGGTGAGCTGGGACAGCTCGTCCTGGTACGTGCCGGAGGCGATTCGTCGGACGCGCTCGAGGACCTTCTCGGTGACCGCCGGGTCGAGAAGCGACTCGCCTCGTCCGACGGCCTCGAGCGCTGCCACGAGATCCCGCGCGCGGACCTGCTTGAGGAGATATCCGGAGGCGCCGGCGACGATCGCTGATAGGACGGCGTCCTCGTCCGGATACGAGGTCAACATGACCACCTTGGTGTCCGGCAGTTCCGCGCGGATCTCGCGGCACGCCTCGATGCCGGAGCCGTCCGGGAGCCGCACATCCATCACGATGATGTCAGGCTCGAACCTGCGGGCCGCTTCGATGGACTCAGCCACGGTGCCTGCCTCGGCAACGACCTGGAACCCCGGCCGACGGTCGAGCAGCGATACCAGGCCCTGGCGGACCACCTCGTGGTCATCGACCACGAGCAGCCGCAGCTGGCGTGCGGCCGCACCGCCTGGTTCGTGACGACTGTCATGGATCAACCCCACGTCGTGGCTCGTCGGCCCTACCCTCATCGGCCAGCGGCACCATCACGATGATAGTCGTACCGGTCTCGTTGCTCGCGAGGTCGAACGACCCACCAAGCGCTTCGGCTCGGTCGCGCATGTTCGCCAGACCGTGGTGGCCCACTGGTGCGCCGACGGATGGATCGAAGCCGGACCCGTCGTCGGAGAGCTCGAGGCGGAGCGCTGATCCTCGCGACGCAGCGATACCCTCGCAGTCGAGGCCCGCGCGTGCCGGGCCGTATTCGAAGCGCCTCCGCGCGATCTGGAGGATCTCACCTCGGATATGAGCGGGCAGATCGACGCGCTCAGCCGGTAGGTCGAGGTCGACGGCGATGACGCCGTCGCGTCGGACCTGGTCGGCAAGCATGGCCAGCAGCCCGATGAAATCGTTCGGTCGACGTGCTCGGGACGCAACCCGACGACGAAGTGCCGGAGATCCGCGATGGCTGCGTTCAGGCTGTCGATCGCGCGATCCACGCGGGCCACGGCCTCGTCCCTGTCCCCGGCCATCATCTCCGGCACGTCCTCGAGCGAGAGGGAGATCGCGTAGAGCGACTGGATGATCCCGTCGTGGAGGTCCTTGCCGATTCGGTCGCGCTCGTCGACGACGGCGAGATGCTGGACTGCCTCGTGGAGTCGGGCGTTCTCGATCGCGACTCCTGCGTGCGCAGCGAATAGCTCGACGAGCCGCTGGTCGTCGTCGCTGAACTGGCCAGCGTCTACCTTGTCGGTGAGGTAGAGGTTGCCGATGATCCTGTTCTTCAGCCGGACGGGGACACCGAGCAGGGTCGTCATCGGCGGATGGTTCGCTGGGAACCCATAGCTTTCCGGATGGGCCGGGATGTCGGGGATCCGCAGCGATCGCCCCTCCTTGATGATCAGCCCCAGGAGGCCGTGGCCCTGCGGCGGATCGCCCAACAACCGACGCTGCTCCTGGGTGATCCCGCTCGTGATGAACCGCTCGATCCGAACACGGTCCTCGGCGAGGATGCCAAGCGCCGCGTATCGGGCGCCCACAAGCGCGCGCACGCGGTCCACGATGAGCTGGAGGACGTCCTCGACCGTGAGGATGCCGGCGATCCCGCCGATAGCATCACTCAGCGCCTGGACGGCCGCTCGCCCCGAGACATCGAGCTGACTTACCGCGAGCTCGTGTGCTGCGTCACTCATCCTGGCCAGCGTAGCAAGCCGCCGACGCCGGGCGGGACAGGCGGCCCGCCATATCGGGCCGAAGGTCACTACGCGTCACCAACACAGCACATGACACTCTGGCGGATGTCCTCGCCGCACGACGCCCCCACCCGCACCCGACCAACGCTGACCCTGCGGCGGATCCTGCTTGCCACCGACCTCTCGCCCGCGACGGATCTCGCCACCGAGTGGGCGTTCGAGCTCGCGAGCCGGAATGATGCGGCGCTGCTCGTCGTCAGCGTGATCGACCCCGACGACCTGGTCCTCCCGGGCGGGGGGTTCCGCGTTCGCGTAGACCAGGTGCGTGACCGTCGCGAAGCTGTCGCGCAGCGGCTGGTCGAGCGCGGTCGAGATATCGGTGTGAAGGTGGATTTTCTCGTGTGGACCGGGGCCCCCGGTGAATCCATCGTGGCGGCGGCCGAGGCAGAGCGCGTCGACATGGTCCTCGTGGGTGCTCACAAGCGTGGCCTATTGAGCCGGCTCGTGATCGGCAGCGTCTCGGAATACGTGGCGCGGCACGCGACGTGCCCCGTCCTTATCGTCCGGGAGCTGCCCGATACGAACGGATCGGTGACCGCCGGGGCGGCCTGAGCAGCATCGCCGGGGACAAGAAGACCGCCCGCCTTTCGGCGGGCGGTCTTTGTTCGACTGGCTGGCGGCGACTCAGCTCGAGGACTCGCCGACCGGTCCTCCTCGCCGGAATGCAGTGCCGGGCCGCCACGGAGCGCCAAGTGCCGGCAGCAGGTAGCGGTCCAGGCCGTAGTAGCCGGCCACGCGCCAGGCGAGCATCAAGCCGACGGCCATCGTGAACAGGACCGGGTTGGTCGACGCCGAACCGGCGAGCAGGAACGACATATTCATCAGCGCACCGAAGAACGCCGCGACACCGGTCAGGGCCCCGAACAGCAAGGCCACCCCGACGGCGATCTCCCCGAAGGTGATCACCCAGGCGAACCAGCTCTCGTGACCGCCGTTCAGGAGGAACTGGATGAAGTCGCGGTACCACTCGTAACTGATCGGCGGACGCCCAGTCTCAGGGATCGCGATCGCTCGCTCCCAGAACCCCTTCAGGGCCGTCCCGCCCTGCAGCCATGCTCCATTCGGGTCAGTGGCCTTTCCCCATCCTGCCTCGAGCCAGGCGAATCCGACGAACAGCCGGATGGGCAGCCAGAACAACCCGGCCCGGGTGTTGTGGAACAGGAAGCGGACGAACCGCGGGCCGTCGATCTCCATCTCGTCGGCCGCGGGCTCGTTGCGGTCCTCGAACAGGGCGATCAACAGGATGATGAAGCTGAGCCAGAAGGCGACCGTGAGGACGATCCGGATGTCACCTTCGATCACGACCCAAGGATTGAATAGCAAAACCAGAAGGACGGCGGCGATCACCCCGATGGGCATCGCCAGCCCGCGTAGTGTCGCCACGGGACAGCCTCCACAGCGCTTCGAGTCCGGTCTCGGCTCAGCCCCTCGACCACGCCGGCCAGGCTCGTACAGGCACTGTCCGGGATTCTAGACCCCCGGTGTAAGGCACCTTGTCACGAGTTATCGGGCCGTTCGGCCCGCGTATGACCGATCGGGTCACACGGCGAGGGCGCTCGTCGGTCGGCCGAGGCCGTCGAATCGCTCGACCGCGACATCGACGATACCGGCCCTGATCTCCGGAAGTAGGCGGACACGCAGGCCGAGTCGGTCAACCGATCGATGAACGGCATCCATCACGAGCGGTGTATCGGGGAGACCAGCGACAACGACGCGACGCGATCGCCCTGATCCGACGAGGGCGATCGCCTCCTCGATCAAACGCTCTTCGGTCTCAAGCTGACGTTCCCGTGTCTCCATGGATCGACCGTACGCCGGCTCCTCTGCCTCGACGAGTGCCGAATGACCTCATCGACAGGCCCGGGTCCTCCGACCGTCGAGGACCCGGCCCGCGGGACTCACGCCACCGGCGCGGCGACTGCCTCCGTCGTTCGGCTGGCTGCCAGCGTCGACCCTTCGGCGAGATCGGCCGATCTACCGGTCCGCTCACGGGCAAGCGTCTCGGCACGCTCGCGGATCCCGAGCATCTGCTGGCGTGTCATCAAGAAGACGCCGAACCCGACGACCGGCAGGGTCGCCGCCATCCATGGCTTGTCGGTTTCACCGAACTTGACGCGGAACCGCTCGATGAGCCGCGTGCGGCCAGCCGCGATGGGCTCGAGGATGAAGGCCCAGCTCGCGGCGAACTCGGTGGGCTGCGCCGCCCCGAGGAAGGCGCCCGCCGTCTGGACGTTCGGGCTCGGCGACTCAGCGACCATCGCGCGCGCCTCCGCTGCCTGGCTTGTCACGATCTGCGTATCGGAGTACAGCACGAGCGCGCGATCCCGCTCCAGGCCGCGCACGACGAACCCGCCGCCCGGATGCGTCGGCACGACGTCACCGATCGCGAGTGACTGCCACTCAGGCACGATGCGACGCGAGCTCGCGCCCACCATGTCGATCGTGTCGTAGCTGTACCAGCCAGCCCGCCCGTAGCCCATCTGGAGCAGCCACGGCCAGACATCGGAGGGCGGAGCGTCGATCTCTATGGATCGGGTATCGAGGACCGGTGCCCCAGGGACGAGCTGATCTCCCGGTAGCTCGCGGACGACGTCTTCGCCGTCCACGCCCCACGACCTCCACCATGGGCGGACGATCTCTCGATAGGTGATCGCGCCCGCACCGACGGCGGCCGCGGCGAACAACACCTTCTTCATCATCGGTTCTTCTCCTCGCTCTGCGAACGACCCTCCACGAATTGGATGGTCTAGGCGCCTGCGACCTCGAGTTGGCGCTCCTTCTTGAGTGCATCTGCGATCCCGTGCGCCCATGCCTCGATCGCAGGCCAGTCGCGGAAGTCACCTGCCGGGAGCGCATCTTTCACGGCGGGAATCACCTTCGTCAGACGCTCGAGGAAGCTCCCCGGGCTCAAGTCCGGGTCATACGCGCCGTAGAACACGTGCTGATCCCGCGACGGCATGGTCCGGGCGAGTTCGGCGAACTCGCGTGGCTCTGATGCCTTCAGAGGGTCGACCCCCTCTCTCCCGGGCACCTCGTCGCCGACCGGTCCGCTACTGAAAAGCCAGATCGGATGACCCACGAGCTTGTCGTGGTTGTGTCGGACGAAGCGCGTCGCTTCCTTGAGCCAGCCGCCCATGTAGGCGGCACTGCCGACGACGTAGGCGTCGTAGCCTTCGGCGGAATTGACGCCGGCGACCGGTTGGATCGTCACATCGAGACCGTCGGTCTCGAGGGTCGCGGCGATCCGCTCCGCGATGCCCTGCGTGGCGCCGTGCCGGGTCGCGTACACGACGAGGACCTTCATGGCCGTCTCCTTTCCTGCCCGCTCTCGGGCACTCTTTTCACCCATGGTCGATCCCGGACGATCTGCTCGGTAGGGCCACGCGTCCCGAACGACCCGGGCCGGTCAACCCCCGGCCAGGCAGGCGCGAGAATCAGCGCGGGCTGTACGGGAAGAACGCGTCCACCGTCGCCGGCTGGACCTGGGCGTCGTCGAGGCTCCAGGTGATCTCGGCCTTCACGCCCACGATGCCCGGGACCATCGCGACGGCGCTCTCGATCGCTTCGGCCGTAGAGCGCCGCTCGGCATGGCCGATGATGCTCGCCATACCGTGGCCGACGCGAACCTGGAATTCCGCAGGGTCGAGCCACATGATCCGGAGCAGCACCTCTTCACGGATCGTCTTCACGAGCTCCTCGTCGGTCCGAACGAACGCCCGGACGAGGTCTGCCCTGGTGACGATCCCCACGAGATCGTCGCCATCCATGACGACGAGCCGGTTCACCAGGTGGCCGGTCATCAGACGCGCCGCCTCGGCGATCGTCTGAGCGGGCCGCACGGTGATCGGCGGGCTGGTCATCGCCTCGCCGGCGGTGGTGGCGCTGAGCTTCTGCTGGCGCGCCTCCGTCGCTTTCGAGTCGCCGAACAGCCGCCCGAACCGGCGCTGCCTGCTTGCGTCCGGGCCCGACTCCTTGAACAGGAAGTCGGCCTCCGAGACGACCCCCACGACATCGCCAGGATCGTCCACGACAGGGACCCCACTGATGCCACGTTCGATCAAGATCTCTGCGACTTCCTTGAGCGGTCTGGACTGGTTCACGGTGACCACGGAAGTGGTCATCACGTCACCGACCGTCAACATCTGATCCACCGACCTTCCCTTCGTGTGGTGCCGTCACGCCGCTCCGGCTGGTGACGTTCGCAGATCCATCGACGCGCTGTCGGCGGCAGCCGGTGGCTCGTCGAGCAAGGGGATGAGGAAGCGCTCCTCACGCGCCATATGGGCCCGTAGGACCGCATCCAGTGCGAACAGCCGACCTCGCAGCTCGATGACAGCGGCGGTCGATCCATGCTCGCCGAGTCCAAGCCTCGCGCCAGCAACCGCGTGGGCGGCGTCACGGATCTGTTGGTGCTCATACGTCATCAACTTGGTCGCCCACCGTGTGCCCGCGCGTTCGTCGATCTCCGGATAGAGCCAGAGGTCCTCCCACTGGGCGTGTGGCTCGAGCACGTGGTCGACCCAGTGCAGGATCTCGAGGGCGGCCATAGTCAACTCGTCGTTCGACACCTGCAGCCTGGCGGCCTCGGTGATGCCTTCGATGCCGCGGCGCATCTCGGCATGCTCGTGCGACGCGAAGTCGTGCTCGGGGATGCCCCTTCGAGTATCAGACACGGTCCCGTCCTCCGACTAGTGCGTCACACGTCTCGTGCACATGCACTGTCCGCCCAGGCGGCGCTTCTCCATAGGGCCGTCGGTCATATCGCGGCGAGCGAATGGCCCGGATCCACGGGACGACGGCAACGGGCCGTCAGCGATACGCATCCCGGCCAGGGCGATCATGAGCGGTAGCAGCACGAGCACTGCGAACTCCACGCCTGTGAGTATCAAGCCGGTCCAAAGGACCTCCCGGCCCACTTCCCCTGGCGTCCGGGTGATGCGACGCGGCCGCGAGCGTCGCGCCGACCGAGCCGTTCGCCGGTCGAGGCGCGCTGGCATGTCTCGACATGCAGGCGGGGTCCTGGCCGAAAGCTCGACATGCCGGATACGGCTAGGCGTGGCACCGCGAGACGACGTCGATCGCATGGTGCGTCGCCGGTCCTAGGTCGGCGCCAGCATCCGACCCCAGCTCACGCCGGGAGGGTCGTCGGAGCCCACC
>CAWEHL010000005.1:0-3652 GCA_963808895.1 uncultured Chloroflexia bacterium | reverse complement strand
AGGTTGGCAAGGACCGGGTGACGGCCGGGGATCATGTGATCGGCGCCGTCGACCAGGACGAGCGGTGCGCCCGTCAGCTCGGCGAGACGCTGGGCGCGCTCGGTGCGCTGGCACGTGTCCTCGGTGCCGTGGACGAGGAGCATCGGACAGCGCACCGCGCGGCAGACCCGTTCGACGCCTTCGAGATCCCACGGGAACTCGGCTGCAGACTCGGCAAGCATCGCCTCGACCGAGCCGTCGACGGCCCAGCGCGTGGCATCGTCGATCGCCTTGGTCGAATGGGGCTCCGACGTGATCTCGGTGAAGAAGAAGCGCGCGAAGTCGGGGTAGTGGTCACGCCAGAAATGCCGGTTGTACATGCCCCACCCCTCGTAGGTGGGGAGCTCGTCGTCGAAGGTCGCCCCGGCCGCCTGGTAGTGGTCCTGCGAGGGCGCGAGACGGGGTACACCGATCCCGAACGCCACGATGCCCAGCACGCGGCCTGGATCCTGGGCGGCGAGACGGATCGCCCGCCACACCCCATCGACGCAGAGCCCGATGAGAACTGCGCGTTCCGTCCCGGTGGCATCCATGACCGCGGCGATATCCGATGTCATCAGGTCGTCGTGATATGCCGCCGACGTTGTCGGACGATCGGACAGGCCGTTGCCACGACCGTCGTAGGTGATCACGCGGTGGCGTCGGCTGAAGTACGGGACCTGGCCCTTCCATTGCCGCGAGTGGACGATCGGGGCCGACGGCAGGAACACGAGTGTCGGGTCGCCCGATCCATAGACGTCATACGCGAGTCGGGCGCCATCGGTCCCCGTGGCGTATCCGCTGTCGTCCGGCATGCGGGCGCGGCCGCTGTCGTCGGTCCGAGTCGGGGAGCGGTCGGTGGTGATCATGGCGACACCTCGAGTCCGCGAACGAAATCACGGATGGCCCGGTTGACGATGACCGGCCAGCGGGCCTGCGGGGCGTGCCCTCCACCGCCGATCGTCAGGAGCTCGGCGTGCAACTCGCTGGTCAGGCGTTCGGCGACCGCGGGCTGGACGATGCGATCGGCGTCGCCCTGGATCACGAGGGCCGGGCAGCGGACGCGACGGACGATCGGTATCGCGCGACCCTCACCCGGGCGGCGCGACCAGCCGTCCGGTGGCCACAGGTAGGACCCGTACTCGCTTGCGATCAGGGTCTGGGCATCGGTCTCGAGTCCCCAGGCGATGCTGTCCTCGATGGCCTTCGTGCTATGCGGCTCCGAGAACACCTTCTCCCCGATGAACCACTCGAGGAAGCCGGGGTAGTCACGTCGCCAGTAGTCGGCGTTGTACCTGTGCCAGTCGTCGTCGTCCGGCTGGCGCTGCTCGAACGACGGATCGACCTGGACCTCCGGCTCGTCGGACGTCCGGTCGAGGACGAAGACGGTCGGACCCACGAGGACCGCGCCGAGGACTCGGTCCGGATGCTCCGCGGCTGTCCGGAGCGCGTAGCCGGCACCCATCGACTGACCGGCGACGACCGCACGATCGGTGCCGCTTGCGTCGAGGACGGCGATGGCGTCGGCGACGAATTCGGTATCGGCGTAGGCGGCGGGGTCCTGCGGGCGGTCGGATCCACCATTGCCCCGCCCATCGAATGTCACGACCCGGAACTCCCGAGCCAGGAAGGCGATCTGCATCTTCCAGTGCCTGGAGTGGACGATCGACCACGTGGGCATGAGCAGCAGGGTGGGGGACCCAGTGCCGTAGCGCTCCCAGGCGATCCGGACGCCGTCGCGCTCGATGGACCCCGTCTCGTCGGGCTGGCGGGCGCGAGTCGACTCGCGGTGGAGACGCTCAGGTGCGAGGAGCGCGGCCATCCGTCTGATCTCCGAGATGCTGGAGCACCTTGCCGACCTTGCGCAGCGCCGAGCGCATCGGCAAGGCGCTCTCGGTGACACCGAGCAGGATGAGCTCCTCGGCGCCGAGGAACGGCGTGCCCATCAACGCCGCGATCTCGCCGGGCGTGAACTCCCCGAAGTCGCCGCCACGCTCGGCCTCTCGCTCGGCGACCTCCTCGAGCAGGCCGTACCAGCCCGCCATCATGCCGCGCACGGCATGGGCGACCTCCGGATCGGACCAGCCGGCGGCGATCATCTCCTGGAGGATCCGGACATAGCCCGACTCGATATCGACATCGAGGAAGTCGCAGGCGCGCTCCCAGCGGACCCAGAGCGGCAGTGGCTCATCGAACATCTCGCGCTGCCGCTCGAGGAGCCTGATGTTCTCCGCCTCGAGGACGGCCAGGATGAGCTGTCGCTTCGACCCGAAGTGGTAGTGGATCTGGCTAAGCGGGACGTTCGCGAGCTCGGCGACGCGACGCGTCGACAGCCTGGCATAGCCGTCCTCGAGAAGGGAGCCACGGGCGGCGGCGACGATCGCCGCCCGTGTGCCTGACGGGTCCCGACGTTCCGGCGCAGGAGCTTCGAGTCGGACGTTCGGGACCGTGGACGGGTTCACGGTCGGAGGATACCCGGCCGGTCCCCACGCACCCTGACGGCCCGGCTCAGGGCCGCGCCTCCAGGATCATGTTGAAGGGTGTCTCGGTGGCGCGGCGGAACCGCGTGAAGCCACCCTCGAGGACGACCTCCCGCAGCCGTCGCTCGCCGGCCTGCGCGCCGAGCGCCAGACCGACCTCCTGGGACAGCGAGGACGGCGTGCAGAGCAGCGTCGACGCCGCGTAGTAGATCCGGCCGATCGGGTTGAGGTTGTCCTCGATCCGGTCGTTCGCGAACGGCTCGACGATGAGCCACGTCCCGTCTGGGGCGAGCGCTGCCCGCACGTGACGCGCCGCGCCCACGGGATCGCCCATGTCGTGGAGGCTGTCGAACGAGGCGGCCAGGTCGTAGCCCTCGCCGGCAGCGTCCTTCGCCGACGCGGCCTCGAACGTGACACGGTCCTCGAGGCCCGCCTCCGCGGCGCGCACTCGGGCGGTCTCGATGGAGCCCGCGTGTGCGTCGACGCCGACGAACCGCGAGTTCGGATACGCCTTGGCCATGAGGATCGTCGAGGAGCCGTGCCCGCAGCCGATGTCGAGTACGCGAGCGCCTGCCTGGAGCTTCGCCTCGACGCCATCGAGCGCCGGGATCCAGGAGCCGATGAGATTCGCGGCGTAGCCCGGCCGGAAGAAGCGCTCGCACCCGTCGAAGACGCCCTGGCTGTGCTGCCCCCAACCGAACCCGGTGCCGGTGCGCGCGGCCTCCGTGATCGAAGGCTCGTCGCGGACGGAGGCGGCGAATAGCTGGTACGCCCCCGGCAGGAAATAGGGGCTCGTCTCGTCGGTGAAGCACACGGCCTGCTCGGGCGGCAGGGTGTAGGTCCCATCGGCGGGGTCATAGGTGACGTAGCCCCCCGCGGCCTGGGCGTTCAGCCATTCGCGCACGTAGCGCTCGGCGGCGCCTGTCCGCTGGGCGAGGTCCGCGGCGGTCATCGGGCCTGCCCCCGCCATCGCCCGGTACAGGCCGAGCTGGTCGCCCATCACGACGAGCGCGGCGTTCAGTGTGGCCCCCAGCTCGCCGAGTGCCTGGCCGACGAAGGCCTCGAGCTTCGTCGGATCGATCGTCGTGGCATCGAGCGTCGCAGTGGTCATGGCATGCCTCCTCGTCGCGTGAGCTCTGCGTTCATGACTCGTT
>CAWEHL010000004.1:0-1361774 GCA_963808895.1 uncultured Chloroflexia bacterium | reverse complement strand
CTGGCGGTCGCTCCTCGTTCGCGCGACCTTGACCAGGCGACGTCCAGAGTTCGGCGCTTGCCAATCCACGATCCCGAGGTAGAGTCTTCGTCAATCGACGCCGGCTCCTTGATGAGCGTCGTCAACGCGAACGTGACCAACGTGATGACCGTGCTCGCGACCGCCGCGAGCAGGATCACGAGGTTCGCGCCGGTGCTTGCCCTGAATCCGGAGATGTCCGAAGTGACCGAGTCCGAAAAGGAATCATCAGCGCCACGGCACCTCCCGATCGACGCCGGGATCGTGGAGCAGGTCGAAGAAGAGGACCATCACGATGACGGCCACAGCGACGACAAAGAGCCCTGCTCGCACGCGGCCCGACGCGTCCAGCCATGCCCGTCGGCCATTGGCCGGTTCGACGCGAGATGCTCGGTCAGGGGGCCGGCTGCCAGGAACCAACCCGGCGTTCGTCGCTCCGCACGTTGCGACACCGCGGTGATGAGCATCAGCCAGTAGCCAAGGTCACCGAGGGATGGGTTGGGCCGCCACCGCGATCGCGGTGGGCCCCGCCGCGATGACCTTTTCCACGCCGAGCGTACCGAGGACCTCCGAGCGACACGGCGATGTAGATGACGGCCGACAAGCCAAACGGTAACCCTGATTAAGTTCAGAAAAAAGTGCGCAAACTTGCCGAGAATCCGTTTGAGCGGCAGGATGAAGCCGTGCCGAGTGGAGGCAGAAGAATGAACTGCAGAGTTCGAAAAAATAAATAAAACCAACCTTTTAGGTTTCCAGGACTCGCTTTCCTTTTTCGGTTATGAGCGTCGGAATTGGCTCTTTTCCGGGTGAGTGCAATTGGATTCCGATGTAGCCCGACAGATATAAGTCTCTGATGATAATTGTGTTTAGCCTCTTACCATCCGCGAAGGCTCGCAAAAACCGTTTTACTTGGGCAATTTCCATAGGAAGGGCTTCACTTGCACACGGTGAGCCGGCCGAAGTCGTCCGTGCCATTTCCCAAGGCGAGATAGCGGTCGGGAACCTCGGCCGCCGCGCTGCTCCCATTTCGGACGATCCTTTTCATCAACTGGACGACTCTTTCCATCAGCTGGACGATCCTTTTCATCAACTGGACGATCCTTTTCATCAACTTCTGGTGTGGGCCGCCGGACCGGGCTCTATGCGCGGCGCAGTGGACTGCGGGCGGGCGCATCGGACCTTTCCAGACGCTTGGCGTCTGCCTTTTCGAAAAGCCAGCTTGACGGAACACTGAACTCTAGGTTTTAGGCGGATGTGAGTTTTTATTCGCGATTATTCTTGTCATCGAAGCAGGGGTGGCAATGGACAGCGGCATAATTTGGTCATTACTTCAGCTTAAGAGCCAAGCAACTGATGAGGCAATTAACGGCCTCCAACCCATTTAAATCAGCATTGGCACGGTGATAAGCTATACCAAGTGGACGCTTGGAGTAAGATGTGTCGGTCCCCATTCGATCTACCTGTAGGTTTCGGTTTGGTCCGTTTGAACTTGACCCGGAAACTGGCGAACTGCTCAAGAGCGCGCGAAAAGTTACCTGCAAGAAAAACCGCTGCAAATCCTCATCACCCTGCTAGAGCAACGCGGCTCGCTGGTGAGTCGCATGGTCCTGCGCCAGCGACTCTGGCCCGCAGAAACTTTTGTCGACTTCGAAAATGGTTTGAATACGGCGTTAGTGTTGCGCGAAGTGCTCGGAGATTCTGCCGAAGAGCACCGATACGTGGAGACTCTGGCACGACGCGGTACCGTTTTGCTGGTACCGTGGAAGGGCCGAGCGCGCTTTTGTGAGTGTGGGGAGAGAACTGGACATTGCAGAAAAGCGTATCGGGCCTGACATTGTTGTCGTGGAAATTGGCGAAGAATTCTTTTTGGGCCGGAGTGCCATCAAGTTTGAGTGGCTGATTGCCCATCCTAGCAGAAGACGAAAAGAAGATAATCCTCGACATTCGCGCGTCACCAGGGTGGACAGCACCGGAGTGGGGATTATCGTTCTTTGTTTCGGCAAGGTTATGAACGCAGGGGGAGAGTTGAGAGTGGCCGGTAGCCAAGGGATTGTGAAAGACACGCTGAAGATCGCCAAAGTGGATAGCTTAATGGTTTTGTATCCAACAGTCGAAGCGGCGACAGAAGGACTTAGAGGTCGGCCGCCCACGATTAGGCCAAACCCCTAATTCGCGCCGCACACTTCGTCGCCATACAATAACAGAGTGTCCCAACGTTTTGCCTCTTAGCTTCCGTAAACTGTTGATGAGAAACGCATAACTGACGAATTTTCGGTCCTCGATTTGAACGGTGAATGCCGCTTCTGCCACCCTGCGAAACATGGTTTCGTGGGGCCATCGATGAACCGAGGCAAGCTGGTGTTTGCGCAGCTGATGCAACATCTTCCGTTGACTACCTTCCGTCGTTTTTTTCTGCTATCGGCTCGAGTTCAAAGTGAAGTCCTTTTCGTGCCTGGATCAGTTCTTGTGCATGGTGTTCGCACAGTTGACCTACGTCAAGTCAATCTGACTCAAACTCCACATCAACACTGGGACATCAAGCATGCTCGTCAATTGCTGTTGTGAAGGCTCGTCGATTCGTGCTGAGCTGCGAAGAAGCCCTTCTTGCGCACACATGGTTCCTGACCTAATGAGCAGCATTAGGAGGAAAGTCAGCTCCCGCCGTAACCTGCGGAAGGAAGCGTTTATGAATCTCGATGAAGTGGAGTCACCTTTCAGAGAGGCCACGGTTGTTTTGAATCAGGCTGCGCTTTGATCTTTCTGTTGAGCGGTGAATTTTCGCAGAATCTGCCAGCTCGTATTGTATCAACCTCCACGCCGCCCGCACCTTGCCAGCGTGCATAATAGGAATCCTTGGCTCCAGACTTTGCGGTGATCAACACCAAGCGATTGAAGAAGCAGAAGACCGACTGCGAGGATGCCCGACTTTTGCTGAGACTGCTGCGGAAAGCGATCTTCCCGCAGCAGTCTCAGCAAAAGTCGGGCATCCTCGCAGTCGGTCTTCGGCTTCTTCAATCGCTTGGTGTTGATCACCGCAAAGTCTGGAGTCAGGATTCCTTATATGCACGCTGGCAAGGTGCGGGCGGCGTGGAAGATAATGGATCCGAGCTGGCAGATTCTGCGACAGCCGACCGCTCAACAGAAAGATAAGAGCGCAGCCTGATTCGAAACGACCGTCGCCCTCTCTGAAAGGTGACTCCACTTCATGCCGATTCATAAACGCTTCCTTCCGCACTTGCGGCGGGACTCACTTTCCTCCTAATGCTGCTCATTAGGTCGGGAACCATGTGTGCGCAAGAAGGGCTTCTTCGCAGCTCAGCACGAATCGACGAGCCTTCACAACAGCAATTGACGAGCATGCTTGATGTCCCGGCTTTGATGTGGAGTTTGAGTCAGATTGACTTGACGTAGGTCAACTGTGCGAACGCCATGCACAAGAACTGATCCAGGCACGAAAAGGACTTCACTTTGAACTCGCCCCGATAGCGGATGACGCAACGACGGAAGGTAGTCAACGGAAGATGTTGCATCAGCTGCGCAAACACCAGCTTGCCTCGGTTCATCGATGGCCCCACGAAACCATGTTTCGCAGGGTGGCAGAAGCGGCATTCACCGTTCAAATCGAGACCAAGAAAATTCGTCAGTTATGCGTTTCTCATCAACAGTTTACGGAAAATAAGAGAAAACGTTGGGACACTACTGTTATTGTATGGCGACGAAGTGTGCGGCGCGATTTAGGGGTTTGGCCTAATCGTGGGCGGCCGACCTCTAAGTCCTTCTGTCGCCGCTTCAACTGTTGGATACAAAACCATTAAGCTATCCACCTTGGCGATCTTCAGCGTGTCTTTCACAATCCCTTGGCTACCGGCCACTCTCAACTCTCCCCCGCGTTCATAACCTTGCCGAAACAAAGAACGATAATCCCCACTCCGGTGCTGTCCACCCTGGTGACGCGGAAATGTCGAGGATGATCTTCTTTTCGTCTTCTGCTAGGAGATGGGCAATGAGCCACTCAACCTGATGGCACTCCGGCCCAAAAATAATTCTTCCGCCAATTTCCACGACAACGATGTCAGGCTCGATACGCTTTTGTACAATGTCCAGTTCTCTCCCCACACTCGTGGAAAGCGCGCTCGGCCCTTCCACGGTGCCAGCAAAACGGTACCCTCGTCCTGTCAGAGTTTCCACGTATCGGTGTTCTTCGGCAGAATCTCTGAGGACTTCGCGTAACTGATGCTAACCGCCGTATTCAAACCATTTTCGAAGTCGACAGAACTTTCTGCGGGCCAGAGTCGCTGGCGCAGTACCTTGTGACTCACCAACGTAGCCGCGTTGCTCTAGCAGGGCGACTGAGAATTTGCAGCGGTTTTTCTTGCAGGTGAATTCTTCGGCCGCTCTTGAGCAGTTCGCCAGTTTCCGAGTCAAGTTCAAACGGACGGAACCGAAACCTACAGGAAGATCGAATGGAGACCAACATATCTTACTTCAAGTGTCCACTTGGCTATAACGTATCACCGGCCAATGTTGATTTAAATGGGTTGGAGACCGTAAACCTCTGCCTCATCAATTGCCTGGCTCTTAAGCTGAGTAACGACCGAATTATGCCGCTGTCCATTGCCACCCCGTGCTTCGACCGAGAAGAATAGATCGCGAATAAAGACTCACATCCGCCTGTAATGCAAAGTTCAGTGTCCCGCCAAACTGGCTCTTTCGAAAAGGGCAGACGCCAAGCGCTGGAAATGTCCGATGCGCCCGCCCGCAGTCTACGGCGCCGCGCATAGAGCCCGGTCCGGCGGCCCAACCAGAAGTTGATGAAAGGATTTCTGAGTTGATGAGTAAGATCGTCCAGCTGATGGAAAGAGTCGTCCAGTTGACTAAGAATCGTCCGAAATGGAGCAGTGCTGCGGCCGATGGGTCCCGACTGCTATCTCGCCTTGGGATTGGCATGACGACTTCGGCCGGCTCAACGTGTGCAAGCTAAGCCCTTCCTATGGAAATGGCCACAAATAAAGGTTTTTGCGAGCCTTCGCCGATGGTAAAAGGCTAAATAAATTATCATCAGAGACTTATATCTGTCGGGCTACATCGGAATCCAATTGCACTCACCCGGAAAAGAGCCAATTCCGACGCTCATAACCGAAAAAGGGAAGCGAGTCCTGGAAACCTAAAAGGTTGGTTTATTTATTTTTTCGAATTCTGCAGTTCATTCTTTGTGCTTCCACTCGGCACGGCTTCTCATCCTGCCGCTCAAACGGATTCTCGGCAAGTTTGCGCACTTTTTCTGAACTTAATCAGTTCTTCGCTGGTCTTGTCGGCCGTCATCTACATCGCCGTGTCGCTGGGAGTCCTCGGTACGCTCGGCGTGGAAAAGGTCATCGCGGCAGGGCCCACCGCGATCGCGGTGGCGGCCCAACCCATCCTCGGTGACCTTGGCTACTGGCTGATGCTCATCACCGCGCTGTTCGCGACGTCCGGAGCGACGAACGCCGGGTTGTATCCGGCAGCCGGCCTGACCGAGCATCTCACGTCGACCGGCCAATGGCCGACGGGCATGGCTGGACGCGTCGGGCCCGTGCCGACAGGGCTCTTTGTCGTCGCTGTGGCCGTCATCGTGATGGTCCTCTTCTTCGACCTGTCCGCGATCGCGTCGATCGGGAGTGCCGTGGCGCTGATGATCTTCGGACTCGTCAGCTTCGGACATCTCCGGATCAGGGCCGACACCGGCGCGAACCTCGTGATCCTGCTCGCGGCGGTCGCGACCACGGTCATCACGTTGGTCACGTTCGCGTTGACGACGCTCATCAAGGAGCCGGCGTCGATCGCGACCCTCCTCGGGATCGTGATCGCAAGCGCGATCTTGGACGTCGCCTGGTCAAGGTCGCGCGAACGAGGAGCGACCGCCAGCGCGTGACGCCGGCAAGTCCGCCACATCGGGCGTTGACCTACCTTTAGCGAGTCGTTAACACGGCCCGATATGCTCGGTGGTGGATGGCACGAACGATCCTTGTCGTGGAAGACGAACCGACGCTGCGCGAGACGATCGTCGACGCGCTCGAATCCGAGGGATTCCGGGCCATCCCGGCGGCTGACGGGCGCGAGGCCCTGACCCGGTTCCGGGCAGAGCGCCCGGACCTCGTCCTCCTCGACCTGATGCTCCCCGAGCTGTCCGGCATCGAGGTCACCCGCATCATCCGCGCCGAATTGGGCGTGCCGATCGTGATGCTGACCGCGAAGGACTCGGAGCTCGACAAGGTCGTCGGGCTGGAGTTGGGCGCGGACGACTACGTGACCAAGCCCTTCTCGCTCCGGGAGCTCACCGCCCGCATCCGAGCGCTGTTCCGACGGTCGGAAGCCACGGTCGCGACGGGCGCGCCGCCCCAGATCGTCGATCTCGGCCGGGTCCAGGCCGATCTCGGCGGCCATCGACTGCTGCGCGACGGCGATGTCCTGCCGATCAAGCCCAAGGCGTTCGAGCTGCTTGCGTTCCTGATCCGCAATCCCGGACAGGTGTTCACCCGCGATCAGCTCCTCGAGAAGGTATGGGGCTACGACTATGCGGGCGAGACGCGCACGGTCGATGTGCACGTGCATTGGCTGCGCAGCCAGATCGAGGAGGACCCGGGACAGCCCGCGTTCATCCACACCGTCCGCGGCGTCGGCTACGTCTTCCGTCGGCCGACCTGACGTCGGAAACGCAGCGGGCTCGTACGCCGACGAGCAACGTTGACGCCACGCTGATGACTCGTTCACACGCCGGGCCGACCCTCTGGCCATGCCGATCGGAGATCGCCAGCCCGAGACCATGGTCCAGGCGACATCGCACCCCGTCGGGTTCCTGCGTCGCGGCCGGATCGACGACGGCATGAACGCGCAGGGACCCGGCGTCCTCCTCTCGCCGGGTACTCCTACCCTCCAAGCATCGGTGCCGGCACCCGCCCGGGCGCTGGCACTCGATGCTCTCCACGTGACCCGACTCCTCCGGGATCCCGCGCGGCGGCCCGAGCGATGGGCCGCAGCCCGGGTTCGCGACCGAGGTCGAACGCATCCGCCGTCATCTCGCGCCGGTGCGCACCCGGCAGACGCTCGCAGCGTCATACGGCAGGGAGGCATTCCACCTCGCCCTGACCCGCTCGGATCAGACCGATACGAGCCCCACCCGGCTCGCCTATGCCCTGCGCTGGCTGGAGCTTCGTGACGGCGCGACTGGGCCGTCCTGGCAGTCGCTGCTGGTCTAGCGGCCGAAGGCCCTGAGCTCGCCCGACGAAAAGTGGTGCCTACTTGCACCACCTCTGTATGCTGCTGACCGGCCCGCCGATGCACGTGCCCGCCTCGGCGCCTTGGTCGAACCGTCGTCAGGGGGTTCATCGAGGTCTACGTGCATGCGATCCGTCAGCCGCGCCACCGACGCCGATGACGCACTCGACGTGACGCGCGCGCTCGCGCTCGACGCACTTCGGGTGGGTCGGGTGCTGCGCGATCGGTCGAAGTGGCCGGCGTCATGGTCCCAGCCGGCCTTCGGCATCGAGGTCGAGCGGCACCGTCGAGCCCTCTCGCGTACAAGGACCAGGGAAGACCTGACGGCCGGCTACGCGCAGGACGTGTTCGATCCGGCCGATGCCGCGACACACCCCTCGCAGGAGAGCCCGGTCCGCGTCGCGTATGCGCTGCGCTGGCTCGAGCTGTTCGACGACGCGACCGCGCCGTCGTGGCCCGCCCTCGTCGGCTAGGGATCGCCCGGACCGACGACCGGGGGCGCCCGTCGTCAGGTCGCCTTCTGGAACATCCGCTCGATCGCCTCGGCAGAGTCCTCGGCCGCATCGATGGCGTTCTCGAGCTCGCGATACAGGTCCCGCCACTTGATCGACCTCGATGCGCGTCCGAGCCCGTCGCGGAAGAGGCGCGCGACCGCCGCGCGGGACAGGGTGTCGGCCTCGTGCTCGAGGACGTGGACGCGTGTGAGGTCGGTGTCCATGTCCTTGAGCCCGTCGAGCTTCCGCAGGGCGGATAACAGCGCGTCCGACTGATCGGCGAGGATCCCCGCGAGCTGGCGGGCCTCGTCGGTCGGACGCTCGACGCCGTAGATGACCATCGTCTCGGCGACTGCCTGGATGCCATCGACCACGTCATCCAGCTGGATCGTGAGGTCGTGGATGTCTTCACGGTCGAACGGTGTGATGAACGCGTCCTCGAGCCGTTGGTTGAGCTCGCGGTCGATCTCGTCGCCACGCTTCTCCAGCGCCTGGATCTCCGCGATGCGCCGGTCGAGATCATCGAAGTGCTCGAGCATGTCCCGCAGGGCGACCGAGGCGGCCTGCAGATTCTCACCATCGGCCACGAAGAGATCGAAGAAGCGGACGTCCTTCGGAAGCAGGCGGAACGACATCGAACGACTCCCTTGCTCAGCCGAAGCCGATGGTGTGCAGGATGAACCATGAACCAGCCGCGACGATCGCGGCTGCGGGGATCGTGATGATCCAGGCGAGGAGGATGCGACGGGCCACACCCCAGCGGACGCCCTTCGGTCCGCGGGCCGACCCGACGCCCATGATCGCGCTCGAGATCACGTGGGTCGTCGACACCGGCATGCCCAGCTGGGCCGTCCCGATGAGGACGGTGGCGGCCGTCGTCTCGGCCGCGAATCCGTGGACCGGCTCGAGCTCGGCGACGCGCTGGCCCATCGTGTGCATGATCCGCCAGCCGCCGACCGCTGTCCCGAGCGAAAGCGCCGTGGCCGACACGACGATGACCCAGTAGGGGACGTCGATCGTCGGGATGACGCCGGCCGAGAACAGCGCCAGCGTGATGATGCCCATGGTCTTCTGGGCATCGTTCGAGCCGTGAGCGAAGGCCATGTAGCCCGCCGAGATGACCTGTACCCGCCGGAAGCCGCGAGCCATCGGCTTGCGCTTGGCGTTCCGGAAGATCCAGTAGAGCGCCAGCATCAGCAGGAACGCCCCGACGAAGCCGAGGAGCGGTGAGGTCAGGCCATCGGGATCAGGACCTTGTTGACGATCCCCTGGACGTTCAAGGCGCCCCAGCCTGCGGCGACGATCGTCGCCCCGAGGAGGCCGCCCATCGAGCGCCTGGGAGCTCGAGCTCGGCAGCCGCATACCACCACGTGATCAGGTTCCACGCGATCGCACCGACCAGAGCGGCGATGACGATGGCCTGGGTCGTCGTCTCCTCGTTGACCAATCCCGATCCGATCGTCTTGGCGACCGCCGTCCCGGCGAACGCGCCGATGAAGTTGAACGCCGTCGCCATCAGGATCGCGTCGCGCGGCCGCAGCGCTCGCGTGGCGACCGACGTCGCGATCGCGTTGGCCGTGTCGTGGAATCCGTTGATGTAGTCGAAGATGACGGCCAGGACGATGACCACGAGCAGCGCGAAGAGAGCGCCGTCGATCACGCGCGATACCTCGTGACGGGCAGGGGACTGTCGCCGGGATGGTAGCGGGCCAGGGTCGTCGGTCGCGGTGCGGTGGCCACCCCTCTTCGCCCGAGGGTGCTCGCCGCTATCCTTACCGCTCCATGCGCCTGTCCCACCTGTTCTTCACGACGCTTCGCGACGACCCCGCCGACGCCGAGATGCCCTCGCACCGGCTGCTGCTCCGGGCCGGCTACGTCCGCCCGCTCGGGTCGGGGATCTACTCGCTGCTGCCGCTCGGGTTCCGAGCCAGCAAACGCGTCGAGCAGATCATCCGCGAGGAGCAGGACCGGATCGGCGCCCAGGAGATCGAGATGCCGGTCGTCCACCCCGCCGAGGTCTGGAAGGAGAGCGGGCGCTACTTCAAGATCGGGCCGGAGCTGGTCCGGTTCAAGGACCGCGGCGATCGGGACATGGTCCTCGCGATGACCCACGAGGAGGTCGTCGCGCTGCTCCTCCGCGACATCGTCCAGAGCTACCGCCAGCTACCGATGATGGTCTACCACTTCCAGACGAAGTTCCGCGACGAGCCCCGGTCGCGTGGCGGGCTGATCCGCGTCCGCGAGTTCGTCATGAAGGACGCCTACAGCTGCGACCGCGACGAGGCTGGCCTTGACAAGAGCTACCGCGACCAGTACGAGGCGTACGAGCGGACGTTCAAGCGCCTCGGGCTCGACGCGATCGCCGTCGGTGCCGACGTCGGGATCATGGGCGGCATCGGGCGCCCATGAGTTCATGGTCCTGAACGACTTCGGCGAGGACACGCTCGTCCTGTGCGACAGCTGCGGCTACGCCGAGAACCAGCAGATCGCCGAGGTCCGCAAGCCCGATCCGGAGCCAGAAGACGAGCTGCCGATGGAGGACGTCGAGACGCCAGGCGCGACGACGATCGAGGCACTGGCGACGTTCCTCGGCGTCGCGAAGAGCCGGACCGCGAAGGCCGCCTTCTTCGTGACCGGCGACGGCCGGTTCGTCGTCGCGATCGTCCGGGGCGACTACGACGTCAACGAGACGAAGCTCGTCAACGCGATCAAGGCGACGGGTGGGCTCCGCCCGGCGACCGTCGAAGAGATCAAGGCTCGGGGCATGGAGGCGGGCTACGGCTCGCCGCTCGGCGCGCGCGATGCCGTGGTCGTGGTCGACGAGCTCGTCACGCGCTCGCCGAACCTGGTCGCCGGCGCGAACCGGGCCGGCTGGCATGTGAAGAACGTCAACGTCCCCCGGGACTACACGCCGGACGTCATTGCCGAGATCACCGAGGCCCGCGACGGCGATCTCTGCATCCGCTGCGGCTCGCCGGTGAAGCTCCGCAAGGGGATCGAGGTCGGCAACATCTTCAAGCTCGGGACCGACTTCACCGACGCGTTCGGGTCGATGTACCTGGGCGAGGACGGTGAGCGGCACCCGATCGTCATGGGCTCCTACGGGATCGGCGTCGGGCGCAACCTCGCTTGCGTCGTCGAGACCCACCACGACGACAAGGGCATCGTCTGGCCCGAGGAGGTGGCGCCGTATGCCGCGCATCTCGTTGCGATCGGGGCAAACAAGGAGCCTCGGGTGACCGAGGTCGCCGACCGGCTCCACGAGGTCGCCCAGGGCGCCGGCTACTGGCGCGACATCCTGTACGACGACCGCGACGAGTCGCCCGGTGTGAAGTTCACCGACGCCGAGCTGCTCGGGATGCCGTGGATCCTGACCGTATCGCCCCGCTCGCTCGCCGCGGGCGGCATCGAGGTGACCGAGCGGGCAACCGGCGAGCGCTCGACCCGCCCGATCGAAGAGATCGAGCGGATGCTGGTCGAGGGCTTCGAAGCCCGCGAGGCCGTCGCCTGAGCCGTCGCTAGCCGGTCGAGATCGAGCTCGGCGGCAGCGCGTTACCGTCGGCCGCGACGGGGACCTCCGCGCTCCTCGAGATCTGCTCCTGCGTCTGTGGGTCGTTCGCGGTCTGGTTCGCCATCGCGGCGACCTGTGCGGCAGCCTCCTGGGCCCGCTTCATGAAGCTCATCGGTCACCCCTCCCGACCATGCCCGGCGGGAGATCGCCAACGGGCCGGAGAGCTGCAGGATAGCGACCGGCCGCGGTCGCACCAGTACCCTCTCCGTCAGCGATGCCGACCCGTGTGACGCTGCCGAGCGATGACCTCTACGCGCGTCTCGGCGTACCGCGCGACGCGAGCCCGGAGGCTATCGAGCTTGCCTGGCGTGCATTGCTCCGCCGGCACCATCCGGATGTCGCCGGGCCGGAGGCGCTCGAGCTGGCGAAACGCATCAACGTCGC
Organism: uncultured Chloroflexia bacterium; assembly: GCA_963808895.1. Classification (GTDB taxonomy): domain Bacteria; phylum Chloroflexota; class Limnocylindria; order Limnocylindrales; family CSP1-4; genus SPCO01. Next base: position 1,350,053 of record CAWEHL010000004.1, on the reverse strand, counting down.
GCACGACTGGCTCAGCGACCCGGATCTTCGACGACGCTACGACCGCGAACGATCGAGCGGGGTCCGGGCCGGCCGGCCGCCCCGTGCCGGCGCCGACTGGGCGCCACCCGTTCGCCGGCCGGTCCGTCGTCCACCGACGACCGCGGAACTCGTCGCCTCCGTCGTGGAGCGCGTCGGGCGGCTGACGAGCGACGAGCTCGATCGGCTCGCCCTCGCCGAGCCTGCCCCGATCGCCTTTCTGGCCACCCTACGCCAGGTCGTCCCACAGGAGCTCGAGCGGCAGCTCGACGAGGCCGAGCGTGGCGCGCTCGCCAACCTGCCACCGGCCGCGCGTCGATCGACCCCGATCATGGACGCGGTCGTCGGACGGCTCGCCGACATCCTGCTCGGCGACACGCTCGACGACATCCTCGGCGATCCGGCGTCGATCTGGGCGCGCGAGCGTCTCACCCGAGGTTGGGATTCGGCGGTCGGGCAGCCGCGCTACGGTCCCGCGAGCGCCGCAGTCACGGCATTGCTGGAGCGCCTCCGTGCCCTCACCGCCGACGACCTGCGTCAGCTCGCCGGGTCCGGCACGCTCGAGCGGCTCGGGGACCCGCCGTGGCCCGTCGCGACGTCGCCCGAGGAAGACGATGCCCTGCGCGTCTCGAGCGAGCTCGCGGCCAGCGACGCCATCGCCGCCGTCGATGCCGCGCTCGTCAGGACGAGGACGACGGGCGTCCGAGCGGTCACGTCTGCCCGACGCGCTGCCACGAGGATCGCCCACCTGCTCGTCCTGCGGCACGCATTCCCGACGCCCGCGTTCGAGCGACACGCGGCCCCATGGCTCGGCGGTCTGATCGAGCGCCCTCCCGTGTGGACGACCGGCCCGCAGCGCCGTTGACCGGCCAGCCAGGACGGCCTCGGTATGCGATGCTCGCCGCGTGGATCCCGCCGTCGTCATCGCGATCCTGCTGGCCGTGACGACCATCCTCGCCGGGGCGGCGTGGGCCCGCCGCGGACGCGCGTTGGACCACGCCACATCGATCATCCAGCGGCTTCAGGACGAGGGGACCGCTCGATCGCGGGCCCTTGGCGAACGTGACGCGGAGCGTGGCGCATTGCTCGATGCGCTCGACGAGGGGGTGATCCGCCTGGATGCCGCCAACCGTGTGACCGAGGCCGATCGGCGGGCGCACACCCTCCTCGGGCACGAGTCCGGCGCGCTCCCGGGCAGGACGCTCATGGAGGCTTTCATGGACCCGGCGGTCGAGGCCCTGGCGACCCGGACCCGCGATCGTTCGACCGGCGCGATGACCGTCGAGCTGCGACCCTCGGGTGCCGACGGTATCGTCCTGACGGTTCGCGCACGGCCGACGCCGACCGATGGCGGCCTCTGGCTCGTCCTCGAGGACGTTTCGGAGTTGCGGCGGCTCCAGCGCATCCGTGCCGAGTTCATCGACAACCTGTCGCATGAATTGCGGACGCCGCTGACGACCGTGAGCCTCCTTGCCGAGACGCTCGAGCGAGAGGCGGAAGCCGTCGGCGGAGTCATCCCGGCCAAGATGCGCGAGCGCATCGCCAAGATCGAGATCGAGACCGGGCACCTGGTCCAGATGGTCAACGAGCTCCTCGACCTCAGCAGGATCGAGAGCGGCGGCACGCTGCAGATGTCCGACGATGTCGACATGAGCCGTCTCGCCGCGGATTCCGCCGAGCGCCTGCGCCTCTTCGCGGAACGCCAGGGGGTGACGCTCCGGTTCGACACGCCTCCTGGCTTGCCACGGGTGCGGGGCGATTCCGCCCGCCTTGGGCAGGTCGTCGTGAACCTTGTGCACAACGCGGTCAAGTTCAGCCCGGACGGTGGCGAGATCACGATCCGGACGACGGCGTCTGCGGACGAGGTCGAGACGTCGGTCCAAGACCACGGGATCGGCATCCCGCGGGCGGCCCGCGACCGCGTCTTCGAGCGTTTCTACAAGGTTGATCGAGCCAGGCTTCGCGCCGAGGCCGGCGGGGGGACCGGCCTCGGTCTGGCGATCGCCCGCCACGTGGTCGAGCAGCACGGCGGGCGGATCTGGGTCGAGTCGCGCGAGGGGGCAGGATCGACGTTCGTATTCGCCCTGCCTGCCGCGGATGCGTCGCGAGGGGTGGCCGGATGACCGGCGCGGACCGTAGTCGGCTGCACGTGGCGACGTTGAACATCCTCAACCTCGCCGACCGCTGGCCCGAACGTCTGCCCCTTTTGCTGGCCGACATGGCAGCACTCCAGCCGGACGTGCTGGCGCTCCAGGAGGTGGTCTTCGTCATGCAGCAGGACCGGCTGCTCGGGGCGGCCGGGGAGGGGCGCTACGCGGCCGTGCGAGGCTGGGCGGGCAGGCCCGAGTACGGCAACAGCCTGCTGGTCCGTGAGCCGTTCGTGGCACAGGACGTCGACCGCCTCGACCTGGGCTGGAACCGGGCGGCCCATCGAGTGATCGTCGACCTAGCCGGCGGCCGGTCCGTCACGGTCGTCGCGACCCACCTCCACCACGTCACGACAGAAGAAGGCGTCCGCGACGACCAGGCGGCGGCGCTGATCGCCTGGCTCGACGATGCTGCGGCGACGGACGGGGTCGTCGTCATGGGCGACTTCAACGCCGAACCCGACGAGCCGACCTACGCGCGGATGCAAGGCGCCGGCTTCAGGTCGGCGTACGCGGAGGCCAACGGCGGCGACCCCGCCGTCACCTGGCCGTCCGGCCTGCAGGCGCCGGCGATGGACACGGACGGGCCGCCCGGCTGCCTCGATTACATCTGGGTCCGTGGCGCGATCTCGGTCGGCGAGGCGCGGCTCGTCTTCGATCGCCCCCACCCCGATGACCAGACCCTCTATCCCGAGCGACCACATCGGGATCGCCGCTCGGCTCGAGATCGGCTGACCGTGCTTCGACTCGCGCACCGAGGCGACTGGCGGCACGCGCCCGAGAACACGCTCGGTGCACTGGCCGCGGCCCTTGCCGTGCCGGGATGTGACGGCGTGGAGTTCGATGTGCGCGTGTCCGGCGACGGCGTGCCCGTGCTCGTTCATGACGACACGCTCAGCCGGGTCTTCCGACATCCGGGTCGGGTCGACGAGATGACGGCCCGCGATCTGGAGGAGGTCGGCGTCCCGTCGCTGGCGGACGCACTCGCAGTCATCCCGCACTCCGCGACCGTCAACGTCGACCTCAAGGGCCCCCATGACCGTGCGGTGGTCGAGGCTCTTGCCGCCGGACGTGGTCCCGGCCTCGTGAACGGCGTCATCTCATCGTTCCTGCCTGACACGTTGGAAAGGATCGGCCGACTGGCGCCAGGGTGGCCGCGCTGGCTCAATGCGTCGACACGTGTCGGCGGACACGATCCGCACGGCTGTGGGCTTGGGCTGCCAGGCCGTCTCGCTCGAATTCCACGCCATCGACCCCGCGCTCGTTCGACGCGGCGCGGTCCGCGGGGCTCGACGTCGCCGCCTGGACGGTCCGCCGGCGCGACGACGTATGGTCGCCTGGAGCGACTCGGCGTCGATCGCGGCGTGTGTCGAGGCGGCAGCCCTGGACGGCTGACTGCGGAGGAGAAGGATGCGGATGCCCGATCGGCGCCGATCTGGTGGTCGTGGGAGCGGGCACGCTCGGCGGCTGGGCATCGGTCTTCGCGTCAGCAGACGGGGTCGGCCGTGTCGTCGTCCTGGAGCGTGGTCTCGCGGGGATGGGCGCGTCCTCGCGCGCGGCGGGTGTCGTTCGAGCCCAGGGCGGGACGCCGGCGACGGTGGCGCTCGGTCGCTGGTCGATCGACTTCTACCGGGGGCAGCCAATCCGCCTACGGCACCGACTCGGGCTTTCGGGAGCTCGGCTACCTGATCCTCGCCGTCACGGAGGAGGACGAGCGGGCCGGCCATGAGCGGGTCGAGATGCAGCACGCCGCGGGCCTGACGGATGTTCGCTGGCTGACCGCCGATTCCGCGGCGGCGCTCGTCGGCACGCTCGCGCCGGAGGGTCATCGGGGCGGGAGCTATCGCGACGGCGACGGCCATATCGACCCGCCACGGAACGTCCGGGCCTACTCGCTGGCGATGCGGGACGCGGGCGTCGAGCTGCGCGAACGGACCGCGTTCACCGGGCTCCGCACCGATGAGCGTGGACGTGTCGTCGCGGTCGAGACGACTGCCGGGGAGATCGAAACGGACCGCGTGCTGCTCACCGGAGGGCCATCGCTTCGCGCGGTCGGAGCGCTATGTGGTTTGCGGATCCCGGTCGGGGCCGCGCGGCACACCGTCGCCGTGCTGGAACCGCACGCGCCGTTCGCCGTCGAGCGGATGCCGATGGTGTTCGACATCGGAGCGGGGCTGTACTGGCGTCTCGAGGAGGGCGGGCTGCTCTTCGGCTGGAGCGATCCCGACGAGCAGCCGGGCGAGGCGCGCGAGATCGACTGGACGGCCTACGAGCGTTATCGCGCGCGGCTCGCGGGCTTCGTGCCGATCACGAGCGATCTGGGTCTGCGCAAGATCTGGGCGGCGACGATCGACTACACGCCCGACCACCTGCCGATCCTCGGGCCGGCGATGCGACCGGACGGCTCGGTCATCGGGGGCGTCTGGGTCGCGGCCGCCGCCGGGCACGGGATGATGTGGGGACCCGGGCGTCGCGCGGGTCGCGGCCGACCTCGCCCTCCGCGGCCGGCACGGACCTGATCGACGTGTCGGACCTCGGGCTCGACCGCTTCGACGCGGAGGGCCGGAGCCGGCTCGCCGCGCGACCCGGTCGCGCTGCCGTACCCGACGGTCGCCGGCGACTGACGCTAGGCGAGCGGCTGCACGACCGGGAGCCGGCGACCGGCCGGCCGCCTTGGCAAGCGGGCAAGACCCCGAGCCCGCCCGCGAGTTCGCGGAACCGGGCCACGGCCTGCGGGTCGGAGCGAATACCAGATCCAGGCTCCGCGCCGCTCGCCGTCGATCCAACCCGCTTCGCGGAGCACCTTGAGGTGGTGCGACACGGTCGGCTGGCGTCACGTCGCAGCATGCCGTGAAGTCGCAGGCGCAGACCTCCGGCGATCGTCGCTCAGCTGGCGAAGGATCGCCAGGCGTGTCGGGTCGGCGGCCGCCTGGAGCAGGCGGACGTCCGGATCGGTCTGCCGTTTCATGTCGATCAAGCATATTGACAGATGTCGATATCGACAAGTATCAATATACCGACGCATGCACGAGGAGCCGCCGATGACCGCCGAAACCATCCACGAGACCGTCCGTGACCACTACGCGGCGGCAGCCATCCGCGCGTCACGCAAGGCGAGCGCTTGTTGCTGGCGATCCCGAGACGATCGGGGCGGCGCTCTACTCCGCCCTCGAGCGCGACGAGCTGCCCGGACGCTGCCGTCCTCGCCTCGCTCGGCTGCGGCAACCCGATCGCGGTCGCCGACCTGCATCCAGGCGAGCGCGTCCTCGACCTCGGGTCGGGCGGCGGGATCGACGTCCTGCTCTCCGCGAAGCGTGTCGGGCCGACGGGTCGCGCGTTCGGCGTCGACATGACCGACGAGATGCTGGCGCTCGCACAACGCAACGCCGCGGAAGCCGGCGCGACGAACGTCGAATTCCTGAAGGGCACGATCGAGGCCCTGCCGCTCCCGGCGGAGTCGGTCGATGTCGTCATCAGCAACTGCGTCGTCAATCTGGCTGCGGACAAGCCGGCCGTGTTCCGGCGAGATCGCCCGGGTGCTGCGCCCGGGTGGACGGATCGGCATCACCGACATCGTCGCGGAGGACCGCCTGACGCCAGACGAGCGTGCCGAGCGCGGCTCGTACGCAGGCTGCATCGCCGGCGCGCTCTCGGTCAGCGAGTTCCGCCAGGGCCTCGAGGCGGTCGGGTTCGCCGACGTCTCGATCACGCCGTCGCACGACGTCACGGACGGGATGATCAGCGCGATCGTCAAGGCGCACCAAGCCGGCCGACGCCCGACCGCTCGTCGACCTGTCCGCCCGGTCGCGAGCTGCCGGTCGCCGCGTCGGGGTGCTGCGGCGGCACGGGCTGCTGCTGAGCCGGACGACGGTGGTGCTTCGCTCGGCCGGGTCCATCGACCGGCGCGACCTCGCGGCGCTCGTCGGTGCGGCTGTCTGTTGGGGTCTCGGAACCGTCGTCAGCAAGGCGGCGCTTGCGGAGATCGCGCCGGTCACCTTGCTTGCGGTCCAGCTGGCGTCGAGCCTGGGCGTCCTCACCCTCCTCATGCGCTGGAGGGGCATACCGCTCCGCGGCGACGGTCCGGCGCTGCTCGGACGACTAGGTCTCCTCAACCCCGGGGCCGCCTACGCGCTTGGGCTTCGTCGGCCTCGTCTCGATCACGGCCAGTGTCTCGGTGCTCCTCTGGGCCCTCGAACCGATCATGATCATGTTCCTCGCCGCGGCCGCCCTGCGCGAGCGGATCACGCCGACCCTGGTCGCGCTGTCGGTCGCCGCGCTGATCGGCATCGCGCTCGTCGTCTACGACTCGGCGTCGATCGGTGCCCAGGTGGTCGGTGTGCTGCTCGCCCTCGCTGGCGTCGCCTGTTGCGCGGCGTACACCGTCATCACGCGGCGGTACATCCCCGATGCACGCGAAACGGGTCAGGTCGTGCTCGCTCAGCAGACATACGCGTTCGCCCTGGCGCTCGCGCTGGTACTGGTCACGCTCGTCGCAGGTGGCTCGCCGCTCCCCGAGTCGATCTCGGTCCTCGGCCTCGGGAGTGCGATCACCTCGGGCGTCCTCTATTACGCAGCGGCGTACTGGCTCTATCTGGGCGCGTTGCGACGCGTGCCCGCGTCGATCGCCGCCGGCTCGTTCTACCTGATCCCGATCGTCGGCGTGGCTGCCGGAGCGCTCATCCTCGGTGAACGGCTCGGGCCAAGCCAGTGGCTCGGTGCGTCGATCGTGCTCGCCGCGGTCCTCGGGATCCTGCTCGCGCTCCTCAGGCGCCAGTCGCCAAAAGCGCGACGACTACCCGTGGTGCCGAGGCGCGACGACCGGTTCGGCCTCAGCGATCCTTCAGCGCGTCGGGCGGGATCAGCCAGCGGAGCGTGCCGCGGCCCGCGCGTAACGGTCGTTCGACCTCGATGCGGGCGAGCGCGCCCTTCTTCATCTCGAGTTGCGGACCACACAGGGTCGACAGCAGGTCGCTGAAGTCGGGGTCGTGTCCGACCAGGACGACCCGTTCTGGGTCGCCCGCATCTGTCAGGAGATCGTCGACGATGTCGACGTCGAAAGGGTCGGCCAGCCGGTCATCGACGGTGACGGCGACCCCCAAGCGTTCGCCGACGATGTCGGCGGTCTGTTCAGCCCGGATCTTGGGCGAGGTGACGATCAGCGTCCGTCTTGAACCCGGCCGCCGACAAGTGATCGCCGAGTCGCTTCGACTGACGTCTGCCCTTGGCGCTGAGCGGACGGATCGAGTCCGGGCCCTGCCACGCCTCGGGATCGCCGGCGTCCGCATGACGCAGAAGGTGAAGGAGCATCAGCAGGCGGTGGCGCTCTCGGCGGCTGCGCGCGTCGCGATCGCAGCGAACTGTTGGACCCGCTCACCCATCGCGATGAAGACGCGTCGGAACACGGCCAGGCGCTCCTCCTCGGTACCGGTCGCCTCTGCGGGATCCTCGTAGCCCCAGTGCAGCGACTCGTGGACGCCAGGGAAGACCGGGCAGACCTGGCGCGCCTGGTCGCAGACGGTGATCACGTAGTCGAACCGCTGACCGAGGAACTCGTCGACCGACTTCGAGCGTGCCCCGGACGCGTCGATGCCGGCATCCGCCAGGACCCGAAGGGTCAGCGGGTTCACCCCGCGCGGCTCAGTGCCAGCGCTGTGGACCTCGAAACGATCGCCACCATGTCGTCGCAACAGCGCCTCGGCCATGATGCTGCGCGCCGAGTTGCCCGTGCACACGAACAGGACGCGGATCGGGTCACTCACGGGTTGAGGTCCTCCACGTCGCCGGTCACGAGATAGACGATGTCCTCGGCGATGTTGGTCGAGCGGTCGCCGATCCGTTCGAGGTAGTGCGACGCGATGATGATCCGCGTCCCGCGCTCGACGTTCGCCGGGTCCTGTCGCATCAGCTCGACGACCTCGTCGAAGGTCGCGTGGTACAAGCGGTCGATGTCGTCGTCCATGACCGCCGCCTCACGGGCGGCGACCGCGTCGACATCGACGAGCGCACGAAGGACACCGTGGACGAGCTGCGCGTCGAGCTCGGCCATCTCGGGGAGCTTCACGTACTCCGCAAGCGGCGGCTCCGGCGCGAGCTTGATGACCTGCTTCGCGACCGACGCCGCGTGGTCGCCCATCCGCTCCAGCTCGTACGTCACGTGGTCGAGCGTCAGCAGGTAGCGCAGGTCGCGCGCGACCGGGCTCCTGCGTGGCGATGGCGATGCTGATCAGCCGGGAGACCTCACGCTGGGCGTCGTTGATGCGCCCGTCGCTCTTGACGACATCGAGGGCGAGCGTCGGCGTCATGGGCGACCAGCGCCTGCGCTGCGCGTCGGATGGCCTCCTCGACGAGCGCGCCCATCCGCAGGACGGCGTCCTTGATCTCCTGCTCCTGGAGGTCGAGCGCTTCGCGCTTGGACAGGCCCAGCGACGGCTCCGGATGACTTCCGGCCGCCTCGAGTAGCGCGTCGACGTCCCGTTCGACACTTGGAATACCCGGACGCGACGCCGGACCGGTCGCGCGATCCTCCGTGCTCATCCGAACCGCCCGGACACGTAGTCCTCGGTCATCTGATTCGACGGATTGGTGAATATGGTGATCGTTTCGTCCTGCTCGACGACGTAGCCGGCGCGGTCGTCCGCCATGTTCAGGAACGCGGTCCGGTCGGACGCACGAGCCGCCTGCTGCATGTTGTGGGTCACGATGACGATCGTGTAGTTCTGCTTGAGTTGCATCATCAGCTCCTCGATCTGGAGCGTCGCGCGCGGATCCAGGGCCGAGCAGGGCTCGTCCATCAGGATCACCTCCGGTTCGGTCGCGATCGCCCGGGCGATGCAGAGCCGCTGCTGCTGGCCGCCGGACAACGACAAGCCTGATTGCTTCAGCTTGTCCTTCACCTCATCCCAGATCGCGGCACGTCTCAAGCTGCTTTCGACGAGCGCGTCCATGTTGCCCTTGAAGCCGTTCAGGCGCGGCCCGAAGGCGACGTTGTCGTAGATCGACTTCGGGAATGGGTTCGGCTTCTGGAACACCATCCCGATCCGCCTTCGGACCTCGACCGGGTCGACGCCCTGGGCCATAGATGTCCTCGTCGTGGTAACGCACATGGCCTTCGACCCTCGTTCCGGGGATGAGGTCGTTCATGCGGTTGATCGTGCGAAGCAGCGTCGACTTTCCGCAGCCCGACGGGCCGATCAGGGCTGTGATGCGATGAGTCGGGATGTCGATGGAGATGTCCTTCACCGCTCGGAACGTCCCGTAGTAGGAGCTGACGTCCTCGAGCCGGATGACGGGCGCAAGGGTCGCGGTCGATCCGTCGGTAGACCCCGCGATATCGAGGTGGATCGCCGGAGCCTCTTCGGTCTTGACGAGATCTGGCGTGGTCGCGGTGGTCATCAGCTCTCCGAGGGTTGCTGGATCAGGGTCGGGGGGTTCTGGCCGCTCATCCGTCACCATCGCCGGTCGTACCGATTGCGGAGGATGATCGCGAAGGCGTTTGCGATCACCGTCACGAGCGAGCAGCACGACGATCGCCGCGGACGTCAGCGCCCGGAATTCCTCCTGCGGCTTGCGCGCCCAGTCGAAGACGATGACCGGAAGTGCGGTGTACGACCCGAGGAACAGGTCCTCGATGGAACGACCTTGGTGAGAACGAACCGAGGACGGCGCCGACCAGGATGAGGGGCGCGGTCTCGCCGAGCGCACGAGATAGCGCCAGGACGGTCCCCGTCAGGATGCCGGGGGTCGCAGCCGGGAGGACGAGCTTCCGTACGACCTGCCAGCGGGACGCACCGATGCCGAAGCCGGCCTCGCGGATCGCATTCGGAACGGCCCTGATCGCCTCAGCCGACGTGATGATCACAAGCGGCAGGATCAGGACGGCAAGTGTCAGACCGCCGGTAAGGATGTTCGCTCCGTTGGCTTTCCCCGTATTCGACATCAGTGCGACGAACACCGCGAGTCCCAGCAAGCCGTATACCACCGACGGCACGCCAGCGAGATTGCGGATGTTGATGTCGATGAACCGGCTAAATCGCCCGCCTGGGGCGTACTCCTCCAGGTAGACCGCGGTGAGGATGCCGACCGGGAACGCCGTCAGCGCCACGATGACGGCCAGCAGGGCGCTGCCGATGAGACCCTGGATCACGCCGGCCCGGGCGGGACTGCTGGAGAGGGGGTTCGTGAGCACGGATCGTGCCGCGCTCGGCGAAGACCGGTAGGCCCCTGATCAGCTGATCGGACACCAGGACGATCAAGAGTGCGAGGCTGAACAGGAGACACACGAGCAGGATCGCCGAGAAGACCCAGCCCGCGACGTCCAGTCGCTGGCGGCGCAGCGATGCCGCGACGGTCCCGGCGGCGACGGACGTTGCGGTCGACATCGCTAGTACTGCTGCCTGGTGCGTCGCACGAAGACGTCGCCGACAACGTTGAGGGCAAGGGTCATCACGAACAGGAGGAAGCCGAGGAAGAACAGGCTCAGGAACGCCGACGAGTTGCCCGGTCACGTTGTCGCTGCCGGTCGCCAGCGACGCCATCGCGCCGGTCAGCGTCTGGCCCGGCCCGAGCGGGTTCAGCGTGAACAGCGAACCCGCCGCTCGCGCCGGCGGCGATGGCGACGACCATCGTCTCGCCGATCGCGCGCGAGAAGGCCAGGATCATCGCGGCGACGATGCCGGAGATCGCCGCCGGCACGACGACGCGCATGCTGGTCGTCATCCGCCGAGCGCCGAGCCCATAGGACGCCTCGCGGAGCGAAAGCGGGACCGCCCGCATCGCGTCCTCGGAGATGGATGCCACGAGCGGGATCGTGAGGATCCCGACACCGAGGCCGGCGGCCAGCAGGCTGAAGCCGTTGGCGCCGGGGAAGATCGACCTGGACGACGTTCGGGCTGATCCAGGTCAGCGCGAAGAACCCGAGCACGACGCTCGGGATGCCGGCGAGGATCTCGAGGATCGGCTTGACGACGCCGCGCACCCGCGGCGACGCGTACTCCGCGAGGTAGATCGCGCTGAAGAGGCCGACCGGGGCCGCGATGGCCATCGCGATGATCGTGATGATCAAGGTGCCGGCGATGACCGTCGGGAGACTGAACATCCCGCGACGCGGGAACCAGCCGTCGGCGAACAGCTGCGACAGGTCGATCGAGGTGAAGAAGTTCACCGCCTCGAAGATCAGCGAGAGGACGATGCCCGCGCTGATCAGGACCGACAGGCCGGCGGTCGCGAAGAGGACGGCTCTGACGAGGCGCTCGTTCCTGCGGCGCTGCGGGGATCCGCGGAGACGGCGCAGACGCGAGTCGTGGCGGTCATGGGACGACGTCCAGTCTACGGCCTATCGAATCGGGAACCGGCCGGACCGTCCGAGCTGGTCCGGCCGGTTCCGCGGGGAGGAGGATGGGCTACTCGCTCGCGTCCCAGGTGGACCGCGACTCCGTGAGCTTGTCTGCCGGCAGGTTCACGTAGGGGACGGTCTCGAGGACGGTCGAGATCGTGCCCTCCGCGAGGTAGTAGTCGACGTACGCCGCCACGGCCGGGTTGGCAGCGGCCTTCGCCTTGTTGACGTAGATGTACAGGGTCCGCGACAGGGGATACGAGGCGTCGGCGATCGTCTCGGCGCTCGGCGCGACGCACGTCCCGTTCGGGTCCTTGGCGACCTGGATCTCGGAGACCTTGTCCTTGTTCTCCTCGGCGAATGCGAACCCGACCCAGCCGAGCGAGGTCGGCGAAGCCGGTGATGCCCTCGATGATCGTGTTGTCGTTGGGGCTCGCCGTGTAGTCCGGCCGGGTGGCGGTGTGCTTCGTCGCGGGATCGATCTTGCCGCGCGGGTCGGCGATCTTGTCGAGTGCGATCTCGACGAAGCTGTCGTAGGTTCCGGACTCCTCGCCTGGACCCGGTGATCGCGAGATCGCCATCGGGAAAGACGGTGTTCGAGCCGAGTTCCTTGGCGAGGGGCTGAGCGTCCGACCACTTCTTGAAGCCCGTCGACTCCGGGCCGATCAGCGCGTACAGGTCGGCGAACGACAGGCACGTCGACCGCCGCTGTTCGCGGGGTTCGTCATGACCGTCATGCCGTCGTAGGCGATCGGCAGCTCGACGTACTCGATGCCGGCCGACTTGCACGCTGCCGCCTCTTCGTCCTTGATCTTGCGCGAGGCGTCGCTGATGTCGGTCTCACCCGTGCAGAACACCTTGAAGCCGTCGCCCGTGCCGGGGCCCTTGACCGTGAACGTGAAGTCGGGGTTCGACGCTGCAAGAGCTTCCGCCACGCCGGTCGAGATCGGCTCGACGGTCGAGGAGCCGGAGACGTTGATCGAGCCGGAGACCGCCGGCGCCGCGCCCCCGCTGGACGCCGCGCTTTCACTCGCGGCCGGCGCCTGGCTTTCGGGCGCGGCGCTGGGGGCCGTGGTTGCGGCGCCGCCGCTGCTGCAGGCGCCGAACGCGAACGTCGCCGCGACCGCCAATGCCGCGACCCGCTTCGTGGAGATGATCACTCGATGGTTCCTCCTGCGTGGCCGCGGCATGGCGGCCTGACTCGGAGCTGCCCTCCTAGACGAATGAACCTTCGAAACCGGGCATCAACAGTCCCTTTTCGATGCGTTAAGGGTCGGTTAAATGCGAGTCGCGTCAGCCGCGCCGAGAAGGACGCGTCGACCGCAGCGGCGACGGTCGACTTGGTTCCGTGGCACCAGACCTGCAACGCGCGCAGCGCCCCGACCTAGCTCGCGCACGGCACGGACATCCACGATGGGCGGAGGAACGGTGCGCGCACGCACCGATGTGAACGGCTCGTGAACATCCACGGATGGCTGCGGCGTAGACTCGGGCGACCATCGCCGGACAGGGGCCGGCCCGACGGCCCGGCGCCGGTGATCTCGGAGGAGGGATCCGTGGTGCGCCACCGACGTCAGTACACCGTCCTCGCTACCCTCGCGCTCCTCGCGGCATCGACCTTTGGCGCGGCCGGCGCCACTCGAGCAGCCGGGCCGCCGGTCAACCCAGCGCCCCCGCCGACGCGGGTCCTGATCGTCTTGTTCGACCAGATGGTCCCGGCCTACGCCGACAAGTTCGACATGCCCAACTTCCGGCGCATCCGCGATGCCGGCACGGAATTCAAGCAGGCCTACCTCGGCTACATGGCGTCCGAGACCGTCATCGCCCACAACGTCATCACGTCCGGCCAGTCGCCGCGCCATATGGGCTGGGTGGACGAGGCCTATCGCGACAGCGCCAACCTCTTCGGCAAGGGCGTTGATGCGATGCACATCACCGGCGATCTAGGCCTCACCGACTTCGGCACGCTCGTGGATCACGAGGGGTACCCGAAGCTGGCTGACTATCTCCACACCGCCTACCCGGGCACCAAATTCATCACCGTCGGCGAGAAGTCCTACGCGGTCGAATCCGCCACCGCCTCTCACGGCGACATCGCGGTCCGGTTGTCCAGCCGGCGCACTGACGTCTCGGTCGCGACCGGCTGCCCGAACCTGAGTGTCGATGGCGCTGGAACCAACGGACAGTTCCGTGAGCCCACGGGCAAGAACGTCCCGTCGTACCTCACGACGCCTGGCAAGGGCAGCGGCGCCTGCGGCCGCTTCTTTATCAACTCCAGCAGCAGTAACGACTACGGCACGAAGACCGCGCCGCCTTCATGGATGTATCCCGAGGACGGCAACCGGTTCTTCCCGGGCACCGACGCGTCCGCGCAGGCGGGACATCTCGGCGGTGACACGTGGGTAGCCGACGCCGCCATCGCAATGATGGACGAGCCGTGGTCCGGGATGTTCGTGACGCTCGGCGCGATCGACAAAGCCGGCCACATGTGGGGTGCCCAGAACGACAACGGGGGCGGGACTTGCACGACCGGAGCCGAGCAGACCCACGTCAAGTGCGCGGCAGCGAATGCCGACGTCCAGTTCGGCAAGCTGCTCGACAAGGTCAAGGCCGTGGATACCGCCAAGGGCGGCGAGACCCTCGTCGTCCTGACCGCCGATCACGGCGCGACCTACGGCGAAGCGTTCAACGGCAAGACGACGTCGGGCGCGGGTGACACGAACTGGTACTACGCGCCGAACGGCGTCTATGACGCCGGCGCGTGCGCGCCTTCGACCAGCTGCCCCGACACAACGACGTACAACAACCCGTCACCGGCCCTGCAGCCGCTGCGGGACACGAACAACCTCGCCTTCGTCTACGGATCGACGGCTGTCGAGGCGTGGCTGCTGAACCGTACCGAGGCAAAGATGAAGGAAGCCGCCGCCGCCGGCTTGAAGCTGGCCGGGTCGATCGCCTCGTACTACCGCTCGGGCGACGGTTTCGCGCTCGCAGGCACCAACAAGATGAGCCAGTCCGAGAAGGACTGGTGGAAGGACCACGGACAAGGCATCGTCGATAGCATGGCCGCGCCGAACGGGCCCGATATCGTCGTGCTCCTGCACGACAAGACGAGCTATGGCGTCTATGGCGATCATGGTGGGGCCCAGGAATCGGTCCAGCGGGTGCCGATGGTCTTCTGGGCGCCGAGCCTTGCCTATGGCGTCTCGACCGGTCGTCCATTCCAGACCACGGATGTGATGCCGACCATCCTCGCGACCATGGGCATCGAGCTCACGGCGCCGGTAGACGGCACGGCGAGGCGCCTCGGGCACTGACGCGTCCATCGATCGCCCCACGTTTCCGCCACCGCGTCTACGTCATTCGGCCGCTCCATCGCTGCCGGAAGGCCGATGACCCCTCGCGTGTTCCGAGCGGAGACTCATCCCCGTGCCAAAACGCCGATGGCGTCTGCATGCTCTTCGATCGTGAAGGGGTGAGCGATGAGCATCTCTCTCGGGTTCGGGGCGCGGACCGCCGCGCTCCCGGATACCGACGATACGAAATCGACCCGTCAGCCCCGAACCGCCGATGGGGGCGAGTTCGACGCGGGCGGCGGTGCCCTGCGTCCGATCTCACTGCGCTTCCTCGACGACGCACTGGAGCGGCGGTATCAAGCCGTCAGCGGCGCCGAAAGCCTGACCGGTTTCCGTATCACAACGGCCTCAGCAGCGGTCCTGTGGCTGTTGGCCGCCGTCGTCGTCCCCAGCGGCACCGCAATCCCGGTCGACCGCGCGGTCATCGTCTGTTTCGCGGTGGGGTTCCTGAACTGGGCCGCGTTCCTGTTGGCCGACGAAGATGACACCCTGGATCGACAACACGCGTTCCTGTCGCTCCTGACCTCGATGAACGGGCTGGTGATCCTGTGGCTCGCGTCCACGGGAGGCGTGCTGCCGGGCTACGGCATCAGCGCGATCATGCTGCTGTTCGCATTCGGGTTCGTGTCGCGTACGGCCTTCGCGTTCGCCGCCTTGCGGTCGACCGTCATCGTCGTCGGCTTCATCGTGGCAGCGATGCTCTACCGAGGTAAGGGCAGCCTCGAAGTCGACGCCCTCATCTTCGGCGCCGCGGTCGCGGGCACGCTCGTCGCGTTGCGGTTGCTCGAACAGTCGCGCCGCCGCGTGTTCTACCAGGACATCGTCATCACCCGGCAGGCGGACGCCGTGGCCCTCGAGCGCGACCGAGCGGACGGGCTGTTGCGGAACGTCCTTCCTGCACCGATCGCAACACGCCTGCTCGAGGGCGAACGCACGATCGCCGATGCGTATCCGGACGTCACCGTGCTGTTCGCCGATATCGTCGCATTCACCCCGTTGGCGGCACGTCTGCCGGCCGATCAGGTCGTCGGGCTGCTCGGCCGGCTATTCGCGCGTTTCGACGAGCTCGTCGCCGAACGTGGGCTCGAGAAGATCAAGACCATCGGCGACGCGTACATGGCCGCAGGCGGCATCCCGGAACCGGTCCCCGATCATGCTGCTCGCGTCGTCGATCTCGGGCTCGCCATGATCGAAGCGGCGAGGGAGGAAGGCGGTCGGATCGCCGACCTTCGGCTTCGTGTCGGCGTCCATTCGGGACCGGTCATCGGCGGCGTGATCGGCAACCGGAAGTTCACGTTCGACATCTGGGGCGAGACCGTGAACATCGCCAGCAGGCTCGAGTCGCAAGGCGTTCCCGGCCGCGTCCAGGTGAGTGCCGCGACGTGGCGAAGCGTCGAGCATATGTTCGATGCGAAACACATCGGTCCGATAAAGATCCGCGGCTACGGTCCGATGGACACGTACACCATCCTAGGGCGACGCCTGGGGACCGCAGCGGCGTGGCCGGTCGCTTAGCGGCCTTCAGGATCCAGGCGGTACCCGACCCCGCGAACCGTCACGAGGTGGATCGGCGCCTCCGGGCGAGGCTCGATCTTGCTGCGCAACCAGCGGACGTGCACGTCCACCGTCCGTGGGTCGCCTTCGTGCCCGGTACCCCACACGCGATCGAGCAGCTGTCTGCGCGTATACGCCCGCCCTGGGTGCGACGCGAGGACGCTCAGGAGCTGGAACTCCTTCGGGCGCAGGTGGACCAGGCTGCCCGACCGTCGGACTTCGTGTGCGGCGAGGTCGAGCTCTGTCTCGTCACTAACGGTGAGCAGCGACGCCGGCCGCGGACGTGCTCGTTCCTCGAGGAGGGTCAGGCGAGCGCCGAGCTCCGTGGGATGGATCGTGTCAGCGAGCGCCTCGTCCGCACCAGCGCGAAGGGCGTCGAGACGCGGGCCGATCGCGGCCAGTGGGCTGATGAGCACGACGCGCAGCGTGGAGCGGCGTCGGCGCTCATCGAGCGCGACCTCGATGTCCGCGGGACCGGCCGGCGGCGTCGCCACGATCGCCACCCGGGGGCGCATCGACCGGAGCAGGTCCGCGAAGAGCTGCGGATCCGTCGTCGTCTGGATGGTCCGCGCGCCCACGATGCCGGCGAGGTCCGCGACGGGCCCGCCGTCCGACAGCGCGAGCCAGGTCGGAAGCGACGACGTCATGGCGAGACGGTGCGTGGTCGACGCTAACGACTCGTCGACGCGTCGTTAACGTCGTGTTCGCACGCCGTCCGGGGTACGGATGGGCGGTCGCCGCTTCGGTGTTCCGGTGGTACCGTTCACGCCCCGTCGCGAACGCCCGAAACCCCGTACCCAGGAGCTGGTGATGGCCCACAAGCGCACCGATCGAAGTCGCTCGAATGGACAGGAAGGCCGGGCGTCCGCCACCGGTGAGCAGCTGACCGCGGCCGACGACGTCGGGGCGGCCGCCAAGTCCGCGACCGCCACGGCGCAGAGGAAGGCGAAGAAGCGGATCCAGAAGCTCACGAGGGAGCTCGACCGAGCCCGCGCGACGGCGGACAAGCGGCTGCGCCAGGTCGAGCTCGCGAGGGAGAAGCTCGAGAAGCGCGAGCGCGACGCCGCTGCGGCGGCGACCGAGGTCACCTCGATCATGGGCAGGATCCGCGACGAGGCCGGCCCGGGGGCGATGGAGCCCGACGGTTCCCCGGCGGCCGAGACCGACTCGACGACGAGCCCTCCGAAGGCAGCCCCCGCGACGAAACCCGCAGCGGCCGCGAAGCCGGCGGCGCCGGCCAAGGCGTCGACAGCGCCGAAGGCAGCCGCCGCGCCGGTCAGATCCACGGCTTCCACCAGCACGAGTACAGCAGCGTCGCCTACGCGGGCGACGGATCGGATGCCGACCTCCTCACCGCAGCCGTCGGTCACGCCGGCCACGTCCGGGGTACCCACGCCGTCGCCGGTGTCCACGCCCGATCCGAGCATCCGGCCCGTGAGTCCGCCCCCGCCACCCGACCCGGCCCCGATGGCCGAGGCCCCGGCGGAAACGTCGACCGTGGGATCGGACGCGGCGGACGCGCCGACGTCGTCTTCGCCGTCCTCGGACGCATCGACGCCGTCGGATGAGACATCCACCAGCCCGTCGAGCGAGTCCGAACAGGGCGCGTGACCGATCGACCGTCGGTAGGTGCGGCGGTCGACCTCGGGTCGAACTCCGTCCACCTTCTGGTGGCGGCGATCCACGGCCATCAGCTCCGGCCGCTCGCCGACGAATCCGTCTTCCTCGGTCTCGGGACGACCATCGATTCGCAAGCGCACCTTGGCGCCGCAGCGCGCGCGACGTTGGCGCAGGAGCTGCGTCGGTACGCCGACCGGGCGCGGGCGCTCGAGGCGGAGCGGATCACCCTGCTCGGGACCGAGCCGATCCGTCGGGCGGGCGATGCGGTCCGGATCGTCGCCGAGGTCGAGGACGCGACCGGTACCCCGCTTGAGGTGCTCTCGCACGAGGAGGAGGCCTACCTCACGCTCGTCGGCGTGACGGGCGGTCGACAGGTTCGCGCGGAGACACTCGTCGTCGACATCGGTGGAGGCAGTTCCGAGTTCTGTGCCGTCGCCCCCGGTGGACTCCCGCGTGCGGCGGGACTCCAACTCGGGTCGGGTCGACTGACCGCCCGCTTCGCGACCTCCGATCCAGCCGATGCTGGTGCTTTGGCAGCCATGCGTGCCGCGGCCGATGCGACGGTCATCCACTCGCTCGACGTGGCGCCCACGGACCTCGTGGCGGTCGGTGGGACCGCATCGAACCTGTTGAAGATCGCCATCGACGGGGACGACGGGCCGGTCCTGACCCGCAGCGGCGTCGACCGCGCGATCGCGACGCTGATGTCGCTACCGTCGGCCGAGGTGAGCGAGCGCTACTTCATCAATCCGAAGCGCGGTCCGTTGCTGCTGGCCGGCGCAGTCATCGTCGACGCGCTGATGCGCCGCTATGGCGTTGACGACGTTCGCGTGTCGGAAGCGGGCATCCGCGAGGGCGCGATCCTCGTCGCGGACCATGCCGGGTCGAGCATGGCGCGATCGGTTGCCGCGACTCGCCGCCGGCTGGCGCGAGTGACGCCGGGTCAGCCTAGAGCTCCGCGACCACCCGCCCGAGCGCGCGCCGGTAGCTGAGCCCGGCGACGCGCCGCCACGTCGGACCGATGGTCCGGCGCAGCCGCCCGACCTCCCGCTCCCGATCGACCAGGTATCGGCCGATCCCCGCCGTTTCCGCCGAGCTGAGCTCGCCGGCCCGTTCGACGAGGAACGTTCGCGTCATCGAGGCGGCAACGCTCGCATCGTTCATCAGCCCGAGGTGGTCCTGGAGCGCGGTCACCTTCGCGATGAGCGGCAGGGCGTCATCGCCGAGTGGTTCCTGGACGAACTCGAGCGAGTAGCGAAGCCACTTCCCGGCGATCCGCAGCTCGTGGAGCGTCGGGACGTCGGCCCAGCGCAGGATCGGCTCGTAGCTTCGCACCTGTTCGTACGCCGCCCAGATCCGCGACGGCGCGGTCTCACGGACACGGTGCGGGGCCGAGGCGTTGACCGGCTTCGCGGCGGCGCCTTCGGTCCGCACGAAGTCGAGGTAGTCGTCGATGAAGCGTGCGTAGCCAGCCGAGTCGAGCTCGCGTACGAGCAGGGCGCGGGCTGTCGTCGCGATGCTGCGCGCAGCGATCCGATGAGCGGCTCGAGCGCGCGCTGATCGTTGACGGGCTGGTCTGCCCGGTAGGTATCGACGCCCTCGAGCTGGACGTCGAGGTCGCGCACCGCCCCGAGCCGTCGAGCGACATCGCGGAGGCCGTCGCGATACGTCTTCGTCCGGCGCTTGCGGAACGCCTCGCCGAAGACGCGCCAGGCCGCGCGCTGGCGGCGGGTCGCCACCCGCATCTTGTGGATGTCCTCGATGTCCTTGCCGTCGCGGACCCCGGGCTCGCGGTCGAGCATGCGGGCGAGGTGGAAGCGCATGACCTTGCGACCCGCCTCGGCGACGGTGTCCTCGGCGAGGACGCCCGGAGTCTTGCCCGACGACGAGCCGCGGCTCGGCCTTGCCGGCCGCGTCGTCGCGTCTCGGGCTCGCTCGGCCTCGTGACGCCCCGGCGGCGCGCTTGCGCTGACCGTCGCGGCGGGGCTTCGGCGTCTGGCTCGTCGTCGCATCCCGCCGAGCCGTCGAGTGCGGCGAGCGCCGCCTCGAGCTTGCTCGTCCCGGCGCGCTGCAGCCCGCTCTCCGTCTCGATCGCCGCACCGAGGGCCGGCAAGCTCCGTTCGATCGCCCTTGGTCAGCTCGGCTTCGAGCTCGACGAACCGGTCGACGACGCGGCCGCGTGCCACGACGTCGACCTCGTCGAGGCTCAGCTCGACGCGGGTCGAGGCCGCCCGCAGCTGGCGCACGCGGCGGAGCTGACGGATCGTCACCGCGTTCGACGAGCGGCGCGTCGCCGGCATGCTCGAGGACCAGCGCCCGGGCATCCGAGGCCGGCCAGTCGCTCGGTGGCGCGACGCGGTCGGCCGGCCCCTCGAGCTCTTCCCGCGCTCGAAGCTGCCGTCCGGGCCCGTCGGTGTGGGCGAGCGACTTGACCGACACGATCGTCTCGCCGCCCGTCTGCCGGAGCCGGACCGCGAATCCGGCGCGCGCCAGCGCGCCATCGGCGGTGTCGACGTAGCGGTCCTCGAGCTGTATCGCCTCGGGCACCGCCGGCGCCACCGGTGAACGGCCCGAGGTCGGTCGGCCGCGAGGACGCGTTCGGCGGCGGCCAGGTCGCCGACGCGGTACTTGAGCTCGACCTCCGCTCACGCCCGCGGATCCAGCGAGCCGGCACCCGGCCCCGGGCCGGTCGCGGCACGGACGCGACCGCGCCCGATTCGAGCGCGCGTTCCTTGAGCGTCTCGAACGTGTCGATCGTCCCGGGCCGCCCCTCGATCGTCTTCGGTCCGGACCCAGCGTGCATCCGGCTGGAGCTGCCAGGAGCGGCGGTCGTCGGCCAGCATCAGCTCGATGATCTCGGCGATCCGGGCCTTCGGCTTCGGAGTCCTCGACCGGGACGACCGCCTCGACGCGTCGGTCGAGGTTGCGATCCATCAGGTCCGCCGAGCCGATGTACCACTCGCGATCGCCGCCGTTCGCGAACCCCCAGATCCGCGAGTGCTCGAGGAACTCGCCGATGATCGAGCGGACGCGGATCCGCTCGGAGATGCCCGGGCAGACCCGGCTGGATCGAGCAGGCGCCGCGCACGATGAGGTCGATCTCGACGCCGGCGCTCGCGGCGCGGTACAGCGCCTCGATGACCGGGACGTCGACGATCGCGTTGAGCTTGAGGACGATGTGCGCCGGTCGCGCCGGCCGCGCATGCGCGATCTCGCGTTCGACGAGGTCGATGAAGCCCTGGCGCAGGCTGTGCGGCGCGACGAGCAGCCGGCGGAACGTGCGCTGGCGCGACAGCCCGGTCAGGACGTTGAACAGGTCCGTGACGTCGGCGCCGATCTCCGGGCGCGCCGTCAGCAGGCCCGAGATCGACGTACAGCCGGGCGGTCTTGGGGTTGTAGTTCCCCGTCCCGATGTGGACGTAGCGGCGCAGGCCGGATCCCTCGCGCCGCACGACGAGCGCCGTCTTCGAGTGCGTCTTGAGCCCGACCAGCCCGTAGACGACGTGGGCGCCGGCCCGCTCCAGCTTGCGGGCCCAGATGATGTTCGCCTCCTCGTCGAAGCGCGCCTTGATCTCGACGAGGACGACGACCTGCTTGCCGCGCTCCGCCGCGCGGATCAGCGACTGCACGATCGGCGAGTCGCCGGACGTCCGGTACAGCGTCATCTTGATCGTCAGCACGTCCGGGTCGTCGGCCGCCTGGGCGATGAACCGCTCGACCGACGCGGCGAACGATTCGTACGGGTGGTGGACGAGGATGTCGCCGGCGCGGATGGCCGCGAAGACGTCGGCCGGCTCGTCCTCGTCGGGCGGGATCAGGCGCGGCGGCGTGACCGGCGTCCACGGCGGTGTGCGCAGCTCCGGGATGTCGAGGTCGGCGATCCGGTACAGCGCGGTGAGATCGAGCATGCCGGCGATCTCGTAGCTGTCCTCGGCCTCGAGCCCGAGGCCGCGCAGCAGGAGGTTGCGGGTCGCGGCCGGCATCGTCCGCTCGACCTCGAGGCGCACGGCCTCGCCGAACCGCCGCCGGCGCAGCTCCTCCTCGATGGCCATCAGCAGGTCGTCGGCCTCGTCCTCCTCGACGGTGAAGTCGGCGTTCCGGGTGACCCGGAACAGGTGCGAGTCGACGACCTCCATGCCCGTGAAGAGGTACTGGAGGTTCGCCTCGATGACCTGCTCGATCAGCGACGAACTTGTGCGTGTCGACCTCGAGCAGCCGCGGCAGGATCTGCGGCACCTTGACGCGCGCGAAGACGCGCTCGTTGGTCTCCGGGTCGCGCAGGCCGACCGCGATCGACATGCTCAGGCTCGAGATGTACGGGAACGGGTGACCGGGGTCGACGGCGAGCGGCGTCAGGACCGGGAAGATCTCGTCGAGGAACCGCTGGCGCAGGGCCTCGTGATGCTCCGGGACGTCGGCGTAGTCGACGATGTGCACGCCCTCCGGCGGCGAGCGCCGCGGCGCAGCTCGGCGAAGATGTCCGAGAGGTCCGCGACGAGCTGGAGGACCCGCTCGCGGGCGGCGGCCAGCTGCTCTGCCGGCGTCCGGCCGTCCGGCGCGCGGGTGACGGCGCCCGCCTCGACCTGCTGGCGCAGCCCGGCGATCCGGACCTGGAAGAACTCGTCGAGGTTGCCGGCGAAGATCGCCGCGAACTTGGCGCGCTCGAGCAGCGGGTTCCGGGCGTCGCGCGCCTCGTGCAGCACACGCGCGTTGAACTCGAGCCATGACAGCTCGCGGTTCAGGTAGGGGAGCGGCGAGGGCTCACGCTTCGTGACGCGACGAGGGCGTGCCGGGACCGCGGTCGGGGCTGGCGCTCCGGGTTCGACGGCGGCCATCTCGAAGCGGGCGGCTCCTTGGCAGCGGCATGACCGCGTGCGTCGCGGCCGGTGTAGGCCGGCAGACGGCTGGCCGGCGAGGATAGCACGGGCCGGTGAACCGGCCCGACGGCTCGGAGTCAGTCCTCGGCGCACGTACCGCCGTTCGCCGGCCGCCGGATCGAGCCAGACGCGCATCCGGACGCCGGTCGTCGGGTCGACGAAGCGCTCGTCGGTCGGCCGGAAGCGAGGCTCGAGCGACGTGCCCGCGGGCTCGCCGCCGCCGGGCCCGGGTCGCTCCGCGGTCGTCTCGGCCTCGCTCGAGCGATAGCGCACGCGCTCGACGACCGCGGCGACGATGAAGGCCAGCCCGATGAACAGCGGATACAGACCGCGCCGGCTGGCTGGCGCCGACGCAGCGACACGCCGACGCACCGTGAGCACGAGCCCGATCCCGAAGACGAAGAGGCGAGCCAGGTCGGCGCCCATCGCTATTCGACGGTCGTCGTCGGCGTCGCGCCCGGCGTCGTGAGCCGTCGGGCTCGACGATGACGGCGGTGCCGTAGGCCACGATCTCCGACATCGTGCCGGACAGCTCCGACGAGTCGAAGCGCATCGAGACGACCGCGTTCGCGCCGACGACCGTCGCGTTGCGGACGAGTCGATCGAGCGCCTGGCGGCGCGTGTCCTCGAGCAGGCTCGTGTACTCGTGGATCTCGCCGCCGCCGAGCGAGCGCAGGCCGGCCATGAGGTTGCCGCCGAGGCCGCGGCTGCGGACGACGAGTCCGAACACCATGCCCTTGCTCTCGACGATGCGATGGCCGGTGAGGTACGGCGTCGTGACGATGATCATCGATGCTCCTCGTGGGTCCCGGCGGCGGTCGAGCGGCCGAGGGTGTCGGTCGCTCTCGCGCTGGCGGCGGGCGGTGCACTCCGGGCACGGGCATCGATCGCGCAGCAGACGGAACGGGTAATAGCCCGTCCCGTGGCCGTCGGCCCAGTGCGGCGAGACGGCGTAGTTGCCGACCAGGTGCAGGTCGGTGAGCTGGATCTGCTGCGGCGTCAGCGTCGGGGCGCTGTCGAGCCAGCCCGGCATGCCGGCCTCGCCGCGGCAGTATGCGCACGGGCAGAGCCAGCGCAGCGGCCTCGAAGCCGTAGACCGTGGCGTGGCCGTCGGCCCACTCGATCTCGAGCGTGCCGGCTCCCCGGTCCGCGTGGATGCGGGTCGGCGCGTCGTGGTCGCGGGCGGGCCGGTCGCGCCGGTCGTGTCGGTCGTCACGCCCCGATTGTCGCACTCGCGCGTGACTCGCCGTCGCCGGACGCGACCGGACGCACACCGGACCACACCCGGACCATCGGCCCAGCGGCGGCACGTGGGCCGGGGGCTATCCTCGGCGCGCGATGACCCTCGAGATCGACCGCGTCACGAAGCGGTTCGGGCAGACCGTCGCGCTCGATCGGCTCGCGTTCAGCGTGCCCCGTGGGCCGGATCTTCGGCTTCCTCGGCGCCAACGGCGCGGGCAAGACGACGACGATGCGGATCTGCCTCGGGATCCTGCGCGCGGACGACGGCGAGGTCCGCTGGGACGGCGCGCCGTCGACCGACCTCCCGCGGCGCACGTTCGGCTACCTGCCCGAGGAGCGCGGCCTCTACCCGCGCCTCACGCGTCATCGACCAGCTCGTCTACTTCGCCTCGCTGTACGGCGAGCGGCCCGGGCAGGCGCGGGCGAACGCCCTCACCTGGCTCGAGCGGTTCCGCATCCCGGATCTGGCCGACCGGCGCGCCGAGGAGCTCAGCAAGGGCAATCAGCAGAAGGTCCAGTTCATCGCCGCGATCCTGCACGGGCCGGACGTCCTGCTGATGGACGAGCCGTTCACCGGCCTCGACCCGGTCAACCTGTCGCTGCTGCGCGACGCGTTCATCGAGCTGCGCGATGAGGGTCGGACGATCGTCTTCTCGACCCACCAGATGGAGGTCGCCGAGGCGCTCTGCGAGTCGCTCGTGATCGTCGATCACGGCCGGCTCGTCGCGGGTGGCACGCTCGCCGAACTGAAGCGGTCCTCGCGCGCACGGACGGTCCGCCTCGGCATCGAAGGCGAGATCCTGCCGACCTGGCTCGCGTCGATCGACGGCGTCGCCGGCGCTCCGGCCCGGTGCCGGGTTCGCCGAGCTCGAGCTGCTGGCCGGCGTCGAGCCACGCGACGTGCTCGCCGCGGCGCTCGAGCGGGGCGCGCTCGTGAGCCGCTTCGAGGTCGCCGAGCCGTCGCTCGAGGCGATCTTCATCGAGCTCGTCGGGCGCGCCGCCCGACGAGGACGAGGAACCGGTGATCGACGAGGAGGACGCGGCCTGATGGCCCGCGCACGACCCGCTCCTGCCCGAACGCCGGGATCGTCGCGCGGCGCGAGTACCTCGAGCGGGTCCGCAGCCGGCTGTATCGCGATCTCGACGATCGTGCTCATGGCGCTCGCGGTCGGCGTGGCGCTGACGCCCGATCGCCCTGCGCTATCTCGACCAGGCCAAGGTCGACCGCATCGCGCGTCGTCGCCGAGGAGGACCAGCTCGCGACGGGCACCATCGCGACGGCCAACGGCGATCATGAACCTGCCGCCACCGGGCGTGGACGCCAGACGCTGGCGGCCGCCCTACGACATCGAGCGCGAGGTCGACCGCGACTTCGCGATGCAGCAGCTCCGGCGCGGCCAGATCGACGCGATCATCGAGGTCGTCCGACTGCCGGATCGGCAGCTCGACGGTCACGTACCGCACGCTCGGCCCGGCCGATGGCGTCCGGAGCCAGCTCGCCGGCTTCGCGGCGCTGTCGCTCGGGATCCTCGACTGGACGAGCGTCACTGCCCCAAGGGTTCCGAGCTCGGTACGTTCCAGACGCCGGCGTTCAAGCACCGAGTCGCTCCTCGCCCCGACCGAGGGCGGCCGTCAGGTCGATGCCGTCGTCGTCGCCAGCCGCGGCTTCCTCGGGACGGTGTTCATCATCCTGATGTTCATCACGATCCTGATCTACGGGATGTGGGTCGCGACCGGCGTGGCCACCGAGAAGAGCAGCCGCGTCATGGAGCTGATGATCAGCGCCGCCTCGCCGCGGCAGCTGCTGGTCGGCAAGGTGCTCGGCATCGGCGGCGCCGGGTTGACGCAGTACATCGCCATCGCCGTCCCGGCCGTGCTCGTGCTCGCCTTCCAGGACGAGATCGCCGGGGCGGTCCTGGGCCCGGGTCAGGCGTCGGGCTGCCGACCGGTGGCCTGACGATCGGACTGCTCGCCGCCTACGGCATGTTCTTCCTGCTCGGCTTCGCGCTGTTCGCGCTGATCTACGCCGCGGTCGGCTCGTTCGTGAGCCGGCCCGACGACCTCCAGACGTTGTCGCTGCCGCTGAGCCTCGTCGCGATGGCCGGCTACCTGTCGGCGCTGCTCGTCCTGCTCGGCGGCGGGACCGGCACCCTCGCGCGCATCGTCGTCGCTCGTGCCGCCGTTCAGCCCGTTCGCGATGCTCGCGCGGCTGATGGTCAGCGACGTCCACCCGCTCGAGGTCGCGCTGTCGGTCGTGATCCTGCTCGTGACGATCGCCATCGGTCGCCGTCGCGACCGTCCGGGTCTACGCCACGGGCGTGCTGCTGTACGGTCAGCGGCCCGGTATCCGCGGCCTTCATCGCGGCGGCGCGACGGTCGGACTGAGCCACCGGCGACGCACTGCGAGGTTCGGCCTCGCCGGCGGCTCAGGCCTCGTCTTCCAGCGGCAGGCGGCTGAGCATCGCCAGGACCGGCGCGGTCGCCGATGTCGGCTCCTCGGGCGCGTCGGCGAGCTCGGCGTCGGGCACGCTGCCCTCGACCGCCGGGATGAACCGCCACAGTCGACTGCGGACCCCCGGCAGATATGGCGCGAGCCGCTGGCGCGCCATCATCCCGGCGAGGCCCTGTGCGACGATCGCATCGAACAAGGCCCGGCCCTCGGTCGCGATCGCCGGGACCGCGACGACCTCGTCGCCGGGGCGGAGGACCCGACGGAGCGTCTCGCGCCGCTTGACCAGCGGCTGATCGAGCAGCGACCGGCCGTCGAGATGCAGGAGGTCGAAGGCCAGGAACGCGACGGGTCGACCGCTCTTGCCCTCGAGTCGTCGCTCCAGGGCGCCGCACATCGGCTCGCCCGTCCGCATCGACCACGACGAGCTCCCCGTCGAGGATCGCCGAGCGTGCCGCGACGCGGACCGCCGTCCCAGCCAGTTCCGGGAGCGCCGCCGTCCGATCGACGTCTTCGGCGTCGACGATGCGGACGTCGCCGTCGCCCTGGCCGCTCCGACGGGCCCGATCGAGATCAGCGCCCGTGCGCCGCCCCACCACGGCTCGAACAGGTGCTGGTCTGAATCGAACGCGTCCGGGAGCGGCCGCGCCAGCATCGGGCGGAGCTCGGGCAGGTCGGGCAGTCGATCGGCAGTCGCATCGAGCGGCAGCGTGAGCTGGTCGGTCATCGTCGCAGCCGATGGTAGTCCCGGCAGGCCAGCGCGGACCGCGTCGAGAGGGCCCGGCGGCCCCGCGCGCGACGACTAGACTCTCGCGCGTGCCCCGTCCCCCTCGACCCGAGGACCTGTATCGGCTGCGCGTCGCGACCGAACCATGCCTGTCCCCGGACGGGCGGTGGGCCGTCGTCACGCTGCAGGCGGTCGCACCCACGTACGACGGGTACCGCCAGGCACTCTGGCTCGTCCCGACCGACCCGTCGCGCGACGGACCGCCGCGTCAGCTCACGATCGGCGCTCGCAACGATCGGCTGGCCGCGGTTCTCCCCCGACGGTCGATGGCTCGCCTTCATCTCCGACCGTCGACTGCAGGCCGGAGGCCGAGCCGGCGCGCCCGAAGGACCTCGCGGATCGGGAGGACAAGGACCAGGTCCACGTCCTGCCGATCGATGGCTCCAGGCGAGGCGCGGCGCGTCTACCGACCTGCCGCGTGGCGTCGAGGCGTTCGAATGGTCGCCCGATGGCCGCGCCTGGTCGTCGTCTCGACGTCGCATGGCGCGACCTTCGAGGAGGACGCCCGGCGACGTGGCAAGGCCCGCAAGCCGCGCTCGCATGAGCCGCCCGACTCCGACTACCGGTTCATCGACCGGCTCGGGTACATGCTCAACGGGCCGGGATTCCAGTACGACCGGGTCCGCCACCTGTGGCTGGTCGACGTCGCGAGCGGCGCGGCGACGCGGCTGACGGATGGGACCGTCTCGGACCTCGAGCCGGCCTGGTCGCCCGACGGGACGGCGCATCGCCTTCGTATCGGACCGGCACCGCGACCACGATCTCGCCGAGCCGACCGGCCATCCACGTCGTCGACGTCGCGATCGCGAGCGGTCCACGCGGTCACGGGCGGCCCGCGGTCCGTGTTCGGCACGCCGGCCTGGCTTCCCGACGGCCGGACGATCGCGGCCCTCGGGTCGAAGCTCGAAGGGCGCGGCGGCAGCCGCAACGACATCTGGCTGTTCCCGGCGGACGGGTCGGAGGCGCACGCGGATGGCGGCCGCAACCTCTCGGGGCCCCACGACCTCATGCCCGGGTCGGGCGTCGCGAGCGACGTCACCAGGGCGAGACGCACGCGTCTGATCCCGACGCTGGACGGCCGCAGCATCGACTTCCTCGCCCCGATCGATGGCAGCTACGAGCTGTGGCGGATCGCGGTCGCCGACGGCGCGGTCACGCGGCTGACCGATGGGCGGCACCACCTCTCCTCGTTCGATGCCGTCGCGACCGGTGGCGCGACCCGCCACGTCTATCTCCGCTCCACGCCGACCTCGCCGCCCGACCTGTGGGTGCAGGACGAAGTCGGCGGACCGCGTCGGCTGACGTCCTTCAACGCAGACGTGCTGGACGAGCTGACGCTCATCGAGCCGGTCGAGCGGCGGAGCGAGGTCGATGGACGATCGATCCAGGGCTGGTTCATGCCGGGCGGCGGCAAACGGAGCCCGCTCGTCACCCAGATCCATGGCGGACCACACACGCTGTACGGCTGGTCGCCGTTCTGGGAGTTCCAGATCCTCGCCGGCGGCGGGCATCGGGCGTCTTCTACTGCAACCCGCGCGGATCGGAGGGCTACGGGCAGGACTTCAACGGCGCGCAACCATCGCGACTGGGGACCAGGGCCGATGCGCGACGTCCTCGCCGGCGTCGATGCGCTCGTCGCCGAGGGACTGGCCGACCCGGACCGGCTCGGTCTGACCGGCGGGTCGTACGGCGGCTATCTGACGAACTGGATCGTGGGCCACGACGACCGCTTCCGAGCCGCGATGACGTGTCGTTGTGTGAGCGACATGTCGATGCTCTTCCTGACGGGCGACATCAGCGGCGGCGACTGGGCCACGCTCGAGTTCGACGCCACGCCGTGGAGCGATCCCGACTACTACCGCGAGATCTCGCCGCTCACGTACGCCGACCGGATCCACACCCCGCTGCTCATCCAGCACTCCGAACGCGACATCCGCACGACGGTCGGCCAGGCCGAGGCGCTCTTCACGGTGCTGCGCACGCTCCGCCGGCCCGTGCGCCTCCTGCGGGTGCCCGAGGAGACCCACGAGCTGACGCGTTCCGGTACCCCGTTCCGCCGCGTCGAGAACCTGCGCATCGTGCTCGACTGGTTCCGCCACTTCCTGGTCGAGGGCAAGCGCGGCATGCCGCCATTGCCCAAGGTGCACGGCGGGCGCTAGCGACTTGCCTCGCTCGAAGGCAGGCGTATCCTCTCGGTCCCATGACCGCCACCAAGCGTCCCGACACCCTCGCCCGCGAACGGGCCAACGAGCTGATCCGTGCCTGGGACGGTCGGTCGCGCTCGATCGGCGATCCGCTCGGGAGCCTCCTCGGTCGCGTCTCGACCGTCGACCAGGTCGGGGTCGAGGCCCGCGTCGATGCGCTGAAGAAGCGGTCGATCAAGAAGGCGTCGAAGCTGTGGGCGCTCGATCTGGCGATCCGGATGATGGATCTCACCACGCTCGAGGGGAAGGACACGCCAGGCAAGGTCCGGGCGCTGTGCGTGAAGGGCATGCACCCAAAACCGGGCGACCCGACCATCCCGTCCGTCGCAGCGATCTGCGTCTACCCGGCCATGGTCGCCGAGGCGAAGGACGCGCTGAAGGGGAGCGACGTGAAGGTCGCCAGCGTCGCGACCGGCTTCCCCAGCGGCCAGACGTTCCGCGACATCAAGCTCGCCGAGACGCGTGCCGCGGTCGAGGCGGGTGCCGATGAGGTCGACATGGTCATCGACCGGGGCGCGTTCCTGTCGGGCGACTACGCGACCGTCTTCGAGGAGATCGTCGAGGTCAAGGACGCTGCCGGCGACGCGCACCTGAAGGTCATCCTGGAGACCGGCGAGCTCGAGACGTACGACAACGTCCGGCGCGCGTCGATCCTGGCGATGGCCGCGGGCGCCGACTTCATCAAGACGTCGACCGGCAAGGTGACGCCCGCCGCGACGATGCCGGTGACGCTCGTGATGCTCGAGGCGATCCGCGACTTCGAGCGGGCCACCGGCCGGCAGGTCGGGATGAAGCCGGCGGGCGGCATCCGAACGGCGAAGGAAGCGATCCAGTACCTCGTCATCCTGTACGAGACGCTCGGGCCGCGCTGGATGAGCCCCGACTGGTTCCGGTTCGGCGCGTCGTCACTGCTCAACGATGTGCTGATGCAGATCGAGTTCCAGCGCACGGGTCGCTACCAGGACCCGGACGCACTTCACGATCGACTGAACGAGCGCGCGGTGACCCCGGCCGGTAGCCGGGGTCACCGTCGCAAGCAGCATCAGGGACTGGGGCTGGCCGCGCCGAACGAGGGCGCCGCCGGCAGCGGGGCGACGACGGGCTGCCACGACCCGACACCACCGTCTCCGAGTGTCACGACCGGCTCGCTGCCGTCGAGCGTGATCATCGAGATGTGGAACGATGGGTTCGGATCGTCGACGCCGATCAGGAGCACCGCCAGACGCGTCCCGTCCGGAGACCAGGACAGCGGCATGTCACACCCCTCGGCCAACGGGTCGAGCTGGCGCGCATCGGTGCCGTCGGCATCGATGACCCACACGCGAACCGTGCACGGTCGCTCAAGGAAGTACTCCGATGGGTCGACGGCGCGGACGTAGGCGAGCTGACGGCCGTTCGGCGCCCAGGTCGGATTCCACATCGGATTGCCCGAAGCCTCGGCGATCACACGCCGCCCCGAACCATCGGGCTTCATGATGACGATGCGACTCGGCTCGGAGGTCGCGACGAACGATCCCGTCGATGCGGCCAACTCCGTCCCATCGGGTGACCATCTCGGCCTGCTCGCTTCGGTCAGCGGAGCGCCAGAGTCCGGGCCGATGCGTCGGGCCTGAAGCCCGCCAGAGAGCGGGTCGCCAGATCCCACATCGACCACGTACACGGCGGCCTGGCCGGATGCCTCGCTCCCCATGAACGCGATCCGTTTCCCGTCCGGGGACCAGTCCGGAAGCGCGCCGTCGATCCCGGGAGCCAGCAGTGACGTGGCGGTCGACGAACCATCTGCCGCGGCGATGAAGAGCTGGTAGCGGACGTCACAGACCGGGCTCGTCGGGAACACGAGGCTCGTCCCGTCCGGTGACCAGACGATGTCGCCCTTGGCGCAGAACGGCCTGCTGGCCGGCGTGGTAGCCAATGTCGCCGCATTGCGGCCACCAGCGTCCATCACGACGACGGACTCCGTTCCTGCAAGCCAATCGCGATAGGCGATCCGCGTGCCATCGGGCGAGAAGACAGGACTCCACCTGATGCCCGGGCCGCTCGTCAGCTGCCGCATGTCGGCGCCGTCCGCGCGGACGACGAAGATGTCACCGCCGGTCTGTCCGGTGGTGTCACCGACGTACGAGGCGAACGCGGCGACGGCCGCGCCACCCTGTGGGATGACCGGTGTCGGATCGATGAGTCGCGCACCGACGACCACGAACCCGAAAGCCAGGGCCAGCACGAGCAGGGCGATGATCAGGAGCCATGCCGTTCGCAATGGCGGTGCCGTCGTCGGTCGGAGGACCTTGTCAGCCATGGGAAGCCACCTTTCGAGGCTCGCCCAGGCCGGTCGCTGCCGGGTGTTCCGGGTCCGCTCCAGCACGCGTCCGAGGTAGTGCGGGGCGGGCGGCGTGAACGGGTCATCGAGCCATACCGAGAGCATTCGGTCGAGGTCGTCGCGTTGGTTCATATCGACCGACCCTCCGACTGGTTCGGGCGGACTCGCGCATCCGAATCGAGTGCCGCACGGAGCGCCTGGGTGGCCCTGTGGAGGCGCGACTTCGCGGTCCCCAGCGGGATCCCCATCGCTGACGCGGCATCGGGCAGCGGCAGACCTAGGTAGTAATGAAGGACGATGACGGTGCGCTGTTCCGGGTCGAGGTGACGGACGCCGCGCTCGATCTGGTCTCGGTCGGCGGAAGCCGATTGCGAGTCAGGCACCGACAGTGGATGGATCTCGGGGAGCTCGACCTCGATGCTCCTGCGCTTGGCGGACCGGAGCTCATCGCGGCAGGCGTTGAGGAAGAGCCGATGCAACCAGGCCTCGAAGCGATCGGGATCGCGCAGCGTAGGGAGGTCCCGCCAGCATCGGACGAGCGTCTCCTGGACGGCGTCCTCCGCGCGGTAGGGATCCCTCAGGATGAGCCGAGCCGCGGCGTCGAGCCGACCGATCGTGGCGCCTGCCAGCAGCGCAAAGGCGTCATGATCGCCTCTCCGTGCTCGCTCCACGAGGTCTCGCTCCACGTCGCCCTCGGATTCGCACGGCCATTCTGGTCGCGTCTGGAGTGTATTGGCGGGTCGTCGACCCCAATCGTTCCGGAATCGGGTCACAATGACCTTCACGTGAACGTTAAGGTTGTGCTATCGTCAGGGGCGATGGCTTCGACGATCCGCTCCACGCCTGAGGGAACAGCAGACCCCGCGACGAGCCCGCCCCGTGCGGACGCTGATGCGCCGCTCCTCCGGATCCAGGAAGTCGCAGCCGAGACCGGCCTGACGCCGCGGTCGATCCGCTACTACGAGGAGATGCGGGCTGCTCGAGCCAGCGGCTCGATCGGAAGGCGCGTACCGCCTCTACGACGCGTCCGACCTCGAGCGCCTCCGCTTCATCAAGGAGCTCCGCGACGAGGCCGGGTTCTCGCTCGCCGCAGATCGGGCAACTGCTCGAGGACGAGGCCGCGCGCGAACGCAATCGGGAGCGCTTCCGCGCCTCCCATGACCCGACCGAGCGAGCGGCGCGCTCATCCTCGACGACGCGCGAGCGCGTCGAGCGCCAGATCGAGACCCTCGAGGCGAAGGCCGACGCCTCGCCGACGATGATCGAGGCCGCGCGAGACCGCCGCACCCACCTCGACCAGCATCTCGCGCGAGCTCGACGGCGGCCCCGATCCGCATCCCGAGCGCCGGAGTCCGGCCCGATGACCGGCGTGACACTGCCCGCGGTCGAGCCGCGTCGCATGGGCGAAGGCCGCCGCGCCGTTCGGCCACCGCAACTACCGGCTGTTCTTCGGCGGCCAGGCGATCTCGCTCGTCGGGACGTGGATGCAGCAGGTCGCGCAGGGCTGGCTCGTCCTGACGCTCACCGGCGACCCGTTCTGGCTCGGCGTCGTCGCGACGCGCCCAGTTCCTGCCGGTCATGATCCTCGGCCTGTTCGCCGGGGTCCTCGCCGACGTCCTGCCCAAGCGCCAGACGCTGCATCGCGCGTCCAGGCGACGATGATGGTGCTCGCGGTCATCCTCACCGTGCTGACCGCCACCGGCGTCGTCCAGGTCTGGATGATCATCGTGCTCGCGGTCCTGCTCGGCTGTGCCAACGCGGTCGACATGCCGGTCCGCCAGGCGTTCGCGATCGAGATGGTCGGGCCGCGCGACATCGGCAACGCCGTCGCGATCAACTCGGCGATGTTCAACGGCGCTCGCGTGGTCGGGCCCGGCGGTCGCCGGGCTGACGATCGGGGCGTTCGGCATGGCGCCGGCGTTCGCGATCAACGCGCTGAGCTTCCTGGCCGTGATCGTCGGCCTGTCGCTGATGCGCGACGACGAGCTCCACCTCGCCCGGCTCGTGCCGCGGCCCCGATCGGCGGGGGCGGTCGTCGAGAACCTGCGCGAGGGCCTCGCGTTCGTCCGCCACACGCCGATCGTGCTGCTGGCCGTGACCACGGTCGGCCTCGTCGCGACGTTCGGCATGAACTTCCAGGTCGTCATCCCGCCGCTCGCCCAGGACGCGCTCGGCAGCGACGCCTCCGGCTACGGCTTCCTGATGGCGGCCAGCGGGCTCGGCGCCCTCGGCGCCGCGGTGGCCCTCGTGCTCGTCGGGTCGGCCGCGGACCGGTCGGATCGTCGGTGGCGCGATCCTGCTCGGCGTCGCGTCGATCCTGCTGGCGATGTCGACCTCGTTCCCGATCTCGCTGCTGCTGATGGTCCCGATCGGCGCCGGCGGCATCGCGATGGCCGCCACGGCCAACGCCACGATCCAGCTCGCCGTCCCCGACGGCCTGCGCGGCCGGGTGATGAGCGTCTACACGACGGTCTTCTCGGCGTCGATGCCGATCGGCGGCCTGCTGATGGGTGCCCTCGCATCGTCGCTCGGCATCCTCGAGGCGATCGCCATCGGTGGCGTGCTGTCACTGCGTCAGCGGCATCGGCGCCTTCGTCTGGTACCGGCGGATCCGCGGCCGCGAGCAGGTCGAGCCAGCGCGAGGCGACGGCGGACGTCCATGGCCGCGGCGGTCCTTCAGTCGACGGCGCCGAACACCAGCGCCGCGTTCAGCCCGCCGAACCCGAACGAGGTGCTCAGCACCCGTCGGTAGGTCGCCGTCGCGGCCCTCGCGCAGCAGGCCCGGCAGCAGCTCGGCGAGCTCGGGTTCGGGCTCGCTCGAGATTGACCGACGCCGGCGCCCAGCCGTCGCGGATCGCCAGCGCGCAGATCGCCGCCTCGATCGCACCGGACGCGCCGAGCGGGTGGCCGTACAGCGCCTTCGTCCCGCTCACCGGCACGCGTCGCGGCGCGCTCGCCCAGCGCCATCGTCAATGGCCCGCGCCTCGGCCACGTCGCCGATCGGCGTCGACGACGCGTGCGCGTTGACGTAGTCGATCTCACCCGGCTCGACGTCCGCGTCGTCGAGGGCGATCGTCGCGGCCCGCGCCGCCTCGCGCCCGTCGGCCCGCGGCTGGACCATGTGGTGGGCATCCGAGGTCGCGCCGTACCCGAGCACCTCGGCGTAGGGCGTCGCGCCTCGACGTTCGGCCGCCTCGGCCTCCTCGAGGACCAGCAATGCCGCGCCCTCGCCCATGACGAACCCGTCGCGCTCGGCGTCGAAGGGCCGTGCGGCGTGTCCTGGGTCGTCGTTGTGGCCGGCCCCGACAGCGCCCGGATGATGTCGAACGCCCCGAAGGCGAGCGGCGACAGCGGGATCTCGCAGCCGCCGGCGATCGCGGCGTCGATCCGGCCCTCGCGCAGGTCGCCCGAGCGCCTCGCCGAGCGCCACCGCGCCCGAGGCGCACGAGTTCGCCGTCGACAGGATCGGACCGCGGACGTCGAGCGCGATGCCGAGGTTGGCCGGCGCGGCGCCGCCGAAGACGGCGAGCGCCAGGGTCGGCGCGACCTGGCGGATGCCCTTCTCGAGGTAGCGCTCGTGCTGCTCCTCGGCGAAGGCGATGCCGCCCAGCGCCGAGCCGAGGTAGATGCCGATGCGCTCCGGATCGGGCGGCGCCGTCCTGGCCCGGCCGAAGCCCGCGCGTCGTCGAGCGCGAGCTGGCCCGCGACCATCCCGAACTGGCTGAACCGGTCGAGCTGGCGGGCGGTCTTCGGCGGCATCCAGCGCGAGCGGATCGAAGTCGTCGACCTGCGCGGCGACCTGGCTCCGGAACGGCGACGGATCGAACCGATCGATCCGCTTGACCGGCGACGTCGCAGCGCCGCAGCCCGGCCCGGAAGGCGTCGACGCCGGTGCCGATCGGCGTCACGAGGCCGAGCCCCGTGATCCAGATCCGACGTCGATCGCTCATGCCGTGAGATTCGTCGGCGAGGTCGGATCGGACCTCTCGACCACGGGACCGACCGCTTCCGCCAGCGCCTTGAATGTCGCCAGCGTGCGCCCAGCGATCGGCCGGGTGAAGAAGCGGTCGACGAAGCGCGGCGAACCCGGGCACGCGCGGCGAGAACTCGTGCCCGATCGTCACGCGACAGCCGCCCGCGCGTCGGCGCGTGATCGATGTGCCAGGTGACGTCCATCCCGCGGGTCGCGCCGGCGACGTGCTCGAACCGCAGGCGGAGCGTCTCGGGCTCGTTCCACGTCCGCGACCGCCAGGCGACCGGCAGCCCGAGCCCGAGCGACCGGAACGAGCGGCCGACGCGCGACGAACTCGACGAGCGGCCGGCCCCATGCGTCGCGAGCGATCGCGCGCGCGAGCGGACGTAGTGCGGGAGCAGGTCGGCCCAGCGCTCGACGTCCCGGGCGAGCGCGAACACCAGCTCCGCGCCGCGCGTCGACCTCGATCGAGATCTCGCTATGCATCGACGGTCGCTGAGCCGCATCGACCGCGCGGCGCGCCAGCTCCCCGAGCCGCATCCGCAGCGCCTCCTCCGGCGCGACCCAGCGGCAGGTGTCGGTCGAGCCGTCGAGCTCGTCGCGAAGCGACCCGCCGACGATCGCGAACCTCGTAGACGATCCGGATCGCGTGCATCCGGTCGGCGCCGGTCCGGCGTCGTGAACACGCCGGTCGTCGACCTCGATGAGGCGCTCGATCTCGCCGATGAACCCGGTCTCCTCCTCGAGCTCGCGCAACGCCGCGCGGGCGGGCGACTCACCGAACTCGAGGCCCCCGCCGGGCAGCGTCCACACGTCGCCGACGCCAACCGACGGGTGGATGTGGCACAGCAGCACGCGCTCGCGCGTCGTCACGGACCACGGCGTAGGCCGCGACTCGGACCCGTGTCCCCGGGCTCCGGCGACCTCGACCGCGGGAGCTCACGGGGCGAGGAGCGCCGCGAGGAAGCGCGGATCGAGGGCGCGCGAGGCCGGGATCGAGGTCGCCCATCACGAGGCCCATCGTCGCACGGACGTCGGGGCGTTCGGCGAGCCGTCGCGCGGCGTACTCGAAGAGGCGCGGTCGCGCGAGGAACGTCTGGACGAGCCACGAGACCGCGTCCTTCGCCGCGAACCGGCGGCGCATCGCCCGGTCGTAGGCGTCGGCCGCGCGCGCCGGCGTCGCGTCCGTCGCGTGCCAGCGCCGCCGGGATCGCCCGCGCGGCGAGCTCGGTCGAGACGAGCGCCCGATGCAGGCCCTCGCCGGTGAACGGATCGAGGAAGCCGGCCGCGTCGCCGACGAGGAACCAGCCCGGGCCCGCGCGGCGCGTCACCCGGACACCGAGCGGCGACGCGCCGGCGATCGGGTCGCACACCGCGCGCTGCCGCCCACTCGGACGGGGTCGTCGTCGCGGCGCCGGGATCGTCGCGAGGACGCCGCGGACGGTCGCGCGCGGCACCGTCCCGGGCGAGCGCCGCCGCGCCACGACGGACCGAGGACGACGCCGATGTTGAGCCGCGCGTCCGGGCACGCGGCGCCAGACCGACGTAGGCGTCGCGGCCGACGACCATCCGGGCGTCTGAGGGTGCGATCGGTGCGTGGGTCGCGGATCGACGACATGCCACGTCAACCCGACCCGCGGCGGCAGGCGCGGCGGTCGGGCGACGCCGGCGGCTCGAGCGACGACGAGTGCGTGCCGTCGGCGCCGACGACGATCCGCGCGCCGAGCTCGTCGCTCGCCGAGATCGATGACGTTCGCCGGCGTACCGGCCGTCCGATCCCGGAGCCGGACGGTCGTGGACCGTGACCCCGCGACTGCACCGTCGCCCCGGCATCGAGCGCCAGCCGTTCCAGGGCCGGATCGAGCGCGGATCGGTCGAAGCCGACCGCCGGTCGGTCCGCCGGTGTCCGCGCCGTAGGTCAGCCGGACGATCGTCCCGGCCGGGGTCTCCAGGCGCATCGCCGGGATCGGTCGCGTGACGGCGTCGATCGTCGCTGCCGGCAGCCCGGCTCGACGAAGCGCCGCGACGGCGGCGGGT
The DNA here is from genome assembly GCA_963808895.1 of uncultured Chloroflexia bacterium. GTDB lineage: Bacteria > Chloroflexota > Limnocylindria > Limnocylindrales > CSP1-4 > SPCO01. Next base: position 1,312,141 of record CAWEHL010000004.1, on the reverse strand, counting down.
GAGGTGAACACGCCGCCGGCCCGCCAGTGCCAGCTCGGCGATCGCTCGAGGACCACGACCTCGACGCCGCGCCGGGCGAGAGCCGCCGCCAGCGTCGTCCCGGCCGGTCCTGCCCCGACGATCGCGACGTCGACGGCCTCACCCGGGGTCATCCGTCGTCCCGTTCCGGCGCCGGCGGCGAGCGCCACGCGATGGCCGAGCGACCCGTCGAAGCGCCGCTCGACGCGGATGCCCGGCCGCCGCCAGCAGGGCGGTCAGCTCGGCGACGGAGTAGGCGCGGCCGGACCGACAGCGGCGCGTCCGCGCCGCGTGTAGCCGGTTCCGGGTCGCGCAGATGCGGACGAGCAGCCACGCGCCGAGCCATGCCGCACGCCCGCGCACGAGATCGTTGACCACGACGCCGAGGCGCGCGACACGCGCCATCTCGGCGAGCAACGCACGGGCCGCGTCCGGGCTCGAGGTGGTGGACGACCAGCGAGCTGTGGACGACCGTCGAACGCCGCGTCGGGGAAGGGGAGCGCGCTGGCCGTCGGCCACGTGGAGTGCCAGTTCCCCGGTCGCCGTGACGCGCGGATCCGCGAGGGCGGCCGCCTCGAGCACCTCCGGCCGGCTGTCGACGCCGGTGACCCGGACGAGCCGTCCGGCCGGCGCGGCCGCGCTCGATGAGGCGAGCGGGATATCGGCGCCGCCGGTGCCCACGTCGAGCACCTCGATCGACGACCGTCCGGGCGCGAGCGCATCGATCGCGCGAGCGCTGAGGTCGATCCCACCGAGGCGGCGGTTGACCCGCGCCAGGTCGCGCAGGTTCCCGACGAGGGCAGCTCGGTCGTCGAGCGGGCCGTCGAGCAGCTCCTCGACGCCGGTCAGTCGATCCATCGCGGGCAGCCTACGCTGCCGGCCTAGTCCCATCGGGTGGTGCTGACGGTCGGCGGCAGGCTGTAGCCTCCCGGCCATGCCCCGCCGCCTTCGCCTGCTGCTCATCGTGCTTCGCCGTCGGGATCCTGTCGGTCGCGGGCGTCGGGGTGGCGAGCGCGGGTGCACCGATCTATCCGCACCAGAGCGCCGGCGACCGCGGGTCCGACGTCCGAGCCATCCAGGGCCTCCTCCGGCAGCAGACGGCGCCCGACCTGTACATCTCCGGTGTCTTCGACGCGTCCGACGGTCGCCGCGGTCCGTGCCTTCCAGACGGGCCGAGGCCTGCCGGTGACGGGCATGGTCGACGCGGCGACCTGGGCGCGACTCATCGTCCGCCTCGACCCCGGCGCGACCGGCGAGGCCGTCAAGGTCGTCCAGCGTCAGCTCAACGACAAGCGCCGCGCCGGTCTGACCGTCGACGGCGTGCTGGCCGGTGCGACCGCCACCGCCGTGCGTTCGTTCCAGCACCACGCGGGTCTGCCGAGGACCGGGATCGTCGACGCGAGCACGTGGCGCTACCTGATCGGCCACTTCGAGTCGCCCGTCTTCGGCCGATGGATGTGCGGCTACGAGGTCGGCAACGGGCCGGCGCATTGGGGCACGGGCGCCGCGATCGGCGCAGGTCCGCGCGGCGGCGGTCGTCGATCGGACAGGCGGGTCTGGGACCGGTCGCCATCGGTGACGTCAGCTTCGAGCACGGCGGGGACATGCCCGGCCACGACACCCACGAGCGCGGCATGGACGTCGACGTCCGGATCATGCGCCGCGACGACCGTCAGTGTCAGTGGGGCGGCAACTACCGGATGGCCGTCTACGACCGGAGCGCGACACGCGCGTTCATCCGTGCGGTCAGGGCCGCCGCGCCGGGTCACATCAAGGTCATCTATTTCAACGACCCGGTGCTCATCCGCGAGGGCCTGACGCGCTGGTACGCCGGCCATGACGACCATGTGCATGTCCGCTTCTGCGAGCGCGTCTATCCGCTCGCGACCTACGACTGCTGAACGGGGGTCCCGAACGGGCGGTGACATAATGCCGTCCATGCCCGAGCGCACCGACACGAGCGTCGCCATCAGCCCTGACCGGCACCCCAACAGCTGGGGATTCGGCGACGGCCAGGCCATCCCGTGGGAGTACGCGCCGGCCCCCGAGGCGCGTGACATCGTCACGCTCAAGGAGCGGTACGGCCTGTTCGTCGGCGGACGATCCGTGCCGGCGACGGGCGGCGAGACGTTCACGTCGATCGATCCATCGACCGAACAGCCGCTCGCGGACGTCGCGCGGGCAGCCGACGTCGATGTCGACAAGGCGGTCCGGGCCGCCCGCCGGGCGCAGCGGCGGTCGTGGGGCCAGCTATCGGGCCGGGAGCGTGCCAAGTACCTGTTCCGGATCTCGCGCATCCTGCAGGAGCGGTCGCGCGAGTTCGCGGTCCTCGAATCGATGGACTCCGGCAAGCCGATCAAGGAGAGCCGGGACGTCGACGTGCCGCTCGCCGCGAACCACTTCTGGTACTACGCCGGCTGGGCGGACAAGCTCGACTACGCCTTCCCGGGCCGGGTGGCGAAGCCGCTCGGCGTCGCGGCCCAGATCATCCCGTGGAACTTCCCGCTCCTGATGCTCGCCTGGAAGATCGCGCCGGCGCTGGCCGCCGGCAACACCGTCGTCCTCAAGCCGGCTTCCACCACCCCGCTCTCGGCGATGCTGTTCGCCGACGTCGTGCGTCCAGGCCGACCTGCCGCCCGGCACCGTCAACATCATCACCGGACCCGGCGAGATCGGGATGCACCTCGCGACCCACCCGGACGTCGACAAGGTCGCGTTCACCGGATCGACCGAGATCGGCCGCAAGATCGGCCGGGGCGTCGCCGGCTCCGACAAGGCCCTGACGCTCGAGCTCGGCGGCAAGGCGGCCAACATCGTGTTCGACGACGCGCCGCTCGACCAGGCGGTCGAGGGCATCGTGAACGGCATCTACTTCAACCAGGGCGAGGTGTGCTGCGCCGGGTCGCGGCTGCTGGTCCAGGAGTCGATCGCCGACACGCTCATCGACAAGCTCAAGGACCGCCTCTCGACGATCCGCGTCGGCGACCCGCTCGACAAGAACACCGACGTCGGCGCGATCAACTCGAAGGCCCAGCTCGAGAAGATCACCGAGCTCGTCGCCTCCGGCGTCGCCGAGGGCGCCGAGCTGTACCAGCCGGCGTGTGACCTGCCGGAGCGCGGCTACTTCTTCCGTCCGACGCTGTTCACCAATGTGGCGCAGATCGCATCGCATCGCGCGCGAGGAGATCTTCGGTCCGGTGCTGTCGGTGCTGACCTTCCGGACGCCGGACGAGGCCGTCGAGAAGGCCAACAACACGCGCTACGGGCTGTCGGCCGGGATCTGGACCGACAAGGGCTCGCGCATCCTCGAGATGGTGTCGCGGATGCAGGCCGGCGTCGTGTGGGCCAACACGTTCAACAAGTTCGACCCGACCTCGCCGTTCGGCGGCTACAAGGAGTCGGGCTTCGGACGCGAGGGCGGCATGCACGGGCTGCATGCGTACGTCCGGCTCGAGGACCGTTGATGGCGGCACGCGGAGACGGGTCGTCGCGGAACGGATCGAGCGCGCGGAACGGATCGGGGCCGCGGACTGGCGCCGTCGCGCGCACGTCGGGTGCGCGGATCGAGGTCCGCAAGACGTACAAGCTCTACATCGGCGGCGCCTTCCCGCGCTCGGAGAGCGGTCGCTCGTACGTCGTGTCGACCGCGGACGGGGCGCCGCTCGCGAACGCGGTCCGCTCGTCGCGCAAGGACGTCCGGGACGCGGTGCGTGCCGCGCACGGCGCGTTCCCCGGCTGGGCCGGCAAGACCGCGATGAACCGAGGCCAGGTCCTCTATCGCGTCGCCGAGCTGATGGAGGGACGGCGCGACCAGTTCGTCGCCGAGGTCGCCACCGCCGAGGGTCTGCGCGAGGCACGCGCGTCGGAGGTCGTCGACCGCGCCATCGACCGCTGGGTCTGGTACGCCGGCTGGGCCGACAAGATCACCCAGATCCTCGGCTCGGCGAACCCGGTCGCCGCGCCGTACTTCAACTTCACGATCCCCGAGCCGACCGGCATCGTCGGCATCGTCGCGCCCGAGACCTCGTCGCTGCTCGGGCTCGTGCAGCCGTCTCGCTCCGCCGCTCGTCGCGGGTAACACCGTCGTGCTGCTCACATCCGAGAGCCGGCCGCTGCCGGCCATCACCCTGACCGAGGTCCTGGCCACGTCCGACGTCCCGGGTGGGGTCGTCAACGTGCTGACCGGCCGGAAGAAGGAGCTCGTGCCGGTGCTCGCCGGTCACGACGATCGTCGATGCGCTCGATGTCTGGGGCGTCCCGGACGACCTGCGGGTCGAGGTCGAGCAGCTCGCCGCGGACGACATCAAGCGCCTGTCGCGCCGTCCGCGCGGCGATCGACGGACGCGCGGTTCGACTGGCTCGACGACCGCGCCGCCGAACGCCCCGAATGGATCGCCGCCTTCCTCGAGATGAAGACGGTCTGGCACCCGATCGGCGTCTGAGCTCGATGGCCGTCCGTCCGGACCCCGAGGTCGGGTATCGCCGCGCCGGCGACCACCTGCGCGGCGAGCGGGTGGTCGAGCGACGCGTCTTCGTCCAGGCCCCGCCGCGGGTCGTCTGGGCGGCGCTCCACGATCCCTCCGCGTCGGCCTCGCTATTCCCGGAGCTGCGGCTCGGGCCCGCCGTCCCGTCGTGGCCCGCCGCCGCGGCGACGCGTCGGCGTGGACACGCCTCGGACTGCTGCGTGAGCCGGCGCGCGTGGAGAGCCTCGAGGCGCGACCCGAGTCGGTCTTCCGGCTCCGGGTCACGGGCTCGGGCTTCGAAAGCGAATGGTGGTGGCGCCTCGAGCCGATCGCCGGCGGCACGCGCGTGATCCACGCAGCGACCTTCGAGCCGATCGACCGCTGGACCGACATCCTCGTCCGCCTCGGGCGGCGATCCCTCGAGGCCGCGAGTCGAGGCGCACCTCCGCGCGCTCAAGGAGCGGGCCGAGCGAGCCGAGCGGACGTCGCCCGCGGCTTGACACCCCTCGCAGGCGCGCAATCAACATCCGCTCAATATCACGTCGTTCAGTATTGACTGAAACTTCCGAACGGTCATATCGTCGCGTCATGACCGAAGGCGAGAGCGCGTTCGTCGAAGAGATGGGCCAGGTGCTGGCCTCCTACGGCATGACCCCGATGGCCGGCCGGATGTGGGGCTGGCTGCTCATCTGCGAGCCGCCCGAGCAGACCGCGGCCGAGATCGCCGATGCCTTGCAGGCGAGTCGTGGCGCCATCAGCGGGACCGCGCGCATCCTGGCGACCGCCGGGATGATCCAGCGGAGTACGCGCCGGGGCGACCGGCGCGAGTACTTCAGCGCGCCGCCCGAGACGTTCGACTCGTTCCTCGAGGGTGCGGGTCGCATCTACCGCCGGTTCCGCGAGATGGCGGAACGCGGTCTCGAGGCGATCGCCGATCGACCGGCCTCGTCACGGGCCCGGCTGCAGGAGCTCCGCGACGTCTTCGCGTTCGTGAACAGGAGGTCCCGGTCGTGGTCGACCGTTCCTCAGCGAGCAGGGCCGGCGACGGTCGCCGGCAGGAAGGACTGATCATGGACCGCGTCATCCGGACGGAACAGCTCACCAAGACCTACGGATCCCATCGCGGGATCATCGATATCGACCTCGCAGGTCGAAGAAGGCGAAGCCTTCGGCTTCCTCGGCCCGAACGGCGCCGGCAAGACGACGACCATCCGCACCCTGCTCGACCACATCCGCCCGACCTCGGGCCGGGCCACGATCTTCGGCATCGACACGACCGCCGATCCCGTCGCGATCCACCGCCGCCTCGGCTACCTGCCGGGCGAGTTCGCCCTGTACGACAAGCTGACCGGCGGCCAGACGATCGAGTACTTCGCGAACCTCCGCGGCGGCGTCGACACGGCCTACCAGCAGGAGCTCATCGATCGCCTCGATCTCGACCCGAGCCGCAAGTTCAAGGAGTACTCGAAGGGCAACAAGCAGAAGGTCGGCCTGATCGTCGCCCTCCAGCACCGGCCGGACCTGCTGCTCCTCGACGAGCCGACGTCGGGCCTCGACCCGCTCGTCCAGCAGACGTTCTACGAGGTCATCCGCGAGGCGAAGGCCGAGGGCCGGACGGTCTTCCTCTCGAGCCACATCCTGAGCGAGGTCGAGAAGACCTGCGATCGCGTCGCGATCATCCGCGACGGCCGGCTCGTCAAGGTCGACCGCGTCGAGGCGCTGCGCGACCTCGCCCACCACCAGGTCGAGCTGCGGTTCGCCGGCGACGTGCCGGTCGGCGCGTTCGCGGCGCTGCCCGGCGTCAGCGAGGTCGCCGCCGAGGACAACCTCCTCCGGATGCGCGTCTCGGGCTCGATCACGCCGGTCGTCCGCGAGGCGGCGAACTACGACCTGCTCGACTTCGTCAGCCGCGAGCCGTCGCTCGAAGAGACGTTCCTCGCCCAGTACGGCCGCGGGACGGCCGAGGCGGCCTGACATGACCTCCGAAGTCGAACGCCGGCGCCCGGCGCCCGTCGCGCCGGCCATCACCGGGCCGTCGCTGCTCTCCCGCGATCTACGGGTTCGGCAGCATCTACGGCAAGACGCATGCGCGACTCGCGTCGCGCGGTCCTCGTCGATCGCGATCCTGCTGGGCCTGCTGCTGGTCGGCGTCAGCCTCGCGATCGTCAGGAGTTCAACACGCCCGGAGTCGCGCGCAGCAGCTCGTCGCCGTCGTCGCGGCCGTGCCCGCCGATCCTCGCGGGGCTCGCCGGCAAGGCGGTCAATGTCGGCACGCTCGGCGGCTACCTCCAGTACAAGTACGGCATCGTTCTTCCCGATCATCGTCAGCCTCTGGGCGATCCTCGCGCTGTCGGCGACGCTCGCGGCCGAGGCGCGGCGCGGCAGCCTGGAGTTCGTCGCCGCGACGGCGATGGCGCGGCGACGGATCGCGCTCGAGAAGCTGTTCGCCCACCTGACCGGCCAGGCGATCGTCGCGCTCGTCGTCTTCGTCGCGCTGCTCACTCGTCGGGCAGCTCGGTCCACGGGCTGCCCGGCGACGAGATCACCGTTCGAGATGGCGGCCGGGCTACGCCCTCTGGCTCGTTCCTGCTCGGGATCGCGGCCGGCGCCGTCGCGTTCGCGCTCGCGCCGTTCGTCGGGCGCGGATCGGCGGCCGGCGTCGCCGGGGCGGTCATGTTCGGCGGGTTCATCGTCAACGGCTACCAGGCCGCGATCCCGACGATCGCGCCGCTGGCGAACCTGACCTGGTTCGGCTGGACGTCGAACCACGTCCCGCTCGCCGGCCAGTTCGACTGGGTGTCGCTCGCTCCCGGTCGCGATCGTCGCGTTCGTCCTCTTCGTCATCGGCGTCGAGGCGTTCGCCCGGCGCGACATCGGCGCCACGTCAGCCCGATCCCGACGCCGAGCCTGCCGCGGGCGCTCGTCGGCCTCCAGGGACCGACCGGGCGGGCGATCGGCCAGAACCTGCCGATCGCTCGATCGCCTGGGGCATCGGGATCGGCCTGTTCGGGCTGGCGATCGCCGGCTCCGGCAAGTCGTTCATCGACGAGCTCGGCAAGGCGACCGACTTCGTGAAGCTGCTCAACCAGGTCTTCCCCGGCTTCGACATCCGATCGGTCGGCGGGTTCCTGCAGCTCCTCTTCGTCGAGTTCGGGCTGATCCTGGCCGGCCTCGCGGCGGCGACGCTGGTCGCCGTCTGGGCCTCGGACGAGACGTCCGGCCGGCTCGAGTTCCTGCTCGCGACGCCGCTGTCGCGGAGCCGCTGGGTGACGTCCGGCGGCGGTCGCGGTCCTCGTCGGGGTCGTCGTCGTCACCGTGATGACGATGCTCGGGATCGCGATCGGGGCGGTCATCGCCGGCAGTGAGATCGCGACGCCGGTCGTCGGGTACGCTCGTGCTCGGCCTGTACGCGGCGGCGCTGGTCGGGATCGGCGATCGCCGTCGGCGGCCTGTTCGGGACGAGCTACGCCGGGCCGGTCGTGGCGATCTTCACGATCGTCACCTGGTTCATCGGGCATCCTCGGCGCCGGCCCTCAACCTGCCGGACGTCGTTCACGATCTGGCGCTCACGTCCCACTACGGCTTCACGATGCTCGGCCAGTGGGACGCGGTCGGGGTCGTCGCGTCGGCGGTCCTCGCGGTCGGTGGCGTCCTGGTCGGCGCGTGGGGCTTCCGGCGGCGCGACCTGCGCGGCTGAGTCGCTTCGCGCGACGCACTAGAGGTCTGCGAGAGGGGTCCACGCCGGGTAACGTCCGGGCGTGGACCCCTTCGTCATCGCGCTCGTCCTCGTCAGCGCCGGACTCCACGTCGCGTGGAACGTCCGGCTCAAGACGGCCGGTGACCCGCTCCGTGCTGCGACGGTCGGGATGCTCGCGGCATCCGTCGGCATCGTCCCGGCCGGCATCGCCGCCTGGTGGCTGGACGGACGGCCGCCGCTCCCCGTCGAGGGCGTCGCGCTCGGCGTCCTGTCGGGCCTCGTCGAGGCCGTCTACTTCGTCCTGCTCTCCGCGGCCTATCGGCGCGGCGACCTGTCGGTCGTCTACCCGATCGCGCGCGGTACGGCCCCGCTGCTCGCGGTGGTCATCGGCGTCGGGCTCCTCGGCGAACGCCTCGGCGTCGCCGGCTCGATCGGCGTCGCGTTCCTGCTCGTCGGCTTCCTCGTCCTCCAGCGACCCTGGCGCGCGGTCCAGGGCCATGGCTTCGATCCGTCCGTCGCCTTCGCCTTGGCGACCGGCGTGTCGATCGCTGCGTACAGCGCCATCGATCGGGTCGGGGCCCGCCTGATCGCACCCACTCACCTACGCCGCGATCCTGTGGGTGACGGCTGCCGTCGCGCTCGTCCTGTGGGTCCGGTTCGTCGTCCGGCGTCCCGATCTTCGCCGGCGGCCGCGAGCAGATCCGGTATGCCGCGATCGGCGGCTGGCTGACGCTCGGCGCCTATCTCCTGATCCTCGTGGCCCTCAGCCTCGCTCCGCTGTCGGGCGTGGCGCCACTGCGCGAGTCGGCCGCCGTGTTCGCCGCGGCATGGGGCTCGGTACGGCTCGGCGAGGCGGCCGACCGCGGCGACGTCGCGCGCCGTGTCGGAGCGTCGGTACTGATCGTGACCGGGGCGCTGTTGCTCGCGGTCGGCGGCTGAACGCCCCGTGTTCGAATGGGCGAATGAACCCACTAGCCGGGAGCGAACGCGGCCCATAGGTGCCGGTTTCTGACGCCCGGCGTTCGACCCGGCGAACGAGGCGCGGTTCGCCGGTCGTATCGAGCTTGGGGTGTTCGACGGCCCGGAGCGACGACCCTCGACTCGGGGCGGGCTCGACCCAAGGCGGGCTCGACCCTAGACGGGCTCGACCCTACGTCGGCTCGACCCTAGACGGGTTCGACCGGCGGGACCTCGGCGAACAGGCGACGGCGACCCCAGGGCCCGTTGACCAGGGCGACACCGGCGATGACGAGGGCCGTGCCGACGATGAGCGGCGGCCCGATCGGTTCCTTCAGGACCAAGGCGCCCAGGACGATGCCGACGATCGGCAGCAGGTACGCCACGAGCGCGGTCCGTGTGGCGCCCCACCTCGAGAGCAGCCGGAAGTACGCGAGGTAGGCCATCCCGGACCCGAGGATCCCGAGCCAGACGACCGAGAACCAGGCCTGCGCGTCGGGCTTGGCGGTCTCCCACGGCCGTTCGAGGACGAGGGCGAGGCTGCCCACGATGAGCAGTGCGAACGTGACCTGGAACACGGCCGGGATCATCGGCGCGAGGCCGCGGACGTTCCGCCGGGCGTAGACGTTGCCCCACGCGTACGAGACCGACGAGCCGAGCAGCGCGAGCATGCCGGGGATCGTGCCGGCGGTCCGCCGCGAGGCCCGGGCGAAACGATCAGGACGACGCCGATGAACCCGACCGCCAGCCCGACCAGGCCGTTCACCCGGATCGGCTCGTCGGGCAGGAATGCCGGCGCGATGACCAGCACGAACAGCGGCACCGTCGAGTTCAGGATCGCCGCGAGCGCGCTATCGACCGACTGCTCCGCCCAGGTGATCAGGGCGAACGGGATCGCGATGTTGATGATGCTCATCACAAGCAGGTGACCGTACGGTCGCCGGTCGCGCGGGAGCGGCGTCCGAGAGATGCGAAGCACCGCCCACAGGAACGCGGCCCCGATGAGCAGCCGCAGCGAGATCAGCGTGAACGTCCCGAAGGAGTCGACCGCGAGCTTGATGAACAGGTACGACGACCCCCACATGAAGCCGAGGCCGAGGAAGGTAAGCCACTCGGCTCGGGTCGCGGGCGTGGTCATCGGCTCATCCTACAGCCTTGGCCTACCGGGATATGTCAAGTTTCCAGGGCGCTGATCCACGATGCCCGGAACTCACCGACGACGCGATTCGTTGCGTCAAACGGTCAGCGCCAGCGGGTCAGGATCGCCTCCCGGTCGAACAGCCGGACACCGATCCGTAGCCCGACGATCGAGAGCGCGAGCACGATGATCGCCAGCAGCGTGTAGCCGACCGGCCCGACGAGGAGTGTCCCGGTCGCCTGGAGCAGGACCAGCGCGATGACCGGCACGATCACGACGCCACCGATCTGCTGGGCGACGCGCGGATCGTTGACCCGGGCACTCACGATGACGCCGGCGACGACCGACGAGAGACCGACGGCCGGGCCGAGGAGGAACACGCCGGCAAGCCACGATGGGTCGGTGACGACGCCGAACAGCGCCGGTCCGTACAGCAGCGACGCCAGCACCACGAAGATCGCGTAGGTCATCCAGCCCGCGAGCACGCCCGGGACGAGGGCGGCGACGGCCTTGCCGGCCAGCAGCTCCGAGGTCCGGATCGGTGCGGCCAGCACCGGTTCGAGCGAGCGCGCCTGCTTCTCACCGATGATCGAGAACGTCGCGATCGACAGCGGGATGTACGCCGGCATCAGCAGGAAGAAGACGAGGAACTGCTGGACCGCGAAGGCGCCTGCCAGCTCGCCGGGCGTGAAGCTCGCCCATTCCGGGCGCTGGGCCAGGACCTGCTGCTGCGAGCTCCGGAGGGAGCGAACTCGCGCCGACGGCCGCGGTCAAGAGGATCGGCGCAACGGTCAGGAGGATCGGCGGAAGCAGGATCGTCGACATCAGGAGACGGTTGCGGACGGTCTCGAACCACTCCCGCTGCAGGACGGTCCAGACGATCGACCGGCGCATCAGACGTGGTCCTCGAGGCTGTCGGCGCCCGGCGTCACGCCCATGATCTCGAAGTACACCCGCTCGAGCGACGCCTGCTCCGGTCGCACCTCGACGATGTCGGCGCCACTGGCGACGAGCGCGCGGATGACGTCGGGCGCGACCGACTCGGGTTCGTCGGCACCCACCTGCAGGACGCCGTCACCCATCTCCGCGCCGCGGACGCCGTGGACCGCGCGGACCGCGCCGACCTGCGCGGAGGTCGCAGCCTCCCGCAGACGGACCGACAGGCCATGACCGCCAAGGGCCCCGCGGAGGGCTGCCGGTGAATCGATCCGCAGGAGCCCGCCGCGGATGAAGGCGATGCGGTCGCACAGCCGATCGGCCTCGTCGAGGTTGTGGGTCGCGAGCACGATCGTCCGGCCCGCCTTGCGAAGCGTCTCGATGGCTTCGCGCACGATGAACGCTGCCTCCGGATCGAGCGCCGCGGTCGGCTCGTCCAGGAACACGACCGATGGGTCGTGGAGTAGCGCGCGGGCGATCGCCAGCTTCTGCTTCATGCCCTTGCTGAATGTCGCCGCCAGGTCATCGCGGCGGTCCCACAGCGAGAAGAGCCGCAGGTAGCGCTCGATCCGTTCCGCGCGGACGTCGGCCGTCAGCCCGTACAGCCGTCCGAAGAAGTCGAGGTTCGCCGTCGCCGACAGCTTGTCGTACAGGCCTGGCGTCTCGGTCAGGATCCCCACGCGGGTCCGGACGGACTCGGGATCGGCACGGACATCGAAGCCGTCGACCGTCGCCGTCCCCTCGGTCGGGCGGATGAGGGCGGTCAGCATCCGGACCGTCGTCGTCTTCCCGGCACCGTTCGGCCCGAGCAGGCCGACGACCTCGCCGCGGTGCACGGCGAGGCTGATCCCGCGGACGGCCCAACGGTCGTCGAACGCCCGCCCGAGCCCGTCGGCGGTCAGCGCGAGTGTCGGTCGACTGGCCGGATGCCGTCCACGCCGCGAAGTGTCGCGTATCGCGCGCCGGCGGTGCGTTGGCCTACCGGCGTATGCCAATGCCGCGTGGCGTCGGCCGCCGCCGGTATCCTCGCGCCTGTGATCGCATTGCGCCTCGTCGTCCTCGCGCTCGGCGTGGCGCTCGGCGTCTTCTATCCGTTCATCCCGGTCATCCTCGCCAGCCGCGGGTTCGGACCGGCACAGATCGGACTCGTGGCGTCGATCGGCGCGATCGGCTTCACGCTCGCGGTGCCGGCGTGGGGACACATCGCCGACGTCCGACTGGGGAGGGCACGGACCCTGCAGGTGTGCGCGATCGGCGGCGCCGTCGCTGTCGGCGCCCTGCTCGGCCCGTGGCCGCAGATCGTCATCGCGCTGCTGTTCATGGCGTACTGGATCTTCGAGTCCGCGTGGCAGCCACTGGGCGATGCCCTGACCGTCAACCTGGTCGACCGGCAGCGGGTACGGTCGCGTCCGGCTGCTGACGAGCCTCTCGTTCGCGATCTCATCGATCGCCGCGGGTTTCCTGTACGACGCTGCGGGCTTCGACGCCGCCTACATCCTTGCGGTCGTGGCCGCCCTCACGATCGCGGTCGCAGCGAGCCGGGTCCCCGACGTCGCGCGGGCCGAGCTCGCGACGTCCGAGCACGGTCCGGCGACGCCAGCCCGCTCCCGAGCGTGGCTCGGGTCGACGGGTGTCGCGCTGCGCGTCGCACCGCGCCTCGGGGCGGTTCTCATCGCCGTGATGCTCATCAACATCACGATCATCAGCGGATTCACGTACCTGCCCCTCCGCCTGGGTGACCTGGGCAGCCCGCCGTCGGACGTGGCGCTGTCCGCCGGGGTGTCGGCCATCGCCGAGATCCCGGCGATGCTGGTCGCCGCACGGGTCGCCCGATGGATCGGGTTGCGCAGCCTGTTCGTGTCCAGCGCGCTCCTCTATGGGGCGGTCTCAGCCTCGTGGATCGTGCTGGACTCGGCGCCGTTGATCATCGCGACACGGCTCGTCAGCGGCGTCGCCTTCGCCTGGATCCTCGTGTGCGTCGTGCTGACGATCGCCCGACTGCTGCCCTCCGAGCTCCAGGCGACGGGCCAATCGCTGTACCAGACGTTCGCCTTCGGCTTGGGCGCGATCGTCGCGAACCTGGTCGGCGGTGTCTTGTACGCGAGCATCGGCCATGCGGCGGTGTTCGGTCTCGGCGGCGTCCTCGCGGTCGTCGCCGCCACGATGGGCTGGTTCGTCTTCCCACGCGACGTCCGAGCCCGGAGAGCGCCACCTCCGACGGGACAGGGCCAGGCTGTCTAGCCGAGCCACACCGCGGCATCGGGCGGCAGGTCGCCGGTCTCCGGGAGCGGCTGGCTGGCGAGCAGCACCGGCCGCCCGGCGGGCAGTTCGATCGGCTCCGGGCCGAGGTTGACGACGGTCTCGAGCCCGCCCGGGCGGTCGAAGCGGAGCACCTCATCGGGCGCGGGCAGCCAGGCCATCCCGGTACCGCGGAAGCCGAGATGCTCGTGGCGTAGTCCGAGGGCAGCGCGATACAGCGCCAGGACGGAGTCTGGGTCACGGCTTTCCGCCTCGACCGTCCGGTCGCGCCAGCTGTCGGGCTGCGGCAGCCACGGCGTCGTGCCCGGCGGGCCGAACCCGAACGGCGGCTCGGTCCCCGACCAGGGCAACGGCACACGCGCGCCGTCGCGGCCACGGATCGTGTGTCCCGAGCGCCGCCACGTCGGGTCCTGGAGGACCTCCTCGGGGAGGTCCTCGACGTCCTCGAGTCCGAGCTCCTCGCCCTGGTAGAGGTACGCCGTCCCGGGAAGCGCGAGGAGCAGGAGCAGAGCAGCGCGCGCACGTCGCCTGCCGAGCGCCACGTCCGACGCAGGCGGCGGGGCCACGCCGGCACCGGCCGACTCGATGACTCCGACACCCGCTGTTCGCGGACGGCCGAAGCGCGTCACATGCCGGGCCTGATCGTGGTTGGACAGGACCCACGTCGCCGGGGCGCCTACCGGTCCCATCGAGCGCAGGTTGTCGTCGATCTCCGTCCGCAAGCGGGCAGCGTCCCAGCCGGCCTGGAGGAAGCGGAAGTCGAAGGCCGTGTGGAGCTCGTCGGGCCGGACGTAGCGCGCGAGGCGTTCAGCGGACGACACGAACACCTCGCCGACGAACGGCCGGTCGCCGTACCCGTCTGCGACGGCACGCCACCGCCGATAGATGTCATGCACGCCTTCCTGATCCCAGTACGGGCCGGGGTGGACGAGCGACTTCGGCGACGAGCCTTGCAGGTCGGGAAAGGTGCGGTCCTTCACGAGGCCGTGGGCGACGTCGATCCGGAAGCCGTCGACGCCGCGCTCGTACCAGAACCGGAGGATCGAGTCGAACTCGTCGGCCACCTCCGCGTTCGACCAGTCGAGATCCGGTTGCTCGGGCGCGAACAGGTGGAGGAACCACTGGCCTGGACGGCCGTCGCGCTCCGTGACGCGCGTCCACGCCGGGCCGCCGAACACGCTCGGCCAGTCGGTCGGCGGCTGATCGCCGTCCCGCCCCTTGCCGTCTCGGAAGATGTACCGCGCGCGGGCCGGGCTCCCGGGCGGACCCGCCAGGGCCTCCTGAAACCACGGATGCTGATCCGACGTGTGGTTCGGGACGATATCGAGGAGGATGCGGAGCCCATGCTCGTGGACGTCGTCGATGAAGGCGAGTGCGTCGTCCATCGTGCCGAACATCGGGTCGATCGCGCGGTAGTCGGCGACGTCGTAGCCGCCGTCGATCATCGGCGATGGGTACCACGGGTTGATCCAGATCGCGTCGATGCCGAGATCCCGCAGATAGGGGAGCCGCGACCGTATCCCTGCGATGTCACCGATCCCGTCGCCGTCGCTATCGGCGAAGCTTCGTATGTAGATCTGATAGACGACGGCGTGGCGCCACCACGGAGTCGGGTCGGTCATGCCGGTAGCATGACGGGAAGGAGGGGTGCATGCGCCTGTGGGGTGGCCGCTTCGCGGAGGAGAACGATCGGCGGGTCGCCGACTTCACGCGCTCGATCGAGCTCGACCGCGAGCTGGCAGCCGACGACATCGCGGGGTCGATCGCCCATGTCCGCGCGCTCGGTCGCGCGGGCCTCCTGACCGAAGACGAGGTCGGGGAGCTCGTCGGGGGACTGGAGGGGCTGGCCTCGGATGTCGTGAACGGGTCGATCACGTGGGACCCCGATCTCGAGGATGTCCATCTGAACCTGGAGTCGGCGTTGGCCGACCGTATCGGTGCCGTCGCGGGCAAGCTCCAGACGGGGCGGTCGCGCAATGACCAGGTCGCGACCGACCTACGGCTCTGGTCGCGCCGCGCCATCGACCGGCTGGACGAGGCCCTGGTCGGCTTCGAGGGCGCGCTCGTCACGCTCGCAGAGCGCGAGGGGACCGCGATCCTTCCCGGCACCACCCACATCCAGCCCGCCCAGCCGGTGCTGTTCGCCCATCACCTGCTTGCGTACGTCGAGATGGCCGAACGGGACCGAGCGCGCCTGGCCGACGCGCGGCGGCGGGTGAACGTCTCGCCGCTGGGTTCCGGGCCGCTCGCCGGCGCGGGGTTCCCGCTCGATCGGGAGGCGACCGCGGTCGAGCTGGGCTTCGATGGCGTCACGGCCAATTCGCTCGATGCGGTGAGCGACCGCGACTTCGTCATCGAGCTCGTGGGAGCGATCGCGCTCGGGATGGTGCATCTCAGCAGGCTGGCGGAAGAGATCACGTGGTGGTCGAACCCGCGGTTCGGGTTCATCCGCGTAAGTGACGCCTTCTCGACCGGATCGTCGGTCATGCCGAACAAGAAGAACCCCGACCCCGCCGAGCTCGTGCGCGGTCGGGCGGCACGCGTGATCGGCGCCCAGGCAGGGCTGCTCGCGCTCGTCAAGGGTCTGCCGCTGGCGTATCAGCGCGACTTGCAGGAGGACAAGGCACCGCTGTTCGACGCGGTCGCAGTCTATGGATCGTCGCTCGGGGTCATGAGCGGACTCCTCGACACCCTTTCGGTCGATCGGGAGCGGATGCGCGAGGCGGCTGACGAGGGCTATACGACCGCGACCGCGGTAGCCGATGCGCTGGTCCGGCGCGGCATCCCGTTCCGCGTGGCTCACCACGTCGTCGGCTCGCTCGTCGCGCAGGCCGAGGAAGCCGGGCTGCGGCTCGACCAGGTACCGGACCCGATGATCGGGCTTGCGCTCGGGGCCGCCGGCGATCCGACCGCTCAGTCGCTCGCGGCGGATGAGACGATCGGCGAGGTCGTGCGGGGCGCGGCGTCCGTCGATGGCGCGCTGGCGTCGTGTGACGTGCTCGGAGGGACCGCTCCCACGCGGGTGGCCGAGGCGCTGGCCGTCGCGCGACGGCGACTCGGGGGCGGCTAGGTCGGCTCTCGACTACCCATCGGTGGGCGCCGGTCAATGACCGACGCAGGTCCCGCCGGTATTCGTGTCGCTGTTGGTGCCGTCCGGGCACGTGGTATTCGAGAACGTCGCGGACGACATCCCGGTCGAGCTGCGCACGTTCGCACCGGTCAGATCGGCGCCGCTCAGGTCGACCCCGTCGAGGCGCGCGTACCGGAGGTCCGTGCCGACGAAGCTTGCGGAGCGGAGATCCGTCCCGCGCAAGTCGATCCGATGCAGATCGGCGCCATCGAACGAGGCGCCGTTCGCAAAGCCGTTGCGCCAGCTGACGTTGCCCAGGTTCGCGTCGTCGAACGGCGCGAAGGCCGCGCCGGCGCCATCCAGGTCCGCCCAGGCGAGGTTCGCGCGGTTCACCGACGCGTCCTCGAGCGCAGCGCCCGACAGGTCGCTGCCGTGCAGGTCGGCGTCGGTGAGGATCGCGTCGCACAGCTTGGCGTCGACGAAGAGCGCGCGGTACGCGATCGCGCCGTTCAGGTTCGTCCTCGGGAGGTCAGGATCGCACCCGCCGTTGACCCGCGACAGGTCCGACCACGCGACGTTGATCCCGTTCAGGTCGAGCCCGATGATCGTCGAGTCGGCCAGGTCGCAGCGGTGCAGATCCGCGCCCGCTGCGACCGTGATCTGCGAGCAGTCGCGGTAGGTCGTCGAGCCCGCTGCGCTCACCGGGATGGCGGTCAAGCCGGCCGCCAGCAGCCCGAGGAGGCCGGCCGAAAGCCAGATCCGACGAGGTGTGGGGCGGCGTCGATGGTGGGTCATGCGAGGATCTCCCCCTACTGCGGCTTCCATCGATCCCCTCGCGTCTAGGGTGCCCGCGCTGGGCCGGTGGGTCAACCCGACGGGGTCCGAGCCTTCCCGGCCCCTGTACCATCGCCGCCACGATGCTGCGCGCCGAGACGATCCGCGAGGCCCCCAAGGCCATGCTCCACGATCATCTCGACGGCGGGCTGCGCCCTTCGACGATCGTCGACCTGGCCGCCGAGTTCGGGTACGACGGTCTTCCGACCGACGATCCCGACGAGCTCGCGGCGCACATCCGGCGTGGTGCTGACCGCAAGTCACTCGAGCTCTATCTCGAGACGTTCCAGCACACGGTCGGGGTCATGCAGGAGAAGGACGCGATCATCCGCGTCGCCGCGGAGTGCGCCGAGGACCTCGCCGCCGACGGGCTGGTCTACGCCGAGGTCCGCTACGCGCCGGAACTCTCCACAGAACGTGGTCTGACGCTGGACGAGGTCGTCGCGGCGACCCTCGAGGGGTTCTCGGTCGGGGCACGGAACGCCGAGGCGGCGGGCCATCCCATCGTCATGAAGATGCTCGTCACGGCGATGCGCCAGGCGGCCCGTTCCGTCGAGGTCGCCGAATGTGCTGTGCGCTGGCGGGATACCGGGGTCGTCGGCTTCGATATCGCCGGCCCCGAGGCCGGCTATCGACCGACCCAGCACCTCGACGCGTTCGAATACGTCCGCCGCGAGAACTTCCACATCACGATCCACGCCGGCGAATCGTTCGGGCTGCCATCGATCTGGGAGGCGCTCCAATGGTGCGGCGCGGAGCGGCTCGGCCACGGCGTCCGCATCGTGGACGACATCACGGTCCGTGACGACGGGTCGGTCGAGCTGGGTCGACTGTCCGCGTTCGTCCGTGACCGGCGCGTCCCGCTCGAGCTATGTCCGACATCGAACGTCCACACGGCCGCGGCCGCGTCGATCGCCGAGCATCCGATCGACCTGCTGCGCCGGCTCCGCTTCCGCGTCACGGTCAACACCGACAACCGCCTGATGAGCGGTGTCACATTGTCGAGCGAATTCGCCGCCCTCGACGAGGCGTTTTCGATCGGTCTCGGCGAGATGGAATGGCTGACGATCAACGCCCTGAAATCGGCGTTCGCGCCGTTCGATGAGCGGCTGCGGTTGATCAATGAGCTGGTGAAGCCCGGATATGCACGCCTCCGGGCGGAGGAATCGCGGGTCTTCGCGAGTCCCGCCTGAGCGTGTCATGGCCAGCTGGCTGGAGCGGTCCAAGGCGATCTGGGGACGGATCAGAGGTCAGCGCCCGCCGAAGGACATCTACACGGATCTGCGCTCGATGGCGCTGACGGTCGACCTGTCGACCCTCCAGACACCTGCCGGGGAGCCGTGGACCGGCGCCGGCCTGGCGATGATGGAGATCGGCATGGAGCGGGCGGTCGCCTCGATCGTGGCCATCGCGGACGGGACCGTGAGCATGTACCTGAGCACGGGCGGCGGCGTGATCGGAGCAGGCGAGCATGAGGCCGTCCGAGCGGAGGCGAAGCGGTTCCGCACCGTCCTCGCCGATTCGCGGAGCCTGCTTTCGCGCGCCACGGACTTCCCGCTTCCCGAGCCTGGCGAGGTCCGCTTCCAGGCGCGGATCGGAGGCGATGGCTTCAGCGCTGCGGCAACGGAGTCCGCGCTGCGCGGCGGTCGTCATCCGCTATCGCCGCTGTATGCGGCAGGCCAGGATCTGTTGACCGAGATCCGCCTCGCGAGCGATCCCGTCGAAGGCTGACGGGGTCCGGCAGCTCGAACGCCGGCTAGAAGGTTGGCGGCTCTGGGACCGTCCCAGGGGGAAGCATGTCGACCGCAGCGCTGTAGCCGAACCAGATGATCGCGATCACCACGATGCACACGACCGCGACGATGAGCCAACCGCGGAAGCGGGATCCGCGGTAGGGCTTGCCGGCGCCATCGAACGGGCTCTGCATGGCGCGACTCTGCTCGCAGCCTCTCGGCGCGTCAATGTCGAGCCGGCGGGCAATGTCTAGCCGCCGAGTCCGAGCGAGCCGGCGACGTCTAGCCGGCCGGCAGCGCGACCACGAAGCGCGAGCCGGCGTACCCGTTCGGCTCGAGGAACACGCGGCCGCCCATCGCTTCCATGAGCCGCCGGGCGGCGAACAGCCCGATGCCGGACCCGCGCGACCGTCCCCGGCCTGCCACGCGGACGAACGGCTCGAAGACGCTCTCCCACTCCTCGACGGGCACGCCCGGGCCGTCGTCGGTGACGTAGACCTGGACCTCGTCGCCCTGGCGCCAGATGCCGATGCTCACGCCCTTCTCGGTCGGCGCGTACTTCGACTCGTTCTCGAGAAGCTGCTCGAGCACCTGCCGGAATCGCGTCTCGTCGCCGATCGCCGTCATCGGCCGGTCCGGGCGCTCCCAACGGATCGGGTGGGGCCGGAGCAGCAGACGGAGGGTCTCGACGACGTCATCGACGGCGCCGATCGCGTCGAACGGCGCCCTGGACAGGCCGGTGAGACCCTCGCCGCGGACCGACGCGAGGATCGAGTCGACGAGGCGATCGAGTCTGGCGAGTTGGTCATTGGCCGCCTCGCGCCAGCCGTCGGCATCGGCATTCTCCGCACCGGCCTCCGCGAGCAGGTCGACATAGACGCGAACCACCGACAGCGGCGTGCGCAGTTCGTGGGTGACGACGCTGAGCAGCTCCGACCTGGCGGCATCGAGTGCCGTCAGCTGCGCGAGCCGCGCCTCGACCTCCGCGGTCAGGCGTCCCTTCTCGACGATGCCGGCGAGGAGCGCGGCGATGGTCTGGAGGAGATCGACCTCGGCGGTCTCGAATTGGCGGACGGCGCGCGTCTGGACGTTGAGGACGCCCACGACCTCGTCGTGCCACACGAGCGGCACCGACAGCATCCCGGCGAGGCCTTCGATGTCGAATCCGCGCACCCACGCGAAGCGCGGGTCCCTGGTGACGTCTTCGACCGCGATCGGTCGCCGGGTCGCGGCGACACGCCCGGTGATGCCCTCGCCCCAGGCGAGGCTCACCGAGCCGACCTGGCTGCGATCCAGCCCGTTGGTGGCCGCCAGCGTCAGCCGCGTCTTCTCGTGGTCGGCGAGGTAGAACGAGCAGACCTCCACGCCCATCGCGGCGGTCGTCCCGTCGACGATCGAACGCATCAGCTCGTCCCAGTCGCGTGCCTGGGTGGCGAGCTGGGCGATCTCGTGGAGGAAGGCCAGCTCGCGGATGCGCGTTCCCGCTGGCGCGATGCCTTCAGTCATCAGGCCGAAATCATCGCGCATCGCGCGGATACTCAGGCTCAGCCGATCGCCCCCGACACCTCGGACAACGCGACCGCCGAGCCGGCGATGACCGCTCCGACGATGGCGAGGCGCGCGAGCGGCATGACCCAGCCGGGCAGCGGCTGTTCGATGACGCGGTACCGCCAAGACGCGAGCGTCGCTCCCCCGACGACGGCCAACGCGATGCCGGCGAGGCGCAGGTCCTCCGAACCGAGGTAGGCCGGGACCACCGCAAACAGGGTGAGGAAGCTCCCGAGGAGCGTGACGACGCCATAACCGGCGACGATCCGCCCGTCGCCCGCCGCGGCGTGCGGCAGTCGAGCGTCGAGCCAGCCCTCCGCGAGGACGATCACCGGGCCGAACAAGGCGACAAGCGTCACGAGCGATGCGATCACCAGCGCCGAACCGCCGAGCACGCTGAAGTCGGGGTTGGCGCCATCAACGAGCCCTCTTGTACCGAGCGCGATCGCGATCGGGATAGACGCGAGCGCACGGGCGCCACGGGCGGCTGGGAGCCATGGCCGCAGGACGACCCACAGCGAGCCGGCGACGGCGCCGAAGAACAACCCGATGAAGACGATCAGCGCGAGCGTCCCGCCCACCGTGATGTCGCCGATCCGGTTCCCGTTCTCGGTGAACGCGCCGACGGAATCTGGCACGAGCAGGGCGGCCAACCGCATCACGAGGCGCCCGCCGACGCCCGCCACCAGGATGCCGGCGAGGAGTCCAGCGAGCCCGCCCCGGGTGATCTCGCGGAGGACCTCGTTCGTCGGAACGAGTTCTCGCTTCGACGCGCGATCCGCGGTGGTTGCTCGGGCCTCGGCGGTCATGGTGGCCTCTACCGATGCGCGCTATATCGTTGGACGATATATACCTGTCACTGGGCCGCGCGTCAATCCGGTGAGTGCTTTAGTAACGGGCGCGCCATGCGGACCCCTGGCCGATGTCGGATCAGGCCGCCGCTTGGGATCAGACCGCGGCAGGCTCCGGGTCGGTGACGTTCGTCGGCAACGACTCGAGCAGCGGCTCGGTCCACGACCAGGCCGCGCCATAGCGCGCCCCGACCGCGCCATGGCGGGCCGCTTCGACCCGCAACGGCAGCCCGAAGATCTCGATGAAGCCGACCGCGCTCGCATGATCGAAGGCATCGCCCTCGTCGTACGTCGCGAGGCTCTTGTCGTACAGCGACAACGGCGAGCGGCGACCCGCGACCACCGCAGACCCATGGTCGAGTCGCATCCGGACCTCGCCGGAGACCACGCGCTGTGACGACGCGACGTAGCCGCGCAGGTCGCGCGAGAGGGCGCTGAACCACAGCCCGTCGTAGATGAGCCGCGCCAGCTCGTCGGCCACGAGCCGGTTGAACCGCAGCGTGTCGCGCGTCAGCGTCAGTCCCTCCAGGGCGCGGTGAGCTGTGTGCAGGATCGTGGCCGCCGGGCGCCTCGTAGATCTCGCGGCTCTTGATGCCGACCAGTCGATCCTCGACGTGGTCGATCCGTCCGACACCGTGCGCTCCCCCGAGATCGTGCAGCCGCTGCACGAGGTCCACGGCGCCGAGCCGCTCCCCGTCGATGGCCACGGGCACGCCGCCCTCGAAGTCGATGGTGATATCGACCGGCGAGGGCGCCGCAGAAGGTTCGACCGTCCACTCGTACGCATCGGCGGGTGGGGTGACCCACGGATCCTCGAGGACGCCGGTCTCGCACGAGCGACCCCAGAGGTTCACGTCGATCGAGTAGGGCGAGGCCTTGGTGACGGGGATCTCGATCCCGCGCTCGTTCGCGAAGTCGATCTCCTGGTCGCGCGTCAGACCCATGCCGACGCGCATCGGAGCGACGACCTCGAGACCCGGATCGAGCGCATGGGTCGCCACGTCGAACCGCACCTGGTCGTTGCCCTTGCCGGTGCAGCCATGGGCGACGGCGTCCGCACCTTCCCGCCGCGCGACCTCCACAAGAAGCTGCGCGATCAGCGGTCGAGCCAGGGCCGTCGCCAGCGGATAGGCGCCCTGGTAGAGCGCGTTCGCCTGCAGATGCGGCCAGACGTAGTCGGTGATGAAGCGTTCGCGTGCATCGATCACGTAGGCGCGCGACGCCCCTGCCGACATCGCGCGGCGCTCGACGCCCTCGCGCAGCGAACCGCCGCCGAGATCGACGGTCAGCGTCACGACCTCGGCGTCGAACTGCTCCTTGAGCCAGGCGACGGCGACCGACGTATCGAGGCCACCGGAGTAGGCGAGGACGACCTTTTTCATACGGTTGCGGGTACCTCCGCGATCGAGCGTTGGATGGCCTCGAAGCGCGAGCGCCAGCGCTCGAGGCGGACTTCGTCGGCGAACAGCACGAGGAGCGTATTGTCGCCCGCCAGCGTGCCTTCCTGGTCCTGCAACGACGACTCGTCGATCGCCTGGGCGACGACGCTCGCGGTGCCGGGTGTCCCCGTCAGCACGAGGATCAACCCACTGCGACCGACGGTCACGGGCACATCGCTCAGGATGCGTCGGAGGCGGTCGTCCGAGGACGAGCTCGGCGAGGGCAGCGGCGAGGGCGCGCGGGAGGCGACGTCCTCGGGCGAGACGTAGACCGGACCATCCGCGCGTGGCGCCTTGAGCAGACCGAGCTCGGCGATGTCGCGGCTGACCGTGGCCTGGGTCACATCGAAACCCTGCCCCGTCAGCGCATCGACCAGCTCCCGCTGGCTGCCGATCGGCCGGGACGCGATGAGCTGGCGGATGGCTCGCTGGCGGAGCCGCTTGAGGTCCTGACCGGTAACCCGCCCCCCGAGCCCGTCGCCGTTCGCTCCGCCGCCGTTCACCTCGGGCGTCATGCCGCGCCCACCGCCTGCCGTGTGGCCTTGATGCGCGTGCCGAAGCTCGGGTCACTGAGCGCGCGCTCGAGCGCGTTGTCCGCTCCCGAGTCGGCGATGATCGCCTCCGAGCCCTCCCACCCGAGCGCCGACAGCGCGGCCCGGATCTTCGGCACCATCCCGCCGGCGATGACGCCGCCATCGATGAGGTGCTCGGCCTCGGCCACGGTCAGCGTGTCGAGCTTGGCGCCCGCGGCATCGCGGACGCCGTCGACGTCGGTGAGCAGGACGAGCTGCCGCGCGCCGAGTCCGGCGGCGATGCCCGCCGCCGCATCATCGGCGTTCACGTTGCAGACGATGCCGTCCGCATCGCGTGCCAATGGGGCGACCACCGGGACCTGTCCGGATACGAGGATCGCGTCGAGCAGGTCACGCCGGAGACCGGTGACGCTCGCGACCAGCCCGAGATGCGGGATCCGTTCTGCGATGAGGAGACCGCCGTCGACACCCGACAACCCGACCGCGTCGACGCCCAGGTCGCGCAGCCCGGCGACGAGCTCGCTGTTGACGACACCGCGCAGGACGGCCGCCGCGACCTCGAGCGACTGCTGGTCGGTCACCCGCAGCCCGCCCTCGAACTTCGATGGCACACCGAGCCGATCGAGCCACTCCGTGATGCGCTTGCCGCCGCCGTGGACGAGTACCACGGGCCGCCGCCTCGCGACCGCCGCGACGTCGGCGAGCACGTGCGACTGCTCGGCGATCGTCGTCCCGCCCAGTTTGACCACCAGGATCTCGCTCACGTCGTGTCCTTCCTTGGCGAGCGCGTGGCGCGCCGGGCGCAAGGCGCCGGCGAGCAGGCGAGCGAGCGCACTCCGACGTGCGTGAGCGACCGGGCGGAGTCGGCCACGCCGCGAGCGGCCGCCAGGCGGGAGCCCGTCACGTCGTGTACTCGCTGTTCTCGATGACGTACTCCTGGGTGAGGTCACAGCCGAAGGCTTCGCCGAGGCCGTCTCCCAGCCCGAGATCGAGCTCGATCAGGAGCTCCGGCGCGTCCATCGCGGCGCGGGCAGCTCCCCGGTCGAACTGGAGTGGCCCAGCCTGTGACCCGTCGAACACGAGATGGCCGGCGATCCGATATGCGAAGCCTGTCGGGATCGAGTGACACCGGTTGCGACGCACGCGCGGCGGCCTCGGCCTGGCCCAGTCCCGCCGCTCCGAGAACCGCCTCGGATGCCGTCACCGCGTTCCCGGCCGCACCGGCGATCCGTCCCCAGTTCGGGTCCTTGCCGTGTGCCGCGGCCTTGACCAAGCTGCTCGACACCACAGCGCGCGCGATCGCCCGGGCGTCGGCATCGTCATGCGCGCCGCGGACCGATGTCGTGATGAGGATCGTCGCGCCCTCGCCGTCGGCCGCCTGCTGTCGCGCCAGATCGCGCGCGACCGCCTCGAGCGCAGCGCCGAGGGCCAAAGCCCCGGGGCTGCCGGCAGCGATCGGCGCCGCCCCCGACGCGCCGGACGCCAGCACGAACACCGTGTCATTCGTGCTCGTGTCACCGTCGACCGACAGCTGGTCCCACGTTTTCGCCGCGGCGGGGCGGAGCAGGTTCCACAGCACGTCCGGCGGCGCCGCCGCGTCGGTCAGGACGATCGACAGCATCGTCGCCATGTTCGGATGGATCATCCCGACACCCTTGGCGATGCCGGTCACCGTGACTGTGACGGGTTCACCGTCCCCCGCTGGGAGGACGAGCGTCGTCGAGGCGACCTTGGCCACCGAGTCCGTCGTGCGCAGCGCCTCCGCGACCGCAGCGAGCGATGCGTCGGCATCGGTGAGCTGCGCCGTGAGCGCCTGGATGCCACGCTGGACCTTGTCGAGGGGCAGCCTCGTCCCGATGATCCCCGTCGAGAGGTGGAGCACCCGCGGCTGTTCGACGCCGAGCGCGTCGGAGACGAAGGCGCCGATCCGCGCCTGGTCGGCCGCACCGTCGGCCCCTGTCGCCGCATTCGCGGAACCGCTCGTCGAGACGATCGCGCTCGCGTACCCGTAGCCGCCCATCGGCTCGCCGGAGGTGGCCGCGAGATTGGCGCGAGATAGCTTCACAGGCGCAGCGGCGAAGGCATTCGGAGTGAAGACCGCGGCGGCCGAGGCGCCGTCCGGTGCCACGACGAGGCCGAGATCCGGTCGACCCGAGGCCTTGATCCCGGCGGTCCAGCCGCCGGCGCGGAAGCCCCGCGGCATCGCCGCCCGACGCTCGACGTCGGGGAGGGCAGTCGATCCCAGGGTCGAGACGGCCATCTAGGGCGCCAGCGGATGCTGATCGAGACCGGCCATCTCCGGCAGGCCATGGACGATGTTGAACGACTGGACCGCTTGTCCTGCGGCGCCCTTCACGAGGTTGTCCTCGACGGCGATCGCGATGATCCGGCCGGTGCGGTCGTCGACACGGACGTACACGTGGACGAAGTTGCTTCCCGTCGTGTGCTTCGTGGCGGGAGGCGTCGTCACGACCCTGACGAACGGCTCCGCGGCATACGAGGCCTCGTACAACGCATCGACCTGGGCCTGGCTCACGGAACGGGTCGGCCGGACGTGGTTCGTCGAGAGGATGCCGCGAACCATCGGGATCAGGTGCGGCAGGAAGTCGACTGCGATCGCGCCCGGGTTCGCGTCGGGATCGAGACCGCCATCGACCGCGGCGTACGCCAGCTCCTGCTCGATCTCGGCGACGTGGCGGTGCCCGCCGAGGCCGTAGGCCTTCACGCTCTCGTCGACCTCGCCGAACATCATCTCCGGCTTCGGGTCTCGGCCGGCGCCTGAGACGCCGCTCTTGGCGTCGACCACGAGATCGCCGATGAGGCCAGCACGGGCCAGCGGCGCTAGGGCGAGCAGCGTCGCCGTCGGGTAGCAGCCCGGTGAGCCGACGATCGCGACCTCCTGGTCCGCCAATGCCTGCAGCTCCTCGCGATGCAGCTCCGGCAGGCCGTAGACGGCAAGCTCGAGAAGATCCGGACGTGGATGCTCGAAGCCGTACCAACGCGGATAGTCGTCGGGATCGCGCAGCCGGAAGTCGGGACCGAGGTCGATCACGGTTGTCCCTGCCGCGATGAGGTCGGGAACGAGGGCGACCGCCGCGCCATGCGGGAGGGCAAGGAACGCGGCGTCGACCTCGGGTAGGTGAGTCGTGACGGTGAGGTCCGTGGCGGCGAGATGCGGGTGGTGGCCGCCGATCGGCTCGTCCTGTCGGTCGCGCCCGGCGAGTCCGACGATGTCGACGTTCGGGTGCCGTGACAGGATCCGGATGAGCTCCGCCCCGACGTAGCCGGTCGCACCCACGATGCCGACCCGGAGGCGGCGCTCGCCGTCCGGTCGGACCCCTCGCTCCGACCGCGGGACGAACCCCGACGACCGATCCGTCGCGATCGCCGCGGGCGATCCGAGCCCCGCGCTCACAGGCGCTCGTGGCCGCTCACAGGCGGCTGGCTCGGGTGGCTCGCAGAGACCTGACGGAAGGTCGCCATGGGCGCATGACTATACAGTAGGCCTGCATAGTCATGCAAGCGATCGCGACGGATAGCTCAGGCGAGTACGTCGGTCCGTCGGTACGGGCCGGTCGAGAGCACCTCGCCCTCGCGGTCGTACGGCGACGACCCCTCGGAGTGGATCCGGTAGCGATGGTGGACGGTGGTCGCGCCGGCCGAGAGCATCGCGTTCACCGGGCAGTACTTGAGGGCCGATAGCTCGATCGCCCGCCGGACGGCGGCTTCGGAGATGCCATTGCCATCGACCTCATGCGTGATCGTGACCTCGGTGTAGACCTGCGGGTACTCGTCGCGCTGCAGGCCGGTCACGAGGATCCGGTAGGCCGTCATGTCCTGGCGTTTCTTGGCCAGGATCCCGACGACATCCATCGCCGAGCACGAACCGAGAGCGGAAAGCACCGTCTCGACGGGGCTCGCGCCCGTGTTCGACTGGCGGTCGTCGAAGTCCATCGGGTGCCCTGACGACGGCTCGGCGTGGAAGGCCATGCCGCCCCGGTGCTCGAGCAGGACCGACTTGTGCGTGGGCACCGCTCAGCCTGCCACGCGGACGTCGGTATCGACCCCTTCGTTCGCTTCGGTCAGGAACTGCTCGCGGTACAAGCGCGCGTAGAGGCCGCCCTGCGCCAGTAGCTCGGCGTGCGTGCCGCGCTCGACGATGTGCCCGCGCTCGTAGACGAGGATCCGGTTCGCGCGATGGATCGTCGACAGCCGGTGGGCGATGGCGACCGTCGTGCGGCCCTCCATCAGCCGCTCGAAGGCCGCCTGGATGAGTCGCTCGGACACGGTATCGAGCGCCGACGTGGCCTCGTCGAGGATCAGGATCCGCGGATCCTTGAGCAGGACGCGGGCGATCGCGATGCGCTGCTTCTCGCCGCCCGAGAGCTTGTAGCCGCGCTCGCCCACGATCGTGTCATAGCCCTCGGGCAGCTCCATGACGCGGTCATGCATCGCCGCCGCCGTCGTCGCGGCAACGAGCTCGTCCTCCGTCGCGTCAGGCCGCGCATACAGCAGGTTGTCGCGGACGGACGCGTGGAACAGATACGTCTCCTGCGTCACGACGCCGATGATCCGGCCGAGCGACTCGAGCTTGATCTTGCGAACGTCGATGCCATCGATCTCGACGGCGCCGGCGTCGACGTCGTACAGCCTCGGGATCAGGTAGGTCGTCGTCGTCTTGCCGGATCCTGACGGCCCGACCAACGCGACGAGCTCGCCCGGCTGCCGCGTCGAGGTCGATGTGCTCCAGACCGAACGTGGGGATCATCTCCAGCGCGGGGATGCCGCCACCATGGGTGATGCCGCCGACCAGCGACTCGAGCGCGGCCTCGTCGACCGACGCTGCCGCGACCGCCACGGCGGCTGTCTCGGGCTCCTGGCGCTCGTCCCCGTTCTCGCCATCGCCGGCGACCGTCGGCGAGGGCACGGCTTGCGTCGGATAGCGGAACGACACGTCCCGGAACGCCAGCTGGCCGTGGACGGCGTCAGGTGTCAGCTCGACCGCGTCCGGCGCATCCTCGATCTCGACCGGCATCTCCAGGTACTCGAAGATCCGGTCGAACAGCGCGAGCGCGCCCTGGATCTCGACCTGCACGTTGAGCAGCTGGCCGAGGGGGAAGAACAGCCGCGACTGCAGCGTCGTGAAGGCGACGATGTCACCGATCGTGGGAGCGGTCGGGTCGTTCTGGATGGTGAGCCAGCCCGCGAGCCAGTACACGAAGGCCGGCGTGATGCTGAAGATGGTGCCGATGATCATGAAGAACCAGCGACCGACCATCGCCTGACGGATCTGGAGCGCGGCGAGACGCGCGTTCAGTCCGCGGAACTTGGCGATCGAGCTCTGCTGCTGCCCGAAGGTCTTCGACAGCAGGATGCCGCTGACCGACAGCGTCTCCTCGGTGAGGGCGGACATCTCAGCCAGCGACTTCTGCGTCTCGGTCGACACCTCGCGGCGGACCTTCCCGACGCGGAACGTCAGGTACATGAAGAACGGCAGCATGCCGAGCGACAGGATCGTCAGCCGCCAATCGATCAGCCACATCGCGATGACGGTGCTGATCGCGATGGCGAAGTTGGAGGTGACCGAGCTCGCGGTGTCGGTCACGACCGACTGGACGCCGCCGACGTCGTTGGCCAGACGGCTCTGGATCTCGCCGGTGCGCGTGTCGGTGAAGAACCGCAGCGGCATGCGCTGGAGGTGGGCGTACAGCGCGGAGCGCAGGTCCTGCATCACGCGCTGGCCGATCAGGTTGTTGAGGTAGGACTGCCCGACGCCGATCAGCCCCGAGACGATCGGCAGCGCGATCATCAACACCACGAACACGTTCAGCAGGAAGAGGTCCCGTTGCGGGATCGCGACGTCGATGAGGAGCTTGAGCAGGATCGGGTTGATCAGCCCGAGGAAGCTCGTGACGAGGATCGCGGCCAGGACGACCGCGATCTGCGGCCGGTACGGTTTGAAGAAGACGAGGATGCGGCGGACCGTCTGGCCGCGGCGCTCCTTGGGGACCGGTTCGAAGTCGGGGACGGCGCCACCGAACATGCCGCCGCGGCCGCCACCGCCCGTCCCTCGGCCACCACGGCCGACGCCGCCGGTCGCGGCACGCGTGCCTCCGCGCGGGAATGCCATCCGGCCTACCAGGCCGTCGCGGTCGCGGCTTCGGTGATCCCTTGCGCCTCGAGCCAGCGCTCGGCGTCGATCGCGGCCTTGCAACCGTCGGCAGCGGCGGTGACCGCCTGCCGGTATCGATGGTCATGCACGTCGCCGGCGATGAACACGCCGTCGATCTTGGAGTGCGTCTCGTCGCGGACCACGAGGTAGCCCTTCTCGTCGACCTCGAGCCAGTCGCGGAACGCCGCTGTGTTGGGCTCGTAGCCGATGGCGATGAACAGCCCCTCGATGTCGAGGTCGCTGAGCTCGCCGGTCTGGGTGTCCTTGAGCTTCACCCCACGGACCTTCTCGGCGCCCACGACCTCCTCGACGGCCACGTTCGGGTGGATCTCGATCTTGGGGTGGGCGATGGCCCGGTCGACCATGATCTTGCTCGCGCGGAACGTGTCGCGTCGATGGAGCAGGTGGACCTTGGTCGCGAACCGCGTCAGGTAGGTCGCCTCCTCGAACGCCGTGTCGCCACCGCCGACCACGGCGATCTCGCGGTCCTTGAAGAAG
The DNA here is from genome assembly GCA_963808895.1 of uncultured Chloroflexia bacterium. Taxonomy (GTDB): domain Bacteria; phylum Chloroflexota; class Limnocylindria; order Limnocylindrales; family CSP1-4; genus SPCO01. The sequence continues at coordinate 1,281,995 of CAWEHL010000004.1, read as the reverse complement.
AACCCGTCGCACGTCGCGCAGGCCGACACGCCGCGCCCGCGGAGGCGCGTCTCGCTGTCGATCCCGAGCCACAGCGCCGACGCCCCGGTGGCGATGACCACGGCCTGACCGCGGTACTCGGTGCCGCGCGCCCAGATCCGGAACGGCCGCGACGAGAAGTCCACACGGTCGATGTCGACGTCGATCAGGCGCGCCCCGAAGCGCTCGGCCTGGGCGCGGAACTTGCCCATCAGGTCCGGACCCTGGATGCCGTCCGGGAAGCCCGGGTAGTTCTCGACATCGCTCGTGAGCATCAGCTGGCCGCCCGGGGCGGACCCGGCGATGACGATCGGTTCGAGATTGGCACGAGCGGCGTAGATGGCCGCGGTGAGGCCGGCCGGTCCGGAACCGACGATGACGAGCTTCGAATCGACCCGACCTTCTCCGCTTTCCACCGTCGACGGGCCGCCGGGGGCGGGCACCGCGGTGCTGTCGGCCGGTTCATCGACCATCGTGATCGAGAACCCGCCGAACGGGTTGGAGGCGTCTGTCATCGGTCTATGCTACACCCGGTACAGGGATACCCCCAGGGGGTATCGCCGCGCTCGTGTCGGACGGCATCGTCGGCCCGCCGACGTCGAGCACGATACGTCAACTGATCGCGTGGAGTGCCGGGATGACGTCGCGTCCTAGCGTCTCCATGTAGGCCGGTTCGTGGGCGTCCTTGAGCTCGAAGATGACGTGCTCGGCGCCGGCGTCCCAGAGCTCGCCGAACCGGTCGACGATCTGCTGCGGCGACTCCGTCCGTGCCGAGCTCGGCGGCCCGAGCCGCACGTTCTGCAGCGTCGATCGCTCGATCTCGCGCGGGTCGCGTCCGACCTCGGCGCAATGCTGGTCCAGGATCGCGTACTTGCGGGCGATCCCTTCCGGGGAGCCGAATACGTTGCACGCGTCGGCGTACTGGGCGACCAGGCGGAGGGTCTTCTTCTCGCCCCCACCGCCGACCATGATCGGCGGTCGCGGGCGCGAGATCGACTGGGGCGAGTTGAGCAGGCGGTCCGCCTGGAAATGCCGGCCCTGGAAGGCACCTTCCGATCCCCGCTCGCCCTGCCACATCTCGTGCGCGATCCGGAGTGTCTCCTCGAGCATCTCGAAGCGCTCGCCGAGCGGCGGGAAGGGGAAGCCGAGCGCGCGCGATTCCTCCTGGTTCCACGCAGCGCCGATGCCGAGCCAGGCACGCCCGCCGGACAGGACGTCCAGCGTCGTCGTGGCCTTCGCCCAGAGCGCGGCGTTGCGGTAGTGGATGCCGCCCACCATCAGGCCCAGGCGCGCCCGCTTCGAATGTGCCGCCATGAAGCCAAGGGCGGTCATGCCCTCGAGCATCGGCTCCTCGGGGCGGCCCACGCCGCGGATCTGGAAGAAGTGGTCCATCACCCAGATCGAGTCGAAGCCGATCCGGTCTGCGTCCTGCACGATCCGGGCAAGGGTCGGCCCGATGGCCTCCGCCCCACCGGGCCAGGTGAACGAGCAGATCTGCAGGCCGACCTTCACGGGCGCAGGGTAGTGCACTGTGCAACGACACGTCCGCCGGCGCCAGCCGGTGTCAGCGGAAGAGGTCGGTTTCGGCGGGCATGATCAGGTCGCGGATGCGCCCGTCGCCCCTGCGGAACGTCACGCCACGGACCAGCGCGAGCGGACGGCGCGCCGTCTTGCCGAAGACCAGCTCCGCGACCGAGGCGATCTCGTCGACGACCGCACGGACCGTCGACTTCATGACCCGGCCGTCGGCGTCGGGCGTGCCGCGCAGGTCATCGAGGGGCTCGATCCCCGACACGCCGATCGCGACGTCCACGATGCCGAAGCGCCAGGGGCGGCCGAAGCTGTCCGAGACGATGACGGGCAGGTCGTGGCCGAGCCGGTCGCGGACGGCGGCGCGGATGCGATCCGCGGACGCATCCGGGTCCCGGGGAAGCAGCGTCACGACGTCGCCGGAACGCGGCCCCACGTTCGACGCGTCGATGCCGCCATTCGCGCAGACGAATCCGTGTGGCGTCTCGGTGATGACGACCCCGTTGTCCATCCGGACCACCCGCTTCGCCTCGCGCAGGACCAGCTCGACCTGCCGCGCATCGCGGTCGTAGCGTTCCGCGAACTGGATCGCCACGGGCCGCGGCTCGATCGTGGTGAGGTCGACGATGGCGCCCTCCGCCTTTGACACGACCTTCTGCGTGACGACGAGGACGTCGTCGTCACGCAGTGGCAGGACGGCGGTGGTTGCCGCGAGCGCACCCGCGATGAGCGTGGGCAGGTCGTCGCCCGGGACGATCTCGCCGAGCCCCTCGATCGCGACCGCCTCGACGCGGTCAGCCACCGACGGCCTCGGGCGTCTCGGCCTGGGCGAGCAGCAGGTCGTCGGGCGTATCGATGTCGAGCGTCAGCGGGCCGTCGAGCACCTCGACGTGCGCGCCAGCCGCCAGTGCCGCGCCCTCATGCGCGTACCTGCTGTCGCCGCCGAAGCAGAACTCGATGACGTCGGGTGGCGACAGGAGGAGCGCGTTGGTGCCGCGCCCATGGCGGTCGGGCACGATCGCGACGAGCGGGTCGCCGCCACCGGCGAGCGCGGCGATCCGGTCAAGCTGCTCCGGCGTGACTTGGGGGATATCGATCGGGAGAACGAGGATGGCTGTGGCGCCGGCAGCGATCGCCTCATCGCGGGCCTGCCGGAGACCGTCGTTGAGACCGCCGCTCCGTTGCCGCAGTGGTCGTGCGCCGGCTTGCCGGGCGAGCTCGCGGACCTCGTCATCCGGTGTCACAACGAGCGTCTCGTCGATCCCGGGCGTGGCCACGGTGGCGCCGATCGTGGCGGCGGCGAGACGAAGCGCGAGGTCACGCCGCTCCTCAGCGTCGAGGACCGCGCCGAGTCGCGACTTCGCGCCCTCGATCGCCCCGACAGGGACGATCGCGACGACCCGAGGCGCCGTCATCGTGGCGCACCGGCCGGGGACGTCGCGAAGCGCAACACCGCCTCCGCCAACCGCGCCCGCGCCGCGTCGTCGGTCATGATCGTGTCCGCGACCAGCGTTTCGACACCAAGCCCGCGGATCTCCGGCTCCAGCTCGGCATCGATGCGATCCAGCACGAAATGGCTGATCAGCGATCGAAGGTGGCGCGCGACCCCGATGGCGCTCGACTCCTCACCGAGCGATGCGAGCATCCGGTCGGCCGGGCCCTTCAGGGCCTTCCCGCCCACGATCCCGCTGACCGCCACCACTGGGACACCGCGGGCACGTGCCTCCTCCAGTGCGCCCCGGATCCCGCCGACCGCCAGGATCGGGTCGATCGACACGATCGGGTTCGATGGCGCGACGACGATCACGCCCGCGTGGGCGATCGCCGCCAGGACCTCGGTCGTCGCCTGTGCCGACTCGGCGCCGCGGAACCGGACCTGACGCACGGTCGGCTCCTGGTGGCGATGGACGAAGTACTCCTGGAACTCCAGCCACCCGTCATCGGTCAGGACCTCGGTCCGCACGGGCTGGTCCGACATCAGCAGGATCCGCGACTCGATGCCCATCGCCGCGCCGAGCTCGAGCGCGACTTCCGTAGGGCGCCCTCCGGCCCGGAGGCGATCGGTGCGCCAGAGGTGCGTCGCCAGATCCTGGTCCCCGAGGCGGAACCACTCCTGTGCGCCGAGGGCCTCGAGCCGATCCATCACCGTCCACGTCTCGTCGCGAAGGCCCCAACCGCGGACCTGATCGTCGAGGTCGGCCAGCGTGTAGGCGACGGTGTCGTGATCGGGCCATACGGCGAGGCCGTGGAGCTCGAGGTCATCGCCGGTGTTGACGATGATCGACAGGTCTCGATGGGCCGACGCCGCCAATCCCTCGGCCATCTTGGCCCCGCCGACACCGCCGGCGAGGAGGACGACGTTCACCTGACGAGAAGGTCCGCGACCTCGTGCATCCGCTCGATGGTCTCGTCGTCGTACGGTGCCGGCATGCGGACGATCACGGTCTCGAAGCCGAGATCCAGGTGGCGGCGGAGCACGTCGGCGACGGCGGCCGGCGTGTCGGCCAGGTAGCCACCGAAGTCCGCGGCCGGGACGCCGTTCGCTGCCATCAGCTCATGGATCCTCGTATCGGCGGCTGCGGCGTCGCCGCGCAGGATGATCGGGAAGCTCACGGTCTTCTCGATGGTGGCGATGTCGCGTCCGATCTCCGCGCAATGCCGCTGGAGCGTCGCAAGCGCGTCCTGGACGTCCTCGAACGGCCCCGAGGTGTTCCAGCCGTCGGCGTACTCCGCCACCACACGCAGCGTCTTCTGACGGCCGCTGCCCCCGATCAGGATCGGCAGGTGTGCCTGGACGGGTCGCGGCTCGCAGAGCGCGTCGCGCATGTGGTACGTCGGCCCGTCGTGGTCCACGCGCTCGCCATCGAGCAGCCGGCGCATGAGCATGACCGACTCGTCGAGCCAGCCGATCCGCTCACCGGGCGACGCCCCGAACGGGATGCCGAAGGCCTCGTGCTCCCGCTCGAACCATGCGGCACCGATGCCTAGCACCGCCCGGCCGCCTGAGACGTGGTCGAGCGTCGTCGCGAGCTTGGTCGTGACCCCCGGGTTGCGGAACGTATTCGCACCGACCATCAGCCCGAGTCGGACTCGCTCGGTGATGGGGCCCAGCGCGGCGAGCGCGCCCCAGCCCTCGAAGATCGGCTGCTCCCACGGCCCGAAGATCGCAAGCAGATGGTCCCAGGTCCAGACGGAGTCCCAGCCGTTCGCCTCAGCCGCGAGCGCCGCATCGCGGAAGCCCGGCCAGTCGGTCTGCTGGGACCAGAGCTGGAGACCGAACTTCACAGGCATCACGTTGGTAGCCATCGGTCGGATGGTACGTGCGGTGGCGTTACGCCAGTCGCTCGCCGGCGCGGACCGCGATCTCGAGGCGGTTCTCGGGCGGCGCCAGCGGGCACGCCCAGCGCGGATCGAACGCACAGGACGGCTGGGTCGCGAAGTTGAAGTCGAGGATCAGGTCGCCGGTCGCCTCGTCGACGCCGAGGTCGTGCGACTTGGCGGCATCGACCAGGTAGCGGCCGGCGCCGTACGTCTCGTTGCCGTTCGTCGCGTCGCGGAAGGGGATGAACAGGCCGCCGGCATAGCCGGTGATCCAGAACACGGACAGCCGCTGCTCGCCGCCAGGGAAGGGGAGCCGGACCGAGCCGATCCGGCGGAACGCCAGCGTCTCGTTGCCGCTATTCGGCAGCTCCATCGCGAGCGCGCCTGGATCCGCGGCCGGTGCCGGTTCCACGGGAACGATGAAGCGCAACGCCGGATCGTGGTCGAAATGCCGGGCGCGGTAAGTGGCTCGCTCGCCGACGGGCAGCGGCGACTGCGGGTGTTCGCGGAAGAGCCACTCGCGGACGGTGCGCCAATGCGCGAGCGCGACGCCCGGATCGGACGCCGCCATCGCCCGGACCTCGCCGTAGAGCGTCGCGACCCGTCGCCGCCAGTCGGCGAGCGTGAGACGGTCCTGGACCGACCCGTCGCCCTGGGTCCAGGCGACCTCGACGTCCGGCGACCGCGTCGTCATCGGTGACGCCGCATCGAGCTGAAGAGGATCCACGCCCCGAGCAGGATCAGCAGGACCGGCCATAGCTCGCTCCAGCGCAGCCGCGGCATCTCGAGACCGAGCGTCTGGTCGGCGAAGAACCAGAGGCCGATCGCGACGATGATCAGCCCGAAGACGACCGTTGCGGTGCGTCCGGGATCGTCCCGTCGACGGGCTACCGATGGCCCGGGCCCGGTCGGAGCAGGGACGGGGTTCACGCCGGTCACCGGGCCGATGGCGGGTGGCGGCAGATGGCTGCCGGTATCGAAGCCCGATGTCGTGGGCGATGGATCGGTCGGGCCGGTCGGGATGTCGGTCATCGGATCGTCCTCGTGGTCGCTGGTCGCTCGTGCGGGTCGTCGTGCGCTTGCGGCGGTCGCTCGCGGCCAGGCAGGAGAATCCTAGCCCGCCATACTTGCCAGGGCGTCGGGCCGCTCGGGCCCGCGCACGATGGAGGATCACGCATGGCGGACACGGCCGAGGTCGGCGTCTTCGGCGGCTCGGGTTTCTACTCGCTGCTCGACGACGTACGCGAGATCAAGGTCGATACGCCGTATGGCGCCCCGTCCGACTCGCTGTTCCTGGCCGACGTCGCGGGCCGACGCGTGGCGTTCCTGCCGCGGCACGGTCGCCGGCACACGCTTCCGCCGCACCGGATCAACTACCGGGCCAACGTCTGGGCGATGCGGTCGCTGGGCGTGAAGGCCGTGATCTCCCCGTGTGCGGCAGGGTCACTCGCCCTCCACGTCAAGCCCGGCGACTTCGTCGTGTGCGACCAGTTCGTCGACCGCACCCGCGGGCGCATCGACACGTTCTACGACGGTCCGATCGTGACGCACCTCTCGTCGGCCGACATCTACGACCCCGTCCTCCGCCAGCTCGCGATCGACACGATCCGCGACCACGGCATCGAGGTCCATGAGCGCGGCACGGTCGTCGTCATCCAGGGTCCGCGCTTCTCGACCAAGGCGGAGTCGAAATGGTTCTCCGACGCGGGTTGGGAGGTCATCAACATGACCCAGTACCCCGAGGCGTGGTTGTGCCGCGAGCTCGGGATGGCGGTCGTCAACATCAGCCTCATCACCGACTATGACGCCGGCGTCCACGAGGGCACCGATGCGGTCGACGCGACCGCGGTCCTCGAGGTGTTCCAGGCGAACGCCGAGAGGATCCAGAAGGTGGTGCTCGACCTGATCGGCCGATTCCCCGCGGATCTCGACGCGCTCGGCGCGCACGATGCGCTCGGACCGACCCGCGGCGACGGCCACGCTATCTCGCCGGAGGACATTCGGCTGTTCGAGACGGGGTTGTAGGCGTGCCGGCTGGCGGCGAGAGCGACCGACTGCCGATCGGCGTCTGTCTCCGGACGATCCGCGCGACGCCCGACTGGTGGCTCGAGAGCGCGCGTCGGCTCGACGAGGCGGGCTTCGCGGGCGTCTGGGCGTGGGACCACTTCATCGGGCAGGGCAGCGACCGGACGGTCCCGGTCGTGGAGAACTGGACGATCCTGAGCATGGCCGCCGCGCAGACCAGGCGCGTCACGGTCGGCCCGTTCGTGATGAACGTCATGAACCGGCATCCCGCCGTGGTCGCGCGGATGACGTCGACGCTCCAGATCGCTTCGGGTGGCCGGCTCGTCCTCGGGCTCGGCATCGGCGGTGCGCCGAAGGAGCACGCTTCCTACGGGATCGACTTTCCCGAGGCGCCCGAACGGGTCCAGCGCGTCGAGGAGGCCGTCGCCGTCATCCGCGCCCTGTGGACGGGTGGCCCGGTGACACGGCCTTCGCCCTTCTACCCGCTGGAGGACGCCGTCGCGTTCCCCGTCGCGGATCCGCCTCCGCCCATCATCGTCGGCGGGGAGACACGACCCGGGGCGGCGCTCGCGGCGCGCATCGGCGATGGCTGGAGCACGTTCGAGGACAACTTCGAGGCGAACCTGCCCGTCTACCTCGAGACGTTGGAGGCGGCCGGCAAGCGGCGCGAGGACCAGACGGTCATCGTCGGCTTCCAGGGCGACTGGCTCGGGGAGAAGAGCAGCGTCAATGAGTCCGGCTGGCTCGCTGAGCCACGGGCGACGTGGGAGCGCTGGCATGCGGCCGGCGCCGACGGGGCGATCGTGACGGCCAGGACGACCGAGGACATCGATGCGCTCGTGGAGTCCGTCACCCGCTGGTGAGAGGCGCGGCGCGCCGGGTTCCTGCCCGTTTCGTGGCACCATCGCCGGGTGACCCCGACGGCCTCCGCACCACGTTCACCGGTCTCGGTCGAGCCGACCCACCCGTGCGCGCGATGCGGCAAGCCGGTCCCGCCGGGCGTCGGTCTATGCGAGGAGTGCAACCCGCTCGGGCTGCGCGACGTCGCGTCCGGACAGGTCCACGGTTCCGTGTTCATCGCGGTCGCCGTGGCGATCGCCGTCCTGGCCGTTCTCGCACGGCTCTCGATCGCGGGCAGTGGGCCCTTCCCCGCGCAGGTCGGCGAGGTCGTCCCGTCCGGCAACGGCCTGTCGGTCGCGGTCACCGTCACGAACCAGGGTGACGCGACCGGGCAGACGACCTGCCGGCTATCCCGCGTCGGGGATGAGGGGATGGGCACGGCCGAGTTCGTGACGACACCCCGGCTCGATCCGCACCAGACGCGGACATTCGAATCGAAACTGCTGGAGTTCGGGTCGACACCGGTCGACCTCCAGGTCGAGTGCCGGACGCCATGACGACCGTCCGACGCCCGATCGACGACGGTGCCGACGCGAGCGCGCCACCCGCCGAGCTCGAGTTCGCCATCGCGCTGGCGGCACGCGCGGGCGAGATCCTCATGGACCGCTACGAGCGCCTCGAGCGCATCGACTACAAGAGCGCGCGCGACATCGTCACCGAGGCCGATCACCTCTCCGAGGACCTCATCATCGAGGCGATCCGGTCATACCACCCGGCGGACGCCATCCTCGCCGAGGAGAGCGGCGAGCACCGGGCCAAGGCGGGCGAAGCGCCGACGTCCGGCCGTGGCCGCGTCTGGGTCATCGACCCGCTCGACGGGACCGTGAACTACGCCAACGGCATCCCGTTCTTCTGTGTCTCCATCGGGCTTGTGGTGGCGGGCCGTCCGACGGTCGGCGTGGTGCATGACCCGACGCGGGGCGAGACGTTCGCCGCGACCGCGGGCGGACCGGCCATCCTGATGTCGACGCTGGGGACCGAAAGCTTCGCGATGAAGGCCTCCGACAAGGAGAAGCTGTCCGACTTCGTCGTCTCGATGGCGCTCAATGGGCGATCGGTCGCCACGAGGAACCGCAACGTGCGGAAGGCCATCCGGATCCCCCGCTCGATGGGGTCGGCGGCGATGGCATTGGCGTACGTCGGCAACGGCCGGTTCGATGCGTTCATCCAGCAAGGTGGACTGTCGCCCTGGGACATCGCCGCGGCGGGTCTCATCGCGGAACGCGGCGGCGCGCGCGTCACCTCGATGGATGGCGGGCGCTGGTTCGACATCAGCCACGCCCCCCGCTCGATCGGGGTCCTGGCGGCCCCCAAGCGCCATCACGCGGCGCTCCTGGAGCTGGTCCGCTAGGGATGTCCGGCCGCGTCCCGGCTCTCGCCGTCATCGCAGCGGCACTGTGGACCTTCGCCGGCTGCACCGTCTTCGGGGTAACGGTCGGGGATGGTGGCCATCCCGGCGTCCAGTGCGGTGCCTTTGCCGGCCCCGATTGCAATGACCTGCTCGAGATCGGCCTCGATGCATTGGCTGGAGCCCGGTCCGAAGAGCCAGCTGCGATCGCAGTCGACAACGCATGCCCACCGAACGCCAGGTGTATGGCGTCGGAGCTCGGCGGGAACACCGCCGGAGTCGCGGTCCGTTGGGCCGACGGTACGGTCCAGTGGGCGACGATCCCATTGCCACCTGATTGGCCCGCCAGTCCGGCGGGAGCGGCGAACGAGATGACGGATCCCGTCCCGGCCCATCTCGCGGCCCTGGTGGGGATGGGCTAGAACGTCGCCGAGGCGGCGTCTCGAGCCACCGATGCGAGGTGGCTCGGCAGCTTTCGGGAACTGAGATCCCGCGACCGGCCCCATATCCTGTGAGCACGGCCCGATGAGCCGTGCCGATCAACGGAGGCCAGATGCGGCGGGACCTGGTCGAGCAGGCGATGGCGGGCGATCATGGCGCGTTCTCAGAGCTGGCGCGCACGTCGATCGGCCGGCTCTACGCTGCCGCTTGCCTGATCCTTCGGGACGACCAGAAGGCCGAGGACGCGACCCAGGATGCGCTCGTCGCCGCCTGGCGCGATCTCTCGTCACTGCGTGACCCCGATCGCTTCGAGGCCTGGCTCCACCGGCTCCTCGTTCGTTCCTGCTATCGCGAAGCCAGGCGCGGACGACGGCGATGGGCGATCGAGCTCGAGGTCCGGGAGACAGCTGTCCCGGATCGCGATCCTTCGATCGATGTCGCCGACCGCGACGAGCTCGAGCGTGGTTTCCGCCGCCTCGACGCCGATCAGCGGACGGTGCTGGTCCTTCACTACTACCTCGGCTTGTCCCTCGATGAGGCTGCGGACGCGCTCGGCATCCCGCCGGGCACCGTCCGCTCGCGCCTTCATCGAGCCACCCGTGCGATGCGGGCTGCGCTGGACGCAGACGCTCGCGCGGCTACACAGAACGAACGGCGGTTGGCATGACGACGCGCGACGACTTCGACCGCCACCTCGCTGCCTGGTTCGAGGCCAGCGCCCCGTCGAGCGAGCCTGAGCCACTGCTCGGGCAGGTCCTTGCGCGGACCGCTCGGACCCGGCGTCGACCCGCCTGGCGCATCCCCGAAAGGTGGATCCCCATGTCCGCGATCACGACGCGGTCGGAGGCGGTGAGCCAGATGCCCTGGCGCACCGTCGGCCTGATCGCCCTCCTGGTCCTTGCGCTGGTCGGCGGAGCGCTGCTCATCGCCGGGACGCGTAGACCAGCCCTACCGCCACCGTTCGGCGTGGCCGGCGATGGCAAGGTCCTCTACTCCTTCGATGGCGACATCTTCGTCCGTGATTCGCCGACGGGCGCGAAGACTCCGCTCATCGTCGGCGCCACGATCGACGAGACACCGGCGGTGTCGAACGACGGCTCGAAGTTAGTGTTCTCGCGGCACGAGACCGGTGGCGTCTCCTCGATGTGGATCGCGAACGTAGATGGGAGCACCCAGCGGCGCCTCGACATCCCGTTCCCGATCTCGTGGTTCGAGTGGTCGCCGAATGGGACTGATCTGTACGTCGCGAACGAGGATGGCCGCTCGACGATGGCGATCGTCCCCACGGACGGGAGCCCCTCGACGACGCTCGATCTCAGCATGCCGGTCCAGGTCCCGATCCACCGGCCCGGCCACGACGACCAGATCCTGTTCAAGGGTCAGGACTCCGGGGGGAACTGGGGCTTCTACCTGGTCGGCCGCGACGGACTCCACGCCCAGCGCCTCGACCTTGACCCGGGCTTCCGGTCTGATGCCGACTACGTCAGCCACCGCGACGAATACTTCAGTGGACCCGCCTGGGCATCGGACGGCCGGCGCCTCCTGTATTACACGCTGGAACCGGCGCTTACGTCAGCGACCAGCCCCGGGTTCCGTATCCATCTCGCCGAGATCGGTCCGGCTGGGGAGGTCCTCTCGGACCAGGTCCTCGAATCGGACGGGTCGCACGACAATGAATTCAGCGCGTCGTGGCTGCCCACCGAGGACGGCATCCTGTTCCAGGTCGAAGAGAGCGGGCGACACGCGCTTGCGATCGCGTCGCTCGGCGAGACGCTCGGAACCGCGAGGGATCTCGGCGTCCACGGCGCCGATTGGATCTCGTCGATCATCGCGCCGGATGGTCAGTCGGTGATCGTGGCAGTGCCACCCGTTGTCGGTGGGCTCCAGTCCATGTCGATCGTCGACCTCAAGTCGTTTACCGATACCCCGCTCGACGTGAGGCCGGACGTCACCTGGCAGCGCGTTGCGCCCTAGTCGGGCCTCACGCCGCTGACCATCGATGGGGCCTCGTCGCCAGGCGCGCGAGGCCCCACTCGTCGCAGAACGCCTCCCACGCGTCCCTTGGAGCGCCCTCCCAGCGCAACTCGTCGGGGTCGGTCTGGCGGATCTTGACGCCGTCCTCAGCCGTCCGGAGCCGCGCCAGGTCGCGATAGAGCAGCGCCTCGTCCATGTGATCGCGCAGTGATGCAGCCAGCGACATCGCGCGGCCGCCGGCGATGCCTGGCACCTCCCATGCCGACGCCCGATCCGGGACGTCCTCGAGATGTCCGTATCGTGCGAGCACCGCGGCGGCACCCTTCGCGCCCCAACCGGGGATGCCGGGATAGCCATCGGAGCTGTCACCGACCACGGCGAGGTAATCGGGGATCGAGGTCGGCCCGACGCCCCATTTCGCGCGAACGCCGGCGTCGTCGTACGTGAGGTCCCGACGTCGATCCCAGAGCACGATCCGTTCGTCGCGCACCAGCTGGGCCATGTCCTTGTCCGGCGTGCAGATCAGGATCTTTTCTACGCGCCGGTCCTCGGCGAAACGGACGGCCGCCGCGGCGATCGCGTCATCGGCCTCGAACTCGACCATCGGCCACAGCACGACACCGAGTGCCTCGACCGCCGCCTCGGCGATCGGGAACTGGGCGAGCAATTCGCGTGGCATCCCGGCTGACGACTTGTAGCCCGCGAAGAGGTCGTTCCGGAAGGATTCGATGACCCGGTCCGTCGCGCAGCCGACGTGGGTCGCGCCCTGCTCGCGGAGCAGGAACAGCAGCTGGTCGACGAGCCCCGACACCCCTGACAGGACGACGCCGTCACGGCCGATGACCGGCGGTCGGGGCGCGTAGTGGGCGCGGAAGAGTTCGTAGGTCGCGTCGACCAGATGGAGTTGCACCGCCGGGTCTGTCAGCGCATCCGGGTCTGCCACATCTGGACGCCCGCGTCACGCATCGCCTGTTCGGCGCGTGCGCCGTCACCCGGCTGCAGGTTGACGGGCGCGCACAGATCGGTCAGCACGGCGGTTCGGTAGCCGAGCCGTATCGCGTCGAGGACGCTGGCCTGGACGCAGTAGTCGGTCGCGAGCCCCATGATCACGACCCGCTCGATGCCGCGCTCCTTCAGGAGCGCGTCGAGCCCGGTCGACTTCTCCTCGCCGGTGACGGGGTCGCGCATCGTGAAGCCGGAGTAGCCATCCTCGCCGCCCGTGCCCTTCCGGACCCGCGGTGCGTCGTCAGGGATCTGAAGGTCGGGATGCAGCTCTGCGCCCCACGTCCCGCCCACGCAGTGGACGGGCCAGATGCCGCCGTCCTTCTGGAAATGGGGGGTCGACTCGGGATGCCAGTCCTGGGTCGCGACGACCGTGGCTCCAGCCGACGTCGCCATCGCGATCTCGCTGTTGATCTGCGGGATCAGCGACACGCCGCCAGAAACGGAGAGACTGCCCTTCGGGTCGGCGAAATCGTTCTGGACGTCGATGACGAGGAGGGCCGTCTTGTCGTCGTACCGCTGCATCGGCTGAGCCTAGCAGGGGCTCCATACGGTCGGGAGGGGACGGCACGCCCGTCCGTCGCCGCCGATGCGAAGGGAGCGACCGGGGAGCGTTCGACGCGTGGGGGCCCGCGTGGCTCCCCGGTGTCCCTGGGGCAGGAAGCGCTATCCGATCAGGGCGGACTGCTCGTCCTTGGCGGGCTCGGGCTCGACCGTCTCCGGCGGTGCCGGGGGCTCGACATCGAGGAGATAGCCGATGCCCTGGAACGTCTTGATGCGGCCGGGCTCGCCGGGCTCCGCGCCCAGCTTGCGGCGGACGCGCGACACCCATACCCGGAGGTACTGGAGGTCGTCGCGGTATTCCGGGCCCCACACCTTCGTGAGGAGTTCCGTGTGGAGGACGACCTTGCCGGCATTCGCCGCGAGATGCTGCAGCAGCAGCCACTCGGTCCGCGAGAGCTGGACCAGTTCGCCGTTCCGGGTCACCATCCGGCGCTCGAGATCGATCTCGATGTCGTCGAAGGCGAGGACGCCCGAGCCGGGGCTGGCGCCGGAAGACCTGCGAAGGACCGCGCGCACGCGCGCCGCCAGTTCGTCGGGGTGGAACGGCTTGGCGATGTAGTCGTCGGCGCCGAGGTCGAGACCCTTCGCCTTGTCGGCGGTGGAGCCCTTGGCGGTCAACAGGATCACCGCGACGGGGCGGCGCTCGCGCAACTGGCGCATGACCTCGATACCGTCGAGGTCGGGCATCACGATGTCGAGAAGGACGATGTCCGGACGGACCTCCTCGGCCTTCTGGAGCGCGTCCTCACCGCCGCTGGCGGTGACGACACGGAACCCTTCCTCGGCCGAGCGCGATCGAAACGAGCTTGGTGATGCGCGGCTCGTCGTCGGCTACGAGGACTAGGGGCTGGGTACTCACGTGGCACCTCCTGGGTTGGTGTCAATGGTGCCGGACGAGCGTCCGCACCGTCAGCGACGGACCGCCCCTAGGAGCTCTGTGGAGCGACGCTGGGAAGTTGGACGTTGATGTTCGTGTCGTTCGATGAGTTGCTGCTCGAACCCGCGCCCGGACCCATCAGGAAATACCACCCGAGGGCGAGCACGATGATGATGGCGATGATCCCGAGGATCAGGCCGGCGTTCGAGCCGCCGTCCTTTACGACGACGGTGTCGTGGTCGGTCATGGTCTGGGAACTCCTTGACTAGTGGAGCCCCAGCATCGGCGGGGCGTCCTGACGCCCGGTGCCGAGCGGCATTGCAAAACCGTTACATCGGCATTACAGCGGGCGGGGCGGCCCAGTGCCACGACGCCCCCGCCGGAGTGTTGTCTGGCAGCCAAACGTTTCGGCGCGAGGGGCCGCGAGCAGGCGCTCCTGGAGTCGATTCGTTGGCGCTGAGCCGATGTCCGGGTCCGTGGAAGCGCCGGAGATGGGCTTGACGTCATGAACACTGGCGATGGGCCAACACGTTGACCGACACGCCAACGCCCCGTCCGGCGGTACCCTGAGGGCCATGCCGTTTACGACCGACGACCTTCGCGCGATCGACCTGGCGAAAGAGATCGAGATCGAGACCTCGGCCGGGCCGGAGGCCGAGGTCCACCGGACCATCACCTGGGTCGTGGTCGACGGCGACGACGTCTTCGTCCGGTCCTGGCGCGGCGTGACGGCGCGCTGGTTCCGCGAGGCGCTCGCGAACCCTGACATCGCCGTCCACATCGATGGTCGCCGTATCCCTGCCCGTGCCGTCCCCGCGCGAGACCCGGACTCGATCGCCCGGACCTCGGCCGGACTCGAGCGCAAGTACGACGGCGATTCGGCGACCCCGTCGATGGTCCGCGCCGAGATCCTCGACACGACGATGCGGCTCGACCCGGTCACGACCGACTAGCTCGATCGCCGGCCGTCGCCGCACGCCGACTATCGAGTCGCCGCACGCCCACGATCGACTAGCGCCGACCCGCAACCTCCATCCTCGGCGCCGTCGGCCTACGATAGAAGCGGATATGTATTTCGACGAGTTCAAGCACCAACTTCCCGACATCGACCCGGCTGAGACCGAGGACTGGATGACGTCGCTCGACCAGGTGGTCGAGCAGGAGGGCGAGACTCGCGCCCGGTTCCTCGTCTACAAGCTCCTCAAGCGCGCGCGCCAGCTCCAGATCGGGCTGCCGCCGCTGACCCAGACGCGCTACATCAATACGATCAGCCCTGAACAGGAGCCCGCCTTCCCGGGCGACGAGGCGATGGAGCTGCGCATCCGACGCATCGTCCGCTGGAACGCGGTCGCGATGGTCCTGCGCGCCAACAACCGCTACCCGGGGATCGGCGGTCACCTCTCGACGTACGCCAGCTCGGCGAGCCTGTACGAGGTCGGCTTCAACCACTTCTTCCTTGGCAAGGACGATGGCGCGCGCCGGCGACCAGGTCTTCTATCAGGGCCACGCCGCGCCAGGGATCTACGCGCGCGCCTTCCTCGAGGGGCGTCTGAGCGAGGACCAGCTCGACCACTTCCGACGGGAGGGCAAGCCAGGCCAGGGCTTGAGCTCGTACCCCCATCCGCGACTCATGCCGGACTTCTGGGAGTTCCCGACCGTCTCGATGGGCCTCGGCCCGATCAGCGCGATCTACCAGGCCCGCTTCAACCGATACCTGCAGAACCGCGGGATGCTCGACACGTCGAAATCACGCGTCTGGGCGTTCCTCGGCGATGGCGAGACCGACGAGCCCGAGTCGCTCGGCGCGCTGCACGTCGCGGCACGCGAGGGGCTCGACAACCTCACCTTCGTCGTCAACTGCAACCTGCAACGCCTCGATGGGCCGGTCCGCGGCAACGGCAAGATCATCCAGGAGCTCGAGGCGGTCTTCCGCGGCTCTGGCTGGAACGTCATCAAGGTCATCTGGGCGCGCGAGTGGGACGAGCTCCTGGCGCGTGATGTCGATGGCGTGCTCGTCCAGCAGATGAATGACACGCTCGACGGCGAGTTCCAGAAGTTCAGTGTCGCGGGCGGGGCGTACATCCGAGAGCACTTCTTCGGCCCGGACCAGCGGCTGCGCAAGCTCGTCGAACACCTTTCCGACGACGATCTCGCCAAGCTCCGCCGCGGCGGCCACGACTACCGCAAGCTCTACGCGGCATACAAGGCCGCGACCGAATTCAAGGGTGCGCCGACGGTCATCCTCGCGAAGACCGTGAAGGGCTGGACCCTCGGTCCCGGTGTCGAAGCGCGCAACATCACGCATCAGGCCAAGAAGCTCTCCGAGAAGGAGCTGACGGTCTTCCGCGATCGACTCCAGCTGCCGATCCCGGACAAGGACCTCAAGGACGCGCCGTACTACCACCCAGGGCCGAAGTCGGAAGAGGTCGAGTACCTGCGCGAGCGCCGCAAGGCGCTCGGTGGGGCGATCCCCAAGCGGCTCGTTCGCTCGAAGCCGCTGCCGGCGCCGGGCCCAGAGGTCGATGCCGAGTTCAATGCTGGTAGCCAGACCCCGGTATCGACCACGATGGTGTTCACCCGGATCCTGCGTAACCTGATCCGCGACAAGGAGCTCGGGGCGCGGATCGTGCCGATCATCCCGGACGAGGCGCGGACCTTCGGCATGGACCCGCTCTTCAAGGAGGTCGGCATCTACGCGGCGCTCGGCCAGCGCTACGAGCCGGTCGACTCGGACCTCGTCCTGTCATATCGCGAGGCGACGGACGGTCAGGTCCTCGAGGAGGGCATCACCGAGGCCGGCTCGATGGCGTCGTTCCAGGCGGCCGGCACGTCGTATGCCACGCACGGCCTGGCGGCCATCCCGTTCTACATCTTCTATTCGATGTTCGGCTTCCAGCGGACCGGCGACCAGATTTGGCAGTTCGGCGACGCCCGGGGCCGCGGCTTCCTCATGGGCGCCACGTCCGGGCGTACGACACTGGCCGGTGAGGGGCTCCAGCACGACGACGGCCACAGCCATATCCAGGCGTCGACCATCCCGAACGTGCGCGGCTACGACCCGTCGTACGCGTATGAGCTCGCGGCGATCGTCCGCGACGGGATCGACCGGATGTACGGCGAGAAGCCCCAGGACGTCTTCTACTACATCACGATCCACAACGAGAACTACGCCCAGCCCGCGCGGCCCGATGGGCTGACCGACGAGGACATCCTGCGCGGCATCTACCGGTTCGCCGCTGCGCCCGAGATCGGCAAGGATGCCCACCGCGCCCGGCTGGTGGGGTCCGGCGCCATCCTCGAGCAGTCGATCGCGGCACGCGACCTGTTGGCGGAGCGGTTCGGCGTGGCGGCCGAGATCTACAGCGCCCCGTCGTTCCCGCTGCTGCGCCGTGAGGCGCTCGAAGCCGAGCGCTGGAATCGGTTCCATCCCGATGCCCGCAAGCCGCGGATCCCGGTCGTCAGCCACGTGCTCCCGTTCGAGGGCGGACCGATCATCGCGACCACGGACTGGATCAAGCAGCTGCCCGACATGGTCGCGCGCTGGCTACCCGACCATTACCTCGCGCTCGGGACGGACGGCTTCGGGCGCAGCGGGACCCGCGAGGACCTGCGTTCACTCTTCGAGATCGACGCGACACACATCGCCGCCGCCACGATGGTGGCGCTCGCACGATGCGGGGCGCTGCCCCCGGCCAAGGCCGCGAAAGCGGTACGCGACCTCGGCATCGATCCCGACAAGGTCGATCCCGCCGCGGTCTGAGCTCTCGGGTCGGCCTGCCACCCCTCGTCGGCGTCGCCGTATCCGAGGCGTCAGCCCGCGGGCGTCGTTCCCTCGCCGAGCGCAGAACCGACCTTGTGGCTAGCGACCCCCTGGCCGTCGACCTCCACCGGACCTGCCACCGCGTCCTCCGACGCGCCGACCGGTCCGGCGACGCCACGCGACCGCTGGGTCCGGACGCTGAGCTGCCCCGTGTCGTCCGCGTCCGGCTCGAGGATCCGCAGGGTGAACCCGATCTCGGTGCCGCCGTCCGGAGGTCGCGCGGCCCAGATCCTCCCGCCCATGGCCTCGGCCAGGCTCGCGCACACGAACAGGCCGATGCCCGAACCCGCGACCAGGCGTGAGCTGCTCGGGTCGCGATAGAAGAGCTCGAAGATGCGGTCGATGGACGCGGCCGGGATACCGGGACCGTCGTCGGTCACTCGGACCTCGACGTCGCCGTCGGCCTTCCGTGCGGACACGACGACGCGGCTGTCGTACGGCGTGTACTTCGCCGCGTTGTTGAGGAGATTGCGGACGATCTGCTCAACGTAGGTCGTCTCGCCGGCGACGATCGGCAGGTCGGCCTCGAGATCCGTCTCGACCGTGATCGTCGGCAGCTCGCGAGCCTCCTGCGTGACGATCCGCTCGAGGAGACGGCGCGGCTCGATCGGCTCGGCCTCGACCTCGAGCCGCCCGCGCTCGACGCGACTCAGGACGAGCAGGTCCTCGACGAGCCGATGGAGGCGCTCGGCCTCGGATCTGACGTCTTCGAGTAGCGCCATCCGCGAGGCCTCGTCGTCGGATCGACCCGGGCGGGCCAGGATCTGGGCGAGTCCCATGATCGTCGTGATCGGTGTCCGCAGCTCATGGCTGATGACGTCGACGAAGGCCTCCCGGAACGCCCCGGCGCGGCGCTCCTCGTCGAGCAGTCGGTCCCGATCCTCGAGGATCCTTCGGCGGTCGGTGATGTCCTGGCCGGTGCCGATCATCCGGAGCGGTCGTCCCTCCTCGTCGCGGAAGAGCCGCCCCGCCCCGTGGGTCCAGTGGATCGTCCCATCGGGCCAGACGACGCGGAACTCGAGCTCGAAGGTGTCGTGTCCGTCGGACTCCACGGTCGAACCGATCGCGCTCTCGAAGGCGCCGCGGTCGTCTGGGTGGATCGTGTCGAGATAGGCGGCGAACTGCGGGGCCGCCGGACCGGGCTCCAACCCGTGCTGGCGGAAGATCGCGTCCGACCAGGTCAACGCGCCGGTCTCGATATCCCATTCCCAGAAGCCGGTCCCCGACGCAGACAGCATCAGCTGGAGCCGTGCGTCGCGCCCTTCGATCTCCTCGGCAAGGGTCGACACCTCGTCGAGCGCATCCGCCAATCGGTCGCGTGACGCGCGACGCGACGCGACGAGGAGGACGGTCGCGACCGCAGTCACGATGTACAGCGCCTGCAGGAACTGCGCGGCGTCCGGCGCGGATTCGCCATTGACGAAGATGACCTGATTGAGGACCGCGGCAGTGACGACCGCCGAGATCCCGCCTGCCAGTCCACCCACCCAGGCCGCCAGGACCGCTGCGGCCATCAGGAGGACGTAGAACGAGTTCGTCCCGACCGCCTCGTTGATCGCAGCCTTCGTCGCGATCCCGAGCCAGCCGATGAAGATGCCGGCGATGATCGCCTGGCCCGTTTCGAGTCGGATATCGCGCGACCGCGCGACCTCGTCCTTCGCCCGATCCGGCGCTCTCGCGCTCGATCCCGGGGCGCCGTCTGTCAAGACCGTTCGTCCTCCGACCGGATCCGGTGTGGTCCCGAAGTATGGACCACACCGCGGACACCCCTTGCGCGAACACCGGTCCCGATGGGCGTCGCGACGGGCGTGCGGTGACTCGTGACACCGTCCGTGCGGCCGGACGGATCGCTGACACTCGCCTGATACGCCGGTGCTCGTCGAGTTGACATCTGCCGTCTCGGAGCGGCCCGTACGGTCCGTGCGACCCCCAAGCCGATCCCATCGAAGGAGGCCACCACATGGATGGCAACGACAACAGGCGCATCGACGGCGACGTCGACCCGCTCGATCCGACCCTCGACCGGAGCCAGATGGACCGCGCGATGGATCGACCGATGGACCAGCGTGGGGCGGTCGATGACCTGAACGAGGACACCAACGAGCACGGTGCCGAGGCGCTCGGAGCAGGCGGCGGTGCTCTCGCCGGGGCGGCTGTCGGTGCTGCGGTCGGCGGCCCTCCAGGCGCTGTCGTCGGTGGCGCGATCGGCGCGGTCGGCGGTGCGATCGCCGGTGAGGCGGCCGAGGGTGATGACGAGGCCGGGTCCGGCACCGGGGCGCTCGGTGGCGGTGCCGCGGGCGCGGTCATCGGTGGCGCTATCGCCGGGCCTCCGGGTGCGGTGGTCGGTGGTGCCGTGGGCGCCGCCGGCGGTGCCGGCGTCGGCGACAAGACCGAGGAGGATCTGGAGGAGGGTCGCCGACCGGATCTCGACCCGGACCACTAGGTCGAGCAGGCCCCGGGCTGCACCGGGGTGAGAGACTAGGACCGCGGACCTCGATGAGGTCCGCGGTCCACTTGCGTCCCGGGGAGACCCTCGTTGCCAGACCGACTGCGGATCGCCCAGGTCGCACCGCCCTTCGAGCGCGTCCCACCCGGCGCGTACGGCGGCACCGAGCGGATCGTGCATGGGCTTGTGACGGAGCTCTACGGGCGCGGCCACGACATCACGACGTTCGCCAGCGGCGACTCGGTCGTGCCGGGACGGCATATCGAGACCGTCGAGAAGGCGCTCCGACCGATCGGCTACACGGGCGAGTCCCTGCCGTTCATGCAGCTGACGCTTCACAGCGTCCTCAGGCACGCCCGCGAGTTCGACGTCATCCACAGCCACCTGGAGTGGGTCAACCTGCTCCTCGCGCGGATCGCACCGGTGCCGGTCGTGTCGACGTTCCATGGCCGGCTCGACATGCCGTATGCCGACGGCCTACTTGCCGACCCGCCGGCCGGGCTTGTGGCGATCAGCAGGAACCAGGCATCGACCCATCCCGACATCGCGTTCTCCGTGGTCCACAACGGCCTCCGCCTCGCCGAGGCGCCGTTCGGAAAGCAGCGGACCGACGCGCTCTGCTTCGTCGGCCGGGTCGTGCCGGAGAAGGGCATCGTCGAGTCGATCGAGATCGCCAAGGCTGCCGGACGTCCGCTGAGGATCGCCGCCAAGGTCGCGGCCGGCGGCGTCGAGCGCGAGTACTACGACGAGGTGTTCGGCCCGGCGTTGAAGGCGGCAGGTCCGTCGATCGAGTACCTCGGCGAGGTTTCCCAGCAGGAGCGCGACCAGCTGTTCGCCGAGAGCTACGCGGCGTTGATGCCCGGTTCGTGGCCGGAACCGTTCGGCCTCGTCGCGATCGAAGCCCTGGCGTGCGGCACGCCGGTCGTCGCACGACCCACGGGCGCCCTACCAGAGATCGTCCGGGACGGCATCGACGGGTTCTTCGGCGACGATGTCCGCGCGATGGCGTTCCGGGTCGACCGCGTCGCCGATCTCGACCGCCAGGCGATCCGCGACTCGGTCATCGAGCGGTTCTCGGTGGAGCGGATGACCGACGGATACGAGGCGATCTATCGCGAACGGATCGCCGCCGGCCGGGGCGGTGACACCGAGCGGGTCCCGGACGAGGCGAGCCGCAGCGCTGAGGCGGCGACCGCCAGCTCCTGACACGAGACTGCCATGCCGCTGCGACAACGGTCGTCGGGCGCTGCCGGGCAGCGCTGACGCGGGGTCTTCGACACCACGTGTACATCCACCAGATCGGGCCAGACCAGGACGGCTTCATCGACTTCATGGCGCGCGACGTGATGCCGCGCGTGGGCAAGAGCGCGGAGCCGGCGCTCGCCTAGGGCGTTGCGGACGGTCCGGCTGCGTGCGGGTCGGGTACGGCTGGTCTAATCGAGCAGCTGGCGGTCGAGCCAGATCACGGGCTGCACGGCCTCACCTGCGGGCAGGACGAACTCGATCACGTGGACGAGCTCTGTCGTACGGTCGTCGAGCGGCCGGACGGGGCGTCGGCGCGTCCGTTCGCGCACGCGGGACGCGCCCTCGGAGCGCGGATCGCCAGGGAGGACCGGCGCCGACTCCAGCCTCATAGCTGCTCGCTGGGATCCTCGATGTCGGCGGCATCCGGGGCATCCGGGCCATCGCGGAGGAGCGGGTTCGGCTCGCCCTCGTCGGACCCGGCCTCGGGTCGCGACCCGTCCCCGCGCCGAGCGGGCTGGTCGTCGGTCTCCATCTCGGTTTCGTCGGGCCGGCTGTCTGGGTAGCGTGTCGTGTCGTCGGTCATCTCAGGCTCTCCGGTGGGAAACACCTCTCCCACCACGGTCGCAGGTGCCACGCTTCGCGGCGCCCGCGTCCCTCCATGGTGGCGTTGCAGTGCCGTGCCATCCCTGGCGGTTGCGCAATCAGGCGGTGCGCATGTTCCGGCGGAGCAAGAGCCAGGCCACCGCGAGCGTGACAGCGGCGATCGCGCCCAATGCGCCGGCCTGCCAGAGGTGGGTGGTCGACCCCCGCAGCATCAGGTCCTGTAGCAGCTGTATGCCGTGCGTTACGGGGAGCAAGTAGGCGAGCGCGCGGACGGGCGGCGAGAACTGGTCGATCGCCAGGACGAAGCCGCTGAAGAAGACCGATGCGAGGAGCGTCAGCAGGGACAGCTGCACCGCCTGGCGTTCCGAGTCGGAGACGACGGCGATCAGGAGCCCGAGCCCGAGCGACGCCAGCAGGAGCAACCCGATGACGACGGCGAGCGACCCGAAGCTGGCGAGCGCCGGCACCCCCAGACCGACCACGAGTAACAGCATCGTGAGGCCGGCGATGACGAACCCGATGAGGCCGAACGCCAGAACCTTGCCGGCGAGCACCTCCGCCGCGGTCACGGGTGAGATCCGAAAGAGCTCCATGACGCCACTCGAGCGTTCGCGGACGAGGGACATCGAAACGAGCGTCACCGCGAGGTGCTGCAGGATCAACGCCAGGACGGCTGGTCCGAAGAACGATGTGACCGTCGGTGCACGGTCGGCGAGGTTGACGAGCTGGGACTCTGTCGGGGCGGCGACCACGTCGGGCGGGATAGACGCCGCCTGTGCATCGCCGGCCTGCAGCGCGTAGCCCTGGCCTTCCTCGACGGCGCGTTCGATGATCCGGCGATTGACGGCGCTCGCGAGCGTTGACCCGAGGATCGTGGCGTAGTTCTCTTCGACGGGGTCGACGGCATCGACCACGATGTCGATGGTGGAACGCTTCCCGGCCCGGAAGGCCGCTGCCGGATCCTCGGGTGCGACGACGAGGAGATCGACCTCGCCAGCCCGCAGGCGCGCCTCAGCGGCGGCCCGGTCCTGGACGACGCTGTCGATGTGGAGGGCCGGTCCGGCGAGCGCCTGGTACTCGGCCGGATCCGCCGGGAGCTCGCTCGATGCCGGCGCCACCACGATCGTGTCGAGCGGCCGACGGATCCCGCTGAAGCCCGCGCCGAACACGGTCATGATCAGGAACGGGCCGAGGATCAGGCTGACGATCGCTCCCGGGCGCCGGATGGTCTCGACCAGCTCCTTGCCGACTAATGCGAGCAGCCGCCAGACGACGGTGAGGATCGAGCGCATCAGGCGGCATCCTCCTCGTCGACTGCCTTGGGTCGCGCGGCACGATCGCGCTCGACCAGGAGAGCGAACACCTCGTCGTAGGAGGGACGGGCCTCCGCGGCAGACGACACCTCGCCACCTGCACTCGTGATCGTGTCGACGATGTCAGGCAGGATCCGCGCCGCGTCATCGACTGTCGCGCGGATCGAGTTCGGCCCGCGCTCCTCGATCCGGAGCACGCCGTCGATCTGGCGCAGCGACGTCAGGTCGATCGGGGCGGCCGTCTCGACGTCGACCATATCGCCGCCGATCGCGGTCCTGCGCAGGTCATCGGGCGTCCCGGCGGCGATGACGCGGCCGTCCGAGATGAGCAGCACGGCATCGCAGCCCTCGGCTTCGCCCACGTATTGCGTGGTGACCAGCAGGGTTCGCCCCTCGTCACGGAGCCGGCTCAACTCGCGCCAGACCGTCGACCTCAACAGGGGATCGATGCCGGCGGTCGGCTCGTCGAGGAAGAGGACCGCCGGCTCGTGGACGAGCGCCGAGGCGAGCTCGAGGCGCCGCTGCATCCCACCCGACAGCCTGCCGGCGCGG
The DNA here is from genome assembly GCA_963808895.1 of uncultured Chloroflexia bacterium. GTDB lineage: Bacteria > Chloroflexota > Limnocylindria > Limnocylindrales > CSP1-4 > SPCO01. The sequence continues at coordinate 1,258,016 of CAWEHL010000004.1, read as the reverse complement.
CGGTCGCGCACCGACCACAGGTCCACGAGCTCGAGGACCTGGCGGGTCCGCCGGCGACGCCGCCACCAGAGGAGCCCGAAGAGCGACGCGACGAAGTCGACGTTTTCGCGGGTCGTGAGGTCCGGATAGAGCGCGAATTGCTGCGGCATGTAGCCGATCCGTTCGCGTGTGCGCCGCTTGAACCGGACCGGATCCTCGCCCATCACGCGGATCTCGCCATCGGTCGGTGTCAGCGCTCCGGTCATCAGCCGCACGAGCGTCGTCTTGCCGGCTCCGGACGGACCGATGATCCCAAGGATCGTGCCTTGCGGCACGACGACGGATACATCGTCGAGCGCCACGTCATCGCCGAAGCGCTTCGATACCCGGTCGATGAGGACTGCTGCATCCAACTGGGGGTCTCCTGAGCGGCGCCGCGTACCTGCCTGTCCCTCGTCCTGGCGCCGGGTAGAAGGAGTCCCATCGCGATCGTCCCCCAGAGCAGGTATCGCGACGGGACCGGTCCCGAGTATCGGCGGGGGTCCGTATCGGAAGGGAAACCCGCCTTGGATGCGAGATTGCAGGCATGTGGCGAAGGCCCTTCGCGCGTGTCGGCGCGACGTCCGCGCTCGTACCGTCGCGGCATGACGGACCCACGAGAGGACGCGCGCGAGGTCGCCCGAGCGAGCGGCCTGCGCTACACCACCGATACGGGCCCGGGGTTCACCCGCCGCAAGACGGGCCGGGGCTTCACCTATCGCGACAGGGAGGGGAAGACCATCCGAGACCAAGCGGTCCTCGAGCGGATCCGAAAGATCGTCATCCCACCCGCGTGGACCGATGTCTGGATCTCGCCTTGGCCGAATGGCCACCTCCAGGCCACCGGCAGGGACGCGCGCGGCCGCAAGCAATATCGCTATCACCCGCGCTGGCGGGAGCGGCGAGGGGCGGAGAACTTCGCGCGGTTGATCGCCTTCGCGAAGGCGCTCCCGAGGATCCGCCGCCGCGCGGAGCGGGACGTGGCGAAACGTGGACTGCCACGGGAGAAGGTGCTTGGCAGCCGTCGTCCGGTTGCTCGAGCTCACCCTGATAAGGGTCGGGAACGATGAGTACGCCCGGCTGAACAAGTCATTCGGGTTGACGACCCTGCGCGCCCGCCACGCGACGATCAGCGGTTCGGAGGTCCGGTTCCGGTTCAGGGGCAAGGCCGGGATCGTGCACGAGGTCGGCTTGCGGGACCGGCGTCTCGCGGCAGTCGTCCGGAGATGCCAGGAGCTGCCCGGGCAGGAGCTCTTCCAGTACGTCGACGACGATGGGGTCGTCCGCGACGTCACGTCCGACGACGTCAATGACTACCTGCGCGAGATCTCCGGTGGCGACTTCACGGCGAAGGACTTCCGGACCTGGGCGGGCACGCTGCTCGCGTACCGCGCCCTCCGGGCGCTCCAGCCGCAGGACCACGGCGCGCCGGCCAAGAAGAACGTCGTCGAGGCGATGAAGATCACCGCGGAGCGCCTGGGCAATACGCCTGCGGTCGCCCGCGGGAGCTATGTCCACCCGGCGGTCCTCGAGGCCTACCTCGAGGGCAACCTCGGTGGGGCCTTGGTCGACGCCGCCGAGGAGCAGACCACGCCCCCGACCGAGGCGGACCGGGACGAGGAGATCGCGGTCATCAAGGTGCTGCGACAGCGCGCCCGCGACGCACGTCGGTCGACCAGGACATGAAGAGGCCCCGGCCGACGGCCGGGGCCTCTTCGCAATGTGCTTGCGGGATCAGACGTCCTCGCCATGCTCCTCGCGGAACTTGGCGCGATCGACCTGCTTGTCGACCTCGTCGCCGGCGTTCGCCAGCCCGGTGCGGATGTCGTCACCGACGTTCGCTGCCTTGTCCGAAAGGCTCTCGTCGCCGTCCGACTTGCGCGCCTGCTCCTTGGCTTCGTTCTCCGCGTCCCGATAGGTTCGCTTCGCGTCGTCCATGGTGTCGAAACCTCCTTCGCCCCCGCTCAGAGGCGGGTCGATCTCGACGCTACGACCGCTGGCGTTGCGGCCGCTTGCGGGCGGCCGGTCCGGTCGGTATCAGCGCCGTTGCACGCCATCGCCTGGGACACCCGGCATGCCTGGCGCGGGCCCGTCGATTCAGCGCGTGACCGTCGTCTCGCGCTGCACGTATTCGGAGCCGACCAGCGCCGCGGGTACGAGCGCTGCGATCACGAGCAATCGGTTGGCACCGCCGATGAGCAGCCCGCCGGCGAACCCGAGGGATGCCGCGGCGACCACCTTGAGTGTCTGATCGGACCCTGCGTGGACCATGCGGTTCGCTTCCTGGAAGGCACGGTTGGCTTCGCCGAGGGCGTCACGGGTGGTGTTCGCTGCCTCGGGGAACCGCGCCGCCACCTCGCCGGCGGCCCCGGCGACGGTGTCAGCCGCCTGGCGTGCCGTCGTCGATAGACGCGCCATCGGATCGGTGTCCTTGTCGGTCGACTTGCGGCCGGATGTGGTCGCGCTCATGTGGTGTCCTCCCCAATGACGGTTTCGACAGAAATGGCGACGGACGGCCCGGGGAGGGGACCCGAACCGTCCGTGCGAAAGGAGGTGCGCCCCGTCACAAGCGCCCGCCTTGTGGTGTTCTGCTGTGGTCGAACCGTAGGTCAGGCGATGTGGAGAGACCGCCATCCCGCGCCGACGCGACATTACAAACGCATAACAACGCGATCACGCCTCCTGCCTTGCGTCGGTCGCGCCGTCGGTGGCATCGGGATCCCACATGACGGCCACGCCGAGGCCACTGAGTTGTCGGGTGACCATCGCCGACCAGAGCCACGGGATCTCGGCAGCGAGCGCGACCACGGGGCCTTCCGCGCCGTGGTCCTCCGTGGACCGGATCTCGACCCGAGCACTCGGCACGGTCTCGATCAGCCGGAACGCTGTTCGGACCGCGATGCGCGGGCTGGAGAACCAGGCGAGCAGCTCTCGATGTGTCCGTTGGCTCCGACCGATGGTGGAGAGGTCCACGCCGTCACCCTGTCAAATGGAGGCTGCTGCCTCCGGGACACGAACGATGCGCCGCAGCCGCTATCCGCCGTCCCGACGCGCGCGGCCGATCCGATTGCGGATCGATTGCAGGCCGCGGGCCTCGGCGCGGGTGATGCACATGACACGGTTCGGCAGGGATCACTTCGGAGTGATGCGCTTCGGCTGCATCAGCGACGCCTCTGGCAGTCGTGCGTGGCGGGTTCCACAGACCAGAAGCACCGATCTGATGCGGCCGAAGCGCATCAAGAATGGACAGGCCGCCGACGCCGGAGGGACATGCATCAGGCGAGGGACGGGGCCAAGCCGCAGAGGCGACGAAGGCGCCGAGAAAAGCGGTAGGTGTGGCTCCCGGACCCCCAGTGGTACAGGAGCCACACTCTCAGGGTCGCGAAAACGACGTCACGGTCGTCCGTCCGCGCGAGGCCCCGCCCTTGCATGAGCCTCGCGTCTCGGGTCAGCGGCCCTCGCCCACCTTCCGGCCGCTCTCGACCTCGCCGCGCCAACCGCCCGTTGGCGTGCCGCGCGATTCGATGTACTCCTTGAAGCGTCGAAGGTCGCCCTCGACCTGACGCTGGACGAAGCCGAGTGCGTCGCCCACCTTCTCGACCGCGCCTTCCGGCTCGACCTCGAGCTCGAGCGTGACGCGCGTCCGCGACCCGTCGATCGGCTCGAAGCTGACGCGGCCGTCGTTCTTCGCTCCGCTCGTCGAGTGCCAGGCGACGACCGTGTCGGGTTCCTGCTCGCTGATCTCAGCACGCCACGAGCGGTCGACGCCATTGATCTCGGCGTTCCACGCGAGGGTGGTGTCGTTGAGCTGCTCGACGCTCTTCACGCCGTCCATGAAGCGCGGGAACTCTTCGAACTGCGTCCACTGGTCGTACGCGACCCGGACGGGGACTTCGACGTCGGTCGATTCGACGATCCTCGACATGAGGGCTCTCCCTTCGGTTGACGGTGAAAGCGACGGAGCCCACCGCACTGGGTGGGCTCCGTCACATATCAGGTGTCCGGGCGTCCGCCCGGACGTGGCTCAGATAGGACCGCGGCCGACTCGGCTCCGACCCATGACGGCGTTGACCACGACGACCGTGATGACAGCGCCGATGACCGAGACGACGATCGAGCTGATGTCGAACGGCCCGTTGATGGGATCGCTGTTGAACAGCGCCCCTGCAAGGAACCCGCCGACGAGAGCGCCGACGATGCCGAGCACGATGTGCCCGATGATCCCAAGACCCTCGTCACCCCGGACGAGGAAGCCGGCCAGATAGCCGGCGATCGCACCTAGGACGATCCACGCGATGATGCTCACAGATGCCTCCTTCCCGTGGCGGGCTTCCCACCCGCCTGCTGGGGTTTTTCAGCCCGTTCTACGGGTGTCCCCACTCTCGGCCGTGCCCCGGACTTCTTCGGACAACGGCAGGGCTTCCGGACGTAACAACGATATGAATCCGGGTCGCTGCGCCGACCGCGTCCCGGAGCCGCGCGATGCGCTGGACATGACGACGCCGGGCTCGTGACGGGCCCGGCGTCGAGTGGCTGGGGTCGGGTGGGTCGATCAGGACGGCGAGGCGGACTCGCTCGGCATCGTGCTCTCGAGGCCGCTATCGGACGGAAGGCCGGACGCAGCGCCTGAATCGATCGGGGCGGCAGACGCGCCGGTGCCCGATGTGCTCGTCGTCCCGCTGCTGCTGCACGCCACGAGGGCGGCACTCAGCGCGAGGAACAGGACGATTTGCTTGATCATGTGGTCACCTCCTGAGGGATGTCGGCGCGGCGGAAATCAGGCCGTCGCCGGGGTGGCCATCCGTGGGCCGTCTCGACCGTACGTGCGGAGACGCATCGCGGGTAACCCCACCACCCCGTGACTCGTTGCAGGCGGCTCGCAGAGCGCGATGGTGCGCCGGCGCCCCGTTCCAGCCCCGTTGTGATGTGCGCGCGATGCGCTAGGCTCCGAAAGCCGATCCGGGCGCATGGTGACGGACCGCACGATGCCGGCGGTCGTTGGTCTTCCCGTCGCAACGAGGTCCGATATCGATGTTCTTCGATCGCGCCACCAAACCGAGCAGGTCCTGGGAGGTCGAACCGTCCGATGATCGGACGATGCTCGCGCTGCAGTACCTCGTGGCCTTCGTCGCCGTCGCAGCCGCGATCCTGCTGAGCTCGGTGCACTGAGCAACCCCACCGTCCGGCTGTTCGATGCGGATGCCCATGACCGTCGCGTCGAGCTGACCGAGGAGGTCGTCCGGTCGCTCGGGCCGAAGCGATTGCTTTGGGTCGACATCGATACCCGTCAGGAAGAGGACACGCTCACCCAGGCGCTGGACACGCTCGGTCTGGCCGACGCCGACGTCGAGCGGCTGCAAAACGACGACCGCCGCGCGCGGCTCACACATACCGCTGAGCTGCTCCACATCACGCTCGAAGCGATGGAGACCGATGACGCCACACCCCCGCGCCTGGTCCGTCGCGAGATCGACCTCCTCGCGGGTCGCAACGTCGTCCTGACCGTCCACGAGGGACCTGTGGACGCTCTGATCAGGTTCCGTGCCGGCATCGATGGGGAGACGCGCCTCGGCGACCTCACCGCCGGCGACCTCATCTCGGCGCTCGTCGACGAGGTGCTGGTGGGCTACTACCTCCTCGTCGAGATCATCGAGCGCGAGATCGACGATCTCGACCAGCGGGCGCTGCACGGCCGCACCGGCGACGACGTCCTCGCCGCCATCGTCGACCTCCGCCGCCGGATCGGCCTGGTCCGCCGGACGCTTGCCCCTCACCGCGACGCGTTCTCCACGCTGGGACTTCCCCAGCTGGGCATCGAGGATGCGATCGGCAAGCCATGGCCTGGGCTGGTCGACCGCCTTGAGGGGGCGATGGCAGCCGTCGAGGGGCTGCGCGATGGCCTCCTCGGCACGTTCGATATCTACATGGGTCGCGTGTCGCAGCGCGCCAACGACGTGATGCGCATCCTGACGCTGCTATCGGCGGTGTTGCTCCCGGCGGTCGTGCTGGCCGGGATCATGGGGATGAACTTCAAGCTCGGCTTCTTCGATGATCCATCGAACGTCTGGATCGTCATCGGCAGCATGGTCGTGTTCGCGATCGGCATCCTCGCGATCGCCCGGATCCGCCACTGGCTCTAGGGCTGGCCGCTGGCTCTAGGGCCGTCAGTCCTCGCGCATCACCCGCAACGCGAACCCGAACTCCGCGCCACCGGCCGGCAGCGGTCGGGCCCAGACGCGGCCACCCATCGCCCGGACCAGGCGCGCACACACGAAGAGGCCGATCCCGGCGCCGGTCGTGGCCGTCGCCGTGTTGGGCGAGCGGTAGAAGAGGTCGAAGAGGCGCTCTGCCTCGTGTAGCTCGATGCCGGGGCCATCGTCGCGGACGCACACCGCGACCTCGTCCGACTCGCCCCGGTACTCGACGACGACATCGACCTCGGTGCCCTGACCGCCGTACTTCGCTGCATTGGCCAGGAGATTGCGCACGACCTGCTCGAGGTATGTCGGGTCGGCCATGACCGTCGGGAGCCCGGCCGGCATATCGATCGCGAACTCGACACCAGGCCAACGTTCCTTCTCCGACCCCACCACCCTGGGGACGATCCGCTGCAACAGGACGGGCTCACGCCCGAGGTCCGCGTCGGCCTCGCCGAACCGGTTCAGCGCCACGACGTCCTCGACGAGGCGCTTGAGCCGCTCCGCTTCCTCCGCAACATCGTCGAGGATCTCGCGACGCGTCGCCTCATCCAGACCGCTGTCCTCGCGCGAGAGCACGCGAGCGCCACCGAAGATCGTGGTGATCGGCGTCCGGAGCTCGTGCGAGAGGACACCGATGAAGGTCTCGCGGACCGCCTCGCGCTGCCGCTGCTCGGTGACGTCGCGAAGGACAAGGATCGTCTCGCCACCCGGGTCGCCGTCGGTCGTTCGGTCGGCGACCGGATAGGTCGCGACCTCGATCCAGCGTTCGGGCTCGGAGCGTGTGCGGAGGACGACAGGCCCGGCATGCGTGCCCAGGCGCGGGGCGTCGCCGTCCGGGTCGTGGAGCTGCGCCAGGATGCTCGCGTAGCTCGTCTCCGCGCCCTCCGGGAACATCTGGCGGCCGGCCGGATTCGACAGGATCGTGCGGCCGTCCGCGCCGCACACGATGACACCGTCCCCCATCGCCCGGATCACCGCGTTGAGCTCCGCCGCCCGGGCGTGCTCGGCTTCGGCAAGCCGACGCAGGCGGCTCTGCACCTCCTGGCGCTCACGAACGTCGCGCGCGATCGCGACGGTCGTCGGCGGCTCCCCTGGGAGGTCGACCCGCTGGAGCAGGACCTCGGCCGGGATCGCGGCGGCTCCTTCGCGAAGGAAATGGACGGGGATCGTGCGCGCCTCGGAGCGACCCTCGCGGACCGAGCGGATGATGCGTGACAGTTCGACGTCGCTGTCCTCGACAAGATCGGCCAGCCGGTGCCCGGCCAGTTCGTGCGCCGATCGGCCGAGGAGCGCGCTCGCGCCGTGGTTGATGCCCTGGATCATGTCGGTGACGGGATCGAGGACGAAGACGGCCTCTGCCACCGCGTCGAGGATCTGCCGGAAGCGATCGGCTGTCTGGAACGCCCTCGCGTTCTCGATGGCCGCTCCTGCGCGTGCGGCGAGGTCGACCGCGAACGCGACGTGGCGAGCCTCGAACATCCGTCCGCTTTCGGCCGCGGCGAACCCGATCGTGCCGAGCACCTTCCCGGCGACGGTCATCGGGGCGCACATCCAGGAACGGAGCTCGAGCTGGCGGAGGAGGTCGATCTGCTCCTGGTCCCGCGCCGTCGCCAGGAGGCGTTCCTCGTCGATGATCGGGATGAGTGCCGCCTGCCCGGTCCGGGCGACGCTGTATGACCCCACCGGGGCGCTCGGGTCGGCGGGGTACCTCGTGCGCAGCTCCTCGACGAGGCGGGTCCGCTCCGGGTCACGGTGGGCCAGGGCGAGGGGTACGAGGTTGCCATCCGCGTCGAGCAGATCGATCGCGCACCAGTCCGCCATCGCGGGCACGATCAGGTCCGCGATCTGGCGCAGGGTCGCGGCGCTGTCGAGGGACGACCCGAGGATGCGGCCGGCATCGGCGAGGATCGCGGCCAGCGCGACATCGTCCGCGTCGAGGATCGTCGCCATCGAGCCGCCGACCGTCGCTCGGGGCTGATCCTCGGTGCGTTTGGCCAGCGGGGGTAGTGCGGTCACGACGCCTCGTCACGAACTGGGCCGGGATGCGCGAGGGTCGCGCCATGGGCCGTCACGCAGCCTGCCCTCTGCGCTCGACGGCAGCCCGAGTGCACATCGCCTCGGGTTGCGCGGCCGTTCTCCGCGCTCGCCGGAGGCTTGCAAGCACGTGACAAGTCGGGCGCGACCGCGGATCCGACTGACCGCTAGCCGCCCCGCGGTGGGGTCGGCGCAGGCGTCGGCGCAGGGCTGGGCCCGGGGGCGACCGGTTCCGGCGGTCGGTCCTTCTTGCCGTGACCGTTGCCGTCGCCGTGCCCACCACCGTTGCCGCCACCTCCACGGTGGTCGATGCGCCGCGGAGCGCATGAGCCGGCGAGCTGCCCGCCCCACGATCGTTCGTGCCAGAAATACGCGGTCGCCGAGTCGAGCCGGCCGCGGACGCCCGGGCCGCCATGGGCACGGCGGAGCCAGTCGGCGACGTCCACCTTGCCAGGCGGACGGGCCGAGCTCGGCCTGGACCGGGATCGACGCGCCAGCTGCCGCACGAGAGGCGGTAGAGCAGGCCCGGTCGGTCGACGGCGTGGGCTGCACCGGGCTGGGTCCCTCGCACGAACCATTCCTTGGTGGTCTCGTGGGTCCATGGCCCGGGCTGGCCGCCCGACCACTTGTCGATCGTGGCCTGGACGACGTCCTTCGGCCGGCGGAACGAGGTGACCGGCCATTTCTTCGTGTACTCACGCATGAACGCGCGCCACAGTGGCGCGGCGGCGGTCAGCGAGGTCGCCGGTTTCGCGGCGCGCGGGAACGAGTGATCGCTGTTGCCCATCCAGACCCCGACGACCAGACCGACCCCATCCTTGGTCGGGGGCAGGAAGCCGTACGTGCCGAGATCGCGAGCGTCGTTGGTCGTGCCGGTCTTCACCGCTGCTGGCCGGCGACGCTTGCCGTCCGGCCCGCGCAGCTCGGTCTTGGCCGCCCAGATGTCGTTCTGCGACGGATCGGTATTGCCGGCGAGGATGTCGGTGACCGCGTACGCCGCTCCGGACGAGACCGCGCGCGTTCCCTGAGGCTTCGGCGCCTGCCAGACCACCTTGCCGTCCGGCCCGCGGACCTCGAGGACCATCCTCGGGGCATTGCGGACACCGCCGTTCGCGATCGTGCCGTAGGCCGACGCCAGGTCGAGCGGTCGCACCTCGACCGTGCCGAGCGCGCCGGCCAGGCCTGCCTGCAGGAAGGCCTGGCGCCCGCCGGCGAAGCGGATACCCATCTTCTCGGCGGTCGTGGCGACGCGTTCGTTGCCGACCCGCTGCGAGCGCCCGGATCGCCGGGATGTTCAGCGAGTACTGGAGTGCCTTGCGCACGAGGACCGGGCCGCGCTCCAGCTGGTCCGCGTCGCGTGGTGCCCAGTCCTGCCCGCGGTCGAACTCGGTCGTGACGTCGAGCAGGAGACTGCCCGGCGTGAGCCGTTTCGCATCGAACGCGCTGGCGTACAGGATCGGTTTCCAGGCCGAGCCTGGCTGGCGGGTGCCGTCGCCCGCGACGTCGTACTTGGGTTCGAACTTGGCGCTCGAGAGGTCGTCGCGCGTGTAGCCGGCGCTGCCGACATACGCGAGGACGTCGCCGTTGCGGTAATCGAGGGCCACGAGGGCCGCGTTGTGCAGATCCTTCCCGCGCAGGTCGCGTAGCCACGCGCGTTCGGCCGCGGGGATCCTCGAGTGCGAATAGAACCGTTCGGCGGCGCGGCGGGACGTGTTCGGCGTGATCGCCGCCGCGGCGAGCCACTTCTCAGCGAGCCGCTGCGCCCGCCAGTCGAGTGTCGTCGTCACCCGATAGCCGCCACGCTCGAGGTCTGCATTCGGGCCAAGGATCTCTTGCAATTGGCGCTTGACCTGCCAGGTGAACTGGCCGCCCGGGATGCGGACCGGCCGGTCGCCGGCCAGGATCACTGGTTCCTTGTACGCCGCTTCCAGCGCGGCGGCGTCCGGCTTGTCCCAGCGGGCCGTCGCGGCCATGCCACCGAGGACCCAGTCCCGCCGCACGAGCGGCGGCGATCCCGGCGCGACCACCAGCCGACCCTTCTTGTCGCGCTTGGCGTAGCGGTACGGGTCGAGCGTCGTCGGCGACTTCGGGAGTCCGGCAAGCAGCGCCGCTTGCGCGATCGTGAGCTTGGACAGATCGTGGACGCCGAAGTAGATCTCCGCCGCGGCGGCGATCCCGTACGCCCCGTGGCCGTAGAAGATCTCGTTCAGATACGCGGTGATGACGCGTTCCTTGCCGGACTCGCCGGGATACGCCTCGTTCACGCGAAGCGCCTGGATGATCTCCTTGACCTTGCGGACGTACCGGTCGGCGCCGGCCTGGACGACGTCCTCGGGGAGCAGGCGGGCGCGGACGAGCTGCTGGGTGATGGTCGAGGCGCCCCGGTCGCTCGCGCCGGAGGCGTTCTCCGCGACCGCCGATACCAGTGCGGGGACGTCGACGCCGGCGTTCTGCCAGAAGGTCCGATCCTCGGCCGAGGTCGTCGCGTCGAGGATCGTCTTCGGGATCGCGTCGAACGCGAGGACGCGCCGGCGCTCGTCCTCGAACCGGCCGAGCTCGACCTTGCCGGCGCGGTCGTAGACGATCGTGGGCTCGTCGAAGCCGAGCTTGTCGAGCTCGGTCGGTGCTGGGAGGCCGGCCGACATGACGCCGAGGGTGGTCGCCCCGACCAGGCCGGCGCCGCCGATCGCGCCGAAGACCATGAGGGCGACGACGCCGAGCATCGGGAGCTGCCAGCCAGCGGTCCGTGGCTGGGCTCGCGCGCGACTTCGGCGGTGCAGCGCGCCGCGGCGATGCACGATCCGGGTCGTGACGGTCATGGATCCAGGCGCCGCGCAGGGCGCATCGAGGCGGCGGGCATTGCCGCATGGTCATCGCGTTCTGGTCTCGGCCGCGCGCGGGCGGCGACGACAGCGGGTTGCACCGCCATGACATGCCCTCATGGATGGCGCCCGGACGCACCACCCCCTGGGGCCCACCCCACACTCTCTCGACGGCTGTCATCCTAAACCTGACCCGTCTTGGATCCGAAAAGGAGTGTCCAGCCCATGCCCGACGACTCGACGCCGACCGGCACGATCGTGGTCAGCGGCACGGGCCGCGTCGCCGTCCAGCCGGACGTCGCCGATCTGCGCCTGGGTGTCACCGTCACCAAGCCGACCGTCGAGGCGGCACGCGGCGAGGCCGCGGCGACGATGGACGCGATCCTGCGCGCGGTCGACGGCGCGGGCATCTCCCGAGCCGACGTCCGGACGGCGATGCTGTCGGTCCAGCCACGCTACGACTACCGTGATGGACGGGCGCCGGTCCTCACCGGCTACGAGATCGCGAACATCGTCGAGGTGTCCGTTCGCGATCTGGCCGTCCTCGGCGACGTCATCGATGCGACGCTTGCCGCCGGGGCCACCAGCATGGACGCCCTCACCTTCCGACTCGCCGACCCCGTCCCGTCAGAGCGCGACGCGCGCCGTCAGGCGATGGCCGAGGCGAGGTCACGCGCCGATGTCCTGGCCGAAGCAGCCGGCCTGACGATCGTGGGCGTCAGCGACATCCTCGAAGGACAGCCACAGCGGCCTCCCGGCCCGATCGCCAAGGCGGAACGCATGGCGCTGGCCGCCGATGCGCCGACCCCGGTCGAGGCCGGCACGCTCGAGGTGACGGTCACGGTCAGCGTCACGTATCGCGCGACCTGAACGCCGAGGGTCAGGCCCCCTCGACCGCGATCTGCAGCAACTGCCCGCCGGACAGGTCGGTGGCGTAGAGCTCGCCCGCAGTGTCTTCGGCGATCGCGCTGATCGACAGCTCGGTCTGCGCGACGATCGTCGGTTCGTCGACGCGGTCCTTCGACGAATCGATCGCCCAGAACTCGCCCGAGCAGTAGTCGGAGAAGACGTACCACCCGACGAGCGTCGGGAACCGAGCCCCGCGGTAGACCGTGCCGCCGGTCACCGAGCAGCCGAGATCGTGGCTGTAGTCGGTCACGGGGAGCGTCAGGTCAGGGTCGGCGCAGTCGTTCGACCCCGGCGGGTAGCAGGCCGTGCCCTCCATGAAGTTCCACCCGAAGTCGAGCCCGCTGACGCCCTTGCGCGAGACGTCGATCTCCTCGCGGTCGCCCTGCCCGACGTCGGCGATCCACAGGTCGCCGGTCCCACGATCGAAGCGGATCCGCCACGGATTGCGGAGCCCGGTATGGAAGATCTCGGGTCTTGCAGCGGCATCCGCGAGGAACGGGTTGTCGGGCGGGATCCTGTAGGCGGGATCGCCAGCTGCCGGGGGCCCCGAGACGTCGATGCGCAGGATCTTCGCAAGCAGCGTGTCGAGATGTCGCCCCGAGCCGAGGGGATCACCCCCGCCACCACCGTCGCCGGTGCCGATGTAGAGGTTCCCGTCGGGACCGAACACCATCGACCCGCCGTTGTGATTCGGGAAGCTGTCGGCCATCCGCAGCCAGATCTGCGCGGTCGCCGGCGCGGCGACGTCGCGATCGGCCGGATCCGTGTCGTACGAGGCCACGACCTGTCGCGCGTTCTGATCCGTGTAGTAGATGAAGAACCGTCCGTTCTCGCCGCTCGGGCAGGAATGCCAGCCCGAGCAGGCCCTGCTCGCCTCCCGACCGGACGAGCCCGGTGATGTCGAGGAACGGCCTCTCGGCGAGCTTGCCGTCACGCACGACCCGGATGCGACCGGCCTGTTCGACGATGAACAGCGACGACGGGTCGTCGGGCCGCCACGCGATGTCGACCGGGTCCTGCAGCCCGGTAACGAACGGCTGGATCGACAGGCGGGGCGGGCTGTCGCCGGTCGGACCGCCGCTCGCCGGGGCGCTCGTCGCGAGGCCGCGGTGGACGGCGCGGCGCTCGTGGGTGCCGCGGACGCCTCGGGTGACGCGGATGCGGAGGTTGCCGGCGAGGCGGACGGCGCGGGCGAGGGGGTCGGGCTGCTGCAGCCCGTGACCGCCATCAGGACGAGGAGCACCGGAAGGACGCGTCGACCCATCCGGCGATGCTAGCGGGATGGGCGTCGTGGGGTCGTCTGGCGCATCCGTCCGCCGCACAGCACGGGGGACCGCTACGCTCCCGCGCCATGGACGCATGGGAGCTTGACGAGCTGGAGGCGGCGCGCACCGAGAGCGGCCGTCTCTATCACGAGTTCATCTCGGTGCCCGATCTGTCGGGCGGGCTGTACGTCCTCGAGGCCGGCGCGACGGATCCGCAGTCGCCGCACACCGAGGACGAGCTGTATGTCGTGATGTCGGGCCGGGCGATGGTGATGGTCGACGGCGAGGAGCGCGCGATCCGAGCCGGGTCCGTGATCTTCGTGGCCGCCGGGGTCGAGCATCGCTTCCACGACATCGAGGAGCGTCTCGTGCTCCTGGTCATGTTCGGGCCCGCGGAAGACTCGAGACGATCGACCTAGCGAAACCTCGCTGCGAGCTCCGATGCGAGCTCCGGACCACGGCCCGTCTCGTCGTGCCGGAAGAAGACGAACGCATCGTCGCCGGCGGCCAGGAAGGGCTCGAGTCGGTCGTGCCACGCATCGAGCTGCTCGGGTGCGTAGTCGTGACGCCGAAGTCTCAGATAGAGGAACGGTCCGGTTCGTCGGAGGGTCGGCGGCGCCTCGTCGTCCTCGTCCTCGGTGGCGCACAGCACCGCGCCGGCGTCTCGCAGGGCGGCCGTCGACCTCGTCGGCTGCCCAGCTCGGGTCACGGAATTCGAGGGTCAGCGGCAGGTCTCGCGGCCACGCGTCGAGGAGCGCGCCGAGTCGGCCATCGTCGCGTTTGGCGGTGTCCGGGGCGCGGAACAGCACGGTCCCCAGCCGCTCCCCGAAGCGGCGATACGGGTCGGTGAGCCAGGGCAGCCCGGCGTCGGGAGATCCACCGAACGCTCGCCAGGACCCGCCGCGTTGTGCCTTGACGCTGAAACGGAAGTCCTCGGGCGTCGCGGCGACCCACGTCGCGACCTTCGATTCGGATGGGGACTGGTAGAAGGTGTTGTTCAGCTCGACTGCCGGGAGACGCTCGGCGTAGTAGTGCAGCAGGCCGTCACCCTTGAGCCCAGGCGGGTAGAACCGCGGGCTCCAGTCCGGGTAGGCGAAGCCGCTCGTCCCGACGTACAACCGGCCTCGAGCAGCTGACGCGCCGTCAGTCGGGGGCGTCACCGCGGTCCGGTCCGGCGTTGTCGGCGACGGCGCGCATCGAGCGCTCGATGACCGGTAGGTCGGACGCATCGACTGCCGCGAGGAAATGTTCGTCGATCCCGCGCAGGTGCGTGCGCGACGCGCGGCGCAGCCGATCGAGTCCCTCAGCGGTCAATACCGCCTCCGCACCACGAGCATCGCTGGCGCACGCCCGGCGCTCGACGAGGCCGTCGAGCACGAGGCGATCGATGAGGCGCGTGACACCGCTCTTGCTGAGGATCACGCGGTCGGCGAGCTGACGCATCCGGATCCGTCGGTCGGGGGCGTCGGCGATCGTAAGGAGCGCATCGTATTCGGCGAGCGACAAGTCGTGCTCGGCGCGCAGCTCCTCGTCGAGGCGCCGCGTGATCCGCGCGTGCGCCGTCAAGAACGCACGCCAGGGATCGAGGCGCGGGTCCTGTGCGGTGATGTGGCGTGCCTCGGCACGTTCGGTGACGGTCATCGGTGTGGATGGTACATGGGCTTGGGTGGTTGCTCATACAACTATAGTGCTCGGCGCCGGGCTCGTCGCGCCGGTCTGGCCGCGCTGGCATCATCGAGGCATGGAGCGAGGTGGATCGCCGGACGTCGTCGTCATCGGCGGCGGGATCGTCGGAACATCGGCGGCCGCCCATCTGGCGGAGGGCGGTCAGCGCGTCACGCTCGTCGAGCAGACCGAGATCGCCGCGGGTGCCTCAGGACGGAACTCGGGGGTCGTCCAGCACCCGTTCGACCCCGTCCTCGTCGGCCTCCACCTCGAAACGATCGACCTCTATCGCGGCCTCGAGGGCTTCGCGATGCCCGCCGAGCCGAGCGGTCTCCTGTCGGTCACAAGCGATATCGAGGGCGTCAGGCAGCTCACCCACCAGATCGCCGCGACGCATCCCGGCTTGAGCCCGCGGTTCGTCGCGCCCGACGAGATGGCATCGCTCGAGCCGTCGCTCGCGCCTGACATCGCGGCGTGCCGCCTCGATATCGGCTATCCGGTCGGTCCAGCGCGTGCCACCCGGGCATACGCCGCTCGAGCGGCACGAGCCGGCGTCAAGATCCGCGTCGGGGCCTCCGCGTCGATCTCGTGGACGGACGGGCGGGTCGGCGGGCGTCGTCATCGATGGTGAGCGGATCGCGGCCGGCGACGTCCTGGTGGCGGCGGGTCCGTGGTCGCCGGCGATCGTCGATACCAGCGGCACGTGGCGGCCGATCGTCCGGCGCTGGGGCGTCGTCGTCTCGCTGTCACTGGCGTCACCACCGACCCACGTCCTCGAGGAGGCGGAGATATCGATCGAACCCGGCACGCTCGAGGATGAGGATGCCGGCCATGCGTTCAGCCTCGTGACGGCGGACGGGACCAGCTCGCTCGGCTCGACGTTCCTCGCCGACGAACCCGATGTCGACGCGACCGTGCCCTCCCTGATTCGGCGTGGCAGCCGCTTCGTACCCGCCATCGCCGACGCGCCGATAGGCCCGGCGCGCCTGTGCGCGCGCCCGTTGAGCATCGACGGGCGGCCGCTCGTCGGCCGCGTCCCCGGGGTGGACGGGCTGTGGATCGCGGCCGGTCACGGGCCGTGGGGGATCTCGACCGGGCCGGCGTCCGGGCGCCTCATCGCCGATCTCATCTCGGGCCGGACGGCAGCGCCCCCGTCGGCATTGGACCCCTCCCGCTTCCCGACGCCGCTGCACTGATCGGCGGACATACGCGATCAGCGGACGCCATGGGATCGCCCTGCGCCGGACGGTGCGCAAGGTCACCCGGACGTTTCCCCTCCCGCCTAGGCGCGCCAGCTCTCCGCGTCGAACAGGTAGAAGGTGGTCTGGCGCCACAGCTCCTGGAGCCGAGCCAGCCGTTCGGCGAACGGGCCGGGATCGGAGGCGCGATCGATCTCGACCGTCGCGCTATCCGACACCGACTCAGCCGCAAGCCCTGCCGGTGGTCGCGGCTCGTCGTCCACGTCGATGTCGTGCATCGTGAGATGCGGGTCGACGTGTCCGATGTGGGCCATCACGGCGTAGGCGGCCATCGCCCGTCCAGCCTACTCCGCCACGTTCGCCCGCGGCTATCCTTCGGCCGTGATCACGGCACGGGCGTACGGCGCGCAGAGCATGACCGCCCCGCTTCGGGACGTGCTCGTGAAGCCGCCCGGGGCAGCATTCGGGCGGGCGTTCGATGACCCCGCGCACGGCTTCCTCCACGCCTGCGACCTGGAGGTTGCGCGTCGCGAGCACGCGGCCTTCGTGGACGTCCTGGCGAGCCTCGGCCCCACGATCCACGTCCTTGACGAGGAGACGGATGACCCGGACCTCGTCTACACGTTCGACCCGCTCCTGATCTCGGACCGCGGCGCCATCCCGCTGCGTCCCGGGAAACCCAACCGCGCCGAAGAGCCGGCGGTGCTCGAGCGCTGGACCATCGCAGCGGGCATCCCGACGCTCGGCCGGATCGAGGCGCCCGGGACGGTCGAAGGCGGCGATACATTCTGGTTGCGGCCGGACCTGTTCTGCATCGGCCGGACCCTTCGCACGAATGCGGCCGGTTCCACCCGACTCGCCGAGATCGTCGGTGGCGACGTGCGTATCTTCGACGTCCCGTACTGGAAGGGCCCGGCTGAGCTGATCCACCTGCTCAGCGTCATCTCGCCGGTGGCCGACGACCTTGCCGTCGTCTATCTGCCGCTCCTCCCCGTCGGGCTGTGGGAACTGCTCGGGGAGCTCGGCATCCGGCTGATCGAGGTCCCCGACGAGGAGTTCCTGACGCTCGGCTGCAACGTCCTGGCGGTCCGGCCCGGTGTCGTGATCCTTGCGGAGGGAAATCCGGTGACGGCGGCGGCGTTGGCCGCGGCGGGCTGCGAGGTCCACACGTACCCCGCCAAGGAGATCGGCGTCAACGGGTCCGGCGGACCCACCTGCATGACGCGCCCGATCCTTCGTGGCTGACATCGCCCGCGACCGGCTGATCGACGACCTCGAGACGCTGGTCCGGATCGAAAGTATCACCGGCTCCGAGGAGACCGTCGCCGACTGGGCGGCCGGAGCTCTGCTGGAGCTCGGACTGCGCGTCGAGGTGGTCCGCTCGGACATCGAGCGTCTGCGCGACGACTCTGCGTGGCCCGGCGAGGAGATGGAGCGGACGACGCTGCCGATCGTCGTCGGGCGGGTCGGACCGGCCGACGGTCGCCGATTGATCCTGTCGGGGCACCTGGACGTCGTCCCGCCGGGCGATCCCGCGACGTGGTCGGTCGACCCTTGGGGCGCCGACGTGCGGGATGGCCGGCTGTACGGCCGCGGCGCGTGCGACATGAAGGGCGGCGTCGCCGCGATCCTTGCGGCGGTCCGGGCGCTGGGCTCGGAGGGGTCGCTGCATCGGCTCGGCGGTGAGTTGATGGTCGTCCTCGTGCCGTCCGAGGAGGACGGCGGCCAGGGGACGCTGGGTGCGATCCGCTCGGGGGCGACGGCGGACATGGCGATCATCACCGAGCCCTCACAGCTCGACGTCGTGATCGCCCACGCCGGTGCGATCACGTTCCGCCTTACCGTGCCGGGACGGGCGGCCCACGCGTCGCAGCGACGCGAGGGCGTCTCCGCGCTCGACAAGCTGTTCGAGCTCACGCGGGCGCTCGAGGCGGACGAGCGACGCCGGAACGAGGCAGAGACCGATCCGTTGATGACCGCCCTTGGACTGCCGTACCCGACGATCATCGGGATCGTCGACGGCGGCGAGTGGGCATCGACGGTCCTCGACAAGGTCGTCGCGTACGGCCGCTATGGCGTCAGGCTCGGGCAGTCACCGGCCGACGCGGAGGCCGACCTGCGAGCCGCGATCGCCGAGGCGTGTGCCGCGGACGACTTCCTGCGGGACCATCCGGCGACGATCGAGATCACCGGCGGACGCTTCGGATCGGCGCGCGTCCCGTCCGACCACCCATTGCCGGCCGGCCTCGCCGCAGTCGTCGAGCGAGTGACGGGCCGCCGGCCGGCGCTCCTTGGCGAACCCTACGGCGCGGACATGCAGATGTTCGTGAACCACGGCGACACGCCGTGCGTGATCTTCGGCCCCGGCGACGTCCGGGTGGCGCACAGCGCAGACGAGTACGTGCCGCTCGACGAGGTCGAGACCTGCGCCCGGGTGCTGGCCGAATGGGTCAGGAGCGAGATCGGAGGAGTATCAGGGTCTGGGGCGTGAGGAGGTGGTCGCATGAGTGGACCGATCGTGTTCATAAGTCATCAGCGCGTGAAGCCGGGCCGGTTCCAGGAATTCGCCACGTTCTTCTCTGAGGGCTCGAAGGCGATCGAGGCAGACAAACCGGGGACGATCGTGTTCCTTGCGTTCGCGGACGCCGATCGCGAAGAGACGCGGATCGTCCACGTGTTCCCCGACGCGGAGGCCGATGGATCAGCACCTGCGGGGTGCCGACGAACGTTCCGCGGAGGCCTACCAGTTTCTCGAGCCACTGGAGATCGACGTCTATGGCTCGCCGTCGCCGGGTGCCGTCGCGGAGATCGAGGCGTTGGCTGGCCGCGGCGTCAACGTGACGCTGATGACCGAGTCCATCGGGGGCTACCTCCGCCGCTGATCATTCGAGGCGGCGATCACGCCATCGCCGAGCGGCGCGCGGCGACCAACAGCATCGGCACGATAACGAGGGCCGCCCCCATGAGACCGAGGATGGCGTACCCGGCATACGCGAGGACGAACCCGGAGCCGAGGCTCGCGACCGCCGCCGAGCTCCAGATCAGCGTGTCGGTCAGACCCTGGACCCGCGTCCGCTCGGCAAGGGTCAAGCCGTGGGTGAGCAGTGCCGACCCCGCGACGTACCCCAGGTTCCAGCCGTAGCCCAGCAGGAAGAGCGCCAGGAACAGCAGGACGCCGCCGTCGGGCGGCGCGATCGCGGCGAGGATGGATGCCGCGGCCACGACCGCCAGCCCAGACAGGATCACCGGCACGCTGCCGAACCGATCCGTCAAACGCCCGGAGATCGGCGACAACCCGAACATGCCGAACGTGTGTCCGCTGATGACGATCCCGACGGCGGCCAGGTCGTGACCATGGGCCGCCATGTGGAGCGGCGTCATCGTCATGATCAGGACCATCACGAACTGACCGGCCACGAGCGCGACGATCGCGACGGGCACGTTCGGGCGGGCGAAGACGCTGGCGAACGACACCGCGACCGATCGATCGCCCTGCATGTCGTGGCGCGACGAGTCGTCGGCGAGCTCGTAGGGGTCTGGTCGTAGGAGGGTGAAGGACAGCACTGCCGCCGCGCCGACGAACACGATCGGGACGAGGTACGGGCCCGCGAGCTCGGGAAGGCCGAGTGCGACCGCGATCGTCCCCGGCGGGGGCCACGAGGTTCGGACCCACCACGGCCCCGATCGTCGCGCCCCACACCACGAGGCCGATGCGCTGAGGCGCGGCGATCCGGCGACGCCAGGTCGGCCGAGACGTACCGAGACAGCTGGTTCGACGCATTCCCGAAGCCGATCAGCACCGTCCCGGCGAGCAGCATCGGCAGCGACATCGCGACGATGGCGACCGTCGCCACGATCGCGCCGAGCACGCTGACCACGTAGCCGGTGGCGAGTCCGATCCGCCGGCCGCGCCGGACCATCAGCCAGGACAGCGCACTGGCCCCGGCGGCGGCACCCAACACCACGGCCGCGGACGGAGCACCGCTCCATGCGGTCGTCCCACCAGCGATGTGCGTCGCGACGATCGTCGCGACCGTCACGGCGGCGATATGACCCGTGCTGCCGAGAGCGACACCCGCTACGAGCGAGCGCGACAGTCCGCCGTCGAAGGCGCTCGAGCTCGGCACGCGTGGTAACGCCCGGCGAGACGTGACGGAGCTGCCTCGGCCATCGCGGCGATGGTACGGCCCTCAGACCAGGTCGAGCGTCAGGACCTCGAACCCGGCCGCACGCTCGCCGTCGGCGGCGCCTCCGTCCTCCTCGCCTGCCAGCTCCGTGAAGCGGCAGAACGCGTTCGCGAGACGCATCTGTGCCGGCGTCCGCGCTCGGACGCGCCAGAGATCCGGCGAGCCCACGATGACCGCGATGCAACGGGCCCGGATGTCGCGACATTCAGCCGATTGCGGCTGTACAGGAAGTCCATCCCGCGCGGCGCCAGCTCCGGCGTCGAGGTCGTGAGCGAATAGATGCTGATGGGCGCCTCCTGGCCCTGGAACTTGTCGACGGTCCCGACCCGGGCCTCGGGCGGCAGGAGCCGCTGGATCGTGCCGACCTGGGCGTTGTACGGAGCGACGATGAGGACGTCCCGCCAGCCGATCGGCCGGGTGACGCCGTTCGCATCGGTCCACGATCCGCCGACGATGGATCGTGCCAGGTCCGCCACCGCGGCCGCTTCGACCGGCGACTCGTTGTCGGCGCCGACGGTCTCGATCGGCAGCACCCTCGGGCCGACGCCATCGACGAAGGCCACGTCGGTCCGGAGCCGCTGCGCGGCCAGATGCGGCTCCGGCTCGAGGCGCTCGTCGTAGAACGCCTCGGATGTGAACGCACAGAGGGCCGGGTGGAGGCGCCACGTCCGCTCGAGGAACAGCCCTCGATCGGGCGCGATCGTCGCCGCCACCAGCCAGGACGTGGGCGAGTGCGGACCGCTCGGCGCCCGGCGGATGACTGCCCCGCAGCGGCTGGTCGAGCTGCTGTGGGTCCCCGAGCAGCACGATGCTGTCGGTCGCGTGGCCCATCGCGGCAACGTTCGCGAGCGACATCTGCCCCGCCTCGTCGACGACCAGGACATCGATGGCGGCCTTCATCCGTTCGCCGGCCCAGACCCAAGTCGTGCCTGCCGCCAGGGTCGCCGATCCGTTCTCGAGCGCATCGACGATGTCCTTGGACGACTTGGCGTGCGCCACGCGATCGTCGACGACGATCACGTCAGCGTCGCCGCGCTGGATCGCGTGAACGGCGACGCCCTCCTCGTCGGCGGCCGCGAGGACGGCGTCCAGCAGGTTGCCGATGACCTTGTGGCTGGTCGCGGTGATGCCGACCTTCCTGCCCGCTGCCAGGAGCGTCGTGATCATCCGGGCACCGGTGTAGGTCTTGCCGGCGCCGGGCGGACCCTGGATCGCCAGGACCGTCGCGTCGAGGAGCGAGCGCCGACCGGCGTGCCGCCTCGAGGTCGGTTTCGCCTGGCTCGGCGATCGGTGCCCCGACCGCCTGTCCGGCGCGTGGGGCGCGCCCCAGCAGCATGTCGCGGACCGCGCGCGCCGGGCCGGGTGCGTCGATGCCGTTCTCCGCGACCCAGCTGCCAAGCTCGTACAGCCGCGCCTGATGGTCCCGCGTCTGGATCCAGGGGAGGGGCACGACGGCGCGCGGATGCGGATCGCTCGACCACCCGCTTGATATCGACCGTGGCGTTCGCGAGGTCGACCGCGACGAGGTCGCCGATACCCCAGTCGAAGGGCGAGGCGTCCGGGTCGGCCTGCTGCCGCGCCGGATCGAACAGCCGGCCGCCGATACGACCGAGATCGAGGTCCTGCGGCGGGAAGGTGTATCGCCATGTCTGCCGGCCGTTCCGGTTGACGTCGTCCACCGGCCCGATGGGCTCGAGCAGGCCGACGGGCTCGTTCTCGTCGACCAGCGCTTCGGGGGTCAGCTCCATCAGCCGGAAGAACTCCCACCACATGGCCTTGTCCTCGCGGCGATGCCAGCCTAGGAGCTGGCCGAGAAGCCACTGGGCGTGTTGCTCCGCGGTTCGTTCGAGCGGATCGGTGGGGATCGACCGCCGGGTCCGTCAGCCGATCGGCAAGAGCCTGGACGCGCGCCTGCTGCTCGGTGAGTTCGGGCGGCAACGGGTTCTCGTGGGGCGCGGGCCTCGGGACGTCGATGCCGCCGGCGATCAGCTCGTCGCGCCGGGCCTCCAGCCAGTCGCGGAGCCGCTGGTTCGAAACGACGTCATCGCGGTTGTAGTGCTCGATCCGCTCCAGGATGTCGCTCCGCGGTCGCTCGCCCTCGCCGAGCTCCAGCCACGTCTCGAAGGCGACGATGCTCGAGCCCGCGTCGCGGAGGTCGATCTCGCGCTCGAAGCCGTAGAACGCCTCCATCTTCTTGATCGAGTAGCTCTCGACCGACGCGCGCAGCGATTGGCGGACGGCCCGCAACAGGTCGACGAGGACGCCTTCGCGCAGGAGTCGATCGACCTCGGCCTCCCGCGTGCCGTAGCGGCCCATGAGGCGCTTGAGCGCCGTCGGCTCGTAGGGTGCGTAGTGGTAGACGTGCATGGACGGGTCCGCGGCGAGACGAGCCATGAGGAAGTCGATCAGCGCTCGAACGCGCGTCGCTCGCCGTCGAGCGAGAACTCCCCGGAGTCGTCGCGCGACCAGATGGCGTGGAACGCCCCGTCCATGTCGAGAACGCCGAAGAGGTAGTCGAGGCCGTCGTCGAGCGCATACGGATCGCCTTCGATGTCGAACGAACAGGTCGCCCGGTCGACGGTGGCGGGAGCGAGGCAAGTCCCCGTTCCGCCTCGTACGGCTGACCCGGATCGGGGCGCAGGAGCTCGTACTTGAGCCGGCCCTCCCGCCGGCCCTCGAGCTGGATGACGTGCCTGCTCGTGGACGCGCAGCAAGCGCACCTTCCGACGTGCCCTCGAGCTTGGGCTGCATCGGGAGCTCGAGATCGCC
Organism: uncultured Chloroflexia bacterium; assembly: GCA_963808895.1. Lineage (GTDB taxonomy): Bacteria > Chloroflexota > Limnocylindria > Limnocylindrales > CSP1-4 > SPCO01. The sequence continues at coordinate 1,234,948 of CAWEHL010000004.1, read as the reverse complement.
GAGGGCCTCGAGCGTCGCGACGCCCCGCTCGGTCAAGGCGCGGCGCTGCCGCCCGGAGATCCCGGCGACCAGGCTCAGATGGTCATCGGCCCTGCGCCGGGCACGTGCATTCGGCTGCCCAGCGACAGACGTCGCAGTGATCGACCGGCTCCGGGTACGTCCCGGTCGGAGGAAAGGCGACCGCGCGGCCGTCCGTGACCGCTTGCAAGAAGCGATCGCTTGACTGCCCGGTAGTACGCCATGTAGTCGTCGACGCGGAGCCGTTCAACGGTCCGGGCCGAACCGCCCAGGGCGACATACAGCCACTCCGGCCGGACGTCCTGGATCCGCTCCAGCTGGTCGATGTACGAGCAGATCTGGAGCACCGCGCTCGCCTTGACGTGACGAGCGAGCTTGGTGTCGGCGACCTCGTAGTGATACGGACCCCAGATCGACGGGCGCTCGGGGCTGTCGACACGGAGCAGGAAGTCGGCGTGCCCGCGCCATGTGCCGTCGAAGAAGGTGGCCTGGTAGACCACGTCCGCGCCGGCAGCCATGGCGTCGATCGTCGCGGTCGCCGCGGCGCGCAGCCGGTCGCCGTCGTCCTCGATCGAGCCGTCGAGCTCGATCCTCGTGGCGTGCCGGCCATCGGCCTCGAGGTCGGCGAGGTAGCGGGCCTCGTGCTCGAAGCCGCGTTTGCGGATGATGTCGAGCTCGGGGTCGGCGCGCATCGGACGTTCGACGAGACCGGCCATCGCGGCGCGTTCGAGCTCGGTCAGGTGCTCGCATGCGAGGTAGGCCACGAGGTCGGTCGCGGCGTAGACGGGCCGCCCGTCGATCGACTGCACGTGAAGACCTTAGCCGCGTGGAGCGACAGCTTGCCTGTCGCCGGCCTGCGCTACGCTCGGATCGTGGCCTGGCAGCGAGATCCGGAGCGCCCCGACCCCGCCGAACCGTCGCGCCAGAAGGTGCGCGAGACGCTCGTCGAGCGGCAGATCCGCGAGGCGATGGACGACGGTCGATTCGCCGATCTCCCGTACCAGGGCGAGCGGCTGCCGATCGACGACGACGCGCTCGCCGGCGAATGGGCCCTGGCCCATCGGATGCTCAAGAACGCCGGCGTCGCGCCCGCCTGGATCGAGGCCGACAAGCAGGCACGAGCGCTTGCTCGACGAGCGCGATCGTCTGCTCGAGCGGGCGCCCCGGCTGTCACCACTCGGGCGACGCCGGGGACGCGATGAGCTCCGGCGGGTGGTCGACGCAGCGAACCGGGCGATCGTCCGGGTCAACATCGAGGCGCCTACGGATCGTCAGCAGCGACCACTACTCGACATCGACGCCGAGATGGCGCGGTTCGAACGGGCGGCTGGCGGGGAGCCGCCGAGCTAGGGCCTCGGGCGGTAGCTCAATGCGTGCCAGCGCGCCCTCGCGTGCGCTGGGTGGCGCCGCAGACGGGACACGTCGCGATCCCGGACGTCGTGTCGACGTCGAGGAAGCTGGGACATCCGTTCGTGCGGCAGAAGGGCCGGGAAGGGGTTTGGGCGGCGGCGGCGCGGCGGCGCAGGCGACGCATGGAAGTGGCGCGACCTGCATACGTCGAGGTCGCTGAGCGGGACATCATCGGGTGTTCGTTCTTTGGTTCTTTCTGGCGCGCCACAGGCGAATGTGAGCCTGGGCTGCGACCCTTGAGCGTGTTCGCTTCCACGCCGAGATGGGGCGGGAGCGGTCGGTGGTCCGGGCGGTTCCCGGGAGCGTCCGTTGTCGAGGCGCTCGACCGGTGCCGTCACTGCGGACCGACGACCTGACCACTATAGCACAGGTGTTCCGAAGCCCCAAACAGGACCATCGTCGGCGTTGGGACTTGCACGAAGGCGCTACCCTGCGCGGCATGACCGTCTCCGCGCCGCCCGAGACCACGATCCGGCCGATCCTGCCCGAGGATGCGCCGGCCCTCGTCGAGATCCTCGCCCATCCGACCGTCGCCCGGTGGTGGGGAACGTTCGACGAGGAACGCGTCGAGAAGGAGCTGATCGTCGGCGAGCCCGACCTCCGTGTCTATGCGATCGAGGTCGACGGCCACATCGTCGGCGCGATCCAGAGCTACGAGGAGCCCGAGCCCGAATTCCGGCACGCGGGCATCGACCTCTTCCTCGCCGACGAGATACAGGGCCATGGCGTCGGGCCGACCGCCATCCGGCTCGTCGCCCGTCGGCTGATCGAGGAGGACGGCCACCACCGGATCACCATCGACCCGGCCGCCGCCAACGAGCACGCGATCAGCGCGTACGAGAAGGTCGGATTCCGGCGGGTCGGAACGATGCGTCGCTATCAGCGGATGTCCGATGGCACATGGATCGACGGGCTGCTGATGGAGCTCCTGGCGGACGAGCTTATCGACTGAGGTCCCAGCAGAGCGCATGGCCCGAACGGGCCTTGCCATGACGGGGTATGGCTCTACCATGCCCCGGGGAGCCGCCGACGCGTGGCTCGCAAGGGAGGCAGTCACCGAATGAGCTCAGAGTTCCCGAGCGCACCTACCCCAGGCGGCCCTCCAGCCGCTCCAACCGCACCAGCACCGGCGAGCGGCCTCGTCTACGCAGACGTGCCGAACCGGATCATCGCGTACATCCTGGACGCGATCCTCGTCGGCCTCTTCACCTTCGTCGTGGGGGTCATCCTGGCTGGGCTCGGCCTCACGGCCTTGAACGTCAACTCGGACTTGTCCGTGACCGTGAACTACGTCGCAGCCTTCGTGCAGGGCATCCTCGCTCTGTTGATCAGTGCCGGCTACTTCATCTACACGTGGACCCGGATGCGCGCCACGCTCGGCATGCGCGCCCTCGGGATGCAGATCGGCAACGCCGGCGATGGGGCGACGATGACCACGAATCAGGGCATCCGCCGATACGTCGCGTTGTCGGCGCCCGCGATCCTGGCGCAGGTCTTCACCGGGATCCCGCTCATCGGCGCGGTCATCTCGCTGGCGGGCCTCATCTGGTACATCTGGCTCGTCTACACGACGGCCCAAAGCCCGACCAAGCAGGGTTGGCACGACACCTTCGCGAACACCCAGGTCGTCAAGGCCGCCAGGTCGGTCTGACGTCGGATCATCGATAGACCCGGCGGACGCCCGTCCGCCGGGTCTTTTCATGTTCGGGTTCGACGATCGGCCGACGCTCAGATGGGCGGCCAGGGGATGGCCGGCCAGGTCGGGGAGGGGTAGGGGAACACCTTCTGCGCGAGCAGGTCATCGATTCGACGCGCCGTCGCCCGGACCTCGGCCTTGCTCAGCAGCGTCCGCAGGTCCGACCCGAGATCCCGCTCCAGCGCGGCACGGATCCGTTCGAGCCCCGCGAGCTCCTCGGGCAGCAGCGGTTCACCGCGCCAGGCCCACAGTACGGTCCGCAACTTGGGCGTGACCGAGAAGCACACGCCGTGGTCGACGCCGTACACGTGCTGCCCGCCGTCGACCGGCAGGATGTGCCCACCCTTTCGGTCGGTGTTGTTCACGGCGGCATCGAAGACCGCCATGCGCCGCAAGCGCGGGTCGTCGTCGTTGATCCAGGCGATGACGTCGACGGTCGGATCGGGCTCGATGAAGGCCTGGATCATCCCGTCGCCGAACGGTCCGTCGCGCAGGATCGTCGGTGGCACGACATCCCAGCCGCTCGCCTCCGAGACGAGATAGGCGGCGACCTCGCGCCGCGTCAGCGTCCCGTCCGGGAAATCGTCGAGTGGCCGTTCGCCGATCGTCGGCTTGTGGATGGCCTCGACGACACGCGCCGGCTCACCGGGATCGGGGCAGGGCAGCGTGACCGTGACGAACAGCGCGTTGTTGCTCGAGCCGAGGATGCGCCCGACGACCTCGATCTCGCCGTCGCGGAGCACCTCGAGCGCGGCTGCGCGGTCGAGCACGCGACCTAGTTCACGTAATGGCCGTTGCGCCGCGGGCAGATGTGACCCTGCGGATCCAGCGGCGCGCCGCAGAGCGGGCACGGCGGGCGGCCCGCGGCGACGACATTGGCGGCACGGGCCACGAACGACCGGGCGGCGGTCGCGGTCATGCGCACGCGCAAGAGATCGGGACCGTCGTCGTCCTCGTCGTCATCGTCCTCGGGGTCGACGGCCTCGCCGTCCTCGTCCTGGGCCCGCGCTTCGACCAGGACGCGCTCCGCCCCACCGTCCCAGCCGAGCGTCAGTGAGCCAGCTCGGAACGCCTCGTTCAACGGCTCGTCGAGCGGCAAGCGTCATCTGTGGGATCGACGTCCGGCGTGACGCTGACCGTGGCGTCCTCATCTGCCGCCGCGATGCCTCGCTGATCGAGCTCGTCGAGCAGCGCTCCGAGGCGCTCCGCGAGGACGGCGACCTGCACCTTCTCCAGCGACGACCGACACCACGCGGCTGCCCTCGCGGGCCTGGAGGAAGAACGTCCGATCGCCTGGTTCACCGACCGTGCCGGCGACGAATCGGTCGGGTGGGTCGAAGATATAGCGCCGTCGCGGCATGGTCCGACTCTATACCGAATTCCGCGCCTGCACCCGCAGCGGCGGTCAGCCGACGTTGACGTCGACGGTGTGCCAGCCGCGGGCGCCGTCGGGGGCCGGGCGGGACGGTGTCTCGTCCTGGAGCATGCCGGTGCCATCGGTCGCGCGCACCTGGAGGCGATGCGGGCCCGGCGTCGCGTCCCATGCGTGGGTCCACTGGACCCACGTGGCGTCCGAGATCGGCGCCGAGAGGCGGGCCTCGTACCACGTGTCGTCGATGCCGATCTCGACCTTGCTGATGCCGCGGTCCGGCGCCCAGGCGACGCCCGCGATCGCGACCGATCCCGTCGAGATGTTCCCGGTCGGTGTGTCGATCCGTGACTGGGTCAGGATCGGCCCCTCCTTCGACCAGCCGAGCGGCACCCAGTAGCCGTCGTACGACTCCCAGGTCGTGAGCTCGAGCTCCCACAGCCATTTCGTCGCCGAGACGTAGCCGTACAGCCCCGGGACGATCAGGCGGGCGGGGTACCCGTGCCGTCGCGGGCAGCGGCTGGCCGTCCATCTCGACGGCGATCATCGGCTCGCGGGCCGGGTCCATGACCCACGACATCGGCATGCCCGCGGTCCAGCCGTCGACCGAACGACCGACGAGCTGGGTCGCCTGCGCGGTCGGCCCGGCCATCTCGAGCACGTCACGCAGGCGGACGCCGGTCCACTTGGTGTTGCCCACGAGGTGTCCGCCGACCTCGTTGCTCACGCACGCGATCGTGCAGTACTGCTCGAACATCGGCAGCGAGATCAGCTGGTCCCAGGTCAGCGTCGTCTCGCGCTCGACGAGGCCGTGGATGCGCAGTTGCCACGTCGCGGTCTCGAGCGACGGGCACGAGGAGCGCCGTGTCGATGCGGTAGAAGTCGTCGTTCGGCACGACGATCGGCGTCAGCCCGGGGGTCGACGGCGCGAGGTCGGCCTCGGCGGGGAGTGGCGGGACGACGTCGACCGGCGGCGGCAGCGGCGTCGACGGCGTGGGCGAGCTCGTGCTCGATGCGATCGCGGTACGACCGAACGCCCCGACCGCGAGCGCGCCGATCCCGACGGCAGTCGTTCGCAACAGGAACGAGCGTCGGGCCGGGTCCGTGATGGTCGACCGGCCTTCGGCTGGGCCGAGTCGGCCGAGCAGCCAGGACAGGGTCTGGATGGCGACGCCACGGGCCGCGCGCCTGCACCGCGACGATCGCCGGGCTCGCGAGCGGCTGGCCGAGAGCGGCGATGAAGCCGATCGACGCCGAAGATCGCGAACCCCGCCGCGCCGAACATGAAGCGGCGCATCGCGAGGACACCGAACAGCGCGCCCAAGCGCGAGCGCGACCACCGTCACGACGATCTCCAGGGCGAGCTTGTCGTTGGTCCCGAAGAGGCCGACGACGACGTCCTTGGCGCCGGCCGGTTGCAGGTCGACGACGACCTGGCCGACGGCATCGATCAGCGACGTCGCTCCCGCCAGGACGCCGGCGATCGCCTCGGACACGCCGAGGCCGAGTGCCGCTGCGGCTACGCCGGCGAGCGCGGCCAGACCCCCGAGTACGCCTTGACTCGTTCACGCTGTCATCCTGCCCCCGACTCGATGACGAGCGCATGACGTCACGTGGGCGTCGGGGTCGGCTCCGGCGTCGGCTCGGGTGTCGGCTCCGGCGTCGGCTCGGGTGTCGGCTCAGGCGTCGGCTCCGGAGTCGATGTCGCCACCTCGGTTCCGGGGTCGGCGTCGCCTCCTCGCTCGGTGTCGCCGTTGCCGGCGGCGGCGAGCACGGAACGGCGGCGACTTCGGACCCCGACGGCGATGGGATCTCGAACGATGGGATCACGCCGCTCTCGTCCGGGTGTCGGCAGTGGGATAGCAGCTCGGGGATGGGCTCGGCGAACCGCAGCCATCGCGTGGCGACGAACACACCCCAGGTCCGGCCGTATGGGTGGAACAGCGGGTTGTAGAAGTACGCCGTCCTGGTCCTGTCCGGGCCCCCCGCCACGCCCGCGCCGCGGCCTGCCCGCCGCAGCCAGTCGCGGTCCGCGTCGAGCCAGTTCGGGAACTTGTTCTCGTGCTTGATCGCCAGGATCGCCTGCTCGCCGCACGTGTCGGACGGCATCTGCGCCTTCGGCTCGGTGCCGGAGAGGAACCATTCGTCGACTCCCTCCTGGCCGCGGGCCGGGAGCATCCCGGTGAACGGATCGACCTTGACGCGCGTCAGCCCGCCTGTCGGGACGTCGCGAACCGCGTGATCTCCCACTTCGCGCTCGCCTCCTGCATGAATCCCTGCCACACGTACGTCGGGACGTCGATCGAGAAGACCGGGCGAGCCGGCGTCGACACCGGCGTGTTGTCGCTGTTGCCGTTCCAGACGCCGACAGCAAGCGCGTACGCCCCGTCCTTTCGGCCCTCTTTGGTCGGCGGGGCGATGTAGCCGTAGGCGTTGAGGTCCTTGGCGTCGTTGTTCGTGCCGGTCTTGAGCGTCGCGGGTCGACGGGCGCCGTCCGGGCCGGTGATCCGGAACTTGCCCCAGAACGGGTTGATCCGAGGCATTGGTGTTGCCGCTCAGGATGTCGGTGATGATGAACGCCGACTGCGGCTTGACGACCTGCACCGGGTCGGCGCGATCCGGCAGCTTGACGTCCTCGCCCGAGGCGTCCTTGATACCGCAGGATCGACGTCTGCTCGACGCTGCACGCCGCCGTTGGCCAGCGTGCCGTACGCGCCGACGAGGTCGATCGGGCGGGTCTCGGCGACGCCGAGGGCGAGGGCCAGGCCGGCGTCGGTCGTGTCGCTCTGGAAGGTCATCCCGAAGTCCTTGGCCCGGGCGAACACGTGCTCCGGGCTGTTGACGCGCCATCGCCTTGACCGACGGGATGTTCAGCGAGAACTGGAGCGCGTCGCGGATGCGCACCGGGCCCGCGCTCGAGGTTGTCGGCGTCGCTCGGGGTGTAGCCGCCACCGAAGTCGGTCGCGACGTCCATGAACGTGTCGCCGGCCGTCAACGCGCCGTCGTCGATGCCGGTGACGTAGTTGAACGGCTTGAACGCCGATCCCGGCTGGCGGAAGCCCTGCGTCACGACGTCGAACTGCGGCTGGAAGCGCTTGTCCTTCGACGCTCGCGTAGTAGTCCGCCGAACCGACCTGGGCGATGATCTCGCCGGTCTGGTAGTCGATCGGCGACCAAGGCGCCGTTGCGGACGTTCTTGTCCTCGCAGGTTCCGGATCCAGGCGGGGTACTCGTCGAACCCGAGGTCGCTTGGCGAACGTCTGCGGGTTGCTCGCGTGTGGGGCGCGATGGCCGCCGCCCTGACCCACTTCTCGGCGATCTGCTGCAGATCTCCAGTCGAGCGTCGTCGTGACCCGCAGGCCGCCCTGCTGCAGCGCGTCGCAGGTCGGCGCGTCGGGTCCGCACAGCTTCTTCGCGAGCTCGGCCTGGACCGCCCACACGAAGTGCGGCGCCTTCCAGCGCGGCGCGGTCTGGCGCGCCAGGACGAGCTCCTTGCCCTTCTCGGCCTCGAGGTCGGCCGCCGAGTACTGGCTGCCGGACAGCGGCGTCCGGCCGTCGGCCATCAGGTCGAGGACCGTGTCCCGGCGCTGGGCGATCTTCGTGTCCGGCTCGAGGATGAGGTGCTCGTTCTCAGTCGGGTCGGGGCACTCGCCTTCGTCGTCGAGCTCGACGTCGCACGTCGTCGACCGCGTTGCGCACGAGGTCGTAGTTCGACGGCGACTGCGGCAGCGCCGCGAGCGTCGCCGCCTCGCCCGGCGTCAGGTCGGCGAGGGCCTTGCCGAAGTAGGACCGCGCGGCGGCCTTCACGCCGTAGCTCTGGTTGCCGTAGTAGTTGTTGTTCAGGTAGGCGGTGATGATCCGCTGCTTGCCCTCTTCGTCCGGGATACGCCTTGGTCAGCCGGATCGACTGGATGATCTCCTTGAGCTTCCGCTCGACGGTGCGCTCCGGGTCCTGGACGAGGTTCGGATCGAGCAGGTTGGCGCGGACGAGCTGCTGGGTGATCGTCGACGCACCGCGGCCGGAGCCGCGGATCGAGTCGATGCCCGCGGCGATGATCGCCGTCGGGTCGAAGCCGGCGTTCTCCCAGAACGTCTTGTCCTCGACGGCCGTCGTCGCGTCGAGCAGGACCGGCGGGATCTCGTCGAACGTCACGACGTCGCGCTTGAACTCGCCGAAGCGGGCGAGCTCGGTCTTGCCCGTCCGATCGAGGACGACGATCTCCTGCGGCAGCTTGAGGTTCTCGAGCTGTCGACACCGACGGGCAGGCCGTTCGCCAGCGCGGCGTAGACGCTGACCGCCGAGACTGCGCGGCGATGATGCCGACGCCGGCGAGGAAGACGAAGACGATGATGGCGAGCCAGCCGGCCGTCGACCGCGACGCGGGGTGCTCGGCCGGGACGGGCGGCGTCTGGTAGGCCTGCGAGCGATAGGCACGACGGACAACAGGGTCTCCGAAAGCGTCGGGATGAGGGTCGGTCTCGGCCGACTAAGGATGGCGCAAGACACGCGAAGAGGGTGGACGACGCGGGATCCGCCGGTTCGTGACGCGGCGAGCTTGCGATGCCGTCGTGCCGGAAGCTCGCGGATCAGGCCGTCGCGAATCGCTCCAGGTGCTCGGCGTCCGCCTCGAGGATCGCGTCGAGGAAACGGCGACGCGACCTCGGCGCCGACCAGCGGATTCGCGGCGAGCGCTCGCACGGCGACCTCGCGGTCACCGGTCCGCGCGGCCTCGATCGTGAGCTCCTCGTACGCCTTGACGGCCTGGACGAGGGCGCGCTGCTCGGGCGCGAGCGGCGCGAGCGGCAGCGGGTGGGCGCCGTCGCGGTCGATGACGGCGGGGATCTCGACGACGGCGCTGCGCCGGCAGGTCGGGGATGGCGCCGTCGTTGCGGACGTCGACCACCTGGACGTCGCCGGCGCCGTCGTGGAGCGAGGCGATGAGCTGGGCCGCGGCCTCGCTGATAGAAGGCGCCGCCGCGATGGTCGAGCAGCTCCGGCTTCTCGGCGAGCGACGGGTCGCGGTACATCTCGAGGAGCCGCGCCTCGATGTCCATCACGTCCTGCGCGCGGGTGTGGCCGTTCTGCTGTTCGGCCAGGACCGTCCTCGTCAGGTAGTAGTAGCGGATGTAGTAGGACGGGATCGCGCCGCATCCAGCGGAGCATCTCGGCGGGCAGGCGCAGCTCCTCCGCCAGCTCCGAGGCGTCCTCATCGAGCAGGTCGGGCAGGCGATCCTCGCCGTCCACCCGGACCGCCCGCTCCCAGCTCAGGTGGTTGAGCCCGACGTGCTCGAGCTGGACGCGCTCCGGTTCGACACCGAAGCGTTGCCGCCAGCCGGCGCTGCAGCGTGATCGCGACGTTGCACAGCCCGAGCGCTCGGTGGCCGTCGTCGATGAGCGCCTGGGTGACGATGCCGACCGGGTTCGTGAAGTCGACGATCCAGGCGTCCTTGTTCGCGCGGCGCGCCGTCAGCTCGGCGAGCTCGAGGACGCGGGGCACGGTCCGCAGCGCCTTGGCGAACCCGCCGGCGCCCGGTCGTCTCCTGGCCGATGCACGCCGAAGCGGAGCGGCAGTGTCTCGTCGACGAGCCGTGCCGCCTGGCCGCCGACCCGCAGTTGCAGGAGCACGAAGTCGGCGCCGTCGAGGGCGGCGTCGCGATCGCCGGTGAGGGTGACGCGGCCGGCCCAGCCCAGTCGGTCGAGCATCCGGCGTGCCAGCCCGCCGACGACCTCGAGCCGTTCGGCGTCGATGTCGAGCAGGACGAGCTCGTCGATCGGGAGGCGGTCCGAGCGCCGGCGTGCGAATCCCTCGACGAGCTCCGGGCGTATACGTGCTGCCCGCGCCGACGACCGTGATCCGGGTCCCCATCCAACCTCCGGGGGTCTTGACAGGATTGCTTATAACGTTATCAGCATTCGGAGCCCGCGCAACCCATCAGTTCGGCCGTCGCATCCAGAGGAGGAGCGCCTCGGTTGGCCAGGTTCCGGCTCGAGCTCGGCCCCGTCCCGCTGCACCATCAGGTCTATCTCGACCTGCTCGCCTCGCTCGATTCCGGACGCTGGGCGCCGGGCCGCCAGACTCCCGACGGAGCGTGAGCTCGCCGCCCATTACGGCTGCAGTCTGATCACCGTGCGTCGCGCGCTCGACGAGCTGGTGCGCGAGGGCCGCATCGAACGAACTCGCGGCCGCGGCACGTTCGTGCTCCATCCGCGGCTGGACCGCGACATCGCCGGGCGAGCGAGCTTCGCCGAGGAGATGCGCCAGCGCGGCCTCGATCCCGCAGACTCGGCTGTCTCGGCGCGGCCGGAATCGGCCACCGTCGCCGTGGCCGGCGCCCTCGCCATCGAGGCCGGCTCGCCGACGCTCTACCTCGAGCGGCTCCGTCTCGCGAGCGGCGAGCCGTACCTCCTCGAGCAGGTCCACCTGCCCGCCGAGCGGTTCCCGGGGCTGCTCGCGATGGATCTCGAGCACGGCTCGCTCTATGAGCTCCTGTCGACGCGCTACGGCACCCACGTCGTCCGCGCGCGCGAGGCCCTCGAGCCCGTCCTCCTCCGGGCTCGAGAGGCTCGCCTCCTCGACCAGCGTCGGGGTGCCCCGGCGCTCCTCATCGAAGGCATCGCGTTCGACGCCGACGGCGTCCCGGTCGAGTTCGGCCGGACGTTCGTCCGCGGCGATCGCTCCAGGTATTTCGTCGAACGTGAGGTCGACCGGCCCGATCCGGTCGACCGCGATCGAAGCCACGGTACGCGTAGGAGGAGCGAGCGGATGAACGACGACATCGAACGGACCATCGCAGACGGAGGGAGCGGGTCATGAGAGTGGGTGTCGGACGGTTCGCCGTCCTCCTAGCCGTGCTGGCGCTGCTCGTTCGCGGCGTGCAGCCAGTCGACGTCGATCCGCGGCGCCGTCGGGCTCGCACAGCCGTCGCGTCGGAGCAGCCGTCGGGGCCGGCGCATCGGGCGGGAGTCGGCGAGCCCGCCGCCGCCGACGCCGCTGCCGGCGAACGAGTCGCAGGCGAAGCCCGGCGACGTCGTCGATCCGCTGGTACTGCTGCCTCGGCACGGGTGACGCGCCCGAGCAGGTCACAGGTCGAGCGCAAGGTCGCCGACGACTTCAATGCCTCGCACCCTGGCATCCACCTCCAGTTCGAAGGCTACGTCTACGCCGCGGCGGCCGACGCCCTGTCGGTCCAGCTCGGGTCGGGCAGCGGCCCCGACGTCGTCGGGCCGGTCGGCGTCGGTGGCGCAGAGCGGTTCAAGGGCCAGTGGCTCGACCTGCAGCCGTACATCGACAAGGCTGGCATCGACATGAGCCAGTTCCCCGAGTCGACCGTGAAGCTCTACAACGCCGGCGGCGAGGGCCAGCTCGGCATCCCGTATGCCGTCTATCCGTCGGTCCTGTTCTACAAGGCCGACATGTTCAAGGAGGCGGGCCTCAACGAGCCGCCGCACGAGTGGAACGGCACCTACACGATGCCCGACGGCTCGACGCGGCCGTGGGACTACGACACGGTCGCGCGAGATCGCCAAGATCCTGACCGTCGACGAGAACGGCAACGACGCGACCGCAGGCGGAGTTCGATCCCGACGAAGATCGTCCAATGGGGCTTCGAGCCGCAGCGTGACGATCTGCGCCAGACGGGCGCCTACTTCGGGGCCGGTGCGCTGCTCGGCCGTCGGACGGCAAGACCGCGCAGATGCCAGATCCGTGGGTCGCGGCGTGGAAGTCAGTTCTACGACGGCATCTGGACGGACCACGTCGAGCATGACCGGCGCCGCAGTTCCAGACCACCGACCTCAACCCGGCTGGGTACCCCTTCTGCGCCGGCAAGGTCGCGATGAGCACGAACTACCTCTGGTCGACCTACTGCCTCGAGGACAAGACGACCGGGACCGACTGGAACATGGCGGCCACGCCGGCCTACAAGGGCAAGACCACCGCCGCGTTCAATGCCGATACCTTCCGGATCCTCAAGACGAGCAAGAACCCCGACCAGTCCTTCGAGGTGCTCCAGTACCTGCTCGCGAACAACGATCTGCTCGAGCTCTACGGCGGGACCCCCGCCATCGAGTCACAGCAGGACGCGCATCTCGAGAAGGTCTTCGGCGCCTACTCGCAGAAGCCGGACTGGAAGGTCGCCAAGGAAGGCATCAACTTCGCCGATGTGCCGAACTTCGAGTCGTACACGCCGGCGTACAACCAGACCTTCGACATCATCCTCAAGTACGGCACGAAGTGGCAGACCACGCCGGGTCTGAACCTTGATACGCGAGATCGAGGCGATGAAGGACGAGATCCAGGCCGCCTGGGACGCCGGCAGCTGACCCATGGTCGCCCCCAGCATCGCGCGCCCCCGCGTCCTGCCGCGCTTCTCCGGGCTGGCCTGGCGGCGCGCGCGCTGGGGGTACGTCTTCATCGCGCCGTGGCTCATCGGGTTCGTGCTCTTCACGGCGCTGCCGATGGTCGCCACGTTCGCCTTCACGTTCACCAACATCAACCTCGCCCAGGCCGAACCGCTGCGGTTCGTCGGGCTCAAGAACTACGAGACGCTGCTGAACGACGAGCAGGCGTGGGCGTCGCTCGGGATCACGTTCAAGTACATGCTGCTGGCGCTGCCGGTCGCGGTCATCCTGCCGTTCCTCGTCGCCCTGCTCCTGCACTCGCGCCATCTCGTGGGCTCGGGCGCGTTCCGCGTGCTGTTCTTCCTGCCGTACGTCGTGCCGTTCGTCGCGACGGTGTTCATCTGGCAGGGCATGCTCAACCCGGAAACGGGCTGGGTGAACCGGCCTCCTCAAGGCGCTCGGGGTCAACAGCCCGCCCGGCTGGCTCGAGGACCCCGGCCTGGGTCTACCCGGGCCTGGCGATGATCGGCCTCTGGGGCATCGGCGCCGGGATGATCGTCTACCTCGCGGGACTGCAAGGCGTCCCGACCGACCTCTATGAGGCCGCCAGGATCGATGGCGCCGGCGCCTGGGCGTCGCTCCGCCACATCACGATCCCGATGATCACCCCGGTGATCTTCTACACGGTCGTGCTGTCGGTCGTGGAGGTGATGCAGTACTTCCTCGTACCGCTGGTACTCCAGAACGGCACGGGCGAGCCCGGCGGCTCGACCATGTTCTACAACCTCTACATCTACAAGAACTTCTTCACGTTCCAGAACATGTCGTATGGCGCGACGCTCGCCTGGGTCCTGTTCATCATCATCGCTGGCCATCACGCTGATCCTGTTCGGGACCGCCCGGAACTGGGTCTACTACGCCGGTGAGGCCCGATGACGGCGACGTCGTTCGTCGGGAGCGGCGTCTTCCGCCGGCGCGCCCGCACCGCGGCCGGCAGCCGTCCCGCCGCGCGAGCGCGGCGACACGTCGAGGTCGTTCCTCGTCACGCTGATCGCCGTCGCTCGTCGTGGCGGCCTTCCTGTCGCCCGATGCTTGCGATCGATCGCGTACTCGGTCAAGAGCATCGACCAGATCACCCAGGCCCACTCACCGCTGTATCCGGCAGACCCGGTGACCTTCTCGTACAACGGCGAGGACCTGCCGGTCTACAACGTGCCGCTGCCGGACGGGACGACGCGCCAGCTCGCGCTCGTTCGAGGCGCTGCGCCGCCAGAGCACGTTCATCGACCCGGCGGACCCGGCCGCGCGCGCCGATCGTCTGGCAGGGCTCGTGGCGGACCCTCGAGCCGGTGTGGCAGTTCGCGCCGCACTGGGAGAACTTCGGCGAAGGTCTGGGACCTGATCGATTACCCGCGTCTGCTGCTGAACACCGTGATCATCGCCGTGATCTCGACGATCGGCACGCTGATCTCGTGCACGCTGGTGGCGTACGGATTCGCGCGCTTCCGGTTCCCGGGGCGCAGCCTCCTGTTCACGCTCCTGATCGCGACGATCTTCCTGCCGGCGGCCGTGACGATCATCCCGACGTACACGATCTTCCAGAGGATCGGCTGGGTCGGGACCTGGCTGCCCCTGCTGGTGCCGGCGTTCTTCGCGAACGCGTACGACGTGTTCCTGATGCGCCAGTACTTCATGACGATCCCGACGGACCTGGACGAGGCCGCCGCCATCGACGGCGCCGGACCGTTCCGGACGCTCATCTCGGTCGTGCTGCCGCAGGCGTGGCCGGTCATCGTCGCGGTCGCCGTCTTCCACCTCGTGTACTCGTGGAACGACTTCTTCGGGCCGCTGCTCTACACGGCCGGCAAGGTCGACCTGCAGACCGTCGCGCTGGGCCTGCAGCGGTTCAACGGCATCTACTACCGGGAGCCCGGGCTTGATCCAGGCCGGGCACGCTGATGACGCTGGTCATCCCGGTCATCGCGTTCCTGCTGACGCAGCGCTTCTTCACCCGCGGCATCGTCATCACCGGCGTCGAGAAGTGACCATCGCTCACGCGGCCGCCGCGGCGCGAACGCCCCTCGCCCGCGATGACGTTCCGGGTCGCGCTGACGTTCGACGCGGAGCATCCAGACCGGCCCCACCGAGTCGGCGGCACGGAACGGGTGCTCGACGCGCTCGATGCGGAGCGCGTGCCGGCGACGTTCTTCGTCCAGGGACGCTGGGCCGAGGCATATCCGGAGCTCGCGCGGTCGATCGCGGAACGCGGCCATCTGATCGGGAACCACTCCTTCTACCATGCCCGGATGCCGCTGCTCGTCCGCGTCGGGACTCGGCTGCCGACGTCCGCGCGGCCGAGCGGGCGATCATCGCGACCACCGGCATCGACCCGCGGCCGTGGTTCCGCTGCCCGTTCGGGGCGGGGTCCGACGATCCGCGGGTCCTGGCCGGGGATCGACGCGGCTCGGCTATCGCGAGACGTCCTGGGACGTCGAGGGCTTCGACTGGCGGCCGAGCACCCGGGCACGCGGGATGGCGAGGCAGATGACACAGGAGACGATCGCGCGCGGTGACGGAGCGGTCGTCCTGCTTGCACCCCTGGACGACGCGCTACCGGGCGCGGGCTGCTGCCGCTCATCGATGGCCTGCGCGAGGCCGGCGCCACCTTCGTGCGGCTGGACGCGCTGGCGTGAGGACGGTCCTCGCCGTCGACGGCGGGAACTCGAAGACGGACGTGGCGATCGTCGCTGAGGACGGCGGCCTGCTTGCGGCCGTCCGCGGCGAGACGTCTCACACCAGGCCGTCGGGCTCGGCAGCCGGGATGGAGCGGCTCGCGGCGTTGGTCGCCGAGGCGGTCGCGATCAGCTCGATCGACGCGCGCCCCGACCTGGCTGTGTACTCCCTGGCCGGGGCGGACACACGCCCAGACGTGCGGCTCCTCACGACCGCTCTCGAGGAACGCGGGTTCGCCGCGGAGCAGCTCGTGCGCAACGACGCGTTCGGGGCCCTGCGGGCCGGGACGGACCGGGCGTGGGGCGTCGTCGTGATCTGCGGCCAGGGTGTCAACGCGGCGGGTATCGCTCCCGACGGCCGGACGGCGCGGCTCGATGCGCTCGGCGAGATCTCCGGCGACTGGGGCGGCGGGACCGACGTCGGCTGGGCGGGACTCGCAGCGGCGGTCCGGGCGCGGGACGGCCGCGGCCCGCGGACCCGCCTCGAGCATGACGTCCCGGCGCACTGGGGGCTGAAGACGCCGGCGGCGGTGACCGTAGGCGTTCTACACCGGCCGGATCCGCTATCGACAGATCGGTCGAGCTGTCACCGGTCGTCTTCAGCGGCGGCCGAGGCGGGCGACGTCGAGGCGCGCAAGATCGTCGACCGGCTGGCCGACGAGATCGTGACGATGGCCGGCGCGATGATCCGCCGTGTCCACCTCAGCCGGCTGGATCCCGACGTCGTGCTCGCGCGGCGGCGTCTTCCGGACGCGCGACGCCGCCTTCTACGAGCGCATCGACGCTGGGATCAGCGGCGATCGCGCCGGCGGCCCGCGTCGTCGGGCTGACCGCGCCTCCGGTCGCCGGAGCCGCCCTCGCTCGGCGCTCGACCGCCTCAGCGGCGGGTCCACACCCCCGGAGGCGTCTACCCGCGTCCGCGAGGCGATCGGGGCCTGGGACGCCGCGCTTCAGCGCAGCGTGTCGGGCCCGCCTGCCAGGAGTCGGGCCAGCTCGTCGCGGTCCGGCAAGCCCGACTGATCGCCGCTCGCGGCGACGGCGAGGGCGCCGCACGCGTTCCCCATCCGTAGAGCGGTCGGAAGATCGACGCCGTCGAGGCGGCCGGCGATGAACCCCGCGCAGAACGCGTCGCCGGCGCCGACGGGGTCGACGACCTGGTCGACCGCGATGCCCGGTTCCACGACGGATAGCTCGCCCTCCAGGCCCAGCGCGCCATCTCGACCGAGCTTCGCCACGACGGTGCCGGGTCCGATGGCCGCGACCGCCCTCGCGAGTCGTTCCGGGCTGGTGTCCGGATCGAGGTCGGCGACGACCGCGAGCTCATCGGCGCTGCCAAGGACGACATCGACCCGGGAGGCGAGATCGCGGATCACGGGCGCAGCCTCCTCGTCGGACCACAGGCGCCTTCGGAGGTTGATATCGAGGCTGATCGTGAGACCGGCCTCACGGCCTGATTCGAGCGCACGCGTGGTCGCCTCGCGGGCCGTCTGTGACAGCGACGGCGTGATGCCGGTGAGGTGCAACCATCGCGCGCCGTCGAACACGCCGTCGTCCGCGGCGCGGTCGACGTCCTGGGCGGTCAGGCGCGACCCGGCCGATCCGGCGCGATGGTAGACGACGTCCATCGCGCCGAGGGCGCGGCGCTCGCGGAACATCACGGCGGTCCGTGCGGTGTCGTCGATGGCGAGGTGATCGACGTCGACCGCTTCGCCACGGAGCGCTCGCACGATCGCCGTTCCGAACCCATCGGCTCCGACCCGGCCGAGGTAGGCGACGGCGTGTCCGAGGCGAGCCAGCCCGACCGCGACGTTCGCTTCGGCGCCGGCGACGTGGCGGATGAAACCTCGCGACTCGGCCAGCGGCCCCGGATCCGTCGCGACGAACGCAGCGAGACACTCCCCCAGGGTCACCACTTCCGTCGCGCGTCGCGCTCCCATGCCGGCCATCATGAACGACCGGCTTGCGCTGCGAGCCATCGAGTCGTCATGCTCGACCCGGGCCCTCCTGCGGAGACCAGATGGCCGACGAGACACGCGACCCTGAGAACATCACCACCGCGAACGCCCTCGAGGAGTGGCGCGAGGCGGAGCGCGAACTGGCCGTCGCGAGGCGCGGACAGGAGGCTGTCGACGTGGCCATGCGCGCTGCGGAGCAGGCGTCGAAGGCAGCCGCGGATACCGCCACAGCCGCCCGTGCAGCGCTCGAGGCGGCGACACGAGCGGAAGCGTCAGCCTCCGCTACGGCCGAAGCCGCCCGCGTCTTGGTGGAGGCCACGCGCGTCGATCAGACGGACGCCGCAGCGGACGTCAGCAAGGCTGAGAGCGGCGAGGTCGAGGCACACGAGCGCTATCGCAAGGCGGCACAGCGAGCGCGCGACCGACGGGGTCCCGAGCAGTAGGTCGGACGCCTAGTTCGGCTTTCCCGAGCGCTTGTAGAAGTACCAGCACTCAAGGACCTCGTCGTGGTCCTCCGTGCACCGGCTCGCGAGGATGCCCCCTTCGACGTCGATGCGGGTGCTGCCCGGGCCGATCTGGTCGACGGTCTCGGTGGACCGGCCGCGCAGATAGTTCAGCAGCCGGTAGTCCGCCGCGATCTTCGCGCCGAGCTCGCGCGAGTGTGGTTTCGCCATCGCCGACAGCCTACTCCGCCGCGGTGTCGCGCCGGCATAGCCCGGTCGGCCCCATCGTGGCGCCGAATAGCGGCGTATCGACTACCGTTGTGCGGGTGAGGCGACTGCCGGTCATCGTGATCATCGCTGCCCTGGCCGCGGTGCTCCTCCCGTTCAGTGACGTCTTGGCGGCGGATCCGGTCCTGGTCGGCGCCGGTGACATCGCGAACTGTTCCCGCTCGCAGGACGAGGCGACAGCGCGCCTCCTGGATTCGATCTCGGGGACCGTGTTCACCGCCGGTGACAACGTGTATACCCACGCGTCGGCGAGCGAGTTCACGAACTGCTATGGCCCGACGTGGGGACGGCACAAGTCGAGGACTCGGCCCGCCGCCGGCGATGAGGATTACAACACCGCCGGGGCGGCCGGGTACTTCGGGTACTTCGGGTCGAAGGCCGGCTCGCCCGGCAAGGGCTACTACAGCTTCTCCGTGGGCGCATGGCACGCCGTCGTGCTCGACACCGATTGCTCCGACGCCGGTGGTTGTGGCTCGACATCGCCCCAGGCGAACTGGCTCCGCTCCGACCTTGCCGCGCATCCGACGACCTGCACGATCGCGATCTTCCATCATCCGCGCTTCTCATCGGCGCAATCGAAGCCGGATGGTCGATCGATCACCTTCTGGCAGATCCTCTATTCGAATGGCGCGGACGTGATCGTGAGCGGCCATCGGCACCAGTACGAGCGGTTCGCCCCGCAGACGTCGACCGGCGCTGCCTCCTCCAAGGGGATCCGTGAGTTCGTGGTCGGCACAGGAGGCGCGGCGCTCGCCGGGTTCTCGACCGTGGCGCCGAACTCACAGGTCCGCAACAGCAGCACCTATGGCGTCCTGAAGCTCACGCTCCACTCGTCCAGCTATGACTTCGCCTTCGTCCCGATCGCGGGCAAGTCGTTCACCGATAGCGGCTCGGCGAGCTGCCACGGCAAGCCGTAGAGGTTTGCCTCACGGGCCGTCGACGGCTTTCTCGTAGGGGCGTCCGAAGAACCAGAACTCCTTGAACGGCGTCGTGAGGTGCCACCTGGTGACGGCGCCCAGCGGCAACGAGGCAACGTCGCCGACGCGCAGCTCGAGCGTCGGCCCTACGTCGATCTCGATCCTGGCCGCGCCCTCAAGGATGAGGATGTCTCGCGTTCAGGCAGCGTCCATTCGATCGGGGCCGGAGTCGCGGCGTACCGTTCGAGTCCGGCGTACGCCGTCTCGTCTTCGACCAGGACGTGCATCTCGCCGCCGACTTCCTCGTCGAAGCGCCAGTCATCGGTGTCGAGGTTCGAAACGTAGATCCCGTGCCCGAGGTCCATGGCTCCTCCGCAGACGCTCGACAAGGCTCAGCCGAGGGGCTCGGCCAGGGAGACGATGATGCCGGCCGGACCGCGGACGTAGCACAGCAGATAGAAGTCCTCGTACCGGACGATCTCGCCGACGAGCTCGGCGCCGTGACTGCGCAGACGGGTGACGGTGTCGTTGACGTCCTCGACCTCGAACATGATCGTGCGCAGTCCGAGGGTGTTCGACGGGGCGTTCGCCGGTTCGGCGCTCGTGAGCGGAGGGTTCTGGAACTGCGTTAGTTCGACACGCCCGTGGCCGTCGGGGGTGTGCATCATCACGATGTCGACCCGGACGTCGTCGAGCGCGTTCACGCGGTCGACCCAGTCACCCTCGACGGACGCGTCGCCCTCCCGCTCCAGCCCGAGCTCAGCGAAGAAGGCGATCGCCGCCTCGAGGTCGTCGACGATGATCGACACGTGGTCCATGCGTGGCAGCGTCATGTCGGCCGATCTCCTGACCTGAGCGAGGGCCGCGTTTTCGCCAGTACATTCTCCGACATGCAGGACGACACCGATCGAGACCGCAGCGCGCGGTTGGCTGGGCGTTCGAGGTGGCGCCGAGCCACAGGCGTCGCCCAGGGTCTGAGGCCACTTGCGAAGGGCGGACGAGGGGACGACGGAGGAATCGATGGGCAAGCTCATCTACATGCTGAACACGTCAGTCGACGGGTTCGTCGAGACGGCGGACCACTCCCTCGACTGGTCGAGCGGCGACGACGAGCTGCTGACGTGGTTCACCGAGCGGGCACGTGGGCTGGCCGCGTCGTTGTACGGACGTCGACTCTACGAGGTGATGTCGGCGTACTGGCCGACCGCGGACGCCGACCCCAGGCCAGCGAGCCACGAGTTCAGGCGCCTGTGGCTGAGCATTCCCAAGATCGTCTTCTCTTCCACGCTGACCTCGGTCGATTGGAACAGCCGGCTCGTTCGAGGCGACGTCGGCGACGAGCTCGGACGGCTACGCGAGGAGTTCGACGGTGACTTCGAGGTGGGTGGGGCCACGCTCGCGGCCGAGTTCGTCCGTCGAGGTCTGGTCGATCGATACGAGATGGTGGTGCATCCCGTCATCCTCGGCGCGGGGACGCCGTATCTCCCGCCGCTCGACGCGCCGATCCGGCTGCGCCTCACCGATTCCCGGACGTTCGCGTCGGGCGTGACCTACCGGGGATACGACACCGTTTAGATCTCGCCAGGCCGATCGGCTCGGGGCTCAGTCCCCGGCGTCCATCCGGCCGAGGCGCTCCTCCATCGCGCTCATCATCATCGCCCGCAGCTCCGATGACTCCTCCAGCACGTCATTGAGCTGGCGCGGCGATATGGCTACGACGACCGTGTCCTCGATCGCGCGACCCGTCGCTGTCCGCGGTCCACCATCGATCGCGGCGATCTCCCCGAAGAAGCCGCCTCGACCGATCGTGTCGACCGTCCGGCCGCCACGCTCGATGCCGATCGAGCCGGAGATCACGATGAAGACCGAACCCTCGTGCCGGCCTTCGTGGGTCAGTTCGACCCCGGCGGGCACATCGAGCTCCTCGGCGTGCTTCGCAAGGGTCTCGAGCTGTCCTCGATCGACCGCCGCGAACTGCGGCAGCTCCGCCAGGTCGTCAACGATCGCCATGCGGGCATCATCGTCCCACCTCGGGCGCCGGGCAAGGGGTCAGATCTCGCCGTTTCGTGAATGCTGGGTCTAGCGAGGCAGCGGGTTCGGACCGGTGGCGGTCACGAGCCGCTGGGGCTCCCAGCCCTCGACATGGTGGAACCCGTCGTCGAACGGCCCCTCGAAGAGCTCGACCGACCGCCTGAGGGAGAGTCGATAGAACTTCACGTGCGTGAAGTCTTCCATCAGGATGTAGACGGGGTCGGGGATGCTGTTCGGGCCCTGGAACTGCTGTCCGGTCAGTACGGGCTTGTGGGCTTCGACGAACGCGTCGAACGTATCGCCGACCACGACGCCGAGGTGCTCGAGGCCCATCTTGTACACGCGCTGATGGACGGGCGGGATCAGCTCGATCAAGGGGACGGCCTTGCCGTCGAGGACCTCCGGCGGATCGCTCGGGATGATCAACGAGATCGGCCGCCCGTTCCAGACGTTCTCGCGATTGGCGATGGCATGCCGCTCCAGCAGCGTTCGCACATGGACGTACTGGTCCCACTCCGGGACACGGAACGCCAGGTGGCTGAGCGCGTAGGGAGCGATGTCGATGCCACGCGCCAGCAAGCGATCGCGCTGCTGGGCCGCGAAGGCCCGGTAGTCGCCGATGATGTCGGCGATCGGGTCGGTCATCTGCATCCCTCCCGCCGACCATCGTAAAGGAGCCGGTCGGCCAAAAGCCGACCGGCTCACAGTCGCGGCGAGATCGATCTCACTCCACGTACTGGAGCGGGGTGACCTCGACGTTCGGCAGCTTCACGCCGGTGGCGTGGTTCGGGCAGTATCCGAACGGATCCTTCTCGAGATACTGCTGGTGGTAGTCCTCGGCGAAGTAGAACTCCGGGACCGGCGGGCCGACGATCTCGGTCGTGATCTCGCCATATCCGGCCGCCGTCAACGCCTTCTGGTACATCGCCTTCGACGCCTCGGCTGCCGCTCGCTGCGCGTCGTTCCGGACGAAGATCTCGGACCGGTATTGGGTTCCCATGTCGTTGCCCTGACGCATGCCCTGGGTGGGGTCGTGGTTCTCCCAGAAGATCTTCAGGAGCCGCTCGTAACTGATCCTCGAAGGATCGAAGACGACACGCACCGACTCGGCATGCCCGGTCCTGCCGGTGCCGGTCTCACGGTAGGTCGGGTTCGGGGTGGAGCCGCCCTGGTAACCAACCGCGGTCGTCCACACGCCGGGCTGCTGCCAGAACGTCTTCTCCTCGCCCCAGAAGCAGCCGAGTGCGAACTCGGCGATCTCGAAGCCGTCGGGGTACGGGCCCGCGATCGGAGTACCGAGCACGGTATGCGTGCCGGGCTCCATGATCGGCTCGTCACGGCCAGGCAGGGCCTCGGCAGGGGATGGGATCGACTTGGGCTTGTGTGAGAAGAACTGCATGCCCGAAGTCTATGCACGCTGTGCGTCGATCTCGTGACAGTCGCTTAGCATCGGGTCGCTGTGACGACCGAGCTCGAGGCGGCCCTCGTTGCCATCGACGGATGGGGAGCGCCCCACGCTGCCGTGGCCCTGGCGAACGCAGATGGCGTGATCGGCCAGCACGGCGATCCGGCGCGGGTCTTCCGTTGGGCGTCGGTCACGAAGCTCGCGACCGCCCTCGCGATCCTCACTTCGGTCGAGGACGGCTCGGTCGACCTCGACGAGCCGGCCGGGCCGCCGGGCTCGACGGTCCGCCACCTGCTCGCGCATGCGTCGGGTCTGTCATTCGACGGCGATCGCGTCCTGGCCAAGCCTGGGACGCGACGGATCTACTCCAACGCAGGCTTCGATGCGCTCGGGGCCGTGCTCGAGGCACGCGACGGCCGGCCGTTCGCGGTCGCACTCAGCGACCGCGTGCTGGCGCCGCTCGGGATGGCCGGGACCGAGCTACGGGAACGACCGTCCCAGGGTCTTCATGGCCCCCTGGCCGACGCTGTCGCATTTGCACGCGAGTTCCTCCGGCCGACGCTGATCAGCCACCGTCTCGCGGCCGAGGCGACGACCGTCGCCTTCCCGGGGCTGAAGGGACTGTTGCCGGGTGTCGGCTCGTTCGATCCACTCGACTGGGGTCTCGGGTTCGAGATCCGAGATGGCAAGGCACCGCACTGGACCGGCACTCGCAACTCGCCGGCGACGTTCGGCCACTTCGGCGGGTCCGGCACCTTCCTGTGGGCCGATCCGACGCTCGAGGTCGCGCTCGTCTGTCTCACCGACCGCGAGTTCGATGACTGGGCGCTGGACGCATGGCCGCCGTTCTCGGATGCCGTCATCGATTCGCAACGCGACGACGATGCTGATCCGTCGTCGCGTGCAGCCGCGGCCGATGAGGATGTGCGGCACGACACCGAAGCAGGAGTCTGAGATGCCAGCCAAGTCAGAGAAGCAACGCAAGTTCATGGGCGCCGAGCTTCAGCGCAAGCGGGAGGGCAAGAAGACGCGGACCGACATGTCGGAGAAGGAGCTCGAGAAGTACGCGAGCAAGTCCGACAAGAAGAAGGGCTAGCCGACCGGACGACGGGGTTCCCCGATCTGGCGACCGGCGATCAGGTCGTCGAGGGCTCCGATGCCGCAGGTGCCGGCGCGGGGACCGCGTCCGCGGACGAATAGGAACCGCCGCCCGCTGAACGGGTCGCTCCGTTCGAACCGAGGATGTCGATCCGGACATCCCCCTTCTGCGGAGTGCACACCGACGTGCAGGTGACGATGTACCGGACCACATCGGCCTCGCCAGCGTTGGCGAACCCCCGG
Source organism: uncultured Chloroflexia bacterium (assembly GCA_963808895.1). Taxonomy (GTDB): domain Bacteria; phylum Chloroflexota; class Limnocylindria; order Limnocylindrales; family CSP1-4; genus SPCO01. The sequence continues at coordinate 1,211,002 of CAWEHL010000004.1, read as the reverse complement.
CATTGCTCGATCGGGACCCCGCGACACTCGACCTGCGTCCCGCCGTCATCGGACTGGACGATCGGACCGAGCGGACCCGGCGGCACCGGCGGGCCGTTCTGGACGGGGACGAGGCCGCAACCGCCCGCGGTCAAGGCGACGGCGGCGGCCAGGATGAGACGGCGCACGCCCGCATCGTAGTCGCCGAGCGTCCGCGAGCCGCTTGCAACCCGAGTCGCGTTCCTGGATAGCTGGCTTGAAGCCACGCTCCTCGACGATGCGGACCTGGAGGTGGCCCATGGCCCGCGAGCGAGTACGGATCGACGAGGGCCGTGACCTCCGCGCGGGGGCGACGACCCTCGAGCACCCCCTGTCCAACGACACCTCCGGCGAAGGCATCTGGTATGCCCCGGATACAGGGCCACAGCCCGCGGGGGTGGCCATCCGACCCGTCGGGCCAGACGCGAAGGTCCGTCCGCTGTTCGACGCGCCGTCGATCGACAGTCCGAGCTATCGGCAATTCCTGGAAGCACTGGGCGTGGCGGTCTATACGACCGACGCCGGGGGCCACATCACATTCTTCAACGATGCTGCTGCCGAGTTGTGGGGTCGGCGGCCCGATCTCGGGGAGCAATGGTGCGGCTCGTGGAAGCTCTACTGGCCGGACGGGCGGCCGATGCGCCACGACGAGTGCCCGATGGCGATCGCGCTTGCTGAGGCGCGGTCGGTCCGGGGCTATGAAGGTGTCGCGGAGCGACCCGACGGGACGCGCGCCGCATTCATCCCGTATCCGACGGTCGTCTTCGATGCGAACGGTACGCTGATCGGTGCGATCAACGTGCTCGTCGACGTCACGGAGCGACGGCGCACCGAGGAGGCGTTGGGCGCCGCGAACGCGGTCAAGGATGAGTTCCTGGGGCTCGTCTCCCACGAGCTGAGGACGCCGGTGACGACGATCTTCGGGAACGCTCGCCTGCTGCAATCCGCGGACGGCCTGCCCGAACCGCATGCCGGGATGGTGGCCGATATCGCGACGGATGCCGAGCGGCTGCTCGGCCTGGTCGAAAACCTGCTGCTGATGACGCGCGCGGCCAGCGAGCAGCGCGTGGACCTCGAGCCGCAGGTGCTCGGGCACGCGATCCGCCGGATCGTCGACATCTTCCGCCGCCACCACCCCGAACGAGCGATCGACCTCGACATCCAGACCGACGAGCTGATCGTCGACGCGGACCAGGGCTACCTCGAGCTCCTCGTCGGGAACCTCCTCGGCAACGCCGACAAGTACAGTCCGGGCAAGGACCCGATCGAGGTAACGGTCCGCCGCGCCGGCAACGAGGCGCGCGTAACGGTGCGTGACCGCGGGATCGGCATCCCGGGCGAGAACGTGGAGCGGCTGTTCACTGCGTTCTATCGGAGCGACGCCGCCCGGCGGCTGAGCGGCGGTCTGGGCATCGGTCTCAGCGCCAGCAAGCACGCCGTGGCGCTCCTTGGCGGCCGGATCTGGGCCCACCCCCGCGACGGTGGTGGCTCCGAATTCGGTTTCGCGTTGCCACTCGCGGAGGACCGGCTAGACTGACGCGGTGGCCGACGCCCAAGCCATCCGTCACACGTCGGACGCTCTGCTCGCGCAACTGTCGCAGCTCGAGGAACTCGAGCGAACGAAGCGTGAGCTCGAGCCTGGTTCGGCAGCACAGGTCCGCCTGACCCGGCGGGTGGAATCGCTTGCCCGCAAGGTCCTCAACACGGCGGGCCAGCAGACTGACCTCGTCGAAGCGATCGCAGAGGTGAGCGACGGCACGAGCCAGCTGCTCACCCGGGAGCCTCATCTGATCCTGGCCGAATGGCGCGATGCAGAACGCGCCCTGGAGCGCGAGGCGAGCGGGTCGGACACCTGGGAGACGGCGCGCGCCGACGTCGAACGGCTGCGCCTGGAGTACCGCCGCGCGTTCACGGAACGGGGACACCGCGACTGAGCCACATTCCGCGCGTGGAATGACCAGCCCTCCCCGTTGACAAAGCCGCCCACCCATCGACGATGACCTGCAGATGACGAGGGGTTCGATGGGCGATCTGTTCGACGTTTATGCGACCCAGGCGCGCCTCATCTGGGATTGGCGCGGCGGCCCGGTTTCGCTCGCCAAGCGTGGGGTCCTGACGCTCGTCGTCGCAACGATCTCGTTCGCGGTGACGTCGGCGATCATGCCGGGTATCTCGATCGACAGCCTCGCCGCCGCCACGTTCGCCGTGATCCTGGTGGCTTTGTTCAACGCGCTGGTCCGACCGGTGCTTCTCGCGATCGTCGCGCCGTGGTCGCTGATCGCGATGGGCATCCTGGTGGTCGTGCTGCAGATCGTGGCCTTCTTCTTCGTCGTCCAGCTGGCGCCGGGTGTGCACGTCGATGGCGTGATAACCGCCTGGGCCTCATCGATCGTCTACACGATCATCAACACGACGCTGGTCTCGCTCCTGGGGATCGACCGCGGCGGGTCCTATTTCGGCACGTTGGTCCAGATGATGCGCGTGAAGCGCGGCGTCAAGCCGACCGACCGCGAGGGCTTGGTCATCATGCAGATCGATGGCCTCGCGTACCCGATCCTGGCCGGCGCGCGTCCGCGCCGGGCTCGGTAAACACGATGGCGGGCTGGATCCGCGACGGGACCCACCGCCTGTCTCGCTGGGAGGCGCTCCTGCCCTCGATGACGTCGGCCAGTCAGCTCGGGCATCCTGCACGGCAACAACGACGGCATCCCCGCATTCCGCTGGTTCGAGCGGGATCGCCAGAAGCTGATGGTCTCGAGCAACCCGAAGGACGCGGCCGAGATCGTCGCGCGCGCTGTCGAACGGCGAGGGCCTGCTGTCGAACGACGGCGTCAGCATCTGCAACCTCGTCACGGGCGACGCAACGCGGTCGTACCTGACGACGGCAGCGCTCGCCGAGGGGTCGCGCGGCCTCGGTGACAGCCGGCGTTCTACGGGTTCTTCTTCAGCCCGACCGGCTACCTGCGCTCGTTCACGCTGTTCCTGGGCGAGTTCGTCAAGGAGCGGTTCCAGGCGCGCCGGACGCGTCGCGCGGGGCTCCGATCCCGCAGATGCATCGGGGCTCAAGTACGCCGGGATGCGGGCGGCGAGCAACGTCCTGCTCCGCGACGTGAACACGTCGCTGATCATCGAGGAGATGTATCGCGGGGCCAACGTCATCTACGCCGACTTCACCGATTACGACGAGATCGCCCACCACTCGGGCCCGGAGCGGGTCGAGGCGCTTCGAGGCGCTCGACGGCATCGACGCCGCGATTCGCCACGCTCGCCAAGGCGGCCGAGGACGCGCCGCGCCCGTACAGGTTCGTCGTGCTCTCGGACCACGGCCAGAGCCTCGGCGCGACGTTCAAGCAGCGCTACGGCGAGACCCTCGGCGAGCTCGTCCGCGAGCTGATGGGCGGCCGCGCGACGGTCGCCTCGACTGGGACGCACGGCGAGGGGTCGGCGTTCGTCAACGCGTTCCTGTCCGAGGTCTCCGGCGCACGAGGGGTCAGCGGCTCCGTCGCGCGCCTGGCGCTTGCGAGCCGGACGCACGACGGCGTCGTCGACCTCGACGCGAAGCGAGGACGTCCCGACCGCCGGCCGAGGGTCGACATCGCGGTCGTGGGCTCGGGCAACCTCGGCCTCGTCTACTTCACTGGGAACGATCACCGCCTCACCCTCGAGGAGCTCGAGGCGCATGCACCCGAGCCTGGTCGCGACGCGTCGCGGCGCATCCCGGGGTGGCTCGATGGTGCTCGTCCGCTCGGCGTCGCGCGGCGGCGTCGTCATCGGTGCCGCGGCGCGCGCTACCTCGACGACGGGCCGGGTCGAAGGCGAGGATCCGACGGCAGCCGTTCGGCCCGCACACGCTGCATGAGCCTCCGACGCGAGGACGCGATGGAGCACGCGCCGGACCTGCTGCTCATCAGCCAGTACGACCCGGAGCTCGGCGAGGTGGCGGCGTTCGAGGAGCTGATCGGCTCGCACGGCGGGCTGGGCGGCTTCCAGACCGAGCCGTTCATCCTCCACCCGACCGACTGGGAGCTCGACGAGGAGGTGCCGCTCGGGCGCGCCGGCCATCTACCGGAACATCCGGCGCTGGCTCGAGCTCGATCGGGATCGAGCTCGGGAAGCAGGCGACCAAAGGCGCGCCAGCCGGCGATCCGGCATCACCCGATCGAAACGGACGAGGCCGTCGCGGCGGCGACGTAACCGCCACTTACGGGTCGCAGTTCGCCGCCAGCGACTGATGCGTGTCCGCACCATTGCCCGCGGTCGGACCATGTAGCCGCAGCGGGACCGAACGCTGGTCCATGCCCAGGAGGTGGATGAACGTGCAGTCGATGATGGAGATGCCCGGCGATCCGGCGCTTGCCGGGCGATGGAAGTGGTTCGTGGGGCTCGGCATCGCGATGCTGATCCTCGGACTCGTCGCACTCATGAACGTGGTCGATGCGACCCTGGTCACCACGATCTTCGTCGGATGGCTCCTGCTGCTCGGCGGGATCGCTCAGATCGTCGCGGCATTCGCGACGAACGGCACGACCGGCAGTCGCGTCCTGTTGGGCATCCTCGGCGTGCTGTACGCCATCGTGGGTTGGGACATCATCGGGAACCCGTTGCAGGGCGTCGTGACGCTGACCATCGTCATCTCGATCGTGCTCATCGTCGAGGGCATCATCCGGATCTTCACGGCGATCAGCGGCGGCACCACGCACCGCGGCCTCGTCGGCTTCGTCGGCGTGATCAACCTGCTGCTCGGTCTCTGGCTCTGGTCGGGCATCCCGGTGAGCGGCGTCGCCATCGGGTTCTTCGTCGGCTTCGAGCTCGTGCTGGCCGGCATCGTCTGGATCATGGGCGGCTGGATGAGCCGCTCGCTGGCTACGTCGGCCGCCGCCGCCTGACCCTACGCTCCGTCCGGTCGAGGAGGCTGCTCCTCCGCTCGTTCGGGCTCGACCTCGCCAGAGGCAGCACCCGGATCCCGCTCCGCCTCGGTGGCAGCGGGCTCCGCCGCGTCGGTCTCCGCGACATCGGTCTCGGCGACGAGGTCGGCGAGCGCGGGATCCGCCGGTGCCGCCGGGAGGCCGTCTTCTGAGGTTTCGCCAGCTCCCGCCATAGCGGTCGTTGACTCGGGTCCCGAGGCCCTTGATCGCTGATAAACGAAGACGGCCGCCGCGAGCAGCGCGAGCACGAGCAGCACGATCACGAGGGCACTCCGGCCGTCGTCGGCCGGGGGCGTTGCCGCGACGACCGCCGACACCGGAACCGTCACGTCCGAGATCGGGTTGCCCTTGGTGATGACCGGGACGCCGGTGCGGTTCTCCCAGCGGGTCGGCTCGTCGATGATCGCTGCACCGACGACGTAATCCGCGGTCGAGTCGATCCGGGCGGGATCGAACGGGATCGCGAAGCGGATCGGGGTCGACCCGGGCTGCAGGTGGACGTCGATTCCGACGGTCGTGTCCGTCGCGAGGTCCAGGAGGACGGCGGCCGAGAAGGCCTCGTTGCTCAGCTGGATGTCGACGCCGCTGATGGATCCGGTGACGTCACCCTTGAGGACGTCGGCGCGATACGTAAGGGCGAGCGTCAGTCCGCTGGTCGGGTTGCCTTTCGTGATGACGGGCGTCCCAGCCGTGGTCACCCACGTCCGATCGCCATCGACGATGGTCGCCTGGAGCGTGTATGTCACGCCCTGGTCGATCGCCACGTGGCTGTAATCGAGCACGAACGGGACCGGGACCTGCGCGGGCTCGCTGATCATCTCGCTCGCGACGACGGAACCGGCACTGGCTTTGCCGGCTCCCTCGACGAGGACGACGAGCGCGCGCGCCGTCGGTGACAGTGTCGCCGGCTCTGCGTAGGTCAGGGTGCCGGTGATGGTCCCGGCTGTGGCGGGTGCCGTCGCAGTCGCGGACGGGCTCGCGCTCGGGCTTTCGCTCGGCGACGGGCTGGGCGACGGTGTCGGACTCGGGCTCGGACTCGGTGTCGGACTCGGCGTGGGCTTCGGCGTCGCCGTCGGCGTCGCGGTCGGCCTCGGCGTGGCGGTCGGCCTCGGCGTAGCCGTCGGCGCTTCGGTGGGTGCCTCTGTCGGCCTCGCCGTCGGCGCCTCGGTCGGCTGCGCTGTGGGCGCTTCGCTCGGTGCGACGGTCGGGGCAGGCGTCGGGGTCGGCGGGATCGGGATGCCGCCCGATCTCGGCTCGACGGCCACTTCGAGGGACTCGACCGGCGTGCCGCCGACGATGCCTTCGGCGGGTTGCGGTGTATCCCAGACGGCCCCGCCGTCGACGATCGCTGCACGGACCACGTAGCGTGCCGCAGGATCGATCAGTTCGGGGTCGTACCCGATCGAGAACGGGACGTCGCCGATGCTCGGGACCTTCTGGATCGTCGCGACACTCACGACGGTCCCGGTATCCTCCTTGACGAGCGCGGCCGTCGCGACGGCGGACTTGGACAGCTCAGCGTCGTCGGATCGGACGATCGTCCCATCGAGCTTGGTTTTCGCCTCCGGGGCCGGGGCGACGGGTAGCTCGACGTTGACTTTCGGTCCGCCCGTGATGACCGGGACCGGCTCGATGCTCTGGTAGACCGAGTCGCCATCGACGATCGACGCGAACAGCGCGTAGGAATGCCCGTCGTCGATCGAGGCATCGTCGTACAGGACCTCGAACGCGATCGGAAGCGATGTGACTCCATCGATGCGTTGCTGCCCGACGATCGCGCCGGCGCCATCGGTCGCGGTCTGATCAACGAGCGTCACCACCTCGACCGCATCCGGAGACAGTGTCAACTGCTCGTCGGAGACGATCACGCCATTCACGACCGTGGTCGCCGCGCTCGCGCTCGCGCCGACGCTCAAGGACCAGGCCGCCAGGACGACGGCGATCAACGCGGTTCGTGCCCGGCGCGTCATCTGTGCTCCTCCAGTCTGCCGGCCACTCCCGCGGAGCAGCGCATGCCGGCCGTGCCGGTCAGCGCGATGGACCCCGATGGTCGCTTCCGAGGCGCATCGGCGGGATGGGGCAGGCAGGCGAACGTGCTTCGCGCCTGCCCGCGCGTCGTGCGCGGAGCCGGCCTTGCTCATGCATCCGCGCGACCACACCCTTTACGACACGGGTGGCCCCGCCCTTACGATGGACCGTCGGTCATGCTGAAGTCGCGAAGAGGAGGTGGGTGATACCCGACGACGAGGACGTTTCGCGGGCCTCGGTGCCCGACGCCGGCCTGGACCTGGGCGGGGGCGATCTCGTCCCGGGCTGGTTGCGCCGACTCGCCGCCCTCGGCTGGCGGATCCTCGCGGTCCTCGCGATGGCGTTCGTTCTCGTGTCGATCGCGGTGCGCCTCTCGACGGTCACGGCCTCGATCATCTTCGCGATCCTGGTCGCGGCCAGCGTGGCGCCGGCGTATCGCTACGTGAGGACCGGGCGGGGTTGGGCGGCGAGCAAGTCCGCGGCGGTGCTGTGCGTCGTCGCGCTGTCGGCACTGGCGATCAGCGTGACGATCATCCTGCTGACGTTCGCGCCGGCTGTCGGTCAGCTCGTCGATTCCGTTCGCGAAGGCATCACCGCGCTCACCACGTTCCTCTCGAGCGCCGGCGTCCCTGATGACGCCGTCGCGATCATCACCGGATCGTTCACCGACTTCCAGGCCTGGGTCGGCGGCGCGGTATCGAGTCTGGTCGGATCGATCGCCGATGCGGCCACGGTCGTCATCCTCGGCGGCTTCCTGACGTTCTACGTCCTGTACGACTACGAGAAGGCTTGGTCGACCGCGATCCGCGATCTTGCTCCGAGCCAGCAGGCCGTCGTGACAGAACATGGGACTGTCGCGCTCGACAACGTGAGCGCCTATCTCCGCGGCACGGCCCTCGCCGCGGGAGTCGACGCTCTGGCAGCGCTGATCTATCTGCCGCTTCTCGGTGTCCCGCTCGCCGGCCCGCTCGCGGTCGTCGTGTTCCTTGGCGGCTTCGTCCCGTATATCGGACCGGTCGTCGCATCCAGCATCGTGCTGTTGGTCACGCTGGCCACGCAGGGCGTCGTCGATGCCACGATCGTGCTCGCGCTGATGATCGGCGTCGGACTGCTGCAACGGCGTGTGCTCAAGGGGGCGGTCACTCGCGTGATGCCGCGGCATCCCGCCCTTGTCGTGGTCGCCCTGCCCGCGGGGGCGGCGTTGTTCGGACTGATCGGGCTGGCGGCCGCCGTGCCGGCGGTGATCCTCGCCGAAGCATTCGCTGGACCGCTCACCACGATCCTCGAGGGCGCGCGACGCGAAACGTCGACCAATCTGGTTCCGACCTGGCTCGACCGCCTCGCCCAATGGAGTTGGCGCGGGCTGATCGTCGTGGCCCTGATCGCGATCGGGATCACTGCGGCGGTGGCGGTACCAGGCGTAACGGTGCCGCTCGTCCTCGCGCTCGTCTTCGCTGCGACGCTGGTGCAGGGCGTTGCCGCCCTCGAGGCTCGCGGCCTCGGACGCGGTCAGGCGGCCCTGGCAACCACCGTGAGTGGTGCCGTCCTCGTGTTCGGTGCAGCGGCGTTGGCGATCATCGCGATCGGGGGGTCGGTCGCGCAGACCACGGACGTCGCGGAAGCCGGCGCTCGGCAGACCGGCTTCGAAGGCTTCGCGGACCTCGTAGCGGCGTTCGGGTCCGGGATCACGACGCAGGTGTTCGGGATCTTCTCGGAGTTCGTGGGGCTGGCGGTCGCGATCCTCCTGGCACTCCTGCTCACGTTCTACCTGCTGAAGGACGGCGCGCTCTGGTGGGACCGTGCGCTTGCGGGCGTATCAGGGCGACGGCGCGACCTCCTCGACGACATCGCTCGCCGCTCCGCCGGGATCCTCAACGGCTACATGGTCGGGACGGGCACGATCGCCCTGTTCGCTGCCGTGACACAGTGGCTGATCATGGTCCTGCTGGGGTTGCCGTTGGCCTTCCCTGTTGCCGTCCTGACGTTCTTCGGCAACTTCATCCCGTACATCGGTGGCGCGATCACGACATTCATCGGGTTCCTGGTGGCCGTGGCGGTCGGCACACCCACGGACATCGCGCTGATGGCGATCTACACGCTCGTCTTCAACATCGTCCAGGGCAACTTCGTGGCGCCGCTGGTGTACGGGAAGACGGTGAGCCTGCATCCGGCGATCGTGTTGCTCGCCATCCCGGCCGGCGGCCAGATCGCAGGCATCATCGGCATGTTCCTGATCGTTCCGTTCCTCGGCGTCGTGGCCGTGACCTGGCGGCTCGTCCTCCACGTGTTCGATCCCGACGACGCGCCTCCGGTCGTGGAGGATTTGTCCCCCAGGGTGCCGGATGTCTCCCAGCCGGCGTCTGTCACGAACGCGGCGACGCCTTAGGCGATCCTAGGCCGCCTTAGGCGACCCTAGGTCAGCGGGGTCTCGCCACCGCCATTCGCTTCGTCGGTCATCTCGCGCTCAGCGACCGTCTTCGGGACGAGGCGCTTTGCGATCGCTTCGCCCTCTTCCGACAGGGCCTGAGCGCGAGGGTCGGCCGGGTCGAGCGAGGATTTCGTCTCCTCGATCTCCTTCAGCCGCGCCGCGTCAGCGGCGATGTCTTCGGTCGTCGCGCGGAAGTCCCCTTCGAGATCCGTCATGGACCGGCACAGCTCCTACTACCACGGCCGCGTCCACGTCCCGTCGCGGTAGCAGTACCACAACGTGAAGGGCTCGCTAGCGAGCTCTCGCGGGCGGACGACGGCGGAAGGATACCGCTCTCGAAGGCGCTGCTGGAACATTTCGGGCGTCGTCTCACCCTCGGCGAGGATCGCCTCCGCAAAGGAGACGAAGTCCTCGTCGTTGCGAGGATTCAGGACGACCGCGCTCGGCACCATGGCGAATGACCTCAGGCGCACGCCTCATGCTGCGCCGCCTTCGCAGAACGACTCTCGCGGGCCATCCGGATGTCGCGTTGCAGCGTCGTCACAAACCGAGGCGCGGGGTCGGCCGCGAATGTCACGTCACTGGACGCGGCGGCACCTCGAATGAGTCGCCGGGCAGCAGGACCGGGACCGTCACCTCGGGTGCCGTGACGCGTGCTTCCGCGATGAAGCGATCGCCGCTCTCGTCGAACCGGTGGCGCCTGACGCGGCCCATCCCGACCGGCCAGAGGGTCCCCCAGTGGACCGCGACCGCGGTGCGCGGTCGAAGCAACCGCAATGCCGCCGCCGCGGTCGTCGGGTCGAGGTGGCCACTCCGCAGGGTCGGACCCCAGCCCCCGATCGGCAGGATCGCGAGATCGAGGTCGCCGGCCAGGTCGGCCATCCCCGGGAACAGGTCCGTGTCGCCCGCGAAATAGACGCGCTCGTCCCCGTCGAGCACATAACCGACCGCCGGCGCGTCCGGTCCGAACGGCATCCGGCGTCCGTCGTGGGCCGCGTGGACCGTCCGAACGCGGACCCCTCCGATCGTCAACTCGTCGCCGGCATCGACCTCGTGCACCTTCTCGAAGCCCTGGGCGCGGACCAGTCGCCCGGTGTTCCGAGGCACGACGAGGGTGGTCGAGCGGTCGAGCTGCCGCAGGCTGCCGAGGTGCAGATGGTCCTGGTGGGCGTGCGACACGAGCACGGCGTCGACCGGTGCGACCTCGAGATCAGGCGACTTGCGGCGACGTCGCACCGGACCGATGCCCCCGACGAGGAACGGATCGAACAGGAACTGCACGTCGTCGAGCTCGAGCCTCACGGTGGCGTGCCCGAACCAGCGCAGCCGCGTCACGCGCCGTCGGCCCGCCGGAACACCGTGACGAACTCCTCGCCCTGGGTCTCCGTATAGGAGTCGAAATCGAGGAGCTGGCCATCGCCGCGCGGCATCCGGAAGCGGGACTCGGCGGCGCCGACCTCAGCGAGGATGTCGAGCATGATACCCACCTGGTCGGTCGATCCGGGGGTCACGAACTCCTGCCAGTAGTGGCCGACCATCTGCTGACCGAAGAACGACTCGGCGGCACCATTGGCCTCGAGGATAAGGGCCTCGGCGTCATACCGGACGCGTGGCAGATCGGGCTCCAGCCACCAACCTCCGCTGTCACCCTCGATCGATCGGTGATCGCGCCGCACGACCCAGTCGGGGCCGTCCTGCTCGACGGTCGCGTGCGGGTACAGCCGATGGAGCCTGATCGCCAGGCCATCGGGCGTCGCCTCCGGCATGCGATCGAGGGCACGCTGCGCATAGCTCCGGAATGCGACGTCGGTCGCGGGCACGAAGCGCACGTTCGCCGGTCGGCCGACGACGTCAGGTTCGGGCGGCGCCGGGACGTCCCCAGCGAGGCGCACGACCGCCACGATGGAGTCCTCGACGAGACGGGCGTGGACGTCGAGGGCGACGATGTCGCCCGAGGTCGGACGAACAAGGATCGTCGCGTCGAGGACCTTGCCGCTCCCGATGATGCGGAACAGGTTGACCGCATCGTCGAGCGTTCCGGGCACGACGAAATCGGTGAAGTAGTGCGTCGACGGATCGTCGTCGTCGATCCCGAACAGACCGCGGGCGGTGGCGTTCGCCTCACGGACCCAACCATCGCCGGAAACGACGACGCGGGGCAACCGCGGGTCCTCCCACCAGTCACCGGTGAGTGATGAGCTCCACGCCCCATCCCGATAGACGTACCAGCCGGGGGCACCGGAGATCGTCCGTTCGCGGACCACGACGCGCGGGAAGACCCGGCGAAGGCGCGCCTCGAGCTCGCCCGGCGTCGCGACGGGCGACACCGTGTGCACGTGCTCCCGGAACGCTGCATCGGACGTCGGGATGGTGATCAGGGCGGGTTCGACTGGGTTACCGCTACTGGCCATACGCACCCGACATCATCGGGTCACCGCTCGGGGCTATGTATTGCAGGAACGTTGCATGAGACTCGGCGGCCATTGCGGCTGGCTCCCGTCCGCCGCACGTCCAGACGTTCCGTGCGCGCCGGTAACTCAGATCCCTCCAGAAACAGAGATACGTATCTGCAACCGCCGCGACCCACAGCGTTCGCGTAAGCCGCCAGGCGTCGTAATGCGGTTGTTCTGCCTGGCTGCTTCCTGTGAGATGCCTGGCGGGACCGCGTTCCTACCGTTCGGTCCATGACGCACAACCGAATGGAGGCAGTCATGCCACGCACGGTCGGCCCAAGGACCAGCGAGAGATGGCAGACGAATGGCGACGAGCGGCTCGACCCGCGACGGGTACGTGCGCTCATCCGCCGCCTCGAAGGACCGGTCGGCGGCTGGATCTCCGCTCGAAGGGCGGGTCTTTCCCGAGAACCTGCGGCGATCGATCCACGGTCGATCCGGTTGCGCCGGGCCTCGTAACCGGCGCAGGCGTCAGTCCGAGGGAAACAAAGGGCGTCTGATCTTCGAAACCGGCGCGGGGTCATGCCGCGTACTTCGAGCACGCGGGCCGACTAGCGGCTCGCTCGTCGATCTCGGAGTTCGCACATGTCTCTCAAGCGCTTGTCCATCCTCTTTGCCTCAGCCGTCCTCGCGGTCGCGGCGTGCACGTCGAGCGGCGCAGGTGTCACCCCCATCGGTGGCGGCGCCTCCAGCGCCCCAGGTGTCATCGTCGGTGCGGCAAGTACACCGAGCTTTGGCACGATCCTCACCGGCCCGAACGGGATGACGCTGTACACCCATGCTGGGGATACGGCGACCACGTCGAGTTGCACCGGCAGCTGCGCGACCGCGTGGCCTCCTCTCGAGACCGATGGCCAGCCCACGGCACAGGCTGACCTCACCGGACAGCTCGGCACGTTGACCCGCCCGGACGGGACGACCCAGGTCACCTATCGCGGTCTGCCGCTCTATTACTGGCAGGGCGACACGAAGGCCGACGACGTGACGGGCGAGGGTATCGACGGCTTCTCGATCGCGACGGTCACCGGGTCAGCTCCGGCGCCGAAGGCGTCCGTGGCTCCACCCGCTCCAAGCTCGGTCGGCAAGTACGGGTACTGAGCGACGACGCTCCGCATATCGAACGGCCCCGGATCGACGGTCCGGGGCCGTCGGCGTCAGGGAGGACAACCGTTCAGGCAGGACCGAAGATAGACGGATCGTCACGGCCCATCGCCAGCAACGGAGATCGCCATGTCCATGGCTCGCGTCCAGTTCTTCTCGATCTCGCTCGACGGTTTCGGCACGGGCGAGGGATTGAGCCGCGACGAGCCGTTCGGCCACGCAGGCGAACGGCTGCACGAGTGGATGTTCGTCACCCGGTGGTGGCGCGAGAGGATGGGCGAGCCCGGCGGTAGCGGTGGTATCGACGACGCTTTCCTGCGCCTGCACGATCCGGGGATCGGCGCCGAGATCATGGGCTCGCGAAAGTTCGGACCACCAGGCTGGCACGACGACCCCGACTGGCAGGGGTGGTGGGGCCCGAACCCGCCCTTTCACACACCGGTCTTCGTCCTGACCCGCCACGTGCGGCCATCGATCGAGATGGAGGGCGGGACGACGTTCCACTTCATCGAGGCGTCGCCTGCCGAGGCTCTCGAGACCGCCCGAGAAGCCGCCGACGGTCTCGACGTCCGCATCGGTGGCGGGCCGACCACGATCCGCGAGTTCCTCGCAGCCGGGCTCATCGATCACATGGACATCGTGGTGGTGCCGATCGTGCTCGGCCGAGGGGTTCGGCTATGGGACGGGCTCGAGGGGATCGAGAAGGACTTCGAGGTGGAGGCCACGTCCTCGCCCAGTGGCGTGACACACGTCACGTTCACGAGGACACCAGCGGAGCCGACCTAAGGAATGGGACTCGGTGAGACTTACTCGCCGAGCAGCTTCTCGACGACCGGCCAGATCTGCTTCGCTTCCGCCGCCTGTCCCTGCTTGTTCAGATGGCCATCGTCGACGGGCGAGAAGAGGTCGATCTTGTCGATCCAGGCCCGTCGCACCCCGCCGTCGGTGACGCAGTTCGGGACGGCCGCGCAAACACGCGCCGTCTCGGCTTCGTAGGCGTCGATCGCAGCGGTGAGCTTGTCGAACCCGGCTTGATGGATCTTCCCGGCCGAGTCGAAGAACGTGCAGTCGTCGCCCCAGGTCAAGCCCCGTTTCTTGCTCGGATCGTGCGCGACGAGGTCCTGGACGAAGGCCACGCTCGGGCGCCCGAGCTGACCGGCGACGAGGATCTTCGTGTTGCGAGACGCACCGTGGATCAAGGCGAGGACGTCAGCGACCGACGCCCCGACATCCTTGACGTTGGCGGCATCGCACCGGATGTCGTTGTCGACCGTCTGGATGATGGCCAGTGCCGGCGCCGGCACGTCCGCGAGCGCGGCTCGGGCCTGGGGGGACAGGGTTTCCGCCAGGGCCCCGCCGACGGCGGTATTCGAGGCATGACCCTCGGTCGCCGGGAGGGCGGCCACCATCCGCAGGTAAACGCTATCGACTTGCGGATCCGTCCCGGTCGCCCACGAGTTCGCCTCGACCGGTTCGTTGCCTGCGCCCGTGCCCTCACCGGTAAGCCCCGAGTGACCGACGGCGATGATCCCTACCGGGTGGGCCACGTCGGCGCTCGGGATCGGGGACATCGCTGCGGCAGCAGGGGAGGCGGACCCTGCCGACGTCGGGTTCGAGCCGGCGGTCGGCGCGGCGGAGGCGCTTGGGGTCCCGTCAGGGACCGCCGACGCGCAAGCGCCGGCGAGCAGGGTGACGGTCGCAAAAGCCGCGAGCGCACGAACAGAGAGCGACATGGACGCACTGTAGACGGGGCCCGTTTCGTCCACGATGCGACGGGGAAGCTGCCGACGATCGAGTGAGCGAGGATCGGTCAGACGAGCCCGCTACCGCCTCGCTCCCGGAACACGTACCACGTCGGCATCGGCTCGTCGGAGAGCTCTCGACGCCTGACGATCGCCCTTGGATAGATCTCGCGCAACGCGGCTTGGAGCCTGTCAGGCGTTACCCATTCGATCGACTGATAGATGCGCTCGACGACGCCGCACATGTCTGGGTCCGTCGATGGGATACAGACGATCCGAGGTCCTCGCTCGAGGTCCATCATGCCGAGGTGTCCGGTGGTCCCCACGGTGGGGATGATACCTAGTAATCTGCCCGTGGGGCGCCCAGTTCGCCCCACGCTTGTCCCCCCGAGCGTGCGGGCGCGGGCGCCCCGGCAACGACTCGGTCCGGGGTCACGGCTGCGTCCGCGAGCCCGAACACGGCGGCTATGACCGGAGTGGGACAATGGAGCAGGACGGCCCCATCTGCCCACTACGGGTGTGCGCGTCCTTGCGGCCGTGCCTTGAATCCACAAACGTTCGCTCGCGATGCGTCAGCGGGCGTCGCCGACGCCACCACGGGTCACGAAGTCGCACTGACGTCCGATCGCTCGAAGGGGACGTGGAAGCCATGACACGAGTCGCTGAACCTGTCGCGGAACGGGCCACGCCCGCCAACCCGGTGCCCGGGAAGACCATCGACCGATCCATCCCGAGCCCTGAGCGCCGTAATCTGCCGCCCGAGCTCGGGCCGGACGCCATCGCCATCCTCGAGGGTCGGACGTTCATGTATTCCGACGCGGTCGGCGATGTCGTCCGCGGAACGATCGGGGGCCTCATCCACGCCGACACTCGGTTCCTCGACCAGTGGCTCCTCACGCTCAATGGCGAACGATTCCTCGCGCTCCGGTCGGGCACGGTCGATCACTACTCCGCGGCGTTCTACCTCACGAACCCGCGGATGGAGCGTCTGGCACCGAATGCGGTGGGGGTCCGGCGACTTCAATTCGTTGGCGACGGCCTCCACGAGCGGATCGAAGTCAGCAGCTACATAGAGCAACCGCTCCAGGTCGAGCTCCGATTGTCGGTCGGCAACGATTTCGCCGACCTTTTCGAGGTCAAGGCCTTCGTGCGTGACCGGTCCGCGCAGATCACGCGAGACCACGCGGCGGACGGCTCACGGCTCGTCTTCCATTACACCAACGACACCTTCGAGGCGGAGACGGTCGTCGAGCTCTCGACACCCGCTGATCGCGTGGAGGGGGATCAGCTCGTGTGGGACCTCGATCTGCCCGCCCGCGGCGAGTGGCGATGCGAGATCCATGTCCCGCTCCGCCTTGGACCGCGCGAGATCCAGCCCCTCCATCGTGATTTCGGGGAGGCGTTCGCGCCCGAAGGCGACGATCCCGTGACCCGCTGGCTAGCGCAGCTTCCGAAATTCGAGACCGATTCAGCGGTCCTGTCCCAGGTGGTCAGTCGGACTGCGCGCGACCTGCTCGCGCTGCGGATCGCGGTGAAGTACGGATCCGAGGAGATCGCCTTGCCGGCCGCGGGTTTGCCGTGGTTCCTCACGCTGTTCGGCCGGGACACGCTCCTGACGGCTTATCAGGCGGTCGCGTTCGGCGCGCGGCTCCCAAGAGGAGCGTTGATCGCCCTGGCGGCATTCCAGGGGACGAAGCATGACGATTTCCGCGACGAGGAGCCAGGCAAGATCCCCCACGAGCTTCGCGCCGGAGAGCTAACGCGGCTCGGGCTGAAGCCGCATAGCCCGTACTACGGCACGGCCGACGCCACGATCCTGTGGCTCATCGTGCTGTCAGAGTATTGGCGCTGGACCAAAGACGACGACCTCGTGGTCTCGTTGAAGGACAATGCGCTCGCGGCGCTGCGCTGGATCGACGAGTCCGGCGACCTCGACGGCGATGGCTACGTCGAGTACGCGACCCGCTCGACGCAGGGTCTCGGCAATCAGTGCTGGCGGGATTCGTGGGACGGAATCCAGTTCGCGGACGGGTCGATCCCACCGTTGCCTATCGCCACTTGCGAGATCCAGGGGTATGTCTATGACGCGAAGCTCCGAATGGCGGAGCTGCTCGATGGGCCACTCGGCGACAGCGCACTGGCCGCGGTTCTCAGGCACGAAGCCAAGGTCCTCCAAGAGCAGTTCGAGCGCGACTTCTGGATCGACCGACGCGGCGGCTACTACGCGATCGCCCTCGATGGCGACAAGCGGCGAGTCGACTCACTGACCTCAAATATCGGCCAGTTGCTCTGGAGCGGCATCGTGCCGAAGGAGCGCGCTGGGATCATCGCCGGCCACCTCATGTCCGATACGCTCAATTCCGGCTGGGGTGTCCGGACGCTGTCGGCCGACGACCATGGTTTCAACCCGATCGGCTATCACCTCGGCACCGTTTGGCCCCATGACAATTCATTGATCGCCTTGGGTCTCGCGCGCTATGGGTTTCGAGACGAGGCCAATCGCATCGCGACCGCATTGCTGCACGCATCCACCTTCTCGAACCACCGGCTGCCCGAAGCCTTCGCCGGATACGAGCGGTCGATGAGCCGGTTCCCGATCCCCTACCCGACGGCGTGCAGCCCCCAGGCCTGGGCTACGGGGACGCCCCTTGCGCTGATCCGCGCGATGCTCGGTTTGGACGCGATCGACGGCGAGGTCGTCCTCGACCCGCGGCTGCCCGACGAGATCGGCCGGATGTCGATCAGGGGACTGCCGGCGTTCGGCCGCAAATGGGATATCGAGGCCGTCGGGTCGACTGGCTACGTCCGGCTCTCGGGCTGACAAGCGCGCGCTTGAAGCCGTCGCGTCCCTAGTCGTCGGGTCGACGGCTGGGTGACGACGACGCCCGGCCGATCTGCTCAGATGAGGTCAGGCCGGACGCACGGCGGCGGCCTTCTGCTTCGCGTAGGCACGGGCGTCGATCGCGTCGAGAATGGCGACACGCGCGCTGTCGACCGCGTACGCCGCGAAATCGATCGCCGCCGCGGCGTCGTTCTCCGCCCAATCGGCGTCCGACTCGGCCATGTCCGCGTCCAGCTGGTCGCCCCGATGATCGATGGTGCGCTTCGCCTTGGCGATCCGCGCAGCGGCGTCAGCCTTGACCTTCTGCCATTGCTCCTGGGCCTGGTCGCCGGCCTGGTCAGCCTGCGCCTTGGCGGCCTTCGTCTCCCGATCAAGCTTGGCCTGCGCCTCGTTGATCCGGACCTGGATCTGATCGTGCGTTTCGGTCGCGGCAACGCGCACAGACGTCTGCACGTCTGCCAGCTTCACGCGAACTTCTTCGAGTTCCTTGTCGTAGTCCACGGTCTGGCTCCTTTCTGCGGATGGCCGATGCCATCCTTCCCTTTGGTGGCCGATCAGAAACGATCGACGTCGATGACCGCTCTGGCGAACGCCTCCGGCGCCTCCTGCGGCAGGTTGTGACCGACGCCGCCTTCGACGAGCCGGTGCTCGTAGGGCCCGCTGAACTTCGTTCGGTACGCCCCGGGCTCCGGGTGGGGCGCGCCGTTGGCATCGCCTTCCATCGTGATCGTCGGGACGGCGATGGCCGGCGCGTCCGCGAGCCGCGCCTCGAGGTCCCTGTACTGCGCTTCCCCGTCGGCGATCCCGATCCGCCAGCGGTAGTTGTGGATGACGACGTCGGCGTGATCGGGGTTGTCGAACGAGGCCGCGGTCCGATCGAACGTGTCGTCGTCGAACGACCAGCTCGGGGAGGCTGTCTCCCAGATGAGCCGATTGAACGCATCGGTGTTCGCGGCGTAGCCGAGGCGGCCGCGCTCCGTCGCGAAATAGAACTGGTACCACCAGGCCAGCTCGGCTCGCGGCGGCAGCGGGATCCTGTTGGCCTGGACGCTGCCGATCAGGTAGCCGCTGACCAAGACGAGTGCCTTGGCGCGTTCGGGCCACAAGGCGGCGACTATCCCCGCACTTCGGGCGCCCCAATCGAATCCGGCGATGACCGCACGTTCGATCTTGAGCGCGTCCATCAGCGCGACCACGTCGACAGCGAGCGCCGCCTGCTCCCCGTTGCGAGGCGTGTCCTCCGCGAGGAACCGCGTCGAGCCATAGCCGCGCAGGTATGGGACCACCACCCGGAGGCCGGCCGCCGCGAGGATCGGGGTCGCCTCGGCGTAGCTCTGCACGTCATACGGCCACCCGTGCAGCAGCAGGACAGCTGGTCCGTCCGGGGGTCCGGCATCGACGTAGCCGACGTCGAGCACACCCGCTTCGATCTGATGGATCGGGGCGGAGGTCGTCACGGATGCGTTCGCGAGGCTCAACCGACCGGCACCGCTGACGTCGCGACGATCGCCTCAAGGATCACTTCCGTGACCGCCTGCGGCTGCGAGACCATGACGACGTGCGAGCCGCCGATCTCGGTGATCGTCGCTCCCGCACGCTCCGCCATCGAACGCGTGAGGTCCGTGCCGGCAGCCCGATCGCCGGTCGCTATGACCGCCCAGGACGGCCGATCCTTCCAGGCAGGCGCAGTTGCCGGATCGGAGAACGCGGCATCGGCGACGGGCCGCTGGGTGGCCGCCATGACCGCAGCTGTCTCGGCCGGCAGGTCGGCCGCGAACGCATCGCGGAACTTCGCCGGATCGACGACGAACTCGATGGCCGTGTCACCGGCCGGGGTACGGTACTCGTGCGGAACGAGCGCCGGCATCAGCACACTGTCCTTCGAGGTCGGGGTCACCTGGCCCAGCAGCTCGCCAGCCTCCGTTACGAACGCCGCGACAAAGACAAGCCCCGCAACGTTGGGGGCCTGTGTCGCGGCGTTGCTGATCACGGCCCCGGCGTAGGAGTGGCCGACGGCGATGACTGGGCCCTTCAGCTGTGCCAGGACGCCGGCGAGGTACGCGGAGTCCTCGGACAGCCCGCGCAGCGGGACGGCCGGCGCCGTCACGGCAACACCCTTGGCTTGCAACCGCTCGATCACGCCGTTCCAGCTGGACCCGTCGGCAAAGGCGCCGTGGACCAGCACCACGGTGGGCTGGCCCGGGATCTCGATCACGTGACTCATCAAGCGCTCCCTTCGAGCTGGGACGCGGGGGCCGCGGGCATGCCGCACGCCGCCCCCGCTTGATGCGTCATCGCTCAGCGCACCGACATGAATGACTTGCGGAGCTCCTCGGAGAAGAGCTGTGGCACCTCCCAGGCGGCGAAGTGGCCGCCTTTCGGGGCATCGTTGAAGTAGACGAGGTTCGGGTAAACCTTCTCGGCCCAGGTGCGCGGCGTCGGGAACAGCTCCTGGGGGAACACCGTGAACCCCGTCGGGACCTTGATGTCCGGGGGCTTCTGCCCGCTCGTGAGGGCGGCCAAGATGTTCTGGTAGTTCTCCCAGTAGAGCCGAGCCGCCGACGTTGACGTGTTCGTCAGCCAGTACAGGGTGATGTTGTCGAGGACGTGGTCCCGGGTGAGGCCGCCCGTCGGCTGGCCGTCGAGGAACGCCTTCGAGATCTTGCCGTAGCTGTCGGCGTCGTGGTCGAGCATCCAGGCTGCCATGGCGAGCGGGTCCATCGAGCCGTAGCCGATCGTCTGCGGTCGGGTGTTCATCTCGGCGATGTACCCGCTGCTGAAGACATGCTCGATCCCGGCCAGCGCTTCCTCCTCCTTCTCGGCTCGTGAAGCGATCACGGCGACCGCAACGCGCTTGACGAGTCCCATCGCGATCGTGCCGCCGAAGAGCGCTGCGCCCACCTCCGTCGGGAATGCACTCAGGAAGTTGAGGTGGATGCCGATCAGTCCGGCGGGGGCCTGGCGGGCCATCGCGTCGGTCACCGTCGCGCCCTGGTCGCCACCCTGCGCGACGTAGCGCTTATAGCCGAGACGCGCCATCAGCTCACCCCAAGCCTGGGCGATCTTGTTGCCGCTCCAGCCGAGCTCGGTCGGCTGGTCGGAGAAGCCGTAACCCGGCATGGACGGGATGACGACATGGAATGCGTCGGCGGCCGTGCCGCCGTACGCGGTCGGATCGGTAAGGGGGCCGATGACGTCGAGCATCTCCATGACGGAGCCCGGCCAACCATGCGTGATGATCAGCGGCAGCGCGTTCTCATGCTTTGACTTCACGTGGATGAAGTGGATGTCCAGCCCGTCGATCATGGTCTTGAACTGCGGCAGCGCGTTGAGCCGAGCCTCGACGACCCGCCAGTCGTAGGCGGTCGCCCAGTAGTCAGCGACCGCCTTGAGCGTCGCCAGCTGCACACCCTGGGACGCGTCCTTCACGAGCTCCGGCGTCGGGAACCGTGCCGCCTGTAGCCGGGCGCGGAGGTCGTCGAGGTCGCCCTGCGGGATGTCGATCTGGAACGGGCGGATGTCGACACCCGCGTCGACGGTCAGGGTCATTGCCCTCTCCTTCCTGTCTATCGTTCCGGCGCGTGAACCTTTCGTTCAGCGCAATGACCGGAAGCCCTCGCGAAGGTCCTTTGTCAGCAGGTCGGGCTGCTCCCAGGCAGCGAAATGCCCACCGACGGGATGTCGCACGTACTGGATGAGTCGTGGGTACGCACGTTCGGCCCAGCTCTGTGGCGCTGCGTAGATCTCGTCCGGAAAGACGGTGACGCTTACCGGGACCCGGACGCCCTTGACATCGAAGAAACCGGCCTGGGCCGTCTCGCGGTTGTCCCAGTACAGGCGCGCGGAGGAGACCGCGGTGTTCGTCAGCCAATACATCGTCACGTTGTCGAGGATGTCGTCCTTCGTGAGGCCCTCGTCAGCCCCGGCGAAGACACGCGCGATGAGCTTGTGGCTGGCGTCGTCGTGGTCGAGCATCCAGGCAGCAAGCCCGACGGGGGAATCGGCGATGCCATACAACGTCTGCGGGCGCAAGGCCATCTCGTTCGCGTAGCCAAGGCCCTTCTTGTAGAAGAAGTCGAGCTGATCCCAGGCTCGCCGTTCGTCCGCCGAAAGCGTGTCCGGTGCGGGCGACCCGTCGGCGAGCGCCTTCGCGATCTCTGCCGGCACGGTCGCCGCCATGTTCGTGGAGATGCCTAGCAGCTCCGGCGGCGCCTGCAGACCCAGCTGCTCCGAGATCGCGTTCCCCCAGTCGCCACCCTGGGCAACGAACCCGTCATAGCCAAGCCGGCGCATGAGCAGGGTCCACGCCCGGGCGATCCGGGGCGGGTCCCAGCCTGGCTCGGTCGGTTTCGAGGAGTACCCGTGCCCCGGTAGCGACGGGACCACGACGTCGAATGCGTCAGTCGCGCTCGCGCCATGTCCCGTCGGATCGGTGAGCGGTTCGATGATCTTGAGCTGTTCGATGAACGAACCGGGCCAGCCGTGGGTCACGATCAAGGGCAGGGCATCGGGATGCCTCGAGCGGACGTGGACGAAATGGATGTCGAGGCCATCGATCTCGGTCACGAACTGCGGAAACGCGTTGATCCGGGCCTCGGCGGCGGACCAGTCATGGTGGTTGAGCCAGTGGTCGGCGAGCGCTTTCACCGTCGATAGCTGCACGCCCTGGGTCGTGTCGCCGACGGTCTCTTCCTCGGGCCAGCGCGTGGCGGCGACACGACGATGCAGATCGTCGATCGCCCCTTCGGGGGTCTCGACGCGGAATGGGCGGATCGACTCGGGGACGATCGCGCCGCCAGCGCGTGGCGTCGGGAGCGTGATCGACATGGGCGTCCTCCTCGCCACGTTGGTTCGACGGTGGCACCGTGTCGCTTGAAGGAGTCCATCGCACCCGTGCGTGTCACTGGTCGATGCCCCGGTTGTGCGTTGGGTGGGACACGCTGGTTACCTGGCGGTACGCTTCGTCTCAAGGGAACGGTGGAGGGCGTGCGACGGTGAGGAGCACGACGGATCCCGAATGGGCGTTGCAGGATCGCCAGGCCGAGCGCGCAGCCCTGCGGGGATTGATAGCGAACGCGCGCGATGGGACCAGCGCCGCCCTTGTCGTACGAGGGCCCGCAGGCGCCGGCAAGACCGCGCTGCTAGACGACCTTCTTGCGACCGCGGCCGGCTGCCGGGTCGTTCGGGCCTCGGGCATCGAGTCGGAGATGGAGCTGGCCTTCGCCGGCCTCCATCAGCTCTGCGCCCCCTTCCTGGCGCGGCTGGACCACCTGCCGGTGCCCCAGCGAGCGGCGCTGCGCACCGCCTTCGGGCTCGAGATCGGCGATCGACCTGATCGATTCCTGGTCGGGCTGGCTGTCCTAAGCCTGCTGGCAGATGTCGCCGAGACCCAGCCGCTGGTCTGTTTGCTCGACGACATCCACTGGCTCGACCACGCATCGGCGCAGGTCCTTGGCTTCGTCGCGCGACGGCTCGCAGCAGAGAGCGTCGTGATGGTCTTCGCGATCCGCGAGCCCTGGGACGACCACCACCTGGCCGGGCTGCCCGAGTTGAGCCTGCCGCCGCTGCCCGACGCCGATGCCCGCGCGCTGCTCGCAGCGACGCTCCCGGGGCGACTCGACGAGACCGTCCGCGATCGGATCGTCGCCGAAGCTCATGGCAACCCGCTCGCCTTGCTCGAGATCCCACGGGCATGGACGCCGGCAGCCCTGGCCGGCGGGTTCGGGCTGCCGGATGGGGACTCGGTGTCGGGCCGGATCGAGGAGAGTTTTCGAAGGCGGCTCCTCCCGCTTCCTGAGGACAGTCGATCGCTGTTGCTCATCGCGGCCGCGGAGCCGACGGGCGATCCCGGCCTTATCTGGTCGGCGGCCGACGCAGCTTGGGGTCGGACCCGAGGCCTCCGAGAGCGCAGTCGCAGCCGGCCTGCTCGACGCCGGGACTGACCTCCGGTTCCGGCATCCGCTGGTACGCACGGTCGTCTACCGGGAGGCTCGTGACCCTGCCCGCCGGCGTGTGCATGCCGCGCTCGCCGACTCGACGGACGCGGCCCACGACCCGGATCGACGGGCCTGGCATCTCGGTACGGCGGCGGCCGGTCCGGACGAGGACGTCGCGGCCGAGCTCGAACGATCAGCCGGCCGGGCTCAGGCTCGCGGTGGGCCCGCCGCTGCAGCGGCCTTCCTGGCGCGTTCCGTCGAGCTGACGGAGGCCGCACCGCGTCGAGCCGAACGGGCATTAGCCGCCGCCCAGGCGAGCTTCCTCGCCGGAGCGTTCGAAGAAGCGGAGCAGCTCCTCGCCGTCGCCGAGAGCAATCCACTGGATCGGTTCCAGCGCGGACAGGCGGCGTTCCTGCGCGGTCAGATCGCCGTCGTACACGGCTATGGGAACGATGCGGCGCCTCTGCTCCTGGATGCCGCGAGACAGCTCGAACCATTCGCGCGCGACCTCGCCCGCGGTGCGTACCTCAGCGCGTACTCCTCCGCGTTCGTGGCCGCCCACCTTGCCCGGCCTGGCATCCTCCTCGAGATCTGTCGCGCCGCGCAAGACTTCATCTCGAAGATCGAATCGCCGGAACCCTTGGATCTGCTGCTCGAGGGTCTCAGTCGGACCCACACGGACGGCCGCGATATCGCGATCCCCATCCTCAGACGCGCGGCGAACGGTCTCATCGGATTGCCGGCAGAGGACGTCGTGCTTTGGGGATGGGTCGCACCGATGGCCAGCAACACGATCTGGGACGACGCCGCCTCGACCACCGTCTTCGAGCGGCAGTCGCGGATCGTTCGCGAGTCCGGCGCCTTGGCCGACCTTCCGATCAGCCTCTCTGCGTTGGCCCTAGACAAGATCTGGACTGGCGACTTCGTAGGCGCGCACGCCCTGATCGAGGAAACCGATCACGTCGCCGCGGCGACCGGGAGCCGTCTGCCACCATTCGCGAGGCTCAGGCTTGTGTCCTATCGGGGCAGCGAAGCCGAAGCCTCCGCCCTGATCGAGGGCACGATCGCAGCGGCCGAGTCCGTCGGTGCAGGTCTGGCGATCCGCGTCGCCCAGTGGGCCGCAGCCGTCCTCTACAACGGCCTCGGCCGGTATGACCTGGCCCTCGCCGCTGCCGGCCAGGTGACGGCGCGCGACATCGATCCCTACCCGACGATGTGGGTACTGCCCGAGCTCGTCGAGGCGGCCGTGCGGAGCGATGAACCAACCGTCGCGCAAGAAGCACTCGACAGGCTCGCGGAGGTGACGCTGCCGGCCGGAACGGACTTCGCGCTCGGCCTCGAGGCGCGATCGCGGGCGCTCCTTAGCGAGGACGCCGGCGCCGGAGCGATCTACCGCGAAGCGATCGATCGGCTTGCGCGGACGACCGTACGGCCCGAGCTCGCGCGAGCACATCTGCTCCATGGTGAATGGCTGCGCCGGGCGGGCCGTCGGATCAACGCCCGCGAGCAGCTTCGCACAGCCCATGCGATGTTCAGCGACATCGGGATGGAAGCCTTCGCGGAGCGGGCGCGGCGCGAGCTGCTCGCCACCGGCGAGAAAGCGCGTCGGCGAAGCGCCGAGACGCGCAACGACCTCACACCACAGGAGCTCCAGATCGCCCGCCTGGTCAGCGATGGTCGCACGAACCCGGAGATCGCCGCCGAGCTGTTCCTGAGCCGGCGGACCATCGAATGGCACCTGCGGAAGGTCTTCGACAAGCTCGAGATCCGGTCGCGCAGGGAGCTTCCGATCGCCCTCCGCCGGACCCGCGGCTAGATAGTTGTTGATCGGTTGGCCGATCAGGGACCTCCACGCCTGCGCCCCCGGATACTGGGTTCCTGACAAGTGTCGTCCACGGGCGCGACCGGGTGCCGTGACGCCCACCCTTCCTCGAGCCGGCAGGGTATGTCGGGTGACAGGAGTTGCCGTGGACATGCGGCTCGAGCTCGTCGTGCTCCCCGTCTCCGACGTCGACCGCGCCAAGGCGTTCTATCGGTCGGCCGGGTTCCGCGAGGAGCTGGACTACGCCGCTGGTGAGGATTTCCGGGTCGTGCGGCTCACGCCTCCGGGCTCGGCTGCATCGATCGTCTTTGGCACGGGCATCACGGCCGCGCGACCGGGTTCGGCCCAAGGTCTTCACCTGATCGTCCCGGAC
This sequence comes from uncultured Chloroflexia bacterium, assembly GCA_963808895.1. Classification (GTDB taxonomy): domain Bacteria; phylum Chloroflexota; class Limnocylindria; order Limnocylindrales; family CSP1-4; genus SPCO01. Next base: position 1,185,334 of record CAWEHL010000004.1, on the reverse strand, counting down.
GTGGAGGCGGCCGTCGAACGCTTGCGCGAGGCCGGCGTCGAGGTGTCGGACGTCTTCCACGACCTGGGTGGGACCTTCTACCACCACTCGCCCGAGTACGAGGTGCCCGGCCCGGACCCGGCAAAGCGCGATGACGCGTCGTTCGCGCGGTTCTCTGACCCGGACGGCAACGGCTGGGTCGTGCACGAGGTCAGAACGCGGGTACTCGACCCCTAAACCACGATGGCATCCGCGCGACCAGCCCGTCGCCCCGAAAGGTTGGCTGGCGAGGAAGGATTCGAACCTTTGGTCTCCGGCGCGAGCAGGAAGCCGACGACGGCCATGATCGCGACGCCGACCAGGAAGGTGTACGTAGCTGGCCGCAACGAGGATCCCCAGTAGCCTGACTCAGGCGTCATCACGCTAATCGTCGGACGACCGTGTGCACTGGGAAATCAGGGGTTTCCGCCGATCGACGGCCGATAGGGCACGCCTCGTGGTGTCGCTGCGGCGCTACCCGGCAGGTGTGGGATCGGGTGTCGGAGGTGGTGTGGGATCGGGTGTCGGAGGTGGTGTGGGTCGGGTGTCGGAGGTGGTGTCGGATCGGGTGTCGGAGGTGGTGTGGGATCGGGTGTCGGAGGTGGTGTCGGGTCGGGTGTCGGAGGTGGTGTCGGGTCGGGTGTCGGAGGTGGTGTCGGGTCGGGTGTCGGAGGTGGTGTCGGCGCGGGTGTCGGAGGTGGTGTCGGCGCGGGTGTCGGAGGTGGTGTCGGGTCGGGTGTCGGAGGAGGCGTCGGCGCAGGTGTCGGAGGAGGCGTCGGCGCAGGTGTCGGAGGTGAGGTCGGCGCAGGTGTCGGAGGAGGCGTTGGCGCAGGTGTCGGAGGTGAGGTCGGCGCAGGTGTCGGAGGAGGCGTCGGTGGGGGCGTTGGCGACAGCGACGGCGGCACTTGCGGCGACGTGGGTGCCGGAGTCGTTCCCGAGGGCCGCGGCGTCAGGGCCGGCGTCGGCGGCGTGCTCGGCGGCGTTATCACCGCTGCGGTCGGGGTAGCTGCCGGGACGAGCGGTGTCGACTGCGGAGTCGGGAACGCTGCACCAGGCGTCGGCGAGAACGCCGTCGCCGGGCCGTTCGGGGTCGGCGCTGTCGGCGACGACGGGACGATGGGCGGACCATCTGATGGCGTGTCCGCTATCGACCGGGTCAGATCGACAGTCGCCTCGCCCGCCCCTGTAGTCGTCGGCGATGGAGTCGAAGGAATGCCCGTCGCTGCGGGCGACAGGGGAGTGAGCACGAACAGGGGCGGGACGATGGTCGCCGGTCCATACCCCGGACCGGCATCCTTCGGAGCTGCCATGACCAACGGAGCGAGGGCGACGACGACGATCAAGCCAATGATCATCCCGACGCCCGTCTGAGTTTCCTTGGACGGCAACGCGACGTCCCCCTGACGTGCGACTAGTCTAGACCAGATGTGCACCGGCCGAAGTCGGGACGCACGTCTCGAGTGGCCGAACTCGCGGGATGTGAGCGCATCCCAGGCCGCGCTTCCTCGGGCCGGCCTCCCTCACCAGCGTTTTCACGACCGTACCGACTTCATCCTGACCGGCTTCAAGCGAGTCAGCCGCGTTACTGGTATCTGGAGCGACAGGAAATCGTCCCTAACGTCCTGGGCGGTACGTCTTCGGTGGTGACGTTCACGAGTTAGGCTCCGGTCGGCCGCGATAGGCTGGCCCTGGGTGACAGAGGATCGCGAGTCTGAGGACCGCAGCGCTAGCCGCCGGGCGGCTGGCAGACACCCTCCAACTCGTCGGGTGACAACTTCGGGAGGCTCCAGCACGGGATGAAGCCCCATGACTCGCCGCCCTGGTCATCCCACAAATGGAAGCCATGTGTCCCGAGCGCGTCGATCTGACCCGTCTGCGGATCGATGCCTACGAAGGTGCCCACCGCTTCGACCATCCAGCCCGGACCACCATCCGGACTGGCGCCGGCGCCACCGGGGTTCGTCCCATCGAAATGCTTCATCTCGTACAGCTCGCCAGCGTGGAGTAGTTGGACCCGGACGATGCGGGACGGCGCGAGCGACCGTCCGAGAGCCTTCTCGTCGGCAGCGATCGCAGCGAGCATCTTCTGCGTGACCTCGGCGGCGCTCTGAGTGCTCTGTAGGCCTGGCGGAACCACAGTCTCCGGGCCCATCAACTGGTGGACCTGGTCGCACCCCGCCAAGAGGAGCACGGCCAGCAGGGCAATCGTCACGCGGCGCGCAGTCACGAGTCGATGTCACCCGGATCAGCCCGCAGCACTCGCCCGAGCTCCTCGCGGGTCAATCCCCGCCCGAGCGTTCGCCTGCTTTCCTCCTCGGCGCCATAAATGAACGCTGCGCGCAGCCGCTCGTTCAGGCGGCGACGCTGATCTTGAGCCGCTGCCTGATTACTGGCGATCGGACGGTGACGCGTCATTGCTCGGACAGGCTAGCTGGCGCCCGTTGGCGGACACTTAGGTCGTGGACGCAGCCTTGATCGGTCCGGTGATTATCTCCGTGACAGGCCCTCCATCGCCTCCTCCGTTCGTCGATATTCCTCGCGACGGCGCTCGATGAGGATGCGCAGGACATCGCGTTCGCCTGGATCGGAAGTCTCGTCGTGTTTGTCCTGAAGGCTGCGCATCTCGGCAAGGATCGAAAACAACCGATCCCAGCCATCGCGATCGGACAGATAGGACATCGGCGACCCTATCGCAAGCCTGTGCAGGCGGCTCGCCGGCGTTCGTATGCCGGACCTACCGTTCGCGGCCTGCCGCCCGCCGCGCCACCCACGGCTAGCTGGGCTCGCACGCGGCGGCCCCTTTTGGACGGGCTCCTTGATTCCCGGTCCGGAGTCAGCGCCTGTTGTACGTGGCCAGGCCGGCCCAGTCGCCCCGCGCCGCGTACGTTGCCTGAGTCGGCCACGATTCGAGGCTCGCGGGCGCCAGGGCACCACCGGTGGCGATGATCTGGCGCAGCTCCCCTGTGTTCGCGTGCTGAAGCTGGTTGTAGCTCGTGATCCCGCCGTCGTTGAGGATCGACTCGATCCGCGGACCGATGCCATGGAGCTGGGTGAGGTCGTCGACCGGGTCAGCCGGCTTGGCCGGGGCCGCCGCCGCCGCTACGGCCGCAGCCTTCTCTGGGGCGGGTCGGGACGCGGCCACTTGGTTGTTGTACTTCATCAGCCCCTGCCAATCGCCCTTAGCCAAAAGGTCGGCCTGCATCGGCCACGTCCCGACGTTCGCCGGCGGGGTCATGTTCGAATCGTGCAATGCGCGGCGCAGCTGCGGTTCGTTGAGCTGGGCCAACGCCGCGTAGCTGGTGATCCCGGCAGCGGCGAGGGCAGCGGAAGCCTTGGGCCCGATCCCCACCAGCTGGGTCAGGTCATCGGCCTTTGCCCCGGCCGCCGCGACAGCCGCCACGGGCGCGGCATCCTCGACCGGCGCGGCCTCCTCAGTTGGCGCGCTGGTTTCCTCAGGAGCTGCCTCCGGCTCCTCCGCGACCTCGAGCTCGTAGTCGGCAACGACCTCTTCGCCACCCAGCGCCTCGACCGCGGGCTCCACCAGCGCTCGCAGCGCCGCGGCCTTGTCGGCCGGGAGTGTGCTGTTGAACAGGAGGGCGTGCTCGTCGGTGACGGCCTGCTCGACGAGTCCGATCGAGTGCTCCCAGCTGCCCTCGTACAAGACGAACAGGGCGCTCTTCTTCTTCTCGATCTCCTTCGAGACGGATCGCATGAACTTGTCGTCGATACCCGTGTCGTGGATGCCGCCGCGCAGGCCGCCCAGGAGGCCGCCGGCCGCTCCCATGGCAACGGCACCAGCGGGTCCGGCGACGATGGCCCCGACTACCACGCCGAGGGTACCGGCCCGGACACCGGTCTTCAGCGCACCGCGATCGGTCGTCTGATGGACGCTGATGCGGCCGAATCGGCCACGATCGACGACCGCAGCATCGACGATCTTCACGTTGTCGTTCGCCGCGTCTATCCGCTGGACCGCCTGCAGGAGCCGCCGCGCGGCGTCGCTGCTGTCGACCGTGAATGCCGCTAGCGTCGTGTGCGCTTGGCCGTTGTCACTCATGCGATCCTCGTCTCCTGGCGCGCCACCTGGGTGGCCTGCAACGGGACCCAATGAGCTCGGCCCCCGCCTGCTAGGGCAGCATACACAGGCGGTGTAACGGTCTGTCCCTGGCCGCTGTCCCCCGCATGCGGTTCCCTTGGACCAGGGCTGGTCGCGGAGTGTCAATCGTCAGCCGAGGGCGGGCAGTAGGAAATCAGGGTTTCCCCTCAATCACCTCCGTCGAAACGCCACGCCTCGCAGTCGTACCGTCCTTGGTCCTTGGTCCTTGGCTTTCTAAGGGTGCTGGTCATCGGGCGCCAAATACCGTGACTATTCCGACGACCTCGAACGCGAGCATGAGCTCGGCGAGGAACATCACCCCGAACACAGCGGCCCACCGGCGGACGGTCTTGGCCTCGAGCAGGTAACCGGCCAGGGCCGTGCCGCAGATGACTCCTACAAGGAGGCTCAGTGGGCTCGTGGCGGGCGGTCCGACCAAGCCCAAGGCCAGCGACGCGGTGACGCTAAGACCCAAACTGACGATCGTGGCGCCGATCCAGCGGCGGAGTTCCAGATCGAACGGCGTCGGCCCCTGTTCCGGTTCAGGCGTTCGGAAACAACCGACGCCTCTCATCGGGGTCTGGGAGGCAGGGTTACACCGGCTCATGTCAGAACGGTATCCAAGGGGAGGCCGCGGGTCATAGGAATCCGGATCCTCCGGCCATCAGCGCCGATCGAACCGCCACGCCCTCGCGCCCGTACGGGCGCCCGTCGAAGCGCCACCCACCAACAACTCGACGCGCCGCGGGATGACGAAACGTAATGTCGTCGGGCCCGGCCGGCTGCACATTCGCCCGTGGCACTCGCTGCCGAGGGAGCCCTCGCAGAGGGGCGTAGGTCCCTCCGCGCGTGCCTTCCTTCAGAAACCAAATAACCGAAGCGTTCGAGGTCATCAGCGGTTGGGACGATTGCTCACCGATGAACTCACGAATAAGTCGGACCAGCTCCTCGACGCGCTTCTTCGACTACGCACCGCCGAGCAACAGTTGCGGCACCTGAGGATCTCGTCGGAGGAGTTCCACCGGCTTGCGGAAGAGGTCGAGGTGTTGAGGGACGAGCTGTCGGCGCTCGCCCGTGACGGGCGGGACACGATGCAGAACACGATCGGGTGGCCGGATCCGAGGCGATCGGAGGGATAGAGACCGCGGCGGAGAGCCCGTCTGAGCTCATTTCGTGCGTGAAGTGTTGGCTGGCGAGGAAGGATTCGAACCTTCGGTCTCCTGATCCAGAGGACTCCCAACGTTTCTGCCGATGGACGGTTCGATCTGAGCGTGGCGCGGACTCGGATTCCGTCGATCCGGCGGGTAATCAGGTTGAACTCGCCGGGCGGAGTCAGGTGAACGTCATTCGTTCAAGTAACTCCGGGATCGACCGTATCGCGCTCGACGGCGGTTGGGAAGGGGAGTGGTTCCCGCTGTTCCCACTACTCCCAGACTGACGCCCGTAGCGATTCAGAGGCAGACGTCACCCACGCACTCACGCCCAACCCTCGACAGTCTGGACACCACCCAACGTGAACGTCTAGCGGAGCCAGCGCCCGTTCGCCTGGCGCGGAGACACCGCGAGGGGACGGGTCGAACGTCGAGCCCAACGACCTGATCTTCCGTCGGCGCCACGCCATACGCGCTGACCTCGGTGCTCCCGGCGGTGAGCAGATCCACCGGCGGCATGCTGTCGCGCGACAGGAACCCGTGCATGTGCACCGCTTGCGCATTGCGGGGCTCCCCGGCGTCGACCACTGCAACCCGTCGTCGGGCTTGACCCACGCCGCAGCTGGCCATGGAAGCGCAGCCGCTACCCAAAGGTTCGGACGTTTGTTGGCACGACCGCCGCAGGGAGCTGCCTTCTGACGCGGCTAAGGCGCGGCTGTCATCGCCTCGAGGGCTCCGAGGATCAGGTCGAGTCCGAACGTGAACTCGTCGGCGGGGTCGTATCCGGCGGCGAGGAGCGTTGCGGCGGTTTCGTTGAGGTAGGGGTACTGGTCGGGGGGTAGCTGTGGCATGTACACGTCCTCGCCCATGCCGGCGAACTCCTCGGCCGTGTCGAAGGGAAGGCTGGCTTCTTGGAGCGCGAACCCGTAGACGTAGCTGTCGAGCAGCCAGTAGGCATGGGTTGCCATCTCGACGGAGAAGCCGGCCTCCCGAAGGCATGCCAAGACGGCCTCGTGATGACGCAGGTTCGCCGGCCCTGCGGTGGTCCGTGATTCCATCAAGGCGATCGCCCACGGGTGGCGTCCGAGGACCCGCCGGGCGGACATCGCACGCTGCCACATAGCCGCCTTCCAGCCTCCGCGGTCGGACGGCAGCTCGATCTCGTCGTACACGACGTCGATCATGGCGTCGAGCAGCTCGTCCTTGTTCGCCACGTAGTAGTACAGCGACATCACGCCGGCCCCGAGCTCGTCGGCCAGTCTGCGCATGCTGAGCTTGTCGACCCCCTCGCTGTCGGCCAGTCGGATGGACTCGGTCACGACGCGCTGCTTGCTCAGCGGCACCTCAGCGGCAGTTCGAACACTCCTTGCGGCCATGCGTGCTCCCTTCTTTGGAAAAGGTCCTTGACAAATCGTACACCGTACGAACATAGTACGGCGTACGACGTACAGTGTACCAAACGGCGGGGCGCGGCCCCCAGAAGGAGGTTCCGGTGGGATCACCACAACAGCGACCGCAGGACGCGGGCGAGGGCGAGGTCCGCGTAGCTGACGCGACCGAGGAGGGCCGGATGCGGGCGATCGTGCAGCGTTCTTACGGCTCTCCCGAGGTGCTCGAGTCCGCTGATGTCGACCGGCCCGTGGTCGGCGATGACGACGTGCTCGTCCGGGTGCGCGCAGCCTCGGTCCATCCCGGCGACTACTTCCTCATGACCGGTGAGCCGTATGTCGTGCGACTGGCGTTCGGTCTGCGTCGGCCGCGCCATCCCATTCCCGGCAGAGACCTGGCCGGCGTGGTGGCGGCCGTCGGCAAGGACGTCGTTGACCTGCAACCGGGCGATGAGGTGTTCGGCTGGAGCACCACCGGAACGCTCGCCGAGTACGCGTGCGTCCCGGCGGCCCAACTCGTGCGCACACCGGCCAACCTCTCCGCGGGCCCGGCCGCGGCGGTGCCCACGTCCGGCGTCACTGCGTTGCAGGCGCTGCGGGACATCGCGCACGTGCAGCCGGGGCAGGCGGTGCTGATCACGGGTGCATCGGGCGGCGTCGGGACGTTTGCCGTCCAGATCGCCAAGGCGCTCGGGGCGGAGGTGACCGCGGTGTGCAGCACCCGCAACGTGGAGCTCGTCCGATCGGTGGGCGCCGACCACATCATCGATTACACGCGCACGGACTTCACCCGCACGGGGCTGCGCTACGACGTCATCTTCGACAGCGTGGAAGCGCAGTCCCTGTCGGAGGTCCGCCGGGCGCTCACACCCATCGGCACCCTCATCCCCAACAGCGGACGAGGCGGCCTGTGGGTCGGACCTCTGGGCCGGATCGTCAAGGCGCGCGCGCGGTCGCTGTTCACCCGCCAGACCCTGCGGCCGTTCACCTCAGTCGGGAAGCGCCAAGACCTGCTTGATCTGGCCGAGCTTCTCGAGGCGGCGCAACTCACGCCGGTAATCGACCGCACCTACCCACTGAGCCAGGCGGCCGAGGCCCTCCGCTACGTCGGGGCCGGCCACACCCGAGGGAAGGTCGTCATCACCGTCTGAGCGACGGGATACGACGCAACGACCTACCACATCGCATCCATCCCGGGTGCAGCCACCCCTGGCTGTGCACCGGGCCTTACCACCGAGCGAAGGAGCAAGACGATGAGCAAGGAAACGAACAGCATCAGCACCCTGCAAGACCCGGGTATCCCGGTGCGGGCGAAGCTCGCAGCAGCATGGACCAGCTTCATGTTCCTCTACATCTACGTCGACTACCTGCACCTGTACAAGCCCGGCGCCATCAACGACATCCTGGCAGGCCGCGTCTTCGAGTTCGACATCAGCCAAACCTTCGTAGTCATTGCGCTCGCGAGCGTGGCGATCCCGATCTTCATGATCGTGCTCTCCATGACGCTGCCGGCCCGTGTCAGCCGCGCCATGAACCTCGTCGTGGCAACGCTCTACATCCCCTACTCGATGTTCAACGTCCTCGGCGCCGGGTCTTGGATCCTCTTCTACGGCCACGGCGTCGTGCTCGAAGTGATCCTCCTCGCCTACATCCTCCGCTCCGCGTGGACCTGGCCCCGCACGTCCTCACTCGATGAAGGTCAGTAGACATGCGGCGACTCTGGCGAGATGGTGATTTCGTGTTCACGACCAAGGTGGGCGAGCCGCTAGATACGTCGACCGTAACGCGCGCGTTCCAGGCCGCGCTTCGACGCGCCGGGTTGCCACGTCAGCGTTTCCACGACCTACGTCATGCCTGCGCGACTCTTCATCTCGAGGCAGGCGAGGAGCTGCTCGTCGTCTCGCGGATGCTCGGCCACTCCACGATCAGCACCACGGCTGACATCTACGCGCACATCACGCCGGCAATGCTCGAGCGCACTGCCGACCGCATGGACGGCATCCTCGGCCGGAAGGTCGAAACCGCGTAGTGGGGTACGGCGTGGGGTACGACTCGAATCAGAACGGCCCTCGGATTTGTCTCCGCGGGCCGTTTTACGTTCGAAATGTTGGCTGGCGAGGAAGGATTCGAACCTTCGGTCTCCTGATCCAGAGTCAGGCGCCTTACCGCTTGGCCACTCGCCAGTGCGTGAACGCAACCGCGCGGCTGCGTGCGGGGACCGAGTCTACCCCGGGTGCCCAGCAGCCTCAACCGGCGGAGGCGGGTTCCGGTCGCGACACGCTAGCTGTCACAGCGCCCGAATAGGTTTCCGCCATGGATGGCAGCACCCTCGACACGGAACGGAGTCCTGAAGGCGGCATCCGGTTCCACCTGAGCGACGACCGAGCCACGCAAGCGGACATCCGCCTGCGGCGCGCCGGCGTTCGGTGGATCTCCGTCTCGCAGTCACGCGGTCGCGAGGTCACTGGGATCGGGTCGACGGCACGTGCCGCGGTCGTGGCGAGCCTCGACTGGCTGGGCCCCGCGGCGGTCCGGGGATTGCTCGTCGACCTTCGGCTGCTGGACGTCTCGGTCCTGTTGGCTGAGGCGACCGCGGGCTGATCGCTTGGCGGCTAGGGCGGAGTCATCGGTGACTCGTCTGCTACCCTGCCGCCCGTGTCAGGTGAGGGGACCGGCCCCGTCAAGCCGGTGCGGCCTGGTCGCGATCATGCGCGACCGATGCGCGGTAACGGCGGGTCGTCGGGGACGGATGTTCGCCGCCGCGTATGTGCCGGCGCTCCTTGACGCGCTGTTCCCGGGCCTCGGCCACCTCGTCGCCGGGCGGCGCCGTCGCGCGGCGATCTTCGCGCATCCCGGTCATCGTGGTCGATCCTCATCGGGGCCCTCATCGTGGCGACGAGCAGCCTCCCGCGGCTGGCAGCGACGCTCTTCGATCCGGCGGTCCTGTGGGGGCTGCTCGGCCTTCAGTTGCTGTTCCTAGTCTGGCGCCTCCTGGCGGTCGCGGCGAGTCTTTGGGAGCCGAGCCTGCCGCGTCCCGGTCGCCTCGAGGTCGATCCCGATCGTGGCGATCATGTTCCTCGCCGTCATCGCGCCGCAGGCGTACGCGGGATACGCGACGGAGGTCGCGCGCGAGACGGCCGACGAGATCTTCGCCGAGCCGTCATCGACCGCCCTCGCCGGCCCGCTGCCGAGTGCGGAACCCGACCCGAGCTTCCTCGATCCCGGCATCGGCATCGCCGAGCTCGAGCGCCACCGCGAGCCCGTCGCCGACCGCGACGCCCGCGGACCCTCGGGTCAACGTCCTGCTCGCCGGCGTCGACGCGGGCGTTGGTCGCAACACCTACCTCACGGACACGATGATCGTCGCCTCGCTCGATCCGGCGACCGAGACGGTCTCGATGGTCTCGGTCCCGCGCGACATGGTCGACGTCCCGCTCGCCGACGGTCGAAAGTACAGGGGCAAGATCAACAGTCTGGTGTCGTATGCCCGCCATCACCCGAAACAGTTCCCCGGGTCCGACGGGACCGGCTTCGACGTCCTTCGCGGCGCGCTCGGCAAGCTGCTCGGGATGGAGATCGACTATCACGCGGCGGTCACCCTGCAGGGCTTCGTCAACGTCATCGACGAGCTCGGTGGCGTGAACGTGTACGTCGCGCACTCGTTCTGCGACCCGACCTACGACGAATACGGGTTCACGCGCGGGTTCGCCATCACGAAGGGCCGCCACCACCTGAACGGCCAGCAGGCGCTCGGATATGCCCGGATCCGGAAGGCCGCCGGCGAGAGCGACTTCACGCGCGCGGCGCGCCAGCAAGAGGTGTTGTCGGGGATCCGCGACTCCATCGTCCATGGCGACTTCATCAACGACCCGATCGGGCTGATGCGGGCGCTGGGCCAGACGATCACGACGAACGTGCCGCGCAAGATCCTGCCCGACATGGCCGACGCGATGTCGAAGATCGAGTCGTGAGGACACCTTCCGCGCGGTCATCACGTCGCCCCTCGTTTCTTCGGGTTACGACGCACGCGGGTCGATCCAGCTGCCGAACCTGAAGCGCATCGCGGCGCTCTCCGCGTCGATCTTCCCGGAGGACGGGAAGCTGCCGAACGACCGCTACCGCGTCGGCAAGGCAGCCGGCGGGACGGCCGTCTCCGGTGGTGTCGGCGGCTGCGCGCCGGCCAAGCCGAAGCCCACACCGAAACCGACTCCCAAGCCGACGGCGAAACCGACGGCAAAGCCCACCCCCAAGCCCACGGCGAAGCCGACGACCACCCCGGCGCCGACCGCCGACCCCCCGACGCCGACCCCGACGTAGGCCGCATCGCCTCGCGGCCACCCTCGGCGGTACGTTCAGGGGAGTGGCACGGCACCATCTAGGGGAGTGGCAGGGCCCCCATCGTGGGTGGCACCCTTACGCGATGCGGACGCGCGACCGCCGACCCGTTTCGTCATGCTCTTCGTTGCAGCCGCCCTGGTGACGGGCATCGCAGCGACCACGGCATCGGCTGCTCCTGCGCTCCCGGCTTGCAAGGTCGCGGACACGCTGACGAAATACCGCGGCTACGCGTACTGGAACCGATCGCTGCTCGATCTGACGTACCGGCTTGCCAGCACCTACGCTCCAGGAGACCTTCGTTCGACGTCGAATGCCGGTCTGAACGGCGGCTTCTCCGTCCGGACGTCGCGTCATCGCCGATCTCAAGTCGATGGCGTGGGCGGCACGGGCGGCAGGCGCGCGCTTCGCCGTACAGTCGGCCTATCGCAGCTACGCGACCCAGAAGTCGACGTTCGCGTATTGGGTACGCGTCCATGGCTACGCCACGGCCCTGAAGGAGAGCGCGCGCGCCGGCCACAGCGAGCACCAGCTCGGCACGACCCTCGACCTGAAGGCGTACGGCGGCAAGGCGCCATGGGACTACACGTACGACTGGGCCACGACGAAGGTCGGTGCGTGGCTCAAGAACAACTCATGGAAGTACGGCTTTGTGATCTCGTACCCGAAGGGCAAGACCAGCGTCACGTGCTACCAGTACGAGCCGTGGCATTTCCGCTATCTCGGGCGGGCGCGTGCCCGTGCGGTCCAGCAGAGCGGGCTGACCTTGCGCGAATTCCTCTGGCGTGAGCAGAATCCGACCCCGGCGCCTACGCCGACACCAACCGTCACACCGACACCCGCGCCGACGCAGACCCCCACGCCGACGCCAGATCCTGGAGGCTGAGCCCGCCGACACCAGCGCTCACGGGGACGCGCTGCCCCGGCCGGATCGACACGATGGACACCGGGCCGACATGACGCTGCCGACGCTCACCATCAACCCCGACGGGACGATGGCCGACGCGAATGCGGCCGCGCTCGACCTGCTCCGCGTCTCGCTCGAGCAGCTCCGCGAGCTGCCGTCAGGCGCCTTTTCCGCCGAGCCATCCGACCCAGCCGCCGGCGAGGCGTTCCGCAGGGAGTGGGAGCGCGAAGGCACGCCCGACATCGCGGGCGAAGGGACGCTGCGGCGTCCTGACGGCACGTCGGTCCGGGTGAAGTTCGGCATCACGCCACTCGAAGACGGCCGTTTCCTCGCCGATCCTCGAAGAGGTCGAGGCGGAACACGACGCTCCGGCGCTGCTTTACACGGCCGGCCAGGTCCTCGCGGAGTGGCGCGCCGCGGAACGGCGGCTTGCCGCGATCGTCGAGGGATCGCCGGAGTGGACGGCAGTCAGCGACGAGATCGAGGTCTTCCGCCGCCGCTATCACGCGCTGTTCGACCGGCGGGCCGGCACGACCTGACGCCGATCGGGCTCGCGGTCGGTGACCGCGAGGTCGGCGACCGTGATCGCTGCGGCTGCAGCCAGATCCGGGACGGCGTGGTCCGGGCGCGCTGTCGACGGGTATGACGGCCAGTCGCGCCATTCGCTCCCGACAAGGATCGTCCGGCACCCGACCGCTCGACCGGCGGCCATGTCCATCCAGGTGTCCCCGATGAACCAGCACTCCTCGGGTCGCACACCCAGCCGCTCACTGGCTTCTCGGATCAGGCCCGGCGCGGGCTTCCGGCAATCGCAATCGACGGCGTACTCGTTGACGCCTTCCCGCAGGTGAGGGCAGGCGTAGAAGCCTCCCCACGTCGCGCCGGCCTCGCGGACCACCGACTCCACGTGGTCGGCTACGGCTCCCAGCTCCTCGAGCGTGAAATAGCCGAGCGCGACACCCGACTGGTTGGTGATGATCGCGATCGGCCAGCCGACGTCCGCCCACATCTTCAGCGCCTCGTGAGCGCCGGCGGCAAGACGGATCCGGCGTGGGTCGACGTTGTATGGGAGGTCGTCGATGAGGGTCCCGTCCTTGTCGAGGAAGATGACCGTGCTCATCGAGCCGTCGTTGCGTGTTCGCCGGTCCGCGTCCGGGCCGGCGCTGTGGAAGCGGACTCATCGGTTCGCCCGATGTGCCTCCGGAGCTCGCGCCGGCGCTCGGTGAGGACGCCGTCGTAGACGTCCGACAACGCCATCGCCACGTGTCGCCAGGTGAAGGCGCGTCGGACCCGAGCCAGCCCGTTCACGCCGAAGGCCGTGAGCAGCCGTCGGTCGGACAGGAGCGATGCCAGGCGGTCGGCGAGCGCGTCGGGGTCGCGCGGCGGAACGAGGAATCCGGTCTCGCCGTCGCGAACGGTGTACTTGATCCCGCCGACATCCGAGCCGATGACGGGCGTTCCCGATGCCATCGCCTCGACCGGTGTGATCCCGAACGGTTCGTACCAGGGTGTCGAGACGAAGACGTCGGCGGCGGCGTAGTAGTCGGCCAGCTCGGCGCGATCGCGGCGCCCGACGAACGTCACGAGGTCCGTCACCTCGCGTCGAGCGCCGAGCTCGATCAGTCGCGCCATCTCCGGAGTCCGAGGACGCGGTCACGATCCGGTCGGGACCGCCGACGATGAGCAACCGAGCGGCGACACCGTGGACCTGGCGAAGCAGCGAGATCGCCTCGATCACCGTGTCGATGCCCTTTCGCGGCACGATCCGTCCGAGCTGAAGGACGATCGGCAGGTCGTCCGACAGGCCCAGGCGGTGGCGGGCGCCCGACTGGTCGCGTGGATGGAACTCGTCTGGGTCGAAACCGCACGGGACGATCGAGATGCGCGCCGGATCGGCGCCGTAGAGCCGGATGAGGTCGTCCTGGTCCTGTGGGCACTCCGCGATGATCCGGTCGGCCGCGGCGATCACCGCGGTCTCGATGCGCTCGCGTTCCGGTGGAAAGCCGTCCGCGGGGCCCTGATGCATCCGGCGCACCTTGCCGAGGGCGTGGAACGTGACCACGAACGGGACACCCAGAGCACGCCGAAGCTCCGCTGCGACCTGACCCGACATGAAGAAGTTCGCGTGCACCAGGTCGTAGCGTCGGCCGCGGGCCGTCCAGTCGCGCGCCATCCACCGGACGAACTCCGGCATGTGTTCGAGCAAGCGTTCCTTGGGTATGGGTATCGCGGGACCGGCCGGGACGTTGATCACCCGGAAGCCGGGACCGCCATCCACGACGACTGGCAGAGATGGGTCGTCGCGCCGCGTGTAGACGTCGACGAGGTCGCCCTGCGCCGCGAGATGGCGCGCCACCTGTGCCACGTACACGTTCTGCCCGCCCGCGTCGATGCCGCCGAGGACTGCGAGTGGCGACGCGTGTTCGCTGATGAGCGCGATACGCCGCGTCATGACGCCATCTCCCGGACGAGGTGACCGACTTGGTCACGCCAAGTCAGGAGTCGGACGGGCGGCGCGGGACGCGGTGGCATGCATCTCCCCGGTCATCGCGGGATACGGACGGTGGTCCCAAGTCTCCGCGTCGGGTGCTTGCCGCAGCGCCGGTGCGCTGCCGGTTCGGGTTACAGGGGGCTGTAGGAGCCATCTGCGAGGGGGCCGCTGGTTCCTGGCGTGGGCATCGGCAGCCGCTCGAACGCGACGACCGCGGCGCTCGTAACGTCGTGGCTCGCGCCGAGTTCGGTCAGGACGATCTCGGCGGAACGGCGAGCCGGCTCCATCGCGTCGCGCAGCGCCGCCTCGCGGACGGGGACGAGCAGCTGATCGCCGACTCGCGTCACGCCCCCTCCGAGCACGACCAGCTTCGGATTGAAGATGTCGAGGATGTTCGCGACCCCCGAGCCGAGCATCGCCATCGTCTCGTCCCAGATCCGGGCGGCCAGCGGGTCGCCGGCACGCGCTAGTTCCGCGACCTCCTTGGCGCTGAACGACGGCAGCGCGCCGAGACTGGACGTCTCGCCGGCGGCGATCGCCTCGTGGGCGCGGGCCGTGATGTTCGTGCCGGACGCGTAGGCCTCGAGGCAACCGCGGCGCCCGCAGCCGCACTGGCGGCCGTCGTAGATCACGGTCAGGTGACCGAGCTCCCCAGCGTTCCCGGCGACACCTGTGTAGAGCCGCCCGCCGAGGACGAGACCGCCGCCGATCCCAGTCGAGATCGTCAGGTAGACGAGGTCGTCGACGCCACGCGATCGACCCGCGCCGAACCACCACTCAGCGAGCGCGCCCGCGGTCGCGTCGTTCTCGACGGCAGTCGGGAGCCCGAGGCGCTCGGAGACCGTGTCGACCAGCGGGATGCGGTCCCAGCCGGGGAGGTTGGGCGGCGACTGGATGATCCCGGTGTCGGGGTCCAGCGGTCCGCCGCACGCGATACCGATACCGGCGATCTGCGCCCAGTCCATGCCGGCTTCGCGGACGACCTGCCGACCGAGGTCGACGTGGCGGTCGATCATCGACCATGGGCCTTCCGTGGCCCGCGCCGGGATGACGGCCCGCGACAGGACACGTCCGTCGCCGGTCACCACGCCGGCCGCGAGCTTCGTGCCGCCGATGTCGAGGGCAAGCGCGACCACGTCGGGCGGAGGTGGACGGCGGGGGCGGCGGTCGTCCGAGGTCATCGATGTCGATCCGTTCGGGAGGCGTGCCGGCGCGCTCGCGATCGTCGAGCCGAAGGGCATGGTAGAGCGACGGCCCATCGAAGTCGGGCCAGGGCTGTCGCGGATTCGGCCCGGGACGGCGCCTCGGCGGCCGCGTTCGGGACGCTACGCTGTCGCCATGACGGCCATCCCGCCCACGTTCCGTGCCTACGTCGCCGAGCGGATCGACGATCCAGCCGGTCCGCGTGTCGACCGGGGCATCAGGCAGTTCGCGGAGAGCGACCTCCCGGACGGTGAGGTCGAGGTCCGCGTCGAGTGGTCGAGCGTCAACTACAAGGACGGTCTCGCGACCAAGCTCGACGGAAAGGTCGCGCGGATCAGCCCGATCATCCCCGGCATCGACCTGGCTGGGACCGTCGTCGCAAGCGCCGACCCGTCCATCGCCGTCGGTGCCGCGGTCGTCGCCCACGGCTATGACCTCGGTGTCGCCCGGCACGGCGGCTACGCCGAATACGAGCGAGTGCCGGCGAACTGGGTCGTGCCGTTGGGCGAGGGCCTATCGACCCGCGAAGCGATGGCCATCGGGACGGCCGGGTTCACCGCCGGGATGTCCGTCATCGCGCTCGAGGAGCACGGCCTTCGACCCGGCGATGGCCCGGTGCTGGTCACTGGTGCCAGCGGTGGCGTCGGAAGCGTCGCCGTGGCGATCCTCGCGGAGCGTGGGCACGAGGTCTGGGCGGCGACCGGCAAGGCCGATGAGGCCGATCGACTGCGCTCGCTCGGCGCGGTCGGGATCCTGGGTCGCGACGAGGTGACGGTCGAGGGCAAGCCACTCGAGTCCGAGCGGTGGGCGGGCGCAGTCGACGCGGTGGGATCCGCGACGCTGCCGTATGTGCTGCGGACCCTCCGGCGTGGCGCGGCGGTCGCGTCGAGCGGCAACGCGAGTGGCCCGAAGCTCGAGACGACCGTGTTCCCGTTCATCCTTCGAGGTGTCGCGATGCTCGGGATGGACTCGGTCGCCGTGCCGATCGAGCGTCGTCGGGCCATCTGGGACCGCCTCGGGACGGACCTGCGACCGCGCGATCTCGGAGTCGGCTGCGCTGAGGTCACGCTCGACACGCTCGACTCCGCCCTCGACGCGATCCTGGCCGGCGAGGCTCGCGGCCGATGGGTCGTCCGCGTCGCCTCGGGGTAAGGTTCTCGTCGTCCCCCTTCACCCACCAGGAGGTGACGACATGTCGGTCGCACGCGTGACTGAGATCAGCTCGCGGTCCGAGGACAGCTTCGAAGCCGCGATCAACGAGGGCATCGACCGCGCGAACAAGACGCTCCGGAACGTCCGCTCGGCGTGGATCAAGGAGCAGTCGGTGGATATCGAGGACGGCGGGATCGTTGCCTACCGCGTCAACATGCTGGTGACGTTCGTCCTGGACGAATAGGGAAGGCCCGCGGCCCCGGGCCGACGGTGCGATGTGCTCCGGGTCGCGCTTGGAACACCACATGTAACGACTGACGGCGGAACCTTCCGCCATGCCGGGTTCAGGCGTCATCTGGAACGCGGCGTGTTCCATTCGACCGCCGAGCGGCGTTTCGGCGGTCAGTCGTAACACGTCATGTAACAGCCGCGGCCGGCGCGGGTTTGCTCTGGCCGCCGGCGGGTCTGCCGGCGGCGCCCGCTCGGGTCGCCCTAGTTCGCGAAGACCCGGCCTCGCCCGACCACCAGGCGGATCGCCTCGGGCCGTGTGAGGACCGCCGGATCCTCGTCCGGGCGGCCGTCGACGGCGACTGCGTCGGCCCGTGCTCCGACTCCAAGGCGGCCGAGGTCGTCTCGCCCGAGCGCGGCGGCGCCACCGAGCGTCGCCGCTCGCAACCCCTCGGTGACGCTCAGCCCTGCTTCGATCAGTCGGATGAGCTCTTGCGCGGACGATCCGGGCGGGCCGCTGTCATAGCCGAGGGCCATCGTCACGCCGGCGCGACGCGCCGTCTCGACCGTGCGCAGCGCCTCCTCGAACTGCCGTTTCGCTTGCTCGACGAGCACCACCGGGAAGATGTTCGCGAACCGCTCCGCGAGGTCGTGGAAGGTCGACAGCGTTGGGACCAATACCGTCCCGCGCTCCGCCATGTCGTCGAGCAGCACCGGTTCGCGGTGGAGCGCGAGCCCGTGCTCGATCGTGTCCGCTCCGGCTTCGAGCGCCCAACGGGTGCCCTCGAGGCCCTCGGCGTGCGCGGCGACGCGCTTGCCCATCCGATGGGCCTCATCGACGATCGCCTTCATCTCCTCGAGCGTCATCTGCGCCGGCTCGGGGTCCTCGAGCACGACGGACCGGGCGCCTGTCGCCATGAACTTGATGAACTCCGCGCCGCGTTTCAGCTGCTCGCGAACGGCCTTGCGCATCTCCCACGGGCCGTCGGCCTCGCGGTACATCGAGTGGAAGATCTCACCACCGGGTGCCGTCGCCGAGATGATCCGGCCGCAGGTGTACACCCGCGGCCCCGGGACCAGTTCGTTGTCGATGGCCACGCGCAGGGCGAGGACCTCGTCTTCGTACGCCCCGACGTCGCGAACCGTCGTGAAGCCCGATCGCAGGAACCGGTCGGCCGTCGCGGCGAGGATGTACTGCGCCAGCCCCGCCGGCCGCGGCGGCTCGCCGTGCTGGGCCGGTGGCGGCCCGAAACCTGGACTGCGGCTCGTGTCTGACGCCACGTGCACATGGGCGTCGATGAGACCGGGCAGCACGGTGGCACCGCTGAGGACGTGCGCGCCGTCGGGCGGCTCACCGACCGCCTCGCGGATACCGACGACCGTGTCGCCGTGGAATTCGATCGCCTGGTGTTCGCTCGCGGTACCTGTGTCGGGGTCGAAGAGTCGGACGTCCCAGAGGACCTCGGTCACGTGCTGGTCTCGACGCGATCGAGCTCGCCGCGGGCCTGCGCCAGCGCCCGCTCGAACCCGCGTCGGGCGTCCTCCGGCGGATGCTGCGGGAACGGATGCTGGGCGACGGCCCCGTCGAGGTCCAGCTCGCCCGCCTCCACCCGTCTCGCGAGATCGGCGAGCTTCGTGAGCGACGCGATCTGAGCGTCCAGGAACGCCTTCCCGCCGTGGTCGCCATGCCCGGGCACGAGGACGACGTCGGCGCTGACGCGCCCGGCGAGGGCCTGGAGCGTCGCCGGCCATTCGAGCGGGTAGCCGTCGTTGAAGAACGGCACGTTCCCGTTCTCGACGAGGTCGCCGCCGAATACGACATCGGTGCCGGGGATATCGATGACGATGTCGTGGTCGGTATGGCCGCGGCCCAGGAACCGCAGCCCCACCTCCCGCCCGCCGACCTCGATCGTGGCGTGGGTGGCGAACACCCGGTCCGGCGGATCGATGACGATCTCGCGGAGCTCGTCGGCGATCCCGGGCTCCTCGGCGGCGATCGTTACCTTCCGGCGCTCGCCGGTCCTGATCATGAACGAGACGCAGCGTTCGTGACCCCAGATCGTCGCCGGCCGGAAGACCGCGTTGCCGAACGCGTGGTCGAAGTGGCCGTGCGTGTCGACCACGACGCCGACGGGCGCGTCCGTCAATTCGCGGACGTGTTCCTGGATCTCGCGCGCCTGGGCGTAGGTCGAACGGGTGTCGATGACCAGCGCCTCGGCGCGGCCGAGGATCAGGCCGATGTTCTGGTCGAAGAACGCGTAGCGGCGTACGAAGACCTGGTCGCCGACCTCGACCCATCCGTCTGACACAGCCATGCGTCATGCATCCTAGCCGCCTCATGACCTCGCATCATCGGTCGTGTCGCCACATCGGACGGCACGGAACTGCTCACGCGGCACTGGCCCGCCGACGATCCGTGGGCGTCGCTGCTGCTCGTCCATGGCCTCGGCGAGCACTCCGGGCGATACGAACACGTCGGGGACCACCTTGCCGCCGCCGGGATCGACACCCACGCGTACGACCAGCGCGGCAACGGCGCAAGCGGCGGGCGCCCGGGGCGATATCGATCGATGGAGCCGGTTCCACGACGACCTCGAAGAACGGCTGGTGTCGCTTCGGCAGAGCGCCGACGGCCGTCCCGTCGTCCTGTATGCCCACTCCATGGGCGGGCTCGTCGCCGCCGGCTACCTCATCGACGGCCGGCCGCGGCCAGACTTCACCGTGCTGTCCGCGCCCGGTCTCGACTCGACCCTGGCCAGATGGAAGCATCGCACTGGCACCCGTGTTGGCGCGCGTGGCGCCGACGCTCTCCCTTCCTCAGCGGCATCCGCGCCGAGACGCTCTCGCGCGACCCCGAGGTCGGTCGCCGCGTACGTGCCGACCCGCTGAACATCACCTCGAACACCCCCGCTTCGCGGCGGAGGCCCTTGGCGAGGAGAAGCGTGTCCGTGCGGTCGCGCGATCGATCGGTGGGCCGACGCTCGTGCTCCACGGCCTCGACGACGGCCTCGTCCCGCCGGCAGCCAGCGAGGTCTTCGAAGGCGCACCGGGTGTCGAACGCCGGACCTACCCGGGCCTCCGCCACGAGCTCCACAACGAGCCGGAGGGCCTCGAAGTGGTCGACGACGTGATCGCCTGGCTGAGACAGCGTGCTACGCTCTGGGCACAACCGAACACCGCCTCCGGGGAGCGCATCGAGCGCTGAGAGTGTGGCGATCGCCACAGACCCGCCGAACCTGATCCGGCTCGTACCGGCGAAGGAAGCAGGCCAGCACCGTTCCAGAACGCCGTCCCGGGGCTCGGTGACGGCGTTCTGGTGGACTCGCCATAGGAGGTTCGGACGGATGACGACGATCGGCGCGACGACGCCTACCACCGTTCCCGATACGCACTGGCGAACACGCGACATCGTCGTCGCGGCGGTCATCGGCGTCGCGTTCGGTGTCGTCTTCTGGATCTGGGGGCTCGTGTGGTACGGCCCGCTCGTCGCCCTCGATGCGGTCTTCCCGCCGCTGCGCGACCTGTTCTACGCGGTCTGGCTCGTCCCGGCCGTACTCGCCCCGCTGGTGATCCGCAAGCCCGGCGCCGCGCTCTTCGCCGAGATGGTCGCGGCGGGCGTGTCGGCGTTCCTCGGGAGCGCGTGGGGTGCCGACACGCTGCTCTCCGGCTTCGTCCAGGGCGCCGCCGCTGAGCTCGTCTTCGCGTTCACGCTCTATCGCATCTGGACGTTCCCGGTCCTCGCGATCGCCGCGGTCGCGTCGGCTGCGGCCGCGTGGATCCACGACTGGGCGCTCTACTACGCGACGGTCGATCCGCTGATCCAGATCGTCCGCGGGGTCGCGATGGCGATCTCGGCCGTCGTCTTCGTCGCCGGTGGCTCGGTCGCGCTCCATCGGGCCCTCAAGCGGGCCGGCGTGCTCGAAGGGTTCCCGGACTGACCGCGGTCGCGCTCCGGGTCAGGGATCTCGCGGTCACCTATCCCGGGGCCGACCTGCCCGCTGTCGGGGGCATCGACCTCGACGTCGCGCCGGGTGCCGTCCTCCTGGTCGTCGGGCCGTCCGGCTCCGGCAAGAGCACGCTCGCCCTGACGATCGCGGGTCTCATCCCGCTGCAGATCCCCGCGACCGTAGAGGGTTCGCTCAAGCTCGACGACGAAGATGCCTTCGCGCTCGGTCCGGTCGGCGTGGCAGCACGGGTAGGGCTCGTGCTCCAGGACCCGACCACCCAGCTCGTCATGGAACGGGTCGAGGACGACGTCGCGTTCGGCCTCGAGAACCGTGGCTGGGATCGGCGACGCGATGCGCGACCGGGTACCGCAGGTCCTCGCCGATGTCGGCCTGGAGGGGATGGAGCGCGCCCGCAGCCGGAAGCTGTCGGGCGGACAGCAACAGCGGCTCGCGCTGGCCGGGGCCCTCGCGCCGCGCCCGGGGCTGCTGGTCCTCGACGAGCCGACCGCCAACCTCGACCCGGAGGCGGCTTCCCGCCTTATGGGCACGCTCGGCGACATCCGCGGGGCGGGAACGGCGACGCAGGTCCTCATCGAACACGGCGTGGACCGCGCCTGGCCGCTGGCTGACGTCGTCCTTGCGCTCGGAGCGGACGGCCGGCCCATCGATGTCGGCTCGCCGGCCGGATGTGCTGGCAAGGTCCGCCGTGGCGATGCGGGCAGCCGGCATCTGGCTGCCCGGTGACGAGGCGGACCGCCGGCTGACGGCGAATGCCCGCGCCGTCGACGCGGAGGGACCCGGCGAGATCCTGGTCGAGGCGGACGGCGTCCGGTTCGGGTATCGAGCGCGGAGAGCCCGTCGTGCGCGACATCGCGCTGCAGGCGCGGGCGGGCGAGCGGATCGCCCTGGTCGGACCGAACGGAACCGGGAAGTCGACGCTCGGGCGGCTGCTCGTCGGTCTCCTGCGGCCGGACCACGGCCGCATCGAGCTCGGAGGTGAGGACCCAGCGCGGATGCCGGCCGCGACCCTTGCTCGCCACGCGGGGTACGTGTTCCAGGAGCCGGAGCGGCAGTTCCTCGGGCAGACCGTGGAGGAGGAGGTCCGGATCGGCCTCACGGACGAGGAGCTGGCCCGCGTCGATGAGCTCATGGTCAGGCTCGGGTTGCCGCTCGAGCGATTCGGATCGCGCAGTCCGTACCGCCTCTCGGGTGGCGAGCAGCGCCGACTGTCGCTGGCCTGCGTGCTCGTCCGGCGCCCCGGGTTGCTCGTCCTCGACGAGCCGACGTTCGGTCAGGATCGCCACGGCTATGAGGGCCTGCTCGGCATCCTCGCCGAGCACCTCGATGACGGAGCCTGCCTGATCGCAGCGACCCACGACACGCGCTTCGTCGGGGACGTCGCGCGACGCGTCGTCGAGATGGAGTCGGGCTGGATCGTCCGTGACGAGCCGGTCGCGGTGGAGGTCGTCGCGTGATCGCCGAGCGCCTCGAGCTTGGCGACTCCCAGCTCGACAGCCCCCTCGGTCGGACGAGTCCCGTCGTCAAGCTCGGGATCGCGATCGTGTGGCTCATCGGGCTCGCGGCTACGCTCCATCCGCTGCCACCGGTCGTGCTCGCGGCGGTTGCGCTCGCCGCCGGTCTCACGATCGGTGGCATCCCGCCGCTCGTCCTCGGGCGCACCCTCGCACCGGTCTGGCTCGCAGCGCTCGCGATCGGCCTGTCGAACATGCTGTTCTCGGCGGCGAACGGCGACCCGACGGCCGTCACGCTCCTCCAGCTCGGCCCGATCCGGGTCACGGAGGAGGCGTTCGTCGCGGGTGTCTCGATCATGCTGCGGGTCGCCGCGATCGCGTGCGTCGGCGCGGTGTTCGCGCTCACGACCGACTCGACCCGGCTGGCCGACTCGCTCGTCGTCAGCAGGCGCGCGTCCCGGCGCGGTTCGCGTACGGCGCGTTAGCGGCGTATGGCGCGATCCCGCGGTTCTCCGAGGACCTCGCCACGCTCCGGCAGGCGCGAAGGATCCGGGGTCTGCGCGCCGGCTGGCACCCGTCGCTGTTCGTCGGCCTGCTCGTGCTCGCGATCCGCCACGCCGACCGGATGGCAGTCTCGATGGACGCGCGCGCGTTCGGTTCTGGCCCGCGCACCCACTACCGCGAGATGCGCTGGTCGCCGATAGACCTGGTCGTGGCGGTGGCGGCCGCCGCGACCCTCGTCATCGCGCTCGTCCTGGGACGGTAGATTCGCGCCAACCGTCAGTTCGCGCCCGACCGTCAGACAGAGGGGTTTCGAGTGACCGACGCGCGCACGATCGTCTTCTTTCCCGAGGGTGCCTTCGGCCCGACCAACAACTGCGTCGGGATCGGGCAGGTCCTCAGATCGCGCGGCCACCGCGTCGTGTTCATCGTCGAGGAGTCGTTCGCGGGGACGCTCGAGGCGAAGGGGTTCGAGGAGCGGCTGATGCGCCTCGGGCCGCCGCCGACGGAACCCGAGGTGCCGGGGCAGTTCTGGATCGACTTCATCCGTGACACGGCGCCCGTCTTCCGGAAGTCGACGCTCGAGCAGCTCGGGGAGTTCATCGCGCCGACCTGGCAGGCGCTCATCGACGGCTCGAAATACGTCGACCCGCGGCTGGCCGAGATCTTCGACGAGGTCGCGCCGGACGTGATCGTCGAGGACAACGTCGTCGCGTTCCCCGCTATCAGCGCGAGCGGACGGCCGTGGGTCCGCATCGTGTCGTGCAACCCCATGGAGATGAAGGACCCCCTGATCGCGCCGTTCAGCAGCGGTTACCCGGTCGCCGACCGCAGCGCCTGGCCGCCGTTCCTCGACGAGGTGCGTCGGACGCATGGCGACATGTGGGCCGATTTCGATGCGTTCTGCCGGGCCCACGGCGAGACTGGCTTGACGTACGGCGAGCTCGGGCCCGAGTTCATCGCCGAATCGCCCTATCTGAACCTCTACTCCTATCCGGCGGAGGCCGACTACGAGCGTTCGAACCCGCTCGGTCCGAACTGGCACCGACTGGACTCCACCGTCCGGGCCCCGGAGGCGAGCTACGAGTTGCCGGACGACCTCGCCGCCCGGGACGGGGCGCTCATCTACCTCTCGTTGGGCTCGCTCGGCTCGGCGGACGTGGACCTGATGCAGCGCCTGGTCGACGTCCTTGCGCGGACGGACCACCGGGTGATCGTGTCGAAGGGCCCGCTGGCCGACCAGATCACCCTCCACGACAACCAGACCGGCGAGGGCTTCCTGCCCCAACCGGCGATCCTGCCGATGGTCGATCTCGTGATAACGCACGGTGGCAACAACACCGTCACCGAGGCGTTCCATCACGGCAAACCGATGATCGTCTTGCCGCTGTTCTGGGACCAGGTCGACAACGCGCAGCGCGTCGAGGAGACGGGTTTCGGCAAGCGGTTGTCGACCTATGGCTTCGATGACGTCGAGCTCACCGGCGCGATCGACACGCTCCTGGGGGACCGGGGGCTGGCGGACCGTCTTGCCTCGATGTCCGCACGCATCAAGTCGACGTCCGGCACGGTCCGTGCCGCCGACCTGATCGAGCAGGTCGCCAGGGCAGGGGAGCACGTCACGGTCTGATCGCGGCATCGGCGGATTCCCTCCTCCTCCGTCGGTGGCACCGATTTCAGTCGCTCGGGGCGATGGCAGCCGCGCCCACCCTGCGGGACGGGCTGCACGCCTCGGGGCTAGGATGACGAGACTTTCCGACTCGAACCGTCACGCCCAGGAGGCACCCCCGTGACCGAGACGCTCGAACGAGCCAAGACCTACCAGCAGTTCATCGGCGGCGACTTCGTCGACGCGGCCGACGGCCGCACCGCCGAAGTGGTCAACCCGGCCAACGACCAAGTCATCGCCAACGTCCCGGCCAGCTCGCAGGAGGACGTCGACCGGGCTGTCAACGCCGCCGAAACGGCGTTCGAGAGCTGGAAGAAGACGACCCCGCAGGACCGCTCGCTGCTGCTCCTGAAGATCGCCGATGCGCTCGAAGCCAAGGCCGATGAGCTCGGTCGACTCGAGAGCGCGAACGCCGGCAAGCCCGTCGGGGCCGCGATCGACGAGATGACGACGTCGGTCGACCTGTTCCGCTTCTTCGCCGGCGCGGCACGCGTGATGGATGGCCTTGCGGCCAACGAGTTCCTGGCGGGTCACACGTCGATCATCCGGCGTGACCCGATCGGCGTCGTGGCGTCGATCGCCCCGTGGAACTACCCGCTCTA
Organism: uncultured Chloroflexia bacterium; assembly: GCA_963808895.1. GTDB lineage: Bacteria > Chloroflexota > Limnocylindria > Limnocylindrales > CSP1-4 > SPCO01. Next base: position 1,160,174 of record CAWEHL010000004.1, on the reverse strand, counting down.
CATGGCCACGTGGAAGCTCGGGCCCGCGCTCGCGACCGGCAACACCGTCGTGCTCAAGCCGTCGGCCCGAACGCCGCTGACGGCCCTCGCCTTCGCCGAGATCCTCGCCGAGATCCTGCCGCCAGGCGTGGTCAACGTGCTGTCGGGATCGGGCAACGACATCGGCGACGCGCTGGTCGGCCATCCGAAGGTGCGGATGGTCGCGATCACCGGCGACACCGTCACCGGCAAGCATGTCGCGAAGATCGCCTCCGACACCCTCAAGCGCCTGCATCTCGAGCTCGGCGGCAAGGCGCCGATCATCGTGTTCGACGACGCCGACATCCAGCTCGCCGCCGAGACGCTGCGTTTCGCCGGCTATTGGAACAGCGGCCAGGACTGCACGGCCGCGACCCGCGTCCTGGCAGGGCCCGGCGTCTACGACGACTTCGTGTCCGCCCTCGCCGACCAGGTCCGGACGATCAAGTGGGGCGACCCGGCCGAAGGCGACGACATCGAGATGGGCTCGCTCATCGCCCAGGCCCAGGCCGACAAGGTCCAGGGCATGGTCGACCGGGCTCGCGACGGCGCGGAGATCGTCGTCGGCGGCAACCGGCCCGACCGCGCCGGCGCCTACTACGAGCCGACCGTCATCGCCGGCCCGGACCAGAAGTCGGAGATCATCCAGGGCGAGATCTTCGGCCCGGTCGTCACGGTCCAGCGCTTCTCCGACGAGGAGACCGCGCTGGCGTGGGCGAACGACACGCCGTACGGCCTCGCGTCGTCGGTGTTCACGACCGACATCGGGAAGGCGATGCGCGTCGCCAAGTACCTCGAGTTCGGCCACGTCTGGATCAACGAGCACTTCACGCTTACGTCGGAGACCCCGCACGGCGGCGTCAAGCAGACGGGCTGGGGCAAGGACGGCAGCAAGTACGCGCTCGAGGACTACACGTTCGTCAAGCACGTGATGATCAACTCGGGGACCTGAGGTCGCACGCTCCGACGCGCGCCGAAGTCGCCGCCGCGGTCTCGGCGCTCGACCTCGAGGCGATCGCCGGCGCGCGCTGGTTCGGCGCCAAGGGCAGGTCGATCGACAGGATCGAGCTCGACGAGGCGTTCGTCCTCGACGAGCCGTTCCGCACGTGCTCGCGCTCGCGACCGTCACGCTCGATGACAAGACGCCGACAGCTGTACACGCTCGCCCTGACCGGCGGACCGCTGCGCCAGGCGCGCCCGGCGACGGCGCGTGGCGGGCGCTCGCCGTGGCGATGGCGGAAGGACGGACCGTCGCCGTCGCTCCCGGCGCGCAGCGGATCCGCGGCTGCCGCCCACCGCGGCGCTCGTCTGCCGGCCGGCGCGTGCCCTGGCGGAGCTTGCGGCGGATGGGCCTGGGGCGGAACGCGATCTCGGCGCCGACCAGTCACACACGTCGGTCGTGCTCGGCGACGCGCTGTTGCTCAAGGCCTACCGACGGCTCCAGCCCGGCCTCAACCCCGACCTCGAGATGACCGCCTTCCTCAGCGAGGAGGCCGAGTTCCCGGCCGTGCCGCGCCTCTGTGGCTTCGCCGAGGTCGTGCTCCGGCAAGGCGAGCCGACCACCGTCGCGATGCTCGAGGAGTTCGTGGCCGACGGCGCCGACGCCTTCGAGTCGATCGCCGGGCATGCTCGTCGCCTGGCTGACGTCGCCCGGCGAGGTGAGCCTCGAGTACGCGACCGAGATCGTCGCTGACCTCGGCACGCTGACCGCCGGGCTGCACGCCGCGGTCGCAGACGCACATGGCATGCCGGAGATGGCCCCGCGCGAGGCGACGCGTGACGAGGTCCGCGCATGGGCCGTCGCTGCCCACCGACACCTCGCACGCCGCGCTGGACGTTGCGACCGGGGACGCCGCGACGCTCGCTGCGCGACCTCGCGCCGCGGATCGCCGACGCGATCAGCGTGATCGATGCCCTGCCGACGGCGCCCGAGGTCATCCGCGCCCACGGCGACTACCACCTGGGCCAGGTGCTGATCGCGCCAGACGGCTTTCGGATCGTCGACTTCGAAGGGGAGCCGCTGAGCCCGTCCGGAGGTGCGGCGTGCGCATCGTCCGGCGCTGCGCGACGTCGCATCGATGCTCCGCTCGCTCGACCACGTCGCACGGAGTGCCGCTCGCCGTGCGGAAGCCGCCAACGGAGGCCCACTCGCCCACGTCGGCCTCGACCTCGAGGCCTGGATCGCTCGCGGTCGCGAGCGGTTCCTTGAGACGTATCGCGCAGGCCTGCTCGAGCGCCGGGTGTGGGCCGACGTCGACCCGGACCTGCTCCATGCCTTCGAGGTCGACAAGGAGCTGTACGAGTTCGTCTACGCGGCGACGTATCTGCCCACCTGGACCTATGCACCGATCGAGGGGATGCGCGCGTTGATGGCCGAGGGCGCCGTCGCGTGACACACGATCGCGTCGACCAGCTGCGCGAGGACACGGCCGGTGGGCCGTCGGCACTGGCTGCGCTGCTGGACGGGTATGCAGCCGAAGGCGGCCCGCTGGCGGGGATCGGCGACCGTCCGGCAGGGATCGCGTTCATCGGTCTGGGCAGCTCCCGGTACGGGGCGTTGACCGCGGCCGCCGAGGCACGCCGCCTGGAGATACCCGCGTGGGCCGAGCTGGCCTCGTCCGCCGCTCCGACGCCACCGGCGCCGGGACAGGTCCTCGTCGCGATCTCGGCTTCGGGACGGACGCACGAGACGGTCGAGGCGGCGCGCCGGTATCGCGCTGGCGGTGGGCGCGTGATCGCGGTGACCAACGAGCCCGAGTCACCATCGGCCACCGGGGCCGACCACGTCTTGCCCCTGCTCGCCGGCGCCGAAGGCGCGGGGATCGCGACGCGGACGTTCCGTGCCACCCTCGCGGTCTGCGCGATGCTGCGTCCGGCACTGGGCTGGACCCCGACTGGGCGGTCGAGTCCCTGCGACCGACCGTCGGGCGGCTCGAGGCCGTGATGGACGGCGCCGCGGCGTGGCTTCCGGCCGCCGCCGACCTGTTCGACGGGCACATGGCGATCGACGTCCTGGGCGACGCTGCCGACGCCGCGCTCGTCCACCAGGCCGCCCTGATGCTGCGCGAGGCTCCGCGTCTGCCCGCCGTCGCGCACGACACCGCCGATTGGCTGCATACCGCCGTCTACCTCGCGCTTCCCGGCCATCGCGCGTTGCTGTTCAGCGGCTCACCGTCCGACGCGGAGGTCGTCGACACGATCCGGCGGCGTGGCGGGGAGACCGTCGTCGTCGGGTCGCCCGTCGAGGGGGCCGCGCTCACGATCGAAGTCCCGCGATCCGAGGGACCGTTCGAGCGCGCGATCGTCGCGTCGGTCGTCGCCGAGCTGCTCGCGCGCCGAGCTGTGGGCACGGACCACGGCCGAGGACCTCGGCCGCGAACCTAGCGGTTGCCGAGCGTCGCCCGGACCTCGCCGATCCGCTCGATCGTCTCCATGTCGAACGGGTTGCGGAACACGACGATGACCTCGCCGAGGCCCGCGTCGCGCGTAGCGTCGTACAAGGCCGGCGAAGTCAGCCGGCGACCCACCGAACGTCAGTCCCCGGTCCGTGCCGTCCGATCCGAGCTTGCCCTCGAGGTCATGGACCCTTGCCGCCTCCTGCCACACCGCCATCGCGGCCTCGGGCGTGTCGCGGATCACCGTGTGGGTCGTGACCGTCCGCTCGATCGCGGCCGGGTCGCGTCCCGACTTCGGCGCATCGTTCCTCGAGCACCGCCCCGAGCTCCTCGAACCGCTCCGGGGCGCCGTAGGCGTTCCACACGTCCGCGTACCGGGCGGTGGTCCGGAGCGTCTTCGTCTTGCCCGAGCCCCCGATCAGGATCGGCAGCCGGGGCTGGACCGGTCGCGGCTCACAGAGGGCGTCCTTCATCTCGAAGAACGGCCCGCGATGGGTCACTCGCTCGCCGTCGAGCAGCCGCCGGATGAGCATCGTCGCCTCGTCCAGTCGGTCGAGCCGCTCGCCGAACCCCGATCCGAAGTCGAGGCCGAACGCCTCGTGCTCGCGGTCGAACCAGCCGCCGCCGAGACCGAGCACGGCCCGCCCGCCCGAGACGTGATCGAGGGTCGTGGCGAGCTTGGCGATGAGGCCCGGATTCCGGAACGTCGTCGACGAGACGAGGAGGCCGAGTCGCGCCCGCGATGTGACCGACGCCACGGCGTGGAGCGACGCCCAGCCCTCGAGCTTCGGGTCGTCCGGCGACGCCTCGTCGGACAGCAGGTGGTCGTCGAGCCAGATCGTGTCCCAGCCCGCTCGTTCGGCCGCGACACAGGCGTCGCGGAGGTCGGGCCAGTCGGTCCGCTGGATCCAGAATGCTGCTCCGAACCGCACCCTCAGCCGTCCAGCGATGAGAGGAACCGGAAGACCGGCGTCGCCGTCGCGTACGCGTCGGCCAGGATCTCCGGCAGGTCTCGCCGAGTACACCTCGTCATCGGACATCCGCCGGCCGAAGACGATGTCCTTGTAGCGGAACATGTCGGCCATCGGGTGGTCGGGCGGGTAGCCCGGGCGGGACCCGCTTGAGCGTCTCGTGGCTCTCGACCGGGCCGAACTCTGCGATGAACGCCGGATCCTCGAGCGCGGCGCCGGACGCGTCGCTCGTCGTCGACGATCGCGTCGCGGAACGCGTCGAGCCGCGGCTTGGTCGCCTGCCACATCCCGCCGCCGACGAAGTTGTTGCCGGGCTGGAGGTGGAAGTACGCGCCGTTCGCATGCTCGGTGTGCGAGATCTCGCTATCCGGGGCCCGGCCGGCGACCCACGGGAAGCTGGCGCCGAGGTGCGTCTTGTAGGGCGACTTGTCCTTGGCGAACCGGGTGTCGCGGTAGATCCGGAAGATCGACCGCTTCGGGTCCGCCTGGAGCGGCAACCCCGCGCTCGTCGAACGCGTCGGCGAGCGCGGCGACGAAGCGCCTCCATCGGCTCCTTGAGAAGCGCCTCGTACTCGGCCTTGCGCGGCTGGAACCAGGCTCGGTCGTTGTTCTGGGCGAGCTCGGCCAGGAAGTCGATGGCCTCGGGACGGAAGCCGGTGAAACGGCGGACAGCGATGGCCATGGCGACGACCTCCACGCGGCTGTTGGCGCCCATCGTACGCGGCGTCGCTCACCTGTCGGTCAACGGCCCTTCACCGCCACTATCCTGCGATCCGTGAGCGCGCACAACGAGTGCTGAGCCGGCCGAGGCAGCGAGCCGCTCTGGCCGTCGCGCTCGTCGACTGGTATCGCGCGAACGGCCGCGATCTCGCATTCCGGCGCACGAGCCGACCCGTATGCCGTCCTCGTCTCGGAGGCGATGGCCCAGCAGACGCAGGCGCGAGCGGGCAGCGGCCTACTGGGAGCGGTTCATGGACGCGCTTCCCGACGGTCGAGGCGCTCGCCGCCGCGACGCCCGCCGACGTCCTGCGCGAGTGGCAGGGCCTCGGCTACGACCGCCGCGCCCTCGACCTCTGGCGTGCCGCGCGGCGTCATCCGTGACGATCACGGCGGCCGCGTGCCCGACTCCGTCGAGCCGACTCGAAGCGCTGCCGGGTGTCGGGCCGTACACCGCGCGGGCGGTCGCCGCGATCGCTTTCGGGCAGCCGGTCGGGCGCGGTCGACGTCAACGTCCGGCGCGTGCTCGGACGCGTCATCGGCGGCACGTGCCGACGTCCCGCTCGCCGACCTCCAGGCCGCGGCCGACGCAGGCGCCGCGACGATCGATCCCGGCGACCTGGACCCACGCGGTCATGGACCTCGGGGCGACCGTCTGCCGTCCGCGGGAGCCGCGCTGCGACGCCTGCCCGCGCGGACCTTCTGCCGGTACGCCGGTCGAGCGCCGGCCGAAGGTCGCCCGCCAGCACCGGAACCAGGCGACCCGCGACGCCCTTCCCTCGCCACGACGCGCTGGCTTCGCGGCCGCATCCTCGACCGCCTCCGCGAGGCGCCCGACGGACGACTGGGTCGCCCTCGACGGACCGATCGGGACCCACCGCCTGGAACAGCGTCCACGCGGCGGCCGAAGCGCTGGCCAGCGACGGGATGGTCGAGCTCGAGCTGCGCCTCGGTCAGCGTGATCGCACGCGCGACTCGCCGCTCGCCTGAGTCCGGCACGTCGGTCGGCTACGCTTGACCGGCCATGACGACCAGCCCGGCGCCGAGCGGGACCGGGACCGCGCCGACTGCCCGCCGACGACCCCACGCTCTTCGAGCTCGACCTGCGCGGGCTGCGCCACCGCTGGGCGGATCGAGCCGCGCTGTCGCCGATCGGCGCCGAAGAGATGCGCGGCGCCGACCGGCGCGCCCAGGCGCCTCGGCGTCAGCGAGGAGCGGCTGATGGAGCATGCCGGGACCGCGGTCGCCGCGGCCGTCAAGGCGCTCGCGATCGACACGGACCGGTGGGGGAAGGGACCGATCGTCATCCTTGCCGGTCCGGGCAACAACGGCGGAGACGGCTACGTCGCCGCTCGCCGGCTGGCGCTCAACGGCGGCAAGGTCGTCGTCGCCGTCGTCGCCAGCGAAGCTCGACCGTCGGGTGCGACCGCGGCCAGGAACTGGGATCGCATCGCCAACGACCGCGGGATCGTCAAGGTCCATGCGCCGGTCGCGCGCGACGTGGCGGTGTTCGGTCAGGGCATCGACAAGGCCGCGGTCATCGTCGACGCGCTCCTCGGATCGGGCGTGCGTGGGCCGCTCCGGGAACCGGTCCGGACTGCGGTCGAGGTGATCGACCGCGCGCACCGTGCCGGCATCCCGGTCGTGGCCGTCGACACGCCGACCGCGGTCGACCTTTCGAGCGGCGAGCCGTCCGACCCGGCGGTCGGCGCGGACCTGACCGTGACGTTCCACCGACCCAAGACCGGCCTGCTGACCCGGCGCGGAGCGGCCCACGCGGGGCGGATCCTCGTGGCGCCGATCGGCATCCCGATCGAGGCCGACCGTGGCTGAGCCGGTCGCCCCACGGCCACAGCCGGGCTGGCCGCAGGTCGCGCTCGTCGCGGCGAGCGTCGTCGTCGTCGTGCTCGGCGCGGCGCTGCTCACGGGCTTCCTGCCCGGACCGATTCCAGCGCGCGATCTTCCACGGCCCCGTCCTGATCGGCGTCCTCATCGTCGGCACGGCCTGGCTCCTGTGGCGGATCTCGCGGGGCCGCGCGATCGCCGACGGACGACCGACCGACAACGATCGATGACCGCGCCCGCCCTCGATGCCGCCGTCCGGCTCGACCCCGCTCGCGAGACGCTCGGCCGACCTCGCCCGACTCGTCGACACGACGTGGGACGTCCTGATCGTCGGCGGCGGCGTCGTCGGTGTCGGGCGCGCTGCTCGACGCGACGTCGCGCGGGCTTGACTGCGGCGCTCATCGAGCAGGACGACATCGCCGTCGGGGACGTCGTCGCGTTCGTCGCGGCTCATCCATGGCGGCCTGCGCTACCTGGAGCAGGTGCACCTGCCGCTCGTCCGCGAGGCCCTCGCCGAGCGACGGCGCCTCCTGCAGCAACGCGCCCCATCTCGTCAGCCTTGAGCCTCAGCTCTTCCCGGTCTACGGCATCCCGTTCCTGCACAAGGCGTTCTATGACGCGGGCCTGACCCTCTACGACGTCCTCGGCGCGCGCCACGACGGCGGCTGGCATCGCCGCCTCGACGTCGACGGCTGCGCTCGAGATCTGGCCGTCCCTACGCCGGCCTGGGCTGCGCGGCGGCCTGCTGTATCACGACGGGGTCGAGGACGACGCGCGGTTCGCGCTGGCTGTGCTGCGCACGGCCCTCGCCGTCGGACGCGCGCGCCTGTCGCCGTCACGCGGATGCGAGCGACCGGCCTGCGCCCAGATGCGTCGTCTGGTCCACTGCGCGATCGTCACGGCGACCGACGTCCTCCAGGGCGGCGAGCTCGAGATCCGGACTCGCTCGGTCGTCGACGCGACCGGCGTGTGGGCCGCCGAACCCGATCACCCGTTCGCGAGCCCGTCGATGCGCCTGCTGCCGAGCCGCGGCGCCCACCTGGTCGTCGCCCGCGACCGCATCCCGGCGCAGTACCGGGTTGACGATCCGGGTCCCGGGCAAGGTCGTGTTCTTCATCCCGTGGCCCGATCACTGGCTGATCGGCACGACCGACGCACCGTACGAAGGGCCGCCGGACTCGCGTCGCCGCGAGCGCCGCGCGAGGTCGATGAGCTGCTCGCGACGGTCAACGCGACGCTCGACGTCGACCTGACGCGCGCCGATGTCGTCGGCACATACGCGGGGCTGCGCCCGCTGATCGCGCCGTCGGGCGGCTCGACCGTCAAGGCGTCGCGCGAGCACCGCATCACGGCCGAGCAGAACGGCGTCGTCCGGGTCGCCGGTGGCAAGTACACGACGTACCGGGTCATGGCGCGCGACGTGATCGACGCCGCGCTCGGTCGCGACGGCGCGCGCTCACGACCGAGCGCGTACGGCCGGACCTGCGCGTGATCGGCGCGGCCGACGCGGCGAGCTCGAGATCAGATCGCGCACGAGATCGGCACGATCGACGCGATCGCGCAGGCCCATCCCGAGGCGCGCGGCGCGCCTCGCCGCCCGGCACGGTACCGAGGCTCCGTCGGTCGCCGCGCTCGGCGCAGAAGCTGGACCTGCTTCGCCCGCTCGTACCGGGTCGGCCGTTCCTCGAGGCGGAGGTCGCGTGGGCGGTCCGCCACGAGCTCGCGCTGTCCGTCGACGACGTCCTGTCGCGGCGTCTGCGGCTCAGCCCGGAGCTCGGCGAGCACGCGGCCCACGGTCGCCTCGCGGGCCGCCGAGATCATGAGTCGCGAGCTCGGTTGGACCCAGATCGAGTGCGAGCGACAGCGCGACGCATACCTCGAATTCGGCCGAGCGGCGAGTACGGGGTCCCGCCGGGGGCGTGGCGCGGTTACGCACCGAAAGTCGGGGCTGTACAACCGCCGCCTCTAAGCGCGTACCATCCCGCAGGCAAATGCCATGGCGCGGCCGTGGCCAGAACGTAGCTCGACGCACTCGGACTCCTCTCACGGCTGACGCGAGAAAACCCGACGGGATCGCGCCGGCTACCGAGAGGAGTTTCGTTCTTTGTACAGCGACAAGAACCTGACCTGTGCGGACTGTGGACAGGAGTTCGTGTTCACGGCATCCGAGCAGGACTTCTATGCGCAGCGGGGGTTCACGGAGCCTCGCCGGTGCGCATCGTGCCGCGCGAGCCGCAAGGCCGCGCGTAACGCCGACTCGGGCGGTGGTCAGCTCCTACGGCAGCTACGGCGCCGGCGGCGGCTACTCGGCCGGCGGCACCGGCGGCGGCGGATACGGTGGCGGTGGCGGTGGCTATCGCGACCGCGGCCCCCGCGAGATGTTCACAGCCACGTGCTCGAACTGCGGCCGCGAGGCCCAGGTCCCGTTCCGCCCGACGAGCGGCAAGCCCGTCTACTGCAGCGACTGCTTCCGCAGCATCCGCGGCGCCTAAGCCCATCCTCTCGGCGCGGGCCGACCAACGGCCCGCCGAACCAGCGTGATCCCCGACCCGGGTCGTCAGCCGACCCGGGTCGATCGATTCCCGGGTGTCTCTTCGCGGGTCCTGCTGCCCCCGAGGCTGGTCGCAGCGGGGCCGTGTCAGCTCTCGGTCGGGTGCTTCCCGCCGAGCAGCGCGAGGTCGAACTTGCGCTCCTCGCCCTTGAGGAGCCGTTCGATGTTGTCGGCGTGCGCCAGCCAGATCAGCGCCGTGCCCACGGCCGTGTAGATGACGTACGGCAGCGGTGTCTCCGGCACGGCCAACAGGACCAGCAGCATCGCCGGGATCATCGCGGCGGACCCCAACAGCGATCCGAGGGACACGTACCTCGTCAGCAGGATGACCACGACGAACACCGGCGTCGCGAGGAGCACGGCGACGGGCTGGATGACGAGCATCGTGCCGACCCCGGTCCCGACGCCTCGGCCCGACCGGAATCCCGCGAAGACGCTCCAGATCGCGCCGGCCACGGCGGCGATACCGCACAGGACCTCGACCAGCGGATCGCCGGTGACGTAGCGGGCCAGCAGGACCGGGAGGGCGCCCTTGAGCAGGTCGCCCAGGACGACGACGGCGGCCCACTTGCGACCGAGTGCCCGAAGCGCATTCGTGCCGCCGGTCCGGCCCGAGCCGATCGAACGAAGGTCCGGCCCGCCGACCAGCCGAGCCACGATCGCGCCGACGGGGATCGAGCCCGGCCAGATAGGCGATGAGCATGAGGCCGACCGTTCGCGCGAGATCCGGTCCCACGGATGCTCCAGCTTGGGGTGCGAATGGCTCGAGGAGCCCGAGTCTAGCACCGGCCGCGGCCTGGCCCGCGATGGAGCCGGAAGGCTCACGCTCACCGGCGTTTGCGCCCCGTACGACGCCGCGCGTACTCTCTCGATGATGGCTGTCGGCTCCTCCAACGACTTCGACCTCGTGGTCCTCGGCGCCGGCACAGGCGGCTATACGGCCGCCTTCCGCGCTGCCCAGCTCGGGCTGAAAGTCGCCCTCGTCGACGAGGACAAGATCGGCGGAACGTGCCTTCATCGTGGCTGCATCCCGACGAAGGCTCTACTGGAATCGGCCGCGTTCGCCGACCGGGTCCGCCATGCCAAGGACTTCGGGCTGAACCTGCCCGGCGAGCCCGAGATCGATTACGCGCAGTTCGCCGCGCGACGCGATGCGGTCGTGAAGCGGATGTGGACGGGCGTCAAATCGCTGATCGACGAAGAACAAGGTGACCTGGATCGAGGGTCGTGGCCGCCTGGACGGAGCGAACAAGATCCGGGTCCGCCAGGCGGGTGAGGACGGTACGCCGGGCAAGGGTGGCGACCGCATCCTGCAGGCGACCGACGTGATCCTCGCGACGGGTTCGCGGGTCAAGTCGCTGCCGGGCCTCGAGCCGGACGGCACGCACATCGTCACCAGTGACGACGTACTGAAGATGTCGACGCTGCCCAAGGACATCGTCATCGTCGGTGCGGGTGCGGTCGGCGTCGAGTTCGCCAGCATGTACCACGACGTCGGCGTCAAGGTGACGGTGCTCGAGTACCTGCCGAACATCGTGCCTCTCGAGGACCTCGAGGTCAGCAAGGTCGTCCAGCGCAGCTTCGAGAAGCGCGGGATCACGGTCATGACCAATGCCCGGTTCGACGCAAAGGCCGTCTCGAAGGAGAAGGACGGGATCTGCGTGATGGTCGGCCCCGAGGGCAAGGAGCAGTCCGAGCTGCGCGCCGAGATGATGCTCGTCGCGACCGGCCGCGCCGCCAACATCGAGGACATCGGGCTCGAGACGACGAAGGTCGAGACCGACAAGGGCGTCATCAAGGTCAACGGCCACATGCGGACGAAGGAGCCGCACGTGTACGCGATCGGCGACATCGTCGGTGGCCTGTGGCTCGCTCACGTCGCGGCGCACGAGGGAATCACCGCAGCCCACACGATCGCGGGCGAGTCCGATGTGCACGAGATGGACTACGACGCGCAGCCCCGCGCCACCTACTGCCGGCCCGAAGTCGCGTCCATCGGCAAGACCGAGGAGCAGGTCAAGGCCGCCGGGACGCCGTACAAGATCGGCAAGGTCCCGTTCCAGGCGATCGCCAAGGCCATCATCTACGGCGAGTACGAGGGCTTCGCCAAGGTCATCTCGAACAGCGAGACGCAGGACACGCTCGGGGTCCACATCGTCGGCCCCCACGCGACCGACCTGATCGCCGAGGCCTCGCTCGCGTTCACGCTCGACGCGACGCCCTGGGAGATCGGACAGGCGACCCACGCCCACCCGACCCTCTCCGAGGTGCTCGGCGAGGCGGCGATGGCCGTCGACGGACGCTCGATCAACTTCTGATCGACCGAATGGCGGTGACGAGTTGGCGGTGACGAAGGCGACCGACTCGAGCCTCGCCACCAGCGTCGGCTTGACCGACGACGACCTCGTCGCCATGTACCGGCTCGTCGCGCTCGCTCGCTCGCTCGACGAACGGATGTGGGTCCTGAACCGAGCCGGCCGGATCCCGTTCGTGATCTCCGGCCAGGGTCATGAGGGAGCGCAGGTCGGGATCACCTGGCCCCTCCAGAAGGGCCACGACTGGATCGCGCCGTTCTACCGCTCGATCGCGACCTGCCTGACGTTCGGCATGAGCCCGCGCGACATCCTGACCGCGCAGTACGCGACGGCCAACGATCCCTCATCGGGTGGACGCCAGATGCCGGGTCACTACGGGTCACACGAGCACAACCTCGTCTCCGTGTCGTCGCCGGTGGCGACCCAGCTGCTCCACGCCGTCGGGATCGCGCTGGCGGCAAAGATCCGCAAGACCGGCCAGGTGGCGATGACCACGATGGGCGAGGGGAGCAGCAACCAGGGCGACGTCCACGAGGGGCTCAACTTCGCCGCGATCCACAAGCTGCCGTTCATCTTCGTGGTCGAAAACAACGGCTATGCGATCAGCGTGCCGCTCGCGCGCCAGGTCTCGGTGCCGAACGTGGCCGACCGCGCGGCCGGCTATGGCATCCCCGGCGTTATCGTCGATGGGAATGACGTGCTGGCCTGCTACGTCGCGGCACGCGACGCGGTCGAACGGGCACGCGCCGGCGATGGCCCGACCCTCATCGAGGCCAAGGTCCAGCGACTGACGGCCCACTCGTCCGACGACCAGCAGACCAAGTACCGCTCCGAGGAGGAGCTGGCCGACGAGCGCACCAAGGACTGCGTGCCGGGGTTCCGGACGCAGTTGAAGGCGGCCGGGGTCCTGACCGACGAGATCGACGAGAAGCTGAACGCCGAGATCAAGGGCATCGTCGACGAGGCGACCGAATACGCCGAGGCGCAGTCCGATCCGGATCCTTCGACCGCGACGCGCTACGTGTACGTCGAGGACGTCGACTGATGCCGACGAGGACGTTCATCGAGTCGATCCGCGAGACGCTCGCAGACGAGATGCGGCGGGACGAGTCGGTGATCGTGCTCGGCGAGGACGTCGGCAAGAAGGGCGGCGTCTTCCTCGCGACGGACGGGCTGTGGGCGGAGTTCGGCGACGACCGGGTGATCGATACGCCGCTGACCGAGTCGATGATCGTCGGTGCGTCGATCGGCGCTGCCGTCAATGGGCTTCGGCCGGTCGCCGAGATCCAGTTCGCGGACTTCATCTTCCCCGCGTTCAACCAGCTGGTCTCCGAGGCGGCGCGGATGCGCTACCGCTCGAACAACGGCTACGGCGTGCCGATGGTCGTGCGCGCTCCGTACGGCGGCGGCGTCCACGGCGCGCTGTACCACTCGCAGAGCGTCGAGGCCTTCTTCACGCACGTCCCGGGGCTGAAGGTGGTCGTGCCGTCGACCCCGTACGACGCTCGCGGACTGCTGCGCTCCTCGATCCGCAACGACGACCCCGTCCTGTTCTTCGAGCACAAGAAGATGTACCGCTCGGTCCGTGGCGATGTGCCCGACACCGACTACACCGTCCCGCTGGGGAAGGCCGCGGTCACGCATCCAGGAACACAGATCTCGGTGTTCGCCTACGGGCTGATGGCGCACTACGCGCTCGAGGCCGCCGACCGCGTCGCCGAGGACGGCATCAGCGTGGAGGTGGTCGACCTTCGGACACTCCGGCCGCTCGACAACGAGACCGTGCTCGAGTCGGTCCGCAAGACCGGCAAGTGCCTGATCGTGTACGAGGACAACCGGTTCGGGGGCTACGGGGCCGAGGTCGCGGCACTCGTCGCGGAGGAGGCGTTCGACTATCTCGACGGGCCGGTCACGCGGATCGCCGGCCCGGACGTCCCGGGCGTGCCCTACAACCACGCTCTCGAGGACTGGTTCATGGTCAACCCGGAGAAGATCGAGGCCGCGATCCGCAAGCTCGCGGCGTACTGAGGAAGCACGCCAGCACCGAGGGGGATCCTGTGGGCCAGGCCGAGTTCAACGAATTGTTCCAGCGCTTGCGATCGATGCTGGAGCCGTACGGCACGAAGATGCACGTGTCGGCCGATTCCGAGCAGTGGTACGGGGTCGACATGGCGCCCGAGGGCGAGCGCGACCCGTCGACCTGGTTCGGCGCCACGCGCCTGGGTAAGCGCTACGTCAGCTACTACCTCATGCCCGTGTACGTGCAGCCCGCGCTGGTCGACGACATCTCGCCGGCGCTACGGAAGCGGATGCAAGGCAAGTCGTGCTTCAACTTCGCGAGGGTCGACGAGCCGCTCTTGGCCGAGCTCGAGACGCTGACGAAGCGCGGCTACGAGGCGACGGCGGGCGATCCCGCCTGGGGCGCCGCGCGGCGCGCGGAAGGCAGCCACCGGCCGAGGCGGGCGTAGGGCGGAGACAGGGCAGCCGCACGACCCTGCCAGCCACAGTTCTCTGCCAGATGTGCTTGTGGTGACCATCAGGCCAGTTCCCCAAGTGCCGCCGATGTCGAAAATCGCATCGATATGCACGTTCACGGCAAATGGAGGCTCGTTCGCCCTGATCCGTGCATGAAGATGCACATCCCGGCATAGGCGTGCGGTTGCCCCCGGCCGAACGGTCACCAGGTGCACATACGGCGGGCAATCGATCGCCTGCGCACCCGGGACTGGGGCCAGTCCACGCGTCCCCGTCACCACGCGTGACGCCGAAGATGGAACCTTTCCAGGCCCGGTGACGGACATACCGGTCGACCGCGGCAGATGTCCGCGAAGGATCAGGCGGCAGGGATGGATCCAGAGCTCGTGATGCTGGCGAGGGGAGGCGATCATGACGCCTTCGCGCGCCTCGTCGGGGGTTCGATAGGCCGTCTCAACGCGATCGCCCGGCTGATCCTGCGCGACTACGCCCTGGCCGAGGATGCCGTCCAGGATGCCTTCGTCGACGCGTGGCGAAGCCTCCCGGGACTGCGCGAACCCGAACGCTTCCAAGCCTGGATGACCAGATTGCTGATCCGGTCGTGCCAGGACACCCGACGGCGGGCCCGCCGCCACACACTCGAGATGCCGCTCTTACCGAGCGACGGTCCGGACGTCGCCGATCACCAGACGACCTTCGCCGCCATCGATCAGATCGAACGTGGCCTGCAAGGGCTGACGGTCGATCAGCGCACGGTCCTCGTGCTCATCTACTACCTCGATCTTCCGATCGCTGAGGGCGCGTCCGTCCTCGGCATCCCAACGGGGACGATGAAGTCCCGCCTGCACAGGGCGCTTCTGGCGCTGCGCGCCGCGGTCGATGCGGACGAGCGACCGATGCCCTCGACCGCGGAGCGAACCACATGAACGCGCAACGCGACGTAGAGCTGTTCCTCCGCGCCCAATTCGAAGCGACGGCCGATACGACCGTCCTGGACGGTCAGATCGACTCCGTCCTCAGTGCGACCGCCGGTCGGCGGCAGCAGCCCGCGTGGCTGGCGGCGCTCAGGAGCCAATCGATGACTACCACGACACGGTCGTTCGGACGACCGCTTTCGACGCCCGCGTGGGCATTGCTGATCATCCTCGCGTTACTGGTCGCGATCAGCGCGGTCGGTCTGACGACCGGTACGTTCCGGATAGCGCCCGCGCCGATCGTGAACGGGCCCATCGTGTACGGCCGGTATGACGCGACGGTCGAGGACACGGCTGTCGTCATGGCCCGTGCAGACGGCTCGAACGAACACGTCGTGCTCCCGGCGCCGGTCGAGTGCCCGCAACTCTCGCCTGATGGTCGGCAGGTCCTGTACGCATTCGGCGTCGTGAACGTCGATGGGACGAACCGCCGCGACTTTCCCGGCACACGCGATGGAGCCACCCTCGGCTGCTCGACATGGTCGCCTGATGGACGACATGTCGCGATCGAGGGGTTCAACGACACCGACCGTTCCGTCAGCGGCATCTATCTGGCCGACGCGAGCGACGGCGGGAATGTCGTCCGACTCACGACGAACGGTCAAGGCGGGAACGACATCCCCGGAGATTGGTCGCCGGACGGAAAGCAGATCGCCTTCCAACGTGAGATCGGCGGGGACCGCAGCGAGATGTGGACGGTCGATGTCGCCAACGGAGCGGCTCGCCGGGTGACTGAGGGAAACCTGCTGGGTGCCTCGTGGTCACCGGACGGACAGTGGCTCGTCGCCTCCGGCGGGACGCGCTTCCTGATGGTTCGGCCAGACGGCGCGGACGCCCACTGGATCCGGATCCCGGCTCTGGTCGGCTACGCGAACGCACCCGCCTTCTCGCCCGACGGTGAGCGGCTCGTCTTCGCCATGTCGGTGGGCACTGCCAACACCGGTGACATCTACACGATGAAGATCGATGGGACCGAGCTCAAGGACATCTCGAACACCCCTAACGACAACGAGTACTTCGTGGATTGGGGGGTCGACCCACGCTAGCGGCGCCCATCGGATCCATCGGGAGCGGCGCCTCGTGCGGGCGCCGCTTTCGATTCAGCGCTCGCGGTACCGCCAGCTCGAGGTTTCGGGCTCGAGGTGCGAGGTCCGGTGGATCCGGATCATCCAGATGACGCCGGTCGCATATGCGCTCCACCCCGCCCACGGCAGGATCGAGGCGTACCACGGCTCGACCCATCCGCCGCCCATCGTGCCGGGCTGCGCGAACCACCAGAAGACCGCTAACAACGGGACCATCAGGACCCACGCGATCACCAGTCGACCGGTCTGTCGAGCAGCACGTACGTCCTCACGCATGCCGGCAGCCTATGCCTCCCGTCAACCCGGTCCCCACTTCTCCTCTTGGATGCTGACCGCAAGCGCGACCGCCTCGTCGAGCGTCATCTGCGTCCCGGAGGCGAACGCCTCGGCGTAGTGCTCCTTGCCGAGCATCACCTCGGAGATCGCCGCGGGGTTGCTGTTCCTAAGCAGCTCGCGGAGACCCACCGGCGCCTTGACGCCGAACAGCTCGCAGAGGTGCTCCGACGCGCCCATCAACCTGGCCGCATCCTCGGGCCTCCCGGCCTCGATCGCCATCAGTGCGGCGAGCGGGATCGCGATCGTCGTCCCCGTGCGGTCGCGCAGCGCATGGGAGGTCTGGAAGGCCCGAACGAACCACCGCGTGGCCGACGGGAAGTCACCGCCCTCGATCTCGACCCAGGCGAGACTCATCATCGTCTGGCAGGCGTACCAGGTGTCGCCGTTCCGCTCGAAGCGCGCGAGCAGCTCGACAAGCGCGGCCTTGTTCTTCGGATTCGGATGGTCGCCGGGCGCCACGGTGATCAGCGACCAGGCCACCCGCGCAGAACCAAGCTCGTCTCCCCCCTGTTCATAGAGGCGTTGAGCTCGCTCAGCCAGCTCGAAGACACCGGGCAGGTCATCGTTGATGACCCGTTCGAACGCCAGGTTCCAGGTCGCATCCGCTTCGCCCGCGATGTCTCCGATCTCCTGAGCGGTCCGAAGCTCCTCCGAGTAGTACGCGACAGAATCCTGTCTGCGGCCGTGCCAGTACGCGATCCCGCCGGCAGCCGACGCCGCGGCCATCCGCTCCCGCGTCGGCGCGTCACCGCCAGGCATGCGGAGTACGGCATCGGCGAGCTCCGTGCCGTCGACCAGCCGCCCGTCCTGCTGCCAGAACCGCCACAACCCGGCGACGAACCGTTGTGCGAGCGCCACCTCTCCGGCGTCGATCGACCAGCGCATCGCCGTCCGAAGATTGGGGTAGTCGACCGCGAGTCGGTCGAGCCAGCGAGGCTGATCGGGCCCCGGCAGGTTGGGCGCGGCGGTCTCGGCAAGGGCGAGGAACGCCCATGCATGGCGCGATCGTGCCGCGTGCTCGCGTCCTTCCTCGCGCAGCCGCT
This sequence comes from uncultured Chloroflexia bacterium, assembly GCA_963808895.1. Classification (GTDB taxonomy): domain Bacteria; phylum Chloroflexota; class Limnocylindria; order Limnocylindrales; family CSP1-4; genus SPCO01. The sequence goes on along the minus strand of CAWEHL010000004.1, from coordinate 1,142,449 downwards.
CGAGGGCGAAGCCCCGGATCGTCTCGAGGAGGCGGAACCTGACACCCGCTCCGCTCGCATCGGAGACGTCGCGCCGCACGAGGCTCTGATCGACGAGCTCGACGAGCTGATCCAACACGTCGCCGCCCCCTTCGACCACGGCCTCGGCTTGCTCGAGATCGAAGCTGCCCTCGAAGACGGCCAGGTCATGCAAGGCGCGCTGCGATGTCGGTGGCAGCAGCTCATGGCTCCACGCGATGGCGCCGGCGAGCGTCCGTTGTCGATCCGGCACGTTCCGCGGGCCCGAACCCGGCAGCGGCAGGTGCGCGGCCAATCGGTCGCGAACGGCCGTCAGCGGGACATGGGCGACCCGGGCGGCCGCCAGCTCCACACCGAGCGGCAGCCGGTCCACGAGCGTGCACACCTCCTCGACGACAGCTCCCTCCGCCCCCGGCTCCCAACCGGGTCGCACGGCACGCGCCCTCTCGACGAACAATCGAACACACGCGTCACCGAGCGGGTCGAGCGGATATTCCTGTTCGCCCGTGATGCGCAGCGGGGCGCGGCTCGTGACCAGGACCCGGGAACCTGGTGAGGCGGCGAGGATGAACGCGACGTCCGAAGCGGCATCGAGCAGATGCTCGAAGTTGTCGAGCACGAGGAGGGCTCGACGGTCCTTCAGGTAGTGCGCGAGTGCCTCGGACGCCGGCCGGCCCGGCCCGTCGAACAGCCCGATCGTCCTGGCGATCACCGAGCGGACCGTCGCCGGGTCCGCGACGTCAGCCAGCGCGACGAACCATGCGCCATCCGGCGATCGATCGGCGCTGGCTCGAGCCGCCTCGGTGGCGAGGCTCGTCTTGCCGATCCCACCAGGGCCGGTGATCGTCACGAGCCGGTTCCCCTCGAGCAGCGCTGCGACGGCGTCGATGTCCTCGTCGCGGCCGATGAAGCTCGTCAGGCGCTCCGGAAGGTCGCCCACACCGGGGGTCGCGGTCCGCAGCGCCGGGAAATCCTGCCGAAGGCCCGGAACGTCGAGCTGGTACAGCCGCTCAGGGCGCGGCACATCGCGCAGCGCGTGCGCCCCGAGATCGCGGACCTCGACACCGTCGGGTAGCGCATCGGCCACGAGGGCCCGGGTCGGGTCGGAGAGGAGGATCTGGCCACCGTGGCCCGCGTTCGCGATCCGCGCGGCACGGTTGACCTCGAACCCTCCGTAATCGTCGCCCGCGAGATACGCCTCGCCGGAATGCAGGCCGATCCGGACGCGCAGGTCGATGCCGTCCGGCCAGTCGTGGGCCACGAGCGAGCGCTGCGCGTCGATGGCAGCGTTCACGGCCGCCCGCGCCTCAGGGAACACCGCGAACGCCGCGTCGCCCTCGGTCCGGACCACGATCCCGCCATGCTCGGACACCGCCCGCCGGATGAGGTCCATGTGTGCCGCGTTGATCTGATCCCAGGCCGCACCAAGCTCGCGCATGAGCCGCATCGATCCCTCGACGTCGGTGCGCAGGAACGTGACGGTCCCGGTCGGCAGCGACCGACCGTGCGTCACCACCGTCTCCTGGCTCACTGCCGGCTGATCCGCTCCGCCAGCGTCTGGAGCATGGCCATCGCGGCCTCCGGCCGCTCTCTCAGGATCGTGGTCAGGCCCTCGCCACCGATCACCAGCGTACGCACGTCACCGTCCGCGACGACCGAGGCCACCCTCGGTCGTTCGAGGAGCACCGCGAGCTCCCCGAAATGGTCGCCCTGCTCGTAGGTCCGGATCTGCCGGGTCGAACCGTCGGCCTCGTGCCTTTCGACGCGGACGAGACCTTCGAGGATCACGAACAGCTCGTCGCCGACCTCACCCTCCGTGACGATCGTCGTGCCGGACGCGAAGTCCCGCTCATCGGCGACCGCAGCGACACGCTGCAGGTCCTCCGGGTCGAGCCGCTCGAACAGCGGCACACGCCGAAGCTCGAGCATCCGCTCGATCTCGCCGAGGCTCGTGTCCGTGCCGGCCATGGTCCCTCCGTCGCCCGCACTCCTCGCCGCCAGGGTCCGGATCCACGGGTCGTCATCATGCCGCAGGGCGTCGAGCACGTTGCCGTCGAGACCGCCGACGGTCGAGATCGGATCCAGCTCGACGAGCCTCGCGATGGACCGCCCGAGCCGCCGATCACCCACCGAATCGAGCGTCTCGACCGCCTGCGCACGCACGTCCGCATCGTTCGATCGAAGGCAGCGGCGGATGACCCCGCTCGCCTCCGGCACGTCGAGGACGGCGAGCGCGTCGAGCGCCAGATCCTGATGACGCCGGCGCCGCTGCTCCAGGACGTCGCCGGAGGTACCGCGCATCAGGTCCGGGTCCACCGACATCCACCAATCGCGAGCGGCTTGCGGCAAGGCTCATCGCCCGGTCGACCTGGCGGTCGGCCCAGGCGGACAGTGCATCGCGGACTTCGGATCCGTGGCCGGTCATCGCGCGGACCGCAGCCGCCTGGACCGCTGGGTCGGGCGAGGCGAGACGGTCGACCAGGCCTGACGGCAGGGACTCCGCCGCCGACAGCCGATCGGCGGCGGCATTGCGGACGAGATGGGTCGGATCCTCGAGGGACATCAGCAGTCGGTCGGCGCCACCAACGTCAGTGTCGGCGTCGGCGGCCAGGGTCGACGCCGCAGCGGCCCGTACTTCCGCATCCCCGTCCAGAAGCAGGCGATCCAACGTGTCGTCCGGGGGTCGGCGACCAAGCCGACCGAGCGCATGGAGCGCGGCCGTCCGCTCGCGCGGTCCTTCACCCAGGAGCCGGTCGAGCTCGGCCTCGCCGCGCTCGATGTGTTCCGGATGCACGGCGTCCTTGCCGATCAGCGCCTCTGCCGACGAGGCGCGGACCGCGGGTTCCGGGTCATCCAGCGCGGCGAGCAGCGCATCGAGCGTGTCGTCGCCCGGTGCGTCGGCCAGGAGCCGGGCAGCCATGCCGCGGACGCGCGGATCAGGGTCGACCAGTGCCGTCATGAGGACGGCCCGAACATCGGGCGCGGTCTCGAGGCTGCCTAGACCCGGCCCGCCCTCCAGGAGCTGCTCGCCGATCCCGCGTCGCAGGGTGGCGAGGAGACTGTGGCGCGTAGCGCCGTCGGATCGCGAGCGCGATCCCTACTGCGATCGCCGCGACGATCGCGCCGAGCCAGAACACCTGTGCCGGCTGCATGACCCTCGCAGCGGTCAGCAGCAGGACACCGGACAGGATCGTGCCGAGCTGGCCCGGCACCCCGTCCTGGAAGGCCATCACCTGCGCCCGTCGGTGAGAGGGGACGGTGTTGTAGAACGCGCTCCACGCGGCATTCGACAGGCCGCGCTGCGTGACCTGGACCGTCGCCTGGACGAGCGCTGCGGTCGCGAAGCCGAAGGACACGATCCACACCCCGAACCCGAGCAGGTAGGCGAGCGGCAACAGAAGGGCCGCCGATGCGACACCGAACCGGGTGTAGAAGCGACCGGCCACCGCGAGCGACACCACGAACGATGCGGCCGTCACGATCGCCGAGATGGTCCCGATCGCCCCGGCCAGCGCGACCTCGCTCGGGAACGCCGCCTCAGCCGCCTCGAGGAACGGGAACGTGACGAAGAAGAGCAGGACGGAGAGCAGCACGTAAACGATCGCGATGAGGCCGAGCAGCGGCGCGCGCCGGACCTCGTCGAAGCCTGCGCTGAGATCCGCGACGACCGGTCGGCGGATCGCCGGCGGCGGGCCCCACGCGGGCGTCGGCGCGCCGGCCGCGAGCCGCCAGATCACGATCGCCGCGATCGTCAGCAGCGCCGCCTCCGCGACGATCAGGGACTCCGTGCCCACCAGGCCCGCGATCGGACCTGCCGCGAGCGCGCCCACGAAGTTGCCGGCGATCGCCGCGGCCGTGCAGATCGGGAAGAGGCGCTTGGCCTGGCGCGCATCGAATGTCGACGTCGCCACCGTCCACGCGAGCGTCACCGCGATGGTCCCGGCCGCGATGACCGTCAGCCAGGTCAGTGGGATCGCCACGTCGGGCGCGGTCGCGATGGCCGCCCGCTCCGCGATGAGCGCGACCGCGACGCCGATGAGGATGGCCGCGAACAACCGCCCGCGACGCATGCGCCCCAGCGCCGCGCCATATGCAAGCGAGGCGACGAGCGAGATGACACCCAGCGGGAGGTACAGGTAGGGGAGCGCCTCGGCGCCGAGCCGACCGACGACGAGCGTGTTCGCGCCGACCTCGCCGATCCCGCGACCGGCCTCGAGGGCCGCGAAAGCCGCGGCGACGAGGACCATGACGGGCCGCTCGGCCGGGCGGACGCCGGCGGCGGTCGTGATGCGCGCGAACGTCGCCGTACCCTCCTCCTTCGGGGATGTGACGTTCCCGTCCCCTCCGTGGCGCGATGATGCCGTCCCGGAGCCGGGCCGGTCCAGTCACGGGCCACTCGACCCGGATCGCCCGGATGGGCGACACTAGCGCGGTCGCGAGACGACGACCCGCGGAGGAACTGCGAACGTGGCGAAGGTGACGATGCCCCAGCTCGGCGAGAGCGTCGCCGAAGGGACGATCGGCAAGTGGCTCAAGCAGCCGGGCGACCATGTCGACAAATACGAGCCGCTGCTCGAGGTCATCACCGACAAGGTCAACGCCGAAGTGCCGTCGCCGTTCGAGGGTGTCCTGAAGGAGATCCTCGCGGAGGAGGGGGCGACCGTCCCCAACAACGCCGAGATCGCGGTGATCGAGACAGCCGATGACGGCGCGAGCAACGGCTCCGGCCCGGCAGAGTCGAAGGAGTCGTCTGCGCCCGCACCCGCACCGGTGGCCGCCGAGTCGCCGAAGGCCGCGGCCGACGATATGCCCGAACCCGAGATCCCGGGCCCGGCCGGGTCCGATGAATCGGTCGAACGGCTCGTCACGCACGGCCGCGCCCGCACCGGCGCCGGCTGCCGCCGCAGCCACGGCAGCCCCTCCCACTGCGACCGCCGGGACCGCGACAGCCGCTCCGACGGCGCAAGGCGACCCCGATGCGCGGATGACACCCGCCGTCCGCCGGCTGCTCCGCGAGCACGGCCTCAGCGCCGAGCAGATCGTCGGGACCGGCGGTGGCGGCAGGATCACCCGCGACGACGTCCTCGCGGTCGTCGAGACGATCCGCACCGGCGGTCAGCCGCCCGCCACCGGCCAACCCGCCGACCAGCCCCAGCCGGCAACGCAACCACAGCCCGCCGCCGGCGAACCAGTCACCGCGCCCGCCTCCGCCCCAGCCGCGGCACCGGCTACACGTCCTTCAGCGCCGACCGGCGCGACCGTCACGTTCCCGGAGGGCTCGGACGAGGTCCTCCTCCCGATGACCCAGATGCGCAAGGGCATCGCGGCGCAGATGACCCGCGCGCTCCAGGCGCCGCACGCGTACGTGCAGATGGAAGTCGACGCGACGCGGCTGGTCGCGGTCCGCGAGGGCGCCAAGAAGGCGTACCAGGCGAAAGAGGGGATGTCGCTCAGCTTCGTGCCGTTCGTCGTCAAGGCCGCGGCGGAGGCGCTCAAGCGCAACCCGACATTCAACGCCCACTGGACGGACGACGGGCTGCTCGCGAAGCGGCGCGTCAATATCGGCGTCGCCGTGGCGGTCGACGACGGACTGCTCGTGCCGGTCATCCGCGATGCGGACACGCTCTCGATCCATGGCCTCAACCTGGCCATCACCGACGTCGCCAACCGCGCCCGCGCGAACAAGCTGCGCCTCGACGACTTCGGTGGCGGCACGTTCACCGTCGACAACACCGGCTATCTCGGGACCAACCTCGTCATGCCGATCCTCAACGTCCCGGAGGTCGGGATCGTGACGATGGAAGCGATCACCAAGCGTCCGGTCGTGCAGTCGACGCCGGACGGTGACGTCATCGCGATCCGCCCGATCATGAACATGGTCCTCGGCGTCGATCACCGCGCGAACGACGGGGCCGGTGGCGCCGCGCTGCTGCGCGACATCAAGGCGTGGCTCGAATCGGTCGGGCCCGACACCCCGATCTACTGATCCGGTCCCGGGCATCCCAGCGACCCGGGGCGCCTCGCTGATGCGCGTCTTCGTCACTGGTGGTGCCGGGTTCATCGGGGAAGCGGTCGTCCGTCGACTCATGGCGCGCGGCGACCGGGTGACTGCCGTCGTGCGCGATCCCGCGAGCGCCGAAGAGCTCGAGGAGATGGGCGTCGATCTCCGGCAGGGCGATCTCTCCCGGTCGGCCGCCATCGTCGACGCGATGCGCGGCACCGAGGCCGCCATCCACATCGCGGGTATGTACCGCGTCGGCATCGCGCCCAGCGAACGGCCCCAGATGCACGACGCGAACGTGGGCACGACCCATCGTGTGCTCGATGCCTTCGCGACCGCGGGGCTCGACCGGATGGTCTACGTCTCGACGATCAACGTCGCCGGCAACACGCACGGCCGGATCGTCGACGAGCGCCACCGCCGCGACCTCGCGGAGGGCTTCCTCAGCTACTACGACGAGACCAAGTTCCTCGCCCATCGGGCGGTGCAGGAGCGGATCGGCGGCGGGGCACGCATCGTCATCGCCATGCCCGGCACGACGTACGGCCCGAACGACCACTCGGCGATCGGCGGTCAGCTCCGGGCGGCGTACGACGGAGTGCTGCCGTACCTCGCCCTGTCGGATACAGGCATCTCTCCCGCCCACGTCGACGACGTCGCCGCCGGCATCGTCGCCGCGCTCGATCGAGGGCGCATCGGCGAGTCCTACTTCCTGGGCGGTCCGAACATGAAGCTGCGTGACGCGATGGAGGTCGCGGCCCGTCTCGGCGGCCACACGCTGCCGCGTATCGAGCTCCCGACCGCGCTCATCAGGATCGGTTCGCGTGCGCCAGCCGCCTTGTCACGGGCGATGGGCTTCCCCGACGACCTCGGTGAGGTCGCCCGGTCCGCCATCGGCGTCACGTACTGGGGCTCGTCGGCCAAGGCCGCGACCGAGCTCGGCTACGTGCCGCGTGACCTGACGAGCGGCCTGCGTGCGACATTCGATGGGACCTGACCGGCGACTGATCGCCGGTCTTGTCGTTGCGACGGTCGTCGCCGGCGGCTGCGTGGGCGGTTCGTCGCTCGACTTCGGGACGCCGGTGAATCTGCATGTCTCGACGACGCCGACGACCGTGGAGCTCGACGCGCCTGGGTGGTTCGCGGACATCTCCGCGGTCTATCTCTGCCCCGATGAGCCCGCGCGGCTGCCCGACGATGCCGCCAAGCGGGTCAAGTGGACGCCCGGCAGCGAGTGCGAGTTCATGGGTAGCTACCCCAGCAGCGATGGCCTCAAGCTGAGCCTCCCGCTGAGCGGGCTGAAGCCCGAACGCCGGCCCGCCTTCGACGCCGCGCCCGACTGGTACCTGGTGCTCATGGATCTCGACGGTGACCGCGTCGGCAGCGCGATCAACAGCAAGTTCCACGCCCCTTCGCCAGCGCCCTCCTGACGGCCGTCCCGAGAACGTCGCCCACAGGGAAGCCGGACTACACTCGCGCCATGGCCCGCGAGCTTCCGATGTTCGAGCCGCCGTCGGCGGCAGTGCATCACCCCGTCGCCGTCCCGGAGTCGATCGCGATGGGCGGGTCGAGCGTGCCACTCCGCCGACACCCCGACTGGATCCGCGCGCGCATCCCCTCCGGTGAGAACTACCACGACCTGAAGGGCCTCCTTCGCGGTCTCCAGCTGAACACAGTCTGCGAGGAAGCGCACTGCCCGAATATCGGCGAGTGCTGGGACCAGCGGACCGCGACGATCATGATCCTGGGCGATACCTGTACCCGCGCCTGCGGCTTCTGCGCGGTGAAGACCGGTCGGCCGACCTGGTTCGACGACGACGAGCCGCGCCGCGTGGCGGAGGCCGTCGCCGCGATGCAGCTCGAGCACGTGGTCGTGACGAGTGTCGCCCGTGACGACCTGCCCGACGGCGGGTCGCGGATCTTCGCCGAGACGATCAGCAACATGCGGGGACGTAGCCCGGGCATGGGGATCGAGGTGCTCATTCCCGACTTCGACGGGTCCGACGACCGACTGCGGACCGTGATGGACGCTCGCCCTGACATCCTCAACCACAACCTCGAGACCGTCCGCCGCCTCCAGAAGCCCGTCCGCAAGCGGGCCAGATGGGATCGCAGCCTCTACGTGCTACGGCGGGCCAAGGAGATGGCGATCGAGATCGGCTATCCGGTCCACACGAAGTCGAGCCTGATGGTCGGGCTAGGCGAGACGCGCGACGAGCTCCAGGAGGCCTTCGAGGCGCTGCGCGAGAACGACGTCGACATCCTGACGGTCGGGCAGTACCTGCGGCCCTCGCTCAAGCATCTGCCCCTGGAGCGCTACTACCACCCCGACGAGTTCGCCGAGATGAAGACCGCCGCGCTGGCGCTCGGCTTCAAGCACGTCGAGTCGGCGCCGCTCGTCCGCTCGAGCTACCACGCTCGCGACCAGGTGCCCGATGCCGAGCTGAAGGCGAAGCGGCGGCAGGCCACGGTCGACGCGGAGGGCCGGATCGTCCCGCTGGCCGGCTAGTCGACTCCGCCGGCGGCGCGCCGCGCACCCCGCCGGACCGGTATCCTCGGGTCGATGCCCCGTCAGCTCTCCCGCCGGATCCCACTCGCGGAGCTGCACTGTCACCTCGGCGGCGCCGTGACCCCGGCGATCATGTGGGGCATCGCCCACGCGCAGGGCATCAAGCTGCCCACGAAGGACTACTGGGAATTCCGGGACATGATCACGGTCTCGAAGCGCTCCCAGAGCTTCGATGGCTACCTGCAGCTGTTCCACTGGACCGAGCTGATCCAGAGTTCGCCGATCGCCGTGGAGCGCGCCGTCTACGAGGTCGTCGGCGGCGCGTACCGGAAGAACAACGTCACGACGATGGAGCTCCGCTTCAACCCGATGAAGCGGAACCGCGGCGGCGAGCAGGACCTCGACCACATCATCGCGGCGGCCGTCCGCGGGATGGACCGGGCGACGCTCGAGTACCCCGTCAAACCGGGCCTGATCTTCTGCCTCGATCGGGCGTTCCCGTTCGAGCTCAACGAGATCATCGCGGAGAAGGCGATCAGCTGGCGCGATCGAGGCGTGGTCGGCGTCGATATCGCCGGCCCGGAGTCATCGACCTTCCGGGTCGCCGATTACCGGCGCCTCTTCCGACGCGCGCGCCAGTACGGACTCGGCATCACCGTGCACACCGGCGAGGCCGGCCCGGTCGACGAGATCGCCCGCGTCGTCGAGCTGCTCGAGCCCGATCGCATCGGGCACGGGGTCAAGGCCGCCTACGATCCGAGGGCGATGGAGATGATCCGCGAGCGCGGCATCGTCCTCGAGCTCTGCCCCACGTCGAACCTCAACACGAAGGTCGTGACCGGCTGGGACGAGTTCCGCTGGATCTTCGACACGTTCCGGCGCAACGGCGTGCGCTTCACGATCAACACCGACGGCCCGGAGATGCTCAAGACCTACATCCGCGACGAGATGGCCACGCTCGGCCGGCTCGGCATCCTGTCGGTCGAGGATCAGGAGCAGGCCGCGTCCACGTCGCTCGCCGCCTCGTTCGTCCCGAATGTCTCGGACGTCCCGCAGCCGCGCATCCAACCGGCACCGCGTGTGGTGGTGGAACGCGAAGAGGCCTGACCTTCCGGCAACGCGTGCCCGAGGCCGAGCGACGAGCTCAGGGCGAGAACGAATACAGCGGCACGATGGGGCCGAATGTGCCGATCGGGCCGAACGTCGGGAGCGCGTTCTTGGACGGCAGCCTCAGGTCCGCCGTCCCGGCCTGCTCCACGACGCACACGCCGAACGCCTCGAGGACGATCCCGCAGCGGCCGCCGGGGACGCCCCACACGACCGTGTGCTCCGGGAAGGTGAGGTCATCGGACGTCAGCTTGTCGAATGCCAGGCCGATCTTCGTCGTGCCGGCTCGCGGTCGCGGGCACTGCCCGTCGAGGGGCTCGAGCCGTCGACCGCCGAACGGTTCGTCGAGCGTGAAGCCGAGGCATTGATCGATGTCGGTCGGGCTCGACAGGTTCACGGTCAGGCGCAATCGATGCTTGTCGTTCGGAAGCTCGTCGATCGCGAAGCCGATGACGCTCACGTTCACACCGGCGAGACGCTGGGCCGCCGGCGGCGGCGCCAGGACGTTCGTCGCCACGATGACTGCGAGGACTGCGACGATCGGCAGCGTGCAGAGGATGTAGATGAGGCGCATCGGGCGATATCACGCCGCCACGGGAACCCTCTGTCAACCCGACCATCGGCCGGGGGTGGCGGTGGCCCGGACGGCTAGCTGACCCGACCCTCATCCCGCGCCAGTACGCTACCCAGATGGAGTCTGACGACATCTGGCTGACCGAGACGCTGTACGACGACGTGCGGATGTCGATCAAGGTGGATCGGGTGCTGTTCGACAGCCAGACGGAGCATCAGCATCTCGTTGTCGCCGAAAGCAAGCGGTTCGGGCGCATGTTCACGCTCGATGGCGTCACGCAGCTGACGATGGCCGACGAGTTCGTCTACCACGAGATGCTGGCGCATGTCCCGATCCTCGCCCACGGCTCGGCGCGCCAGATCGGCATCGTGGGTGGCGGCGACGGCGGGCTCGTCGAAGAGGTCCTCAAGCATTCGACGGTCGAGCGAGTCACGATCGCCGAGCTCGACGCCGGCGTCATCGACTTCGCCCGGAGGCACCTCGGGGAACTGAGCCTCGGGGCGTTCGACGACCCGCGGGTCGAGATCGTGCTCGGCGACGGGGCCGATTTCGTCGGGACGACCGACAGGCGGTTCGACGTGATCGTGGTCGACTCGACCGACCCGATCGGTCCCGGCGCGGCCCTGTTCACCCCCGATTTCTACGCGAACTGCAAGCGCGTGCTGCAGCCGGGCGGAGTCCTGGTGACGCAGAACGGCGTCCCGTTCTTCCAATCCGCGGAGCTCCAGTCGACGATGCGGATCTTCGGTGGCTTGTTCGCCGACGCGACGTGCTACCTCGGGGTCGTGCCGACCTACGTCGGCGGGTTCATGGCATTCGGCTGGGGCACGGACGACGTAGGGCTCCGAACCGTGCCACCGACGACGCTTCGGGAGCGGTTCGATGCCGCCCGCCTCGACACCCGCTACTACACGCCGGAGCTCCACAAGGCCAGCTTCGCCTTGCCGCGGTTCATCGGCGACATCGTGGAGGGTGCCCGAGCGGAACAGGCCTGACTACCCTGGTGCACGACGTCACGCCACCGACGTGATCACGCCGTAGAGCCAGAGCGCAGCGCCGAAACCGAGAGCGCTTAGCAGCGCCGCTGGCACGGCGGCCACGTACGCGCCGAGTCGGTCATCGTGTGAGCGGCCGGGACGAGCACGACGAGACGCCCGACGTCGGCCTTCGCTGCGCCTGGCGCGGTGATTCCTTCAAGTGTGAACCGTCACCAGGCTGACGCGTTCGCAGCTGAGTGACTGGCGGTCACGAGGAGGGCGCCGCTGCATCCTCCGGGCGCAGGTCGATCGTGGCGATCCAGCTGTCGAAGAACGCTCTGGCATCGCTGCGGGCGGCACGGAGGACGAAGAGATAGAGCCGCCCGCCGGCGACGACAGTCGCCTGGATCCCGTTCGCACACTGCGCGATCCTGCCCGACTGCCCATCGATGCTGATCTCGGCTTGCTGGCTGTGAAACACACCGCAGCCGCCAGTCGGGATGGGCGTGACGTACTCGTCGACCCAGTCATCGATCGATACTCCGTCCGGGATCTCGGTCGACGCGGCCTCGAAGTAGGCGGCCAAGCCGGTCTCCACGGCATCGAATCGGTCGTCGAAGAAGTTGCGGTCGTCGTGCGATTGGTTGACGGGATCCCAGCGCTCCGTGGCCGGTTTGGGGACTCCCCTGAAGTACCCGAAGGAGTAGCCGTAGGTCGGCGAGACGAAGGTACTCGTCAGGGCCGGGTAGTCGATTGCGGTCTCCGGGGTCAGGTCGATCGTGGCGGCGAAGGCGTCGAAGACGGCCCTGGCGTCGCTGCGGTCGTGCACCAGGGTGAAGACATAGAGCCGCCCGCCGGCGAGGACGGTCGCCTCGATCCCGTTCGGACACTCCGAGATCCTGCCCGGCTGCCCGTCGATGCTGATCTCTGGTTGCTGGCTGCGAGGCACATGGCAGACGCCGGGCACGTCCTCGACCATATAGTCGATCCATCCATCGACATCGGACTCGACATGCGGGTCCACGGCAGCTCCGGACGCGCCACGAAGGACGGCGTTCAAGCCGGTCTCCACGAGGTCGACGTCGTCGTCTTTCTGCCTCGCGAAACCCCAGAGCTGCTTGGCCGGCGTGACCCGGGCCGTGTCGGGATGCTTGATCGAGAAGCCGTTCCTCGGCGAGACGAAGGTCCTGGTCAGGCCCGGGAAGTCGACCGCCTGGGACGGAGAGGGCGACGCTGACGGGCCGCCGATACTCGGTCGGTCCGGCTGGCGCGGAAGGATGTTGATGGCCAGGAGGCCGATCGCGATCACGAGGACCGCGGCGGTGGCCACGCGGGCAAAGATGCTCACAGGTGTTGCCCTCCACGCCGGCCACATGGCACGGCGCTGTCGTGTCGTGTGGATCTCCTCGAGGGCGGACAGCACGGCGCGGTCGGACATCCGAGTCGGGCCATCCTCGAGCCAGGCACGGGCGGCCAGGTCGAATTCGTTGTCGTTCATGCCATCCGCTCCCGGGGTGCGGTGCTGGGCGTCCGGGCATCGGCTTCGAGTGCCGCCCGGAGAGTGGACGTTGCGTAGCGGATCCTCGACCGGACCGTTTCCGCCGGGACGCCGAGGTTCTCGGCGATCTCGGCGACCGACCAGCCGAGGTAGTGATGAAGCACGAACGCTGCGCGTTGGTCCGTCGGTAACCGGCGGAACCCACGATCGAGCGCATCGCGCGTGACGATGTCCTGGGTGGTATCGCGCGTCGCCGGCCCGTCGACGGGCAGGATCACGACGTTGGCGGACCATTTCGAGGCCCGTTTGGCCTCGGCATAGCAGGCATGGACCAGGATCCGGTGGATCCAAGCCTCGAAGCGTTCCAGGTCGCGAAGGGAGGGAAGGTCCCGCCAGGCTGTGACGAGCGTCTGCTGGACGGCGTCCTCGGCGCGCCCGACGTCACGCAGGATCCGATGCGCGACGATGAACAGCCGATCAGCCGATCCGCGGGCGATCGAGGCGAAGGCTTCCTCGTCCCCGGACCGTGCCGCCTCGACAAGGGCGAGGTCCATCCATCCGGCTCCCAGCTTCGCTTCCCGTGGTGGGACGCTTCACCCACTATGGGCGCCGTTTTCAGCCGATCTGGTTAAGTTCGCCCCGCAGGACGGTCGACTGGATCTCGCGAGCTCGGCGGTCGGGAGCCCGCGTCAGGCGCCGCCCGCGACGTCCTGCGACCTAGGCGGTCTTCGCGGCGTCCAGGGAATCGATGGGCACGACCATGCCGTGCGCGCCCTCCATCGCGTCTCGATGCGCGAGGCCACCGCAGGATCCGCGAAGGACGCCACAAGGATGCACAGCTGCATGCTCGCGTCCTCGCCACGCACGCAGCGCATCGTGAAGTCGATCTTGGTGTCGACTGCCACCGACAGCAGGCGGACGGCGTAGTGCACGTCCCGCTCTTGCGCGAAGCCGGCGGCTACCGTGTGCGGGGCCGGGTGCATGCCCGTCAGCATCGCCGATGGCCCCGATAACTAGCAATCGGACTTTCGGGCGCTCGAGGTCCCAGTCGTAGCGTCCCAGGGTCGTCGCTGGAACCCCTAACGGACACGCGCGGTCAACGTTCATATCCACGAGACCTCCGGGCGGACGATCGTTCCCCCGGCGGTGGTCACCGGGGGTCTCGATCAAGCTGCCAGCCAACGGCGCGACGCCGTCACGTCCGGCGGATAGCTAGGTAAGCGCCGCGAAGTCCCTCCATGGCTACAGCCGTTGTCGCACCACACCGGAGTCTGGGCCAGATAGGTGTCCTCAGCGGTGGTCATAGGGCACCATCGCACGACTCGGAGGCAGGCGCCGTCGGTGCCTGGGGGGAGTTGGGGGAGCGGTCATGGACCGTCGACGTCGTTCGTTCGCCATGCTGGTCGGTGCGCTCGCGGCGCTGCTCGTCGCGTCGTCGGCCGCCGCGCGAGTCCTTGGCTATCGATCCGCCAGAAGGGCGTGAGCGCGATCGCGCAACGCGTCGCCTGCACGGACAACGGTGACAACACCTTGTCGTGTGAGGCCGAGCCACTTGATGCGTTCAAGGGGACGGTCAAGATCACGGGCTCGCCGACCATCCATGCCGATCAGGTCTGCTACGAGCGCGTCTCGGCGACGGTCGACGCGGACACCGGCGATGTCCTCGATGGATCGGCGGTCGCCGGCTGCGCGCTCGATACCGGGAAAGTCAAGGTGCGGAGCCTGGGTTCGGTCGTCCTCGGCTCGACGAGGATCGATCTGGCGTCGCTCACCTGCAACGAGTCCGGCTGCCTCGAGCAGCCGGCAGGGCAGGTCACCGTTCGGGGCAGCTGGTCGAGCGCCGGGCGCCCGATCGTCAGCCGCGACAAGTTCCGGTTCGACGACGGGATGTGACGGATGTCCTGGCGAGTCAGGGTCGCGTCCGTCAGGCCGCCTTCAGTGGTACCGCGGATGGGAAGCGGATCCAGGCCGACATCGCCGCGGTCGGCGCGGGGACCTTCAGGCTCAAGAGCCGCTGCTTGGGCGGGCTGCTCTAGTCGGCGAACTCGCGTACGACCGCCCTAGACGAGGAGCCTGCCCGCTAAACTTGGCGCACCTTGCCGGACGGTCGTGCGAGCCCGACGCAATCCCGTCGCCCCTGGTGGTATCTCGCGCTGGTCGGCGTCGGGCTGCTCTTGGTCGGTGGCTTCCTCGCCCTCGTCGTATCGATCGTGGTGTTGGTGCTGACGCACCCTTGGTAGGTGCGCGTCGGGGCTTGGCGTCTAGCTATTCGCCCAGCTACTCGCCCGCTCGCGAAACACGTACCAGGTAGTCATCGGCTCGCCGGAGAGCTCTCGACGTCGGACCACGGCGGTCGGGTAGACCTCACGGAGCGCCTGCTGGAGACGGTCCGGGGTCACCCACCCGATCGACGTGTACGCGCGTCGCACGACCTCGCACATCTCTTGGTCGGACGACGGGATGCAGACGAGGCGTGGACCTCGCTCGAGGTCAATGATGCCCGGATTCATCTCGCCACCACATGCTGCGAACGGTAGGTCCCGCCGCCTCACCGGGGTGCTTCGGGCAGCCCGCTCATGTTGCGTGCTGCTTGCACCGAGGGATCGAGGTTGAGCCCGTGGTGCCGCTGCACGACGTGGCGTGTGCAACGCCGGTGTAATGCGCGGCTGGGCTCAGTCATACGCACTTGTGTCGTACGACCTTCGGCCTCCCGGAACGCAAGTGCCATTCCGGCACCGGACCGGACTGACGCACCCTGTGGACATGGCCCATCCCGCAACGACGGTGGCGCGGCGCAGCGGGGAGAACCGGACCGCGACACGGACCGCCAGGCGCGGCCGACCGTCGCCTCTGGCGATCCTGTCACCCCTGCTCGTTCGCGCGAGCCGAGACGTCGTCGCCCAGCTCGACCAGCCGGTGGCGCTCGTCTCTCGTGATGACGTGGTCCGGTATGCGAACGCGAGTTTCCTCCGGACCTTCGCGGTCCCCGGGCCCATCGAAGGTCGGTCGCTGTTCGACATCGTCGGCGGCGCGTTCGACGCGCCCGAGCTTCGCGGGCAGCTCGGCCGGATACGGGAGGGCGGTCGGGTCCACGGTTGGCGGTTCGAAGGATCCTTTCCGGGCATCGGCCGGAAGGTCCTCTCCGTCGACCTCGTCGCGCTTCGTGGTGCCTTCTTCGAGACCGGCCTGACGCTGATCTCCGTCCGGGATGAGACCGACCGTGCGGCACTCGAGAGCGACGTCGCGCGCAGGGTGCAGGAGGAATCAGACCTTGCGACCCGGCTGGGACGGCTTCGGGCCGCGGAGACGTCCGCCGCGACCGCATCGCGGATCCTTGACGAGCTCATCGGGGTCGAGGGCCTCGACTATCTCGTGCTTGCCACCTTCGGCGTCGGTCAGCAGCTCGTCCCGTTGGCCTTGAGGGTGCCGCCAGGTACGCCACTGACGGTCGGCCGTCCGTTGCCCGACACGCGCGCACGGTATCTGCGCGAACGGGCGCTCACCGGACCTTGGCTCGAGACGTGGCAGACGCGGCCGGACGACGGCGAGTACGGCGAAAAGCTCGCGGCAGCCGGCCTGCGCGCCGCGGCGTATGCGCCGATCCATGGGCCCACGAGTCTCATCGGCCTGCTCGTGATGGGCACCAGCTCCGCGGCCGCGGCGGAACGGATCGGCGACCAGCTCCCGGCCCTGCTGTCGTTCGCGGCTATCGCTGGTGCGTTGCTCGGGTCAGCCCACGAGCGGCACAATCAGGATGCGGCCGCGCAGGCCGAGCTCGGCGCCATCATCGAAGGAGAGCGCTTCGCCTCCGTCTTCCAGCCGGTGGTCGAGCTCGAGTCGAGCCGGATCGTCGGCTATGAGGCGCTGACCCGCTTCGATGACGGCCGGAACCCCGCCGAACGATTCGCTGAGGCGGTGACGCTCGGGCTTGACGCGGATCTGGAACTCGCGTGTCTGCGTCGCTCGATCGCGGCGGCGTCGGCACTCCCGGCTGGGAGTTGGGTCGGTCTGAACGTATCACCCGCGTTCCTCGTGAGCTGCGAGGAGCTGCCGGGGCTCCTGTCGACCGCCGACCGCGAGATCCTCCTCGAGATCACGGAGCACGCGCCGGTGCCCGATTACGAAGCGCTGCATCACGCCATCCGGCGACTCGGAGAGCATGTGCGCGTCGCCGTCGATGACGCCGGCGCCGGGTATTCGGGCCTCCAACGGATCATCGAGCTGGCACCCGACCTCATCAAGCTGGACATCACGCTGGTGCGCGGGATCGAGGGGGACCCGGGCCGCCAGGCGCTCGTCGCCGGGATGGTCCACTTCGCGAGGCAGACCGGCTCGACGCTGCTGGCCGAAGGGATCGAGACGCCGGCCGAGGCCAGGCTGCTCCGCGAGCTCGGCGTCGACCTCGGCCAGGGCTATCTGTTCGGTCGCCCGGAGCGCCAACCGCTCCGCGATCAGACGCTCGCGCCGCCGATCCGGTAGGTGCAGCAGCGGTCGCCGGTGGCGATGTGTGTCTCACGGACCACGTCGGGACCGAGTAGCTCGCGGAACAGCTCGAGCTCGGCTCGGCAGGCGGCCGCCGTATCCGCGGCGACGCGGTGGATCGCGCAGTTGCGCTCGACGAGCCGGATCACCCCGTCCGTCCCCAGCATCACCTCGGCGAGGTAGCCCTGCTCGTCCTGGATGACGGCGAGCTCGCGCGCTCGATCGACCAACGGGGCGTCGGCCGGTAGCCGCTCGGCGAGGCGACGTCGGACCCGCTCGGTCGTCGTGCGGCGGCGCTCCTCGAAGACGTCATCGACGAGTCCGTCCCCGCCGATCGACCGGATCGCGGCGAGCAGGCCCACCGCCAGGCCGTCGTAGTTCGTCGGGAAGAGGTCCTGCGCGGCCTCGGTGACGTCATACACATGGCGCGGTCGGCCGACACCGTGACGCACCGATCGACGGCTCACGAGCCCCGCGCTCTCGAGCGCGTGGAGCTGCTGGAGCACGCCCGTGCGGCTCGCGCCAAGGGCGGTGGCAAGCTCCTCGGGCGCCGACGGGCCCTCGTGGCGGAGTCGCATCAGCAGGTTGCGCCTCAGTCCTGACGAGCCACCGATCGCTCCCGGGAGGGGCGGCAGGGCGGCCGGCGCGTCGTGGGCGCTCCGCGGCTCGGACATCGTCCGGGAAGGCTAGCACCGGCACCGGAGACCTGCTCCGGTGATAGGCTCGGCCGCGATGGACCTCGACCTCGCGCCGGAGCACGCGCTCCTGCGCGACACGATCCGGGACTTCATGACGACCGAGGTCGCGCCCGTCGTCGACGAGCACGAGCGCGAACGGCGCTTCCCGACCGATATCGTCAGGAAGATCGGCGAGCTCGGCTGGCTCGGCATCCCGATCCCGGAGGATGAGGGCGGGGCGGGGCTCGACACGCTGGCCTATGCGATCGCGGTCGAGGAGATCGGGCGGGTGTGGGGCTCGCTCGGGCTCATCGTGGCGGCGCACACCAGCCTCGGCTGTGGCCCGCTCCACCTCGCCGGCACCGACGAGCAGAAGCAGCGTTACCTCGTGCCGATGGCGAGCGGCGCGGTCCTCGGCGCGTACGGGCTCACGGAACCGGGAGCCGGCTCGGACGCCGGCGGGACGCGCACGATGGCCCGACTCGAGGACGACTGCTGGGTGATCGACGGCTCGAAGCGGTTCATCACCAACGCCGGTCACGCCGGCACGTACGTCGTCACGGCACGGACCGGCACGACCGACAAGGGCGACGCCGAGATCAGCGCGTTCATCGTCCCCGCCGACACGCCGGGCTTCAGCGTCGGTCGACTCGAGGACAAGCTCGGGCTCCACGCCTCGGCCACCGGCGAGCTGCGCTTCGAGAACGCGCGCATCCCCGCCGAGAACCTGCTCGGCGCCAAGGGCGATGGCTTCCGCACCTTCCTCAAGATCCTCGATGGCGGGCGGATCTCGATCGGTGCCTTGGCCGTCGGCCTGGCACAGGCCGCCCTCGATGCCAGCATCCCGTACGCACAGACGCGCGAGCAGTTCGGCCGGGCGATCGGCAGCTTCCAGGGCGTCGCGTTCATGGTCGCCGACATGGCGACCGAGATCGAAGCCGCGCGGTCGCTCGTCTGGAAGGCGGCCTGGCTCAAGGATCAGGGCCGCGACTACGGCCTGGTCGCCGCCGAGGCGAAGCTGTTCGCGTCCGAGGTCAGCTCGCGCGCGACCAACGCTGCGATCCAGATCCACGGCGGCTATGGCTACACGACCGACTATCCGGTCGAGCGCTACCTGCGGGACGCGAAGCTGACCGAGATCGGGGAGGGGACCAGCCAGGTCCAGCGGCTCGTGATCGCCAGGAAGATCCTCGGGCTGCGGGTCGTCTGAGACGGGTCGTCTGAGGGCGGGTCCGATGCGCCCGCGCGTCGACTAGACCCTGGTCAGTCGGACGATCAACCGGTACTGGCTGCGGGCGCCGACACAGGTCTGGAGCGTGAGCGTCGGGCGCGACTGGCCGGCATACGCCCATGCACCGTTCTCCGGGGTCGTGAGTCGCCACCAGCGGACCGCGTAGGTCGCGACCTTTCCGTCGCTTCCCGCGTAGTAGACCTTCATGCCCTTGCGGAGCCGGCCGCTGACGTAGGCGTCATGCAGCGGCTTGAAGACGCTGTGGGCGTGGCCGAACAGGTAGACGTTGTTGCGGCCGGCGCAGCCCCAGCGATACACCCGGTTGCCCGGGTAGAACGACGATGAGCACGAGTAGCCGGTCGTCGAGCGCGAGATGCCGAGCGCCGGGATCCACACATGGTTGGTGCCGTGGAAGCCGGACGACCGGACTGCGGTGGTGGTCTTCGAAGCGCCCTTCTTGACCGTCGTCGGCTTCGCTGCCGGCACGGCGGCCTTCGGACGTACCGTCCATCCCGCGGGGATCGGCGCGAAGACCGGACGGGCGGCGTCGGATGCCATCTCCGCGGCGATCGCTGCTTCGACGCGGTCGGCGGCGTCGGCGGCGACCGGGAGCCAGGCGGCCGGCGCGACCGGCGCACGCTCGTCACCCGCTCGCTGGAGGGCGAGCGCCGCGGACGGTGCACCGACCGCGACGATGCTCGCGACCAGCAGGAGGGCCAGCAACGACCGCTTGGGTCGAGGGGCGGTGGGCATGACCGCAGGTTGTCGGCGTGCACCCGCGGAAGACCGTGGCTCGGACGTCCCATCAGGGATGGGAAGGTGGGACCCCTGACATTAGTCCCCGGTGCCGGCCGCGGCCTCCAGCGCTTGCTGTAGCACGGCCTTGAACCTCGGTGGGAACGGCCCGACGCCCGTGAGCACGTATGGCGACTGTTCGAGCGCCTCGTAGCTGTCGGGATCGGTCACGTATGAACGTGCACACGTGTCGACCGTCGAACGCAATCGATCGAATGCCTCCCGGTTCCGGAAGATGTAGATGCGCAATCGGACCGGGTCCGCCTGGTCGAGCCCCTTCGCGTCGAAGCCGATGGCGGTCTGGATCAGGGTCGGGTCCTCACAGCCTGCATCGCCGGAGACGAGCCGGTCGAGGACGAGGCCGCGCTTCGTCAGTTCGGTGGCGATGCCGGTGAAGTCCGCGGGCGTGGGTGCGGGTGGCGTGACGACGACCGAGCCGCAGCCCGCCAGCAGCAGGACGGCGAGGAGCGCCAAGACCGACGCGCGGAGGGGGACCACGGCTCGAGGCTAGCATCGGCGGGCGCTCGGCGCCGCGAGGGGTACGATGGCCGCCGAGTGAGGGCGCCATGACCGCTCCGAACCGCTGGCGACGCAACATCGGGTGGGCCGCCGTGCTGGGGTTCATCTTTGCCGCCGGCGTCGTTCCCGGCGCGTTCGTCCCTGGCGCGATAGCCGCCGAACCACCAACCCCCCAGAGTCGCCTCGAGTCGCCGATGGCCGACCTCGCCCTCATCGAGCCGCCGGCGGGTTCGACCGCGGATACCACCCCATCGCTGCTCGTTCTCGACGCCGCGCGCATCGAGCCATCGCACGCGCGCGTGTCGATCCTGCGGCGCAGCAGCAGCTGGGACCGCGTCGCCGTCGACGACGTCGACCTGGGGGAGGCCGATCTCGACTCGCGCTGGTTGGTCGGTCTCGGCGAGCGGCGTTACGCCCTCATCGCGACGAGCCCCACAAGCGCTCCCGGCGACGGCCACACCGTCGTGGTCGGCATCGAGGTGCGTGATGAGGGTGGGGCGCCCACGCTCGTCGAGTCGGGACGCTCGACGATCGATCGCGCCGTCGAGGATTCCGGGGCGGCCGACGTCGACGGGCTCGGCAGCCCGGAGCTCGTGCTCGGTCTCAGGCCGAAGTACGACGCGTCGGGTTCGTGCGGGACCACCTCGCTTGACATCCTCGACTCGGCCGACCTGGCGGTCCGGCGGTCGATCGTGCGCCCGGGCCAGCTGGGATTCGGCGTCATCGGGCGGTTCGACGCCGTGCCCGGCGACGACCTCCTCGTCTCCGCCTCGCCCGACTGTCCGCCCGGCGGCGCGGCTGGATCCGGTCTTGTCGTGATCCGCCTGCGCGACGGCACGGTCGCGACCGTCGCACGTCAGATCGCACCGGACGCTGCGGTCATGCCCCCGCCGCTCCGCGTGCCCGGGGCGGGCAGTCGGGACGCGGCGGTCGTGGCGCTCAGCGACGGGCTCGCCGTGGTCGGCAGCTCTGGTCACGCCCCACGAACGATCGTCCGCGGCCCCGGCGTACCCATCGTGGCTGGGCCGGACCCGTCGGGGTCTCGCGGAAGCACCCGCATCGCGTGGCTCGCCAACGATGGTCTGCATTCGGCGCGTCTGCAGCTCGGCGCTAATGGGTCGGCGGAGGTGAGCGACGTCGGCTCACTCGGGCCCGACGAGGTCGGCGCCGACCGGTGGCCGCTCATCATCGCCGCCGCGACCACCGACATGAGCGTCCACGGTGTCGCGAGCGCGTGGGTGGGCGATCTGACCAACGCCGACTGCCCAGACCTGGTCGTGCCAGGGGCGATCGAACCATGCGGATCCGACCAGCTCCGGTCGGGCGCGTCGTGGGTGGCGACGCGTGTGGTGACGATGCTGCCCATCGATGGTCGACGGACGGCACTCGTCGCCGCCGGTATGGGCTGGGAACCCAAGGCGGGCGTGCCGACAAGCCCGACGCCGTGGGCGGCGGCGCCCTCCGGGTGGTGGCGGCACGGGCCCTCGACCCCGTTCGTGATCTCGGAGACGCGCGCCAGCGATGTCGTCTATTTCCGTGACTTCCCCGTCCCGAAGACGACCATCGAGCCGACCACCGGTCAGCGACGGTATGACGACGATGCCCGGCTTCACCGGCACGCGGATGTTCGTCACCGTGCAACCACTCACCGACGACGAGGATGGATCGACCAGCGTACCGGGGATGCGGGACGCGTTCGTCGCGTCGACGTCGAGCGACGCCGTCACCAGGGTGGCCCGAGTTCCCGTCCCACCTGGCAACGAGTCGGGCCGGGATGGCGCGTACACCACGCTATCGCTCGGCGACATCAAGAAGGCGGGAGCGACGTCCACCACCCGCTGGGGTTTGCAACTGGTCGCGATCAACGATTGGGGTGAGGTCGGGGACCCCGTCGTCGGCACGGTGACGCGCGACATCACCGGCCCGACGCTCAACCTCGAGACGCCGTTCACCAACCCTGTCTGGCCGTTCCTGGCGCACCTCTCGGGCCGGACCGAGCCGGGGTCGACCGTCAGCATCGATGGGACCACCCCGATCGATGTCGATCAGCGCGGGCGGTTCACCGTCGTCGCGCGCCTCGCCCCGTGGCCCCAGGACATCCGGTTGACCGCGACCGACGAGTCGGGAAACGCCTCGGTCGAGGCGTTCTCGATCGTCGGTGGTGTCGACTACCGGCAGTTCCCTTGGGCGCTCATCGTCGCGCTCACGCTGCTGGGTGTGGTCGCGGCGCGGGGCCTGCGTGCGGCCGGGCGTCGGCCCGGTGGGTTCGAGGCCACGCCGTGGTCACTCGGTACGCTGGACCAGGACGCGATGCCGGAGATCGAGGAGCTGCCGCCAGGAGCGGGTCTCGCCCGGAAGCGGACACCGGTCGAGTAAGGGCTTCGGGCTGCCCGAAGCGCCGGGACCGCCATGCCAGAATGCGGCGTGCGTCCCCCGCTGCGGTTCCAGGTCCTGTGCCTGCCCAACGTTCCGTGGCCGGAGCTGCAGGAGCGGTTCGTCCGTCTCGAACAGCTCGGTATCGAGGTGGCCGCGCTGCCGGACCATTTCGTCGATTGGACCCACCCGCCGAGCCCGTGGTTCGAGTCGTGGACGGCGCTCACCGGGCTGGCGGCCGCCACGACCTCGATCCGGCTCACGACCTGTGTCACGCAGATCCCGTTCCGGAGCCCGGCGATGTTCGCGCGACAGGCGCTCACCCTCGATCACATCTCGAACGGCAGGGTCGAGATCGGGCTCGGGACCGGACTTGCCAAGGATCCCGTCACTGGCCATGGTCGGCATCGAGGATTGGGAGCCCAGCGAGCGCGTCGCCCGACTCGCCGAATACGTCCAGATCGTCGATGGGCTGCTCCGCGACGAGGTCACGTCGTTCCAAGGCGAGTTCTACCGGGTCGACGGCGCGATCATGAACCCGCGTCCTATCCAGTCGCCGCGACCTCCGATCATGGTCGGCGCCCTGGGGCCCGTGATGATCCGGCATGCCGCTCGGTTCGCCGACACCTGGAACAGCCTCTCGTTCCGGGAGTCCTTCGACGAGCAAGTGGCCGAGACGCGGGAGCGCGTCGCGCTCATGGACGCGGCCTGCGAGGCGCTCGGGCGGGACCGTGACACCCTGCGGTACTCGTACACGATGTTCGACGCGAGGGCGCGTCCGCGAGGCGGCGCGATGGACTACTACGAGTCGGTGGAACGCTTCGAGGACATGGTCAGTCAGGTCCTCGAGCTCGGCATGGACGAGATCAGCCTGTATCACCCGCTGGACGAAGGCCAAGTGCCGGCGTTCGAACGGATCGCCAGGGACGTCCTACCGCGACTTCGGGCAACCGTCCGGCCGGGCCCCTGAGACGCGCCCGGACCCTGAAGTCCGTGGCAACCGACGAGATGGACTGAGATGTCCCGCGAGACGTCCCGATCCGGCCGAGCCATCCCAATCGGGTGATGCGAGCGGCCCCGGGTGCGGCGAGTATTCCTTGCTACGTGGTCGCGATGAGAGCGACGGGGAGGTACTGATCTAGATGAGCAACGACGCCCTCCAGCGAAGCGTGCTGCCGATCCCCGACCGGACGGGCGCCGGACTCACGACCTACGACGCCAAGGACCCGGACACGAGCTATCCGCCGATCCGCGAGCTCCGGCCGCCCGCAGGGGCGCCGAACGTCCTTGTCGTCCTCATCGACGACACCGGCTTCGGCGCCTCGTCCGCGTTCGGGGGCCCCATCCTGACTCCGACGGCCGAGCGCCTCGCCGCTAATGGTCTCAAGTTCAACCGGTTCCACACGACGGCCCTCTGTTCGCCGACAAGGGCAGCCCTGCTGAGCGGACGCAACCACCATTCGGTGGGGATGGGCGGCATCACCGAGATCGCTACCTCAGCGCCCGGCTACAACTCCCTTCGCCCGAACACCGCCGCGCCGCTGGCGGAGACCCTCAGGCTCAACGGCTACTCGACCGCGCAGTTCGGCAAATGCCACGAGGTGCCGGTATGGCAGACCTCACCGATGGGACCGTTCGACAACTGGCCGTCGGGCGGTGGTGGGTTCGAGTATTTCTATGGGTTCATCGGCGGCGAAACGAACCAGTACGCGCCGGCGATCTACCACAACACGACTCCCGTGGAGCCTGAGCGCACCCCCGAGGAGGGCTACCACTTCACAGAGGACATGACGGACAAGGCGATCGACTGGGTGCGGCAGCAGAAGGCGCTCATGTCCGATAAGCCGTTCTTCATCTATTTCGCGCCAGGGGCCACCCATGCCCCGCATCACGTCCCGCCGGAATGGTCCGACCGATATAAGGGCAAGTTCGACGCTGGCTGGGACCAGCTCCGTAAGCAGACCTTCGCCCGCCAGAAGGAGCTCGGCATCATCCCGGACGACGCTGAGTTGACGGCACGGCCTCCAGAGATCCCCGCATGGGAAGACATGTCGGCGGAGATGAAGCCGATCCTCGCACGGCAGATGGAGGTGTATGCGGGGTTCCTGGAGCACACCGACCACCACGTGGGCCGCCTGATCGACGCGCTAGCAGACCTTGAGATCCTCGACGACACGCTCGTTTACTACATCGTCGGCGACAACGGAGCCTCGGCCGAGGGGACCGTCAACGGCATCTTCAATGAGCTGCTCATGTTCAATGGCGTCGCGCACCTGGAAACGCCCGAATATCTGGCCGCCCGGGTCGACAAGCTCGGCACGCCGGAGGCGTACAACCACTACGCGGTCGGTTGGGCCCACGCCATGGATACCCCGTACCAGTGGACCAAGCAGGTCGCGTCGCATTGGGGCGGGACCCGGAACGGGACGATCGTGCACTGGCCCGCCGGATTCCGCGCTAGAGGGGAGATCCGCAGCCAGTTCAGTCATGTCATCGATGTCGCCGCGACCGTCCTGGACGCCGCCGACCTGCCCGAGCCGACGTTCGTCCATGGCGTCCAGCAGATGCCGCTGCACGGTCGGAGCATGCGACCAGCGTTCGATGATGCGCAGGCTCCCGAGCACCGGCGGATCCAGTACTTCGAGATGTTCGTCAACCGCGGCATCTATCACGACGGCTGGACGGCAGTGACCCGTCACAGCACTCCCTGGATGGTGGAAACACTCCCGGATTACGACGACGATGTCTGGGAGCTATACGCGCCCGACGACTGGTCGCAATCACGCGACCTGTCACGGGAGCAACCCGAGCGCTTGGCGCATCTCCAGCGCCTCTTCCTGATCGAGGCGGCCAAGTACGGTGTCTTACCGCTGGATGATCGACGGATCGAGCGCTTCGATCCCGACCTCGCAGGGCGACCGACCTTGATCCGTGGCAAGTCGCAGGTCCTGTTCGGCGGGATGGGACGACTCTCCGAGAATTCCGTGATCAACATCAAGAACAGATCTCATGCCGTCACTGCGGTGATCGACATCCCCGAAGGCACCACCGCCGACGGCGTGATCGTCGCCCAAGGTGGCGCATTCGGAGGGTGGGTCCTCTACGTCAAGGCGGGCCGACCGGCCTACTGCTACAACCTGCTCGGGCTAAGGCAGTTCAAGATCTATTCGGGATCGCTTATGTCGGCCGGCGAACACCAGGTCCGGATGGAGTTCGGCTACGACGGCGGGGGCCTCGCCAAGGGCGGGACGGTCTCGCTCTACCTCGATGGAGGGATGGTGGGTGAGGGCCGCGTCGATAACACGCAACCGATGATGTTCTCGGCGGATGAGACAACGGACGTCGGCTCCGACAGCGCGACCGCGGTAAGCGACGACTACGACCCGAGGACGAGCCGGTTCAACGGCCGGATCCGATGGGTCCAACTCGACATCGACGAGGCCGCCGAGGACCCGGACCACCTGATCACCGCAGAGGAGCGGTTCAACCTCGCGATGGCTCGCCAATAAGAGGGCCTAGAGGCATCCGCTTCGAACGGGGCACGCCCCGCTGATCCACGGCTATGCGGGAAGTGCGGGCGGAGGATCGACCGACCTCTCGGTGTCCGGACGGATGACGCACCGGAATCCGAGGTGCGCCATCCCGGTCTCGACCGTCTGGGGCTGGCGCGCGGCCGGCCTGTATCGCAAGCAATAGTTCGGGGCGCAAAGGTGGGACCCGCCCTTCAAGACCCGACGTGGGAATCGTTCACCCGGTTGGCCTAGGTTGAACGAGAGATCCGGTCGCAGCACCCGCGGATCTTCGGGCACGCAGCATGCGTGGGCGACGTCCTCGGTATGGCTCGGCGTGTAGTAATCGGACGTCCACTCCCAGACGTTTCCGGCCATGTCGAACAAGCCGTAGCCGTTCGGCGGGAATGACCTCACGGGTGCCGTCCCCTCGAACCGGTCTGTCTTCAGGTTCTGCCAGGGGAACTCCCCCTGCCACGTGTTGGCCATCATCTTGCCCTTGGGTGCGAACTCGTCCCCCCACGTGTAGATCGCGCCGTCAAGACCGCCGCGCGCCGCAAACTCCCACTCGGCCTCCGACGGAATGGTCTTCCCGGCCCATGCCGCAAACGCTTCCACGTCATCCCAGGCAACGTGGACGACGGGATGCCGGTCCCGTGTGGAGATATCGCTCCCGGGCCCCTCGGGATGTCGCCACTGGGCGCCGGGAACCCAGTGCCACCAGTTCCGGTAGTCGTCGAGCGGGACCGGCCCGCGGGTCTTGCGGAAGACACTCGAGCCCGGCACGAGCAGATCCGGATGAGCATCCGGGTACTCGGACCGATCAAGTGGCCGCTCGGCGACGGTCACGTAGCCCGTGGCGTGGATGAATCGCCGGAACTCCGCAACGGTGACCGTATGTTCGTCCATCCAGAAGCCATCCACGGTCACCTCGTGGACGGGGCGCTCCTCTGGATAGAAGTCCTCGGAGCCCATCCGAAATCTGCCGCCCGGTATCCAGACCATGTCCTTGGCCGGCGGGGGTCCGGGCGGCATGCTCGCGGCGGTGAGGTCGGTCGGCCCAGGCACGCGGCCCGCCTACCAGAAGCGGCCCACTAGAAGCGGCGGCGACCTGGCGTTACGGCGGCGCCGACCACTGCTGCCTTGGCGACTGGTGACCGGCCGGGCGAGACGGCGGCGCCGACCACTGCTGCCTTGGCGACTGGTGACCGGCCGGGCGAGACGGCGGCGCCGACGACAGCTGCCTTCGCAACGGGGGCACCGATGACACCGACTCCGCGGCGACGAGGACCGAGCGGCATCTCAGACTCCTACTGGCTCAAGGGCCGCGTCGGCTTCGACGGCGGCGATGATGGCCTGGATCGGGATCCGGCCATTGGCGATCAACTGCCCGCCCGCTCGGCGCATGGCCGAGGCAAAAGGCGCCGCCCAAACATTCTCGTAGACGAGGACACCGGCCACGCTGCCTGGGTCCATGGCGGCTGCGAGATTGTCGACGTCCTCTGCAGCGAGCGTCTGGACGAGCTGGGTTTCCAGCCGCGCGAGGTCACCCAGCTTCTCGAGATCGCCCAGCTCCTGGGCCATGACGGTCCCGTCCTCTCCCTTCTGGAGGATGAGGATGTCCATGATCCGGATGATCCCGTTGTCGTGGAGCCGGATGAGCTCCACTGCCCCCTCGCCTGTGAAGTTCTGGGCTCCTGCCGGGAATTCGACGATCAGATAGTCGACGGGTCCCAGTTCATCGAGCGTTCGTTCTTCCGTCATGACTCACCTTTATGGGATGGTTTCGCAAAGGTCGTGCATCGCTATCGGCTGCCGACACCCCCCGCCGCCGCGCTCGACACCGAGCGACATGGCCTACGGATCAAGATCGCCCCGAGCCGACGCGGTAGCGCCTCCACCGGGGTACCGAGCCTAACCCGACCGCGAGCCGGCGCCATCATCCAAATCGTGTGACGGCAAAGGACCATGGACACGTCGCGTCGGAATGGGCCGGCGTCCTCGGCGGCGAGATCTAGCGCTCGCGGGCCCGACGCTTCGCGTCTCGCAGTCGCGCCAGGGTGTCGTCGCTCGCCGATCCGGGCGGGGTGGCCGTCGCGGCCGGCGACGCTGACGGAGCCGGTGCGGGAACGACTGTCGCGGTCGGTGTCGGGGTCGCGGGGACCGCCGGCCGCGATGGCGCCGGTGTCTTGACCTCGACGGCCACGTGCGGGTTCCCCACCGATGCCGTCGCGGACGCTTCCGGTGTGCGGCGCAGTGCCGCCCGCGTCTCGCTCGAGGTGGCGCGTCCGCGCGTCGCGAGCATCGACTCGCTCGTCGCGGTGCGGGCCGCCGTGGCTTGCCTCCTTCGCGGCAACGCGCGCAGCCACCCGCCTGCAGCCACGAACTCGCGTCGGCCGATCATCACGCGCCGCAACGCGATATCGAGCGGCCACAGGATGAGGGCCAGCACCAGGAGCCACGGCCACAGGTCGGTCGATGTCGCGGTCGTCCGAAGGTCATGGATCCATGGTTCGAGCGGGGTCGTGATCTCGGTGCCGCCGGTCGCGCCTCGGAGCGAAGCGAGCAGCGGTTCGTTCGTGCCGAGCAGCCGGTACTCCGCGGCCGTCGGGGCCACCAGGCCGACGGTCCGTCCGAGAGGCGTCGAGCCCGGTCGGGTCTGGGTGATGCGCACGCCGTAGGCGCCCGGAGTCGATCTCACCGAGCGGGGCCTCGTACACGCCCGGTGCGACCTGGACGAGCGGCACCTCGGCCGGCGTCAGGTCCGGTCCGACGACGACCGCCGAGGTCGAATAGAAGTCACGCGGCGAGCCGTCGGCCTCGACGCTCTCGACGTGCAGCGTCGTCTGGCCGCCCTTCGTGTCGAATGCGGCTTCGATGCCACCGGTCTCCTCACCGGGGAACGTCCAGGCGACGAGCTGGCTGAAGAACCGCGAGAAGCCGCTCCAGCCGAGCCAGTCGCGTGCCCAGCGCCCGGTCGAATCGGACGTCCACGCGACCGAACGCCCGAGCCCGTACTGCCACTGCGCCAGAAGCGGGTCGTCGCGCGCGGTAACGAGGACGGTCTGTGCTGCGGCCTTCGCGGTCGTCCCGTTGTAGCCGCGCAGCCGCGGCAACCCCTGGTCGAGCCCGCGCAGGATCGGCGACGACGAGGTGAGGATCGGGAAGAACGGCTCCTCGATGATCTGCTGACCGGAGACCTGCTGTGTCTCCTTGAGGAAGATGTCGGGGATGCTCGCCGGGTTCGCCGCGTCGTAGAACCGGCCGCCGCCCTGATCGGCGAGGTTCTGGAGGAACGGGTTCGCACCGCCACCGGCACCGACGGTCGACAGCGTGATCCCCGCGGCCTTCATCCGCTTGAGGATCTCGTCGTACTGCCCCGAGCGCGACCAGCCGTCGGTCAGCAGGATGATGTGCCGTCGCGTGGCCGTCGCGTCCTCCAGCGAGTCGACCGCCTGCTCGAGCCCGGCGAAGATGTTGGTCTGCCCGTTCGGCGAGATGCCCGCGATCTTGCTCTGCAGGTCACCGACCTGGCCGAGGGGCTGCGTCCGTACGACCCAGTGCGCCTGCTCGTTGAACGACACGACGCCGATCTCGTCGCGCTCGGTCAGGGCGGCCGCCGCGCGCAGGATGGCCTCCTTGCCGATATCGACCTTGCGCACACCGCCGATGCCCGTCCCGCCACCCTGGCCGCCGTTGAACGAGTTGCAGTGGCAGGCGTCCATCGAACCCGACTGATCGATGACGACGACGAGCGCCACGTCGGGCTGCTTCTGGCGGTCGCGGACGCCCATGTCGACCGGCAACGTCTCCTCGAGCGGTGTCCGCTGGAAGCCACCTGCACCGTAGGAATCCGGTCCGCCGATCATGACCAGACCCTTGCCGATGTCGCGCACATAGACCTGGAGTGCGCCGAGTTGCCGGTCCGACAGCCGGGTCCGCGGGACATCGACGAGCACGATGCTGTCGTAGTTGGCGAGCTCGGTGAAGTCGGTCGGCAGTGCCTCGGGCACGATCGTGTCGACCTTCTGGCGCTGCGTGGTCAAGGCCTTGACGAGCTCGGTCGCGACGACCTCGTTCCCGGCCAGCACCAGGGTCCGCGGCTCGCCCTTGACGATCGTCACCGAGTCCGCCCGATCGTTCTGGCTGAACGTATCCCGCGCCGCCTCGACGACGACGCGGAAGGTGTGGAGTCTTGCCTCGGTGGGGGTGACCTCGAACGTGATGTGGGTCACGCCCTGCTCGAGATCGACCCGTTTGGTCGCCACGTTCTCGCCGCTCGCGAAGAGCCGGACGGTCGCCGGCTGTGCGACCGACGAGCGGATGTCGGCCGCCACATCGATCGTCTCGCCGAGGTTCGCCGTCGACGGTGTCACGACCCGTTCGACCAGCACCTCGTCGCCGGCGCCGACGCCGATCGTCCGTGTCTCGATCCGGATGTCGCGGGTCGCCGCGAGAGCCGCTTCGGCCTGGCCGCCACCGGTCGTGTCGTTGCCGTCGGACAGGAGGACGATGCGCTTCTGGGCGTCGTCCGGGAACAGCGCGGTCGCGAGTCGCAGCGCAGCCCCGACGTCGGTCGCGGTCGTCACGGGGGTCGAGGCGAGCCGCGAGATCTCGGCGACCTCCGACGGCAACCGCTCCACGAGCGCCTGCTTCCCGAACGCGACGATGCCGGCCACGTCGCCCTTGGGCATGTCGGTGAGCGATTCGCGGATGAAGGCCAGCGCGTCCTCCCGACCGGCGTTCCCGACCGAGTCCGACATGTCGACCACGAAGACCGTCGCCAGCCGATCGACCGGCAGGACGATCCGGAACCCGGCCAGGGCCAGCACGAGCGCAGTCAGCAGTACCGTCCGAAGGACGAGCGAGATCCGCCGGCGCCCCGCACCGACCCGCCGGCGCGCGCTCAGATACAGCCCGATCGTGATCGCCAGTAGCGGGATCAGCAGGAGCAGCGCCAGCGGCGTATCGAAGCTGACGCCCATCAGGCTCTCGCCTTGGAGGCCGGCCGTCTGAGCCGATCGCCGAGCGCTCGCCGCGCACGGACGAGACCGTCGCGATGGAACAGGGCCCACTCGACGCACAGCGCGACCAGGATCAGCAGCACGATCGGGACCCACAGTTCGTCGTGGGTCGTGGGCCGTACTGCGGCCGACGGGGCTGGGG
This sequence comes from uncultured Chloroflexia bacterium, assembly GCA_963808895.1. Lineage (GTDB taxonomy): Bacteria > Chloroflexota > Limnocylindria > Limnocylindrales > CSP1-4 > SPCO01. Next base: position 1,111,013 of record CAWEHL010000004.1, on the reverse strand, counting down.
CGGGCGCGCCGCTGGCTCCGGGCGCAGGTGACCCGGCGGCCCCGGCCGATCCGAGCGCTTCGATGCTCGCGGGACTCCCCGGCGCGATCGTCGACTCGTCGACATCGAAGAGCGCGACGACGAACCGCACCGGGGCCATCGGGTCGTCGAGCGTGGGCGCCGCCGGCGCGGCCGACGCCGAACTGGGGCTCGCGGCGGTGCTGGCGGGCGGCGAGGCCGACGTCGATGAAGGCGCGGACGCGCTCGGTGCTTCGGGGGCGTCAGGGTCGGGGATCGGGGTCACGGTATAGATCCCGAGCCGATCGGTCGCTGCGAAGGTGACGGCCGTACCGCCTGCGTCGGTCGAGCTCGGTGCGAGCCGCGTCTCGGTCCCGTCCGGCCCGACGATGGACAGCCCGACCGCGCCAGACGGGATGTGCAGTTGGACGGGCGTGCCCGGGGCGACGGCTTCGGTCGGCGCGGTCGACGTCCCCATCAGCTCGCCGGTGAGGTTCGCGAAAAGGATCGGGAATGCGACCTGGAGCGGCAGGTCGGACTGGCGCGGTTCGAACGCGAGGACGGCGCTGTTGAGGCCCTCGCGCGTCCCCGAGTAGAGCAGCGGCGCGCCACGCGGACCCGGCACGACCGTGCGCGCCCAGGTCGGTGCGGTGAGCTTCACGGCCTCGGAGACATGCGTGGTCGAGAGATCGACGTAGCGAAGGACGGGCTCGTCCGGATCCAGGCGTGCCGATGCCTGGGTTCTTGAGCGTGCCGGACACATCACCGAGCGGCCCGCTGCGTGGCGGCGCGATCGCCAGCACCGGCGTCTTCGGCAGGGTCGCTGGCAGGAAGTCCTCGAAGATGACGAGGTCCCACGGTCGACCGTCCTTGCGCTCCGTCGAGGGGCCGTACTCGGCGGGCGTGACGCCGAACAGCTCGACGTCAGGGAGGAACGACAGCGCGGTCTCGAGGTAGGGATCGCCCTCGCCGACGACCAGTACGAGTCGCGTGCGGTCGGGCGGGATGACCGCCCAGGCGCGGTCGTCGACCGCCAGTTGGTCGGGCGCGGCCTGGACGGAGGGATCCGGACCGACGAGTCGGACCTCGACGGTGCCCACCTCGCGCGGCAGGTCGTCGATGATCACGTCCGAGCGCGCCTGCGGGTCGAGCTTGACGTCGCGGACCTCGAGAAGCCGGTCGTCGCCCCACAGCTCGAGCCGGCGGCTCGCCGCTGTGAGGTCGAGGTTGGCGACGCTGACGAACACCGATCGCGTCACCGCCGACGGTGCCGTCCGAACGGCAAGCGCGACGATCGCCTGGTTCTTGCGATCCCGACCGACCGACAGGACCTTGACCGGCGCCGCCACCCGTCCCGTCGGCTTCGAGGCGAGCGCGGCGTCCGTGGCGACGAGGATCTGCGCATCGCCCGAGCGCGCCGCCAGCTTCGAGGCCAGCTCGAGGGCGTCGCCGAGGTCGCCCCGGCTCTCGGTCACCGGGATCGACTCGATGGCCTGCCGGACGCGGGTCAGATCACCCGACTCGTTGACGACGATCCGCGCCGTACGATCGGCGGCTATCAGGCTGACCTTGCCGCCGGTCGGGAGGTCTTTGAGCGCATCGATCGCGACCTGCTTGGCCGCCGTGAGCCGGTCCGGCACGACATCGGTCGCCGCCATGCTCGCCGACGTGTCCATCACGAGGACGATGTCGCGGGCCAGGCCGGCGGGCCGCTCGAGGAACGGCCGTGCGGCGAGGAGCGCGAGCGCGATCACGAGCAGCAGCTGGAGCAGCAACAGCAGGCTCCGACGGAGCCGCTGCCACGGTGCGTTCGCCTCGACGTCGGCGACCAGCCGGGTCCAGAGCAGCGTCGACGGCACGACCGCCTCGTCCCGGCGGAGCTTGAGCAGGTACATCGCGATGACGGCCGGCACGAAGAGCAGACCGAGCAGCGCGAGGGGCGTCGTGAACGGCACGCTCCGCTACCCGAGGACGCGCCGGCGTCGCAGCTCGGCGAACATGAGGTCGGCCAGGTTCACGTCGGATGCCAGGTCGACATAGGAGGCGCCGCGTCGAGCGGCAAGGTCGGCGAAGTCGGCCTTCCAGGCCGCGAGGCGGGTCTTGTAGGCATCGATCGTGGCGAGGTCGGCGGTGATGTCGACCCGCTCGTCGGTCTCCGCATCGACTAGCCGAAGATCGCCCTGCAGGGGCGGATCGAGCTCGTCGGGCGACAGGACGTGGAGCACGATCAGCTCGGAGCCGGTCGCGGCGAGTTCTCGGATCACGCGATCCGCCCCCGGATCGAGCAGGTCACTCAGCAGGACGATCACGCCCCGCCCGTGGAGCTGAGCTGCGGCGTGGCGCGCGGCCACGACGAGGTCAGTCACACCATCGGCGGGGTCGATCGCCGACAGGTCGGCGAGGAGGCGGAAGACGCGGCCGGAACCACGCAGCGACGCCCGCCGTCGGGCGGTCCTGCCGCTCAGCGCGGTGACGGCGATCCGATCCTCGCTCGCGAGCCCGATGTAGCCCAGGGCAGCCGCGGCGCGTTTGGCGAACAGCAGTTTCGAGGGCGTGCCCGTCGCCATCGACGCCGACGCGTCGACGAGCAACGTGACGGTGATGTCCTCTTCCTCGACGAACAGCTTGACGAAGAGCCGCTCGAGTCGGGCGTACACGTTCCAGTCGAGCTGCCGCAGGTCGTCACCGAGCGTGTATTCGCGGTAATCGGCGAACTCGACGGATTGGCCGCGCTTGACGCTCCGGCGACCACCCTTGAGCCCGCCGCGGACCGGCGAGCGCATGATCAGCAGCAGCCGCTCGAGCTGGCGCAGGAACGCCTCGTCGAAGACGGTCGGGTCGACCTCGCTCGGCAGGAACGTGCGCCGGGTGCCCGCCGTTGTCGGCGCAGCACCGGCGGGCGCCGTCGCACCGGCAGCCGCAGCGCCCGGCTTCGAGGCGGCCTCCGGGTCGAGGCTCGCGCGCTCGGTCATCTAGGGAGCGCCGCCTATTCGACGGTCGGAACGGCGACGGCGTCGAGGATCGCGCGAACGGCCGACTCGCTGGTGATGCCCTCGGCCTCGCCCTCGAAGTTGAGGATGATGCGGTGACGGAGGGCCGGGAGGGCGACGGCCCGGATGTCATCGGTCGAAACGTTGAACCGTCCGTCGAGCAGGGCATAGATCTTGCCCGCGGTAACCAGCGCCTGGGCGCCTCGGGGCGAGCCGCCGTAGCGGACGTATTCGCGGACCAGGCCCGGAGCCCGGTCGTTGTCGGGGTGCGTCGCCGCGAGCAGGCTCACCGCGTACGCCGTGACATGCGGCGCGATCGGGACGGCCCGGGCGAGACGCTGCATCTCGACGATCTCGGCGGCCGTGCACACCTTGCTCGCCGACACGCTCTCGGCGCCGGTCGTCCGATCCATGATCTGGACCAGGTCGTCCTCGGACGGGAACGGGACCATGACCTTGAACAGGAACCGGTCGAGCTGCGCCTCGGGGAGGGGATAGGTGCCTTCCATCTCGAGCGGGTTCTGGGTCGCGAGGACGAAGAACGGCGGATCGAGCTTGTAGCGCTGGCGGGCCACCGTGACCTGGTGCTCCTGCATCGCTTCGAGCAGGCTCGACTGGGTCTTCGGCGTCGCCCGGTTGATCTCGTCGGCGAGCACGAGGTTGGCGAAGACCGGGCCCGGCTGGAACCGGAAGACGCGCTGTCCGCCTTCCTCGATGAGGATGTTCGTGCCGGTGATGTCGGCCGGCATGAGGTCGGGCGTGAACTGGATCCGGTTGAACGAGCAGTCGATGACGTCGGCGATGGTCCGCACCAGCATCGTCTTGCCGAGGCCGGGAACGCCCTCGAGCAGCACGTGGCTATTGGCGAGCAGGCCGGTCAAGGTCTGTCGGACGAGCTCGCGCTGGCCGACGATCACGCGACCGACCTCGCGCTCGATCGCCCCCGCGCGTTCGGCGAACGCCTCGGGCGCGAGGCGTGGCGTCTGGTCGGTCGTGACGGGCGCTTCCATATGGCCTCCGGATCCGGTCATCGACGGCGGTCGATGCCCTCAGTTCGACGGGTCGAGCGAGCTGAAGTACTCGCGGACGTAGTCCTTGATCGAGAGCGGGACATAGCCGCGATCGAGTGAGGTCTGGGCGTACTGCTGGAAATCGTTGTAGACCTGCTGGTAGGGCGTGAGCGCGCCGTTGTTCGTGCCGCTGCCGACCTGGCTGCCCTGCTGGGTCTGGCCGTCGCCACCGGTCCCGCGACGTACGACGGATCGCCGGGCTTGCCGAGCCGGTCGAACGGCGCGAAGACCGACGAGATGTCAGCGCCGAGCTGGGCCGCACGGTTGGCACCGGTCGGCGCCCCCGGTCTGACGTTGCCGCCGATCCCAGACCCGAGCGAGCGCGCGTTCGACCCACCGCCGCCGACGCCGCCCTGGCCCTGGCTCTGACCTTGACCTTGACCTTGCCCTTGCCCTTGCCCCTGGCCCTGCCCTTGCCCCTGGCCCTGCCCTTGCCCCTGGCCTTGCCCTGGCCCTTGCCCCTGGCCCTGCCCTTGCCCCTGGCCCTGGCCCTGACCCTGGCCCTGCCCTTGGGCACTGCTGCCCGGGCGTGGACTGCCTTGGCCCTGGCCCTGCTGGCCCTGGCCCTGGCCCTGCTGGCCCTGGCCTTGCGCCTGCTGCCCCTGGCCCTGCTGACCCGCATCCGCCAGGTCGCGCCGCGCATCCTGGAGCCGCGAGGCGGCCTGGGCCAGGTCGCGGTTGGTCGTCACGTTCTGCTGCGCGCCGTTCATCGCCTCGCCGAGGCGATCCAGCGCCGAGCGGGCCCCTGCCGTGTCGCCCTGGGCCAGGCTCTGCGATGCGGCACCCAACGCGGTGGCTGCGGCGCCGTCCGCGGCCTTGGCGGTCGACTGCATCTCGGCGAGCTGCTGAGCCAGCTCGCGACGCTGCGCCTCACTCATCGAGTCGAGCTTTTCGCCGAGCTTGTCGAGGTCCTCGCGGGTCTTCTCCGGGATCGCCGTCGCGGTTCGCGTCGGGGTTCCCGGTCGCCGCTCGCGACAGCGATCGCGACAGGGACGTCAATGCCGACGCTCGCTGTTCGGTCGCCGGGTCGATCTGCGCGCGGACGTCGCTCTCCACCGCGCCGAGCTGCTGGAGGTTCGCCGCCAGCTCGTCCGGCTTCTCCCGGAGCTGCCGTGCGAGCTCCCGGAGCTCCTCGGCGAGACGGGTCCTCGGGTCATCGGCTGTCCGGCCCTTGTCCTGCAGATCGCGCGCGACGGCGTCGATCCGCTGGGCCTGGCGCTCGGCCGCTTCGCGGACCTCGCGTTGCTTGGCGATGACGGCGGTCTGCGGGTTCGGCAGTGCGACGACCGGCACGAGCAGGGCGACCGCGGCCACCATCACGATCGCTGGGTTCCGCGAGAACCGCGGCTTGAACTGGCGCGGCGCCATCCGCAACGTCGCGAGCGCATCGCGTCGCTGACGGCGGACGAAGCGGTCGGTCTCAGCGGCTTCGTCGAACGCGGCGACCGGCGCATCGAGGTCGAGGTCCTCGGCAGGCGGAGTCGCGGACGCCGGAAAGCCGACAGCGAGCTCCATCGCCGACGACACCCGGTCGCCGAGGCCGCCTTCCACGTCGACGGCCAGCGCGGTCTCGCCGATCGATGGGCGTGCACGCAGGACGGCGACGAGCAGGATGAGGCCGACGACGATCGGGATGGTGACGGCGATCACCGGTGCGGCTTCGAGCGGTACGAAACGCGCCACCGTCCAGAGGACCGCCTCCGCGACGGCGATCGCCGCGAGCGCGACCCAGGTCCGGCGCACGATCCGGCGAAGCCACAGTCGCGCCCGATGACCGCCCAGCTCGCCACGGATCGCCTCGAGCGTCGGGTCGAGCGGGCCGCTCAGCGACTGGCGCGGATCGGGCGGCACAACGAGCCGCTCGGCCGGCCCGCGTCGGCGCCCCGGCCACGTAGCTGTGCGCGGAAGCCCGATCGTCACGGCGCCGGGCTCCTCGCCCCGCGGCGGCGAAGGAACCGCCAGCGCCGCGTCGGCGAGACGGCCTGGATGGAGAGCAGGATGAAGAACACCGACATCCCGAGCCACATCGCCACGGTCTTCGGCCAGAGCGTGTCCTGCCGAGCGCCGAACGGCTGGTCCGGTGCGGCGACGTCGTTGACGATCGGGTTGCCGCTGTCATCGATGGCGATGGCGCCACCGGGAGCGAAGCCCTTTTCGGGAACGGCCGGCACGGGCATCGGGACGCCGACGCCGCCGCCGCCCACGTTGTTGATGATCACGCCGTTGTTGTCCGTCGTCGGGGCGAGGCCCTGGACGACCGAGCACCAACCGCCCCCGAACGTGGACTCGGTGCCGCACAGCACGTCGGCCTGGGCGAGGAAGGGGTTGATCCATGCCAGCGGGTATGGCGTGCGGATCCCGAGCGGCCCCGGCCGGCGGTTCCCGGTCGCGTCGAACGAGCCCATCGCCTGCCAGAAGACGAGCAGGAAGACCGTGCCGATCGTGATCGCGAGGACGCCGAAGATCGTGATCGCGGTCGATGCGGTCGTGCGCTTGACGAGGCTCGAGCAGAGCAGACCGAACGAACCCAGACCGAGGGCCGTGACGATCAGCACGATGTAGCCACGGACGATGTCCTCGGGCCCGACACCGCCGAAGACGAACACGACTGCCATCAGCGGGATCGAGGCGGCGATGAGCAGGAACACGTAGACGAGCGCCGAGAGCAGCTTCCCGATCACGATCGCGAACGAGCTGATCGGCGTCGTCACGAGGAGTTCGAGCGTCTGCTTCTCCCGCTCGAGCGAGATCGCCCCGGCCGTCGATGAGGGCGCCAGGAAGACGACCTGCAGCGTCATCAGCAACAGCAGCGGCCGCGAAGATGGCCTGGCCGATCGCCGGGCCGGCCGTCGCCGATGCGCCGGCGAAGGGGTTCTGGAAGCTCTGCCTCCATGATCTGCTCGACCATCAGGGCGAAGCCGCCAAGCAGCAGCAGGTAGATCGTCAGGATGATGAACGCGCGTCGGCCGCGCATGCGCCCGCGCAGCTCCTTGACGCCGATCGCGGCGATGCCGCCGATCGCTGCGGAGCACGGTGCTGAGATCGCGGGCTCGGCGGGCGGACGGGCGTCGCGGTCATCTCGGCCATGGTCGACTCCCTACGCTGCCGCGACCGGCTCGTCGGCCGAGGTCACCTGCAGGAAGAGCTCCTCCAGGTCGCTCGCGGCCCGCGAGAAGCTGACGACCGGCAGCCCGGCCGCCACGGTCTCCTTGAGCAGACGGGCGGTCGCTTCATCGTCCCCTCGGAAACCCGAGCTCGATGGTGCCGTCGTCCAGCACCACGGCCGACGCGACATCGGCGTCCGCGGCGAATCGCTCGCGAGCGGCCTCGAGCGCGTCACCCTCGAGCAGCATCCGGACCCGGAGCACGGCTCCGAAGCGCAGGCGCTTCTCGATCTCGGCCACCCGACCCTGGGCGAGGACCTGGCCGCGGTCGATGATCGCGACGCTCGTGCACAGCTCTTCGAGCTCGGGGAGGATGTGGCTGCTGATCAGGATCGTCTTGCCCATCGCCCGCAGTTCGCGGAGCAGCTCGCGCAGCTCGACGCGAGCACGCGGGTCGAGACCCGACGCGGGCTCGTCGAGCAGCAGCACCTGGGGGTCGTGCACGAGCGCGTGAGCGAGACACAGCCGCTGCTGCATGCCGCGCGACAGCGTCTGGACGTACTCGTGGCGCTTGGCGCGCGAGGTCGACCAGCTCGAGGAGGTCTGCTGATCACGCGCCGCCTCGCAGCGGGAGCGATGCCGTAGCAGCGGGCGAAGAAATCGAGGTACTCCCAGACCTTCATGTCGTCGTACACGCCGAACGAGTCGGGCATGAAGCCGATGACGCGCCGCACCTGATCGGGGTTCCGGGTGACCGACATGCCGGCGATCTCGGCCGTGCCCAGCGGACGGCGCGAGCAGCGTCGCGAGGATGCGCAGCGTCGTCGTCTTGCCGGCGCCGTTCGGTCCGACGAGGCCGAAGATCTCGCCCGGCTCGACGGCCAGATCGACGCCCGCCACGGCGAGCGTGCCGTCGTAGCGCTTCACGAGGCCTTCGGTGCGGACGATCTCCGTCATGGCTTGATGTCCCCGCTGATCGACAGGTCGAGGCTGAACCCGACCGAGTCGCTCGAGTCGTTGATGAACCGGACGAGCACGGTGCCGGTGGTCGCGTCGACATAGTGCGCCGGTTCGTCGACCGCGTAGCGCAGACCCGCTGGTCATGTGCGGCAGGCGGCGCCAGGTCGACGAGGTCAGGTCGAACAGCTCGACCTCCGGCAGACCAGTCGAATGACGCGCTGCGACGCAGCCCATCGACCGGCTTGTCCGCCGCAGGCGACGGGCGTCTGCTCCAGGGGCTTCACGAGCTCGCGGCTCCAACCCGGAGCGCCGATCTCGCCGAAGTTGAAGCCGAGCGCCAGCTGCGAGGCCGTCGATCGTGCCGTCGAACGAGATCGGCCGGAAAGACAGCTCCGCCTTGCCCTTCCCGAAGTTGATGCTGAATGGGTCCTTGTTGAAGAACGCGGCGTCGCTCGAGACGACCGTGTTGCGCATCAGGTCCTGCCGGAACGTCGTCTTGCCGCTGATCGCGACGTCGGCCGGCAGGAAACACAGCACGTTCGCGCTCCGCCGCGCGACCTGGCCCTCGATCTCGACCGGCAAGAGCTCGTGATCGGACCAGGCGAGGACGACGGCGCCTTCTGCGGGCAGCTGCCCGGTGAAGCCCCAGTTCGGGTCGAACGTGAGCTGATCGATGATCGTATGGCGCGCGTATTGGCGGGCCGACCCCTCGCCGGCCTGGCGCGGGTCGCCGAAGAACAGCGGCCCGACGATCTTGTCCGACAGCTGCTGACCCATCTGGACGGCCTGGAGCGACGGCATCGACGGTCGCCGTCTGGCCGGGTGGCAGGTCGTTCAGCTTGGCAACGGTCCCGCCGAGGACGACCGCCGGCGCCTCGAGCGTCTCCTGCGACGCATTGGTCACCGTGCCGCGGAGCCGGCCATCCTCGAGCCTGAGCTTGCCGCCTGGACGAGCGGTACCGGCGACGGCGCTCTCGGCACGGATCGTGCGCAGCGACCCGAAGCCGACGCCGAGGTCTCGGACGCGCGATGGGTCGCCCTGGAGGACGTCGAGCCCGGCTGCCGTGCCGTCGCCCAGGAAGTCACCGTTGGTCGGCGAGGACAGCAGCGCACCGCCGGGGAATCGGATCTGGTAGTTGGCACGGGTCGGCGAGAAGACCCCGAGATACGTCTGCGCGAGGCCCTCGGTAGCGCCGGGAGCCCCGCGGACGATGGCTGCCTCATTGACGATGCACGTTCGCTGCCACGGAGCAGTGACCCGAAACCGTATGCACCCACCGCGAATGCGACGATCAGTACCGGCATCGTCACCCATGCCCATTCGCGGCGGTCGATCCGCTTGAGGATGAGGTAGTTGATCGGCCCGATCAGCAGGATGTAGACGACCAGGAGTGCGATGAGGCCGCCGACAGGCGGAAGGGCGAGGTTGACGGCAGCTGCGCTGCCGCCTGGACGATCTGGCTGTCGTCGCCGCTCCCGGACGTGCCCGCCGACCGCGTCGGGATCAGCCGACGCCAGAGGCCTTCGGCCGCGTTCGTGCCGCTCAGCCAGTTGGCGGTCGGGTCGAACCCGATCAGCGTCACCGCGCCACCGCCATACGCCCGTTCTGCCGCCACGGTCTGCCCGCCGACGGTCGCGAGGGCCCGACCCGCGGCGAGCTTGCCGGACAGGGCCGGCAGGTCCGACGCGTCAGTCGGGCAGCCTCGCCCAGCAGCGCCACGAGGGAAGAGGGCGCGATATCGGTCGTCGCCGTCGGGCGATAGGGCAGGAGGGCATCCGGGAAGGCCGACAGGCTCGATGGTCCCGCCGTCCCGCCGGTGATGATCAGCCGGCCGCCACCGGCGACCCAGCCGCGGAGCGCGGTGATCTGCTCCGGCGTCAGCTGGTTCGAGTCGACGTCCTGCCAGACGAGGCGGTCGAGGGAACCCCACGCCTCGACCCGATCCGGGCAGGTCGGCGGGCTGCAGCCCGATCGTCAGCGGCTTGACGTTATTCATGTTCGGCAGCAGGTCGAGGTCACCGATGATGTCGCCCGGGCTGCTCGGCGACGATGCCGACGATCATCTGGGTCCCGTCATGGATCGGTGTACGTCGCCTTGGTCGTCGCGATCGTCGTCGTGCCGTCGACGAGGCTGACCTCGACCTCGCCGGCCGAAGCCGGGCGGCTGGACGTAGAGCCGGTGCGTCTGATCGGACTGGGTGGGTGCCTCGACCTGGGTGCCGAAGCGCGTCCGTCCCTGCGTGCCACCTGTCAGGCGCAATTCGCCGGAGATCGGTGGGCCGTCGTTCTTGAGATGGACGTCGATGGCCATCCAGGCGCCGATCCGGGCGTGTCCCTGGAGGAGGACGGTCGCCTCCATCGTGAGTCCGGGCGGTGGGGTGACGGTCGCCGGGAACGTGGTTCGGCGCGGCTGCGGCCGGCGCTCCCGCGATCGTCCCGAGCAGCGCCACGGCCGCGCCCACGCGCGCGAGCCGAGCGACGAACGAGACCCTGGGGGACCGTGATTGGGGCACGCGGACTCCGAAGCTGCCGTCAGGCGGGGATGGTCGCAGCAAGGACGCCTGACCCCCCGTGAAAGTTGCGTGTCGCCCCTCGACGACGCGTCACCGACGCTTCGGTCGCGGTCCGCACGAGAGCTATCGTACGATGAGGTCGTCCCCAGAGCCGCAGGCGGCGTGCCGTCACCCCGAGGGTTCCTTGCCTGATCTCCGACCTTTCCGCGCCCTGCGTTACGAGCCGTCGCGCGTCGGTGACCTCGCGAAGGTCGTCGCTCCGCCCTACGACGTCATCGACCCGGAGATGCGGGCGCGCTTGGTCGCGGCCGACCCGGCCAACGTCGTCCGCCTCGATATGCCGGTCGAGGAAGCAGGTGACGGGCCTGACGACAGGTATCGGCGTGCGGCTCGGACGTTGGCCGCGTGGCGGTCGGACGGCACGCTGCGCAAGGATCCGCAGCCCTCGATCTACGTGTATGAGCAGCGCTACCGAGTGCCCGGCACGGAACGCGAGCGCACGCAGCGCGGCTTCTTCGCTCGCCTCCGCCTCGAGGCGTACGGATCGGATTCCGGGGTCCTGCCCCACGAACGCACGCTCAGCGGACCCAAGGAGGACCGCTACAAGCTGCTGCGGGCGACCGGCGTCAACACGAGCCCTGTGGTCGTGCTGTTCGACGACGTCTCCGGTGGCTCCGAGGAACGGCTGGCGGCGGTCGCCGGCGGTCAGCCGGACGTGGACGTCACGGACGACGACGGCGTCTGCCATCGGATGTGGGCCTTGCCGGCGTCGGGCGACGGCCCGGCGAGCATCGTCGCCGGAGCACTGCTCGAGGCGGCGGGGGCGGGCCCGCTGACGATCGCCGATGGGCATCATCGCTACGAGACAGCGCTGCGGTACCGGGACGAGCGGCGGATGACGCGCTCGTGCGACGAGGACCCCGCGTTCGACTACGTCCTGGTCCTGATGCTCGAAGCGACCCGGCAGGACCTGACTGTGCTACCGACGCACCGTTTGGTCCGTCGGATCGGCTCGGACGGCGCGGCGCGATTGCTCGGCCGCACCCCCGAGCTCTTCGATGTCGAGTCCGGTCGCGTCGTCCGATGCGCTGGTGACCGCGTTATCGGGCGGCGACGCGTCCGGGGGTCGCGGCAGGTTCGGGCTGTGGACGCGCAGCGGCGGGGCGATCCTGACGGCCCGTCGAGATGCCTTCGAGCCGTTCCTCCCAAAAGGCGGCGAGGCGGTACGATCGCTCGACGTCACGCTGCTCGCAGCGGCCCTCGACCGGCTCGCCGGCATCGACCGGGAAGCCGTGGCGGACGGCGCGATCGGCTACACGAAGTCGGCCGAGGACGCCGTCGCGGCGGTCGAGGCGGGATCGGGCGCCGACGCGGCCTTCCTGCTCGAGCCGACACCCGTCATCTCGATCGAAGCCGTCGCCCGCGAGGGTGACGTGATGCCACAGAAATCGACCTACTTCTATCCCAAGGCCCTGACTGGCCTCGTCATCAACCCCCACGAGTGGTGAGCCGCATGCCCGACACGATCCCCGAGCCCATCCTGACGCGCGCCGCAGTACCGCCGTCGAACGGACGGCCGGTGCGCAAGGACGAGATCGAGCTGCACGACCGCGGCATCTATGTCGAGTCGTGGCTGCCGGAGCGTCGCTCGCGGCGCAAGCCGCTGATGTTCGTGCACGGCGAGCTCGCTGGATCGTGGGTCTGGGAGCGCTACCTCGGCTACTTCGCGGGGCGAGGTTGGGAAGGACACGCGATCAACCTGCGTAACCACTATTGGTCGCAGACGGCCGACCCGACGACGCTCTCGTTCGACACGTACGTCGAGGACGTCGTCGCGGCACTCGATCGCCTCGGGCCCACGACCGTGGCCGTCGGGCACGGGATGGGAGCGCTACTCGCCCTGAAGGCCGCGGAACGGGTCGCGATCTCGGGGCTCGTGCTCATCGCCCCGCAGATGCCGCGCGACCTTCGGCCACCTGCCCGGCCGTATGAGATCCGCGAGGTCCCCGAGGTGTACGGCCGCAGCCTCATCGGCTGGGAGACGCTCCCGGAGCGGTTGCTTCGCGATGAGCGCGACCTGACCCTCGCCGGACGTCCTGCGCATCCAACATCTCCTCGGTCAGAAGCCGCACGAGTCCGGAGCGGCCCGACGCCAGGTGATCGCCGGCATCCCCGTCGATACGCGCGCGGTGGCCGAGATGCCGCGGCTCGTCATCGCCGGCGGCCTCGATCGCTACACCCCGCTGGACGACGCCGAACGGCTCGCCGAGTGGCTCGATGCGGAGTTCGAGCCGTTCGGTGCCCACTCCCACTACGGATTGATCCACGGCGAATCGAGCTACCAGCAGGTGGCCGAGGCCCTGCGCAACTTCCTCGAAACGCATCGCCTGTAGGGGCGTCTTGCCGCGTCGGCGCGGCTCCATGTGCCCCATTTCTGGTGCATCGCGGCACCGTTCCGTGTGACGCCTGCGTAATGGGCGGCCCCCACCGACAGCATGCCTTTGTGATGTCTGCCAAAATGGCCCGCGCAGGGAGTCCCCCAACGGCGGTCGATCGCCGCGCTCACTGACGACCGGTCGCCGGCCTTTCCCCCCAACCGCTCCCTGGATACCCCGGGTCCGTGCTCCGTCACGCCCGGACAGCCTTCGTTCGCCGTCCCCCGACGGCGTCCAGGTAGGAAGGAGCGTCATGTCGGCGGTCTCAAACGGCGCCCAGTGGGCGTCTCGTCGGACCAACACCTCATTGGTCGTCAACACCCTGGCGATCGTCGCCGCGATCGCGACCGTCCTCGCCATCGCCCGACTCAGCCCCACCGCCGCGGCATCCGATTACCTGCTGATGCCGCGCTCGCAGCTCCTGTCGCTGCCGATGTCCGGCGCCGCATGGAGCGCGCTGAAGGCACGCGCCGACTCGTCGGTCGGGACCCCGGACATCTCCAACCAGGACGAGTCCGCGGACCAGACCACCCTCGCCAAGTCCCTCGTGTTCGCCCGCACCGGTGTCGCGTCCTATCGGACGTCCGTCATCGCCGCGCTGAAGGCTGCCGTCGGGACGGAGAGCGGGGGCCGCACGCTCGCTGCCGCGAGAAATCTCCCCGGGTACGTGCTCGCTGCCGACTTCATCGATCTCAGCTCGGCGGACGCGTCATTCGATTCGAGCACGTTCCGACCGTGGCTGCGAAGGGTGCTCACCGAGGACCTGAGCGGCAAGACGCTGATCAGCACCCAGGAGGGTCGACCCAACAACTGGGGCACCCACGCAGGTGCGGCACGCGCCGCCGTCGCCGGATATCTCGGTGACTCGGCGCAGCTGGCTCGGACCGCGCAGGTGTTCCGCGGCTGGCTCGGCGACCGGACGGCGTACGCGAGCTTCACCTACGGCGATCTCAGCTGGCAGTGCACCACCGGTCAGCCCGTCGGCATCGACCCACCCTGCGTCAAGTCTGGGATCGATATCGGCGGCGCCCTGCCCGACGACATGCGTCGCGGCGGGGCGCTCCAGTGGCCTCCGACCTCGACGGGCTACCCGTGGGAAGCCCTCCAAGGCGCGGTGCTCGAGGCCGAGCTGCTCCGTGCACAGGGTTACGACGCTTGGTCGTGGTCGAACAAGGCGCTTCTACGTGCGGTGCGCTTCCTGTATGAACGCGCGCACTGGCCGGCGACCGGCGACGACGAGTGGCAGACCTGGCTGATCGACCGTCGCTACGGAACGTCGTACCACGGCTCCCCGCCGGCGCGCGGAGGCAAGAACTTCGGGTTCACCGATTGGTTGTACGGACCGTCATCGTCGGGCGGCACGTCGGTCTCCACGCCGGCACCGACCGCGACGCCACGACCCACCGCGCAGCCGACTCCGGCCCCGACGCGCTCGCCGAGTCCGACGCGCTCGCCGAGTCCGACACCGGCACCGACCGGCGACATCACCGGTTCGCCGACCGATGCTCCGACAGCGGCCCCGACGCCGACGGACGGATCGAACGGCGGAGATCGCCCGCCGAAGCCGACCGCGACGCCGGATCCGACTCCGGCGCCGACAGCGGAACCGACGCCGGATCCGACCCCGGCTCCGACGGCGGCACCGACCCCTGCTCCGACACCCACGCCGCGGCCGCGACCTCAGGCGGGCGATCCGCCTCAGGTCTCGCGTCCTGTCGTGCTCCTGTCGACAGGCTCGGATGTGCCCTCGGCCGGTGTCCCGGTCGTGGTCGACTGGGGTCTCCAGTCAGCCGACGCGGGCCTCGACAGCTACCAGCTCGAGTACCGCATCGGCTCCGGGGACTGGGTGCGCCTGCCGCTGGTCTCCCCGACATCGAGCGTCGCCCGTCACGTCCTCCCGTCGGCGCATGAGGTGCGCTACCGGGTCCGGGCGGTCGATCGCAACGGCCAGGCCGGCGACTGGCGCTCGTCGGACTGGACGATCCCGACGGCGTTGTCGGACTCGTCGACCGCGATCCACTACAGCGGGACGTGGTCGTTCGTGAACTATTCGACGTATCTCAACCGCCGGGCGCATTGGACGAAGACTCGCAGCGCTTCTGCGACGTACACGTTCGATGGCGCCTCGGTCGCGTGGGCCGGCCCCGTCGGCCCGACGCGTGGCCAGGCGCGGGTCATCGTGGACGGGCGGCTCGTCGCCACCGTCGACACGTACCGCGCGACGTTCAAGGCCCGCGATGTCATCTGGGCGGCCGCCCTCACGGATGGCCAGCACACGCTGCGGATCCAGGTCCTCGGCACAGCTGGCCGCCCGACGGTAGCCGTCGATGGGATCTACGTGCTTCGGGCAGGCTGACGGCCTGTCCGGGCGACCGGGCAGGAGTCCTTTGGTATCCTGTCGGCCGTCGTGGTGGTCCCCACCCGACGGCCGACGCCGCATTCGTCTAGAGGCCTAGGACACCGCCCTCTCAAGGCGGAGATCACCGGTTCGAATCCGGTATGCGGTACCAACCTCGACGCCAAAAGCCCGGTCCATCCGATGGACCGGGCTTTTCAGTGGACGTTGCGTGCGATCAGGGTCGCGGTTGCCAGTAGGCCTCACCGGATGCTGGTGTGTAGGGACAGACCGTGCATCCGAGTCCTGTCAACGCCCGGACGTCGTCAGCGGCGACGCGCGTCTTGTTGCCGCCATCCGCATCCATGACCCAGGTCTCCGCGGTCTCGCTCTGGTCCGCCAGCGAGCGAAAGTCGCGGTAGACGATCCGGCCGTCCGCCGTCCAGTGAGCCATGACCGATGTTCCGTCGTCTGTCAGCTGCTGGAGGTCGTGGCCATCTGGCCGGATCGTGTAGATGTCGGCCTTGACAGCGCCTTCGTCGGATGGATAGCCCGGCTGGGGCGTGGCCGTATGGAAGGCGATCCTCGTCCCGTCCGGCGACCAGCTCGGCGACAGCGCGACCATCCGCTCCGGGACGAGCTGGACCAGGTCGGCCCCGTCGGCATCGACGGCATAGATGGTTGCCTGGCAGCTCCCGTTGCGCAGTGGACCGATCACCTGCCGCTCGAAGGCGAGCTTCGTCCCGTCCGGCGACCAGGTCGGCCGGCCATCAACGCCCCCGCTTGCACTCGTCCGGCATTGGAACGAACCCCCGCTGCGGGTCGACTGGAGTCTGGTGACGTGCCCTGACGACAGGTCGTACGTGACGACCGTGGTGATGTCGAGATCGCGCCCTTCGGACAGGACGTAGCCGATCCGAGAACCGTCGGGCGAGACCGCGATGCCTTCCTCGATGCTGGCCTGGCAGTTGTCGTCCCTGACGCGGGTCGGACAGAGGGTCCGATCGGGCACCAGTACCGGTGACGACGCGGCTCCGCCATCGACGATCGTGACCTCGCAGTCCATCGCCTTGACATCAGGTGGACACCATGGGCGATTCGGCACGATCAGCGACGTGGACCCGGTGGCGTCGGTCATCGCCAGGTTGCCGTTGTCGGAATACATGATCCGGGAGCCGTCTCTCGTCCAGCCGAGTACCCCTCGGACCGATTCCTGCGGCAGCCGGTGGGCGCCGGTCCCGTCAGCGTTCACGACCCAGGCACGGTCGACGCTGCAGAGGGACTGCAATGGCCGCTGGCAGTCCTTGATCGGCTCGCGCACGGTGTACGCGACGAGACGGGCCGGACCTTGGGGAGTAGCGGAAGGGGTCGGCTCGGTACTGGATGTGGCGGTCGGCGCGGCGGTCGGCCCGATCGAGGCGGACGTATTCGGCGGGACGATAGCCGGACGTTTGACGGGGCCTGATCCCATCACCAGCGCACCGGCGAGCAGTGCGACCAGTACTGCGGCCGCCGCGAGGAGGACGATCAACGGCCGACCGGAGGAACGCCGAGAGCGCAAGACCGGGCGGCTCACCGCCGTGACGGTCGCGACGTGCCCCAGGTCGGCAGCACGGGCGCCGATGGTCTCCCACAGATCCGGCGTCGAAACGTCGTCGAGAGTCGCGAATCGCCGTCGAAGGTCATCCATCGCGGTCTCCCAGTAGGTCTCGGAGGCGACGACGCCCGCGGCTCAGGTTCGCCCGGACAGCGAGACTGTTCGTCCCGAGTCGATCCGCGATCTCGCGGACGGGCAGATCGGCGTAGTAGTAGAGGATGACCGCGGCGCGCTGGCCGTCGGGTAGCTGACGGACAGCGGTCAGCAGGTCCTGGTCGATGTGGGTGTCGGCCGACTCCTTCGGCGTCGACGTCGAGGAGCTCGTCGCGTCGCCGGGTCTTCAGTGCACCACGGCTGACCTGGAACGCCGTACGCCAGACCCATGCCGCGGGGTCGCGCACGGCGGCACCCCGGCGCAAGAGCTGCGCGTACGCCTCTGCGACCGAATCGCTCGCGATCTCTCGATCACCGGCGAAGGCATAGATCGCGCGCCATAGCCGGTCGGCATCGGCCCGGTACAGGCTCTCGATGTCAGGTCGAGCGTCGATCACAGCGACAGCGCTTTCCATCACCTGCATAGGGGCCGGATGTCGTCGAAAGGTGACATGTCGGGCCCGGCCCCGACGGATCGCGCTCCAGCGGCCGCTCTCGTCGCCGCTGCTAGGCGGCCTCCTGGGCTCGCCGACGCTCGAGACCGTCCAGCAGCAGGTCGAGCGCGAACTCGAACTCCAGCTGATCGTCACAGCCGGCGCCGACGACCGATGCCTCATCGTGCTGGACCTGACGCACGATCGCACTGATGTTCGGGTAGGCGGCAGCCAGCTGCTGGAGCATGACTGCCTGCATCTCCGGGCTCTGCACCAGTTCACCGCTGTCGTCGAACAGCTCCTGGCTGAAGCCGAGCACGCGACTGCCGAGCACGTGCATCCCGTGGTGGAGCAGGTCGACCGAGAAGCCGCCCTTCAGCAAGATGCCGGCGACGCCGTCCATGTAGGCCATCATCGCGGGGCTCGCCTGCCGGCGGGAGACGATGACCGCCGATGCCCAAGGGTGGCGCAGCATCGCGCGACGCGCCGAGAGGATCCGCGTGCGGAGCGCCGACTTCCATTCCGCGTCGCCAGGCCCGCTCTCGATCTCGGCGAGGATGACGTCGACCATCCCGTCGAGGACGTCCTCCTTGTTGGCGACGTGGTTGTACAGCGACATCGCTTCGACGCCCAGCTCCGTCCCGAGGCGCCGCATGCTCACCGCCTCGATGCCTTCATGATCGGCCAGTGCGACGGCCGCGCCAAGGACGCGCTCGCGAGTCAGCGGTGTTCGGCGTTCAGTCGTCGCCGGGATGTCTGTCGTCACGTCGGCACTCTAGCGAATACATCGTAAGTCTTGACAGGCTTACGCTGTACGTTCAGACTTACGCTATAAGTTTACACCGTATGGAGGAGTTCCTCATGTCCCCAGAGCCGTTCACGGCTGAGAAGACCGCGGAGACGCCGCGAAGGACGTTCCTTCCCCCGCGCTGGTTCATCCGAGCGGCATGGATCGGCCATCGCGCCCTGTACGACATCACCGGCGGCCGCCTCGGTCTCCGACAGCCATCAGCCCAAAAGTGGGGATTGATGCGGCTCCGGACCGTCGGACGGCGCTCGGGCCAGGAGCGCATCGCGATCCTCGCGTACTTCACCGATGGCCAAAACCTGGTGACGATGGCGATGAACGGATGGGGCGATCCGGAACCAGCCTGGTGGCTCAACCTCCAAGCGCAACCCGACGTCGTCGTGGAGTTGCCGGATGGCATCCACAGGGTGCACGGTCGGGTCGCTACGCCGACCGAACGCCCTCAGCTCTGGGCTCGCTGGGCCGATTACAACGGTGCCAACCTGGAGGGATGGGCCGCTCGCCGTTCGCGTGAGACGGCGGTCGTGATCCTCGAGCCACGGGCCGCCTGACCGGGACGATGCGCGAGCTGGCCGCCCTGCTCGACCGCCTGTACGAGCAGTACCGAGCGGCCCACAGATAAGGGCCGGGCGCGCCGGCCTCGCCCACCGTGGCAGACCGGTTCCGTAGACTGCCCCGATGCTGCCGACCGAGCCGCGCCGTCTCGTCATCCTCACCGAAGGGCACGGCATCGACGACGCCAAGACCGCGACCGGCGTCATCCGCTACGGCAGGGACGACGTCGTCGCGATCCTCGATTCGACGATGGTCGGTCGCAACGTGAACGAGTCGATCCCTGGTCACGACATCCCGTTCGTCGGACGCCTGTCCGACGCGCTCGATGGCACCGTTCGTCCCGACGGGCTGCTGCTCGGCATCGCGCCAACGGGCGGCAAGCTGCCGCCCGCCTGGCGAGCGATCATCCTCGAGGCGATCGGCGCGGGGCTCGACATCCATTCGGGGCTGCATCAGTTCCTGGGCGACGATCCCGAGTTCGCCACAGCCGCCGCGAGGTCCGGTTCCAGGCTCATCGACTACCGGCGACCCCCGGACCGGATGGAGACGACCCTCGGCCGCCGCCATCTGCCCGGCAAGCGGGTCATCCTGACGGTCGGCACCGACAGCGCGATCGGCAAGATGTCGGTCGCGCTCGAGCTCGTGGCCGCCGCCCGGCGCGACGGGGCCTCGGCGGTGATGGTCCCGACGGGCCAGACAGGGATGATGATCGAGGGCTGGGGCGCCGCGGTCGACCGGCTGATCAGCGACTTCACCAACGGCACCGTCGAGTGGCTCGTCGAGCAGGGCGAGGCTCGGGGCGACTGGGTGTTCATCGAGGGCCAGGGCTCGATCGACCATCCCGCGTACAGCGCGGTGACGATGGGCCTGATCCACGGAGGGACCCCGCACGCGATGGTCCTGGTCCACAAGCCGGGCCTGGCCGAGCACGACTTCGACCACCTGCCCGGCGTGTCGTTCCCGATCGCGCCGCTCGTGCCGTTCATCGAGATGCATGAGCGCATCGCCGGCATGATCGCGCCATCGAAGGTCGTCGCGATCGCGCTCAACACGTCGCTGTCTCGGAGTGACGAGGAAGCGCGCTCACTGATCGCGGCCATCCAGGAGGAGACGGGCCTGCCGACGGACGACGTCATCCGGTTCGGCGCGGACGGTCTCTGGACTGCCGTCCGCGATGCGGTCGAAGCGCTGCCGTGGGTCTGAGCCTCCGGTACGACGTCCTCACCCTCGCGCTCCGCGATCCATTCCGGATCGCGCGCTCCGATCACGATGCGGGCACCCGCATCACCACGGTCGTGGTGGAGCTGCGCGACGATCGGCTCCCGGGCATCGTGGGCCTGGGCGAGGGCTATCCCGATCGCTTCTACGGCGAGACGCCCGAGACCATGGCGACGGTCATGCCGATGCTGCTCGACGCCATCGGCGAGCCCACCCTCGACCTCGCCGGCGTCGACGCCGCCGCCCGGACGATGGCGGCTGCCATCCGCGGTCATGGCGCGGCTCGCTGTGCGATCGATATCGCCCTGCACGACCTCGTCGGCAAGGCGCTGTCCGTCGCCGTCCACGAGCTTCGCGGTCTCACGAAGGACCTCCCACCGACCGACTTCACCCTGGGCCTTGACGAGCCGTCGATCGTCGCCGAGCGTGCGACCCGGGCGGCCGATTTCCCCGCGCTCAAGATCAAGGTCGGCGGGCCGTCCGACCTTGCGACGCTGCGTGCTGTTCGGGAGGTCTACCCCGGGCCCATCCGGGTCGACGCGAACACCGGCTGGACCCGAGACGATGCGGTCGCGCTGCTACCGGAGTTGACCGCGCTCGGTGTGGAGCTCATCGAGCAGCCGTTCCCCGCGCGTGCCTACCGCGACCTGGCATGGTTCCAGGAGCGTTCGGCGATCCCCGTCGTCGCCGACGAATCGTGCGTCCTGCCGGAGGATCTCGACGCGCTCGAGGGCGTCGTCGCCGGGATCAACGTGAAGCTCGCGAAGTGCGGTGGGATCGTGCCGGCGCAGGCGATGCTCGCCGAAGGCCGCCGGCGGGGCTTCAGGACGTTCCTCGGTTGCATGGAGGAGACCTCGGTCGGGATCGCCGGCTCAGCCGTCGTCGCGTCATTGGCTGAATGGGTCGACCTCGACGGCAACCTGCTGCTCGCGGCCGACCCCTTCGAGGGCCTCGTCCTCGGCCCCGACAAGCGCTGGCGCCTGTCTGATGGTCCGGGCCTCGGACTGGTCCGGAAGCCCGGCTGACCGGGCGTCCCGCACGTACAGCACGTGCGTTCTAGGGACTATCCACCTATGTGGAAAAGTTCGTGGATGAAGTCGTGGACAAGCCCTCTTCCGAGCCGTCCCTGCTACGCCGTACCATGTCGCGACACCGGTCGCCGAGCCCAGGAAGGGGCGGGACCGACCACCGACAGTGACCAGCCGGACGACGGTACCCGACACGGATCGTCGGCCGGGCTGGCTTCGTATTGCCGTCGTACGGCGAGCGCGCGGCACGGCCCTGTCCGGGGCCGATCTGCCCGCCGGAGGGAGGGTCTGCCATCGATGGAGCCACGCGACGCCGCCACGCGAGTCCCCGACACGGATGCGGCTGAGTTCATCCGCTTTTGCTACCGCCGCCGACGCGTGGGCTGGCCGGAGCTGTATGACGAGATGTGCGCTGTCGCGGCACGAGGCCTCTTCCGGGGTCTCGGGGTCGAGGATCTCGCCGACCACGGGATCGGCTTCGGGTTGTCCGAGATGCCGATCCTGGCCTCGATGGCGTCAGGGATCGTCGCCGAGGAGCAAGCGCTCCGCCGGCCCGTCACCGTGGTGATCACGCCGTCAGAACCGGGTATCGAGGACGTGGGCACGGCCGACGAGCAACGGTCGGTCAAGGACCAAGGGCGCGAACGACCCATCCGTCTCGCCGCGGTGCCCGCCGGGGCTTGACCTGGCACCGCTCTCATCATCGAAGACCCCGCCGGGAACGGCGGGGTCTTTCATGTTTCGCTGGCGTAGCCAGGCGCCGGTCAGGCGCGGATCACCCGCCTCGCCATCTCGCTTTCGATCTGACGCTCCGCTTCGACGTAGCGGTCGATCTGTTCACGCAGCTGGTTGGCCTCCGGAGTGTAGAGGTGGACCTGCTGCTGGAGGATGTACGACAGCCGGCGACTCGTCATCCGCACGTGGTCGAGGTTCTTCATGAGGACCAGCGGATCCATCGAGGCGAGGTCCGACGGGTCGTACATCTGCTGCATGGCCGAATGATAGTGGCGGGGCAGGGGGACTCGTCAGAGTGCTCGGAGTGCCCTCGGCGGCCAGTCCCAGTCGATGTCGATCGTGGCGCCGGAGAGTGCCCGCCGCCGCCCGGATTCGGTCGCGCCGAGCACGAGGATGCGGTCGGTCTTGGTCGCCCGCCCCGCCTCGTCGCCCCACAGCTTGGTCATCTTGCGGACGGCGGCCACGTCGTCGAGCGCGACCCCGGCGAGCTTGTAGCCCTCGGGCTCTGCAGCGTGCTCCCAGGCGCGTTCCGCGAGGCCGACACCACCCTTGAGGCGCCGGCCGCGATCCGTCTCGACGTCACCGATCACGAGCACGATAACGGCGTCGTCCGTCAGGACCGGCCGAAGACCGGCGAGCACATCTCGTAGGAACCCGAGGTACGGCTCGCGATGGTGGGCGTCGTCGAGCGTCGCGTCGATCTCGCGCGCATCGAAGCCGAGGAACCAGGTGCGTAGCCAGTTGTAGTAGCCGTATTTGACGACGCGCAGGTAGGGCGGGGACGTGACCACTAGCCGCGCCCGATCGGGGCGTCCACGGGCGCGTAATTCCGCCCTCACCCGTGGCGCGACATCGCGGGCGTCGCCGAGCAGCGCGACGCCTTCGGTCGACGGCGCCGTCTGGCGATAGAGGCGATCGATCTTCGATGCGAGCCCGTCGAAGACGTCGCGACGGGGCGAGGTGAACGACGTGCGTGCGGCGAATTCGCGGACGTAGCGCGGCGCCATGCTGAAGGTGTTCGGCATCAGCTCCGAGAGGTAACTCGCGCTCTTGCCGTGGAGGATCCCGGTGATCGCGGCGGCGAGGAACCGATCGGTCCGATCGTCGAGATGCAGCTCGGAGCGGACGAACAGCAGCTGACCGAGCGTGTCGGGATGGAAGGCCAGCGCCACCTCGACCGGCACCGACTCCGTACCGGCGGTCGGGCCTCCGCGCGACCCCGCCGCCGGGACCAGGCTGCGCGCGACGCCGTTGCTCACATCGTCGGCGAGCTTCGTCCAGCCCGCGGCGTCGGCGTTCCAGCCCAGGCGGAGCTGGGTCAGTCTCGTCATCGCCGCTGCCCGGCTCGCGGGTTCGACCTTCGAGGCAGTCAGCAGATGAGCGAACGGATTGAGGTCGTTTCCGACGCCGATCCGCCCCTCGGCGCAGGCCTGGAGCGGTGTCGTGCCACGCCCCGAGAACGGGTCGAGGACGACATCGCCGGGTCGCGAATAGCGGGCGATGAAGGCGTGTGCCAGAGCCGCTGGGAAGCTCGCCAGATACGAGCACATCGGATGGAAGGAATGGCCCCACAGGCGCTGCTGCGCCTTCCATTCCGGTTCGATCGCGATGGCCGGCAGTGAGACCGGCAGGTCCAGGGCCAGCTGTTGCGCGGCGGTGGGCGTTCGCGCGCGAGTCGGTCCGGCCGTCATGGGCGGAACGGTCCTTTGCGTCTGTGGCACCGATCCCGGCCGGTGCGATAGGCCGCGGAGTCTAGCACCGGGGTCAGGCCGCTCCGTCCTCCCCCGATGGTCCCGTCGGTCGTCCGCCGGGTGGCGTGCGGCATGGGTGGTCGCGAGCCCCTAACGGGCGTACCCTAGCCGCGGGTCCGAGGATCACGCGGAACCGGGCGATGGTCCCGGGGGCCAGGGAGACGGTCCAGGCCGACTCCGTGGCGTCCGGTCGGCGCTCGGCCCCGTACCCGCCGTCCGGCCATCGCCGGCGAAGGGGCTACCTCGGACCTTTTTTCCTGCCCCCGTCGCCCCCAGGGCCCCCAGGGTCGTCCTCCGCCCCGCGGAAGCGAGCCGGCTCCGGGACCCCCGTCCCGGAGCCGCCCGTACCCCCTGCCGGGAGTCCGCGCGACCGCCCGGCGAATCAGCAGACCCGGATCGCCAGGGGGAAGAGCGAGCCGGGTCTGTCGCAGACGGTAAGAAAGTGAACGTCCGTACGGGAATAGGGCGTGATACCTATTCGTGGCGGACCGTGCACACGCCGCTTCGATGTAGCTAAGACACGTGTCCGATGGTCAATGGCAATCCGCCTGCCCGGCGTCGCTGAACGTCTTGCCGGCCTCGGGCAGGAACTCCCAGTCGTACGAGCCGTCGCGCAAGGTGAGCTTCAGGACCCCGAACGTCTGATCGTCCCGTGCCTCGGTGTTGGGATGGATGGCGCCCTCTGCGAAGCTGTAGTGACTGCGCCCGCCGGTCCCGACGACGAACTGGCGGATGCCCGACGGGTCCGTTTCGCCGGCCGGCGTCATCGGCGACAGACGCTCATAGGTGTGGTTGTCGCCGCTCAGCACCATCTCGACCGCGGCGTTCTGGAGCTCTTCCCAGAGCGGCTGGACGCGCGGCTCGTTCTCCTTCCGTCCGGAGCTGAAGCGCGGGTTGTGGATCACGGCGAGCGAGCACCGTGCCGGCGTCGTGGCGAGCTCGGTCCGGAGCCAGGCGACTTCTGGCGACGCCGCGTCACAGCCGCCGATCCGATCGCAGATCGAGTTCAGCACGATGATCCGCCACGCCCCGAGGTCGTAGGCGTACCAGCCCATCGTCGGTCGGTTCGCCGTCGGCGCGAACGGCGCCAGGCGCTTGGCGAAGTAGCCGAAATAGCCGGCTGCGCCCTCGGTCATGTAGTCGTGGCCCCCCAGGGCGGGTTGGAGCCGGTCGTACGCGACACCCCACGTGGCGTCGAAGCAGCCGAACTGGCGAGCGGTGCCCTTGTCATAGGCGTTGTCGCCCAGGGTCTGGACACGCGCCTCCGGATAGCGCTCGAGGATGGCGGCCGTCGCCGAGTCGCCGTCCTTGCTGCAGGCGGCGATGTCGCCGGCCGCGAGCAGGACGGCGTCGGGGATCGGATCGGGTGTGGCCGAGGGGGTCGGTGTCACGGCCGGCGATCCGGTCGGCGGCAGCGTCGGCGACGGGCGCACCGGTGACGGGACGGGCGAGTCGTTCGATGCGCCGATCGGCATCTGGGCGCACGCGCCGAGGGCCAGGACGACCGCCATCGCCGGCCCGACGCCGGCCACCCTCCTCGATCGCGCCACCCGAATCCCCTCACGCCGAACGCCGACGGACACCCCCGAGCGGGCCACTCGATGGTATGCCATGGTCGTTCGGTCGACCCGCCCGTGGCCCTGGACGCTCGGGTTATTCGGTCGAGAGCGGCTGGTGCGTGCGCGCCGCCTGCACCGCGGCCCATCCCTCCCGTGCGACGATCACGGCGATGACCAGCGCGCCCACGGCATCCGCCCAGGGGACCCGGGCGACCTCGTCCAGGACCAGCGACACGAGCCCGATCAACGCCAGCAGGGCGGCGATCGCCGTGAGGATGCTGTCAGCGCGAAGGGCGCCGCTTCCCAGGTCGCGGGCGGTCCGGTGCTTGGCGATGGCGAGCGGTGGCAGCGCGACGACGGCGATCAGCAGCAGGACCGTCCGGACCGGGCTGGCCTCGGGGTGCGTGCCGTTCACCAAGGCATTGATGGCGGTGACCGCGAGATAGGCCGCGACACCCAGGAGAACGGCTCCGACGGCGCGTTCGGCGATGCGCTCGATGCGCTCCGCCCGATGTGGCTCGCGCACCTCGGTCCGGAACCGCCAGACGAGCACGATGGAGGCGATCGAATCGATCGCTGCATCGAGGCCGAATCCCAGCAGCGACACGCTGTCCGTTGCCAGTCCGACGACCACGGCGATCCCCCCGAGCACACCGTTGAGGACGATACTGAGGAGGGACAGCGCCAGGGCACGGCGCAGCAGGCTCGGGCGGTCCATGGCCCGAGGATACGTGCCGCGCCCGACGACCCCGGCTATGCGCTCGGCGGCGGGGCGGTCGAGTCGCGCACGATGAGCGTCGGCTCGAGCACGATGTCGTCGCGTCGCTCGATCCCGTCGTCCGACTCGATCATGTCCAGCAACAACGACGCCGCACGGCGACCCATCTCCTCTCCGGACTGGCTGATCGTCGTGAGCGGCGGGACCGTGTAGGCAGCGATCGCGATGTTGTCGAAGCCGATGATCGAGACGTCGCGAGGGACGACGACGCCCATCTGGTACGCGGCGCGGAGCAGCCCGATCGCGATCATGTCGGATGTGGCGAAGATCGCCGTGGGGAGGTGGCGAGCGCCGTTTCCCGCGAAGAGCTGCAGGCCCAGCCGGTAGCTCGGCTCGGGATCCGGTTGCCCGATGGGATGAGCGACGGCCAGGTCGCCTACGCCGTGCTCGCGCATGAACGTCTCGTAGAGGGATGTGCGCAGCCGCTGGTCCTCGGTCGCCGGGTCCGAGATGCACACGATGTTCCGATGGCCCAGATCCCAGAGGTGCTCGAGGGCGAGACGCGTCCCGACGTGACTATCCGAATAGACGCCCGGGAACGCTCCGGCCCCGACGCGATCGGAGACCCCGACGACGTAGCGGTGGTGGGTCGTCAGGTCGGCGAGCGACCACGTACCGTCGACGAGATCGCCGAGCACGATGATCCCGTCGGCATGCGAGCGCTCGAACATCGACCCGTACGTCAGCGCGACGTCGGGACGGTAGTCGACGTGGCCGAGGAAGAGCCGGAATTCGCGGGCACGAGTCACCTCGTTCATGCCCTGCAGCACCTGGATGTGGAACGGGTCCGATACGTCTCGCGCGATGACACCGATCAGCGAGCTTCGGCTGCCGCGCAACCCGCGCGCCAGGAGGTTCGGTTTGTAGCCGAGGTCTGCAGCGGCGGTCAGCACGCGGTCGCGCGTCTCGTCGCGGATCGGGACGCCTGATCGTCCGACCGTTGAGGATGCGCGACGCGGTCGTGACGGAGACCCCTGACCGCTGGGCGACATCACGCAGCGTGGTCGATGCTGACCCCCTGCGACGTCGGGCCTCGTCGACGGACCTGGGCCTGGCCTTGGGTGGGATCGTGCGGTCCTCGCGACGCGTCGTCCTATTGACTGGCAAGCGGCCCGGAGTATCCTTCGGCCCGAATGGTAACGTCAAGCGTCAACGTTCAGCCGTAGGAAGCTACCAATCCTGCGACCCTGGACGACGAGGACGCAGGCGTCACTGATCGGAACGAGGAGGAGGGCCGTCTCGGTGCAGACCATCGGAACGCGGCGGTGGTCGCGAGCGGTATCGGCGCTATTCGCCGTCATCGCGCTCGTCGCCGCAGCCTGCAGTTCGCAGCCGCTCGCCAGTAGTGGGGGAGCCGTCGCGAGTGCGATCGCGAGTGCCGCCGGCTCGCCGGCCGCATCCGGCAGCGCGGCCGCGGGGACGAAGCACGTCTCGATCCTGAACAAGGACATGACCGACGACGAGATCAAGGCCGAGATCGCCAAGGAAGGCAGCGTCGTCGTCGGCAACTGGACGTACACCGCCAATGACGAGCTGGTCAAGCAGTTCCAGAAGTACGTCAAGGACACGTACGGCGCGGACGTCAAGCTGACCTACGAGGGCAGCCAGCAGCCGAGCACGTACCTGACCAAGCTCGCCGCGGCCAAGACCGGCGGCAACCCGGCGCCGTACGACGTCATCGCCATCGAGGAGAACTACTGGGCCGACGCCATGGACCAGGACCTCGTCGACGACGTCTTCCCGTCGGACCTGATCCCGAACGCGTCGATGGTCCTCGACATCTTCAAGCACGACCCGACGACGATCGCCTTCCAGTCGACGGCGTTCCCGGGCGTCGTCTACAGCAAGGGCCGGGCCGGCTGGATGACGAAGCTCAAGGACCTCGCCGATCCGCGGCTGAAGGGCAAGGTCGTCCTGCCGCCGCCCGGTGACATCACCAACGGCGGCCTCTTCCTCGGGCCTCGCCTCCGAGCTCGGCAAGGACTACAAGGACGTCGGCCCAGATGAAGGAGGTCGTCGACTGGGCGGTCGCCAACATCGGCCCGAACGTCCTCAAGTACACGCCCGACTCGGCCGAGATGCAGCAGCTCCTGCGGTCCGGTGCTGCCGACGCCGTCAGCTTCTGGAACAGCCTCGCCCGGCTCGAGTACTTCGGCGGCAACACGGACGCCGCGCTGCTCGTGCCGTCGGCGATCTACCCGGTCAACGGCTACCTGTGGGTCCCGAAGGGCGCTGCCCATCCGGTGCTCGCCCAGGTGTTCATCAACTGGCGCCTTGCCAAGGACGTCCAGTTCCCGAACGCGTGGCCGATCGACCACGGGCCGTGGAGCGAGCTGAGCGAGGGCTTCCTGGGGCCCGACTACGTCGACCAGGTCCCTGACTGGTTCGCGAAGCCGACTACTTCAACTACTTCCCGAACCTCGACCAGATCCAGGCCTTCAAGACGGTCGACTGGAAGGCGTACAACGCCTCCCAGAAGGAGTGGCAGGACTACTACGCCTCGAAGATCGGCCAGTAGACTGCAGTCGCAAACGGCGTCCCCGGTCGTTCGAACGGGGACGCCGACTCGACTTGACCCAAGGGTGGATCGATGAGGGCTGAGCCACTCGGCCTCCCCATGCCCGTCGTGGCCGATGAGGCGCGCCGGCGCGAGCGCAACCGGCAGCTCGTCGGGCTCGCGCTGGTCGCGCCGGCGGCCGTCCTCGTCGCGCTGTTCCTCTACTTCCCGATGGCGTTCATCGTCCAGATGAGCTTCACCGTCGGGTCGTCGTACCTCTCGCCGACCGGCCCGGAGTACTCGACTCGGCAACTACGCGCTCGTCCTCAGCCGCTACCTGCCGAACGTGCTCATCACGCTCCAGCTGGCCGCGCTCTCGACGGTCGTCAACCTGGTCTTCGGCTTCCCGTTCGCCTACATCCTCGTCCGACGGATCCGCTACCGCGACGTCGTCCGCGCGTTCATGGTGTTCCCGATGTTCGGCGCGCTGTACATCGCCTTCGGGATGCGCTTCATCCTGCTGCCCGGCGGCCCGGCGACGCCGCTGCTCCAGGCGCTCGGGATCCCGAGCACGGCCGTGCTCTACAGCCTGCCGTCGGTCGTGTTCGCGATGTCGATCTTCACGTTCCCGTTCATGGTGATGAGCATCGGCGCGGCGCTGAGCAACGTCGACCCGACGCTCGAGGAGGCGGCCGCCTGCCTCGGCGCGCGGCCGTGGCAGACGTTCCGACGCATCCTGCTGCCGCTGACCCGGAGCGGCGTGATCGCCGGCATCCTGATCGTGTTCGGCTGGAACATCGGCACGTTCGCGGAGCCGGTCCTGCTCGGCTCGCTCAACGAGCAGCGCGCCCTCGCCTGGACCCTCTACCAGCGCGGCGTCGTCCAGACCGACTACGGCCTGGCGAGCGCGATGAGCGTCGTCCTGCTGGTCATCGCCTTCGTCGTGAGCTACTTCTCGCTGCGCTACTCGCGCGGAGCGCTGGTCGATTGAGCGCCGTGACCACGCCGCTCCCGAGGACCGCCCCGGCATCCGCGCCCCGACGGTTCTCGCGCCGGCGCCTCGGCGACGCTGTCAGGCCACGCCTACATCTGGCTCATCCTGTTCGTCTTCGTGCTGCCGTTCCTGACCCTGCTCGGATACTCGCTGACGGGACCCGGCGGGACGTACGCCGTCCAGAACTTCCAGTACGTGCTCGGGCAGCTTCGGCGACAACCTGCGTCAGAGCTTCCTCGTCGCCGGACTGACGCTGGTCATCAACCTGCTCATCGCGCTGCCCGGCGCCTACGCCATCGTCCGCTACCCGTTCCCGGGCAAGCGCACGCTGTTCTCGCTCGCTGACGCTGCCGCTGTACGTGCCGGGGGCCGTCATCGGGATCTCGCTCGTCCTCGTCTACAACTTCACCTACCACCTGACCACGTCGATCTGGGGGCTCGTCTTCGCGATGGCGGTCGGCACGTTCCCGCTGATGCTCTCGCCGATCGTCGTCGCGCTCAAGGACCTGCCGATCGCCTTCGAGGAGGCCGCGGCGTGCCTCGGGGCGACGCGCTGGCAGACGTTCTGGCGGATCGTGTTCCCGCTCATCGGCCCGGGCGTCAGCGCCGGCCTGATGCTCACGCTTCATCATCGTGTTCAACGAGTACCTCGTGACGCTGTTCGTCCACCCGCCGAACGTCACGACCGCGCCGCTCCGCGTCTTCAACCTCGTCCGGACCGCCGGCCTCGCGCCGACGACGGCGGCCCTCGCCGTGACGATGCAGCTGATCTCGTTCGGCGGCGATCCTGCGTGTTCTTCAAGGTCTTCGGGACGCGCTACCTCAAGGGCACCTACCTGATCTGATGTCGACCGTCCGACTCGATCGCGTCAGCAAGCTGCTACGGCCCGACGGTCGCCGTCGACGACTTCGAGCTCGAGGTCGCCGACGGCGAGTTCGTGACGCTGCTCGGCCCGTCGGGCTGCGGCAAGACGACGACGCTGCGGATGATCGCGGGCCTCGTCGAGCCGAGCGGCGGGCGGATCCTGTTCGACGACCAGGACGTGACCTGGCTCCCGCCGCGCAAGCGGAACATCGGGTTCGTCTTCCAGACGCCGGCGCTCTTCCCGCACCTGTCGGTCGCCGACAACATCGCGTTCGGGCTGTCGGTCAAGGGCGCGAAGAAGGACGCCATCGCCGCGCGCGTCGACGAGATGCTCGCGATGGTCGGGCTGACCGGCTACGGCGCGCGGCTGCCCGCGCAGCTGTCGGGCGGGCCAGCAGCAGCGCGTCGCGCTCGCCCGGGTGCTCGCCACGGACCCGCGGGTCCTGCTGTTCGACGAGCCGCTGTGCGCGCTCGACAAGAACCTGCGCGACACGCTGAAGTACTCGATCCTCGACCTCCAGCGGCGGACCGGCAAGACCGCCATCTACGTCACCCACGACCAGTCCGAGGCATTCGCGATCTCGGATCGGATCGTCGTGATGAACAGCGGCCGGATCGAGCAGATCGGCACCCAGACCGACATCTACCTGCAGCCGGAGACGCCGTACGTGGCCGAGTTCATCGGCGCCAACAACGGCCTGCGCGGGACGGTCGCCGGCCGGGACGGCGATGGTGACGATGCCGGCTGGCTGATCGAGGCCCTCGGCCACACGATCCGCGGCGCGGCGCGACCAGGTATCTCTGTCGGACAGTCGGTGGTGGCCTATGTCCGCCCGGAAGATATCGAGATCGTCGAGGACGGCGACGGGGCCCGGTACGCCAACGTGCTCGAGGGCACGATCGATCGCGTGATCTTCGAAGGGGCGACGGCGCAGGTCCGGGTCGATATCGGTGGTCGCGAGATCCGGGTCGACGTGAGCGGCAACGAGCGCCTGACGCTGATGCGGCGAGACGGGACGGTCCGGCTCGGGTTCGATCCGGTGACCGTCATCCCGGCGGCCGAGCAGACGCCGGCCTCGTAGCCTCCGCGAGCTGCAGGGTCCAGTCGGGGAACGAGGTCAGTCGGGGAACGGCGTCCCCAGCGTCTGTCCGCCGTCGACCACGAGCAGATGACCGGTGATCCAGCCGGCATCCGGCGACACCAGGAAGGCGACAGCGGCGGCGACGTCGTCGGGCGTCCCGAACCGGCCGATCGGGATCTGGCGCAGGTACTGCGCGGCGTTCGTGGGGTCCTCGGTGACGCCGCGGGTCAGGTCCGTCGCGATCAAGCCCGGTCCTACGGCGTTGACCGTGATCCCGTGGGGTGCGAATTCCATCGCGGCCGTTCGCGCCATCGCCAGGACGCCAGCTTTCGACGCGTTGTAAGCCGCGAGACCGGTCTCCATCCAGAAGGCGTTCGTCGACGAGGTCACGACGATCCGGCCGCCACGCCCGCTCGCGCGCATCGCCCGCCCGGCCGTCTGGACACCGATGAAGGCGCCACGGAGGTTGATCGCCATCACGCGGTCCCACGTCGCATCTGACGTCTCGAGGAACGGCGTCGGTCCACCGATGCCCGCGTTGGCGACGAAGATGTCGAGGCCACCGGCGTCCCGCACGACGCCGTCGACGACCGCTTCGACTGCGGCACGGTCCGAGGCGTCGAGCTCGACGGCCTCGGCGCGACCGCCGCTCGTCGCGCTTGCGCTCAGGTCGCCGGCCGTGGTGCGAGCGGTCGCGATGTCGCGATCGGCGATGTAGACCGTCGCGCCGTCGCGCACGAAACGGGTGGCGATGCCACGTCCGATCCCTCTCGCCGCACCCGTGACGATCGCCACCTGTCCGGCGAGTGGCGCCCCTTGACGAGGAGTGGCTGCTGCCGATCCGTCACCCATGCGCGAACTGTCGCAGGTCTTGGTCCGGGCGTCGCGGTCCGGACGTCGGGAGGCTACGATGGACTGCCACGCACCACACCTATCCGAAGGGACATCCCGATGAGCCGTGAAGCCCTCGACGCCCTCGAGGCGTGGCACACGACCACACTGGCACTCCGCGAAGCGACCCCCTGGACGGCGGAGTGGGTCCGGCTGCGGATGGTCGCGCAGGAGCAGCGCGCCGCCTACGAAGCCCTCGTCGACGCGAGACCGGACGTCCCCATCGAGGCGGGCGCAGCGTCAGCCGATACGAGGACCGAGGCGCCCGCAGAAGCGACCCGCGGCTGACGGTCGCAGTCGGCCGACTCGGGCTGTCGGGCGATCAGGGCGCGACGACACCCGGCATCGGGTCGATCTGGTCGACCACCAGCGCCGTCCGACACCAATAGCTGATCAGCGCACGGGCGTCTGACGCGGACGTGCCGCCCGGTGCCGGTCCATCACACGTCGCGGCGTCACCGTCCTCGAAATGCGCTCTGATCGTTCGGGTGGAGGCGTCGAAGATGCCGCAGTTCTCCGGAACGCCGAGCTCAGGTCGGAAGTGTGCGTTGACGACCTCCGTGCCGTCCGAGAGGGCAAGCGTGTAGAAGGCGTGCGGCCCAAGCCACTCGGGCTCGACCTGCCACGTCGGGCGTGCCTCGCCACACGACATCTCGACCTGACCCTTGACGGTGATCGGTGTGTCACCGAAGCACGCCAGGCCGCCGTGCGGTTCCTCGGTCCGCATGAGCCTGGCGAGATCGCCGACCGTCACGTCCGACGATGACGGGCATCGGACCGAGCGCCGGGCGAGCCATCGCTCACCGCCGTGGTCCGACTGGGCGACCCATCCGACGCGCGGCACGCCATCGACCTCGAGGCCCGGGACGATGACCTGGAACCACTCGTAGTCGGCGGAGACGACGGGCCCATCGACGATCCAGACGGGCGTGCCCTTCGCGAGGAGCTCATACCGGGCGCCGTCGAGTCCCGGCGTGGAGCGGACCCGAAGCCGGTCGGTGGCTGTCATCGCCGCGCCGAGCCTCGGATACGTCGGGTCCGCGCTGATGTCGCGGACGACGAACCTCGCGCGGCATTCGAGACGCGCGGCGAGGTCCGTCGTGGGGCCCGCCGCGGCGCCCGCGAGTGCCTGACATTGCCCGGCTGCCGGGTCATCGAACGACCCGACGAGGTCGGCCATGGCTCCGAACGGCATCGTTTCCGCCGTCACCGCGCCGTTCGGGTCGAGGGCGAGTCGCAGTCCG
Source organism: uncultured Chloroflexia bacterium (assembly GCA_963808895.1). Lineage (GTDB taxonomy): Bacteria > Chloroflexota > Limnocylindria > Limnocylindrales > CSP1-4 > SPCO01. The sequence continues at coordinate 1,077,419 of CAWEHL010000004.1, read as the reverse complement.
TCGAAGGCCTTTCCGGACTCGGCGTCGAATTCCGCCGTCGCACCGCCCAGATCGGTGAGCCAGCGGGGCCCGTCGGTGATGCAGCCGGGGTCGGCGGTGCACTCGTAGCTGTCGGAGCCGTCGGTGACGAACGCCCGCAGGCGGAGCTCCCGGTCGCCGAAGCAGGCGACGCGCTCGGCCGGTGCGAGACCGACCACCTCGGAGGTGGTCACGGTCCCGGTCGGGCAGACCTGCGCGGCCGCACTGATCCAGGGTGTCCCGTCGTGATCGCCGCGTGCCACCCAGCCGGCGGGGAACGTCGCTTCGCTATCCTTCGGATCCCAGGCGGCCACCTGGTACCAGTCGTAGTCGTTCGCCTCGACCGGACCGTCGAGGATCATCAATCGCGCGCCGACGCCGAGCAGCGGCTCGTATTTGATCGAATCGTCGGCGATGCGGGGCTGGGATCGGATGCGCAAACGTCCCGACACGACCTCGGCGATGGAGTCGTGCGGCAGCGGGGCCCCGAACGCGGAGCCGCCGCCGTCAGGAGGAGACGCGGACGGATCGACCGACCGGCTCGGCTCTGGTGAGACGACGTCACCGAGCGCTGGAGGAGAGATCGACGGGACGTCGGTGAGCTGGTCGAGGGGATCGTTCCTGAACGCGCCTACCACGGCGGCGCCTGCCAGCAACAGACCGAGGAGGGCTGCGGCGACCAACAGCACCTGCCACTGCGACCGGCGCGGCGGGACGAGTGCTGCGCGCATCACGCGTTGGCGGACGATCGGCGAGGCATCGTGCACCGGCAGCTGCTGCAGGAGTCCCTGCAGCCCCGTGTGGCTCGCGGCGATCGCGGCGCACTCGGGGCAGGCGGCAAGGCCCGCTTCCATCCGCGTCCGCTCGGCCGGCGTCAGCTCGAAGTCGAGCGATGCCACCGCGAGCTGGATCGCTTCGTGGTCGTGGGTCATCGCGTGACCCCTTCCGCGACGAGGAACGTGCGCAGTCGCTCGCGGGCTCGGAACATCATCGTGCGCGTGCTCGTCTCGGTCCGCCCGAGCGCATCCGCGATCTCCCGCCCCGAGAACCCTTGAGCGGCCATCACGACCGCGGTCCGCGCGTCGTCCGGCAGGATGGTGAGCGCCGCCAGCAGGGCTTCGCTGATCTCCTGCCGCAGGATCTCGATCTCTGCGGCGACCTCGGTCTCCTCAGCGGGACGCCGCTCGAGGAACCGCCGCGCGACGACCGTCCGCCGCCCACGACTGGTCGCCAGGTTGGAGCAGACGCGGTACAGCCATGCTGTCACGTTGTCCGGCTCGCGTCCGGCGGCATGTTCCTTGACGAGACGGAGGAACGTCTCCTGGACGAGGTCGTCAGCCGCGTCCGCATCGCGGGTGAGGGCGTAGGCGAAGCTCGTCAACCGGCGCTGGTTCGCGTCGTAGGCGGCCATGACGAAGTCGGCGCGCGTATCAGCGTCCGATACGACAGCCAGGCGTCTGACCGCCGGTCGGCGATCGTCAGACATGGCGAATCCGACCTCCATGACCACGAGACGCGATGGCGCGCGGATTGTGGCAGGGCAGCGTCACAGGTCTACGACGGCGAGGATGCCGCCGAGGTGGCGGCGCAGACCTGCAAGGACGCGACACCCGGCTCCTATCATCGGCGCCTGACGGGGTGGGGACCGACACACGGCAGCCACAGCGTGGGTTCTAGCGATCGTCGGGCGTACGATCGTGCCATGGCAGACGCGCTGCTCCCGCTCCGAGCGGTCACGAGCCACCTGCGGGTCCTGGGCGAACACTACGTCGGTCTGCGTGAGATCCCCATCGATCAGATCGTCGGTTCGGTCGACCGCTCAGTCGACTTCGACCGGTTGTTCCGCACCCGCCGAAAGGACCTGCGACGGCGCATGGACGCCCTGAAGGCGGCCTTCGGTGACCGGCCGCTGCCACCGATCACCGTCTACGAGGCCGGCGGCCTGTACTTCGTGGTCGACGGCCACCACCGGGTGGCGCTGAGCCGCAAGGAAGGCGCCAAGTTCATCGATGCCGAGGTGACCGAGATCCGAACCTCGCACCAGCTGCATCCCGGCGTCGACATCCTCGAGCTGGTCCATACCGAGCAGCACCGACGATTCAAGGAGGTCACGAAGCTGGGCAAGGTCGCACCAGGAGCTCGGATCGAGTTTTCGCGACCGAACGGATATGCAGAGCTCCTCGAGGTCATCGAGGCGCACGCGTACCAGCTGAGCCTCGACCGCGGCGTCCTTGTCGGGCTCCCTGAGGCGACCAGGGATTGGTATGCCTCGAGCTGGCTTCCGGCGCTCGAAGTCATCGAGTCGACCGGGCTGAAACGTGCCTACGACTTCAAGACCGACGGTGACCGCTACCTCTGGACCTATCAGAAGCTCCGGGAATGCCAAGCGATGGACCGCCGGGCGTCGTGGGAGGACGCCGCCGGCGCCCTCGCCAGGATCCCGGTGGCACGCAGCCACCGGAAGGAGACGCTCGCGCTCCGACGGAGGCCGCTACCGCGAAGCTAGGTGGGGGCGCGATACGGTTTCCGAACGGATGTCCGCCCTCCGGCCGAGCCCTCGGAATCGTGACTTGCAATATGCTAGTGACTGTCATGGGAAGCGCCGATAACGTCATCTGGCTCGCCGACGCTGCGGCGCCTCAGGCCAGTGGGTCACACGACCAGTCTCACGACGCCGACACACTCGACGCGTACTCGGCCGTCGTCACGTCGGTCGCCGAGCATCTGCTCCCGCGCGTCGTCCAGTTGCGTGTCGGTCGCCGCGCGCGCGACGGTGAGCCGGACGGCACCGGTTCCGGCGTCGTTTTCGCACCGGACGGTTACCTTCTGACCTCCGCCCACGTCGTGACTCGCGCGTCGAATGGCGTCGCTGCGTTCACCGACGGGACGGAGACGCCGTTCGAGGTCGCAGGCGCCGATCCGCTGTCCGATCTGGCGGTCCTCCGGGTCGATGGCGGTCGTCTCGCGGCTGCCGAACTGGGCGATGCGGACCGTCTCCGAGTCGGCCAGCTGGTGGTAGCGGTCGGAAGTCCGCTCGGTTTCGCGGGATCGGTCACGGCCGGCGTGGTCAGCGCGGTCGGTCGATCCCTTGTGACGCGCGAGCGGAATGCCACGCGGATGATCGAGAACGTCATCCAGACCGATGCCGCCCTCAATCCCGGCAACTCCGGCGGTGCGCTTGCGGATGCCGGCGGGCGCGTCGTGGGCATCAATACGGCGCTCGCCGGGGTCGGACTGGGCCTGGCGATCCCGATCGACCAGGCAACGCGCCGGATCATCGGCGCGTTGATGCACGACGGACGGGTGCGACGCGCGTATCTCGGGATCGCGGGTCAATCCCGACCTCTGCCGCCGCGTGTCGCGCGAGCGCTGGAACGGCGCTCCGGGATCGGTGTCCAGGAGGTCGTTCCGGGCAGCCCAGCCGACGAGACGGGCATCCGTTCCGGCGACCTGATCCTGGATGTCGATGACGTACCGGTCGCCGACGCCGGCGATCTCGCGCGGCTCATGACCGATGAGCGGATCGGGCGAGCGATCGTGCTGCGGATCCTGCGCCTTGGCGAGGTGATGCGGCTGTGGGCGATCCCGGTCGAGCTCGGGGCCTGAAAAGGGATATCGATCAGCGACTGCCGTACTCATCATGGCGGCGGATCCAGAGCTGCCAGCTGTCACGGGCTCTCCCCAGGGCGAGCGCGCTCGAGTCGATCCCTTCTTCGCTATCGGATCCGAGCGAACCATGCAAGAGAGCCCGCCGCTGCCGCCATCGCGGTCAGTAGCGCAGCAAGGGCGAGACCATCGGTGATCTCGCGTGGCTCGGTCCGCGTCCCGACTCCGTGGCCGAGATCTTCGAAGACCGACACGATCTCCTCGGCCGAAGCGGCATCGAATGCCTTGCCGCCGGTCACGTCGGCAATGGCGTGGAGCGCTTGGCGATCGACTGGGACCTGCACCGGCATGGAGTCCACTGTGACCGATCCATGGTCGGTGCCGAAGGCGATCGTGTTCACCTTGACGCTGCGAATCCGCGCCTCGCGGGCGGCCTGGGCATCCGGCCTTCCCATCGTCGTTTCGCCATCGGACATCAGCACGATCGAGCCACCGCCCGTCGCTTTGGCATCCTTGGCGGCGTCCGAGGCGAGTACGTCGAGGGAGGTATAGATGGCCTCCCCGATCGCTGTTCCTTCACCCAGAGACAGACGATCGACCGCGCGGTCGAGGACGGTCTTGGACGTCGTCGGCGGGATGATCACGCGCGCCGCCTGATCGAAGGCGACGAGGCTCACCCGCACACCGGCTGGCACGACCTCGATGAACTTATGAGCCGCTTCCCGCGCCGCGACAAGGCGACTCGGTGCGACATCCGTCGCCTCCATCGAAAGCGAGGTATCGAACGCGAGCACGACCGTTGGTTCGTTCGGGACCTCCGTCGCAAGGGCAGGCCGGGCAGTCGCGATCACGAGCAGGCCGCATGCCATCAGGTACACGGCGGCGACGAGATGGCGCCGGAGGCCCGGTCGTCGGGGTGCCACGGTTTCGATGAGCTCGGAATCCGTGAACCGGACGACATATGACCGGCGGCGTTGTTGCCGAAGGAGGTAAAGCACGGCAAACAGGGACGGCACGGCCAGGAGCGCGAAGCGTTCGGGTGCGAGGAACATGACGTCAGGGGCAGGGGGCATCATCGGGCGGCTCCTGCGGTGGGATGGGATGCGACATGACGGCCGAGGGTCCGGGCCCGGCGCCGCTGGTCGAGACACGCTGCCAGGGGCCCGGTCCACTCCGCATCGGTTCGGAGTCGCAGGTGGGTCGCACCAGTCCGTTGGATGGCCTTCATCCTCGCGGCGCGCCGCTGATCTGCGCTCGCCGCGAGACGTGCACGGAACCGCTCGTCAGACGTGTCGATCGTTCGTTGACGACCCGTCTCTGGATCCTCGATCACAAGGAGACCGACATCCGGGAGGCGGAGCTCACGTGGATCGACGACCTCGACGGCGATGACCTCGCACCGGCCCCCGAGCCTGACGAGCGCCGGACTCCACGTCTCGGGTGGGGCGATGAAGTCCGACACCACGACGGCAAGGCCGCCTCGTCGAAGGACGCGGTGGAGCGCATCGATCGCGCGAGCCAGGTCGACCTGGCCCCCGAGCGGTGACCTTGCCAAGCTCCCGGCGAGGCCGACGAGATGCCGCCGACCGCCGCGGATCGGCACGATGCGCGGCCCACCGGCCGCCGCGATGACCGCGCCGATCCGATCGCCCGCCGGCCACCGCGAGCGAGGCCACCGCCGATGCGGCGTTTACTGCCACGTCGGCCTTGCGCCAGCCGACCGTCCCGAAATCGAGGCTCCCGGACCGATCGACGAGGACGGCGACATCGAGGTCGCGTTCTTGGATCGCGTCACGTACGTGAGGCTCGCCCGTCCGCGCCAGGATCGACCAGTCCATCCGCCGCACGTCGTCGCCAGGCTCGTACGGTCGAGCATCACCGGGCTCGACTCCATGGCCCAGCAAGAGCGACGGATGGCGACCGCCGCGGCGGCCGACGACCTTGTGCCCGACTGACAGCTCGATGCGACGGAGCCGCGCAGGAAGGTCGAACGCCACCCGGGGGACGGGGCTCATCTCGACGCGGGTGGGTCGCCGGGAAGGACGATCGGCGGCGTCGGCCCCGCCCACGGGGTTGGCGGCGTCGGCGTCGCGGTCGGGGCGAGCGGCGGGCTGCCCGCGACCGTGACGTGCGGTCGCACCGGCTGCGGCGGAAGCCATCGTGGCGGCACGACCGCCGCAGAAGCGGCCGACGCCGCCGGGCCGGAGTACCGAACGGTGCCGTCAGTGGAAACGACGGCAGGCGTCGCATACGGTGACGCGGGTGCCATCGAAGGCGTGGCGGCCGGCCCCGTTATGTCGGTGCGGATCGGTGGTCCCCAGACCGCCGATCCAGGTGCCGGCACTGTCGAGAGCAGCTCGACCAGGACATCGTCGATGGTGAAGCCCTCGGCGGTCGCGCGGTAGGACAACGCGAGACGTGCGTTCAGGATGTCGTATGCGACGTCGTATACGTCCTGCGCGACTGCGCGCTCGCGACCCCGCAGGAGGGCCATCGCCCTCGCACTGCGGACGAGCCCGAGCGACGCGCGCGGACTCGCGCCGTAGTCGAGGAGCCCGACCAAGGTCGGGAGCCCGTGCTCGGCCGGATCACGGGTGGCAAGGACGAGACGGATCGCATAGTCGACCGTCGCATCGTCGATCGTGACTCGCCGCGCGGCCAGCTGCAGCTCGACGACGTCCGATGGGTCGAGGAGGCGGGCGGCTTCCGGTGCCTCGTCTGCCATCCGGGTCACGATGGCCCGCTCTTCGGCCGGCGTCGGATAGTCGACCGGGATGCGCATCAGGAACCGGTCTCGCTGCGCCTCGGCGAGCGGATAGACGCCCTCCGACTCGACAGGGTTCTGAGTGGCGACCACGAGAAACGGCTTCGGCATCGCGAAGGTTCGACCGCCGACCGTCACCTGCCGCTCGGCCATCGCCTCGAGCAGGGCCGACTGGACGCGCGCGGGGGCACGGTTGATCTCGTCGACCAGGACGACATTCGCGATGATCGGCCCCGGCTCGACGTCGAAGGCCTCGGACGATGGCCGGAAGATCCGGGTCCCGACGATGTCGGATGGGATCAAGTCCGGCGTGAATTGGATGCGGTTGAAGGTCCCGCCGAGGATCCGCGCCAGTGTGGCGAGCAGCATGGTCTTGCCGAGGCCAGGCGCACCTTCGAGAAGGACGTGACCGTCCGCCAGCACGGCGACGAGGAGCCGATCGACGACCCGGTCCTGCCCGACGATGACCCGTCCGAGCTCATGTCGGACCTGGACAAGACGCGTCGTGGAAAGTTGGTTCACATTCATGCCCCCTGCGCCCCGTTCGTGCCACCGGGCGCGACCGGGTTCCGATCCCCATTCGGGGCCAGGCCCTGGAATAGCTGGCCGAAGAGCTCCTGCATCAGGCGCTCCATGTCCGCCGCCGGGTCGTCGGTGCCGCCCGGAGCGGGCGCCATATCTGGGCCTGGGACCGCGTTCGGTGCGGGCTGTTCGAGCGGGCCGCCTCCGCCGAGCTCGCGCTCGAGTTCCTGCATCAGACCATCGAGCATCTCGCGGAGCATCTGGTCACCCATGCCAGAACCTTCCGAGGGGCCTTGTGGTGTCTGCTGATCCGGTGTCTGTCCACCCGGCGTCTGCCATCCATCAGGGCCGAGGCCGAAGAGGTCCCGCAGACCGTCGAGCCCCTTGGGTCCGAGGAACTGGTCGAACGCCCCACCGAGCGGATCCGTCAGGTCTGCGGGGTTGTTGTCCTCGGCCTTCCAGGTACCGTTCTTGACCTTGTCAAGCAGCTGGACGGCCTGATCGATCGGCACTGCGAAGCCGATGCCGTCGCTACCGCCCGAGGCGCTTGCGATGGCAGTGTTGATGCCGATCGCACGACCTTCCCGGTCGGCCAGGGGACCCCCTGAGTTGCCGGAGTTGATGGCCGCATCGGTCTGGATGAGGTCATGCAACTCGCCGACCTGTGTCGGTACGGTGCGCCCGAGCGCGCTCACGATCCCGGTCGTGACCGTCTGGCTGAGACCGAACGGGCTGCCCACGGCGATCGCCATGTCGCCCACGTGTACGTTCGCCAGCGCCCCGAGCGTGAGGGGCGTGAGGTTCGTCGCAGCAGTCTGGTCCGCGCGGATGACCGCCGTGTCGATCGACTTGTCGACCGCAACGACGTTCCCGGAGACGGTCGTCCCGTCGAATAGCTTGAGCGTCACGGTGTCCGCCGTACCGACCACATGGGACGCGGTGAGGATCAGGCCCCCATCAGCCGCGACGAACCCGGACCCCATCGCCATGCCGGCCTCGATCTGCACGACCGACGGCAGCAGCTGTGCCGCCGTCTTCGCCAGCGGCTCATCGGCGCGCGGGGCCGCTCCCGCCGCGCCCTCGGGCGCCTCGGGGCTGCTGCCTGCTGTCGCCGGGGTCAACTGGCTTGCGAGACGCTGGGGCGTCGTGATCACTCCTGACGCGGCCACGACGAGGACACCAGCGACGAGCGAGGTACCCACGAGGAACCGCCGTCCTGGACGTCGCGAGGCGCGTGGTGGCGGCGCGGCGGGGATGCTTGCACCGGCCGTCGCAAAGGCGGGTACGGCGGAAGGCCAGACAAGCGGCGGAGCCGGCGGGAGATCGCGCCAACTCTTATGGCGGCGGTCGTCGCCGGCGAAGGGGTCGTCCACGTAGGGAGCCTCCGGATCGCGGGTGGTCATGAGCGGGTCAGACCGAATGACGATCGGACCCTCGGATCCGGACCCTACGAGATGGGCGATAACGTGAGCGTTCTGACGGTGTAAAGCGGACCTAAAGGCTCGTCAGGACGCGGCGTTCACGGACCACAACGGGTCGGCCATCGTCCGGATACCGGCCGCAGCCGCGACGCCTCCGATCGCGCGCCGATCGGGCAGCCACACGATGAAACTTGCGCCGTGGCCCGGAGCCGAGGCGACGCTGACCGTGCCGCCGTGGACCTCGGCGATCTGGCGGACTAGGGCCAATCCCAGGCCATGAGCCTCGCCATCAGGGGCAGGAGCGCCGTCGCGCCACGCTCGCCTGAAGACCAGGGGCTGATCGTCCCGCGCGATGCCAGGCCCGGCGTCGCGGACACCGAACCACACCCACCCATCGGCGCGTCCCGCGCGGCAGTGGATGATCGAGCCCGCGGGAGCCACGCGAAGCGCGTTCGAGACGAGGTTGGCCTGCGCTCGTTTGAGCGCGGATCGGTCCCCGTCCACGATCAGGCCGGCGGACGCCAGGGGCGACAGCTGCACACTGCGGGTCGATGCCTCGGCGTCGTACTCCTGGGCGACCTCCGCCACGACTTCGGCCAGATCTACCGGGACCCGCTGCTCGGGCTGGACGCTCGTCCTGGCGAACGCAAGGAGTTCGTCGATCGTGGTCGACATCCGATCGGCGGTCCGGCGCGCGACCTCGGCCGCGCGGCGCATCCCCTCGACATCGGACGGGTCGCTCAGCGCGACATCCAATGTCGTCCGGATGACCGCTAGAGGGTTCCGCAACTCGTGCGAGGCATCCTCGACGAACCGACGCTGCGTCTGCGCCCCTTGATCGAGCCGGTCGAGCATGGCATCGAAGGTGTCGGCAAGGTCTCGCATCTCGTCGGGCGGACCTTCGAGATGGATGCGACGCGAGAGGTCGGTCGTTTCGATGTCACGGGCCACCTCGGTGATCCGGCCGACCGGGCGCACCACGCGACCCGCGACCGCCCAACCGATGCCCAGGCCGACAGGCACCAGCAAGAGCAGAGCTAGGAGCGACAGAGTCCGGACCGTCTGGAGGGTCTGCTCGCGCACGGCCTGCTCGACGTTCAGGAGCGTGTCGGTGGCGGTGGTCCCGCCGCTGCCGTCGAGCTCTGAGATGCTCAGCCCGAGGATCCGCGAGAGCTCGTCCTCCAGCGTCGTCGGCTGCTCACTGGGGACCGTCGCCGCCACGGTATCCAGCGCGACGTTCACGCCGAGCACCAGCACACCCGCGGTGACGAGCAGGGCCGCGGTCACCATCAGCGCGAGCCGGAACCGGATCGATCGGACGGATGTGGCGAGCCGACCGAGCGGCGACGGATTCACCCGGGACCCTCGCACAAGCGATAACCGACGCCGACGACGGTGTTGATGGGCTGACCTGGACCCGCTTCCGCCAACTTGCGGCGAAGGTTGCTGACCGTTACCCGAACGGTGTTCGTGAATGGGTCGGCGCGGTCGTCCCAGACGTGCTCGAGCAGGCGTTCGGGGGTCACGACCTCGTTCGGATGGAGCATGAGGTACCGGAGGAGGGCGAATTCCTTCGGTGTCAGATCGAGGCGATCGCCGTTCCGGTGGGCCTCATGCCGGGCCGCGTCGAGATCGAGTGTGCCAAGCCGGATGGTGGCACCTTCGTTGACGGTCGGTCGTCGAGCCAGCGCGCGGACGCGCGCTGCGAGCTCCGCGAAGCTGAATGGCTTCACGACGTAGTCGTCGGCGCCGTCGTCGAGGCCGCCGACGCGATCGTCGAGCGCATCCCTCGCCGTGAGCATCAACACACGCGGCGGGGTGGCCTCCGGGACGTGCAGCACGCCCGAACGGAGCTCACGGCAGACGTCCCGACCGTCACCATCGGGCAGGCCGAGATCCAGGCACACGACGTCGTATTGCGTCTCCTGGAGGCGCTCCCGGGCATCGCCGGCCGTCGGTGCCGTATCGACGGCATAGCCTTCCCGGCGTAACCCAGTGGCAAGAGCGGTGGCTAGGTCGAGCTCGTCCTCGACGATGAGCAGTCGCACGGCCGCCGGAGGATAGCGTGGACGCGCAAAATCAGCCGTGGACGACCGTGTCCTTGGCGTCAGCCAGCCCCGTACTCGTCATGGCGGCGGATCCAGAGCTGCCAGTCCTCGCCTTCGTCGCGGCCCTTCGGCGCGCGGTCGAGGATCGGGTAGTAGGTCATCACGAACTCCAAGCCGCGCCATGTCGTCGAATACGTGTGATAGATCTCATCGCCATCGCGGACGAAGGCACTGAAGCCGGGACTCTCGGTGAGATAGCCGGCGATGTCGGTGCCGGCGGCGCGCGCGTTCTGCGCGACCACCGGTGGGAACGCCCCGTCCAGGGTCTGCCCTGGCAACGCGATCCTCTCGACGGCCTCGCGAGACTGCTCCTCGGTCTGCGAGAAGCCGTAGTCGAAGTTGAAGTCACCTGGCGATGACGAAGCCCAGGGGATGGTCCAGCCCATGCGCTGCTTGTATGCATGGAGCTTTTCGAAAGGTGCCTGTGAGAGGAGGATCAGCGTGACGTCACGGGCCCGGAGGTGAGGGACGACGCCGTCGATCGAGTCGGCGATCGATGAGTTGACCGGGCAGCCGGCCTCGTAGCTCGGTCCGAACATGAAGTGGTAGATCATCAGCTGGGATCGGCCGTCGAACAGGTCCGCAAGCGACCTCTCGCCGTCGCCCATCTCGAAGCAGGTAATCCTTCTCGACCCGAACCCAAGGCAAGGCCCGTCGGGCGCGAGCCAGCTCATCGCCGAGCCTCGTGTGCTCCTTCTCCCGCTCGAGTAACGCCCCCCGGGCGGCCAGCCATTCTTCTCGGGTCCCGACCCTCTGCTCGATCATCGTGTGGCTCCTTCATCCGTCGCGAGGCCCTGGCCCTCTGTTGGCCGGCGCTCGAATCTGAGGTAGGTGGTGTCGCCGTCGAGCGTCGCCACGTCGACGAGCCGGAACGGCTTCGAAGCCGTCGTCGGCCCGAAGAGCCGCTCGCCAGCACCGAGGACGATCGGGAAGACCTTCAGCCGAAGCTCGTCGACGAGGTCGTGCTCGATGAGCGCTCGCGCGATCGAGGCACTCGCGGGAACGACGACGTCTCCTTCGAGGTCACGTCTCAGCCTCGTGGCCTCGTCGAGCAGGTCTCCTGTCAGCACGGTCGTGTTGGCCCAGGCACGCTCCTTGAGCGTCGCGGATACGACGTACTTCGGCTTCCCGTTCAACAGGTCCGCGAGTTCGCCATCGCGGGACGGCCACCTGGCCGCGAACCACTCGTAGGTGCGTCGCCCCATCAACATCGCCGAGCTGCGACGGGCCTCGTCGAGGGCGAGTGCGCCGAGCTCCGGACGGTCCTTGATCAGCCCGACCCAACCACCACGATCGAAGCCCTCATCCCCGGCTGGGTCCTCGATGACGCCGTCCAGCGACGTGTTGTCGCTCAGGACGATCCTCCCCATCCCATCCTCCATCCATGCACCGCTGACGTCCGTCAGGCGTACGTCCGAGTTTCCGGATAGCTAGTCCGTTCTTAGACACTGTGTTCATGTACGATGACGAAGGTCAACCGACAAGCCGGCGCCGACTGTGCGATGCCGAACGCTTGGCGCACGGATGTCCGGGAACGAGGAGCGACACGATGGCGATCGGACGCGACGAGGTGCGCGACAGACCTGACCGACGCGTCAGCAGGACTCGGAGGGCGCTCAAGGAAGCGCTCACCGACCTCATCCTCGAGAAGGGCTACGAGGCCGTTACGGTCCAGGACATCATCGACCGAGCCGACGTCGGGCGTTCGACGTTCTACTCGCACTTCCTCGACAAGGACGACCTGTTGATGGCCATCCTCCCCGACCTGGAAGTCCCCGGACCCGCCATCGGAAGCTCGGCGGAGGACGAGCCGGCATTCGGCTGGACACTCGAGCTATTCCGCCATTTCGGCTCGGGCAAACGGCTGTTCAAGGCGCTGGCCGGCAGCCAGAGCGGCGCACTCGCGCGCCGAGAGACGACGGATCGGCTCGAGACCCTGGCACGCGCCGAGCTCTCGCGACTCAAGGCTGGGCGTCGCCTGGATGCGTTTCGGCTGGAGTTGGTCGTCCGGTTCCTCGTCGGAACGTTCATCGGCTTCATGGATTGGTGGTTGCGCGAGGAGAACGACCACTTACCCCCGGAGCAGGTCGACCACGCCTTCCGATCGCTGGTCCTGCCGGGCGTGGCGAGGGTGCTTGAGCTCGAGCTTGACCTGCCATCGGCGCTGTAGCCCCGACCTTTACGGCCGGGCCGGTCGCACGATGTCAGGATGGCACCATGCAGCGCACACCAGCGGACGAGGCCGAGCGTGCACGACCGCCGGGAGACGATCTCGCGCGGTCGATCATCGCATGGGACGTCCGCAACTGGTCACGAGCTATTCCGTTTTGGCAGCGTCACCTGGATGCCACCAGCCGACAACCCCGCCGAGCGCTCGCCTTGGGCGAGCGAGGCGGCGGGCTGAGCCTCTGGCTGGCGAGACAGGGTATCCCGGTCGTGTGCACCGACCTGGGCGTGTCATTTGACTCTGCCCGGGCGCTGCACCAACGGCACGGCGTCGCGCATCTCGTCACTTATGAAGACCAGGACGCGACCGACATCACCTATGCCGATGGCGCCTTCGACATCGTCATCTGGAAGTCGATGCTGGGGGCCCTCAGGACGCGCGATCGACAGGAGCGAGCACTGGAGAACATCCACCGGGTGTTGGCGCCGGGTGGGTCGGCCATGTTCGCCGAGAACCTCGTCGGCTCCGCGCTCCACCAAAGGTTGCGCGCTCGGTTCGTCCGCTGGGACTCCACGTGGCGCTACCTCGATCTTACCCGAGACCGGACGTTGTTCGATGCGTTCGACACGGTCCATCTGATGACCTGGGGTGTCTTCGGCACGATGGGCCGATCGGAGCGGCAACGCCACGCCCTAGGTGGCCTGGACTCGCTGATCAGCCCACTCGTGCCATCCGCGTGGCGGTACATCGTGTTCGGGATCGCCCAAAAGGGACCGGTCGCAGACTACGTGAGAGGTGACACGAAGGGGAGTCACCCTGGCCCGATGTGAGCGACGGGGCGCAGAGCCGACGCGTCGGGGGCCCCCGAGCGATCCCGGCGCCATATCTGCCCGTAAGCAGCGGGGGGTCTTTCCGTTGACTTGGAACCTCGACTCGGAGACTCTCTAGATCAGCCCGGACCCGAACGCGACGCCCACGAGGGCGCCACCGATGATGGACAGAAACAGGCAGGCGGCGAGCACAAGACCGAGCGTTCGGGCCGTCCAGTCCTTGGGCAACGGGTCGGGATCAGGTCTGGCAGGTGGATCCGATTCGTCTTCCTCTGCTGACGCAGGCTCAAGCCAGGGACGAGCGGCCCACCCGGGCTGCACGGTCGCGCGTCGATCCGGCCGATCAGGTTGCTCGGGGCTTGCTGAGGCGATGGACACCACGACGACGATCGTCAGGCCGACGGCAAGCAGGACGACGGCTCCGAATGCAAGCCTTCCCGTCCTCACGACCACCGCTTGGATCCTAAGCGGGCCGGCGAGCGATCGACAGCGGAGGGCGGATCGCGCGGTATCGGCTGGGGATACACCCAATGCGCTGGGGGGCGACTACCATCGGCGGCCGCCGACAGCCTCCGCCTGGGTCTCGGGATTTACACGCCGAGCTGACACTGCGTGCGTCTCCGCCCGTCCCGGCCCAACCGCGATCCCGATGTCCGTGGGTAGGGGGTACCCGTTGGCGATATCAAACAGCAGTTCGACAAGCTCAGGCTCCCGGCTACCACTCGCTAGAAGAAGCAGTCGGGTCGCGTGTTGCCTGATGTCGTGGCGCGGTGGTTCAGCAACGGCGCGTAACACGCGATCGGTTCCCGTCAGCTCCACTCGCTCGGCATCGTAAAAGAGCTCTTCATGTAGCTTCTCGCCCGGCCGAAGGCCAACGAACTGAATGGGCTGGCTATCCGGATCTCGTCCCGCCAGCCGTACGAGGTCTCGGGCGAGGTCGACGATCCGGACCGGCTTGCCCATGTCCAGAACGAAGAGGTCGCCGGTGCGCCCGATGGCCGCAGCATCGAGGATCAACCAGGAGGCTTCGGGGATCGTCATGAAGAAGCGCGTCATCTCGCGATGCGTGATCGTGAGCGGTCGGCCCTTCTCGAGCTGGTCCTGGAAGATCGGGACCACGCTGCCGGCTGAGCCCAGCACGTTTCCGAACCGGACCGAGACGTAAGGACGGCCGATCGCACGTGACGTGTCGGCGACGAGCATTTCCGCGATCCGCTTGCTTGCTCCCATCACGCTCGTCGGATGGACTGCCTTGTCTGTCGAGACAAGCACGAACCGCTCGACACCCGCGGATGCAGCGGCGTCAAGGAGGGCCATCGTTCCGCCGACGTTGACCTGCACCGCGTCAGACGGGTGTTTCTCGAGCATCGGAACGTGTTTGTAGGCGGCCGCATGGAACACCACGTCCGGTCGTTCGATAGCCAGAAGCCGGTCGATCGCCGAGCGACTCGCCACATTGCCGAGATGGACTCGTAGTTCCGGGTTTCCGCTCTTAGTGGCTCGCAGACCATCGAGCTCTCGCTCGATCAGGTATAGCGAGCTTTCGGCTCGGTCGACCAATACGAGCCGCCGCGGAGAAATGGACCAGACCTGCCTTGCAAGTTCGGATCCGATGCTTCCGCCCGCACCTGTTATGAGTACAGTGCGCCCGGCGATCCTCTCGTCAACCTCCGGTGCGTGGTGCGTGGCAACCGATCGCTGCAGCAGATCCTCGACCCGCACGCGACGCGCTCGCTGGGCGTCGATCGTCCCGTCGAGCAACTCATACATCGAGGGCACGGTTCGAACGTCGAGACCGACAGCGATCGCCGCCTCGACGACCTTTCGGATCTGCGTGCCGGCCGCGTCCGGCATCGTGATCAACAGCGACCGAGCGCCGGTTCGGGCGACCGCTTCTCGAAGCGCGTCGATGGCTCCGAAGACGAACAGGCCGTCCACGAAGTGATTCCCGAGCGCCGGATCGTCGTCCAGGAAACCGACGGGAACGACTCCGGAAGCAGGGTTTCGTCTCGCCGACCTCGCGACCAAGACTCCGAGGCGGCCGGCGCCGTAGAGGAGGGTCGCTCGCCCGCCGATCGCATTTCCCGGCAAGCCGTGGATCGACCAATCAGACGCAGCGCGGACGGTGAGCCGCGACGCCGCCAGGACCATCAAGGTCAAAAGCGATTCGACGAGCCAGAACGAAACCGGCAGGTCGGAGCCGCTGCGGACGCTCCCCCAATGCGACAGAACAAACGCGGTCGCCGCTACAAGGGCAGACCCCATGAGTGCGGCCGACGCGATCCGGACAACGTCCGGAATGCTCGCGTATCGCCAGGTCCGCGAATAGAGGCCGAATTGGATATTGGTCGCCGTTCGGATCGCGATGATGATCGCGATGATCGGAACGTCACGGGTCAGGGGGTCGAGCCCCAGAAAAAAACGGTCATATGCAACGTCGAGTGCCGCGATCGCCGCCACACCCATCCCGATCTCATCAAGGACGAGAAGATGCCTGCCGCGCAATCTGGCGACCCGGTGAGCGATCGTCGCTGCGATCCCGATCGGAGCTAGAGGCTTCGCGGCGCGCGATGTCCAACCTGCCGCTCTCGGCGGCGCGCCTGTGTACGCTGCGGTGAGCCTATCCACCAGCTATTCCCCCCAGCCAGCTATTCCCCCAGGTCGAACGCGCGACTGCGCGACACACGGTCAGGTGCTCGCGCATCGGCCAACAGAGACGTTGCTCCGCAGTCGCTCGCGGAATGCAGCGACGCCTGCGTTGCCAGCTGCCCCCCGGGCTCGGATTGCCCGAACCGCCGTTTCCGCCCCTTCCGTCGAAGCCTAGACGGATTGTTGTCTGGCGACCAGTACCAAAGTACCACTAAGTTGCTTAAAGAAGGCGACAATCTACGTGTGATCACGCCACCGAGCGAGGTCGAACCGGTGCAGCTTCCGGCTCATGCCCGATCGAAACGCGTTTTCGATCTCTCCTTGGGGGCACTCGCACTCGTTGTGAGTGCTCCTATCGTCATATCGGTGGCGATCGTCAGTCGCGCCGCGGGCGAACGGGGGCCGTTCTTTCACCGGGCGGCTCGGGTAGGGCGTGATGGCCATCTGTTCACCCTTTGGAAGATCCGAACCATGACCGTCGGGACCGAAGGTCTGGCGGTGACGTCGAGCGGCGACAAGCGTGTGACCCGGGTCGGTCGCGTGCTCCGGCGATATAAGATCGACGAACTGCCTCAGCTCTGGAACGTCGTGCGCGGCGAAATGTCGCTTGTCGGGCCGCGGCCCGAAGATCAGCGCTTCGTGGACTGGACAGACCCTCTGCATCGAAAGGTGTTTACCGCCAAGCCCGGGATCACAGGCCTCGCTCAGCTGGAGTTCAGCGCTGAAGAGGCGCTCCTTGTCGCTGGCGATCCTGAACGCGTCTACCGGGAAGAGATCCTGCCGACGAAGCTCCTCCTTGACAGTTACTACCTCGACAATCAGACCACGCGGTTGGATCTGCAGATCCTCGGGCGGACGCTCGCCGCGGTGCTTCATCCACGACGGCGATGACAACGCCTCGCGGTACGAAGGCGGATAAGGTGGATTCGCCCCGGCCCGAGTTCCTTCCGTTCGCGCGTCCGTCGATCACGGACGCGGAGGTGGACGGAGTCGTCCGAGTCCTTCGATCGGGTTGGCTGACCACGGGTCCCGTGACACGCGAATTCGAACGCCTATTCGCGGAGTACGTCGGAAGCAGGCACGCGGTGGCGGTCAACTCGGCCACAGCCGCGCTCCATCTGGCGATGGACGCGTTGAACGTGACCCAGGGGGACGAGGTGATCGTCCCGACATGGACCTTCGCCGCCACCGCCGAGGTCGTCGCATATAGCGGTGCAACACCTGTGCTCGTCGACGTCGACGAGGAGACCTTGAACGCATCGACGGAGACGATCGCTCGAGCCATGACGGCGCGTACCAAGGCGGTCATCGTGGTCCATTTCGCTGGGATGCCGCTTGACATGGCGGCACTCGATCACGTGGCGGCCGCGGGTGTTCCGGTCGTGGAGGACGCAGCCCACGCGTTTCCGAGCCGTCTCGACAGCGGTCAGCTCGCCGGGACGATCGGGCGGGTCGGCGCATTCTCGTTCTATGCGACAAAGACGATCACCACGGCCGAAGGAGGCATGCTCGTCACCGATGACGATGCGATCGCCGAGCGGGCGCGGGTCATGTCGCTCCACGGCATCAGTCGAGACGCATGGAAGCGATACTCGGAGGCGGGGTCCTGGTATTACGAGATCGAGGAGCCCGGGTTCAAATACAACATGACAGATATCGCCGCTGCGCTCGGGATCGCCCAGCTGGGTCGAGCGGACGAGCTACTCACGGAGCGGCGACGTCTCGCGGGGCTGTATCGCCATCACCTCGACGCATCCGACGTTCGAGACCTCATCGATCTGCCGACCATGGCAGGCGAATCACACGCGTGGCACCTGTTCGTCGTGCGTCTCCGCCTCGATCGTCTCCACATCGACCGCGCGGCCGTGATCGCTGGTCTTGCGTCCCGCCGGATCGGTGCGAGCGTCCATTTCATACCCTTGCACCTGCATCCCTATTACCGGCGACGCTGGTCGACGACTCGTGAGCAATTCCCTGTCGCGACGCGCGAATTCGATCGCGTCCTTTCGCTGCCGCTGTGGCCAGGTCTCTCGGACGAGGATGTGCTTCGCGTGGTCGACGCGCTCGCGGAGATCCTTCGGGGCGGCCGCGCCTGAACGTCGCAATCAGTACAGCGCTCCCGGGACGGGCTAGCTGAGCGGGTCACCATCGAGCGGCGACAGAAATGCATCACCCGCTGCGATGGCGAATAGCAGGTCGCGATCCCTCGCCGCGGCGAGTTTCCACCCGGGTTGCCGGCAGAACATCTGGCCGCCGAATGCGTGGAGCACGTCAGGATCGAGCCGACCCTCGATGTAGGCCGCGCCCGCGGCCGTGCATCTACGGAGAAGCTCGCGCACGACGACAGAAAGCGGTGCCTCGAGCGCGCCGATCTGGAGCACCGTCGCAGCCCCGCCGGGATCCAGCTGCACGACGAACCAGCCCATGACACGACCGCCGTCGACGACTGCCCGCATCTCCAGCGCCCCTCGATCCGAATGACGCGTGATGTAGTCGGCGAGCCACCCTAGATGTGTCGCGTCGTACACCGGAGCGAGGGCAAAACGCGACGCGGCCGTGCTGATGACCTCCGCGAGCTCGGAGATGCTGAGCGACCGCGTCGTGGTGTCGGCCGGTGCGAGTCGAAAGGGAAGCCCTGCCGATCGGCGCAACAGCGGGTCGACAACGTCGGCAACCGCAGTCGTGAAGCGGCCGGGGCGCCATACGTCTCGACGCTCGACTCGCCGGAGCTGGCGGGCGACCAGCAGCGTCGGATGAAGGGGAAGTCGCCAGCGAAGTCCGGTGATCGATGTCGTGATAGCGCCAAGGGGCTCCCACATCGCGCGGACCTCGGATGTGCCGTCGCACAACGACAGGTCCTGCGGGCCATCCAGGAGCTTGCGAACGATCGTAGCGGCCCCGATGCCAGCCCGGGCCGAGCCCGGTTCCGACATGAAGTTCGTCGCGATCACGGCGCGGATCGGTCGCCCTCGGAACGTAAACGGCCTCGGCGTGACGCCAAGAAACGCGAGAACACGCCCATTCGCCTCGAAGACGAGGGATGAGCAGTCGATGTCGCGCCACGGATTCTCGAGCAGGAATTCGCCGTAGTACGCGGCGAGATCCGGGAACCCGGATCCGGGCTTGCCCCGTCTCGTGAACGTCATCTGATGCAGGTCGATGACGGCGTCGACATCGCTCGCTCGGAACGGCCGAACCTGGTTCACGACGACAGCCGGCCTCCCACGATCCGGCCAAGACCCTCCACTGTGGAGAAGTCGTCACTCAGCATGTCCGATTCCGGTATCGCGACGCCAAACGTCTTCTCCAGCCACGCGACAAGTTCGACGATCCCTACCGAGTCAACGTAGCCGTGCTCGTACAGGTCGACGGTTCGATCGAAGTCCGGATCGTCGGAGGCGATCCGGAACGTCGCACGCAGAAAGCTCTCGACCTGGTCCTCGATCTCCCTAGCGAGCATCGGCAGCCTCCAGCGACGGCATCGGCACGGCCGATCGATAACGGCCCGCCCGAATGAAGCGGCCGAGCGAAGTCGTCTCTGTCTCATGCAGTTCCGCGAAACGCGACTGAAGCGCGGTTTCGTCGATCCCAGCCTGGACGAACGCGTTGAGGACGCCTCCACCGACGCCGCCGACTTGAGCGCGGGTCTTCGGTCGTTCGAGAACATACCGCGGGAGCATCGGGCCGAAGATGTCGCGGCTGAGCTGCTGTTTTCGATCGGTCATCCCGAGGAAGGTGGCCGGGAGGGATAGGTAGAGATCCGCGGCCGCAGCGTATGGCTGCACCGTCATGAGCTCCCAGGCTCCGAACACGCCAACCTCGCGGTGGCTGGTATCGAGGCCCTGAACGAGCGCGCGACGGAGGTCTGCCGGGGGGAGCGCGGGCAAAGAGTACTGGACGACGCCGCCGGCCGCCTCCGGAACATAGTCCGCAAGGAATTCGTTCGCGAGATCGCCGGTGAACACCAATGGACGACCGATCGCTCCTGACGTCGTTGCCTCGCGGATCGCCCCAGCGAGCGCCGCGTTCACGAGGGCCGCATGGACGTTGAAGGGTCGCCAGTCGATCCCCTCGATCAGGACGATATCGAGCAGGTCGCGCAACTCCTCGAATTGGGCATCCACCTCGATAAGCGCCACGCCGAAGTCGCGTGCGATCCGTCGCGCCGTCTCGCGATCCTCGCTCGAACGACCGCTCCCATCAACGAGGTCGAAGCTGACGAAGACGAGATCCGGAACATGGTCGCGAACGAGGAGTGCTATCCCGGTGCTGTCGAGGCCTCCGGACAGACAGACGTAAACGGGTCGTTGCGGCAGGCCGGCGCAGACGGCCTCGATGTAGCCATCAAGCGTGCGCCGGATGGCGGCTGCGATCGAGGCAACCTGACCGCGCATCGGTAGGAACATCGGGTCGGCCATCGGCGTGACCGCAGATACGTCACGTTGCGAGTCAAGAATGTCGAGGACCGTTCCGCGCGGGAACGCCCGGATCGTTTCGAAAGGGACTCCGGCCTTGACGAGACGATAGGGTCGAGCCGCGGCCACGATCCGGTCGGGGCCGGTGGCGGACCAGAACAGCTTGTTGATCCCGAGCGGGTCGCGGAACATGCGCCAGCCACGCCGGGCATCCCCGTGCACACCGGCCGCCGCGCCAGCGAGCCTTATCGGGAGCGACGCGCCCGGCTCCAACAGGCGTGCGTCGATCAGGCTCGCGCCGTCCCAGGCGAGGTCGGGATCCCACGATCCGACGAGCTCAACGTCCATCAGTCGCCTGGCGTACAAGGACGTGACGCGCCCGATCGATCATCGGCTGCGACGCGGTAAGTGCCAATCGGAAGTAGCCGCGATGGTGGAATACCGGGGCTGGTAGGACCAGGAGACCGCGTCGACCAAGTTCCTCGGCGAAGCCGAAATCGTCCAGGCCTCGCGGGGTACGCACGTACAGGAACAACGTCCCGTCGGCGGGCACGACCTCGTAACCGGCATCCTCAAGGTCGTCAACCACGGTTTGCCGGACGTCAGAGAGCCACGTCAAGGGATGGCGCAGATCGAGAAGTGCGGGCACCGCCCGCTGCATCAGCGCCGTCGGGGTCGCATGGCCCGATATCCTGGTCCAGCGAACCAGGTCGCGCCTGAGATCGCGGTCTGGATGGTCCGGCCCGACAGCGATGTATCCAAGTCTCTGCCCTTGGATGAAGTGGTACTTGCCGAACGAGTACACGAGGAGCGTTCGGGCAACGATGCTGCTCGCGGTCGTGAATCGAGCCGTCTCGACGAAGTCGCGGTGGGTCTCGTCGGCGATGAGCGTGATAGGCCGACCCCTCCGCATCTCTGCCTCCCCCAGCGCCGACGCGAGCGCTTCAAGCTCATCTGAGCCGTAGACCCGACCGGTCGGGTTGGCAGGATGTGACAGCAGCACGGCGCAGGTCCGATCCGTGACCGCAGCTGCGATGGCGTCGACGTCGAGGTCGAACCGGGGTGCTGACAGGGGAACCATGATCGGTCGCATGTCCAATGACCGCACGTAGAGCGGGTAATCCAGCCAGCATGGGACCGGGATGACGACGTCCGCCTGAGGCTCGCCGATGGCTCGCAGCGCCAGCTGAAGCGCCGCCATCGCACCTGGCGTCAAGATCACATCACTGAATACGTACGGCCGTCCCGTCATCAAGCGAAGGTGGTCTGCGACTGCGCGGCGAGCGAGCGTCTGGCCGCCGAAGGGCGTGTACTGCAGATCGAGACTGCGTTCCTCGTCGAGGGCCGCCCGGATGGTAGCCCGAGCCGCCGCTTGTGGTCCGTCGTAGGGGTTCGCGTATGAAAGATCGGCAAGCCGAGGCCCGAGCTTCACGGCCTGACGGCGGATCGACTCGAATCGCTCGAGTGGCTCGAGGAGGTCCTCGAGCTCATGCGAGATCATCGGGACCTCGGGCAGTAGCGCTTGGGTCGTGTTTGCCGCTGGAGGTCCGAGCGAGCTCGCTTCGGACCTCGATCCTGCCTGGCTGCAGGTAATGGGGCAGCTCACGTCCCACGAAGGCCCAGAGCCGGTCCACGTCTCCGCCGTCAACGAGCACGACGTAGGCGACGATGCGTGACCCGGCTGTGGAGTCTGGTTCCGCCGTCACGACCGCTTCCCGGATCTCACCGGACGCGTGTAGCACGTCGACGACCTCATCCGGACTCACCCGATACCCCAACGTCTTGATCATCTTGTCGCGGCGGCCCACGAAGAACAGGTCGCCGTCTTCGTCCCGATAAACCAAGTCGCCCGAGTGGACGACCTGCTCCGTGGGAGGCGCGCCGGCGGGGCGCAAGGGATTGGGACCATAGCGGAGGCGCGTCGCTTCAAGGTCATCCCAGTATCCGAGCGCGACTGTCGGACCCCGATGGACAAGCTCACCGACCTCGCCGGTCGCCGCCTCGGTGCCGTCTTCACCAAGGACGATCACCTCAGCCCCCGGAATGGCTTGCCCGATGGAGCCTGGCTTTGTAGCGGCCAACGAAGGGTCGAGGTAGGTGCTGCGGAATGCTTCCGTCAACCCGTACATCAGGAAAAGCCGCGCGCTCGGCTGGGACGCGAGTAGCTCGGCGACGGCGGGGGTCGGGATCCTGCCTCCGGTGTTGGTCATGATCCGGAGGTCTTCAAGGGGCTCGGCACGGAACGCCGGCGAGCCGAGGAGCTGCAGCCACAGCGGCGGGACGGCCGGCAGTACCGTGACGCGCTTTTCGCGCAGCGTACGGATGATCCGGATCGGGATCGGCGAACGCTCGACCACGAGCGTCGCTCTGCACGAGACCGAGCACAGAAGCTGGTTGAGTCCGTAGTCGAAGCTGAATGGCAACAAGCTGGCGATCCGGTCACTGCCATCGAGCTCGACGTACTCCACGACGGCGTCGACGCCAGCCCGGAGATTGCCGTGGGAGATCGTGACGCCCTTGGGAAGTCCGGTCGACCCCGACGTGTAGATGATCAGCGCGATGTCGTCACGGACCATCGTTTTGGGCGACAGGTCGGCGCGGACATCGCCGCCGACCTGCAGTGTGCGGACGGAGAGCTCGTCATCGGGCGGCAGAACACGACGAAGCTCCGCGGACGAGATGAGAAACCTGGCGCCCGAGTGACGAAGGATGTGGTCGATCTGGCGAGACCTGAGCGTCTCATTCACATTGACGGCGATCCCACCGGCCGCGACGACGCCAAAGAAGGCCGCTGCGGCCTCGACACCGCGATGAAGCAGGATGGCGACGCGCTCGCCCTTCGCCAGTCCATCGCGCTGTAGTTCTTCTGCGATGCCGCCGGCTCGCGCCGCGAGCGTCCGGTAATCGGTGATCGCCGACCCGTCCTCGATCGCTGGCGTGTTCGGCGCGCCCGCGGCGGCAGACCAGAGGAGGTCGGCAACGTTCGCGGACGTGGCAGGTCCTCCGCCCCGGCGCATCGCCTCCGCATTCGTGCCGGACCGCGCCGTCACGCCGTTCTCACGAAAAAGGCCTGTTGCGCGCGAACCGCCACCACGCGCGGCCGGCGCGCGCGATGCCCCGTGGTCCAGGTTCCTGGATCGCATAAGCCGGAACGAGATCGCCGCCCCAATGAGATTTCGCCTTCGCAACGCTCGGGAGGTTCGCGCCGGCGAAGTCGAATGCGGTCGCCCCGACGCTTCCAAGATCCTCGAGAGCGAACTTGATAAGGAGCTGTGTCGCCCCGCTGCTCAATTGGGGGTCCGAGGTGCCGGCGAGCCAATCCACGGCGGTCCCTCGGGCGCTGTGGAGCACGACCCTTGACGCCGCAGCGTTACCGTCCGAGTCTCGGCATAGGTACATTCGAACGGCCGATGTACCGATCCGCTGGAGCGCGATGCGAAGCTGATCGGTCGACATCCCGTAGGAAAACCCTTGGCGACGTTCGGTGTCGGCGAGGCACACGCCGATCGCATCCGCATCGTCGGTGATCTCGCACGTGAATCCAAGGCCAGCGGCCTTGGATGCCCGGCGCCGAGCGCTTCTCGACACAAGGGCGGGATCCAATGGCAGTGGAACGATGTAGGTGTAGACGATGGACGCGATGAAGCCGTGCCACTGCCAGGGTCGGACGTCAGTGATTCCAGGCGGCAGCACGATGCTCCCGTGCACGTGATGGTCCCGCATGCGGCGCGCCATCCGATCACCCACGTCGAGCCATGCCGACTCGCGCCGCGAAATGCGCTCATCGAACTCGACGAGGACGGGAAGGTAGGCGTTGGTCCGCGGCTGCACGATCCGGCCCAGGCGATCCGTGTAAAAGACCGCGCGGGCGACAGCCCCGTCAGCGGTCTCGTCGATGCTCTGAGCCTGATATCCCCATCGCCAGCAATTGAATGCCACCCACGCGGGCAGCTCCAGCGGAGAATTGCTCACGCCGAGGGCGCGCGCGGAGTCAGGCGGTTGATCCAACAACGCTCCTCTTCGCCCCGGCGGTACGGCGAATGTATCGCACCCAAGCGCCGCGCACGATCCTCGAGTTGATCGAGGTCTTGCATCTCTGTTGAACGCTCGCGGCGGATGATCGCCAGGATCCAGATGCACGGTAACGAGCTGGCGTCCTTCCGTCGGGAAATGATCGAGGTCGAGACAGACCAGGCCGCCATTCCGCAGACTGTGGACCTGGATGACTCGCTACATCGTCTATCGCTGGCCTCGGGATCGAACGTCCGAGGTGACGCCGACCGACGGTGCTTTTCGCTGGGTCGCGGCCGAGCCAGAGGTCATCTCGAGGCTGTTTCGAGACGATCCGGGCCGCCGAGATGCGCAACTGCGGATGCTCCAGGACGGGTATGTCGGACTCCTGTGCGTTGCCGATGGCGGGTGGTGCGCGTATGCGTGGATGCGGCGACCGAATTGCCCGGGACCGCCACACCTGCCGAGGAACGCGCGTCGGCCCGCTGCGTATTGGATCACCTACTGTCGGACCCGGCCCTCATTCCGGAAACGCGGCTTGTTCCAGGCGGCCCTCCGGCAGCTCGTGGCCGTGGCGGCTGCCGAGAACGAAGAAGCTGACGTCTACGTCGACGCAGATGCCAACAACGAGACGTCGCATCGGGGGATCGTCGCGAGTGGCTTCGCGGCAGTGGGCGTCATCGACGCACTGACGGCCGCCGTCCCGAAGGTGGGCCGGATCGTCGTTGGGGAGCTGCGTCTGGATGCGATGCCCGACGCACGTGCGAACGACCTCGGGCTATCGGCTCCGTCGGCCGCGGAGATCGAGCCGGCGCCTCAGAGCAGATTGGCCGCGTGGGCGTATCGGTTGATCGGCCCGCTGTTGACCGGCCGGTTCGGCCGAGGCGTGCTTGTCCTGTCCGGCGGCACGGCGGCGTCGCAGGCATTGATCGTCCTGGCCTCGCCACTTCTCACCCGTGCATACACGCCAGCGGATTTCGGCGTTTATGGGGCAGCGCTATCGCTGATCACGTTCCTGACCGTTGCGAGCTCACTTCGCTACGAGCGAGCGATACCGCTGCCCGAGGACGAGACCGTCGCGGTGAGCCTCGTCGCGCTGTGCCTCCTCCTCGTCGCGACGACAACGTCAGCCGCCGCTGTCGTGCTGTTTGTCGCCGGGCCGCAGATAACCGCATTCCTCCACGCCCCGACACTCGAGCCGCTGCTGTGGGTCGTATTGGTCGCCCAGGCCGGCGCGGGCACATATCAAGTGATGAACGGGTGGGCGGTCCGAGCGCGGGCATATTCGGAGATCGCCCGGACGCGGCTCAGCCAGAGCGTCGCGACGCTTGCCGTGCAACTCGGGATGGGTGGTCTCGGCCTGAACGAGCAAGGCCTCGTGGTCGGCGACGCGATCGGGCGCTCGGTCGGCACAGGTCGGCTAAGCCTTCGGCTCTGGCGAACGAATAGCGCCGCCATCAGGACCATCACCGTTTCGGGCATCCGCAGCGCGATGATCCGTTACCGAAAGTTCGGACTTCTCGTGGCGCCGGCATCGCTGCTCAACTCCATCAGCCTTCAGATCCCGTCTGTGATGCTCCTGGCCCTGTACGGGCCTGAGGTCGCGGGCTGGTATCTGCTCGTCCAGCGGATCGGCGCCATCCCGGCGTCCCTCGTCTCGGTGTCGGTCGCCCAGGTGTTCCTCGGCGAGGCGGCGCGTGTGGCTCGCAGCGAGCCGTCAGCATTGCCCGCACTGTTCGCGCGGACCTGGCGCAGCTTATTGGCGACCGGGATCGGGCCGATGCTCCTCCTTGCGGTCGTCGCACCATTCGTAACGCCGATCATATTCGGGGAAGCTTGGCAGGAGGCAGGACGGTATCTGCTCATCCTCGCCCCGATGCTCCTCCTGCAGTTCACGATCGAGCCGGTCACGGCGATCCTCGTCGTGCTCGAGCGACAAGGCCTGGTCATCATCGGCGAGCTCATTCGCGTGGCGCTCATGGTCGGCATCTGGCTGGCCGCCGCGCGGTACGAACTGCAGCCGGTTGCAACGCTGGTGCTCATCAGCGCCGGGGGTTGTGCGAGCTACCTGATGTACTTTGTCGTCTCGCGTCGAGCGACCTTGCGGCAGGCGATCACGGCGCGCTCATAAGTCACGCAGCGTCGGGACTGGGGTCGAGATGTGTGGGATAGCGGGGTTCATCGCAGCCGGCGATCAGGAGGTTGGCTCCTGGTTCGCCGATGCCGTGGAGGCCGCGCGTCATCGTGGACCGGATGGAGCGGCCGTATGGCTACCGGGCGACCAGAGCCGGACGCCGACCGACCGGTTATCGGAGGCGGGCAGGATCGGGTCGGCTGCGCTCGGGTTCGTGCGCCTTTCGATCCTCGATCTGAGCCCGAGTGGCGACGAGCCGATGATCTCGCCCGGCGGCGCCACGCTTGCCTTTAACGGCGAGATCTACAACTTCGTCGAGCTTAGGGCGGAGCTCCAGGGGCGTGGATGCTCGTTCGAGTCGACCGGCGACGCCGAGGTACTTCTCAAGGGCTGGCTCGAGTGGGGCATCGACTTGTTGCCGCGACTCAACGGCATGTGGGCCTTCGCGATCTACGACGAGCGGCGGAAAGGACTGCTGCTTGCGCGCGACCGGTTCGGCGAGAAGCCGTTGTTCACGATGCCCTGGGCGGGCGGGATAGCGTTCGCCTCAGAAGTCAAGCAGCTCGCGAGATATCCGGGCGTCGGTCTCCAACTAAGACCCGAGGCCGCCGCACGATTCATCACCACGGGCCGACCGTACGATGGCTTCTCGTCGTGGTTCAAGGGCATCGACCAGCTCCCACCGGGGACGTGGCTCTGGATCGAACACGACGGCACAGAGCAGCGGGGCACCTACTGGAACCTGGGAAGCGCCGTCGCTGCGGTGCAACCCGAGACGACGCCTGAGGCGTGGGCAGATCGCTTCGGGGCCCAGCTGAAGCGATCAGTGATGCTCCGTCTCCGATCTGACGTTCCGGTAGGCACTTCCTTGTCAGCCGGCGTCGACAGCTCGGCGATCGCGGCCGAGATCACCGAGCTCGGCCATTCGGCCTATCACAGCTACACGGTCGGAGCCGACGAGGCCACCGTCAACGAGACGCAGCCAGCACGGATGTTCGCGCGTGCGATGGGCGCGGCATGGCATCGCGTCGCTGTCGACGGTGGAGAATTCGGAGCGCTTTGGGACCGCATCACGAGACATCAGGAGACGCCGGTTCCGTCGACGAGCCTGTACGGCCAATGGAAGGTCGCGGAAGCCGCTCGCCGCGACGGGGTCATCGTGCTCCTCGATGGTCAGGGCGCCGATGAGGTCCTCGGGGGATATCACAAATTCTTCGCCGCGCATGTGCTGAGAACGATTCGCGATCGGCCCGTGGCTGCGCCAGCGGCGGCGTGGCGATTCCTCCGGCACGTCGGTGGCGCTCGCGCGCTCGTCAGGAATGGATACCGCTACGCGGGACGTCTCGGGAACCGCCCCGATCCGGCGGCGCTGCTTCTGCCCTCCCTCTTGGGCGGCGTGACCGATAGCGCGCCGCGGATCAATGTGGGCCACCTGGCGATGCGTGCAGACGACATCCGACGCTGGAGCCTGCCGAATCTGCTTGCCTATCTCGACAGAAGTGCGATGGCCCATGGCGTTGAGACCCGGCTTCCGTACCTCGATCCTGACGTCGTCGCGATCGGGCTCGCCATGCCGCCTGAGGTCCTCCTGCACGGGGGATGGAACAAGTGGCCGCTCCGCAGGCACCTCGCGAGCCACGCTCCGCCGGAAACTGCGTGGCGCCGGGGCAAAGTCTGGTTCGACCTTCCACAAGCGACATGGCTTCGCGGACCGCTGCGACCTATCGTCGACAGTTGGCTGCACGAACCACATCCGGCTTGGGACGAATTGGTTGACCGGCCGGCTATGGGCGACCTCCAGTCCGCGTGGCAAAGTCGAGGACCCGGGACTGCCTGGGACGAGCACATCTTTCAGCTGGTCAGCCTCGATCGGTTCCTTCGCGTCTGGTTTCCGACGGACTCCGATGCTCGAACGCGGCGCATGACCGGCGAATTGGATCACGCCGCGGAGTCGCCCAGGGCGGCGACCGCCGCCACGACCGTCGGGTGATCGCGGGCACGGAACGCTCGATCACGCGACTGCAGATCGCACTGATCCTGCTCGTTACCTTGGCCGCGACGGCGATCGTCGGAGCCGCGGTCGGCATCTTGCCACTCTGGGGTGCTGGGCTCGTGCCCATCGCAGCCGCCGCCGCCGCTGCTGCGCTGGCGGTGGTCGCTGGTCGGCCTCGAGCGGTGCTCGCGTTGGGCGTATTCCTCTACGTCGCCGGATTCGAATGGGCTTATGTCGAATTGGTCGTTCCGATCTTTGCGTACAGCGGCCTGATCGACGTCGGGGTCGATTTGGCGGCCTATCTCGTCGTCACTGTCCTCGCGGTGTTGCCGGCCGTCTGGTTGCCCGTGCGCCTCCAGCGCCCGTCAGCCGTGATCATCTGGTTCCTATACCTATTCGCGTACGTCCCGGCCATCGTGGTGCCGGTCCACCTTCTTGGACCGGAGTTGACGAATGTCTTGCCTCTCGAGGTTCTGCTCGCCGTGGCGTTTTCCATCCTCGGCCTCGTGGGCCGTCTCCCGCGCACCGATGCCTTGGGGCCGGCTATCCCGGTGAGATGGTTCAGCTTGGCGTTCGTTGCGATCGGATTGCTCGCTATCCCATATCTGCTCGTCGTCTTCGGCTATTCCGCACCGCCGGCCCTCGAGAACATCTATGACCGCAGGGCGACCTACCAGACAGTCCTGAACGCAAGCACTGGGTCGGGCTATGTCGTGACATGGCTGGGCGACATCGTCTACCCGTTCCTTCTCGCGATCGGCCTCGCACGACGCCGATGGGGTCTCTTCCTGCTTGGGATCGCAGGTCAGCTCCTGATCTACTCGATCTCCGGGTTGAAGGAGATGCTGCTGTCGGTGATCTTCGTGCCGTTGCTGTACCTGGCGATCCGTCGCGGCTCGGCCATGTTCGGCCCGATCGTCGCGTGGGGTGGCGTCGCGATCATCGCCTTGTCGATGGTCACCGCGGCGATGGGGTCGGACCTGGCTCTTTCGCTGTTCGTGACCCGGATGATCGCGATCCCAGGCCAGCTCACCGCGTACTACTTCGACTTCTTCACGTCGCACGACCCGTACCTGCTCACGCACAGCGTGCTCCACTGGTTCGGTACACCGCCGTATGACGTGGAGCCGCCCTTCTTGATCGGCCGCGTGTATCTCCATTTCGTCGTCGATGCCAACGCCAATATCTGGGCTGATTCGATGGCCAACTTCGGTCTTCTTGGCGTGATCCCGTTCACGATCCTGCTGGCCATCGTCCTCTCGATCCTCGACTCCGCGGCCGTAGGCCGTGATCTCGCTGTCATCGGTTCCGTTCTCGGTCTGGCCGGTCTCGCCCTCGCGAACGGACCGCTGCTCACGTCGCTCCTGACCGCCGGGATCGGCTTGACCATCCTGGTGATCGCCGTGATGCCGCGCGGGCCGATCCGAAGCGTTGTCGTCGATCCGGGTGGCGACCAAGCGGGCGACCGCTCCGTCGCGGAGGGATCACCGTCTGGGCCGCGATACCGAGGCGCCACGGGTTGACTCGTACGAGGTCCGAGCCGCACGTCGCGATGGCCGTCTACGCGGACGTGAGCCATGACGCGCGGGTCCAGCGGGAAGCCGCCGCCCTCGCGATGGCCGGCTATCGCGTGACGGTCCTGAGCCTCCCTGGCGGCGAGGTGCCCGATCTCGGTAGCCGGATCGACTGGCGGTCATTCCAGCCGCGATGGAGTCAAGTTCGGCCAGGCTCCGCGAGCCCGTATGCGACACCTGGCTCCACCCATTCCGCCGTTGGACGGCTCGGCTGGGTCATCGCGTACGTTGCCAATCTGAAGGCATGGGGACGCTGGGCCATGAAGGAGGTGGAGGCCGACATCTGGCACGCCCATGACCTGCCCGCGCTCGAGGCCATCTCGCCGGTCCTCGACAAGGTGACGTCGGTCTACGACAGCCATGAGCTGTATCTCGAGGCCGGTACGCCTGCCCGCCTGCCGAACGTCGTTCGGAGACTGCTTCGTTGGCGTGAGTCGCGGCTGATATCTCGCGTAGATGCGGTCATCACGGTGAATCCATCGATCGAGCGCGAACTCGCCGACCGCTACGGCGCGAAGGCGACCGTGGTGATGAACTGCCCACCTCGCCCGAGCGTCCGTGCGGCCGGCGTCATGCGTCGGACGCTCGGGCTCGGGAACCGGCCCATCGTGATGTACCACGGGGGCGTGAGTCCCGATCGCGGGATCGAGGCGATGCTGCACGCGATGCCCCTTCTGCCCGAAAGTGTCTACTTTGTGATCTTGGGCGACGGGTCTCTTGTGGGCGTCGACGATGGAGACGTCCGCGAACGTGTCCGACGGCATCCTGCAGTGCCGGTGGACGAGCTCGCGACGTGGCTCGTCGATGCCGATGTCGGACTGGTCCTTTTCGCGCCCGTTGAGCTGAACAACATCCTCGCCACGCCGAATAAGCTCTTCGAATACATGAGCGCCGCTGTCCCCGTCGTGGTTTCCCGCTTTCCCGAGCTTGAGCGGATCGTCACAGAGACGGGATGCGGGATCACGGCCGATCCGACCCAGCCGAACGACGTCGCCGCCGCGATCCGGTCGCTCCTGGCCGATGATGGTCGCCGTCGCGAACTTGGACGAAACGGCTTTGTGGCCGCACAGGATCGCTACAACTGGGAGGTCCAGGCCGAGCGACTGGTCGGCGTCTACCGCGACCTTCCGTCACCGGCCGTCGATCAGCCAGATGCCAGCGTCGCGATAAGGTCCTCGTATTGTCTGTGCTCGGCACGTGTGGCAAGCGAAGTGTTGTGCCACAGGAGCGAGAAGGCACCTTGGAAGCGACGACAAGTCTCGGCCACCGTGATCACCTGTTCTAGGGCGGTGTCCGAGGCGACGCCGAGATAGGGGATCAACGCCCCGTCCATCACATGGAGGGGTCGTTCCACGACGTCGAGCTCACGCGCACTGGAGAGGTCGAACGCGGGATAGTCGCGGCATGTTCCTGCGCGGAAACCAACGCCCTCGGCGTAGCCGACCGTCGTGTCGTGCACCAGCCCGGCCGAGGCATAGTTCCTCCACGTGGTGAGGTTCGACCACCGGAGGAAATGCTGTCGTCCACCGAGGCCGTCCTGCCGGACCCCGGTCCTATCCATCACTCCGACGAGGCGATCCACCTCCCGCCTGAGTGCCGGGCCGTCAGCGTGTGTTTCGAAGCTCCCGTGTAGGCCGATCTGATGGCCACGTCGATGGATCTCCATGAGTCGCGCGGCCATCCACGGCGACGACACGTCGTAATTGCCTCCGGTCGATGCGGGCTCGCCGCTGGCCATCACGTAGAACGTGCTCGCGATGCCATGCTTCTCGCTGACCGACATCAGATCCGCAAAGGTATCGAACGGGTCTGTCGTGCGAAGGGTCGCCGGATCACGCCGCCGCTCGACGAATGCTGAAACGCGACGGCGGGCGAGGTCGACGTCACGCCGTCTCGCGACGTCGCCGGCGACAGCGCGGACAAGATGCTTCGGCGAGCGATCGTCGGATGCGCGTGCGAAATCCACATCGTGTGTCAGCCGCAACCGGTATGCGTGCTGCCGGCGTTCGAGTCGTGGCCACTGGCTTACGATCGCGGCCCAAAGGAGTTCGACATAGGCGTCGGCGAGCGGCTGCATCGCAAACCCCTCACGGGCAGCAAGAGACGCCGCCATGGGGAACCGATCGTAGGCATCCCGCTCGGGCGATATGCCTTCCTCGTAGCGCGTGAGCATGAAGAAGACACTCCCGAAGACGTCCACCGCCAGGCTGGCACCCATGCCCGTGAGCATCAAGCTGGCCGGCGCGGATGGCGACCCGTAGATGACAGGCATTCGTGCGGCGCCGAGCGACTCCGTGGGATCTTCGACCCTCCGAAGGGGGCTGCTTGGGAGGGACGCCGACTCGAGCCACCGGTCCGTCGTGAATAGGACGTCCGGGATGACCACCTTCCGCACGTCGTCGCTGCCCCTGGCATCCCGGGCCGACCCGTCCGCCGTCGGGATATCGCCAGACACGGAGATCCGGACGTCTGTCCGGTCTGAGGGTACCCACGTCCATTCCAGACCGAGCCAACGCCCAAGGACGATGTCTAGGACGTAGCGACGCTCCGACGGATGCGTCGGGGGAGTCTCGACGACGAGCGTCACTGCCGGATGCTAACCGAGCCCTCCGATTCCGTGGCATCCGCTGGCAGACGGCGCTGGCGCGATGCCAGCCCCGTCAGGAGGTCGTCACAGGCACGTTCCGACCCTATCTCCTACGCCCTGGCCGGTCGTCTGCCATTGGGCGAGGGTCCAGTTCACGACCGGCCACTTGACCTTGAACGGGACCGGCGCGTCGATGCAGTTATAGGACTCCGTGATCGGGCTCGAGCCGGTGCCGATGTCGGGGGGGCCCTCGATCCACATACCGACCGGCCCCCTGATGACGTTGTGGCTGACGTCCACTCCGGTCGTGTACGCGATCTTGAGGCCGAGGGCGTTTCCGTCGAGGACGTTGTCCTGGAATATCCCGCCGGCGAGGTTCGACTCCGCGAGGATTCCCCAGCCGCTGTTCGTCAGGCGGTTATTCGTGATGGTGATGCGCGTGCCGGCGTAATTGTCGGCGCTATAGATGTGAACGGCCGCGCCCGGCATCCCGTCGAGTGTCGAGCGGTCGATCAGGATGTCCGATGAGCCGTGCGAGATGTAGACGTCGTGATCGTTATCCGTCAGCCCGACGTTGCCCGTCATCGTGATGCCGCGGACAGTGATGTGGTGCGCGTCGCTGATGATGAACACGCCATTGCCGTTCGGGGCATAGCGGGTAAACGTCAGACCGTCAACGATGATGTAGCTGACGCCTGACAGCACGAACGCCTGCTGCCCGGAGCGGTCGCCGTCAAAGACCGGGACCTCGCCGGGATACGCCTTTACGGTGATCGGCGCAGTCGCCGTGCCGCTAACGGTCGGCTTCCAGATGTTGCCCGCACCGGGCTCGTGGTATGAGCCGCCGCGGACCAGGACGGTGTCACCCGGCCGGAGAGTACCGGTCCAGAACCGGAGCGAACGGAACGGAGCGGTCGCTGAGCCGCTCGCGGTGTCAGAGCCCGAGGGGCTCATATACAGCGTCCGGCCCGTCGGAGCCGGGGAGGGTGTGGGGGTTGGGATCGCTGTCGGCGTGGGCGTAGCACCCGTCCGACCCGCGACAGTGACGGAGTGCAGGACTGATGCGGTCGTCACGTTTCCGTCCCCGACGGTGAGTCCGACTACGTATGTCCCCGGGGACGGATACGTGTGGACGGGCGCTGCATCAAAGCTCGGGGCCGATCCGTCCCCGAAGCTCCACCACCACGTATGGGGCGCGCCCGTCGAGCTGTCCCGGAACGTCACGTCCAGGTTCGAGGAGGATTGCTGGTATGTGAAATCCGCCGTGAGCGGAACAGGCGTCGGTGTCGGGCGTGGGGTCGGTGCTGGTGTCGGAGACGCAGTCGCCGTCGGCGCCGGCGTCGGTGCCGGGGTCGGAGACGGGGCCGGC
Source organism: uncultured Chloroflexia bacterium (assembly GCA_963808895.1). Lineage (GTDB taxonomy): Bacteria > Chloroflexota > Limnocylindria > Limnocylindrales > CSP1-4 > SPCO01. The sequence continues at coordinate 1,043,251 of CAWEHL010000004.1, read as the reverse complement.
GTCCGAGTGGCCCTCGGCGTCGGCGTCCCTGTCGGGATAGGAGTCGGGTCGGGGGTCCCGCTTGGGACCGGGGTCGCGGTTGCCGCTGGGGCCGGACTTGGCGTCGAGGTCGGCGCCGGCGCCGTGGTCGGTTCCGGTGTCTCCGTTGGGGTGGGGGCAGCCGTCGTGGTCGGGACAGCCGTCGGGGTCGGCGCGAGCGTCGGCGTGGCTGTCCGTGACGGGGTGGGTGTCGCAACCGGCGTGGTCGCAGGCGCCACCCTCACTCGCGCGAACGTACCGCATCGAGCGAGGCTGCCCGTTCCGACCCGAAATCGGATCCGCGAGCCATTGTGGATCGCTGCCTTGACTGCGCGGAGCTGGGTCGCCGTGAGGAAATTCGAGCGCCCGACGAATCCGGTCGACGTCGTCACAAATGACGGGATCGCTGTGAGGTCGGCGCCGCTGGTGCCGCATCCGCCTCGGGTGATAGCGGCGCCGTACCGCGTGGAGGGCTTAAGTCCGCGGAGCCCGATGTACACAGAGCCTGTGCCATCCGTATAGGTTCGAAACGCGACAGTCCCGTTCGCTCCGCCCGTTCCGATCGGAGCCGTCCACATCGAACTGACGGTCCGTGCCAGGACACTGGGACTCGCTGAGCCAGTCAGCGCCGCTATCAACCCGATCGCCAGCAGGCCGAGCATCCATCGCTTCCCAGGGGCGCGCCGCCGGGAATCACTGGGACGAGGTGGAGGTTCCGGGGCCCACGAGACTCCATCCCAATAGGACATCGTCATCGCCTTCCCTCCTTGCGGGTGTCGGCTGCGGCAGCGGCGATCGTCCGGCTCTGCGCGCCACGACGAACCGCGCGCGAGACGGAGCGCGGACCTCCTTCGGGCACAACGGGCACGGCCATCGTCAGGGCGTGAGAGGAAGGGGGCTCTGACGGCGGCCCGGTGGTGGAACCGCGCCTCGCGTGCCGACCGGCGCATTCACCGTCGCCCGCGAGCCACGAAGGAGGATCGAGGAACGTAAGGCTATCAGGTGCCTCCAAAGTGGGTCAAGGCTGCAGCGACCGCGGCGCTGTAGGGTGGACCCGTGGTCCTGACGCGCAGCCGACATTCAGCGGTCGATCCGGGAAGCCAGGTGGGTCGACGCGACTCACGTCAGCGGAACGGTCCCGGGTGGGACATTAGGCGTTGATTGTCGGGGTCAGCCGCTGCGACGGCTATAGTGAAAAGGTCAGCATGGGCGCACCCGATATGGCCGAACCCCCCAGGAGCTCGACGCTTGCCGAGAAGCGATTACCTGAGACAGGCGGCTGCGGCTGCGGGCATCGGACTCGTGTGTGCGATCCTCGCTGGGGTCGTCGCGTTCTTCGTGGCAAGCCGACAGCCCGCGATGTACGAATCGACGGTTTCGCTGGTGGCTCCGACGATGGGCGACACGTTCGCGGAGCTCGTGGATACGCCTTCCGTCGTGGACCACGTCGCCGCGGCCGTCGGGATCGCGCCTACCGACGTTGCCCGTAACGTGAGCGCAAGGGCAAGCAAGACGAGCGCGTTGCTGACCGTCAGCGCCCGCGACGGCGACCCGGACGTCGCCACGTCCATCGCGACAGCGGTCGCCAACCAGCTCGTCGACATCGCTCCGACTGTCAGCGGATCGTCATCAGCCGCACAACAGGGCATCGAGTCCGATCTCGCCACTGTCGAAACCCAGATCACGGCCACCGAACGAGCGATCGATGGGCTCGGCGCGAACCCGAAAGCTTCGCAGCAAGTCCAAGTCAATGCATTGCAGTCGCAGCTCGCGACGCTTCTGACACTCCGCAGCAGCCTCCTCGACCTGAGGATCCGCTACTCGCAAGGCGTGCTGACGATCCTGGGTCCTGCGACCGTCCCGGCAGACCCTGTTTCGCCTCAGCCGGTATTCGCCGCCGTCGTTGCCGGGCTCCTCGGTTTCACGATCGGAATCTCCGCCACGTGGGCCATCAGCTATCTCCGTCGTCGGACCTGATCGGCACCGGGGGCCCGCGGGTCCGACGTTGGCGAGCACGTCGCCCAGATCCATGCGCATCCTGCTCCTGACCCATTACTTTCCACCGGAGGTCGGCGCGCCGCAGACCCGGCTCAGGGAGACGGTCGCGCTGCTCCAGGCGCTCGGTCACCAGATCCGTGTGGTGACGGGACCACCCCACTACCCCGATGGGCGCGTGCGTTCGGGCTATCGCGCCTCCCATATCCGGCGGGAGCGGCGCGACGGCACCCCCGTCCTCCGGCTCCCGATGATCCCTCGGCCGAACCGGACGTTCGTCGATCGCGCGATCGACCAGGGGTCTTTCGCCGCCGCAACGCTGGCAGCCGTGAGCGACGTCCGTTGGGCTGACGTCCTCATCGTCGAGTCGCCGCCCTTGTTTCTCGGGTTGTCAGCCGCATTCCATCGCGCGGTCACCGGACGGCCGTATCTATTTCACGTGGCCGATCCATGGCCCGACTTCCCGATCGCGATGGGCGCACTTGAGAACCGGCAAGCGCAGCGGCTGGCTCTTGCGATCGAGCGGATCTCCTATCAGTCAGCGTCGCTCATTACGACCGTGACGCCCGGACTCGTCGCGCGACTCGAGCGGAAGCGCGGTGCAACAGGTCGGGTTCGCCTCTTGCCGAACGGGGTCAACCTTGATCGGTTCCGCCCTGATATCAGTTCGGATTCGGCACGGCGTCGTCTAGGCTGGCCGGAAGTGCGCCTGACGCTGGCGTATGTCGGATCCGTCGGGCTGGCGCAGGGTGTTCAGACGCTGGTGGATGCTGTCGCCCCACTCCGCGAGGAAGGTGTCGAGCTGCGGATCATCGGCGACGGTTTCGATCGCGACCGTCTCGCTCAGGCCACCGCTGATGCAGGACTTGGGCATATCCATTTCGATCCGGCCGTTCCAGCAGCATCCGTGCCGGACCTACTGGCCGCAGCCGACGCGACCGTCGTGATGCTGCGGCGGGGACCGCTCTACGAGGACTCACTGCCTACGAAGCTCGTGGAGGGACTCGCGGCGGGCCGGCCGGTACTCGTCAACGCTGATGGCGAGGCGGCCCGGATCGTCGAGGCCGCTGAAGCGGGATACGTATCGAAGGCGGAGGATGCCGCATCACTTCGGGCGTCCATCCTTGCATGCCTGACTGATCCCGGTCGTGACCGCAGATCGATTGCCGGTCGCCGCTACGCCGAGCACACGTTCGATCGCCAGGAGATAGTGAAAATGCTGGCCGGATACCTATCCGAGATCGCAGAGGATCGATCGTCGAGAATCCGATGACGCCATGGGGCCGAATCAAGCTGTGCCCTCAGTTCGCTTTCGAACGCGTCGCGATCGTTCGCCAAAGGGCATGCGCGCTTGCCCCCATCGCCAGCCCTAGAGCAAGGCCCGTCCAGTTGTCGACGACGTCTCCGCTTTGGCATACGCGACCGAGGGCCGGGATGACGGCCTGGATCGTCTCGATGACGATCGGCAGCAGGATCGCGGCCAACCCGCAGAGAAGCCTCCAGCGGGAAGCCGGGAGGAACGCGACCGCGATCCCCAGCGGTATGAACAAATAGACGTTGAGGCTCTCATCCGTCAAACGTGATAGAGCCGCTGGCGTCAGGGGAGTGAACCGACTGACATCGCACGTGACCAGACGGTGCGTCGCGGCTCCAGCGAGGGCTTCCCCGCTCGGAGTCAGGGTGACCGACAGCACGAGTCCGGCCGCCAGGAGTAGTAACGCTGCCACGCCGCTTTGAACGCGCCGATCGTCGTTCTGCCACCGAGCGACCGCGAGCGCAAGAACGACCGCTATCAAGGCGCCGGGGACCGCTCCCGGGTACTCCCGAAGGTCGACGGCCGCAAGCATGAAGGGCGGTAACACCTTCGGCCGCGCGTTCGGCTCGAGGGCTCAGCTGCGCGATCGATCGGTGGTGGCCGGCAAGTGAGACAGGACCATGTCTCGACTGAGACGTGCTGTCGATCTTGACATCCACCTTCGTCGCGACTGCGAACTCGCCGGGGTCGGGGCCGAGTCGATGGGAATCCGCGATCGTCGCCGACCTGCCGCCTGGGTGGTAAGGGGTCGTGACGTCCGTGGCCGCCTCAGGGGCGCCGCCGACGCCGGCGACATGCGACGCGCGCCTCCGGGGATCACGACGAGCATGCTACAGCCGCCCGCTCCGGCCATCTGCGACGGGAGCCGTTCAAGAGGGTGTCGTCGTGGATGTGCCCGTCCAGTTCTTCCAGTCGATCATCGGGATCGAGCTCGCGGTCGCAGGGGCCTTGCTCTGGGAGATGCGCTTCTTCGAGTCGCCGGGTGCGACCCGGGATCCCTCAGAGCACCTGCCGGATTCGCGCCTTCGGGTCGGCCTCGCGCTCATCATGGGCGACGCCGTTCGGCTCCTCATGGGCCATCGCCGACGAGGGCCCGAGGGGGCGGCGCTGGCCGTCACCGTCGGGCTCGCCGTATCGATCCTGCCGATCCTCCTGCGGCTGCTCCCCCCTTTTTTGGGCCAAGGACGGGGCGCACATCGAAGGTGACCGCCGCTCCGCGATCAACATCATCGGCATCGCTCTGTACATCGTCATCTCGTCGCGGGCTTCCTCGTCTTGCTCGACAACCGATGAGCCCCAAGCGGGCCGGGAATCAGGACTTCGCGGGCAGGTCGGCGGTTTGGGTCGTGCCTTCGACGGTCGCAGCCGGCTGGTCGAGGTCCCGCCAGTGGCTGCCCCGCATGACGACGAGGAGGATCCAGCCGATCGGGATGGGTGCGAGCCACTGCATCGCCCGGTAGATGACGATCGCCGCCGTGATCTGGCCCGTCAGCTCGCTCCCTCCGACCGCGCTGAGGAAGCCGATGTAGGCGACCTCACTCACGCCGACCGCACCGGGCGTGATCGGGATCAGCGCGACGAGCGCGACCGCGGCCATCGCCGCCAGAACGGCCGACGGAGGCAACATGGCCGGTGAGATCCCGACCGACCACAGGGCGATCTCAAGGACGAGGAACCAGGTCAGCTTGGCGAGGACGGCCGCGGCGAACGCGGCAAGACCGTGTCTGGACAGCGTGTCCTTCGACCGTTCCCGAACGTCAAGGACGCCCTGCTCGATGCCGGTCGGTGGCGTCCGCTTGACGAGCCGCCACAAGCGTGTGGCGATCGATTGCAGCGCCTTCCCGACGCGCCGGGCCAGCGGCTCCGAGCGGACGATACCGACGATGAGTGCGACAGCTATGGCGAAGACCAGAAGCCCGATCACGGAGAGCCAGAGGACGGCGGGCTGGGCGGCTTCGCCCGTGAGGACCACGCCGATCGTGGCGATCACCGGCAGGACGAGCGCCGACATCGTCTCGAAGAACGCGGCGAACACGATCCCAGCCGTTGCCGTGTCGGCGGGGATCGACCACTGTCGATAGAGCACGAACCGCGTGGCGATGTCGGTGGGGCCGGGGATCGTGCTGACGACGGCGCGGGCGGCGAGGTCGGATCCGACAGCCCGCGGCCAGCTCAGGGCCGGGATCAGGATCCGCATGGGGGCGGCGTTCGCGACATAGGCCACGAGGGTCACGGCTACGAGCGCTGCCAGCTGCTGGACCGACAGCGTCGCGAGGGCGTCCCGCACCTCGCCGAAGTCGACGACACGTGGAAGGATGACCACGAAGACGAAGACGACGATCCCGACGAGCAACAGGACGCGGCTGATGATCGCCCGTCGACTCGGCTTGGTCGCTGCCGCCTGGGCGGCGTCGATCGGCACCTGACCAGGCTGTGCAGTCGACTCGGGTTCAGCGTCCATCGTGCTCGGGATCATGTTCGTTCTTCCGGGACCGCGCCTGTCAAGCGCGGAAAGAAGCAGCTGGGCCGAGGCAACGACGCCAGGGCCCAGGGTGACCGAGATCGTGAAGGTGCCGAACAGGGGCCACTCCCTCACCGTCCACCACGGCTGGCGCGAGGTCGCCGAGATAGCCCTCACCTTCGTCAAGCGGTTCGCCTGACCGCCGTCGTCGGGGCACCAGTCGACGCGACGCGCCCACCGCGCGGGCTGGTGCCTCGTGGGAGGACACTGGTGACGAGAGGTGATCGCCGTGACCTTGCCAGCGCCCGATGAGCCAGTCAGCTTCGCCCAGGACATCAAGCCCCTGTTCCGAGAGATGGACCGCGATTCGATGACCTTCGCGTTCGATCTCTGGGACGTCGACGACGTGCGGTCGAACGCGGAGGCGATCCTCGACCGACTCCGGGATGGCTCGATGCCGTGCGACGACGGGTGGTCGGCCGATGAGGTCGAACGCTTCGCTCGATGGATCGCGACGGGAAAGCGCGACTGACGCGCGCAACGGTCGCAACGCTGAGCGGCGGTCGCGGTCCTCGGTAGGGGACCGCGTGGGGCGTGAGCGTGTCCCCCGTGCGCCCACGCCCCCAGATGCGATCAGAGGTTCGCGCGCACGGACCGGAACGCCTTCCGCACCTCCTCGGAGAAGAGCTCGGGTTCCTCCCAGGCGGCGAAATGGCCACCCCGCTCGGCGACATTGAAGTACACGAGGGTCGGATATCCCTGCTCGACCCAGGTGCGCGGGGCCTGGTAGATCTCCCCTGGGAATACCGTGAAGCCCGCCGGCACGGACACCTGTGGCGGGACCTTGCCCGCCGCCGCAGCGGCTGCGCGCCCGCTCTCCCAGTACTCGCGAGCGGCTGAGGCTCCCGTGCCCGTCAACCAGTAGACCGTGATGTTGTCCAGGATCTGATCCCTGGTCAGCGATCCGGACGGCTTGTCATCGACGAAGGCGCGACTGACCTTCTGGTAGGCATCGGTGTCGTGGTCGAGCATCCACGCCGCGAGCGCGACCGGTGAATCGAGCAACGCATAGCCGATCGTCTGCGGCCTTGTCGCCTGCTCGAGGAAATAGCCGAATCCCGTCGCTCTGAACGTCGTCAGCGCCTGGATCGCCGCCTTCTCCTCGTCGGTGTCGCTGGACGGCGGCGGGCCGCTCGTCCCGAGCATCGTCACGAGCAGGTTCGTGTGGATGCCCGCGAGCCCGGGTGGGTTCTGGCGACCCATCGCATCCGTCACCGCGGCTCCGACGTCGCCGCCTTGGGCGACGTATCTCGTGTAGCCGAGTCGCGACATCAGCTCGCCCCATGCTGCGGCGATCCGACCGTGGAACCAGCCGAGCTCACGGGGTTCGCCGGAGAACCCGTAGCCGGGGAGGGACGGCAACACGAGATGGAAGGCATCCTCCGCGCGCCCACCGTGCGCGGTCGGGTCGGTCAACAAGCCGACGGTCCCGAGGAGCTCCATGACCGAGCCCGGCCAGCCGTGGGTCATGATCAGCGGGAGGGCATCCTCGTGAGGCGATCTGACGTGGATGAAGTGGATGTCCACGCCGTCGATCTCGGTCGTGAACTGGGGCAGGGCGTTGAGCCTCGCCTCGATCCGCCCGAAGTCGTACTCGTCTCTCCAGTATCGTGCCAGCGCCTGAGCTGTCCCGAGCTGGACGCCCTGCGATCGATCGTCGACGAGCTCATTGGTCGGCCATCGTGTCGCCGCGAGCCGTCGACGCAGGTCCTCGATCTCGTCTTGCTTGACCTGGACGCGGAACGGCCGGATTCTCCGTCGCGGTCTCGACCATGGTCGCCATGACGACCCTCCTCGCTACCGGCCGAGCGGAGGAGGGATCGACGGCAGGGGACAGGAGCCCGGGAACGTGACCGTCGCGCCCTTTTCACGCCCATCGCGCTCGGTCGGAGGGTCAGCGTGCGCGGACCTGTAGAGCGACGCAATGGTGGATGCACCCGGTCCGGCACCCCCATCTTCGGGTTCCGGTCATCCGGTTCGTGCGTACACTCACCCGCTAGCAGCGTCCCCGTAGCTCAGTGGACAGAGCAGGCGCCTTCTAAGCGCAAGGTCGCAGGTTCGAATCCTGCCGGGGACGCCAACCGTTCCCGCCGCCCCCCGCGGAGCGCTTGAAGGTCAGTCGAGCGGGGTCTGCCGGATCGAGCGCGGGATCATCGGGTTGCGAGCGGTCGACGCGGTCCCGAACAGCGCCCGCTGGCGCCACCGACCGACCCGCAGCCATGCATCCGGAAAGAGGTCGTACGTCCCGATCGTCAGGAAGAACGCTGCGCTCAAGCCGAGCGCCGCCGACATCAGGGCGACCACGAGTTCCATGTCCGGAACGCTAGGCGCTGGCGCGTCCGATGCCAGCCTCACGTTCGTACTGCGCGCGATGGGAGATGCGGCAGGACCCACGGCCCCCAGCCGTGGGTCCTGCGAGGTCCTGCGCGAGACCGCCCGGGGAGGAGTTCAGGCAGTCGGGAACCCGAGTTGGAGATCGATCGCCGGCTGCGCTGCGTCCGGCTGGGCGCTATCGGGCGCGTCCGGCACGGCATCGCCGCGACCGAAGCCCTTCCTGCCGAAACCGTCGAAGCCTCGGCCGAACGCGCCGACCTTGCCGGCCACCACCGCGGCCGCGTCGATCGAGCCGTCGGAGCGTGATCGCCCGCTGATGCCGACCGCCATGTCGACCGCCACGTCCTTCAACGTCGCGTTATCGACGCCCGCGACGCGATACGTCGTGTCGGCCGTGACGTGGACCGTGACGCTCTTGCCATCGCGTGTCTTGATGGTGATCGTGTCCGCGGTCTTCGCAGTCACCTTGCCGACCGCGCGATCGCCGGCCACACGGACGGAGCTCGCGGTCATCTGGTTGTCCGCCGGGACCGTGCCCGCGACGACGACCGGCTGGCCGTCCTTTACGTCGGAGAGGCTGCCCGTCGCCCTGCCCGAAGGTGTAGATCGTCGACCCGTTGACGGTGACCGTCCACACCGACCCGTCGCGGGTCGTGACCTTGAACCCGCTCGAGGTGATGTCGCTCGCCTTGCCCTGGATCGTCGGGACGACGACCGCGACGGCCGTCACGGTATAGGAGCCGTCGTCGTTGCGGGTCTGGCGGAAGCGGACCTGGTCGCCGACCTTGAGGTCTGACACCTGGATCGTCTGTCCGCCCTTGGTCAGCTGGACCGAGTCGGTGATCGTGATCGTGCGCGTCCAGCCATCGTCGGTCTTGAGGCTGATGTCATTGCCACTGATCGACGTGATCGTGATGTCGCGGAAGCCGAAGCCGGGCCGCCCGAAGCGTCCGAAGTCCGGCACGGCCGCCGGGCCGTTGCCGGGAACCGTCGGGGTGGTCGTGCGACCCGCTGGAGGACGGTCGGAGTTCGACGAGCTTGGCGCTGGCGATGCCGCGAGCGACGTGGCGGCAGCGCCGATGATGAGGATCGTGGCACCGGCGAGGACGAGCCCGACGCGTCGTCGGCTCGGCGTCCCGGTCGATCCGCTGAACGCGGTCCCCTCGGCCGGATCGGTCGGATTCGCTGTCATCGATGTCTCCTGGGTGGGCGCCCCCTGCGGAGTGCGTGTGGTGATCGCGAGTCTTCGCGGACGTTCCTGAGCCGGTCATGAGAATCCAGGCGCCGCGCGTTGCGATACTGCACCGGTGGCCGACTCCTTCGACTCCGTCGTCGCGCTGATCCCCGCCTACGAGGAAGGTCCGCGGATCGGCGCCGTCGTCGAGGCGGCACGTGCCCACCTGCCGGTCGTCGTCGTCGATGACGGCTCGTCCGACGACACCGCGGCTCGTGCGGAGACGCGCGGGCGCGACGGTCCTTCGCCAGGTGCCGAACGCCGGCAAGGGCGCGGCACTGCGGACCGGTTTCCGTCACGCCCTCGATGCCGGGTACGCGGCGGCGGTCACCCTCGACGCGGATGGCCAGCACGATCCGGAGGAGATCCCGGCCTTCGTCGACGCGTTCCGCGAACGTCGGCCAGAGCTCATCATCGGCAAGCGCGCGTTCGGCGAGATGCCGCCCGCCAGGCGGCTGTCGAACACGCTCGGCGGCCTGACGCTTGTCCGCTGCGCTCGGCCGGAACGTGCCCGACAACCAGTCCGGCTACCGGCTCATCGGTCGAGTCCTGATGCGGGCGATGCTCGAAAGCGAGGAGTCCGGCTTCGAGTTCGAGGTCGAGATGATCGCCCGGGCGATCGCACTCGGGCTGCCCATCGAGTGGGTGCCGATCCGCACGATCTACGCCGGGGAGCCGAGCCACATCGAGCCGTGGCGCCATCTTCCGCGAGTTCCTGCGGGTCACCGCGAAGGCGCGGAGGATCGCGCGCGGCTAGCTCGGGTCGGCCGCGGTGGTCGAGCGCTGCTAGCCGCGACTAGCCTCGGTGGTCGTGCGCGGCGTCCGGCGCTGCGTCGGGGTCCTCTCGCCGGTACGGCACGTTGACGATGACGGTGTGCGGTCGACCGAGCAGCATCGAGCGCAGCCGTTTCGCCGACTGGTTGTAGAGCAGCCGCTCCCACCAGCTCTTGGCGACGTATTCGGGGATGACGACGAACGTGATCGGCTCGGGCTTGTCGGGCGGCCAGGCCATATCGAGGACGTCGAGGTACGCGAGGAGTGGTCCCGGCCAGCGCGCGATATGGCGATTCGACGACGACCAGCGGCACGCCCGGGACCTGCCGCTCGAAGTCGGCGCGGACCTTCGCGGCCTGGTCGGGATCGTCCGAGATGAACACCGCTCGGATGTCGTCGCCGACCGAGCGGCCCACCTTGATCGCCTGCACGGTCGCCCGGTCGAGCCCGGGGATCGGGACGACGACGCGCTCCTCACGGATCGGCGGTCCGACGATCAGGTCGGGTCGTACGGCAAGCTCTGCCTTGGAGCGTCCGTACTGGCGATTGATGAACAGCATCATCGCGACGAGGAGCGGCACGAGGATCACGACGAGGTACGCGCCATCGCGGAACTTCTCGAACACGACGATCCCGAGGACGACCGCGGTCAGGACACCGCCGAAGGCATTCACGGCGAGCCGCCACTGCCAGCCCGATTCGCGAACCTCGCGCCAGTGGCTTGACCATGCCGGCCTGGCTGAGGGTGAAGCACAGGAACACGCCGACCGAGTAGAGCGGGATGAGCGCGTGGGTGTCGCCACCGAACGCCCACAACAACCCGAAGGCGATGGCGGCCAGCAGGACGATGCCCCACGAGAACGCGAGTCGATCGCCACGGAACGCGAACTGGCGCGGCATGTAGCCGTCCTCGGCAAGGATCGCGGCCAGGCGAGGGAAGGCGTTGAAGCTCGTGTTCGCGGCGAGGAACAGGATCAGCGCGGTGGCGCGCGGCAAAGACGGGGACGAACGGCGAACCCGCGCCGAACGTCACCTCCGCCGCCATCGCGACGATCGACGGGCCACCTGGCCTCGGTCGGGCGCAGCCCGTAGCGCGACGGAGACGACCGTCAGCCCGATGAACAGGATGCCGAGCAGGACGGCCATCGACGGTCATGGTGTTGGCGGCGTTCTTCGACTCGGGCGGCTTGAACGCCGGGACGCCGTTCGCGATCGCCTCGACGCCGGTCAGCGCGACCGACCCGCCGGCGAACGCCCTGAGGAGCAGCAGGATGCCGAGTGGCTCGGTCCCGAGCGGCACGCGAGTCGGGTCGCGGCGGGATCGGCTGCGCCGTGCCGGTCGACGATCTGCGAGACGCCGATCGCCACGATCGCCGAGCGCCAGGCCGACGAACAGGTAGGTCGGGACCGCGAAGATGTTCCCGGACTCGCGCAGGCCGCGCAGGTTGGCGATCGTGATCAGCGCCGATCGACACGAACGCGATCTCGATGCGGACGTCGTACGCGGCCGGGACGACCGACTGGATCTGGGCGATCGCCGATGCGGTCGAGACGGCGACCGTCATCACGTAGTCGATGAGCAGCGACGCCGCGGCGATCAGCCCGAAGATCGGCGCGAGGTTGGTCCGCGCGACGACGTACGCGCCGCCGCCGTTCGGATACGCGCGACAGACCTGGCGGTAGGAGACGGCGACGACTGCGAGCAGGATCGCGATCGCGATCGACGACCTCGATCGACAGCAGCATCGCGGCCGCGCCGGCGAGGACCAGGACCCGCAGGATCTCCTCCGTGGCGTAGGCCGAGGACGAGATCGCGTCCGAGCTGAAGATCGCGAGCGCCTTCGTCTTCGACAGCCGCTCTTCGATGTCGGCCTCGCTCGCCAGTGGCCGGCCGAAGACGACGGCCGCGAGCGCGCGCGAAGGCGCGCCCAGCGGGGGTCCGCGGCTGGGACGCTGCCTCGCGCGCGACGAGCTGGCCGGGGCCGGTGTAGCGGAAGTACGGGGCATGCGGCCGCTCGACCCGGATCGCGCCGGTCGCCGGCCTTCCGTCCGGTGAGCGGTCGTCGGCCGCCGATCATCTCGGCGCCCACGTTGACACCGTGGTGGGCGCGACCGGTGGTCGCGCACTCGCTGCCGCCGGCCGCGATCGGCCGGCGTTGATTTGTGGCACGTCCATACGGTGCCAGCCCCTGTCCCTGCTGTTGGTGCGTGCAGCCCCCATGCCGCTCAACGATCGCTCAACGATCGTCCTCGGGTCCGGTCATCCCGCCTCCCGCCTACGCCACTCGTCGATACGGCACCTCCGCCACGAGGACGTTCGGCAGGCCGATGATGGCCTCGCGGATCCTGCGGGCGTTGTCGTTGTACAGGAGCTGCTCGATCCGGTTGCGTGGCAAGTACTCGGGGAGCAGGACGATCACGACCGAGTCTCCGGCACCGTCGGCGGCGTCCTTGAGGTATCGGACGAGCGGTCTGACGAGTTCTCGATAGGGCGACTCGACGACGACGAGCGGGATACCAGGGAGCTGTCGTCGGAACCTCGCTCGCAGCTCCTTGCCCCGCTCGGCGTCCTCGGTCACGTGGACGGCCGTGACGTCCTCCGACATCGTCCGAGCGAACGTCAGCGCGTGGACGACATCTCGCGAGACGTCGGCCACCGGGACGATGACCCGTTGCGCTCGTCGCGGCGGATGGACGACCAGCTCCGCGCGCACGGCCTTCTCGACCCGACGGCGCGCGTACCGCCGGTGGACCGCGATCATCGCCGCGACCAGGATCGGGATGACGATGATGATCAACCAGGCACCCAGCGCGAACTTCGCGATCGCGAAGATCAGGGTCACGATGGCCGTCGCGACCGCCCCGACGCCATTGATCGTCATGCTCCGCCGCCAACCTGGCTCGCGGCTCCGCCACCAGTGCCGGACCATGCCGGCCTGCGACAAGGTGATCGAGGTGAACACGCCGACCGCGTACAGCGGGATCAGCGCCTCGACACGACCGCCGAATGCCGCGAGAACAGCGATCGATAGGACCGCGAGGGCGACGATCCCGGTGCTGAAGGCGAGGCGCTCGCCTCGGAAGGCGAACCGATGCGGCATGAACCCATCGCGGGCCAGGAGCGAGGACAAGCGCGGGAAATCGGCGAACGCGGTGTTCGCCGCAAGGATGAGGATGCCCATGGTCGAGAGCTGGAGCACGAGGTACGCCGGTCCGACGCCGCCGAACACCGCCCTGCCCAGCTGCGAGAGGACCGTCTCGCGTTCTGCGGGCACCGCGCCGGCGACCTCGGCCAGCCAGCTCGTGCCGAGGAACATGACGCCGACCAGCACGGCCATCACCGTCAGGGTGACGCGTGCATTCCACGACTCGGACCGCTTGAACGCCGGGACCCCGTTCGAGACGGCCTCGACGCCGGTGATCGCCGTGCATCCATCGGCGAAGGCCCGCATCAGGAGCAGGATGCCGAGCGTCTGCGGGGGCACCGTCGCTGGGATGACGTCGGTGACGATGGGGGCGGCGCCGGCCAGGGTCCGCACCACGCCGACGCGCGATGAGCACGAGCATCGAGCCCACGAATACGTAGGTCGGGATCGCGAAGATCGTCCCGCTCTCCCGAACGCCGCGCAGGTTGATGAGCATGACGAGCAGGATGCTCACCGCCGCGATCTCGACGCGGACGTCGTCGAGTGCCCCAGGGAATGCCGAGGTGATGGCAGCCACGCCCGCGGCGACGCTGACAGAGACCGTCAGGACGTAGTCGGTGAGGAGCGCGGCGGCTGCGACCAAGCCCGCTGGCGTCCCGAGGTTCTCCCGCGCGACGACGTAGCTTCCGCCGCCGTTTGGGTAGGCACGGATCGTCTGGCGGTACGAGACGACGATGATGCCAAGGACCGCGACGATCAACGCTGAGATCGGGACGGTCAACCAGAAGGCTCCCGTCCCGACGGCCAGCAGCGTGAAGAGGATGGCCTCCGTCGCATACGCGACCGACGACAGGTTGTCGCTGGAGAAGACGGCCAGGGCCTTGACCTTCGAGAGCCGCTCGCTCGACTCCTCGGCGTTCGAGAGCGGGCGCCCGAAGGCCAGCCGGCGAGCGCGCGCGAGCGTCCGTCCGATGGAGCCTGTGGGCTCGATCGCCGCGGGCTTGGCGACGATGACGCCGTCGCCGACGGTACGGAAATACGGGGAGACCGGCGGGCGCACCCGCACACGGCGATCAGCCGGCCGTCGGCCGACCTTTCCGGGCAGCATGGAGGACCTCGATCAGGACGGGCCGAAGATCAGGCGCGTCGTCGGGCCGGAGCCGTCGACGCGGAAGTCGACGCCGGCGGATTGGGCATGGGCGAGCGCGTACGGCGCGATCCGGTCGGCGGAAGCGAGGCCGACGAGCCGGACGCGGACCGCCGCGCCCTGGGCGACCAAGGCGATCGCGACGTCGACCTCTCGCAGGTCGGCGTCGATGGGGTCTTCTGCGCGTGGCAGGACGATCAGTCCCGCGGTGTCCATGCCTTCACGCTAGGCCGGAGGCCCAAGAAGGAACCGGGCTCGGAGGGCCTCTACACCCTCAAACAGTGCTCAACGCCGCACGCCCGGATCGCCGATCCGGTAGCCGATGCCGGGTTCGGCGGTGATCAGGCCCTCGACCGCGCCGGTGCGGTCGGCCGCCGCGAGCTTGCGGCGCAGACGCGACACGTAGACATGGAGGTAGTGCGCCTCGTCGGCATAGGCCGTGCCCCACACCGCTCGAAGCAGGCGCCCCTTCGTGAGGAGTCGCCCGGGCTGGGCCATCATCACCTTGAGCAGCTCGTACTCGCGCGGCGTGAGCTCGACGGGCGTGCCATCCACGCTCACGCGCCGCGCGGCGATATCCATCGCGATCGGGCCGAGGCGGACGACCCCGTCGTATCGGCGGCAGGGCCCGCGGCTCGGCGGAGAACCGCTCCGATCCGTGCCCGCAGCTCATCCATCCCGAAGGGTTTGGTCACGTAGTCGTCGGCCCCGGCCTCCAGTGTCGCGACCTTCACGCGCTCGTCGCTGCGGGCGGACAGGATCAGGATCGGAGTCGTCGCGTCGCGGCGGACGTGGCGCACGACAGCGCTCCCGTCGAGATCCGGCAGCCCGAGGTCGAGCAGGATCAGGTCCGGGCGCTCGGCATCCCAGGCACGCAACGCGCTTGCGACGTCATCGCTGGTCGTGACCCGGAAGCCGTGCGCCTCCAGGTTCGAGGCGACCGCCGTCCGGGTCGCCGCGTCGTCCTCGACGAGGAGGATCCGAGCGCTCACGGCGCGCCGCCTGTCATCGCTCGGGGTCGACCGGTGCGGGCCGCAGCCGGACCGTCACGGCCAGGCCTCCCAGCGGGCTTCGGTCGGCGCGTGACCTGCCCCGACATCGCATCGACAAGCCCGCGCACGACGCTCAGACCGATGCCCAGCCCGCGGCGCGAGCCTTCGGAGCGCGTCGGGCCGCGCCGGAACCGGTCGAACAGCGAAGCCGATCGCGTCCGCCGGCACCCCGGGCCCGCCGTCCTCGACGACCAGTTGCACCGTGCCGCCGTCCGCGTCGGCGCGGATCGCGACCGGAGCGTCGGCCGCGCTGTGGGCGCCCACGTTGTCCAGCAGGTTCGTGACGACGATGTCGAGCAGGACGGCGTCGGCGAGGACCGGCGGGAGGCTCTCCGGCACATCGACCGAGATCGTGCGTTCGCCGAGGCTCGGCCGCAGCCGCTCCACGACCGGCAGGACGACCGACCACAACTCGTGCGGCTCGAGGTCCGGGTGGAGGCCGCCCGACGTGATCTTGCTGAGGTCGAGGAGACCGCTGACGAGTCTGTCGAGTCGGGCTGCCTCGGTATCGATCACGCTCGCCGCATCGCGCCGAGCCCCGTCGGTCCACGCGACCTCGGGATCGGCGAGGCCGCCGGCGGTCGCACGGATGCTTGCCAGCGGCGTGCGGAGATCGTGCGAGACCGAGTCGATGAGGGCGGTCTTCAGCACATCCGCCTGGTGGGCGATCTCGAGGTCGGTGGCCGCCTGTCGGAGTTGATCGCGCCGGAGCGACACCGCCACCTGGTCGGCGGCGAGCGCGAGGACGCGCGTCTCGCTGCGCGACGGGTCGCCCAGCTCGCGGTCGCGCAGCGCCACGATGGTCCCGAGCGGCACGTCGTCGACCTCGATCCGGGCGCGGTACTGCAACTGGTCTGTCGTCGATGGGGCGGGCGTCCGGCCGGTCGCGTGGGTCCGCACCCAGCGCGCCGGCTCGTCGCCGGGCGTACGCACGAGGCTCGAGGTGAGGCTTGGATGGGGCGGCGGCTCGCCGCCCGGCGAGCCGGCTGCGGTGTCGGCGAGGACACGTTCGGCGGCGCCGGTCCCGGCGACGATCCACACGCGCTCGAGCGCGGCCGCATCCCGCACGCGGTCCGCGATGTCGGGCGCCGCCTCCGCGGTCGACGTCGCCGTCGCGAGCGCACGGCTGAGCGAGAACAGCGTATTGGCCTCGGCGGCCCGTTCGGCAGCTTCCTCTGCTCGTGCGTGCAGGATGGACACGAGGCGGCCCACGACGAGTCCGACGAACAGGAACAGGATGAGGTCGAGCACCTCGCGTGGATCGGCCACGGCGACGCTGAACCGTGGCTCGGTGAAGAGGACGTCGTAGGCAAGGAACGCCGCGAACGCGGTCACGACCGCCGGGATGGTGCCTGCGAGTGCTCCTGCCGCGACGACGGCGACGAGGTAGACGGGCGATGCGTCCTGGATGCCGAAGACGGGTCCCTCGAGGACGGCGATCACGAGCGTCGCAAGCACGAAGGCACCGATCACCGCGAGTGCGGTGAGCGCGGTGCTCGGGCGTGGCGCGGCGAGGCCTCGTGTCGAGCCCGGCAGGCGCATCGGCGCGGTCATCCGCATGCGCCGATGGTAGGACGCGGTCGAGTCTGGTACTGGCGGGTAGACCAAAGTACGGCTTGGAGCAGCAGGCGCCGCACCCCTACTGTCTGGCGCACAGCGGACCCGTCCCTACCCCTGACTACCCCAGGGGTCCGGAGCCGCCGAGAAGTGCGCAGAACGAGGCAACCTGACCCATGGCATCGATGGCCGTCAACGAACTGGGACCGATGCTCACCGCGACCGAGGTCGCCGAGATGCTCCACCTGCACGTGAACACGGTGAAGCGGCTGGGTGACCGCGGCGAGCTGCCCTTCTATCGCGTCTGCAAGCGCGGCGATCGCCGCTTCCGCCTTGACGACGTGATGAAGTTCCTGGCCCAGAACCGCTAACTAGAAGATCCTCGGCGGCCGCACGCCGCCTCGCCTCGTTCGCTCCTGCCCGAGCGCCCGGTCCCTCCCCGGGCGCTCTTTCACGTTCGCTGCCGGGCGAGATGTCAGGGACGGTTATCGACGTTCACCACGGTCAGCCCCATCACGCCGGTCGGGCCGTTGTGCGACACCGCGCCCAGGTACCAGTCCGCGGCCGTTCCGGCCGTGATGCCCGCCCAGCTCGCCTCGACCGTGCCCACCGTGGCGATCGTCGCCGACGCCGGCGCCGACGTGATCGACAGCGACCCGCCGCCGGGCGTCGCGGGGATCGCCCACGACCACATGTCGTAATCGGAGTCGCCGCCGGGCGTCGACCAGCCGTGCACATAGACCTTCCACACGCCGTTGGCGGGGGAGGGGATATCGACCTGCTCGTCGGTGCCACCGGCCGTGCTGCTGAACTCCTCGCCGTGCGGACCCACGACGTAGACATCGAGGTCGGCGTTCGCTTCGGTGCCGTCGGGCGGGATCGCGAGCCGGAAGAGCGCCGCGTTCGACAGCGTGAACTGGTGGAGGTTCGCGCCGCCGGTGGCGACGTCGCCAGGCGCGAACGTCTGGTCCCGGTCCTGCTTGACGTTCGCGTGCGTCAACGTCGCCTTGACGAGTCCGTGCGCCGCCGCGGTGTAGGCCCCCGTGTAGCCGAACTCGACCGGGATGCTCACGGACCCCGCGGTGCCGGTCCCCGCGACTTCCTCGGGCGCGTCGAACAGCGCGCCCTTCACCGCGATCGGGCTGCGGACCTTGTAGTCGTGGGATACCCACGTCAACGACCCGAACCGCCACGCATCGATGGGGGCGCTCACGTTCGTCACGGTCACGGTGAACGTCGCCGACTGACCGCGCCGGAGCGTGATCTTCGATGGCGACACCTTGACCTTGAAGCCCGCCGGTGCCGACACGCGCGCCCGGTACGTCACCTTCGCGTTGCCGCGCGCGACGCTCGTGACGGTCCGTGTGACGGTCTGACTTCCTGCGACCTCCGAGATGCCGATCGACGGCAGGTTGAGATCGGTCGGTGCGCTCGGCACGCCCAGGCTGTCGAGCAGATCGCAGCTCGACGGCGTGAAGACCTCCCACTCCATGCCGCAGGTGAACGCCGCGTAGTCGAACAGACCGAGCGTCGTACACGAGACCCGGTTGGGCGATCGACCCCTTGCCCCAGTTGCCGCCTGGTCGGACGTGGCCGGCGCCGAAGTCGAACGGGTCGGCCATGCTGACGCGGTCGTTGTCGCGCACGTTCTGGTACGCCGTGGTCATCAGTGCCGACTTCGCGGCTGCCGCCGACCAATCGGGGTGGGCCTGCTTGAGGAGCGCGAAGATGCCGGCCACGTGTGGGCTCGACATCGACGTTCCGGCGATCGCCTGGAACAGCTCACCGGGAGGGCTGTCGGGATCCGGGAAGGGCGAGTTGCCAGCGACGATCTGGATCCCCGGCGCCGTGACGTCGGGCTTGATGATGTCCGGCGCGATCGAGTCCGGCCCGCGCGACGAGAAGATCGTCATCGACGGTGCCGAGCGCAACGTCGTCTTGCGCGGTCGCCCGGCCTCGGTCCGGACCCTGATGCGTGCCGTCGGGTTCGAGGCGGTGTGGATGTAGGCCTTGATCGCCAGACCCGGCGTGTTGTCGATGTGGACCGACGGGACCCAGTGGTCGTCGGTGAACAGGTTGTCGACGTCGGTCTCGTTGTACATGACCATGCCGACGCCACCGGCCTCGAACACGGCCTTGCTCTTCTCCAGACGGCCGACGACCCCGCGGATGCAGAGCACGATCTTGCCCTCGACCTTGGTCCGGTCGAGCTTGCCGGGCTCGCAGATGGCGCTGCCCGCGTCGGCCGCGTCGACCAACGGACGGGTGCCCGAGGTTTCTGGTGATCGACGCGCCTCGATAGCTCTTGCCGTTGCCGAGCGTCACGACGCCCTGGAAGAACCGCCGCTGGGTGCTCGCGCCGACCGCGGTGACCCACGGCATCGTCGCGGGATTGCCGACCGTGCCGGGATCCGGCCCGTCGTTGCCGGCAGACGTGGCGATGAACACGCCGGCATCTGCGGCGAACAGCATCGCGATCTCGTCCGCGGCGGGCAGACCGGCGCCGCCACCGATCGAGTAGTTGATGACGTCGACGCCGTCCGCGACCGCCTGGTCGACCGCGGCAGCGAGGTCCGAGGTGAAGCCGCCGAGCTCACCGAGCGCCTTGTACGCGACGATCCTGGCGCGCGGTGCGATGCCCGAGATCCGCGCGACCGGCAGGCCGAAGATGCTCGCGAGGACCTTGCGGTCGCCCGCCGCCGTAGAGGCGGTGTGCGTGCCGTGGCCGCAGTCGTCGCGTGCCGAGTCGAACTCCGCCGGCTCCGCGCCGATCACCGCGCGGTACGTCTTGAGCATCTGGCGCGCGCCGAGCAGCTTCTCGTTGCAGGTGAACGGCTTGTCGTTCGCGTTGTGCGCCGTGTTCCCGAAATCGCACGGTACGGGGCCGATCGGGGAGGCGCCGTACGCTGCCGTCATCGGCGAACGAGGGATGCTCCGGCCAGATCCCGGTGTCGATCACGCCGACGACGACGTTCTCGCCCGTATAGCCGCGGTCGTACGGGCCACCGTCGGCCGTGAGCTGGAGGAACCCGGGCGTGCTGTCGGTCTGCGGGTGACGCATCTGGTCCTCGAGGACCCGCACAACGCCTTTCTGGGCCTTGATCCGGTCGACTTGTGAGGGGGTCAGGAGCGCGGCATAGCCATTGAGCGCGTAGGAGTAGTCCTGGATCTTCTTGCCGACGGCGACCCCGCCCTGCTGGAGCGAGCTGTCGTGCTGCGTCCGGAGGAGCGCCTGGTACTGACGAGCGGCCGCGCTCCCGCGATCGACCTTCTTGCCGGCCGCCGGCTTCGTCGCGGCGATCCCGCCCGTGCCGCCGCCGTATACGGCGATCGGGTCGGCGGCCATGACCACGACGTAGGGCTTGGCCTTCTCGGCGGCCACGACCGGGAGCGCGATCGCGGGGATCGCCAGCGAGATGGCGGCCGCGACCGCCAGGATCCGAAACGCCCTCATCCGCCGCATGCGGCTACCTCCCCGGAGTCCCCGTTCGTGATCACCGAGCGGGAACGTGCTGTGTTGACTAGGAGCGCGGATTCCGTGCGCGTGGCCACCTCCCTGACCGGGTACGCGAGGCTCCGGCCTCGTACGCACGCGCGGATCGGATCGCCCGCGGTAGGCTGGCGGCGACCGTTTTCGGTGGGTCCGATGATGGCGCTTCAGAGAGGCCGCTGCACGATGAAGTCGAACCTGGCGGTGGGAGACCAAGCTGGTAGGGCGTCATTTCGGGTGCTCGCGGCGGCCGCGCTCCTGGTGATAGGGGTCGTCATGGCTGGATGCAGTGGTGCTGGCGGTGGTGCGACAGGCGGGTCAGCTGGGTCGTCGGCGTCGGGCGGCGCGTCGCCGGCTGCGCCGAGTGCAAGTCTCGAGCTCGCATCGCCGAAGTCGCCTTCCGTAGGCGGCAACACGTATACCGGCGTGCTCAGATCCGACGCGATCGAGGGTGGCTGTGCCTACGTCCAGACGGCCGATGGGCAGAAGTACGAGGTCATCCCGCCTGACGGCTGGGAGCTTCGGAAGGCGCCGGCGGCGGTCGTCTCGCCGGATGGCCAGGTCGTGGCAAAGGCCGGCGACATCGTCACGGTGCACGGCAGCGAGGCCGACATGATGTCGATCTGCCAGATCGGCCCGATCATCCAGGCCACCGACATCGTCGCGGGCGGCTGACCCGCCGGTCGCGGTCTCCTCAGGCGGCTGCGAGCGCCTCGCCGAAGATCTCCACCGCCTCGGTGATCTCCGCCGCCGTGACGTTCAGCGGCGGCAGCCAGCGGATGACCTCGTGCTGGGTCCCGCAGGTCAGGATCAGGAGGCCGCGGCTGAGGCATTCGCCGATCAGCCGATCGGGCAGCGCGCCGTCGGGTTCGCGGGTCGCCTTGTCCTTGACGAACTCGACGCCGATCATCATCCCGGGGCCGCGGATATCGCCGATCCGGTCGTCCTCCGCGGCGATGCGCTCGAGGCCCGCCCGCAACTGCGCGCCACGCTCGGCGGCGTTCTGCACAAGCCCCTCGGACGAGATCGTCTCGAGCACGGCGACCGCCGCGGCGCAGGCGACGGGGTTCCCGCCATAGGTCGAACCGTGGGCGCCCCGACCCCAGCGCTCCTGGATCTCGCGCGAAGACGCGATCGCGGACAGCGGCAGGCCGTTGGCGATCGATTTCGCGATCACGACGACGTCCGGGACGATCCCGGCGTGCTCGAACGCCCACATCTTCCCGGTCCGTCCGTAGCCGCACTGCACCTCGTCGGCGATGAGCAGGATGCCGTGCTCATCGCAGAAGGCGCGCAGCTCCTGCAAGAATGCGGCCGGCGCGGGGTTGAAGCCGCCCTCGCCCTGGACGGGCTCGATCAGGATCGACCCGACCGCCGACGGTGGGATCACGGTCGATGTCAGCGTCCGGAGGTCGGCCATCGCGGTCGCGACAGCCGCATCCTCGTCGCCGCCGAAGTCGCGATAGACGTTGGGGAACGTCGTCAGGTGGACGGACGGCACCATCGGCTCGTAGCCGACCCGGTAGTTGATCGCCGAGCTCGTGACCGCCATCGCGCCGAAGGTCCGCCCGTGGAAGCCGCGGCGGAACGCGATGATCCCGGGTCGGCCCGTGACGCGACGGCCGAGCTTGAGCGCCGCGTCGATCGCCTCCGAGCCCGAGTTCAGGAACATGACCGAGTCGATCGGATCGGGCAGCGCCGCAGCGAGCGCATCGGCGGCCCGGGAGATCGGATGGGTGAACCCGATGGCATTGATCGGACCGAGGAGCTTGTCGACCTGCGCGTGGATCGCAGCATTCACGCCCGGGTGCTGGTGTCCCAGCGCCGTGACGGCGATGCCGTTCGCGAAGTCGAGGTACCCGCGACCGTCGGTGTCGAAGAGCCGATGACCCTCGCCGTGACTCCATTCGTGCTGGAGATACCGACCGAGGACCGGAGTGAGGTGCGGGGCGGGCCCGACGGCTGCTTCCATCGGCGGAGTGTAGCGGCGGGTCCGACTGCGATGCAGTCGCCGCTATGCAGTCGCCGCGATGCAGTCGCCACGCGGCAGCAGCCGCGATGCGGCCGCATGGCTCCCGAGGCCACATTCGCCGCGTACGATGCAGCGCATGGTCGATTTCGCGCTCACCGACGAGAACAAGCTCGTCCAGGCCGCCGCCCGCGGCTTCGCCGAGAGCGAGATCCTGCCGCACATCCGTGAATGGGACGAGAAGGGCGAGGTCCACCGCGAGGTGTTCGCCCGGATGGCCGAGCAGGGTTTCCTCGGCGCGCCGATCCCGGAGGCATACGGCGGCGCGGGGATGGACTACATCAGCTTCGCGATCCTGTGCGAGGAGCTCGAACGTGCCGACACGGCGTTCCGTGTCGTCCAGAGCGTGCACGTCGCGCTCAATTCGCTGGCGCTGCTGCAGTGGGGCACTGAGGAGCAACGGCAGCGCTGGCTCGTGCCCCAGGCACGCGGCGAGAAGCTCGCGACGTTCGGACTGACGGAGCCTGGGGTCGGCACGGATGCCGGGAACCTCCAGACGACGGCGCGCAAGGATGGCGACGCCTATCGCCTCAACGGCCAGAAGATCTGGATCAGCCTCGCGGACATCGCCGACCACTTCCTGGTGTTCGCCAGCGTCGACCGGTCGCTCAAGCACAGGGGCGTCACCGCCTTCGTCGTCGAGCGGGGGATGCAGGGGCTGAGTACCGGCACGCTCCACGGCAAGCTCGGTATCCGTGCCGGCAACACCGGCCTCATCAACTTCGATGACGTCGTCGTGCCTGCGGAGAACCGGATCGGCGAGGAGGGTGAGGGCTTCCTGATCGCGATGAGCGCGATCGACCAGGGCCGCTACACGGTCGCCGCCGGCGCCGTCGGTCTCGCGCAGGCGTGTGTCGATGCGAGCGTCAGGTACGCGAACGAGCGGCGGACGTTCGGCGAGGCGATCGGCCATCACCAGCTCGTCAAGCAGTTGATCGCCAAGATGGTCGCCGGGACCGAGATGGGAAGACTGCTGGTCTGGCGGGCGGGCTGGCTCAAGAACCAGGGCAAGCGGAACACGCGTGAGACATCGCTCGCCAAGTGGCACGCGACCGAGCATTCGGTCCAGAGCGCGCTCGATGCCATCCAGGTCCACGGAGCGAACGGCTATTCGAACGAGTTCCCGGTCGAGCGCTATCTGCGCAACTCGAAGGCCGCCGTCATCTACGAAGGGACTAGCCAGTTGCACACGCTTATCCAGGCCGACTACGCGCTCGGTTATCGCGAAGACCGGCCGCTCCGCTGCGAACCATGGCCCGCCCAAGGCTGGGAGGCCGCCCGGGCTTGACATGGGGACCTGGACGGAACGCGAGCTGGCGACCCTCGCCGAGATCGCGGAGACGTTCGTCCGGGGAGACGCGCGCCGCCGCGCGCGGCTGACCATCGAAGCCCTCGAACGCGCCGCGGACCCCGAGCAGGTCCGCCAGTTCCATCGATTGCTGGGGCTGATGGAGTCGCGCTTCGCGAACCTGATCCTGGGACGCCGACCGACCCGGTTCACCTCGATGTCGCCGAGCGCGCGCGAACGCTATCTGCTGAGCTGGGCGACGTCGCCGTTCGCGTCCCGTCGGACGGCGTTCTCGACACTCCGCAAGCTGATGACGTTCCTCGCGTACGCGGACCCAGGTGCCGACGCGTCGGGCAATCCGCGCCACGCCGTCATCGGCTACGAGCCCGAGTTCCCGCCGGTGACCGCCGATCGGACGCCGATCGTGCCGCTCGCCTTGCCCTTCGACATCGGTCCGGCCGACGAGCCGATGACGCTCGAGGCGGACGTCGTCATCGTCGGTTCGGGTGCCGGTGGCGGCGTCGTCGCTGCGGCGCTGGCCGAGGCGGGGCGATCGGTCGTGGTCCTCGAGGCAGGTCCGTTCGTGGACGAGGCGACGATGCCGCGCGACGAGCTCGACGCCTTCGGCCGCCTGTATCTGAACTACGGCCTGCTCGCCACGTGGGATGGCTCGGTCACGATGCTCGCCGGCTCCGGCGTCGGTGGCGGGACGCTCATCAACTGGATGACGTCGATCGACGCGCCGGCCGCTGTGCGGGCCGAGTGGCGTCGCGACCACGGCCTCGGCGGGCTCGAGGACGGCGAGGCATGGAGCGACGACATCGCCACGCTCGAGGAGGAGCTCTCGGTGACGCCGGCCCGGCGATATCCACCGAAGGATCAGGTGATCATCACCGGCGCCGAGCGTCTCGGCTGGGAGCGTGCGCCGGTGAAACGTGACTCCCCGTGGTGCGACGACTGTGGCAGTTGCCCGTTCGGTTGCCGGCGGGGCACGAAACAGTCAGGTATCCGCGTCCATCTCGCTCGAGCCGCAGCCGCGGGGGCGCGGATCGTGCCCCAGGTCCGCGTCACGAAGGTGCTGATCGAGCGCGGTCGCGCCGTCGGCGTCCAGGGCCGCGCGCTGATCCCGGCACGGACCCGCGGCCGCGCGTTCGCGAGGTCATCGTCCGTGCCACGTCAGGTCGTCCTGGCGGCCGGCGCCCTGCGGACCCCAGCGCTCCTGCAGGCGTCGCGCGTCCGCGCACCGCGCGATCGGCAGGTACCTGCGGGTCCACCCGGTACCGGTCGTCGCCGGCCGCATGACGATGCCGGTGGACATGTGGCACGGGCCGATGCAAGCGGCACGATCGATGCAGTTCGCCGATGGCGAGGTGGGTCGGAACGGGTACGTCATCGAATCGGCTCCGGGACACCCCGGTCTGCTGGCGCTCGCGCTGCCGTGGGAGGGCATCGATGAGCACGCGCTGTCGATGCGCGAGGCTCGCTATCTCGCGCCGCTGATCGCCGTGACGAGGGACGGCGGCGTCAGGACGCGTGTCGCTGACCCGCGCCGGACGCGTCCGGATCGACTACCGTCTCGACGCGACCGGCGTCGCGACGCTGCGCCACGCCGCGGTCCGGATGGCTCGCCTCGCGCGGGCAGCCGGGGCCGGCGACATCGTCGTCGCCGCCACGCCGGCGATCCGTTTCACCGCCGATCCGTTCATCACCCGAGAGCGATGCCGCCGCGTACGGCCGCTTCGAGGATCGGGTGGCCAGGATGGACTTCCGGCCGAATCGCGGCTCGGTGTTCTCGGCGCACCAGATGGGGACGGTCCGGATGGGGGCCGCGCCTCGCGACCACCCGTGCGATCCGAACGGCCGCGTCCGATCGCGCGGCCGACGCGAGCGACTGGTCGCCGGCCTCTACGTGGCGGACGCGTCGCTCTTCCCGACCGCCGTCGGCGTCAACCCGATGCTGACCGTGATGGCGCTGGCGCGACGGGTTGCCCGGACGGTGCTGGCGGAGTCGTAGGGTCGGCGGCCGGCTGCGGGCGCGCCATGCGGCCGCGGGCGGTCACGATCAGCGCGACCGCCGCGACGATGACCGCACCGGCGAGCACGGTGCGCGGCTCGATCGGCTCGCCGAGGATGATCGCACCCAGGATCACCGCGACGACCGGGTTGACGTACGCGTACGTCGCGACCAGCGGCAGGGGCGCCACCCGGATCATCCAGCCGAACGTCGTGAACGCGACGATGCTGCCCGACGATCGTGAGGTAGACGAACGCGGCGAATGACGGGGCGCGTCACGGCCGAGGGGTCGAAGCGGGCGGGCTCACCGGACACGATCGACATCGTCGCGAGGACGAGGGCGCCCGTCACCATCTGCAGACCGGTCGATGACGAGCGGGTGGCGAGGCAGCTCGGCGCGATGCGTGGCGAACAACGAGCCCGATGACCAGGCGATCGGCGAGATGATCAACGCCACGAGCCCGGCCGCGTCGAGCGCGCCGGTCGCGCCGAGGGCTGTCGGCCCGACGAGGATCGCCACGCCGACGAAACCGACCACGATCCCGATGACGGCGAGCCGCGGCAGTCGTTCGTGGAGGACGATTCGCCCGAGAACCGCGACCCAGACCGGCATCATCGCGACGAGCAGCGCTGCGATACCCGAGGGGATCGTCTGCTCCCCCCAGGCCACCATGCCCATGCCGCCGCCGAGCAACAGCGCGCCGACGATGGTGCTATCGCGAAGCTCCCGGCGCGTGGGCCGAGCGATGGTCTTCGCGGTCGCGAAGCGCGACCCATGTGAGCAGGATCAGTCCGGCCAGTCCGAACCGCGCTGCCGCCATCAGGAAGGGCGGGATCGTCTGGACGCCGACCGAGATCGCCAGGTAGGTCGAGCCCCAGACGCCGTAGAGGATCGCCAGCCCGACCCAGATCAGGCGCGGATCAGGGGCTGCCTTGGGCTCGGTTGGCATAGTCGGCTGGTCCAAGGGGCAAGGATACGCCGCAGGGTCGCGGTCGCGTGCGAGACGGATGCGGCCCGGGCGGTTCAGGCCGCGGCCGACACCGGGCGGCAGACCTTGCACGGACGGTAACCGGCCGCGCCCGCCTCGGCGAGCGAGCGGAACGGTCGCCGATTCCGCTCGAGCATGTGCCGCCCCGTATGGCAGGTCGGCCAGCAGACGATCTTCGTGGACGCGCAGCCGACGAGCCGCTCGCCACGGCGCGCGGCGGACTCCATCGCCTCGGGGTCGAGGCCCTCCTCCGTCAGGATCGTTCGCTTGTTCTGTGGGCCACCCAGCGAGTACTGACCGATGAAGCCGTCGCTTCGGACCACGCGGTGGCACGGGACGATGAGCGGCACGGGGTTGTGACCGAGCGCGGTGCCGACGGCACGGACCGCCTTCGGCCGACCGATCTCCGCCGCGATCCAGCCGTACGGCCGGACCTCGCCACGCGGGATCTCGAGCGCCTTGCGCCAGACGTCCTGCTCGAAGCCGGCTGTGACCGCGAAGGTCGAGCGGGATGCGGACTCGCCGATCGCCCTCGAGCCGTCGACCGATCGCGTTCGCCAGGCGAGTCGGGACCTCGGATGCCGTGGCCTGGCGGCCCGTGGCCGCGAGATGCCGCGCCTCGAACGCTTCGTCGTCCCCGGCCATGTCCACGGACACGACGCCGATCCCATTCCACGCGACGACCAGCGGGCCGAGAGGCGATCCGTCGATCCGACCGTAGCGATCGACCAGGCCGACCTCGACCAGCACCGACGAGCGCAGCGTCGATGGCGCCCGGACGGCCAGATCGGCCAGGGCTGTGGCCTCGGTGTCGGTGATATCGAGCGCGGTCGTCATGCGGTCATCTCCTCAGGCTCGTGGCGCGACTTCCGCCTCGAGCATCGTTCGTAGCAGTGCGATCCCTCGATGGACCTGGGCCTTGACCGTGCCCTCGGGCCGGCCGAGTGCCTCGGCAGCCTCGGGATACGAGAGTCCATCGACATGGCGAAGGACGATGGCCGTGCGATAGGCCATCGGGAGGGCAGCCAGCCGGACCGCCCAACGCTCACGCTCCGCGTGCCGCTCGGCGACCGCGGTCGGTGTCGCGCCGTCGGGTGCCTCCGGTTCGACGACCGGACGGTCCGCGTCGCCCTCGATCGAGATCGGCCGCGGTCCACGAGTCGCACGGCGAGCGCCGACCGACCGACAACGGTTGAGGACGATCGTCGTGAGCCACGGCCGCAGTCGTAGCTCCGCGATGCGAGCCCGGTCGTACGAGGCGAGGGCGCGGTACGCCCGGACGAGCGCGTCCTGCGCCGCCTCCTCCGCGTCACCCCGGTCACCGAGCATGCGCAGCGCGATCGTGTAGAGGCGATCCTGGTGCGCCAGAACGAGTCCCTCGAACGCGCTGTCGAGGTCGTCAGCGAGGTCGGCGATCAGGCGGTCGTCGGCGTCCATCACCTGTAGAACCGCGCCCGAGCCGTTCCGTTGCACGCACCCACGGTACGCCCGACGAGCCACGTTCGCGAGGCCGGACGCCACGAGGCCGCATGCGACAATCGCGGCCATGGGCCACGAGGACCGCTTCGACGACCTCATCGCCAGTCTCGGTGGTTTCCACCGTTCATGGCTGGTCTACCTCGGCATCGAGCTGGGGCTGTTCGCCCGCATCCGCGATGCGGGCGAGGCCGGCATCACTCCTGACGAGCTCGCCAGCGCCACGGGGACGGCGCCGGCGGCCGTGGGCGCCTGGTCCTGGGCGTCGGATGCCCACGACCTCACCCGCTTCGACGACGGCCGCCTGACCATCGACCATGACACCGCGCAGATCCTGCTCGACGACGTCCGCTCGGATTTCCTCGGCGGCCAGTTCGTCCACGCCGTCGTCGCCTCGATGGATTGGGGCGGGATGGTCGATTTCTTCCGGAACGGGACGCCCATCGGCGAGCGGCCGGACCGCTATCGCGCAGCGATCGAGCGCCTGACCCGACAGGACATCGCGGTCTTCTTCGAGGAGGTGCTGGCCGCGCTGCCGCAGCTCACCGCCGAGCTGTCACGTGGCGGCCGGGTGGTCGATGTCCATTGCGGGGGCGGTCGCTGGCTGGTGGCCATGGCTCGCCGGTTCCCACGGCTCGAGCTGGTCGGCGTCGAATTCGAAGCCGATTCGGTCGCCCGGGCCAGGGCGACCATCGAGGCCGAAGGGCTCGCCGATCGGATCGAGATCCGCGCCGCTCAGGCGACCGATCCGGGCCACGTCGGGCGAGTACGACCTCGCGTACTTCCAGTACGCGCTCCACCAGCTGTCACGATGCCCCGCGGGTGCTGTCGGCCGCGTGGGCGGCGCTACGACCGGGTGGCAGGGTCATCGTCCTCGACTGGCCGCTGCCGTCGGGCCCGGACGAGTTCCGCACGCGCCATGGCGAGATCATCGCCGGCGTGCAGCTCGACGAGCTGTATCAGGGCACCGCGCTCGCGACGCGCGACCAGTTCCTCGCCTGGTTCGCGGATGCCGGGCTTCCGGAACCGTCGACGATCGATCTGCCGTCGGGCGCTTCGGTGTTCCTGGCGGAGCGTCCGGCCTGACGCGGGGCGTCAGGCCGTCGGATCCCCGCCGGTCAGCTGACCGCGATCTGCCCCGTCATGTTCGGATGGATCTTGCAGAAGTAGTCGTACGTGCCGGCTGCGGTGAACTTGATGCTCCCCGTCGAGCCCGGGGGCGATGGTCGGGGTCGTGCACGACCCGTCTGCCTTCAACGTCGCCGTGTGACCGGTGCTGTCGTTGTTCGTCCACGTGACGACATCACCGACCTTGGCCGTGATGGGCGAGGGGCTGAAGGCGAAGCCCTTGATCGTCGCGGCAACGGTGCCCGTCTCGGTCGACGCCGCGCATCCCGCGGCGCCACCGCCGCCCGCGGCGCTCTCCGACGCCGCAGCGCTCTCCGAGGCGGCCGCCGACTCGCTCGGTGCCGCCACGCTGGGGGCGACGGTGCGGCGCGGTGGTCGCTGTGCCGCTGCTCGAACAGGCCGAAACGATGAGTAGGAGCGCGGCCGCGACCGCAAGGTGGAATGGTCCGGGACATCTCGATCTCCTCGTGTCTCCGTATCCGGGGTGTACCTCTCGATGGACCTGCCGACGGTACGCCCGTTGCGTCCCAGACGGTTTCATGAGCGCGGGGCTCGATGGCGCGCGTCCGCGTATCGACGCCGGCCGTCGTGCGCCGGCTGTTGCGCCACGAGGCCGAGGTCCACGCGATCCCGGGACGAACGCTGCGTGACCTCGGCGATGCGCTGCTTCTCCACGATCCGGTCGAGCCCGAGCCGTTCTGGAACCGCATCGAGGCGATCCAGTGGCCCGACGGACGCGACGGGCTTCGACCGGCGGCTCGCCGAGATCGGCGTGCTGTTCGCGTCGATCGGGCGGCAGCCGCACTTCTGGACGCTGCCGCCGCACGATGAGCCGCCCGACCTCGATCGCGCGGCTGATCGCGAACGGGTTCGAGGACGTCGGCGACGGGCTGCTGCTCGCGAGCGCGGATGTCGAGCCGGCACGCGCGGCCCTGCGTCGATCGGCGCTCGACCCGCGACGACGCTCAGTGATGGAGCGGTCTCGGGGGATCGTGGGCGCCGACGCGTCGCACGCGGCTGATTCGATCGTCGCGGTCCTCATGGCGGCCTTCGCGGTCGACCCGGAACGACACCCAGGGGTCGTCGCCGAGACGCTGGCGTCGCTCGCGGACCCGCGCTTCATGCACTACCTCGTCCGGCGCGACGGGATGCCGGTGGCGGTGGCTCGCCGGGCGACGTTCGACGGGATCTCGTACCTCTCGTCGATCGGCGCGGTCGATGCCGTGCGCGGTCTCGGGTTCGGGCGGCCTGGTGACGGCATCAGCGATGGTCGACGGGTTCGACGAGGGCAACGAGTGGGTCCATCTCGGGGTCTTCGCCGACAACATCCCGGCGCGCCGCCTGTACGAGAGCCTTGGCCTCGCGATGGCCGGCGGAGCCGGGGCCCGACATGATCCTGATCGGGTGAGTCGCGTCGGTCGGGCGCGGCTGGGCGACGGTCGAGCTCGACCGGGCCGAGGCGCACGTCCGCGACCTGCTCGGCACGGATCTCCAGTTCAGCGACGCACTGCGGTCTGCGCTTCTGGGCGCTCGCTGTCGCCGAGCCGCGACGACCGACGGCGAGTGGATCGTCCTTCTTGAGCCCGACACGGAGGGTCGGCTTGCGGCGTTCCTTGCCCGACACGGCGAGGGCTGGGCCGTGACCTGGGAACGTCAGGGCGTGCCATGGGCTCCGGCGTCGCCGGGCCGTTGGGTCCGAACTCCTCGCGCGCGACCAGCCCGTACGAGGACCGTTCCGGCTCATCGCTGACGCCCGCTACCATCGAGCCATGACGGAGACGACCGACCCGACGCTCACGATCCGACCCGCGGAGACGAGCGACGCCGAAGCCATCGCGGCGCTGTTCACGGACGAGGGGTACCCGGCCGGTCCGAGCGACATCGTCGAGCGGACTGAGCCGCTTCGCGTCCGAGCATTCGCGCGTCGTCGTCGCGGAGCACGAGGGCACGCTGCTCGGGTTCATCGCGCTCCACGCGCTGCCGAGGTTCGAGCACGACGACCGCATCGTGCGCGTCCTGGCCCTGGTCGTCGACGCCGGCGCGCGCGAGCGCGGCGTCGGTCATCGCCTGATGATCGAGGCGGAGCGGATGGCCGGCGAGCTCGGGGCCGCCTTCGTCGAGGTCACGGCGGGTCATCACCGACCCGAGGCATATCGTTTCTACGAGTCGATGGGCTACGACGCGACCGTCACCGCGTACCTCCGCAAGAAGCTCTGAGGACGTGTCAGCCGCCACGACCGCCGCATCCGGTCATCCGCGTCCGCGGCCTGACGAAGCGTTACGGCGACGTCCAGGCCGTCGATGGCATCGACTTCGATGTCGCGAAGGGCGAGATCTTCGGCCTCCTGGGTCCGAACGGCGCTGGCAAGACGACGACCGTGGAGATCCTCGAGGGGCTGCGCGAACCCGATGGCGGGGAGGTGTCGGTCCTCGGTGTGACGTGGCTCGGGACGCCGACGCCATCAAGCCGCGCATCGGGGTCAGCCTCCAGACGGCAGCGCTCTACCCGAAGCTGACCGTCACCGAGCTGATCGACCTCTTCCGCAGCTTCTATCCCAGGTCGCGTCCGACGAAGGACGTGATGGATGCGCTCGAGCTCGGGGAGCGGCACAACGCTCGAAGCCAGGACCTGTCCGGCGGCCAGCGTCAGCGCCTGGCGGTCGCGCTGTCGCTCGTGAACGACCCGGAGCTGGTGTTCCTCGACGAGCCGACGACCGGCCTCGATCCCGGCGGCGCGCCGCTCGCTGTGGGACATCGTCGAGGGACTGAAGGCCGATGGCCGGTCCGTGCTCCTGACGACGCACTACATGGAGGAGGCCGAGATCCTGTGCGATCGGCTCGCGATCATGGACCACGGCCGGATCCTCGAGATGGGCACCGTCGAGGAGCTGGTATCCAAGCACTTCCAGGAGCGGACGGTCCGCTTCGACCGGCTCGACGGGCTCGCTCCCGAGGAGCTCGAGCGGCTGCCTGCAGTGTCACCTCGGTCAAGGAGGACACCGACG
The DNA here is from genome assembly GCA_963808895.1 of uncultured Chloroflexia bacterium. GTDB lineage: Bacteria > Chloroflexota > Limnocylindria > Limnocylindrales > CSP1-4 > SPCO01. The sequence continues at coordinate 1,010,739 of CAWEHL010000004.1, read as the reverse complement.
AGGTCCTGATGTACACGCAGGACCCGGGCCGGACGATCGGCGGCGCTGCTCGACCTCGCCGATGGCGCGGGCTCGAACCGCAGAACCTCGGCATCCGGCGGGCGACGCTCGAGGACGTCTTCCTCGACCTGACGGGCCGGGCGCTGCGGGACTGAATCGATGTCGGCCCTGCTCGCTCTCACCCGCGCGAACATCCGGAGCTATACGTCCGTGACCGCGCCGCGCTGTTCTGGACGCTTGCTTTCCCGCTGATCTTCATCTTCATGTTCGGGTTCATCTTCCAGGGTGGCAACCAGAGCCAGCTCAAGCTGGGCTGGGCCGACGAGGACAGGTCACCTGCGGCGACCCAGCTGCGCCAGGCCTTCGCGGCACAGGCGGGAACGGACCTCGCCGATGCGTCCAAGGACGACGCGCTCGCGAAGATGCGCCAGGGCGACGTCGATGCCGTGATCGTCGTGCCCGCCGGCTACGGCGAAGGCGTCACAGCCGGGGCCGCTGGTAGCGGCGCGACCGACGTCGATCCTCGTCTACACCGATCCGTCGCGATCGAACCTCGTCGCATCGGTCTACCAGTCGGTCGGTGCCGTGCTCGGGGTCGTGAACCTCGGCGGCCGACCGCCGCTCGTCGTGCCGCAGCCGGAGACCCTCCAGACGGAGAACCTCAACTTCATCAGCTACTTCGTGCCGAGCATGCTCGGGCTATCGGTGATGCAGGTCGGCATCTTCGCGGCGATCCCGCTCGTCGCCGACCGGGAGAAGCTGATCCTCAAGCGGCTCGCCGCGACGCCGCTCAAGCGCTGGCAGCTGGTCGGATCGAACGTGCTGATGCGGCTGCTCATCGCGCTCGTGCAGACCGTGATCATCGTCGGGCGTGGGCGTGGCCGTGTTCGACGTCGAGATCGACGGGATCGCTGCTGTTGGCCACCGCGTTCGTGGCGCTCGGGGCGATGGCCTTCCTGGCGCTGGGCTACGTGATCGCGTCGTTCGCGAAGACCGAGGAATCGGCCAACGGCATGACCAGCGTGGTCCAGTTCCCGATGATGTTCCTGTCCGGGACGTTCTTCCCGATCGACGTCGATGCCCGACTTCCTGCAGACGATCGCCCGGCTGATCCCCCTGACGTACCTCGCGGATGCGCTGCGCCAGGTGATGGTCGGCGGCGCGGCGTTCGCGCCCCTGTACGTCTGCGCTGCGGTCCTCGTGGCGTGGCTCGTGGGTTGCTTCTTCATCGCGTCGCGGACGTTCCGCTGGCAGTAGGGCACCGTATCCGATCCCACATTGATCGCGACCCTGCATCGCGCGGATGAGCGTCGCCTTATGGCGCCTGGCCGGGTGTTGACCGTGCACGATGCGGCCTGGCATCCGCGCTCCTGCAGGTTCGAGGGGCATGTGGGCCGATCGGGCGGGCGGCGGTGCCTACTGATCCCGGGCACGTTATGCACGCTCGGGCGGATGAGGACACGACGCGAGGTGCTACCAGCGCTCCTCGTGGACGACTCCTCGAGCGGGCGCCGCCCGCCGGCTGAACGGCCGGGTGAGCTCGTCCGGATCGCCGGATAGCCGAACGAGAGCAGGAACTCGCAGTGGTGGTCCTCGGGATAGCCCAGGAGCTCTGCGCGCCAGCGTCCTGCTCGTAGACCGTCGCCGGGCACGCTGCCGATCCCGAGCTCCCAGGCGATCGAGATCATCGAATCGGCGGCCATCCCGAGGTCGAACATCACGGACAACGGGACGCCGGACCGGCCGGATCTGGCGTCACGAGGGCGATCGCCGCGGCCGCTCCCGCCACGTGCCCCGCCCACGGCCCGACCTCGGCCAGCTCGCGCAGGTGATCCCGGTCGCGGCACACGATGAACGCCCAGCGCTGCTGGTTCTTCGAGCTGTTGGCGCGCCGGCCGGCGCGAAGGATCCGCTCCAGGTGCTCGTCCTCGAGTGGACGGTCCGCGAAACGTCGAACGACGCGTCTCGATGAGACCGCGTCCCAGACCGACTTCGATGCCATGCGACTCAGCCGAGCCCCGGCTCGTCGGCGGTCGCGAGCGCCTCGACCTCGATTCGCCTCGTCGCCCCAGGCAGTGCGACCTGGACGAGCGTCCGGAAGCCGCCCGGCACGGTGTCGACCGCCGACAACCGCTCCTCGGCCGCCGGGCACGCGCTCGGACGGGCGTCGCCGCTGCCAGCGAGGCTGGCCGCGCATCGGGTGCGAGCGAGCCCTCGCAGATGCGCCGCGAGGAACCGCGCGACGGTCGCCCGATAGCCGGCGTCCTCGTACAGCCACGAGTGCTGGCCGCCGACGATGACCAAGTGTCTCGACCGGGGCCGCATCCGCGTCGCCGGCACGCGACCGTCGAGCCGCGGCTGCCAGTCGGGACAGGTGTCCGACCGGCACGACGTCGTCCGCATCGCCGTGGATCAGCAGGATCGGGCCCGATATCGCGCGATCGCCGCGGTCGCGCTGATGTCGGCGACGACGTGTCTCCGCGGGCCGCAGGTAGACGCGGGTCGTGAGCCAGGCGAGCGGGTAGGCGATCGGATCGGGGATGGGCAGGCGGGCCAGCCGGAACGTCTGGCGGGTGAGTCGGTAGGGGTCGGCCGGCGCCGAGGTCGCGACGACGGCGGCGACGCGCGGGTCGGCGGCGCCGGCCAGGATCGCCCCGATCGCCCCCATCGAGTGGCCGGCGACCGCGCCGCTCGTCACCTCGGGACGGGCGAGCAGCGCCTGGAACGCCGCCAGCGCATCGAGCCCGAACTCGCCGGCGCTCAACGGCAGTTCCTCGGCGGGATTCGCACCGTGGCCGCGGATGTCGATCGTCAGGCAGTGGAAGCCGGCCGCATGCAGGAACAGCGCGAGCGGCAGCGTCCGGTCGCGGGCCGACTCCCAGCCGTGGATGAGCACGACGCCGGGGCCCGGTTCGCCGCGAGCGAGCCGGGATGAACCACGCCGGGCAGCTCGACATCGCCTGACGGCACGACGAGCGTCTCGAACGGCGAGCCCGACGTCGGCCGGCGTCATGGTCGGCGGGAACCGACGCGGATAGCCGGCGCGCGCGCGATACGCGAGCGCGAAGCGGTAGGCGAGGCCGACCTGCGCCGCGGCGATCGCGGCGGCGACCCGGCTCGCGTGACGAGACCCATCGCGTCGTAGGGGACGGCACGCACGGCGGCCTGTCAAGCGTCGCGGTCAAGCGTTCTCAGGTCATACCCGGTCCGACGCGCGCCCATCGGTACACTGCGGCGTGGCCAAACGCGATCCGTACGAGGTCCTCGGCGTCGCTCGAGGCGCCGATGCGCGCAGATCAAGGCCGCCTGGCGGAAGCTCGCTCGGGCGCATCATCCGGACCTGACCGGCGACGATCCGGCCGCCTCGCGCGTCGCGACGCGGAAGATGGCCGAGATCAACGACGCGTACGCGGCGCTGATCCGGGACCGTCCGACGGCAGAGCCGGCGCGGCGCGGACCCGCGGCCGACCTCGGCGATGTCGGCCCGGCCGCCGCGGTGGCCCGCCGACGGCCGCGACCCACGCGTCCCGTTACCGGCCGGGTCGACACGACCGCGACGTACCGACCACGCAACCAGACGATCCCGCGCGTCGCCCGGCGGGCCGTATCCCGACGCCGGGCGATGGACGTCGAGGCCAGCCGCCGCTGCGTGCCGAGCGCCGAGCGCAACGAGCCGCCGCGCGCGTCGACCCCGACAGGTCCGCTGGAGCGCGGCCGGATCCGCAACTTCCGACGGCCGAAGCCACCGCCGCCTCGACCGGGCGCGCGAGCACGTCATCGAGTTCGGCAAGTTCCACGGCCACACGCTCGGCCAGATCGCGGCGTTCGAGCCGTCGTACATCGACTGGGTCGCGAGCACCGTCACCCGCGACCCGGACCTCGTCGCCGCGGCCCGGGTCGTCCAGGCCGACCTCGACGCCCGGGGGGTCGGGCGACGGTCCCATCCCGCGCCGCGCACGCGACGTCGCTCCGCCTGACCGGCCCGCAACCTGCGCCGACGCCCACCGGCACGGCCTGGATCGCGGGCACCGGAAACGAAGATCGCCCCCCGGATACCCGGAGGGCGATCGGCGATGATGTGCGGTCCGATCAGTGCTGCCAACCCAACGGCCTTACGGGCCTGATGGCCGAAGATCCGGTTACTCGGCTCGTGACCGGGGCCCGGGATCCCTCCCTCGAACCTCCTCGAGATGAGCGTCCGTTCCCCGTTCCGTGACCGACGCCCCAGGTGCTGTCCCCGGTTCGATCGCAGGTCGGCTTGGTCGCATGCTGGACCACCGGCCCGCTGCAGGGCAATGGCACCCTCGTCCCGGAACGGCCAGGTCGATGGTCGGGCGCACCCGCGCACCATCGGTGGGACGCCCGTACCAGGTGCCAGAACGCACCAGTCGGCCGCTCGCCGCTACGCTTCCGCGCGTGACCCGTCGATCCTCGATGCCTGCCGCCGCCGCACGTCCGCGTCGCGCTGCTCGGGGTGCTCCTGCTCGTCGCCGCGCTCGTCGCCGGCTGCGGCGGTGGCGCTGTCCGCGTCGTTCGATGTCGCCGCGGGCTGCCCAGCCGAAGGACGCGCCGCCGGCGCCTATCCCGACCTCGAGGCAGCGCATCCCGACGAGCTACGAGGGGCGCGCTCCCGACACGCTCGACTCGGGCCGGCACTGCGACCCCGATAGCCTCGGCAGCCTCGCGACGGCCGGCTTCGACGAGGTCCGCTTCGCCGGCGGCACGTGGGACTTCGGCGGCGAATCGCGCGGCCGCGCTCGTGGTGTTCCAGGCGCCCGGGCTGACGGCCGAGCAGGTCGCCGATTTCTACGGCACGAGCGCGCAGACGCGCGAACCGCACGACAGTCACCGGCGGTCAGACGCCCGAGATCGCCGGACGATCCGGCTACCGGCTCGACACGATGACCGGCGACCGGCTGCAGACCGTCGTCGTCTGGCCGTCCAGCGACGCCGGACGTCGTCAACGTCGTCATCACCAACGACCTGCCGGACCCGAAGATCCAGGCCGCGGTCGACGCCTTCGGCGGGGCGCCTGACCCGACGGGCCGGTGCTAGAGTCGGCCGCATGACCGACCGCCGCGCCGACTGGGAGCGCGAGCGCCTCGACCCGGCGCTCGAGCGCGCGCCGGAGCGCAAGCCGTCGTTCACGACGATGAGCGACATGCCGATCGAGCGGCTGTACGGGCCGTGGTCGCTGCCGACCCGACGCCGAAGAGCGCATCGGCCTGCCCGGCGAGCCGCCGTTCACCCGCGGCATCCACCCGACCGGCTACCGCAGCCGCCTGTGGACGATGCGCATGTTCGCGGGGTTCGGCTCCGCCGAGGACACCAACCAGCGCTTCCACCAGCTGCTGGCCGCGGGCCAGACCGGCCTCTCGATCGCCTACGACATGCCGACGCTGTACGGCTACGACACCGACGACCCCGAGGCCGAAGGCGAGTTCGGGACGTGCGGCGTCGGCGTCAGCAGCCTCGCCGACATGGAGGTCCTGCTCGACGGGCTGCCGCTCGACAAGGTGTCGACCTCGATGACGATCAATTCGCCGGCCGCTCCGATCTGGGCGATGTACATCGTCGCGGCCGAGAAGGCCGGCGTGCTCGCGCGATCGACTGGAGGGCACGCTCCAGAACGACATCCTCAAGGAATTCATCGCCCAGAAGGAGTTCCTGTTCCCGCCCGAGCCGTCGATGCGCCTCGTCACCGACACCATCGAGTTCGGCACCCGCGAGATGCCGCGCTGGAACACGATCTCGATCAGCGGCTACCACATCCGCGAGGCCGGCTCGACCGCCGTCCAGGAGCTGGCCTTCACGATCGCCGACGGGATGGCCTACGTCGAAGACGCGCTCGAGCGCGGGCTCCGGATCGACGACTTCGCCCCGCGCCTGTCGTTCTTCTTCAACTCGCATTCCGACTTCTTCGAGGAGATCGCCAAGTTCCGGGCGAGCCGGCGGATCTGGCACGACCTGATGACCAAGCGGTACGGCGCCGAGAACGAGCGGTCCGCCTGGATGCGGTTCCACACCCAGACGGCCGGCGTGTCGCTGACGCCGCAGCAGCCGCTGAACAACCTCACCCGCGTCGCGCTCCAGGCGCTCGCCGGGGTCCTGGGCGGGACGCAGTCGCTCCATACCGACGCCTACGACGAGGCGCTCGCGGTGCCGACCGCCGAGGCGGCCCTGCTGGCCCTGCGCCAGCAGCAGGTCATCGCCGAGGAGAGCGGCGTGGACGCGACGGTCGATCCGCTCGGCGGCTCGTGGTTCGTCGAGGCGCTGACCGACGAGACCGAGCGCCAGGTCTGGCGCTACCTCGACGAGATCGACCGACGCGGCGGCATGGTCGCGGCGATCGCCGAGGGCTATCCGCAGCGCGAGATCGCCGATGCCGCGTACCGCTACCAGCGCGAGTTCGATGCCGGGCGAGCGGCGGATCGTCGGCGTCAACGCCTATGTCGACGAGAGCGAGGAGACGACCGTGCCGGTCCTCGCGGTCCCGGCGGGCTCGCTGGAGCGCCAGATGGCCCGGCTCGAGCGGACGCGCCGGGAGCGCGACGCGGCAGCGGTCGACGCCGCACTGGCCGGTCTGCGCGACGCGGCGTCCCGACCCGGCTCGACCGAGACGAACCTCATGCCGCACTTCATCCGCGCCGCCGGGCGTACGCGACGCTCGGCGAGATGTGCGGCGTCCTGCGCGGGCGTCTTCGGGGAGTACCGCGAGCCGGTCGCCGTCTGAGTCGCCAGCGAGCTCGTCGGCTCGCCAGGTCGGAAGCGCGCCCGGACGGGACGCGACGAGAGCGCCGAGCCGGTTCGCGAACGCGAGCGCTTCGGCGGGCGTTTCTCCGCGAAGCAGGCCGTGGAGGAGACCGGCCGCGAATGCATCACCCGCGCCCACCGTATCGACGACATCGACCGGGATCCCCTCGACGGCGTACTCGCCGCCTTCGACCAGGAGCGTCGCGCCGGCCGCTCCGCGCGTGATGCAGAGGCGCTCGACCCCCTGGCGCGATCGGAGTGCGGCTGCCAGCCCGCGCGGTGTGGCGGTGGCGGCACCGACGAGCTCCATGAGCACGTCGGCCTCGTGCTCGTTCACCTTCACGACCGTCGCATCGCCGAGGAGGTCGAGGACCAGCGTCACCCGTCCAGCATCCGTCGCGCAGGTTCACGTCGTAGAGGCGGTGCAGCGGGACGGATCTGCGTCGCAACGCGATGCGTGAGCGCGCGGACACCCGCGAATCGTTGGGCGAGCGTGCCGTAGACGAGCGCGTCAGGCCCCCAAGCCGTCAGCGGCGCGATGAGCGCATCGCCATCGCCGATCGACTCGTACGCGGCCGGCGAGCGGATCGTGAACCGATGGCCTTCGACGGGATCGGGCGTGACCGCGACCGTGCCTGTCGGCAGCTCCGAGGCGACCCTGATGAACGTCGCTTCGACACCGAGGTCATCGGACGCGGCGAGCGCACGCTCGCCCGAGCTCGTCGTCGCCGACCGCGCTGACGAACGCCGCCGCGTGTCCGAGCCGACGCAGGTCCGCGACGACATTGAACGGTGCCCCGCCGAGCCTCGGGCCGTCGGGGAAAAGGTCCCACAGCAGCTCGCCGATACCGAGGATCCGTCCGCCGGTTCGTTCGTCCATCGCCGCAGACTATGCCGTGACGGCTTCCGACGATCGAGCCGGGCCAGGACGCGGAGCGGCCGGCGCCATCCGACGCCGGTCGCTCCGCCCACCCCGGGATCTTTCAGCGTTGATCGATCGTCACTGTCCGCACGACCGCCGCCGGGCCGTTGTGCAGTGGGTCGCTGATCCGCAGCTGACCTGTGGTGCGGTCAGCGAGTGACGGCACCGAGAGGACGCCCGCGAACCGCCCCGAGAAGACCGGGATGTCCACGCTGCTGACCGATCGCCCCTGGGCGATGAGCTCGACGTGGACCGAGGCCACCTTCGGCCCGTGCGGTCGCCCGAAGGCGTCCCCGGCCACCGGGATGGAGGCCGTCGTGAGATAGGCGTCGTCGGCCGGCATCGAAACGCTCAGCGAGCGGGAGGCGCCCGTCTGCGGGACGGCCGGCTGGCCGGCTGCATCGATCGTCGCTGGCGTCGTGACCGTCGCAACTGGCATGGTCGGGGATGCCGTCGCGACGGCCCGCTCGAGCGCCCAGCCCGACCATGCACCGATCGCCACGCCCACCGCCAACGCGCTCAGCGTGAGCCGGCGTCCCGCGTCTCCGAACGTCGATCCGTTCGCCCCGTGCAAGCGCGAGGTGAGTCCCTGGGTCTCCATCGTGGTGCTCCTTCCTCCGTGTGGGTGGATGGAAGGCAGCGTCGGCTGATGCGCTCAGCGATTCATGGGGGAGTCGCCCCATCTTCACGGTCGGAGTCTCGCGAGGCCTCGCCCACGCGCGCCGCAAGCTCGGTCCGCGAGTGGAGGCCGAGCTTCGAGAGGGCATTTGACACATGGTGTTCGACGGTCTTCGGTGACAGGAACAGGCGCGTCGCGATCTCGGCGTTGGTCGCGCCTCCTGCCACGAACCGGGCGACCTCACGTTCGCGAGCGGAAAGCGCACCCAGCGCATCGGACCCATCGACCGACCGGCCCCGACGCCACGGCCGCTCCCCGAGGGCCCGCAGTCCTTGCTCTGCGGCGCGCTGGATCGTCGTTGCGCCGGCGCCGGCTGCGCGCGCCGCCGCACGTCGATAGGCCGCAGTCGCGGTCCCGCGATCATGCGGCGCAAGGAGCCGCCCGATGTCGAGCTCGGTCCACAGCGCGTTGAGGGCGAATCCGTCGGCCTCGGCATCGTCGCGAACCTGTGTCAGCGCGGCCTCCAGGTCGCCCACATCAGCGTTTGCATCGGATGACCGCGCCGCCGTCTCGACGAGGATGCCCGCTCGGCGACGCTCCCATTCCGACTCGAGCCAGGACGGTCGTCCGACCGCATCCCACCGGGCGAGGGCCCCACGCGCGTCGGCGAGGCGATCGAACCGAGCGTAGACCTCGGCGATGGCGACGTCGGTGTCGCGTCCACAGGCGACACAGCCGGCGGCGACTGCAAGCCGCCGCGCGGCGTCGGCGTTCTCGGTCGCGTCATCCCCACGGATACCGAGCCGCGCCAACCACACCGCGACCGCGAGGGGATAGCGAAGCCCGTAATGCGGGTCGGGCTCCTCGGCTCCGGCGGCGAGGATCGCGTCGGCCGCCGCCTGCCAGTCGGAGGTGAACATGGCGAGCTGGTACGTGACCAGCCGCGTCCTGTCGCGGACACGCCCCTGATCGCCGACGCGAGCCGCCAGGCGGTCCGTTTCCATAGCGACCCGGGATGCTTCCTTCAGGTCGAGGACGTCGACGAGGACGGCGGCGAGCCGATACCCGACATCGACCGCTTCCACGGGCAGGACCGCCCGCCAGGCGTCGTCCCAGACCTGGCGGTACGTCGCCACCGCCTCGTGCTGATCGGCGGCGTACTCGAGCGCCAGCCCGATCATCGCCCTGGCTTCGAGCACCTCGCGGAGCCCGATGACCTTCGATGCCTCGAGTGCTTCATCCGCGAGGCCGAGGACCTCGTCGACGTGCTCGCTCTGGATGGCCGCCTCCCATGCGGCGATGAGAGCGTCGAGGTATGCGGCGCGCTCGTCCCGTGTCGGGTCTCCCCGAGCGACGACCTCCCGACCGCGCTCCACGCCCCGGAGCGCGACCAGTCGCCCCTCGTCCGTGTGATGCTCGAGCCACAGCAGGATCCTCGCGTCCAGGGCATCGGACCGGATGTCGAGGGCCGGACTGCGCGTGGCCTGGGCGCGCGAGCGCCCCAGCCAGCGTCGCGCCTCGTCACCCCGACCGAGGTGATAGGCGGCGAGCGCGGCGCCGAACTCCGAGCGGGCGGCGTCCGCCTCGTGCATCGTCGCGCCGGCGACGGTCGCCCATAGGTCGAGGGCGAGGGCCTGATCGCCGAGCTCATCGGCCAGCGCTGCCGCCGCCTCGTCGACGCGGACCCGGACGAGATTGTCGTCGAGCTCCCGGACGGACTCGGTGATCCGGCGGACACCGTCGGAGCCGATCAGGCGCCGTTGCGCCGAGCCCAGGATGCGGAGCGCCAGATCCGGATCGAACGAACCCGCCGCAGTCCGATGCTCGAGCACCGCGAGCAGCTTCGGGGCATCGCCACCGGCGTCGCGCTCGAGGGCGGTCGCGATCCGGCCGTGGAGGCTGCGCCGCGTCGCGGCATCCAGCCGCCCGACGACGCCGTTCCGGATCAGGTCGTGGGCGATGCGGGTGACGCCGCCAGCCTCGATAGCGAGACCGCGCCGGATGGTCTCGTCGATCGCCGCCGTCGTGCGCCCGGCGGACCAACCGACCAGCCGTTCGAGCTCGATCGCGTCGGTCGGCCGCCCGACGATCGCGAGGACCGTCAGCAGATGCTGCGCGTCGGCGGTCAGGGTCGCGATCCGCGCCTCGACGACCACCCCGATATCGGTCTCGTGACCACGCGCCTGGGCGAGCACGTCGAGCCAGAACGGGTTGCCGCCTGCGCGCTCCCACAGGTCGATGGCCTCTTGCCGGTCCATCGTGCCCGCCCGCTCGGTGAGAAAGCGCACACCATCCGCCCGGTCCAGCGGCCGCAGTCGCAGGGTGGCAGGGCGGCGATCGTCGCCGAGCGCGGCGGCGAGCGCAGCCGCGAACTGATCCGCGACGGGCGTCGGGCGTGACGCGATGACCAACGCGAGGCCACGTCCCGAACCATCGATCGCCCGAACGAGGTAGTGGCACAGGGCGAGCGATACGGGATCGACCCATTGCAGGTCGTCGACGAATAGCGCCGCCGGCCGCGATCGAACGAGCTGGCGGTGCACGGATTCGAAGATCCGGATCGCATCGAGCCCACCGCCGTCCGCGCCGGCATCGAGCATCCCGTGGAAGCTCCCGTCCTCGCTCGCGGCGGCGATCCGTCGAAGCAACGGCGCCGCAGCAGCGAGCGGGACCGTCGACTCGGGTTCGTACCCGGCGAAGCGCAGGATCGGGCCGTCGTGGTGCCGCAGCTCGGCTTCGGAAAGCAAGCGTGACTTGCCCATCCCCGGCTCGGCGACCACGAGCAGAGCCGACGCACGACGTGATCGCCGCGTCTCCGAGAGTAGCTCCTCGATCGCCGCGAGCTCCTCGGCCCGCCCGACGAACGCCTGGCCCACCGGGCGAGGCTACGCCTCGGGCATCGCGCCGTCACCTGCTCGTTCGCCCTCGGTCCGAGGGCACGCGGCTGGCCTAGACTCGGGCGTCGTGAGCGTCTCCGTCATCGGTCGAGATCGCGAGCTCGCACCCGTCGCTCCCTTCCTCGAAGGCGTCGAGCAGCGGTTCGGCGTGCTCTTGTTCTCAGGGCCGGCCGGCATCGGCAAGTCGACGCTCTGGGAGGAGGCCGTCGCGTCGGCACGGGCGCGCGGCTACCGGGTCGTCGTCGCCCGACCGACGGAGGTGGAGACCGCACTCGCCTTCGCGGCGCTGAACGACCTCCTCGGCGATCTGGCGGACGAGGGGACGCTGGCGGAACTGCCCGAGCCGCAGCGCATCGCGCTCGAAGCGGCACTGTTGCGGGTGGCGGCTCCGGATCCGACCGAGCCGCTCGCCGTATCGATCGCTGCGGGACACGTCATCCGTCGTGCGGCAGGCGATCGCCCGCTGATCCTGGCGATCGACGACGTCCAATGGCTGGACGAACCATCTGCCCGGGTGCTCGAGTTCGTCCTCCGGCGTCTGGACGATGAGGCGGTCGGCGTGATCGCCGGCCGGCGGACCATCGACGACACCGAGATCGACGTCGCCGTCCCGGGAGCGCCTCACGACCGCGTGACCGTGGTCGACGTCCGCCCGCTCTCGATCGATAGCGTCGACCGGCTGCTGCGCGACCGGCTCGGGCTCGAGCTCGCCCGTCCCGCGCTCGTGCGGCTCCACGCCGTAGCGGGCGGCAACCCGTTCTACGCGATCGAGCTCGGACGCGCGATCGGCCAAGGCGCAGCGCCCGACGGCGATCCCGATGTGCTCCGCGTACCGCGGAGCCTCGACGCGCTCGTCGCGGATCGGCTCGCCGGACTCGACCCGGAGGCCGAGACGACCGTGCTGTTCGCGGCAGCCGCGGCCCAGCCGACCGTCGATCTCATGGCAGCCGCGATGGATCGCGATCCTCGGCCGGGACTCACTCGGGCCGAAGCGGCCGGGGTCATCCAGCTGGCGGCGAACACGATCCGCTTCGCCCATCCCCTCCTTGCGGCCGCGGCCGACGCGCGCGCGACCGAGAGGCGTCGCCGGGAGGTCCACCGTCGCCTGGCCGAGATCGCGACCGACCCAGAGGAGCGCGCTCGCCATCTGGCACGCGCGGTGACCGAGCCGGACGACGACGTCGCGGCGGCGCTGGACGAGGCGAGTGCCGCGGTGGCGCGACGCGGCGCGCCTGATTCCGCGGCATCGCTCGCCGAGCGCGCAGCCGACCTCACCACGAAGGCCGAGCACGTCGGGCACCGTCGCCGGCTCGGCATCGCCGCCGACCTGCACATCGCCGCTGGGGATATCGAGCGGGCACGGCAGCTCCTCGAGCGGCTTGTCGATGCCTCGGACGGTCCGGTCGAACGCGCCGATGGGCTCTCCAGACTCGCGCACCTTCTGTTGGTCCAGGCCGAGTGGGTCGAGAGTGACCGCCTGTATCGGGAAGCCGCCGATCTCGTCGATGACGAACCCGCCCATCGGATCCCGATCGAACTCGGGCTCGCCGGCGTCGCCTTCGTCACGTGGCGCGAGCGGCCCGCGGGCGCCCGACATGCTGCCGAAGCGCTGAGGCTCGCCTGGGAGCACGGCGATCCCGTCGTCCTGTTCCAGACGCTTGGGCACGCCGCGTCCTGGCGCGGGGTGATGTGGGAGGACTGGCGCGAGCTGATGGAACGCGCCGACAGCCTCGCCGTGACGGTCGGTGACATCCCCGGTGTCGAACACCCCGATCTTCAGTTCGTCCGTCTCCTCCGCGACGCGGGCGAGTTCGACGAGGCGCGCCGTCGCGTCGATCGGCTCATCGACACGGCGGCGGAGCGTGGTGACTGGCACAGCTTGCCGAGACTGCTCGCGAAGCGCGCCGGGATCTTCGCCCGGACCGGCGATCTCGACCGCGCGGAACAGACGTTGGCCGAGGCCACGACGGGTGTCCTCCAGACCGGCGAAGGCGCGTGGATGGACAACGTCATCGTCTTGTCGCACTGGATCGCCGTCGTGCGCGGCGACGTCGAGCGAGCGCGAACGCTCGAGGCACGGACACGCGCCCGCCTGGATGCGAACCCGTTGCTCGCGCACGAGCGCTGGGAGACGGCCCTCGGGACCTCCGAGCTCGAGCTGGCACGCGGCGACATCGCCGCCGCAGAGCGAGAGATCGCGCCGCTGCTCGAGACCATCGCGCAGGTCCCGCTCAAGGCAGCGGTGGTCGGCCAGGTAGCGGCCCTCGCGATCGAGACGCACGTCGCCCGTGGCCGCATCACGGACGCGCGGGCTGTCGCCGATACCTTTCTACCGCGGCTTCGGGCGACCGGTATCCGGTGGCTAGCGGCCGAGGCGGACCGCGCCGAGGCGATCCTCCTTGCCGCGGAGGGCCAGGTCGAGCGCGCACGTGCCTTGTCGGACGCCGCTATCGAGGCGAGCGCATCGAGCGGCATGCCGATGATCCATGGGCGAGCGTTGTTGACCGCCGGCGAGATCCGGCGCCGCGCCCGCCAGAAATCGCAGGCAAGGCAGGCCTTGACCGAGGCGATCTCGATCTTCGAGCGGCTGGGTTCGCGGCTGTGGCTGGAGCGCGCACGATCCGAACTCGAGCGGGTCGCCACCAAGCGACCCGAGGGCGCTCCGTTCACGGCGACGGAGCGGGAGGTCGTCGACCTCGTAGCCGCCGGTCGGACGAACAAGGAGATCGCCGACGCGCTGTTCATGAGCGTCCACACCGTCGAGGCGCATCTGACACGCCTCTTCCGGTCGTTGGGCGTCCAGAGCCGCACGGAGCTCGCGCGGAAGGTGCTCGACGGGTCCGATCCCCGCCTGATCGGCGACGCACAGGACCCTACGCAAGCGAACGCCGGGGTCGGTCACGAATAGGGATATCCGGAGTTTCGAGCGGGCTCCTCTCGATCGAGGATGTGGGTACGGCAGGCCAGATGGCCGCCGATCGAATACCAACCATCCAGAGATCAGGAGACCCGAACCATGGCTCAACTCGCACAGCGCCCCTCGACCATCTCCACCCCGCTCGTCGGCCTCGCATTGGCCGCGTCGCTCCTCGGCGGCATCGCCGGTGGCGCGGTCGCGCTAGCGGTCCCGGCCGCGATCCAGGCACGCGCAGCCGACCAGGCCGCCCAGGCCGAGCGCGTCAAGTGGATCTCCTACGGCGAGGAGTGGGAGCGCCGCTACCGCCAGATGTACCCGATCATCGAGCAGTCGTGATCACGCGGGCGGGCGGAGCGGCCGCCCGTCCGAAGCGAACGGCCGCCGGGCCCACACGATGAGCCCGGCGGCCGTTCCGAGCACGATCGCGATCGCGGCCGCTGGCGCCCAGCCGAACGCGGCGAACACGAGGGCAAGCAGCCCTCCGAGGAGCAGCATCGCCTGCGCTCCGGCCTTCGATCGGTCAGGGAGCTGCGGTGTCTCCGGGTGCATCGCCCGCCGCTCGCGCCGATCCCAGTCGTGCCAGCGGCCGATGCCGATCCTTGCCAACGCATAGAACAGCCCGACGGTCAGTGCCAGGCCGAGTAGGACCGGGCCGATGCTCGCCAGCGTGTCGGCGAGCGCGCCGAGGCCCACGAACTCCAGGAGCGCCCCGACGACGGCCTCGAAGGCGGCGACGGGCGCCGAGATGATCTCGTGCCCCGGGACCCGATCCCACACCGCCACGAGCAGATCGCCGGCGTTCGACAGGCGCGGCTTGCCGGCCACCTGCACCACGACGAGGGCCAGGGCCGTGCCGATCGCGGCCAGCGAGCAAAGCCAGCCCCACGCAGCCAGCGCGGACACGCGTTGGCGTCGCCACACGATGCGCAGCGTCCGGTCGGTGCGATCGCGGTAGAAGCGTGAGGCACCGGCGTCACCGAGCGCCGCGTCGATATGGCGGACCAGCGGGATCACGAAGCCCTCGGGGTTCGCCCAGTACCCGCCGTGATCGGTCAGGACGTTCATCTCGTTCGTCACCGGTCGTGATTCGACGAGGATCGTCCCGGGCGGCGGGGTCGGTGGCGGCTCGCCGGGAAGGGCCACCGGTGCGGGCAGAAGCCACGGCGGCCGTGCCGGGATGGGTCCGGCCGGAGCCGGGTCGAAGGACGCCCAGACGTCGACCCAACGCAATCCCGGCCGGATCTCCGCGAGGTCGCCGACGACTCGGCTGCCCGGCGTGATCTCCCGAACGTCCGGGTCGGCGGCGAGTCGCCAGGACAGCCCGAGCCCCTGGCCGAGCGTCACCAGCTTGTCGACTTGCAGGTGGGCATACGCCGGATCGAGCAACGTCTCGAAGCTGACGAGTGCTCCGCCCGAATGGGCGACGACGACGATCGCGTCGCAGCCGTCGTCGACGAGGCGCTGGATCGACCGAGCGAGGCGGGCGCGCACGTTGGCCGACTGGACGGGCTCGTCGAGGAGCACGGGCAGGTCGCCGAACCAGTCGACGATGAAGCTGTCGATCATCTTCCGTACCGCGAAATCCCGAACGACGGGGATCGGGATCCGTCGCAGAAGGTCGTAGCCGGCGAGGGCGATGACCCCCGTCCCGGCGACGAGCCAGCCGATCGGGCGCGCACCGAACGTCCTCGACTGGATCTTGTCGAGCCCCTCCGCGACACGCCAGTCGAGCGGCGGCGGTTCGCCGATCACATCGGTCGCCATCGCGAGCTCGACGAGCCGCGGCGATCGATCGCGATAGCCGTCGGCGATACCGGAGACGACGGTCGCGATCCGGCGGCGGAGGTAGTCGATGGTCATCCCCAGGTCGGGTGGCCGCAGGTCGGACGCCCACCACGCTTCGGTGATGACCCAGGTCGTGGCCGGCACCTCGGCGTGCTCCGGGATGGCGAGCTCGAGGTACGGCGGTGACGCAGCGTTGAACGTGAACTCGGCGCGCCAGACGGGATCGTCGATGCGTTCGCCAGGGTGCGACAGGTCGACAGCGGCTTCCGAGGCGCGCCAGTCGGTCAGCAGCTCGACGATCGCTCCCGACCAATCGAGGAAGGTCTCGCTCGGCGCCTGGGTACCGATGCCGTGCACGAACACGACACCGGTTCGCCGTGCGATGCCGCGTGGCGGGGCAGCGGCCGACGCCTCCATCTTCGTCGACGGCGTCTGCGTGGGTGTATGCGTCTGCGCAGCGATGGCAGCGTCGGTGAAGACGGTCGGCTGGTCGTCCCCGCGCCGCTGCATATGGCCGACTCTAGCATCGGCCGGCACCCGCTCCGACTACCATCGCGTCATGTATCTGGATGCGATGGAGTTCCTGGAAGAGGAACGAGACGCCTGGGCGGCCTACGAGGCGCTCGCCGACCTGAGCGACGAGCAACTCGACCGTCCGGTCGAGGCCGCGCACGGCTGGTCGGGGCGCGACCTGATGGCGCACATGCTGGCCTGGCAGGGCATTTCGCTGGACGCCGCGAAGGAGCTCGCGGTCGGCGAGACGAGCGCCACGATCGCGCGTGTCGATGCCGATTGGGAGACGCGCGGCGGCGAGGTCGTCAATGACGAGATCACCCGGACGTGGGCCGCGATACCGATGGCCGAGCTGCGTGAGCGCTTCCGGACCCAGCCCGGGGAGCTGCGCGGGTACCTGACAGTCGTTCCCGAGGCGCGCTGGGTCAAGCACGCCGCACATCTCAAGTCGTTCCACGACGAGACGATCGCCCACTACGCGGATCACGCCGACGACCTCGCCGCGATCCTCGGCGCCGCCGGCGGATGACCCTCCGCGAGATCCTCGATGCGTCCGCGACGGAGACGCCGGAGGTCGAAGCCGGCACGGACGACGACGGCGCGACCACCTGGTCCTATGGCGGGACGGTCTTCGCGCTCCTGTCCCAGGATGGCGCGACCGCGACGTTCCTGCTCGACCCGATCGTCGCGAATGCCGCTGCCCGGACGCCGGACGTCAAACGGTCACGGCGCGGCGAGGGCTGGGTCGACCTGGCACCGAAGGTCGTCGATCGGCATGTCTACGACCGCGCCCGAGCGTGGTTCCTGTCGGGGCATCGGAGGCTGGCCGGACCCGGCCTCTAGACGTTGCGGACGCAAGGCGGCCCCGGTCCGAAGACCGGGGCCGTTGGGCTGCCTTGGGACGGGGCGGCTGGGTTATTCGGTGGTCGCGGCCGCGGCGAACTCCGTCAGGCCGAACTGCTGCTCGAGCTGCTCGAGCGGTCGGAACCCGACGACGCCCTGCGGCTGAGCGCCGGGCTTGAAGAATGCGATCGTCGGGATGCTCATGATGTTGAACGCCTGGGAGAGTCGCGGGTTGGCGTCGACGTCGACCTTGACCACATCGACCGCGCCATCGTACTTCTCGGCGAGCTTTTCCATCTCCGGGGCGACCATCTTGCAGGGCCCGCACCACGCGGCCCAGAAGTCGACGACGACCGGTCGCTCCGACTTGAGCACGAGCTCCTCGAAGGTCGTATCGGTCGCGTGCTTGATCTCCGCCATGTGTCCTTTTCTCCTCTCGCTCGGGGGCGAGTCCCGCATCGGTGGGGCCTAGCGGGCGATGTCCTGGATGAGTCGATAAGCCTCGAGGACGCGGTCGTCCGTGAGGCGATACAGGATGGTGTTGCCGTCGCGCCGGCTCGTCACCAGGCCGGCACGGCGGAGCACAGCGAGGTGCTGGCTCATGTTGGGCACCTGGCATCCGACCCGGGTGCTGAGGTCGCTGACCGAGAGCTCGCCGATGGCGAGCGACTCGAGGACACACAGGCGTTTGGGGTCGGCGAGAGCCCGGCCGACCGCGGCGTAACGCTCGCGGTCGAACTCGGCCGAAACCGGCAGGGTGTCCAACACGTCGCTTACTCTATCAGTGTTTGCGCAAACACGCAAGTACACCGAGGCGGCAGCTCGCAGCCGGAGCGACGGTCAAGCGAAGAACGGCGGCGATGTCAGGACGTACCCGTCGAGACGGTCGACCGGGCCGTCGGTGAACACCAGCATCACGAATGGGTCGACCCGGAAGCCGCGCCCCAGCAGGTGGTCGATCGCGGGTCGGGCGGTCATCGGCGTATCGAACGTCACGAACGCGTGGCCGGCGCGGGCAGCCGCCGCCTCGCCGTCCGCAAGGAGCACCGGGAGGTCGGCCGGCGACAGCGCCGCGTACGGGCCACCCCAGCCCGGTCGCGACGGGTGATAGCCGTACCCGACGGCGTCGCCATCGCGGCGATACAGCCAGCCCTGGCGCTGCGAGGCCAGCCAGCGATGGTCGACGTCGCGCCGGAAGTCGAGGATCGCGGCGTCGATGGCGCCGAGCTCATCGAGCGGCGGAGCCATCGCATCCACGCGCTCGCGTTCCAGATCCGTCGCGAGCGGTTCGTCGCGTGGCGTGCCCTCCCAGCCGATCATCGGCAGGCGAGCGTCGAGACCGGTCTTCAGGTAGCGAGCGATCGCGCGGGTGTCGATCGTCGCGACGATGGCCCGGTGGCGCGCGCCGTCGTGCGGGAAGGCGCGCTCGAGCAACCCGCGGCCGATACCGCTCGATTGGGCGCCGGGGAGCACGAAGAATTCGGTCAGCTCTCGAACGCCGTCACGCATGATCGAGCGGGCGTAGCCGACGGGTCGCCGGGTCGCTTCGTCCTCGGCGATCCACCACAGCTCGCCGGTCGCGGCCAGGTGATCGAACAGGGGTCGGCGGATGTCGAACGCCGCTGGATCGCCGGCGGTCGAGTTCGCGTTGCCGCCGGTCCTGCGTCCGAGGTCATCGACTGCGGTCTCGAAGATCTCGAAACACGCCCGCGTGTCGTCGGGTGTCCCGGGTCGATAGCGCGCCATGCGCCGAGCGTAGCGGCTCACGGTCGGCATGCCATACTCGGGTGGATGTCCCTTCAGGAAAGCCCCGCGGCCGACGCCGCGCTCGAGGTCCCGCTCTCGGCGATCGAGGACGCCGCCGGCCGACTCGATGGCTATGTCCACCGGACGCCCCTCATGAGCTCGCGAACGGCCGCGATCTGGACGGAACGGGCGACCGGCGTGGAGGTCGCGGACGGGTTGCTGTTCCTGAAGGCCGAGCACCTCCAGAAGACCGGGTCCTTCAAGGCCCGTGGGATGACGAACCGGATCGCGACGCTTCCCGAGGATGCGCGCCTTAGGGGCGCGATCACGCTCTCGGCGGGGAATGCCGGGCAGGCCTACGCGTGGGCCGGCGCCGCTGCCGGCGTGCCGATCACCGTGGTCATGCCGGAAGGCGCGATCCGCTCGAAGGTCGACGCCTGCCTGGGCTACGGCGCGCGCGTCATCCTCCATGGCGAACACGTCGGTGACACGTTCGCGGAGATGGAACGGATCCGCGACGTCGAAGGCCTTACGTTCGTCCACCCATTCGACGATCCAGCCGTGATCGCCGGCCACGGATCGATCGGGCTCGAGATCATCGACGACCTGCCCGACGTCGATGTCGTGGTCGTGGGTGTCGGCGGGGGCGGGCTGATCAGCGGCGTCGCATCGGCCGTGAAGGCACGTCGCCCCGAGGCCCGGATCATCGGCGTCGAGCCCGAACGGTCGAACGCGATGACCCTCGCCCACGCCCGGGATACCGTCGTGACGATCCAGCCGCAGTCGGTCGCCGACGGTCTGGGCGCACCCTTCGCCGGCCGCTGGACGCTCGCGATAACCAAGCGCCTGCTCGACGGGATCGTCCTGCTCGACGACGCGACGATCCTCGCGGGCATGCGGTTCGCGATCGAGCGGCTCAAGCAGGTCGTGGAACCGGCGGGTGCCGCCGCGCTCGCCGCAGTGCTGTCCGGGAGCGTCCCGCTCCGCGACGGGGAGCGCGTCGTCGTGGTCGTATCCGGGGGGAACGTCGAGGTGAACCGCCTCGGGGAACTGCTCGCGGCCGCGGGGACGCTGCCGGGCGAGGAGACGCTCTAGCCCACTCCGAGATCGTCGAGCCGGTCGTCGTCGATGCCGAGGTGATGCGCCAGCTCGTGCATCACCGTGATCCGGACCTCATCCGCGAGATCGTCCGGGTTAGGGAAATCGGCTTCGAGCGGCAGGCGGAAGAGCGTGATCCGGTTCGGGGCCACGATCCAGTCGGCGCCATATTCCGTTCGAGCGACGCCTTCATACAGCCCATACAGCGTCCCGTCGTCCGCTAGGTCGCTCTCGCGCAGCTGCTCCGGCGACGGCTCGTCGTCGATGACGATGGCGATCTCGTCGAGGGCCGCAGCGAACGGCATCGGGATCCCCGCGAGGGCCTCGTCGACGAGGTCCTCGAATCGTCGATGACGGCCCGCCAGGGGCGGCGCGAGGCGGCGTGCGGTGCGGGATCCCCGACGGCGTTTCACCATGGCGCCCGTATCCTAGGGCGCGATGGACCCGTCGCCGCCCGTCGTGCCCGCGCCGGACGCGACGCTCGAGCCGGCCGGGTTCGTCGTCGACGCCGATGGCGTCCGGATCCATTTCCTCGATTGGGGCGGCCCGACGGAGCCAAGCGGCCCCGGCGTGCTGGCCATCCATGGGATCGGTCACACCGCGTGGGCATGGACGCCTATCGCTCGTAGGCTGGGTGGGGAACGCAACATGCGGCGGTTCGTCGCGATGGATCTCCGCGGTCACGGCCTCTCGGACGCACCGACGGAGGACGGCGACTACGACCTGCCGATGCACGGCGACGATGCGGTCGCCGTCGCAGAGGGATCTGGGCTGCTCGGCGCGGACGGGCGGATCGTCGTGGCGGGTCACGGGTTCGGCGCGATCGCGGCGGCGCAAGCCGCGCTCGACCTCGCCGATCGTTGTGCCGGGCTCGTCCTCGTCGATGGCGGCTGGGAGTCGCTCGAGGAGGCGACCGGCCTCGATGTCGACGAATTCCTGCGCGGACTCGAGGAGCCGCCGGAAGTCATGCGCTCGATGGCGGCATTCCTCGCGGACCGTCGCGAGTTCGACCCCGCGACGTGGGACGCCGACCAGGAGCAGGCGGCACGCGCGTCGGTCGTCGAGACACACGCCGGACGCGTCGTCGCGTCCGCGCGACCGCACGCCACCGAGGCCACGGTGCGCGCGATGTTCGACTACGAACCCCTCGACGTCCTTGCCGGCATCGAGGCGCCGGTCACGGCCCTCGTCGCGGCCGACGACGAAACGCGGTCGCGCGCCCGGGCCCTGGCGGCGGTCTCAGCAGCCCGAGAGGTGGTCGGCCGGTCGCCGATCCGCGCCATCTCGTTCGGCCACGACGGGCACAACCTGATGCGCTACCGTCCGCGCGAGGTCGCGGCCGCGATCCTGTCCGCCGACCGGCCGCCGACCGGAGGAGGCTGATGCAGGTCGTCTATTCGTCGCGCCACCTCGCCCACGACATCGACACCGAGACGTTCATGGGCGTGGCCATCCCCGCGAACGAGGTGGCCGAGCGCGCGGAGAGGATCCGGGCGGCGCTCGAGGCGGACGGCGGGTTCGGGTTCGTCGACCCGATGCCGCACGGCGAAGCGCCGATCACGGCCGTCCACGACGAGCACCTGGTCCGCTTCCTGGAGTCGGCCTGGTCGGAGGTCCGCGCCCAGGCGATCCCGCGGGCGTTCCTGTCCGCGGACACGTACCCGAACCGGGCGATGTTCGAGGGCATGTCGCCTGAGGCTTCGGAGCGGCTCCTCCGCGAACCGTCGCACATCGGCGGCCGGGCCGGCTTCTGGGGCCTCGACTCCGCGGCCCCGCTCGTCGCCGGGACGTACGACGCGGCCTGCGCTGCGGTCGACGTCGCCCTCACCACCATGGACCTCGTGCTCGGTGATGCCACGTTGGCCTACGGGTTGTGCCGTCCACCGGGTCATCACGCGGCGCGGTCGATGTACGGCGGCTACTGCTTCTTCAACAACGCAGCGATCGTCGCCCACGCCATCGCGGCCTCGACAGGCGAGCGGGTGGCGATCCTCGACGTCGACTACCACCACGGCAACGGGACCCAGCAGATCTTCTGGCGGCGGGGCGACGTCCGCTATGTCTCGATCCACGCCGACCCGGCGCGCGCCTACCCGTACTTCCTCGGGTACGTCGACGAGCACGGGGAAGGGGAGGGCGCCGGCGAGAACCTGAACATCCCGTTGCGTGCAGGCGCGACGGACACCGACTACCTCGAGGCGACGGACCGGGCGGTCGAGGCGATCGGCGAGGCCCCCGGCTCGATCGTCGTCGTGTCGCTCGGCTTCGATACGTACGGCCTCGATCCGATCGGCGACTTCGCCCTGACGACGCCGGTCTACCACGAGGTGGGCCGCCGGGTGGCGGGTCTCGGGCGGCGACTGGTGATCCTCCAGGAGGGTGGCTATCACCGGCCCTCGCTCGGCGAGAACGCGCGCGCGTGGCTACGCGGCGCCGAGGGACGTCCGTTCGATCCTCTTCCCGCGGCCGGGTTCACCGGCCAAGGTACCGTCGTCTGATCGTTCGACTCGACCAGGCCGGGCTCGAACGCGCGGTGGCCGTGCTCGCCGAGCGCGACGCGGACCTCGCGGCGATCGTCGCGCGGATCGGTCTGCCGCCGCTCTGGGATCGGCCACCCGGCTTCGGCACGCTCGTTCACATCATCCTCGAGCAGCAGGTCTCGCTCGCGTCGGCAAGGGCTGCGTACGATCGGCTCCTCGCCGCGACCGACCCACTCACGCCGGAGGCGTTCCTCGCCCTCGACGATGCGCGAGCTGCTCGCGATCGGATTCAGTCGCCAGAAGGCCCGCTACGGGCGGGCACTCGCCGCGGGCATCGTGGACGGCACCCTGGACCTCGACCGGCTGGACGCACTCGACGATGACGGCGTCCAGGAGGCACTCGAGGCCGTCCCGGGCATCGGTCGCTGGACGTCGACGATCTACCTGCTGATGGTGCTTGGGCGCCCGGACGTGTGGCCCACCGGTGACATCGCCCTCGCGAGCGCGGTCGCGCAGGCGAAGGGTCTTCCGGCACGTCCGGAGCCTGCGACGCTCATGCGGATCGGTGAAGCGTGGCGGCCCTGGCGGTCCGTCGCGGCGCGGCTCCTCTGGCACGACTACCTGGCACGCCGGCGCCGCGCCGCCGGAACGCCCGTGGGCGCCGACGACACGTCGTTGTGATCCCTCCACGCGGGGAGTGCGACCTGAATCCTCGGTGTCGGTCCCTATCCTCCGAGGTGGTCACGAGCCGCGATGTCGGCTCGTCAGGAGGAGACCTATCAGCTCGACGCACGTGCGCGGCCCCCGCCACATCGATCCGAGGGTCGTGCTCGACCGCATCATCGACCGAGTCCCGAGCGTTGATCGCGTGACGACACGATTCCGCGGTCTGGATCGCTACGACCCGATCTATCGCCAGACCGCCGTCGGCCTCGGCTTCGGGCTCGTGATCGCGATCGTGCTCGCAGTCGTCCTGTCGAGGTCGATCCCGATCGCATCCAGCCCGGCCACCGTGCCCGCCTCGCCGTCCGCGGTCGCCGCTCCGAGCGGCGCGGTCGGGGGCGTCACCGCGCTTCCGTCGGCGAACGGACCTGCCGCCACGGCGCCTGGAGTGACCGTCCCGGGGACGATCCCACAGGGCGGCGGCACTTCGAACGGGTCCACCTCGGATGGCTCGACATCGGGTGGCTCGACATCGGGTGGCTCGACGTCGGGTGGCGTTGCCCCTGGTGGGGCGCCGCCAGGGGGCACGACGACGCCGCGTACGACGCCAACGACGCCTGGCGCCACGCCCACGGCGCCGAGTTCGACCAGCGTGCCGGCTCCGACGCCGCGGCCGACGGTGGCTCCGACGCCGCGGCCGACGGTGGCTCCGACGCCGCGACCGACGACCGCCCCGACCGCACCCCCGACACCCCCACCCACACCACCGCCCACACCGCAACCGACCGCCCCGCCGACCCCTGAACCGACGCCGCAGGCGACGCCTGCCGAGACCGCGACGCCCGACGAGTGTCTGATCGACCTACCGGTCCTGCCGTCGATCTGCGTAGGGGACTGACGGCGAACCCCGGCGCCGTTCAGGCGGCGTACCATCCCTCGACGATGTCCAGCCCGACCGACCTGCCCCCGAACGTCCGCCGTCTCGTCGACGAGATCGAGTCCGAGATCGGAGAGACGAGCGTCGCCATCGACGACATCACCGGATCGCGCGGGCGGGAGCATGAGGGCGAGGCGCGCACCGACAACGGGCGGGTGGAAGCCGCCGTCCGCCGGATCCTCGAGGAGATCGGTGAGGATCCCGATCGGCAGGGCCTGGTCGGCACGCCGGAACGGGTCCACCGGATGTACACGGAGCTCACCGCCGGCTACCACGTCGATCCGGAGCGGCTGATCAACAACGCGTCTTCGATGTCGACTACAGCGAGATGGTCATCGTCAAGGACATCCCGTTCTACTCGCTCTGCGAGCACCACCTGCTGCCGTTCTTCGGGACCGCCTCGGTCGCCTACATCCCGCGCGGTCGCGTCATCGGGCTCTCGAAGATCCCTCGCATCGTCGAGATGTACGCGCGCCGGCTCCAGGTCCAGGAACGCCTGACCCAGCAGATCGCCGAGTTCCTCCAGGAACGGCTGCAGCCGCAGGGCGTCGGCGTCGTGCTCGAGGCGACCCACCTGTGCGCCGTCATGCGCGGCGTACGCAAGCCAGGCACGATCATGACGACGTCGTCGGTGCTCGGGCTGTTCCGGACCCGCGACCGGACGCGCGTCGGAGTTCCTCGACCATCTCGCCCGAAGGACGTCGCTCGAGGGCTGAACCGAGCGGATCCGGCTCGACCTCAGCCGTCGGCCTCGACCACCTGCAGCTTGGCGACCCCGCCGCTCACCTCGACGACGACCAGGTCCTTGGCGTCCTTCGACATGTTCGACTCGAGTGACGATGTGGCCCGCCGTGCTGCCGAGGCGCTGCCGATCGAGCTCGATGCCCGCAGCGCCGCCGTCGACGATGAGCCTGGCCGGGACGCCGGCGGGTCGATCGATGCGCACCTTGTTGGCCCCACCCAGGACGCGGATCGGCAGTTCTCCACGCGGCTGTCCCAGTGATAGCCGGAGCGAGTCGGCGCCGCCGGTGATGTCGAACCCGCGCAGATCGATCCCCTGGAAGTCGCCACTGAGCTTGTGCGCGCCACCGACGACGTCGACGGTCCAGGGGATAGCGGTGGTCAGGGCGAGACTCGGCGCTCCGCTTCCGCCAGTCCCACGGCTTGCCGAAGCCCTTGTAGCCGATGATCACGTTGCCATCGCGCACGCGCACGACGGGAACGGGACCTTCGAACCTGCCTCGATAGAGGTCGTCGAGGCTGCCGTCGCCGCGGAGCGTCAGCTCGTTCGCGCCGGAGCGGAACAGCAGACGCGCCTGCGACAGGCCGCCGATCGGCGCCGCGTATTCGGACGAACCGGCCCCCGCGTCGCTCTCGCGGGTCTCGCGGAGGGCCGTCGTCTCTTCGCGCGTGACCGACTCCATCCGGGAGAGGAAGTCGGCGATCAGCTCGAGCTGCTCTCGGTGTAGTCGCCGATCTCATTGGCGCTCGCATCCGATACCTGGTCGAGCGTCACGCGGATGTTCGCGACCTTCTCGGGGACGACCTCGACGATCACCCGTCGGCGATCGGCCGGGTCGGCGACACGTCGGACGTAGCCCGCTTGCTCGAGGCGGTCGATGACCCGGGTGACGGCACCCGACGTGAGCCCGGTGATCTCGGAAAGCTTGCCGGCGGTCGTCGCCCCCATATCGATGAGCTCCTCGAGCGTCTCGATGTCGGACTCCGACAGCCCGAAGCGGACGGCCACCGTCTGGCCGAGGAACGATCCCTGGA
This sequence comes from uncultured Chloroflexia bacterium, assembly GCA_963808895.1. GTDB lineage: Bacteria > Chloroflexota > Limnocylindria > Limnocylindrales > CSP1-4 > SPCO01. The sequence continues at coordinate 984,790 of CAWEHL010000004.1, read as the reverse complement.
TGTTCACCCGCCTCAGCGACCTGAGGACGGAATCGACGTTCTTGCGATCCATGGTTGACAACGGCTCCTGACTGGGCAAATATCTGCACTGCTCAGATATTGACCCATGATGCTGAACCGTGCAAGTACCCGTCGGACGACAGCATCGGGCACGAGACAAGGAGCGTCAACATGACGAACCCGACCCCGATCCGCAGGATGATGATCGACACGGCTGATCTCAAGCGGACCTTCAAGACGCGGACCGGCCTTGTCGAGGCCGTGGCTGGCGTCGATCTCCACGTCGACGCAGGCGAGATCTTCGGCTTCCTCGGCCCCAACGGCGCCGGCAAGACCACCACGCTGCGCATGCTGGCGACGCTGATCACGCCGACAGCGGGTGACGCGACGGTGGCGGGCGCGGACCTCCGCCGCCAGCCGGGCTCGTCCGCCAGCGGATCGGCTACGTGCCGCAGGGCGGCTCGACGGATCCCGCCGAGACCGGCCGTGGCGAACTCGTGCTCCAGGGACGGCTCTACGGCATGAGCGCCGCCGACGCGAAGGCCCGTGCAGCCGACGTCCTCGACAAGCTCGACCTCGTGTCCGCTGCCGACCGACCTACTGGGACATATTCGGGCGGGATGCGTCGGAGGCTCGATGTGGGCCTCGGCATCGTCCACCGCCCGCAGGTCCTGTTCCTCGACGAGCCGACGACCGGTCTCGACCCGCAGGCCCGAGCGCGCATGTGGGACGAGATCGCGAAGCTCCGCGAGCAGGGCACGACCGTGTTCCTCACGACCCATTACCTCGAGGAGGCCGACGCGCTGGCCGACCGCCTCGCGATCATCGACCACGGCAAGATCGTGGCCGAGGGCACGTCCAGCCAGCTCAAGCAGAAGGTCGCCGGCGACGTCGTGACGATCGGCGTCAACGGTGGCGGCGCGAACGTCCTGACGCTCGTCCAGGCCATGCCTTTCGTCCGCGAGGCGTCGCACGACAGCGAGAGCGGCCTGATCCGGCTGTATGTCGACCGCGGCGAGACCGCGGTCCCGCACCTGCTTCGCAGCCTCGATGCCGCCGGCTACGAGCCGACCTCGATCTCGCTCAACAAGCCGAGCCTGGACGACGTCTTCCTCCGCCAGACCGGGCGCTCGCTGCGCGAGGAGGCGGCATGACCGCCCTATCCGCCGCCTCCGTCGCCTCTCCCACCGCCACCATCGAAAGGACCCCACGCATGCGAACCGCTCGCGATACCTGGCTGATCTTCCGCAGGTCGCTGATGCTCACCATCCGTCAGCCGACCTGGATCGTGATCGGGATCATGTATCCGGTCATCTACCTCGTCCTCTTCGGGCCGCTCCTCGACGGCGCGGTCAAGCAGGCCGGGGCGGGCGTCAGCGCCTACAACTGGTTCGTACCGGGCCTCCTGATCCAGGTGGCGCTGTTCGGGACGGCGTTCGGCGGCTTCGGGTTGATCGCCGAGCTCCGCTACGGCGTCGTCGAACGGATGCGGGTCACGCCGATGAGCCGGGCCGCGATGCTTCTGGGGCGATCGCTCCGGGACGTCGTGATCCTCCTCTTCCAGGCCCTGCTCATGATCGTGCTGGCGATCCCGTTCGGGCTCCACATCGACATCGCGGGCGTCGCCGTGACGCTCGGTCTGCTGGCCCTCCTCGGGCTGGTCGTCGCTCCGCTGTCGTACGCCGCGGCCCTGATCCTCAAGAGCGAGGATGCGTTCGCACCGCTCGTGCAGAGCCTGGTGATGCCGCTCCTGCTCCTGTCCGGGATCCTGCTGCCGATGGCCCTCGCACCGGAGTGGTTGCGGTTCCTGAGCAACCTCAACCCGCTGACCCACGCCACCGATGCGGCACGGGCGCTGTTCAACAGCGACTGGGGCAACCCCGAGATCGCGATCGGTGTCGCGATCACGACGGTCCTCGCGGTGATCGCCGTCTGGATCGCCGCTCGCACGTTCAGCCGCGCGAACGCCTGACCGTTCGCTCCTCCTCTCTTCCACACGACGCCGGCGCCTGGGGGGCGCCGGCGTCGCTGTCATACGTGGGTTCCTCGCCGGGACCGCTCCGGGTGCGGTCGAGCGGCCCTCGCCGCGTGGCACAATCGGCCCCATGCCCGACCGGCCCATCAAGGTCCTCATCGCCAAGCCCGGTCTCGACGGCCACGACCGAGGAGCGAAGGTCCTGGCGCGCGGGCTGCGCGACGAGGGATTCGAGGTCGTCTACACCGGCCTGCGGCAGACGCCGGAGATGGTCGCCACGGCGGCTCTCCAGGAGGACGTCGACGTCGTCGGCCTGTCGATCCTGTCCGGCGCGCACATGACGCTCGTGCCGCGGATCACGAAGCTGCTCAAGGACAACGGCCTCGACGACGTGCTGGTCACGGTCGGCGGGATCATCCCGGACGACGACGTCGCGCCGCTCAAGGACGCCGGGGTGGCCGCCGTGTTCGGGCCTGGCACGACCATCGCGGCCGTCGCAGACTTCCTGCGCGCCAACGCGCGACCGCGCGACTAGGGTGGGGGAGCCGACTCCCCGAGCCGCGGACGGCGCGGCGACGCTGACCCACGCCGCCGTCGCGGGCGACCGTCGCGCGCTCGCCCGCCTGCTGACCGCGGTCGAGAACCGGACACCCCTCGCCGAAGCGGCGCTCCGCGGGCTATACCCGAAGGCCGGCCGCGCGCACATCGTCGGGATCACCGGACCGCCCGGATCGGGCAAGTCGACGCTCGTCGCGGCGCTGATCGCTGCCGCGCGGGAGGCAGGCCGGGCGGTGGCCGTCGTCGCGGTCGACCCGTCGTCGCCGATCACCGGGGGCGCGCTTCTCGGCGACCGCGTGCGGATGCAGTCGTACGCCGACGACCGCGATGTGTTCATCCGGTCGATGGCATCGCGCGGTCACGCCGGCGGACTCGCATCGACCACGACCGCGGCAGCCTCCGTGCTCGACGCGTCGGGCTTCGACCTAGTGCTGATCGAGACCGTCGGCACGGGACAGAGCGAGGTCGAGGTCGCGGCCGCCGCCGACACGACCGTCGTCCTCGAGGCACCGGAGATGGGCGATGAGGTCCAGGCGATCAAGGCCGGACTGCTCGAAGTGGCCGATCTCGTCGTCGTCAACAAGGGTGACAAGCCGGGCGCGCTGCGCACCGCGGCCCAGCTGCGGGCGATGCTCGTGCCCACCGTCGCCCGCGGCGACGTGCCCGCCGGACGACCGGCCCCCAAACGACCCGAGGTGCTCGTGACGACCGCTACCTCCGGCGAGGGTGTCCCGGAGCTGCTGGCCGCGTTGGACCGTCACCGATCGGCGGCACGCGCCGGCGAGGCGACCGAGGCTCGTCGAGCGCGGGCGCTCGCTCAGATCCGGGCGGTCATGGCCGACCGGCTCGCCGACCGCCTCCGCGAGCCGGCGCTCACCGCGGTGGCCGAGAGTGTCATCGACGACGTCGCTGAGCATCGGGTCGATCCGTACGCGGCGGCGGACCACCTCCTCGAGGCGATCGCCCGGGTCGAGGCGTGACGAAGGGGTCGCCCGCGATCCGCCCCCCGCTGTTCAGCCGGGCGTTCGTCCTCCTCTGGATCGCCGCCTTCGGGTTCTTCACCGCCGGCAATACGGTGCTGCCGGTGTCGTCCCGGTTCGCGGCCGGCCCGCTCGGCGCCGACTCGACGGGTGTCGGTATCGCGATCGGTGTGTTCTCGGTGGCCGCGCTGGCCCTGCGCCCGGTCGTGGGTTGGGCGTCGGACCGGTTCGGACGGCGACCGCTGCTCATCCTCGGCGGCTCGCTGACCGTGGCGGCCCTCGTGCTGCACCTCTTCGTCACGACCCTGCCGATGTTCATCGTCGCGCGCGCGATCTTCGGTGTCGGTGATGCGTTCTTCTTCGTGTCGGCAGTCGCGGCGATCAGCGACATGGCACCGCCCGAGCGGCGTGGCGAGGCGATCAACGTCGGGTCGCTGGCGGTCTACCTCGGTCTGGCCTTCGGGCCGTTCCTGGGCGAGACGATCCTCGCGGCTCGTGATTACACGGCGGTCTGGATCGCGGCCGCGGTGATGGCCGCGGCGACGACGGTCATCTCCCTGTTCGTGCCGGAGACCGCGCCGATCGCGCTGCGGCCAAAGGATCCCGACGGCCGGCCGCAGCGAAGCCCGCTGATCCATCCAGCGGGGCTGCTCCCGGGGTCCCTCCTCCTTGCGGGCACCTGGGGCATGGCGGGCTTCCTGGCGTTCGTCCCGCTGTACCTCGGGTCCATCGGCATGGGCGCGGCCGGGCCGCTCCTCGCGGAGTACGCGCTGATCGTCGTGTCGCTCCGGATCGTGTTCGTGCGGCTGCCGGACCAGGTCGGGGCGGTGCCGCTGTCTGCCTTCGCGCTCGTCGGGTCGGCGCTCGGGATGGCGATCCTCGGCCTCGTCCCCATCCCGGCCGGCGTCTACCTAGGGACCGCCGTCTTCGCGACGGGCATCGCGTTCCTCTTCCCGGCGTTGCTGGCCGTCGCCGTGTCGCGGGTCGACGAGACCGAGCGCGGCAGCGTCGTCGGGACGACGACCGCCTTCGTCGACCTCTCGTTCGGCATCGCGCCGGCGGTCCTCGGCTTCCTGGCCGGCTCGATCGGGCTCGGCGGGGCCTGGATCGTGTCGGCGGTCATCGCCGCTCTGGGTGCGGGTGTCCTCGCGGTGCGCCGCCACGCGCTCGTCCCCGAGCCAGAGCCGGCATGACGGCGCGCTACGCTAGCCATCGATGACGATCGAGCGAGTCTTCGTGGCGGGTGCGGGGCTGATGGGCCATGGCATCGCCCAGGTCCATGCCGCGATCGGCAAGCAGGTCACCGTCTACGAGCCCGACCTTGCACGGGCGGAGGCCGGTCGCGACCGGATCGCCGGGAACCTCGAGCGGTCGGTCGCCAAGGGTCGGCTGGATGCCGCGGCACGGGATGCGACGCTCGACCGGCTGACGCCGACGGCCGAGCCGGCGTCGGTCGCCGGCGCGGATCTGGTCATCGAAGCGGTCTTCGAGGACCTGCGCGTCAAGACCGCGCTGTGGCGCGAGCTCGACGCGCTGGCGCAGCCCGCGGCGATCTTCGCCACGAACACGAGCTCGATCGCGATCCGCCGGCTGGCCGAGGCGGTCTCCGGTGAGCGCCGGCAGCGATTCGTCGGGATGCATTTCTTCAGCCCCGTCCCGGTCATGCCGCTCGTCGAGCTGATCCGGTCCGCGGACACGACCGACGACACGGTGCAGGCGATCCGCGACCTCTCGGCGGAGCTCGGCAAGCAGGTCATCGAGTCGGCCGACCGGCCGGGGTTCATCGTCAACCGCATCCTCATCCCGTTCCTCGCCGAGGCGATGCGTGCCTTCGAGCAGGGCGTCGGGACCGCCGAGGACATCGATACCGGCGCAAGGATCGGCCTCAACCACCCGATGGGTCCGCTCGAGCTCGCCGACTTCATCGGGCTCGATGTCGTGCTCGGGATCATGCGCGTCCTCGAGGACGGGCTCGGGCTCGACCACATGCGCCCGCCGCGGGTGCTGGTCGAGCTCGTCGATGCCGGGCACCTCGGGCAGAAGACCGGCCAGGGCTTCTACACCTACCCGAGGGAGAAGGGCTGATGGTCGCCGCTGTCCGCGCCGTCCTCGGCGAGGAGGAGCGGCTGCTCCAGGCGACAGCGCGCGAGTTCGCGCAGCGCGAGGTCGCACCCAGCGCGATCGAGCGCGACGAAGCAGAACGCTACGACCGGTCGACTCTTCGCCGGGATGGGTGCGCTGGGGCTGACCGCGGCCCCCTTCCCGACGTCCATCGGCGGCGCCGGCTTCTCGTACCTCGCATGGACGCTGGTCATGGAGGAGCTGGGCGCGGCCGACATGGCGATGGCCGTGTCCCTGTCGGTCCACATCCTGTCGCAGTACCCGGTCGTGACCTGGGGAACCGACGAGCAGAAGGCGCGCTGGCTGCCGGCGATGCTCGCCGGCGAGGCGCTCGGCGCGTTCGCGCTCACCGAGCCGCACGCCGGATCCGACGCTTCGCGCGATCCGGACCCGCGCCGAGCGCTGACCGGCGACGGCGTCGTCGTACCGCCTGACGCGGCACGAAGATCTGGATCTCGAACGCGCCCGAGGCGGATCGCTACCTCGTGTTCGCGACGGTCGATCCGGCGGCGGGCTCGAAGGGCATCACCGCGTTCCTCGTCGAGAAGGGGATGCCCGGGTTCCGGTTCGGGGCCCACGAGAAGAAGATGGGTATCCGGTCCTGCCCGGCCGCCGAGCTGGTCTTCGAGGGCTGCGAGGTGCCCGCCGAGAACCGCTCGGCGAGGAGGGCGAGGGCTACCGGATCGCGCTGTCGGCGCTCGGCGAGGGCCGGATCTCGATCGCCGCGGCCTGTGTTGGGTCTGGCGCGCTCCGGGCTCGAGGCAGCCGCCCGGTACCTCGGCGAGCGCAAGGCGTTCGGTGCGCCGCTGGCCGACCAGCAGGGGCTGCGGTTCATGCTCGCCGAGATGGCCCGGGACGTGGCGGCGGCGCGCGCACTCACCCGTGAGGCTGCCGCGGCAAAGGATCGCGGCGAGAACCTGGCCGAGGTGTCATCGCTCGCGAAGTGGACCGCGTCCGACACGGCGATGCGCGTCGACGACCGACGCCGTGCAGCTGTTCGGGGCGAGCGGCTACTCGCGAGAGACCGGCATCGAACGGTCTGATGCGCGACGCCAAGGGCGCCCAGATCTACGAGGGCACGAACCAGATCCACCGCGAGATCGTGGCGGGCGAGGTGCTGAGGCGGGCCGAAGGGCGGCTAGCGGCGTATCCTCGGGACATGCATCAGCGCCAACGGCCAGACCTTCATCGTCAGTGCCGCGCGCACGCCGATCGGCAAGTTCGGCGGGGCGCTCAGCGGCGTGCCGGCGACCACGCTCGGTGGGGTCGCGATCAAGGCGGCCGTCGAGCGCGCGGGCCTCGATCCGGCGACCGCCCAGATCGACGACGTGCTCATGGGCCAGGTCCTCCAGGCCGGCTCCGGGCAGGCCCCGGCGCGGCAAGCGGCGCTCAAGGCCGGCCTGCCCGACGGCGACGAGCGCGACGACGATCAACCGCGTCTGTGGCTCGGGTCTGAAGGCGATCATGCTCGCCGCGGCCGAGATCAAGGCGGGTGACGCCGAGGTCGTCGTCGCCGGTGGCATGGAGTCGATGAACGGCGCGCCCTACCTCCTCCCGGGCGCTCGCTTCGGCCTCCGCCTCGGCGACGCCAAGCTCATCGACTCGACCGTCGCCGATGGCCTCTGGTGCTCCATCGAGGACTGCCACATGGGCACCCACGCGGAGCGTGTGGCGATCAAGGACAAGGTCAGCCGCGCCGACCAGGACGCGTTCGCGCTGGCCAGTCACCAGAAGGCGATCGCCGCGATCGATGCCGGTCGCTTCGACGCCGAGATGGCGCCAGTGACGATCACCGACGCCAAGGGTCGTGAGACCGTCGTCGAGACGTCGACGAGAACCCGCGGCGCGACACGAGCGCCGAGGCGCTCGCGAAGCTCAAGCCGGCCTTCGCGCTGCCCGACGGCGAGGATCGCGGCGACGCCACCGAAGGCACGGTCACCGCCGGCAATGCGCCGGGCATCACCGATGGCGCGGCGGCGACGGTCGTCGCGAGCGAACGCGCCGTCGAGCGACTCGGGCTCAAGCCGCTGGCACGGATCGTCGGGCTACGCCCAGGCCGAGGTCGCGCCGAAGTGGCTGTTCCTCGCCCCGGTCGAGGGCGTGAAGCGCCTGCTCGACCGCATCGAGCTGCCGATCGAGGCGTTCGATCTCATCGAGATCAACGAGGCGTTCGCCGCGCAGACCCTCGCCGACGGCCGCGAGCTCGGCTTCGACTGGGACAAGGTCAACGTCAACGGCGGCGCGATCGCGCTGGGTCATCCGATCGGCGCGAGCGGCGCGCGGATCGTGGCGACGCTGCTGCATGAGCTCGAGCGGCGCGAGGGTCGTTACGGCCTCGCGACGCTGTGCCTCGGCGGCGGCGGCGATCCGTCGCGGCGGCGTTCGAGCGGGTGGCGCGTACATGACGCAGACCGCTGAGCCGCGGCCCGCCCAGGCGTCGGCGAACGACGTCCCGACGTTCCATCACTTCATCGCCGGGGAGTGGTGTGACTCGACGAGCGGTCGAGACCTTCGAGAGTCGCAACCCCGCCAACCGCAGTGACGTGATCGGCCGGTTCCAGCAGGGGACCAAGGCCGATGTCGCGATGGCCGTCAGCGCCGCCTGGGCGGCCCGCCCGATGTGGCAGCGCACGCCCGCCCCGAAGCGCGGCGAGATCCTGTACCGCTTCGCTCAGCTCATGGCCGACAACAAGGAGCGCCTGGCGCAGGCCATGACGCGCGAGATGGGCAAGGTCATCGCCGAGGCGCGCGGCGACGTCCAGGAGGGCATCGACATCGCCTTCCTGATGGCCGGCGAGGGACGCCGGATGCACGGCGACACCGTGCCCTCGGAGCTGCCCGACAAGTGGGCGATGAGCATCCGTCAGCCGATCGGGTTCGCCGGGATCATCACGCCCTGGAACTTCCCGATGGCGATCCCGTGCTGGAAGATGATGCCGGCGCTCGTCACCGGCAACGTCGTGCTCTTCAAGCCGTCGAGCGATACGCCCCACTGCGCGACGCTCCTGGTCGAGCTGCTCGCCGAAGCCGGCATCCCGGCCGGCGTCGTCAACCTGGTCACCGGCACTGGCGGTGAGGTCGGTGACGCGATCGTCGAGAACCCCGATATCGGCGTGATCTCGTTCACCGGCTCGTCGCGTGACCGGCAAGTCGATCGCGGTGCGGGCGGGCGAACGGCTTGAAGCGGCTCTCGCTCGAGCTCGGCGGCAAGAACGGCGTCGTCGTCCTGGCCGACGCCGACCTCGATCTCGCCACCGATGGGATCCTGTGGAGCGCCTTCGGCACGACCGGCCAGCGCTGCACGGCCGCCTCGCGGGTCATCGTCGAGCGGCCGGTCGTCGAACGGCTGCTCCAACGCCTCGAGTCGCGCGCGAAGCGCCTGCGTCTCGGCGACGGGCTCGACCCCGCGACCGACGTCGGCCCGCTCGTCAACGCGCCGGCCGTCGACAAGGTCGCGTCGTATATCGACATCGGCCGCTCCGAGGGCGAGCTCGTCATGGGCGGCAGCGCGCGCGACGGATGGCGCGCTCGGAAACGGCCATTTCTTCGAGCCGACGATCTTCACCGGTGTCAGCCCGATGGATCGCATCGGCCAGGAGGAGATCTTCGGCCCGGTCCTCTCGATCATCCCGGTCGCCGATTACGGCGAGGCGATGATGGCGCTCAACCAGACCCGCTACGGGCTGTCGTCGAGCATCTTCACGAGCGACGTGAACACCGCCTTCCGCGCGATGCGCGATTTCGAGACAGGCATCGTGTACGTCAACGCCGGCACGACCGGCGCCGAGGTCCATCTGCCGTTCGGCGGCTGGAAGGAGACCGGCAACGGCCACCGCGAGGCCGGCAACATCGCGCTCGATACGTACACCGAGTGGAAGTCGATCTACGTCGACTTCAGTGGTCGTCTGCAGCGGGCGCAGATCGACAACCAGCCGTCCGGCTAGCCGGGCTCGTGCCCAAGAAGTCGCGGCGCAGCGCCGGGATCCTCCTCTATCGCGCCGCCAACGGCGGTATCGAGATCCTGCTCGCCCACCCGGGTGGCCCGGTGTGGGCGAAGCGCCATGCCGGTGCCTGGTCGATCCCGAAAGGCGAGATCGAGGAGGGCGAGGATCCGTGGGACGTCGCGCGCCGCGAATTCGAGGAGGAGACCGGGCACCCGGCGCCGGACGGCGCCTCGATCGAGCTCGGCGAGATCACCCAGAAGGGCGGCAAGGTCGTGGTCGCGTGGGCGCTCGAGGGTGACCTGGACCCGGCGACGGCCCACAGCAACACCTTCCCGTTCGCGTGGCCGCCCGGGTTCGGGGCGCTACATCACCGATCCCTGAGATCGACCGCGTGGAGTGGTTCTCCCCAGACGACGCGCGACCGAACCGCTGAAGGAGACGCAGCACCCCTTCATCGATCGACTGCTGGCGGCGCTCAACCGTCCTTGAGGGCCAGCCCTCGCGATACCAGCCGATCGACCTTCGCCGCCATGATCATGTCGTTCGCGCTGAGACCGCCGATCGCGTCCGTCGACCAGGAGACCTCGAGGCGACCCCACGAGAGCGTCATCCTCGGGTGATGGTTCGCACCCTCGGCGAGGAGCGCTACGCGTGCGGCGAGCCCGAACGCGGCGGAGAAGGTCGCGAACCGGAACTCGCGGGTGAGCCGCCCGTCGGCGGCGCGCCACGCAGGATCGAGACCCGCGCGGAGACGGTCGACTTCGTCCGCTGACAGGGCGGGCGTAGAGGCGTCGACTGGGGCGGTCGTCGCTGATGCAAGCCGCTCTGGATCGAGGTCCGTCACCACAAAAGTCTATCGGTGACCACTCGCACCGTGACCCTCGCTAGCGTGGATGAGGCCCCGGCGTCAGACAGGTACGCCGGGGCGTTACCTCGCCGACGCGATCTACGACCCGCCAGCGTCAACGACGACGTCACCGGACGTGAGGTCCTTGGGAGGGGTCGGTGTGTACTTCGTCTCGCACCAGGTCTGCATCGTCGTGAGCGTCTGGCCGGGATTGGTCAGGTAGCCCAGGGCCTTGTCACCGTCCCCGTTCGGGCCGCCGTCGTGCAGCACGAACAGGATCGCCAAGTCCGAACGGCCGTCGGTGGCCGAGGTGGCCGGTCCGGCCAGCCAGGCATCGTTACCCTCGACCACGAAGCAGGTGATCGTCCCTCCGTACGACTGCACCTTCCCGCTCACGGGCGTTTGCCGCCACCACTCACCGACCGGCTTTCCGTCTCGGAGCCGGGCGGCGATCGAATTCGGTTCGCGTCTCGTACTGGTAGTTGGCGTTGACCAGTGGGCCGGTCCCGGTCGGTAGCGGCGCGGGCGACGGCTGGATAGGCGACGCCGGGGGCGCCGACGGCGCGAGGGACGCGAGCGACGGCGCAAGAGACGCCGGCGACGGAGACGAAACCACCGCACTCGATGGCGACGGGGAGTCAGATGCCGCTGGCTGACGCGACCCACCCGTGATGAACGGCACGGCGATGAGCCCGAGCGCAAGGGCAGCCGCGAGGAGAAGGGCCACGCGGCCCGTGGAGCGCCGAGATCCCGCGGCCTCGGCGAGGACGCGCTCGCGGACGCGTGGCGCCACCGGGACGGGTGTCAGCGTCGCGCGCAGCCGGAGGTCGTCGCGCCGCATCCCGGCGGCGATCGCCCGGCAATCGGGACACGCGGCGAGGTGCGCCTCGAGCCGTGCCTCCTCCTCGCCGGTGAGTGGTTCGCTCATCCGCTTCGCCGCGAGCAGCAGGAACGTCTCGTGGTCGTTCATGACGTCGTCATTCATGGCACGCCACCGCCCGGCGACAGCAGTTCCCGGAGGCGGATCCGGGCGCGGCAGATATACGTCGATGTCGCATTCGCGGTCCGCCCGATCGCCTCTCCGATCTCGATGGCGGAGAACCCAGATGCCGCCATGAGCAGGGCGGTGCGGGCATCGGTCGGGAGCTCGGCAAGGGCCGTGCGGAGGCGTTCGCTCTCGTCGGTTCGGACGGCGATCTCTTCGGGCGACGCGGCCAGGGACCGGTCGACGAGGAGGGTCTGCTTGCGTGCCGCCACCGTCTCGCGTCGTCCGCGGCTGATCACGAGGTTCGCGCACACCCGATGGAGCCAGCCGCCGATGTTGTCCGGCACCCCCTCGCTACGGACGTGGCGAACGAAGCGCAGGAAGGTCTCCTGGACAAGGTCGTCCGCGGTGTCGTTGTCGCGGACGGCCGCCATCGCGAACGCCTTGATGTGCTGGGCGTGCGCGTCGAAGGCCGCCTCGACGAGCTCGGCGACGCTGGAGGTCGCGCGCGCGATAGGGCGCGGGGCGACGTCGGTCGTGATCACGGGGGCGTCGGTGGTCTCGACATCTGGTGTATCGACGTCCGAGCCGCGGATGTCTTGCACTGGGCCTCCCTCGAGCCCGCGGACGCGCCGGCACTCGCCCTTGCAGGCTAGCCCCCCTTGTCGAGTCGGGCGTCGGTCGACGGTGCGAAGACGCTGCTCCGCTAGCGTCATCGCATCCGAGCGCACACAGGAAGGAGGTCTGTGATGGTGAACGAGGCGACCGTGAAGACCGAGCCTCGACATACCCGCCGGGCATTGCTGGCGGCAGCCGCAGGGGCAGCCGCCGCGAGCGTCGCGGCCGCGATCGACCGTCCATCGATCGTCCGGGCCGGTTCCGATGGTGACGTCGTGCTCGGCAGTGAGAACACGTCGATGACTGAGACCGTCATGCGAGCCGAGCCAGGCTCCGGCGCGAATGTCCTGCGACTGATCGCCGACGACAACGGTGACGCGCTTGTGATCCGCGGGAAGGTCCGGCTCAACCGCAGCGGCCGAGCCAAGGTCCTGGCCGGGAAGAGCACCGTGGATGTGGACCTTCGTCCGATCGATCTTCCCTTCTATGGACTCGAGGGGACGCCGCTCTGCTTCGCGACGCTCATGACGTATCGCCCTGGCGTGTTCGTCACGACAGCCCGCCCGAACTACCCGATCAAGGGCAAGGTCCGGATCTATCTGAACCGGACCGTCGCCGCCGATACGTTCGTGTCGTGGGTCGTCCTGAACTGAGCGCCCTGTCGGCCGTCGCAGCTGTTGGGGTATCATCCACGGCCCGTGGGCCCGTAGCTCAATGGCAGAGCAGCTGACTCTTAATCAGCGGGTTGAAGGTTCAAGTCCTTCCGGGCTCACCACCGATCCACGCACGAAATGACCCCCGGCGATCGTCCCGCCGGGGGTCAGTTTGTGGCCTTGACCCCCAACCCGACCCCCAACAGGGGTCAGGAATTCTCCGCAAGGGCGCTCTCCATGCGCCACGTACGCGCTCGTCGCGACCGGCGAACTGCCGTCGGTCCGCCTGGGTAGGCGCGGTGTCCGCGTGCCGTCGGAGGCGCTTGACGCCTGGATCCGATCGAATACGCGCGGCGGCGACGGGCCGAGTTCATAGCTCACCGATGGACGATCTCAACGATCCGAAGTTCGACGCAGCGTTGTCGGGGGCCGATTGACCGCGGCGAGATTCAGATGCACACGGCAGCCGCTCAGGGACGCCCGGACCGGGCAGCCGTCTTTGCGGGGATTCGTGGGAGTCTCATCGCCCTAGCGACGAGTCGGCCTACTCGCGAGACGCGGCGTGACCACCGCGGAACTTCTCGAGCGAGTCGAGGGAGTCAAGCGCCAAGGCGCCGGCTGGGTCGCTCGCTGTCCAGCGCACGAGGACCGTCACGCCTCGCTGTCGATCGCCGACGCCGGCGACAACGTGGTTCTGCGGTGCCATGCGGGTTGCGACTTCGCCGCTGTGGTGGCCGCTCTGTCCTCCGTGGGTACCACGGTACCCAGCCAGACCGAGCGCATCGTCGACGCCACCTACGCCTACCACGATGCCGACGGGACGCACCTGTACGACGTGGTGCGCTTCCGACCCAAGGACTTCCGCCAGCGTGCCGCGGATGGCACCTGGAGCATGGCCGGCGTCAAGCGCGTTCCCTACCGCCTCCCGGACTTACTCGCGTCGAAGCGCGGCGTCGTCATCGTCGAAGGTGAGAAGGACGTCGACCGGCTGGCCCCGCTCGGCATCACCGCGACCACGAACCCTGGCGGGGCAGGGAAGTGGCGGCAGGAGTTCGCCGAATACCTGCGCGGTCGGACGGTGGTCATCCTCCCGGACAACGACGGTCCGGGACGCGCGCACGCGGACGACATTGCGCGATCGCTCGACGGCATCGCCGACGTTCGCCTCGTCGAACTACCTGTCCCCGTGAAGGGCGACGTAAGCGCCTGGCTCGACGGCGGCGGCACGCCCGACCTACTCCGCGAGATGCTCCGCGATGCCGACGCGTATCCGTTCGCTGCCGAACGCCACGCCCCGTCCGGCAACGAGCGAAACCGAGCCTTCCTGACCGGCCGCGAAGTAGCGCACGAGGCACCGGCGAGCTGGGACTACATCGTCCGGCCGTGGGTGGCGGCTGGGATGTTGACCGAGCTGGACGGCAAGCCGAAGAGCGCCGGCAAGACGACGCTGCTACTCCACCTCGTGCGAGCGGTCCTCGACGGCCGCCCATTCCTCGGCGAGCCGACGACGGCATCGCCCGTCGTCTACCTGACCGAACAGAGCCGTTGGTCCCTCGGCCCGACCCTCGCCACCCTCGGCCTCGATCGCGACGACTTCCACGTCCTGGCCTACCCGGACGTGATGGGTCGACCGTGGCCGGAGACGGCCGAGGATGCCATCGACCATTGCTACCGTGTCGGCGCGCGACTCCTGATCGTCGACACGCTCGGCCAGTTCGCCGGCGTACGCGGTGACGCCGAGAACGACGCCGGATCAGCGCATGAAGCGATGGCCCCGCTGCAAGCGGCCGCCGCTGACGGCCTCGCGATCGTCGTGTCGCGCCACGACCGGAAGGGCGGGGGAGACGTCGGGGAGTCCGGCCGCGGGTCTAATGCCTGGACGGGTGCGGTCGACTGTGTGATCGCCCTACGCCGGCAGAGCAACCCGAAGCGCCCGTCCGCGAGCCTTGAGGCGATCAGTCGCCGCGGTGACGTTCCGCCCGAGCCGGTACTCATCGAGCTCGAGCCCGACGGGTACGTCGTCCTCGGCAGCGATGGCGCGGTCGCATTCGCCGAAGCCCGCGAGAGCCTCCGCGACCTCATGGCCGATGGTGAGGCGCGGACCGAGCGGCAGATGCTCGACGCCCTCGGTGAGGACGTGAAGCGCACGAGCCTGCAGTCGGCGCGTGACGCACTCATCGACGAAGGCGTCTTGGAGCGGCTTCCGCGGGACCGCCGGAGTGAGCCATACCTCTACGTTGCCAAGCGGGTTCCGTCGTCTGTTGCCGGACTTAGACAAGTCCGTCCGGCAACGAACGAGGACGGCCCCTCGGACGACCTTGTCGTCGAGCCTCCCAAGATCTTCGGGATCGAGCCGATCCAGGTGGCCCGGTGATCGCGGAGCTCGAGGTCCCCATCGCCATCCGCCTGGAGGGCGTCGACTGGCCCGGCCCAGTGGTTGAGAGCCTCGACACGAGCGAGGAGGCCGCCCCGTGGCGGAACGGATACCGCGCATGGCGCCCGACACCATGGCACCTGTTCCGCGCCGACGCCGGCGTCCACGTGGCGGACCAGTCGTGTCGATGCCCGCCGCAGCACGTCGTGGTCTCTGGCGGTCTCGTGGCCTACGTCCACGCCGACGGCCGAGGTCGCGCCGAGCCTGAGACTCCGAGCGACGCGGCATGACGAGCCGCGTCGCCTGCTGTGCGGCCTGTCGCGTGGCCCGCGATGCCGCCGAAATGCTCGCCTTCTGGCCCGTTGGACGACCCGATCAACGGAAGTTCGTCTGCCGGCCGAGCTCGAACGGAGTGTGTTTCCGCAAGACCGTGGCGACTGCCGACGCGCACGCGATCGGTACGCCCCACGACGCCCGGTCGCTTTTCCCGCCAGGAGGCACGGAAGTCCAATGACGCCGGGTCGTTTTTCTCGCCGAGAGGTAGCGGGACGTGGTGGGGGATCAGTCAGCGCCCGTGTCGACCCCGCCCCCCTCCCCACCGGATCACCTTCCCACCGATCGTCAGGTGCGTTGCCGCGATGCGAGACGTGCGGTGACGCCTTCGTGCCCAACGAGGGGGCGGGCAGACGGCGTCGCTTCTGCCGTGTCTGCCGTCGCCAGCCGACCCCGTCGCGGCCGTCCGTGCCTGGCGTGCGGCGAACCGCGATCGCTATAACGCCCGGAACCGCGAGCGTTACGCGCAGCGAGGGAGGGGGGCGCACTCGCGACGGAACGGGCCACGCGTCCACGACCCCGCGCTCACCTCGCTCGCGACGTGTACGGGCTGGGAGTTTCCGTGACATACCCACCGATCCGTCAATGTGTCGTGTGCGGAACGGAGTTTCCGCCTGGCACTCGAGCCGGCCGAGTGACGTGCTCTGACGCGTGTCGCCAACGCACACGGCGGGGGCCGCCAAATCTCGGGACATCAACCGTGCGCGACCCCGTCTCGCGCAGACGGGAGTCGGCCGGGAATCGAACTCGAACGGCGCCCAGTGGTCCCCGTGAGTGCTGACGCGTGCTTAAGCGATGAGTTTCGCGGTCCTAGAGCGGCGTCAGGCGGGCTCGTCCTCCCGCGCGAGCCTCGAGTTCGCGGGGCGTCCCACGAACCCAAAGCCGTTCGGCCGTGATCGACTTCCAGCCAGCCGGTAGACGTACTTCCCGTTCCGCCCAGGTCTCGGGGTCGCCGGCGGTGAGTCGTAGGCCGGGAAAGCCGTACAGCATCCCCGTGAGGTAGCCGCTCAGGTTGGCGAACATCGGAGACGCTCGAGGTCTATCCGTGCGCGACCGCGGATACTCGTCGGGCTCGGTGAACGGTGGATCGATGAAATCCCCGTACCCGCGCTCAAGGAGCTCGGCGGCAAGGTCCGGGTTCCCCGCGCGGGCCGCGAAGACCGGTAGCAGGGCGCTGAGCATGGGTGAACCGACGTACCTCGGCGCCTGCTCGACGGCCGCGTAACGATACGTGGCGGCTTCCTCCCTGGGTGAGGTTCGGTAACCCACCGGGAAAAGCCCTGCGGCGGCCTCAGGGACACCGCCTTGGGGTTCCCGCAGGGTCGCGCCGTCGTGGTTCAGGATCGCGTGACGTGACGGGCTCCGCGGAAGGACGAGCCCATCGGCGATCTCAACCCAGGTGGCGGGTGCAGACTGGCCGATCAGCGCCGCACATTCTCCGGCCGCTCGCAGGGCCGTGGCCGCCGACATGTTCATGTAGGCGTTGTTGTCGACCGGCTCGTAGTGCTCCCTGGGTCCGACCGTGGCACGGATCTCATAGCCGCGCTTAGTTCGACTGACCCTTGAAACGACGCACTCGCTGACCGACCGGAGCACGGGCCAGGCGATCCGCCGCGCGTAATCGACGTCGCCAGTGGCGAAGACGTAGTTCGCGAACGCGAGCGCGACGTCTGCGCTCACATGGTCCTCGGTGAATGGTCGAGCCCCGGGGGTGGCCTCCTCGCCGTGTTCCGGACAGCTCTCCCACGGATACAGGGCGCCTCGTTGACCATGCATCGCGGCGTTGTGATGGGCGGCGGTGAGGTGCCGGTGGCGATAGTCGAGGAGCGCGTGGGCCGCGTCCGGGGCCAGTAGCAGGAGCGGCGGGACCGTGAACGTCTCGATGTCCCACATGACGTGGCCGTGGTAGTAGTGGTAGTTGGGCCAATAGGCCAAACCGAAGAGGGACGTACTCGCCAGCGACGCAGAGTGGGTCGAGCTCAAGAGATAGAAGACGCTCGCGTCGGTGATCTCCTGCCAGCGACGTTCGGGTCCGTCGACCTCGATACGCCCGCGCCAGAGCTCCTTCCATGCGGCGCGATTCTCGGCACGCAGTCTGTCGAAGCCGCGAGCGGCACCGACGGCGGCAAGTCGACCGGCCTGCTCGTCCGGCCGAGCGTGGGACAGCACGGGAACGAATGCGCTGATCAGGTCGACCACGTACGCGCGGTCGGTTCGTGTCCTCAGACGGTACGTCGTGGAGAACCAGCCGCGTTCGTCGGAGTGTGCGGCCTGGCGTTCCGCGTCGCGATCACCGGCAATTGCGCTCGAGTAAGCGATACCCAGCGTCGAGATGTCGCCGCCCGAATGCCACAGGAGGCGACCGTCGACACCTTCGTTCGGCCCCTGGTCCTGGGGCTGGGCGCGCGAGTCGCCGAACCCTGGGACATCGGTCGGATCGAGCCCGACGGTCAGCGAGAGGTCGGCTGGCCGATCGACACGAACGGTCATGCGACCCGCAGCCAGGGCCGGTACGGACCGTGAACAGAAGCAGACCACCTCGACCGTAGCGGTCGTCTCGCCGACTCGGAACGTCCACGCCGTCGTGATCTCGGCAGAGCCGAAGTCGTAGGTCTGGCGCCTGAAGCTGATGAAGTCGGGCGCCGCTGAAGCCCGGATGCCGTCCAGCGCGACGTCGATCGCTAACGCGAATGGCGCGCGCGCGAAGCCTTCGACGCCGTCGTTGGGATCGATCCCAGCGAAGCCGTTCACCACCGTCGTGCCCCGCAGGTACGGGAGACTTGCCAGCCGGACGCCGAGCACGCCATTCGAGAGGTACGGTGGCAACGCATCGAGAGCGAGTGCACTGATCGGGCTGGGACTCAGCGGTGTCGGCATCGTTCAGCTTCAGCGTGCGCCGACTTGCGCTCCGACTGGGTCGAGGCAGGCATAAGGGATCTCGCGAGCTTCCTGTGCTCGGAAGAGTTGCGAATGGGTCAGCGACCGACCGGGATTCCCAGTTCCCGCTGTGCGCTCGCCTTGCGTTCAGCCATTCGGGTGCCGAGATCCTCGAGCTCCTGGCTGTCGAACACCTGACGAGCCTGTTTGAACATCTCGGTCTCTTCTTCTTCGATGTGGTGCTCGACGTTCTCCTTCATGACCGTCGCTTTCGCGCCCCACGTCTCGTCGCCGACGTCCAGGCTTTCGAGCTCGGCCATGACGGTATCGACGACATGGTGCTCCTCGTAAGCTTCGAGCACGAGTTCCTTGGCCTTGGGATGCTCCTTCAGCGCGGGGTAGAAGATCTCCTCCTCGATCGTCTCGTGGACGGTCAACTCGCCCTTGATGGTGGCGAAGAGTTCTTCACGTGTCTTGACCCCGCGCTCGGTGGTCGACTCGAGCTCTGAAAGCAACCTCTTGACCTTGTCGTGGTCCGCCTTGAGCATCGCGATCGCGTCCATCGGTCCCTCCCAGAGCAGGTGGGCTGTCGCGGCCAGTCTTGTCGCGGTCCACACCTGCTGGGAATTGTCCGTGTCGCCAAAGAGGCACCAGAACTCTAAGTGGCGATCGGGTCTTGCATCACCCTTGCACAGGAGCTGCTGTGCGGCCCGCGCGCCATAGTCTGACCGCCGACCTCACAGGGAAGTCCACGACGCGGCGAAACCGAATCGCACGGCGATGGTCCTCTACCACGAGCCGCCTGGCACAGACGAAGTCGACGTCCGCGTCGTCGAGTCCTACAAGGACGATGTCGCGAGTGCCGACATCGTCGCCGTCGGCTTCTCGGCAGCTTCACCGAAGAGCGTGCGGCGATGCGCCAGGCTTTGCCCGAACGCTTTCGGGGGACTATCGCCTCCCCTTGGCCGTCGTTATCTGGCGTCCCCCCGGTGGCGTCCGGTCGCTACAGGTGCACAGAACTTGTAACGCGACCTGATTCTCATCGCCGCGCATCAATGCACGTTGGGCGCCATTCGGGTCGCAGATTCTCGCATCAGCGGTGCGCGGATGAGACGGAGTTCAGATATGGATTCGGCGAATACACCGGCGACTTACGGCCCGGACGACGGCCTGGAGGCATCTGGCCAGTCCGACAGGAAGCTGAGGAAGAAGGTGTATCGGGCGGAGTTGGCCCGCCTCCAGCTCGAACTCGTGAAGATGGAGGAGTGGGTCAAGGCAAAGCGTCTCCGGGTGGTGGTGCTGTTCGAGGGCCGCGACGCCGCCGGGAAGGGTGGCGTCATCAAACGAATCATGGATGGCGTGAATCCTCGGATCTGCCGTGTCGTCGCGCTCACCGCGCCGACCGGGCGTGAGAAGGGCCAGTGGTACTTCCAGCGGTACATCGAGCGACTGCCATCGGCCGGCGAGATCATCCTTTTCGATCGGAGCTGGTACACCCGGGCGGGGGTGGAGCGCGTGATGGGGTTCGCCACGCCGGAGGAAGTCGACGAGTTCATGCGTGCGTGCCCGGAGTTCGAGCGCATGCTCATCCGCTCCGGGACGACGCTCGTGAAGTACTGGTTCTCGGTCAGCGACGAGGAACAGGAGCGTCGGTTCCAGGCGCGCATCAACGATCCCGCCAAGAGCTGGAAGCTGAGTCCGATGGACCTCGAGGCGAGAACACGCTGGGTGGAGTTTTCGAAGGCCAAAGACGAGATGTTCCGCCACACCGACATTGACGACGCGCCCTGGTGGGTCGTCGAAGCCGATGACAAACGGCGCGCGCACCTGAACTGCATCACACACCTGCTTGGTCAGATCCCGTACGAGGACCTGCCGGATCCGAAACTCGTTCTCCCTCCCCGACAGTCCGACGACGGCTACGTCAGGCCGCCACGGTCAGTACAGAGATACGTCCCACAGGTGTGGTGACACAGGGCACGTCGTGCCGCTCGCAAGTTACGCGGGCACCTTGCTTCACGATGTCGCCCACGCCGCGACTGGCACCCCAGACGTAGGTGCCGGTTTGAGGACGCGCTCACCGCAGAGCACCGGAGTGACCGCGAGCGGCGAACTCGCGGAGCCCTGACGACGGCGCCCGGTCTGACGACGGACGCCCGCGACAAGGGTCGTACAGGCCTCTGGGGTGTCGCCGAGGGCGACGTTGTTATGGGCCTGTACAGCGATGCGTCGAATGGTGCGCGACGAGCGATATCGCGAGCCGTTAACCATGGAGGCGTCGTCCGGGGGCCCAGGAACCCGCACACCACGACCCCCGCAGGTGGCCACCCCGAGCCATCCGGGCAGTCGATACGTTCCGTGGAGGACGCCATGACTACCGATAGCCGGTTGCTCTCCGATCAGGAGGGCAGCCGTCTCGCCGATGCCGCACGCAATGTCGCGGACCAGGCGGGACAGACGGTCGAAGCGCAGGCTTCGACGACGATGGACCAGATCGCGGCGACGATCGAAGAGGTCGCCCGCGCGATCCGCCGGGCCGGTGAAGAACTCCGGCAGGAGCAGCCGCAGATCGCGTCGGTCGCGGACACGGCGGCCGGACAGGTCGAACGCGCCGCGACGTATCTCGAATCCCACGAGCCACGCGAGGTGTTCGACTCGATCCAAGAGAGCGCCAAGCGTCAGCCCGCCCTCGTGATCGGGGCGGGTATCGCGGTCGGTCTGCTGCTGGGTCGGGTGCTGCGGACGACGATGCCTGTCGATGACGCTGCTGCGCGGGCATACCGCGCCGGCGGAACGCCGAGCTACGGCGGCGGATATGCCATCAAGGGCGGTGGCAACGGCGGCAGGCGATCCAGCGACATCACCGATCCCAACGCATCAGTCATCGCGAGCACACGGGTCGTCAAGGCCGGCGGGAGCGTGGACACCGGTTCGTCACGCCCTTCGAGCGGGTGACCGACATGACCGAGCAACGTGATGACCGGACGCTCGGACAGCTGTTCGGCGACCTGAGCCGCCAGCTCGGCCAGCTCGTTCGCCAGGAGATCGACCTGGCCCGGACCGAGACCACGGCGAAGGTCACGATGGTCGGCCGGGACGCCGCGTTGGTCGGCGCCGGCGGTGCCGTCGCGTATGCCGGCGCACTCGTGCTGCTGGGCGCGGTCGTGCTGGTCCTCGTTCGCCTCGGTTTGGAGGCCTGGCTCGCCGCGCTGGTCGTCGGGCTGGTCGCGGTCGCCGTCGGCGCGGTGCTGATCGACCAAGGTCGCAAGCGTCTCCAACGGGTAGACGTGGTACCCGAGCGTGCGATCGAGACTGCTCGCGAGGAGGCCGAATGGGCGAAGGAGCAGCTGAAGTGACGGAGAGAACGAAGTCGCCCGACGACGAGCGGGATGACGTCGACCAGGAGACGGTCGAGAAGGTGATGGAGATCGAACAGACGCGCGAGGAGATGCACGGGACGGTCGAGGCGATCGGTGATCGCCTCTCGCCGGCCGCCATCACCCAGAGCGCGAAGGAGACCGTTCGCGAAGCGACGGTCGGAAAGGTGGAAGACATGGCGCAGAGCGCAAGCCGGGTCCTCGACGACGCCGGCATGACCGCCCTTGAGGCGCGTACCAGCATCGTCGAGACGATCCGACAAAATCCGCTCCCTGCGGCGATGGCCGGGATCGGCCTGGCCTGGCTCGTCACGCACCGTTCGCCCGCCTACCAGACGACGCGGTGGCAGGACAGCCGTCGACGCCAGTCCTGGGAGAACTCCGGCCAAGATGCCGTCGGCGGTGGCGTCGCCGCTGTCGGTGACCGCGCTTCCGAGATCGGTGACCGGGTCACGGGTCGTGTCGAGGACGGCGTCGATGCCATCGGCCGTCGGGTCGATGACGTCGGCCAGCGCGTCGGCGAGATGCCCGACGAAGTGCGCTATCGCGTGTACGACCTGAGCGAGCAGGCTCGATCCCTCATCGAGGACAGCCCACTGGCCGTCGGTGCCGTGGCCGTCGCGGTCGGTACCGCGATCGGCGCCGCACTGCCCTCGACGGCAACCGAGCGCCGCGTCCTCCGGCCTGCGACGGACCGGGCGATCGACACGGCCGAGCAGAAGGCGACCGAAGCGATCGACCAGGCAGAGCAGCGCATGAGCGAGGCGACGTCAGGGCAGGGCGCATCCGGAACGACGCGCGGGCGTTCCGGATCGAGTGGTTCGACGCCGAGAAGTCGGTCGACAAGCCGGACAGGTTCGTCCACTGCCGGCAGCCCGAATCGTTCCAGCGGTACGAGCGCGGATACCGGCAGCTGACCCGGACTGCGCCTGTCTCGGCAACGTCTTGAGCATGAGCTTGACCCGAGCGCGCGCGGCAGGACCGCAGGCCGGCTTCGTTTCCGAACGAGGCCGGCCTTCCTCATCGTCCACGGTCGCCTTGTAGAAAGAACTGGATCTGCGTCGTCGCCCGGGCCCGGTCTAAAGCTTCACTCAGGCAGACGAGACATCCACGCTTGCCGAGCAGCCTCGAACGCGGCTCGGAGTGTCTCTTCTCGCTCACGCCACTCACGGGTAAACGGGTTCCCGGTTGCCGTCCCGACTGACGTCCCGCCTTGGTAGTACGCGACCCAGCCAGTCTGGCGATGTTCCCGCCACTCGGTTTCGGCCGCTTCGAGCGCCGTGAATAGCCGTTGGAGTTCGTCGTCCAATCGAGCACCTCATCTAGCCGACGCCAGCCGTCAGCTTGCCGGTTGCCCGCGCTCGGGCTCGCGTGCCGAGATTAAGGCGAGTCGGTGGCCAGCCGCCGTCGTCAACCAAGGACTCGTATACCCGCGCAGTTCCTCTCGATCATCCACAACCGGAGCCAGTCCCGTTGGGATGGCGCATTCGGCGCGGCCGTGGACGCCCGGATGGCGGCGAGTCCCGATATCGAGGCACCGCCCGAGCTTGACCTCGCGCTCGGATCGACGTATCCACCGGTGAAGGTCCACGAGAGCGAGCTCAGCGGCCTCCGGACGCCGACCTGGTTCGTCTACCGCGACCTTCGGCTCGACTGGTAGCGACGAAACTGCAAGATGCGCCGGCGTGAGTTGACCGCGTATGTACCTTGACCGGTACGTACCCGACTTGGTACAAAGGTTTTCATGGAAGCCGCTCTGAGAGCGCTCGCCGACGACAGCCGGCGGACGATGTTGGAGACCCTTGCTACGGGCCCGGCAACTGCGGGTGAGCTCGCAGCCCTCCTACCGGTCGCACGCCCGGGCGTGTCGCGGCACCTGCGAGTGCTTCGGGAAGCGGGCCTGGTAGAGGTTCGCCAGGAACAGCAACGGCGGGTCTACTCGCTCCGCCCGCAGCCGCTCACGGAGATCGATGACTGGCTGAGTCGCTACCTGACCCTCTGGGAACAGCGGCTGAATGCCCTGCACGCCGAGGTAGCACGCGGCAAGCTTGAGCGAAGGAGCACCCGATGACGACCAACACCGCTGGAAGCGTGCGCACGCTGGGCACCCTCCGTGCAGCGGACGGTAAGGGGATCGTCCGACTGGAAGACCGGTTCGACACCGATGTGCACGACCTGTGGTCAGCTCTCACTGATCCCCGCCGGCTCGCCCGCTGGCTCGGCGAGGTAGAAGGCGATCTGCACCAGGGCGGTGAGTTCCGCGCACGCTTCTTTGCCAGCGGATGGGAAGGCACCGGTCGCGTGGAAGTGTGCCAGCCTCCACAGCGGCTACTGATCCTGACCAAATCCTCAGACGAACCGGACGGCGTCATCGAAGCGACGTTAACCGCCGACGGCCACGAAACCGTCCTGGTCATCGAGGACCGCGGCTTGCCTCTGGAGAATATCGCCGCCTACGGGGCAGGAGACCAGATCCACGTCGAAGATCTCGCCGCCTACCTCGCGGGCCGTGGGCGCTGCGACGCGCGGGCGCGCTGGCAAGAACTCAACCCCGCCTACCAGAAGCTGGCCGCCAATGTCACCTAGCGCAAGCTCGACGGTGCCGTCCGCTCCTCCGGATCCGCGCTGTTTAGGCCGGCAATCCAGGCGTCGACCGTTTCGGGCGCCACGCGCTCGCCGATGAGGCGCCCGCGGCTAGTTCGCTGGGCCAGCGGCGACAACCCCGGAACGTGCGTCGGCGCGAGTTGTAACGCGGGCGCCACTTACGCCGAGAGGCGACGTCTCTCACCATGCACCTGGGTCAGGCTGGGGGCGCGGCTTGTCTGATACTCGGAGGACTGGAGGAAAGATGAGCATCATCGGGTGGATCGTCGTCGGAGCCATCGCGGGGTACCTCGCGGGCCTCATCGTCAAAGGTGACGAGCGATATGGGGTCGTCGGGCACATCGTGCTCGGTATCGTGGGAGCCCTTGTCGGCGGCTTCCTTGCTGGGCTCGTGTTAGGCGGCGACTACACGACCGGCGTCAACATCACGACCATCGTCGTGGCCGTGATCGGAGCAGTCATCGCAGTGGTCGCATTCAACGCGATCACGGGCCGCAGCCGGACCGGGAGCGGTCCCGTCTGAGGTATCGCCGTTGGCCCCCTCGGCATCTGCCGTGGGGGCCTTTCTGGCTTTACGCGTAGGGGGACGGCAGCGTCAGCCCGAACTCCTCGTCCAAGCAGGCCATGTCGGCATGGTCGCACTCGGATGGCTCGTAGCCGAGGTGGAACCGGACCTGGAGCTCGGGCGTGCCGCAGAAGACCGGTACCCCGCCGATCGAGCCAGGGAACGCCAGACTTCCCGCCGGATACTCGAAGAGATCGCCGCCGAAGCCCGTCAGTGAACGGAGCTCGCGGCTCGCTCATCGCGGCTCCGCGCCGGCCCCGCGGCCTTCGACACCCCCGTGCTGGGCGTCGCCGTTCTGAACCACCTGCTCATAGGCTGCAGGCCGATCCGACTCGATCAGATCCTCGTACGCCGTCCGCAGCTCCTGCTCGATCATCCGCAGTCGCAGCCAGTCCGGCGTCCACGGCATGGCTTCATCGAGCGCCCGCTTGGCTGCATGCCAGGCCTCGTATGCGTCGAGTCGCTGCGGCGTCGCCATGGCGAACCGCTAGACCGTTGCCCTGCGCCGCCGACTGCGCGAGCTCCGGCGTGGTTTCGGCAGTCGCCGCGTCTCGGTCGGCGGTACCCCTCGATCGCTCGTCTCCGACCGAAGCCATTCGGTCGACCGACCGAAGACGCCGGCCAGGAGTCTCCCCGCTTGTCGGAACGGAGCGAGTGGTGGACGATCGGTCATCGCGGGGCCGACCGTTACTCGTGGCATCCCGCTGCTCCTTCGCTATTCACGATCCGAACGACACGCTGCCGAGGATGGAATCGAACGTTGCGCGGTCGGTAGGGTCGGTGGCCTGGTGGACGCCGGGGTCGCGGAACACGAATTCATAGCCGGTGCCCTGGTGGAGGGTCACGGCGAGGTTGATGAGGATGCCGCAGTTCCAAGCGATGAACGCCCCGGGCTCGGATCCCACGGTCGTCTGTTCGGTTGAGTCCGGCTTTGGCGGACATGTGTCCCCGTGGAACTTGGCATTGCGCGCGATCACGTCGGTGGCGTACCCGCTCAGGTCGCTCGAGAGCGGTGCGGCGAACCCGAAGGCCGAGGCCGCACCGGTCCCCAGGAACCGGTCGACCGCCGGGTCGTCGTTGCCGGGAGCACCTTGACCATCCCATTTGACTGTCGCCGCTTGCGCCGTCCATCCGGCAGGCAGAGTGACCGTGTAGCCATAGAGCGGTGACGTGAAGGTCGCTGCCGAGCCGGAAACCGAAGCCGACGCACTCGATGACGGGGACGTCATGGCACTCGGCGACGAGGAGGCGACCGACGCCGACGGCGTGACTGGTGCGGTCGGCGTCGACGAGAGTGGCGAAGCGAGCGGGCTCGAGCTGCAGGCAGCAACGAGCGCGGCTGACATGATCGCCGCAAGCCAGTTCCTTCGAGTCATCTCGGACCTCCTCCGTGTCCCCGCCGCAGGCGTGGGTACGATAGGAACGTGCTCCCCACAGTCGTCCCGCAACTCGTCGCCAACGACGGAACAAGGGCATTGCGACAGGCGATCGCCGACCCTGATCGCTTCGCCTGCGAGCCGAAGGTCGACGGCGTCCGCGGCTTAGTCGTGTATCAGCCGGGTCGGCGTGCTCGAGATGCGCAACCGGCGCGGCGAGAAGCGCGACTGGCTGCGCGGCGACGCGTTCGAGGTGGGGCTACGACGGCTCGCAGATCGACTGCCGAACCTCTGGGAAGGGACGGTCCTCGACGGCGAGCTCACCGCCGGTCGGTTCGAGGGAACGATGTCGGCGCTGCTCGGGTCGAAGCGGTTCCGCCCTTCGCTGCGGTTCGTCGTGTTCGACGTGCCTGTACTGGTCGGCGCCGACCTGCGCGGCTTGTCCTGGCAGGCGCGCCGAGAAAGGCTCGAACTGCTCGCGCGAGCGTTCGACGTGCCGCTGGAGCTCAGTCCGTTGGTCGAGCCGTCGGTGTCGCTCGTCGAGCACATGGCGGACGGCCGGCTCGAGGGCATCGTCCTCAAGGATCGCACCTCGACCTACCGCGACGGGACGCGCGTCGGCTGGTCGAAGGTCAAGGATCGAAGCTGGTACGAGCGCGAGGCGTGGCGGTTCGACCGCCGATAGGGTGCCGCGGGTCTAATACTTACGCTCGAATGGCCGGGGGCCAAAGAACGCCGACAGCGCCCAGCCGTAGGCGACTCGACATTCGGCTTCGCAGGGGCTTGGCACGTTCACCGAGAAGGTGACCTGGTTTCCAGCAACGGAATAGTCGACGAGCACGTCGCCCGAGTACCCAAAGTCGCGAGCGGCTGAAGGAAAGGACAACGTGCCAGCGTCGACTACCTGATAGTCGCCGTCGTCCACGTCATGACCGTTCTCGTCACGCGATCCGAATTGACCCTCGGCCGTGAAGAAATGAGAGTGTGGGACAGCCGGCCTAGCGTTCGTGCACTCCTTGCCCGGAGGTGTACTCGCTGCTTCTCCGACGTAATTACCGGTCACCCAGTCCGCTATCTGGTCGGTGAGGCCGGCCTGCACGAATGCCGCTAGTGCCTCCTCACAACTCGCGGTCCTGACCCACTCACCGACGATCGGGCTCGAGGCGGCCGCTAGTGACGCGGAGGCCGTCTGGGCAGGTAGGCTCGGTGACACGGGCGTCGACCCCGTCGTGCTGAGCGGTGCCGATGCGGGATGCGCGCCGCTGCAGCCGGCCAGTACGAGAGTGACCACCACCAACGCAGTGAGTCGCATCCGACGCCCCTCCTAACCTGTGGGCGGCAAAACTAGGTGATGAGCGTCGTGCGACGTCGACCTACCGCAACGACACGCGCGTCGGATGGTCGAAGGTCAAGGACAGAAGCTGCTTCGAGCGTGGGAGACGCAGAACCCGTACGACGTCGAGACGGATCGTCTGGTCGACCAGCTCAAGGGTGACATCAGCTGCCTGAACTATCATGAACCCCGTTTGCTAGCCAGTTTCGAGGTCGAACGCGCTAGAGCTCACGGCGAGCCATTCAGCGACCGCAGCCCTCGTCGCCTCTACGGCGGAACGGCGGTCCTTGGCATCTATCACGAGCCACGGGCGGCCGAGCACACTCCACGAGCCGTCACGGGCCGCCATGACGCCATACGCCGGGCGTCTCCTAGCGTCGTCATACGGTTCGTCACCGGGCGTGCCGTTGACACGAAGCACCGGCATCGCTGATCCCCCCTAACGGGCGGACCATCGGCCCAGTTATAGCAACCGAGGCCCTCGGCTGGGGACAGCCGTTCCCCCCGGGCGGTTGTGCTCTGATCGGGGGTCTCGTGATCACGGCCGGAGTCGATGCGCCCGCTGCTCCTCGCAATGTACGCGGCAAAAGCCCGCGAGGATCGTCAGGCTCGCGTTGACAGCGGTCGTGCTATCCGCCGTCGGAGCGACGGCCGCCGTGGTGGTTCATATGGTCCTCATTGGTGACCCCGAACCTCAGGTTCCCGCGCCTCGACCCTGGACGGCTCCGCCAGGTACCGCGGCTCGGCCGTGGCTTGCGCCGGCTCCGCCTGATGAATATCAGGTCGATGCTCCTGACGCGGCCGATCCCGGGGAGCCCGACGCGGGCCTGACGGCCGGGACGCTTGCTCTGGTGTTGGGTCTGTGCCTGCTTCTGGCGATCGTCGCCGGTGTTGTGGTGGCCGTCGTCCTTACACCGGGATCGTCGCTCATCTAGTTGAGGGTGGACGCACCTTCGTCTTGCCAGGCCGTCGCACCACGCCTCGGCCGTCTCCTCGGTCATTCGGCGGGCGGCGAAGATGCGGGCTGGATCGGCTAGCCTGTCGCTACCCGGCTCCGGTCTCGGACCTTCGATCCCGCATGGGGCGTCCAGTCGGTCCGGGCTCGCTGGACGCCCATCATTCCTGGTTCGCCATTACCGGGCGCGTAGCCTTGTAGATGGGCGCCTTAGGGCGTCCTCAGCATCGACGGCGAGGTCGACGTCTCAGAGAGCCGTCACTCCGTCACGTCGAAGTCGGCGTGCATCCCGGCGGCGTAATGGTCTTCGATGTTGCAGATCAGGGCGTAGTGCCCCGGCGCGAGATCGACCTGCAGCGTCGGGGTCGCGCGTAGCGCGATGTTCTTGACGGCACCGACGACGGTCAGCCGCGATTCATCGACGACCTGTCCCGACATCGGCAGCGCATCGGCTTTGAGGTCCGTGTCGATCACGAGGAAGTCGTGGACCGCCATCCCGATGTTCTTGATGGAGAATGTCACTGCACCAGCGGCCGCCGTGGCCGGCGTCGGTGTGACCTTGCCCTCGATCAACTGGACCGCGATCGACCTCGCCGAGCCCGATGGCGGCGAGCTCGATGAAGCGGCCGCGGTTGACGGTGTCTGCGCGCCAGACGTACATCCGCTGATCAGGACGGCCGCGCAAAGAATCCCGGCGATAAGCGGCCCATACGCTGTCCGTCTCATCTCGCCCCTCCGGCTGTGGAATCGATCGTAGACGACGCTCCATGGCGGTCGCGGACCGCTGTGGGTCGGGCGGCAGCCACGCCACCCACCTCACAGGGACGCGTCGCGATGCCTTCCCGGTTCTAGGTCGGCAGCTTCCGCATCTGGCGCTGCTCTGCGATCCACGCCCACCCCGCGTCCCAGTACGCCGCGCCGTGCTCGAGCCCGTCTCGGGCTGCATGGGCCTCCCACGCGGCGATCCACGCATTGGCCGTCGACTCTGTGACACGCTCGCCGATGAGACGTGCGCGCGTGGCTGATCGACGGGCCTCGTCGATGCGCTCCGGTGTGGACCTGCGCGACATGGAGGGTAAGTCTGGGGTAGGCAGCGACAGCTAGGCTGTCCATCGGCGTCTGTCCATTGCCAACGGGCGTACGGTGGTGGTGCGCAACGCGGCAATCAGAAGGGCGCCCCGTGCCATACCAAACGCGGGCACTAGAGGTACTCACTCAGTGGCGAGCGGTGGAGCGCGCCCTGGCCGGTGTCGAAGCTGGCACGCCGGAGTCTGATGATCTCCGGGCCGAGGCCATCCGCCTGCGCGACGAATACCAAGAACTGATCTTGGCCGCTCGCCACAACGACTCTCCCGAGCCGCCACCGTTTCCCTTGGAATAGCCCTTACCCCGGCTTCCCCCTCGCCGGCCAGCTCGTCGGGGCCGACCGGGGCTCTGACCCCCAAAGCTGACCCCCAACACGGCGGACACTGGGGGTCAGTGACGGACGCGCTGGACACTCGTGGAACGGGCACAGAGGGCTTGGAGCGTGGCTGCCCGAAACTCTTAATCAGCGGGTTGAAGGTTCAAGTCCTTCCGGGCTCACCACCGATCCACGCACGAAATGACCCCCCGCGATCGCCCCGCCGCGGGTCTCCCTTTCCGCTGTTTCACTCGCTGTATCACTGTTGGCAGCGACCACCGACTACGATGCTGGTCATGGAGTCAGCTGAGTACGCCCCGGCATCGGGTCGCGGAGGTTGCTCGTGACGGATCGGACTCGTTCGGAGGCCTCGCCGCAGGTCGTCGTCACGTTAGCCCTCGCTCATCTGAGTGACCGTCCGGATCTTGCCGCTCGACGCAATGACCTGTATGTGGCCGCCGTCGAGCGACACGGCGCACGAGCGATCCGCATCGACACACGCACCCCCGCCGACGAGCGCGACCGAGCCCTCGCTTCGATGGATGGCCTCCTGCTGAGCGGCGGTGCCGATATCCATCCGAGTCGATACGGACAGGCTGTCGCCGGCTCGAAGGAGATCGAGGACGATCGGGACGAGCTCGAGTCGATCGCCTGGAGGATCGCCGAGAGACGGGGCGTCCCCGTACTCGGTCTCTGCCGCGGGCTCCAGGCCATCAACGTCTTCTCGGGCGGCACGTTGCTCCAGCACGTGGAGGGCCACCACGGCGCTGGCTGGGGTCTCGGTACGCCGGTGACGCATCCCATCCGGCTCGTCGGCGGCACACGGTTGGCCTCGCTCCTCGGGCCGGCTGAGGAGCTCGAGGTCAATGCCTACCACCACCAGGGGATCCTTGCCGGCGACCTCGCGCCCAGCCTGCGCGCAGCTGCGTGGGCGGACAGCTCGGCGGGACCGTTGGTCGAGGGCTTGGAAGGTCAAGGCGAACGTTTCGTCGTCGGGGTCCAGTGCCATCCGGAGCGCACCGAATCGACGCCGGCTGAGTTCGAACGGCTCTTTGGGGCGTTCGTCGACGCCGCCACGAAACAGGCACCCGCCGCCGCTCCCTGAGACTCCACGGTCCCGCGGCGGCACCGACGACATGGGTTCGAACGTGCGCCGGGGGCTTGTCATCGTGGTGGCGCTGCGGGATAGTCATCCGACCGCCAAGGCCTCGACGCGCGTAGGTCGTCCTACGCTCGCCACGACGCGGTAAGTCCCCGCACGCTGGCTCGGCGGTTCGGAGGAGGAGACATGACGCGGAACGTCTTCGCGTTGGCGAGCGCGATCGTGCTGGTCGCTGCTTGCTCGACGACATCACCGGGGGGTGCCTCCAGCGCCGCATCGCCGGCCGCGTCAACGGCCCCATCCGAGGCGGCCAGCGGCAGCGCGAGCGCGGCGGCGGGCGGCGGCACGATCAAGATCGGCGGTGGCTTCGCCCTGACCGGCGACGAATCCGCGCTCGACCTGCCGGCGTCCAATGGCGCCAATCTGGCCGTCAAGCAGCTCAACGCGGCCGGTGGTGTGAACGGCTCGCAGATCGACTTCATCGTCCACGACAGCCAGTACAAGATGGACGTCACGGCCCAGACGGCCAAGCAGTTCGTCGAACAGGACAAGGTCCCGGTGTTCATCGGCTACACCGACACCGACTCCGTGCTCGCGGCCGGGCCGACGTTCCAGGCGGCCAAGGTCCCGTTCATCACCGCCGGCGCCACGTCGCCCAAGATCCCGACCCAGGTCGGCGACATGATGTTCCTGGCCTGCTTCGGGGACAACGTACAGGCGGCGGTCGGTGCCGAATACTCGTACAAGACGTTCGGCCACAACGCCTACTTCCTGTGGGACAAGGGCGTCGAGTACACGACGCTGCTCGGCAGCTATTTCAAGAGTCGCTTCACCGAGCTCGGCGGGACGATCGCTCTGGAGGACTCGTACGACGACAAGGCCAGCGACTTCTCGGCGCAGATCACGAAGATCAAGGCGCTGAGCCCGCAGCCGGACTTCTATTACGTCGCGGCGATGCCGTACAACATCGGTCCGCTCGTCAAGCAGTTCCGTGACGCGGGCATCACCGGCCCGATCGTCGGCGGTGACGGCTACGACACGCCGGACCTCGTGAAGGTCGCTGGAGCGGCAGCGGAGAACGTCTTCTTCACGACCCACGCCCTGATGGACGCCACGGCCGGCACCGAGGGGATCAAGAAGTTCATGGCCGACTACAAGGCCGAATACGGCAACGACCCCGAGAACGCGTTCGCGGCACTCGGCTACGACACGTTGATGCTGATGGCCGACGCGATCAAGCGGGCCGGGAGCACCGATTCGGCGGCCGTGAAGTCCGCGATCGAGTCGACCAGCAACTTCCCCGGGATCACCGGAGCCATCACCTTCTCGGCCGGCTCGCACGTGCCGCAGAAGGGGGTCACGGTCATCGCCATCAAGAACGGCGCCTTCACCCTCGGGGCCGAGGTGGTCCCGGAGAAGGTTCCGGCACCGTAGCCACCGGATCCCAGTCCTACCCGTGACACCAGAGCAGATCGTCAGCGAGGCGAACGAGCGGGGCGTCCAGCTCGTTCGCTTCCTGTACTGCGACAACGGCGGCGTCATCCGCGGCAAGAGCACCCACGTCGGTGCGCTCGCCCGCCGGATGCAGAGCGGGATCGGGCTCGTGAAGGGCATGCAGTCGTTCACGAGCCTGGATTTCCTCGCACCCGACGCGTCCTACGGACCGGTCGGCGAGGTCCGGCTCATCCCGGATCCCGAGACGTTCGTGATCCTCCCCTACGCGCCACGCAGCGGGCAGATGGTCGTGAACATGGTCGAGCTCGACCATCAGCCCTGGGCGCTCGATCCGCGGGCGTTCCTGCAGCGGATGGTGGCCGCGGCAGCGGCGAAGGACCTCGCCTTCGACGCCGCCTTCGAGAACGAGTTCTTCCTGGCCTATCGCACGGACGACGGGTTCGTGCCGGTCGACCGAAGCCTGTGCTTCAGCGCCATCGGCATGGAGTCCACCGAGCCCGTCATCCAGGACATCATCGCGGCCCTGACCGACCAGGGGCTGACCGTCGAGCTGTCCCATCCCGAGCTCGGCTGGGGTCAGCAGGAGCTGTCGATCCGCCACGCACCGGCCCTGCGCGCGGCCGACAACCAGATCACGTACCGCCAGACCGTCCGAGCCGTGGCGGCCCAGCATGGGATGGTCGCGACGCTTGCGCCCAAGCCGTGGGCCGACCAGGCCGGCAGCGGCGCCCACCTGCACTGGAGCATCTGGGACGCCGCCCACACGACGAACAAGTTCGCCGATCCGAACGGAGCCGAGGGGCTGTCGACGCTCGCCCGCCAGGCGATGGCCGGTGTCCTGACCCACTTGCCGGCCCTGCTCGGGCTGACGACGCCGAGCGTCAACTCGTTCCGCCGTCTCCAACCCCATTTCTGGAGCTCGGCCTACACGGCCTGGGGCGTCGAGAATCGGGAAGCCGCGGTACGCGTCCCGACCCGGTACTGGGACGATGAGGCAGGGTCCACGAACCTCGAGCTCAAAGCGAGCGACGCGAGCGCCAACCCGTACATCGCCCTCGGCGGGGTGATGGCCGCCGCACTCGATGGGATCGAACGCGGCCTCGATCCCGGCGACCCCGTCAACGAGGACCCCGGCAACCTGAGCGACGCAGAGCGCGAGCGCCGTGGCATCCGACGCTTCCCCTTGACGGCGACCGAGGCGCTCGACGAGCTCGAGCGTGACGAGGTCCTCACCGCGGCGATGGGGGAGGGCCTCGCGAGCGAGTACCTCAAGGTCCGCCGAGCCGAGGCGGCGGCATACGCCGAGAACGACGAGGCCTTCGAGCTCGACCAGCATTTCTTCAAGTACTGAACAGACGGTGGCGCTCGATCTCGACGCGATCCCGATCGTCGACAACCACTGCCACTCGTCTCCTCCGCGCCAACCGCCCGACGACGAGGCGTTCCGCATCCACCTGACCGAGTCGACGTTCCCTGAGATCGCGCGCGACCACGTCCCGACGTCGCTCTTCTACCGCTGGACGCTGCGTGAGCTCGCGGTCCTGCTCGATTGCGAGCCGACCCCTGATGCGGTCCACGCCGCGCGACGCGATCGTGGCGTCGAGTGGCTCACCCGCGAGATCGTCGAACGTGCGCGAACTTCAAGACCTGGCTGATCGACACGGGCTACGGGGCCGACACGACGTTCTCGCTCGATGAGCTGCGCGGGCTCGCCCCGTGCCGGATCGAGGAGGTCCTGCGCCTCGAGCCACTGATC
Organism: uncultured Chloroflexia bacterium; assembly: GCA_963808895.1. GTDB lineage: Bacteria > Chloroflexota > Limnocylindria > Limnocylindrales > CSP1-4 > SPCO01. Next base: position 950,600 of record CAWEHL010000004.1, on the reverse strand, counting down.
GAGCGGCTGATCCTCGAGCGCCTCGAGCTTCGACGGCTTCATCGACGCGTATCGCGCGGCGATCGCCGACCTCCGTGACCGCGGGATCGTCGGGATGAAATCGGTGATCGCGTACCGGACCGGGCTCCACGTCCAGGACGTCGAGCGGGATGACGCGGCGCGGGCATTCGCGGTGGTGCACGAGGCGGCGAGGCGCGACGGGCACGCTGCGGATCGAGTCGAAGCCGCTGCTCGATCACCTGATCGTGATCGCGGTCGACGAATCCGCCCGGCAGGCGGTCCCGATCCAGTTCCATACCGGGCTCGGCGACCCGGACCTCGACCTGACGCTGGTCGACCCCGCAGCGCTGCGGATCCTGTTCGCTGACCGCTTCCGCGCGGCGCCGATCGTGCTCCTGCACACGGGCTACCCGTACATCCGCTCGCTGGCCTACCTCGCGGCGATGTTCCCGAACGTCTATGCCGACATGGGCGAGACGATCCTGTTCGCGGCGGGGGAGGCGACCGAGATCTATCGCGAGCTGCTCGGCCTCGCGCCCGCCAGCAAGCTGCTGTTCAGCACCGATGCGTCGCTCGTCCCGGAGCTGTATTGGGTCGGGCGCGCGCATCGGCCGGCGGGCGCTCGGTCGCGTGCTCGACGAGCACATCGCCGACGGCGCGATCGACGAGCGAATCGGCGCTCGATTGGGCGGAACGCATGCTGTGGCGCAACTCGGAGGCGCGTGTACGCCCTCTGAGGATCAGCGGCCGGGGCGCCGGACCCGGCGTCGCGGGCCGCCGCCGGTCGCCCGCTCGCGCCTCGCGTGAACAGCCGATCGAGCGGCACCTCCCGCTGGCCGAGCAGCCCCTCGCGCCGGACCGTGATGACCACGATGAAGATCGACGGCCAGGATGATCTGGCTCAAGCCGTAGAGCAGCGTGGTGTCCTCGACGCGCCGCAGCGCCTCCGTCAGCCCGACGATCAGGATCGCGCCCAGGATCGACCCGCTCACCGAGCCCATCCCGCCGATCACCAGCATCGTGATCACGCGGAACGTCAGGTCGAAGTAGAAGACCGTCGGCGAGAACGACGTGATGAAGTGCGCGTACAACGAGCCGGCAACCGCCGAGAAGAACGCTCCGACCACGAACGCCAGGAGGCTCGGCTCCATCACCCGGATGCCGACGACCTGTGCCGCGACCCGGTCGTCGCGCTGCGACGAACATGTCGCGGCCGTAGGACGAGCGCTTGATGCGCCATACGACGTAGACGACGAGCGAGCACCCACGCCCACGACCACCACAGATTCGTGTACGGCGTGACGTTCGAGAACGTTCGCGAACCGCGGGTGAAGTTGTCGGCGTTGAACAGCGCGACTCGCACGATCACCAGGAATCCCAGCGTGGCGACAGCCACGAAGTGGCCGGACAGCCGCATCAGCACGCGGCCGACGAGCCACGCGATGACGCTCACCAGCAACGCAGCGATCAGCGGTCGCGAGCGAGGAACCCGACCGGCAGGTCGCCGATCCGCTGGTCCAGATGGACGCCCGAGAGCCACGACGGCAGGTTCGGGAGGTAGGCGGCCTTCTCGGGGAGCGGCAGCGTGAGGATCGCGGAGATGTACGCACCGAGCGCCATGAAGCCGATCTGCCCGAGGGAGAACACGCCGGTGAAGCCGCTGGTCAGGTTCAGCGACACGGTGAGGATCGATGAAGATCGCCAGGTTGATGACCAGCCCTTGCCAGAACGCCTGGCCGCTGACCTCCAGCACCGCAAGCCCGACGGCGCGTCACCACGATCACGAGCGCCGGCCCGACGACGCCAGTCGCTCGCCAGTCGATCACAGCTCGTCCTCGCGGCTGCGTCGGCCGAGGATGCCCTGCGGTCGAACGAGCAGGACCAGGATCAGGACGACGAACACCACGGCGTCGCGCCAGCTCGCGAGGCCGCTCGGCAGCCACTGCTGGAGGAAGCTCCTTACTTCGGGCGGCACGGAACCGGCCGGCAGCAGATCGCCGATGCCCGCGAGTGCCGTGACCAGGACCTCGAGGAAGCCCAGCACGTACCCGCCGAGCACGGCACCGGTGATCCTGCCGAACCCGCCGATGACCGCGGCGATGAACGCCTTGAGGACAGGCGTGAAGCCCATGTACGGGTTGATCTGCCCCGCCTGGACCGCGTACAGCAGACCTGCGACCGCAGCGAGCCCCGCGCCGATCGCGAACGCTGTCGCGACGACTCGGTCGACCTTGATCCCCATCAGCCGGGCCGCCGGCAGATCCTCGGCTGCCGCCCGCATCGACAGGCCGAGCGTCGTGCGGGTCACGAACACGCTGAGCAGCCCCAGCAGCACGATGCCGGCGACGAAGCTCGCGATGTTGACCTTGGGGATCGTCAACGTGCCGATCTTGACGACGCCGTTGAGGATGTCCGGGCTCGGGAACGCGATCAGCGTGGGTTTGCCGGCGAGCCGGGTCGATGAGCAAGGTCCCGTTCTGCAGGATCTGGCCGACTGCGAACGAGGTCAGCAGCATCGCGACGTCGGGAGCGCCGCGGATCGGCCGGTAGGCGACGCGCTCCATGAGCAGGCCGACGATCACCGTCCCGAGGACGATCACCGGGAGGGCCGCCGCCAGCGAGAGCCCCGCCCCGAGGCTGAACACGGCGATGTACGCCGCAGATCATCATCAGGTCGCCGTGGGCGAAGTTGATCAGCCGCAGGATCCCGAAGACCATCGCCAGACCGACCGCCATCAGCGCGTAGAGGCTGCCCGCGCTGAGCGCATTGATGATCTGCTGGAAGCGTGTAGTCGATCACAGCGCGACACCGCCGACGCCGAGATAGGACTGCTCGACCTTCGGGTCGTGGCGCAGGATCGGCCGCTTCGCCCTCGAGGGTGATCCGCCCGGTCTCGATGACGTAGGCGCGGTCTGCGACGTCGAGAGCCTGATGGACGTTCTGCTCGACGAGGAGGATCGTCAGGCCCTGCCGCCTTGAGGGCGGCGATCGTCGCGAAGATCCGCTCGACCATCAGCGGTGCGAGCCCGAGCGAGGGCTCGTCGAGGAGCAGCAATCGCGGGCGGCTCATCAAGGCTCGGCCGATCGCGAGCATCTGCTGCTCCCCACCCGACAGCGTCCCGCCGGCCTGGCCGGTGCGCTCCTTGAGGATCGGGAAGAGGTCGAAGACCATCGCGAGGTCGGCCGACGATGCCGGGCGTGTCCGAGCGCGAGACCGCGCCGAGCCGAAGATTCTCCGCAACCGTGAGGCTGCCGAAGATGTGGCGGCCTTCAGGGCAGTGCGAGATGCCCATCGCCACGATCCGGTCGGTCGCCTCGGTCGTGATGTCGGTGCCCTCGAACCTGATCGTGCCCTGGGTCGGCCGGAGCAGACCCGAGATCGTCCGGAGCGTCGTGCTCTTGCCGGCGCCGTTCGAGCCGATCAACGCGACGAGCTCGCCGGTGTCGACGCGCAGCGAGACACCCTGGAGCGCCCGGATGTTCCCGTACCGCACGTGGACATCGGTGAGCTCCAGCATCGGACTGTCAGGCACTGCGGGCCTGCCCAAGGTACGCCGCGATCACCTCAGGATGATTGCGAACGGCGGCCGGGTCGCCCTCGGCGATGATGCGGCCGTAGTTGAGCACCTGGATCCGCTCGCACAGGTTCATGACCAGCGGGATGTCGTGGGCGACGAGCACGATCGTGATCCCCTGCTCGTCACGGATGCCGGCGGATCAGCCCCAGCAGCTCCTGGGTCTCGACCGGGTTCATGCCGGCGTTCGGCTCGTCGAGCAGGAGGATCCGGGGCTCGGTCGCGACCGCGCGAGCGATCTCCAGGCGGCGCTGATCGCCATAGGGCAGATGGCGCGCCAGCCGGTCGCGCTGCTCGTCCAGCCCGAAGAGGGCCAGCAGCTCGCGCGCACGATCGGTCAGTCGCCGCTCCTGCCGGCGGAAGCCAGGCGTGGTGAGCAGCGTCCCGACGAGCGATCGGGGCGCACGGGCCTGCAGGCCGGCCTTGACGTTGTCGATGACCGGCAGATCACCGAACAGCCGGATGTTCTGGAAGGTGCGCACGATCCCGAGCCGTGCCACGGCGTACGCCGGACGGCCCGTGATGTCGGTCCCGTCGAAGCGGATCGAGCCCGCCGAGGGCCGGAGAAACCCGGACAGGACGTGGAAGAGGGTTGTCTTGCCCGCGCCGTTGGGACCGATCACGCCGTGGATCGTCCGATCCGGCAACGCAAGGTCGTAGTCAGAGAGCGCCTTCAGGCCTCGGAAGGATCTCGAGAGGCCGCGCACATCGAGGAGGGCGGCCGTCGCGCGGTCGGTGCGGGCGGTTGCGGGCTCTCTCGTCACCGCCCGCCTCTCACGCCGATAGTCTTACGCGAGGCCCGCGCGAGGGTCAAGACAGCGGGCATACCTCGGAGCGCATCGGAGGGGCGTGTTGATCGATCTGACGGATCGGATCGTGCTGATCACCGGTGCGGCGGGCGGCATCGGGTCCGCCACGGCGCGAACGCTGGCGGCGGCCGGGGCGTCCCTCCTGATCCACGACGTGAACGGGAACGGCTCTCGCGCCTGGCCGCCGACCTCGGTGATCGAGCCGTCGCGTTCATGGTCGATCTCCGTGACCGAGTCGCCGTCGATGGACTGTGGCGAGACGCGGTGGCGTCCACGGTCGGATCGATGTCCTCGTGAACAACGCTGGCATCTATCCGCCGGCTCCGCTCGATCTGGATGTCGAGGCGTGGACCGGGGTGTGGGACCTGTCACTGGGCGTCAATCTGGTGGCCCCCGCGATCCTCTGCCGCGCGGCCATCAGGACCTTCTCGGCGCAGGACGGCGGCGGGACCATCATCAACATGGCCAGCCGTGCGGCATTCCGCGGCGAGGATCCCGAGTTCTGGCACTACGCTGCCGCGAAGGCCGGGATCGTCGCGATGACGCGGACGATCGCCCGGCAATACGGCCGCGACGGGCATCACGGCCTTCGCCCTGGCGCCGGGCTACGTCGACACCGACTTCAATCGACCGTTCGCCGAGAAGTTCGGGGTCGAGGCCGCCGCCCGGGACACTGGACTCGGCGAGGTGGCCCAGCCGCAGGATGTGGCCAACGTGATCGCCTTCCTGGCGTCGGGACTCGCCCGCCACGCTACCGGGACGACCATCGACATCAATAGCGCGAGCTACGTGCGGTAAGGCCCGCTTGCCTTCGCGATCACCTACCGGCGAGACAGCGCGAGCGACCGCATGGTGAATGTTCCTTATCGGAGAACCTGCCCGGGAACCAACCACCCTCGGGTAGTGTCCGGTCCTGGCCCCCAGCCCCACGGCTCGTCCCCCCCGAGTCGGCGCGCGGCTGGGGGTCGATCGCTCCGCCCGTCAGCGGCTCGCCTCTCCGCCCAGGTCGGCCTCGCCGTCTCCTTCATCGGTCCACCAGCGCGCTAAGCGCGCGTCGATCCGGATCAGTGCCACGCCGCGATCGTCGGGCCCGTTTGGGAACCACCGCTCCAGCTCCTTGAGCCAGAGGCGGCGCTTCGCATCCTCGTCATCGACGATGCGTGCGATACCGCTGAGCGCGACCCACGCGAACCGGTCATCCGCTCGGTAGCTGGTCAGCACCTGCGGATCTCGGCGGATCTCCTCCACCATCCGTCCGCCCGCCGGCGCGAAGAACCATGAGCTGCCGTCCCACTCGACCGCGCCGTTGTTCGACATGGGGCGGGCGTTCATAGCGCCGTCTGCACCGCGCGTCGCGAGCATGCACGTATCGATCGTCTTCAACAGACGAGCGATCTCGGGGATCGCGTCCCGATCGGCCTTACGAACCTCGGCGTCGTCGGTACGCCCCTGCGGTGCGCGTGCGGTTTCAGTCATGGGGAAAGCCTCCGGGATCAGGAAGATGGTGGGAAGACCAGCGTTTCCTAACCGACAGCCGAACGACGCATCACGCGACCACCAGCCTCGTACAAGACCATTGCACCGCGCCAAGGCGCGGCCGGATCCGGCGAAGGCCTGTGCGCAAGCTACTGACGAGCTCCGCCGCCGCGCGCCCTTCGAGCCGCCTTTCAGCGGCTGTGATGGCCTCGTCGGAGCGGCCGATCCGCGGAGACCGTCCTTGTTTCGTCGCCACGCGCGCGCCGCATGCCCACCTCGAGCAGCAGGAGCGCTGCCGAGATGACTGTCATAAAGGCCATCAGCGTCCACGCCGACACGGGGTCCATCCGCTGTCCTCCTCCGTTCCCGCGAGGTGGACGAGAAGGTAGGTTCGCCCGGACGTCGTGTCGATACGGCGAACGCCGCATTCGACCGAGCGCCAGCGACCAGTTTCGTGGTGCCTGGACGCACCCGTTGCCTTGACCCCGACGACCCCTCGTCCTACGGTCGAGGGCACTTTCCGGGGAGCCGCGGCTCGAAGTCTGGACGCCCAGACAGGAGGAGTTTCCATGCGCCTACGGCGAGCATCCGTGTTCAGCGCCGCCCTCGTCCTGCTGATCGGCGCGTCGGCGTCGTCGGTATCTGCCCAGCCAGGGGGTGACGTCCTGGTTTCGGTCGGAAGCCCCACGGGGCCGTTCTCTGGCAACAAGCAGAACGAGCCGGCCGTAGCGGTCGATCAGGCCCACCCGACCGTGCTGGCGGCCGGTGCCAACGACAACATCGACATGGAGCGTTGCAACGCCGGACCCGACGAGGATTGCCCGTTCACCCCGGGCGTCGGCGTTTCGGGGATCTATTTCTCGTTCAACTCGGGGACGACCTGGACGCAGCCGACCTACAGCGGTCTCAGTGCGAGGAACTGCACCGGTGCCGTCGGCGACTCCGATCCGACATGCACGCCCGTGTCGGGTCCCATCGGGACGCTCCCGAACTACTCCGAGAACGGACTCGTCTCCGACGGTGATCCCGCTCTGGCCTTCGGCCCCGCGCCTGGCCCGGGTGGTTTCAGCTACGAGAACGGCTCGCGCCTGTACTACGCGAACCTCACTTCGGCCGTGCCCGGCCAAAAGCCGTTCAACGGGTTCGAGGCGATCGCGGTCTCGCACACCGACGACGTCGTCGGCGCAGCCGCCGGTGACGAGGACGCGTGGAGCGACCCAGTCATCGCTTCGAAGCAGAATTCCAGTCTGTTCGCCGACAAGGAGCAGGTCTGGGCTGACAACGCGGCGTCAAGCCCGTTCTTCGGCAACGTGTACGTCTGCTACGCCGGGTTCCGGGGCGTGCCCGGGAAGAGCCAGCCGCTGTTCGTCCTCACATCCACGGATGGCGGCGACACGTGGACGCAGAAGCAGGTCACGCCGGCGACCAACAACCCGGTCAGCCCGAACGGCTTCGGGCGGTCCGGCTGCACCATCCGGACCGACTCGCATGGCGTGGTCTACGTGTTCGACGACCAGTTCTTCTCGACCCCGAGCGGGTCGGCACCGAGCACCATCCAGATGATCAAGTCGCTCGACGGCGGCGCGACGTGGGCTCGTCCGCGGGACCTCTTCACGATCCGTGACGGATGCGCCTATTTCGAGCCGTCGATCGCGAGGTGCGTGATGGACGGCGTTGGTGGCGCGCGGGACGACCTCATGCCGAGCCCGTCGGTCGATATCGCCAACGGCGCCCCGACCGGTACCGACGCAACGAACCGCATCGTCCTGACCGTGACGGATCAAGCAGCCCTCAACGATGAGAACGTGATGTTCAGCACGTCCACCAACGGGGGTACCACCTGGGCCGCCCTCAGGGACGTCACTCGAACGGGCGACCGCGGCTACTACTCCGCCCCGGCGATCTCGCCGAACGGGACCGAAGCGTGGATCGTGTACAACGCGTTCCTCGAGCCGTTCAAGACGAGCGCCGAGGGGCCAGCCAACGATCGGCCGATGGTCGGCGTCGTCCTCCATGCGGACGTCGCTGGCAGCGGTGTCGGGACCTTCTCGGAGATCCATCGCGGCGCCTCCGGCGACGCGCGCGGATCGTCGCAGAACAACCTCGCGGCGGAGTTCCTGGGCGACTACGTCTATGCCGCGGCGACCCGGACGTACGGGACGGCCGTCTGGAACGATGTCCGGCGTGCGGCCGACTGTCCGGCGATCGATGAGAACCGTCAGGAGCTGCATGAGGAGGCCGTCGCGCTCGGTGTGCGTACTGCGGACGCCGAGGAGCCTCGCGGTGCAGAATCCCGCGAGCAACGCGGCAAGAAGGCGCCAGAGGACGAAGCGGGTCTGCCCGCCGTCCAGCAGGACTGTCCGACCGCCTTCGGCAACTCGGACATCTTCGGGGGGTCATACCCGAACCCCTGACCGCCTCTGCGGATGGGCGCGAGTGCCATGACCAGGCGCTCGCGCCCGAGCCACCCCGTCAGTCGACGACCGCTGCGCCGGTCCTTGATGACATGATCACGTCCTCGATCGCCCGTGCCGACAACGCCGCCCCCTCCTCGCTCGCGATGAGGGAGGTATGGGTCTGATCCGAGGCGACGCGATGGCTGCTGTTGGATGACAACGCCGCCATCTCGTCCTGGGCCTCCGCCCAACCGGCCTGCGCGTCGGTCCCGGCGGTCACGACCACCAGTGGCTTCGCACCGAGGGTCGTAAGTGCGGCACCTTGAGCGAGGGTCGCCGGCAGAACGGCGAACTCGTCTCGCTGGGCCGAGAGCAGACGCGGCGTCGATTGCTCAGCCTGCTCGGCCTCCCGATACGGGGACGGCAGATCAAGCGGCGTCGCGGCGGTCAGCACGCGCCAGATGCCGATCCGCGCCAATGACGGGAGGAGACCAGCTTGGAGGCCGATCCCCGAGTAGAAGGATGGGAACGTCGGCAGGGCTGTGTACGCGTCGGTCGGTTGCGCGTCCAGCAGGACCATCCCTGCGACCTCATCGGGATAGGTCGCGGCGAACGCGCGGACGTATGGGCCGCCGGTCGAGTGACCGACGAGGATGAACGGTCCGGCGTTGCCCGAATCCGCAAGCAGCGCATGAAGATCGCGCGCCACAGCGCCGCCGTCCTGAGGGCCTGGCGCATCGTCACTCGGTCCTCGACCCGCGCGGTCGTAGACACAGACATGGGTGGTCTTGCTGACCGCGGAGGCGATCCGCCCCCAGTACGGTGCCCCCTCCGCTAGCCCGGATTCGAACACGACCGTCGGTTCGCCGGTGCCGCTGCACTCGATGTACAGCTTCCGCCCACCGACATCGACGAGCTGGCCTGGCATCCGGTACGCGGCGTCATCGCGCGCGGCCGATAGCGTCTCGAAGGCGCCCCCGATCGCGATCAGACCGAGGACGAACACGATCGGGTAAAGCAGCCAAGTCCCGCGGCCATGCAGATCGCGACGGATGCGCATGGCCATCCAGACGACCAAGACGCTGAGTGCCGGCGGCCAAAGCCAGCTGAGCGTGTTCATGACCCGCGGCGTTGGCGACGCGACGAGCAACGCGACTCCGACGAGGCTCATGCTGACGCCCGGCACGAACGCCCAGCGTTGCGGCTGGTCGGTGTAGCGGACTGACAAGAGAGCGAGCAGGAACCAGCCGATCCCGAAGGCCAACAGCACCGAACCGGTCACTACCGGTTCCGTCGCGCCGGCGGCCGGTCCTAGCACGAGCACGATCGCTAGGACGAGCCCGACCAGGACGGATATGGCGACGACGAGGGCGGTGGATCGCCGCGACGGGCTAGGCCCCATCCTCACCTGGTCAGACCACCATGTGCCTCGTGAACGAGCGCATGGCCCTTGCCGCGAGCGATGAGCCAGCGGTTCACGGGATACGCCACGGCCCCGGCGACGACGAGTGCTACCGCGAGGCTTCCCCAGAACAGCGGATCGACCAGGCCCGCTGCCATCGCGCCAGGGATGGCGAGAACGATCACGGTGTCGACGACTTCCATCGTCACGATCGATAGCGTGTCAGAAGCGAATGCGAGACGCCCCGCCTGACGAAGCGGGATGCCGCTCGACACGAGCGGTCGGATCGTCAGCCCATATCCGAAGACGAAGGCGAGCACGATCGCGAGGATCACCGACGGCAGGTCGTGCCAGCCGAGCGCCGTGGCGATCACCAGCCCCAGCACCTCGCCGATCGCGCAGCCCGTCAGGCAATGCACCGTCGCTGATAGCGCGAGGCGGCTGGCGGAGGTCGGGCTGTGTTCCATCGCTTTCAACCTAGCGAATCCGTCAACCGGAGCCCGTTCTGACTCCCCGGTGACCGTCGCCTCTCGCAACGTCTGGCCACGGAGCGAGGGGATCCGTAGATGGGCGGTCGTCGTACCGAAAGGTGACCCCCGGGCCAACGAAAGGAGGTTCGTCGTGATCCGACGGATACTCGTCTCGGTAGGCGGCGCAGCCTTGATGATCGCTCCGACGCCGTGTCCCGGTACGACGTCGCGTGTGTCAAGTACACGGCGAGCCACGGACGTCGATCGCGGGTACTGAAACGATGGATCGACGTTCAGACGGGCGGAGGATCAACAGGCTCGTCGCATCGTGCGAACGCGTTTGGTCGCGGATGTGGCCGATCGCCGTCCTCGTTCTGGCGATCGTCGTCGCCGCGTGCGGCAACGGCAACGGCGGCGGCTCCGGATACTAGGAACGGCCGGTCGCTACGAGCGGGGGATCTCCCAGGAGTCGCCGGGCTCGGTCGATCGTCTGCTGAGAGGCGACGGATCGGGCCGCCGACGACGCCGTCGTCTCGCTCGTGAGCCACTTGTGAAGCAGTCGAAGGTCGGCGAGCGAGGCCTCGAGCGCCTCACGGCCAGGATGGTCGGGCGCGATGACGCGCAAGCGGTGCTGGGTCTCGGCCAGGACGGCGACGACTTCCTGTAGCGCGACGGCCATCGTCGGAGTCTGCGGATGCGAGCGGCCGGGAGGTAGCCTGTCGGCACCCGGTCGTGTGCGGCGCGTGCCGAACACCTGCGGGCCGCTGACGTGGACTGATAAGGAGCGACGGGTGGGAGATCCGGATCTGACGGTCGAACGGGCGTTGAAGCCTGAGCTTCGCGAGTGGGTGCTGGCCGAGCTGCGCTACGCCGTGCTGGCCATCAATACCGGCGACGGCGCCCCCAGCCAGTCGGTGATGTGGTTCGACCTCGACCCTGACGAACACGACGTGATCCTGATGAACACCAAGGTCGAGCGGCTCAAATATCGGCAGCTCCGGCGCGACCCCCGCGTGAGCGTCCTTTTCGAGAACGGCCTCGACTGGACCTCGATGCGTGGGACCGCGACGCTCGACGCGACGTTCCAGCCCGCGCTCGATCACATCCAGGCGCTCGCGCGCCGCTATGGCTCCGACCCGAGCCGCTTCGAGGGTCAGGAGCGCGTGATCATCCGGATCAAGATCGACAAGGTCGTTCGGCACGACTGAGGCTCAGCGGACGTCAGCTGCGAACGCATCCGCCATCCGGCCGAACCAGGGGTCGCCGGTGATCAGCGTCAGGTAGCTGAGCTGCGCGATGTGGACGGGGTGGTACTTCGGGTTCCGGTAGTGGTGCGCGAGGCAGTAATCGCTGACCGCGCCCGGGTTCCTGAACGTCGGGGTGTAGGCACGGATCGTCGTGATGCCTCCGCGCAGCAGCGCCAGGACGTCGGAGTCGCGCGTGGCCGAGTACAGGGCGGGGTCCTTCGTCAGCTGTGAGTAGTCGTGGAGGCCGATGATCGCGAAGACGAACCCGTTGAACGTCTGGTCGAGCTGCTGCGGGTACTCCTCGATCCACAGGTAGTGGCGGCCATCGATCCACGACACCCACGGGTTGGTGCCACGGCCCATGTTCCGCAGCGAGGCGTAGGTCAGGTCCGCGAGCCTGAGATACGAGGCGTCGCGCGTGTACTGGTAGAGGCGCGAGAAGAGCGCGAGCGCGAGTCCCTGGGCCATCCCGGAGTACCACGGTGGGCGGTTCAGGTAGCGGTCGACACCGTGCATCGTCCACCGGAACCGGTACGGGAACCACAGCGCGCCGCGCGCCGAGACCGCCATCCGCTTGAGCCCTCCGGCGATGCGCTTTGCGCGGTCCAGGTACCGCGCGTCGTGCGTCAAGCGGTAGTTGCGCAGGTAGGCGAGCCCCATCCGTGTCAGGCCGACGGGGTGATATCGCTTGACACCGTCGTAGATCCGCATCGGGACGCCGTAGCTGTCGTGGATCCGCGTCGGCGGCCAGGCCGTCGTCAGGCCGCCCTGCCGTACCTCGTAACGACGTGCCGGTGAGATCGGGAGGATCGCGTACGGCGTGACGCGCCATCTCGGGGCGAGGGCGGCGGGCGGCGTGGTGACCGGCTCTACCGCGCTGATGGACATCTCGGCAGCTCGCATGGCCTGCGGCGCGGCCTCGTCTGCGGCTGCTCCGGCCGCGGGTGCCGGCGCTGCCAAGCTCGCGGTCATCACAGATAGGAAGATCGGTCCCCAGACGACGGCGACCGTCCGCCGGCTCCCCTTCATGACTGCACCCTCGGTGTGGCTGTTGCTGACACCGATGACGCAGGGTCGATCGGATCTTTACAGCCCGGCCGCGTGCCCTGGTGCGTGCTGGCACCGGCTAAGGCCGTGTGCGATGCGCGCGTAACGCGCGTCGGCGCTGTCTCGACGCGCGCCGACGTCAGGCAAGGCCTACGGTCAGGGCCACGCGACGATCACTGGGGTGAGGTCGTCGCAACCAGCGCCTCGGCCAACATTCCCGGTCGGCCGAGGCGCTTCTCCGTTGGCCTACGGATCCGCTACGCCGGATGCGTTTCGGCATACCCTCCCGACCGTCGCAAGAACCATCCCGACCCCCCAGCCGTACCGATGCACAGAGCTCGGACGCCCATGCCCGAGACGGAAGGAGGAGAGGATGCGAAGACTTGCGTTCCTGATCGCCGGAGCCGGGCTGGCTTTGGTCATCGCCGCACCAGCCGTGGTCGGCAACTCTGACGGGGTGTTCCGCGCATCGCTCAACGGTTACCTCGAGGTCCCGTCGATCTCGACGACCTCGCGTGGCTCGTTCTTCGCCGAGATCAAGGGCAACACGATCCAGTACCGCCTGAACTTCCGCGATCTCGGCACCAATTCGCTGTTCGCGCACATCCACTTCGCACGGCCGGATGTCGTGGGTGGCGTCGCAGCCTTCCTGTGCGGCGGTGGCGACAAGCCGGCCTGCCCGCTCCGGGGAGGGACCGTGACGGGCGTCATCGATGCGGCCGACGTGATCGGGCCGACGGACCGCGGCATCGGCGCAGGTGAGTTCGCCGAGCTCGTCCGAGCCATGCGGAACGGTGCGACCTACGTGAACGTCCACAGCGTCACGTATCCGGCCGGCGAGATCCGGGGCAACATCCGGCGCGACTGACCGCTACCCCGCACACCCCTGCACGCGCGGCCGGGTCGCTCTTTCGGAGGAGCGGCTCGGCCGTCCCGTTCTTCCTACAATCGGTGGATGCCCAAGAAACTGATCCTCGACGTCGATACCGGCACGGACGACGCCGTCGCGCTGATGCTCGCCGCGCTCCACCCGGACCTCGAGCTGGTGGCGGCGACGACGGTCAACGGCAACGTCCCGGTCGACTACTGCACCGAGAACTCGCTGCGCGTGTTCGACCACATCGGGATCCCGGTGCCGGTCTACGAGGGTGTCGCCAAGCCCATCGAGCGTGACGATCTCCCGATCCCGCGGGGCGACATCCAGAGCTCGAATGCCGTGCACGGCGGCTACCTGGACATCCCCCCGTCGCGGTCGAGCAAGCAGTCGACGGGCGCGGTCGACTTCCTGATCGAGACCTACCGAGCGGCCACCGAGGAGATCGTCCTCGTGCCGGTCGGGCCGATGTCGAATGTCGCGACCGCGCTGCTCGTCGAGCCGAGGCTCAAGGACCTCATCCCCGAGATCGTGATCATGGGCGGCGCCAACCGCTACGGGAATGTGACCCCGCGCGCCGAGTTCAACGTCTGGGCCGATCCGGAGGCGGCACGGGTCGTCATCAACAGTGGGGTCCGCAAGATCACACTGGTGCCACTCGATGCCACCCATCAGGCGCTCGTCTCGCTCGACGACTGTGCGGCGCTGCGCGCCCTCGGCACGCCGGCGGGCGATGCCGCGGCGACGTTCACGGAGCGGCGGATCCAGGGATACGACACGACCCAGCCGATGAAGCGGCCGAACGCTGCGCCCGTACACGACGCGCTGGCCGTCGCATCGCTCGTCGATCCGAGCGTCATCTCGACTCACCACCTCCACGTCGATGTCGAGACGAAGGGCGAGTTGACCGTCGGCGAGACCGTCGTCGATACGAATTTCCGGAGCCGTCGCGAGCCGAACATCCATGTGGCGCTCGATGCCGACGAGCGCAAGTTCGTCGCGATGCTGCTCGAGACGTTCGCTCGCACGGCGGTCAGCGACTGACGTCACCCGTCAGCCGGGACCGACACGTCGGCCGGGTCCCGTAGTACCCTGACCCCGTCCTTGGATGGCCGGTCCTGTGAGGCCGGCGTACCGGTCCTGTGAGGCCGGCGAAGGAGGCCACTATGTCCGCGCCTATCCACGCCCACCACGCCCAGACACGGCGGGTGGGTCGTTTGTTATCGGGCTCGCCGTCGAGTGATCGCCCCGCCCGCCGTCCGTTCGAGCGCGGTGGTCGATCCTCGGATCGGCGATCTGGGACCGGCGTTGCTGGCATTGGAGGACGGCACGATCTTCCCGGGCGTCGCCTTCGGCGCCCCGGTCGCGGCGGGTGGCGATCTCGTCGTGAACACGAGCCAGACCGGCTACCAGGAGGTCTGCACCGACCCCTCCTACGCGGGCCAGGTCGTCGTCATGACCTACCCGCTCATCGGCAACTACGGCCGACTCGTGGCAGACGACCAATCGCGCCGGCCGTGGCTCCGAGCCCTCGTCGTCGCCAATGCCACGGCCGCCGTTCTGGAGGACGCCCGCCAGCTCGCCCGGCTCCTGCGCGATGACGGGATCCCGGCGATCGCCGGTGTCGATACGCGCGCCCTCGCGCGTCACCTGCGCTCGAACGGCAGTCTGCGCGGCATCGTGACCGCCCCTGGCGAGATCGACATTCCGATCGCCGAGGCCGCCGCGAGGGCCGTGCCCCGCTGGGAGGATCAGGACTTCGTCGGTCAGGTGTCGCCGCCGGCGGTCACCGAATTCGGCGACGCCGGCGATGGCGGCCCGCTGATCGGCATCGTCGACCTTGGCCTCAAGTCGAACATCGTGGCGGCCATGCGCCATCGAGGCGCGCGCGTCCGGGTATTGCCGCATAGCGCCGCGCCATCGGACGTGCTCTCGTCCGATATCGACGGCGTGATCCTGTCGCCCGGACCGGGCGATCCGGCACGACTCGCCGCGCAGGTGGCCCTCGCGCGAGCCGTGATCGATGACGGCCGGCCGCTGCTTGGGATCTGCCTCGGCCATCAGATCGTCGGCCGGGCCGCCGGCGCGGAGACGCGCCGGCTGAGGTTCGGTCACCACGGCGCGAACCACCCGGTCCAGGATGTCGACTCGGGCCTCGTCCAGGTCACGGCGCAGAACCACGAGGTCCAGGTCGTCGGTGACTCGCTGCCGCTTGGGTCGGGCTTCCACGTCAGCCAGGTGAACCTGAACGATCGCTCGGTCGAGGGCCTTCGCCACGCGGAGAAGCCGATCGAGACCGTCCAGTACCACCCTGAGGGCGCGCCCGGACCGCTCGACGCGCTGGCGGTCTTCGACCGGTTCGTCGCCGCGGTCGGCGAGAAGGCATGACCACGTCGCGCCCCGACTCCGTGCTCATCCTCGGCAGTGGGCCCGTCGTGATCGGCCAGGCGGCCGAGTTCGATTACGCCGGGACGCAAGCCTGTCGCGCGCTTCGTGGCGAGGGCGTTCGGACGATCCTCGTCAACAGCAACCCGGCCACGATCATGACCGACCCCGACGTCGCCGACGCGATCTACCTCGAACCGCTGACCGTCGAGGCTGTCGAAGCCGTGATCGCGAAGGAGCGGCCCGACGGCCTTTTGGCGGGGCTCGGCGGACAGACGGCCCTCAACCTCGCCACGGCCCTGGCCGAGCGCGGCGTCTTCGAGCGCTACGACGTGCGGCTACTCGGGACCCCGCTCGAGGCGATCCGGATGGCCGAGGATCGTGAGGCGTTCCGCGACCTGCTCGACCGGATCGACCAGCCGTACGCGCCATCCTGGATCGTCGAGACGACCGAGGACGTCGAGACGGCGTTGTCCGAGATCGGTCTGCCCGCGATCGTCAGGCCGGCCTTCACGCTCGGTGGCACCGGCGGCGGCATCGTCACGACCGAGGAGCAGTACCGCGAGCGCATCCGCGCCGGCCTGCGCGCCAGCCCGATCCGTCAGGTCATGGTCGAGCGGTGTCTCGTCGGCTGGCAGGAGATCGAGTACGAGGTGATGCGCGACGCGGATGACACGTGCATCGCGGTCTGCTCGATGGAGAACGTCGATCCGCTCGGCGTCCACACGGGCGACTCGATCGTCGTGGCGCCCGTCCAGACGCTGACCGACGCCGTGCATCAACGGCTCAGGAGCGCGGCGCTCGCGATCATCCGGGCGCTCGGGGTCGAGGGCGGCTGCAACGTGCAGTTCGCGCTCTCACCGGACTCGACCGAGTACGCGGTGATCGAGGTGAACCCGCGCGTCTCGCGCTCGTCGGCGTTGGCGTCGAAGGCCACGGGCTACCCGATCGCCCGGGTCGCAGCGCAGATCGCGGTCGGCCGACGGCTCGCCGAGATCCCGAACATCGTCACGGGCACGACGGTCGCGGCGTTCGAACCCGCGCTCGATTACGTCGTCGTCAAGCTGCCGCGGTTCCCGTTCGACAAGTTCCCGACCGCCGATCGCACGCTCGGTTCGCAGATGAAGGCGACGGGCGAGGTGATGGCCATCGACCGGACCTTCGGGTCGGCGCTCAACAAGGCGCTTCGAGGGCTGGAACAGGCCGGTGCCGGGCCGCTCGCCGAGGACCCGTCGTGGGACGGGATGTTCGATTACCTGGGCGGCGTGTTCGCAGGCGATCCCGAGGACGACGAGCCGATCCGCTGGATCGACGACGCCGGCGCCGCGTGCGAGAGCACACGGTTCGCCCAGCGGAGCGCGGCGCCGATCGTGCTGCGCCGCTTCCTCGAGCCCTCCGACTCGCGCCTGTGGCGGCTGCTCGGCCTGTTGCGGCGGGGCGTCCCGGAGGCCGTCATCGGCGAGGCGACCGGGATCTCGGCCTGGTTCCTGGCCGAGATGGGACGCAACGTGGCGCTGGAACACGAGGTGACGGCGATCGGCCCGCGGCTCGCCGACGCGGGCGACGCGGAGGCCAGCCAGCTGCTCGCCACGGCCAAGCGGGCGGGCTTCGGTGATCGCGAGCTGGCGGAGCGGGCCCGGACGACGGCCGACGCCCTCCGCGCCGCGCGACTCGCGCACGGCATCGTCCCGGGCTACGCGATGGTCGACACATGCGCGGCCGAGTTCGCCGCCGAGACACCCTACTTCTACTCGACGTACGCGGCCTCGGGCTCAGCGCCGGAAGCGCCGCCGGTGGATCGCCCGGCCGCCCTGGTCATCGGCAGCGGCCCGGTCCGCATCGGCCAGGGCATCGAGTTCGACTACTGCGCCGTCCAGGCGGCCGACACGCTCCGTGCCAACGGCTGGCAGGCCGTCATGATCAACTCGAACCCCGAGACGGTCTCGACCGACTTCGACGCGTCCTCGCGCCTGTACTTCGAGCCGCTCGATCCCGAGAGCGTTCGCAGCGTCATCGATGCGGAGGGCGGCCTTCCGGCCGTCGTGGCGTTCGGTGGTCAGACGCCGCTCAACCTCGCTGCGCCGCTGGCCGCCGGCGGTGTGCCGCTCCTGGGCTCGGACCTCGAGGCCATCGATCAGGCCGAGGAGCGGGTCAGGTTCGCGGCATTGCTCGACCGGCTCGGCATCCCGCAGCCCGACGGCGGCATGGCCCACAGCGCGGACGAGGCGCTCACCCTCGCGGAGCGGATCGGTTATCCGGTCATCGTTCGCCCATCGTTCGTGATCGGCGGCCTCGCCATCGACTTCTGCTATTCGCCTGAGGACCTGGAGCGTCAGCTGGCGCTCGCCACGATCGTCGACCCGGATCGGCCCGTCCGTATCGACCGCTACCTGGAGGGCATCGAGGTCGACGTCGACGCCGTCAGCGACGGCGAGAGCGTGCTGATCCCCGGGCTGCTCGAGCATGTCGAGCGGGCCGGCGTCCATTCCGGTGACAGCGTCGGCGTCTTCCCCCCGCAGACCGTCAGCGAGGGCGATCAGGACCTCATCGTGGCGACGATGGAGCGGATCGTGCGAGCCCTCGGGGCCCGCGGCCTCGTCAACGCGCAGTTCATCGTCCGCGACGACGGCGTCTACCTGATCGAGGTGAACCCGCGTGCGTCGCGGACGGTCCCGTTCATGTCGAAGGTCACCGGCGTACCCATGGTCGAGCTCGCCGTCCGGATCGCGCTCGGCGCCACGCTCGATCAGCTGGGCTGGGCCGGTGGGCTGTTGCCGCCCCCGGCGTTCGTCGCGGTCAAGGCGCCGGCGTTCTCGACAGCCAAGCTGCGCGGTGTCGACCCCTCGGTCGGGCCTGGCATGCAGTCGACCGGCGAGGTGATCGGCATCCACGAGGACCCTCGCGTCGCACTCGCCAAGGCGTTGCGGGGCGCGGCGCTCATCCCGCCGCGAGCCGGGGGTCGAGGGAGCGCTCGCCCTCCTCTCGATCGCCGACCGGGACAAGGCGACGCTCGGGCGCCTCGCGGCCGGCTTGGCGGGTGCCGGCTACCGCCTCGCGGCCACGCCCGGCACCCGCCGCGCGCTTGCCGCCGCCGGGTACGACGCGCTAGCCGTAACGAAGCTCGGCGAGGAGCCAGCTCCCGGGAGCGGTGAGATCGCCATCCTCGAGCTGATCGCGAGCGGCGACGTGCGCCTCGTCGTCAACACGCCGACGCCGCGATCCGGAGCGGTTCGGGATGCCGCCGAGATCCGCCACGCGGCGACCGCGGAGGGCATCCTCTGTCTCACGGCGATCGAGACGGCCGTGGCTGCCGCCGAGGCGCTCGACCCCGCGGTCGCCGCCGCCGTCCCGACGGTCCGGTCGCTCGGCGAGTGGGTCCCGGAGCCCGGTCAGCCGAGGCTGGTCGCGACGGCCCGGGCGGCGGGTCCGATCGGAGCCGCGGTCGCGTTGGCCGGCGGCGTGACGACGAGCGACTGACCGAGCGACCACAGCGTCAGCGTCGTCAGGGCGACCATCACGACCGCGAGCGGGATCTGGCGCACGGTCAGCGGTCGGCCGGCGAGCTCAGGCGGTGCATCGAGGGACGCCACGACGTGACCCGCCCATGCGCCCAGCATGTGGCCGCCGACGACCGCGGCGAGCTGGATCGTCCAGACGAGCCCCGGCGGAAGCCACGCGCCCGATGGCTCGAAGAACGCCGTCCCGAACAGGTCGGACCCGTTCTGGAGCGGGTCGGAGATCGCGATGACGATGCGCTGACCGTCGATCGCGAGGTACGTGAAGTAATGGGCGATGAGGTAGCCGAGCGCGATGGGGACGAGGCCGGCGGCGGTCGCCGCGATCCCGACGTAGCGCGTCACGACGAGCGCGGCGACCACGATGATGCCCAGGAACGCTCCCATGATCAGAGTCTCCGCAGGCAGGCTTGGCAGACCGAACGCCGTGAAGAAGACCTGGGTCTGCGAGAGCCCGTCGAACAGGATCGAGCCGACGCCGAGCGCGACCATGACGACGTCCTCGAGACGCCAGCCGGGCTCGAGCAGGCCGCTGAAGAACGGGCGCCGGCGGACACGGCCGTCCTCGTCGGTCAGGGCGTAGGGGGCGATCCGGCCGAGGAGCCGGAACCAGACGGTGAAGATCTCGGCGTTCGCGCGCCAGGTATCGCGGCCGTACTGGGCCATCATCGCGAGCGTCAGCGCCGTGTACCCGACGAGCACGATGAAGAGGACGTCGGGGCCTGCCTTGAGCACGAGCTCGATCCAGACGACGACGAGGAAGCCGACGACGGCCGGCCACTTCCCGAGCTGCTCCGGGTAGCTGGCGACGTCCCATGGCGTGACGCCGATGCGGCGGATCACCCACGCGCCGATGTCGAAGAGCGTCGAGAACGGGTCGAGGTAGTGCCAGATCGGTCCCACGAGCGCCGAGATCGCGGCGACCGCCACCCAGCCGTACACCCACAGGAACAGGCTCGCGACCTCGGCCGCGCTGGTCCCGCCGGCGATGCCCTGGGCGACGATCCATATCCAGCCGACGAGCCCGAGGACCCGGAGCAGCATGCGCAGCCAGGCGGGTGGCAGGTGGCCCGGCGCCGATGTGTCCGGGCGATCCGCGCGCACGTCGCGGACGAGCACGAAGATGAACGACAGCGCCACCGTCGCCGCGGCGCCGGCGAGGTAGACCGCAAGCGGCAGACGGCTCGTGTAGGACGCGTTCAGGGTGTGCGCGAAGACGGCCGCCGGCGCGGCCAGCGCCACGATCGACGCCCCGGCAGGGATCGCCGCGAGCCGAGCTGCGCGCGTCATCTTCGGCACGCCTGCGCGGCCTAGGAGGAGCGTCCGCGGTTGCGGTTCAGCAGGTAGCCGGCGCCGATGGCGACGATCGCGAGCGCCGCGATGATCGGGAGCAGGACGTTGCTCGAGTCCGAGGCCGAATCGCCCGGTGCCGGACTGGGGCTCGGCGCGGGGCTCGCGCTCGCCGGACTCGCGCTCGATGGCTCTCCGCCGCTGGGTTGGCCCGAGCAGAGGTCCGTGCAGATGGGCGTCGGTTCGGCGGAAGGCGATGCAACCGCGGTCGGCGAGGCCGAGGCTGCCAGCGCGACCGTGAACGTCCATTGGACCCGCTCGATATCGCCGTCGTCGGCCGAGACCGACGTCGACTGCACCTCGTAGGCGCCGTTGCCGAGCGGTGACGCCGGGCGAGCGATCATCCGCCGGACGTTCCCGGGATCGACGCTGCCCGTCGCGACGGTCGCCCCGGACGCGTCCTTGACGAGCAGCTTGCTGTTGGCGGCGAGGTCCTGCGAGTAGCTACCGGTCACGACCGTTACCGGATCCGTCACGGTCTCGCCCTCAGCGGGGATCGCGCGTTGCAGCTCGGCGTGCGCGAGGACAGAACCAGGGAGCGCCAGGACGACGAACGATCCCATAAGGACGGCCGCTCGCAGGCGCGAACTTCCCATCCATGGTCTCATGGCGCGGAGCATACGAAACGCCGCTCGAACCGGCAGGAGACGACACCCGATGGCGATGGCGATCAAGGACGACCGAGGCGAATACCGCGCCGGCGCCTGCAACATCGGGCCGGAGGAGATCGCGCAACGGCGCCGGATGGGCCTCGTGTTCCTCGCGGTCGCGGTCGGTCTCGCTGCGCTGCTCCTGGCGATCGACGCGCCGGCCTGGATCCGGATCGCGATCTGGCCGCCACTGGCCGCGGCCTTCATCACGCTCGAACAGGTCCGGCGCCGGTTCTGCGTGGCTTTCGGGATGGCGGGCCTGCGCAACTTCGGACCCGAGGTCGGCCAGGCGCAGCACATCGAGGATGACGACGCGCGGGCGACGGATCGCCGGACCGCGCTCGTCATGGTGGTCTACTGCAGCATCGCCGCGGCCGTCGTGACCGCTCTCTTCGTGGCCCTGCCGATCTGACCTCGCCAAGCGGCCGATAAGGCTGCGACCGATCCGACGCGGTACGATCGACCCCAGTCCACCGACCACCAAGACCCGCCCAGGAGCCCCTGTGCCGACCACCCCCGTCCCGACGGTCGCGTTCAGCGACGACCGCCTCTCGAATGGTCTCCGCCTCATCGTCGCCGAGGACCACCTCGCACCCGTGGTCGCGATCAACATCTGGTACGACGTCGGATCGAAGCACGAGCAGCCGGGCAAGACGGGCTTCGCCCACCTGTTCGAGCACGTGATGTTCCAGGGTTCGCGCCACGTCGCGAAGGCGGAGCACATCGCGCTCATCCAGGCCGCCGGCGGCACGATGAACGGGACGACCTGGCTCGATCGGACCAACTACTTCGAGACGTTGCCGTCGCACCAGCTCGACCTCGGCCTCTGGTTGGAGGCAGACCGGATGGCGACGCTGCTCGACGCCCTGAGCCAGGAGAACCTCGACAACCAGCGCGAGGTCGTCAAGAACGAGAAGCGCTGGTCGTACGACAACCGGCCGTACGGCTCGTGGCAGGAGAAGCTGCAGGCCCATCTATTCCCGCCCGACCACCCGTATCACCACTCGACCATCGGCTCGATGGAGGACCTTGACGCCGCGTCGCTCGACGATGTGAGGGCGTTCTTCCAGACCTACTACGCGCCGAACAACGCGGTGCTGTCGGTCGTCGGCGACGTCGACACCGATGCCGTGCGTGCGAGCGTCGAACGCTATTTCGGGGCGATCCCGGCGAATCCGTCCATCCCGCCGCTCCGCGACCTGTCGTTGCCGCCGACCCTTGGCCGCGAGATCCGCGAAGTCGTGAAGGACCGGGTGCCGCTGCCGCGCATCTACGTCGGCTTCCGCGCGCCGGTCTTCGGCGACCACCGCCTGGATGCGCTCGAGGTCGCCGGCCAGATCCTCGCGGGCGGGAAGGGGAGCCGGCTGCACCGCCGTCTCGTCCGCGACGAGCGCATCGCCCAGGACGTGGCGCTGTTCGCGCTCGGGTTCGTCGGTGGCGCCTCGGTCGCGGCGGGCTGGGCGACGGTCCGCCCGGGGATCTCGGTCGACCGGGTCGAGGCGGCCTTCCACGAGGAGCTCGAGCGGCTGGCCGTCGAGCCGGTGAGCGACGACGAGCTGGCGCGTGCTCGTGCCCTGATCGAGGCCGACGAGCTCGGCGGGCCTCCAACGAGTGGAGGAGCGCGCCGACCGGCTGTCGATGTACACGACGCTGTTCGATCGCCCTGCGCTCATCAACGAGATGCTCGGCCGCTATCTCGCGGTCACGCCGGAGGCCATCCTCGAGGTCGTGGCGGCCACGTTCCGACCCGACAACCGGCTCGTCTTGACCTATCTACCGGATACCCCGAGCGCCGAGACCGACGCGATCGACCCCGACGTGGCCGAGACCCAGGAAGAGGAGGTAGCGGCATGACGGCGGAGCGCACCGGCGACGTGGTCGTCGCCGAACGACCAGCTCCCGGCACGCCGCGGCCCTACGCCTTCCCGTCGGTCACGCGGTCCCAGCTCGAGAACGGGCTGACGATCCTGGTCGTCGACATGCCCGGTCGCCCGTTGGTCAGCGCCGTCCTCATCATGCCGGTCGGGGCCGTCGACGAACCCGCTTCGGATGGGGGTTCGGCCGTGCTCATGGCGCGCGCCCTCACCGAGGGTACGGAACGGTACGACGCGGTCGAGTCTGACCGAAGCCGCCGAACGGCTCGGCGCATCCCTCCACGCCGAGGCCGGTTGGGATGCCACGAGCATCGGTGTTGACGTCCCGTCGACGCGGCTCGAGCCGGCGCTCGAGCTCCTCGCCGAGGTCCTTCTCCGACCCGACGTTCCCCGCGGCCGAGATCGATCGACTCCGCGACGAGCGGCTCAACGACCTGCTCCAGGCTCAGGCCGATCCGCGCCGGCGGGCCGACGAGACGTTCATCGGCACGATCTACGCACCGACCGCGCCGTATCACCGCCCGGCTGCGGGCACGCGCGAGACCGTCGAGCGTCTCGACGAGTCCGCGGTACGACGCGCCTACGAACGGATCCTCGACCCGGCCCGGGCGACCCTCGTCGTCGGCGGCGATCTCGGTGGGCAGGACGTCGCCGCAGTCGCGCGGCGATTGCTCGGCAGCTGGACGACGAGACGCCGGCGCAGCCGCGCCATCGCCGGTCGTCGACGAGGCGGCGGCATCGGGACGTCTGGTCCGCGTGGTCCATCGCCCGGGCAGCGTCCAGACCGAGATCCGCGTCGGCCATCGCGGGTCTGCCCCGTCGCGTCCCGGACTACCACGCCGTCACGGTGATGGGCGCGATCCTCGGCGGGCTCTTCAACTCGCGGCTGAACATGCAGCTTCGCGAGGCCAAGGGCTACACGTACGGCGCCGGGCGCCGGCTTCGAGATGCGACGCGGTGCAGGCCCGTTCACCGCCAGGGCCGCCGTCAACACCGAGGTCACCGTCCCGGCTCATCGTCGACACGATCGCCGAGCTTGAGCGGATGCGTGACACGCGCGTGACCGATGAGGAGCTGGCCGCGGCACGTGACTTCCTGGTCGGCGTCTTCCCGCTTCGATTCGAGACGGCGGGCGCCGTCGTCGGCTCGCCCTGTCCGGCCTCGCCGTCCACGGCCTTCGCATCGAGGAGCTGACCGACTATCGCGAGCGTGTCGAGGCGGTCGATGTCGACGCAGTCGCGGCGGCCGCGCGCGACCACCTGCTCGTCGACGACGCCGACATCGTCCTGGTCGGCGACGTCGACGCGTTCGGCAGCGACCTCGAGGCCGCCGGTCTGGGGATCGGCTCGTCATCGACCGCGATCGAGGAACCATTGCCGACACCAGCGGCGGCGGAGGGCGAGGCGGCCGCCGAGGTCGGACCCGCGGACGAGGGCGATGAGGCGGGTCCGACGGCCGGTGCCGAGGATCGCGTCCCTTCCCGGGATCCGACGAACCGACCGCGGCCGACACGCACCCGGACGACGAGCCGGCGGGCTGAGTCTCCACCGCCGGAGCACCTCGGCGGTTCCTGCCGCGACGACCGCCGAAGTCAGCTGAAACCTTTTCGCGCGTCGATGTCTCGATGGAGTAGCGACCGGTCACGGTGACCGGAGCGAAACGGAGACAACGACCCAATGCGTCCAGACAGTCGCCTCGTCCGAGGCATCCTCGTCACCATCGCCTCCCTCTTCCTGATCGGTGGCGTCGCCCTTGCCGCGAACGGGACCGTTCCCGCCTCGCCGTCGGCCGACCCTGCGCTGGTGACTCCGCTCTCGACACCGACCGACGAACCGACCGGCACCCTCGAGCCCGCGTCGACAGCGGAGCCGGGCGCCACGTCGGAAGCCGCTGGTACGGCCGAGCCGGCCGAGACCGCCGAGCCCGCCGAGACCGCCGAACCCGCTGAGACGGCCGAGCCGGCCGAGACCGCCGAGCCGACCGAGGACGCGAACGACGACCACGGTGGTCAGTCGGGCACGTCCGGCCCGGCGAGCAGTTCGGGTCCGAGCGGTGACGACGAGTGGCAGCGACGACCACGGCGGCCAGTCAGGGCACGACGGCAACGACGACGCAGGCGACGACCACGGTGGCGGCTCGGGCCACGACGGTGGTGGCGACGACTGACCTGACGATCGAGCGTCGATGCGGGAGCGACCTGCTTCCGGGTGGATCGGCCCTGGCCGGGGCATCATGGCCATGGGCCGATCCGGCGTGTCCGGGGACGGGGGTCCGCCCACGCCTGGAGACCGCCCATCACGAGCGAGCCGCTATCGACAGCCGCACCCAGCACGTCCATCGATGACCGCGCCATCGTCGACGCCGTCCTTGGCGGAGACCGCGAGGCATATCGCCGTCTCGTCGAACGCGAGGCACCCGCTCTCATCCGCGCGTGCCAGCGGATCCTCGGCGACCAGTCGGAGGCCGAGGATGCGGCACAGGAGGCATTCGTGACCGCGTTCCGCTCGCTCGCGACGTGGCGAGGCGACGGGCCGCTCGGGGCGTGGCTCACACGCATCGGTGTGCGTATCGCTCTCCGTCAGGCAGGGCGACGACGGACGGTCATCTGGCGCGACCCGCACGGCACGAGTCTCGGCGCGGAGGCAGTCGTCACGCCGCCGATCGGGCCGCGGAGCGCGAGGCAGTCGCCGCCGCCCCGCTGACCGATCCGGCGATCCTGTCGCTCCGTGCCGAGCGGGCGACGGAGATCCGGACCGCGGTCGCGGCGCTCCCCGAGCCGTACCGGGAAGTCGTCGCGCTGCGGTTCTTCGCCGAGGCATCGCTCGACGAGATCTCGCGCGAGACTGGGCGTCCGCTCGGGACGGTGAAGACGCACCTCCATCGGGGCCTCTCGCGCTTGCGTGTCAGTCTCGAAGGGACCGACCGATGAGCGACGCGCGCCGCCGCTTCGACCCGTCAGAGCTCGACCTCGGTGCCGACCCCGAAGGTGCCGAGCTGCTTGCGACCGCGCGCGACCTCGAGTCGTATGCCTCGAGCGGGTACGTCGCTCCGACCGTCGGCTTCGAGGATCGGGTGATGGCGGCGATCGCCGCTGAGCCGATGCCCAGACCGGCCGGTCGGGGCCTGCTCGCGACTGCTCGGGACGCCTGGGCGATCGCCTTCGGGCCGGGCCGCCCGGTCGTGCTGCGGGCGCAGGCATTCGCGATGCTGTTGGCGTTGGCGCTGGCGGTCGGTTCCGTCGGCGCTGTCGCGGTCGTCGGCGCGGCGCGGCTCCTGAGCCAGGGACCGACGCCGCCCACCCTCCCGTCTCCGACGCCGACGCCGGGTCCGAGCATGACCCCATCGCCGACGCCGTCACCGTCCATCGACGTCAGTCCGACGCCGACGCCCGCGCCGACCACGTCGCCGCGCGACACCGCCGAGCCCTCCGCGACCGACGACCACGGTGGCGGGTCCGGCGGGGGCGGAGGCGGGTCGGGAAGCGGCTCCGGGGGTGGAGGCGGAAGCGATGACTCCGGTCACTCGGGTGGCACGAGCGGCTCCGACGACTCCGGCCATTCCGGCACGTCGAGTGGCTCCGGCAGCGACGACTCGGGCGGTGGCTCGAGCGGATCGGGATCCGGATCCGGGAGTGACGACAGCTCAGGGAGCCGCTCCGGCCACGATGGCTGAGGCTGGACCCGGTAGCCTGTGAGGGTGATCGTGGTCGTGGGTGATGTCGCAGGTCGCGTGGATACGTCCGGCGAGGCCGCTCCTGCAGGGTTCGCGGCCACTGTCGCCACCGCTGCCGCGGCCGCCGGCTCGAAGGTCGAGCTGGTGACCCGCATCGGCGAGGATGATGCCGGGGATGCCGTCATCCTCGCCCTCGCCCGAGCCGGGATCGGCCACGTCGCCACGTTGCGTGATGCAGGCCGCCGAACGCCGGTCGTCGGCTCGACGGAGGACGAGGCGGGCCCGGACCTGGACGAGGATGCCGTCTCGACGACCGTCGAGTCGGGTCCAGGGCCGACGCTCGATGGCGGAGACGTCGGATTGGCCCTGCGCTATCTCTCCGACTACCGGGTGATCGTCGTCGCGCACGCGACCGATCGCGGCGTACTCGACGAGGTCGTCACGGCAGCCGGATGGTCCGGTGCACGTCTCGTCGTCATCGCGTCACCTGGCATCGAGATCGCGCGTACCCAACGAGGCGATCGCGATCGCGGCCGAGCCCGATGCCGAGGCCGTCGCGGGCCGCGTGGGGCGGTACGCGGCAGTGATCGATGGCGGGGGAGACCCCGATACGGCATATGCCGTGTTGACCGGAGCCAACGCCGAGTCGTAGGTTCCCGCGTCCCGAGCGTGGATCGCGTGCCTATGTGCACCGCGCGCAAGGTTCGGTGAAAGGTGCGCTGACTACGGTACTGCCGTTCCTACGGTACTTAGGTACCGGTCCTCCCCGGGTAGGAGTCACATGAAGCGCCACCGAGCGCCCCAGCGCGGGCAGAGCATCGTCGAGTTCACGCTCGTGCTCCCGGTCATGCTGATCCTGCTGCTCGGGATCGTGGATCTCGCGCGCATCTACACCACGATGTTGAGCGTCGAGTCCGCCGCCCGCGAGGCGGCCGACTACGGGACGACCCTCGGCGCGGGCAAGTGGCAGTCCCGCGACGCCGGCCGACACGACCGTGGCCGAGATGGAGCGACGTGCGTGCGTCGCCTCGAGCAACCTCCCGACTACGCGATCCAGATGCGAACGCGGCCGTACGGCGGGTGCACGAACCCCGCGTTCTCCTACTGCGTCCGCACCTCGATGCGGCGGGCCCTGTGGAGCCCTCGACCCTGCGGCCGGCTGCGAGGACCCGCTCAGGGCACCGCCGTGCATCGTCACCGTGACGTTGCACGTACGACTTCCACCTGCTCGCCCCGCTCAACTTCCAGTTCATGGGCGTGGAGTACGGCTTCCCGTCGACGCTCTCGTTCGACCGCGATAGCAGCTTCGCGATGACCGACATCGACCTTGCGCCGACGGCGCCCGGGCCATGACGACCAGACGATCTCGTCCGGAACCGTTCACGACGCTCAGGCCCTCGTCGAGTTCGCGCTCGTCGTGCCGTTGTTCTTCCTGCTGCTGTTCGGGATCATCGAAGCGGGACGATTCATCTTCTACTACGAGACGCTCAGTAACGCGACCCGGGAAGGCGCCCGGTACGCGATCGTCAACGGCGCGAACACGCTGGGTTGCCCGAGCGGCCCGCCGGCGCCTGGCTCGTCGGCGTGCGATACGTCCGGTAACAACGTCGTCGGCCCGTGTCGCGCCAATCCGGGGTGCCGGCCGGGTTCCCGATCGACGATCACCGTGACCGCCCGCACACTGGACCCCGGACAACGGCCGCGGGTCGACCTGTGAACGTCGCCGCCCAGATGACCTACCACGTCCTTGTTCCCCTCGTGCCTCTTCCTGCCATCACCGTGAAGGCGGAGTCGACCCTTGTCATCAACAACTAGCCATCCCCCCGTCCCCGGCGACGCGCGGGAGCGCGGCCAGATCCTGGTCCTGTTCGCAGGCGGTCTCATCGCGCTCCTGTTGATCGCCGCCCTCGCATTCGATGTCGGGATGATGCTGGTCGAGCGACGAGATGAGCAGAACGCCGCCGATGCTGCCGCCCTCGCGGGCGCTCGATACGTGCTGACCGATCAGGCTGCGGCCGAGACTGCCGCGCGCGACATCGCGCAGATGAACGGCTTCGTCGACGCGGACCCGAACGAGGTCGTCAACGTCTACATCCCGCCGATCCATGGCCGGTATGTCAATCTGCCGGGCTTCATCGAGGTCCAGATCCAGGTCGACCCGGCCATCGATCTTCGGTGGCGTCATCGGTCGCGCGAACTGGCCGATCGGTGCCTTCGCTGTCGCGACCAACAGCCAGAACCTGACGTTCCCGTTCGGGATGCTCGCGTTGAACCCGACGATGTGCAAAGCGATCGCAGGTCTCCGGCACTGGCATCGTGAACGCCTATGCGAACGTCCAATCGAACTCGAACGGGTCGGACTGCACCTCCGGCGGAGCGATCGGCTTCAGCCGCACAGGTGGCAGCACGGTCAACGTCTATGCGCCGGACGCTACCTGTCGGTCCGTGGGCGATCATCCAGGACCAGGGCTGGGGTCGATGACCTGCACGAAGGCGCCCGGCTCGTTCGCCCTGCCGGACCCGCTTCGCAATCTGCCGGCGTCCGACCAAACCCGCCCTGGCGCCGCCATGCACCCGGTCGGCCATACCTTGACGCCACCCGAGAACTGCCCCGGGTGGCAGCCCCGGCACCGAGTGAAGGCAGCCCGAGCTGTGTGCGCTCTCGGCGACGGCGGCTCATACAAGAACAAGGCGTGGGTCCTGTTCCCAGGCCTCTACCCGGGCGGCCTCGACGTCGACCAGGGCACGACGGCCTATCTGATGCCGGGCATCTACTGGATCGGTGGCGGTGGGGTCGATCGTCGGAGGCGGCGGCTCGATCGTCACGGTCGCGACGGCAGGCCGACGCCAAGGCATCGGTGAGCTCACGACGTGGGGCGGCGGCGTGTATGATCTACAACTCGAAGCTTCCTGCCTCGGCCGGCGGCGCCGATCGACTCTCAACGCGTAGTGGCGCCGTACATGAAGCTCAAGCCGTTCGACCTCGCCTACGACCGACCCGACGAGCATCTTCAACAACGATCGTCATCTTCCAGGACCGGACGGTGACGCAGGGCGTGACGCTGAATGGCTCGGCGTCGTCGACGGAGGTCCAGGGGATCATCTACGTCCCTGGCGGTCAGATCAAACTCAACGGGAACGGCGGCACGCTCATCGCTCGACCAGGTCATCGCCGACAACTACGACATCGATGGCAACGGCGGCACGATCAAGGTCCTGCGCGGCATCGGCGTCGACGCAGTGATCGTCGCCGCCGGCCTCGTCGACTAGGCCGCGCTACAGACCCAGCGTGCCTTCGGCGGCCGCCGGCAGCGGTCGCGATCGGCCGTCGGCGACAGCGGCTCGATGAGCTCCGGGCCGTCCCGGCGGACGTCGTTCACGTACCGGTTCACCGGGTAGATCCGGAGCGGGACGGCGTCGGTCGGCCGGAGCATCGCGAGCAGCTCGCCCTCATCGACCGGTCGGGCCGGCACGCCCGTCGATCAGCCAGCGGTCCCAGAGCGACTTCTCCAGCACGACCGGCATCCGGTCGTGGAGATCGGCCATCGCGTCGTTCGGGGTCGTCGTCACGATCGTGAACGTGCGGCGGACCTCCTCGCTCTCGGGGTCGCGCCAGCCGGCCCACAGCCCGGCGAGGGCCAGCGGCACGCCGTCGTCGCGCAGTCACCCGGTAGGGCTGGCGGACGGTGCCTTCTCGCTTCCACTCGTAGAACGAGTCGACCGGGACGATGCAGCGGCGGCGCCGGAACGCCTCCCGGAAGGCCGGACTCGCGGTGATCGTCTCGGCGCGGGCGTTGAACATCCGCGAAGCGCCCTTGCGTCGGTCGACCAGTGCGGGACGAGACCCCAGCGGTAGGCCGTCACGGCCCGTCGATCCTCGCGCTGGACGACGACGAATGCCTCGTCCGTCGGCGCCACGTTGTAGCGGGCGCCGAGCTCGTCGGCGAGCGGTTCGGCGGCGAAGATCTCGGCCAGCTCCGACGCCGGCCGCTCCTGCGTGAACCGTCCGCACATGGCCGGCAAGTCTAGTATCGTCCGCCCGATGGACGACGCCCGGCCGCCCGCCTCGCCCGATCCATCCGTCCCGCCGGATCCGGCGAGGACCGGCCGTCTGACGCCCGAGGAGGCCTCCGCGCTGCTCGCCGAGGGCGACGCCCGACTCGCCGCGGGCGACCTCGCCGAAGCGGCCGTCCGCTACAGCCGCGTCGTCGGGTTCGACGACCCGAGCCATCACCGCGGCGGCGCTGCTGGGGCTCGGCGAGGCGCGGTTCCGCGCCGGCGAGGACGACGCGGCGGTGGCGAACTGGAAGGCCGTCCTCCAGGTCGGCGAGACGCCATCGTCCTACCCGGCCTGGCGCAACATCGCCGCGGCGGCGGTCCGCGAGGGCGACCTGCACGGGGCGATCAGCGCGTATCGCCAGGCCGAGCGTCGGGCGCCCGCAGGCCGACAAGGCCGAGATCGCCAATCGACTCGGCTGGCTAACGAAGGAGACCGGCGACACCAACGCGGCGCGACGGTACTTCGCCCGCGGCCGCGGTGAGTCGTCGCTCCTGTCGGTCACGACGGTCCTCATCGCGGCGACGGTGATCGTGTCGCTGACCGCGATCCTGTCGGCCGAAGGCCTGTTCCTCTACGACGCGTTCCAGCTCGACAAGGCGGCTGTCGCGGCCGGCGAGTATCTGGCGGCTGATGACGGTCACGCTCGTGCACGGCAGCCCGCAGCCGGGCTTCTTCGTCGCGTCCCTGGCGCACCTGTTCTTCAACATGTACGCCCTGTATCTCGCGGGCCCGATCGTCGAGCGCTGGTACGGGCCGATCGCGGTTCCTGCTCTTCTACTGCTGTGCGCCGCCGGTGGCTCGATCGCCAGCTTCGTCTTCGGCGGGGACGCCGCCGTCGGTCGGCGCCTCAGGCGCGATCTTCGGGCTGTTCGGGCTGCTGCTCGCGTCGAACCGGTTCCATCACCCGGTCGATCGCCAGAGCCGGATGCTCGTCCAGCAGCTCGGCTTCCTGATCCTCATCAACATCCTGTTCGGGTTCGCGATCCCGAACATCGACAACGCGGCGCATATCGGCGGCCTTCTGACCGGCCTCTGGATCGGCGCGCTGTGGCCACCGCACCAGGTCGAGGTCGACGTCGTCGTTCTGGCAGCGCGACCGCGACGCCCGAGCGACACGGCTCGCGAGCGTCGCGCTGGTCGTGCCCGATCCTCGTCGTCGGCGTGGTCGCGCTCGCCGTGGTCGCTGGGGATCGCTGGTCGGGTCGCCGCGGTTCGCGTGCCTCTAGCCGGACCAACCGATGTTCGCGACGCTGCTTGGTCCGCTGCCGCGGCCGCCCCTGGGCGAGGATGTCGCGCCGCGAGGCCCTCCTTGACGCCTGTCTCGAACTCCAAGCCGAGCACGGCCTCGAACCCGCGACGGACGGTGGGTGGCCGCACCACGGACGATCCTGTCGCGTCCTGGCGGGAGACGGCACGACGTGCCGATCGTCCTGGTCAAGGCCGTCGTCGTCGGGCCGATACACGTCCGGGCGAGGCGGACGACGGCCACCCGGGCGGGGGTCGACGGGCTGGCAGACGCGGGCTGCCGCTGGATCGAGATCCACGAGCCGGCGGCGATCTCGATCGGTCGGAACGCCGAGGCGCGTGCGCGGTTCGTCGATGCGCACGTCGCGCTGACGCGCGATTCTCGGCCTGATGTCCACCTGACCTGGCGATCACCGGAGGCGACGCGGATGCCGCGGGCGTCGAGACGATCCTCGCCGGGGCCTATGCCAGCCTGGCGGTCGACCTGATCGATGGACCCGATAACTGGCGCCTAGCCGTCGACGTGCCGGGCGAGCGCGGTGTCATCTGCGGCGCGCTATCGGCGCACGCGGGGAGCGACGACGGGCCGGAGGTCCTCCTGTGGGCGGCGCGCTACGCGGCCGCCAGCAAGGGTCGCGGGATCGCGCGGGTCGGTCTCGCGACGTCGGGCTCCATGGCCGATGCTCAGCTGGGACGAGGCGTGCGACAAGGTCCGCCGGCTTGGCGATGCCGCGCGGCTCGTCGTGGCATCCCCCGAGGAGCGTCGACAGGCGCTCGACCCGCGGGCCGTCGATATCCGGTCGGCCGCGCTCGGCCGGGTCGAGCCGGTGACGAAGCAGCGGCCGTCGCCCACGGACTCGGAAGGATGATCCTGGGTGATCGAGGGGGAGGGCTTCGGGCGGACGAGGCCCGGGCGGCGCAGAACGGTGTCTACCACCGTGGGCCTCCGGTTTCATGGTGCTGGCTCGCAGCCATCGATCTCGAGCCGCGACACCCTGATGCAAGCGCTGCCCGTGCAGCAGCAACGGGCCGAGTAGGCCAGCGAGCACCGACGGCGATGCGCTCGCCGACTTGCACCGGACCCGCGACGGTGGGACCATCGACGCTCCCTCCCACCGATCACGAGGAGCCGACCGGCGCGAGGCCCCAGCGCTCCAGCGGACGCCGCACCCTGACCGCGCCGTGGGCATCCGAAGACTCGGTCCCCACCGTCGCAGATCGTCGTCGAAGGAGGTCCGGCCCGTGGGCGAACACATCTCCCTGACCGTCAACGGGGCACGACACGAGCTCGACGTCGAACCGAGACGTCTCCTCGTCCAGGCCATCCGCGAGGACCTCGACCTGACGGGCACGCACGTCGGCTGCGACACGAGCCAGTGCGGGGCCTGCACCGTCCACCTCGACGGGCATGGCGGTGAAGTCGTGCACGATGCTGGCCGTCCAGGCCGACGGCGCGAGCGTCACGACGATCGAGGGCATGGCGACCGGTGACGCCCTCCACCCGCTCCAGACCGCGTTCTGGGAGAAGCACGGCCTCCAGTGCGGGTTCTGCACGCCGGGCATGATCATGGTCGCGGCCGACCTGCTCGCCCGCGACAGCGACCCCGACGAGGCGACCATCCGGCACGCGCTCGAAGGGCAACATCTGCCGCTGTACCGGCTACCACAACATCGTCGCGGCCGTGAAGGCCGCGGCCGTGGCGATGCGCGAAGGCGCCGCCGCTCCGGCAACCGCCGGCGCCAGCGCGTAGGGCGGGGAGAAGAGCCATGACCGACGTACTCGACGCCCCGCACCAGCCCGCTCGGCCAGCCGATCAAGCGCACCGAGGACCCGCGCTTCATCACCGGCAAGGGCCGCTACCTCGACGACATCAAGCTGCAATCGATGACCCACATGGCCATCCTGCGCAGCCCGTACGCGCACGCCAACATCCGCTCGATCGACACCAGCGCGGCCAAGGCGATGCCCGGCGTCCACGCCGTCTTCATCGGCGCCGACATCCCGTACAACCCGCTGCCGATGGCCTGGCCGGCCGGTGGCAGCGCGGGCATCCAGAACAACGTCAGCACGCCGCGTGTCCTCGCTACCGACAGCGTCAAGTGGACCGGCGAGGGCGTCGCCGCGGTCGTCGCCGACACGCCGGAGCAGGCGGTCGACGCGCTCGAGACGATCGTCGTCGACTGGGAGCCGCTGCCGGCCGTCGTCGACGCCGAGAAGGCGATCGAGGCCGGCGCACCGCAGCTCCACGAGAACGCGCCGAACAACGTCGTCTTCGAATGGAACGTCGGCGACAAGGCGGGCACCGACGCCGCCATCGATGGCGCCGAGGTCGTCGTCCGCCAGCGGATCGTCAACCAGCGCCTGATCCCGAACCCGATGGAGACCCGCGGCGACATCGGCTGGTACAACCCGGGCACCGACGAGTACACGGTCTGGATGTCGAGCCAGACGCCGCACATCCAGCGGCTGCTGCTGACGGCCTTCGTCACCGGCATCCCCGAGCACAAGGTCCGTTGCATCAGCCCGGATGTCGGCGGGGCCTTCGGCACGAAGATCTTCTGCTACGCCGACATGGCGCTGTGCATGTTTGCCAGCAAGGCCATCGGCGGGCGGCCGGTGAAGTGGGTCGAGGGGCGACGCGAGAACTACCAGTCGACGATCCACGGCCGCGACCACATCACCTATCTCGAGATCGCCGGCAAGCGCGACGGCGAGGTGACCGGCCTGCGCGTCAAGACGCTCGCCAATCTCGGCGGCCGCCTCTCGACGATCGGCCCGGGCATCCCCACGACGCTCTACGCCCGGGTCCTGCACGGCTGCTACAGCATCCCGAACGTCTACGCCGAGGTGACCGGCGTCTACACGAACACCACGTTCGTCGACGCCTACCGCGGCGCCGGACGCCCTGAGGCGACCTACGTGATCGAGCGGGCGATGGACCTGTTCGCCGCGGAGATCGGCATGGACCGGGCGGAAGTCCGGCGGCGGAACTTCATCCAGCCCGACGAGTTCCCGTATGACGACCCTTCAGGTCTCGGCACCGCCAGCGGTGGCGCCAAGATCTACGTCGACTCCGGGAACTACGAGCCGGCGATGGACAAGGCGCTCGCGACGGTCGATTACGCGGGTCTCGCCGCCCAGAAGGAGGCGGCCCGCGTCCGCGGCAAGCTGCTCGGCGTGGGACTCAGCACCTATATCGAGGTCTGCGGCGTCGCTCCGTCGAAGTGGATCGGTGCCGTGGGCGAGGGCTGGGGCGCAGCGATGTGGGAATCGGCCAACATCCGCGTCCACCTGACCGGCAAGACCGTGGTCACGATGGGGACCCAGCCGCAGGGCCAGGGCCACGAGACGACGTACGCGCAGGTGGTGGCCGACAGGCTCGGCATCCCGATGGAAGACATCGTCGTCCAGCACTCTGACACGCAGGGAACGCCCTTCGGCTACGGGTCGTACGGATCGCGAACCAGCTCCGTCGGGATGACCGCGGCGATCAAGGCCGCCGACAAGGTCCGTGACAAGGCGCGCCGCTACGCGGCCCACATGCTCGAGGCGTCGCCGGACGATATCGAGATCGACGGCGCCGGAGTACCGGGTCAAGGGCTCGCCCGACCGCAAGAAGACCATCCAGGAGATCGCCTTCGCGCTCGACCTCGCGTTCGACGCGCCCGAGGGCATGGAGCCGTATCTCGACGAGACCGCGTACCACGACACGCCGAACTGCACCTGGCCGTTCGGGACGCACATCGCGACCGTCGAGATCGACGAGGAGACCGGCGTGGTCGACCTCGTCCGCTATGTCGCGGTCGATGACGTCGGCAACGAGATCAACCCGCTGATCGTGGCGGGCCAGCTCCATGGGGGCATCGCCCAAGGGGTCGGCCAGGCGCTCTGGGAGGGCGCCGTCTACAGCGACGACGGCCAGCTGCTGACGGGATCGATGCTCGACTACGCGCTACCGAAGGCCGCGCGTCTGCCGAACTTCGAGCTCGACAAGACCGTGACGCCATCGCCGGTGAACCCGCTCGGGGTGAAGGGTGTCGGCGAAGCCGGTGCGATCGCCTCGACGGCGGCGGTCGCGAACGCGGTGATCGACGCGCTCGAGCGTCTACGGCATCCGCCATCTCGACATGCCGTATACGTCGCAGACGGTCTGGTCGGCGATCCAGTCGGCGAAGGGAGGCCAGGCATGATCCCGGCGGCGTTCGACTACCAGCGCGCGGCCTCGCTCGACGATGCGCTGTCCGCCCTGGCCGGCGGCGACGCGAAGGTCATCGCCGGAGGGATGAGCCTGCTGCCGTTGATGAAGCTGCGCCTCGCGCAGCCCGCCAAGCTCGTCGACATCGGCAAGCTCGTCGAGCTGCGTGGCGACGGCGCGACCGCCGACGGCGGCTGGGAGATCGGCGCGCTGACCACCTATTCGGAGGCGCTCGCCGCCACGGAGCTCGATTTCACGCGCGACTGTGTCGAGGGCATCGGCGACATCCAGGTGCGCAATCGCGGCACGGTCGGCGGAGCGATCAGCCACGCCGACCCCGCCTCGGACCTCCCGGCGCTGCTCCTGGCGCTCGACTATTCGGCTGTCCTGCGCTCGTCGCGTGGCGAGCGCACGGTCCCGCTCGATGGTTTCTTCAAGGGCGCGTTCGAGACCGACATGGCGCCCGACGAGATCCTCGTCAAGCTCGTCCGCGGCCCGTTGCCGTCGGGCGCCGCAGGGTCGTACCAGAAGATGGCGCACCCGGCGTCGGGCTACTCGATCGTCGGGGTCTGCGCGGTCGTCGCGTCCTCGGGTGGCATCGATCTCGCATGCGCGGGTCGCGATCACCGGTGTCGGTGAGGTCGCCTATCGGGCGAAGGCCGTCGAGTCGGCGCTGATGGGGTCGGACGGGTCGGCAGGCGCTGTAGCAGTCCGCCGCCGGACATGCGACCGACGGGCAGGACGTCAACAGCGACATCTACGCCGACCGGGCCTATCGATCGAGGATGGCCGAGGTGTACGTCAGCGCCGCGCCATCGACGCCGCCCTCGGCCGGTAGCACGGGCTCTCCCAGCGTCGGGCGTTGCGCGTCGAGCGAGTCACTCCGGGTCGACGCGCGCCCGCCCGGCTCGCGGGGGCGATCCTCACCCGCGACCTGACGGTCGGCGGCAAGCGCTGGGCGAAGGGCCGTCGGCTGTCCGTCCGATGATCTGCTCGCGCTCGCCGCCGAGGAACCCGGTCCCACGGTCACGGTGCTGGTCCCGACGGGCAACGAACTGCACGAGGACGAGGCGGCGCTGCGCCTCGCGAAGATCGATCGCGGGGCAGGGGCTCGACGTCCGTGGACCGAATCAGAGCCGGCTGGATCTCGTCGCGGCCGCGCCGGGCGTGGTCACGGTCCGGATCGCGGAGCTCGAGCGGATCAACCGGCTCGATCCGCTCGAGGTCTTCACGGTGTACGACGGACAGGTCGTCGAGAAGGGCGATCTCGTGGCAAGCGTCAAGATCGCGCCACACCTCGTCGACGCCGGGGTCATCGAGGCAGGTGCACGGATCGCCGGGTTCGGCAGTCAGCCGATCGTGTCGGTGGAGCCGTTCGTGGCCCGACGCGTCGGTGTCGTCGTCAAGGAGTCCGTCCGGGCGACCGGCCCGCGAGCGGTTCGAGGCATCGGTCCGAGCCAAGATCGAGGGGCTGGGCTCGGAGATCATCGATATCGAGTACGTCCACGACGATGTCGACGCGGTCGAGACCGCGCTCGGTCGGTTCACGCGTGGTGCGGAGACCGCGGACCTGATCCTGACGGCGGGTTCTGCGTCGACCGACCCCGAGGACGCGTTCTTCGTCGCGATCGAGCGCCCTCGGCGGTCGTGTCGTCCGCCGCGGTGTGCCGTCGCATCCAGGCTCGATGCTGTGGCTCGCGCGGGTCGGCGGGACGTCGATCCTCGGGTTGCCGACGTGTGGGGCGTACTCGAAGGCGACCGCTGCGGACCTGCTGCTACCGCGGCTCCTGGCGGGCGAGCCGGCCGTCCGAGGCAACGGTCGCCAAGCTGGGCCATGGCGGCATCCTGACGCGCGACCAGCGGTTCCGCTTCCCGCGGTATGCCCGCGAGCTCGACGCACCCGAGGGGTAGGAGGGCAGCCGGATGGGCGAAGCGGACATTGCCAGGGCCATCGCGAATGCGCGGTCGTATCTGACCGCGAATCCGGGCGAAGCCCGCTATCGAGATGGCGCCGCGTCCGCGACGATCGAGGACGGGCTGCGTGTCAGGGTGACCGGCACGGACGGGTCGTCGCTCGTCACCGACATGGTGACCGGCATCGGCGGTGGTGGCTCCGCACCGAGCCCAGGCTGGCTGTTCCGTGCCGCCTACGCCTCCTGCGTGGCCACGCTGATCGCGATGCGTGCCGCCGAGGAGGGATGGGTGCTCTCGGGGCTCAATGTGACCGTCGATTCGGAGTCCGACGATCGAGGGATCCTCGGTATCTCCCCGGAGATGCCGGCGGGGCCGCTGAGCATCCGGGTCGAGGTTCGCGCTTCGGTACCCGGTGTCGATGCCGAGGTCAGCCGCGCCGCGATCGAGGCCGCCGTCGCGCGATGCCCGGTCCACGACGCGGTCGCCCGGCCCGTGCCGGTCGACATCGAGGTCAGCTCGTCCTAGACGCTCCTTCGCGAGCCCACAGGCTGACGCGGATCAGGGCTTCGGCGGCTTGGGTGGCTTCGAGCCCTTGTCCGGCTTGGCTTTGCCCGGCTTGGGTGTGGGGGCGGGCTTCGGAGTCGGCGTCGGCTTGGGCGTCGGGTCGGCCTTGGGTGCTGGGGTCGGCGTCGGCGCAGTGACGGTCGGATCCGGGACCGGTGTCGGAGTCGGGGCGGGCTTCGGCGTCGGGGCGGGCTTGGGCGTCGGGGCGGGCTTGGGCGTCGGTTTGGGCGCTGGTGCCAGCTTTGGCGCCACTGGCGCCTTTGACGGACTGGCGGCCTTCGTCTTGGTCGAAGCGGGCTTCGTCGACGCTGGTGCCTTGGTCGGCGAAGGCGTTGACGCATCGGGCGAGACTGGCGTAAGCGCCACGGCCTCCTCGAGCGCCAGCGCGACCGGCGCCGGCCGCGGCTCGGAGCGATCGACCGCCGCGATGAACACGCCTTGGACCGCCGAAGGCGGTGGGGCCGCCGGCGTCGCGAAGAAACCGATCAGGCCGCCGATCGCAAACCCGAAGACGATGCCGACGATGGATTGGACAGACTTGGAAATCACTCGCTGGGCCTCGCGCGTAGCCCTGGGGGTCGCTACCAGACTATCCCTATCTCCACTGGACTGCACCTGACACCCGTAGGGCGGGACATCCCGGGCGGATGTCAGGCGTCCTGGCGATGGAGAAATCCGTCGGCTGGTCCTGGGTCTTCTAGCGGTCGGGCGATGTCAAGGCACGTCGGGCCGTGGTTCTCGCCGCTGAAGCGCCTCGTCGATGCAACACACGGAAGCTCTTGCCGCTCAGGCGGTTGTACTGCTCGAAGAACGCCTCGATCTGGCCGAGGAGCACGTCGCTAAGATCGGACAGGTCCTTCAGGTCGCCATGCGTGGTGGACTCGTCGGCGACGCCGATCAGCCGGTCGTTGCGAACGGTCTCTCCACTGCGTTCGCGCTGCTCAGCCTCGAGCGTGCCGATCAGCCGGACATCGAGGGAGCATCCGACCGGCAATGGCGCGTCCGTAAGCACGAGGACGTCGAGCGGATCGCCGTCGTCGGCACGGGTGTCGGGGACGAAGCCGAAGTCGTACGGGAACGACATCCCCTCGGGCAGAACATGGCTGAGCCGGAACCGCCCACTGTCCGGGTCGTACTTCAGCTTGTTGCGGCTTCCTTGGGGTGTCTCGATCACGACGTCGATGACGTCGTCGGTGGGCTTCGAGTCGTCAGCGGTCACGCGATGCGACACCGGCCTTCCTGCGCAGAGCGTCGATCCGTTCGGACGCCTCGGCCTTCGTGAGGTCTCCGATGTCTGGGTTCTCGCCGGCCTGGCGCGCGAGCGTCTGGAGATACGACGCCTGGGCACCGGTCATCGGCTCAGCGCCGGTCACCCAGTCCTCCGGCTCCTTCTCGAGACCGGGTCGATCCTCGGGGTGGGAGCGATCGGTCATGACGACCTCCTTTCGACGATTCGCATGTCGCCATCACGATGGCGCGGTCCCCGTTGGAGTGGCGGGAGCGCCGG
The DNA here is from genome assembly GCA_963808895.1 of uncultured Chloroflexia bacterium. Taxonomy (GTDB): domain Bacteria; phylum Chloroflexota; class Limnocylindria; order Limnocylindrales; family CSP1-4; genus SPCO01. Next base: position 910,371 of record CAWEHL010000004.1, on the reverse strand, counting down.
ATCGACAGGCGCTACGGCTCCCTTGCAAGTGAACGCATGTTCGCGGGCGTCTTGTCATGCGACCGTACGAAGCGCATCGTCGGGTCGATGCAACCGGTGCTCGTGGCCGTCCTGCTGATCGTCGCCGTCCTTATCAGGCCCATCGCGGTCCGGCTGTGGCGAGCGGGCCGGATGTCGCGCCGGACGGCGATGATCCTGGTGTTCGGACGGTTCCCGGCGCTCGTGTTCACCTACGGCGTCATCACCGGTGCCGCGCCGCTGCTGATCGTCGCCCTGTCTGCGCTCGCGGTCGTGCCGACGCTCATCGTGCGCGGTCCGCTCATGGACGCTCTCGGCACCGGAACGCCGCCGACCAGTCGCCCAGGACCGTAAGTCCCCTCGCGCTCCCGCCCCCGCGGGTCGACTCCGTGTAGCATCCGACCCGATGACCGATCCCTCCCAGTCGTCGCCGGCGAGCGCGACGACCGCCCACCCGGCACCCGCTCGATCGAAGCGCTGACCGAGGACTTCCGCGGCCGCGACTACATCGCCGACCGCTCGCTCGCGACGGCCGTCTTCCTCGCGCTCGAGCTCGAGCGGCCGCTACTGCTCGAAGGCGAGGCCGGCGTCGGCAAGACCGAGCTCGCGAAGGTCCTCGCCGCCTCGCTGGACGCGCGCCTCATCCGCCTCCAGTGCTACGAGGGCCTGGACGTCAATACGGCGGTCTACGAGTGGAACTACCCGCGCCAGATGCTCGAGATCCGGCTGCTCGAGGCGCGGGGCGAGGCCGAGCATGCCAGCGCGCACGACATCTTCGGCTCCGATTTCCTCATCCGCCGGCCGCTGCTCCAGGCGCTCGAAAGCGATGAGGGTGTGGCGCCCGTCCTCCTGATCGACGAGATCGACCGCGCCGATGAGGAGTTCGAGGCGTACCTGCTCGAGATCCTGTCGGACTTCCAGGTGACCGTCCCCGAGATCGGGACGATCCGCGCCCAACGGCCGCCGCGGGTGATCCTCACCTCGAACCGGACGCGCGAGGTCCATGACGCGCTCAAGCGGCGCTGCCTGTACCACTGGATCGACTATCCGACCGCCCAGAAGGAGTTCGAGATCGTCCTCGCGCGCGTGCCGCAGGCGCCCGAGAAGCTGGCGCGTGAGGTCGTCGGCTTCGTCCATCGACTGCGGGAGGCCGATCTGACCAAGGTGCCGGGCATCGCCGAGACCCTCGACTGGGCGGCCGCGCTGCTCGCGCTGGGCGCGCGCGAGCTCAAGCCCGAGCTGGTCGACGAGACCCTCGGCGTCGTCCTCAAGTACGAGGAGGACATCCGCCAGATCCGCGGCGAGCAGGCCGACGCGGATGCTGACCGAGGTCGCCGCGCGCGGCTAGAGGCATGAGCGCATCGTCGACGCTCGCCGCCATGAGGAGGTCGATCGCCCGATGACGTTCCCGGTCCACGTCGGACCGTCGACGATCACGACCAATCGCGACGACCGCATCCTGATCTGCCAGCCGGACGGGCGGATCACCGGTCAGGCGGATGGCTTCTTCACCCGCGACACGCGGTTCATCTCGGGTTACGACCTGTGGATCAACGGCACGCGGCCGATCCTGCTCGGCTCGGGATCGATCCAGTCGTTCTCGTCGCGCTTCGAGTTCACGAACGACGCGCTGGTCGACCCCGACGGCGCCATCGAGCGCCAGACGCTCGGGTTGCGTCTCGACCGCACGATCGCCGATGGCGTCCACGAGGACTACGACCTCGAGAACTTCGCGCCGCGACCGGTCCGCCTCACGATCGAGATCGCGGTCGTGTCGGACTTCGCCGACATCTTCGACGTGAAGCGGGGACAGATCGTCCGACGCGGCGAGCTGAACACCCGCTGGTTCCGTTCACGCGGCGAGCTGCGTTCGACGTATACGAACCGCGACTTCCGGCGAGAGCTCGTCATCGCGGTCGAGCGCCCCGGCTCGCCGCCGCAGTTCGCGAACGGCCGGCTCGTCTTCGATGTCGACGCTACCGCCCAAGGGCACGTGGCACACCTGCCTCAAGTGGTACCCGGTCACCCAGTCGAAACGCCGGCTGTCGACGCTCGCGTGCAACGCCGTGGATGCCCCGATGCGCGCGGTCGGTGCCGCGCGCCTGCCGAACGTCAGCATCGAGTCGCCGAACCAGACCGTCGATCGCGCGTGGGCACAGGCGGTCCGTGACCTCGAGGCGCTGCGGCTCGAGGACCCGACCATCGAGCGCGGCGTGTTCATCCCGGCGGCCGGCGTGCCGTGGTTCGTGACGCTCTTCGGCCGGGACTCGCTCATCGTCTCGATGCAGGGCATCTCGGGGTTCCCGGAGTTCGCGAGCGGGGCCTTGCGCCGGCTCTCGGAGCTGCAGGCCACGGCCGATGACCCGGAACGGGACATGGAACCGGGCAAGATCCCCCACGAGATCCGCCACGGCGAGCTCGCCCAGCTCGAGATCCTGCCGTTCGAGCCGTACTACGGCACACACGACGCGACCAGCCTGTTCGTGATCGTCCTCTCATACCTCTACCACTGGACGGGCGACGAGCGCGTCCTCCGGCGCTATCTGCCAAACGCCGAAGCGGCGATGGCCTGGATCGATACCCATGGCGACCGTGACGGCGACGGGTTCCAGGAGTACCAGACGCGCTCGACGCACGGCTTCTACAACCAGGGCTGGAAGGACGCAGGCGACGCCATCGTCGAAGCCGACGGGAGCCTGGCACCGCTGCCGATCGCCACCTGTGAGCTGCAGGGCTACGTGTTCGACGCGAAGACGCGGCTGGCCGAGGTGTACGACGTGCTCGGCCGCCCGAAGGATGCCCGCCGGCTGCGCCGCGAGGCCCAACGGCTCTACGAGCGGGTGAACGAGGTGTTCTGGTGGGAGGAGGAGGGCACCTACGTCCTCGGGCTGAACGGGCGGAAGGAACAGATCCGCAGCGTCGCCTCGAATGCCGGGACACCTCCTGCAGTCCGGGATCGTGCCGGTGGAGCGAGCGGGGCGGGTCGTCAAGCGCCTGCTCGCCGATGACATGTGGTCGGGCTGGGGGATCCGGACGTTGTCGGCCGACCATCCGGCGTACAACCCGTTCTCCTACCAGCGCGGGTCGGTCTGGCCGCACGACAACGCGACGATCGCGGGAGGGTTCCGGCGCTACGGCTACGCCGCCGAGGCGGCACAGGTCGCGAAGGCACTCTTCGACGCGGCCGAGCAGTTCGCCGGGACGCGGCTACCGGAGCTGTTCTCCGGGATGCCGCGCGTGCCGGCCAGCTTCCCGGCGCCGTACCTCGGCGCGAACGTCCCCCAGGCGTGGGCGGCCGGGGCGATCTTCCGGCTCGTGGCGGTCCTGTGCGGCATCCATGCGACGTTCGAGCAGAGGCGAACCGAAGCTCTACGTCAACCCGGCGCTGCCCGACTGGTTGCCGGAGGTGACGATCCACAACCTGCGCGTCGGGAGCGGGTCGCTCGAGATCCACTGCCGCGACGGCGCCGTCGACGTCCTGTCCAACACGTCGGGCTTCACGGTCATGCACTCTCCGGCTCCTGGCCCCCTCGGCAGCCGAGGTGCCGTCTCGGCGGAGGTCGCCGGAGCAGCCGGAGTCGAGGCAGACCGCGTCGACCGGCTGAGCCGGGCTGAGGGTCCCTCGCCGGTGACGGCATCCGTTGTTCGTGGCAGAGTCACAGCATGCAGGCCGGTGACGATCCCTCCATCGTGAAGGCCCCCTGGGGCCCGGAGATCGATGGCCGGCGTCTGCTCAACGAGGCGGTCGGGTTCGGTCGTGCGCTGCGTGCTGCCGGTCTGGCGATCGATCTCGGCGCCGCCGTCGACTACGCCCGTGCGCTGCCGCTCGTCGACATGGGCTCGCGCGAACAGGTTCGTGCGGCCGGAGAGGCGGTCTTCGTCCGTCGCCGCGACGACCGTGAGATCTACGACGTCGTGTTCGATCGCTGGTGGCGCGCCCGCGGCCGCCGCCAGGGCGATTTCCAGGCGCCACCCCTCCGCCAACCCGACGGGAACGAGACGGAGGGCGACACGGCCGGTGAGGCGGCGCCGAGCAGCGGCGACGACGGCCTCTCGAGTCGTCCCGACGAATGGGGTGTCCCGATCCCGGCCGACGGCGACGATGACGAGAACGGCGAGGATATCGAGGGCATCGTCGTCGCCCCGGATGCCTACTCGCGTGGGGAGATGCTGAAGCACCGCGAGTTCGACCGGATGACGCCGGCGGAGCTGCGCGACGCCGAGCGGCTGGTGGACGAGCTCGTGCCCCGTCTCGAGCAGCGGCGGACACGCCGCTACGAGCTCCACTCGCATGGGCGGCGCCTCGCCCCGCGGGCGATGTTCCGGCGCAACCTCGGCACCGGTGGACAGCTGATGTCGTGGGTCTGGCGCCGGCCCGTGCGCGAGCCGCGCTCGCTCGTCGTGATCTGCGACATCTCGGGCTCGATGGAGCGCCACTCGCGGCTGTTGCTGCGGTTCATCCAGGCGCTCTCGGCCTCGAGCGACGTCCGCGCCGAGTCGTTCGTGTTCGGGACGCGGCTGACCCGCGTCACGCGGCTGCTCCGCGACAAGGATCGCGATCGGGCGCTGGCGAAGGTCAGCGAAGCGGTCAACGACTGGGCGGGTGGGACGCGGATCGGCGAGAGCTTCCGGACCTTCAACCAGACATGGGCACGTCGCACGCTCCGATCGAGTGGCGTCGTGATCGTCGTATCCGATGGCTGGGATCGAGGCGATCCCTCGCTCGTCGCATCCGAGACGGCCCGTCTGCGGCGCAACTGCCACCGCCTCGTCTGGCTGAACCCGCTCGCCGGCACACCCGGTTACCAGCCGCTCGCCGGCGGGATGCGTGCGGCCTACCCCTACATCGACGACTTCCTTCCGGCTGGCACGGTGGCATCGCTCGAACGGCTCGGTGAGATCCTCGGCGGCGTCCGCTCCGCCGACACGCGGCAAGGCGCGGAGGCCGCTGCCCACGCTGCGGTACCGCTCGCCAGCGACCTGGCCACGGTCGCGCCGCCGACCGCGGTGGGTGGCACACCCACCGACCCGACATCCGCGAGGCCGATCCGATGAAGGAATTGCTCGATACGCTCTCCACCTGGCAAGGCGAAGGCATCGACGCCGGTCGCGCCGTCGTCGTCCGCACGTTCGGCTCGGCACCGCGACCCGAGGGTGCAGTGCTGCTCCATGCCAGCGACGGCCGGATCGCCGGGTCGGTCAGCGGCGGCTGCGTCGAGGGGGCTGCGGCGGAGCAGATCGAGCACGCGTGGTCGACCGGCAAAGCGCGCGTCATCCGGTACGGGATCAGCGACGAGCAGGCCTGGGACGTGGGTCTGGCCTGCGGTGGGACGATCGACGTCCTGGTCGAGCCGGGCGTGCCCTCGGCCGCCGTGCAGGCCGCGACCGAGTCGCTCGGTGCCGGCGGTCTCGGCGCCGCGGTCGTGACGCCACTCCCCGTCGATTCGCCACCGGCCGACGCAGGGCCGCACGAGCCTGGCGAGGGCGCGCCGCCCGAGCCGAAGCTCGTCGTCCATGCCGATGGACGGTTCGACGGCACGCTCGGCGAGGCGGCTCTTGACGCCGCGCTCGTCGATACGGCGCTCGAAGCGCTCAAGCGCGGCCAGTCGCAGGACGGTCGAGCTCGGCGGCCGATCGCTGTTCGTCGAGGTGTTCCCGGTCCGGCCGCGGCTCGTGATCGTCGGCGCCGTCGAGGTCGCGCGGATCGCTCGTCCGCCTCGCCAGGGAGCTCGGGTTCGAGACGGTCGTCATCGACGGCCGGGCGTCGTTCGCCACGCCTGAGCGCTTCCCCGACGCCGATCGACTCATCGTGGGGTGGCCCGACGAGGTCGCGGACGACATCGGCCTCGGGCCAGAACGACGCGGTCGCCGTGCTGACGCACGACGTCAAGTTCGACGAGCCGGCGATCGTCGAGGCGCTGCGCCGCGGCGCGCGATACGTCGGCGCCGTCGGCTCGCGCAAGACGCAAGCGGATCGGCGCCAGCGCCTGCGCGAGGCGGGGGTCAGCGACGAGGCACTCGCCGAGCTGCGCGGTCCCGTCGGGCTCGACCTCGGCGGGCGACAGCCGGCAGAGACGGCCCTGGCGATCCTCGCCGAGGTCGTCGCGGAACGATATGGCGGCACGGGCCGGCCGATGCGCGAGCAGGCGGCGATGACGGAGGGCGCGACGCGGGTCGCCATCGAGGGCACGCCGGTCACGGCGGGCTGACGGCGCCGCAGATCGAGGGAAAGGGAGGACATGAAGGGCGATCGGGTCGAGGTCGTGGTCGATACCGGCGGAGCCGTGCAGACGTTCGACATCGTCGCGAGCCGCGCCGGTCGCCGGATCGAGGTGACCACCGCGCGCGGCGTCGTCGAGGTCACCGAGGTGACGCGGGGCGGGACACCGGTGCGCACCGGCCGGTTCATGGCGAGCCGGCTGATCGCCCTGGTCGAGCATCCGGCCCGCGAGGGAGACACGACCGTCGACGTCGAGACGCGACGACGGATCGGCGCGAAGCCCGGTCGGAAGGGTCGCGCAGCGGACAAGGTGCCGGGACTCTTCGACGTCTCCGCCGGCGCCGAGGCTGACGACGCTCCGGGCGAGGCCGACGGCTAGGGCGTTCCTCCTATCGCCTCGATTTGACGGATGCGCGAGCATCGACGGATGGGACGCGCCCAGCCGGACGGGGCTCGCATCGCCGCCATCGTGCTCGCCGCAGGCGCCGGTTCGCGGTTCGGCGGGGGCAAGCTCCTTGCGCCACTCGAGGGACGCCCGATCCTCCAGCACGTCCTCGAACGTCTCGAGATCGCCGACCTCCATGAGGTCGTCGTGGTCGTCGGGGCGGACGCCGACGCCGTCGAGGACCGGATCGACGCGGGAACCGCTCGGCTGGTCGTGCAATCCCGCACCCGACCAGGGGCTGTCGAGCTCGTTGAAGGTCGGCATCGGGGCGCTGTCCGACGATGCCGAGGCAGCGCTGATCGCGCTCGGCGACCAACCGTTGCTCCCAGCGAGGGCCGTCCGTGCCCTGCTCGACGCGGAGGCACAGCCGGGACGGCCGATCGTCGTCCCGGTCTACGGCGACGGCGCCGGCCGGAATCCCGGTGCTGCTGCGGCGCGATGCGTTCGCGCTGATCGATCGAGACGAGCGGCGATCGAGGGCTCGGGCCGACTGATCGACGCCCACCCGGAGCTCGTCCACGAGATCCCGATCCGGGTCGAGGGCGGCAACCCGGATGTGGATACGCGGGACGACCTCGTCGCGTTGCTCGAGAAGGCGTGGGCCGCGCGGGTCGTCGCCAATGCCGAACAGGTGGACCGGTTCCGCGAGGTGCCCGACGGCCCGGATTTCTACGCGCCGGTCACGGGCCTGTTCCGGGCCGACCCGCGGCGGACCGACGAACCGGTGCTTCAGGCCCTGCTCGAGCTCGTCCGACCGGGCGAGACGTGGCTCGACATCGGGGCCGGCGCGGGCCGCTATGCGTTGCCGATCGCGCTCGCGCTCGCGCCGTCCGGTGGCCGCGTGATCGCGGTCGACGCGTCACCCGGCATGCTCGACGCGTTGATGGAGCTGCAGGCCGAGCACGGCATCACCGACGTCGAGGTCGTCGAGACGCGCTGGCCGCCGCCGCGCACCGCCACGCTCGATCGTTTCGCGACGGACGTCGCCTTGATCGCCCACGTCGGCTACGACATCGAGGCGATCGGCCCGTTCGTCCGCGCGATGGAGTCGGTCGCTCGGCGGCTGTGCGTCGCGGTGCTGATGGAGCGCCAGCCCGCATCGGTCGCCGATCCCTTCTGGCCCCCGGTCCATGGGGAGGAGCGGGTGGCCCTGCCGGCGCTGCCAGAGTTCGAGGAGTGGTTGCGGGCACGCGGTCACGATCCCCACGTCGAGCTGGCGTCCCGTGAGCCGCGTCGGTTCGCCTCGCGTGACGAGCTGGCGGGGTTCCTGCGGCGCCAGCTGTGGATCGAGCCGAAGGGCGAGGCCGAGCGCCGGTTCCAGGCTGCGCTCGACGGACTCGTCGTGGACGACCATGAAGGTGTGGGCCTTCGGACGCAGCAGCCCCTGCCGATCGGGGTCGTGACGTGGGATCCGCGGCGGGCAGCCGCGTGACGGAGGCACGTGCACCCGACGGGAAGCCGATGGTGGGGCCACTCGATCGGGCAGCGTGGCGGGAATGGCTGATCGCCAACCACGCGTCGTCGAAGGGTGTCTATCTCGTGTCGTGGCGGCGTGCGACCGGGCGGACGAGCGTGCCGTACGAGGACGCCGTGGAGGAGGCATTGTGCGTCGGCTGGGTCGACGCGACCGGGCGGACGCTCGACGACGAACGGGGCATCCAGTGGTTCGCGCCGCGGCGCCCGAAGAGCGGTTGGGCGCGGTCGAACAAGGAACGCGTCGCCCGCCTGGAAGCGGCCGGGCTGATGCTGCCGGCCGGTCTCGCGGCGATCGAGCAAGCGAAGCAGAACGGGATGTGGACGCTCCTCGACGACGTCGAGAACCTCGTCGTCCCGGATGACCTGGCCGCGGCGCTGGCGACCTCCCCGCCGGCGGCCGAGAACTGGGAAGCCTTCTCGAAGAGCGCTCGACGGGCGATGCTCGAATGGGTCGTCCAGGCGAAGCGACCGGAGACGCGCGCGGACCGGATCGCGCGGATCGCGGACGCCGCTTCCCGCAATGAGCGCGCGTACCCGCCCAGATCGGACTAGGGGCGGTCGGCCGCCTCGAGCGGCTCGTCCTCGTCAGCGAGCGAGCGCAGCTCTCGCTCGCCGCGCGTCATCGCCGCGACCCGTGCCGCCTCCCGGACCAGCTCGATGCAACGCTCAGGGTCGACCTCATCGACGTCGAAGAACTTCAGCCAGCGGACACGCTTCGTGATGCCGGCACCCTCGAGGAGCCGATGCGGATCGCGCATCGCCCAGCCGTGCTCGAAGCCGAGGTGCACATGGATGTCCTCCGGCGCCACGAACGCGAAGTAGACACGCTTCCGACCGACCGGCAGGTCGTAACCGATCAACCGCCAGCCCGGTCTGACGCGCTCGACGGCGTCGGGGATCGCCTCGTTGACGAGGTACCGCAAGCGCTGAGCGATCGCCTGCATCGGGGGAGGGAAGTCCTCGAGGAGGGCCTCGGGAGGGATCGGGTCCACGGCGCCATCATCCGTGATGCTGTTACGACCCGTGGATCTCCTCGACCGCGCAGACGACGAGCGCGCCGTCCGAGCCGGCCCCGCCGAACAGCGTGACATCCTGCCCCGCGGTCGCGACGACATCGGAACCGCGCACGAGCTGCCCGACGCCGCCCTCGCCGATACGAGTCTCGACGGCCCCTGCGATCAGGGGGATCACGTCGCCCTCGGGTGTGTCGAGCTCCGCCTGCGACGCGTCGATCCGGAGCACCCCGCGCCAGATGCTCGCCATGCGGTGCTCGGACTGCGGCCAGCACGTGTCCCGACCGCCGAGCGTGCCTCCGGTGACTGAACAAGCGCTCGCGACCAGCATCGCCAGCAGCGCCAGGGCGGATACCGCCACGCGAGGGCCATGGACGTGTCGTGCCATCCGGACGACCATGACCTTCGACCGGGGCGTCATGGGATCGCCCGAAAGTCCGCTCTCGAACGCGCGTTTTCGGTAGCGGATCGACGGGTACGTCGCGACTGGTACATCCCGATGTCCCAGCGGCGGACGACGAGCACGTCTCGTCGCCGCGTCTCGGGACGAGCCGATGCCTAGGAACCGTTGACGTGCCAACGACCCGGGTCGATACTCGAACCCTCCATCGCAGCATCACGGACCGGCGCGTCGGAGGAGCACGCGCCGGCGTCTGCGCCACCGTCATCGGACACGCTCAGGCCTGTCCGCGCCGGACAAGGACAGGCCCCCATGCCCGCGCGAGCGGGAGGAGGCTGGCAGCGCGATGATCCCCGGTCAGTTCGACTATGTGCGCCCTGGCGATCTCGACCAGGTGCTCGCGATCCTCAAGGCCCGCGAGGGGGAAGCCAAGATCCTGTCCGGGGGCTACAGCCTCATCCCCCTGATCAAGCTGCGGCTCGCCCAACCGGGCGTCCTCGTCGACCTGCGCGACGTGACCGGGCTCGACCGGATCGTCGAAACCGACGATCACCTCTCGATCGGCGCCAAGGCGACCCACCGCCAGATCCACGAGACGCCCGTGATCCGCGACACGTACCTGCTCCTTCATGACGTGACGGGCACGATCGGCGATCCACAGGTCCGCAATTGGGGCACGATCGGCGGCTCGGTCGCGCACGCCGATCCCGCGTCCGACTGGCCCGCCGTGCTGCTCGCTGGTAACGCCTCCATCGTCCTTCGAGGCCTGTCCGGCGACCCACACCGCCTCCGCGTCGGCGATAACCCGGCGGCCGCAGGCGATGCGGTGCGCGAGCGCGTCCTGCCGGCTCGCGGGTTCTTCCTCGACGCCTTCACGACGGCGATCGAGCCACTCGAGGTCCTGACCGAGATCCGCTTCCCGCGCCGTCCGCGGGGCCAAGGCGGCGGTTGGCAGAAGCTGGAGCGGAAGGTCGGGGACTTCGCCACGGTCGGCGTCGCTGCGGTGATCCGTCTCGCCCCCGACGGGCGCATCGAAGGCTCGGGCATCGGCGTCACGGGCGTCGCCGATGCGCCGTTCGCGGCGACGGACGCGGAGGCCGTCCTGAACGGCAACACGCCGTCCGACGATCTCTTCCGCCAGGCCGGCGTCGCTGCCGGCGCGCAGAGCCGGCCCGCCGCGGATGTCCGCGGACCCATCGACTACAAGCGTGCGATGGTCGCCGAGATGACCGTCCGAGCGCTCGACACGGCGCTCGAGCGCGCCCGCGCGAACGCGTAGGAGACGACGATGAGCACCCAACACATCACGGTCGACGTCAACGGGACTTCGCAGGAAGCCGATGTCGAGCCGCGCCTCCTGCTCGTCCACTTCCTGCGCGACACGCTCGGCCTGACCGGCACCCACGTGGGCTGCGACACGAGCAACTGCGGAGCGTGCACGGTCCACGTCGATGGCGTGAGTGCCAAGTCGTGCACGATGCTCGCCGTCCAGGCCGACGGCCGATCGGTCAAGACCATCGAGGCCATGGCCGACGGCGCCAACCTCCACCCACTCCAGCAGGCGTTCTGGGACCAGCACGGCCTGCAATGCGGCTTCTGTACGCCGGGGATGATCATGCAGGCGGCGTGGTTACTCGAAGGGAACCCGGACCCGAGCGAGGAGGAGATCCGCTGGGGGATCAGCGGCAACCTCTGTCGCTGCACCGGGTACGTGAACATCGTCAAGGCCATCCAGCAGGCGGCCGGCGAGCTGAACGCGGCCGACTCGGCGCCGGTCGTGGCCGCAGAAACGACCGAAGGCCAGGCCGTGACGGCCGAACCGGCCGCGGCCGGCTGAGCGGGGAGTACGACGATGACGATGACGGAACCGCGCACCAGCCCCGAAGTCGGTGGCATGGGCCACTCGGTCAAGCGCAAGGAGGATCCGCGGTTCATCCGCGGGGCCGGCGAGTACATCGACGACGTGAACCTGCCCGGCCAGCTGTGGCTGGACATCGTCCGCAGCCCGTACGCGCACGCGACGATCAAGAGCATCGACTCGAGCGAGGCGCTCAAGGTCCCGGGCGTGCTCGCGGTGATCACCGGCAAGGACCTCGAGGGCTACGGTCTGCACTGGATGCCGACCCTGGCCGGCGACAAGCAGATGGTCCTGCCAACGGACACCGTCATGTATCAGAGCCAGGAGGTCGCCGCCGTCATCGCCACGTCGCGATACGCGGCAGCCGACGGCGTGGCGGCGGTCTTCGTGGATTACGAGCCGCTGCCGGTCGTCACGAACCCGTACAAAGCACTCGAGTCCGACGCGCCCGTGCTTCGTCCCGACCGTGGGGCGGAGAAGCAGAACAACCACATCTGGCACTGGCAGTCGGGTGACGCGGACAAGGCGGACCAAGCGCTGGCCGCGTCGGCGGTCCGTGTCAAGGAGCACATCTACATCCCGCGCATCCATGTCGCCTCGATCGAGACCTGCGGCATCGTGGCCGACTGGGATCCGGTCCGCAGCCAGCTGACCATGCACATGACGACCCAGGCGCCGCACGCGATCCGGACCGTCGTGGCGCTCGTCGCGGCCGGCGCCGGTCTGCCGATCCTGGAGCAGAACATCCGGGTCAAGACGCACGACATCGGCGGCGGGTTCGGCGGGAAGGTGCCGGTCTATCCCGGGTACGTCCTCGCGGTCGCCGCTTCGTTCCTCATCGGCAAACCGGTCAAGTGGATCGAGGACCGCTCGGAGAACCTCCAGGCCGACTCGTTCGCGCGCGACTACCACATCGACATCGAGATGGGCGCCACCAAGGACGGTCGCATCCAGGCGATGAAGGTCAAGACGATCGCCGACCACGGCTATACCGATGCCGCGGCCGATCCGTCGAAGTTCCCGGCAGGCCTGTTCAATGTGATCACCGGCTCGTACGACTTCGACAACGCGTTCGTCGAGGTCGATGGCGTCTACACGAACAAGCCGCCCGGCGGCGTCGCGTACCGCTGCTCGTTCCGGGTGACCGAAGCCGTCCACGCGGTCGAGCGGATGGTCGACGTACTCGCCCACGAGATCGGCAAGGATCCCGCGCAGCTCCGGATGGAGAACTTCATCAAGCCCGAGCAGTTCCCGTACAAGACGCCGACCGGCTGGGAATACGACTCGGGTGACTACGGCCGTGCGCTCCAGAAGGCGCTCGACCTGATCGGCTACGACGAACTGCGCAAGGAGCAGGCCGAGAAGCGTGCCCGTGGCGAGCTCATGGGCATCGGCATCAGCAGCTTTACCGAGATCGTCGGCGCGGGCCCATCGCACGACTTCGACATCCTCGGGCTGAAGATGTTCGATTCGTGCGAGATCCGCGTGCACCCGACCGGCAAGGTCCTCGCCCGGATCGGCGTCCAGACGCAGGGCCAGGGGCACGAGACGACGTTCGCCCAGATCATCGCCGAGGAGCTCGGCTTCCCGGTGGGCGACATCAAGATCGAATACGGCGATACCGACACCGCGCCCTACGGGCTCGGCACGTACGCGTCGCGCTCGACGCCGGTGGCTGGTGCCGCCACGGCCATCGCGGCGCGCAAGGTCCGCGACAAGGCACGCAAGCTGGCCGCGCATCTGCTCGAGGCGTCCGAGGAAGACCTCGAGTGGGAGCCCGGCAAGTTCAGCGTCAAGGGCTCACCCGACCGGTTCAAGACGATCCAAGAGATCGCCCTCGCGGCCTACACGAACCACCCGCAGGGGATGGAGGCAGGTCTCGAGGCGGTCGATTACTACGACCCGCCGAACCTCACCTTCCCGTTCGGCAGTTACATCTGTGTCGTCGACATCGACAAGGGAACCGGGCAGGTCCATATCCGCCGGTTCGTGGCGGTCGACGACTGCGGCAACATCATCAACCCGATGATCGTCGACGGCCAGATCCACGGCGGCCTGACGATGGGCCTGGCGCCGGCGCTGTACGAGGAGATCTCGTACGACGAGCTCGGCAACAACATGGCCGGGACGTTCATGGACTACCTGCTGCCGACCGCGGTCGAGACCCCGGCCTGGGAGCTCGAGAAGACGGTGACGCCGTCGCCGCATCACCCGATCGGCGCCAAGGGCGTCGGCGAGTCGGCGACCGTCGGCGCGCCGCCGGCCATCGCGAACGCGGTCGTGGACGCGCTGTGGCACCTCGGTGTCCGCAACATCGACATCCCCATCACGCCCCAGAAGGTCTGGGCGATCCTGCACGAGAAGGGTGTGAACTGAAGGCAGGCACGGCGGCCTTCGGATGACCGCCTCGACATTCACGCGGGCAGCCGAGCTCGAGGCGGCCGGGCAGCCGTTCGCCGTCGCCACGGTCGTCGCCGTCCGCCGGCCGACGTCGGCTCGGCCCGGCGCGAGCGGGATCGTCCATCCCGACGGCAGCATCGAGGGTTGGGTCGGTGGCAGTTGCGCCCAGCCGGTCGTCGTCCGTGAGGCACTGCGGGCCCTCGGCGACGGCCAGCCGCGGCTCCTGCGGCTGTCGCGCGACGGCCCGGGCGAGGGTCGCCGCGCCGATGGCGTGATCGAGCTCGTCATGACCTGTCACTCGGGAGGCACGCTGGAGATCTACGTGGAACCGCATCTGCCGACGGCGCAGCTCTGGGTCGTGGGCACGACCCCCATCGCGGGCGCGCTCTCGGCGCTCGGTGTGGCAGCCGGCTGGAAGGTGACGGTCATCGACCCGATCGCGGACGAGGACGCGTTCCCGGGAGCGCGCGTCCATCGCTCGGCCGATATCCGCGGCCTCGACCCCGACGCCGCGCCGTATGTCGTCGTCGCGAGTCAGGGCATCTGGGACGAGGAGGCCGTCGGTCTGGCCTTGACGCGCGAGGCCGCGTACGTCGGTCTGGTTGCGTCGCCCACGCGGTCGGCGGTCGTGCGCGACTGGCTCCGCGAGGAGACGACGGTGGGGGAGGACCGGATCGCGGCGCTCCGTGCGCCGGCCGGGATGGATATCGGGGCCGAGACGGCAGAGGAGATCGCGCTGTCGATCCTCGCCGAGCTCGTCCAGGTGCGTCGCGGTCGTGCCGATTTCGTGGCGTCGCCCGGTCCCGCGACCGTGGCTGGCGGGATCCCGGAGTCGATCACCCTCGAGCCGGTCGTCGACGACATCGTCCTGACCGACCCGGTCTGCGGGATGGCCGTCGACCCGGCGCACGCGCGGCACCTGGCCGCACACGACGGTATCGTCTATGCGTTCTGCTCGATCGGCTGTCGCACGCGGTTCATCAAGGAGCCGGCGACCTACCTGAACGCGACCGAGTACTCGCCGATGCAGGACTGACCGACCCACGAACCGGAGGCATCGATGCATTTCGAAGGGACCGTCCAGATCAACGCCCCGCGTGACCGCGTGTGGGCGTTCGTCATCGACCCGAACCAGGTCGGTCAGTGCGGCCCCGGCGTCGAATCGATCGAGGTCATCGACGACACCCATTTCAAGGCGACGGCCAAGGTCGGCGTCGGCTTCATCAGCGCGCGGTTCGTGGTGAACCTCGAGTTCGTCGATCTCGACGCGCCCAGCGCCGCGACCATCAAGGCGCACGGGCAGGCCCCGGGGAGTGCCGTCGACGCCGACGCGCGGATGGAGCTGTCCGATGCCGACGGCGGCGGGACGACCATGGACTGGTCGGCGGAGGTGAACATCGCCGGGACGATCGCCAGCGTCGGCGCGCGCCTCATCGAGGGGACGGCCAACAAGATGATCGGCCAGACCTTCGATTGCATGCGGACGAAGCTCGAGGCCGCCTGACGATCTCGCGCACCGAGGATGGATCGGCTCCACCGGCTCGTCGGCCCGCTCGCGACCAACGTCCACGTGCTCGCCGACCCCGGTTCGCGGGAGGCGATCGCGATCGACACCGCCACGCCGTCTCTCGCGTGGATCGCCGACGAGCTCGCGGCTCGTGATTGGACGCTCAAGCTGATCGTGTCGAGCCACGGTCATTGGGACCACATCGGCGACAACGCGGCGGTCGCCGCGCACACGGGCGCCGAGGTCGCGGCCCATCCGCTCGACCACGATCGGCTGATCGACCCGCGCGCGATCAATGCACCGTTCGAGATCCCGCCGTCCTTCCCGGCCGTGGATCTGGCGGAGGGCGGCGAGGTCCGTTTCGGGTCGATCCGCTTGCGTGTGTTGCACACGCCCGGGCACACGGAAGGATCGGTCTGTCTATACGACGCAGACGACGGCCTGCTGTTCAGCGGCGACACGCTGTTCGCCGGCGGCTGGGGTCGCGTCGACCTGCCCGGAGGCGATCCCGACGCGATGGTCGAGTCGCTCGGTCGGTTCCTGGAGCTCGAGGACCGCGTGCGGGTCTTCCCCGGTCACGGGCCCGAGACGACGATCGCCCGAGAGCGCGCCTGGCTGGAGCTCGTGCGCGAAGGAGGCCGACTCCTGGTCTGACCTAGTCGGTCCGCTCCTGGGACACGACGGTCACCGGGACCTGGCACGCGTCGCGCAGGCGGCTCGGGACATCCTCGCCCAGCCAGCGCGACAGACCGCGCGGCAGCGTCGAGACGATGACCTCGTCGACCTTCTGGCGGCGGATCGCATCGCGGACGGCATTCACGGGATCACGGTCGCCGACCTCGCCGTCGGCCTCGACGCCCATCTCGCCCAGGCGTTCGAGCATCTCGTCGAGCCGCGCCTGGGCGTTCGCCCGTGACTCGCGCTCATCCCAGCTGAGTCGACCGGCCCCGGCACTCATGGGGACGACGACGTGGGCCCGTAGCGGCCCATCGGCGAGTCGCGCGCTGATCGCCTCGCGCAGGGACTCGCTCGTCAGCGTCTGGTTGGCCACGATCAGGTAGGAACGCATGATCGGATCCTCCAACGCGTCGCCGCCATGATGCCACCACCATCGGATACGTCCGTTCAGCGCTCCAGGGTTCGCGTGCAGGCGGCCGTGCGCTGATCGACGCGGAAGCCGAGTCCCTCGTAGAGCCCCAGCGCACCGGTCGGGTTCTCCGTGTCGACGCCCAGCATCGCGTCGGTCATGCCGGCCGAGCGCAGGCGACGCAGCGACTCGACGGTCATCGCGCGGGCAAGCCCGCGACGCCGCCATCGGCGGCGGACGCTGATCTTCTCGAGCCAGCCCCGCTGCACGCCGAGCCGTCGGTTCTCGTCGACCCAGACCCAGTTCTGGACGACGCCCGCGACCTCGTCGCCAGCCCAGGCGACCACCCACAGGTCGGTGTCGAGATCCGTCTTCGTAAAGAGCGTCTCGAAGTGCGTCTCGTCGTAGTCGTCCGGCTTCCAGTGGTCCTGGAACGCCTCGAACTCGGCGTCGAAGATCGCGCGATGGTCGGCCGGCCGGACCATTCGAAGCTCGATGCCGTCCGGCAGCGCCAGCGCCGGGATGTCATCGAGCGTGGGGCGACGCATCAGGAAGAACCAGCGGTCGATCGTGAAGCCCTCGTCGGACAGCAGGGCCTGATGGCCGGCCTCACCCTCGGCAGTCCAGCCGCGGATCGTGAGCGGATACGGATCGCCGCGCGCCGCGGCGATCTCCCTGGCGCGGCGCAGATTCTCGTGGAGCAACGCACGCCCGATGCCCCGCCGCCGTTGCTCCGGCACGATGTGGCCGTGGACGTCGTACATCGGCTGTCCGCCGCGCACGATCCGTTCGGCCGAGGCCACCGCGACGACGGTGCCATCGATCTCCGCGAGCACGACGTCCGTCAGGGGGTCGAGGCCCGACGACCCATCCATCTCCTCTCGGAGGTTGGTGGCCGTCGGGATCCACGGAACGCCGTCCTGCGTGTTGGCGGCGTCCATGACACAGGCCATCGCCTCGTAGTCGTCGTCTGACCCGGTCGGCCGCCTGAAGCGCAGCGAGTCGATCGCCGGCGCGTCCGCAGATGTAGCGGCACCGCGATCGTTCCCGAACGCGCCATCACCGTGCCTCCCCGTATTTCGTGCGCATGTGGCGCGAGACCTGCTTGTTGACGTTGCGCCAGCGCTTCCGGTACTCCGCGTCGGCGCGGGCGTCGATCTTGCGTTCCGCATGCGCCAGCTCGCGCTCGAGCTTCACGTGGCTGGCGAAGCGGTCCCGCGAGAGCCGTCCGTCGTCGATCGCTGCGCGGACCGCGCAGCCGGGCTCGCTCCGGTGACGACAGTCGCTGAAGCGGCACGCGGCCGCAAGCTCGGCGATGTCCGCGAAGGCCGTGTCGACCCCTTCATCGGCGCCGGCGATCTCGAGCGAGCGGATGCCCGGCGTGTCGATCAGGAAGGCGCCACCCGGCAGCTCGAACAGCTCCCGGTGTGTCGTCGTATGCCGGCCACGGGAGTCATCCTCCCGAACGGTCGCCGTCGCCTGTCGATGCTCCCCGAGCAGCGCATTGACGAGCGTTGACTTGCCGACGCCCGACGAGCCAAGAACGACAGCCGTCTGCCCGGCCCCGAGGTGCGGGGAGAGATCCGCGACGTGGTCGCCGGTCAGCGCCGAGAGCACGACGACCGGCACCGCGGGTGCAACGGCCTCGACCTCGACCAGGCGCTGGTCGAGGTCGATAGCAACGTCGGCCTTGTTGAGGACGACGATGGGACGGACGCCGCTCGACCAGGCCACCGCGAGGTAGCGTTCGAGGCGGCGCAGGTTGAAGTCATGGTCGAGTCCGGCGACAAGGAAGGCGACATCGACGTTGGCGGCAAGCACCTGCTCGTCGACCAGGTGGCCCGCCGATCGCCGGCTCGCGTCCGCCGCACTGCGGACGAACGCGGACCGACGCGGAAGCACGGTGGTGATGACCGCGCTGTCCGCCCCGGGACCGTCGCCATCGGCGAGCGTCACCCAGTCGCCGACCGCCGGATAGTCGGATGTCGCCAAGGCCTCGAACCGGAACCGACCCGAGACGACGGCGGACCGGTCGATGCCGTCCGGGCCACGCACGATCGACGTCTCCTTGTGCACGGCGACGACAAGGACCGGGCTCGCCGGCGCGGCGTCAGGGGCCGCGTCATGCTCCGGGAGCATCACCCGACCCTCTTGAGCTTGCCGGTGCGCTTGGCATACCGCTCGGCTCGGCCGAACGCCCACAGCCCGAATGGGATGAGGACGATGCCGGACACGATCAGCGGCCAGATGAGGTGCGTGAGCTCGGTCACCGGCGTGCCGCGCACCAGTCCGGCGCGCACGCCCTCGAGGACGTACGTGGCCGGCGACAGCCGCGACAGGACCTGCATCCAGTCGGGCAGGACCGCGACGGAGTAATACACGCCGCTCACGAGCAGGATGCAGGACTGCAGCACGAACGTCATCTGCGCGCCACGTTCGACGTACAGCAGAGGCAGGATCGCGGCGATCATGCCGATCCCCACGAAGCTGAACGAGCCGAGCAGCATGAACGTCACCGCGGTGACGGGGTTCGCGCCGGTGAACTCCAGCTGGCGGAAGAACAGCACGAGCACGACGAAGATCACCGCGGTGTGCACGAGACCATAGAGCATCGCGTAGACGACGCTGCCGAGCAGCTGCGCCCACCGTCGAACAGGCGCCATGAAGGTGTACTCCAGGGTCCCTTCCCAGCGCTCGACCGCGATCGTCTCGGCGATCCAGCTGAAGACCACCGAGAGGTAGTTCCAGAAGATCGCTCCCACCATCAGCGTGAGCAGCAGCTCGGGGCTGCCCTGGTCGGCACCGATGAGCGAGATCGACAACGCGCCCGCGACCGAATAGACCAGGAAGGCGATCTCCCAGCCCCAGTAGCGGCGAGTCAGAAAGAAGTTGCGCTCGATGAAGGCGTACGACGCCTTCAGCTCATGGGCGACGATGGTCACGAGAGGATCTCCTCGGGTGAGCCGGCTCGGCCCCGTTAGCGGGACCGAGCCAGCTCGAGTGCGGGATCCGCCGCGATGCGCTCGCCCACCGCGATGACGCGGCGGCCGATCGACCGGCGGATGGATGGATGGCTTGCCGAAGGGCTGTCCGAGGACCGGCGCTTGCGCGCGGCGGCCGCGATGAGCTCTTCCTGGCGATCACGCGCCAGTTCCAGGGCGATCTGACTGAAGTTCACTGCTCTCACCTCCTTTCTGGTCGGCTAGTCGTCATCCGGCTCTGCGTCGTCCTCGGCGATGTCGTCGTCGAGGGACCGGCCGGTGTAGGTCATGAACACGTCTTCGAGGGTGGTCGGGCGACCGAGCCGCTCCGCCGTCGTGGCCTTCAGGCCATCGGGCGTGTCCTCGGCGACGACCCGGCCGTCGTTGAGGACCGTGATACGACCGCACAGGCGCTCGGCCTCGGCCAGGTCATGCGTCGTCAGGACGATCGTCGCGTCGTGGGTCGTGTTGACCTCCTCGATGAACGCCTGCACGTCGAGCTTGCTGCGCGGGTCGAGACCCGTCGTCGGCTCGTCGAGGAGCAGGAGCGTCGGGCTGGTCAGCAGCGCCCGCGCGATGGCGACCTTCTGCTGCATGCCTCGGCTCATCTGCTCGACCGGTCGACCGAGCCGCTTCTCGCTGACGCCCAGCCGCTCGAGGATCGCGACGGTCTCCCGGCGCGCGATCCTGCTATCGAGCCCATAGAGGCGGGCCGCGAACAACAGGTTCTCCATCGGGCTGAGCTTCTTGAAGAAGGCGGCGTCCACGCTGACCCGATTGATCAGCCGCTTGACCGCCATCTCGTCGCGCTCGATGTCGTGGCCGAAGACCTCGACCCGGCCGCTGTCGAGCGTCAGCAGGCCGCTGATGAGGCGGATGAGCGTCGACTTGCCCGAGCCGTTGGCGCCGAGGATCCCGTGCACATCGCCTCGCTCGAGGCGCATCGAGACGTCGGTGATCGCAGCGACCGGCTTGCGTGCGCGGCCGACGACGAACGACTTGCTGACTCGTTCGATGAGCAGGGCGGGAAGCGCCGCCGCGGCCTCGGCCGAAGCGACCGCGATCGCGGTGCTGGTCGTCTTCAGTTGTTCGGTCAGGGTGGCGGTCACGGTGGACTCCTGGTGGTCACGGTCGGGAAACAGAAGAGCCGCGGGCCTTGTCCGACGCTTGTCGGTGGGCCTCGCGGCTCGGTGATCCCATGACCTGCCACGGCAGGAGGCATCAAAAAAGCCGGGGGCCCGATCTGGCCCACGGCTCGTGGCTTGTCCGGTCGGCGGTCCTACCGCCTGCGGCTAGCTCGAGATGGGCGCAGATCTCCCGCGATCGACGGCGCCGATAGGCGCGATCGCGCGTCGGAGAAGGTGCGTCATCTTCATCTTCCGAGCCGCCTCCGCTAGTGGGGTGGATGGTGGGCAGTCCAATCCCGGCGGGCAGTCTACGGGCCGGAGGCGCCCCGAGTCAAGGCGGGGATCAGTGCTTGGACGCTTCGTCCGTGAGGTCCCATCCCGTGTTCGAGAAGGTCGGGATGAAGCGGTAGCCGACACCGGGCACGGTCGCGATGAAACGTGGGTGCCGATAGTCGTTCTGGAGCTTGATGCGCAGGCTGCGGATGTGTCGGTCGACGATGTTGCTCTCTGCGACGAAGTCGGTCCCCCAGATCGCGTCGAGGATCTCATCCCTTGTGAGGACGCGTCCGCCGCGACTGGCGAGCAGATAGAGCAGGCTCTGTTCGATCCCGCTCAGGTGGATCACGGACGACCCCGCTCGGACCTGGCGGTGAAGGATGTCGATCTCCATCTCGCCCAGGGTGATGGTCGGGATGATCGGACGGTCCGTCCCCGAGGCGCGTCTGGCGAGCACCATGCATCGGGCGAGCAACTCCTCCGGCGAGAACGGGACGGTCAGGATGTCATCCACGCCGAGGTCGAATGCCGTGAGCTTCGTCTGCAGATCCCCGCGCCGGGTCAGACCGAGTACCGGCAGCACGACGTCGCGGGCAAGCGCGTTCGCAGTCCCGAGACGTTGCATGAGCGCCGCGCTGTCACCGTGGTCCATGTCGATGACGCCGATGTGCGGCCGCCAGCCGTCGACGATCGACTCGGCGTCCGCCAGGTCATGCGCGGCTCGGACGACGAATAGCCCGTGATTCAGGGTCAGCTCGATCAGATCCACGAGCAGCGTGGTCTCGTGAAGGACGAGCGCGCGGCGAGGGCTGTCGTCCGGCAGTTCCGCTGTCTTCGTTCTTTGCGGAGAGCGGCGCGGCGAATCCACGACCCATTTTAGGCGCGCATGTCGAGTCGCAAGGACGGGCGCATGACGAGGCCACGCCGAAGTCGGGTCTCCGACGGCACGCGCGGGGCGACCCGATCCCTCACCGAGGCCCCCAGCCTCGAACGTAACCGCCCCGCGGCGAGTGCCTCAGCTGAAGATGCGGAGTGGGTCCGACCGCGTCATTACGGTTCGTCATACCCGGCGCGTGAGGCGCTCGGAGCGCCGTGCAGAACGACGTCAGGCTGGGGATGGCGCCGCTGCACCCATGCGCCTCAGGACCTCACGCAGGCTCGCCACTGCCAGTCCGACCACTTGATCGGCCGCGCCGTAGTAGACCGACAGGCGATCGCCTGCGTCGTCGAGCGTCCAGCCGCACGGGAAGACGACGCGGCCGACGTCCCCGATGATCTCGTATGGAGCCGCTGGGCCGAAGGCCCACTCATCCATCCGACCCAGCACCACCCTGGGGTCGTCGAGATCCAGCAGCGCAAGCCCGGCCCGATAGATGGGTCCGTCGGCTGTGGCGTGGACCCCGTGGTACATGATCAGCCAGCCCGCCGGCGTTTCCAGGGGCGGCGGTCCGAGACCGATCTTCCCGGCATCCCACCAGGCGCCGTCACGCGCCTCCAGCAGCAGCGTGTGGTCGCCCCAATGCCGCAGGTCCGGTGAGAACGAGAGCCACATGTGTGCGCCCCCGCGCAACGGCGATGGACGATGGATCATCGCCCAACGTCCGTCGAAGCGACGCGAGAACAGGGCAGCGTCCTTGTCCTCGGGTGGCATGACCGGGCCCAGACGTCGCACCGTTCGGAAATCCGGTGTCATCGCCAGCGATACGAGCGGCCCACGACGGCTGTACGCGGTGTAGGCGATCGCCCACTCTTCGAGCTCCGGCAACCAGGTCAGGCGCGGATCTTCGCAGCCCCAGATCTCCTCAGGAAAGTGCTCCACATCGGACCGCAGCAGCTGTTCTGGGTCGAACCGCCATCCGGAAACGCCGTCCTGGCTCCGCACCACGTGGAGACCGGAGATCCCTCGAAGGTCCTCGACGCGCGCCAGCAGGATCGTCTCGTTCCCGACACGAGCCGCTCCGGGGTTGAAGATCGAGTTCGCTGCGTACGGGACGTCGTCCGCCGTCAGGAGAGGGTTCGCAGGCGATCGCTCGAACAGCGGGTCGCCCTTGGGGCCCATCATCGGTTCAAGCTCACGGCGGTCGCCCGTTCATCGCGGGGGAGAAGGTCCGCGTTGGCCCGTAGCTCGCGGATATGCTCCAACGCCATCGACCACATCAGTGTCGACTCAGCTCCCTGGTTGACGTTCACGCCGGTCGGGGTGAGCCCATCGAAACTCGCGCCACGTCCGGCGTCGGCGACGTCGATGCCAAGGTCATTTCGCCCGAGGAACCACCCGTACGACCGCTCCATCGCGTCTCGGTATCTGATGTCGTGCGTGTGCCGATAGGCATCCTCTGAAGCGAGCAGCATCGCCGTCGCCTCGATGGGTTGCTGGTCGAACTGCGGCTTCGTCCCTCGTGCCCGCCACCACGTATTGCCGACCGGCGAGAGATGGCCGGCGGGGTCCAGCTGGACGGCGATGAGCCAGTCCAACACGTTGAGGCCGGTCCGGATCATCGGGGCCGACTCGAGCCGGATGCCGGCTTGGAACAGCGCACGTACGGGTAAGGCATTCTCATACGTCAGCCGGGCCTCCGGCCATGGCCATGCCGACCCGGCGACTCGATCGAAGGCGCTCTCCAACCGCTGTGCGATCGATCGGTGAGCCAGCATCGTCGGCCGATCCGCGAGGATCGGGAGCGCGGCCTGGCAACCCAGCAGCACGGACGACTGCGCCCGGAAGGCCACGACTCCCTGGGCGGCCGGCAAGGCACGAACGAACAACCGCGAGGCCCGCTCGATCATCTGACGATCGCCGGCGGTGCTCACGGTCTCGCCAAGCGCGAGCATCGCCCGTCCCTGCGAGTCTTCGGAGGCTCGCCCGTCGAGCCATGCTCCGCCTGTCCTACGGAAGTTCCGGAACAGGCCTGTGCGTGGGTCGAAGGCATCCTCAAGGAAGCTGAGGCTTCGCCACGCGCTCGGCGCTACGGCGTCCCAACCAAGCTCTCGCCCGTGCAGGAGGTCGACCTGGAGGGCACGGGCCACGTCGTCGACGCAATACCCATGCTCGGGATCGGGCCGACTCCCGACCGAGTGCTGGAAGATGCCGATCTCATCGGTCAGGAGCTCGATGTGGACGCGACTGATCGGAAACAGCGGGGCCTCAAGCATTCAACGCGGCCAGCGACTTGACGAGGACGGGCGGTGCGACCTTGTCCACGACTCGCTCGAAGAGCGTCCGATATCGAGCCCCGACGGCCGGCCACACCATATCCCGGCTGTAGGCATAGGCCCGACGCCCGAGCCTCGCACGTAGCTCGTCATCGCCCAGCACGTCGTTGAGCGCAACGGCAAGCGCGGTCGATGAACGTGGTTCGATCAATACACCCCGACCGTCGGCCAGGAGCTCGGCTGCGTAGGTGTACGGGGTCGAGACGATCGCACGCCCTGCGCCCATCGCGTAGGACAACGTCCCGGAGACGATCTGGTCGAGCTTCGGATACGGCGTCACGAATACGTCGGCGGCTTCCAACCATCGCGTCAGTTCGACCCGGCCGAGGAACCGATCGACGAACCGGACGTGCGCCTCCATGCCCAGCCGGCTCACCTGCGCTTCGAGGCGCCTGCGGTACGCCTCACCCTCTTGTCGGATCAGATCCGGATGGGTGACGCCGACAACGACATAACACGCTGTCGGGTTTTGGGCCACCACGCTGGGGAGGGCCTCGAGCGCGAGTTCATAGCCCTTTCCCGGGCCCAACAGGCCGAAGCTGAGGATGACGCGGCGGCCGGCCACGCCCAGCGAGGCCTTCACGGTCTCCGGCTCGACGAGCGGCAGATCAGGCACGCCGTGCGGGATGATGTCGAGGCGGCGCGGGTCCACTCCGTATGCGCCGGCCAGCCGGGACGCCGCGGACCTGGACATCACGACGGTCGCGTCGCTGCGGGCCACCAGCTCCGAAAGCACCGAGCGTTGCCGAGGTGACGGATCGGCCAGCACGGTATGAAGCGTGGTGACCGCAGGCACACGCAACGAGCGGATGAAGTCGAAGACGTAGGCTCCGTCATCCCCGCCCCAGATCCCGTACTCATGCTGGATCGACACGACGTCGACACACTGGTCGACGGATCGCGCGATTTCGGCGTATTCGCCTTGCTGATCGCGACGGATCCGGTGGTGCACCTCGAGTGGATAGGACGCCGACTGGTCTGTGGGATGGAGCGCCACGACTTCACGGCTCCGCGTTGCCGACGCGAGGTCCTGGGTGAAAGACGCGATCCCGCACTGGCGTGGCGGGTACGTGGAAACGAATGCAGCCCGTACGATGACGGACCTCCTCTCGGTTGTGCCCACCGGTGATCGGACGGCGCGGTCAGTTGATGCTCGACCGCCGCATCCGATCGCAGGGACATGTGAGGCGGGCTCGCCGCGGGCGCCGGCATGGCGCGGCGGGAGTCGGACCGCCCGAGTTAGGCGGATCGCACCTGGGTAGCGCGAGGACCCTTGGGGCTTGTCTCGATCTCGAACTGGACGCGCTCGCCGCCGACGAGCCGGTCAAAATCCAGTGAGCCGTCGAGGCCACCACGGTGGAAGAAGTATTCCTTCGCGTCCTCGCCTGCGATGAAGCCGAAGCCCCGATCGGATACGACCTTCTTGATGGTACCGGTGGTCATATGGACCTCCAACTTCCCGAACACGGGTGGCAGGACGCACGGCCCGTCCGAGAAGGGGGTTCGACCACGCGAAGTGTCGCGGCGAGTGGCTGCGAGTCCTGAATTGTAGCACATTTGTTCGAGCGCTACCCGGCGGCATGTCCCGGTGCCCGCCGGATGGCGCGCCGGACGATGGGTCGCGTCGTCCGCGAGCCGGGCGTCGTTCGGCGGGCGGCGATCTTGAAACCGGCGTTCTCGAACATCGACAGCGTCCCGCGGTAGGCGTCGCCTGGAGGTACGCGCGTGCCCTCCGCGACCGCGACGGGGTAGGCCTCCAGGAGTCTCGCGCCGTGCTGGCGGGCGTAGTCGACGCCGGCATCGAGGAGTTTCCTGGCGACGCCGCGACCGCGAGCGTGACGCCCGACGACGAAGCAGACGATCGACCAGACCGGCTTGTCGTCGAGGGGCTTCAGGACCGTCGAATGGGCGAGCCGCTCGTAGTCCTCGCGCGGCCCGATGCTGATCCAGCCGACGGCCTCGTCGCCGTCATAAGCCACGAGCCCCGGCGCACGGTCCTCTTTCGCGGAAGCATGTGTCGCCGCTTCCATCGCGGCGCGATGACGCTCCTTGCTGCCCTTCGAGAAGTCGAAGCCGCGGATGCGGAAGTAGGCGCACCAGCACCACTTCGGGTCGCCACCCTGCTCGAATAGCGACGAGAGGTCCGGGAGTCGATCCGGCGTCAGGGGGCGGATGTCGAGGCTCGGGGCGCTCATCGACGCCGATCGTAGCCCGATGAACATGACGTCCCGTGGCATGTAGCGGCCCCGAACATCCCATGTTCGAAGCATCGACGAACCGCCGGTGGCCGTCCGTCTAGGCTCGTTCTCGGCTGTTTCGGGCACCGGGCGTTCGCATCGACGAACGAGCGACGGTTCGGCGGTCGTGTCGGACACCTGGTGTTCGACGGCTAGGGACGTAGGGTGCCTCGCGGGCCACGTCGGCTGCCGCGCGTGTCGTCTGACGGTCACCATCCGAGAGCGGATCCGCAAGGGCACTGGCACGTTTGACGCTCCCGAAGGCCGGCCGTACGCTCCGCCGGTGGCCGAGACCTCGCCGGCGCGGGGCCGGTGGACCTTCCGCCACGTCCCGCCGACACCGCGCTCCATCGTCGAGTTGATCCGTGCCGGCACGCTCGATGCGGAGCTGGCCGCGACCCTATGGGTCCTGATCGAAGGGCGTGTCCCGCTGGTCGTCGGCGCCCTGCCACGGCTCGCCGGCAAGACGACGCTCCTCGAGGCGCTGCTGATGTTCCTGCCGCCCGGGACGCGCACGGTCGAGCTCGCGGGGGCGATGGAGACCTTCGACTGGCTGCCGCAAGCGCCCGAGCTCGGCTGGCACTCGACGCACACGCCGGCCGCCATCGCCGCGCGCGTGACCGGGCGAGAGCCGCCGCCGATCCGTCCCGACGACACCGTCCTGCTCATCCCGGAGCTGTCCGACCACCTGCCCTCGTACACGTGGGGCGCCGAAGCGCGGATCGCCATCCGGGCGGCCAGCATCGGCTACGGGCTTGCTGCCACGATCCACGCCGACTCGCTCGATGACGTCTTCGACCAGCTGCGTCGACCGCCGATCCTTCTCGGCGACGACGAGCTGTCGCGGCTGGGCGTGGTGCTGATCCTTCGCCCGGTCGGCGACGGTCTCCGCCGCGTCGTTGCCGCCCACTACGTCCGACCCACGGTCCGCGACGAGCACGGCCACGTGCAGCGGCTCGGCCCGGCCGTCCTTGCGACCTGGGACGCCGATCAGGATCGCTTCGAGCATTTCGCCTGGGGCATCACGCCCGAGCTCGCGCTCCGTGTCGATCGCCGGCCCGGCGACTTCGAGCTCGAGGTCGATCAACGCCGCGACTATCTCGCCGGTCTCGCTGAGGCCGGCATCACCGATATCGACGCCGTGCGAGCCGCCATCGACGGCTACCGCGCGACCGCCGCCCCATCCACCAGCGTTCCCGCCACGAACTGAGGTCCCCGCGATGCCGGATACCGAGCGCGCAATAACCATCGCCGAGCTCCGGTCGAGCGGCTGGCGCTCGCGGACGGTCAAGGACGAATTGCGGTCGAACCTGATCGCTCGTATCGCCGATGGGCGCGAGATCCTGCCGGGGATCGTCGGCTTCGACGACTCCGTCATCCCGGCGATCGAGAACGCGATCCTGGCCGGTCACGACCTCGTCTTCCTCGGCGAGCGCGGGCAGGCCAAGACCCGGATGGCTCGTCTCCTCATCAACCTGCTCGACGAGTGGCTGCCGGTCCTCCGTGGCGGTGAGCTGAACGACGACCCGTATGCCCCGGTATCACCGGCCGGCCGGGCGGTCGTCGAGCAGCAGGGTGACGCCGCGGCGATCGACTGGCTGCCGCGCGATCGGCGCTACGCGGAAAAGCTCGCCACGCCGGACATCACGATCGCCGACCTCATCGGCGAGGTCGACCCGATCAAGATCGCCGAGGGTCGCTACCTGTCCGACGAGCTGACACTGCATTACGGGCTGATCCCGCGCGCCAACCGAGGGATCGTGGCGATCAACGAGCTGCCCGATCTCGCCGAACGGATCCAGGTCGGTCTGCTCAACGTCCTCGAGGAGCGCGACGTCCAGATCCGGGGCTTCACTGTCCGCCTGCCGCTCGACCTGTATGTCGTCGCCAGCGCCAACCCGGAGGATTACACCTCACGCGGCCGGATCATCACGCCGCTCAAGGACCGCCTCGGTTCACAGATCCGGACCCATTACCCGCGCTCGCTTGACCAGGAGCTCTCGATCGTCGCCCAGGAGAAGCATCGCTTCGACCCGAGCGCCGGGCATGGTGAGGGCGCCACGCCGACGATCGTGGTGCCGGCGTTCATGGAGGAGGTCGTAGCCGAGATCACCCAGCTGGCCCGACGCTCCCCGGAGATCAGCCAGCGATCGGGCGTGTCGGTACGCGTCTCCGTCGCGAACATGGAGGTGCTCGAGGCCGCGGCACTCAAGCGGGCCGTTCGCCTCGGCGAGCCCGTGGCTGCGCCGCGGGTCAGCGATCTGGGCGCTGTCGTCGCATCGACCGTCGGCAAGGTGGAGCTCGAATCCGTTGGCGATGAGGCACCCGAGGAGCGCATCGTCGAGCGATTGATCACCAAGGCCCTCTATTCGACGTTCAACCGGCGGGTGACGCTCGACGACCTCGACGCCATCGTCGAAGCGTTCGAGGACGGCTTCATCATCGAGACCGGCGAGCGCACGCCGTCGCGCGAATACGTGGCGTGGCTACGGGAAGTGCCCGGGATGGACGACGCCGTCGCCCGCCTCGGCGCCTTTGACGTGACCGACGGGGCGGAGGAGCCGGCCGTCGTCGCGTCCGGCGTCGAGTTCCTGCTCGAGGGACTCCACCTCGCGCGCAGGCTGAACAAGGAACGTGTCGCCGGCGGCACGATCTACCACCGCTAGCGGACGGCACCGAACCACGATGACTGCCTATTCCCCGGATCCTCGCGACCTCTCCGGTCGGGTACCGCGTGCCGACGATGCCCTTGCCCAGCTCGCCCGGCGGGCGCGGTATTCGCGCTGGGATGGCTCTCAACGGCTGCCCGATCTCGATGCCGACGAGATCCTCAAGGCGCTGTCGGACGACGTGATGGCCGAGGGTGACCTGGCGGAGGCGTTGCGACGCCTCATGGAGCGTGGCTGGCGGAGCAGCGATCCGACCCGCCCGGACATGGCGGGCCTCCAGGACCTGATGGAGCGCCTCGCCCGCCGGCGTGAGGATCTGCGCGAGCGCTACGACCTCGGCGACGTCCTCGGCGACATCCGTCGCGAGCTCGAGGACATCGTCGCCGACGAGCGAGCCGGGGTGGAGCGTCGGCTGCAGAACGCCGCGCAGGACGCCCCCGACCCCGACACGGCGCGAGCGGCCCAGGACCTCGCCTCACGGCGGCTCGATCGGCTCGACGCGCTCCCACCCGATCTCGGCGAGCGCATCCGCGATCTGCGCGAGTACGACTTCCTCGAGCCGGACGCCCGGCAGCGCTTCGACGAGCTCGTCGAGCGGTTGGGCAAGCAGATCCTCGACCAGTTCGTATCGGGGATGAGCGATGCCATCCGGTCGATGACGCCGGAGGATCTCGCCGCCAACCGCGACATGGTCCGCGATCTCAACGAGTTGATCCGCGAACGGATCGGCGGGCGCGAGCCGGACGTCCGCGAGTTCCTCGCGAAGCACGGCAGGTTCTTCCCGGGCGCCCAGACGTTCGACGACATCATCGACCAGCTCGCCCAGCGCATGGCGGCGATGCAGTCGCTGATGCGCTCGATGAGCCCGGAACAGCGAGCCGAGCTCGAGTCGATGATGGAGGCGCTCCTGCGCGACGACCGGCTGCTGATCGACCTCGCGCAGCTCGCGTCGAACCTCGACATCCTGCTGCCCGGTGGCCTGGGGGACCGCGTCCGCTTCACCGGTGACGAATCCCTCTCGCTCGATGGCGCGCTGGCCCAGATCGGGCGTCTCCAGTCGATGGAGCGACTCGAGGACGCCCTCATGGACGTCGAGGGACCCGGCGACCTCGCATCGATCGATCGCGAGGACGTGCGCGACCTGATTGGTGACGACGCCGTGCGGGACCTCGACGCCCTCGATGACCTCGCCCGTCGGCTCGAGGAAGCCGGCTACCTGACACGGGACGGCGAACGGCTCGAGTTGACGCCGCGCGGGACGCGCAAGATCGGCCAGCAGGTGCTCGATGATCTGTTCGCGCGCCTGCAGCGTGATGCGTTCGGTGGGCATCGCCTGGATCGCCACGGTCGAGGCGGCGAGCGCGAGGAGACGACCAAGCCGTACGAATTCGGCGACCCCTTCCATCTCGACCTGAAGGGCACGCTCACGAACGCGCTCTTGCGCGACGAGAACGCACCCGTGGTGCTCAGCTCGCGTCGCGCCACCGGCGAGCGAGCGATCCACTTGACGCCCGATGACTTCGAGGTCTACCGGTCGGAACAGCTCACGCGGACGGCGACCGTGTTGCTCGTCGACATGAGCCGATCGATGCTATTGCGCGGCTGCTTCCTGGCCGCGAAGAAGGTGGCGGTCGCGCTCGACACCCTCATCCGGACGCAGTACCCGCGGGATCACCTGACGGTCATCGGATTCGCGTACTACGCCCGTGAGATCCGGCCGGGTGCCCTCGCCGAGCTGACCTGGCACGGCTACGAGTACGGCACGAACCTGCAGCACGGGCTGCTGCTCGCGCGGCGGATCCTCGCCCGCCAGGCGGCAGCGAACAAGGAGATCGTCGTCATCACGGACGGTGAGCCGACCGCTCACTTCGAGAACGGCCAGGTCGAGTTCAGCTACCCGCCGACGCGCCGGACGATCCAGGAGACGCTGCGCGAGGTCCAGCGCTGTGCGCGCGAGGGCATCACGATCAACACGTTCATGCTCGAGCGGTCTCGTGCGCTCGCCGAGTTCGTGGCGCACATGACGAAGCTCAATCGCGGTCGTGCCTTCTATGCGACGCCGGAGCGGCTCGGCGAATACGTGCTGGTCGACTTCGTCGGAAGGCGGACGCGCACCGTCGGCTGACCGCCAGTGCGGCCGCGAAGCGAACGCTCACCTCGCATCGCCAGAACCTACTATCTGAGCCATCGCCGGGGTCAGGGGGCGTGTCAGAGGGTGCAATGACGATCTGGATCGCGATCTTCCTGTTCCTGCACGTGATGGGGGCGATCATCGCCTTCGGGCCGGCGTTCTCGGCCTTCCCGATCATCGGCTCGATGGCCGGTAAGGAGCCGCAGCACGCGAACTTCGCGGCCCGGGTCAACGAGGCGATCACCAAGACGCGCGTGATCCCGTTGGCGATCTTCCAGGGGATCACAGGATTGATCCTGATCTACCTGACCGGGATCAACCCATTCACCGAGCTATGGCTCGGTCTGGGGATCGTCCTCTACGTGATCGCCCTGGCCTACGCGCTCGCAGTACAAGGACCGACGGGTCGACGGATCGCCGAGCTGACCTCGACGCCGCCGCCGCCCGGCGCATCGGGGCCGCCGCCGGAGCTCATGGCCGCGGTCAAGAAGGCGCAGCGCGGCGGGATGATCCTTGGACTATTGATCGTAGCGATCGTGATCCTCATGGTGACCAAGCCGACGCTCTAGCCAGGAGCGCGCTCGGGGCGCCGATCTGCAAGGGCTACCCACCCTTGCACGGGGTGCACGAACGGTCGAACGAAGGGGCCCTCCGATCGACCATTCGATGGTTCGTGCATGGGACGCAAGGCCGGGGCGTTCCAAGTGCATCTGCAACGAGCCGCTGACGGGCCACCAGCGCACGGGTCGCTACCATTGGACGTGAACGAACCCAACGAGGAGAGTCCCGCCGATGCCCCACGTCGCGACCAGCCCCGCCGATCTCATGACGACGATCGGCGGCGCCGCCCACCTTGACGGCGGGCGCCTCGTCATCGATGACGAGAAGGCCTTCCGCGACGTCGCCAGCCGCGATCTGGCATGGACCGCGGTGTTCGCCGAGGACGATGCGACCAAGGCGGCGGCGCAGTGGCTGGTCTGGGAGGCGAGCCAGGAGCTGGGTGCGCTCTCGGCCAGCATCCACGAGCTGTACATGGCGCGTGGGCGTGGCGAGGTCAACGGGTTCACGGTGCCGGCCATCAACCTCCGTGCGCAGACGTTCGACATGGCCCGGACCGTCTTCGAGACCGCCCGGAGCGCGGATGTCGGCGCGGTCATCCTCGAGATCGCTCGGAGCGAGCAGACCTACACCTTCCAACGCCCGATCGACTTCGCGACGTCCGTGCTCGCCGGCGCGATCGCCGCGAACTGGCGGGGGCCGGTGTTCATCCAGGGTGACCACTACCAATTCAACGCCAAGAAATACGCGGCCGACCCGGAGTCGATGACCGAGGAGATCCGCAAGGCGTGCCGCCTCGCCATCGACGCCGGCTATCACAACATCGATATCGACTCCTCGACGCTCGTCGACCTGACGAAGCCGACCGTCGACGCCCAGCAGCACGAGAACTACACGCGCGCCGCGGAGCTCACCGCGCTCATCCGATCGATCGAGAGCGACGGGGTCACCGTGAGCGTCGGCGGTGAGATCGGCGAGGTCGGTCACCAGAACTCGACGGTGGAGGACCTGCGCGCGTACCTCGATGGCTACGACGCCGAGCTTGAGCGGCGCGCGCCCGGCGCGATCGGCCTCTCGAAGGTGAGTGTCCAGACGGGCACGAGCCATGGCGGGGTCCCGCTGCCGGACGGCAGCATGGCCCAGGTCAAGCTCGATTTCGATGTGTTGCGCGAGCTCGGCGAGGTCGCTCGCTCGTACGGCCTTGCCGGCGCCGTGCAGCATGGTGCGTCGACACTGCCGGACGAGCTGTTCCATCACTTCCCGGCTGTCGAGACGGCGGAGATCCACCTCGCGACAGGGTTCCAGAACCTCCTGTACGAACACCCGGCGTTCCCGAAGGAGCTCCACGAACGGATCCGCGAATGGTGCTTCGAGAACGCGGCTGACGAGCGCAAGCCCGACCAGACCGACGAGCAATTCGTCTACACGACCCGCAAGAAGGCGATCGGGCCGTTCAAGCGGGAGCTGTGGGATCTGGATGCGAAGGACGAGATCCTCGCGGCGCAGCGCCGCAAGTTTTCCTTCCTGTTCACGGAGCTTGGCGTGAACGGGTCGCGGGAGATGGTCGAGGCGTATGTCCGGCCGGTCGAGGCCCATCGACCGGTCCCGGAGTCGCTCAAGACAGCTGCCGCCGCCACGTAGTCCCTGGGCCGCGACGAGCGCGGCCGCAACGGCCTGCCGCCTGGGCCTCGCCGTCACGAGGACCGCGTCACCACGAGGGAGGGGATATGACCGCCACGATCGACGACGCCAGCGATCAGACCCGAGACGACGCCCGCGACGCGCATCGCGACGAGCTCGCCGGCCGGCTCGCCGGCGCGGTGCTCGCCACACTCGACCTCCAGGCCGTCTACATCGGCGACCGGCTTGGTCTGTATCGAGCGCTCGAAGAGGGCGGCGCGGCGACCGCTCCGGAGCTGGCGAAGCGCGCCGGCATCCATTCCCGCTATGCACGGGAGTGGCTGGAGCATCAGGCCGTCGGGGCCATCCTCGATGTCGACGACGTGACCGCCGCGCCCGACGAGCGGCGCTACGCGCTGCCGGCCAGCCACGCTGCCGTCCTGACCGATCCCGAGAGCCCATGGCTCCTCGCGCCACTGTCGCGGTTCGTGGTCGGCACGGCGGCGACCATGCCCCGCCTGCTCGATGCCTACCGGACCGGCGGCGGCGTCGACTGGGCCGATTACGGCGCGGACGTCGTCGAAGCGCAGGAAGGCATCAATCGACCGCAGTTCCACCATCTGATGGGCGAGTGGATCGGGGCCCTGCCCGACATCGCCGACAAGCTGCGACGCGGCACGGGTCGTGTCGCCGACGTCGCGTGCGGGACCGGCTGGTCGTCGATCTCGATCGCCCGCCATTTCCCCGACGTCGCCGTCGACGGGATCGATATCGACGAAGGTTCGATCGCCCGGGCGAAGGCACACGCCGCCAGCGCGGGGTTGGATGGACGCGTGTCGTTCCTCTTCGCGGACGCCGCGAGCGCCGACGGTGAGGGGCGCTACGACCTGGTCACGATCTTCGAGGCGCTCCACGACATGGCGCGGCCGGCTGAGGTCCTCGCTGCGGCGCGCCGGCTCCTGGCGCCAGGCGGTGCCGTGCTCGTCGGCGATGAGCGTGTCGCGGAGACGTTCACCGCCCCGGGTGATGAGGCCGAGCGGCTGTTCTACGGCTACAGCGTCGTGGCGTGTCTCGCCAATGGCCTGGTCGACCAGCCGAGCGTCGGGACCGGGACCGTGATCCGTCCCTCGAGGGTCGAGTCGTACGCGCGCGAGGCCGGCTTCACCGGGTTCACGATCCTGCCGACGCAACACGAGGCGTTCCGCTTCTACCGCCTCGACCCGTAGGCGGAACGCCCGTTGACGGCGGGCACCCCGGTGCTATCCTCGCGCGCACGGTCGGGCGGTGAGGGAAGCCCGCGCAACCGGTCCTCGCGTCCCCATCCACTCCGAGAGGTCAGTCTCGCGCCCCAGCGCGGAGGCGCGGTGGTTAGGAGGGAACCGTGGCGGGTACCGTCAACCCTGAGGACATCGCGGCGCGCGACGACGCGCACCTGCAGTCGCTCGGGATCAAGCCAGAGCTTCGACGGACCCTCGGGTTCCTGTCGAACTTCGCGATCGCGTTCAGCTTCATCAGCGTCTCGACCGGGACGTATGGCAACTTCTCGATCGGCATCGGCCAGGCTGGGCCAGCGTTCTTCTGGTCCTGGCCGATCGTCATCATCGGCCAGCTGATCGTCGCCCTCGTGTTCGCTGAGCTGGCCAGCCATTTCCCGGTCGCCGGCTCGATCTACCAATGGTCGAAGCGGCTCTCCAACCGGACACTGGGCTGGTTCACGGGCTGGTTCTACTTCTGGGCCCAGGTCGTCACGGTCACCGCGGTCGCCGTCATCGTCGCCTTCGTGATCGACGGCATCCACGGCCCGAACCCCGAGGGGCAGACCGCGTTCCTCGACTCGCCCGATCCGACCGGCCTGACGACGATGTTCACGTTCATCTCGCTCGCCGCGCTGACCGCAACGACGCTGATCAACGCATTCGGCGTGCGGCTGATGTCGATCCTCAACAACATCGGCGTGGGCACCGAGATCCTCGGGATGCTCGTCTTTGCCCTGGTCCTGCTGTTCTTCGCCAACAACCAGTCGCCGTCGGTGCTCCTGGACACGCACGGCACGGAAGCCGCGACGGGAGGTCAATACCTGCCAGCCTTCGCGCTCGGCATGTTCATGGCCCTGTTCGTCGTCTACGGATTCGACACCGCCGGGACGTTCGGCGAGGAGACCGTGGACGCGAGCCGCCACGCGCCACGTGGCGTCATCTGGTCGGTGATCGTGTCCGGCCTCGTGGGCACCGTGTTCCTGATCGCGGTGATCCTCGCGATCCCCGATATGGACGCCGCGATCGCCGAAGGACAGGCGCTCGGCTTCCCGATCGCCACGACGATCCAGGCGACCCTGACCTACGACATCCTCGGGACCGGCATCACCGTAGGCGAGGTGTACCTGTTCGTGATCCTCGCCTCGGTCTTCGTCTGCACGCTGGCGATCCAGGGCGCAGCGACGCGGATGATGTTCTCGATGAGCCGCGACCGGCATCTGCCCGGAGGCTCGCTGTGGGGTCGCGTCAACGGCACGTTCAAGACGCCGGCGAACGCGGCGATCGCCGTCGGCGTCCTGGCTGCGATCCCCATCTTGGTGATCGGCCCCCTCGGTGGCTTCAGCGTCTCGATCGCGGCCACCGGCCTGATCTACTTCAGCTACCTCTTGACGAACATCGGCGTGCTGAATGCCCGGTTCCACGGCTGGCCGCACAAGCCGGCGTGGTTCAACCTTGGCCGTTGGGGCAAGCCGGTCAACGTGCTGGCGATCCTCTACGGCGGGTTGATGCTGCTCAACATCGCGATCTGGCAGGACCCGAATCTCTTCGGGAACTTCGGTGGCGACGGTCGAGCGGTCACGAACCCGACGATCGACGGGTTCATCAAGCCGTTCGGCAACACCATCGAAGGGATGCCTGCCTGGCCGATCTTCGAGTCGCTCGTCGGGCTCCTGATCGTCACTGGCTTGATCTACTACCTCCTCTCGGTCCGTGGTCGCGCCCACGACGTCGAGTCGGCCGACCTCATCACCGGCGAGGCGACGATCGGTTGAGCTGAACCTTCCCGGGAGGAGGAGCTGCGGCGCGGCGTCATCGCCGCGCCGCTCCTTATGACCGAAGAAGCGACCGTACCCGCCGAGCTCCGCGGTGAGCTGCGCGACCACCTGGTCGGCGCGATGCAGCGCGTCCCGGAGCTCGCGGGCCACGCGTTGACGCTCACGGCGCTGAGCGGTGGGATCACGAACCGCAACTTCCTCGTGGCCGTCGCCGATGTCCCGGAGCGTTACGTCATCCGGCTCGCGGGCAACGATACGCACCTGCTCGGCATCAGCCGCGAGGTCGAGCACGCGGCAACCGTCGCGGCCGCCGGCGTCGGCGTCGGTCCGGAGGTCACAGCCTTCATCAGGCCCGAGGGCTATCTCGTGACCCGCTTCATCGAAGGCTCCGAGGTCACGATGGAGCAGGTCCGCGAGCCGGCGACGCTCGTGCGTGTCGCCGACGCGCTCCGCAGGATCCACGACGGGCCGCCGATCCCCGGGCTGTTCGTCCCGCTGCGGATCGTCGAGGCATACAAGGCGCTGGCCGCCGCACGGGGTGTGCGGATCCCGCCGGAGTACGAGCTCGCGGCCGCGATCGGCCGGCGCATCGAGCTCGCCTGCCTCGCCGCCCCGATCGAACTGGCGCCCTGCCACAACGACCTGCTCAACGCGAATTTCATCGATGACGGAGTGCGGATCCGGATCGTCGATTGGGAATACGCCGGTATGGGCGACCCCTACTTCGATCTCGGTAACTTCAGCATCAACCACGAGCTGACGCCCGACGACGACGCCGCGCTGCTTGCCGAGTACCACGGCTCGGTCCCCGCCGGCCGTCTGGCGCGGCTCTCGCTCATGCGCGTCGTCTCCGATTTCCGCGAGGCGATGTGGGGCGTGCTCCAGCAGGGGATCAGCACGCTCGACGTCGATTTCGTGGCGTACGCCGCCGAGCATTTCGACCGCCTGCTCTCGAACGCGACGACGCCGGCCTTCGAACGCGCGCTGCGGGAGGCCGCCGGCGACTGATCACGGGCCGTTGCGGCCCCCGGCCTCGGCTAGGCGCGCCGGCTGACGAGGCGGTGCGCCGGCTGACGAGCCCCTGCGCTCGTGCCGCGCGGCCGATCCACGACCCCGCTACCGTGTGACGTCGTGAGCGCGGATCAGGCACGGGTCGTCGTCATCGGCGGTGGTATCACCGGCTGCAGCGTGGCCTACCACCTCGCCCTGGCGGGCTGGTCCGACGTGCTCCTCGTCGAGAAGCACCAGCTCACATCGGGCTCGACGAATATGGCCGCAGGTCTGGTCACGGCCTTCAACCCGTCGTCGACGATGATGTCGTTCCGTCGATACAGCATCGAGCTCTACGAGCGGCTCGGCGTGTTCCGAGGCGTCGGGAGCCTGCGACTGGCGTCGTCGCGCGATCAGCTCGGTGAGCTGCGGCGGACGGCGAGCCGGGCGCGCGGGATCGGCCTCGACGTCGACGTGATCGGGCCCGACGAGGCCCGCGTACTCCTCCCGGCGGTCACGCCGGAGGATCTGTACGGTGCCGTCTACCTCCCCGGTGACGGGCATCTCGACCCCCACGAGGCGACGCATGCGCTGGCCGATGCCGCGCGTGCGCTCGGCGTGCGGATCCGGCAGGGTGTCCGAGTCACCGGGTTCGAGCTCTCGCCCCGGCGTGACGTTCATCGCGTGCTGACGGACGCCGGTCCGATCGACACCGAGATCGTCGTCAACGCCGCCGGCATGTGGGCGCCACAGGTCGCGGCGATGGTCGGCGGATTCGTTCCGTCGACGCCGGTCGACCACCAGCACATCGCGCTGCGCGCGGTCCCGGGCCATGACTTGCCGCGTGACATGCCCTGTTTCCGCGACCCGGACAACCTCGTCTACGGCAAGAGCGAGAGCGGTGGCATGGTGTTCGGCGGGTACGAGCTGGACCCCGTGTCACGCTGGGAGGACGGCGTCCCCTGGGATCACGCCGCACGCTCGCTTCCGCCGGACTTCGAGCGGTTCGCGCCGCTGATGGCCGGCGCTATCCGCCGGTTCCCGTTTCTCGGAGATGCGGAGGTCGTGCGCCTGATCTGCCATCCCGACGCCATGACGCCGGACGCGAACCCGCTGCTCGGGCCGCTGCCGGGGGTCCGGGGGTTCTGGGTCGCCGCCGGGCTGTCGCTGAACGGCTTCGGTGGTGGCGGTGGGATCGGGCGGGCGCTCGCCGGCTGGATCACCGCCGGCGACCCCGGTTCGGACATCGGGCCGTACCGGGCCTGGCGGTTCTCCGACACCTATCGCGACCCCGCCTTCGCTGCGGGGCTGGGCCGCGAGACCTACAGCGACTACTACCGGCTCCGGTTCCCGTACGACGCCGACCTGTACGGCCGGCCACGCCGCCTGTCGCCGCTGCACGGACGACTCCAGGAGACCGGCGCCGTGTTCGGGACGAAGGCCGGCTGGGAGCGCCCGGATCACCATGAGCCCGGCCGGGCCTGGCGGCGGTCGGGCCGCGACGGCGCTCGATACGGCTGGACGCGACCCCCATGGTCCGAACGCGTCGTCGCCGAGGGCCGCGCCGTGCGCGATCGGGTCGGGATCATCGATCTGAGCTCGTTCGGCAAGATCGACGTCGTAGGCCCGGGCGCACTCGGATTGCTCCAGCGCGTGGCCGCGAACGACCTCGACGTCCCCGACGGCAGCGTCGTCTACACGCCGTGGTGCGACGAGCGGGGCGGGATGGTCGCCGACGTCACGATCACCCGACTGGCCGGGGATCATCTGCGTGTCGTGACCGGCGCGGGATTCGTGGCCGGTGACCTCGCATGGCTGCGCTGGCAGCGGTCACACGACGAGGTCGCGACGATCCGCGATGTCAGCGGCGACTTCGCGACGATCGGACTGTGGGGTCCACGTGCCCGCGACGTCCTCGACGCGGCGACCAGGGACCCGGTCGACGACGCGACGCTACCGCTCCGTCGGGCGGTGGTCGTGCGGATCGGTCCCGAGGAGATCCCGACGCTCGCCGCGCGGATCAGCTACGCCGGGGAGCTGGGCTGGGAGCTGACGATCGCGGCCGATCGAGCGGTGGGCGTGTGGGACGCCCTCTGGTCTGCCGGCGCCGACCATGGCCTCGAGCCGTTCGGATACCGCGCGCTCGACGCGCTGCGGATGGAGAAGGGCTACCGCTACTACAGCACGGACATGACCATGCTCGAGACGCCGGATGAAGCCGGGCTCGGTCGGTTCGTGCGGCTGGGCAAGGGCACGTTCATCGGCCGCGACGCGCTGGCGACGGCCCGCGAGGGGGGCAGGGGCGTGGGTGGCGAGCGCGCTCGGCGCCTGACGAGCGTGTTCATCGGCGACGATGACGCTTGGCGTCCCGTCTACGGTGGGGAGGCCGTGCGAGCCGATGGGGAGGTCGTCGGGCGGGTGCGCAGCGTCGCCTACGGCCCGTGCGTCGAGCGGACGATCGCGACGTTCTATCGAGGCGCGGACCTCGCCGAGGACGCGGCGCTGACCGTAGACGTCTTCGAGGAGCGTGTCCCGGCGATCGTGGCCCCCGATGTGCCGTGGGACCCGACCGGCGCACGGATGAAGGGCTAGGCGAGGTCGCACTCGCTCGGATCGCTGCCTCAGGTCGCGACCGCGGCGAGCCAGTCCTCGAAGTCGGGCCCGTCGAGCGCCGTCTGCGCGCGCGCCCAGCGTTCCTCGGCCCATCCGAAGAAGTCGTAGTCGATCGTCGAGATCGCGGCCTGGATCGCCGCCCAGAGCGTCCAGCCGACGTCCGACATGATCATCTGCAGCCGCATCCGGGCGAGCAGGGCGTCGGTGGCCTCGCCGAAATAGGCGGTGCACAGCTCGCGGATCCGGGGCTCGTCCCA
This sequence comes from uncultured Chloroflexia bacterium, assembly GCA_963808895.1. Taxonomy (GTDB): domain Bacteria; phylum Chloroflexota; class Limnocylindria; order Limnocylindrales; family CSP1-4; genus SPCO01. The sequence goes on along the minus strand of CAWEHL010000004.1, from coordinate 870,244 downwards.
GCCCTGCTCCTGGCACGTGTTACCGAGCTCGAAGGTGGGATCGTTGTTGCCGCTGTACTCGTAGTCGACGAGCCACAGCCGCTCGCCGTCGTCGAGGTAGTTCTCGGCCAGCAGGTCGTTGTGACACGGGACGGTGGCCAAGGGCTTGATGGCGAGGGCGGCCTCGATCCGGGGCAGCCGGTCGAGCCTGCTCCGATACCCGGTCGGGATCTTGATCGCCCGCTCGTCGACGACGCGCAGGTAGCGCTCGGTCGTCCGGAACATGTCGAAATCGTCGCGGAACCGTGGCCCGGCGTGGAGCTGCCGGAGTGCCTCGGCCACCCTCGTCGGGATGCCCGGAGCGCCGAGCGCTTCGATCGACATCGTTCGTGCCTCGACCCAGGCAAGGACGAACACATCCCAGTCAGGAAGCTCATGGAGGACGGGCGGCCCGACCCCGGCCGTCGCCGCGGCTCGTGTGTTGTGCCGCTCGTTCGCTCGATCGACTGCGAGCAGGTCGGTCGCGGCGCCCGGGATGCGGACGAAGTGCGGTTTCCCGTCGACCGTGACCTTCCAGTTGGCGTTCGTCAGACCCGCGGCGATCGGCTCAGCCGTCACCGCGCGGCCGGCCCACGGTGGGATCGCGGCGATGACCTGCTCGATCGTCGGCGTCACGGTGTCGATGGCAGCCCTCCTGCCGCAGCGTATCGGACGCAGCGAGGCTCGGGAGCGGTCGCCCGGTAACCTGCAAGGATCAGAGCTCGCCCGCCTCCATCATCGACCTGAGCCTGGCGAGATCGCGCCGGAACGCGCGCGTGAATGTCCTTGCCAGGAGCCCGTCGAACGGACGCAGCCACCCGCGCATCGCGAAGTCCCAGTGCCAGTCGACCCGCGTGCCGCCATCGACCGGTGTGAACGTCCATGACGAACTAAACGACACGGGAGCCTCGACGCTGCGGACCGCGATGGATCGCTCGGGTTCGAGCGCCGTGACTTCGATCTCGTTATGCGTCGTTCCGCCGCCCATGCGTCGGACGGTCGCGCGCCGTCGGGATCCGACGCGGATCGGCCCAGGCGTCGTGACGTGCTCCTCGATCGCGTTCGAGGACCAGCGGGGGGTGAGTTCCGGCGTCGTGAGGACGCGGTACACGTCGGATACCGGGCGCGCGATGGTCACGCTCATGTCGACCTTGGCCATCAGGCGGTCCCTGATCCGTGCCGGCAGCGAGTCAGGGTGTGACCGTGAGGGTGCCGACCATCCCGAGCTTGAAATGGAGTCCGTGCCCCGTATTGGTGTTGCACCAGAACTGGTACGTGCCCGGGGGGAGGCCCTCCACGGTGAATACCGCCGAGGTGCCTGGCTGGACGGAGCGCGACGTCGCGAGCGGCGTACCGATCTCCGGCCCGATGATCATGTCGTGGAACGGGCCGAACGTCCCCGTGAGCGCCAGGCTCGTCAGGAAGAACGTCGCCGTCCCCGCCTTGACGGTGACCGCGTCGGGCTTGAAGCGGGGCTTGTCGGCATCCGGCGTCATCTCGATGGTAGTGGCACCGGGCGGAGCCTCGGCGGCGAGCTCGGTCGTCGATGCAAGCGTCGGGATCGGCGTCGCGGACGGACTCGGTTTCGCTGACGGAGTCGGTTTCGCCGATGGATTCGCTGGGGCGGCCGAGCTCGACGGCGTGACAGCAAGTGCCGGCGTGGTGGTGACTGGCTGGCCCGCCGCGCTGCACCCGTAGAGCACGCTCACTGTCGCGATGGCCACCGCGAACCGGCGAAGTCGAAGCGACCGCATCAGCCTCCTCCAGACCCCCGCGACGACGTGGCCGTCAGCATAGGACGCGCCCGCAGCGCGGCTGCGTGAAAACGCAGAGAAGGCAACCCGCGACCCGATAGGCTAGGCGGCCATGGAACACGCCCGGGCGGTGATCATCGGTGGCGGCGTCGGCGGGACGTCGATCGCGTATCACCTCGCCGAGCGTGGTTGGACCGACGTGATCCTCGTCGATCGAGCCGAGCTCACCAGCGGGTCGACGTTCCACAGTGCCGGGCTCGTCGGGCAGCTCCGGGGGACCGTGACGCTGACCAAGATGATGATGTACGGCTCCGAGCTGTACCGACGGCTGCGCGATGAGACCGGGGTCGACCCGTCCTGGCACGAGGTCGGCTCGATCCGGCTGGCCTCGTCGGCCGAGCGGATGGAGGAGCTGGAACGGCAGGCCGGTTGGGCCAAGACGTTCGGGTTGCCGATGGACATCATCGATGCCCAGGCGGCCCAGGACCGCTTTCCGCTCATGTCGACCGACGGCGTGCTCGGTGGTGTCTGGCTACCGACCGACGGCTGGCTCGATCCGTCCGGTCTCGCGCAAGCGCTCGCCGCCGGCGCACGCCAGCGAGGCGTGACGATCCGGACCCAGACGCGCGTCGTCGAGATCGGGGTCGAGCGTGGGCGTGTCACCGGGGTGACTGTCGAGCACCGCGGTGCGCGCAGCGAGATCGCGACCGACATCGTCGTGAACGCCGGCGGCATGTTCGCCCCCGAGATCGGGGGGCTGGTCGGTGTGACCGTGCCGATCATCCCGATGGCGCATCAGTACCTGTTCACCGAACCGATCGAGGGCGTCGAACCGACCCTCCCCCAGCTGCGCGACCCGGACAACCTCGTCTACTTCCGCGAGGAGGTCGGCGGGCTGTGCATGGGCGGCTACGAGCGCGACCCGGACCCGTGGGGCCTCGACGGTATCCCGGCGGATTTCAACGGCAAGCTGCTGGGGGCGGATCTGCCCCGCTTCGAGCCGATCATGGAAGGCGCGATCCGACGCGTGCCCGCTATGGCCGATGCGCGCGTGAGCCGGATCATCAACGGGCCCGAGGCCTTCACGCCGGACAACGAGTTCATCCTGGGCGAGTCGGACGTCCGGGGTTTCTGGCTGGCTGCCGGGTTCTGCGCGCACGGGATCGCCGGCGCCGGTGGCATCGGCCGGCAGATGGCCAGCTGGATCGTCGACGGCGAGCCGGAGCTGGACCTCTGGAAGATGGACATCCGCCGGTTCGGGGCGGCGTATCGGTCGCGCGCCTACACGCTGGCGCGCTCGATCGAGAACTACGCGACCTACTACGACATCCATTATCCGAACGAGGAGCGCCACGCAGCGCGCCCGCTGCGCACCTCGCCGACCTACGACGACCTGGCGGCGCTCGGGGCGGTCTTCGGCGAGAAGTCGGGCTGGGAGCGTCCGAACTGGTTCGAGCCGAATGCCGACGACCCGCGGTTCGGCGGGCGCGAGCGGCTCGAGAAGCTGCGACCGCGCGGCTGGGCGGGCCAGCACTGGTCGCCGGCCATCGCCGCGGAAGCGCTGGCGACGCGCGAGACCGCGGCGCTCTTCGACGAGACGTCGTTCGCCAAGATCGAGGTAGCCGGTCCGGGCGCATGTGCCTTCCTCCAGCGGGTCGCCGGCAACGACATCGATCGCCCGGCCGGGTCGGTCGTGTACACCCAGCTGCTCGACCGCCGCGGCGGGATCCAGGCCGATCTCACCGTGACCCGCCTCGCGACGGACCGGTTCATGCTCGTGACCGGCACCGCGTACGGCAACCACGACCTGGGCTGGCTGCGTTCGAACCTGCCGGTCGACGGCTCGGTCGAGATCCGCGACATCACGTCGTCCCGCGTCTGCTTCGGGATCTGGGGTCCCCGGGCGCGCGAGGTCCTCGCACCGCTCAGCCGCGATGACCTGTCCGATGCGGCCTTTCCGTTCCTGACGGGGCGGGAGATCAGCATCGGGAACGCGCCCCTGCTCGCGTTGCGGATCACGTACGTCGGCGAGCTCGGCTGGGAGCTCTATGCGCCCGTGGAATACGGGCGAGCCCTGTGGGCGACGCTCTGGGAGGCCGGCCGGCAGCACGGCATGGTCGCCGGCGGGTACCGGGCGATCGACGCGCTCCGGCTCGAGAAGGGCTATCGCGTCTGGTCGAGCGACATCACGCCCGACGAGAATCCGTACGAGGCAGGTCTCGGCTTTGCGGTCGCCCTGGACAAGACCGAGCGATCGAACGCCCACGACGCGCTCGCCGCCGCGAAGGCCGACGGTCCGTCCAAGCGGCTGCGCTGTCTCGTCCTCGACGACGCACTCGACGTGTGCCTGGGCAACGAACCCGTCCGGGTCGATGGACGCATCGTCGGTCGCGTCACCAGCGGCGGCCAGGGCTTCGCGGTCGAGAAGTCGATCGCCTACGCCTACCTTCCGCCGGACGCCGGGATCGGTACCCGCGGCGAGGTCGAGGTGTTCGGTCGCTGGGTCGGCTTCGAGGTCATGCGCGAGCCGCTCTACGACCCGGCCAACGAACGGATACGGTCGTGATGGTTCGCCGCTAGCGGCGAGACCGGAGCGGGCCGACGCGAACGGCCCCCCGCAGGCGCTCGGCGGCGACGCGATCCACGCTGGGATCGAGATGATCCAGCGTCGAGGCGGCCATCGCCGTCCCGAGGACGAACCCATCGAGCGGGTCGTCGCCGCGCGCGATGGCGATCGCGAGACCGGCGGTCACTGCGTCACCGGCGCCCAGCGTCGCAACGACGGAAGGTGACGGTGGCGGCGTCACGTGCATCGCTCGGCCGTCGGGAAGCCACGCGCGCAGGCCTGCCTCCCCGTCGGTGATCCCGACGATCGGCACGTCGGCGAGGCGTCCTGGCCGCCCGGCATCCGCTGACGCGTCTCGCGTGCCGCCGAGCTCGCGGGCTTCGTCGACGCTCACCTTGACGGCCTCGGGTCGTGTCTCGAGGAGCCCATCCAGGGCCGACCCGGACGCATCCACGACGACATGCACGCCGCGATCACGTGCCGCCAGTGACATCGCCGCATGCGCACGACCCGTACCGTCAGGCGTGCTACCCGCGAGGACCAAAACGTCGCCCGCCGCGAGGTCGTCGACGGTCTTCGCCATCACCGCGTCCACGACGTCGGGGCCAGGATCGGCAGCGGTGGCGTTGATCACGGTGAGCCGCTTGTCGTCGATGATCGCGATATCCGTGCGCGTCGAGACGGGGGAGCGGACCCGGACGAGCTCCAGCTGGGGATGGCGGGCGGCATGCTCGTCGAGCCCGTCCAGGAGCGCCGCATCGCCGCACACGATGAGCCGGACGGGTACGTCCATCGCCGCGATCGCGAGCGCCACGTTGACGGCCTTACCGCCGACGCCCGTGCGCGTCGCGTCCGGCGCGGCACGGTGGACGAACCCGGGCGACAGCGCGTCGATGCGGACGATCACATCGTGAGCCGGGTGGAGCGCGGGAACGACGATCATCTGCCGTCTGTCAGGGACGGCACGGCGGCCGGACCACGAGGGTCCGACCGCCGTGGGAACGCCACGGGTAGGGGCGTCAGCTCAAGGGCTTCGTCGGGCAGCCGTTGAGATCAGCCGGGTAGATCCACGGCGTGGTGTCCGGCGAGTCGACATTCTCCTTGGTGATCGCGTACAGCCCGGTCGGGTTGTCGTGCTTGACGGTCGACGTGTCCACGTTGCCGCGGATGGCGTCGGCGACGAGCTTGACCGAGTAGTAGCCCATGTTGAACGGGGCCTGGGCGATGAGCCCGTCATAGACGCCGGCCTTCAGGTCGGCGACCTGGTTCGGCGCGGAGTCGAACGCCACGAGCTTGATCTTGCCGTTCTGGCCCGCGGCCTTGATCGCGGACGCGGCGCCATTCGCGGCGGTCTCGTGCGTGGCGTAGACACCGGCAAGATCGGTGTGGGCGTTGATCGCGGCGCTCACCGCATCGGCAGCCTTGGCCTGGTCGGTGCCGGGGTAGACGTAGTCGAGGACCTTGGCGCCTGCCTGGGTCATCGCATCGCGGAAGCCGTCGGCGCGTCCACCGATGTCGGGCAGGCCCGGTGTCATGTGCAGGACCAGATAGGTGCCGGTCCCGCCGGTCAGCTTGAGCATGGCGGCGGCAGCCGTCTTGCCACCCTCATAGTGGTTGGACTGGATGTTCTGCAGCTCGACGGGCTGGCTCATCGGCGCGTCGATCGTGACGGTCCACTGCTTGGCTTCCATGAACCCCTTGATGTCTGAGACCAGGGCATCGGGGTCCGTCGGCGAGATGACCCAACCCTGCGGGTTCGTCGCCTTTGCGGCGTCGATGAGCGGGCGCGTCTCGTTGATGTCCCAGTTGTGCGAACCGGTCCAGTTCAGATCGACGTTGAATTCCTTGGCGGCTGCCTTCGCACCGCACTCGACGCCGGTGTAGAAGGTGATCCCGATCTGCCCCGCGATGAAGGCGACCTTCACCGCCTCGCCGGTCGAGCCGCCGCTCGCCGAGGGTGCCGCTTCGCTTGCCGCCGTGCTCGGCGCCGCCGCGCTCGGGGCGCTGGTCGCGGTGCCTGCGCTGCTGCTACATGCGGCCGCCAGGACCATGCTCGCGGCCCCCAGCGCGAGATACCGACCCAACGATGCTCGTTTCACGCTGCTCCTCCTCCACGGAAGCCGAACGGCTCCCGTCGATACGGCCCAACCGGGCCCAACGCTACGTGGCGCGCTCCCGGCGCCGCTGATCGAAGTACACCGCGAGGATCAGGATGATCCCCACGATGGCGAACTGGTAGAACGGCTCGACCTGCAGGATGACGAGGCCGTTCTGGAGCATGACGGGGACGAGGCTGCCGAGGATCGAACCTCCGATCGACGCGATCCCGCCGAACAGGCTGGTCCCTCCCAAGACCACGGCGGCGATCGCCTGCAGGCTGTCGGTCTGATGGCCGACCACGTTGGTATTCGCGTTACGCGCGATGTCGATGACAGCCGCGACGCCGACGAGGACACCCATGAGGATGAACAGGCGAAGGGTGTGGCGGTTGACGTCGACGCCCGCGCGGATCGACGCCTCCTTGGATGAGCCGATGGCCAGCGTCCGGAGGCCGAAGCGCGTGCGGCGCAGGAACCACCACATGATCGCCGCGACCACGAGCGCGAGGGCCAGCGGCGCGGGCAGGAAGCCGAACAGCTTGATGCCGCCGAACCCCTCCTGGATCTGATCCGGGATGAACGCGACATTCGCCGCACTGGTCAGGACGAGGGCGATGCCGTAGGCGAGCCCGGAGGTGCCCAGCGTCACGATGAAGGACGAGAGACGGAGCCGCGTGACGATCAACCCGTTCAAGAGGCCGACGCCGGCCCCCGCGAGGATCGCCGTCAGGACGCCGAGCGCGATGGCCAACCCCAGGTTCGGGTACTGCCCGGATGCGACCTGCTCGGGCGTGCCACCGACCGCGACCATGACCTTGGCCGCGAGGACCGACGCCAGGATCAGCGATTGGCCGACCGACAGGTCGAGGTGGCCGGCGCCGATCAGGTACGTCATCCCCATCGCGAGGACCATGATCTGTGCCGCGTTGAGACCGATCGAGAGGAGGTTGTCGACCTTTAGGTAGACCGGGCTGCCGTACTCCAGCGCGCTCGCGATGCCGAAGCCGATCGCCAGCGCGACGATGAAGAGCGCGAGCCAGATCGAGGTCGCTCCCCGCAGCGACCGCAGGATCCGATTGCCGCTGGCGCCGGCGGCCGCATCGTCGGGCCGCGCGAAGGCCGAGCCGTCCGACGTCGGCGGCTCCGCCATCGGCGGGGTCTCGGCCAGGGTTTCCTCGCTCACGCTCGGACTTCCTCGCCGAGCATCAGGCCGATGACCTCGGTCAGACGGAGGGTGCGCGCCTCACGGACGGCCACCACGCTGCCGTGACGCATCACGGCGATCCGGTGGGCGAACTCGAGCATCCGCGGGATGTCGTGGCTGATCACGAGCACCGCCAGACCCCGCTGGGCGGCCGCCGCGACCGTCTCGTACACGATGGCCGACTGCTTCGGGCCGAGTGCTGCCGTCGGTTCGTCCATCAGCACGGCCGTGGTGGCCCACGTGATCGCACGTGCGACCGCGAGCGCCTGGCGCTGCCCGCCGGACAGGTTCCCGACTGGGACGTTGTAGTCCTTGAGCGTGATCCCGAGACGACCCATCGCGTCCCGGGTCTCGTCGGCCATGAGCCGGCGATCGACCTCGCCAAGGAAGCGGCGCCAGCCGGGGCGGAGCTCCTCCCGCCCGAGGAACAGGTTGTCCGAGACGCTCAGATGCGGCGCGAGGGCGAGGTCCTGATACACGGTGTGGACGCCGAGCTCGTGCGCGTGGTTGGTCGACTGGACCTTGGTCGGCTCACCCCAGAATTCGATCTCACCCTCGTCGGCCGGCAGAGCGCCGCAGATCACCTTCGTGAGCGTCGATTTGCCGGCCCCGTTGTCGCCGACGAGCGCGACGACCTCACCGGGGAACAGGTCGATGGATGCGCCGCGCAGGGCCTGGAGGTGCCCGAAGTGCTTGACGATCCCCTTGGCACTGATGGCCGGGACGCCGTCGGGCACATTGGCCCGCGCGGACGCGGTGGCCGGGGCGCCGATCGTCGCCATCCCTACCTCTCGCTGCCACCGATGGGGTGCCGCCCACCCATCATCGGGCGGCTCGCTGGACGGAGTTGTCTGACCACTGTTGTACGACGAGTGACGTGGTGTCGCACATGCTAGCGGAGGGCGTCAAGCCCCGGTGAGGGAAGTGAAAGCGGGTGACACGGCCGGTCTCGACCGGGTCAGATCAGGGCGATCGGGCGGACCCATGACCCGGTCGCACCGGTGATCCGAAGCGGTACGGCGATGAACAGGAAATCCGTCCGTCCGTGCTCGGCCAGCGTGCTCGCGAGGGGGTCAAGATCCATCCATTCGACGAGGTGGATCCCGCGTCGTGTGAGCAGCTCGACATGCACCGTGCGCGACCAGTCGCGCACGGGTTGCGGCTCGGTCCCGCCGGTATCCGAGCCGAGGACCGCCATGCCGGCTTCGGCGAGGTGGATCGCGGCATCGACGCCGATGCCCGGCTGGGCGTCGAGGAACGTCTCACGCGCCGTCGACAGCTCTCGGATCTTCCCGGTCCGGAGCAAAACGGCGTCGCCGGCCCGGACGGTCGCGCCCGAGGCGGCGAGGGCGCCGTCGACGTCGGCGACCGTCACTTCGTCGGATCCCGTCAGCGGTCGCCCGCCGCGACGCGCGACGAGGTCGACCAGCACCCCGCGCGTGACGATCGGCGGAACGGTCTCGATGCCTGCGAACGTCCAGCCTCGGTCGGTCCGGACGGAGGCGGCGTCCCGTCCGTCGTAGACCCTGCCGTCCTTGACGACGTGGACGAGGCCGTCGACATGCGTCCCCTGGTGGATGCTCCCGGCGATGGCGTCGAGGTGGAACGCATCCCCGCCAGAGTCGACCAGTTCGGACCATCGTTCGGGCGTCATCACATCGAGGCGGGAGAACGGCCGATGGAACGCTGGATCGCCTCTCGGCAGGACGTCCGCGTCCAGCGGCACGGACAGGTCGATGACGATCCCGTGCGTGACGAGTCCCGCAGCACGGCGAACGGCCTCAGGGGTCAGGCCCGCCAGGGCTCCCAGCACGGTCATGGGCCCGCCCGGTCAGGTCCGGCGGGTCGACGCGCGTCGCTCGGCAGATCGCCGTTCAGCGCGATCTGGCCGCCATCGACCACGATCGTCGCCCCGGTAACGTAGGCCGCCTCGTCCGACGCCAGCCACAGGACGGGCCACGCCACGTCGATCGGTTCGCCGATCCGCCCCAGCGGCACCGAGCCGAAGCCGAACCCCGCAGCAAGCATCGGCTTGGTGATCTCGCTGACGATCGTGCCGGGCGCTACGACGTTCACCCGGATACCCGCCGCGGCGAGGTCGATCGCCATCGAGCGGACCAGGAGGACGAGCGCGGCCTTGCTCGCGTTGTAGGCGGCCATGTGCGGTTCGGCGACGAAGCTGTTCGTGGAGCCGACGACGACGATCGACCCTCCGCCGGATCGCTCCATCGCCGCGGCCGCCGCGCGGCAGGACAGGAACGCTCCCCGCACGTTGGTCTGGAAGACCTCGTCCCAGGTCTCCTCGGTGGTTTCCAGGAACGGCACGACGCGGTGGATGCCTGCGTTCGACACATGGATGTCCAACCGACCGAACCGCTCTGTCGCGGTGTCGACGAGGCGTTCGACGTCGCTGGCGATGCCGACGTCGCCTGCGACGGCGACGACTCGATCGGGGTCGCCCAGCGCGTCGACCGTCGCCGCCAGCCGGTCGGCGTCACGTGCGAGCAGCGCGACGCTCGCACCCTCGCGGACGAACAGCTCGGCGATGCCACGACCGATGCCCGTCGAGCCGCCGGTGATCGTCGCTACGCGCCCCGCCAGGCGACCTGTCGCTTCGCCCATCGCCTTCCGATGCTCCCGGCCGTTCGTCGCGGGCAGCGCACCCGCGGAGCATCACTGTACCGACGGGGAGTGGGCCCTACACTCCCGCCGAGCGAGGAGGGTCGGGCCATCGCAGTTCGCGGCGACGGGTATCGGATCGGGATCGACGCGGCGACGGGCGTCGTACGTGTCGCGGCGATCCGTGATCGCGACGGCCGCGTGCTGGCGACAGCGACGTCGCCGTTCGAGGTGGTCGGCGATGGTGAGCGTCGCGAGGTCGGCTTCCTCGACGTCGAGTCGGCCGTCCGTGACGCGCTCGGCCCGCTCCTCGAGGCTGTGCCGGACGGCCTCGGTGCCGTGTCGATCGGGATCGCGGCGACGGCCTCGACCGTGGCGATCGTCGATCCGCGCGCGGGGGCCCCGCTCGGGAGCGGTCTCATGTGGGCCGACCATCGCGCCACGCGTGAAGCGGCGGCCGTCCGGCGCGCCGGTCACCCCAACCTCGAGCGGATGCTCGGCCACGTGTCACCGGAGTGGGGGATCGCCAAGCTCGCGTGGCTGGCGGGCTCGGGCGGCCTCGACGGATCGTCGGGCATCGTCGTGGAGCTCGCGGATTGGCTCGGCTTCCGCCTATCGGGTGTGTGGTCCGCGAATGCCGGGACACGTGAGTGGGGATGGGCGGGCGGTGACGACGGTGCGGTCGCCGCGTCGCTCGTGCAGGCGGCCGGCGCCCCGGCGTCTGCCGCGGAACGCGTCATCGCCGAGGTCCGTCCGACCGGCACGCTGCTGGGCGCCGTCCAGGGCGCCGCAGGTTGGCCCGACAGGATCCGCGCCGTGCCGGTGCTCGTGGGTGGGATGGACAGCTATCTCGCGGCCGTCGGGATGGGTGCTGCCGCCCCTGGGCGTCTCTGCGTGACGGTCGGCTCGTCGTCGGCCGCCATCGGCGGGATCGCATGCGGGGACGCGCGTGGCCGGATGTTCGGTCCCTTGCTGACCGCCGTCCCTGGGCTGCCTGACGGAGCGTGGCAGGGCGGTCAGACGACAGCGGGACTGGCGGCGGGCTGGGCGCGAGGCATCCTCGGGGGCTCGGACGCCGCACTCGAGCAGGCCGCTGCCGATGTCCCGCCCGGCAGCCGCGGCGTCACGTTCCGGGAGACGATGCTGGACCGTCGCAACCCCGATCCGCGCTCCCCGTTGCGCGGCAGCTGGACGGGTCTTGGCCTGGCTCACGGACCGGGCGATCTGTACCGGTCGGTGCTCGAAGGGATCGCGTTCGGACTTGCCGAGGCGTGCGGCGGGCTGCAGCCCGCCGAGGTCGTGGTCACGGGCGGCATGATGCGCAGTCCGCTCTTCTGCACGATCCTCGCCGATGTCCTCGGGCGACCCATCACCCGACTCCGGGAGGCGACCAGCGCCGCCGCGTTCGGCGCCGCGTTCGCCGACGTCCCGGAGCGCGTCGCCGGTCTCATCCCGGCCGGTGCGACGACCGAGCCCAGCGGTGCAGACTACGAGGCAGCCCGCGACCGGTATCGCAGGGCGGAGCTTCCGGATGTTGACGAGGCGTGAGCGAGACGTGACGACGCCCAGCGTGATCAACCTGCGCAGCGACACCCAGACCCTGCCGACCGAGCGGATGCGGCGCGCCATGGCCGAGGCACCGCTCGGTGACGACACGTACGGCGAGGACCCGACGGTCCTCCGGTTCGAGGCGATGGCCGCAGAGCGGCTCGGGACCGAGGCAGCGATGCTCGTCCTGTCCGGCACGATGGCGAATCTCATCGCCTTGCTCGTCCACTGCCGACCGGCCGACGAGCTGTTCGTGGACGCGGGCGCCCATGTCGTCTACTACGAGTCCGGTGGACTCGGCGCGGTCGCCGGCGTCACGCCGACGATCGTCGCATCGGATCGGGGGCACATCCTGCCCGACGCGCTGGAGGCCGCCATCCGGCGCCCGAATATCCATTACCCGCACGCCCGGCTGGTGTGGCTGGAGAACACCCACAACCGGGGAGCCGGTTCGGTCATGCGGCTGCATCAACAGCGTTCCGTCGAGGCGGTCGCGCGCGAGCACGGTCTCGCGGTGCATCTCGATGGCGCGCGGGTCTTCAACGCCGCCGCGGCCCAGGGCCTCGATGTCCGGGAGCTCCTGCGCGGTGTCGACAGCACGATGGTCGACCTCACGAAGGGCCTGTCGTGCCCGCTGGGCGCGCTCCTCGTCGGTTCGAGCGCGTTCATCGAGCAGGCACGCTTCCGTCGACGGCTCGTGGGCGGCGGGATGCGCCAGGCCGGCGTCATCGCGGCATGCGGGATCGTCGCATTCGAGGATCTCCTGGAGCGGGCGCCGGACGACCATCGATCGGCGCGGCGACTGGCCGAGGGCCTCGCCGCGATCGACGGTTTCGCGATCGACCCGACGTCGGTCGAGACGAACATGGTCTATGTCGATGTCGGCGCCCTCGGCCCGTCGACCGAGGTGGCCTCGGCGCTCCGGGCAGCGGGAGTCATCGTGTCGGATCGGCCGCCGCGCCAGATCCGGCTGGTGACGCACCTCCAGATCTCCGACGACCTGATCGAGGCTGCGCTCGGACGCATGGCGGAGGTCGCGGCGAGCCTGCGCGGCTCGCCGGTCGTCTGAGCCTCACGGCGTGAAGGCCGTGCCATCGGCGGTCATCGGCCTGGACATCGGGACGAGCGTCGTGAAGGGCGTACTCGTCGCGGGGGACGGCCGACTCATGGCGCGCGCCACCCGACCGCAGACGCTCGACATCGGGCCGGGCGGCCGGGTGGAAGTCGACGCGTCGGTCGTTGCCCAGAACGCCCGACGAGTCATCACGCAGCTGGCGGGTCGCGCGGACCGCGCTGGATCGCGGATCCGAGCCGTGTGCGCGGCGGGGTCGGGGGATGAGGCCGTCTGGGTCGACGAAGCAGGTGTGCCGGTCGCACCCGTGCCGCTCAGCCTCGACACGCGCGATGCCGCGGTCAACGACGCGATCGCGAAGGCGGTTGGCGCGGATCGCTTCCGGGTGCTGACTGGGCTGCCGACGACGGGTGCTTACCCGCTGACGCGCTACGCCGCCTTGCGGGCGACGCGCCCCGACGTTGCCGCCGGAGTCAGGCGCTTGCTCGCGTGGCCGGAAGCGCTGGCAGTCGACCTCGGGGTCGACGTCGCCGGCGAACCGACACTCGCTGCCAGGACGGGTGCGTGGACGATCTCCAGCGATCCGGCCGGCGGCGCCTACGATCCCGTCTTGCTCGGAGCGGCCGGAGCATCCGCCGACCTCTTCCCCCCGGTGGTCCCGACCGGCACCGTGATCGGGACGATCCCGACACGCATCGCCGACGCCATCGGACTGCGCTCCGACGTCAGCCTCGTTGCCGGCGGCTTCGATCAGGCGATGGCCACGTTGGGTGCCGCGATCACGACGAACGGCATCGCCCACGTCGGAGCGGGTTCGTGGCAAGCGCTGACCGTGCTGGCCGATGGACGTCCGAGCTCGGACCTCGTCGTCGACGGGTTCTCGATCGGCCCGCCGATCGCCGCCGGCGGACGATGGTCGATCATGGCGAGCGGGCCCGGGACGATCGTGCTCGGGTGGCTCGGCCGCCTCGGCGACGGGACGGGCGACCCGGTGAAGCGCATCGCGGCGCTGGCGGGTCGAGCTGCGGACGAGCCGACCGGCATCACGGTCGTTCCCGATCTCGGCGGTGGCGCTCCGCCGCATCCTGATCCGCTGGCCCGTGGCGTGATCGCCGGCCTGGGGCTGGGCGATGGGGTTGAACGCTTTGCGCGGGCGCTGCTCGAGGGGGTCGCCGTCGGCCTTGGCGAACGCCTGGAGCGAGCCGCGAACGCCGGCTCGAGCGTCGGGGAGATCCGGTCCACCGGTGGCGGCGCGCGCGACCGTCGGTGGCGGCAGCTGACCGCCGATGTGACCGGGCTGCCGGTGCGCGCCGTGGATCCGCCGGATGCCGGCGCCGTGGCTGCGGCCGCGCTGGCCTCCACGGCCGTCGGGCTTGCGCCCGACGTGTCGTCGGCCGTGGAGCGGACGGTCCAAATCGGCAGGCCGCTCGCCCCTCGCCCGATCCACCATGCCGCATATCGCGAGATGGCGGAACGGACGGCCGCGGTCCGCCGCAGCATCGCGACCGTGCAGCGCACCGACGCGGACACGTAGGCTCAACACGATCCAGCCCGCCGCGACGGCTGGCGGTATCGAGACGGAGGAGCGACAGTGGACAGGCTGGCCGGCCGTCGGGCCGTGGTGACTGGTGGGGCCCGCGGGATCGGCGCTGCGATGGCTCGAACGTTCGTCGAGGAAGGCGCGGAGGTCGTGATCTTCGACCTCGACGGCGACGGCGCGGCCGCGACCGCGGCGGACATCGGGCCTGCGTGTCGCGCCCGAGCGGTCGATGTCCGCTCGGAGGCCGAGGTCGACGCGGCGTTCGATGAGCTCGAGGCAAGCGGCTTCGCGGTCGACCTCCTGGTCAACGACGCGGCGATCCAGCGCGAAGCGGCGCTCGCCGATCAGACCGTCGACGACTTCCGCGTCGTCGTCGATACGAACCTGCTCGGCACGTTCCTCTGCTCGCGTGGAGCCCTTCGCGGGATGCGTCGTCGGCGTGCCGGCGTGATCATCAACATGAGCTCGGTCCTCGGGTTGACCGGCGACTCGCTGCTGCCGATCTACTCCGCGACCAAGCACGCGATCCTCGGGCTGACCAAATCGACGGCGGTGGCCTACGCCGAGGAAGGGATCCGATGCGTGGCCATCTGCCCCGGCGACGTGGATACCGAGCTCAACCAGCAGTACTTCGGCTCGCAGCCCGATCCGGCTGAGTTCCGCCGGCGCGTCGAGCGCGAGTACCCGGTCCGTCGCATGGCGCAGCCCGTCGAGATCGCCCGCCTCGCCGTCGCACTCGCGACCGACGACGCGTCGTTCGTGAACGGGACGCATGTCCTCGCGGATGGCGGGATCATGGCGCGGCTCTTCGACCTCTACTGACGCGTCGGCGTCCCGCGTCGCTGGACGCTCGGCCGTCGCCGCGCACCCGCCCGCGGCTACCATCGGCCCGTGACGACCGACTACGGGACCGACTGGAGCGCCGGCCTCCGCCGCGCCGATGCGGGCGACCTCCGCGAGTGGCTCGACTTCGCCATCGCCTGCGTTGACGTCGCTGATGACCTGGCTCTCAGCGGGTTGCGTCAGGAGCTGACGATCGAGGCGAAGGCGGACGGGTCGTTCGTGACCGAGGTCGACAAGCACATCGAGACGACCCTCCGATCCCGGCTCGCCGAGCGGTTCCCGGACCACGACATCGTCGGCGAGGAGTACGGGAGCGCGGTCGGTGCCAGCGCCACGCGTTGGTACCTGGACCCGATCGACGGCACGCACAACTACATGCGCGGGGTGCCGTTGTTCGGCACGCTCATCGCCGCGGAGCGCGACGGGGAGATCCAGGTCGGCGTCATCAGCGCGCCCGCGCTCGGGCAGCGCTGGTGGGCGAGCCGCGGCGAGGGCGCCTGGACGGTCGGCGGCGGCCGCCGCGAACGGCGGCGTCTGCACGTATCGGAGCGGGCCGATCTTGCCGTCGCGCAGGTGCTGTTCCGATCGGTCACCGACATGCACGCGTCACAGGTCGCCGACGGCTTCGACGCCCTGCTGCCGACCGTCTGGCGCGAGCGCGGCTTCGGCGACTTCTGGGGCTATGCGCTCGTCGCCGACGGCGCGGCGGAGGCGATGATGGAGCGCGATCTCGGTCCGTGGGACCTGGCGGCGCCGTGGATCATCGTCGAGGAGGCGGGCGGGCGGATCACGGACTTCGACGGCCGTCGGTCGTTCGCTGCGGGGGAGGGCCTCGCGACGAACGGCCTGCTGCACGACGTCCTGCTGGACCGGCTCCACGGCCGCACCGCCGGGATGGCGCTGCCCCCGATGCGCTGATCGCTGTCGCGTCGACCGGCGGCGCTTTCGCCCTCCCGGCTCATCGAGGGCTTGACCGCGCCGCTACTATCGTCCACACGTCCGACAACAGTGGTCAGACAACTTGAGGGAGTGATGGGGAAGGCCGTCCAGGCGGTCATGGGCGAACTTTCCACGGCGATCGAGGCCGAGTACCGGCCGGGCGACCGCCTACCGTCCGAGCCTGCCCTCGCCGCCGCGTACGGCGTCAGCCGCGCGACGATGCGCGAAGCCCTCCAGAACCTCGCGGGTGCGGGCCTCGTCCGACGCGTCCATGGGCTCGGCACGTTCGTGACGAGCGTGAGCACAAAGATGGAGAGCGCGCTCGACGTGGACCTCGGGGTGACCGAGGCGATCCGGGCGGCGCACCAGCAACTCGGCGTCCAGGTGCTCCGGGCAGCCGAGCAACCGGCGCCCCAGGAGGTCGGCGAAGCGCTCGGCCTGCCGCCCGCCGGGCGCGTCCTCTGGATCGAACGGGCGATCCTGGCCAACGATGTCCGGGCGGTGGCCGCGGTCGACGCCATCCCCGTGGCGATCGCCGCTCGCGCGCCGACGCCATACGAAGGCGGGTCGGTCTATCGATTCCTCGAGGTCGATTGCGGCGTGACGCTGGCCGGCGGATCGGCATCCATCACCGCTGTCGGCGCCGAGCGACGCGTCGCGCGCGTGCTCGATCTCGAGGAGGGCGAGCCCGTCCTGCGCGTCTCGCAGACGGAGCGGGCCGACGACGGGACCCTCGTGCTGTACTCGGAGGAACACTACGTGCCCAACCTGTTCGAGCTCACGATCCGCCGAACGCGGCGCGGTCGGGGCGTCGCATGACGCGGATCACGGATACGACCGACGCCACCAAGGGAACGGCGCCCGCCGATCCCGGCGACGGTGAAGCCGCTTCGGACCGTCAGTGGCTGCGATCCTTCGCCCGGCCCGAGCTGTGGGCAGCGGCCGGCTACGACGCCAGCCACCACGACTTCGCCTGGCAGCACCGCGAGCTCGCCCGGCTCATGTCGAACGAGTGCCCGCTCCCGCCCGATGACGTCGTCATCGAGGCCGCCTTGAGCGCGATGCGCGAGGCGAACTTCTATCCGAACTCGGCCTGGGAGCTGCGCGACGCGCTCGCCGCCTTCGCGGGCGTCGAGAAGCACTCGGTCATCCTCGGCAACGGTTCGACCGAGATCCTCGACGTCGTCACGCGGACGTTCATCACACCGGGCGACGAGGCGGTCATCCCGGTCCCGACGTACGCGTTCTTCGAGACTCAGGTCCGCCTCAACGGAGGCGTCCCGGTCCTCGTCCCGACGACCGCCGACCTCGGCTTCGACATCCCGGCCATCCGGGCTGCGGTGACTCCGCGGACCAAGCTCATCTTCCTGTGCAGTCCGAACAACCCGATCGGCCGGAGCTGGACCGAGGAGGAAGTGGTGGCGGTCCTCGAGACCGGCATCCCGACGGTGATCGACCAGGCATATCTCGAATGTGGCTACGGCCGGTCGTTCGCGCCGCTCATCAGCAGGTTCCCGAACCTGATCGTGACGAGGACGATGTCCAAGGCGTTCGGCCTCGCCGCCGTCCGCGTCGGGTACGGCCTCGCCGATCCGGCCGTCATCGACTTGCTCCTGCGTGTGCGGATCCCGTTCAGCGTGTCGCTCGTCGGCGCCCGCGCGTGCCTCGCCGCCGTGCGTGACCCGGGCGTTCTCGACAGGCGACGCCGGTATATCAGCGAGGAGCGCGATCGCCTGTTCGCGGCGCTGGTGGGTCTACCGGGCGTCGTGCCGTGGCCGTCAGAGACGAACTTCATCACGATCGATGTCACGGCCACGGGCCGGCCGAGCTCGGACTACGTCGCGGAGGCCAAGGCCGAACACCTCCTGCTGAGGAGGGTCGCGGCGCATCGCCTCGAAGGCCAGTACGTCCGCGTCACCATCGGCACGATCGAGGAGAACGATCGCTTCCTCGACGTGTTCGGCAGGAGCGTGCCCGGGGCTGATGGACGCGGGGCGGACGCCGCCGCCGGCTGACATGACGAAGCCGGTCGTCGTCGCCTATGACGTCGGGACGAGCGGCGTCAAAGCCGTCGTCGTCGACGCCACGGGCCAGGTCCTCGGGTCGCGCCTCCGCTCCTACGGGTTGTCCACGCCGCGTCCGGACCATGTCGAGCAGGACATCGAGGCCATCGTCGGCGAGCTCGGTGCGGCGAGCCGCGAGGTGATCGCGGCCGTCGGGATCGACCCGGCCGATGTCGCGGCGGTCGCCGTGACGGCCCAGATGTTCTCGGTCGTCCCGGTCGATGCGTCGGGCGTCCCGCTTCGGCCGATGCTGTCCTGGCTCGACCAGCGCTCGAGCGCCGAGGCGGCACGGATCCGCCGAGCGGCCGGACCGGACGACGGCTACGACCGGTTCGATGCGGTGCTGACCGCGAAGGACATCGCCCCCCGGATCGCGTGGCTGGAGGCTCACGAGCCGGATGTCGTGCGGCGGACCGCCTGGTATCTCGATTGCAAGGAGGCCGTCGTCGCGCGGCTGACCGGGAGCGCCGCGATCGACCCGACCGGTGCCAGTGCGTTCCGTCTCGTCGACCCGGCGACCGGCGCCTGGGACGCCGACCTGTGCCGTATCGCCGAGACGCCGCTCGATCGACTACCGCCGATCCGCGGGGCGACCGAGGCCGTCGGCGCCTTGACGCGCGAGGCGGCGGATGTGACCGGGCTTCGGCCGGGAACGCCCGTGGCGTGCGGCGCCGGCGACGTGCCGGCCAGCCAGATCGGCGCCGGGGCGGTGGCGAGTGGCGACGTGCACCTCTCACTGGGGACGGCGGTCTATTTCGGCATCCTGTCGGAGACCCGGCTGTCCGATCCGGGCCGGCGACTCGGACCACTACGCCACATCGCGCCCCCCGGCTGGCTCCTGTGGCTCGAGATCGCGACCGGCGGGGCGGCGCTGTCGTGGCTCGATCGCCAGATCGCCGGTCTCGGTGGTCCCACGGAGCGTGACCACGCCTCGATCGACGCGAGCGTCGAGGCGGTGGCCGATGAGATGGAGGACCTGCAGTTCGTCCCGTGGCTCACCGGCGAGCGTGTCCCGCTGTTCGACGACGCGGCTCGTGCTGCCTTCGTCGGTCTTGCCCTGCACCACGGTCGGGCGCACCTGATCCGGGCGGTCATGGAGGGGGTGGCGAGCCAGATCGCGTGGGCGTACGAATACGGCCTCGCGTACGGCATCGAACCCGGCACGATCCGCGCTGTCGGCGGCGGCAGCATCGGCGGCGTCTGGACGCGGCTGATCGCCGATGCCCTCGATCGGCCACTCGAGATCGTCGCGGATCCGCAGGACGCTGCCGCCCGGGGCGCCGCCGCGTGCGCGCTCGTGGCGGCAGGTCTCGCGGCCGACGTTCGGGCGGCCGTGCCGCCGACGATCGAGCGGTCGGTCGTGCCGGACCCCGACCGCGCCGTGCAGGCCAGGGCCCGCCTCGCGACGTTCCGCCGCCTCTATCCGGCGCTGCGGGAGTCGGTGGCATGACGCGCGCCGAGCTCATCGCGACGTATCTGGCGCGCCTGCCGGAGGGTCACGAACACGAGGCCGCTGAGGCCTTCGCGACCGGCCAGACCATCGGGACGTGGACCCCGGTGCCGGGGATCACCGACGAGATGCGGGCGCGATACGGCGGTCGCGTGATCGAGCTCCGCGCGCTCGAGGCCGATGAGGTCGTCGCCGGCGAACCCGCGGAAGGCTCGACGTCGTTGCTCCGCGTCGGCTTCCCGACCGTCAACTTCGGTCCGCAGTTCCCGATGCTGATCACGACGCTGCTCGGGAACGACCCATCGACGTCCATCGCCGCTCGGCTTGTGGACATCGAGGTCCCGCCGGACTTCGTCGCCGGCTTCCCGGGGCCGCGCCACGGGACGGCAGGCTGGCGGCGCCTGACCGGCGTCGGCGGTCGCCCGATCGTCATCAACATGATCAAGCCGTGCACCGGATATCCGCCGGAGGTCGGCGCGCGGTTCGTGGAGGAGAGTGCGCGCGGCGGCGTCGACCTGATCAAGGACGACGAGCTGCTCGCCGACCCGACCTTCGCGCGGGTCGCCGATCGCGCACGGGCCTACGCCTCGACGCTGGACCGGATGGCCGACGAGACCGGGCACCGAGCGCGCTACGTCGCCAACGTGACGACCCGTCCGGCGGGCCTGATCGACACCGCGAGGGCGGCGCTCGAGGGCGGTGCCGACGCGCTGATGGTCAACGGCCTCGCGACGGGTCTCGACGCCGTCCAGGCCCTCGCCGAAGCGGATCTCGGGGTCCCGCTCCTCGTCCATACCGCCGGGATCGAGACGTTCACGACGCCGACGGCCGGCGGTTATGGCCATCGGCTCCTGCTTGGCCGCCTTGCGCGCCTTGCCGGTGCGGACGCCGTCCTCAGCAGCACGCCATGGGCGCCGCGGCCGCTCGAGATGTCGCGCTACCGGGCCGTGCTCGACGGCTGCCGGGACGACTGGCATGCCCTGCGGCCGACGCTCCCGATGGTCGGTGGCGGGATCCGGGCGGACCACATCGCCTCGCTCGTCGAGGTCGGTGGCGCCGACCTGATGATCGGGGTCGGTGGCGCGATCCAGGGGCATCCGGATGGGACCGCCGCCGGAGGCCGGGCGGTGATGCGCGCCGTCGACGACGCGGTCGCGCGCTTCGTCGGAGCGAGCGCGTGACGCGGCCGCTGATCGGGACGAGCTGGAAGATGAACCTGACGTCGAGCGAGGCCGCTGCCTGGTTCGCGGCAGCCGTCCCCGCCCTTGCGACGCTCGACGATCGCGACCTGTTCGTGCTGCCGCCGTTCACGGCGATCCACGTCGCACGAGACGCCCTGTGTCAGCACGGCGATCGCCTGGGGCGCCCAGGACGTCCACCCTGACGATGCGGGTGCGCATACCGGTGACGTCTCCGCATCGATGCTCGCCGACCTTGGCTGCCGCTACGTCGAGGTCGGGCACTCGGAGCGGCGCCGCGACCACCGCGAGGGCGACGCCCTGATCGCGGCCAAGATCGCCGCGATCCTGCGCCACGACATGCGCCCGTTGCTATGCGTCGGCGAGCGCACCCCGGGCAGGGTCGCCGCCGCGCTGGATCGCGTCACGCGCCAGCTGCGCGGAGCCCTGGGCGCATCGGATGCGGGAGAGCTGGGACGGGTGGTGGTCGCCTACGAGCCGGTCTGGGCGATCGGCGTCGGGGCGATGGCAGCGCCGCTCGACCACATCCAGGCGATGCACGCCGGGATCCACGGCTGGCTCGCCGCCCGCGACGCGTCATCGACGCCGGTGTTGTACGGCGGCAGCGTCGATGCGACCAACGCCGGCCCGATCGCCGACCTCGATGGGGTCGACGGCCTGTTCGTGGGACGCGCGGCGCTCGATCCGGAGACGTTCATACGCATCGCCAGCATCAAGCTCGAGGGAGGACGTGAGCGTGACTGACAGCAAGCCGATCGTGATCGGGGCCGATGATGCCGGGCTCGGGCTCAAGGGCATCATCAAGGGCTATCTGGACGATCTCGGCGTCGCATACGACGACGTCGGCGTCGATACGCCGGACGCGACGGCGCTCGGCATCGACTATCCCGACGTCGCGGAGACGGCGGCGACCGGCATCCGCGACGGCCGCTACGACCGCGGCATCCTGATCTGTGGGACCGGCATCGGGATGGCGATCGCCGCCAACAAGGTTCCGGGTGTCCGCGCGGCCCAGGCCCACGACGTGTACTCCGCGCAGCGAGCCCGGAAGAGCAACGACGCCCAGGTCCTGACGATGGGCGCCCGGGTGATCGGCCCGGAGGCCGCCAAGACGATCGTCGCCGCCTGGCTCGAGTCGGAGTTCGATGGCGGCGGCTCGACCCGCAAGGTCGCCAAGATCGCCGACCTCGAGCGCCGGCTCGGCTGAGGGCCCGAGCGACTCCTTCGGAGCGGCCCGCTACCGCCGCAGGGCGTTCCCCAGCGCGACCGCCGCCAGGGCCAGGAACGCGACGGCCAGCACCGACCCGCTGGCGACCCCGAACAGGCCGAGCATCAGGAGCGCGGCCGCGGCGACCAGCGATGGCACCGTCCCTCGACGTCGATCAGTGACCGACGCCGCGAAGTTGCTGATCGAACCCGGGTCCGGGATCGCCGACGAGGCGTCCAGGTCGGCCCAGGTGGCACGCAGCACGTCGATCGTCTCGCCATCGATGAGGTCCTCGACCGCGTCGGCGGTCACGGCGTCGGCAAGCGCCTCCGCGACAGCGGCACGATCTGCGGGACGCGCGACCGAGACGGCCATCTCCGTCATCGCCCACGTTCCCGAGAAGCCCTGTCCCGCGAAGGCTCGGTCGACGAACGCGGCTGCCGCCGCGCGGCCGTCTCGGACCAGGGGACCGCGTCCGGCTTCTTCAGACGCCGCAAGCGCTCGACGCCGAGCCGCGACGACATCCCCGGGGGCCGTCCCCACGACGACACGCCCGAGCGCGACATGCCGCGCCCGCTCCAGCCGCGCCGCGACGCGGTCCCGCGCGGCCTCGATCTCGGGCGTCGCCCCTTCCGGCATCGCCTGGGCGGTCTCGTCAGGCGCCGGTGTCGTCAAGCGCCGGCGGCGGCCAGCGACTCGTCGAGGATCGACAGCGCCAGATCGACCTCGTCCGCGGTGGTCACGAGCGGCGGGATGATCCTGACGACGTTCACGTAGGTCCCGGCGGTGAGCACGATGAGGTTGCGGGCGAGCGCCTCGGCCTGGACGCGCTTCGTCACGTCGGGATCGGGGACACGGCCGTCGCCCTCATCGGGCTTGACGAATTCGAGCGCCACCATCAGGCCGAGCCCGCGCGCGTCGCCGATCGAGCGGTACTTCGCTTTCACGGTCTTGAGGCCGGCGAGGAACTGGCGGCCGCGCTCGGCTGCGTTGGCGACCAGGCCCTCGTCCTCGATGACGTCGAGAGTCGCGTTCGCGGCCGCGCACGAGACGACGTTGCCGCCGTACGTACCGCCGTGGGTGCCCGGCTTCCAGTGGGCCATGAGCTCCTCGCGCGCGAGGATGCCGGAGAGCGGCAACCCGGACGCGATGCCCTTCGCCATGACCAGGATGTCGGGCTCGACGTCGTAGTGCATGACCGCGAACATCTGCCCGGTCCGGCCGAAGCCTGTCTGGACCTCGTCGGCGATGAGCAGGATGCCGTGGCGGCGGGTGATCTCGCGCAGACGCGGCAGGAAGTCGGGCGGCGGCACGATGTAGCCGCCCTCGCCGAGGACCGGCTCGATGATGATCGCCGCTACCTGGTCCGGGTAGATCAACTGGTGGAAGGTCAGGTCGAGCTGCTCTTCCCAATCGCAGGTGCAGGCAGACGGGTCGTGCGGACCGCCCGCGGCCCGGTAGCAATACGGATAGGCCGTGTGATACACGCTGCCGGGCAGCGGCTCGAACGCGCCGCGGTAGACGTCCTTGGCGGTCGTCATCGCCATGGTCTGCGCGGTCCGGCCGTGATAGCCGTAGCGGAACGCGATGATCACCGGGCGGCCGGTCGCAACGCGGGCGAGCTTGACCGACGCCTCGATCGCCTCAGCGCCGGAGTTGGACAGGAAGGCCTGGTACGGGCCGCCGGGCAACAGGTCGGGGAGGCGGTCGTAGAGCCGCAGGCCGGGCTCGTGGTACAGGATGTTCTGCTGGCCGTGGAGCAGCTTCTGGGCCTGGGCCGCGATCGCCGCCGCGACGCGGGGATGCGCGTGACCGGTGTTGGTGACACCGATCCCCGACGAATAGTCGAGATAGCGCTCGCCGTCGCGGGTGATGAGCCACGATCCCTCGCCGCGGTCGACGTCAAGGTTCGTGATCCGGCTCCAGACGGGCGGGATGACGCTGTGGTCGGGCAGGGGAGCGCCCATCGCGCTCGGGGACTGGGCCCTCGTCTCGGTGGTCATACACCCGCTCCGTAATCGCGCGCCGCGACACGGCGCTGCCAAAGGGTCGTCAACAGCACCAGCAGCACCGCCGACACGAAGATGATCGTCCCGATCACGTTGACCTGGACGGGGATGCCCCGCAACTGGGAGCCGTAGATGAACAGTGGGAACGTCTCGGTCTGCCCGGAGGTGAAGGCCGTCACGACGTAGTCGTCGATCGACAGGCTGAACGCGAGCAGCGCCGCAGCGAGGATGCCCGGCAGGATGAGCGGGAACGTCACCTTCCAGAAGGTCGTCCACTCGTTCGCGCCGAGGTCCATCGCGGCTTCTTCGAGGTTCCGCGGGAAGTTGGACAGGCGCGCCTTCACGGTGACCACGACGAAGCTGATGTTGAACATGATGTGGGCGATCAGGATCGTCCGGATGTTGAGCGGGAACAGCACGCCCTGCGGGATCGGCAGCTGGACCGAGGCGACGAACATCGTCAGCAGCGACGCGCCGAGGACGATCTCCGGCGTCGCCATCGGCAGGAAGATCAGGACATTGGTCGTGGCACGGCCGCGGAACTGGTAGCGCGTCAGCGCCAGCGCGATGAGCGTCCCGAGCGCGGTCGCGATGATCGTCGAGAGGAAGGCGACGACCAGGCTGTTGCGGACGGCCTCGCCCAGGCCGGGGCGGCCCAGCGGGCTCAGCCACGCTTCGAGCGAGAACCCGCGCCAGACCAGGTTCGAGCGGCCGGTCGGGTCGTTGAAGCTGAACAGGATCATCACGGCGACCGGCAGGATCAGGTAGGCCGTCACGCCGACGACGTAGATCGGCAGGATCCAGTGGTCGACCGCGCGTGCGACCCGATCCGCACGGCTGCGGCGAGCGCCGACGGCGACCGACGACGTCGCCATCAGATCGATGCCCCGGTCAGCTCTTCGGTCCCGATGATCCGGGCGTAGATGAACAGCCCGATCAGGATCGCGAGCATCAGGATGAACGACAGGGCCGAAGCGGTCGGGTAATCGGTGACCTGCAGGTAGCGGGCCTGGATGACGTTGCCGATCATCAGTGACTGCGGGTTGCCCAGCAGCTCGGCATTGACGAAGTCACCGACCGCCGGGATGAACGTCAGCAACGACCCGGCGAAGATGCCGGGCAGCGCGAGTGGCAGCGTCACCCGGATGAACGCCTGGCTGATGAGCCAGGTCCCGATCGCCGCGCCGGCCAGCCCGAACGGGATCGACAGGGCGAACGGCCCGTAGTCCATCACCAGCCCGACCACCAGGCCCGAGCACGCCGCCGATCGCCAGCCCCGCGACGGTGCCCTGCGGCCGCCACGGACCGGCGTACAGGTCCTCGGCCGCCTCGATGAGCCGCTTGTCGATCTTCTCGAGGGCGACGTACAGGGGCAGCGTCATGAACGGCAGGAAGTTGTACGTGATGCCGGCGATGACCGCGGCGGGCGTCGCGAGCAGCCTGAACTCCTCGGGCAGGATGCCGATCTGCTTGAGCGGCCCCAGCACCAGCCCGGAGTCGGCGAGGATGATCTTCCACGAGATCGTCCGCAGCAGGAAGCTCGTGAAGAACGGGGCGATCACCAGGAAGAGCAGGACGTTCTTGTACTGGCCGCCGCGGAACGCGATCGCGTAGGCCAGCGGGAACCCGAGCGCGAACGCGAGGATCGTGGCGAGCCCGCCGTAGATGATCGAGCGGGCCAGCCACGGCCAGTACTCGGTGATCGCCTCCTGGTAGATGCCCCAGTTCCAGGTCTGCTGGTAGCCCGTATCGAGGTTCCCGGTCCACAGGGACGTGAGGAACATCTGGAACGCCGGATAGACGTAGAAGACGACGAGCCAGAGCAGGCCCGGGAGCAGCAGGAGATACGGTGCGGCGGCCCGAAGGTGGAGGGCGCGCCGCATCGCGCCCTAGAGGCCCATCGCCTTGGTGAACGCCTCGGCCCAGGACTTGTCCTCGTCCGCGGTCGTCGCCCGGAAGATGTGGAGCCGGGAGGTCCAATCGTCGGGCGGGAAGATCAGCGGGTTGTTCGCGAGGTCCGGGCTCGACTGGAGCATGACCTCCTTGGCGCCCTTCACGGGGCACACGTAATTCACGTAGGCCTCGATGGTCGCCGCGTTCTGCGGGTCGTAATAGAAGTCGATCCAGCGCTCGGCCTGGGCCTTGTTGGTCGCACCCTTCGGGATGACCATGTTGTCGGTCCAGAGCATCCCGCCCTGGGTCGGCAGTTCCCACTGGAAGTCCTGGTCGGGCTTCTGGTCGGGGACGAGCAGCGTCAGCACGTCGCCCGACCAGGCCATGGCGATGATCACGCTACCGCCGGCCATGTCCTCGACATAGGAGTTGCCGGTGACCTGGCGCACGATGCTGTCCTTGACCGCCTTCTGGACGTCGGCCAGGGCGGAGTCGAACTGTTCCTGGGTGAGGTCCTCCGGCTTGTTGCCCTGGCGGATCGAGGCGAGCCCGATCGTGTCACGCATCTCCGAGAGGTACGTCAGCTTGCCCTTGAACTGATCGTCGAAGAAGACGTCCAGCGATTTCTGGTCGCCGGTCTTCTTCTTGTCGAACCCGATCCCTGTCATGCCCGACTGCCACGGCGCGGCAAGGTTCGTATCCGGGTCGAATGAGCGCGCCTTCAGATTGTCGTTGAGGTTGGCGACGAAGTTCGGGGTCAGGCTCGTGTCGATCGTCTCGAGCCACTTGAGCCGGACGAGCCGCGCGACCATCCAGTCCGTCAGCACGACGAGGTCCCATTCCGTCGGCTGGCCGGCCTGGAGCGGGGCCTGCAGGTCGCTCGTGAAGAACGTCTCGTTGTCGTCGACCGCACCGTCCGCGTACTGGACGGTGATGCCGGTCTCGGTCTGGAACTTCTCGATCGTCGGGAACGACTTCTTGTCGTCGCTGATGTCGATGTAGCCGATCCAGTTGGCGAACCGGAGCTCGCCGCTGGTCGCGGGCGTGGCGCCCGAGCTGGCGCTGGCACTCGCGCTCGCGCCGGCGCTGGCCGACTCGCTCGCGGCCGCCGATGGCGAGGCCGCCCCGCCACTGCTCTGCGGTGGCGTGCCACAGGCGGCAAGGAACGCGGCGGTCCCCGCGAGGGCGGTGCCCTGCAGGAACCGACGCCTGGTGATGTCCACGGGGAGGGGCGAGCGACGTTCGGTCATGCGGTCGGTTCCTCCTGGGCCGCCGGGGCATCTGCCGCGACGGCGTCTGATGGTTCGTCCGGGGTGGTGACGACGAAGCTGTGGTCGGGCGACCAGGTCAGGACGACCTCCTCGCCGGGAGCCCACAGCTCAGAGCGCGTGGCGCGCTCCACGTTCTGTTCGTAGACGGTCAGCCGCACGCCACCGCGTGCCTCGACCTGATACTGGGTGCTGACGCCGAGGTATGACGCGTCGCGGACGATGCCGTGAAGTGTGTTGTGCCCGGCCGGCGGCGCATCGGTCCCGTTCGCCTCGCGGAGGCGGATCTTCTCGGGGCGCACCCCGACGCTGATGTCGGAGCGACCGTCCACCAGTCCGCTCGGCGCACGGATCAGCGTGTCGTCGGCGAGCTTGACGGTGGCGTAGCGCTCGTCCTTGCCTTGCACCGTCCCTGGCAGCAGGTTGCTGACACCCAGGAAGCCCGCGACGAATGGGGTCGCGGGTCGCTCGTACAAGCTTTCGGGATCGCCGAGCTGCTCGTACCGACCGAGGTTCATGACGGCGATGCGGTCCGACATCGTCATCGCCTCCTCCTGGTCGTGGGTCACGTAGATGAAGGTGATGCCGACCTCCTGCTGGATCCGCTTGAGCTCGACCTGCATCTGCTTGCGCAGCTTGAGGTCGAGGGCCCCGAGGGGCTCGTCGAGCAGCAGCACCGCGGGTCGGTTGATGAGCGCCCGCGCGAGGGCGACGCGCTGCGCCTGCCCACCGCTGATCTGGGTCGGCTTGCGGCGCTCATAGCCCGGCAGCTCGACGAGCTCGAGCATCTCTCCGACGCGGCTCTTCACGTCGCGATCCGGGACGCCCTTCCTGCGCAGCCCGAACGCGACGTTCTCGAAGATGGTCAGGTGGGGGAACAGCGCGTAGTTCTGGAAGACGGTGTTGACGTTGCGCTTGAAGGGCGGGAGCCAGGTCACGTCCTCGCCCTGCAGCTCGATCAGCCCCGAGGTCGGCTCCTCGAAGCCGCCGATCATGCGCAGGGTGGTCGTCTTGCCGCAGCCGGACGGCCCGAGGAGGCTGAAGAACTCGCCGTCATGCACCTCGAGGTCGATGTGATCGACCGCGTGCACGTCGCCGAATTGCTTGACGACATCGACGAGTCTGACGTCGACAGCGGGCACTGCGTTCGCACTCCTGACTGCGATCCGGACCGGTTGCCACTCCTCCCAGAGGCACCGGTGCCCGCCTGGTGGGGATCAGGCGTGCGTGCCGGCCGGATGCGGCGGAGGATATGGGCGCCTCGTCCGAGGTGTCAAACCCACGGGAAGCGCGGCATCCCCGCACTCCATCGACGAGATTCTGAAGCGTTAGCGAGCCGTGACTGCGGGGTTCGATGCGTCCCCGGACTCCTGGACCGGTGCGGGCGCGCGCCGGACCCGGTCGAGCGCCCGACCGAGCCGACGGTTGACCAGCTGACCGAGCGCGCCGACGGCCGGCATCGGGTCGCTCCACCAGAACAGCGCCTTGTCGCCGGCCAGCCACGGCTTGAGGACCGGGCCGTCAGGCCGTCGGCGTGACAGGAGCGCGCGGCCGATCGCCGCGGCGTCGAGCATCTCGTACATGCCATAGCGTCCGACCTGGTACGGGGGCGGTGTCGGCACCGGGAGGTCCTGGGCGTCGAGGTAGCTCATCCAGGGCAGATCGACACCGGCGCGCTCGACGTGGCCGACCAGCCAGAACGGTCGTGCGTTGAGCTCGATGATCTTGAACAGCCCGTCGCGGTCGTCGAACTTGAACTCGACCATGAAGACGCCCCGATACGCGGTAGCCCGGAGGAGCGTGCGGATCGCGGGCATGCACGCCGCCATGTCGTCGAGCGGGATCGTGACGTCGCAGCACGTATTCGCAAGTCGTGGCGGCTCCATCCGGACACGCCGGCGCGCGTGGAGCGCGCGGATCTCGCCGTGACGGTCGACGAAGCCATCGACGATGAAGGTGCTCGACATGCCCCCTGGGATCCACTCCTGGAGCATGAAGGTGATCCCGGCCTCGCGAGCCTGTTCGACGAGTTCGGTCGCCTGCTCGCGTGACTCGATGAAGAAGCCCTTCGTCTTGAACCGGCGGTTGTGGAGCTGGGACTCCGTCGGCTTGAGGAAACCCATGGCCAGCTCGGCGTCGGTCGCAGCCGCGAGGTCGGCCGGCTCGCGGATCGGCCGTGTCCGAGGCCGGGGGATGTCGAGCCGATCGACGAGCGCCTGGAAGCGATCCTTGTCGACGAACTCCTCGATCGAGTCATATGGAGCGATGCTGGCCGGGAAGCGTTCCTTCAGGTCGGGCGGCAGCCCGGACACGGCGAGGGCCCATTGATCGCTGCAGGCGATGAGCACCGCCCGGGGGAGCGAGAGCGACCGAAGGTAGTCGGCCAGCACGGCGGGATCGGACGTCTCGGGCAGCGTCCTCTCGGCGGGCCGGTACCAGCGCGAGTGCACGATCACGTTGGTCGTGTCATCGGCCACGTAGGCGGGGACGCCATGGCGGGCGAGCACCCGCAACACGCCGAGCGCGGCGAGATGCGAGCCGAAGATGAGGACGGGCAGTTCCGAGCGGACGCCGGGTGTCATGGTCGACCTATTTGATCGCCAACGGGTTCACGGGCGAGCCCACGCCGCCGGTGATGGACAGCGGGGGCGCCGTGAACAGGAACTCGTACCTCCCGTCAGCGGCACAATCGGCGGCGAGCGCCTCGAGGTCGAAGATCTCGCCGATGAGCAGGCCGAGATGGACGATCAGGACGATGTGCAATGGCTGGAAGACGTCCGGGGTCTCGTTCGGCAGGACCTCGAGCCCCCAGGTGTCGCTCGCCACTGCGGCAAGGTCGTGCTCGTGGATCCAACCGATCGTGTCCAACGCGAGCCCGGGCGCTGCACCACCGGCATACGCGCCCCAACCGCCCTCGGCGCGGCACTGCGCCATCTGGCCGGTCCGGATGAGGACGATGTCGCCCCGACCGACCTTGACACCCTGGGCTTCCAAGGCTGCGTCGAGGTCGGATGCGTGGATCGCCTCGCCCGGTTCGAGCCAAGGCACGCCCTTGAGGGCCGCCATGTCGAGCAGGACGCCGCGCCCGACGATCCGGTCGCGCGTCTTGGCGATGTCGTTGCGGATCGCGCCCTTGCTGCCGACGTCGGTCGCGTCGTAGCCGTTGTAGATATGCCCGTCGAACACGATGTGCCCGAGGGCGTCCCACTGCGTCCCGGATTGCAGCGGCAGGATCAACAGATCGTCCGTGCCCCTGATCCAGCGATCGCGACCGCCGTAGAAGTCACGCACCGTCGTGCCGGTCGCTGCGGCGTTGCCGTCGCGGATCATCAGGTGGATGGGGTTGAACCGCCCGAACCCGCCTTGCTGGGGACCGTTCTCATCGACGGGGATCGACAGCGAGAAGACGCGTCCCGAGTGGACCAGGCGGGACGCCTCGACGACGTCGGCCGGCTGGATGTGGTTCAGCGTCCCGAGCTCGTCGTCCGGGCCCCAACGCCCCCAGTTCGAATAGCGAGCGATGAGCGCCCGGACCGTGTCGATGCTTGGAGCGGGGTCGATCGAGGGCAGGCCGTCATCGGCCTCCGGCTGACCGGGGCCGTCGACCCGAGCCGCGGTGATGGTCATAGCTCGCGGATTCGGACGCGGTCGTAGCGGGTGACGGGCGCGATCGA
Source organism: uncultured Chloroflexia bacterium (assembly GCA_963808895.1). Taxonomy (GTDB): domain Bacteria; phylum Chloroflexota; class Limnocylindria; order Limnocylindrales; family CSP1-4; genus SPCO01. The sequence goes on along the minus strand of CAWEHL010000004.1, from coordinate 839,279 downwards.
CTCGCGATCGATGACGGCGTCGATGATCGTCGGTCCGCTGCGCTTGAGCCCCGTGGCGAGCGCACGCTCGAAGTCCTCGACGTTCGCGACGCGGAAGCCGTTCGCACCGAAGGCGCGGGCGATCGCCCCGTAATTGATGTCGACGAACTCATTGACCTCGGGGACGACCTTGCCGTAGAGCATGGTCTGGACGTGCTCCTCGAACGCCAGCGTCTGGTTGTTGAGGATGACCACGATGACCGGCAGGTCCTGGCGGATGGCCGTCTCGATGTCACCGATGTGGTAGCCGAAGCCACCGTCACCGGTGATGCACACGACCTGGCGATCCGGGGCCGCAAGCTGCGCGCCCAACGCCGCCGGGAACGCCCAGCCGAGCGAGCCATCGGCCCGGATGAAGTTCCTGCCGGCCTGCTTGGTCTCGGACAGGGCGCCAGCCCAGGCCGATGAGTAGCCGGTGTCGGCGACGAGGACCGCGTCGTCGGCGAGCCGCCGATCGAGGGTCGCCATGATCGCCTCGGGCCGCATCGGTGAACCGTCCAGGCCGTTCTGGGCAGCAAGGCCGAGGCGGCGCTCGTGCCAGGCGGCCCGTTCGGCGGCGAGCGTCGTCGCGTGGTCGACGGCTGCCGGCGAGGGCAGCACTTCGAGCCGCATGGCCGCGTCGAGGGCCGCTTCGAGGAACGTTCGGGCGTCGGCGACGAGCCCGATCTCGGTCGGGAAGTTCATGCCGATGACATCCGGGTCGATCGAGACGTGGATGACGCGCGTGCCTGGCGTCACGAGCTTGTAGGAGTCGGTCACCATGCCGCCGAGCGCGGTGCCGACGGCGAGGATCACGTCCGCGTCGCGCAGCGCCGCATTGGCGTAGTTGCGCGAGTAGCGGCCGGTACTGCCGAGGGCGAGGTCGTGCGTCTCGGCGATGCTGCCCTTGCCCGAGTTGCTCGTCGCGACCGGGATGGTCAGACGCTCCGCGAACTGACGCAGCGCCTCATGCGCGCCGGACTGATGGATGCCGCCACCGGCGAGGATGATCGGACGGCTCGCCGAGGCGAGGACGCGCACGACCGCCTCTGCGTCGGCTGGGCTCGGCGCCGGCCGGCTGTACGGGACCTCGAAGACCTGGTCGAGCGGAGCCGGACCGGTGTAGCCCGGGCAGGTCCTCCTCGAAGATGTCGTTCGGGATGCCGAGATAGACGGGGCCCGGGGCACCGGCGATCGCGTGTCGGGCAGCCTCGCGAAGCAGGCGAGGCACGTGGGTCGCGACCGACGCTTCGACGCCCCATTTCGTCACCGAGGCGAACAGCGGCTGCTGTTCGAGCTCCTGGTACTCGCGGCGGTAGCGATCCGAACGGCGCATCGCCGACACGAGGGCGACGACCGGACTGCCGGCCCAGAACGGCTCGGCGAGTCCGCCCGCGACATTGGCGGCCCCCGGCCCGTATGGGCCGTACACGAACGTGGGTGTGCCCTTGAGACGAGCGTAGCCGTCCGCCATGTACACCGCGGCGGCCTCGCTGCGGGCCAGGACCTGGTGGATCCCAGCGGCCTCGAGGGCGATCCAGAGGCGGTTGTCCCGCCCCGTCATCAGGAAGAAATGCTCGACTCCGAGAGCCTGCATCTCCATGGCCATGGCCGCAGCCGTCTGGAGTGTTACCGAGCCGTCCGCGATGCCAGCGGGGCTGACAACGGGTGATTTCAGAGCAGCGGCATGAGTAGCGATGTCGAGGTCCCCCCTCTTTCGTAAACGAGATTCGGAGTAGACGGGCCGACAGTTGTGCTGTCAATGGTCCCGGCGTTAACACACCGATAGTCCCGTTGTCGCCGGGCAACACGACCCCGAGGCTTGCCGTCGGACGAGCGTCCGGAGATGGCATCGTTCGGTCGCGCGGCGCGTGCATGTATGGGGGGAGGACACGGATGGTACGGGAGATCGGACGGGACCGCTACGAGGTCGTGGAGGGGTTCTTCAAGCGTCCCAAGGGGTGGACGTTCGTCGAGGTCGCGGACGTCAGCGTCGACGCCGACGACAACGTCTACGTGTTCAACCGCGGCAACCACCCGGTGATGATCTTCGACCGGGACGGGAACTTCCTCGACGCGTGGGGCGAGATCGACGGCGCAGCACTACTTCGCCTTTCCACATGGGATCACCGTCGGTATCGATGGCCACGTGTACACCGCCGACAGCCGTGACCAGACGATCCGAAAGTGGACGAAGGACGGCCGGCATCTGCTGACGATCGGCTCGGCGTTCCGGCCCACACCGCCGATGAGCGGCAAGCCGTTCAGCCGGCCGGCGCATGCCGCGGTGGCGAGCAGCGGCGACATCTACGTCAGCGACGGCCATGGCAATGACCGCGTGCACTGCTTCTCCCCGGATGGCGAGCTGCGTTTCTCGTGGGGCGGATCCGGCACCGGGCCGGGCGAGTTCAACATCGTCCACAGCGTGTTCATCGACCACGCCGATGGCGACAAGGTCTACGTCACCGACCGGTACAACAACCGCGTCCAGTTCTTCACCCCGAGCGGGGAGTACCTCGGAGAGTGGGGTGGCCTGCGCCTCCCGCAGAGCGTCCGCAAGGGCCCTGACGGGGAGTGGGTGATCGCCGAGCTCGCCCACCGGGTCACCGTCCTGAACCCCGATGGGAGCGTGCGATCGCAGTGGGGCGACGGCGTCGAGACCGATGACACGCCGATCGGCGCCGGGGAGCACTCGCTCGCCGATGCGCCGTCGCGCGACCCGCTCATCCGCGGGAAGGTCAGGCGTGAGCCCGGAGCCGGGATGTTCTCGGCTCCCCACGGCATCGCGATCGATTCGCAGGGCAGCCTCTACGTGGCGGAAGCATCGGAGTCGTTCAGCCAGCTCGACCGGGGCGATCGCAGCATCCAGAAGTTCGTCCGGGCATAAGGCGGATCACGCGGCGACGGCCCGGTGACGGGCGACGGTGCGCCTCGCCGCGTAGCGGCACTCTCGGCGAACGGAGGTACGATGTATTCCGACACTTCCTGTGACAGAACGAGGGCCCATCCGTCGCATGACCGTCATCACCGAAACCGCCGTCCTCGACGCCCTGCGAGCCGTCCAGGAGCCTGAGCTCGGACGCGACATCGTCACGCTCGACATGGTCAAGTCGATCGCCATCGACGACGCACACGTCGCCTTCACCATCGAGCTCACGACCCCCGCCTGCCCGCTCAAGGACGAGATCGAGCACAACGCCCGAGCGGTCCTCGCCGACCTCGGCGCGAGCGATGTCGACATCACCTGGGGCGCGATGGTTCGCCGCGCGCAGCCACGTCAGGCGGAGCAGCTCGTCCCGGGCGTGAAGAACATCATCGCGGTCGCCTCGGGCAAGGGCGGTGTCGGCAAGTCGACGGTCAGCGTCAACCTCGCCGTCGCGCTCGCCCAGGCCGGCGCCGCGGTCGGCCTGCTCGACGCCGACATCACCGGTCCGAACATCCCGCAGATGCTGGGGGTCGAGGGCCAGCCCAAGGCGAGCGCGAACAACAAGATCACGCCGCTCGAGCGCTACGGCGTCAAGACGATCTCGATCCAGTTCTTCGTCCCCGAGGGCCAGCCGATCGTGTGGCGGGGACCGCTGGTCGGCGGCGCCATCCAGCAGTTCCTCCGGGACGTCGACTGGGGCGACCTCGACTACCTCGTCATCGATCTGCCGCCGGGGACGTCCGACGCCCAGCTGACGCTCGCGCAGGCCGTGCCGATCTCCGGTTCCGTGCTCGTCACGACGCCCCAGGAGGTCAGCCTGAGCGACGTGGCCAAGGCCCTCGCGATGTTCCAGCGGATGAATGTGCCGGTCCTGGGCCTCGTGGAGAACATGACGGCCTTCGCCTGCCCGCATTGCGGGGAGCTGACCGAGATCTTCGGGCGGGGCGGCGGCGAGCGCTTCGCCGCACAGCACAGCCTCGAGTATCTCGGAGGGGTCCCGCTGGATGTCACGGTCCGTCAGGGCGGCGATGTCGGCGTTCCGGCCGTCGCCCAGCGCGAGCCCGGCCCCGCGGCGCAGGCCCTCACGGCGATCGCCCGAACGGTCGCGGCGCGGATGAGCGTCCGCGCGGCGGCGGCGGAGGCGCGACCGCTGCTGACGATCTCCTGAGGTCGTCGCACGACGTGCGCTGTCCGTCGTGCGGGGCCAAGGCGGACGACGATGCCCGGTTCTGTGCGCGTTGCGGCGCGTCGTTCGCGGTGGGCGATAGCGTCGGTCGCGCGCCCGGAGGCCCCACCCCGCCGGCCGAAGGGGGTGACCGGCGTGTCGTCACGGCCCTCTTCGCCGACCTCGTCGACTACGTCCGGATGCTCGCCGAGCATGATCCCGAGGACGTTCGGGCCCGTGTGACATCGGCGCTCATGACGATGGCATCGGCGATCGAGCGCTTCGAGGGCACCCGCGAGAAGTTCATCGGCGATGCCGTGTTCGCGGTGTTCGGCTGGCCGCGTGCGCACGACGACGACGCGGTCCGAGCGGCGCTCGCCGCGCTCGCGATCCGCTCGGGTCTGCAAGAGGCAGCGGCCGGCGCCGAACCGCTGGATGTCCGGATCGGCATCGCGACAGGCGAGGTCGTCGCCGGCGCATCCTCGATCACCATCGACCGTGACCTGCGCCTGACCGGCGAGGCCATCACGACCGCAGCCCGGATCCAATCGATGGCGCGGGCCGGCGAGATCCTGCTCGACGACGCCACCCTGCGAGCCGCGCGCGGCCGCCTGGCGACCGATGCGCGGGGCGCGGTCGTGCTGCGCGGCCAGTCGACCGCCGTCCAGCTCCACGCGTTGCGGGGCGAGGCGGGCGTCGGGCCGTGGATCCCGTTCCGGGCCGCCAACCCGGATCCGCTCGTCGGCCGCACCGCCGAGCTCGAAGCGATCCGCGCGGTGCTCGAACGGGTCCAGCGGACCGGCCGCGGGACCGCACTCCTCATCGAGGGCGACGCCGGCGTCGGCAAGACGCGGCTGCTGCAAGCGGTCGAAGGGCTGGCCCGTGACCGCGACTTCGCCTGGTCGTGGACGGAGAACGTCTCGTACGCGCAGAACGAGCCCTACCGCTGGGCGCGGCTCTTCGCGCAGGTGATCGCCGACGAGCACGGCGTCGACTCGGGGACGATGGCTCGGCAACTCCTGTTCACGGATGATCTCGACGAATCGAGGCGACGCCGTTTCGGTGGGGCGATCGCGGCCATCGCCCGCGACGCTGCGTTCTCCGGCTGGGAGGCGGAGGCGGCCGACACCCCGAATGACCCGGCCGAGGTGAGCCTGGCGCTGGCCGAGGTGGCTTCCCGCTACATGGATCGCCTCGTCGCCGTCACCGGGCCACGCGTGGTCGTCATCGACGACCTGCAATGGCTCGACCCATCGAGCGTGGGAATGGTCGATCTCGTCATCGAACGGTGTGCCGACCACCCGATGGTCGTGCTCGCCGCGTCGCGTCCCGGACCGCTTCCGGGCTGGGCGTCCCACCCCGACGTCCGGCGCATCGACCTGACCGGCCTTGACGAGCCGGAGACCGCGCGCCTTGCGACCATCGTCGCCCGAGCCGCAGTCGATGCCGACGGCGCGCGAAGCATCCACGAGCGCACCGCGGGCAATCCGCTTTTCGTCGGTGAGACCGTGCGCGCCTTCCTTGAGGACGGGACCCTGGCGTGGCGCGACGGCATGGTCGCGCTGAGCGGGAGGAGCGGCACGCGTCTGCCGATCACGCTCCGGGCGATCCTCGGCGCCCGTATCGACGCGCTGCCGTCCGGGGCGCGCGACGCCCTTGGCGTCGCCTCGGTCATCGGCATCAGCTTCCGACTATCGACGGTCGAGGCACTGCTCGATGACCCGCTCGCGGCCGATGCCTTCGAGCAGCTCGCCGCGAGTGCTTTGGTCACGCCGCACGACGGCGACCGCTGGCGGTTCGCTCACGCCCTCATCCACGACGCGGCGTACGCGGGTCTGCTCGCGAGCCGGAGGCGGGTCCTCCACGAACGCCTGGCCGATCGACTCGAACGCGGCCCCGAACCGAGCACGCCGAGCCAGATCGCGGCCCATCGGGTGGCTGCCGGCGACGTCAGCCGAGCCATCCCACTGCTCCGCGAGGCAGCGGAGAGCGCGCTCGCGCTGGGTGCCGTCGCGGAGGCCGCCGCGTCGTGGCGGCAGGCGGCGGACCTCGCGGCTGCGGACGACCCCGCAGGAGCGGAGATCGACCGCGCTCGCGCGGCCGAGGCGGTCATCGCATTCGACTCGCTTCGCGAGCTCGTGGGACAGGACCAGGAGACGGCAGCGCAGGAAGCGCCGGCCATCGGTCCGTCCTAGGCGGGGGCGGCCGAAGGCTCTGGCGTTCGCTCTCGTTCGGCTGCCGGCCGCACCGTCACGGTGAGGCCGTCGACCGCCGTCCGGACCCACGGGCCCGCGGCCTCGCACAGCTTGTCCATCTCGGGCTTCCGGGCGGGACCGTAGTGGACGAGGAACGCCGATCGTGCGCCGGCGTGGCGCGCGAGCTCGATCGCCTCCTCGGGGGTGAGATGGCCACGCTCGGGATCGTCATGGGCGGCCAGACCGAGGGCGCTCTCGACCAGCAGCAGATCGGCGTCGCGGACACCCTCCTCGACCGAGGCCGACGGACCCGTATCACCGGTATAGGCGAGGCGCGAGCCGTCGGGCGCGTCGATGACCACGCCCCATGCCGGGACGTAGTGGCGACCCTTGACCACGCGCACACGGAGCTCGCCGATCTGGAGCGTGCCGTCGGGCTCGTACTCGCGAGCGTCGAACGCGGCGTCGAAGAACCCGTCGCGCTCGCTGACGGCCTTCGACAGCGAATCGAGCCGCGCACGGCCACCGGGTGGGAGATGGATCGGCAATGGGTCAGGGGCCGGTTCGCCCCATGGGAACAGGTAGCGCAGACCGACGATGTCGAGATAGTGGTCGGCGTGCATGTGGCCGATGATGATCGCCGACAGATCGTGCGGGTCCATGAGCCGTTGGAGGGCACGGATCACGCCCTGACCGCAGTCGAGCAGGATCGCGGTCGACCCCCATTCGACGAGATATCCGGCCGTCGGGGTGGCCGGATGAGGAGCCGCCGTGCTGCAGCCGAGCACGGTCAGCCGGAGGCGCGCACCAACGTCCGTCATGGCGCTGCATCGTATCGGCGCGGCAGGGGGTGATGTGTCGGCAGTTCGACACGATTACCATCGCCCGCATGCTGGTCGGTCGGCCGGTCCGCGAGGCATTGGCTGCCATTCCGTTCTTCGCCGGTCTCGGACCGGAGGCCATGGAGCGGCTTGCCGCCACGATGCGCACGCGCCGCTTCCGTCGGGGAGAGGTGATCTTCCACCTCGGGGACCCCGGTGACGCCCTGTTCGTCATCGTCGCGGGCGACGTCAAGATCTCGCTGCCGTCGGAGACCGGCGAGGAGGCGATCCTCGCCACCCTCGGCGCCGGCGATGTCTTCGGCGAGCTCGCCCTGCTCGACGGCGCGCCACGCTCGGCGAGCGCGACCGCCCAGAGCGCCACCGAGACCGTCGTCCTGCCACGCGATCGATTCCGCGAGCTCATCGCGACCGAGGCGGGTGTCCGCGACGCGCTGCTCGCGTCGATCGCGGGCGAGCTCCGGCGGCTCACGACGCACGTCGAGGAGCTGCATTTCCTCGATATCACAGGGCGTCTCGCGGCGCGGCTCGTCCGGCTCGCCAACGAGAGCGGGACGCGGCTGCCCGACGGTGGCATCCGTCTTCGCCGCAACCTGACCCAGGGCGACCTCGCCGCGATGGTGGGGTGCACGCGTCAGAGCGTGAACAAGCTCCTCGGTCAATTCACCGACGACGGTCTGATCCGACTCGAGCGCGAGGGCATCGTCGTCACCGACGTCGACGGCCTGATCGGGACCTCGCGCCGGTAGCACCGGAGGTCGGGCGCGCGACGCCGATGCTCCCACGGGATGCCAAGCGGCCTTAGCGGCCGTCGCTCAGCGTCTCGAACAGCACGGCGGCCGCGAGTAGGGCCGCCTGGTGCCGGCCCATGTCGCCGGTCGAGTACGTCGAGCGCGTCTGACGCCGTTCGCCGTCCGGCGTCGCGACCGCCACGGTCACCGCGAACTCACTCGCTCGCGGACGGATGCGGACCGCCAGCCCGACATCGACTCCGGCGTCATGCCGGACCGACGCGGCGCGCGAGATCAGCCCCGCTTCGTCACCTTCGGCGGACGGGCCGTCGTCCGGTGGCCGGATACGGGCGAGCTCCAGCCACGCGACCTCACCGAACAGGACCGCGACCTGGCCGGCCGTGCCGATCTCCTCGACGGCGAGTCGCCAACCGCGCTCGGTCAATCGTTCGCCGACCGCCGCGGCCCAGCTCGTATCGCCCTCGGCCCAGATGTGCTCACCGAGCCGCTCGCGGACGATGGCCGCGGCCGCATCGACCCGTTCGTTCGGCGGCCGTCCCTCGCCGTCGGGACCGACCGCACTGATCCGCACGTCGACCGCCTCGAGCCTGGCATACGTCGCCACCTCGGGGTCGCCGCGGCGGAGCATCTCCTCGCCAAGGACCTCGGCCACCGCCGACTCGCCGATGCCCGTCAGGCGGAGGGTGATGACCGCGCTGTCCGCGCCGAGGCCGTGATCCCGGAGGCGTGGCAGCACCTCGTTCGACCACATCGGTCGCATCTCGCGCGGCGGCCCCGGGAGGGCGATCGCGACGCCGCCATCGGGACGGCTCATGAACCAGCCCGGCGCTGAGCCGTTGGGGTTGGGGAGCGGCTCGCACGACGGGATGCGCCAGGCCTGCTTGAGGTTGATCTCGGGCATCGGGATGCCTCGGCGTTCCCAGCGTCCGCGCAGCCACGCCTCGAGCTCCGGGTCGACCTCCACGGTCTCACCGAGCGCCGCTGCGATCGATTCGCGGGTGAGGTCATCGGGCGTGGGTCCGAGGCCACCGGTGCTCACCACCAGGTCGGCACGCTCGAAGGCCGTCGAGAACGCGCTGCTCACGACGTCGAGCCGGTCTGGCAGCGCCACGATCCGCCCGACGACGACGCCTTCGGCCGTCAGCGCGGCAGCGAGTTCCCCCGCGTTCGTATCGCGGGTCTCTCCGACCGTCAGCTCGGACCCGATGCTGAGGATCTCGGCGGTGCGGAGCGGGCGGCCCGTGCGCGTCGGCATGCCCGCAGCGTAACGGTCCCGCGAGGCCGACAAGGCGCTCCGGAGGTCGGGCGCGAGCCGGCACGCTGCTATCATCGCGAACGCCCGGTCCCGCTCGTGACCGCCCCATCCCCGAGCTGGAGCAGCATCCTGGACGACCGACCCAACCGGCCCTTGCCACCCCCAGGCCTGCGTACGTCGATCCGCTCGACACGCGACGCCGCGTTCCGGCTCGCCCAGGCACACATCGATCTTGCCAAGGCCGAGGCCGCTGCGATCGCGGGCGAGGTCCAGAAGGTCGCGGCCTACGTCGGGATCGCGATCGCGGTCGTCATCTTCGCGGTCATCCTGGCGGTGATCGGGACCTCGCTGTTCCTCGGTGAATGGATCCTCGGCTCGATCGGCTGGGGCGTGCTCCACGGGGTGCTGCTGTTCATCGCGATCGCCGTCGCCTGCTCCCTCGCCGCGGTCGGCGTCAGCGCGGGGCGGATCGGGCGAGCGTTCCTGGTCGCGCTGCTGATCGGCCTTCTCGTGGGCATCCTCATGGCCTTCGGGCTGCCGAACCTGGCGTACACGACGATCGGCACATCGACCCTGCCCGGGATCGAGCCAGGGGTCCGTCCGCTCGTCGTGGGGATCATCGTCATCGGCGTCGTCGGGCTCATCGTCGGCATCGTCGCGGCCCTCCGAGGAGCCGGTCCCGGCGCGGTCGTCGCCGGCCTCGTGGCCGGCGTCGCGATCGGTGCCATCTCCGCGACGACCCCTGGCTACCAGGTTGGAGCGGGGATCGGTATCGCTGTCGGCTATGCCATGTGGATCGCCTTCATGGTCGCGGACGTCGCACGGACCGGCATCGACATCGACGAGCTGAAGGCCCGCTTCACGCCGACCCAGACCATCGAGACCAGCAAGGAGACGCTCGCGTGGCTGCAGAGCAAGATGCCGCCCGGGACCGGGTCCTAGCCGCTCGGGCGGAATTCGACGCCGAGTTGACCGGGCTCGGCGCGTCCGCGCGTGAGGCGGTCGACATCCCGGCGAAGGTCCGCCGCAGTCCGGCGAAGGCCGCTGCCATCGCCGGCGGCATCGCGTTCATCGTGATGCGCGGTCCGCAGCGGGTATGGGGCGCCTTCCGCTCGAAGGTATTCGGACGGCGCCGCCCGATGCCCGATCGCATGTTGCCGAAGGAGATCGAGAAGACACTCGACAAGCTCGGCAAGGACGGCGACAAGGTCCGCGGGACCATCGAACGGGACTTCGCCGATTACGTGAAGCAGCGCCAGCGTGACCGGCGGGCCATCCCGACCGTGCTGTTGCTCGCCGCCGCTCGGCCGGTCATCGGCGCCGCAGCGCGCCGGACCGCCGAGTACCTCACGGCACCGCCATCCGACCAGCCTGCGACGCGGATGGGCGAGATCTGGAGCCAGGTCGGCAGCAGGGCAGGGGAACTCCGGGCGGAGGCGGCTGCCCGCGCCGAGGAGGCGCGCGGATCGGCAGAACGTGCCGCGAGCGCGGCGAAGGATCAGGTCGACCGGACAGCCGACGCGGCCAAGGAACGGGTGGACCGGGCTCGCGGTGAGGGCACGACCGCGGAGGAGCCACCGACCGGGGTGTGACGACCCGGATGATCAGGCGGGACACCCTAGCGTGACGCGACAGGCGGGCTCATACGGGCGACCCGAGGGCGAACCGCCCGACATCGATCACGATCTCGGGTTCGAGCGCCTGATCTTCTTCTCCGACGCGGTCTTCGCGATCGCGATCACGCTGCTGATCATCGAGGTGCGCCTCCCGGCACTCCCCGACCACCCGACCGACGCCGATATCGTGGCCGCACTGCGCGCGACGTTGCCATCGATCTTCGCCTACGTCCTGAGCTTCGCCACCATCGGTCTGTATTGGCTGTCCCACTGGCGACGATGGCGCTTCATCGCCAGGGTGAACGAACGTCTGGTCGGCCTGAACCTCTTGCTGCTCGGTCTGGTCGCCTTCATCCCGTTTCCGACCGCGCTGATCGGCGAGCAGGGCGATCACGTGTCGGTCGTCATCATCTATGCACTCGCCCTGTCGGCCGCCGGTATCGCCGGACCGCTGACGTGGCTATATGCATGGCGGTCGGGGCTTGCTATCCCGACCGTATCGCCGCTGTACGCGCGCCTCAGCGCCATACGCGGGTTCGCGGTCCCCGTCGTGCTGCTCGGGTCGCTGCTGTTCCTGCCCGTCGTCGGAACGACGGGCGTCGAGCTGATGTGGCTGCTGATCGCGCCGGTCCAGGTCCTGCTGAATCGACTCGTCCGGCTGCGCACGACGGACCTGTCGTCAGCGTGATCGGGAGCGTCTACACTCGCCCGGCCTGGGCGAGTGGCGGAATGGCAGACGCGCCGGCCTTAGGAGCCGGTGCCGCGCAAGCGGCGTGGAGGTTCGACCCCTCTCTCGCCTACCACTATCGACGGAACGGCGAGGGGCCATCCCGTGGAGTGCTGACCTGACCGGCGCGATCATCCTGATCGGCGCTTTCGCTGCGTATGCGCTGACGGCGGCACGGCTCGAGCGCGCCTGGATCTCTGCGCCGATCGTCTTCGTGGCGACGGGATTCGTCTTCGGTCCCAGCGGCCTCGGTCTGCTCGACGCGGGCGGCGAGGACGAGAGCCTGTTGCGGCTCACGGAGCTGACCCTCGGGATCCTCCTGTTCGCCGACGCCGCGACGGTCCGCTTCGGCCGACTCCGGGAGGACGTCGCGCTGCCCGGTCGGCTCCTCGGCATCGGCCTGCCGCTGACGATGGCGCTCGGCACGGTCCTCGCCGCGCCGATCCTCGGCGTCCCCTGGGCCGTCGCCGCGCTGATCGCGACGATCCTGGCACCGACCGACGCCGCGCTCGGTCTCGCCGTCGTCGCGGATCGCGCCGTGCCCGTCCGGATCCGGCGAGCACTCAACGTCGAGAGCGGCTTGAACGACGGCATCGCGACGCCATTCGTCACGCTCTTCCTCACGATCGTGGCGACCGAGGAGTCGGTTCGCACGGGGTCGTGGGCGGTCGGCGCGGCGCTCGAGATCGGCCTCGCCATCGTGGCCGCGGTCGTCGTCGGAGGCGCTGGCGGGCTTGCCTTCGCCGCGGCCCGGGCACGGTCGTGGACCACACCCATCTCCGAGGAGCTGGCCGTCCTCTCGCTGGCGCTGCTCTCGTACACGGGGGCCGTGGCGATCGGCGGGAACGGCTTCGTCGCTGCGTTCGCGGGAGGCCTGCTGTTCGCCGCGGTATCGAGCGCGCGCGATGGGCAACCGGGTGACGCCATGGAGGCCGCTACGCGCCAGGCGGTCGAGTTCACCGAGACGGTCGGCATGTTCGCCTCGTTCGTCGTCTGGGCGATCTTCGGGGCGCTCGCCGTCGGTCCCGTCCTGACGCGCACGCCGGCCATCGAGGCGGTCGTCTACGCGGTCCTGAGCCTCACCGTCATCCGGGTCCTTCCGGTCGCGATGGCGCTCAGGGGGATGCACCTGCGAGCCGACACCGTCGCGTTCATCGGCTGGTTCGGTCCGCGCGGGCTCGCCTCTGTCGTGTTCTCCCTCATCGCCCTGCACGAGCTAGCCCGGACGCCAATCGCACGATCGCTGCTCGACGTCGTCACGCTGACGATCCTCGGCTCGGTCATCCTCCACGGCGTGACGGCGAAACCGCTGGCAGCCGTCTACGGAAGACGCGTGCGAGCGGACCCGAACGCGGTGGAACTCACGGAGGTCAGCGAACCGCGCGTCCGGCGCAAGGCGTTAGCCGGAAACTAGCCGATCGACTCGGGGACCCGGGCAGCCCCATCGCCGCCCGCTCCGGGACCCCGCCCTATACTTCCCGTCCGATGCAGATCACGCGCACCCCAGCTCCCAAGTCGACCGTCCAGCTCCAGATCGAGCTCCCCCCCGACCGCCTCGACCGTGCCGTCGACCTCGCCGTCCGCACCCTGGCGCGCCGGACGCGGATCCCTGGCTTCCGACCCGGCAAGGCGCCACGTCCCGTCCTCGAGCGTCACCTCGGACCGGGCGTCGTCCTCGATGAGGCCGTCGACCACCTGATGCAGGACGCCTATCGCGAGGCGCTCGTCGAAGAGGGCATCCTTCCGCTCTCGAACGCCGACGTCGAGGTCGTCCAGGCCGAAGAGGGCAAGCCGCTCATCTTCAAGGCGACGGTCCCCGTCCGCCCGGAGGTCACGCTCGGCGACTACAAGAACTTCAACTTCAAGCCCGACATCGAGACGATCGATGCGCCGCGTGTCGACCAAGTCGTCGAGGAGCTGCGCGACCAGAACGCGACCCTCGCCGCGGTCGAGGATCGCGGTGCGAAGGACGGCGACTATGCCGTCATCTCGTTCGTCGGCACGAAGGACGGCCAGCCGTTCGAGGGCGGGACGTCCGAACGGATGCCGCTGATCCTCGGCCAGGAGCGGCTCATCCCGGGCTTCGAGACGAACCTCGTCGGGCTCAAGGTCGGCGACACGACCGAGTTCGACGTCACGTTCCCCGACGACTACCCGGAGGCCAGTCTGGCCGGCCAGCCGGCGCACTTCAGCGCCGAGCTCAAGGAGCTTCGCGAGAAGATCCTGCCCGACCTGGACGACGACTTCGTCGCGAGCCTCGGCGACTTCGATTCGCTCGACGCGCTGCGCTCGGACATCAGCCGCCGTCTGGAGTCGAACGCCATCGACCGCGCTCGCCATCAATTCGCCGATCGGATCATCGAATACGCCGTCGCCAACGCCACCGTCGAGCTGCCCGAAGTGCTGATCGACCAGGAGGTCGAGGTGATGCACGACGAGTTCCGGGGCTCGCTCGCCCGCCAGGGCATCAGTGAGGAGGCCTACCTCAAGGCGGTCGAGAAGACCAGCGAGGACCTCCACGCCGACTTCCGGCCGAACGCGGAGAAGCGCGCCAAGACGCTGCTCGTCCTGTCCAAGGTGGCCGACGCCGAGGGCGTCGAGGTGCCCGAGGCGGATGTCGAGGCCGAGGTCGCCCAGGGCCGCGAGCGGTATGCCGGTGATGCTCGGCTCGCCTCGTACTTCGAGTCCGACCGCGGCCGGTCGTTCATCCGCAGCACGATGCGCCGAAGCCGCGTCGTCGAGGGGCTGATCGACGGATGGCTCGCCGAGCATCCCGAGCACCCGCCGCTACCGCACCTCGAGGACATCGAGGCGTCGGCGGTCAGCGACGAGACCGCGCACGCGAACGCCGCCATCGATGCGACGGACCCGGGTACCGTGATCGATGACGCGGTTCGCGCCGCCGTCGACGAACCCGCTGCTGCGGGCTGACGCCCGTCGTCCTTCACTCGATCCCGACGTCATCACCCAAGACCAGTCACCACCGCCACACGGAACCGCCAGGAGCCGCCACATGCTCGTCCCGATGGTCATCGAGTCCTCCAGCCGGGGGGAACGTGCCTACGACATCTACTCCCGCCTGCTCCGCGAGCGGATCATCTTCCTGGGCGACGCGATCGAGGACCACCTCGCCAACCTGGTGATCGCCCAGCTCCTGTTCCTCGACTCCGAGGATCCCGAGAAGGACATCAGCCTGTACATCAACTCGCCCGGCGGCGTGGTCAACTCGGGGCTGGCGATCTACGACACGATGCAGTACCTGCGCGCTCCGGTAAGCACGATCTGCATCGGCATGGCCGCGTCCATGGCAGCGGTGCTGCTGGCGGCCGGCGCGAAGGGCAAGCGCTACGCCCTGCCGAACAGCCGGATCATGATCCACCAGGGCTCCGGCGGGTTCCGCGGCAACGCGCCGGACGCCGTCATCCAGATGAAGGAATGGGAGTTCCTGGTCAATCGGAACATCGAGATCCTTGCCCGGCACACCTCGCAGCCGGTGGAGAAGGTGCGTCAAGACACCAATAGGGACCTCTTCATGGCTCCCGAGGATGCGAAGGACTATGGCATCATCGATGCGGTCTACTCGGAACAGTGGGATTCTCTGACCGCGCAGCACCACGACGAGAAGGTCGCGGAAGCGACCGAATCGGACGAAGCCGAGAAGCCACCGGAGCCGAAGCGCTCGAAGAGCGAGCCGGCAGGATAGGGAGCAAGGACCAGATCACGTGACCTCGACCAGCGGCAGCAAGGGACCCAAGGTCCCGTATCGCTGCTCCTTCTGCGGCAAGAGCCAGGAGCAGGTTCGCAAGCTCATCGCGGGTCAGGGTGTCTATATCTGCGACGAGTGCATCAACCTCTGCCAGGAGATCATCGAAGAGGAGATGCTCGAGACGCCCCGTCCCAAGCAGACGGCGGCGAAGCTCCCGAACCCGCACCAGATCAAGGACGCCCTCGACCAGTACGTCATCAGCCAGGAGCGGGCCAAGAAGGTCCTCTCGGTGGCCGTCTACAACCACTACAAGCGGGTCAACGCCGGCCACCAGGTCGACGATGTCGAGCTCCAGAAGTCGAACGTCCTGCTCGTCGGTCCGACCGGCAGCGGCAAGACGCTCCTCGCCCAGACGCTCGCGCGGGTCCTGGACGTCCCGTTCTGCATCGCCGACGCGACGTCACTGACCGAGGCGGGCTATGTCGGCGAGGACGTCGAGAACATCCTGCTGCGGCTCATCCAGGCGGCAGACTTCGACGTCGCCCGCGCCCAGCGCGGGATCATCTACATCGACGAGATCGACAAGATCGCCCGCAAGGCGGACAACCCGTCGATCACCCGCGACGTCTCGGGTGAGGGCGTCCAGCAGGCGCTGCTCAAGATCCTCGAGGGGACGGTCGCCAACGTCCCGCCCCAGGGCGGGCGCAAGCATCCCCACCAGGACTTCATCCAGATCGACACGACGAACGTGCTGTTCATCTGCGGCGGGGCGTTCGACGGGCTCGAGAAGATCGTCGAGGAGCGGGTCGGCCGCCGGGCGATCGGGTTCGGGGCCGACGGTGCGATGTCGCCGGCGGACAAGGGCCGGATCCTCGAGAAGCTGATGCCCGAGGACCTGCTCAAGTTCGGCCTGATCCCCGAGTTCATCGGTCGGCTGCCTGTCATGGTGACGCTCACCGCCCTCACGGCCGACGACCTCGTCAGGGTGCTGACCGAGCCGCGCAACGCGGTCACGCGTCAGTTCCAGAAGTTCCTCGCGCTCGACAAGGTCGAGCTCGCGTTCACGGCAGGCGCGCTCAAGGCGGCTGCCGAGGTGGCGCTCGATCGCAAGACCGGCGCACGCGCGCTGCGCTCCATCGTCGAGGAGTCGCTCCTCGAGGTGATGTACGACATCCCAGAGCGGACCGAGGTCCGCAAATGCATCATCACCGAGGAGACGATCCGGTCCGGGCGGTTGCCGCTGCTGCTCACGAAGACCGATGTCGACGAGGGCGTCGACGAGACGAACTACGAGGAGTGGCTCGCCGAGCGCGGCGAGAGCGCCTGACGGACCACGCGGCGCGCCCGATGGCGCGCCGCCATCACGACGAGGTTTCAGACCTCGATCGGCACCTCGTAGACCTGCGGCGTCGGATGGCCCGCCCGCTCGTGCACGCGCATGACCGCCTCCTTCGACGGGCCGGTCGCAAGGCAGAAGACCTTGCCGGCCTCCGGATCCAGCCAGGCGTGCTCGTAATGGACGCCGTCCTCGCCCTCAGTATCGAGGTCGCGCTGGTGCGCTTCCGCCAGCTGCTGGGCGGTCACACCGAAGAACCCGTCATGGACATCCATGAACTTCGGCATATCGATCTCCTCCTCGGGATGCGGCCTCGGTGACCGCTCGGGACAAGGTTGCGTCCGCGCGACCGCGCTTGCATCGGTCATCTGACCGATGTCGACCCCGACGACGAGTCTTGGGGCGTCGCCGGCCGGGAACAGGATAGGGCCCGTGCTACACTCCCGCCCTCACGGCGAGGACCGAGAGGAGTAGCGTCGGGACGGCCCCGAGCGAGCGCGGGACGGTGCGAGCCGCGCGGCACGATCGACGTGAACGTCACTCGCGAGCCGGACGGCTGACGCCCGATAGCGCGTCGAGAGGGCACCGGACAGGCCGGGCGCGATGAGCGCCAGGGCCCCGGTCGCCGAACCAGCAGGTGGTACCACGACCCGCTCGTCCGCTGGACGGGCGGGCATCGTTCTTCTTGGGAGCATCCACGGGTTTCATGCCAGCGTTGCCGAAGGCCTATACCCCGCACGACGTCGAGGGCGCGATCTACGAGCGCTGGCTGGCGGCCGACGTGTTCGCACCCGATGGCGCGGGCTCGACCGCCGATCCGAGCCTGCCCCCGTTCACGATCATCCAGCCGCCTCCCAACGTCACGGGCTCGCTGCACCTCGGCCACGCCCAGCGAACAGCCGTCGAGGACCTCCTGATCCGGCATGCCCGGATGCGCGGCCACCCGACCCTCTTCCTGCCGGGGCTCGATCACGCGAGCATCGCGGCGCAGTTCGTGCTCGACGGGATCATCGCGAAGGAGGGCGAGAGCCGTCAGTCGCTCGGGCGCGAGCGCTACCTCGAGCGGATGCGAGCGTTCTCCGACTCGACCAGGCCGGTGATGCTCGGGCAGCAGCGTCGCGTGGGTGCCTCCGCAGATTGGGGCCGGTTGCGCTACACGATGGACGAGGGCTCGGCCAAGGCGGTCCGCGTTGCCTTCGAGCGGCTGTACCGCGACGGCCTCGCCTACCGCACCGAGGCGCTGATCAACTGGTGCCCGGGCTGCCGTGACGAGCGTGAGCGACCTCGAGGTCGTGCCGACCCCGGAGACCGGGACGCTCTGGTCGGTCCGCTACCACCTCATCGACGAGGCGACCGGCCAGCCCAGCGAGACAGAGACGATCACGGTCGCGACGACCCGCCCCGAGACGATCCTCGGCGACGTCGCGGTCGCGGTGCACCCCGACGACCCTAGGTATCGCTCGCTCGTCGGCCGACGGGCGCGCATCCCGTTCGTCGAGCGCGACGTGCCGATCATCGCCGACGACGTCGTCGACCGCGCGTTCGGGACCGGCGCCGTGAAGATCACCCCTGCGCACGACCAGGACGACTACGCCACCGGCAAGCGTCACGGCCTGCCGATGCCGACGGTCCTCGCGGACGATGCGACGGTCGCGAACACCGGGACCCGGTTCGACGGTATCGACCGCTACGAGGCCCGCGAGATGATCGTGGCGGAGCTCGCCGCCCGCGGCGACCTCGTCGGATCAGAAGCCGCACGAGATGATCATCGGCCGCTGCCAGCGCAGCAACGACGTGCTCGAGCCCCGGCTCAAGACGCAATGGTTCATCCGGACCAGGCCGCTGGCCGATCGGGCGCTGGACGCCACGCGCTCAGGGCGGACGCGGATCCTCCCGGAACGGTTCGAGAAGACCTGGGAGCACTGGCTGACCGATATCCGCGACTGGAACGTGTCGCGCCAGCTGTGGTGGGGCCATCGCATCCCGGCCTGGTACTGCCCGGACGGGCACGTGACGGTGTCGTCCGCGGAGCACGGGCCCGACGCCTGCGAGGTATGTGGCCGTCCCGCCGCCGAGCTGACCCAGGACCCCGACATCTTCGACACCTGGTTCAGCTCCGGCCTGTGGCCGTTCTCGACCCTCGGCTGGCCCGACGACACCCCCGATCTCCGAACGTACTACCCGACATCGGTGATGGAGACCGGCTACGACATCATCTTCTTCTGGGTCGCCCGGATGATGATGCTCGGGCTCCATCTGACCGATCGTGAGCCGTTCCACACGGTCTATCTCTCGGGGCTCATCCGCGACCCCGAGGGCCAGAAGATGTCGAAGACGAAGGGCAACGTCCTCGACCCACTCGCGGTCATCGACGAGACGGGTGCCGACGCCCTGCGCTTCGCGCTGATCCACGGGGCGGCGGCCGGCCAGGACCAGCGTTTCGGGCGGACCAAGCTCGAGAACGCGCGCAACTTCGCGAACAAGCTTTGGAATGCGACCCGCTTCGTCGTGGGCGCGCGACCGGCGACGATCGCCGAGGATGCGGAACGCCGCCTTCCTGTTGCCAGCGACCTGGGACCAGCCGAACGCTGGATCCTCTCGCGCGCGAGCGCCACGACCGAAGCCGTCGATGCGGCGATGGCCGACTTCGCCTTCGGCGAGGTCACCCGACTCCTGTACGACGCGATCTGGAACGAGTTCTGCGATTGGGGGGTCGAGCTCGCCAAGGTCCGGCTCGCCGACGAGTCGCTGCCGGCCGCGACCCGCGAGGCGACGTGGTGGGCGCTGGTCGAGGCGCTCGATACCTACCTGCGGCTGCTCCATCCGGTGATGCCGTTCGTGACCGAAGAGCTGTGGGGCGCACTCCCGCATCGCGCCAGCGATCCCGGCCTGCTGATCGTCGCGCGCTGGCCGGCACCGAGGGGCCGCGACGGGAGGGTCGAGGCGGAGGTCGGGTCGATCGTCGAGCTCATCCGCGGTCTGCGCAACGCCCGTGCCGAGTCGCGGGTCGAGGCGAGGACATGGCTGCCCACCGAGGTCGCGGTACCGGCAGCCATGGGTCCGACCTTCGAGGCGCTCCGGCCCGCCGTCGAGCGGCTGGCAAGGGCACGCCCGCTCGAGCGCCGGCTGTCGCGCGAGGCGCTGGGGCAGGGGAGCGGGTCCGGTGACGGGACGCTGACCGTGATCGCCGGCGAGCTCGAGGCACTCGCCCATCGGGCTGACGCGGCGGGCGACGTCGCCGGTCGTGATGCGGAACGGGCGCGACTCGAACGCGAGCTCGAGGAGGCGCGCGGCTGGCTCGCCGCTGCGCGCGCCCGCCTCGCGAACGAGGCATTCATCAGCAAGGCGCCACCGAACGTGGTCGAGGGTGCTCGCGCGCGTGAGGCCGAGCTCGCCGACCAGGTCGAGCGCCTCGAGGATCGCCTAGCCGACCTCGGATCGTAGGGTCGCCACCACCGGCAGGTGGTCGGACGCGTCGCCGGCCTCGGTGACGACGCGGCAGTCGTCCACGCGGCACCCACGCGACCAAGATGTGGTCGATCGGCTGGGGACCGCACGAACGCCGTCGCGCGTCGCCCGGGGCGATCCCGACGGCGGCGAAGGCGTCGGTGAAGGTCGCGGCGAGCGAGCGCAGCTCGGGTGCGTCGATCGCGGCGTTGAGGTCACCGAGGAGCACCACCGGCCCAGCCGTTCCATCGGCGATCCGGGCCAGGCTCTCGCCTGCGCGGCCCGCTGCTCGCCACCCGCGTACGCGAGATGGGTGGAGACGACGGTCGCGTCGGCGCCACCATCGATGGACACCCGGCCGCCGACCGCACAGCGCGGCTCCCGGGTCCCGTAGGGGGCGGCGGCGAAGGCGATCCCGGCCGACGGGAGGCCGCTCCCCGCGGGCTCGACGAGGTCATCGTCCGAGCCGATCGGCAGAGCCGAGCGTGAACCCGTCGCGGATCGGCTCCCGGGTGAGCAGCACGTTGCCCCACGTCGCGCTGCCGACCGCCCGCCCGGTCTCGGGCTCGATCAGCGCGAAGGCGTGGACGGCGCCGTAGCGAACGTGGCGGTCGGTCAGGCGGCCCAGGGCCGAGCGGCTGGTCGTGCACCTCGCCGTCGACGTCGTAGAACGACGACCTCCTGGAGCGCGACGACGTCCGCGTCGAGACCGCGGATGACGCCGGCGATGCGCTCGAGTCGCTCGTCGGTGACGTGCCGCCACCAGGCCGGCGGGAACGGCTCGCCGGGGCCGATCGCGGCCCGGATGTTCCAGGTCGCGACCCGCAACGGCGCGTTGCCGCTACTTGACCGAACCCGCCAGCAGACCCTGGACGAAGTACCGCTGGAGGCTGAAGAACACGATCAGCGGCACGGCCATCAGGATGAACGCGCCGGCGGCCAGCAGGTGCCACTCGGTGCCGTACTGGCTGAGCAGGTTCTGGATCGCCTTGGTCATCGGCCACATGTCGCCGCGCTGGACGAAGACGAGGGCCATGAGCAGGTCGTTCCAGACCCACAGGAACTGGAAGATGCCGTAGGCGGCGATCGCCGGCACCGACAGCGGCACGACGATCTGGCGGAAGATGCCGACCGTCGACGCGCCGTCGATCCGCGCCGCCTCGATCAGGTCACGCGGCAGCGTGATGAAGAAGTTGCGCAACAGGAAGATCCCGAACGGCAGCGCGAACGCGGTGTGGGCGAGCCAGATGGCCCCGAAGCTGTTGAGCAGGCCCGTCGGGGCGAACAGCTTCAGCAGCGGGATGAACGCGACCTGCACCGGGATCATCAGCAACGCGACGACGAGCAGGAACAGCCCGTCCCGGAACGGGAAGTTCAGCCACGAGAAGGCGTACGCGGCCATCGAGGCGAGCGACGAGCGGGATCAGCGTCGACGGCACCGCGATGCAGCAGCGTGTTGAAGAACGCCTCGAGCATCCCCTGCGACGGCGAGGACCTCGCTGGTAGTTCTCGAGCGTGTAGCGGAACTGGAGGAAGCTCTCCCACCAGCCGGTGACCTGGATGTCCTAGCGCGGCCGGAACGAGGTCACCAGCAGGCCGACCGTCGGCGCGAGCCAGATCAGCGCGATGAGCGCCAGCGCGATGTGGATCGGCGTCCTGTTCAGGAACCGCACGAGGCGCTCGCTCGTGGTGCGCTCGCGCTCGCGTGGCGCGGGGCTCGGCGACGGCAGTCATCTACGACGACCCTCGAGCTGCGGAAGCGGCGGATGTTGTAGGCCATGATCGGGATCGAGCAGGATGAGCATGATCACGGCGATCGCCGCGCCGCGGCCGAACTGGCCGCCGGGGATCGATTCCTGGTACATCGTGAAGGCGATCACCCGGCTCGACGTGCCCGGACCGCCGTTGGTCAGGACGTAGATCAGGTCGAACAGCTTGATGACGTTGACCAGCAGCGTGACCGCCAGCACCGAGATCGGCAGGCTGACCATCGGCAGGATGATCCGGAAGAAGACCTGCCGCTCGTTCGCACCGTCCGTTCGGGCGGCCTCGAGGACCTCGCTCGGGATGCTCTTGAGGGCCGCCGAGAGGATGACCGTCGCGAACCCGACCGAGCCCCAGATGCCGGCCGCGATCAGCGCCGCGTTCACGAGCGACGGGTTGCCGAGCCACGAGATGCCCCCGATCGTGAACGGGTCGAGGATCGCGTTCAGCAGGCCGATGTTCGGATCGGGCGCGTAGACGAAGTTCCAGATGATCGCGAGCGCGGTCGCCGCGATCGCCATCGGCAGGAAGACGACCGCCTTGATGATCGACTCGTAGCGGACGCGTGACGCGAGCACCGCGACGACGAGCCCCAGGAAGATCACGAAGCCCGTGTAGAAGATCGCCCAGAGCACGTTGTTCCAGATCGCGCCCGACGGCGGGAACGTGCTCAGGTTGAGGAAGCCTTGTCGTTGAGCAGCCCGATGTAGTGCTGCAGACCGACCCATTCGGTGAACTCGCCGCGGCGGCCGCGGTTGAAGCTCAGGGCGATCGTGTAGATCGTCGGGTAGATCGAGGAAGATGAGCATGAGGAGCGCCGGTCGGGCCGAGGAACAGGATGACGGTCCGGTCGCAGCGACGTCCGGCGATGGGCGTTGCGGGTGATGTGGCTGGTGCCGCGCTCGTCGCCACGCCGGCCGCGTCGACCCCACCTGGCGCTACGACAGCCATCTGCTCCTCCTTCCCGGATGACAGGACGCGGGCGGCCCGAAGGCCGCCCGCGTTCAGGTCGTGCTAGATGAGACCTCTCGGTCACTCGGCGTCCCAGGCGGCCTTGACGCGCGTCTGGAAGTCGGCCCAGTCGATCTTGTCCCCGGCGATCGCTCGCTGGAGGAGCGCGCCCATCTCTCGCCCTGGATGCCGGCGGGCAGCAGGTCGGACCCGTCGTACCGGATCTGCGCGGCGCTCTGTGAGCGACTTGCGCCTCGCGGACGACGAGGTCGTTCGGATACGCGTCGGTGCCGACGCCCTTGTTCGGCGAGACGATGGCGCCGGTGCTGGCCCAGACCTTGTTGGCGTCGGGCGTGATGACGTACTGCATGAACGCCTTGGCGCCATCGCTGTCGGTCAGCGCGCCGACGACGTCACCGCCGAAGGTCGTGACGTCCTCGGTGTTGCCGAAGCGTCGGGAACGGGATACCAGTCGATCGTCTCGCCGATGACTTCAGGTCCTTGTTCGTCTGGCCGGTCGCGATGCCGCCGACGAAGCCACCCTCGTAGAAGGTGCGCCGCCTTCGGGCGTCGGCTTGAAGACCTGCGCGATCGCGTCGGTCCAGGCGCGGCCGACGGCCGCGTCGATGCCACCGACGACGTACTTGTCGTTGATGACCTCGAGCATGGTGTCGACGGTCTTCTGGACGCTCGGGTCCGACCAGTCGCCATCCTTGCTGAACAGCTTGTCGTAGGCGTCGACGCCGGACTGGCGGATGTAGATGCTCTCGAACCAGTCGGTCAGGTTCCAGTCGTCCTTGGCACCGAGGGCCATGGCGCCCGGCTTGTCCTTGGTCGTCTCGAGCGCCGCCTTGTACTCGTCCCAGGTCTTCGGGCTCGTCGACGCTGGCGGCCTTGTAGACGTCGGGCCGGAACCACATCGTGCCCTTGTTGTTGTACTTCGCCGGCAGGGCGTACAGCTCGCCGTCGACGGTGCCGGCGGCCGAGGAAGCCCTCGGGGTAGTCCTGGGTCAGGGCCGACGGCATCGACGCCCAGGTCGGAGATCTTCTTGAGCGAGCCATCCTTGGCGAAGCGGCGCAGGAAGCCGATGCCCGGGATGATCGCGATGTCCGGCGGGTTGCCGCCGGTGATGCGCGACTGCAGCGTCGTGGAGTACGTCTGGCGGTCAGCCTCGTACTTGACGCCCCAGCCGGTCTTCGCGGTGAAGTCGGCGAGGACCTTCTTGAAGGCCTCTTCCTCGCTGCCGCCCCACAGCGACAGGACGTTGATCTCGCCGGCCGCGCCGCTCGTGACCGGCCCGCCGCTCGCGCCACCGCTGGCGCTCGCACCGGGCTCGGACGCCGCCGGAGCACTGCTACTGCCTCCACCACCGCCGCTGCACGCAGCCGCGATGAACGCGGCCGAAAGCAGGATGGCGGGGAATCGGAGCGTTCTTGTCATCGACTCCTCCTCAGAAACGGACACCGTATGCCCGCCGGGGCGGGCGTTCGCTCACGCGATCGACGGCGACAGAGCCCGTCCACTCGCGCTCTCCTCCGCCGGTACTCGACCCGCCGACCGTGCCTCGGTTGACATCCGATGGGCACCGACCGTGTCTGGGTCGCGACCGGACCCTCCGGCCGTCCACCCGACATGGTGCGGTACGGTCGAAAGTGCCGCGAGCCTAGAGCCCGCTCGTATCACTGTCAACGTTGCAGAGGCATGACAGTGCCCAGCACCCGCTGTTCCTCGAAGGCCCCCATCGTGGGGCCTCAGCGGACCTGGATCGTCCGGATCTCCCACGGCGCAAGGTCGAGCTCCAGGGCCCCCCGGGACACCGCGAGCGGGGCGCCCGGTCGGCCGAGGAGATCGGCGGCGCGCGCCTCGGCGAGCGGCATCTCCAGCGTGGCGCGGCACGTCGCCGGCCGTTCGTTCACGAGGCGGATCTCGAACCAGTCACCGCGCCGGCGGACGGCACTCAGCACCGCGCCGTCGCCCTGGAGACGGAGTCCCGGGACGGGCTCGATCGGCGCGTCCGCGGCGCCGGTCGAGCGCACCACGGCGAACGGATGCCGGTAGCGCTCGGCCGCGGACCGGGTGCCAGCGTCGAGCCACGTGCCGGCATGGGGGTACAACGCGAACCGGAACGAGCGCGGACCGAGCAGCTGCGCCGCCGGCACCGGGACCTCAGGGCCGGCCGGATCCTCGCGGTACGGGTTGGCGTTGCGGCTGATCAGCCCGAACGAGCGCAGCAGCGTGAGCGCGATCTCACGACCGTCGACGACCTCGTACTCCGTGACCTGGTCGAGTAGCACGCTGCATCCCTCGACGCCGGCGAAGGCGGCGGCGGGGAAGGTCGGGAGCGGCACCTCGCCGTGTCCCGCTTCGACCTCGAGCCCGCGATCCACCACCGCGAACTGGCCTTCGGCCGCGGAACCGGTCACCGGCGCCGGCAGTGGGATGTGGAACCGGACCCGGTGATCCAGCGAGTCGTTGTCGAACGTTACGGAGACGCGGACGAACGGCTCGTCGGCGCGAAGCTCGACGGTGGTCGTCACCGAGGTCAGGACCGTTTCGGGCGTGCGGCCGTCGCGTCCACCGTGAGCCCGCGCGGCCACGCGAAGCTCCGGACGATCGTCGCGTCTCCGCTGAGGGGCCCGCGTTGCCCGACCCGCACGTCGACCGACTCGGGGATCTCGACGATGCGGTCCGCCGCCGGGGGACCGTAGTTGTAGCTGTCCCCGGCGTCCCCGCCGTCGACGATCCGACCCACGCCTTCCAGGGTGACACCGCCGCCGGCAAGCCGGAACGTGCCGTCATCGGCGATCGCCAGTTCGACGAGGCCGTTGCGCAGGGTCCTGTCCGTGCCCTCGACGGCGTTCGGGATCGACGCGACGTCGAGCTCGCTGGCCTCGATCTCGGTCGCCCAGGCGTAGCCGAGGGCGGGAGCGGGGAGGCGTGCCAGGACGCGCCGGCGCTTGGTGACGTCGATCGTCACGTCCCACAGGTCGTCCGGACGTCCCTGGCCGGCGAGCTCGATCGCCGCGATGAGCTCGTCGACGTCGAGCTCGGGCGGATCGGCGACGCGGTCGAGCTGGACGACGATACGTGGCGGGGTCGACGAGGCGTCGATCTCGGATGCATTGATGAAGCGGCCCAGCAGCTCACGCCCGTGACGCCGGCGGTGGAAGAACGCCTTGAGGTCGGCGCCGCGGACCCGGTACTCCCCCTGGGCGGCGCCCTCGCGCACGAGCTCCTGGGTCGGGATCGATTCGTCGCCGACCTTGACGGCGACGGCTGGCCAGTCCGACGGGACGGCGAGGTCGAGCTCGACCACGTCGTAGCGGTCGACCGGTGACGGGTTCACGACGGCCCAGCCACCCGCGGGCAGTCGCGATGCAACGCCGCGCAGGACGGATGTGACCAGCCCTGTGGCGATCTGCTCGGCCTCGGCGTACCGGCCGATCACCTGGGCGACGACCTCGTCGTGCGAGCAGCCACAGATCGAATTGTGCGCGGAGTTCTCGACCAGGCGTCGCCAGGCGAGCTCCAGCAGGCGTGCCGGCCAGGCCGTCCCGTGCAGGGCTGCCAGCGGCTCCGCGTACCGCTCCAGCCGGCGTTCGGCGCGCGCCGCGGCGGCCTTGAGGTCGACCCGGGCCGAGATGACGTTCATCAGCATGTTGGCTCGCGCACCGGACCGCAGCTCGCCCTCCCAGGTCGGGGCATCGCCGGCCGGCCCGGGATGCAGCGCTCGGTCGCGATCGAGGTACTCCGTCAGGGTCGCCAGCCGGACCTCGACGTCGCCGCCGCCGGCGTTGACGAGCTCCACGAGGTCGGCGAGCTTCGGCGAGGGGACGGCGTGGTCGGTCCCGTACATCGCGAGGAGCGAGCGGTCGCCGTACGTGACCGCGTTGGTCCGTCGGTACTCGCCGAGCTTGACGCCGAGGCGGTCCGGAACGTCGAACAGGTAGGCGCCGTTGCCGTAGCCGCCGACCAGGTACTCGGTATCGACGGTCGACCCGTCAGGTGCGCGCCACAGGAAGTGATGGCGGTCGATCGTCGCGGGGACGCCGCGCCAGACGGCGGCTCGGTCGATCCCGGCGCGGCGCAGGATCTGCGGCATCTGGGCGATGTGACCGAACATGTCGGGCAGGTAGCCGACGCGCATCGCCCCGCCGAGCGCTTCGGCACGTTGCCAGCCCATCTCGAGGTTCCGGACGATCGTCTCGCCCGACACGAGGAACTCGTCGAGCAGGATCATCCACGGCCCGATCGCCAGGCGGCCTTCGGCGATGAGCTGCCGGATGATCGGCTCGGCCTCGGGGCGGACCTCGAGGTAATCGTCGACGGTCGCGGTCTGGCCGTCGAGCGTGAAGCGGAGTCGGGGATCGGCCGCCATCCGCTCGAGCAGCTGGTCGATCAGGTCGACGAGCCGCATGCGGAACACCTGGAACGGCTCGTACCACTCACGGTCCCAATGGGTGTGCGGGACGAGATGGATGACGGCGCGATCGGTCACGCCGCGGCCTCGCCCCCGATCTCGACACCGCGAGCTCGCGCGAGCGCGGCGATCGCCCGCTGGCAGGTGACGATGTCCGCGCGTCCTGCCGCGGCGCCCGCGGCCGGTGCCGCCCCGGACACGACCATGGCATGGAAGCCGATCAGCTCGGTCTCGAAGGCCTCGTCGACCGATGTCCAGACCTCGTCGTTCCGCCCTCCGCCCTCCTGTGACGTGACCCGCAGGATGGTCGGCCGATTGATCAGGTACGGCGAGGGGAACTCGAGCTCGATCGTCACCCGCTCGTAGACGACCCGGATGAACTCTCGGTACGCGGCGTACTCGGGCAGGTAATGCCAGCGGATCGATACACGGCCATCGGCGGGCAGGACGCCGGTCATCTCGAAGGACGGTGGCCAGGCGCCATCCGGCCATACCCACGAACCGTCGACCGCGCTCGGATCGCCGGCGAACGCACGGACGAGTGCGAGCTCGTGGACGACGCTGCCGAGCAGGATGTCCGTATAGAGGCGCCCGAACGCCTCCGCGGCCGCCTCCCCGAGGGCTTCACGCTGGAGCGCATGCGTGGCCTCGGTCAGCTGCGCACGGACCGGCTGCGGGACGTCCGTGGGCCCGGGCAGCAGATGCGCGAAGGCCAGCTGCGAGTCGCCGGTCGGATGGAGGACCGTGACCTCGATCGCGCGGGGATCGCCGTATCCCCGTTCCGCCGCGAGCTCGAGGGCACGCATGACCGCCGGGTCGTAGAGCTTCATGTAGCCCAGGTGGAGGCGCGGACCGTCGGTCGTCGCGAGCCGGGTATCGATCCCGTCCAGCTCCTTCCGGGTGAACGCGAGCGGCTTCTCGGCGAAGACCGGCAGCCCGGCATCGAGGGCGTCGTCGACGGCCGGCGCGTGGGAGCCTGAGGTCAGGATCGCGACCGCATCGAGGCCGGACGCCGCGATGAGCTCCTCGACCGTGCCGAATCGGCGCGACTCGTCGACGCGATATCGCTCGCCGATCGCCCTCGTCAGCGTCGGGGAGAGGTCGGCGATCGCATCGATCGTGTAGGCGTCGCGGAGCCGCTCGATGAGCGGGAGGTGAACGGCTTGGGCGACGGCGCCGAGCCCGGCGACCCCGAGGCGCACGCGGTCGGCCGGCCGGCCGGCGGGTGGCTGGGAGGTCATCGCGCGGAGTATATCGAGGGCTGCCGGTACCGTAGGCTGTCGCCCATGACGGAGCAGATGGTCGTCCGGGACGAACCCTCGGGCGTGGTCGGTGCGAGGTTCGGCGACGAGTGGTGGCAGCACGGCGTCACGTACCAGATCTACCCGCGCAGCTTCGCCGACAGCGACGGCGACGGGGTCGGCGACCTGCCCGGGATCATCGCCAAGCTCGACTACCTGCGGGACCTCGGTGTCGACGCGCTGTGGCTCTCCCCGATCTACCCGTCGCCGGGCCGCGACGTCGGATACGACGTCAGCGACCACACCGCGGTCGATCCGCTCTTCGGCGGCGATGCCGCGTTCGACCGGTTGGTCGCGGAGGCGCACCGCCGCGGGTTGCGCGTCGTGCTGGACCTGGTGATGAACCACACGAGCGACCAGCATCCGTGGTTCCAGGCGAGCCGCTCGTCACGCGACAACGAGTACGCCGACTGGTACCTGTGGCGCGACCCGGCCGGTCACGACTCGGCCGGCAAGCCGATCCCACCGAACAACTGGCTGTCGTGGTTCGGCGGCTCGGCCTGGCAGTGGGACGAGCCGCGGCAGCAGTTCTACATGCACACCTTCCTCGTCGAGCAGCCCGAGCTGAACTGGCGCAACCCGCGGGTCGAGGCGGCCCAGTTCGACATGGTCCGCGGCTGGCTGGCGCGAGGCGTAGACGGGTTCCGGCTCGACGTCTTCAACGCCTTCCTCAAGCACCCGGAGCTGCTGGCGAACCCTGAGGTCGAGGGCGCGACGCTCTGGGCGCGCCAGCAGCATCTCTACGACCGCGATCAGCCTGATTTCCCTGACCTGATCGGCAGGTTCCGCGCGATCCTCGACGAGGTACCGGGGCATATGTCGGTCGGCGAGCTGTTCGCGAGCGAGGCGGAACGCGCAGTCGCGCTGACGGCGGAACGGCACATGGTGTTCGACTGGGCGTTGCTGCAGGCCCCGTGGGCGGCCGAGGCGTACGGCGACGCCATCTGGCTGCGGGAGACGATGTTCGGGCGCGCCCGATGGCTGGCGAACGTCCTGTCGAATCACGACCAGTCGCGCCATGCCAGCCGACTCTCGGCGTCGGCCGGCATCGCCGACACCGATGCGGTCGCACGAGCCGCTGCCGTGGTGCTGCTCACGATCCGCGGGACGCCGTTCATGTACTACGGCGAGGAGATCGGGATGCTGGACGTGCCCATCCCGACCGACGAGATCATCGACCCGCCGGCGCGCCGCGCCCTGAGCGACCCGGACTTCCAATGGTGGAACCGCGATCAGTGCCGGACCCCGATGCCATGGGCGGCCGGTCCCGGGCATGGGTTCACGACCGGTCGGCCGTGGCTGCGCTTCGGCGACGACGCCGACCAGCGGAACGTGGCGGCCCAGGAGGCGGACCAGGGCTCGGTGCTGAACACCTATCGACGGCTGATCGCGCTGCGCCGTGAGTCGGAGGCGCTTCGTTCGGGTGCACTCCATCTCGCGTCGCTCGGCACGTCCGACGTCCTCGGTTGGCATCGCGAGGCGCCCGGCGACCACATGTTGATCGTCGTGAACTTCGCAGGCACCGAGCGCGACGTGACGCTTCCCAACGGCGACGGCGAGGTGTTTCGCCCGGTCTGTGGGTCGCACGTCGACCCGAGCGCGCCGAACGGCGCGGAGCAGCTCACCCTCCGCCCGCTCGAGGCCGTCGTGCTCCGCGCCAGCTGAGGCCGGCGTGCACGCGCTGCTAGGATGACGGGCGCATGACGCTCGATCCGACCGGGGAGGTCGCCAGGTGCCGCTCGATTTCCTGAAGCGCAAGAACACGCCCGAGCCCGACGCCGGGCAGCCCGCAGCGGCAGCGCCGGCGATGACCGGGTCGGCGATGCTCCCCGAGGAGGTCGTCGCCCAGGACTTCCAGCTCAAGCTCTACTACGCGGGGAAGACGAGCGAGGGCGTCCGGATGCAGACCGGACCCAAGGCCATGGCGGAGCTGCCGTCGATGCTGGTCGGGCTTGCCAAGGCCGAGATCGAGGTCGTCGAGCCGCTGCCGATCGAGTTCAGTCAGGCGACGCCGACGATCGCTCGTCCATCCGAGGCGATGCAGTGGCTCAACGCGCACCACATCCATTCGCCGATCACCCGGCACGCGCTCGTGGTCCTCGAATCGATCGATGCCATCGACCTGGCGTTCGACACGTTCGTCTGCTCGCTGCTTGACGGCGAGATCGACACCAGTGGCTACCCCGAGTACAACGCCATCGTCGGAGGCGTCGCAGCCCACTGGGACGAGGCGACCGGCGACATGATCTGCCGGGCGGTCGTCGGCTGGGGCGGTCGCGGCGTGCGCGGCGACACGGACCGGATCGGCAACAAGCTGCTCGCGGGCCTCCTCACGAACATCCTCGCCAACCAGCACGCCGTCGGGCTCACCGCCATCGAGCGACCCGTGCCGGCCGCCGGTCGCGGCGGTCTCGTCTGCGCGCACTGCGGCTTCGCCTCGGCACACGAGCGGGCGTTCTACTGCCCGAAGTGCGGCATGCGTCTCCTCCGCGGCTGATCCGACCTCGCGACCGTGCCGCGCTACGACTACATCTGCGCCGCGTGCGGCCGGCGCTTCGAAGTCATCCACGGCGTACACGATCCAGCCCCGGAGGCCTGCCCACTGTGCGGCTCGGGGCCGATCCGCAAGGCCTTCGCACCACCGACGATCGTGTTCAAAGGCAGCGGCTGGGCGAAGAAGGAACGCCGCTCGGCATCGGCTGCCGGCAAGAAGGCATCGGACGAGGGCGCCGAGAAGAGCTCGACCACGCCATCCGCCGACAAGCCGTCGGGCGGTGACGCCGGGTCGTCGTCGGCCTCCACGTCGACCTCGTCGACCCCGTCGTCCTCGACGAGCGACTGACCCACCGGCCGGATGAGGATCCCGGCGGCGCTCGAACGGTTCATCGACCGTCCGGGGGTCGTGGTCGGCCGTCGCGTCCTCGAGATCTACGGCCTCGCCCCCGGCGGGTTGTTGGCCAACGGCCTTGCGTTCACCACGTTGTTCGCGGTCGTCCCGATCGCGCTCGTGACGCTCGGCGTGGCGGGCCTGCTGGTCAAGGACCCGCTGGTGCAGCAGCAACTCGCTGCTGCCTTGTCCTCGCTCGTGCCGCCGCTCCAGGATCTGATCCAGAACGCGCTCGTCTCGATGGCACAGGGCGCCGCGGTGACGTCGCTCATCGGCGTCGCGGGTCTGATCTGGACGGTGAGCCAGTTCTACGTGACCCTCGACGTCGCCTTTTCCCGGATCTTCACGGATCGACCGGAACGCGACGTGTTGCGACGAACGGCTCGTGGGTTCGTGTGGGTCGCGGGCCTCATCGGCGTCGTCGTCGCGTTGATCGTCGCCGGGGCGCTTGCGACGGCCGCCGAGGCCCTGCTCCCGACGACGTCCACCTGGCTGACCGCGTTCGGGCGGGTCGTCTCGTCACCGCCGATGGTGGCGCTCATCACGGTGCTCGTCGTGCTCGGCGTCTACCAGCTCGTGCCACCTCGCCGGCCGCCGCTGCGCGCCGCGGTCCCGCCCGCGATCGTCGCCGGCCTGGCGATCTTCCTGCTCGGTCAGCTATTCCTGTTCGCGGCGCCGCGGATCGTGGGGACGGCCGCGCTGGCCGGGCCGCTCGCCACGGCGTTCATCGCGCTCGCGTGGCTGTCGTTCTCGTACCAGGGGTTGCTGTACGGCGCCGCCTGGGTACGTGTCCGCGACGACGCCCTGACCGGCGGTCAGGCATCCCGCGGCGTCCCGGCCGAGACGGGCTAGCGCCCCCGATCAGCCCTGGCGAGTGCCGCAACGGCGGCAGAACCGGGCGTTCGCCGAGAGCGACAGGCCGCAGCTGACGCACGGCTGGACGCCGCCCGCCTTCGGGGCGGAAGCACCCACCTGCGGCACCTCGCTGACGCTCGAGACCTGCTGGGCCGAAGCCGCCCACAACGCGTCGATCCCGCCGGTCGCGGCCGCGGGCCGGCCCAGGAACGGCAGGCCGGCGGTCGCGTCACGATCGGGCCATTGCGGCTCCGCGCTCGCGGCGATCGCATCGGCGGACGGCTGGGTCGGCAGTTGGGATGGCGGTTGGGGGGCCCCATTCGTCGCGGGCCCGTCGGGCGCCACGATCTGCCAGGTCGGCTGGGGGACGTAGTCGACGCGCGGGTCGCCGGCCGGGACCGGCAAGGGCTCGTCGACGGGTGCCTCCGCGGCCACCGGCTCGGGCCACGCCGGCTCGGGCCAGGCGGGCTCCGTCTCGGGCTCCATAGCGACGGGTTCCGGTTCGAACGTCTCGACGGGCGCAGCCTCCGGCTCGGGATAGACCGGCTCGGATGGGTGGACCGCCGCGATCGGCGCTACGGGTGCTGGCGCCACCGGCTGAGGCTCGGAGATCGCCGCCGCGGCCGCAGCGGCAGCAGCCGCCTTCGCGGCGGCCTCGGCTGCCTGTTCGCGTTCGAACGCCTCGATCTCGTCGTCGAGGCTCTGGCCAGGGCGGAAGCGCTGGAAGAGGTCGGTCGTGTTCGCCGCGGCGGCCGCAGCGGCGGCAGCGGCGGGATGATCGATGACGTCGTCGGTCGCCGCGGTCTCGGTGGCCGCGGCCACATCAGGCTCGGCGGCCCGGCTCGGGACGACGACCGGCTCGACGACGACCGGCTCGACCGGAGGCTCCGCAGGGGCGGCGGTCGGGGCCTCTGCGGCGGGCGGCTCCGCCGCGACCGCCTCCGTCGCCGCGGTCACCGCCGCGAATCGGGCAGCGAAGTCGAAGCTCTCGTCCTCGGGCAGCGTCTCGTCGTCGAAGGGCGCGCTCTCGGCGGCCTCCGCCAGGTCTGCGCCGTTCGCGGCGTCCTCGGCCGCTGCCGCGATCGCGGCATCGAAGGCGCCGTCGACCGGCTCTGCCTCGGCTTCGCGCATCAGGTCCGACGTCGGCCAGGCAAGCGGCTCGGCGGGCGCCGAGGCGAGGTCGTAGACGTTCCGATCCTGGACGCCGTTCGGCTCTGGATCGGTGAGGTTCAGGGCCCCGGCGGTGGCGACCGTGCCGAACGGGGCCGGCATGACCTCCTGGCCGACTTCCGGGGCGCATGAGAGACAGCGGCCCTCGGCCTCGTTCCAGCAGTTGCCGCACGTGTACTGGCGGCAGCTCATGCAGAAGTTGAACGTCTTGTGGAAGGCGTCGAGCTGCTGCGAGGTCTGCTCGCGGTCGGTCTCGTTCCGCGCCGCGGCCATCGCCTCGTCCATCGACGTGTCGTCGGACAGGACGAAATTGCGGAAGCCGCGCGACATCACCTTGAGACCCTTGAGCTTGGCCTTGGGCGCCGCGGATTCGAAGGTGTAGCGCGTGCCACACCGTTCGCAGAATGATTCGGTCAGGATCTCCGCCATGGGTCCCCGGATGTTCGCGTGACAAGGCTCAGACGGACGTACCGTCAAGCGGGGCGAGAGTATAACGTAGGGTCCCTGGCGCCCCTCGGCCGGGGGTACTCCGACCCGCGCGCGGATGGTCCGGTATCGGCCGCGGGGGCGGTCCCGGACCCTCTGCTAGTCTGCGACGGACCATGCCGCCGTTCGCCGCCATCGAGCGGTTCTTCGAACGCCTCTTCGAACGTCCTTCCGCCCGCCTCTTCCGGGCACGTCTCCAGCCCGTCCAGCTGCAGCGGCGCATCGAACGCGCGATGGAGGCGGAGCGACTGGCGACCGCCGATCGCACGCTCGTGCCGAACCGCTTCGTCGTCCACCTCAACCCCGACGACCTCGAGGGGTTCGGCGACATGACCGCGTCACTCGCCTCGGAGCTCGCCGACGGCGCGCTCGTCTTCGCCCGAGCCCGTCGCTACACGCTGGTCGACCGACCCCGGGTGACGCTCTTCTCCGACCCGAACGTCGAACGGACCGACATCCGGGTGACGGCGCGCTTCGCCGACCCGATCGCCGGCAGTCAGGGCACGGTGGCCCCGGTCGATGCGCCGCATGACGGCGGACCGAGCGTGGCCGTGCATGGCGACACGATGGTCTTCACCGTGCCGCGACCGAGCGCGCCGGCGGCGCGTCTGCGGGTGATCGATCGCGACCGCAGCGAGCATGTCCACGAGTTCGACGGCTCCCAGCTGACGATCGGTCGCGCGGCCGATAACGACCTCGTCCTCGCCGACAGCCGCGTGTCGCGCCATCACGCCCGGATCGCTGGGCGCCGCGGGACGCTCGTCTACGCGGATCTCGGCAGCACGAACGGCTCACGGGTGAACGGCGTCCAGGTCGGGGAGCTCGTGCTCGGCGCCGGGGATCGGATCGAGCTCGGCGACACGGTGATCATGGTCGAGGTGGCCGGGGACGTCGGCTGATGGACGCCCCGCTCCTGATGGTGTGGGTCGTCAGGCTGCTCTTCCTGGCGCTGCTCTACGTCTTCCTTGCCCGGGTCGTCCGGTCGCTGTTGACGGACCTGCGGGCCGCGGCGCGCCAGCCGGGCGCGTCCCTCGGCCGGCTGATCGTCGTCGAATCACCGAGCGGTGACCCCGAGGCGGGCCGTTCGTTCGATCTGGATGCCATCACGACCCTCGGGCGCGACGTGAACAACGCGATCGTCGTCGAGGACCCGTTCGCTTCCGCCGACCACGCGGTCCTGACGTACCGAGGTCGTGGTTGGTACGTGGAGGACCTGGGGAGCACGAACGGCACGTTCGTGAACGGACGGGCCATCGCCTCCGTCGCGCCACTCGGATTCGGCGACGAGGTCTCGATCGGGCAGGTGCGGCTGCGGCTCGAACGGGCACGGTCCGGGTGACCGGCGCAAGCCGGCCAGCGGCGCCACGTCCCGTCGAGCTTCCACGCATCCTCGGCGACATCCACCCACGGCCGCGCTGGACCGAGACGCGTCTCCTGCTCATCGTCGCCGTCGCGCTGATCGTCGGCAGCATCTCGCTCGGTGCCGGGCTCACGGGTCGCCTTGCTCCGTACGAGCCCGTCCTCCTCGTGATCTACCTCGCGACCCTTGCGGGCGCCCACATCGCGCACGTGCTTGCCGGTCGACGGTCCGACGAGGTGCTCCTGCCCGTCGTCGGGCTGCTCGGCGGGATCTCCCTCCTCCTGATGCAACGGCTGCCGCAGGATCTCGTGGCGATCGACGTCGCCGGCTCGACGCTCGGGCTCGGCGAGGTGCAGCTGATCTGGCTGATCCTCGCGATCGTCGTCGCCACGACCCTTGGCATCGTCGTGCGCTCCGACAGCTGGCTGCGCCGGTACAAGTACACGTGGGCGGCGGCCGGGATCGCGCTCCTCCTGCTCACGTTCGTGTTCGGCACCGACGTCGCCGGTCAGCGCCTGTCCCTCCGGATCGGGCCGTTCGCCGGCCAGCCCTCCGAACTGCTGAAGGTGATCCTGGTGGTGTTCCTTGCCGGCTACCTGTCGGAGAACCGGCCACTCCTGATCGAGCAGGACACCCGCATCGGTCCGATCCGGCTGCCGCCGCTGCCGTACCTCGCGCCGATGGTCGCGATGTGGGCGATCGCGTTGCTGATCGTCGTGATCCAACGCGACCTCGGTGCAGCGCTCCTCTTCTTCGCCGTGTTCCTGGCCCTCGTCTACGCCGCGACCGGTCGGATCAGCCTCGTCATCATCGGGGCGATCCTGTTCTTCGCGGGCTCGGCGCTGATGGCGAACCTCTTCCCGCACGTCCGCGACCGCATCGACATCTGGCTCGACCCGTTCGCCGACCCCCTCGGCTCCGGCTACCAGATCGTCCAATCGCTCCTCGCGTTCGCTCGCGGTGGCCTCATCGGCGTCGGGCTCGGCCAGGGGCTCCCCACGGTGGGCGGGCGGCCGCCGATCCCCGCGGTCCACACCGACTTCCCGCTCGCCGCGCTCGGCGAGGAGCTTGGTCTCGTCGGCGTGATCGCCATCCTGGGCCTGTTCTTCGTGGTCATCGAACGAGGGCTACGGATCGGCGCCGCCGCCGCGGACGACTTCCGGGCCATCCTCGCGACCGGACTCGCGCTGGTGATCGGCGTCCAGGCCTTCATCATCGCCGCGGGCAATCTCAAGGTCCTGCCGCTGACCGGCGTGACGCTGCCGTTCGTCAGCTACGGCGGCTCGTCGCTGCTGGTGAACGCGATCGTCGTGGGGCTGCTCCTCGCGCTGTCGGATCGCGGCGTCGAACCGCCGCCACCGCCGAGCGAGGTGCGACGCTGGCGTGACCGCCTTCGGCCGCGGCGGGCGCGCTGATGCTCGCCACGGGGACACGCCGCCGCCCGCTCGGACGCACGATCGTCCATGTCGCGATCGTGCTGGCGCTGGCGTTCGGTGTCCTCGCCGGTGCCGGCGGCTACTGGTCGGTCATCCGTTCGAGCGAGCTGTCCACCTCGCCGTACGACCCGGCCGTCATCGCCGCGAGCCGCCGCGTGCCCAGGGGCGACATCATCGACCGCGATGGGAACGTATTGACCCGCAACGAGAAGGACGCGAACGGCGAGCTGTATCGGAGCTACAGCGGGGACGAGATCAGCCACGTCGTCGGCTATGCATCACCGCGCTACGGACGCGTGGGACTCGAACTGGCCTACGACTCGGAGTTGTCCGGCCTGGCGGGCGACCCCCTGTCCGATGCGCTGCGCAAGTTCGGCACGAACCCGTACGACCCGAAGGACCTCCACCTGTCGATGTCCTGGGATCTCCAGCGCGCGGCGGTCAGCGCGCTGGGTAGCCACCGCGGCGCCGTCGTGATGCTCGATCCGCGGAACGGCGAGGTCCTTGCCCTCGCCTCGACACCGACGTACGACGCCTCGGCTATC
The DNA here is from genome assembly GCA_963808895.1 of uncultured Chloroflexia bacterium. Lineage (GTDB taxonomy): Bacteria > Chloroflexota > Limnocylindria > Limnocylindrales > CSP1-4 > SPCO01. The sequence continues at coordinate 802,121 of CAWEHL010000004.1, read as the reverse complement.
ACGAACCCGAAGACCGCCGACCGGGCATTCGAGGCGCTGCGCGACGACCCCCGGCAGCCGTTGCTCCCGCGAGCGACCCTCGGCCGGTATGTGCCGGGCTCGGTGTTCAAGATCGTCACGGCGATCGCCGGCCTCGGATCCCGCGCGATCACGCCGGAGACGACGTACAAGGAGCAGCCACCGGCCGAGAAGAACGGACTGGTCGTCGATGGCTTCCGCATCAGGGACGGCCACCACCCGGAGACCGGTGACCAGCGGCTCGACCTCACCAGCGCCACCGAGGTGTCGTGCAACATCTGGTACGCGCTGACCGGGCTCCAGACCGGCGGTGAGCAGCTCGTGGCGTATGCCGACCGGCTCGGTTTCGGGTCGTCGATCCCGTTCGACCTCCCGACCGCAGCGTCGCAGGTCACGAACGGCTCCGGATCCGCTCCCGGTGGTTTCGTCGACGACGTCGAGCTGGCGAACGCCGCGTACGGCCAGGGCGAGACGTTCGTGACGCCGTTCCAGATGGCGCTCGTGGCGTCGACGGTGGCGAACGGTGGCGACCTCATGAAGCCACGCATCGTGACATCGATCAGCGGCCGTAGCGGGAGCCGGCAGATCAGTGCCTCCACGCTGGCCCACGTGGTTGCGCCGAACGATGCCGCCGCGATCAACCGGGCGATGGTCCAGGCGGTCGAGGGGCCGCTCGGTCAGCAGTTCACGACCGGCGCGAAGGTGCCCGGGGTGACCACCGCCGGCAAGTCAGGCACCGCCGAGCTCGGGGGAAGCGGTGAGCCCCACTCGTGGTTCATCGGGTTCGCACCCGCCGAATCACCGACGGTCGCGATCGCCGTCCTGGTGGAACAGGCCGGACGAGGCGCCGAGGTGGCTGCCCCGATCGCCGGCCGCCTGATGGCGCAGGCACTCCAGATGCAGCGATGAGCCAACCCGGTCGGCCCGATCCGCAGGATGCGGACGAGTCCCCTGAGGAGCCCGGACCCCGGCGCCCGATGATCGAGCGCATCGGGCTCGCGTTGATCGCGATCGTCATGGCGGCAGCATTCGGCGGGGTCGCGGTCGCGGCCTGGGTCGGCGGCGAGGTGTTCCTCGCGGTCATGGGCGCTGTCGGCTGTCTCATGACGGCGTGGGTCGGCGGGATGACCGTGCTGCGTGGCTGACGTCGCAAAGACGCGCATCGCGCGCGGCTCCCTCGCGCGGTTCGAACGATTCGCGTGTCCGCGACGCCTATATAGGTGAGGGGGTCGGCCAGCCCAGGCCGCCCGGAACCGATTCGACGGAGCCGACGTACTATGCCCTGACACCACCTCATGTCCCGAGGTGTACCGTCACTCCCTTCCCCAGTGCCCGAACAAGGCCGGTGAACCGCACCCGCCGTTCCATGTGAGAGGGTCATGTCGAAGATCCAGGAAACGGGCGATAAGGTCATCGCCAACGTCGAGCGCGTCATCGTCGGCAAGCATCACGAAGTCCGACTCGCGCTGGTCGCACTGCTGTGTCGCGGCCATCTCCTCATCGAGGACGTCCCGGGCACGGGCAAGACGGTCCTGGCGAAGGCCATCGCACGTAGCCTCGGCTGCTCGTTCCGGCGCATCCAGTTCACGCCGGACCTGCTGCCGTCGGACGTGACGGGCCTGTCGATCTACAACCAGAAGACGCAGGAATTCGAGTTCCGGCCGGGCCCGATCATGAGCCAGGTCGTGCTCGCCGACGAGATCAACCGCGCGACGCCCAAGACGCAGTCGAGCCTGCTCGAGTGCATGGAGGAGCGCCAGGCGACGATCGACGGCGTCACCCACCAGATGCCCGACCCCTTCCTCGTCATCGCGACGCAGAACCCGATCGAGTACGAGGGCACGTTCGCCCTCCCGGAAGCCCAGCTCGACCGGTTCATGCTCCGGATCCGCCTCGGCTATCCCCAGCCGATCGAGGAGATCGTCATCCTCGACGAGCAGAAGCGGACGCATCCGCTCGACGAGGTCGAAGAGGTCCTCGCGGTCGAGGAGCTGCGTGGGTTGCAGGACGCGGTCCGCGAGATCTACGTCGATTCGACGGTGGCGGACTACATCGTCCGGATCGTCAACGCGACGCGAACCCACCCGGACGTCTATCTCGGCGCGTCCCCGCGCGGCTCGATCGCGCTGTACCGCGCCGGCCAGGCACTGGCCGGCCTGCTCGGTCGCGACTACGTGATCCCCGATGACGTCAAGGCCCTGGCCGAGGCCGCCCTGGCACACCGGCTGATCATCAAGACGAGCTCGTCGATCCACGACGTGCAGGCGGCCCAGGTCGTACGCGAGATCCTCGACGGCACCGCGATCGACGGCATCCGCCCGACCGGAGGCGGCGGCCCGACCGAGATCCGACCGGCGACGCCCGGCGTCAAGACCGGCCCCTCCGCCTAGCGTCCAGCACCACCTTCATCCCGCGGGCGGCCGATGTTCCGACGACTCCAGGCCATCGCTCTCGCGACCATCCTCGTGGTCGCGGCGTTCTCGACCGGCTACGACTTCCTCTTCTACCTGCTCTACCTCGGGATCCTCGTCGTCGGCGGCTCGTACGTGCTCGTCCGGCTGGGTCTGTCGGACCTCGAGGCCGGCTACGCGGTGAGCCAGCTGCACGGGCACGTCGGTGACCGTATGCGGGTCACCTATACGCTCCGGAACAGCAGCCGGCTTCCCAAGCCGTGGCTCGAGATCCACAACCCGACGACGCTTCCCGGTGGTCTGCCCGGCCGCGCGATCACGCTCGGCGGCCATGCCGAGCGCTCCTGGCTCATCCGCGCGCCGCTCACCCGCCGTGGGCACTTCCGGATCGAGCCGCTCCACATCCGGACCGCCGATCCGTTCGGGTTCTTCGAGGCGGCAGCGACCGTCGGGCAGGGGATCAGCGTGGTGGTCTATCCGCGCCTCGAGCCGCTGCCGATGTGGCGACTGCCGGCCGCGAGCCTCGAGGGCAGCCACGCCTCACCCGAGCGGACGCTCCAGACCACGCCGCTGGCGACGACCGTCCGGCCCTACGCGCCCGGCGACAGCATGAACCGCATCCACTGGCGCTCGACAGCGCGTCACGGCGACATCCAGGTCAAGGAGTTCGACCTCGAGCAGACGGCCGACGCGTGGATCATCCTCGACCTGCAGCGCGGTATCCAGGCCGGCCGCGGGGAGGAATCGACGACCGAGGCGATGATCCGCGCGGCCGCCTCGATCGCCGACAAGGCGCTGACCGAGAACCGCGCGGTGGGCATGACGGTCAACGCGGGGCGGACCGCCTACCTGCCAGCGGACCGCGGCGGTCGGCAGCACCAGAAGGTCATGCAGCTCCTCGCGGCGGTCGACGCCGACTCGGCTACACCACTGGTCGAGACGCTGATCGCATCGGTCGGGCCGGCTGCGGCGCGGGATGACGGCGGTCGTCATCACCGCCTCGACGGACGCAGCGTGGATCCGGCCCGCTCGCCTCGCTGCGAACGCGAGGGATCGGCTGCGTGGTCGTGCTCGCCGACGCCGCGCGCTATGCCGCGTACGAAGCGGCGGTGAAGGCCGAGGCGGCGGGCGGCGAGGTCCGCCACGACGCTGCGTCCGACGAGGCGACCGCCAAACGGCGTCGTGCCATCAACCACGCGCTCGCCGAGTACGAGCTCAAGGCCCACACGATCGAGCCGAACCGGCCGCTCGGGGAGGTCCTGATCTCATGAGCGGCCGCGACAACCGGGCGCTGCTCGATTCGCTCCGCCGGCCGGACGGCTGGTTCACGATCGGGCTCGTCCTGCTCGTCTGCGCGACGCTCGCGTGGTCGCTCGACGATGCGTTGCTCGTCCTCGGTCGGGACGAGCTGACGGACTTCCTGTTCTGGGCCGCGATGGGTGGGGCGGCGATCGGCCTCATCGGCCCGCTGGTCGGCTGGGGTCGCTGGACCACGCACGCGATCGGGGCGATGTTCGCCGCCCTTGTCGTGCCGCTGCTCGTCGGCTGGGCGCTGGAGCCGGATGGCGGATCGCTCCGTTTCCTGTTCCAAGCCACGACCGACGAGGCCGTGCGGGCGTTCTCGGACCTGATCGTCGCGCAACTCCTGTTCACGCCCGCGTACGGCCATCACCTGCTGGTGCTCGGCCTGATCACCTGGGGAACGGCCCAGTTCGCGAGCTACGCGACGTTCGGGCATCGGCGGCCGATCAATGCCGTGGTCGTGATCGGGCTCCTGCTCATCGCCAACATGTCGCTGACGGTCCGCCCGCAGCTGACCTTCATGGTCATCTTCTCGATCGCGAGCCTCTTCCTGCTCGTGCGCTTCCACACGCTCGATGAGCAGGCCGATTGGCTCCGCCGCCGCATCGGCGACCCGACCGCGATCTCGGCGCTCTACCTGCGGGGCGGCACGGTCTTCATCATCGCGGCCATCACCGGCTCGCTGGCGCTGACGGCCGGTGCATCCTCGGCGCCGCTGGCCGGCGCCTGGACGGGAGTCGCGGCGCGGGTGGTCGACTGGGGCCAGTTCCTCCAGCGGTTCCTGCCGATCACGCCGGACGCGGTGGGGATCGGCCCATCGTTCGGCGATAGCTCGACGATCACATCCACCTGGAACACGAGCGCGCAGGAACAGCTGCGGATCGAATTCCCTACCGAGGAGGATTTCCCGCCGTTCCTGGCGGCGGTGTACTACGACCAGTTCCAACTCCGCGGATGGACCAGTTCGCAGGGTGCCCAGATCACGCCCGATGCCAGCCAGGACCTGCTGGCCGGGACCGCCGACGACGTCAGCCCGGAGGGTCGGCGGACCCTCGTCGCGACGATCACCCCGTTGTTCACGCGGCGCGAGGTCTTCACGCCCGGTCTCCCTACGAGTATCAGCACGCCGGTCCGCGTACACCTGACGGGAGACGCGGGATATCTGACCGGCATCGACCGCGAGGCCAGCGACGCTTCCTACACCGTGACGACGCTCGTCGCCGCGCCCGAGGCCCAGGGTGGCCTGACAGAGGAGCAACTCCGGGCCGCCGGGGATGGCTATCCGGCCGACGTGATGGCCGCTCTACGGCAAGGACACGCTGCCGGCGGAAGCGATCGGGCCGGAGTCCCAGAAGCTCCTCCAGGACATCGTCCAGAACGCGCCGTCGCACGACCCGTACGACCTCGCTGTCGCGATCGAACGCACGCTGCGCGACCCGAACCAGTTCCGAGTACGACACCGACCTCACCGACAAGCGCTGCGACGACCCGTCGGTCGTCGAGTGCTTCGCGCTCACGCGGCACGGGCTTCTGCCAGTACTACGCGTCGATGATGGCCGTGTTCCTGCGCGAGCTGGGCATCCCGGCGCGGTACGTCCAGGGCTTCCTGCCCGGCAAGCCCGATCCGATCGGGAACTCGCGGACGGTCCGGTCCGCAGGACGCGCACGCCTGGGTCCAGGCGTACTTCCCGAGCTATGGCTGGATCGACTTCGACCCGACCGGCGGACCCGTCGATGAGCGCCCGCAGCTCGCCCCGATCCCGTCCGGGGCGCCGGTCGCGAGCGGGAGCCCGAAGGCGTCGGGGAGCTCGTCCCTCGTACCGGACCGGCCCGGTCCGTCGCGACAGGGATCGTCGGGAGCGGGAGTGGTTCGGATCACGCGCCCGCCCGCCGGACCCTCGGCCGGCCTGCTCATCGGGATCGCGATCCTCCTCGCCGTGGTCGTCGGATCCATCGCGGCAGTCGCTTGGCGTCGCTCGCCGCGCGGCCCGGTCTCGCCGAACGACGTGTACGGCTCCGTATCGCGACTTGCCGCTCGTCTGGGCTTCGGCCCGCGCCCGAACCAGACGGTCTACGAATACGCGGGCGCGCTGGCGGATGAGCTGCCGATGGTTCGGCCCGAGCTCGAGGCCGTGGCGCAGGCGAAGGTCGAGGTGGCGTATGGCGGTCGGACCCTGGCCGACGACCGTCTGGACGCGCTCCGTGTGGCGCATCGCCGCCTTCGGTTGCAACTGTTCCGGCTCGTGCCTCGACGGCGCAGCCGGAAGCGCCGCAGGCGCCGCTGACGCACGCGCGCCGCGGGCGCACGCGCGCCGCTCACGCCCGGGGGCCGCCGGCCCACGCACGCGCGCTCCGCGACAGAGCTACAGCGCCCCGCTCCGGCTGCGCTCTTCCTGTTCCTCCTGCGCCGCTTCATCGAGCAGCGGCGCGAGATGCGCGGTCAGGTTGTGCGCGCGCAGGACCGGTCGGCCCGCACGGAACTCGACGACGGTGATCGCCGCGAGATCCATCGTCCACATCCAGAAGCGCTCGAGCGGCAGGTCGAACAGCGTCAGTAACGTGATCTTGAAGACGCCATCGTGCGCGACGGCGATCGACCACGGATGGGTCGGCAGCTCGTCCATGTAGCCCGACACCTGCGAGCGGTCGAGCGATCCAGGCACGCCGCCTTCAGCGAGCGTCGCCAGCATCCCGGCGAGTGCCGGTCGGACCCGGGCCTGGACCTCCGCCAGCGACTCGCCGCCGGGTGCCCACGCCGTCGTCGGCGAGCGTCGCCAGGCCGCGAGGATGTCGCCGTACCGTGCCGCGACCTCGTCCCGGTGGAGGCCCTCCCACTCGCCCTGGGCGATCTCGAGCAAGCCGGGTTCGGGCCGCAGGGGCGGCGAGATCCGGAGCTGCGTCCACGATCGCCTCGGCGGTCTGGGTCGTGCGGCGGAGGGGCGAGTGCACGACCTCGCGTAGCGGGCCGTCCGGCACCGGCAGGGCCGGCGGATCGTGAGGATGGGCGAGGCGCTCCGCGACGAGCGCGGCCTGGCGCAGCCCGGTCGGCGACAGCGGTGTCTCGGCGTGGCCCTGGAACCGTCCCTGGACGATGAACTCCGATTCGCCGTGCCGCACGAGCACGAGCGTCGCGTCCAGGAGCTCAGGGATCAGCGGGGCAGGGTCGTCGCGAACCTCGTTCATGTGGTCGTGACCCGCCCTGTCAGCGGTCCCGGCCGAGCCGGATCGTCCACAGGTCGAGCACCGCGTCGAGGTCGCGGATGGCGCCTTCGACCTCGGGCGACACGTCGTCGTCGAGCGCGAGGATCATCAACGCATCCTCGCGTGGTCGCGTCCGCGCGAGATGCATCGCGCTGATGTTCACGTCGGCCTCGCCGAGCATCGCGCCGACACGCCCGACCATGCCGGGCTTGTCGGTGTGGCGGGTGATGAGCATCACGTCGGTCGGCTCCATGTCCAGCCGATACCCGCCGAGCCGGGTGATCCGCGCCTCGCCCCCGGCGACGGTGCCGCCGACCGTGATCCCGCGTCCGCCCGCCGACCCGTCGCTCGAGAGCGTGAGCTGCGTCGCGTATGCGCCGGCATCGCGGCGTCTTGCGCTCGACCAGCGAGATGCCGCGCGCCTTCGCGAGGGCGCCGGCGTTGACGAGGTTGACCCGCTCGGTCGTCACGGTCTCGAGCAGGCCACGGAGCACGGCGGCCGTGAGTGGCGATGCATCGTGCTCGGCGAGCTCGCCCGCGATCTCCAGCGTGAGGGTGCGCACGCCACCGCGCGAGAACTGGGCGAAGAACCGGCCGAGGATCTCGGCGAGCGGCAGGTACGGGCCGATGACGCGGGCGGTCTCGGGCGTCAGGAGCGGCGCATTCACCGCGTACCGTGCGCTGCGTCCCTCGAGGACGTCGAGGACTTGTCCCGCGACCTCCTCGGCGACGAGGACCTGGGCTTCGGCCGTCGATGCCCCGAGATGCGGCGTGAGCAGGGTGTTCGGGGCGGAGAGGAGGGGCGAGTCGGTCGGCGGTTCGATCTCGAAGACGTCGAAGCCTGCGCCGGCGAGATGGCCACTCTCGAGCGCCGCAGCGACCGCCGCCTCGTCGACGATCCCGCCGCGAGCCACGTTGAGCACGATCGAACCGGGCTTCAGCCGCGCGATCTCCTTCCTGCCGATGATCCCCCGGGTGGCCCGGGTCAGCGGGACGTGGACCGTGACGACGTCCGCGCGCTCGAGCAGCGTCGGCAGATCGACGAGCTCGACGCCGTGGTTGGCGGCCTGCTCTGCGGTCAGGTACGGGTCGCTGCCGACGACGATCATCTCCATCGCGCGTGCCCGGACCGCGATCGCCTGGCCGATCTTGCCGAGCCCGATGATCCCGAGCGTCCGGCCACGCAGCTCGAGTCCCGTGAACTCGCTGCGCTTCCATTCGCCGCGACGCAGGCTCGCATCGGCCGCGGCGGTCCGCCGTGCGACGCCGTACAGGAGGGCGAGTGTGTGCTCGGCCGCGGCGATCGTATTGCCCGTCGGGGCGTTGACGACGGTGATCCCGGCCCGCGTCGCCGCATCGAGGTCGACGTTGTCGACGCCGACCCCGGCTCGGCCGATGACGACCAGCCGGGCGCCCGCCGAGATCAGCTCGGCATCGACCTGGACCTGGCTGCGGACGATGAGCGCGTCGTACTCCGGCAGGATCGCGGCGAGCTCGTCGCGGGTGCAGCCGATGCGTTCGTCGACCTCGTGGTGCGCGGCGAGGAGATCGATGCCCTCGCGCGCGACGCTCTCGGCGACGAGGACCTTCACGCGCTGGTTCCGGCGACCGACATGCTGAGGATGCCCTTGGACGCGAGCGCGGCACGCTGGGCGGCCGCGACCGCCGTGCCCGGCTCGACCGGACGGCCGGACTCGATCGAGACCTCTTCGAGCAGCGCGAGCGCGCCGAGGATCTCCTCGACGGTCACGGAGCCGAGATGACCGAGGCGGAAGATCCGGCCCTTGAGCTTGCCCTGGCCACCGGCCAGCACGAGGCCGCGATCCTTGAGTGCGCCGTTGAACGCCTTCCAGTCGAGGCCGTCGGGCACCGTCGCGGCGGTCACGGTCCGCGAGTAGTGACGCTCGTCGGCGAACAGCTCGAAGCCGAGCGCGGCGAGACCGGCGCGCGACGCCGCGGCGCATGCCTCGTGGCGGGCGAAGATCGCCTCGGCGCCTTCCTCCTGCATCAGCCGAAGGCCCTCGTCGACCTGGAAGACGACCGCGATCGCCGGCGTGAACGGGGTCTCCCCGTCCGCGGCTGCTGCCCGATGGGCGCGCAGGTCGAGGTAGAAGCGGGGCATCGTGGCGTGCTCCATCGCGGCCCACGCCCGCGGCGACGCCGCGATCATCGACAGACCAGGAGCCGCCATCCACGCCTTCTGTGACCCCGTGACGACGACGTCGACGCCCCACGCGTCCATCTCGAACGGGACGGCGCCAAGGCCCGACACGCTGTCGACGAGGATCAGCGCGTCCGGCGTCTCGTCGCGGATCGCCGCCGCGAGCTCGGGGATCGGGTTCATGACGCCGGTCGAGGTCTCGTTGTGGGTGAGCAGGACGGCCCTGGCGTCGGGCATCCCGCGGAGACGCTCGCGGATCTCGTCCGCGGCCGCGGCGTAGCCCCATTCCGCGTCGAGCTTCGTGACGTCGGCCCCGTAGATCCCGGCGATCTTGGCGAAGCGGTCACCGAACGAGCCGATGCTGACGCCCAGGACGCGGTCGCCTGGCGACAGCGTGTTGACGATCGCGGCCTCGAGGCCGCCGGATCCGGCCGTGGTCAGCATCGCCACGTCGGACGTCGTCCCGAAGAACGGCTTGATGCCGTCCAGGATCCGCTTGAGCATCGCGGCGAACTCCGGGCCGCGATGGTTGATCATCTGCCGGGCGCCCGCGGTCCGGACACTCGGCGGCAGCGCGGTAGGGCCGGGGATGCGGAGATTCGGCTCGAAACGGTCCACAGCTGAGGCTCCTGGCGTGACGGCGTGCATCGGGCGATGGTCGAGTCCGATGGTGCCACAGGCGCGCGTCGGACCGGACGTCCGTCGGCCGCGCCGTCCCGAGCACCCCGTTGGACGCGCTTCCTCACCGGCGGTACGGTCGTGCGAGGCCGGTCGCCTCCCGGCCGACGCAAGTAACGCGGAGCGACTCCCGCGCGTCATGAACCTGACGCCCAGGCGAACCTAGGAGCCCACCCCTCGTGTATCGATCGACCCCCCGCGCGCCCAGCCGTCTGCGACGTTTCCTGGTGGGCGCGGTGGGCATCTGTGTCGTCGGCGGCGTGCTCACCGGCGCGGCCGTCGCCACGGACACGTTCGGGGCAGGGCATATGTGGCTGCGCGTCGTCAACCGCGTCGAACGGTTCATGGCGGGCCCGGTGCCGGACCGTCCCACGGTCGCCACGGTCAGGGTGACCGAGCCGCCGGAAGAGACCGAGTCGCCCACACCGGTCCCGACAGCGACGCCGTCGCTCAAGCCCGGCGATAGCCCGGCTCCGACCCCGGAGCCGACACCCAAGCCGACCCCCAAACCGAAGCCGAAGCCGGTGGACGTCAACATCGTCCGCGACCCGAACAAGGTCTTCGCGCACGAGCTCCGGCCCGACTGGTGCGCGCCCGCTGGTGTGCAAAGCGCGCTCGCGATCCTCGGCCGGGTGAACACGTCCGATGACACCCAGCGCGAGATCGCCGGGCGCGTCCATGAGTGGGAGGCGTACTCGGACAGCCACAACGGGGAATGGGGGCCCGGTGCGATGGCCCTCGCGCTCAAGGCCTATGGCGCCCCGGGCTACGAGGTCCGCGCGTTCGAGACCCTGACGTACGCGCTGCGCGACGCCGCCGCGGCGATCAAGAAGACGCATTCGCCGGCGATCCTGCTCGCGTGGCGTGGGGCGCATACGTGGGTGATGACGGGATATCGGGCGAGCGGCGACCCGGCGACGTTCCGCAACACGAAGATCGACGGCGCCTACATCCTCGATCCGTGGTACCCGGATGTCTCGTCGATCTGGGGACCGTCGAACCCGCCGGGGTTCTTCACGAGCTTCGCGGAGCTGCAGGACAACTTCCTGCCCTGGCGGCGGCCCGAGGGCCAATACAAGGACCGCGACGGCCTGTTCATCACGGTCGTCCCGACCAAGCCGCGGCCGAGCTAGGGCCGCCCGGCACTACGCGGTCGCGGCTACCGGCTCTGGGGGCGTCGGGCGGCCGATCGACCGGACCCGACGCACGAGGAACGCCGCGAGCAGGATGTCCTTGACGATCATCCCGAGCGCGTAGCCGAGCGGGATCGACAGCAGGCCCAGGCTCGGCGCGAGCAGGGTGGACGATGCGAGCACCACGCCGAACCCCGCGAATGAAGCGCCGACCTGGCGGATCGTGTCGTGGGTGGCGTACAGGCCGCGGGAGAGGGGATAGGCCAGCGAGTCGAACGGGACCGAGACCGCGAACGCCGCGACGATCGTCGCCGTGATCGCGACGTCCTCCGGCCCGAACTCGCCGCCGCCGAGGAGCACCTCGACCAGGATCGGTGCCCCGATGAACAGGGCGATGCCCGCAAGCGTGGTCAGGATCCCGATCGTCACGACGTTCCGCCCGAGGACCTCGCGGAACGCGACCTGGTCGGCATCCGCGTAGGCCGTCGACAGCGTCGGGAAGACGGCCAGCGAGAACGAGATGCCGATCAGGCTCACCGGCACGACCTGGTAGTCGAGCGCGAAATTGACGGTACTGACGCCGCCGACCGCGATGGTCGTCGCCAGCGCCGTGAAGAACGTGAACGTCAAGGGTTCGATCGGGTGGCTGATCATCCTCGGCAGCATCAGCCGGATGAACTCGCGGAAGGCCGCCGTCCGGAAGCGGAACCCGGGACGAGGACGGAAGCTCGTGCCGAGGACGCCGAGCGTCCGGACGCCGAGATGGAGGATCGCCCCGACCGACGGCGCCCCATGCCGTCGCGACGATCCCGAAGCGTTCCGCGCCGAGGACCGTCCCGACGATGATCCCGGCCGTGTAGAGGATCGGCGCCAGCGCGTAGAACAGGAAACGTCGGTTGGCGACGAGGACCTCGCCAAGACAGATCGACGCCGCGAACAGGATCTGCGCCAGACAGTTGATCCGCAGGAGGTCGATGTAGAGGTCGCGCGTGGCCTGGTCGAAGCCTGCGCCGATCGTCGTCGACAGCCAGGGTGCGGCGAACAGGATCACGATCACCGCGACGACCATCACCAGGACCGCGGCGGTCAGGACGGTGCGCCCGAAGTCGTTCGCGGCGCGCTCGTCGTCACGGCGAAGGGCCGTGTAGATCGGCACGAACGGCGCCGTCAGGCCAGCGGCGACGAGGACGTCGAGCGCGATCTCGGGGATGCGGAACGCGGCGTTGTACGCGTCGAGCTCGGGCCCCGGACCGAAGGTGTTGGCGAAGACGCGGTTCCGCACGATCCCGGCGATGAAGTAGACGAAGCTCAGGAACGAGAGCAGCAGCGCGCCGCGTGGGAAGACCCGGTCGATGAGCGAGCGCGTCAACGCCACGGGCGATCGCGACACGGCCGGCCTCCCACTCCCGCGGCCCGTGCCGCGTCCTGGCCAGTGTGACGGGCCGGGTGCGCCCGGCGCGACGCGACCATCCGGAGCCCGCGGTGGTGATGCGCCTATCCTCAGGACGCGATGACCACCGCCGAGTCGCGCCCGCCGACCGCAGCGGCCCGCCATGCGCCGAGGCTGGCCGGCGCGCTGACGGTGAGCCTCGCGATCCTGGTGGTCGAGTTCGCAGCAGGCATCGCCAGCAACTCCCTCGCCCTCCTCGCGGATGCGGCGCACGTGTTCGCGGACGTCTCGGGGATCGCGCTTGCCCTCGTCGCGGTCCGTCTGGCGGCGCGACCACGCTCCGACGCGAGGACGTTCGGGCTGTACCGACTGGAGATCGTGGCGGCTGCCGCGAATGCGCTGCTACTCCTGGGCATCGCCACCTTCGTGTTCTACGAGGGCCTGCGCCGCCTCATCGCACCGCCCGAGGTCGAGGGCGGCCTCATGACGCTCGTCGCGGCCGGCGCGATCGTGGCGAACCTCATCTCGGTACGGCTGCTGTCAGCCGGCCGCCATGAGAGCCTCACGGTGCGCGGTGCCTACCTGGAGGTCCTGGGTGATCTGCTCGGGTCGGTCGCGGTGCTCGTCGCCGGCCTGATCGTCCTGACCACCGGATGGCACCAGGCGGACGCGCTCGCCTCCCTGGTCGTCGCCGTCCTCATCGTCCCGCGGACCGTCGCGCTACTGCGTGACAGCCTCGACGTGTTGCTGGAGGCCACGCCACGCAGCGTCGATCTCGACCACGTCCGCGGGCACATCCTGGACGCGCCCGGGGTGAGTGACGTCCACGACCTCCACGCGTGGACGATCACGAGCGGGATGAACGTCGTCTCCGCGCACGTCGTCCTGACGCCGGAAGGACAGCCGGGCGACGTGCTCGATCACTTGGCGACGTGCCTCGCCGACGACTTCGACGTCGCCCACTCGACGTTCCAGCTCGAGACAGCCGAGCACGTCGCCTGGGAGGCCCGGGGCTCGCACGTCCGGCACTAGGAGCCGGCGCGCAGCTCGCGGAGCAGCTCGTCCAGCTGGTCAAGCATCTCGGCCCACCCCGCGGTCGATTCCGACGCGATGGCGCTATCGAGCGCGTCCTTCGACGGATAGAGGTCGTGCACGACCAGCCGGGTCCGGCCCTGGTCCTCGTCGAAGGTCACCGTCGTGACGACCGCGTCATCTTCTCCCTCCTCGTTCGTCCAGACGAGCCGGGAGGGCGGGCTGACCTCCAGGTACCGGCCGAAGAACGCCATCGTGGTCGTGGGATCGACCTGGAAGACGAGCCGGTACGTGCCCCCCACCCGGACGTCCATCTCGCACGACAGCAGCGTGATGGGGACCGACTTGGGGACCCACCAGCGCCTCAGCAGCTCCGGATCGGTCCACGCTTCGAACACGATGTGCGCCGGGCCGTCGATCGTCCGGGTGACGACGAGCTCGCGCTCGGATGTCCGATCCATCGTGGTGCGCTCCTGCGTGGGGGTGGCCTCACGCGCGCTTCGTGCGTCCATCGATCTGCTCCTTCCGTCGTCGTTCGCCGACGATCCTCTCCAACTCGTCGAAGCGTTCGTCCCACAGGCGGCGCTGCCGCTCGATCCAGGCCGTCTCGTCTTCGAGCCGGCGTGGGCCGAGCGTGCAGGTCCGGACCCGCCCGACCTTCCGGGTGGTGACGAGGTCGGCCTGCTCCAACACGCCCACGTGCTTCCGCATGCCCGTCAGGGTCAGGTGGAACGCCTCGGCCAGATCGGTGATCGACGCGTCGGCCCGTCCGAGCCGCTCCAGGACGCCCCGTCGGGTGGCATCCGAGAGGGCGGCGAACGAGGCGTCGAGTCGAGCGTCCGAATACTGAACCATCTGGTTCAGTATTACACTGCGAGCTCGCGGATGCAAGTGCTTCGATGGGAAGATGATCCGGGCCGCGCATCGGGATCGGGACATCTTCGGCTCGGAGGCCGACGCTCCATCCCCTGAGCTATGTTCGAGCGTCGATGGACTACCCGCTCGCGTCCTTCTTCTCGGTCTCGGCGAGCTTCTTGCGGTTCGCCTCGCGCGTCCGCATCAGGTCGCCGCCGGCGCCCTTGGCGATGTCCGGCTTCGGGAGCGCGGAACGCTTGGGCTTGCCCGCCGAGCGCTTGCCCGCGCGGGCGTCCATCCGGTTCGCGATCGTCGCCTCGTAGCCCTGGTCGGTCGGCAGGTAGTAGTGCCGATCCGTCAGCTCGTCGGGCAGGTACTGCTGATCGATGTCGGCGTCCTCGAAGTCGTGCGGGTACTGGTAGCCGACGCCGATGCCGTGCTGGCGCATCAGTCGATGCGGGGCGTTCCGCAGGTGGAGGGGCACCGCCAGCGAGCCGCGCGCCTCGACATCGCCCGCCGCGGCCCAATAGGCCGATCCCGACCGGTTCGATTTCGGAGCCGTCGCGATGTACGTCGTCGCCTGGGCGAGCGCGTATTGCGCCTCGGGGAGCCCGACGTGATCGAGCGCCTGGGCCGCCGCGACCGCGACCTGCAACGCCCGCGGATCGGCGTTGCCGACGTCCTCTGACGCGCTGATGATCAGCCGGCGCGCGATGAACCGCGGATCCTCACCGGCCGCGACCATCGAGGCGAGCCAGTACAGCGCGCCGTCCGGGTCGTTGCCGCGCAAGCTCTTGATGAAGGCCGACACCGTGTCGTAGTGCCCGTCCCCGGCCCGGTCGTACGCGAGCACGCGCTGCTGAGCGGCGCCTTCGACGTCCTCGAGGCGTGGCGCGACGTGGCCTTTGGCGTCGCGGATGTCTTCGGCCTCGGCGAGCGCGACCGCTCCTTCGAGCACGTTGAGCGCCGATCGCGCGTCGCCACCCGCGAGCCCGACGAGGTGCTCGAAGGCCTCCTGGCCGAGCGCCACGCCTCCGTCCGGCCCCAGTGGCCCGGCCAGACCTCGGTCCTCGTCCTCGAGTGCGCGTCGGACGACCGTCGCGACGTCCTCGTCGGTCAGCGCTTCGAGGCGCCAGACGCGCATCCGCGAGAGCAGGGCGGAATTCACCTCGAAGTACGGATTCTCGGTCGTCGCCCCGATCAACGTGACCGTGCCGTCCTCGACATGCGGCAACAGCGCGTCCTGCTGCGCCTTGTTGAACCGATGGATCTCGTCGAGGAACAGGACGGTCCGCGTACCGTGCAGGGCCAGCCGTTCCTGGGCCTCGGCGATCGTCGAGCGGACATCGGCGACGCCGGCCATGACCGCGGACATCGTCGCGAACTCCGCCCCGACCTCCCCCGCGAGCAACCGGGCGAGGCTCGTCTTCCCGGTCCCGGGTGGTCCCCACAGCAGCAGCGACGCGAGATGGCCGCGGGCGATCGACCGGCGGAGCGGTCCGCGCTCGCCGACGAGGTGCTCCTGTCCGACGAACTCGTCGAGGCTCCGCGGCCGCATCCGCGCAGCGAGCGGCTGGCGCTCGGGCGGTGGGTGGAAGAGCGCCTCGGGCTTCGCGCCTCCGGCGCGCGGACGTGCTGACGGCATCGAGGCCAGTCTAGGACCCGAGACGCCTCAGTCGGGCTCCCAGAGCTCGATCTGGTTGCCCTCGGGATCGAAGATGCGGGCGAACCGGCCGACGCCCGGTGCATCCCATTCGGGGTTCGTGATGACCTCGATCCCGCCGGCCTCGAGCGCCGCCTTCAGCCCATCGAGGTCGTCCACCCGGAAGTTGAGCATCCACTGCTTGTCCGCGGGGAAGTAGTCGGTGTCCGAAGCGAACGGTGCGAAGACCGTCGGACCGGCTTGTTGGTCCCACAGACCCATCTCGCCACCGCCCACGCCGAGATGCTCCGCGTACCAGGCTGCGAGCGCTTCGGGGTCCCGCGCCCGGAAGGAGATCGCGCCGATGCCGGTCACGCCCATGGTCGTGCTTCAGATCCGCCCGATGCCCGTGGCCTGGAGGACGACCCACAGCGCGAGCAGGAACCCGATCAGCGAGCCACCGATCGTGATGATGCGCCGGACGTCGCGAGCGACGTAGGCGTACTCGTGGCTCGCCCGCTCGGCGATCGAGCCGCTCCGGACCCGGACCTCGCCCTCGGCCGGTCGTCGTGCACGCTCACGGGCACGCGTGGCGTTCGTTTCCGCGGCTCGCTCGGTCGCGACGATCTGGGCTTCGAGCTCGGCGGCCCGCGCCTCTTCCGCTGCCGTCAGCGAGACGGACCCCGCGGGCGGGGTCGGGGTCGGGGTCGACTCCGTCGGTCGGTCGCGCGGTCGTGGCCCGACGCTGCAGTCGAGGGCGCTGTCCCGGGCGGCTCGAACCGCCGCGTACGCGCTTGGCCATGGTCGTCGATGATCCTCCGGGACGGTCGGTGGATGAGCGGGGACGTCGGTCGGGTCGCCGCCAGCGGCAGAGGATAGCACCGCGGCCTTCGACGGCCATCCGATACGTGGGCGCCAAGGACCGGCTGCTAGACTCGCGCCGACCCCCGCGGAGGACCCTGACATCGATCTGAACGCGACCGTGGCCGCCAACATCGGGCCGATCGTGATCGTGCTCATCGTCGCGGTCGTCATCCTGCTGCTCCTCGTGCTGTGGCTGACGCGACAGCTCAACCAGCTGCGAAAACGGGTCGTCGGCTTGACACGCGGCGAGGACGGCGACCTCGGCGACGTGCTCGGTGCCCACCTCGATCGTGTCTACGAGCTCGGTCGCGAGGTCGATCGGCTCGGGACACGCACCGACCGACTCGAGACGGCTGCGCCGCGCGCGTTCCAGCGCGTCGGGCTCGTCCGGTTCAACCCGTTCGAGGACACCGGCGGGAACCAGAGCTTCGCCCTTGCGCTGCTCGACGCCGACGGGAACGGCTGGGTCCTCTCGAGCCTCCACGCCCGCACCGGGACACGCGTCTACGCCAAGGCGATCCGTGGCGGTCGATCCGATGGGGCGCTGTCGGACGAGGAGTCCGCGGCGATCAAACAGGCGACGGCCTGACAGGCTAGGTGTCACGGGCGGTCGGCGATGGTTCGCACATGGCCCCCATCGTCGATCCGAAGACCCCACCGGTGACCCGTCCGACCGTCCGCGCGCGACGGCGTGGACCGACCCCGCTCGAACAGATCCCGGCGTGGCGCGAGCTCGTGCCGGTGATGGACCCAGCGATCGCCACGCCGCCCGTCCCCGAGGGGATGGACGGCCTGCTCGGCGGGCTCGATCCCGACCAGCTTCGCGCCGTCACGCACGACACGGGGCCGCTCCTCGTCGTGGCGGGTGCGGGCACGGGCAAGACCCAGGTCATCACGCGCCGGATCGCGTGGCTCATCGCGACGCGGCGCGCCAAGCCGTCCGAGATCCTCGCGCTGACATTCACGGACAAGGCCGCGGACGAGATGGCGGTGCGCGTCGATCAGCTCGTCCCGTACGGCTACACGGACACGCAGATCGCGACGTTCCACGCGTTCGGCGATCGCGTGATCCGGGACCACGCGCTCCAGCTCGGGCTTGCCGCCGGACGTTCGCGTGCTGTCGCGCGCTGAGGCCGTGATCTTCCTGCGCGAGCACCTGTTCGAGTTCGAGCTGGACGCCTATCGGCCGCTCGGCGACCCGACGCGGTTCCTGGCCGCGCTCGTCACGCTGTTCAGCCGCTGCAAGGACGAGGACATCAGCCCGGGGACGTACGAGCAGCACGCGGCGCGGCTATCGGCCGAGGCCGCGCGCGTCGCCGAGGCGGCTGGCGTGGATGCGCGCAGCGGCGATGGAAGAGGCCGCGCACCAGACCGAGCTCGCGCACGCCTACGCCCGCTACCAGGAGCTGCTGGCAGCCAACGGGTTCATCGATTTCGGTGACCAGGTGGCGTTGGCGCTGCAGCTCGTCCGGGAGTCGCCATCGGCGCGTTCGGCGATCGCGGGGAGGTACCGATACGTCCTCGTCGACGAGTTCCAGGACACGAACCGAGCGCAGGCCGAGCTGGTGACCGCGCTCGCCGAGCCGCATCGGAACATCACCGTCGTCGGTGACGACGATCAGGCGATCTATGCGTTCCGCGGTGCGGCGATCGAGAACATCCTCGAGTTCCACGATCGCTACCCGACGGCACGGACCGTCGTCCTGCGTCGGAACTACCGCTCGCTCGGACCGATCCTCGACGCGTCATATCGACTCGTCCGTTTCAACGATCCCGATCGCCTCGAGGTGCGGACCGGGATCGCCAAGCGCCTGCGTCCGCAGCGCCGCGAGACGGGCACGCGCGGTCCGGCTCGAACCGTTCGCCACCGGCTCCGAGGAGGCCGACTGGATCGCCGGGGACATCGCGCGCAGGGTGGCCGAGGGCGCGCGCACCGCGCGACCACGCCGTCCTCGTCCGGGCGAACGGCCACGCGGATCCCATCCTGCGGGCGCTCAACATGGCCGGGGTACCGTGGCGCTTCTCCGGATCGTCCGGGCTCTATGCCCGGCCCGAGGTACGGCTGCTGTTGTCGTTCCTCAGGACCGTCGCCGACCCGCATTCGAGCGTCGATCTCTACGCGCTCGGCGTCGTCCGACGTCTACGGGATCGACGGCGACGACCTCACGGCGGTCGTCAACATGGCCCGTCGGCGGAATCGCTCGGTCTGGGACGTGTTCGAGGAGGTCGAGCGGCAGCCGGGCATCCTCCGGCTCGCGTCCGCGTCCCGCGGCCGGGATCCACCGCCTCGTCGGCGATGTCGCGCGGTTCACCGCGATGGCCCACGAGCGGCCCGCAGGCGAGGTCCTGTACGCATTCCTGCGCGACAGCGGCCTGCTGGCACGGCTCGCCGCCACGGCGACCACCGCCGCCGACGAGGGCCTCGGCAACATCGCCCGCTTCTTCGACCTGATCCGCGCGCAGTCGGCGGTCCTCGCGGACGATCGGGCGGTGTTCGTCGCGCAGCATCTCGAGACCCTGATCGAGGCGGGCGATGATCCCGCTACGGCCGACCTCGACCCCGATGCAGACGCCGTGGCGGTCCTGACGGTCCACAAGGCGAAGGGCCTGGAATTCCCGATCGTCTATCTGCCCGGGCTGGTGGCGGGGCGGTTCCCGGGCAACGGTCGAGGGGAGCCACTGCCGCTCCCGGCCGGACTCGGGCGCGGCGATCCGCCGACGGCGGAACGCGCGCTCGCCGAGGAGCGGCGGTTGTTCTACGTCGCGATGACGCGGGCGCGCGATGAGCTGATCCTCAGCCATGCCGCCGACTACGGCGGTTCCCGGGCACGTCGCGTTTCGCCGTTCGTGCTCGAGGCACTCGACCTGCCGCCGACCGAGGCCATCCCCGGGGTGGGCGCCGTGACGCCGGCAGCGGAAGAACGCATCGCGCGGTTCGCGGCGGTGGACGTTCCGGTCGCGGCGCGATCCGTAGCGCGGAACGAGCCGCTGATGCTGAGCTTCGGACAGGTCGACGCGTACCTGAGCTGCCCGCTCCGCTACAAGTACGCCCACGTCCTGCGCATCCCGACGCCGCCGCATCACGCGCTGATCTATGGGTCGGCGATGCACAAGGTCGTCCAGGTATTCCATCACCGCCATGCCCGGGGCCATGTGATGTCCGAGGCGGAGCTCGACGAGGTGCTCGATTCGGCCTGGTCGAACGAGGGGTTCGTCAGCCGTGAGCACGAGGAGGCGCGGCTCGCTGCAGCCCGCGCGGCATTGCGCCGGTTCCGCGAGGAGCAGTTGCGCCCTGACGCGGTCATCCCGACGTACGTGGAGCGCGAGTTCGCGTTCGATCTCGACGGCGATCGGGTGCGCGGGCGGTGGGACCGTGTCGACATCGAGTCGGTGCCGGATGGCGGCGGTGCCGGGCCGGAGACGGCGTCGTCCACGCCGGACACGACGGCAGCCACGGCCGACGTCGTGACGCCGACGCTCGGGATCATGGGTCGCGAGCGCGTGACGATCACCGACTACAAGACATCGGACGTGCGTGATCCCGCGAAGGCGCGGCAGCGCGCCCGGGAATCGCTCCAGCTCCAGATCTACGCGATGGGCTACGAGGCGATGACCGGCCGTTTGCCGGACCAGGTCGCTCTCCATTTCCTGGACTCGGGCCTCGTCGGCAAGGTCGACGTCGATCCGAAGCGGGTCGCCAAGGCGCGCGCACGGATCGCGGAGGTCGCGAGCGGCATCCGGGCGGCCAGGTTCGAGGCCACCCCGGAGCCGATGGTCTGCACCCGCTGCCCGTTCCGCGACATCTGTCCCTCGAGCGTCGCGCGGCCCAGATAGGCGCTCGTGAGAGCGCACGGGCAGAGTCGGCAGGCCGCCGAGCAGCGCCTCTAGACTCGCTGGTCATGGAGGCGCGCGACCGGCTGTCGAACTTCGCCGTCCTCGGCGCCGCGGTACTGGTCTGGGTCCTCGTCGCCCTGATCGTCACCACCCGGGACCCCGTCGCGGAACCCGTCGCCGGCTTCATCGGCGCGGCGCTGATCGGGCTGGCGGTCGCGCTGACGCTCACACCGCTCTTCTGGCTGGTCGTCTTCGCGCGGCACCGCCGGATCGCCTACCGCGGAGATTGGGTCCGCGCCGCGAGACGGGGCGGCTGGATCGGGCTGATCGTCGCGATCTTCATCGTGCTGCGACTGCAATCGGCGCTCGAACTGCCGATCGCCCTGTTCATCATCGCTCTCGCCGCGGTCGCCGAGGCGACGCTGTCCGCCGACCGCTGAGCGCCGAGACAGGTTCGGCCGTACCATCCGCCGTCGGACCCGTCCCAGTCTGGTCCGATCAGCCACGCCCGGAGGACCTGTGCCCGACCGAACCGCCCTACGCCCCGCGGAGCCTTTCATCGAGCTCAAGGAGCGCGTCGCCGCTGCCGTCGAGGCGGCTCGGGACGAGATCATCGACCTATCGCACCGCATCCACGCCGACCCAGAGCCGGCATTCGAGGAGCACCACGCCTCCGCCTGGGTCGCCGACAGCCTCCGCAAGCACGGCTTCGAGGTCGAGCACCCCGCCGGCAGCCTGGCGACCGCCGTTCGGGCGGTGCGGCGCGGTGGGCGCGGCGGCACGAAGCCCCGGATCGGGATCCTCGCCGAGTACGACGCACTGCCCGGGCTGGGCCATGGCTGCGGCCACAACACGATGGCGGCATCGGGCGTGGGCGCCGCGATCGCCCTCGCTGCCGTGGCCGACGAGCTGCCCGGCGAGATCGTCTTCCTGGGCACGCCGGCGGAAGAGCGCGGCAGCGGCAAGCAGATCATGATCGACGACGGGCTGTTCGAAGGGGTCGACGCGGCGCTCCTCTACCACCCCTGTGACCGCAGCCACGTCGAGAGCTTCCCGCTCGCGTCGGAGGACGTCACGGTCGTGTTCCACGGCCTCCAGGCGCACGCCGCCTCGGACCCCTGGAAGGGCCGGAACGCGCTCGACGCGATGATCCAGCTGTTCACCTCGGTCGGGCTCTGGCGCCAGCAGCTGCGATCGACCGCACGCGTGCACGGGATCATCACCGAGGGTGGCACCGCCGCGAACATCATCCCGGACCGCACCGCCGCCTGGTTCATGGTTCGCGCCGACGACCAGGCGTACTACGACGAGATGAAGGCCCAGTTCACGAAGATGGCCGAGGCGGCGGCGCTGGCGACGGGCACGACCGCCGACGTGACCTACTCCGGCGGTGCGACGACGATGCGCAACAACGGTCCGCTCGTCGAGCGGTTCCGGGCGAATATGGCCGCCTACGGGATCGACGACATGGGCGACGACCCGAACGCCGGGAGCACCGACATGGCCAACGTGAGCTGGGTCGTCCCGACGATCCATCCCGACCTCGCCATCTGCGAGGAAGGCGTGGCGGGTCACTCGATCGCCTTCCGCGACGCCGCGGTGACGCCGCGCGCCGACGAGACGACGCTCCTCGCGGCGACCCTCATCGCCCAGACGGCGATCGACCTGTTCGAAGACCCAGCGCTCGTCGAACGAGCCTGGGCCGCGTTCCGCGAGGCCGACTGAGGCGACCGACCCCGGGTGTACCATCGCGCCGGCGCGCCCCGCTGGACGCCCGGATCGCGAACCGGCGGCGCCCCGAACGAGACGGATCCCACCACGCGGCCTTGACGTCGGCCGTGTCCGTCTCCGGGAGGACCTCCGTGGCCGAGCGCCCCCACGACCCCGCCTTCGCGGCCGCGAACGGCTGGGACCGTGAGTACGAGACGTACAGCGATTTCGACCTGCCGACCTACGTCGGCGCGGTCAGCTTCATGAAGCTGCCGTGGATCACCGATCCTGCCGAGCTCGCGGCACGCAAGCCTGATGTGGCGATCGTCGGCGCTCCATTCGACGACGCCGTGAGCCACCGCTCCGGCGCCCGGTTCGGGCCGCGGGCGATCCGCGAGGCGCAGTACACGTCGGGTTCGATCAACTCGCTCCAGCTCGACGTCGAGCCGTTCGAGGTCCTCGACGTCGTCGACGCGGGCGACGCCAACATCATCCCCGCATGGATCGAGCGGGCGCACGCGCTCATCTATCGCAAGGTCCACGAGGTCGCATCGACCGGCGCGATCCCGATCGTCCTCGGTGGCGACCACTCCATCACCTGGCCGTCCGCCACCGCCATCGCCGAGCTCCGCCGGCCGAAGAGCATCGGGATCGTCCATTTCGACGCCCACGCGGACACGGCGAACGACGACTGGGGCGTCCTCGCCGGGCACGGGACCCCGATGCGGCGCCTGATCGAATCCGGGGCGGTCGCCGGCCGCAACTTCGTGCAGGTGGGCCTGCGCGGGTACTGGCCGCCCGTCGAGACGTTCGAATGGATGCGGGCGCAGGG
The DNA here is from genome assembly GCA_963808895.1 of uncultured Chloroflexia bacterium. Lineage (GTDB taxonomy): Bacteria > Chloroflexota > Limnocylindria > Limnocylindrales > CSP1-4 > SPCO01. The sequence goes on along the minus strand of CAWEHL010000004.1, from coordinate 779,058 downwards.
ACTCCGCTACCACTTCATGCGCGAGATCGAGGAGCGCGGCGCGGAGGCGGTCATCGCCCAGGCCATCGACGAGGCGCTCGACGGACCGGATGCGATCTACCTGAGCCTCGACATCGACGTCATCGACCCGGGGATGGCGCCCGGGACCGGGACCCCGGAACCGGGTGGGATGCTCACCCGCGAGGTGCTCCGGGCGGTCCGACAGATCGTCGGGGCGGTCGAGCTGGCCGGCATGGATGTCGTCGAGGTGTCGCCGCCCTACGACCACGCCGAGACGACCGCGATGGCCGCGAACCGTGCCGCCCTCGAGGCCATCAGCGCGCTCGCCGTGCGCAAGGCCGCCGGGACGCCGGTCCGGTGGGAGCCGGCCGCCGGGTGATCGAGCCCCCGGATCAGGAGACGGCTCGCGCGCTCGCGCGCCTGTACGACCTCGACCTGCAGGAGGATCCCGGGCGATCTCGACCTGTATCGGGCGCTGGCCGACCGGACCGACGGCCCGATCCTCGAGCTGGCCGCCGGCACCGGCCGTCTCGCGATCCCGCTCGCGACAGCCGGCCACGCCGTCACCGCGGTCGACATCGACGAAGCGATGCTGGCTCGTGCCCGCGACCGCGCCGCGGAAGCCGGTCTTGGCCCGGACGCGCGTCCGAGTTCGTCCACGCCGACCTGCTGCGCGCTGCCGGAGCCGACCCCCGGGAGCGCGCGCTACGGCTTCGCGTTCATCGCGCTCAACTCGATCATGCTGCTCGCCAGCCGCGATTAGCAGCGGGCCGCCGTGCGCACGCTGGCGACGCAGCTCCGCCCGGGTGGCATCGCAGCGGTCGACGCGTGGCTTCCCGACGCCGACGACCTGGCTCGCTTCGACGGTCGCGTCTTCCACGAGTGGATCCGCCGGGACCCCGTCGACGGGAGCGCTTGTCACGAAGACGGGATCGGCGGTCCACGACGCCAGCAATGGGTCGCTCGTGTTGACTGCCGTATTCGACGAAGCGCCCCAGGGCGAGGCGCCGCGCCGGTGGATCCGCCAGGATCGCCTGCGGCTGATCGGCGCCGACGAGCTCGCCTGCGTTCGCCGAGGACGCCGGGCTTCGCGTCGAGCTCGTGGCCGGCGGCTACGACCTCACCCCGCTCGGCTACGGCGCCGAACGGGCCGTGCTCATCGCCGAGCGTCCGTGAGCGTCGCGGCCAGCGTGTCGCCGCACATGGGCGGTGCGCTCGCGCACGTCGGCGGTGCGCTCGCGCACCGCCGGTCGGACCCGTAGCCCGTGGTATCGTCGAGCCCGATGTCCAATGGTTCAAGCAGCGACCAGACGCGGCTCCTGATCGTCGAAGACGTGCCGCAGGTCGCGCAGTACATCCGCGGCCTCCTCAACACGCAACAGGTAGTCAAGCTCCTCGACGTCCTGTCCGACGGTGGCCGCGCCGTCGACCAGATCCGCCAGCTCCGACCGGACGTCGTCATGGTCGACGCGCTGCTCCAGGGCCGGATCAAGGGCCCCAAGCTGGTCGAGCACATCCAGGAAGCCGGCCTGGACGTGCCGGTCATCGTCCTTACCGTGCCGCAGAACCCGATCGAGGTCGACCCGGCGAAGGGCGTCCACGCCGTCCTCTCGATGCCGTTCTCCGGCTTCGAGCTCATGAACAAGATCGTCGGGCGTGCGCAAGCAGTTCGCGGAGACGCACTCGGTCGGCGTCACCCGGATCACGTCGGTCTTCGCACCGAAAGGCGGGGTCGGCAAGACCACGATCGCCTTCAACCTCGCGGTCGCGATGGCCCAGCTCGAGCAGAAGACCGTCCTCATCGACGGCAGCGTCCAGTTCGGCGATCTGCGCGCCCTGCTGAAGGTGCCGACGGACGCCCCCTCGATCCTCGACCTGCCGACCGACCGGATCGCCGAGTCCGACCTGTCCGACGTGCTGTGGCGCGACCCGTCCGGCATCGACATCCTGCTGGCGCCGCCGCGGATCGAGATGGCCGAGATGATCACGCCGCGTGACATCGAGAAGGTCCTGTCGCTGCTGCGCCGCGTATACAACGCGATCGTCATCGACATGTCGAGCTCGATCAACGACATCAACCTCGGCTTCCTCGACGCCAGCGACACGATCGTCGAGATCGTCACGTACGACTCCACGACGATCCACAACACGATCGCGATGGCCGACACGTTCCGGTCGATCGGCTATCCCGCCGACGAAGGTGCGCTACCTGGTGAACCGGGCCGACAGCCCGGGCGGCATCGAACCCGACGACCTGCATCGGGCTCTCGGGCGCGTCCCCGAGCACCGCGTGATGTCGGATGGCCAGCTCGTCGTCCGTTCGAACAACGAGGGCGTGCCGTTCATCCTCGCCAACCCGTCGGCGCCGATCAGCCAGGACCTGATGCGCGTCGCGCAGGAGCTGATCGGCGCCGCCGCGGGTCCCGGTCGGTGCCGGGCGCGGCTAGGGGTCCTGTGTCCGATCCACGACCGATCGGTGTCTTCGACTCGGGGGTCGGCGGGCTGACGGTCCTGCGCGAGATCATCCGGCGCACGCCGCTCGAGCCGACGCTCTACCTCGGCGACAACGATCGCGCCCCGTACGGCACCCGCTCCGACGACGAGGTGCTCGCCTTCTCGACCCAGTCGCTCGATGCGCTCGTCGAGCGCGACGTGAAGGCGCTGGTCGTGGCCTGCAACACCTCGACCGCGGTGGGGCTGGCCGCGTTCCGCCAGCGCTACGACCTGCCCGTCCTCGGCGTCGTCCGGCCCGGGGCAGCAGCCGCCGCGCTCGCGACGCGGAACCGGCGGGTCGGTGTCATCGCGACGCCGGCCACGATCCGCTCGCACGCGTACCTCGACGCGATCAAGGTCGAGAACCCGGCCGTGAACGTGGTACGAACATGCGACCCCGGCGCTCGTCCCGATGGTGGAGGCCGGCGAGCTCAGCGGCATGGTCGCCGAGGCGACGATCGCCGAGTCGCTGGCGCCGCTGTTGTCGCCGTCGCGGATCCGGCCGGACCGGGAAGTCGACCGGCACGGCCGTCCGCCGGCTGCCTCGATCGACACGCTGCTCCTCGGCTGCACGCACTATCCGCTGCTTCGGCCCTGTTCGTCGAGCCCTGCTCGGTGACGATGTCGCGATCGTCGATTTCGGCGACGGCGACGGCCTCGGCGCTTGTCGAGCTGCTGAGCGTCAACCGACTCGAGGCACCCGGCCCGGGACGACGCCATCCCGCATATCCAGATGACGACCGGCGACCCCGACCGGTTCGAGGCGGTCGCTGGCCGCCTGTTCGGCCCGGCGTTCGTGTCGGTCCAGTCGGTGGAGCTCGGAGCGCTCGCAGCGATGAGCGGAAAGCGCGCGTCGGACTCCTGGCGCGACGATCGGGCGTGGCAGGCCGGGATCCTCATCGGCTCGGCGCTCGGGTGCCGCCGCCACGCTCGTCGGGCGGCAGATGGAGCGACGCGCCCGACGAGGGCCTTGTCGATTGGGCGACGGTCGAGCGGCTCGCCATCGGCCGTCTCGGGAGTGCCCCGGGCGCGCTGAGCGCCGAGGAGCTCCGGGCGTCGGAGCCCGAATACGCCGCCGCCATGGACCGCATCGTCCCCGCGCTGTCCGAAGCGCTCGGTACGGAGCTGCCGGGCGTCGTGGAGCGCTCCGGCGTCGTCGATCGGGCGGGCTGGGTCCGGGCCAACACCGCGTCGTTCGCGTCGCTCATCGGCAAGCTCGAGCACGACCTGCTCGACCAGGTCGTGCCGGCCGGAGGCGGGTTCACCGTCGCGGCGATGGCGCTCGCCAATCGATGGATCACGACCCGTCAGCTCGGCGTCCTGCTCGGCTTCATGGGCCAGCGCGTGCTCGGCCAGTACGATCTCGCCCTGCTGTCCGCCGAGGCCGCGCCCGGGCGGCTGCTGTTCGTCGAGGAGAACATCCGCCAGACGGCCAGAGCCCTCGGCGTGCCGCTTGCCTCGTTCCGGACCTGGATCGCGCTCCACGAGACGACCCATGCGTTCGAGTTCGAGGCGCACCCGTGGCTGCGGCCGTACCTCGCCTCGCGCCTCGAGCGGCAGCTGACGCTGTTCGGCCGCGACGTGCGCGGGATGGGTCAGGAGGCGATGAAGGGCCTCGGCCGGGCGCTCCGCGGCGAGGGCGGCGGCGAGCACTGGATGGAACGCCTGATGACCGACGAGCAGAAGGCGCTCTTCCGCGAGACGCAGGCGGTCATGAGCCTGCTCGAGGGCTTCAGCGACTACGTGATGGACGAGGTCGGGCAGGGGCTCGTGCCGGACGTCGAGACGATCCGTGCCAAGTTCGACGAGCGACGGACGCGGCGGACGCCGTTCGAGCGGGCGATGCTCCGGCTGACCGGGATGGATCTCAAGCTCGACCAGTACAAGAAGGGCGAGCTATTCGTCCGGGCCGTCGCCGACTGCCCGCGGACCCGAGGCGCTGCGGCGACTGTGGGACGGGCCGGAGAGCCTGCCTCGTGACGGTGAGATCGAGGCGCCCGAGCGCTGGATCGCGCGCGTCCTCGACGGGGTTTCGACGGAGACGGCTTCGACGAAGCCGCCGGCATCACCGTTGCTCGCCGACCCCGCCGGACCGCCCGGCCCAGTGACGACGGCCGGTCCAGGCAGCGGTCCGGGCGGCGCGCCGACCGCCATCGCCCTGAGCCCGATCCTCTCCGCGCGCTACCGATCGCGCGACCTCGAGCGGATCCGGGCCGCCGCGCCGGGAGCACGACTCGTGACGGTGTCGATCGAGGGCTTGGCCGATGGACCGCTCGACGACGTCGAGGTGATGCTTCGCGGCTGGCTCAACTCGGACGCGTTCGACCGGCTGCTGGCGCGCGCTCCGCGGCTTGCCTGGGTCCACTCGGCGACGTCGGGCGTCGAGCGTGCGTTGACCCCGGCGTCCCGGGAGCGTGGCCTCATCGTCACCAACGCCCGTGGCGTCTTCAGCCGCCCGATCGCCGAGTACGTCCTGATGATGATCCTGGCCGTCTCGCGGCGACTGCCACAGCTCCTCGAGCTGCAGCGGGAGCGGACGTGGCAGCCGCTCGAGGGCGAGCGAGCTGCGCGACGTGACGGTCGGCATCGTCGGGCTCGGATCGATCGGGCGCGCCGTCGGCGCGCTGGCCACGGCCTTCGGCTGCCGCGTGTCGCGGTCCGGCGACGACCGGAGAGCGGTGGCGAGGCATCCCGCGAGGGCGAGGACGACTCACCGTTCGGAGACGCGATGCTCGACCGGGTCGGCGGTCCCGAGACGCTGCCCGAGCTACTTGGCGGATCGGACTTCATCGTGCTCGCGGCGCCGCTCACGCCCGAGACCGAGGACATGATCAACGCCGAGACGCTGGCGATGGTCAAGCCCGGCGCCTGGCTGATCAACGTCGCGCGCGGCCGGCTGATCGACGAACGGGCGCTGCTCCGCGCGCTGCGGGACGGGCCGTTGGGTGGCGCCGTGCTCGACACGTTCCGCGAGGAGCCGCTGCCGGCGCTCTCGTCGTTCTACGAGCTGCCCAACGTCATCGTCACGCCACACACGGCCTGGTCGAGCGGACGGGTCCTGGATCGCAGCGTCGAGCTGTTCTGCGACAACCTGCGCCGGTTCGCGAACGGCGAGCCGCTGCTGAACGTCGTCGACCCCGCCGCCGGTTACTGACGTGCAGATCGCGATCGTCGGGCTTGCCGGCAGCGGCAAGACCACCGTCTTCAACACGCTGACGCGCGGGCACGCCGAGACGGGCGGCTACGGCGGCGTGACGCTCAACGTCGGCGTCGTCAAGGTTCCCGACGAGCGGCTCGATCGACTCGCCGAGATCTTCAAGCCCAAGAAGATCGTCCAGGCCGACGTGACGTACGTCGACCTGCCGGCGCCACCAGCGTCGTCCGAAGGGCCGGGTCGGGACCGAGGAGCTGCCGGCCGACCACCTTGCCCGTCTCCGGGAGTCCGACGCGCTCCTGCACGTCGTCCGGGCGTTCGAGGATCCCGCGCACCCGCACCCCGCCGGATCCGTCGACCCGGCGCGCGACCTCGAGCAGCTCGACCTCGAGTTCACGCTCGCCGACCTGGCGATGGCCGAGCGTCGACTGGAGCGGCTCCAGACGAGTGGCCGCCACGGGACGCAGGCCGAGCGCGAGGCCGCCGAGCGGGAGGAGATCGTCGTCCGCGGGTCCACGAGGGGCTCGAGGCCGGCACGCCGATCCGCGACCTCGGTCTCGACGATGACGACTCGAAGGCGATCCGCGGGTTCCGGTTCCTGACCGAGAAGCCGGTCCTCGTGCTGCTCAACGTCGGCGAGGGTGACCTGGCGGGCGTTCCGGCGCTGGTCGAGCGGGTGAGTGGTGGCTATCGCCATGAGCATGCGCTGGTCGATGCGCTCTCAGCCAAGATCGAGATGGAGCTCGGCGAGCTCGAGCCCGATGAGGCCGGCGTGTTCATGGAGGAGCTCGGGATCACCGAGTCGAGCCTCGATCGCGTCATCGAGCTGTCGTACCGACTCCTGGGGCTGGTCTCGTTCCTGACGGCGGGACCCGACGAGGTCCGCGCCTGGCCGATCGCGGACGGGTCGACCGCGGTCGACGCCGCGGGGGCGATCCATACCGACCTTGCGAAGGGCTTCATCCGCGCCGAGACGGTGGCCTACGAGGACCTGCTGAGCCTCGGTTCGATGGCCGAGGCCCGGAAGGCGGGCCGCCTCCGCTCGGAGGGCAAGACCTACAAGGTGAAGGACGGCGACGTGCTGGAGATCCTCTTCAGCCGCTGAGACGCGGTCCGGCCGCGACCCTAGTTCGGCCGGCCGAGGTCCGGATCGAAGTCGGCGACGATGGTCCGGAACTCGTCCTTGAACACCTCGGCCTCCTCGTCGTCATCGTCGTCGTCCATCGCCATCGAGATCGGCGAGGAAGTTGTCGGCGTCCTGGGTCGACACGTTGACAGCTGCGGCGAGTCGATCGTCGCTGACGTAGATGAACCCGTAGTCGCGCTCGAGGACGAGCGCGATCGCCTCGATCAGCGTGTCCTGCTCGTACCCATGCTGGACGTCGTGGCGGATCGCGCTGCACGAGCTCGAAGAATTCCTGTGGCTCCCACTCCGACTCGCTCGCGACGAGGACGTCGGAATAGACCTCGTCGTCGCCTTCGTGGAGTTCGTAGAAGAACACGGGAGCCTCGTCGGTGCTGGTCGGGTGCGGCAGTATACGCCGCACGCCCGGGAGCACCCGGCGGTCCGTCACGCGCCATCGAACCAGTCGACCGGAGATCGGAATGCCGTCACCTGCCGTCGAGGTCGTCCACGTCGGGTCGGCCGCGCGCGACATCGCGCCCGACGATCCGCGCGGATGGCGGCTCGGCGGCGGCGTCACCTACGCCGCGCTCACGACGGCCAGGCTCGGTCTCCGGACCGCGGCCGTCGTCGGTGTCGACCGAGAGGCGTCGACGGCCGAGGAACTCGACGCGATGCGTGACGCAGGCGTCGACATCCTCAAGGTCGAGCTACCGGAAGGGCCGATCTTCCACAACATCGAGACGCCCACGGGCCGCCGCCAGGTATCGATGGCGGCGGGTGTGCCCGTCCGACCGGTGGCGCTGCCATCGTCGTGGATGGAAAGCCGGTCCTGGTCGCTCGTTCCGGTCGCGAACGAGGTGCCCGACGGCTGGGTCGACGTGATCCCCGACGACGCGATGGTCGGCGTTGCCTGGCAGGGCATGCTCCGGGAGATGGTCCCGGGCGGCGATGTCCAGCGGGTCGCGCCGAGCGAGCGGGGCGTCCTCAAGCGCGCCGACCTGGTCGGGTCTGAGCCATCTCGACGTCGCGCGCGACACGTCGCTCGGCGACCTTTCGCGGTTCCTCCACCCGGGCGCCCGGCTGCTCGTGACCCAGGGCGGCCACGGCGGCCTGCTCGTGACGACGGGTGAAGACGGACCGGTCGAGGTGCTGCGCTACCTGCCGACGCCGACCGAACACGAGGTCGACCCGACCGGGGCAGGGGACACGTTTCTCGCGGCGCTCCTCGCCGTCCTCGTCCGCCCGAGCGTCGCCGGCGTCACCCGGTCGGTCGCTCGCGCGGGCGCTGCGCTTCGCGGCCGCGGCAGGCTCGCTGGCCGTCGAGGACCTCGGTCTGGCGGGCGTGCCGGATCAGCGGGCCGTGCTCCTGCGTCGGGCACGCGAGCGGGTCCGACGGGCGGTCGTCCCCAGCCTGACCGCGCAGGTCGGCGTCGAGGACCCGCGCCAGTAGGTTCGCCAGGGCCGGCGCCGACGGCCGATCAGCGCGGCGCGGGGCCCGTCGAGTCGCGGATGTGGAGGTCGACCGGCAGCCGCACGGTCGTGGCTCCTGCCGCGTCATCGCCGAGCAGCCGCTCGACCGCCCAGCGGCCCATCTCCTCGGTCCGTTGCGAGATCGTCGTGAGTGCCGGATCCACGAACGCGGCCACGGCGACGTCATCGAAGCCCACGACGCTCGCGTCCAGCGGCACGCGTCGGCCGCGGTGGCGCAATGCCCGGAGCGCCCCGATCGCCATGAGGTCGTTGTAGGCCAGGATCGCCGTCGTCTCCGGGGCGCGCTCGAGCAGATCGATCGCCGCCGCTTCGCCGCCGCCGACGAGGGCGTCGCCGTCGACCACGGTCAGGGCGTCCGTCCGAGATGCCCCGCGGCCCGGAGCGCCGCGCGCACCCCGGCCAGCCGGGCGATGGCGTCCACGTTCCGGGGCGGCGGCATGAGGTAGCCGAAACGGCGATGGCCGAGGGAGAGGAGGTGCTCGGTCGCCAGGCGCCCGCCGCCGGCGTTGTCCGAGGTGATGGTCGGCAGGCCGGCCTCCGGGGCCTCGGTGTTGACCAGGACGACGGGGATGGGCGGCGCCGTCAGCCACTCGCCCTGGCGGACGCCGATGCTGCTCGCCGCGATGATCAGGCCGTCGACGCGACGGTCGACGAGCAGGTCGAGGTAGGACGCCTCACGCTCCGGGTCCTCGGCGGCGTTGCCCAGGAGGACCGAGAAGCCCGCCGCGCGAGACGCGTCCTCGACCGAGCGGACGAGTTGCGGGAAATACGGGTTCTCGATGTCGGTGATGATCAGCCCGAGGGTCTGGGTCGATCGTCGCTTCAGCGAGCGAGCGATCTCGGACGGCCGGTAGTCGAGCTCGCGGGCGGCGTCGAGGACGCGCGCGCGTGTCTCGGGTCGCGCACGCCCGACGCCGGCCAGCACGCGGCTGACCGTCGCCGTCGACACGCCGGCCTTGACCGCGACGTCGGCGATGGTTGCCGTCATCGTCTTCTCGCTTCGCGGCGGGATCAACGCGGATCCGCGCCGCGCCAGTGGGTTGTGGTGTCAGTGGGTGACGGCGGTGCCTGAAGCGTCCGCGGCAGGCGGCTCCGTCGTCGGCGTCGTCGCCGATCCCGTATGGGCCAGAGCCTCCAGCTCCCGGGTCAGCTCGTGCAGCTCGTCGCCGCCGCCCATCTGGCTGTGCAGCTGGGCCTCGTCGACCTCGCCACGCTTGAACTGGCCGCCGGTCCGCCCGCGCGACAGGATCGTGAACGTGTCACCGATCGGCAGCGCGTGCGACACGTTGTGGGTGATGAAGATCACGCCGAGACCGCGATTGCGCGCAGCGATGATGTGGCGCAGCACGATCGCCGACTGCTTCACGCCGAGGGCCGACGTCGGCTCGTCGAGGATCAACACGCGCGCCCCGAAGTACTCGGCACGGGCGATGGCCAGCGTCTGGCGCTCGCCGCCCGACAGCGTGCCGACCGCCTGGTCGGTGTCGCGCACGTCGATGCCGATGCGCTTCATCTCCTCCCTGGCGATCCCGGCCGACCTCTTGAGGTCGAACCGCTTGAGTGGGCCTGCCCCGACGGTGGGTTCGTTGCCGAGGAAGAAGTTGCGAGTGATGCTCATCAGCGGCATCACCGACAGGTCCTGGTAGACGGTCGCTATGCCCGCGTCGAGCGCGTCGCGCGGCGAGCTGAACTCGACCGGCTGCCCGTCGACGGCGAGGGTGCCCTTGTCCGGGCGATGGACGCCGGACAACGTCTTGATCAGCGTCGATTTGCCGGCGCCGTTATCGCCGAGCAGGCAGGTCACCTGACCCGGCCGCACGGTCAGCGAGACGCCCTCGAGCGCGACGACTGCGCCGAAGTACTTCGAAACGTCGCGCGCCTCGAGCAGCGGACTTGCATCGGTCGCGGCGGCGGCCGGTGTCTGGTCCATGAGGGCGTCGGTCATGGGTGTGGCATCCACGGGTCGGCCCTCCTAGCTCAGCCCGGCGAACCGGCGCCGGATCCAGCCGTTCAGCACGACCGCGACGAGCAGCAGTGTGCCGATCGCGATCTTGTACCAGTCGGCGTTGATATCGGCGAAGACGATGCCTTGGCGAGCCATCCCCAGCGCGAGCGCTCCGAGCGCGGTGCCCGCCACCGATCCGTAACCGCCGGTCAGGAGCGTCCCGCCGATGACCGCGGTCGTGATGGCATCGAGCTCATACCCGGTGCCGCGCAGGATGTCAGCCGAGGTGAACCGGGTCGTCTGGATCGCGGCAAGGATCGCCGCGGAGAGCGCTGTCAAGGCGAACAGCGCGATCTTGACCCTCGCGACCGGGACGCCGAGGTTGCGGGCTGCCGCCGAGGAACCGCCGACGCCCGCGATCCAGTTGCCGAAGCGCGTCCGGCCGAGCAGGTATACGCCGACGATGGCGATGACGATCCAGAACAGGATCGAGACCTGGACGCTGGTCGTGCTGCCGTCGGGATTTGAGATCGTGGCGCTGAAGCCGAAGATCTGGGCGAGCGGATCGTTCTTCAGCAGGGTCGGGTCGATGGGGATATAGGTGATCGGACTGACGCTGGACGTCAGGACCGACGAGAAGCCTCGGATGATGAACAGCGTCGCCAGCGTGACGATGAACGACGGCAGGCCCGTGCGGACCACGATGAACCCGTTGACCACGCCGAGGAACGTCGTGAGGATCATCGAGAGGATGATCGAGAGCCAGACGGGCAGGCCCCAGATCGTCACGCCGATCGCCATGATGATCCCGGCGAACCCGACCATCGACCCGATGGAGAGGTCGAACTCGCCCGCGATCATGAGCAGCGCGACCGATGTCGCGATGACCCCGATCTGGGCAGCGACGTCCAGATAGTTGAGTGTGCCGGCCAGGCTGAGGAAGGCGGTGTTTCCCCGTGCCAGGGAGAGCACGAGGAACACGATCCAGACGAAGATGACGATGATCAGCGCGCCGGCCGCGGGGCGGGCAAGGACGCGCTGCGTGAGCGAGATCTGCCGGAGTCGGCCGGAACCTGGTGCCGTCGGTGCCGCGGTCGTTGTGCTCGCCATCCGTCTCCTCCAGGGGTAGTGAGGGACCGGCGGGCGCCGGTCCCTCCCAGTGCGCCGGCGGTGCCGGCGCGCGAGCTACGGGTTAGCGGAGGCCCTTGGCCGCGAGCGCGATGACGTCGGCCGCGTCCTTCTGGGTCACGAAGCCGGGACCGGTCATGATGAGCCCCTCGCCGTTACCGGTCGGAAGGTTCTTGGTCTCGGCGTAGTTCGTGAGGATCACGATCGGCAGGTAGCCCTGCAGGAACTGCTGCTGATCGATGGCGAAGTCCATCTTCCCGTCCTTGATGGCCGTCAGCACGTCTGCGCTGAGGTCGAAGGTCGCGAGGTGGATCTGCTTGCCGGAGGCTGTGACGGCGTCGAGCGCCGGCTTGGCGACCGAGGGGCCGAGGGTCAGGATGCCGTCGATCGTGCCGTCCGTCTGGATGGCGGAAGCGATGGTCGCCTGCATACCGGCCGGGTCGGAGATGCTGCCCTGCAGCACCTTGCCGTCCTCCTTGCCCGTGAGGCCCATGAAGAAGCCGTTGCAGCGCAGGGTCAGCGCCTGGTTGCCGACTTCCTGGTTGAAGCACACGGCGTTCTTGACGCCTGCGTCCTTGAACCGCTGGCCCGCACCGAGGCCGGCCTCGTATTCGGTCTGGCCGACGTGCACGAGGACGCCGAGGCTCTTGAACACGTCAGAGCCGGAGTTCATCGAGACGACCGGGATGCCCGCGTCGACGGCCTTCTTGATGGCCGGGCCGAGGGCGTCCGGGTTCGGGATCGAGACGACGAGACCCGTCGGCTTCTTGGCGACCGCGGCGTCGATCAGCGAGACCATGCCGGGCATGTCGCTCTCGGCGCCCGGAGCGCTGTAGTTCGCCGTCACACCCATCTGCGAAGCGGCGGCCTTGACGCCGTTGCGGACGACGCCCCAGAAGCCGTCCTGCGCCTGGCCGTGGGTGACGATCTCGATCTTGATGTCGCTGCGCTTGACGAGCGCGCCGTCCGGCCCGCCACCGCTCCCGGTCGAACCCGACCCGGATGGTGTGCCGGTCTGACAGGCAGCGACGACGATGGCCGCGCCTGCGAGCGCGACGAGGACCTTGCTCCTCACAGTCATACCGTTCCTTCTCCTCCGTTGTGCCGTTGCCACGACACGTGTCGCGGCGCCGATGTCATCCACCCCTGGGGTGGAGCCGAGGGATGGGTCTGCCTTCGCGGCCACGCTGGCCGCCATGGACACCTCCTTTCGTTCGAACGTCCCGAGGAGCTGGGCGATGCCCGTCCTCAGCCGGGGATCTCCGCGAGTGGCACCGGTCGGTGTTCGTGGAGCGAGCGAGTGGCCGCCTCGGCGATGCGGAGTGCCGCGACGCCGTCCTGGGCCGTACAGGGGCTGGGGATGTCGCCGCGCGCGAACGCGACGAAGGCCGCGAACTCGGCCGCATAGGCCGATTCGAAGCGCACGAGGAAGTCGGGCCAGACCGGACCGGCCGGCGGAGGTACGCCAGGCTCGACCGACCGGATCGGCGTCCGCGGGCCGAGCCCGACGGCGATGCTGTCCTTCGAGCCGAAGACCTCGGCCCGCACGTCGTAGCCGAGCGGATCGTGACGCGACACGGTCAGCACCGTGAACGGCCCGTCGGTCAGGCGCATCGCGACGATCGCGGTGTCGACGTCGTCGTACTTCTCGAAGACGGGGAAGCCGCGGACGGCGCCGTCCGCGTAGACCTCCTCCACCTCGCGGCCGGTCATGAACCGGAGGACGTCGAAGTCGTGCACCGAGAAGTCCCGGAAGAGACCACCGGACTGGGCGATGTAGGCCTCGGGCGGCGGGGCGGGATCGTGACCGGCCAGACGGATGTTGTACAGCGTGCCTAGCGCGCCGCTCTGGATCAGCCGGTGCGCCTCGGCGTAGCCGGCGTCGAACCGGCGCTGGAAGCCGAGCTGGAAGGGGATGCCGGACCGGTCGATCTCCGCCGCGATGGCGATGGTCTCCGCGAGGTTGCCGGCCAGTGGCTTCTCGCAGAATGTCGGGATCCGAAGCGCGATGCCCTCGCGGATCAGCGCCGCATGCGCGGTCGTGGTGGCGGCGACGACGACGGCGTCGGCCCCGTCGAAGGCGGCGTCGATCGATGGGGCGGCATCGATGCCGGCGTCGCGTGCGACGCCAGCCGCCAGCTCCGCGTTGACGTCGGCGATGACGACCGAATCGATGCCCTCGGTCTCGCGCAGCAGGCGGGCGTGGAGCTTGCCGATACGGCCCGCACCCATCAGCGCGACCCTCACGCGACCGTCCTCATCGTCTGCGGCCGGGATGCGCCGTTCTCACCCAGGCGACGTAGCGCGGCCCCCAGGGCGCGTCGCCCGGTCGCGGCCGCCTCGGACGGGGGGCCGACACTCCGGTCCTGCTCGACCATCAGCCAGCCGTCGTACTCACGCGAGGCCAGGATCGCCAGCGCGCCGTCGAGATCCAGGACCCCGGCGCCAAGCTCGGTGAAGAGTCCGTCGCGCACGGCCTCCTCGAGCCCGGCATAGCGACCGGCGTGGAGCGCGCCGAGCACCGCGGGATCGACGTCCTTGAGGTGGACGTGGCGCACCCGGTCGCCCAGCCTCCGCAGGTCCGCGACGGGATCCGCGCCACCGACGATGTGATGGCCGGTGTCCAGACACACCCCGACGCGATCCGCGTCGGTCGTCGCGAGCAGTCGCTCGATCTCGATCGGTGTCTCGACGTAGGTACCGGCGTGCGGGTGGAAGACGGTGGGATGACCAAGCGCGGCGGCCTCATCGGAGATCGCGTGGAGGACCCCGGCGAGGGAGTCCCACGCAGCTTCGGTGAACGCGGCGGTCCCCGGCCGGTCCGCGCGACCACCTGCCGTATCGCGATCGGCCGAGCCGTCGACCGCGACGCACAGCACATCCCCGCGTGCGTCGTGAAGCTCATGCAGGCCAGCGCGGGCGACGTCGAGCGCATCGGCGCTGGGCCCGTCGACCGTGCAGGGGAGGGCGGCGTACACCTCGGCCAGCCGCAGGCGGCGCCCGCTCAGTGCGCGTCGGAGCTCGTCGCCCCGAGGGAAGTCGTGGCCGAGCTGCGTCCCTTCGTAGCCCAGCCGCGCGATCTCGTCGAGGATGGTAGCGGCATGCCAGCCGACCCCGTCGTCGGCGTTGTACCAGAGGATCGGCACCGTCCCGATCGACGCATGGGGGAGCGCATCGCGGTCCTCGCGCGGGCGCCCACGCGCATCGCCATCGGCGGTGACGGCCATCGACCCTCCTCGACCAACCCCCTCCAGGACGCGCGCTGCGGCGATGGTATCCCGGCGCGGTGGCGTATCGTGGACGACCGCGGGCGCGTCGGGCAACGTCCCCTCCTAGCGGTCGCGCGTAATCGATTACGCTGAGACCGGGTTCGGACGGTATCGCGGCCACGGACCAGTGTCAATGCGGTGAGCGGGAGGTTGCTCGGTGGGAAGCGCGACGCAGACGATCAGTCCCTCGACGCCCCTGCCGCTGGCCGATTCGCCGCTCGGCCGGACGATCTCCACGACGTCCACCGACATCTGGAACGACTCGTGCTCGGTCCCGGAGCTCGAGTACGCGATCTCGTACGGGGCTGTCGGGGCCACGGCGAACCCGACCATCGTTCACGACGTCTGGAAGGCCGAACCGGCGTACTGGCGCGATCGGGTACGAACGCTCGCGACCGAGCGGGCGGACGCCACCGAGATCGATCTCGCCTGGGCGATCGTCGAAGAGATGTCGCTGCGCGCGGCGCCGCTGCTGCTCCCGGCGTTCGAGGCGACCGGCGGGCGGCAGGGACGGCTCTCGATGCAGACCGATCCGACGCTGTTCCGGTCGTTCGACCGGATGCTTGCCCAGGGTGAGCATTTCGCGGGGCTCGCGCCGAACATCATCGTGAAGTTCCCGGCGACGTCGGTCGGGGTGCGCGTCATGGAGGAGGCGACGTACCGCGGCGTCAACGTCAATGCCACGGTGTCCTTCTCGGTGCCCCAGGCGGTGGCGGCCGGTGAGGCCGTCGAGCGGGGCCTGAAGCGTCGCGAAGCGGAGGGCCTCCGGGTCGATGACATGGGCCCCGTCATCACCGTGATGATGGGCAGGCTCGAGGACTGGCTCCGCGTCCAGAGCGAGCGCGACGGGATCATCGCCGACCCGAGCGCGCTGCCGTGGTCGGGTGTCGCGGTCTTCAAGCGGACCGTCGAGGAGTTCCGGCGCCGCGGCCTTCGGGCCCGCCCGTTGGGGGCGGCCATCCGGCATCAGCTCCACTGGTCGGAACTGATCGGCGGGGACGTCATCATCACGATGCCCTCGTCGTGGCAGCGGCGCTTCAACGCGTCGGACGTCGAGGTCCGCCCCCGGATGGATGAGCCGGTCGATCCGCGCATCATCGACGATCTCAGCCGGCATTTCCCCGACTTCGTCCGTGCTCTCGAGCCGGACGGCCTCACACCCGACGAGTTCGATTCGTTCGGGCCGAGCGCACGAACGCTACGCGCCTTCATCGCGTCGTACCACGAGCTCCTTCACCAGGTCGCCGACGTCCTCGTACCGAACCCCGACCTGAAGCAGGCGTGACGGCCGTCGCGTCATCGCTGTACCGACCGGCCGGGTCGCTCGCGGACGGGGATTGGTCCGTCGTCCTCAGCCCGGAGTCCGCCGGTTGGCGGTTCAGCGGGCTGCGCGCCGGGACGCTCGCGCCGGGTGGCGCGCTCGCATTCGAGACGGCCGGCGACGAGGTTGTCGTCCTGCCGTTCGCCGGCGCGTTCGAGGTGACCGCGGATGGGCGCACCTACCGGCTCGCGGGTCGCGACAGCGTGTGGGCGGGCCCGAGTGACTTCCTCTACGTGCCGCCGGCATCCAGCGTCGAGGTCGCCAGCGCCGGCGGTGGTCGGTTCGCCGTCGCGGCGGCGCGCGCGGAGGCCCGCTATCCGGTCCGCTACGTCGGTGCCGACGCCGTGGCGATCGAGCTGCGCGGCGCGGGGGCGTGCTCCCGCGAGGTACGCAACTTCGCCTCGGCGCTCCGGTTCGAGGCCGTTCGCCTGATCGCCGTAGAAGTCCTCACGCCGGGCGGCAACTGGGGGTCGTACCCGCCGCACAAACATGACCAGGAGCGCGACATCGAGACCGAGCTCGAGGAGATCTATCACTACATCGTCGCCGACGGGCCGGCGGGACCGGGCCTTGCGTACCAGCACATCTACGGCACGGCCGACCGTCCCATCGAGCTCCTCACGACGGTCGCGACCGGTGACACGGTCCTGGTGCCGCATGGCTGGCACGGCCCGGCGATGGCCGCGCCCGGCTACGACCTGTACTACCTCAACGTGATGGCGGGCCCCGGTGAGCGCGCCTGGCGCGCGCCCGACGACCCGTCGCACACCTGGGTCCGGGAGACCTGGGGCGACCAGGGGATCGATCCCCGCCTGCCCTTCGGCACGAGGTCCGGCTCGTAGGACCGGCCCGTTCGCGCCGTCGCCGTACGCTACGATCGAACGACCGTCGACTCGTATCGCGAAGGGGCCTCCCCGATGGGCTCTCCCGAGGTTGGTCACGTCCCCGAAGGGCTGAAACGGCGCTGGCCCGACATCCGTCCCGAGGACAGGGCCGCCGTCGCGGCCGTGCTCGAACGAGGCGTGCTCGGCGGCGTCGGCGCCCCGGAGATGACGGCACTCGAGGACGAGTGGGCCGCGTTCGTCGGCCGTGACGCCTGCCTGCTGTTCAACTCGGGGACGGCGGCCATCCACTCGGCGCTGTACGCCATCGGGATCCAGCCGGGCGACGAGGTCATCACGACCGCCTACACGTTCGCCGGGACGTGGCAGCCGATCCTCCATCAGGGCGCCGTGCCTGTCTTCGTCGACATCGACCCGCGGACGTTCGACCTCGACCCCGCCCGGATCGAGGAGCGCATCACGCCGAGGACGCGGGCGATCATCGCGGTGCACATCGGTGGGATGCCGGCCGACCTCGACGAGATCCTGGCCATCGCCGATCGGCACGGGCTCTTCGTCATCGAGGATGCCTGCCAGGCCCACGGCGCGACGTATCACGGCCGCCAGGTCGGCTCGATCGGGCTCATCGGCTGCTACAGCCTGAACTCGAGCAAGATCCTGTCCGGCGGGGAGGGCGGTCTCCTCGTCGCGGACGATCCCGACATCCTCGCCCGCGCGCGCCGGCTGCGGACCTTCGGTGAGGACATCCCGGAGCTCGGCAAGCTGACGGGCTGGGACTTCCGGCCATACACGGGCTATTCGATCGGCTGGAACTACCGCCATCAGGAGATGCCGGCCGCGCTGGCTCGCTCGCAGCTCCAGCGGTTGCCCCAGTACATCGCCACCGGCCAGCAGAACGCGGCGATCCTCGACGAGGCGCTCGGCGGGCTTCCGGGGATGACGCCGCCGTACGTCCCGAACGACCGCACCTCGTCCTATTACCACTACCGGGTGCGGCTGGACCCGTCCGCGATGGGTCTCGGTCACGTCCCGCCGACGGTGTTCCGCGATGCGCTCGGGCAGACGCTGCTCGCGGCAGGCGTCGGGTGCGAGCTCTGGCATACCCAGCCGGCACCGGCGTTCCCGGTCTTCCAGGAGCGCGGATACGACCCCGCCGACTACCCGGAGGCGAACGCGATGCTCGATTCGTCCCTGGTCATCTGCGAGGCGCGCTACCCGATCTTCCTCCAGTCGACCGAGCTGATCGAACGCTACGCGGAGACGATCCGCGCCGTGATGGGCGACCCGGAGCGATTCCTCGGCGAGGCGGCGACCCCGCCGCCCGTGCCCGCCTGAGCCCGACGATGTCCGACCCGATCCGCATCGGCCTCCTCGGCGCGGGCTGGATCACCCGAGCGCACGGGCACGCGCTGCACACGCTCAACCACGTGACCCCGCTGGCGCGCCCGATCGAGCTGGCGGCGCTCGCCGCACGCAACCCCGATCGCGGGGCGGCGATGGCCCGCGACCTCGGTATCGAGCGGTTCACGACCGATTGGCGCGAGGTCGTCGACGACCCGGACATCGACGTCATCGCGGTCCTGCTCGGCGAGACCGCCCACCTCGAGGCGACCGACGCGGCGCTGGCCCTCGGCAAGCCCGTGCTGTGCGAGAAGCCGCTCGGACGCGACCGCTTCGAGGCGGCGGCGATGCTCGATGCCGCGCGGCGAGCCGGGGTCCACGCCGCGGTCGGGTTCAACTATCGGTACATGCCGGCGATGCGGCTGGCGCGCGACATCGTCGTACAGCGGCCGGCTCGGACGGTGCCTGCAGTTCCGGGCGGTCTATCTCCAGGACCATGCCGCCGGCGACCGTGCCCGAGCCGGAAGCCCAACGTGTCGCGTGCCATCACCGACTACTGCCACATCATCGACTTCATGCGCTACCTCGGGAACGAGGCGGAGGCGGTCCAGGCGGTGGCGGCCAAGCTGACCCCTGCTGATATCGGGGTCGATCTCGAGGACGCCTACGTCGCGGCCGTCGAGCTGCGCGGCGGCGGTATCGCCTCGCTCGAGGCATCGCGGGTGGCGTGGGGCTGGAAGGGCCGCCAGGGCATCGAGTTCAACGGGACCGAAGGATCGCTGTGGTGGGACATGGAGGACCTCAACCGCCTCCACGTGTTCTACGCGGCTGACGAGGCCGATGGGACCGGCGGCTTCCGCGACATCCTCGTCAGCCAGCCGGAGCATCCGTTCATGGACATGTGGTGGCCGCCGGGTCACACCGTGGGCTGGGAGCACAGCTTCGCCCACGAGTGGCGCGACTTCCTGACCGCGGTCATCGACGACCGCCGCTCCGCCGTCGAGCAGGCAAGCTTCGAGGACGGCTACCAGGCGGCGCTGATGTGCGACGCGGTCATCACGGCCGCGACGGAGCAGCGCCGCGTGACGACTCGACGAGATGGCGGCGTCGGTCGGCGCCAGCGACGTCCCGGCATGACCGCCGCGCGCGAGCTCGGCATCGGCATGGTCGGCGCGGGGACGATGGCCGGTGCCCACAGCCTCGCGCTATCGATGCTGGCGCCCCTGTATGCCGATCTGCCGATCCGACCGCGACTCGTCGTCCGTCGCCGACGTCAACGACCGGCTGGCGTCCCGCCTCGCCGAGCGCTACGGCTACGCGCGCGTGGACGGCGGACTGGCGTGCGCTCGTGGACGCGCCCGACGTCGACCTCGTCGTCACGTGCCTGCCGCCGGCGTACAACCGTGAGGTCGTGCTCGGCGCGGCCGCAGCGGGCAAGCACGTCGTGAGCGAGAAGCCGCTGGCGACGGACGCCGAGGCGGGGGCCGAACTGCTGGCCGCCTGCCGGGCGGCGGGTGTGTTCCACGGGCTGGGAGCGGCATATCGCTGGACGCCGGCGATCCGGGCGATCCGCGAGCTCATCGAGCGCGGTGAGCTCGGCGAGGTCCGTAGCTTCCGGGCGTCGTTCCTGCTCGACTACGCCGCCGATCCCGATGTGCCGCTCCTGTGGCGATTCCAGAAGGCGCTCGCCGGCGGAGGCATCGCCATCGATACCGGCTACCACCTCGTCGATACCGCCCGATACCTGGTCGGCGAGGTCGAGACCGTCCAGGGACTGACGGCGATCGCCTACCCGGAACGGCCCTTGCCGGGTGCGGATGCGATCGGCAACCGCGGCGGCGGCCCGGGCGGCAGCGACCGGGCGGTGGCGATGGGCGCGGTCGACGTCGAGGACGCGGCCGCGGCGATCGTCACGTTCGAGAACGGGGCATACGGGGTCCTCGAGACGAGCCGGGTGACGCCCGGTCGGCGCGTGGCGATGGAGGTCGAGGTGTTCGGGACGGTCGGGTCCGCGAGGTGGGAGCTCGAGCGCGGCAACGAGTTCCAGGTCTGTCTCCCGAGCGACGAGGCGACGCTCGGCTATCGGCGGGTCCTGGTGAACGCCCAGCACCCCGGCGCGGCCGAGCTGCTCGTCGGCGGCGCGGACGGGACGTCGGTCGGCTGGATCGGCCAGGTGTGCGCGATGTGGGCCGAGTTCCTGACGGCCATCCACGAGGGTCGTGGGGCCCACGCCGACTTCGAGGACGGTGTCCGCGACAGCGCGGTCATCGATGCGCTCTATGCGTCAGCGGCGACCGGGGCCCGGACCCCGGTCGACGATCCCGGTGGCCGCCGCGCCACGAGCGGTCACGGCATGACGACGCTCGACCGCCGCCCCGAGCGGGACGCGCTCGAGTGGCCGATCCCGACCGATGCCTCCGCGGCGCTGCATGAGCGTGCCAGTCGTGTGTCGCCCGGCGGCGTCCAGGGCGAGGGAAGGGGTGCGCGGCCATACCCGCTGTTCATGACCCAGGCGCAGGGGTCACGCATCCGCGACGTCGACGGCAACGAGTACGTCGACTTCCACTCGTCGTTCGGCGCCGTCCTGCTCGGACATAACGACCCGCGCGATGAACGCCGCTGCACGTCGCGCGATGGACGAGCACGGCGTGTCGTTCTCCACCGCGAACCCGCTCGAGGTCGAGCTTGCTGAGCGGCTCGTCGAGATGATCCCGTCGGCCGACCGGGTCGTGTTCAGCGTGCACCGGGACCGAGGCGACGTTCCATGCCATCCGGCTCGCGCGGGCGTTCACCGGCCGCGAGCGCATCCTCAAGTTCGAGGGCAACTACCACGGCTGGCACGACTACGTCGCGTGGAGCCACCACTTCGCGACCGAGGACGACGGCGAGCCGACTCCGGTCGCGGCGTCGGCGGGCATCCCGGCGGCCGTCCGGGACCTCGTCGTCGTCCGCGAGTACAACGACGCCGAGGGTGTGCGCGAGACGTTGCGTCGCGAGGGCGACACGATCGCCGCGGTCATCCTGGAGCCCGTTTTCCACAACGCCGGTGTGGTGCTGCCGGACCCGGGGTTCCTCGAGACGCTCCGGGAGGCGTGCACCGAGGCAGGCACCCTCCTCATCTTCGACGAGATCATCACCGGGCTTCCGGCACGCGCCCGGGTGGGGCGCAGGAGCGCTTCGGCGTCACGCCCGGACCTGACGACGCTCGGCAAAGCCATCGCCAATGGCTTCCCGATCTCGGTCCTGTGCGGACGAGGCGACATCATGGACCGGCTCGGGCCGAAGGGCGACGTCCTGTTCGCCGGCACGTTCGCCGGCCACACCCTCGATGTCGCGGTGGCGCTGGAGGTCACCGGCATCGTCCAGGAGCGCGCGATCCACCAGCACCTCGCGACCCTCGGGCGGCGCCTCACCGACGGCATCCAGGCGGCCATCGATGCGACCGGAGCCCGCGTCCAGGTCCGCGAGATGGCGGGCGTCTGGACCGTGTACTTCACGGACACGCCGATCCGCAAGTTCCGCGACTTCGCGCGATTCGCGATGGACAAGGACCACCCCATCCAGCGCGCGTACCGTGGCTGGCTGCTCGAGCGCGGGATCTACGTCCACCCGCACTACATGATCCGTGGCTTCCTCACCGGCGCGCACACCGAGGACGACGTCGATCGATTGGTCGCGGCGACGAGCGAGTTCCTCGTCGCGCATCGCGCCGAGCTGGCCGCGCCCGACTGACGCGGGTCGCGGAGCCGGTCCGGCCGGACTACCCGCGGATGATCGGCTGCATGAATGCGGCGGCGCCGCTCGACCGAGGCCTCGGGCGGCAGCCCCGCGTCCTCGTTCTCGATCGACAACGCGTCGTCGTAGCCGACCTCCCGCAGCGCGTCGACGAACGCCGTCCACCACGCCCGGTCGTGGATCGCGCCGGCCGTCCGGAAGACCCAGCCCCGGCGCGTCGGGTCGGCGAACGGGCGCTGCGTCGAGGACGCCCGCGATGGCGACCTGGTCGGCCACGATCTCGGTGTCCTTCAGGTGGACGTGGCGTATCGCCGGGCCGAGGGCCCGGACCACGGCCAGCGGATCCATGCCCTGCCAGAAGAGGTGCGACGGATCGAGGTTCACGCCGATGATCGGCCCGACCGCGTCGCGCATCCGCTCGTAGGTCGGCACGTTGTAGACGAGATGGAGCGGATGCAGCTCGAACGCGAGCGTCTCGATGCCTGCGGCCTTCGCTTCCGTCGCCGAGGTCCTGCCACAGCGTCGATCGCCTCGTCCCACTGGCGCTCGAGGAGCGCCATCGACTCCTCCGGCCATGGGTACCAGACGAAGTTGACGGCCGTGCCCGTCGGACCGTCCCCCGGATTGCCGGACATCGTGACGAGCTTGCGTGACGCCGAGCTCGGCGGCCAGCCGGATCGTCGAGCGGATGATCGCCACGTGCCGCTCGCCGACGGCCGGGTGGAGCGGCCAGGCCGAGCAGTTGAGCGCCGCGATCCGCAGGCCTCGGCTGGAGAACGCGTCACGGAACGCGGCGCGCCGAGCCGCGTCGCCGAGCAGCTCGTCGAGCCGCAGATGCGGGGCCCGTGACTGGCCGCCGGTCGCGATCTCGATCGCCGGTCGCGCCGACGCGCGCGGCCACGTCGAGCGCCTCCTCGAAGGCATGGTCGGGCAGCGAGTCGGTATAGAGGCCGAGCTCCATGGAGGGGTCGCCCGCCGGCCGGTCAGGCGGGCGTGACGACGACCTTGGTCGCCGCGCCGGAACGGAGCAGATCGAGGCCCTCGGTCAGCCGGTCGAGCGGCAGCACGTGGGTCACGATCGGTTCGAGGTTCAGCGCTCCGTTCTCGACCAGCCGGATCGCTGTCGGGAACGTGAACGCCGTCACGTACGACCCGAGGACCGTCAGCGAGCGTTCGGTGATCGTGTACTGGTGGATCGGCGGGCGCGCCTGTCTGGTTCTGCCCGAAGAGCACGATCCGCCCGCCGAGCGCGGCGTGCTCGACGGCGGCACCGAACTGGCTGCCGACCGCGTCGACGACGACGTCGGCGCCGTAGGGGAGCAGCTCCCGACGGCGCGCCTCGAGGTCGTTCGGGCCGACGACGACATCCGCTCCGACGGCCGTGGCGACCGCCCCGCGATCGGCCTGCGGCTCGACCACGATCACCGGCCCGGCGCCTGCAGCCTTGAACATCGCGAGGAACAGGCAGCCGATCGCGCCGGCCCCGAAGATGATCGCCGACTCGCCGGGCCGCGGGTTCGCCTTGTTCACGCCGTTCACGACGCACGCGAGCGGTTCGATCAGCGCGGCGATCCGGGCTGACGGGGCGTCGGACAGCGGGAACACGGCGTCGGCCGGTGCCTTGACCTTCGCGCGCAAGCGCGCCGTCCCGGAAGATGCCGAGCGCACGGACGTTCTCGCAGCTCGCCGGCCGGCCGGCGCGGCACGGACCACACACGCCGCACTTCGGATCGGGATCGACCGTCACCCGCTGACCGATCGCGAGCGCCACGCCGCGTTCGCGCCGACGCGCGCTGACCCGGCCGATGAACTCGTGGCCCATCACGACGCCGGCGTCGGCCGGGTGGCCCGGCGGCACGTTGAGGATCTGCAGGTCGGTGCCGCAGATCCCGCACGCCTCGACCTCGATGACGACGTCGTCATCGGCCTCGACCCTGGGCTCCGGGACGTCCTCGAGCTCGACGACGCCCTCGCCCTTGAAGACGGCGGCGCGCATCAGGCGCGGCTCATGCAGGCGGGGCGGCGCGGCGGCGCGGCAGGCGAGCGGCGCGACCGACCGAGCGCCAGCCCGGCGATGCCCGAAGATCAGCAGCGTCGCGACGAGCATCACCGTGCCGACCGCGTTGACCTCGGGCGTCACGCCGAACTTGACCTTCGTGTAGATGTAGGTCGGCAGCGTCGGCTGGTTGCCGACCGTGAACCAGGTGATGACGAACTCGTCGATCGAGAGCGTGATGCAGATCAGCGCGCCGGCCAGGATCGCCGGCGCGATCAGCGGCAGCACGACGTGCCGGAGCGTCCGTCGCGGCGAGGCGCCGAGGTCGGCCGCCGCCCATTCGAGCTTCCGATCGAAGCTCTGCAGGCGCGAGGCGACGATCAGGACGACGAACGGGACCGTGACGACGAGCTGCCCGGCGATGACGGTCATCAGCGACAGGTTCGCGTGGACAGCGCGCGCGAGAAGAAGACCAGCAGGGCGATCGCCGATCAGGACGCCCGGGACCATGATCGGCAGCGTGAAGACGATGCGGATGCCGTTCGGGAAGCGGAGCCGCCCGCGGACGAGGACGAAGGCCGCCATCGTCCCGATGATCGTCGCCAGGATCGGAGACGATGAGCGACACGCTCACGGTGTTGCCGACCGCCGTCAGGAGCTGGCGGTTGTGGATCATGACGTCGTACCAGTGGAGCGTCGGTCCCTGGATCGGCAGGCCCGGCGTCGACGATTCGTCGAACGAGAACGCCGACCATGAAGACGATCGGCAGGTAGAGGAACAGGACCAGGAGCGCGAACACCACCCGCAGGCCCCAGCGGGTCAGCCCGGCGTACCGGCTGACCGGCATCGTCTCGAGCGGATCGACGCTCTTAGCCACGGGCGTACACGTCCTCGACGCGCAGGTACTTGCGGAACACGATCAGCAGCACGGTGACGAACGCCACGATCAGGAATCCGAGCGCGGCGCCCTGCGGGGACGAGCGCGTTCTTGAAGAACGTCTGGATCAGGTTGGCGATCAGCAATCCCGACGCGCCGCCGACCATCGACGGCGTCAGGAACTCGCCGAGGATCGGGATGAAGACGAAGATCGCACGCCGTGATGAGGCCGGGCCGGATCTGGGGCAGCAGGATGTGGCGGAACGCCCGGACGGGCTCGCGCCGAGGTCCTGGGCCGCGGTCAGCTGCGTGAAGTCGAATCGCTCGAGCGACGCGTACAGGACCAGGATCGCGAACGGCATGTAGACGTAGGTCAGGACGATGAACGTCCCGATGTCGTTGTAGACGAACAGCCGCGACGGCTCGGCGATGAGTCCCGAGGCCCATCAGCAGCTGGTTGAGCGCGCCCTTCTCGCCGAGGATCGCCTGCCACGAGTAGACGCGCAGCAGGTAGCTCGACCAGAACGGGACGATGATGACGAGCAGGGCGAGCCGCGCCCACCGTCGCGAGACGTAGCGGGCGAGGAAGTACGCGACCGCGAACGCGATGACGAGGCAGATCGCCGTCACCGCGGCGCCCGATGATCACGGTCTTGCAGCGAGCGTCCGGACGTACGTCGCGGCTCGTTGAAGAACTGCGCGTAGTTGTCCAGGTTCCAGACCGGGACGATGTCGAGGTTCGCGTTCGTCGTCCACAGCGAGAAGACGAACATCACCGCGAGGGGCACGAAGAACAGGATCCGCGAGCAGCAGCGCCGCCGGGAGGAACGGCGCGAGCTGCCGCAGCCGCGCAGAGCGACCGCGGGAGATCGACGGCCGACCGGGGCCGCTTCGACCCCGGTGACCACTTCGGCCGTCATGTCAGACGATCAGCCTCCGCCGAAGACCTCGTTGAAGAGCTGGATCGACTTGTCGGTCGACGTGCCCGGGCCCTTGAGGACCGTCTTCGGCGAGCATCGTCCTCGGCCTTGCTGTAGAGGTAGCGGTCGGCCTGGTCCTGCTTGCCCTGGTCGACGAGGAGCTTGTAGGCCTTCTCGTTGAAGAGCGGGCGGCCGTTGGCGAGGAAGTTCTCGGCGATGTTCTCGGCCTGCTGCGACTTCTCGAGGAACGGCTTGATGAGCGCCTTGTTGGCGCCCTCCTTGACGATCATCTCGGCGTCCGTGCCAGCCGACGGTGCCTTCCTTCGGGACGATAGCCCTTGATCTCCGGCCCGCCGCCGTCCTTGACCCGGTCCTCGTTGCCGAGGTTGCCGGTGATCAGCCAGGCCTCGCCGCTGACCATCGCAGTTGACGCTGTCGGTCGCCTGCTGGGCGAACTTCAGGACGTTCGGCTTGAGCTTCTCGAGGTAGCCCTTGACGGTCGCGAGCTGGTCGTCGGTCAGGTCGTACGGCGTTGTCGAAGCCGGCCGCGCGGGCCATGTACGCGACGATCTCCTCGGGCTGGTTCTCGACGACGATGCGGCCCTTGTACTTCGGGTCGAGCAGGACCTGCCAGCGGTCGGGCCGCCGCTGACCTTGGCCGGGTCGTAATAGATGCATGATCGGGGACCAGCCGAACGGGTAGCCAGGTAGCCCTCGGGCTTCGTCCAGATACGGGAACTCGCGGGCGAACGAATAGAGCTGCGACGAGACCTTCAGCTCGTTGATGTCGAACGGCTCGATGAGGCCGTCCTTGGCTAGTAGGCGTTCGGGCACCCACAGGGCGTCGCCCGACATCTTGTCGAGCTGGCCCTTGACCTCCTTGAGCTTGGCGTAGCCCTCGGCGTTGCCCGCGAGCTCGCTGATCGCGGGCGATGATCTTGTCGGAGTCCTCGATGGCCTTGTCAGCTGGGTGTCGATGTAGTGGTCGCTCCACGTCATCCAGTTGAACGTGCCCGCCCTGGCGGCGCCGCCGACCGATGACGTTGCAGGCGGCCGGAGACGCCGCCGAGCGCCGACGGTCGCGCCGACGGCGCCGGTCACCTGCAGGAACCGTCGCCGTGACAGCTGATCTGATCGAAGCACGGTCATCGCCTCAGCTCCTCCTCCAGTCTCCTCGTCTCGGATCTGCGGCTCGTCGCCGGCGGCGACGACCGTCGATTCGCGCGGATCCCACCAGACGTGCACCTCCTGATCGACCATCTCCTCCTCGACTGCCCTGCTCGTCCGACTCGCGAAAGCGGAGGCGACGAGGGTCCCGGCGTCGGTCTGGACCGTGATCCTCGTGTGGTTGCCCATGAATGCGACGTTGGCTCGCCCGGCCCTTGACGACGGCCGGTCGACCGTCCGGCCTGGGGCGGCGCGGTCCCGATCGACACCGATTCGGGCCGGACCATCAGCTGCACCGGCCCGTTCGGCGCCGTCGGACGGCACGCGGGCGCGGCAGGATCGTCCCGTTGCGCAGCTGGAACGCCGGCGGCGCCGCCGCCGTTGGTGACGCGTGCCGTCGAGGAAGTTCGATTCGCCGATGAAGTCGGCCACGAACCGGTCGACCGGGCGCATGGTAGATCTCGCGCGGCGGCCCGATCTGGCGGACGTGCCCGCCGGCCATGACGGCGATGCGCGTCGCCATCGACAGCGCCTCCTCCTGGTCGTGGGTCACGAACACGAAGGTCGTGCCGACCTGGCGGTGGATGCGCGAGAGCTCGACCTGCATCTGCTTGCGCAGCTTGAGGTCGAGCGCGCCGAGCGGCTCGTCGAGCAGCAGCACGGCCGGTCGCTTCGCGAGCGCGCGGGCGAGCGCGACCCGCTGGGCCTGGCCGCCGGACAGCTGGGTCGGGTAGCGGTCGTGGTATGCGCCCAGGCCGACGAGGTCGAGGTACTCATCGACGCGACTGGCGATCTCGCGCGCCGTCGAGGCCCTCCATCCGCAGCCCGAACGCGACGTTCTCCGCGACCGTCATGTGCGGGAACAGCGCGTAGTTCTGGAAGACCGTGTTGACGTTGCGCTGGTGGGGCGGCAGGTCGTTGACGCGCCGGCCCTCGATCCGGAGCTCGCCGGACGTGAGCGGGATGAACCCGCCGATGAGGTTGAGGGTCGTCGTCTTGCCGCACCCGGACGGGCCGAGCAGGCAGAAGAACTCGCCCGAGTCGATGCGGAGCGAGACGCCATCGAGGGCGACGGCGTCGCCGTAGCGCTTGGTGACGTCGACGAGCTCGATCGCGGGTGCGGCGGCGGCCTGCGTCATCGACGGCTCGTCCCTCGCCCGGCCACGGCGACCGTCCGGCAGCGGTCGCGACGACCCGCCGATGGCGTCGGACGGCTGCGCGGCGGCGTGCTCTCGCCGATCACGAGGTCGGACGGGCATGACCTGCGACGCATGCCGGCGTGCCGCCCTCCCGCGTCGATGCCAGCAGCATCTCGACGGCCCGCCGGCCGAGCTCGACCGACGGCACATCGACGGTCGTGAGCCGCGGCCGTGACTGGCGGGCGGCCGGGATCCCGTCGAAGCCGACGAGCGCCAGGTCGCGCGGGACGTCGAGCCGGGTCGACCGAAGCGCGTCGAGCAGGCTCAGCGCGAGCTTGTCGTCGTAGCAGATGACCGCCTCGGGCGGATCGGCGGCGAGGCGTTCGGCGACATCCCGACGCATCGCGCCAGCCGTCCGCGCCGGCAGTCGACGAAGCGTATCGGGCCGAGCGGTGACGATCGATGAGCTTCGCTCGCGGTCGGCACGGCGCAAGGCGTCGGCCGAGCCCGCTGCCCGGACCGACGTAGGCGATCCGCCGATACCCGCGCTCGACGAGGTGCTCGACGGCGGCGGTGAAACCGCCGCGTGTCGTCGCTGCGCAGCACGCCCCGGGCCGGCGGCTCGGCGCCGTCGCGCGAGAGCCGGGATAGTCGGGCTGGACGAAGACGACCCGGTCCTTCGGCAGGCGCCGGAAGACATCGCCGGGGTCGCTGACGCACGATGCGAGCGCGACGCCGTCGGCGCGGTGCTCGACGAGCGACCGTCAGGGCCCGCTGCTCGCGCTCCCGGTCGTGGAGGCCGGTCATCATGAAGACCGCGTATCCCTGGCTGGCCGCGGCCTCCTCGAAGCCCGCGGCGACCTTGCCGTGGACCGGATCGGCGAGGTCGTCGAGGAGAAGACCGAGGATGTGCGTCCGCTTGCGCACGCAGGCTCCGCGCCGCGGCGTTCGGGACGTAGCCGAGCTTCTGGGCGGCGGCGCGGACGGCGGCACGCGTCGCCTCACCGATCCGGGGGTCGTCCTTGAGGGCGCGCGACGCGGTCGCCTCGGACGTCCCGGCGAGCCGGGCGACGTCCGCGAGGACGACCCGACGTTCGGGCGCGTCGACGCATCCGGCTCGGCTCAGCTCGCGGACGTGGCGCGGGGTCATCGATCGCGCCGCACGGCGATCGCGCCGACGGGCCGCTGGAAGCGTCCACACATCCAACCGAGCGATGCCCCTCCGCTTCGCGCTGCATCCAGTGGCTTGTGCAATCGGTTGCGCGGACGCTAGCATACCGACGACGGAGGGTCAACGCGACGTGTCGGCGGGAGGGATGAGCGGTCCGTGGCGCGACGACCTGACGGACCACCGGCACGCGATGACGAGCCCCGCGGGCGACCGGGCTCGCTGGCGACCCGGTCGGACCTGCGGCGTCCGCGCACGGACCAGCGACGTCGACCTCGGCCGCGTCGCCTCCATCCGGCGTATCGCGACGCGATCGGACGGCTGCCGGCGGGCTCGACAGGTCCTTCGCGGCCTGCCGTTCCGCGTTCGCCCGCCGCGGATGCCGACCGCCGCTGGCTGCTGCTCGACCGGGAGGCCGAGCGTCGACCTGCGCGACGCGGTCGGGCCGGCCAGCCACCTCGTCGTCGCGCATTTCTGCGATGCGTGGCGCGACCCGCTCGACGGGCCGGCCCGCCGACCTGCCGATCGGCTGGGTCACGCCGGTCGGCCAGCCGCTCGCCCGCTACACGGTCGAGCTCGCGTCCGGGCCGGTCGGTCGAGCGGGTCGTCCGGCGCCGGTTCGAGGTCAACGAGGGCATCGTCGGCTGGGGACAGGGCGCGTTCGCCGCGGTCCCGCATCCCGTCGACGCGCCGCTCGACTGGCGCGGCCCGCACCCGGTGCCGCCTCCGGCCGGCTATGCCGCGCCGGGCGACGCCGGCCTGCTCGGCATCCTGCCCGGCAGCTGGGGTCCGGCCCAGACCGGTGTGGCGGATTCGGTGCCGAGCCCGACCGGCGACATCGTCTTCTGGCTGTACGCGACTCGAGATCCCGGCGACCGGCGGCCGGCTGGTGCGACTGCGGATGGAGCCGCTCGCACCGCTCGACGAGGGCGGCGGCGTCGTCGTCGGCGCGGTGACGGCGTTCCGCGGGACGGCCTCGCCGCTCGCGATCCAGCCGCGGCGGACGCTGCGGATCGACGGCGACCGACGCGCGACGAGCCGCAGGTCGGCGGTCGACCTCGGGCAGGTGTTCCGGCAGCGCCCGGCGCCGGCGCTCGCGGCGCGGCGCTCCACCGGCGACGGCGTCGTCGGCTGGGGCGTGCCGACGCGACGACGACGGCATCGACAGCGCCGTCGCTCGTCGACCTCGCGATCGCGCCGGACGCGACGCTCGCGATCGGGTCGACGCACGGGTCCGGCCGCAGCGGACCTGCCGGCCGAGGGCGCGACAGACGGCGGTTCGGCGCGGGTCACCATCGAGTCGCTGCCGACGCCGACCCGGCGCGTCGATGTCGAGATCGTCGATGCGGCCACCGGCGAGCCGATGCCCGCCCGTGTCCGTTTCGTGGCGCCCGACGGCCGCTACCTCCCGCCGCTCGGGCATCGGGACGAGGTCAACCCGGGCCTCAACGAGGACTCCGGGGCGGACGTCGTCCTCGGCGGATGCGACCTACGCGTACGTCCCGGGCCGGTTCCCGATCGCGCTGCCGGCCGGCCCCGTCGAGGTCGAGGTCGTCCACGGGTTCGGCCACCGACCCGTCCGCCGGACGATCGAGGTCGGCGACGGCCGCGTGCACCGCTGGTCCTCGCCGCTCGAGCGCGGTCGCACGGCCGAGGCGGCTGGACCGCGGTCGATTGCCACGTCCACTTCATCTCGCCGACGTCGGCGCTGCTCCAGGCCCGCGCCGAGGGCGTGGCGATCGTCGAACCTGCTCGCGACGCAGTGGGGCGACCACCACACCAGCCTGAGCGACCTGCCGGCCGAGGTCGTCGCCGACCACGCCGGCGAGCACCTCGTCGTCATGGGCAGCGAGAACCGCCAGAACATGCTCGGCCACATCGGGCTGCTCGGCGCGTCCGATGCCGGTCCTGCCGATGGCGAGCGCAGGCCCGCCGGAGGCCCGGATGGGCGATCCGCTCGAGTGGCTGATGCGCGACTGGGCGGACGCGGCCCACGCCCAGGGGGGCCTGGCCGTCGCCGTCCATTTCCCGCTGCCCTACGCGGAGATCGCCGCCGACATCGTCTGCGGACGCATCGACGCGGTCGAGATGCAGGCGCTGACCCCGGGCGTCGACGGGCCGTCGATCCGCGAGTGGTACCGCTTCCTGGCCTGCGGCTACCGGCTGCCGGTCGTGGGCGGCACCGACAAGATGTCGGCCGAGGTCCCGGTCGGGGCGATCCGGACGTACGCCCGACTCGATCCCGAGCGGCCGCTGTCGTTCGCCGGCCTGGGCCGAGGCGGTCCGGGCGGGCCGGACGTTCGTGTCGTCGGGCGCGTTCATCGACCTCGAGGTCGATGGCCACGGGCCGGGCGACGTCGTCGCGCCTCGGTGCGCGGCGGCGGCACGGTCGAGGTCCGGGTGCACGGCGTGGGCCGCGCAGCCGGTCATCGACGCGATCGAGCTCATCCACGACGGCGGGTCGTCGCGACGTCCGGCGGAGCCGCGGCCGATCGGACCGCCTGGAGCTCGTCGGAGCGCGTCACGGTCGCGAGCGAGCGGCTGGCTCGCGGCGCGGGTCGACGAGCCGCGCGCACATCCACTCGGCGTTCGCGACGAGCATGGGCGCCCACAGCTCGCCGATCTATCTCGACGTCGGCGGGCAGGCGTCCGTTCGCCGTCGAGGACGCCGCGGTGATCGGCACGATCATCGATGGGGCGCGGACCTGGGTCGAGACCATCGCGGCCGTCCGCTCGCCGGCCGAGCGGGCGCGCCTGGCCGAGTACTTCGCGTCGAGTCGCGCGACGCTCGACGAACTCGGCCCGCGCGACCGCTACGACGCCGCTGACTCGGGCGGACGCTAGCTACGATCGTCCGGACCTTCTCGAACGGCTGGCCGAGCGCCTCCGGGCCGAGCGTCCGGTAGCCGCCGTCGACGAGCAGCTCGGCGCCGGTGATGAACGAGGCGCGGTCCGACAGCAGGAACGCCACCGCCTCGGCGACCTCGCGCGGCTCCGCCATCCGGCCGAGCGGCTGGAACTCCGCGGCGAGGGCGTCGGCCCGTTCGCGCGTCCCGTAGCGCCGCTCGATGTTCCGGCTCCACATCCAGCCGGGCGAGACGGCGTTGACCCGGATGCCGCTGCGTGCGCGAGGTGGTTGCCGGCGCTCTTCACGAGCATCAGCAGCGCCGGCCTTCGAGACGTTGTAGACGACCCGCGCGGCTGCGAGACGTGGCCGCTGACCGATGCGATGTGGACGATCGCGCCGCCCGGCCGCATCACGGCCGCGGCCTTCGTGGTCAGCATCGCGGCCGAGGCGACATTCGCGTCGAGCACGCGCTGCCACATCGCGCGGTCGCTGGCGAGGCGCTCGTCCTCGAAGTTGGCGCTCGCCGCCGACCACGCCGTCGAGCCGGCCGAAGCCGTCGATCGCGGTCGCGATCGAGCCGGTCGAGGTCGGCGTCGCTCGCGACATCGGTCTCGACGAACCGGGCGCTGCACGCCGAGCCGTTCCGCGACGGCCGCGCCGTGCTCGGCGTCGCGGTCGGCCAGGATCGACGCGAGCCGCCACCGTCGATCAGGACGCTGCCGATGCGCCTCGCCGAGGAACGAGGCCGCGCCGGTGACGATGACGACCCGGCCGTCGAACTCGCCCACCGATGCGCCTAGACGCCGACGCGCTGGTGCTGCTTGGCGTCCTCCCACGCCTCGCGGGCGGCCGGACCGCTGGCCGCTCGCTGACCTCGGGCACGCCGACCTCCCACCACGCGCCGCCCTCGGTCCAGGTGTACTGGTCGACCGGGACGACGATCACGTAGCTCCGGTCCGCCGCCTTGGCACGCGCGAACGCCGCCGGCAGGTCGGCGACGCGACTCGACGCGCTCGGCGATCGCGCCCATCGCCTCGGCGTGCTTGACGAAGTCGACCTGGAAGTAGCGCTCGTGGCGGGTCGTCGAGAGGAGGTTGTTGAACTCGGCGCCGCCGGTGTTGACCTGGAGGCGGTTGATGACGGCGTAGCCGCCGTTGTCGCAGACCATGAAGATGACCTTCTGGCCGGTCATCACGGTCGAGTAGATGTCCGAGTTCATCATCAGGTACGAGCCGTCGCCGACCCAGGCGATGACGTCGCCGGTCGGCCGCGCGAGCCGGGCGCCCCACGCGCCGGCGATCTCGTAGCCCATCGTCGAGTAGCCGTACTCCGAGTCGAACGAGCCGACCGACTTCGACCGCCAGCCCATGCTCAGCTCGCCGGGCAGGCCGCCGGCGGCGGACAGGATGTAGTCCGCCGGATCGCGCGACGGCGTTGATCGCCTGGATCACCTCGGCGTAGGCGGGCGGGCCGTCGTGCTGTCCGCCCCGACCACGAGTCGAGATAGGCGTGCCACTCGGCGATGCGCTCGTCGGCCATCGCCAGCCACTCGGGCGGCGGCCGTGTAGTCGCCGAGGGCGGCATCGATCGCCTCGAGCGTCACCTTCGCGTCGCCGATGACCGGCGAGGGCGCCCTGCTTGTGGGCGTCCCACGACGCGGTGTTGATGCCGACGAACCGCACGTCCGGATCGCTGGAACACCGACCACGAGCCGGTCGTGAAGTCCTGCAGCCGCGTCCCGACGGCGATGACGACGTCGGCCTGCTCGGCGACGGCGTTAGCGGCGCGCGAGCCGGTGACCCCGATCGGGCCGGCGTAGTTCGGGTGGTCGTGGGTCAGCGTCGCCTTGCCGGCCACCGTCTCGACGACCGGGATGCGCGTGGCGTTCGGCGAAGGCCCGGACCGTTCGACGTCGCATCCGCGTAGTGGACGCCGCCACCGGCGATGAGCATCGGGCGCTTGCGCCCGGCCGATGAGGTCCGCCGCCGCGCTCGACGTCGCGTGGATCCGGCCCGGGCCGGCGGATGTAGTGCTCGCGCGGCTCGAAGAACCGCGTCGGGTAAGTCGTACGCCTCGGCCTGGACGTCCTGCGGCAGGGCGAAGAACGCCGGGCCGCGGGTCGCCGGATCGAGCATCGTCGCCAGTGCCTGCGGGAGCGACTGCACGATCTGGGCGGGCTTGGTGATGCGATCCCAGTAGCGGCTGACCGGCTTGAACGTGTCCGCGACCGTGATCGTCGGGTCGCCGAAGTGCTCGACCTGCTGGAGGACGGGGTCGACGATCCGGTGCTGGAACGTGTCGCCGGACATCAGCAGGACGGGCAGCCGGTTGGCGTGGGCGACGGCGGCGGCCGTCACCATGTTGGTCGAGCCCGGGCCCGACCGACGAGGTCGCGATCATGATCCGCCGACCGCGCATCGCCTTGGCGTAGGCCACGCGCGGCCAGCGCCATCGACTGCTCGTTCTGGCCGCGCCACGTCGGCAGCCGGTCCTGCACCGGCTCGAGCGCCTCGGCCAGCGACGTCACGTTGCCGTGCCCGAAGATCGCCGAACACCCCGGCGAAGATCGGCGACCTCCTCGCCGTCGATCCGGGTCCGCTGCGCGAGCAGCCAGCGGACGATGGCCTGGGCGGTGGTCAGTCGGATCGTGTCCATGGCCGTCAGCCTCGCACGTCGCGCAGGTGGGCGCGCATCCCGTCGCGCAGGAACGGCTCGAGCGACGTCGTGAAGTAGCGGGCGCCTCGGTCCAGCCATTCCTTGGTCATGTCGACGGTGCCAGCGTAGATCCCGAGGGTCTTGTCCGAGCCGACGACCGCGTCGGCGACGCGGTCCATCGCCGCGAGGACGTCGGGATGGCGCAGGTCGCCGGGATGGCCGAGCGACTGCGACAGGTCGGTCGGGCCGAGGAACAGCACGTCGATCGCCGTCGATCGCGAGGTAGTCGTCGATCGCGTCGACCGCGTCCTGCGTCTCGACCTGGATCACGACGAGCGTCTCGCGGTTCGCCCGCTGGACGTACTCGCCGATCGGCTCGCGCAGGCCCCACTCGGACGCCCGGCTGCCGGCCAGCCCGCGGATCGCCGCGCGGCGTGTACTTCACGGAGCGGACCGCGCGCTCGGCCTCGGCGGCGCTGTTGACCCACGGGACGTGGACGCCGTGGGCGCCGGTGTCGAGGAAGCGCAGGATCGTCGGCGCGTCGTTGGTCGTGACGCGGACCATCGGCGTCGTGCCGCGCGGCTCGATCGCCCGGCACAGGTCCTCGACCTCGCGCGGCTGGAGCGTGCCGTGCTCGGCGTCGAAGACGAGGAAGTCCCAGCCGAGCATCGCCGACGTACTCGATGAGCTGACGGCTCGGCGGTCCGGACGAAGCAGCCGAACGACGGGCTCGCCGGCGGCGAGCTTCGCCTTGGTCCGGTTCTCCAGCATCGTCGCGTCCCTCAGTCGATCCGGAGGCTGTGACGTCCTCCCAGCCGTCCGGACGCCCACGAGCGGACCATCGCCGCCGCGACCGAGGCGTTGGCCAGCGGCGTCGCCGAAGTCCGGGCGGTGGCGGCGGCCGGCCTCGACCGAACGCAGGAACTCGAGCGCCTCGATCAGTTTCATGTCCTCGTACCCGAGCGGAGTTGCCGCCGCCGGGCACGATGTTGCCCTGGTTCGGGAAGCGCGTCGCCGGCGAGGACCTCGATGAAGCCGTCGGTCGGCTGCTCCTCGGGCAGGTACAGGCTGCAGCTGGTTGAGCCGTTCGTGATCCCACGACGGCGGCGCCCTTCGAGCCGTTCAGCTCGAAGGCCATCGAGCTCTGCGGCCCGAAGATCGAGCGGTCGCGCCTCGAGCGTGCCGCGCGACCCCGTTCTCGAACTCGACCAGCGCGCCGACGTAGTCCTCGTTGGTCACGGCGCCGGTCGGGTCGCCGGGCTTGCCGCGGTCGTAGTGCGTGCCCTGCCCGGGACCGGCAGCGGCCGCTCGCGGACGAACGTCTCCTTCACGGCGACGACCCGGCGCGATCGGTCCGCACATGAACTGGGCCATGTCGATGGCGTGCGACATGATGTCGCTCAGTGACGCCGTAGCCGGCCTCCTCCTGCAGGAAGCGCCACGACAGCAGCCCGAGCCGGTCGCGCCCGTACATCGAGAAGAAGCGGCCGCGGTAGTGGGTCAGGTCGCCGAGCCGGCCGTCGGCGATGAGCTGGCGCGTGTACTGGACGAGCGGCGCCCAGCGGTAGTTGTAGCCGCAGCCGCTGATGACCCCGGCGCCGGCGCGCCGCGGCCTCGATCGCCGCCGGTCGCCTCCGGCGAGATCCCGACCGGCTTCTCGCAGGCGATGTGCTTGCCGGCCGCCGCCGCCGCCTCGACGAGTCTCGCTGGTGGAGCGCGTTCGGCGCCGTGATGTCGACGACGTCGATGTCGTCGCGGGCGATGAGCTCGCGCCAGTCGAGCGTGCCGGTCTCGAACCCGAAGTTCTCGCGTCGCGAGCTCGACCCGCGCCGGGACGTTGTCGGCGACGGCGACGAGTCGCGGCCGGATGCCGCTCTCGGGGAAGTAGACGGGGATGTCGCGGTAGGCCCGCGAGTGCGCCTGGCCCATCCAGCCGAACCCGATGACGCCGATCCCGATCGTCGGTCACGTGTGCCACTCCTGCAGCGGTCGCGCCGGCGACGCGGTCCCAGACCTCGGGATTGACGAGGTGCTCCGGGCGTTCGCCCTGCGACGACGGCCATCGCCTGCTCGAACGCGCGCCCGGAGGATGCGCACCTTGCCATCGGCGGTCGCCGACGCGACGTGCGGGCGTGACCACGACGTCGTCGCGGCCGAGCAGCGGGTGATCGGTCGGGAGCGGCTCGGGCGTCGTGACGTCCAGGCCGGCGCCGAACGAGCTGGCCCGGCATCGAGGGCCGCGAGCAGCGCGTCCTGGTCGACGAGCCCGCCGCGCGCCGTGTTGATGAAGACCGCTCCGGGCTTCATCGCGCGAACCGGCCGGCGTCGAACATGCCGCGCGAGGCGTCGGTCAACGGGACGTGGACCGAGACGACGTCGGCGTCGCGCGAGGAGCGCGTCGAGGGTCGTCGACGCGCGCGATCCCGGCGGGATGGCGGTCGGCGTCGCAGGTACGGATCGAACGTCGCGACCCGCATCCCGAGTCGCCTCGGCGATCGCGCGCCACCCGCCGGGCGATCCGACCGAAGCCGACCAGGCCGAGGACCTTGCCGTCGAGCTCGATCCCGGCGTGGCGAGCGTAGTAGCCGCCCGACGTCCCGGTCCGCGAGCGCCGCCTCGGCGGCCTTCACCTTCTTGGCGACCATCAGCATCAGCGTGACGGCGTGCTCGGCGGTCGAGATCGTCGGGCCGTCCGGCGTGTTGCAGACGGCGATCCCGCGCGCGGTCGCGGCCGCGACGTCGACCGCGTCGTAGCCGATCCCGGTCCGGGCGATGACCCGCAGCCCGGGCGCGCGATCCATGACCGCGCCCGTCGTACGGCGCAGGCGCCGGCGACGGCGCCGACGGCGTCCTCGATGCCCGCGTAGCGATCCGTCGTCCGTTGCCGGGCCCGAGCACCGTGCACGCCGCGTCGACGACGCTCGACGAGCTCGGGCAGCACGGGTCGCTCGAACCAGACCGGCGGGAGGGCAGGCGCCGATCATGCCGTCACGGCCGCGGACCGCCGGCGAAGACGCGGCTCCGGCCAGCCCGCGGATGCCGGTCTCGACCGCGAAGAGGCCGCCGGCCTCTGGGTCGCTGTCGGGTCCGCCGGGTGTGAGCCGCCGCCGCCGATCGCTGGTGATGAACAGCGTCGAGAGCGTCGGGCCGCCGAACGCCGGCATCGTCGGCTTCAACGTCGGGACAGCGATCCGCCGGTCGACCACGCCGTCCGGCGTGACGCGCAGCACCGCCGATCCGTAGACGCAGGCGATCCAGTAGCACGCCGTCCTCGTCGACGCAGGCGCCGTCCGGCCGCCCGGGCAGGGTCGCGAAGTCGAGGAACACCCGCTCGTTGGTCGCCTCGCCGGTGTCGACGTCGTAGTCGTACGCCCAGACCGTGTCGCGGTGGGTATCGGCGAAGTACATCGTCCGGCCGTCCGGCGAGAACGCGAGGCCGTTGGGAACGCCGATGTCCGTGCGCATCACCGCGCGCGCTGCCGTCCGACTCGACGCGATAGAGCGAGCCGCGTCGCCTGGTTCTCGGCCGCGGCGGTCGAACATCGTCCCGACCCAGAACCGGCCCGCCGGATCGCATGCGCCCGTCATTCATGCCGATTGCCGCGCCCCTCCGGCTCGAGCTGGATCCAGTCGGTCCAGGTGCCGCCCTCGCCAAGTCGAGGAACGCCGAGCCGGCCTTCCATCGCGACGAGCAGTCGGCCCGGGGTGCGCGGTCAGGGCCAGCGACCCGGGTCGCCCGGGCGCCGCGCGGCTCTCGTCGATGCCCGTCGCTGGGTCGAAGCGATGGACCGCCCGGCCGTCGATGTCCTCCCAGTACAGGCGCGCCTCGGTCGGGCTCCAGAGCGGGCACTCGCCGAGCTGAGCGCGAGCGGGCAGGACGAGCGTCGCGGTCGCGTCGGACGGCGACGACTGCGTCACGCGCGAGCGACCGCGAGGCCGCGCAGGAAGGCGACGCTGTCGATCGCGTCGGCCTTCGGGCCCTTCGCCGTCGGGCGGATCCGACTTCAGCGATACGTCCTGCTCGAGTACATACCAGCCGCGATACCCCTGGTCCTCGAGCGCCTGGATGACGCCGGCGATGTCGACCCCGCCCTTACCCAGCGGGACGAACAGGCCGTCGAGGACCGCTTGGCGGAACGGCGACCTCGCCGCTCCGGACGCGCTCCGCCTTCGCGGCGTCGACGTCCTTGAGGTGCACATGGAGGACGCGATCGCCGGCGGCCCTGGCGACCGCGACCGGATCCGCGCCTCCGAGGTAGGCGTGCCCGGTGTCCAGGCAGATGCCCGACGTCCGATGACGTCGAGCAGCCGGTCGATGTCCGCGTCCCGTCGCGATCGCCAGACCCCAGTGCGGGTGCAGGGCCGTCTCGAGGCCGGCATCGCTGACGATCGCCTCGAGCCGGGGCAGGTTCGCAAGGAATGTCGCCCACTCGTCGTCCGACATGTCGACCGGGGTGTCGTAGCCGGGGTTCGCGGAGGACGGCCCGAGGACGAGCACCTTCGAGCCGGTCGACGCGAGCTGCCGCGCGGCGCGGGTCACGTAGGCCAGCTGATCGTCGATGCGGTCGTCGCGGTAGAGCAGCGCCGGAACGAAGCCCCCGACGATGCTCATGTCGAACCGGTCGAGGAACTCCTTGAGCTCGCCCGGGTCGGTCGGGAGATAGCCGTCGGGTCCGAGCTCCGTGGCGCTGAGCCCGCTCTCGACCATCTCGCGCAGGACGCGGTCGCGATCCATCAGGTAGCCCCACCCGGGCGATCCGTCGACGCCCCAGGTGATCGGTGCGCCCGCCACCCGCTCCAGGAGATCGCTCACGTGTTGCCGACCCTCCTCACTCCATCCGCGCTCGACGTGTTGACGGTCAGATTATCGTGCTGGTACGGTGCCGTGCAATCGGTTGCACAACGGCACGCGGACGGAGGGAGGCCGGCATGCCCGGACCCGGCGTAGAGCTGATCGGCGAGGAAGAGATCGCCGAGGTCATGCAGGTCCTCACAGGCCCGGGCGCTCAGCCGGTACGGCAGCGAGACCGACCCGAACTTCGGCGCCAAGGTCCGCACGGTCGAGCAGGAGATCGCGTCGCTCGCCGGCGTCCGCTACGGCCTCGGTCTGCACGGCGGTGGGTCGAGTGGCCTGTTCGTGACGCTGCTCGGGATCGGCGTCGGGCCCGGCGATGAGGTGATCGTGCCCGGGTTCACGTTCGTCGCCTCGATCTCGGCGATCGTCTATGCCCGTGGCATCCCGGTCCTGGCCGAGGTCGACGACTCGTTCAACCTCGACCCGGCCGATGTCGAGGCGCGCATCACGCCGCGGACCAAGGCCATCCTCGTCGTCCACATGCTCGGCGCGCCGGCGCGGCTCGACGAGCTCAAGGACATCGCCGATCGCCACGGCATCGCGCTCATCGAGGACTGCGCGCAGGCGTTCGGTGCGACGTACCAGGGGCAGGGCGTCGGCGGGATCGGGACGGCCGGCATCTACAGCTTCAACGAGTACAAGACCATCACCTGCGGCGACGGCGGCATGATCGTCACCGACGACGAGGAGCTGTACGGCCGATTCTTCGCGATCCACGATCAGGGCCACGCGCCGAACCGCCTCGGATCGAAGTACGCCGAGCGGCCGTTCCTCGGGCTGAACTTCCGGATGACCGAGCTGTCGGGCGCGGTGCTGCTGGCGCAGGTCCGCAAGCTCGACCTGATCCGCGACCACCTCCGAGAGAACAAGGCGATCGTCAAGTCGACGATCGCGGGCCTGCCGGGGCTCGGCTTCCGGACCATCGTCGACCCCGAAGGCGACCTCGCGACGCACCTCGTCGTCACGTTCCCGACCCCGGAGATCGCGAAGGCCGTGGCCGACGAGCTCGGCTCGATCACGCTCGCCGCCTCGGGCTGGCATGTCTACGCGAACATGGAGCACCTCATCGAGCAGCGGACGGTCAGCGGGCAGGGCTGCCCGTTCGATTGCGCGTGCTACGGCAGCGAGGGCGTGCGACTACGCGCCCGGGATGCTGCCCCAGACCGACGCGCTGCTCGCGCGGTCGATGAGCATCGGCATCGGCATCTTCGACACCAACCTCGCGCCGTGGGGCCTGCGGATGCGCGACGACGCGGAGGCGGCCCAGCGCGTCGCCGAGCGGTTCTGCGAGGTGGCCGGGCCGCTACCTCGGGAACTAGGGCGACCGATGACCTCGACGGGATCGATCGGCGTCGGCATCGTCGGCTACGGGCTGGCGGGACGGTCCTTCCACGCGCCGTTCATCGCAGCCGTCGACGGGCTCCGGGTCGCGGCGATCGCCACCTCGCGGCCCGACCGGCAGGCGCATGCACGCCGCGGAGCATCCGGAGGCGACGGTCGTCGGAGTCGTTCGACGAGCTGCTCGACCGAGCCGACGTCGAGATCGTCGTGGTCGCGTCGCCGAATCGGACCCACGTCCCGCTCGGCATCCGGGCACTCGAGGCGGGTCGCCACGTCGTCGTCGACAAGCCGATCGCGACCGGCATCGCCGACGCGGAACGGCTGGTCGACGCTGCGCACCGGACGGGAAAGGTCCTGTCGGTCTATCACAACCGCCGCTTCGACGGCGATTTCCTGACCGTCAGGTCGCTCGTGCGAGAGGGCACGCTCGGGCCGATCGACAGCATGGAGTCGCGCTTCGAGATCGGCGTCGCCGCTCGCCGACGCGTGGCGCGAGGACGCGGACGAGGCGGGTGGTCCGCATCGTGACCTCGGCGCGCACCTGGTCGACCAGGCGCTGCTCCTGTTCGGTGAGCCGGTCCGCGTCTTCGCCCAGATCGACCGTCGCCGGCCCGGGACTGCGGTCGACGATTCGGCCTTCGTCGCCCTCGAGCACGCGGGCGGAGAACGGTCGCGCATCTGGACGTCGCTGATCTCCCCATGGGGCCGGCCGCGCTTCCGGCTCCGAGGCTTGCTCGGCGAGTACGTCAAGGACGAGCGCGACCCCCAGGAGGCACGCGTCCTCGCCGGCAGGCGACCGTCGGATCCCGGTTTCGGCGACGACGAGCCCGGGCATTGGGGGCGCCTCTACATGGTCGGCGAGGAACCACGCACGGTGCCGACGGAAGCCGGCGATTACCGGCGCTACTACGAGCTGTTCCGGGACGCGGTGCGGACCGGGAGCCCGCCGCCGGTCGACCCGCTCGACGCGATCCGCGGCCTTCGCGTGCTCGAGGCGGCCGAGCGCCTCCTCGCGGATGGGCGCCGTCGTCGAGCCTGCGGCGGTCTGAGTCATGGCCCAGCCTCGCCTTCGGGTCGGCCTCCAGGTCTGGGGCCAGTACGTCACCTGGGATGAGCTGATGTCGATCGGCGCCGACATCGACGCGCTCGGATTCGACGAGCTATGGAGCAACGACCATTTCCTGCCGCTCGCGGCCGGGACGGACGGTGCGGACGGTGGGCTCGCGGGACCGGTGTTCGAGGGCTGGTCGATCCTGTTCGGCTGGGCCGCGCGTACGAGTCAGGCGCGGATGGGCTGCCTGGTCTCCGGCGCCGGGTACCGGAACCCGGGCCTGCTCGTGAAGATGGCGACGGCGCTCGACCACGCGACGGGCGGGCGCGCGGCACTCGGCCTCGGCGGGGGCTGGTTCGAGCCGGAGCATCGCGCGTTCGGGTGGCCATTCCCGCTCGCTCGGCCAGCGGATCGACCGATTCGCCGAGGCGGCCACGATCTGTCGCAGGTCTGCTGGACGGCGAGGCCGTGACGGTCGATGGGACCTGGTTCACCGCCGACGGGGCCCGGAACGACCCGCCGCCGGTCCAGGCTCGGCTGCCGCTCGTCATCGGGGGGAGCGGCGAGAAGCGGACGCTCCGCATCGTCGCGGAGGCCGCCGACATCTGGAATGCCGATGGCGATTCGCCCGCGTCGTTCGCCCGGCGGAGCGCGATCCTCGACGACCACTGCCGCGACGTCGGGCGGGATCCCGCGGCGATCGAGCGGACCGTGGGCCTGCCACCACCGATGATCCGGGCGAGCCGGGATGCCGCGGTCGAGGCGTTGACGGACATCCTCGAGCGGCACGCCGTCGACCGCGCCGCCGCCCAACGAGCGGCACTCGCGTCGCCGTTCACCGACACGGCCGAGGCCGTCATCGCTCGACCTGCGGGCTATCGGGACGCGGGGGCGAGCGCCGTGATGTTCGATCTTCCGTCGCCATACGACCGCGCGACGCTCGAGGCCCTCGCCGGCCCGGTCCGAGCGGCCCTCGGGGCACGCGCCTAGCTCAGGCTGCCGTTCGGGCGAGTCGATCACGCAAGCGTCGCCAGCGATGGCGAAGGTCGGCTTCGAGCGCCGGTTCCGGCATCCCCCGGGCTCGCCGGCGGTCGGCCAGGTGCAGACCGCGTTCGACGGCGGCCATCGCCCCGGCCGGATCGCCCGAGTCGGTGCTCTCG
Organism: uncultured Chloroflexia bacterium; assembly: GCA_963808895.1. GTDB lineage: Bacteria > Chloroflexota > Limnocylindria > Limnocylindrales > CSP1-4 > SPCO01. The sequence continues at coordinate 736,034 of CAWEHL010000004.1, read as the reverse complement.
CAGCTTCGCGGCCTCGATGGCAGCGACGACCGCGGTCCGTCCCGGCCCGCAGGCCAGCGCGTCCCATGCCTCGATCGCCTCGTCGACACGTCCCAGGCGTCGCAGCAGATGGGCCCGATCGACGGCGATCCGCCCCTCGTCCCACGGCCGGCTGAACGCCTCGCGCCGGTCCCAGCCGGTCGTGACGCGCCGGGTCTCCGGCCGGCCGCCGAAGTCGGCTCGTCGCCGAGGCGACCACCACGGCTCCTCTGGCACCCGCGGCGCGGCGATCGCTGACGCGGCGGGTTCCGCGGCCGGCTCGGTGGTCGGCTCCACTGCGAGGGCAGCATCGAGACAGTCGATCGCCTCCTCGAGCCGTCGCTCGCGTCGGAAGGCGCGGGCCAGACCGGCGAGGTCCCCGCGTGGCGCCGACGAACGGACCTCGGGATCGCCGAGGCGCTGCTCGACGTGTGCGAGCAGGCGTGCGAGCGAGCGCACATCCTCGTCGTTGTGGCGCACGACGGCGGCCAGCGGCTGAGCGGGACCGCCGCGCAGGAACCCGAGATACCGGCCCGGGATCTCCCAGCCGTCGACGTCATCGACCCGTGTCAGCCCGAGCAGCATCCGCTCGACGGTCCCGAGGCGGGCGTCGTCGAGGCGATGTCGGAACAACCGCCGCACATGCGGCAGCAGATCGAGGTGGCCGCCGATCGGTGGCGCCGCCCGGCGGACCATCCGGTAGCGGGTCACGAGCAGCGGCCAGTCGAAGCCGCGGCCGTTGTACGTCACGAGCCACGCGTCGGGTGGCAGATGCCGGCCGACCTCGTCGAGCAGCACGCCCTCCTCGCCCTGGTCGGGCAGCAGCAGCTGGACCTGCCGGTACGACGTCCCGGACCACCAACCGAGCCCGATCAGGAACGCGAGCGTCCCGGCGGCCGTCGCGAGTCCGGTCGTCTCCGTATCGAGGCAGACGAGGGGGCGGTCGGCCGGCGGTTGGCCCGGCAGGGTCGCGAGTCGCGCGCGGTCGACGGGAGGTCGATCGCCGGCCGCTCGACGCGCACATAGACCGCCGTTCGCCGCATCGACGACGTCGCCGTCGACCGCGTCCGCGAGGCGCCGGGCCAGTTCACGGCTGGCGCTCGGCCGGTAGGGCAGGGGGTCGGCCGCCGTTCCCGGCCCGGGCGTCGCCGCTCGGTAGCGCGCGAGTCGGCGCGCGAGACGAGCGGACGGACGGGGCGGCGGACGGCGCGGTCATCCCGCCTTGGCGAGGCGCGCGCCCGCTCCGAGCTCTGTCAGCAACCGCAGCGCGAGGCGTTTCGCATCGACGTTCGGCTCGAGCCTGGGACCGGTGCACGAGGGGCAGCCGGCGTCGCACGAACAGGCCGCGATCAGGTCTGCCGCCCCGGCGAGGAGCTCGTCGTGGCGCTGCCAGAGCCGTTCCGAGAGCCCGATCCCGCCGGGTACCGATTCGTACAGGTAGATCGTCGGCTCCTCCGCGTGCGGGGAGCGGACCTGGGTCACCAGGCCGAGGTCGCGTGGGTCCACCATCAGCAGCACCGACGCGATCGTCTGGATCGCGCGACCTGCGCCGAGCAGCGCGATATCGAGGTCGTCGCGCCGCCAGTGATCGCGGGCGCGGTCGGCGGTCAGCCAGTACGCGGTGGTCTGGAGCTCCAGCTCGGGCAGGTCGATCGGACCCCAGCCGACGTTCTCGTCGGTGATGAACTTGAGCTTCTTGAAGAGCGTCACGAGGCTGGCGACCATCACCTCGCCGTGCTTTCGTGTCCCGCCGGTCGACGGCGCCTCCGCGAAGACCTCCAGCGGCTTCAGCGTCACCGCTCGATTGGCGTACGTGTAGTGGTCGACGTCGATCTTGTGGACGTACGCCTTGCGCTCGTGCCACTCGAGGCGGTCCACGTAGTACTGGACGGATCCGTGGATGTAGATCGCCCGCTCGTGGACGAGGACCTGGGCGCTGAACAGGTCGACTTCGCCGAGTACGCGCGGGCGATCCGGCGTCGTGTCGATGATCACGACGTTCTCCGGCGCGGCCGTCCGTAGCGAGATCTCGGACGCCGGGAAGTTCTCGCTCGACCAATACCAGCGGCCATCGGCCGCCTGGCGGACGTGCCCTTCCTCGGCGAGGAACGCCAGCAGATCGTCGGCCGGCGCTGGGCCCGAAGACCTCGCCGGGCTCGAACGGCAGCTCGAAGGTCGCCGCCCGGAGGTGTGCGAGGAGCACATGGAGGTTGTCCGGGTCGAGCCGCGCCTCCTCGGGCGCGTTCTCGAGCAGGAACTCGGGATGGTGGATGACGTACTGGTCGACCGGGGCGCCGGATGCGACGAGGACCGAGACGCTCGTGCCCTGCCGCCGGCCGGCCCGGCCGAACTGCTGCCACGTGGCAGCCACCGAACCCGGGTAGCCGGCGAGGATCGAGACATCGAGCCGCCCGATGTCCACGCCGAGCTCGAGGGCATTCGTCGAGACGACGCCGAGGATCTCGCCATCACGAAGCCCGCGTTCGATCGACCGCCGTTCCGTCGGCAGGTAGCCGCCCCGATACCCTCGCACGCGGCTGCGTGGACCGAAGCTTTCGCGCAGCGCCTCGCGCAACCCGGTCAGCAGCAGCTCGACCGCGACCCGCGATCGGCCGAAGACGATCGTCTGTCGTCCGGCGCGGAGGAACGGCAGCGCCCAGCGCTGGGCGAGCGTCACCGCCGAGCCGCGCGCTCCGCTGGCCGGCTCCATGACCGGCGGGTCGACGAGCAGGACGTGCCGCTCGCCCGATGGCGCACCGTTGCGATCCACGAGGCGTGCCGGTCGACCGGTCAGCATCGCCGCGAGCTCGGCAGGGTTCCCGATCGTCGCCGAGCAACAGACGATCACCGGCTTGCTGCCGTAGTGCGCGCAGATCCGCATCAGCCGCCGCAGTACGTTCGCGACGTGGCTGCCGAAGACGCCTCGGTATGTGTGTAGCTCGTCGATGACGATGAGCTGGAGCTGCTCGAACAGCTGGAACCACTTGGTGTGGTGCGGCAGGATCGCCGAGTGGAGCATGTCGGGGTTCGTGACGACGACCTGCCCGGCGGCGCGCACGGTCGAGCGGATGGGTGCCGGCGTGTCGCCGTCGTAGGTGGACGTGATGATCGAGAGGTCCGCCGATGCCGCGAGCTCCCCGAACTCGGTCACCTGGTCCTGACCGAGCGCCTTCGTCGGGAACAGGAACAGCGCCCTCGCCGCCGGATCCTGCGCGATCGCCTGGAGGGTCGGAAGCGCGTAGCAGAGCGTCTTCCCCGACGCCGTGGGCGTCACGACGACAACATCCTCGCCAGCGTGGACCGCCTCGATCGCCTCGGCCTGGTGCGTGTACAGCCGCTCGATGCCGCGGTTCGCGAGCCCTTGCACGATCCGCGGGTCGAGCCACGCGGGCATGTCCGCGTACGACGGCTCGCGCGCTGGGATGACCTCGTGGTGGACGACGCCGCGCGTCAGCGACGGCTCCTCCAGGACGCGACCGAGGACCGTCGCAGCGTCGGCGGGGGCGTAGGTTCGCATCGGCGAGTATCTCCGATTCTAGAACACCTGTTCGGAATGAAGGCAGTCTAGTCGGAGCGTCAACCGCACGGATGACAGGTTGTCTGTCACAGGATCGCGGTTGACACTGTAGCTACGCGTAGCTACGCTCCCGCCGATGTCGCGCTCGATCGACCCCGAGCCGCCCGCGCCTGACGCCGACGAGCTCGATCCGGCGACGGCCGCCGGAACCCGCCCCACCGTCGACCTTGCGACGCTCCCGATCGTCGGATTGACGCGACGCCGCATGGCGATGATCGCGGCCGCGATGCTGGCCGCGTGGATCGTCATCGCCTTCGCGCGGCAGGTCGCCGAGGCGTCCGAGGCTGCGACGCGCGCTCAGGACATCGCGAGCGGCAACGCGATGCTCAGCCTCGAGGTGGCGGCGATGGAGCGCGAGCTCGAGTCGATCGGTCGCCAGCGCTTCGTCGAGCAGGAGGCCCGGGCGCACGGCGTCGGCGGGGTCGACGAGATCGCGTTCACCCTCGCTCCGGATTCACCCCCGCTCGCGGCGAATGCCCCGGGCTCCGCCGCTGTCCGGCTGGGCGCCGAGGTCGAGGATGTCAGCCCGCTCGAGCGCTGGTTGACGGTGCTGTTCGGGCCGTCCGGCTAGCCGACCCCCGGCACGGGCTTGGCGGCGTTTCCCGCCCTGTCTCGCTCGGCGAGCATCTGTCAGGGTCCCGCGGGGCGGGCCTAGGACCAGTCCATCGAGAGCGGCTCCGGCGGAGGCTTCGGCGGATCATCGGATCGCTCGTACTCCGCGTGCGCGTCGTCGAGCGCGTCGATCGCGCTGCCGTCGACGTTCCCGTCGGTCAGATGTCGGCGGATCGTCGCGTAGTCGTCGGCTGTCAGCGTCTCGTCAGTGCTGACGGTATCGGCGACCTCGCCGATGGCATCCTCGCGGCCGCGTTGCGACCCCAGCCATTCCCGGAATGTCGGCATTCGAGGACCTCCCGCATCGATCGGCGTGCTCGCTATCCTGCGCCAGATGACCGCCGCGGACCGAACAGCCGAATACACGCGCATCCTCGCGGAGAACCGGCGCTATATCGACGCCTTCGATCGATCCGCCCTGACCGCGCGGCCGCTATCGCGCCTCGCCATCGTCGCGTGCATGGACGCGCGGCTGGACGTCGAGGAGACCCTCGGCCTGCGGACCGGTGACGCGCACATCATCCGGAACGCCGGCGGACTCGTGACCGAGGACGTGATCCGCTCCCTGATCGTCAGCGTCGAGCTGCTCGGGACCCAGGAGATCGTGCTGATCGAGCACACGGGCTGTGGTCTCCAGGACCTCGATGAAGACAGGCTCAGGGCACGCGTCGCGGCGGATAGCGGCGTCGACGCCGATGCGGTCGACCTCGCGTTCGGCGGGTTCGCGGATCTGGAGGAGAACCTGCGCCGGCAGGTCGCGATCCTGCGTGACCATCCGTTCCTGGGGCGCTTCGCGATCCACGGCCTCGTGTTCGATGTCTCGGACGGCCGGTTGAGCGAACTCGCCTGAGTCGTCGAGCACCCGGCGCTCGCACAGACCACCGCACGCTCCGCCGCCGGGTTGATTTCGTACGAAGCCATGACGATGCGGCTGCAACGCCGACGGCGCGATCCGCGAGCCCACGGGTGACCGACCCCTCGTATCCTGCTGGCGGCACGGAGGAGGCATCTTCACGATGAGATGGAAGCGGAATACGGGCTTCGATCAGATCGAGGACCGCCGCGGACAGGGCGGTGGTGCCTCGTTCGGATTCCCGACGGGCGGCAGCGGATCGGCCATCCCGATCCCGCTCCCCGGCAAGGCGGGCGGCGGGCTCGGCGGGATCATCGTCTTCGTCGTCTTGTTCCTGCTGTTCAGCGGCGTCCTCGGCGGCAGCGGCTCGATCCCGGGGCTCGGCGGGTTGTCGGGTGGTGGCGCCGTCGAACCGGGCGGCACCCTGGATCCCCAGAGCGACACCGACCAACAGCTCGCCTACATCGTCGACAACATCCAGACGTACTGGGCGACCACGTTCAGCCAGTCCGGGCGCGACTACCCGGAGACCAAGCTCGTCCTGTTCGACGGCTCCACGCAGTCGGAGTGCGGACCGGCCTCGGCGGCAACAGGGCCCTTCTATTGCCCGGCGGATCAGAAGGTCTATCTCGATCTGGGCTTCATGGACGAGCTCAAGTCACGTTTCGGCGCCAAGGGTGGCGACTTCGCGATGGCGTATGTCGTGGCGCACGAGTTCGGCCACCACATCCAGACCGCGCTCGGTATCTCCGACCAGGTCCAGCAGATGGCCCAGCAGGATCCGAGCCGGCGGAACGACCTTTCCGTTCGCCAGGAGCTGCAGGCCGATTGCCTGGCCGGCGTATGGGCGCATTCGGATCAGGCCGATCTCGAAGCTGGCGACATCGAGGAGGCGCTGAGTGCCGCCGCCGCGGTCGGCGACGACCGGATCCAGCAGTCGACCACCGGCCGGGTGAACCCCGAGACATGGACGCACGGCTCGGCCGAGCAACGGGTCGCCTGGTTCTCGCGCGGGTACAAGTCGGGAAACTCGGACGACTGCGACACGTTCGCCCAGTAGCCGTGATCGGCCAGTAGGCCGTTCGGCCCTCTTCCCACGATGACACGCGTGACGTAGAGTCCCGGCCTCGACGACGGGGCTACCCCGGCGTCTGCTCTCGGGGTTGATCACGGATGGCCACCACACAACCTGTCGCCACGGCACCGCGCGCCCTCGGGTGGAGCGTCGGCCGGGTCGCGCGCTGGTCCGTGATCCTTGTGCTCTTCCTCGCTCTGGCAGGGGTCGTTGCCCTGGTCGCCTTCGGCCGGTCGTATGAAGGCCGCGTGCTCCCGGGCGTCGTCGTCGGCGGGGTCGCCGTCGGCGGGATGACCGAAGCGCAGGCGCGGAGCGCGCTCGACGACGCGCTCGGGGCGCTCGAGGACGGCCAGATCCAGCTCGTCTCGAGCCGGACCACGGGTGTGATCTCGTACGCCGAGGTCGGCCGCGCGATCGACGACGATGGGATGCTCGACGAGGCGCTGGCGCATGGCCGGACCGGGACGAGGTTCGAAGAGGCGATCGCCGGCCTGCAAGGACTGCTGCGCCCGACGACGGTGCCGATCCGGATCGGCTACGACCGGCCGACGCTGGCCGCCAAGCTCGCCGCGTTCCGGCTCCTCGGGGAGCGGCAGCCGATCGATGCACAGGCCCGCATCGTCCACGGATCATTCACCACGATGCCCGCACACGATGGGGTGGCGGTCGACACGAGCGGCCTCGAGCCGCAGATCGACGCGGCGCTGCTCGATCCCACGACCCCCCGGTGATCCGGTACGAGGCGGCGTCGACGGTGCTGCCGCCGACGACGTCCGACGAGGACGTGGCCCGAGCCATCGATCAGGCGCGCCGGATCGCGGCGCCGATCAAGCTCGCGACCGCGAACCGCTCGTGGTCGATCACGTCCAAGGTCCTGACCGGCTGGATGACATTCGAGGGCAGCGGGGCGAGCCTCGGCCCGGCGATCGACACGGGTCGCGCGACCGCGATCCTCAAGAGCATCAAGAAGCACGTCGCGATCAAGCCCACGAACGCGACGTTCGTGCGCGATCGCGGCGGGCGGATCTTCGGCGTCAGCGCGTCATCGGCCGGCCGCGAGCTCGATGTCGAGGCGACGGTCGACTCGATCGTCAACATCCTCGATGGCCGCGCGGTCGGCGCAAAGACGCCATCGAAGGTGGCCGTCGCCACCAAGGCCGTCGGGCCGGACGTCACGACCAGCGAGGCGACCAAGAAGGCGCCGCTCGTCGAGCGGGTCGGGTCGTGGACGACGTACTACCAGGTCAGTGCACACAACGGGTTCTCCGCGAACATCACGGTTCCGGCGCGCAAGCTGGACGGGTTGGTGGTGCGGCCCGGCGAGACGTTCGATTTCTGGCGCGCGCTCGGCGAGGTCAGCTTCCGGACCGGCTACCGGCTCGGCGGCGCGATCGTCGGCGGCCATAGCGTCGAGGGCAAGGCGCTCGCGGGCGGCATCTGCGCGGCATCGACGACGCTGTTCAACGCAGCGGCTCGGGGCGGGCTCCAGATCGTCACGCGCCAGCCGCACTGGTACTACATCACCCGCTATCCGCTCGGCCTCGACGCCACCGTGTCGGACTCGCAGACGATGCGCTTCCGGAACGACACGGCCCACCCGGTCATGATCCGCTCGCAGGCCTCGCCGGGTATCGTGCATTTCGAGATCTGGAGCGTGCCGAACGGCCGGACGACGACGTGGTCCACGCCGATCGTCACGAACGTCGTCCAGGGCTACGACACGACCCAGTACACGTCGTCGCTGCGGCCCGGCGAGCAGCAGCGGACGGAGTACCCGGTCGATGGCAAGGACGTCTCGGTCACCCGGACCGTGCGCGACGGCAACGGCCGGGTCGTGCACCGCGACACGTTCATCTCGCACTACCACCGGATGGTGGGGATCCTGCTCATCGGCCGCTGACCGGGACCTGGGGCGGTGCGATCAGGCCCGACAGACCGCCATGAAGTCCATCGCTCGATCGAGGTCGTGGTCGGCGTAGTAGAGATCGTCGACCGTGAACTCGCGGAACGTCTCGAGTGACATCGCCACCGCGGCGGGGGGCGCCGGCGGCGGGGCCTTGGCCGTCTTCGTCGCGGGCGGTGCTTGATCCACGAGCGCGGCACGCAGTCGACCGCGCACAGACCCGGGGATCAGCGCCCGGACGACACGGACCGGTAGCCGCCGGCGTCTGGCCCGCGGAGCCGGAGCTGCGTCGGCGGTCGCGCCGGCCACGCTCGATGGCGCGACTGCCGCTGCCTCTGCCTTGCGGATCCGCCGGCGCGCGGCGTCGACCCTGTCGATCTCCGTCTCGTATAGCGTCGGCGTCCCGAACATGCCCCGAACGCGCGCGTCGGGAAACACCTCGCGCAGCTCGGCCTCAAGCTCGGGAGCCAGGTACTCCCGGACATGGAAGCGGTTCCAGGGCTTCATCCCGGGATAGAGTCGCGTCCCGGCGTTGGGCGTCGTGAACAGGACGGTCGCGCCGGGTCGGGCGACGCGCCGGATCTCCCGCAGATACGGCACTGGATCCTCGATGTGCTCGATGACCTGGAAGCTGACGACGAGATCGAAGGAGTCGTCCGGGAACGGCAGCGTGATGCCGTCGATGACGACGAACTCCGGTCGACCGTCGCGCGTCGACGCCCGTGCGACCTCGATCGCGCGGTCGGACACGTCGACCCCGACGACGCGCCGCGCCACTTCGAGGAAGCGCAGGGTCCCGTAACCCGTGTTGCACCCGACGTCGAGCACGTCGGCGCTGACGGCGTGACCCGCCGCCTCCTCGTAGGCCTTGAGATGCATCAGGCGCAAACAGTGCTCCGCGGGCGATGTCGCGGGTGTGTCCTCGATGACCGGATGCTCTTCGGCCTGCAGTCGGATCGAGTCGAGCCCCATGCCGCCCGACGGAGCCGCGGCGGCGTTCGTCGGTGGCGGATCAGTCGGCGGGGGCGGCGCCGTCGTCGACGCTCGCGGCGCCCCGTCTTGCATCGGCCGAGTATAGGTTGGGTCCTTGCGCTGGCGGGATCGCGCGGCTCGGCGCTAGAATCGGCGGCCGCGGCGGAGTAGCTCAGTGGTAGAGCAGGGGACTCATAAGCCCTTGGTCGGTGGTTCGAATCCGCCCTCCGCTACCAATCCCCGATCCCCACGACGTCGCTCGACGTCCTTCGCAGGTTCGTCGTCCCGGCGCTCGACACGAGCGGGCCCGTCACTCCCCGTCGTATCGATTTCTTCACACGGTCTCCCGTCCCCATCCACCATTCGCGATCGTCCGTAGGGATGATCAAGGGCATGACATCGGTCAGGGGGTCCCTTCAGACCCCGACGGTATACTCGCGACACGTGGCGGCGCTCGGTCGTCGTCCACTTCACCCCGGAGGCTCCTAGTTGAACCCCAAGTTCTTCCGAAACGGCATCGTGATGCTGGTGCTCGTGGTGGGCACTGCGGCGCTGCTGTTCACGTGGATCACGACCACGTCCCAACCCCAGACGACCGGCTATTCCGATTTCCTGGCGCAGGTCCAGGCGGGCAAGGTCCAGAAGGTCACGCAGCAGGGAACGACCCTGACCGTGGAGACCACGGCGACCCCGAAGGAGACCTACACGGTCATCGTCCCGACCGTGCTGACGCCGGTCTACACCGACATGCAGGCCGCGGCGGAGAAGGCGACGCCGCCCGTCGAGCTCCCGAGTGACGTCTTCACCGCGAACCAGGCACCCGACACCTCGTGGCTCGGGCTGCTGCTGACCGCCGTGTTGCCGCTGCTGATCATCGGCGGCTTCATCTTCTTCATGATGCGTCAGGCGCAGGGCACGAATAACCAGGCCCTCTCGTTCGGCAAGAGCCGCGCCCGGATGTTCCTCGGTAACAAGACCGTGGTGACGTTCGCCGACGTGGCCGGTGTCGACGAGGCCAAGACGGAGCTCCAGGAAGTCGTCGAGTTCCTGAAGTTCCCCGAGAAGTTCAACTCGCTGGGTGCGCGCATCCCGCGCGGTGTGCTGCTCGTCGGTCCTCCGGGCACCGGCAAGACCCTGATGGCGCGTGCTGTCGCCGGTGAAGCCGGTGTCCCGTTCTTCTCGATCTCCGGCTCGGAGTTCGTCGAGATGTTCGTCGGCGTCGGTGCGAGCCGCGTCCGTGACCTGTTCGACCAGGCCAAGCGCAATTCGCCGTGCATCGTCTTCGTCGACGAGATCGACGCGGTCGGCCGCCAGCGCGGCGCCGGCCTCGGCGGCAGCCACGACGAGCGCGAGCAGACGCTGAACCAGATCCTCGTCGAGATGGACGGCTTCGACACGAACACGAACGTGATCGTGGTCGCCGCCACCAACCGCCCCGACGTCCTCGACCCGGCCCTCCTGCGCCCGGGCCGTTTCGACCGCCAGGTCATCCTCGATCGGCCGGACATGAAGGGCCGCGTCGAGATCCTGAAGGTGCACACCAAGGGCAAGCCGCTCGACAAGGCTGTCGACGTCGAGGGCGTCGCGCGCCAGTCGCCGGGCTTCTCCGGCGCCGACCTCGCCAACCTCGTCAACGAGGCGGCGATCCTGTCGGCGCGCCGGAACAAGAAGGTCATCGGCATGTCCGAGTTCCAGGAGGCCCTGGAGCGTATCGTCGCCGGCCCGGAGCGCAAGTCGCGGGTCATCTCGGATGCCGAGAAGGCGATCATCGCCTACCACGAGGGCGGCCACGCCGTCGTCCAGCGCATCCTTCCCAAGTGCGACCCGGTCGCCAAGGTGACGATCATCAGCCGTGGCATGGCCCTCGGCTACACGATGGCCCTGCCCACCGAGGACCGTTATCTCCAGTCCAAGACCGAGTTCGAGGACAAGATCGCCGGACTCCTCGCGGGGAATGTCGCTGAGCGGATGATCTTCGGTGACACGACGACCGGCGCCAGCAACGACATCGAGAAGGCGACCGACCTCGCGCGACGCATGGTCACCGAGTTCGGCATGAGCGACAAGCTCGGCCCGCTGTCCTTCGGGAAACGCGATGAGCTGGTGTTCCTCGGCCGGGAGATCGGCGAGCAGCGCAACTACAGCGACGACGTCGCGCGCCAGATCGACGAGGAGGTCCGGACGATCATCGACCGGGCGTACGAGCGGGCGACCGACGTCCTTACGACCCATCGCGACCGACTCGTGGCCCTGGCGGAAAAGCTGGTCGCCGAGGAGACCGTGGACTCCGAAGAGTTCGAGAAGCTGTTCACCGACCTGCCCCCGAAGTCGGCGGACGGCGCCGTGCCGTCGGTCGTCGGTCCAGGGCAGCCCATCCCGGAGCCGAAGCCGCAGCCGGCCTGACCCGACCGGCCGATCCAGTCCCCGTTTTCGAGCGGGCCGGTCCCCGGCCCGCTCGTTCGATTCCTGGGCACATGCAGGGTCGGGCGGCGCGGGAAGGCATCCGCCCGACGGGCAGCGGGCCCCACCGATAGACTTCCGGGCCATGCCCGACCCGACCGCCACCGACCAGGTCCTCGACGCGTACCTCGAACCGCGTCGTGAGGAGCGCCTCGAACGCCTCAAGGCGTTCCTCCGCATCCCCAGCATCTCGGCGCTGCCGCAGCACGCCCCGGACGTCCGTCGGGCCGCCGAGTGGCTCGCGGACGAGATGCGTACTGCCGGTATCGAGAACGTCGAGGTCAGCGAGACCGGCGGCCATCCGATGGTCTACGGCGATTGGTTGCACGCCGATGGCGCTCCGACCGTCCTCGTCTACGGTCACTACGACGTCCAGCCGGTCGACCCGCTCGCAGAGTGGCGCACCGACCCGTTCGAGCCGGTGGTCGACGGCCATCGGCTGATCGGCCGCGGCACCGCCGACGACAAGGGCCAGATCCACGCCCACATCAGTGCAGCAGCGGCACTGCTCGCGACGCGCGACGGCCTGCCGGTCAACGTCAAGTACGTCTTCGAGGGCGAAGAGGAAAGCGGGAGCGCGCATCTCGAGGCGTGGCTGGCCGAGCATCGCGATCGCCTCGACGGGGACGCCGCGATCATCAGCGACACCGGGTTCTTCGAGGGGAACGTCCCGGCGATCACGTTGTCGCTGCGCGGCATGACGTATGCGCAGATCGACGTCCGGCTCGCTGATGGCGATCTCCACTCCGGCAGCTACGGCGGAGCGATCGGCAACCCGGCCTTCGCCATCGCGCAGATCATCGCGGCCCTCAAGGGCCCGGACGGTCGGATCCGGATCCCCGGCTTCTATGACGACGTCCGTGAGCCGACCCAGGCGGAGCGCGACGCGATCGCCGCCTTGCCATTCGATGAGGAGGTCTTCCGCGACCGACACGGGGGTTTCCAAGCTCGTCGGCGAAGCCGGCTACACGACACTCGAGCGGAAATCGATCCGCCCGACGCTCGATGTCAACGGGATCTGGGGCGGGTTCCAGGGCCACGGTCAGAAGACGATCATCCCTGCCGAGGCACACGCGAAGATCAGCATGCGTCTCGTCGCCGACCAGGAGCCGGCCGACATCTACGACAAGCTCAAGGCGTTCGTCGAGGAGATCGCGCCGCCAGGCGTCGACGTCACCGTCAGGCTGCTCGGCACGGGCCGACCGAGCCAGACCCCGCTCGACCACCCGCACGTCGGCGCGGCATCCAGAGCGCTCGAGCGCGTGTTCGGACAGCCGCCGCTGTACATCAACTCAGGCGGGTCGATCCCTGTCGCCGCGAGCTTCCAGTCGATCCTCGGGTTGCCGGTCGTCCTCGCTCGGCTTCACCCAGCCCAACGACCTGGCACATGCGCCGAACGAGTGGTTCGACCTCGACAACTACGAGCGCGCGATCCGGACGATCGCCGTCGACGTTCGACGAGATCGCTGCATCTGGACGAGGCCTGACAGCCGTCGGAAGGGCTGCGGGACTCCGGCGAAACGGGCCGGACTGGCGCAGTACGGATGGGTGATACGGCCTGACCCCGGTGCTACCCTAAAGTCGCCGCATGAGCGCCAAGAGCGCCGGCCTCCGGGGAGGATCCGACCGCGTGACCACTGATCTCGAAGCCAACGCTGCGCCCGCCCCCGCCGCACGCGGGTGGCGACTCGACACCGATAACGGGAGCATGGCGCCGAGATCCGCGCTCGACGTCCTCGTCGACCTCAACGAACGCGTCACGACGGGTCAGCTCGCCGAATACCAGCCCGTCCCCCTCGGCTTCACGCCGATCGACAAGACCATCGGCTCCGGCCTGCGCGCCGGGGAGCTGCTGCTGATCGGCGGCGCCCAGGGCACCGGCAAGACCACGATGGCCCTCCAGATGGCGCGCAACATCGCCTCGGGCGGCCAGGCGAACGTCCTCTACCTGTGCTTCGAGCACGACGAGGCGTACCTGATGAACCGGCTGATCGCGATGGAGTCGGCCCTCGCGCACCTGCCGCACAAGACCGGTGCCGATCAAGATCCAGGACGTCCGCAAGGAGATCCTCGGCACGTGGATGGCCGAGGGCGCCGCGACGCCGCAGCTCGCCAACAACCCGCGCCTTCGCCCGTCGCTCGATCGCATCGCCCGCTACGGCCAGAACCTCTTCCTGCTCCGCGGCTCGCAGACGGCGAGCACGATCGACAACATCCGCAAGCTCGTCCAGCAGCACCGCGCGCTGTCGGGCGAGCGACGACTCGTCGTCTTCGTCGACTACATGCAGAAGGTGCCCCAGGTCCCGGAGCCCGAGAACGAGACGGAGAAGGTCACGTACATCGTCAACGGCCTCAAGGACATCGCCCTGTCCGAGGACGTGCCGATGGTCTCGATCGTCGCCGCCGACAAGGAAGGCCTCAAGGCCTCGCGCCTGCGCAACTTCCACCTGCGCGGCTCGTCGGCGATCAACTACGAGGCCGACATCATCCTGATCCTGAACGAGAAGTACCACATCGTCGCCAAGGTCAACATCGAGTTCAACCCGTACCAGGCGCAGCGCTTCCGCGACTGGGTCGTCGTCTCGGTCGAGAAGAACCGCGGCGGTCAGGACAACGTCGACCTCGAGTTCGAGAAGCACTTCGAGTTCTCCTGCTTCGACCCCAACGGTCGAACGGTCCAGGAGAAGCTCATCGAGGAACGCCTCTACAACGACTGACCCTCGCGCCCGCACGGCGCGAGGCTGGGGGGTCGTCACCCGTTCGTGGAGCGTTGGCGCGCTCCTAGGCTCCGACGATGAGCGAGGACCGAGGATGACCGCGGAGCGGCCCAGCCGCGCGCGAGCACGGCAACGCCTACAACCTGTTCATCCTCGTCCTCACGCTGTTCTCGCTCGTGGTCATGGTGCTGCTGTTGCTGCCCCTCGATCCGGAGTCGAAGACGCTGCTGCAGTCCTACGACTTCGTCATCTGCCTGATCTTCCTGGGCGACTTCGTGTACTCGCTGACCGGCTCCCACCCACGCCGTCAGTACTTCATCTACGAGCGCGGCTGGCTCGATCTCCTCGGTTCGATCCCGACGCTCGGCTTCTTCGAGCTCACCGCGCTGTTCCGCCTCGCCCGCATCAGCCGACTCGCCCGCGTGACGCGCCTTCTTCGTGGCAACAACCGTCGCGAGCTCGTCCGCGACATGGTCGCCAACCGTGGCCAATACGCATCCTTCATCACGTTGCTCGCGGCCGGGATGATCCTGAGCACGGCGAGCTTCCTGGTCCTCCAGTTCGAGATCCGCTCCCCGGACGCGAACATCAGGTCCGGGGCCGACGCGATCTGGTGGGGTTTCGTGACGATCACCACGGTCGGCTATGGCGACCGGTTCCCGGTGACATTCGCCGGCCGCCTCGTCGGCCTGTTCGTGATGCTCACGGGTGTCGGCATCATCGCGGCGCTCGCGAGCATCCTCGCGAGCCTGCTCGTGCCCCCACCGCCCGACCAGGAAGCCCAGCCGACGAGCGAGACAGGTCCGCGCACCGACCCGATCCCCGACGTCGGACGCCTCGCCGACGAGATCGCCGCCTTGCGATCCGAGGTGGCCGAGCTTCGCGGGGAGCTGCGTCGCTGAGGGGCAGCACGCCGTAGCGCCGCGTACCCTGCTCGCATGGCGGACGAGACCGAGAGGGAGCGCGTCAACCGCGAGCTGATCGAGCTCCTCAACGAGGTCCGGGTCGCCCTGCCGGGCGTCCAGGTGCTCTTCGCGTTCCTGTTGATCCTGCCGTTCCAGCAGGGGTTCTCGAAGACGTCCGAGTTCGATCGCCTCATCTACACGATCGCCCTGCTCTTCAGCGCGGTCGCCGCCGCCCTGTTCATCGCGCCCTCCGCGTATCACCGGCTCAACTTCCGACGGGATATCAAGGAGGAGATGCTGTTCGACTCGAACAAGCTGATCATCGCCGGACTGGTGTGCACCGCGATCGGGATCGCCTGCTCGGTCTACCTCGTGGTCGATGTCGTCCAGGGCGCGGCGGCGGCCGCCATAGCGACGGTCGCGGCGGTCCTCGTCTATGGCGTGTTGTGGCTGGCCTTGCCGATCGCTCGACGGGGTGAGCCGGAGGACTGATCCGTGTGGCGACCGTCACGCGGCCCGCTATGGTGGGGAGTGGGAGGGAAGTCGAGATGGGCGTAGCTGTCCGTGGTATGAGCCTGTTCGGGGTCGCGGCCCTGGTCGTCACAGCGTGCGCTGGCCAGCCCGCCACGCCACCACCAGCCGAGCCGTACGACTCATTCGCGCCGGTCGAAGTCAAGGTCAAGAGCGACCCCGATTGGCTGGTGGCGGGCTTCGGTTCGATCTGGCTCAAGCGGCCCGAGGGCTTCGTGGACCGGATCGACGCGCGGAGCGCGACCGTCGCGGCCGAGATCCGCGTGCACGAGACCGGTAGCGAGCCGTGTGAGGGCATCGGAACCGGCGCGACTGCGATGTGGGCGTGCGACACCGGCGACCTCGTCGGGATCGATCCAGCGACGAACGACGCGGCCCAGCCGATCCCCGCCGGCAAGATCGCCGTCCAGGGCAGACTCGTTGTCGTGGGTGGCCGCATCTACGTCCTGACCGGTGCTGGCGACCAGCTGGTCGGCATCGACGAGACGACCGGCCGGATGGGCGACGCGATCGGGCTACCCGTCGCTTGCAACGATCTCGGCGCCTTTGCGGAGGTCGTCTATGTCGTTTGCGAGACCGGTGACCGCGTCCTTCGCGTCGACCTCACGACCCGGAGCGTGACTGCGCAGGCGGAGATCGAGGCCCCGAACTGGGTCAGCGCGGGTGACAGCGGGGTCTGGGTGACGGCGGGCAACGACCTCCTCCATGTCGATCCCCTGAGTCTCAAGACGGTCCACACGGTCACGGGGATGGGAACCGGGCAGTTCGGCTCCATCTGGGCGGACGCAACCGGGGTGTGGATCCGCAAATTCGATCCGTTCCTGACCAACGTGGATGCGTCCGGCGCCATCCGCCACACCATCAGCGCCCCGTTCAAGACGGGCGGCGATGTGGTCCGGGATGGCGAGCACCTGTGGATGAGCGCGATCGATGACCGGCTCGTGATCCGACTCGACGTTCCCGGGGGGACCTGAGCCCGCCGCGGTATCGTGCCGGCATGCGAAGTCCTGGGCGAGTACCCCGACGTCATCGAGATCGTGGTCGAGATCCCGCGAGGATCGCGCAACAAGTACGAGTTCGACGAGACAGTCGGGGTCTATCGGCTCGATCGAGTCCTGAGCAGCGCCGTCTTCTACAACTTCGACTACGGGTTCGTCGAGGAGACGCGCTCTGGCGACGGCGACCATCCGACGCGCTCCTCGATCATCGACGAGCCGACCTTCACGGGCTGCCACGTCTGGGCGCGACCCATCGGCGGTCTCGAGATGCGCGACGAGAAGGGCCACGACTTCAAGGTCCTGTGCGTCGCCACTCGGCGATCCCCATCAGCAGCACATCGAGCAGCTCGACCAGGTGCGACCCCATCGACTCGTCGAGATCGAGCAGTTCTTCGCGACGTACAAGACGCTCGAGGACAAGGCGGTCGAGGTGATCGGCTGGAGCGACCGCGAGAAGGCCCTGCAGGTCCTGCGCGACGACCGCGAGACATGGCAGCGCGAGCTCGAGGCCAGGGCCGCCGAGGCCTTGACCGGGCACAGGCGGCTCGGCGATGGCCCGGACGCGCGATGCCCCGGGTCAACGCCTGTTCGTCGGCGTGCCGCTGCCCGCACGAGGCGGCAGCGGAGATCGGATCGATCGTCGAAGGCGTGCGGGCGATGCCGCTCGCAACGGGCGCACGCGACGTCCGGTGGGTCCGCCTCGACGGGCTGCACCTGACCCTCCGGTTCCTCGGGCCGACGCTCCCCGACCGGCTCGACGCGACCACGGCGGCCGTCGACGAGCGGCCGCAGTCAGCGGCCGGGCCGTTCGAGCTCGAGCTCGCCGGGGCCGGGTCACTTCCCGCCGGGACGACGTCCACGCACGCTATGGATCGGGATCGCCGACGGCACGGAAGCCCTCGGCGATCTCGCCCGCTCGACGCGAGGATGCCCTCGTCGACGCCGGCTGGCCGGGCGAGGAACGTCCGTTCCGTCCGCACCTCACGGTCGCCCGGTCGGACGGCGTCCCCGCCGGCGCACTCGTCGCGGACCGACTCGCGACGGCGATGGCCGACCGTCGGATCCGGTGCACGATCGACCAGCTCGGCTTGTTCGAGAGCATCACCGGCGGCGGCCCCGCGCGTTATGTCCCAGTCGCGCTCTTCGCCCTTGGTCCATCGCCGGGGCGGATGACGACGTGTACCATCAGCGGGCCCCTGACCTGTCCGACCGTCCACGGAGTCCCGGATCGACTCGTGACGTCCGCCCAGCGCGCCCGACTCGTCCTGAGCCTCGGCATCCTGAACCTCGTGCTCGCGACGATCGTGCTCGGCGCTGGCGGGCTCGGGCTGTCCGGACGGTCGACATCCCCGTCGCCGCCGCCCGTCGCGGTCGTGCCGACACCGGTGCCCACCGCGACGGCCGCGCCGGGCCCATCGGGGACGCCGGGCGGGACGACCTCGCCGGCGGTCGGGTCCGACCGGGTCGCCGGGTGGGCTCGGATCGACGCCGCCCTCGAGTCCGACGCCCACCCCGACGGGCTCGCTGCTCGCGCCGGCGACGCCGACGCTCGCGCCGATCGCGAGCGGCACGCCGACGACGGTCCAGCCCACGCCGACGTCGACTGGCACACCGTCTCGACCGAGCGCCCGGCGCAGCCACCGACGCCCACCCCGGCGCCGACGACGCGGCCGACGGCCGTTCCGACGCCCCGACCCACCGCCCGACCGACACCCGTGCCGACCCCGCGTCCGACGGCCCAGCCGACGCCGGTCCCGACCGCGCGCCCGACAGCCCAGCCGACGCCGAAACCGACCCCGAAGCCCACGCCGAAGACACCGACCGCCCGAAGCCCACGCCGAAACCGACGCCGAAACCGACGCCCCGCCCGACCGAGATCGCGGTCAACCCGCCCAAGGCCGACAAGGACCACCCGCCGTGCCCGACCAAATGGGGGCCACCGCCCGGCCATTCCAAGGTCGGCGGTGATCACCATCCGTGCGGCAAGGCGAAGGGCAAGCAGAGCACTGCCAAGGGGAAGGGGAAGGACACGAAGGGCGGCATCGTCCTTGTGCTGCCGATGACCGTGATGACCGCCGCCTACGCCGTCCGGCCCGGGCGGTTGCGCCTTCGCCGCCGCTCGCGCTAGGCTCGCCACCCCGACCGCACCAACTCACGGCGGCGGGACCTCCGGGAGGGTCACGGATGTCCGCCATCGCCGCCGGTCCACGCCAGACCAAGTTCGTCCTCGACGAGAGTCGGATCCCGCGGTCCTGGTACAACATCGCGGCCGACCTGCCAGAGGCGCCACCGCCCGTCCTTCATCCCGGGACCGGCCAGCCGATCGGCCCTGGCGACCTGGCGCCACTGTTCCCGATGGAGCTGATCAAGCAGGTGGTCTCGACGGACCGGGAGATCGAGATCCCCGATGAGGTCCGGGACGCGTACGCGCTCTACCGGCCGAGCCCGCTGTACCGGGCGCACCGGCTCGAGAAGGCGCTCGATACGCCCGCGCACATCTACTACAAGTACGAGGGCGGCAGCCCGTCGGGCAGCCACAAGCCCAACACCGCCCTCGCCGCAGGCCTACTACAACAAGGCTGAAGGGCGTGACCCGGTTGGCGACGGAGACCGGTGCCGGCCAATGGGGCAGTGCGCTGGCGTTCGCGGGCTCCGTCTTCGGCCTCGACGTCAAGGTCTTCATGGTGCGAGCCAGCTACGACCAGAAGCCGTACCGGCGCATCCTGATGGAGACGTACGGAGCCGAGGTCGTCCCTAGCCCGAGCCCCGACACCGCAGTACGGTCGGAAGGTGCTCGCCGCGACCCCCGACAACACGGGCTCACTCGGCATCGCCATCAGTGAGGCGATCGAGGACACGGTCTCCCACCCGGGCACCAAGTACTCGCTCGGCTCGGTGTTCGACTTCGTGCTGCTCCATCAGACGGTGATCGGCCAGGAGTCGATCGAACAGATGGGGATGGCCGGCGAGGAGCCGGACGTGATCATCGGCTGCGCGGGAGGTGGCTCGAACTTCGCCGGCCTGACGTTCCCATGGCTCGGTCGCACGTTCCGTGGCGGCCGCAAGTACCGCGTCATCGCCGCCGAACCCGAGGCCGCCCCGAGCCTGACCCGGGGGTCATATACCTACGACTTCGGCGACACGGCGCAGATGACGCCGCTGATCAAGATGCACACGCTCGGCCACGACTTCATCCCGGAGCCGATCCATGCCGGCGGCCTGCGGTATCACGGCATGTCGCCGCTGGTCAGCCTGCTCAAGGAGGGCGGCCACATCGAGGCGCAGGGCCGTCCATCAGCGGTCGGCGTTCGACGCGGGCGTCACGTTCGCCCGCGCGGAGGGCATCCTCCCGGCGCCGGAGCCGACCCATGCGATCCGCGTCGCCATCGACGAGGCGCTCGCCGCGAAGGAGGCGGGCGAGTCGCGGTCATCCTGTTCAACCTGTGTGGCCACGGTCATTTCGACCTGGCGGCGTACGAGCGCTATCTCGACGGGACGCTCGAGGACTACGAGTACCCGCGCGAGAAGGTCGAGGCCGCGCTCGCGGGTCTGCCTGCCGTCGGCTGACCGGAACAGGGCTCGATCGACACCCGTGCCCCATCTCGCCTGCTGGTCGTGCGGACGCCAGATCTATACGGTCTCGCCGCTCGATTCGCTGTTCGCCGAGGAGCGTCGCTGCCCGCGGTGCGGCGCGTTCCTCGACACGGAACGGCGTGGCGAGGAACGGCGCGAACGCAACCGTCGCCAGAACCCGCCCGACAGCCCGGGGCCGCCTGAGGGCGTCGAGCGGCGCATCGCGGAGCGTCGGACCGGCCGGAGGCGATCGCCGCCGAGCTGACCGGCGCCGTGCTCGTCGTCGTCGGCGTCGATGGCTGCCGCGGAGCCTCGACGTCGTCGCCCGGCTGCGATACTCGGGCGGATGCGCATCGCGTTCCTCGGCTTCGGGCTGATCGGCGGATCCATCGCCCGCGCACTCCGTGAGCGTCGATCGGGCCGGTGACGGCCAGTCGAGATCGTCGCCTGGTCGCCGAGCGGGAGGGGCACGGCCGTCGGCGGAACGCGACGGCACGATCGACGCGGCTGCCGCGACGCCGCTCGAGGCGCATCGACGGCGCCGACCTGGTCGTCCTCGCCGGCCCCGCGCCCGTCGTGCCTCGAGCAGCTGGATGCAGCTCGCAGGCCCGTGGAGCTCGGCGCTCGCGCCGGATGCCGTCATCACCGACGTCGCCAGCACCAAGTCGGCGATCGTGGAGCGCGCGGCGGAGGCTCGGGCTGCGATTCGTCGGCGGACACCCGATGGCCGGTCGCGAGACGAGCTGGCTACGCGCGCCGCAGCAGCCGGACCTGTTCGTGGGCCGGCCGTGGGTCGTCGTGCCCGGGCCGGCCGACGATGCCGCGTCGAGCGGGTCGAGTCCCTCGCGCGGAGCACGGGGCTCGCCCCACGCGGATGGACCGCGACCGACACGACGCGGCCGTGGCCGCGATCTCCCACCTCCCGCTGGTCCTCGCCGCGGCGCTCGTCGAGGCCGTCGCCGGGCCGCCCGGGAGTCGACGCGCGAGGGCTGGACCGGCTGCCGCGGCGCTCGCGGCGACCGGCTGGCGCGACATGACCCGCCTCGCACGGGGCGACGTCGGCGATGGGGAGCGGGATCGTCGCGACCAACGCCGGCCCGATCGCGGACGCGGCTCCGCGACCTCGTCGCGGTCCTCGAGGCGTGGCTCGACGAGCTCGATCGGCCGACGGTGGACCGGACGTCGACGCGGTCGAGGCGCGGCTGCGCGGCGGCCCGCGACCGCCTGGAGGCGACGGCTCGATGAGCGACGCGACCGTCGAACGCGTCCTGGTCGTGCCGCGCGACGCTGGTCCCGGATCGGGCCGGCTGGTACGGCCTGCGAACCGACGGGCATCGACGCGTTCCTCGCGGTCGTCGCAGGCGCACGGCCGCTACGAGCCGCGCGCCGCGATGGAGGTCGATCCCAGCTTCAAGCAGATCATCCCGTACCTCGTCCTGCGCGACGGCGAGCGCTACTTCCTCATGCGCCGGACCACGGGCCGGAGGCGACGCGCGGCTCCACGACCGCTGGTCGATCGGCGTCGGCGGGCACGTGGACCCGGGCGACGACGGGCTGGCGGGCGGCCTGCGGCGCGAGTGGCACGAGGAGCTCGTCGCCGACTTCGAGCCCGCCTTCACGCCGTATGCGCTGCTCAACGACGACACCACCGAGGTCGGCGCCGTCCACCTCGGCGTCGTCGTCCTCGCCGAGGCCGAGGGCCGGCCGGTCAGCGTGCGCGAGACCGACAAGCTGTCCGGCGCGTTCGCGACGCCGGACGAGGTCGCCGCCGGCGCGGAGCACCTCGAGACGTGGAGCCGCATCGTGTTCGACGCGCTCGAGGCGGCCGGCACGACGGTCGGCCGCCGATGATCAGTCGCGACGGCGGCGGCCGTCGGCGGCCGCGGCCGTCTCGGTCGTCGGGCTGCGCGTCGTGGGCAGGCGCGCGGCGGACCGCCTGCTCGATGCGCCGCGGGTCGCGCCCGAGCGAGGCGGCGCTCGCCGGACGCAGCTCGACGCGCTCGGCGGCGAGGTCGTCCGCTTCCGCTCACGTGACGGGCTGCGGCTGGCCGGTCGCTGGCTGCCCGGCCGACGCCGGCGACGACGGACTGGGTATCCGATCCGCACGAGGCGATCCTGCTGCTCCACGGCTACTCGGGCTCGATCGCCCCGGACCTCGTCGAGTACGCGCCGTTCCTGCGCCGGACGGCGGGCGTCCTCGGCATCGACTTCCGCGGGCATGGCGAGTCGGACGCCGGACCGTCGACGTTCGGGATGCTCGAGGTCGAGGACATCGCCGGCGCACTCGGCCTGGCTCGGAGAACGCGGCATCCGCCGGGTCGCGCTGTTCGGCACGTCGATGGGCGGCATGGCCGCGATCGCCTCCGTCGCCGTCCTGGGCGACGGGTCGCTCGGCAGCGGCGGACGCCGAGCCCGACGCGACACGCGCCGACGCTCGACCCGCCGCGACCGCTGATCGTCGCGGTCGTCGCCGATTCGGCCCGCCCGGAGGCCGAGCTCCCGGTCGCCAACCGGATGCCCACGCCCGTTCCGGCGGTTCCTGGCGGCGCGGGCGTTCGACGCCGCGGCGCGCAGGCTCGGCGCGGACCCGCGCGACACCGAGCCCGTCCGCGTGATCGGTCTCGTCGAGCCCGTCCCGCTGCTGCTGATCCACGGCGAAGCCGATACGACCGTGCCGCTCGAGGACGGCCGCCGTCTGGCGGCCGCGGCCGGGCCGATCGGCGGAGCACTGGACGGTCCCCGGCGCCGACCACAGCCGCTCGCACGCGGTCGCGGGACAGGACTATGAGCGTCGGGTGACGGACCATCTGCGGATGGCGTTCCGCGCCGCTCGCGACGACGATCTGCGCGACGAGGGACGCGACCTATAATCGCCGCGCCGGGGTGGCCGTCGGTCGACCCCGGCGCCCCCGCGTCGATGCCCTGGAGGTCTGATGGCAGCCAAGATCCTCGTCGTCGATGACGATCCGAACGTCCAGCGTCTCCTGCAGTACACGCTCAAGCAGGAGGGCTATGACGTCGTCATCGCCGGGGACGGCGCCGAGGGCTTCCGACTGTGGGCGCCAGGAATCGCCGGACCTCGTCCTGCTCGACGTCATGCTGCCCAAGCTCGACGGCTACCAGGTCGCCCAGAAGATCCGCGAGCAGGAGGCCGGCGGCTCCCACGTGCCGATCATCATGCTCACCGCCGAGCGCGAGGTCGAGCAGAAGGTCCGCGGTCTTCGCGCCGGCGCCGACGACTACCTCATCAAGCCGTTCCACCCGGCCGAGCTGCTCGCGCGGATCAAGAGCCTGCTCGCGCGCTTCGCGCCGCGCGACACGCTCCTGGCCCGCCCGCCGATGGGCCGCATCCTGGCGTTCTACGGCGCGAAGGGCGGCGTCGGGACGACGACCATCGCGATCAACGCGGCGATCGCCCTCCACCGCGAGCTCGGCCGCAAGGTCTGCCTCGTCGATGGCAACCTCCAGTTCGGCGACCACCGCGTCTTCCTCGACCTCGGGCTCGATCGCAAGAGCATCGTCGACATCGTCACGGCGCCGTCGATCGACGCCGACCTCATCCGCAACGTCATCGTCAAGCACGACTCGGGCGTCGACCTGCTGCTCGCGCCGCCGTCGCCGGAGACCGCCGAGCTGGTCCGGCCCGAGCACCTGCCGTTCATCACCGACCAGCTGACGTCGATGTACGACTACATCCTGGTCGACGTCGACAAGCGGCTCGACGACGTCAACCTCGGCGTCTTCGAGGCGGCCGAGACCGTGTTCGTGGTGATGACCGCCGACCTGTCGTGCCTCAAGAACGTGCGGCTCATCCTCGAGACGATGGGCCACCTCGGCTACGGGCCCGAGAAGGTCCAGCTGGTCCTCAACCGCTCGAACGCGTTCACCGGCATCAACGTCAAGAACGCCGAGGGCGCGCTGCGCCGGAACATCGACCACCAGGTCGTCAACGAGTACCGCGGCGCGATCAGCGCGCTGAACTCGGGCGCGCCGTTCATGTTCACGAAGGCCGATTCGCCGCTCGGCGCGTCGGTGCTTCAGTTCGTGCGCTCGGTCGACAAGGCTCGGCGGCCGCGGCACAGGCGCAGCCGGTCGGGGCGCGCTGATCCGCTCGCGTCCGCCGGCAAGTGCCGGTTTCGTCGCGGCGATGAGGCGCGCATAAGTCCGCGGTGAGCGGCCGCCGATAGCGTGGCGGCCATGTTGGCCGTCGTCCCCTCCGCCACCCTGTACGGCCTCGATGGCCGGACCGATCCGCGTCGAGGTCGACGTCGCGCCCGGGCTGCCCGGCTTCACCGTCGTCGGTCTGGCCGACACCGCCGTCCAGGAGGCGCGCGAGCGGGTCCGCGGCGCGATCCGCAACGCCGGGTTCGCCTTCCCGCCGCGCCGACTCACGGTCAACCTCGCGCCGGCCGAGCTGCGCAAGACCGGCGCGTCGCTCGATCTGGCGATGGCGATCGGGATCCTGCTCGGGTCGGAGCAGGTCCGCGCCGGACCGGCGGCCGTCGGCGCTGATCGGCGAGCTGGGGCTGGACGGCGAGGTCCGGCCGGTCCCGGGGATCCTGCCGATGGTCGCGGCCCTGGCTGCCCGCGGCATCGAGCGCCTCGTGCGTGGCCGCCGGCGCCGTCGACGAGGCGCGGCTCGTCGAGTGGCATCGAGGTCGATCGGAGCGCCGACCCTCGCGGAGGCCGCCGCGGTCGTCCGCGCGAGGCGCCCGGTGCACCCACCGGTCGCGATGACCACGGGTGACGATCGCGGCGACCCTCGGAGCGAGTCGGCGAGCCGGCGAGTGCTCGTCCCGGGCGAGGCGATCCCGGATCTTCGGCGAGGTGCGCGGCCAGGCGCAGGCGCGACGCGCGCTCGAGATCGCCCTCGCCGGTGGCCACGGGCTGCTGATGACGGGCCCGCCGGGCGTCGGCAAGACGCTGCTCGCGCGGACCATCCCCGGCCTGCTGCCACCGCTCGACGACGCCGCGGCCCTGTCGGTCTCGATCGTCGCATCGGCGGCCGGCGAGGGGCCGATCACGGAGCTCCGCCGACAGCCGCCGTTCAGGTCGCCGCACCACACGCTCTCGTATGCCGCGATGGTCGGCGGCGGGCCGACCCTCTCGCCCGGAGAGATCACCCGTGCGCACGACGGCGTGCTTTTCCTCGACGAGCTGGCGGAATTCGACCGCGACGTCCTCGAGGCGCTCCGCCAGCCGCTCGAGGAGGGTCGCATCCTCATCGCCCGGGCCGGGCGCGTCATGACGTTCCCGGCGCGCTTCCAGTTGATCGCTGCGATGAACCCGTGCCCGTGCGGGTTCGCGGGCTCCTATCCGGAGGACCGCTGCCATTGCACGATCCCTGAGGTCGACCGGTACGCGCGGCGTGTCTCGGGTCCGCTCCGGGACCGGATCGATCTGTGGGTGTCCATGCCGCGCGTCCCGTCGGCGACGCTCATCTCGGGCCACGATCCCGAGGACTCGGCGACGGTCAGTGCGCGCATCAGCGCGGCCCGAGCGCGTGCCGGACTCGATCGTGGGCGCATCAACGGCCGTCTCCGCGGTCGTGCGCTGCGCCGCGCATGCCGCCTCTCCGACGCGGCGGCGCGACGGGTCGCGGATCTCGCCGAGGCCGAGTTCGCGAGCGGGCGCGGGACCGAGCGCCTGCTCCGGGTCGCTCGCACCATCGCCGACCTGGACGGCGCGGTCGGCGTCGATGTCGCGCACCTCGAGGAGGCGGCGTGGTACCGCTCGCCGATCCTGAAGCAGGCCGCGCTGGCGTCCTGAGGTGATCGGCATCGGGACGCGCCCTGATGACACGCCGGCCAGCGACCTGGACCCATACGCCCCCGAGCGAGACGCGTGGGCCGTACTGGCATCGGTCCACGGGCTCGGTCCGATCGGGTTCGCGGCGCTGCTGCAACGCTACGGGTCGGCACAGGACGTGCTCCTCGAGGCGTCGCGCCCGGGTGCGAGCCGACGGCTGATGGACACCCCCCAGGCGGATATCGGGGTGCGCAAACGGCCGATCGACGACGACGTCGCGGGGCGGATCGTCGAAGCGGCGCAGGCGACGGGACGGATCCTCGCGCGTCTCCACGCCCTCGACGTTCACGTCGTCACCGTCGAGGAGCCGACCTATCCGGACCGACTCGCGGCGATCGCGATGCCTCCCCATGTGGTCTACGTCCGAGGTCCCATCGCCACCCTATCGCGCGACCGTTCGGTCGCGGTCGTCGGCACGCGACGCGCGACCGTTACCGGGCGGCGACATCGCGACACGCGTCGCGACGGCGCTCGTCGGCTGCCGACGCGACCGTCGTTTCGGGCCTCGCCTTCGGCATCGACGGGGCGGCCCATGACGCGACCCTCCGTGCCGGAGGCACGACCGTGGCGGTCATCGGTGGCGGCCATGCCTCTCTGGGTCCGGCGGCCCACCGCCGGCTCGCCGACGCGATCGTGGCTCGTGGCGGGTCGATCGTGTCCGAGCTCGCGCCGGACGTCGCGCCGACGCAGGGCACGTTCCCGCGGCGGAACCGGATCATCAGCGGACTCAGCGACGCGACGGTCGTCATCGAGGCGCCCGCGAAGTCAGGCGCGCTGATCACCGCGTCGTGGGCGCTCGAGCAGGGACGGGGCTGCTTCCTCGTACCGGGTCCGCTCGACGGCCGGGCGTCGGCCGGCTGCCTCGCATTCCTGCGCGAGTTCTCGCCGGTCGCCGCGCTCGTGACAGGGATCCCGCAGTTGATCGCGGACCTCGGGTACACGGGGGCGCCGAAGCCGGACGTCGACGCCCTTGCGGGCGCCTCGATGCAGGAGCTGGGACGGACCGAGGCGCTCATCGCCTCGGCACTGCTCGGGGGGCTTGCGACCGTAGATGAACTCGTGGCGACGACAGAACTGCCGGTCGCCACGGTTCTCGCGGCCCTCACGCTGCTCCAACGAAAGGGGCTCGTCACGGGCGCTCACGGCCGGTACCGACCGGCGGGCACGATGCTCGGCTCCCAGTCATCGTTCTGGGCAGGGGCCAGTGAGGGTCGGAGACGGGTGGTTGCCCGAGCTGGACAGCCTTTGCTACCCTGACGGGCGCATCCGCCCCAGCGTGATGCGGGCGAAACGTGGAGCCCCCATCCCGTCCGCCCCCTCCGACGCAGCCAGGTCCTGTATTGCGGAAGCTCCTCATCGCGATCCTGGCACTGCCTGTGCTGCTCGGCGTGTACGCGTCGACGGTCCTTGGCAGATCCAGGTTCATCCGCGGCGGGGTCGCGATCGCCCTCGGTGGGATCGTGGCGCTCGGTGCCATCGCGTCCGCTCGTCCGGCTGTCACGAACGCGTCGCCGACGAGCGACATCGTCCCCTTGACGCAGGCCGCGTTCAGGATGGCCGTCGCGACGAACATCGACCTTCGGTCGCCCACCAGCATCCTGTTCAGCGCCCCGATGCAGCGCGATTCGGTCGGGTCGAGCGTCTCGATCCAGCCGGCGGTCCCGTTCCAGCTCGAGTGGAGCGAGGACGACACGCGCGTCTCGATCGTCCCGACGGGCGCCTGGCAGCCATCGACCTACTACACGGTCACGGTCGGCGCCGGCGCGCTTGCCGCGAGCGGACGGCCGATGACCAAGCCCGCTCGCGCCGCCTTCCTCACCCGTGACACGGCGACCGGGCTGCTCGCCGCGACGGGCATGCTGGACAAGCGAGCGACCGTCGATTCGTCGTTCACGATCGCGTTCGACCAGCCGGTCGACCTCGCCTCGGTCGGGCCGGCGATCCGGATCGATCCGCCCGTCCCAGGTGCGCTGACACGCACGACCGCCGCCGGCGGTGCGTCGACCTACACGTTCATCCCGAGCCAGCCGCTCGCGCCGGATACGAAGTACCGCCTCGTCGTCGATGGCGTGAAGGATGCCTCGGGCATCGCCCTGGCACCCCTGACGATGGCGATGCGAACCGTGGCAGCTCCGGGCGTCGTGCGCTTCAGGCCGCGTGACGGGTCGAGCGACATCCTCCGAGACTCGATGATCTCGGTCCGGTTCACCGACAAGATGGACCACGCCTCGACGAAGGCGGCGTTCACGGTGACCGCCGACGGCAAGCGGGTCCCCGGAACGCTCCAGTTCGTCGAGGACGACCACGTGCTGCTGTTCGACCCGTCGTCGAACCTTCCGTACGGGGCATCCGTGGTAGCGACGGTCGCCGCCACCGCCACGAGCAGGAGTGACATCCCCCTCGGAGCCGTCGCCAAGGGCACGTTCACGGTCGTACCCAAGCCCGCTGCGGCGAAGAAGCCTGCGACGACCGCCGCACGGGCGACGACGAACCACATCCCGCGGACCGGCGGCGGGACCGTCGGCAGCGGCAGCTGGGGCGCGGTCGAGCGCTACTACCTGAAGTTGATGAACTGCACCCGGACCGGTGGCTGGGTGACGTCCGGCGGCGATTGCAGCAGCCCGGGTGGGCGCAACGTCGCCCCGCTCCGGCTCGACGCCGGGATCAGCTCGAAGGTGTCACGGCCGTACGCCAAGAAGCTCGCCGTCAACAACATGTGCACCCACTTCAGCGGCGGCAACCCCGGCGACCGTCTGCGCCGAGCCGGATACCACAGCTACCGCTGGGGCGAGAACCTCGGCTGCCGCTCGGGCAATCCCTACAGCGCCGTGCTCGGGAGTCATCTCTTCTTCCAGAGCGAACGCCCCTACGGCGGCGGCCACTACGTGAACCTGATGAACTCGATGTACGACCGAGTCGGCATCGGCGTATGGGTGTCGCACGGGCGCGTCCGCCTCGTCATCGACTTCTACCACCCGTAGGGGGACCTTCGGGCCACCTCTCGCTGACGCCGAGCGTCGCCATGATGCGGCCATGCTCCGCAACGCCGTGCTGCACATCAGCAACGAGCAGCCGCTCATCGCCGACCTCTTCGAACTACCGAACCCGACCGATCTCGTGGTGCGCCTGACGAACCTGCGCACCCTCGACGGCAAGCGGCCGGTCTTCGTCGACGACTCCAAGTCGGTGTTCCTCTTCCCGTATCACCGCGTGTCGTTCATCGAGATCCCGCACGCCGCGATGGCGGCCGCCGAGCTGGGCGGCGACGTCGAGGCCCCGGCGACGATGCCGATCCCGGTCGGGGCCGGTGTCCACGCGGCACTGCCTGCCGACACCCCCGCCGAGGACGACGAGCTCGAGATCGACGAGGACTTCCTGCGGCGCATCCGCGAGGTCTGACCGAGGGCGTCAGCGCTCGCCCGGGCATCGGCGCTGAGCCGGATCGGACCCGCTGCCCCTCGGCCGTTAAGGGTGCGCCAAGGGGCCGGTGCTAATATCCCGGCCGTGTCCAAGAACCTCGTGATCGTCGAGTCGCCGGCAAAGGCGCGGACGATCGAGCGATACCTGGGCGACGACTATCGCGTCCTGGCCTCATACGGCCATGTCCGCGACCTCCCCGAGAATCCCGGCAAGGGCAAGTTCGGGGTGGACGTCGACCATGGGTTCCTCCCCGAATACGTCATCAACGAAGACCGGCGCAAGCAGGTCAACGACATCGCCAAGGCCGCCAAGGGCTCCGACCTCGTCTATCTCGCGACCGACCTCGATCGTGAGGGTGAGGCGATCGCCTGGCACGTCGCCGAGGCCGCCCACGTCCCGGAGGCCAAGACCCGACGGGTCACGTTCAGCGAGATCACCGAGCCCGCGATCCGCGAAGCGTTCGCGAACCCGCGTGACATCGACAAGAACCTCGTCGACGCACAGCAGACCCGGCGGATCGTCGACCGGCTCGTCGGATACACGCTGAGCCCGCTCCTGTCGCGCAAGGTCCGTGGCGGACTGTCCGCGGGCCGCGTCCAGTCGGTGGCCGTGCGCCTCGTCGTCGAGCGTGAGCGCGAGATCGAGGCGTTCACGGCACGCGAGTACTGGACGATCGAGGCGATCCTGGCCAACGCCGCCGGCGAGACCTTCGCGGCCGAGCTGATCCGCATCGACGGCGAGGCGCTCGATCTTCCCGACGCGGACACCACCGACCGTCATGTCACCGCGTTGCGCGATGCACACCCAGTCGTGCGCAAGGTCGGCGTCCGAACCCAGAAGCGGTCGCCGTCTCCGCCGTTCACGACCTCGACCCTGCAGCAGGAAGCGAGCCGCAAGCTGTCGTTCAGCCCGAAGCGGACGATGTCGATCGCGCAGCGGCTCTACGAGGGCGTCGAAACGCCTGAGGGGCACGTCGGCCTGATCACCTACATGCGGACCGACTCGACGTCGATGGCTGGTGTCGCGATGGGCGAAGCGCGCGACGTCATCGCCGGGCGCTACGGCGACGAGTTCACGATGCCCAAGGGCCGCGTCTACAAGACGACGTCGAAGGGCGCCCAGGAGGCGCACGAGTCGATCCGACCGACCAGCTTCCGACGCGACCCCGACTCCCTCGAGGGAAGTCTCAAGCCCGAGGAGCTTCGGCTGTACCGCCTCATCTGGCAGCGCGCGCTGGCGTCGCAGATGGCACCCAAGGAGCTCGAGACGACGACGGTCGACCTCGTCGACGGTCCTTACGAACTGCGGGCGAGCTCGACGCGCACGTTGTTCGAGGGCTTTGCCCGGGTGTACACCGAGGGGCGCGACGACGACGCGGAAGAGGAAGAGAACGCCCGCCGGCTGCCGCAGCTCGCCGAGGGCGACCGGACCGACGTCCGCGACATCACGCCCACGCAACACTTCACCGAGCCGCCCCCGCGCTTCACGGAGGCGACCCTCATCAAGGCGCTCGAGGAGCACGGCATCGGCCGCCCCTCGACGTATGCCGCGACCATCTCCACGATCATCGACCGCGGATATGTCCGCGTCGAGGAACGGCGACTCCATCCGGAGCTCGTCGCCGGGATCGTCACCGACCTCCTCGTCGAGCATTTCGGGGACTACGTCGACCTCGAGTTCACCGCCCGCATGGAGGAGGAGCTCGACGAGATCGCCCGCGGCGAGCGGGCGTGGGTGCCGTTGCTCGAGGCCTTCTATGCGCCGCTGCGCGACCGCGTCGCGGAGAAGCGTCGTGAGCTGCGCCGAAGCGACTTCACGACCGAGCCGACCGATGAGGTGTGCTCCGAGGGACACCCGATGGTCATCCGCCTGGGACGGAACGGACGGTTCCTGGCGTGTTCGATGTATCCCGAGCACAAGGAGACCCGGCCACTCCCCGGCGACGAGCCGCCGCCCCAGGAGGGCACGGGCGAGGTCTGTCCGAAGTGCGGCGAGGGGACGCTCGTCGGCAGGCGCGGCAAGTTCGGCCCGTTCGTCGGCTGCTCCCGCTACCCCGACTGCGACTACATCAAGCGTGAAGGCCCACCGCCACCCGAGCCGCTGCCGTTCGAGGTCACGTGCCCCAAGAACAATGACGGTCACCTCGTCCCGCGTCGCGCCCGGCGTACGGGGAACGTCTTCTGGGGGTGCTCGAACTATCCGAAGTGCGATTTCACGACGAACTACGAGCCTCTCGGCGGTCTGCACGATGCGGACCAGGGTCCGCTCGCTCGCAAGGGCGAGGCGGCGATCTGCCTGAAGTGCGGCTCCACCAGCGAGAGCACGCCCGAGAACGTCGTGCCCGGCGAGAGCTATCCGGGTGGGCCTCCCGACCCCGAGGCGCTCGCGCGGCCGGCCCGTCGCACCGGTGGCGGGCCGGGTGGCGCGGGTCGCGGGACGGCGCGTCGCGGCGCGCGCCGCTCGAATGGGACCAGGCGATCGACCGAGCCGGCCGCGGAGGCGTGACCGGGCGCTCAGCCCCGCGCGACGGACACGCCAGTGTCCCGAGCGATCCCAGGACCGATCCAGTTCTCGAGCGATATCTCCGTGCTCTCGCGGCGCGGGACGCCTCGCCCCACACGATCCGGGCCTATCGCACGGCGGTGGGCGCCTATCTCGACTGGCTGGCCGACCAGGGCATCGACTGGACACGTCCTGCCCGTCATCAGCTGCGTGGCTACCTCGCCCGGTTGGGCTCGGGCGCGTCGCGTTCGACGGTCGCCCAGCGGCTCGCCGCGATCCGCTCGTTCCATCGCTGGGCGGCGCGCGAGGGTCTGACGACGGGCGACCCGTGGGGCGCGATCGCGACGCCGCGCCTGCCGCGCCGCCTTCCGCGCGTCCTCGAGGTCGACGAGGTCGATCGCCTGCTGGCCGTGATCGACCACGAGCTCGAGGCTGCCGACGCGGCAGCACCCGACGGGACCGTACTGGCGACCGCCCTCGCGCTGCGGGATCGGGCGATCGTCGAGGTGGCCTACGCGGCGGGCTTGCGCATCAGCGAGCTCGCCGCCGCCGATCTCGGGTCGCTCGACCTCCGGCGAGGCGAGATCCGGGTGATCGGCAAGGGCAGGAAGGAGCGGATCGGACTGCTGGGCCGACCGGCCATCGCAGCGCTCGAGGCGTACCTCGATCTCGGACGGCCGCTGCTCGTCGACCGGCGGCCCCCGGCTGGGCCGTTGCCGACCGCCGTCTTCCTGAACCATGCTGGTGGGCCGCTGGGCGTGCGCGGCCTGCGCTACCGGCTCGATCGGCTGTGCCGCGCCGCCGGTCTGCCCGAGGGCGTCTCGCCGCATACGCTGCGGCACTCGTTCGCGACACATCTCCTCGACGGTGGCGCCGACCTGCGTGTCGTCCAGGAGCTGCTCGGTCACGAGAACCTGGCGACGACCCAGATCTATACGCACGTCTCGCCGGGGCGCCTCGCAGCCGCCTATCGCGACGCCCATCCTCGGGCCCGGCGGGCGACGACGACGTGACGGGCGCTACGTGACGGCCGTTACGTGACGGCCGCATCGGCCCTCGCGCGCGCCGGGCTGATCGTCTCGGGCGCCTTCCTCATCTCGCGCGTACTTGGCTGGCTGCGGCTCGTCGTCGTCGTCAACGCCGTCCCCGATCCCCGTGAGCTCGACGCCTTCTTCGCCGCGTTCCGGATCCCGGATCTCCTGTTCCAGCTCGTCGCGGCCGGTGCGGTGTCGTCGGCGCTCATCCCGGTCGTCGCCAGCCTCATCGCCAGCGATGGTCACGAGCGGGCCTGGCGGGTCGTGTCGACCGTGACCAACCTGATGCTCGGGCTGCTGCTGATCCTCGCCGCGTTCGTGTTCGTGTTCGCCGACCAGCTCGTCCCGCTCTACACGTCCGGCTTCGACCCGGTGACGATGGCCCGCACGATCGAGCTGACGCGGATCATGGTCCTGAGCCCGATCCTGCTGGCCCTCGGGGCGATCGCGACGAGCGTGCTCAACAGCGAGGGTCGATTCGCGGCGGCGGCGATCGCCCCGATCGTCTACAACCTCGCGATCATCGGCGCCGCGCTCCTGCTCACCCCGACGCTCGGTGCCGTCGGGCTGGCCGTCGGCGTCGTGGCTGGGTCCCTTGGGCACGTCCTCGTCCAGATCCGTCCGCTGCAGGCACTCGGCTTTCGCTACACCCCGCGGATCGACTTCTCGGACGCCGCGGCACGGCGAGCGCTCGGTCTCATGGTCCCGCGGGCGGTCGGCCTCGGCGCCAGCCAGATCACGTTCGTCGTCACGACGGCGCTGGCGACGACGCTCGGGCTCGGGGCGGTCACCTCGTTCACGATCGCGTTCACGCTCTTGCAGATCCCGATCGGTGTCATCGGCGTCCCGCTCGGGGTCGTCCTGTTCCCGTCGCTCTCGCGCGGGGCCGCCATCGGCGACCGTGATGCGTTCATCGGCCTGCTGAACCGGGCGATGCGGCTGCTCGCGGTGGCGATGATCCCGGTCGCCGCGCTCGCCGGGATCCTGCGTGTCGAGACCGTCGCGCTCCTCTTCGGCGACTTCCAGCCCGATGCGATCCGGGTCACCGCGAACACGTTCCTCGCGTTCCTGCTCGGCGCTCCGGCCCACGCGCTGATCGCGGTGCTGGCTCGCGCCTTCTACGCGCGACAGGACACGATCACGCCGGTCCTCGCCGCGGTCGGCGCGGTCGTCGTGAACACGACGCTTGCGGTCATCCTCGTCGGACCCGTTCGGGCTGCCCGGGATGGCGCTTCGCGATCGCCGTCGCCGCCTGGGTCGAGGCGGTCGCCTTGATCGTCCTCCTGCGCCGGCGCGAGGGGAGGCTCGGGCTGGCACGAGTGTCGCGTCCGTCGCCGCCCGCACGCTTGTCGCGACGGCCCTCGCGACGCTCGTCGGCGTCGTGACCCGCCTGCTGCTCGAGCCGGCGCTCCTGCCCGATCCGGCATCACCGGGCCCTGGCGGGACGGTGCGACTCGTCACGGTCATCGTCGTGGTCTCCGTCGTGCTTCGGGGCGATCTTCGTCGACATCCGCGCTCGCCTTGCGGATCGAGGAACTGCGCTCTATCGTCGCGATCATGGTCGACGCGCTCCGCCGACCCCGCGCGGCGTGACGGCCGCCGACCGACCCGGACGCCTGGGACGCGCTCGTCGACAGCCAGCGATCCGGGCTCCTATCTCCAGACTGACCGGCTGGGCCCGGGTCAAGGCCGTCAACGGCTGGTCGTCGCGCCGCATCCTGGCGCACCGGACACGCGTCGGGGCGCAGATCCTCGTCCGCCGACCGCGGCCGCTGCCGTGGGGCTTCGCCTACGCCCCGCGTGGCCCGCTCGGCGGAGGCTGGTCGGCCGATGAGCTGGGCGCCTTCACGAACGCCGTTCGCGACCAGCTGCCGCAGCGTCGCCGGCCGCATCTCGCACCTACGCATCGACCCCGAGGTCGAGCTCGACGGACCGCACGACCCCGACGGCGCCACCCGACGCGCGCTCAGCGCGGAAGGCTGGCGCCCGGCGCCGCCGATCCAGCCGAGCTCGACCCGGGTCATCGACCTCGCGCCCGGACGAGGAGGCGCTGTGGGGCGACCTGCGCAAGAAATGGCGCCAGTACGTCAACAAGGCGCAGTTCGGCGGGCGTGGTGGTCGTCGATGCCGAGGGTGACCGCCTCGGCGAGTTCTATCGGATCTATCGCGAGACCGCCGATCGCGCCGGGTTCCTGATCCGCGCCGAGTCGGCATACCGCGACGTCTGGGAGGCGTTCCGGCCGTCCGGGCGTGCGCGTCTCCTGTTCGCCCAGTCGAGCGACGGCGAACCGCTCGCAACGCTGTTCCTCGTCCGCTCCGGCACAGCGTGTCGTGGAGCCGTACGGCGGTATGACCCAGGCCGGCGCCGACACCCGCGCCAACTACCTCCTCAAGTGGGAGGCGATCCGCTCGTCGCGAGAGGCCGGTGCCGAGGCCTACGACCTGTGGGGCCTCGCCACCGGCGGCATCGCCCATTTCAAGACCGGGTTCGGTGGCCGCGAGGTCCGCTACATCGGCGCCTGGGACCTCGTGCTCGACCGGCTCGGACGCCAGGTCTACGGCGCGGCGGTCGAGCGCGCGGACGTGGTGGGCGCGCCGGCGCCATGGCCTGGATGGCGGATCGAGCGCCAGCGGCGTATCACCAGCGAGGGGGCGGATTGACGGCCGCCGGCGCCCATCCGCGCGACGCGAGCGACGACGAGATCGCGGATTGGGACCATCGCGCAGTCCGTTCGCCGGGTGGCCACGTCTACCAGTCGACCGTGTGGGCCGCGCAACGGGCGCGGACTCGGCTGGCAGCCACGGTTCGTCATGCTCGACGACGAGCACCCGGCGCTCGTCCTGCTGCGATCGTTCCCGATCGTCGGCGGCGCGAGCGCCTACGTGCCGCGCGGGCCGGTCGTCGACGCCCGCGACCAGGGCGATCAGCGCGACGGCGGCGACCGTGCCGCCGAGCGCGTCAACGCGCTGGCGAACTGGCTGGTCGAGGCGGGTGTCGTCGTCGTCGCGACCGATGCGGAGGTCCCGGCGTCCGATGCCGCGTACGGCTCGCGTCTGCGACGGCTCGGGTTCCACCCGATCGCCGAGATCCAGCCGTCGCGCCACCGGGTCAGCGTCTCGCTCGCCGAGGGACACGGACGACGAGGCCGTGCGCGCCGTGTTCACCAAGAGCACGCGGCAGCGGATCGCCGGGGCCGAACGCGACGGCGTCATCGTCGAACGCCACGACACGCGGCGGCTGGGAGCGTCGCCATCCGATCTCTTCGAGCGGCCCGAGGCAGGCCGCCGCGTGAGGCGTTCGACGCGCTTCGCGACGCTGCTCGAGGGGACCGGCGAGCGGCGCGGGTTCCGGTTCGGGCCGCGCGACGTGTTCATCGACTGGTGGCTGGCCGCGCTCGAGGCGGGCATGCTCGTGTACCTGGATGCACGGGACGGCAGCGATCGTTCGCGCTCGCTCGGCGGGCTGATCCTGTATCGCCACGGGACGCGCCTCTCGACGGTCCACTCGGCCGACGCCGCCGGGCGTGCGCGAGACGCATCCCGGGGTCATGCACCTGTTGCGCTGGCGGGCGATCCAGCTGGCCATCCGTGAGGGCTGCGACGAGATGGACCTCGGGCGGCGTGGACAGCGGCGCCGGACCACGCCGAGCCCGGCGAGGGTCACCCGATGGCGGGCCTCTACGAGCACAAGCGCTCGTTCGGGGCGCACTGGGTCGCGATGACCGGCGCGCACGAGCGGGTGATGCGGCCGTCGCGCTACGTCGCTCGGGCGGGTCGCGGCGCGCCTCGATCGGCTGGTCGCACGGTGACGGCGTGAGCGGGGCGGGCGACTCGACGGAGCGGCGGCCGCTCGGGGCGCTCGTGGAGCGGCTCTCCGCCGAGGGACGACCTGCATGGCACACGCGCCGGCGGCCGGCCTGTGCCGACGGCCGAGCTCGCGACAGGTCGAGGTGACCGGCGTCACCCACGATTCGCGGGCCGTCGGGCCCGGGATGCTGTTCGTGGCCATGCCCGGGCTCGCGTGCGACGGGCATGACTTCGTGCCGGCGGCGATCGAGGCCGGCGCGGCGGGGGTCATCGTCGAGCGGCCGATCCCCGGGGTCGCCGCGCCGCAGATCGTCGTCGATGCGTCTCGCCCGGCCCTCGGATCCGCGGCGGCCTGGTGGTATCGGCGATCCCTCACGCGAGCTGACGGTCATCGGCATCACGGGCACCGACGGCAAGACCACGACCTCGTACCTGGCCGTCGCGGCACTCGAGGCAGCGGGTGTCCGGACCGGGATGATCGGGACGATCGCGACCCGGATCGGCGGTCAGACCGACGATCACGCCGAGCACGCGACGACGCCCGAGGCGCCCGAGTTGCAGGCCGCGCTGCGGGCGATGGTCGATGCCGGCGATCAGGCGGCGGTCATCGAGACGACCTCCCACGCGCTTGCGCTCGATCGCGTGGTCGGCGTCGTCTACGACGTCGCGATCCTCACGAACATCACCCACGAGCATCTCGAGCTCCACGGGTCGTGGGAGGCGTATCGCGACGCCAAGCTGTCGCTCTTCGACCGCCTGCGCGAGGGTCGCGGCATCCAGAAGCCACGGGCAGTGCCCGCCACGGCGATCGTCAACCTCGACGACCCGTCGGCGGGGCTGTTCGTCGGCACCGCCCGCGACGCCGGGGCGCACGTCATGACCTACGGCACGGAGCCGGCGGCCGACATCCGCGCCACCCGCGTCAGCGAGGATGGGGCGGGCGTCCACGCCGACATCGTCACGTCCGGCGGCGAGGCGACGATCGACCTTCGCCTTGCCGGCCGCTTCAACGTCCACAACGCGCTCGCGGTCGTGGCCCTCGGTGAGGCCCTTGGGCTCGACGCGGAGCGCGTGCGGGCCGGGCTGGCGGACCTCGGGCGTCGTGCCCGGACGGATGGAACGGATCGACCTCGGTCAGCCCTTCGGGGTCGTTGTGGACTTCGCGCACAGCCCGGCATCGCTGACCACGGTGCTCGACCTCCTCGCCCCGAGCGCGGCGGCGCGCGGCGGCGGGGTCATCGCGGTCTTCGGGTCGGCCGGCGAGCGGGACACGGCCAAACGCCCGCAGATGGGACGCATCGCCGGTGAGCGTGCTCGCCTCGTCGTGGTGACCGACGAGGACCCGCGCGGTGAGGACCGCGGCGCGATCCTCGACGACATCGCACGCGGCGCCGAGGCTGCCGGCCGGCGGCGGGAGCACGACCTGCTGCTCATCCCGGACCGCCGCGAGGCGATCGCGGCGGCTTTCGACGCGGCCCGACCCGGCGACATCGTCCTGCTGGCGGGGAAGGGCCACGAGCGCTCCATCATCGGCCCGGACGGGGAGCGGCCGTGGCACGAGCGGACGGTCGCCGAGGAGCTCCTCGTCGAGCTCGGCCACGCGTCGATGCGAGGGGCGCCGGGCTGACCGCGCGGGACCCGCTGCTATCCTTGCGGCCCATGGCGGCCACACGAGGCAAGAACGCAGCAAGCGCGTCCGCGGCGTCGACGACGAGCGCGGAGCGAGCCTCAGCGCCCGCTCGCCATGCACCGGCCACCAGCGCAGCCACGACGCCCGCGACGGCGCGCGAAGAAGCCCGCCAAGTCGCCGGCGCGACGTGGGCCGCGGCGGACCGTTCCGACGCGGCCGGGAACGACCGCGGCCACGGACCTCGAGGCGCTCCGATACGACGCTCAAGGGCTCCGTCGCCGAGCACCACCCGACGGCGGACCTCGCCGGGATCGACCGGGCCTTCGACCTCGCGATCGAGGCGCACGACGGCCAGCGCCGGGCGACGGGCGAGCCGTACGTCACGCCATCCGATCGCCTCGGCCCAGATCCTGGCCGAGCTGGGGATCGATCCGATCGCGATCGAGGCGGCGCTCCTGCACGACGTCCCCGAGGACACCGAATACAGCCTGACCGACATCGAGGAGCGGTTCGGCGCCGAGGTCGCCCACCTGGTCGACGGCGTCACGAAGCTGTCGCGCTTCTCGACCCACAGCCACGAGCAGCAGCAGGCCGAGAACATCCGGAAGATGCTGCTGGCGATGGCGGAGGACATCCGCGTCGTCCTGATCAAGCTCGCCGACCGCCTCCACAACATGCGCACGCTCTACGGCCTGCCCTCCGACAAGCAGCTGCGCATCGCACGCCAGACGATGGAGATCTACGCGCCGCTGGCCGAGCGACTCGGGATCTGGCAGATCAAGTGGGAGCTCGAGGACCTCGCGTTCAAGGTGCTCGAGCCCGAGCGCTTCCGCGAGCTGGCCCGCCTGCTCGACACGCGCCGGAAGGGCCGTGAGAGCTATATCGACCGCGCCATCGCGGAGCTCCGCCCGCGGCTCGAGGCCGCCGGTATCGAGCCCGACCTGCAGGGTCGACCGAAGCACATCTTCAGCATCTGGAAGAAGATGCAGCGCAAGGGCGCGGAGTTCGGCGAGATCTACGACGTGTACGCGATCCGAGTCCTCGTCGACGAGGTCCGCGACTGCTACGCGGCGCTCGGCATCGTCCACAGCTTGTGGCGCCCGATCCCCGGACAGTTCGACGACTACATCGCGGTCCCCAAGAACAACCTGTACCAGTCGCTCCACACCGCGGTGATCGCGCTCGACGGCAAGCCGCTCGAGATCCAGATCCGGACGCATCAGATGCACCAGGTCTCCGAGGTCGGCATCGCGGCCCACTGGCGCTACAAGGAAGGCACGAAGTCCGACCGCGAGTACGACGCGAAGCTCGCGTGGCTGCGCCAGCTGATGGACTGGCAGCGCGACGTGTCCGATTCGGATGCGACCGAGTTCGTCGAGGGCATCAAGCTCGACATCTTCCAGGACCAGGTCTTCGTCTTCACCCCGAAGGGCGACATCAAGGACCTGCCGGCCGGCGCGACGCCGCTGGACTTCGCATACCGCATCCACACCGACGTCGGGCACCGGACGATCGGCGCGAAGGTGAACAACCGTCTCGTGCCGCTCGACTACCGGCTGAAGAACGGCGACATCGTCGAGATCGTCACGACCAAGGGCGAGCACGGGCCGTCGCGCGACTGGCTCAACGTGGTCCGCACCTCCCACGCCCGGGAGAAGATCCGCCAATGGTTCAAGCGCAAGGACCGCGACGAGAACATCGTCCACGGCCGCGAGGCGCTCGAGCGCGAGCTGCGGCGACTGGCGCGAGCAAGCATCGCTTCGGTCGGCGCGGACAAGATCCTCGATGTCGCGCGTCACCTCAACTACGAGACGATCGACGACTTCTATGCCGCGATCGGCTATGGCGCGGTGGGTCCCCAATCGGTCGTCATGCGCCTCGGCGTCGTCGATGACGGCCAGAGCCAGCTCCCGACCGTGGCCCCACCGGCGCAGCTGGTGCGCACCGGCGGCGTCCGCGTCAAGGGTGTCGGCGACCTGCTCGTACGGTTCGCCAAGTGCTGCCACCCGATCCCGGGTGATCCCATCGTCGGGTTCATCACCCGCGGCAAGGGCGTGACCGTGCACCTTCGCTCGTGCGGGACCGTCGCCAACGAGCGCGAGGTCAGCCGGTTGATCGAGGTCGAGTGGGAGGCGGCACCGGCTCAGACGTACCCGATCGCGATCCGGGTCGAGGCGTACGACCGGACAGGGCTGCTCAACGACATCACCCAGGTCGTGGCCGAGAACAAGGTGAACATCGTCGCGGCGAACGTCGGGGTGAGCCAGGATCACACGGCGGTCGTCACCGCGACACTCCAGGTGGCGTCGGTGTCGCAGCTCGCCCGCGTCATGAGCCGGATCGAGAACCTCAAGGATGTGATCACGGTCCAGCGCGACCTGGGTTAGGTCCAGGGCCACACGGGAGGTCGGGAGGGTATGACCGACGTCTCCGCGATGATCGAGCAGGGGAGTGTCGGGGACGACGCGACGAGGTCGCGCTGGCTGACGCGCCTCGCGACCGCGCTGGCCATCCTGGCCGCCTTCCTGACCGTCGCGATCCTGCGCCTCGGGACTGCCGGCGACGAGCGCTTCCGCATCGGTCTCGATGTCGGTAGCGTCGCGCCGGTCCTGACCACGGCCCTATTCCCGCTCGTCGGGGCATTGATCGTGCAGCGACGCCCGCGGACTCGCGTGGCGTGGCTGATGATCGCGATGGGCATCGGGTTGGGCGTCGGCTTCGTGACCTACGGCTACGGCGCGATCGGCATGCCGCCGCCGCCGACCTACCCGTACGCGTTAGAAGCGATCGTCATCTCGCAGTTCTTCATGGTTCCGGTGCTCGCGGCGTGCACGACCCTGCTCCTGCTGCTGTTCCCGACGGACCATCTGCTCGACCGGCGCTGGCGTTGGGTCGTGGTGCTGTCGTTCGTCGGGTTGATCGCGTACATGATCGGTTCGACGTTCCACCCGGGGCCGTTGGACGACTCCAACTTCCCGGACCTCGCCAACCCGTTCGCCCTTCCCGACCAGTTCACGGCGCTGTGCGACACACTCCTGCTCGTCGGGAACGCGGGGATGCTCACGGCGGTCGTGCTCGGTGCCGTCTCGCTGGTCGTGCGCTATCGACGAGGCGAGCGTGTCGAGCAGGCCCAGATCCGTTGGATCGCACTCTTCGGGTCGTTCGTCGCGGCAGCATTCATCGTGGCGTCGCTCCAGCTCGGAACCGTCAGCGACCGCGCCTGGGAGATCGGCTTCGCGTTCCTGTCCTGCCTGCCGATCGCCATCGGCGTCGCCGTCACGCGCTACCGGCTCTACGAGATCGACCGGCTCATCAATCGCACGCTTGTCTATGGCTCGCTCACGGCGATCCTCGCGGGTGTCTTCACCGCGGGTATCGGTCTCGCCCAGCGGCTGTTCATCGCGACGACCGGGGAGAGCTCCGACGCGGCGATCGTGCTCGCCACCCTGGTGGTCGCGACCTTGTATGCGCCGCTGCGAAAGCGACTCGAGGGGGTCGTCGACCGCCGCTTCAAGTACGAGCATCTCGAGTTCGGGGCGTACCGCGACGAGGTCACCCGGATCCTCGGCGTCCTCCAGCCGCAGCGGGCGGCTGACCGTCTGATCCGCGAAGCCGTCCGCGAGCTCGAGGCGACGGGTGGCGCCGTGGTGGGCGCAGCCGACGAGCCCATCGCGATCGCCGGGTCATGGCCGGTCGCCGCGGTCGTGCGTATGCCGATCGCCGGCCAGGGGCCGTTGCGCGCGATCCTGTTGGGACCGCGAGCGGACGGCAGGCCACACGACCCGCTGACCCTCGCGCAGCTCGAGGACATGGCCGATCTCGTGGCCTCCGCGCTCGCTCTCGCCCGTCCGGCGGACGCCTGAGACGCGCGGCTAGACTTCCGCCGATGCCCGCCTTCCGTGCCGCCCGGGGTACGCGCGACCTGCTGCCCGACGAGACCCCGCGCTGGACGCGCCTCGAGCGCCTGGCGGCCGACCTCGCGACGCGCTACGGGTACCGACGCATCGAGACACCGATGTTCGAGCAGGCCGCGGTCTTCGAGCGTGGCGTCGGCGAGGTCACCGACATCGTCGAGAAGGAGCTGTTCCGGCTCGCGCCGCGGACCGAGGAGTCCGAGTCGTGGTCGCTCCGGCCGGAGCCGACCGCCGGCATCGTCCGGGCGTACGTCCAGCACGGTATGCAGACCTGGCCGCAGCCGGTGAAGGTCTACGAGATCGGGCCGATGTTCCGGTACGACCGACCGCAGGCCGGGCGGTATCGGCAGTTCTGGCAGTTCGACGTCGAGGCGATCGGCGACCCGGGGCCTGCCGTCGATGCCGAGATCGTCGAGCTCGGGATGCGCTACTACACCGACGCCGGCCTGACCGGCGTCAAGGTGCTCCTGAATTCGATCGGCGACGCCGTCTGTCGCCCGGCGTTCATCGAGGAGCTGACGGCCTATTACCGCGAGCACGTCGACGCGCTGCCACGGACCGAGCGCGACCGACTCGAACGGAACGTCCTTCGCTTGCCCGATTCGAAGGATCCCGCGATGGCCGCGATCAATGCCGGCGCGCCGCGCATCACCGATCGGCTGTGCGATGCGTGCGCCGCGCATTTCGCCTCGGTGCGCGCGCATCTCGACGCGCTCGGCGTCCCGTATCGCCTGGAGCCGGGGCTCGTCCGAGGGCTCGACTACTACACGCGGACGGCGTTCGAGTTCTACATCGAGGGTCGCGAGGGTCAGCAACAGGCGTTGGGTGGGGGAGGGCGGTACGACGGCCTCGTCGAGCTGCTCGGCGGGCGGCCGACCCCTGGGATCGGTTTCGGGATCGGGCTCGATCGGCTGCTGCTCGCCCTCGACGAACAGGGCGGCACGGGCGAAGCCGGCGCGGCGAGCGACACCCCCACCGCGGTCGTGGTCGGTGCCGATCCGACGGCGACCATCGATCGGCTGCGGATCGCGACGCTGCTGCGTGCCGAGGGGATCGCCGCACGGGCCGAGCTCGGGCAGCGCAAGCTCGGCAAGCAGCTCGAGGCGGCCGCGCGCGACCAGGCCCATTTCGCGATCATCGTCGGTGACGAGCTCGCGAACGGCGAGGTGCAGCTCCGCGATCTGCCGGCCGGTACGCAAAAGGTGGTCGGCGTGAGCGACCTTGCGCGCGAGGTCGCCCGTGCCCACCAGGCCCATCGCCATGGCGGCTGAAGCAGGGATCGAGGCACTCGGGGTCGCCGCGGCGGGCTGGGGCGTGCTGATGGCCATCTCGCCGCTACTCCAGATCCGGCGGATGGTCGCCCGCCAGTCTTCGGCCGATATCTCGATCGCCTACCTCGCCGTGCTGGAATTCGGCTTCCTGCTCTGGGTCGGGTACGGCATCGCGCTCGGCAACGCGGTCATCCTGGTGCCGAACACGGTCGCAGCGATCGTGGGTGCGGCCACGATCCTCGTCGCCTGGTTCCTGCGCCGCGGACCGACGCCA
The DNA here is from genome assembly GCA_963808895.1 of uncultured Chloroflexia bacterium. GTDB lineage: Bacteria > Chloroflexota > Limnocylindria > Limnocylindrales > CSP1-4 > SPCO01. The sequence continues at coordinate 692,180 of CAWEHL010000004.1, read as the reverse complement.
GCCTGATCGAGCCGCCCCCCGCCGACGGCTACGAGCGTGCCGGCTAGCGCGCGGGAGACGCCTCCGCCGACGGGGGCGACGCCGCTTCCGTGGCAGCCGCGGGTGCCTCGTCCGCCTGGGCTTCATCCTTCGGCCGGCGTGCCGGTCGCGCGCCGTCCCCGCTGGCAGCCGCCCCGGCCGCCGCGAGCTGCTTGCTGAAGTACTCCAGCGCCGTCCGTGTCTTGGTCGCCTGCTGGCCGCCCAGGGCGACACCGTGTTCGGACAAGTAGACGCGGGCCTCCGCGGCCACCTGGAATGCCTCGTTCGGCAGGCATTTGGTCGATAGCTCCAGGATCCGCGAACCGTCTTGGTACAGCCAGAGTTCGGCAATGATGTTCCGTCCGAATTCCGCGGGCTTGAACGTGGCCTTCAGGATGAACGTCGGACCGAGAGGGATCAGACCATCGAGGTCGAGGCCGAAGCGGGTGCATGCTCCCTGAAGAACGCACGCTGCTCCTTCGAGAAGAGCTTGCTGATCGGCCGCTTGCCGGCGACCGCCTCGCGGATCTTCAGGCCGTCGCTGACGCCCTTGAACGACCCCGAGACCACGCCGATCCCGCCAGGCAACACGTCCAGCTCCACCTTGAACAAAGGCGACTTGCGCAGCTCCTTCGGCAGGTCCGCCGGTACGACCGGTCGCAGCTTGACGACCGTGTCGCCTCTGCCGCCCTGGATGCGTCGTGCACGCACGACGACCCCGGCCTTGATCCAGGGCCAGATCAGGCGTGTCGAAGAAGAAGACCTGGCGCGGCTGCGTGTTCGACGGGTCGAGTGGAAGCCGTGCGATCGTGGCCCGATGCTCGTCCGTCGGGACGCTGAGCTTCAGCTCCACGCTGTCCGTGCCCTTCATCGCCGCTAGCAGTACGCCGAGTTGCTCGGGCGTCGCGGCTGGAGCCGCCTGGGTCTTTTCGGTGGTCACGTTCGGATCTCCTCTCCTCGTCAGGCGCCGAAGCGCTCGACGAGCACGCCGTCGCGCAAGCCCGCGATCGGTAACGGTCAGGGACTCCACCCCGAGCTTGTCGAGGACGGTGCGGACGATCAGCGCGCCCGCGAGGATCACGTCGGCCCGTTTCGGCTGGAGGCCGACGATCGATCGACGGGTATCGGCTGGTCTGGCTCCGGTACAGCTCGATCTGGCGGTCGAGCTCGGCTCCGTCGAGGACGGTGCCGCGGACGACGTCGGGGTCGTACGGATCGAGTGCCGTGCTTGACGGCGGCCATGTTCGTCACGGCGCCGCCCATGCCGACGACGGCGTCGGGTCGCGCCCGGTCGTCGAGCCGCGAAAGGTCGGCGGCGATCGCCTCGTTCGCCTCGGCGAGTGTCTCTGGCGAGACGGCGCTCGGCGAGCCCGAACGCCTCCGTGAACGGACCGCACCGACGGGCACGCTGAAGCGCTCGTCGACCCGGCCGTCGGTGCCCGAACGTGAACTGGCTGCTGCCGCCGCCGGTGTCGAACACGACGAGCGAGCCGCCGTCCTGGTCGGCACCGGCACGGACGCCCTGGTAGGCGAGCCGGCTCTCCTCGTCGCCGGGGATGACCTCGATCGTGACGCCTGTTCGGCCGCGGATCGCGTCGATGACCGCGGCACCGTTCCTCGCGGCTCGCAGGCCCGCGGTGCCGACCGCAACGATCGCCAGTACTCCGGCGCCCGTGCATCGTCGACCATCGCCGCGATCGCGTCGGCGTCCGGCCTGGGCGTCGGGCGTGATGTCGCCGCCCTCGGTGAGGCCTTCGCCGAGGCGGGTGATCTCGGCACGGTCGGTCAGCGTCGCCAGCCGTCGGCGTGCCCGTTCGGCGATGCGGAACTTGACCGAGTTCGTCCCGACGTCGATCACCGCGATAGCGCTCCGGCCGGCCCTCGATGACCGCCCGCAAGGCCCTGCCGCGTAGTTCGATGTTCAGGTAGCCGTCGAGCCCCATCTCGCGGACCGCCTCGAGCACCGCCGCCTGATCGGTCGATTCGATGGCGATCGTCCGGCTCGGCCTGCCGTTCGCGACCAAGATCGGTGACCTCCGAGGTGCAACCGTTGACGGTGTAGCGGACGCGGCGCTTGTGGACGTCGACCCGCCGGAGCGGCCCGGCGTCGCCGGCCACGTCGGCGAGGAACTCGTCGACCGTGTAGGTGTCGCGGTCGAGGGCAGGGACGGGCATCTCGAGCGTCGCGAAGACGCGTCGTGCGTCGTCGGCGGCGATCGGGAACGGCGGCCTTCAGGACCGGCTCCCAGCGCTGAGCCCACGCTGGGTCTCGCGCAGCAGCTTGATGTCCATCAGCCCGTCTCGGATCTTGGCGTTGCCGGTCCCCGCCGCCGAGCAGATAGATCTCGTCGCTCTCCTGCACGCCGGTGGACTCGAGCGCGCGCGAAACGCTCGTCGGCCAGCCCGAAACGGGAGCCGAACGTGCGCCACTCCCAGCGCGGGATGATGGCCGACATGCCCCTCCTCGACCGGGCGGTCTCGGATCCGCCGCGGGGCGGCGACTATAGGCCCGGCCCCCGTCACGGCGAACATCACCCGAATCGGGTGGCCGAGCCGCTGACGCTCGGAGTCGTTGAACTGGATCATCCCGATGAGGTTCCCGTCGGGGTCCCGGAACCAGGCCGTCGCGCCCGATCGGGATCGTGGCGATGCCGTCGACCGTCTTGGGCGTCTCGTACTCCTCGAACGTGACGCCACGTCGCTGGAGATCGCGCACCTCGGACTCGATGTCCGACACGCGGAACGCCATCTGTGTGTGGGATCCGGATGCTTTGCCGCTGCTCCGCGTCAGGACGAAGTAGGTGCCTCCGCCCGCGTCGTAGTAGATGCCCGCCGGGTTCGCCTCGCGCGGCACGAAGCCGAGTACATCCTCGTAGAACCCACGCGCGGCGTCGAGATCGGCGGTCGGCATGGCGGCATACGACCGGATGGTCGGACAGCATCGCGATAGCCTCCTCGGAAAGACGGTTCCCGTACGATACGCCGGCCATGTCAGCATCCGGTCCCGGTCTCGCCACGCCCTATCGGACCCATACCGCGGGGGAGTTGCGGGCGGCCGACGCGGGATCCACGCGCGTCTCGCCGGCTGGGTCCATCGCCGCCGCGACCACGGCCAGCTGATCTTCCTCGACCTGCGTGACCGGCACGGGATCACGCAGGTCGTCATCGACAAAGCCGACGCGCCCGAGGCGCACGAGATCGGCGAGTCGGGTCCGGAACGAGTTCGTCGTGACCGCCGCCGGCGACGTCGCCCGACGCCTAGCCGGGACCGAGAACCCGCGCATGCCGACCGGCGAGATCGAGCTCCAGGCGACCGAGATCGACATCCTGTCCGAGGCGAAGACGCCGCCCTTCTACATCAACGAGCCGGACAAGCCGGTCGACGAGAGCCTTCGGCTGAAGTACCGCTACCTCGACATCCGGCGCCAGCCGATGGCCGAACGGCTCCTCCTTCGAAGCCGCATGGTCCAGGCGATCCGCGAGGCGCACCACGCCGCCGGGTTCGTCGAGGTCGAGACGCCGACGCTGATCAAGTCGACGCCGGAGGGTGCGCGCGACTTCATCGTGCCCTCGCGCCTGCAGCCAGGGAGCGTCTACGCGCTGCCGCAGAGCCCGCAGCAGCTCAAGCAGCTGCTGATGGTCGCTGGCATCGACCGCTACTTCCAGATCGCGCGCTGCTACCGCGACGAGGACCTTCGCGGGGACCGGCAGCCCGAGTTCACCCAGCTCGACCTCGAGATGAGCTTCATCGACGAGGACGCGGTGATGGGTTTCATCGAATCGATGGTGATCGACGTGTCCCGGGCCACCCGCCCGGACCGGCCGCTCGCCGAGGTCCCGTTCCCGCGATACACGTACGACGAGGTGATGGAGCGGTTCGGGTCCGACAAGCCGGACGTCCGGTTCGGGATGGAGCTCGTCGACCTGGGGCCGGTGCTGGATGGCGGTTCGGGATTCCGGGTATTCGACGAGGCGCTCGCCTCCGGGGGACGTGTCAAGGCGATCGTGCGCCCGGGGCTGGGTGGCGCGACCCGGCGTGAGACCGACGAGCTCACCGACCTGGCGAAGCGGTTCGGCGCGAAGGGTCTGGTCCACCTGGCGGTGGCGGCTGACGGGCTGAGTCGGACCGGCGGCGAAGTTCCTGTCGGACGACGTGCAGCGCGCGGTCATCGACGCCACGGCCGCGACGGACGGCGATCTGATCCTGATCGTGGCCGACGCCGCGCCGGTCGTCGCCGATGTGCTCGGCCGGCTGCGGGCCGGTCTCGGCGAGCGCCTCGGGCTGGCCGATCCGAACGTGCTCGCGTACGCCTGGGTCAACCGCTTCCCGATGTACCAGTGGGACGCGGAGAACGAGCGTTGGGACGCCACGCACAACCCGTTCAGCGGCGTGGTGCCCGAGGACGAGGCGCTGCTGGTCACCGCATCCGGCGATCCGGCGAAGCCATCGCCCGACGATCCGGCCGGCCGCGCGCGGGCGATGCAGTACGACCTCGTACTCAACGGCTGGGAGCTCGGTGGCGGCTCGGTCCGCATCCACCGGCGCGACCTGCTCGAGCGCAGCTTCCTGCTGCAGGGTCAGACGATCGAGGGGATGCGCGACAAGTTCGGCGCGGTCCTCGACGCGTTCGAGTACGGCGCGCCGCCGCACGGCGGGATCGCACTCGGCATCGACCGCTGGGCGGCGCTCCTCGCAAGCCAGACCAACATCCGCGAGGTCATGGCGTTCCCCAAGACCCAGTCGGGCAGCGACCCGATGCTCGAGGCGCCCTCGCCGCCCGAGACCGAGCAGTTCGAGGAGCTCGGACTGCGGTTCGTCGGCGTCCCGCCGAAGCCGACGGGAACGTGAGCGACGCCGGGACGCCGGCGACCGACCGCGAGTCCGGACTGGGCATCCCGCCACTCGACGCGATCGCGCACCGGCCGCGTCTCGCGGCACTCGCCGGGGCGCTCTGCATCGCGTTCTCGGGGATCTTCTATCTGTGGGCGGATGTCACGCCATCCACGGGCACGGTGTTCCGTGCGCTATTCGGTCTGCCGTTGCTCGGCGCCGTCGCCCTCGCCGAGCAGCGACGATACGGACCGCTACCGCGTCGTGCAGTGCGGCTCGCGCTCATCGCCGGCGTCTTCTTCGCGGGTGACCTGACGTTCTGGCATCACGCCATCGAATACGTCGGGGCGGGGCTCGCGACGGTCCTCGGCAACCTCCAGGTCCTGGTCGTCGGCGTCGTCGCGTGGCTGGTCTTCGGGGAGCGGCCGTCGCGCAACACCCTGATCGCCGTGCCGATCGTGCTTGCGGGCGTCGTGCTGATCAGCGGAGCGATCGGCGCCGGCGCGTACGGCAGCGACCCCGCGCTGGGTGTCCTGCTCGGCATCGCCACCGCGCTGTGCTACTCGGGGTATCTGCTGATCATCCGTCTGGGTGGTAGGGATCCGCGTCGACCCGCCGGTCCCGTGGCCATCGCCACGGTCGCGACGGCCGCCGTCGCGACGGTGGTCGGTCTCGCGATCGGCGATCTCGACCTGACGCCGCCCCTCGAGAGCCTGTTCTGGCTCGCCGTGCTCGGCCTGACCTCGCAGTCGCTCGGCTACCTGTTCATCTCGATGTCGCTGCCGCGGCTCCCCGCGGTCGTGACCTCGCTGATCCTGCTCGTCCAGCCGGTCATCTCGGTCGGCCTGAGCATGGTCCTGCTCGGCGAGCGGCCATCGCCGGCGCAACTGGCCGGCGTCGCGTTCGTCATCGGCGGGATCGCCGTGGCGACGATCCCGATCGCGCGCCTGCGTGACGCGATCCGCGCGAACCGGGACGGAGCGGCGATAGCCACCGACTAGGTTCCGAGCGCCTGGTCGACTAGCATCGCCGGCGTGACCGAGCCCACGACCGACCCGGCGACCCATCCGACGACCCAGCCCTCCACCCATCCTGCGGCGGCGAGCGGCGACCTCAGGGGCCTCGACCAGTACCGACGCTGGGCGCGGTTCCTGTTCGTGATCCTGGCGATCCTTGCAGCGATCGGTCTCGTGCTGGTCCCGACGACGAGCCGCGGCATCGATCCTGCCCGCGTCGCGGCGGTCTGGCCACTGCTCGTGATCCTGACCGCGAATGTCGCAGCGACCCTGATCGTGATGGTCAGCCTGATCCGCGGCCTCACGCGCTGGTGCGCATGGGCCATCCACGCGATCCAGCCCGTCTGCATCGTCCTCATCGTGATCGGCGGCATCCGCGCGCTCATCGCGGTGACGCAGGGGCAGATCCTGCTGCCGCTCGAGACGGTCGGTGGGTTGCTCGTGCTGACCCGGCCGCATGCCGCGGACCTGCTGCCGCCCGCGACGCCAGACGATCGCCGGCGGGTCGCCATCGCCGCCGGGGCGATGTTCGCGAGCTATTTCGTGCCGCTGGTGCTACCCGCAGCGCTCGCCTAGGGCAACCTCAGCCGAGATCGCGTAGCAGCGCGACGGTCGCCGCGACCACCCGCTCCTGCTGGGTCTCACGGCTGATCGTCGCTGGCGGGTCGTTCGGTTGTCCCGTGTACCAGCCCATCTGCTCGTGGTTGCCGCCCTCGATCACATCGACCGTGACGTTCGAGCCGAGCTTCGCGACGTTCGCAGGGTCGGAATATGAGGGGACGCCGGCGTCGAGTGACCCATACGTGCTGAGCACGTGGAGCTTGTCGCTTGACAGGTCCGCCGATGAGTACGCCGCCCAGAGCACGAGGCCATCGACGACACCGGGATGCCCATCGATGAAGAGCGAGGCTGTCGCGCCACCGAGCGAGTGCCCGCCGACCGCCCATGCGTCGATCTCCGGATGGTCCTCGATGACCCTTTCGGCAGCATCCGTGTCGAGGATCGCGAGGTTGAACGGCGCCGGGACGATCGCGACGAGATAGCCCTGCTCCGCGATCGCTCGTGCGGCCGGCGCGTACGCGGACGGTGGCACCTTGCCGCCCGTGTACAGCACGAGGCCGATCGTGGGTGCCTCAGCGGTCGGGGTCCAGGTAAGTCGGCCGTCGCCACCTGCGTTGTACGTCGCCGCTGGCGTCGACGCCAGCGCAGCTTCGGCCTCAGGGAGCAGCGGCTGCGGTGGCGCCCACCACACGAATCCGATCACCGAGATGACCGTGAGGACGATCAGCGCCGTCAGACACCCGATAGCGACGCGTCGTCGCCGCGACGTCTTCAGGTCGGCCCGTCAGTCGAGATCGACGGCGGCGTCATCCGCGGCTTGCGGGTACGGCGCCAGCCCGCGGCCCTCGCCCGGGACCTCCTCGTCGACGCCACGCTCGACCACCGCGTCGCCCCATTCATGTCGGTGTCCGCCCGGCGGCTCGGGCGGGCCCTCGTACGGCGGCAGATCGGCGATCGGCGTATCGGCGTCGAAGTGGATGCCTGGATCGCCGACGTCGATGACCTGTGTCGGGATGTAGCCCGCGACCTCGTGGACGACATCCGCCGGCATCCTTTCAGGGGAGACGGCACGCAGATGATCGATGGCGCTGAGCGGCAGGAGGACGGGCCAGCCGACCTCACCTTGCCACCCGGGCCGCAGCATTGAACCGGGCGCGACGCCATGCGCCTCGATGAGCGAGGTGATCGTCTCGGGCCCGACCCAGGTCATGCGTCCCGGCCACAGCAGCACCGCGGTGATGTCGCTGACCTCGGCTCGGGCCACCTCGGCGCCGCGCACCATCTGACCGGCCGGACCGGCGTCGGGCGGGGCCGGGGTCCCGTACACCGCCTCACTGCCGATGAGGCTCGCGGCCACGGCTCCATCGGGGTCCGGCGCGACCACGACGACCGGCAACGCGCCACCCGACCAGGCGATGTCGACGAGCCGCCGCACCCGAGGCTGACCGAGCGTGTCGGCCAGGGCGCCTTCGGTGGTCGCGGACAGGATCACGGCGGCGACGGTCACGGACCCGATGCTAGCAGTCGAGGCAGCCGATGGGGACTGGACTGCGGCGGCCCCGACCGACTCTGTGCGACACTCCGTCGCCATGCCCACCCGCACCCGCGACGACATCCGCAACGTCGCGATCGTCGCCCATGTCGACCACGGCAAGACGACGCTCGTCGACGCGATGCTCCGCCAGACCGGCGCCTTCCGCTCGAATCAGGCGCTGGTCGACCGCGTGATGGACTCGATGGACCTCGAGCGCGAGAAGGGCATCACGATCCTCGCCAAGCAGACGACCGTCGATTACGGCGACGTCCGACTCAACATCGTCGACACGCCCGGGCACGCCGATTTCGGTGGCGAGGTCGAACGGTCGCTGCTGATGGTCGACTCGGTGCTGCTCCTCGTCGACGCGGCGGAGGGGCCGCTGCCCCAGACCCGGTACGTGCTGCAGAAGGCTATGGCGCGGCACCTGCCCGTCGTGGTCGCGCTCAACAAGATCGACCGCTCCGACGCGCGCCCTGCCGAGGTCCTCGACGCGATCTACGAGCTGTTCATCGACCTTGGCGCGACCGACGCCCAGATCGACTTTCCGGTCGTGTACACGAATGCCAAGGCCGGGACGGCGACGACCTCGCTCGACGACCCGGGCGAGGACCTGCGCCCGCTGCTCGACCTGCTGGTCGATGTCACGCCGGCGCCGACCTACACCCCCGACCACCCCCTCCAGTTGCTCGTCACGAACCTGTCGGCGAACGACTACGTGGGGCGGATGGCCGTCGGGCGTGTGTGGAACGGCACCATCCGTGTCGGACAGCGGATCACGGTCGTACGGGACGAGGCGGACGACACGTCGGGTGCGGTCGAGCCCGGTCGCGTCGTGACGCTCACCGGGACCGTCACGACGCTTCAGACGGCACACGGCATCGACCGGATCGACATCGCGGAGGCCGGCCCCGGCGATATCGTCAGCGTCGCCGGGCTCCCCGATGTCACGATCGGCGACACCCTCACCGATCCCGACGACCCCAAGCCGCTGCCGCGGCTCGACGTCGACGCGCCGACGCTGCGGATGACGTTCGGGGTCAACACCTCGCCGCTCGCTGGCCGCGAGGGTCGCTACGTGACGAGCCGCCAGATCAAGGGGCGCCTCGACAAGGAGGTCCTCGGCAACGTCTCGATCGAGGTCCGGCCGGCGGAAGGGACCGACGCCTTCGAGGTGCGCGGCCGGGGCGAGCTCCAGCTGGCCGTGCTGATCGAGCAGATGCGCCGCGAGGGGTACGAGCTCACCGCGTCGCGCCCGGAAGTGCTGCTCCGCACGGTCGATGGCGAGACCCAGGAGCCATACGAGCGCGTCACGATCGATATCCCGCCCGACTACATCGGCGAGGTCCAGGGAGCCATGGCCGGTCGCAAGGGCCGGCTCGAACAGATGACCACCGACGCTGACGGGCGGGTGCGGATGGAGTACGTGCTGCCGGTCCGCGGCCTCATCGGCTACCGAGGTCAGCTGCTGACCGATACGCGCGGGACGGCGCTGCTCCACCAGATCGGGGAAGGCTATGGGCCGTGGGCCGGCGACGTGACGCATCGCACGAGCGGGGTCCTCGTCGCCGACCGCACCGGGACGAGCAACGCTTACGCCTTGTTCAACCTCCAGGAGCGTTCCGAGCTGTTCATCGGGGCCGGCGTCGAGGTGTACGAGGGGATGATCGTCGGCGAGAACAGCCGTTCCGGCGACTTGGACGTGAACCCGACGAAGGAAAAGAAGCTCACGAACATCCGTACCCACGCCCACGACGAGGCACTGCGCCTGACACCGCCGCGTCCGCTCACCCTCGAATCGGCGCTCGAGTTCATCGCGGGCGACGAGCTCGTCGAGGTGACCCCGGAGTCCATCCGGCTCCGGAAGCGGCTGCTCTCGCAGCACGATCGGCGGCGAGAGGCGGGTCGAGCGGAGGACCTGCGCCGGGCCGCGGAACCGTCCGCCGTCGGCTGAAGTCGGCGTGTAAGGTCCACGCGATGCGTCGGCGCGGTCCCAGAAGCACGCTCCGCCGCCTGGGCGTCATCGTCGGGCTGGCTGCGTCGCTCGTGCTCGTCGCGCCACCGGCGCATGTCGCCGCCGCATCGAACTTGCTCCCGGACCTGCGCGCCGACCGCATCGGCGATCTGCGCATCGTCCGGACCTCGAGCGGCCGGAAGCTGCTGCGGTTCACGACCATCATCCTCAACTACGGCGCCGGGCCCTTCGAGGTGCGTGGGCATCGTTCGAGCCCGAGCCAGCCGTTCGCCGTCGACCAGGTCGTGTACAGGAGCGATGGGACGACGCGTCGCATCCACACCGCGGCGCAGCTCGTCTACGCCGGCGACGGGCACGACCACCATCACGTCAAGCGGATGGCGAACTACCACCTGTGGTCGACGCGGGGAACGCTGCGCGACAGCAAGATCGGCTTCTGCTTCTTCGACACGACGCCGCGGTTCCTGTCGCTGCCGCGGGCGCCCAAGACACGCCACTACCGCGGAATCGGGCTGCGGGACACGGTCATCCACCTCGACCAGGACCGGGATCTCGGTCGGCTGGGGTGACAAGTACCCGTGGAACTTCGCCTACCAGTGGATCGACATCACGGGGCTGCCGTCCGGCACCTACACGCTCCGGTTACGCCGTCGATCTATGGCGCCTGTTCACCGAGTCGCAGGAGTCGAACAACTGCTCGCTACGTGCGCCTGTCGATCAGCGGCAGCACGGTACGCGTGCTCAGCCGCGGCTCGACCTGCACCGACGACTACAGCTCGACGCCGTTCGCCGCGGACGCGGCGTGGGGGTTGAGCGTCGGTCTGGGCGCGGGCTGCGACCCGCTGCTGTTCTGCACGTACAACGTGACCCATCGCGACGAGCTCGCGGTGTTCCTCTCTCGGCTGATGCGGCTGCCCGCGACGACGACAGGACTTCTTCGACGACGACGAGGGGTCGCGCTTCGAGACGTACCACGACCGTGTCGCCGCAGCCGGGATCATGAATGGCTGCGGGACCCGCCGGTTCTGCCCGACGGCCGATGGTGACCCGGCAGTTCCTGGCGGTGATCCTGGCGCACGCGCTGGAGCTGCCCCCGAGCGCGACCGACCATTACACCGACGACGACGGGATCGGCGCGGAGGCATCGATCAACGCGGTCGCCGACGCGGCGCTCATCGACCGTTGCGGCGTCGGTCTGTTCTGCCCGACGAGGACCGTGAACCGCGGTGAGATGGCGCGGATCCTCCATCGGGCGTTCGGTTCGAGCTGACTCGGCTCCGGGGTGGCGAACGCCCTCGGCCGCGGTGTAGGGTGACGGCCATGACCGATCATCGACCGCGCCACGCGGCGGCTGGCCGCTCTTCGCCGGCCTGACCGCCCTCTTGCTGATGACGATCCTGCCGGCGAGCGTCGCCCGAGGCGCCACCACCATCGGGCTGCCGCTCCGCGCGAGCGGTCTCCAGGCGCTGACCCAGGTCACCAACGCCGGCGACGGGTCGAACCGGCTCTTCCTCGTCGAGAAGCGCGGCGTCGTCCGCGTCTACCAGAACGGCGCGATCAAGTCCGGCACGTTCCTCGACCTGCGGGCGCTGATCGGCGACGCGTCAGGGGAGCGAGGTCTTCTGGGCCTCGTCTTCCACCCCCAGTTCGAGGTGAACCGCCGGCTCTACGTCTACTACACGCGGACCGGCGGCGACATCGTGGTCGCCCGACTGCGTGCCGAACGCATCCGGCAGCTGGACGTCGCGCTCGACGCTCGAGCCGATGCTCGTCATCGAGCACAGTGCGCACTCCAATCACAACGGCGGTGCGATGGCGTTCGGGCCGGACGGCTACCTGTACATCGGGACCGGTGACGGCGGCGGGGCCGGCGACCCCGGTCGCAACGCGCAGAGCAAGACCAAGAACCTGCTCGGCAAGATCCTGCGGATCAACCCGGGCGGCAGCGGGGCCGGGCCCGTACCGGCCGCTACAGCATCCCGACGACGAACCCGTTCCGCGGGGCGACAGCCGGCCTGGACGAGATCTGGGCGTACGGACTGCGCAACCCGTGGCGCATCTCGTTCGACCGCTCGACCGGGTACGCTGTTCATCGCCGATGTCGGCCAGAGCCGCTACGAAGAGATCGACCGCGAGCCGCCGGCCTACCACGGTGGGCGGAACTACGGCTGGAACGTGATGGAGGGCAAGCACTGCTACAACGCGAGCAGCTGCAGCACCTCCGGCAAGACGCTGCCGGTCGCCGAGTACGGGCACACCGGCGGGAACTGCTCGATCACGGGTGGCTACGTCTATCGCGGATCGGCGTATCCGGGCCTCGCCGGACTGTACGTCCTCGCCGACTTCTGCAGCGGTCGCTTCTACACGATGCCAGCCGAAGGCTCCAGCCTGTGGATGCGCCGCGACACCATCCTTAACGTGACCTCGTTCGGCGAGAGCGAGGACGGCGAGCTCTACGCCGTCACCATCAACGGGCGGCTGTATCAGGTGACCGCGACCACGACGTAAGCCGCCCGATGCTCGGCTGACGCATCGCGTCCGCGACCTCGACGAGGGGGCGCGGGCCGGCGCTTCGCGGGAGCGGTGTACGATCGGCGGCGATGCCGATCTACCTCGATCACGCGGCCACCACGCCTGTCCGGCGCGAGGTCGTCGACGCGATGCTGCCGTTCCTGACGGAGTCCTTCGGGAACCCGTCGTCGGCGCACGCGTTCGGTCGTGCGGCTCGCGCGGCGCTCGATGACGCCCATGACCGGCTGGCGTCGAGCCTCGGCGTCGAAGCGCGCGAGGTCGTGTTCACGTCGGGCGGCACGGAGGCGAACAACCTCGCCCTGAAGGGCGCGGCCTGGGCGGGCAAGGCCCGGGGCCACCGGATCGTCACCTCGTCGATCGAGCATCACGCCGTCGGCCATGCCCTTCGCTACCTCGAGAAGTTCGGGTTCGAGGTCGTCGAGCTGCCAGTGGACCGATACGGGCGTGTCGATCCGGACGAGCTCGACGCGGCGCTGTCTGACCGCACGATCCTGGTCTCGATCATGCTCGCGAACAACGAGGTCGGCACGCTCCAGCCGATCGCCGAGATCGCCGATAAGGTTCGGGCGCGAAAGGGGATCCTGTTCCACGTCGACGCGATCCAGGCCGCTCCGTATGTCGATCTCCGGCTCCGCGAGCTCGGCGTCGACCTCGTCTCGATCAGCGGCCACAAGTTCGAAGGCCCCAAGGGCATCGGCGCGCTCTACGTCAAGCACGGGACCCACATCCTGTCCCAACAGCACGGCGGCGAGCAGGAGCGCCATCGCCGCGCCGGCACGGAGAACGTGGCGGGCGCGGTGGGACTCGCAAAAGCCTACGAGCTGTGCGCTGCCGAGCGGGCACCGACCGTCGAACGACTGCGGGTGTCGCGCGACCGTCTCGCCGAGGCGGTCCTCGAGGTGCCGGACACCGAGCTCACCGGCCACCCGACGGACCGTCTGCCGGGACTGCTCTCGATCATCGCGCGCGGCACCGACGGGTCGGCGGTCAGCCTGTCGCTGGACCTCGAAGGGATCGCGACATCGGTCGGATCGGCGTGCACGACCGGTTCGACCGAGGTCAGCCACGTCCTCTCTGCGATGGGCTACCCCGAGGACGAGGCCCGGGGCGCGCTGCGGCTGTCGCTCGGGCGGACGACGAGCGACGAGGACGTCGCCACGGCGACCGAGGTCGTGCCGCGGGTCATCGCCTCGATGCGGACGGGGGCGGCCACGGTCGCGCGCGACCCGCTCGGGCAGGGGGTGACGGCGTGAGCCGGATCCTCGTTGCGATGTCGGGCGGGGTGGACTCGTCCGTCGCCGCGGCGATCCTGCACGAGCAGGGGCACGACGTGGTCGGGGTCTGGATGCGGCTCCACGACGTCGCCGACACCTACTCGGAGTTCAAGAAGAGCTGCTGCTCGCTCGACGCCGCCGACGACGCGCGGCGGGTCGCGGCGCAGCTCGGGATCCCGTTCTACGTCATGAACCTCGAGCGCGAGTTCGATGCTGGCGTGCTTCAGCCGTTCCTGGACGCCTACCTCGACGGGCGGACGCCGAGCCCGTGCGTCGACTGCAACACGTACGTGAAGTTCGGCGCCCTGCTGGGGCGTGCTCGCCACCTGTACGGATGCGATGCGGTCGCGACCGGGCACTACGCCCGCCGACTGGTCGGCGACGACGGCCGCGCGCGGTTGTTACGGGCGCGCGACGAGGACAAGGACCAGACCTACTTCCTCTACGGGTTGCGGGCCGATCAGCTCGAGCACGCACGCTTCCCGCTCGGCGAGCTGACGAAGCCCGAGGTCAGGGCGGTCGCCCGTTCGCTGGATCTTGTGACGGCGGACAAGCCCGAGAGCCAGGAGATCTGCTTCGTCCCGGGCGGCGATTACCGCGACGCGCTCCGGACTCGTGCCGGTTGGGAGCCCGTCCCCGGGCCGCTCGTCGACGCAGACGGGTCGAGGGTCGGGGAGCATCGTGGGACCGCCGCTTATACGGTCGGGCAGCGGCAGGGCCTTGGGGTCGCGCTCGGATCGCCTCGCTATGTCTCGCGCATCGACCCGCTCTCGAACACCATCCAGCTCGGCCGTCGCGAGGATCTCGAGACGACCGAGTCTCACGATCGAGCGCGCGTCGTTCATCGCGCCGGTCGTACCCGGCTCGAGCCGTTCCGGGCCTCGGTCCGCATCCGCCACCGGGCCGCCGCCGATCCCGGCGACCGTCTCGCCCGCTCGGCGATCAAGCGCTGGCAGGTCACGACCGACGTCCCGGTCTGGGCGGCGGCGCCCGGGCAGGCCGCGGTGCTCTACGACGGCGACGAGGTGCTCGGCGGTGGCCGCATCGCGGTCCCGGCGGAGCGCGGCCGTGCGGACGAGAGGCCGCGCTCCTCAGCGCGTGAGCCTCGAGCCCTCGCTGGTCCTGTCGGTGTTGGTCGGTGTCTTCCATGCGGCGCTGTCGGTGGCGATCCGCGGCTCCGCCGGCGGTCGGCTGCCGTTGCTCGTCGCGGCGGCGATCCTCGGCGCCTGGGCCGGTGACGCGATCTTCGGCCGGCTTGGGATCGACGCCCTCACGCTCGGCGATTACCACCTGCTGGGCGCGTCGATCGTGGCCTGGCTCGGCATCGGCATCGTGTCCGTGATCGCCGTCCTCGGCCCGAATCCCGGACGACCGACATGAGCGACGCTCACGACGACACCTCGACGGCGAAGTTCCTGCGGGGGCTGACGCTCGGGGCGATCCTCGGCGCGATCATCGCCGGGTCGCGGCTGTGGCGGGTGCTCGGGAGGCGCCGGAAGCGATAGGCGCGGCGGGAACCTCCACGCCCGCCGTTGCGTCGACCGTCTCCGCCCGCCGTTGCGACGATCCTCGCCGCCCGCCGTTGGCTCTGAGCCAACGTTTTCGCCGTGCAGCGCCCGGACATACCGTCCTGGAGCGATTTCGTTGCCTGGCAGCCAACGAATACGGCCGACGTGTCCTGCTCTCGCCCCTTGGACCCTGAAACGTCGCCTGGCAGCCAACGAACACGGCCCGGAGGCGCCCTGATCCGGCCCGTGAGACCCTCGAACCTTGCCTCCGAGGCAACGCGCCCGCGGTCCGCCGAAGCGCTCGGCGCCCGCCTACCGCCGAGGCGCGCGGCGACGCCGACCTACGTCAGCTGGACCGCGAGCGGGAACGAAGCCTTGTAGCCGTCGCCCTCCTGCGTCACCGAGACCAGCGTCGCGCCGCCGCTCTGGTTGTAGATCCCGTCCTGTGCGTTCGGCACGTCCTGCGCGCCCTTCTGGGCATACACGCCGGTCGAGTACACCGACCGGCTGACGTCGTCGTCGAAGAACAGCTGCGAGGTGAACTCGAAGCCGGCGCTCGCGTCGGGATCGGTGCGGACCTTGAAGTGGATGTGGACCGCGCGGCCCTGGTACCAGCCGGGGTAGATCGTCTGGAACGTCGCCTTGCCGTTCGCATCGGTGCGCTGGAAGCCGCGGAGGAAATTGCCGCTGTTGCCCTGGACGCCCGAGTACACGCCGAGCGCGTCGCAATGCCACACGTCGACGATCGCGCCTTCCATCGGCATGCAGGCGGAGCCATCGGCCTGGGAGACGATCCACTCGATCGTCAGCGGCGCTCCTTCGACCGCGACACCATCGGACGTGTTCGTCCGGATGTCCGCGCGCTCGAGTTCGACGTCGACGTAGTACGGGCCCTCGGTGAGCTCCGGCACGACGACGCAGGACGGCAGCGCGCTCGCGACGGCCGCCGAAGCGATGGCCGTCGGAGCCGCGCTGGCCTCGCGCTCGCGCCGGGACTCACGCTCGCGCCGGCAGAGCCTGCCGCAGACGCAGACGGCGCCGCGGTCCCTCCGCCAGGCGTGCACGCGGCGAGGAATGCCGCGGTGCCGCTCGCGCCGATCAGCGCGAGGACCTCGCGACGACTCAGGATGCGGCCGATCGGCCGGTCGTCGTCATCGAGGTCGTCGAGCGAGCTCGGCGCGTGTCGGTCGGCGCGGGACGGGTCATCGGGTTCTCCTTGGCTGGTCGACCCTCGCAGCGTCCCTGATGACCGTGAGAGGCGTCTGAGACGCGGCTGAGCGTTCCTCGGATGAGGACGCCTAGCCAGCGGCACCTACTGAGCCGTCGCCGTCGCCTGCGGCTCCGCCTGGGCCTCCTCGTCGACCAGGTCGAATTCCGTCCACGCACAGGACGGGCAGCGTCCACCCGTCGAATGCGTCCTGCGAGGCTGCCTCGGCTCGGGGACGACCAGCGTTCGCGGCTGTCGACGCTGCCGCACTTCTCGCATTTGCGGATGAAGGCCATGATCCCAACCTCCTGTTCGGGCTCGGTTCGTCCAACATGGGTCGCGGCGCGCCGAACGCGCATCACGGCGGCCGCACGCCGATGTCGCGGCGGTGTTGCACGGATGGCCGCCCGTCGGTTCGGTACCATTGCGGCCGATGTCGACCCCACCCGTCACCCCGGACCCCCGGATCGTGTCGCGGCCGGCGTCGGAGCTTCGGCAGCGCTTCATCGAGTTCTTCGCCGAACGTGGACACACGGTCGTGCCGAGCGCGAGCCTCGTCCCGGCCGGCGATCAGACCCTGCTGTTCACGAACAGCGGGATGGTCCAGTTCAAGGACGTCCTCACCGGGCAGGAGCGCCGCAGCTACACGCGTGCGGTCGACTACCAACGCTGCCTGCGTGTCGCCGGCAAGCACAACGACTTCGAGGAGGTCGGTCGCACGCCGCGGCATCACACCCTCTTCGAGATGCTCGGCAACTGGAGCTTCGGCGACTACTTCAAGCGCGAGGCCATCCACTGGGGCTGGGAGTTCCTGACCCGTGACCTCGGGATCCCGCCCGAGCGACTGGCGGCGACCACGTACACGACCGACGACGTCGCCTTCGAGGTCTGGCGCGACGAGATCGGCCTCCCGCCGGAGCGCCTCGTGCGGTGGGGCGACTTTCCCAACGGCGACGAGAAGAACTGGTGGCGCATGGCCGATGTCGGGCCCTGCGGACCGTGCAGCGAGATCCATTTCGACCGCGGCGGGCATCTCAGCGAAGGCCCGGAGTGCATCCCGGACCATAGCGAGACGTGCCCACGCTGGCTCGAGATCTGGAACCTCGTGTTCATGGAGTTCGAGCTGCGGGCCGACGGGTCGCTCACGCCGCTGCCCGCCCCGGGCGTCGACACGGGCATGGGCCTCGAGCGGCTGGCGAGCGTCGTCCAGCAGGTCCCGACCAACTACGACACCGACCTGTTCACGCCGATCCACGCGCGGATGCGCGACCTGCTCGGCCACGATCCCGATGCCTTCGAGCAGGAGCGCTTCAGCTACCAGGTCATCGCCGACCACTCACGGGCCGTCACGTTCCTCATCGCGGACGACGTCCTTCCCAGCAATGAGGGCCGCGGCTACGTCCTGCGACGCATCCTCCGGCGCGCGGTCCGCCACGGGCGGCTCCTCGGCCGGCGGGAGCCGTTCATGGCCGACACGGCCGCTGTCGTGATCGACGTGATGTCCGACGCCTATCCGTACCTGATCGAGAAGCGCGAACGGATCCTCGGCACGATCGCCCGCGAGGAGGCGCAGTTCGCGAGGACCCTCGACGCCGGGACCGTGCAGCTCGAGGAGGCGCTCATCCCGCTAACCTCGGCGGAGGCCGTCGTCGGGCGCCGTCCGGAGGACCTGCCGGCCGACGCGCCGAAGCTTCCCGGCGACGTCGCGTTCCGGCTGCACGACACCTATGGCTTCCCGGTCGACCTGACCGCCGAGCTGGCGGCCGAATACGGCGTCGCGATCGACCGCGCAGGCTTCGACACCGCCCTCGCCGAGCAGCGCGAGCGCAGCCGATCGGGCAAGAAGGCGGAGCTCGCCAGGCACGCGCGAGCTCACGTCGCTCTACAGCACGATCCAGGGCCGCGTCGGCGACACGGAATTCCTCGGCTACGAGACCACGACGGCTGAGGGTCGGGTGGTCGCGATCATCCGCGACGGGATGGAGTTCGACGAGCTGACCGGTCACGGTGCGGCCGAGCTCGTCCTCGACAGGACGCCGTTCTACGCGGAGGGCGGCGGGCAGGTCGGCGACCAGGGCACGATCCGCGAGTCGGGCGGCGGCAGCGAGCTGTTCGCGGTCGAGGACACCCAGAAGCCCGTCGGCGGGCTGATCGTCCACCGCGGCACGCTCCACGGCCGACTGAAGGTCGGCGAGACGGTCGAGGCGGTCGTCGACGCCGAGCGGCGCGCTCACACGATGCGCAACCACACGGGCACGCACCTGCTGCACCGGGCGCTGCGGAACGTCGTCGGTGACACGGCCCGCCAGGCCGGCTCGCTCGTCGATCCTGCCTATCTCCGCTTCGACTACCCCTTCGACCGTGCGCTGACCGACGACGAGAAGCGCGCGATCGAGGACGAGGTCCGCGCGATCATCCGCGACGACCGACCGCTGACCGTCGAATACCTGCCGATGGCCGAAGCGATCGAGCGTGGCGCCGATGCGTTCTTCGACGAGAAGTACGGCGAGACCGTCCGGACCGTGCGGGTCAAGGACTACAGCTTCGAGTTGTGCGGCGGGACGCATTGCCGGGCGACGGGACAGATCGGCAGCTTCGTGATCACCGGCGAGCGAAGCATCGGCTCCGGGCAGCGCCGCATCGAGGCACTCACCGGCGCCGGCGCCGATGCGTACACCCGCGCTCGCCTCGAGACACTGGACCAGGTGGCGGAGGAACTGGGAGCGCAGTCGGTCGACCGCGTCCCAGAACGGATCGGCGCGCTCCAGCAGGACCTGCGCGAGGCGAAGCGCCGCGCCCGGGAGGGCGGTGGCGGCGTCCCGAAGCCTGCCGAACTCGCAGCCCGCGCCGAGGAGGTCGCACCCGGGGCCCGCGCGGTCATCGCCACGCTCCCGTACGAATCGATGGATGCGCTCAAGGCGGCATCGAAGGACGTCCGCTCGGCGCTCGGCAATGGCGTGATCGCGATGTTCCTCGACGCCGACGCGCCCCAGGTCTGGGTGACGGTCTCCGACGATCTCGTCGATCGCGGTCTGTCGGCGGGCGACCTCGTGAAGGTCGCGGCGGGACCGCTCGGGGCGAAGGGCGGCGGCCGACCGCAGATGGCGCAGGGGATGGGCACGAGACGCGAGGGGTTGGCGGACGCGGAGAGGGCGGTCCGTGAATCGATCGCGGGACGACTCGGCGCGGGGGGCTGATGGCGTTCTGGCGCCGGATCTGGCAACGCGAGGGGGCCGAGGGACTGGCCGCCTGCACGGCGCTCGATGTCGGTACCGAATTCGCCAAGGCGCTGGTCTTCGAGATCGATGACGAGGGCCTGGGCACGGTCCGTGGGGTCGGCCGTAAACGACAGGGCCTTTCGCACATGCAGTCGGGGACCGTCGCGGACATCGCGGCGGTCGTCGATAACTGTGCCGTCGCGCTCCAGGAAGCCGAGGAGATGGCCGGGTTCCGCCCGAGCCAGGTGGTGATCGGCATCGCCGGCGAGCTGGTGAAGGGTTTCACGACGACCCACAGCCAGGAGCGCAGGCGGCCGGACCAGCCGATCAGCGAAGCCGAGCTCCAGAAGCTGATCGACGGCGTCCAGCGCGAAGCGCTCGTCGAGGCCGAGCGGGCGATCACCTGGGAGACCGGGCTCCCGCACGTCGATGTCCGGCTCGTCCACGCGGCGGTGACGTCGGCGTCGATCGACGGCTACGCCCTCACGAACCCGGTCGGGTTCCAGGGTCGCCATGTCCAGATCGGGATCTTCAACGCGTTCGCGCCACTGGTCCATCTCGGGGCGCTCCAGAGCGTGGCGTCCCAACTCGACCTCGAGTTGCTCGAGATCGTCGCCGAGCCGTATGCCGTGGCGCGTGTGCTGGGCAACGACCAGATCCGCCAGACCGGGGCGTTGTTCGTCGACGTCGGCGGCGGGACGACCGACGTCGCCCTCGTTCGACAGGGCGGCATCGAGGGGACGCGGATGTTCGCGCTCGGCGGTCGCGCCTTCACGAAGTCGATCGCGGATCGGATGGATCTGCCGTTCCCACGCGCGGAGGCGCTCAAGGTCGACTACGCGCGCGGCCTCGATGTCGAGCGCAAGCAGGACATCGCGAACATCATCGGCGAGGATGTCCGGGTATGGGCGGCCGGAGTCGAACTCGTCATGGAGGAACTGTCGGGCGGCGACCTGCTGCCGGGCCGGATCTTCGTGTGCGGCGGCGGCAGTCGGCTGCCGGAGATCCGGGAGGCGCTCGCCGCGGAAGCGTTCTGGAAGCACATGCCGTTCTCGCGGCCGCCGGAAGTCACGGTCCTTTCACCCGATCAGATCGAGACCGTCGTCGACGCGACCGATCTGCTGGTCGACCAACAGGACGTCACGCCCCTCGGCCTCGCCTACCAGGCGATCGAACTGCAGACGACCGCCGATCCGCTGGACGTCGCCCTCAAGCGCGTGCTTCGCGCGATGAAGGTCTGATCCGTCGCTGATGGACGCCAGGATCCTCTATCTCGACAGCGACGACGAGATCACCACCGCGGCCAATCGCGTCCGTGAGGCCGACGCGATGCGGATCGCCATCGTGCTGCCCTTCGGGTCGCGCGTCGCGACGTCGCGCATCAACTTCCGGCTGCTCTCGCGCGACGCGACGCTGAACGGGAAGCGGCTGTCGGTCGTCGCCGGCGACGCCGCGACGCGTGCCCTCGCGGCTTCCGCGGGTCTGCCCGTCTTCTCCACGGTCGCCGAGTACGAGACGTCGGAGGACGGCGGCATCGACCCGACGATGGCGGCAGCCGGCGCCGCCGGAGCGATGGCGGCAGCGAGACAGCCGACCGACCCGGGCGCCCGCGCGACCTCACCGCGTGGCAGTGGTGGACGCCGTCCACGAGGCGAGACCGCCGCGCCATCGGAAGCCGGCGAGCCCGGCGAGGGCGATGACGAAGGCCTCTCGAAGCCCGCCGTCGCCGCGGCGGGCGCGGGCGCCGCAACCATGACGGTGGGTGCCGCAGGCGCGACGGCCGAGAGCCTCGCCGCGAGCGGCGTCGGAGCGGCCTCCGCTCCTGTGGAGGCGGACGCGACGCCTTCAGCCCGCCCCGCCCGGGAGCCACACGCGCACCGGATACCATCGGCGGTCCCTGCGTCGAGGGTCGTCGCCGACAGCCCGATGGGAGCGCCCGGGCCGGGAGGGCCGTCCCCGGGCGGTTCGCGTGTGGTCACGGCACCCGCGAGGGAGGGCTTCGGCTCGCGCATCGCCCGCACACCCGTCGCGATCGGCCTGGCGGTCCTCGCCCTGGCGCTCGTCATCGGCGGGGTCGGGGCGTACGTCTTCCTGCCGACCGCGACGGCGGTGATCGCCCCGAAGGAGGCTGCCATCGGCCCGATCCCGCTTCGCATCACGGCCGACCCGGCAGCGACCGAACCCGATCCCGAGGGTCGCACGGTGCCGGCCATGACGAAGGACGTTCCCGTCGAGACGACCGACAGCTTCGCGGTCACCGGGAAACGGGTCGAGGAGAAGCCGGCGACCGGGACCGTCCGGTTCCGCAACAAGGACTTCACTTCGACCAACACGATCCCGCGCGGCAGCGTCGTCGGGACGCAGAACGGGATCCGGTTCCGGACCGACCGGAGCATCACGGTGCCCGCCGCGCAGCTCGTCGGGCTCCAGATCTTCCCGGCGAGCGCGACCGTCAAGGTCACGGCGGTCGATCCCGGGCCCGAGGGCAACGTCCAGCCGAACACGATCCTGGTGATCCCGCGTGGCGAGGATCCTCTGACCCTGGACGTGACGAACCCGGATGCCACGAGCGGCGGCAAGCGCGACGAGTTCCCGCGCGTCGTCCAGGCCGACATCAACGCCGCGACGAAGGCGCTCGACGCCAAGCTCGCCTCGGCCTTCGCCGAACAGGTCGCCGACCCGTCGCTGTCGGCCGACGGCACGACGGTCTTCCCGGAGACGGCGGCATTGGGCGACGCGACCTACACCGTCGACCCGGCGTCGCTCCTCGGCAAGGAGGTCGAGACCTTCGAGCTCGGTGCGAGCGCGACGGGCACGGTCCTTGCCGTCGACGAGACGGCCGTGCAGCAGGTCGCGGAGGCCAACATCGGGCCGCAGGTCCAGGAGGGCTACCAGCTGGTCGAGGGCTCGAGCGATATCGAACCATCGCCGGGTGTCGTCGAGAACGGCGTCATCACGTTCCCGGTCACGATCACGGCGCGGCAGGTCCTCCAGGTCGATCCCGCGGCGGTCGAGGCGCAGATCCGGGGGAAGAGCCTCAAGGACGCGAAGGCGATCCTCGGATACCTACGGCCAGTCGCAGTTGTCCGTGTGGCCCGATTGGGTCGGCACGATCCCGACGCTGGACCAGCGCGTCGACGTCCGGATGGCGGAGCCCGTGGAGCCGTGACCGCCTATCTCGGGATCGATCTCGGGGACCGTCGGATCGGTGTGGCGATCGCGGACGGCCCCGACGTCGGTGCCCGACCGCTCGTCACGCTCAAGCGGGGGTCGACCGTCGAAGACGACGTGTCCGGCCTGCTGCCGCTCATCGAGACGCAACCTCATCACCGATCTCGTCGTCGGCCTGCCGCTCGACGCGGGTGGCGACGAGGGACCGCAGGCGAT
This sequence comes from uncultured Chloroflexia bacterium, assembly GCA_963808895.1. Lineage (GTDB taxonomy): Bacteria > Chloroflexota > Limnocylindria > Limnocylindrales > CSP1-4 > SPCO01. The sequence goes on along the minus strand of CAWEHL010000004.1, from coordinate 669,119 downwards.
CCTGACCCGCGCCTGGGTCGAGGCGCTCGCGCCGCGTCTCGGCGACCGAGTCGCGATCACGCTGCGCGATGAACGGCTCAGCAGCCATCTCGCCGAGTCGCGCCTGGGCCCGATGCGTCGCGGGCGGTCGGGCGGACCGCCGTCGAAGACGCAGCGCGACGCGTACCGCGAGCGCGTCGACCGGGAAGCCGCGGCGATCATCCTTCAAGATGAACTCGACAGCCGCCGCGCGACCGAGCTCCCCCAGACCCGGCCCACGATGGAGACGACCCGATGACGATCCGCTCGGGCGGGCGCCCGCGCGACCAACGGCCCGGCGTCCGCCGCTTCGAGCCCGACGCCTACGCGACCGACTATGTCCCGGAGGGCTACGAGCCCTCGAGGCGGTACGGCGGTGAGGGTCGTCCTGGTCGACGTCGCAACCGGGGCGGTGGCGGCCTGGGCGGGCTCGTCCGGTTCCTGCTCTTCGCCGTGCTCCTCGCCGGGGTCGTCCTCATCGTGGCGCTGACGGCACTCCGGCCCGTCGTCAACGGCGCGATCCTCTCGTGGGCCGAGGACAGCCCGGCGGCGCTACGACTCCCGTTCGTCGCGGATATCGTCCGCGAGGACATCGGCACGGCGCTCACCCAACCGGTGTCGACCGATCCCAGCCAGGTCGAATTCGTGGTCCAGGATGGCGATACGGCTTCGGCGATCGCCGACCCGCCTGGGCGCCGAGGGCCTCATCAAGGATCCGCGCGCGTTCGTCTTCCTCGCGAGTGAGCGCGAGCTGACCGGAGCGCTGCAGCAGGGCACGTTCGTGCTCCGCAAGAACATGACCCCCGACCAGATGGTCTCGGCGCTGCTCGCTCCGCCGCCGAACCCGTACATCGAGGTCGACCTGCGCACCGGCCTCCGGCTCGAGCAGATCACGGCCAAGCTGCAGACCCTCGACGGGCTCCAGATGGACCCGCGCGAGTTCTACGATCTCGCCAAGGAGCCGCCGGCCGAGCTGCTGGCCGACTATCCGTGGCTGCAAGAGGATCCTCGCGGACGCCCCCGACGGCGCCTCGCTCGAGGGATTCCTCTGGCCGGGCACGTATCGGCTGCTGCCGGATACGACGCCCGAAGAGCTGATCCGCAAGATGCTCGATGGGTTCCACGACGGCGGTCGGCGACGCGAAGCTGAAGGTGCCGGCGGAGCGGAAGATGACCTTCTACCAGGTCCTGTCGCTCGCCTCGATCGTCGAGCAGCGAGGCGCAGCTCGACGAGGAGAAGCCACTCATCGCCGGCGTCTACCAGAACCGGCTGAACGGCATCCCGGGCATCCAGAACAAGATGCTCAACGCCGACCCGACGGTCATCTACGCGCAACGACACGGTCCAGCTCGACAAGCACTCGACTTCGACAAGTGGCAGGAATACCGCGTTCTGGACACCGGTCCCAAGGGCGGTCGCACTTCGCGACGTGCCGCTGCCCGAGTCGCTGCCGGGCTACCAGACCTACACGCAGCCGGGCCTGATCCCGGGCCCGATCGCCACGCCGACCCTGCCTCCATCGACGCCGCGCTGCACCCGGACACCGCCGACAAGTACATCTACTTCCTGGCCATCCCCGACGGCAGCGGCAAGCACGTCTTCGCGAAGACCGCCAAGCAGCACGAGGCGAACATGAAGAAGTACGGCTACACGTGACGCGTCGGAGCCGGGCCGGCTGGCCGGTCGCGGCCGACTTCGCCGCCCCACCGACCGACGGCCGACCGCCGACGCTGGGACGAGGCCGACCGCGCCGCCCGACCCGGGCGACGGGACCGCGTCCGCGCGCGGTTCGCCGACGCCGGCATCGATGCGTACTTCGGTGTCCGTCGCGAGCACATGCGCTACCTCACCGGCTTCACGCTCGCCGATGGCGAGGAGAAGGTCGCCGGATCGTCGGGACAGTTCCTGCTCTCCGGCGGAGCGAGCTCATCCTGTTCGCCGACTCGCGCTACACGATCCAGGCCTCGCGGGAGGCGCCCGAGGCACGGATCGAGACCGTGTACGGCGACCTGCCGACGCGCTGGCCGGAGCTCGTCGCGTCGATCGGGCGCGAAGCGCGTCGGGGTCGAGGCCGGCCTTCGTGCCACAGGCGACCTGGACAGAAGCTGGCGGCCGCCGCACCCGACGTCGAGCTGGTCCCGATCGAGGGCTGGATCGAGGCCGACCGGGCGACGAAGGAGCCGGCTCGGAGCTCGAGCGGATCGCCGCGGCGTGTGCGGTCGCCGACCGGGCGCTCGCCGCGCTGCTCCCGGAGATCCGGCCAGGCATGACCGAGGCCGACGCTCGCGCTTCGCCTCGAGTGGTTGATGCGGACCGACGGCGCCGAGGCGCTGGCCTTCGAGGTCGCATGTCTGGCGGGCCCGGAGGCGGCTCTGCCGCACGGAGCACCCAGCGATCGCCCTGTCCTCGAGGGGGCGGTCCTCCTCTTCGACTTCGGCGCGCAGGTCGCCGGCTATCGCAGCGACATGACGCGGACCCTGTTCGTCGGCGACGCCGATCGGAGCGTGACCACGCGCTGTACGAGCTCGTGCTCGACGCGCAGACGGCCGCGATGCAGGCGCTCGAAGGCGCCGTCGCGTGGGAGGAACGGCTTGCCGTCGGGCCGGGCGGTCGACGCGATCGCCCGCGACGTCATCGGCGCCGCCGGGCATGGCGACCGCTTCGGCCACAGCCTCGGCCACGGGATCGGCCTCGCGACGCACGAGCTGCCGAGCCTGGGCAAGCGCGCCGCCGAGACGCCGCTGCCGAGCCCGACCGTCTTCTCGGTCGAACCGGGCGTCTACCTCGACGGGGAGACCGGCGTCCGGATCGAGGACCTCGTCGCCATCGACGCGGCCGCCGGCCGGTTCGAGCGGCTCACGCGCTTCCCGAGCGACGTCCTGGTCGTCGGGACCGCAGGCTAACGAGCGGCGTTCGACGCCAGCGTCGCTGCCAACGCATCGGCGAAGACCGGGATGTCGGCGTCTGAGAACGCGAGCGGCGGGCGGACCTTCAGGACGTTGCCGTCGCGACCGGAGGTCCCGATCAGCACGCCGCGCTCGCGCAGTCCCTCCTTGATGGCAGCGGCCGTGTCTCGGTCGATGACTTCCACGCCGATCGCGAGACCGACGCCGCGCACGTCGACGACCGCGGGGTAGGGGAGCACGACCTCACGGATGGCGGAGACCAACGCATCGCCGACGCGGACGACCCGCTCGAGCACGCGCTCGTCCTCGAGGACGTCGAGCACGGCGAGCGCCGCCACAGCCGACACCGGGTTCCCGCCGAACGTGCTGAAGAACACCGTCTCGTCGCCGAACCGTGCGGCGATCTCGCGCCGGGTGACGACCGCGCCGACCGGGTGGCCGTTGCCCATCGGCTTGCCGATCGTCACGACATCGGGCACGAGCCCGAGATGCTGGAACGACCACATGTGGTGGCCGGTGCGGCCGTGCCCGCCCTGGACCTCGTCGGCGATCCACAGGGCACCGGCTGCGTGCGTCGCGGCCAGCCACTCCGCGGCGAGGCCGGGACCGGGGTCGAGATACCCGTCGCTCGTGAGCACGCCGTCGAGGATCGTCGCGGCCGGGGCGTAGCCACGCGTCGCCAACCGGGCGACGGCGTCGGCGAAGCGGGCCCCCGTCGAGATGCGAGGTCGCGCAGGCGGTCCGGGGGCTCCCACGTCTCGACGTGATCGGGCGGGCGGACGGCCTGCCACGACTCCGGCGACAGCGCCGCGGTCGCCTCGGTGACCCCGTGGTACGCGAACGCCGTGCACAGGGCACCGCGGTTGCCCGGTGAAGGTCGTCGCAAGGCGCCACGCGACGTCGTTCGCCTCGGAGCCCGGAGTTGACGAACATCACGGTGTCGAGCCCGGCCTCGGGCGGCATCGTCGCGATCAGCCGCTCGGCGAGCTCGATCGCCGACTCGTGCAGGTAGCGCATGTTCGTGTTGAGGCGCCGGCTCTGCCGGGCGATCGCCTCCGTGACCCGTGGGTGACCGTGGCCGACACACGGGACGTTGTTGTAGGCATCGAGATAGCGACGGCCGTCGGCGCCGGTCATCCAGACGCCGCGCGCCTCGACCGACGTGGATCGGCTCGTCGTAGGTGAGCGGCTCCATCGCCGGCCCGAGGACCGCCTCGCGGCGGGCGGCGAGGCCGGCGGACGGCCGCGCGGCGCCGTCGGCGCCGAACCGGCGCGCCGCCTCGTCCCAGCCGACGTCGAGCAGCGTCTCGATCGTGCGCGCGACAGGAGCGTTGTAGCGCTCGGCGAACGTCGGCGTCCTCGAGGCCCTGCTCCGAGCGCCAGGACGAGATCGCGATCGTCACGGCGGCACGCGCCGCGAGGAGCTCGGGCAGCACGCTGCAGCTCGAGCGGTTCGAGCGGGGTGATCGCGCTCGTAGCCGTCGATGACACGAGCCGGGCGCAGCGGAACAGCTCGTCCTCCGTGCGGCCGTTGAGCAGCGAGTCGAGCAGCGACGCGAGGTCGACGATCAGCGCGCTGTGGCTCATGTCGCCGAAGTCGACGATCCCGGTGACGTTGCCGTCCTCGTCGGCGAGGGCGTTGTCGGTCGTCAGGTCGGTGTGGACGACCTGGGCGCGCAGCGACGGCCAGACGGGCACGACGGCCGTGTCGAACCGGTCGAGGACCGCTTCGACGAGCGCCCGATGCTGCGTATCGCGGATCGCGCCGAGCAGCTCCCGGCTCCGCGCCGGCGTGCTGGACGTCCCAGAGCATCGTCCGCTGGGCAGCCGGGTGGAAGAAGCCGCGCAGCGCCCGGCCGAGTCGGGCCGCCATCGCGCCCCAGCCCGCGAGCGCGCTGTCGGACAGGGTCGATCGCGTCGATCCGGCCGCGGCCGGGCAGGATGGAGTACGCCCGGACGTGGTGCCGCCTCGTCGGCCGACATCTACCGCGACGCGTCGGTCGGCGGGATCCGTGGAGTCACGGGGCGCACCCGGGACGAGCCACGGGATCGCCAGCGGCAGCGATGGGTCGACCCGCTGGGCGTGGAGGACGGCGAGCGCCTCCATGTCGAGCGTGGCCGGATCCTCGGCTGCGTTCGACACCTTGAGGACCGCCAGCGGCGCGTCGGCGCCGTCGAGCAGCAGGAACGCCTGGTCGCGTTCGCTGCCGAGATCCGACGGCGCCTTGCCGCGTCGACGTCGAACGTCCGCCGAGCGATGTCGACGACGGTCTCGGCGTCGAATGCCGGGCGCGCTGCGGCGAGGACGCGGTCCATGGTCAGCGCATCCTACCGGCTAGAATGGGCGCCTCATCCCGACCGATCCGCGGTCCGCGCGCCCGTGCGTCGCGTCCGGACACGAGGCCGCCGGCCCGTAGCCCACCCCAGGAGCCCATCCGCACATGATCAGCACCGGCGAACTGCGCAAGGGCGTGACCATCGAGCTCGACGGCGAGCTCTGGCAGATCCTCGACTACCACCACATCAAGATGGGTCGCGGCTCGGCCCAGGTGCGCATCACGCTGCGCAACGTCAAGCGCGGTCAGACGATCGAGCGCTCGTTCCAGGCCGGCACGAAGTGGCCGCGCGCGCAGCTCGAGCAGCGCCCGGTCCAGTTCCTGTACCGCGACGGCGACGAGTTCCATTTCATGGACACCGACACGTACGACCAGTTCGTGCTCGCGGACCGATCAGCTGGGCGAGGCCACGCGGTTCCTGAAGGACGGCATGACGCTCGACCGGACGAGCTACCAGGGCGAGACCATCGGCGTCGAGCTGCCGGTGAGCGTCGACCTGTCGGTGGTCGAGACCGAGCCAGGCTTCGCCGGCGACACGCAGACCGGCGCCCGGAAGCCGGCCACGACCGAGACGGGGCTCGTCGTCCAGGTGCCGATCTTCGTCGAGACGGGTGACACGATCCGCATCGACACGCGCACCGGGGAGTACCAGACCCGGGTCTGATGGCCGGGTCCATCCCGTGAGCGAGCGCGAGGGCCAGACACCACCGGACTGGGCGCTGCCCGGCTGGGACGCGGTCGACCCCGACGAGCCGGTCGCCGTCGGGCCGGGGAGGGGAGTCGCACCCGGGGAGGGGCCGGCCGAGCTGCGGCCGAGCGCCGTCGCGCCCGGGACCTTCGGGCTGCGGATCCTGAAGGTCAGTGACGTCACTCGCGCGGTCCGCACAGCGATCCGTCAGGACCCGCGACTCCTCGACGTCTGGGTGGAGGGCGAGATCGGCCGGGTGACCGTGTCCTCGGCCGGACACGCGTACTTCGCGCTCAAGGACGAGCGTAATCAGCTCCAGTGCGTCTGGTTCCGGGATGACCGCGAGCGCTCGCTGTTCGCGGCGCAGGCCGGGTTGCGCGTCGTCGTCCACGGCCGCATCGATCTCTACGAGCCGACCGGAGCGATGCAGCTCTACGTCGACTCGATCCAGCCGGCCGGCGTGGGTGACTTGGCGCTCCGCTTCGAGGCGTTGAAGGCACGGCTCGACGCCGAAGGGCTGTTCGACAGCGCCCGGAAGCGCCCCCTCCCGTCGCGTCCGCGGACGATCGCCGTCATCACGAGCCCGTCGGGGGCGGTCTGGCGCGATGTCAGCCACGTCCTGCGCGCGTCGATGGCCGCTGGTCCAGGTCATCCTCGTGGCCGCGCAGGTGCAGGGCGATGGCGCGCCGCCGAGCATCGTCACCGCCTTCCGCCGCGTCGCGCGCTATGCATCGGCGATGCATCGAGGCGGGCCGACCCGACGATGCCCCGGTGCTCACGATCCTGGCCCGTGGTGGCGGCTCGCTCGAGGACCTCTGGGCGTTCAACGACGAGCGCGTCGTACGAGCCGTCGTCGCGCATCCGCTGCCGGTGGTCTGCGGGGTGGGGCACGAGGTCGACGTGACTCTGGCGGACTTCGCCGCCGACGTCCGAGCTCCGACGCCGTCGGCGGCCGCGGAGATCGTCGTCCCCGATCGGCTCGAGATGGCGGCATCGCTGCGCCGCGCCGCCGATCGCCTGACCGCTGCCACGGAACGGCGACTCACGACGGCCGCGCGAGATCTCGCCGTGGAGCGGCGAGCCCTGGAGCGCGTCAGCCCGGCCGGCCGTCTCGCTGCCGCCCGCGAACAGGTCGGGCTGCTCTTCGACCGCGCCACCCGCGCCGTCGAGACGCGCCTCGCTCAGGAACGCCTCCGTCTGACGGCCGCCTCGGCCGACCTGCCGCGGCTCGCCGGCGGACGCCTCGCTGCTGCCCGCTCGGCTGTGGACGCCTCGAGCGCCGCTCTGTCGGTGCTCGGCCCGAACGCGACGCTCGAGCGCGGCTACGCCATCGTGCGGCGCGGCGCTGACGGGTCGATCGTCCGCGATCCCGGCGACGCGCCGGGCGGCACGTCCCTTCGGATCCGGGTCGCCCGCGGCGAGATCGGCGCGACCGCCGACGAACCGGGATCGATGAGCGGCGAGCTCGCCCTTTTCGCGGTGGTCGTCGTCATCGTGGCGATCGTCGGGGTCGGCATCGGTATGCTGGTCGCGCGGCCGCTCGGCCGCGCTGCGGAACGGCTCGACGAGGACGAGGGTGACGGGAACGACTGACGCGCGACCCACAGACGACGCCGCGCCGACCCCTGCGGACCAGCTGTCGTTCGATGAGGCCCTCGCCGAGCTCCAGCGCACGATCACCGAGCTCGAGACCGGGAACCTGCCGCTGGAGCGCACGCTCGCGCTGCACGAACGGGGTGCTGCCCTCCTCGAGCGATGCGAGACGCTCCTTCGAAGCGCGGAGCTGCGGATGCGTCAGCTCGTCGCCAAGGGCAGCACGCTCGAGACCGTCGACGTCACCGAGGACCGCGTGCTCGAAACTGGCGACTCTGAGGAACAGGTTTAGACTCGGCGTCCCCGATCAGCGGCCGCGCCGCCCGGGACAGCGCTACCCTTCGCACCGACATCACACGGCGGGCGTACGACCCGTCCCCCGACCGACCATCCATCCATCGGAGCCGATCCCCGCGTGACGATCCTTCAGGAACTCCAGGGGCCCGCAGAGCTGCGCGGGCTCACCGAACGGCAGCTCCAGGAGCTGGCGGCCGAGATCCGCCAGACGATCATCTCGACCGTCGCCGAGACCGGTGGCCATCTCGGCTCGTCGCTCGGCGTCGTCGAGCTGACGATCGCGCTCCACCGGCTGCTCGAATCGCCGCGCGACAGGATCGTCTGGGACACCGGTCATCAGGCCTACCCGCACAAGCTCCTGACCGGGCGCCGCGATCGATTCCGGACGCTCCGCTCGCTCGATGGGGTCGGTGGCTTCCCGCGGCGCTCCGAGTCACCCCACGACGTCTTCGATGGCGGACACGCGGGGACCGGGTTGTCGATCGCGGAGGGCCTCGCGGAGGCCCGTGACCTTCGGCACGGGATGGAGCGCATCGCGGTGGTGGTCGGTGACGCGGCGCTGATGTCGGGCCTCTCGCTCGAGGCGCTCAACGACATCGGCCAGCGCAAGACGCAGATGCTGATCGTGGTCAACGACAACGAGATGTCGATCAGCCCGACGGTCGGCGCGTTCTCGAAATACCTGTCGCAGATCAAGCTGTCGAACGCGTGGCGCCAGAGCAAGAGCGCCTACGACCAGGCGGTCGAACGGGTCCCGATCTTCGGCCCCACCTTGCTCGAGCTCTCGCGTCGCTTGCGCGCGTCGGTCGTGCGCTTCGCGCAACCGGGCCAACTGTTCGAGGACCTCGGGATCACCTACATCGGCGTCGTCCCGGGACACGACATCCGGGCGCTGCTCGAGACCCTCGGCGCGGCGCTCGCGCTGCCCGGACCGACGATCGTCCACGTCAGGACGCAGAAGGGTCGCGGCTATCGGCCGGCCATCGAGGACCAGGTCGGATTCCACGGTGCGGCGCTGCCCCCGATGCGCGTCGATGCGCTGCCGACCGAGTCGATGTCGGACGACGCCGCGTCACCGACCCCGGAGCCAGCCGCTCCGAAGAAGAACCCGAACTACACCGCGGTCTTCGCTGCCGAGCTGATCGATGCGGCTCGTGAGGACCGGCGGATCGTCGGCATCACGGCCGGGATGCCGACCGGGACGGGGATGTCGAAGCTCGCGGAGGTCTTCCCCGAGCGCGTCTTCGATGTCGGGATCGCCGAGCAGCACGCCGTGACCTTGGCGACAGGCCTTGCGATGGGCGGGATGCGACCGGTCGTCGCCCTGTACTCGACATTCCTGCAGCGGGCGTTCGACCAGACCGTCCACGACGTCTGCCAGAACGACCAGCCGGTCGTGATCGCCGTGGATCGTGCCGGTCTCGTCGGTGAGGACGGGACCTCGCATCAGGGCATGTTCACGGTCGCGGCCCAGCGCCAGCTGCCCCATCTCGTCATCGCCTCGCCGAAGGACGAGCAGGAGTTGCGCTCGCTGCTGCGGACGGCGCTCGCGCAGGAGCACCCGTTCGCGCTGCACTACCCGCGTGACCCGGGGTTCGGTCTGCCCGCGCAGGACCCGGTCGTCCTGCCCATCGGGCAGGGCGAGACGCTGCGCGACGGTCGAGAGCTCCTGTTCGTCGGCTTCGGGCCGATCGTGATGCGCGCGATGGAGGCCGCGGCGGCGCTCGAGGCGGACGGCTGGTCGATCGGCGTGATCAACGCGCGGTTCGCAAAACCGCTCGATCGGCAGCTGATCCTCGATGCGGCACGCGGCAAGCAGTTGGTCGTGACCTTCGAGGAGAGCGTCGTCTCGGGCGGCTTCGGGTCGGGCGTGCTCGAATTGATCGAGGAAGCTCGGCTCGCGGATCCGGCGTACCGCGACGTCGCCGTGCGGGTCATCGGGATCCCCGGCGATCGTTTCGTAGACCACGGGTCGGTGGCCGACCTGCGCCGGATGCTGCGTCTGGACGCGCCGGGTCTTGCCGAGCAGGTGCGCGAGACCCTGACGCTGCTCAAGCTTTCGCCTGGACGGTCGACCTCGGACGTCGCCTGAATCCACCATGACGGCCGGGTACCAACGGCGCGATCTGGCGACGCTTCTGCGCGAGGAGCCTTCGGCGGTCCTGCTGCTGGTGCAGCTGGTCGGCGTGTTGCTCTATCCGTTCATGGACGAGTCGCCGGTGGGCCGAGCGGCGTTGTCGTTGTTCTCGCTGGTCGTCCTGGTCCTCGCCGTACGGACGGTCCGATCGACGCCGGCGCTGACGTGGGTGTCGGTCGTGCTGGGCGCGCCGATCGTCGTCCTGACCCTGCTCGAGATCGCCGATCCGTCGAACCAGACGCTGGTGCTGTTGTCGTCGGTGTTGCTTGCGACGTTCTACGCATATACGGCCTTCGCCCTGATGCGCTACATGTTCCTGGACGCCTTCATCACCCCCGATGAGCTGTGGGCGGTCGCGGCGACGTTCACGGTGATCGCCTGGGCCTTCGCCCACGCGTACATGGCGATCCAGGTCGTCTGGCCGGGGTCGTTCACCGTTCCGGGCGCCGCCGATGCGTCGCGCACGTGGTTCGAGCTGCTGTTCCTGTCGTTCACGAACCTGACGAGCGTCGGCCTGTCCGACGTCGTGCCGGTACTGGCCCAAGCAAGATCGATCGTGATGATCGAGCAGGTCGCCGGCCTGATGTACGTGGCGATCGTGATCTCGCGGATCGTCGGCCTCCAGCTGGCCCGCGAACGGAGGCCGGTGGTGGCAGGAGGTCGGACGCCGCGGTGAGCGCATCACACGATCGCTGGCAGAAGGCCATTCGCCGGCTCCCGTCAGCGCGGCGACGACGACCGTAGTGGTTGCGGGATCTGGCGCTGGCGAGCACGTCTGGGACTTCGCGTTCGACGGTGACCCGAACGTCGTCGACGTCTATATCGGCTACCTGCGTGACAAGATCGATCGGCCGTTCAGGCGCGCGTCGATCGAGACGATCCGTGGTGTCGGATATCGGTTGCGCGACGAGGCGACAGATGCGCCTTCCGCTTAGGCTCCGACTCACCCTGATGTTCACGATCGCGATGGCGATCGTGCTCGTCGGCTTCGGCGTGATCGTCTACGTCCGGGTCAACAACTGACCTGCTGGACTCCGTTGATGCTGGCCTCCGCTCGCGGGCGCAGGTGATCGTCGATGCAGCCGGGATCGACCCCAGGACGAGTATCATCCGACCGCTCGCTGATCGACCCCGACGAGGCGTTTGCCCAGGTCCTCGACACGAAGGTCGGATCATCGAGGCGAGCTCCGCAGTCGCCGACACTCCGCTTCCTGTCGGCCAGCGAGTTGCCGGCGGGCAGTGAGCCGATCTTCCTGACGTCGATCGGTCCCGGATCGACGACCCCGTGCGGGCGTGTACACTAGTACTTCTTAGACGCACCTACCACCGTGGGTGCACTTCTCGCACGAACAAATCCACCATGGCCGCCTGGAAATGGTCGACGAGCCTTGGCCCCTATCCCGCGTACAGCCGAACTCCGAGGTCAGCGCCGAGCGCGACGCTGATCGCCGTGAGTGCCTCGAGACTGGCGTGGGTCTTGGCCGCCTCTATCTTGGCGATGTGCGACGGGTGTAGTCCCGTCGCCGCACCGAGGTCTCGCAACTAGACGCCGGCGTCGAGTCGCAGCGCCCGTACTTCTTCACCGGTCCGAACCGATTGCCGACACCGGGACCAGAGCTAGCGGCTCCGGCCGGTGAGTCCGCGTGCAGCGGGCTGTGCCACGATAGGCCGGTGAATCCGACCGTCACGCAGCGACCGCCGCGCCCGGCGAAACAGAGGAAGTCGGCGAAGCAGCGCCTTGACGAGCTCCTCGTCGAGCGAGGACTTGCGGACACGCGCACCAAGGCCCAGGCCCTGATCCTTGCCGGGAAGGTACGGGTCGGCGAGGGCGACGCGGCGAGGCGCGACCTCAAACCAGGCGATCGGGTCGACACGACCGTGGCGGTCACGCTCGACGAGCCCGAGCCATACGTCGGACGGGGTGGCTACAAGCTTGCCGCCGCCCTCGACGCGTTCGAGATCGATCCGGCCGGCAAGGTGGCGCTCGATGTGGGCGCCTCCACCGGCGGCTTCACCGACGTGCTGTTGCAGCGCGGTGCACGCCATGTCTACGCTCTCGACGTGGGTCGCGGGCAGCTCGCCGGATCGTTGCGAGGCGACGCGCGTGTCACCTCGATGGAGCGCACTAACGCCCGCACGCTCACCGCCGGCACGCTCCCGGAACCCGTCGACCTCGCCGTCATCGACGTCTCGTTCATCTCGCTCGAAAAGGTGCTCGGCCCCGTCGCGACCACGCTCGCCCCGCGTGCCGACATCGTGGCGCTCGTCAAGCCGCAGTTCGAGGCCGGGAAGGGCAGGACCGACCACGGCGTCGTCCGCGACCCGGCGATCCATCGCGAGGTCCTCGAACGTGTCACGGACCACGCTGCGACGCTGGCGATCGGGACGCGTGACGTGATCGCCTCGCCGATCCAGGGCCACGACGGCAACCGCGAGTTCCTCGTGCACCTCGCCCACGGCCCGGGCTGTGCGGACCTCGCCAAACGCATCGCAGAGGTCACCGGCGCGTGACGGTCCGCCGGATCGGCTTCGCGTACAACCCGACGATCGAGGCCACCGTCGAGCTCGCGGCTCGCGCCTCGGGGTGGTGCCGCCGCCACGGAGTCGACGAATGGCAGGCACAGGCCGGCGACACCGAGACGCTCGACGCCGAGCTACGGACCACCGATGCGCTCGTGGTCCTCGGTGGTGACGGCACGTTCCTCCGCGCCGCGCGAGCCGTCGCCGAGGTCGACGTCCCGCTCATCGGCATCAACCTGGGCAAGGTCGGCTTCCTCTCGAAGGCCGAAGCCAGCGACCTCGAACCCGTGCTCGAGCGCATCACCGCCGGCGAGTTTTCGATCGACGAGCGCCTCGCGATCGAGGGCCGGATCCTCCGGCAGGGGTTAGGGGACGACGCCGCGCGCCACGTGGCGCTCAATGACATCGTCATCGCGCGCGGTTCGCTCGCCCGCGTGTGCCGCCTCGACGTGAGCATCGACGACAGCCACCTCGCGACGTTCATCGCCGACGGCCTCGTCGTCGCCAGCCCGACCGGCAGTACCGGCTATTCGTTCTCCGCCGGCGGCCCGATCCTCGACCCGGCGAGCCGCAACCTCGTCGTGACGCCGATCGCGGCGTACCTCTCGGCCATCCGGTCCGTCGTCGTCAGTCCGCAGCAGGTCGTCCGCTGTCGCGTGGTCGACGCGTTCGAGGCACTCGTCTCGGTCGACGGCCGCGAGGATCTGCCGATCGCGGTCGGCGATGTCGTCGAGGTCCGCGCGCTGGATCGGCCGATCCGCCTCATCGAACCGAAGGGTGCCCAGCCGTTCTGGGACCTGCTGCGACACAAGGTGGAGCTGCTCCCGTCGTGACCCGCGACCCACGCGACGCCGATCCCGCACGCGCCGCCGGCTCAGGACCGGACGCGGACGACGCACCAGACGCCCACCACGGACCTGGCACGGACGACGAGGGCGATACGCCCGCGCTCGGGCGTCTGCTCGAGCTGACCGTCGTCGATCTCGCGCTCATCGATCGACTCCGCCTGACCTTCGACGCCGGTCTCAACGTCATCACCGGCGAGACCGGCGCGGGGAAAAGCCTCCTCATCGATGCGCTCGGGTTGGCGCTCGGGGCGCGGGCCGATACGACGCTCGTCCGCCACGCCGCGGACATGGCGCGGGTCGAGGCGCTGTTCGATCGGCTGCCCGAGCCCCTCATCGCCGTGCGCGAAGTCGCGGCCAATGGCCGCTCGACGGCTCGCCTCGACGACGCGACCGTGACCGCCGCGAGACTGGCGGAGGAGGTGGGCCCCCTGGTCGAGATCCACGGCCAGCATGACCAGGGCCGCCTGCTCGACGAGCGCTGGCAGCGCGACCTGCTCGATGGATTCGGTGAGCACCACGATCTTCGAGCCGCCATGGCTTCGACGGTCGCGCGGTGGCGCGAGAACCGCGCGGTGCTCGACGCCGCTGCGCTCGACCCCCGCGAGGTCGCCCGCCGGATCGATCTGCTCGAGCACGAGTCCGGTGAGATCGCGCGCGCCCACCTCAGGCACGGTGAGGCTGATGAGATCCGGGCCCGGCTCACCGCGGCGCAGCACGGCGAGGCGATCGCCCGGGGCGCTTCCGCCCTGCACGAGGCGCTGACGCGCGAGGGATCGGGCGCGCGGGACGCGACGGCGGTGGCTCTCAACGAGGCGAACGGGATCGCTCGACTGGATCCGCGCTTCGAGCCGGTCGCGGAGCGGCTGGCCGGCCTCGAAGCGGAGCTCGCCGACGTGGCCGATGACGCTCGCCGGCTCGCGGAGGACGTCGATCACGACCCGCGCGCGGTCGCCGAGCTCGACGCGCGACTCGGGATCATCCACGGACTGCTGCGGCGGTACGGCGACGACGAGACGACGGTCATCGAGCACGGCGAACGCGCGGCCGTCGAGGTCGAGCGCTTGCGCGGGCTCGACGAGGAACGGGCGCGCCGCCAGAAGGAGGACGCCCGGCTGCTCGACGACGTGGCGAGGGCCGCCAGGGCACTGTCGGCGGCGCGTCGCGAGGCGGCCCGGGCCTTGACCACGGCCGTGACCGAGGTGCTCGAGGAGCTGGGATTCCCGCCGGGCGTCTTCGAGGTGGCCGTCGGCCGCCGAGTGGCGAGCGATGGCGAGGCCGCCGTCGAGATCGACGGCGACGCGCTCGCCTTCGATGCCAGCGGGGTCGACGAGGTCGTCTATCGGCTCGCCCCGAACCCGGGCGAGCCACCCCGCTCGCTGGCCAAGATCGCCTCGGGCGGAGAGCTGTCACGGGTCGCGCTCGCGATCAAACGCGTCCTCGCCGAAGCGGACGAGACGCCGACGCTGGTCTTCGACGAGGTCGACACCGGCATCGGTGGCCGGAGCGCCGACCCGCTCGGGCGCTCGTTGTGGGGTCTAGCACGCCGTCACCAGGTCCTGTGCGTCACGCATCTGCCGCAGATCGCGGCCCACGCCGATGGGCATTTCCGCATCGTCAAGCGCGAGCGCGACGGCCGCACGGTCACCGAAGTCGAGCGTCTTGACCGTGAGGGACGGATCGTCGAGCTCGCCGCGATGCTCGGTGGCGGACCGGGTGACGCCGCGGCGCTCGCTTCGGCGCGCGAGCTGCTCGACCGCGCGGAGTCATGGCGTCCGGGGCCGGTCGCCGCGGGCGGTGACCGCTCCGCGTGAACCTCGACCGGGCGATCGAGGATTACCTCGCCTACCTCCATGTCGAGCGGGGGCTCGCCGCCGCGACGATCCGGGCCTATCGCTCCGATCTGAGCGACTTCGAACGGAGCGCGAGCGGCACCGGCGACGCCTGGGCTCGGTCCGCCGAGCCCGCCGTCGGCTATCTCGCCGCCCGGACGCGACGTGGTCGACCCGGCGAGCGTGCGCTCGCTCCGACGAGCCTGCGGCGACGGGCTGCGGCGCTGAAGGGCTTCTACCGCTTCGCCTTCGGCGAGGGCGT
This sequence comes from uncultured Chloroflexia bacterium, assembly GCA_963808895.1. Taxonomy (GTDB): domain Bacteria; phylum Chloroflexota; class Limnocylindria; order Limnocylindrales; family CSP1-4; genus SPCO01. The sequence continues at coordinate 653,684 of CAWEHL010000004.1, read as the reverse complement.
GATCGACGTCGACGTCGCGACGCATCTCGACCTGCCCCGTCAGAGCCGGCGCCTCCCCGACACGCTGGATGTCGAGGAGGTCGACCGACTGCTCGAAGCCGCCTCCGCCGGCGGCGTCCGTGACCGGGCCCTGCTCGAGCTGCTCTACGCCGCCGGTCTACGGGTGAGCGAGGCCATCGGGCTCGACCGGGAGGACCTCTCGCTCGACGGCGCGTTCGTGCGGGTCATCGGCAAGGGCGACAAGGAGCGGCTCGTGCCGATCGGCGAGGTGTCGATCGACCACCTCACGGGCTGGATCGTCGGGCCTCGCGCGGCGCTGATCGAACGCTTCCACGTCGAGCCGGTGCGCGGCGGGCCGCTGTTCCTCGGCGACCGCGGGCGCCGGCTCGCACGGCAACAGGCCTGGGCGGCCGTGCACGGTGCGGCGACACGGGCGGGGCTCGACGGGAAGGTCAGCCCGCACACGCTGCGGCACTCGTTCGCGACCCATCTGCTCGAGGGCGGCGCCGACCTGCGGGTCGTCCAGGAGTTGCTCGGACATGCGAGTATCTCCACGACCCAGCTGTACACGCATCTCACCGGCGAGCGGATCCGGGACGTCTACCGGCGGGCCCATCCGCGAGCCTGAGGGGCGCTCACGACAGCATCGGGCAGGAGGATCACGCGAGCATGGGCTACGCCGAGCGGCTGCTCTCGACGGGGGAGCGCATCGTCCATCGCGAGAAACAGCACTGGTTCGTGTTCGTCTGGGGGGCTCGCTACACGATCCTCGCCATCGTCATCGCGGGCCTCGGTGCCGTGATCCAGACCAACGTCTCGTCGCCCTGGCGCGAGTTCCTCGGCTGGGCGGCCGCGATCCTGTTCATCGGCGGCCTGGTGCTCCTCGGCTGGACGATCCTGCGCTACATCAACCAGGAGTACGTGCTGACCAATCGGCGCGTCATCGAGGTCGAAGGCGTCCTCAACAAGAGGGTCACCGACTCCTCGCTCGAGAAGGTGAACGACATCGTCCTGACGCAGTCGATCTTCGGGCGGATGTTCGGCTTCGGCGACCTCGAGATCCTGACGGCGTCGGACATCCGGCATCAGCCGGTTCCGGATGCTCGTCCAACCCGTCAGGTTCAAGCGCGCGATGCTCGACGCCAAGCACGAGTACGAGCGCGACATCGCCGGGTCGGGATATGTCACCTCGACCGCCGTTCCGCGCCGGGCCTGCTGGTGGCGAGCCCGCCCACCGACGAGACGGTCTCGACGGCACTGCCGCCTGCTGCACCCCCACAGCCAGCTGTCGCGCGACGAGGTGACCCGGACGCTCAACAGCCTGGCCGACCTGCGCGACCGCGGTGCGATCAGCCCCGAGGAGTTCGAGCGCAAGAAGGCCGACCTGCTGGCCCGACTCTGACGCCGCATTCGGCTCGCTCGGAACGGATCGGGCTCGCCGATGAACCGCGCCGCTACCATACGTCGGACCCTCTAGAGGAACCCCGTGTCTGATGAACTCCTGGCGGCGCTCATCGTCGTCGCCATCATGCTGCTGGTCGGCTTCCCGGTCCACGAGTTCTCCCACGCGCTCGCGGCCTACCGGCTAGGCGACAGCACGGCGCGGTTCATGGGCCGGCTCACGCTCAACCCGATCGTCCATTTCGATCCGCTCGGCGGCATCCTGCTAGCGATCACCTTCATCGGATCGCAGGGGACGTTCGGGTTCGGCTGGGCCAAGCCGACGCCGGTGAACCCGCGCAATCTCGAGGGCGGTCGATGGGGCGAGGCGATCGTCGCCGCCGCCGGCCCGATCTCGAACCTCGTGCTCGCGATCGCCGCAGCGATGCCCGCTGCGCTACATCCTCGCGAACCTGACGCTGGTCGACCAGATCCCGACCCTCGCTCCTGCAGGTGCTCTACCTGTTCATCGTCATCAATCTCGTGTTGATGGTCTTCAACCTCTTCCCGATCCCGCCGCTCGACGGCTCGAAGGTGCTGTTCGCCTTCCTGCCGCCGCAAGTCGCGTGGCGCTGGCGGCCGATCCTCGAGCAGTACGGGTTCATCCTCCTATTCCTCATCTTCTTCGTCCTTCCGGCCGTCGGGATGCCGATCGGGACCCGCATCGTCGGCGAGGTCATCAATGCTTTCCTGGGCTTCTTGGTGGGCCGCTAAGGTCCGCCAGTTCCGCTCGCACGTCACCGCCCGGGTGGGGGTCGACGAGCGGGCGGCACTCGTCGACCTGGCTGACTCCCCGGCGCAGCTCGCGCTCTTCGACTCGATGCACGTCGCCGATCGACGCCACGGGCTCGACGTCGTGGCGACGCTGCGCGCCGACGGCGTGTCCGACCACGAGGTCCTGCTCGCCGGGCTGCTCCACGACGCCGGCAAGGGCCATATCGGCGTCTGGCCGCGGGTCGCCTACGCGCTCGGTCAGGCGTACGGCGCGTGGGTCTGGCGGGTCGCCGCCGTCCTGCCTGGCTGGGGCGGCCAGCTCCGGCGGCTGCAGGACCACGCCGAGACGTCCGCCGTCCTCGCGCGGCGAGGCGGGTTGTCCGCCACGGACCGTCGAGCTGATCCGCCACCAGGACGCGCCGATCGACCCGGTCGCCGGTCGGGCGCTCCAGCTCGCGGACGAGGCGAACTGATGCTGCCCGGGGCGAACGGTGCGCCGGGTGTGCCCGGTGATGGACGCGCCGCCGGCGGTCCGCTTCGGGGATCGGCCGCCGCCCTGAGACCGCGACGCACGTCCAGCTCGCCGCCGTTCGACGGACCGCTGGGGCTCCTGCTGTCCCTCATCGAGGGACGCCAGCTCGACGTCCTGACCGTCCCGCTCGGCAGCCTCGCCGACGCCTATCTCGAGGCGCTCGCGACGCTCGAGGCCGACCGGCTCGGCAACATCAGCGCATTCGTCGCGGTCGCCTCGCAGCTGATCCTCATCAAGAGCCGGGCGATGCTGCCGCGGCCGCCGCGCCGCCACCGAGCAGGCCGCCGACGGCGACGACGTCCCCGATCCCGAGGCGGAGCTCCGGGCGCGGCTGCTGCTCTACCGGGCCCACCGCGACGCGGGCCGCCGTCTGGCGGACGACGCCGTCGAGCGGATCGGCCTGTTCCGGCGCGAGGCCGGTGCGGCTCGCGCTTCGGGGCTCGCCGGGGCCCGACCGGTCGACGTGCCCGCCGATCGATCCGTCGGCGCTCGTCGACGCGCTCGCCCACCTCGCGTTGATCGCGCCGCCGCCGGAGCCGCCGCCCGAGGTCATGCCGCGCACGGTCACGCTGACCGAACGGGCCGCGATCATCCGCGCCGCTCTGCGCGACGCGCCGGAGGTCGTGCTCCAGGACCTGCTTCGCGGTGTGCGCGATCGGGTCGTCGTCGCGGTCACGTTCCTCGCGATGCTCGAGCTGATGAAGCGCCGCGAGATCGTCGTCGAGCAGGCGGAGCCGTGGGGCGCCATCGTGGCGCAGAGCCACCGACGCCGCTCGCCGACGATGCGCCGCTCGACGAGACCCTGGAGTCGTTCGCATGACCGACGAGCTGGAGATCGGAGCTGGACGCCTCGAGGCAGGACGAGCCTCGAGGCCGACGCGCCGGCGGCCCGACGAGCGTCCGCCGCTCGAGCTGACCGAGGCCGCCCTCGAGGCTCTGCTGTTCGTCGCGGAGCGACCGCTGACCCGCCGCGAGATCGCGACGCTCGCCGGGGTCGACCGCGACACGGTCGACGAGCGCCTTGGCGACCTCGAGGTGAGCCTCGCCGAGCGCGGCATCCGGCTGATCGTCGACGGCGACCGCGTCGAGCTCGCGACGGCGCCCGAGGCCGGCGCGCTCGTCGCGCGCTACGTCGGCGCGGACGCGATCCGGCTCTCGCCGGCGAGCCTCGAGACGCTCGCGATCGTCGCGTACCGCCAGCCGGTCACGCGGGCCGCGATCGAGCGCATCCGCGGCGTCGATTCCGACTACACGGTCCGTTCGCTGCTCCATCGCCGCCTGATCGTCGAGCTCGGCCGGTTCGGAAGCGCCGGGCCGGCCGTTCCTGTACGGGACGGGCTTCGAGTTCCTCGAGCGGTTCGGGCTGACGAGCCTGGACGAGCTGCCGCCGCTCGACGTCGACGTCGCGGCGCGGCTCGCCGAGGAGGGCGGCGAGCCGATGACCGAATCGCTCGGGTTGACCGAGCTCGAGACGGAGCCGACAGCGGCGACGCTCGCACCGGACGACGTTCGCGCCGAGGCCTGATGCCGGCCGAGCGGCTGCAGAAGGTCCTCGCCGCGGCGGGCGTCGCGTCGCGGCGCGGTGCCGAATCGCTGATCGCCGCGGGCCGCGTGACGGTCGACGGCCGCGTCGCCACGCTCGGGACCCAGGCCGATCCCGAGCGCGCCGTGATCGCCGTCGACGGCCGGGTGATCGGCGCCGCGGCGGCGCACGCCTACCTGCTGCTGCACAAGCCGCCGGGTGTGACGTCGACGACGCGCGACCGCCATGCCGCGACGACCGTGCTCGAGCTCGTCCCGACGGCGCTCGTCCCCGATGGTGCGCGCCTCTACCCGGTCGGGCGGCTGGACCAGGACAGCGAGGGCCTGCTCCTGCTCACGAACGACGGCGACTGGGCCGAGCGTGTGCTCCATCCGCGCCACGGCGTGGAGCGCGAGTACGCGCTCGGTCTCGAGCGACCGCTCGAGCGCGACCAGGTCGACGCGCTCAAGGCAGGGATCCGCCTCGACGAGGGGATGGCCACCCTCGGCGGGCCACGCGCGATGACGGCCGTCGAGGTGCAGCGCCTCAGCCGCGCTGCTGCGCCCGCCGCCGCGTGAGCTCGTCTGGTATCGGGCGACGCTCGACGCAGGGCTGGAAGCGACAGCTCCGGCGGATGTTCGGGGCCGTCGGCGCACCGGTCGACCGGCTCGTCCGCGTCCGCATCGGCCCCGTCCGGATCGACGGGCTGCGGAGCGGCTCGGTCCGGCCGTTGAAGGCGCCGGAGGTGCGCGGGCTCGGCGCGGGTGGCGGTCGCTCGCGACCGGGCCGCCCTCGCGAGTGACTCGCGGGCCGTCCGCCCGATCTTGACGCCGCCCCTCCGTCGGACCCTGAACGGCCGGTATCCTTCCCGCCGATGGGTGGGTTGGTGGTGGCGCTCGATGGGCCGGGCTCGTCGGGCAAGAGCAGCGTCGGCGCCGCGGCGGCGCAGGTGGTCGGCTACCGCTTCTTCGACACGGGTCTGCTGTATCGGGCGCTGACGTGGCTCGCCGAGCACCGGGGCGTGTCGGTCGATGATGCCGAGGGCCTCGTCGCGCTCGTCGACGATCTCGGCCTTGCCGAGGACGACGCGGGCCGGCTGTCGCGGGTCGTCGTCGACGGCGTCGACCACACCGCCGATATCAAGGCGCCCGCCGTCGAAGCGGCGGTGTCCTCGGTGTCGGCGGTTCCGGACGTCCGCGAAGCGCTGCTCGACCGCCAGCGTGAGCTCGCCGCGCGACGGCGGGATCGTGATGGCCGGACGCGACATCGGCACGGTCGTCCTGCCCGACGCCGACCTCAAGATCTTCCTCGATGCTTCGGTCGAGGAGCGGGCGCGGCGCCGGGCCGAGCAGCGCGGCGTCGACTTCTTATCGACCGGAGGGCAGGCGATCCTCGAGGCGCTCCGCCGTCGCGACCGGCTCGACAGCGACGCGGGCCGTCGCCCCGCTCCGGATCGCGCCCGACGCACGCATCATCACGACGGACGGCAACACGTTCGATCAGACGGTCGTCGGCAGTCGTCGGCGCGATCGAGGATGCCGAGGCGCGTCTGGAACCGGCTCGGTCGCCCGGATGACGCGAGGAGCGCGAGCGGCCCGAGACCGTCGATCCGCGAGGAGATCGTCGCCGTGGATGTCGACGATGGCTGCGGCATTCCGCGTCGGCCTGGCCGGGCTGACGCGCGTCCGGGTCGAGGGCGCGATCGACGAGATCCCGCGGACGGGCCCGGTGATCATCGCCGCCAACCACAGCTCGAATCTGGACGTGCCGGTCCTCGGCTCGTCGCTGATGCCACGCATCGGCCGGCGGTTCCAGTGGCTCGGCAAGCGGGAGCTGTTCGACTGGCCGGTCGTCGGCTGGATCGCGCGCAACGGCGGCGTCCATGCCATCGACCGTGGTGCGGCCGACGTCGAGGCGTTCCGGCTCGCCGCGCGGCATCCTCGACGAGGGTCATGCGCTGTTCGTGTTCCCGGAGGGGACGCGCTCGCACGATGGCAGCTGGGCGAGGGGCGGGATGGGGTCGCCGTCCTGGCCCTTCGCACGGGTGCACCGATCGTGCCGGTCGGCGTCACCGGGTCGTACGAGCGCTGGCCGCGCGGTCAGAAGCTGCCACATCCCGGGCGGCCGCGTGACGGTCCGTGTCGGTTCGCCGTTCCGCCTCGCCGACGAGCTTCCGGCCGATCTCGACCGTCGCGCCGCCAAGACCGCGGCGACCGACCTGATCATGCGGCGCATCGCCGCGCTCGTCCCGGAACGGCAACGCGGGCGCTACGGGACGGCTCCAAGGACGTTGAAGGTGTCGGAACCGGAGCCCGTGGGATAATCCGCCTTGTATGGGAACGGTCCAGGAGGTCCGCATCGCGAAGCGGACCGGCTTCTGTTACGGAGTGCGCGAGGCGATCGACAAGGCCAAGGAGGCCTCGGCCGCCGGCAAGGCGACGCATACCCTCGGCCAGGTCGTCCACAACGAGGGCGTCGTCCGCGACCTGCAGGACCTCGGCATCCAGACGGTCGATACGCTCGACGACGTCGACCACGGCGCCGCGGTCGTCATCCGCGCGCACGGCGTCCGGCCCGATGTCATGGCGCGCGCCGAAGCCCGCGGTCTCGAAGTCATCGACGGCACGTGCACCTGGGTGATCCAGGAGCAGAAGGAGCTCGCCCGGCTCGTCGACGAGGGCTACACGATCGTCATCCTCGGCACGCCGAAGCATCCCGAGGTCGTCGGACTGCTCGGGTTCGCGCCCGACGCGATCGTCGTCGACGAGGAGGAGGAATGGGACGCCGCCATCCCGCGCAAGAAGCGGATGGCGCTGCTCTCGCAGTCGACCCAGCCGCCCTGGAAGTTCGAGAAGCTCGCCGCCCTCATGGTCTCGCGCGCCCACGAGCTGAAGATCGTCAACACGGTCTGCCCGGTCACGATCCGCCGCCAGCAGGACACGATGGAGACCGCGTCCGAGGTCGACATGATGGTCGTCGTCGGCGGCCGCTCGAGTGCGAACACGAAGGAGCTCACACGGCTGTGCGAGATCGCCGGCACGCACGCGATCCAGATCGAGAGCGTGCACGACCTGACCGACGCGGCGCCGTTCGAGGGCGCGCGCATCGTCGGCGTCACCGGCGGCACGTCGACGCCGATCGAGGACCTGCGCGACGTCACTCGGCGGATCCTCGAGCTGGCCGGCACCGCGGACGCGGCCGCACGAGCGCGATCGAGCTCGCCGAGGCCGCTCTCGGTCGCGCCGCGACGCCGGCCGGTCGCACCACCTCGCTCCCGCACATCACGTCGACCCCGGCGACCGGCGCGGCCTGACCGGCCGTGGCCGCCCGCACCGGCCCGGCGGCCGCTGACCGTACCGGGAGGGCCATCCCACTCGTCGCCATCGTCGGGCGTCCGAACGTCGGCAAGTCGACGCTCTTCAACCGGATCGTCGGGTCGCGCACGGCCATCGTCGAGGACCGGGCGCGCACGACCCGCGACCGCCTCTATGGCGACGGCGAGTGGAACGGTCGCCGGTTCGTCCTGATCGATACCGGCGGGCTCGAGGTCGACACCGACGACCCGATCGAGCTCCGCGTCCAGGAGCAGGCTCGCCTGGCCATCGCCGAGGCCGACGTCATCGTCTTCGTGGTCGATGCCGCCGCCGGCATGACGCCGGCGGACCTCGAGGCGGCCGAGCTGCTGCGGCGCGCGACGGCGCCCGTGATCGTCGCGGTCAACAAGGCCGACAACGAGAAGCGCGAGCTCGAGGCGGCCGAGTTCCACGCGCTCGGCTGGGAGGAGACCTACCCGATCTCGGCGTCGCATGGCCGCGGGACCGGCGACCTGCTCGACGCGATCGTCTGGGCATTGCCGCCCGAGAGCGAGGCAGAGGTCGCCCGCAAGCAGCGCGAGGCCGAGGCCGAGGCGTGGGCCGACGAGGTCGCCGCAGGGCGGCTCGAGCCGTTCGTCGTCGGCGAGCCGGAGGACGATCTCGACGGGGACGACGGACGACAGCGGACGAGGCGGCGGCGGAGGCGGCTCGCTGGGACGCGGCATCGCCGCCGAAGCCGATACGGCACCGGCCGCGATCGCGTTCGTCGGCCGGCCGAACGTCGGCAAGTCGAGCCTGCTCAACGCGCTGCTCGGCGAGGAGCGGGCGATCGTCTCCGAGGTGCCCGGGACCACGCGCGACGCGATCGATACGCGCCTCGCGTGGGGGCGCAGCGAGGTCGTGCTCATCGACACGGCCGGCATCCGTCGGCGGGGCAAGGTCGCGTCGGGTCCGGCCGCCGAGCGCTACTCGACGATGCGCGCGCTGACGGCGCTGTCGCGGGCCGACGTCGCAGTCCTCGTCATCGACGCGGTCGAGGGGCTGACGTCGCAGGACGCCCACGTCGCCGGGCTACGCGGTCGAGGAGGGCAAGGGCCTCGTCCTCGCGGTCAACAAGTGGGACCTCGTCGAGGACAAGACCGACCGGACCTTCGACCAGTACGTCGAATGGATCCGGAACGACGCGCCGTTCCTCGAGTTCGCCCCGGTCGTGTCGATCAGCGCGAAGACCGGCCAGCGCGTCGGCCGGGTGCTGGAGCTGGCGTCGACATCTGGGCCGAGCGCCGCAAGCGCGTCCCGACCGGCGAGCTCAACCGGATGCTGATGGCTGCCACGGATCGGACGCCACCGCCGCTCGTACGCGGCAAGCGGCCGAAGCTGTTCTACGCGACGCAGGCGGCGATCTCGCCGCCGACGTTCGTGTTCTTCGCGTCGGACGCATCGGCGGTCCATTTCTCGTACCGGCGCTACCTCGAGAACCGGCTGCGCGAGACGTTCGGGTTCCATGGCACGCCGATCCGGCTCGTCTTCCGCGATCGGGCGTCGGTCAAGCTGCCGCGGCGGCGCAAGACGCGGTCGGTGCCATCGAAGCCGACGAGACGCTCGGCGCCGCGGACGCGCCGCTCCTGATGACCGGCGCCGCGAGACGATGCATGCCGCGGACTCGCCGCTCCGATGACGGGCACCGCGCCGAGCGTCGCGGTCGTCGGCGCAGGGGCGTGGGGCACGACGCTCGCCGCCATCCTCGCGCAAGCGCGAGCCGGTCGTGCTGGTCACGCATCGCCCGGAGGTGGCCGACGAGATCAACCGGCACGCATCGGAACGAGCGCCGGCTGCCGGGGATCGACCTGCCCGGAGGAGCTCGTCGCGTCGGCCGACCCAGCCGCCGCTCCGCGCGCGCGACGGACCTCGTGATCTTCGCGCGTCCCGTCGTCGCATCTGCGTTCGCGTGGCAGGCGCCGTCGGCCCGCGATCGCGGAGCCGTCGGCGGACGTGCTGTCGGTCGTCAAGGGCCTCGAGACCGGGTCGCTGCTGCGGATGAGCGAGGTGATCGCCGAGGCGACGGGCATCGACTCCGGCCCGGATCGCCGCGCTGTCCGGCCCCAACCTCGCCGATCGAGATCGCCCAGGGCCTGCCGGCGTCGGCGGTCGTCGCCGCGGAGGACCTCGAGCTCGCGGCGCGCATCGGCCGAACGGCTGGGCCGCCGCGAGTTCCGGCTCTACGTGAACCGCGACATCCTCGGCGTCGAGCTGTGCGGCGCGCTCAAGAACGTCATCGCGATCGCCGCCGGCGCGGCGGACGGCCTCGGCTTCGGCGACAACGGCAAGGCCGGGCTGATGACCCGCGGCCTGGCCGAGATGATCCGGCTCGGGCGCGGCGGCCGGCGCGAATCCGCTGACCTTCGCCGGCCTGGCCGGGATCGGCGACGTCATCGCGACCTGCGGGTCGCGGCTGTCGCGCAACCATCGGCTCGGCGAGGAGCTCGCGAAGGGCCGCTCGTGGGCGGAGATCGAGGCCACCCTGCCGGGGACGGCCGAGGGCGCCTACACGGTCGATGCCGCGCTCGCGCTGGCCGATCGCTACGGCGTCGAGATGCCGATCGCGCAGGAGGTCCACAACGCGCTGTTCGAGGGCAAGAGCGTCCAGCGCTGCCTGATCGACCTGCTGTCGCGCGAGTCGAAGGACGAGCTCGAGAGCCTGGGCTGAGGCGGCCTGCGGCGGCCGTCCGCGAAGCGCCGCGTGCTAGACTCGGACACCCGTCGGGGCGTGGCGCAGTCTGGTAGCGCACCAGTCTGGGGGACTGGTGGTCGTCGGTTCAAATCCGGCCGCCCCGACCATCCAGCGAACATGAAATGGCCCCCGGGCGGAGCGACCGCCGGGGGCCTGACCACGTTGGTGACGATGGTTTCGACCACCTAGCCCGACCTGACGGCGCCCGCGTCTCGACCGGGGCTCTGGGGGGATAGAGCGGGCAGGCGAGACGGGGCGCCTCGTCCACCCTACGCCTCGGCGGCAAGGACGACGCCCGTCACTGTGACCGCACGCAAATTAGCCGGCAGCCGTCCCCAGTTAGAGGCTCGTTCAGATCGGCCGGCTCGCCGATGTTGGAGCGGGAGGGTCGATCGCGAACCACCAGCGCCCGACTGGTTGCGGGGTGCATCACCCTTAGTTGGGCGTGGGACACTCCCGGAGTGCGAGATCACGTAGCCCGGCGTCCGGGCGGGCGCCTCACCCCAGCCCAGCTCGCGTTCGAAGCAAGCGCACCCGTCGAGCTGATCGACGAGCTGGTTGCGGCAGGCGCGATCAAGCGCCACGACGACGGGACGCATGAACCCGGGGACGTCACGAGAGTGCGGCTGGCGCATGCGCTCGCATCTGGCGGGATCACCGCCGCGGACATCGTGCACGAGATCGATACGGGCAACATGCCGTTCAGCGAGATCCCGCGGATGGGGATGGTCCCGCAGGCCACGGGCCGTACATTCGCCGAGTTTGCAGCAGCCTTGGGGGACCGCGGAGCGCTGCTGCCGGATCTATATGCTGCCTTCGGTCTGGGTGTGCCGCCACCGGAGACGGCGATGCGCGACCACGAAGAGGCGGCCCTGACGGCGTTCCTCGACCTTTGGTCGATGGTCGACGAGCGACCGGAGTTGCTCCTGCGGGCCGCCCGGATCACCGGCGAGGGCATGCGGAACATGATCGCGGGAACGACCGACCTGTTCGACGAGTTCGGAGGCTCACCGCCGCAACGGCTCAGGCGCGGGCTGTCGATCGAGGAGGCGATCGCACCGTCCATCCTCCAGGCCGACACGATGAACAAGCTCCTCACCTGGCTTAGAGAGAGGCATCAGGAGCATGAGGTCTTCGAGCGGATCGTCGAGTACACCCAGCGTTCGCTGGAACGAGCAGGTCGAATGCCGCCCCGCCAGGTCGATCCGCCCGCGATCGCGTTCGTGGACCTGAGTGGATTCACGGAGCGCACCGCCAGCGCCGGCGACGAACTCGCGGCGCAGGATGCCACGACCCTGCAGGGCCTCGCCCAGGCTGCGGCGGTGGCGCACGGCGGCCGCGTCGTGAAGCTGCTTGGCGACGGCGTGATGCTGCGCTTCAGCAACGCCCGTGATGCGGTCGTCGCCGTTCGTGAGCTCATGACAGCGATCAGGACGCACGGCTTGCCGCCGGCACACTCCGGGATCGCCTCGGGGCGGTTCGTCGTCCGTGACGGTGACGTATACGGACACACCGTCAATCTGGCGGCGAGGATCGCGGCCCACGGAAGTGCCGGCGAGTTGCTCATCTCGGCGGTCACCGCGGAGTCATTGACCGGCACCGGCCTGCCGTTGGAGGACGCCGGACAGGTTGCGCTCAAGGGCATCGCCGAGCCGGTCGGTCTCGTCCGGATACAGGCCTGAGGGGCGGTCGTGTCCCGCCTGCTCGGCCGAGCGGGCCACTCGTCATCGGAGCCCGCGCCGTCTCCGTGAGAAGCTCGTGACCCATCGGATCCGGATCTGCGTGCGGGCGCTATACAAGGAGCACCACGCGTAACGAAGTTCGTGTCAGCACGCATGCGTTCGCTATTACCATCTGATCGGACGCGATCAACGGGTACCGGGGAGGCCACCCCTCACTGCGTCCAGGAGGTACAGATGGGCATCATCGCGTGGATCGTCGTCGGCGCGATCGCCGGCTGGATCACCAACATGATCATGGGCAGCGGCGGTGTGGGGGTCCTCGCCACCGTCTTCCTCGGGATCATCGGTGCGGTCGTCGGAGGCTTTCTGGCTGGCACGGTCCTCGGTGTCGCCGACGTCACGGGGATCAACATCACCAGCATCATCGTCGCCGTCATCGGTGCCGTGATCGTCGTCGCGGTCTACCGTGCGGTCATGGGGCGCCGAGCCGCGGTCTAAGCGGAGCAGCACTCCGAGCGATCCAGTCCGAGGGGGACCTTGGCAGGACCGGCTATCGAGCCCGCACCCGAAACGGGGCACAACGATCGTCCGGTCCTGCCTGAAGGGCTGGTCTTCGCCGACGCGTACTCGCGGTTCGCCGCGTACATCCTCGATGGCGTCGTACTGGCAGCCCTGACCTCGATCCCGCCGGCCCTCCTCGGGCTCTACGACTACTCATCGAGCACCTATCCGCCTCCACCGATGCCAAGGGCGACCTTCATCGGCACGACGATCTTCAGCATCGCCATCCAGGCGGCCTACTTCCTGTGGTTCTGGACGGCAGGCCGACGCGCGACTCCGGGTCAGCGTGTCTTCAACATCCAGATCGGTAACGCCTTCGACGGGCGGGCGCTCACCATGAGCCAGGCGATCACGCGCTGGCTCGCGATGGGCTGGTGGGTGGAGATCCTTGTCCTCGTGCCGATCCTCGGCGTCGCGGTCGCTGCCTACGCTGCGACGGGGATCTGGTTCGTGGTCATCGCTGTCTCCATCGTCCTGAGCCCGACCAAGCAGGGGATCCATGACCGACTCGCCCGATCGGCCCTCGTTCGTCCTGCTGGCCCGACGAACCGCTGGGCGATCGGCTGTGTCTGGCTGTATGTCGGGGTCGCGCTCTTCGGACTGCTGATGCTCGCCCTCTTCGTGGCGCTGTTCAGCACGATCGACCGGTCAAGCATCTATCCGCCAGGCATGGACCCCTTCGACGTCTTCATGCAGCAGTTCCGGGAGTTCTGGCCCTACTGACGTCCGTATCATGGAAGCCTCGCAGGGGAGGGAGGACCCATGACCCAGCCACCGGACGAACGCCCCCGACCGGACCAGCCGGGCAGCGAAGGCGGCTCTGAGAACGAGCCGACGGTCGCCTGGACGCCACCCGAGCCGGATCCCGCGACCCCAGCGGACCAGGGCGGCGCGGGCTATGCCGCGATCCCTGACGAAGGTGCCCCGGCAGCCGCCGAGCCGCCTCCGGCCCCGACCGCACCGAACATGCCCACCGAACCGCCGGCCGCGTCGCCGGCGACGCCGGACGAGACCGCGGCTCCTCCTGCGAGTCCGATCATCAGCGCTGAGCCGACAGATCCGGCCGCCGGTTGGCAGACACCGGCCGCTGCGACTCCCGCCGCGCCGGCCGCGGGTTCCGCTTGGGAAGTGCCCGCGGCAGCGGCGGCTGTGGCGACGACCCAGGACGGCTACGTCATCTCAGGCGTCGGCTCCCGGATCGTGGCCTGGCTGATCGATACGACGCTCGCCGGCATCATCCCCGCGCTCGTCAGCCTCTCGGTCATCGACTTCCAGGGCATCATGCGCAAGGCCATCGAGCAGGCGGAACGCAACCCGACAGGGCGCTTCGAATTCGACCGTCACCTCGATCCCGGTCACGCTCGACTACGTCCTGATCACCCTCATCACGCTCGGCATCCAGTACCTGTACTTCGTCGGGTTCTGGACGAGCCGCTGGCGCTCGACGCCCGGGATGATGGGTCTCCAGATGCGCGTCGTCGACGCGACGTCGGGGGGCACGTTGTCGATCGTCGAGGCAACCAAGCGCTGGATCGCACTCGGCTTCCCGCTAGGGCTCCTCGCGCTCGTCGCCGCCCTCCAGAGCGCAGCCGGCGTGATCCAGTTCGGCCTGCTCATCTTCCTGTTCTTCACCACCGTCACGAACGCGCGCCGGCAAGGTCTGCACGACCGCTGGGCCAACTCGCTCGTGATCCGGTCGGCGACGAGCGGGAACGGCGCGACCGTCGTCGGTTGTCTCTTGTGGGGGATCCTGATCATCGTCCTTGGTTTCGTCGCTTCGACGATCGTGCTGGCCAACGTCTGGCCGACGATCCAGGACTACATCAACACGTTCCCTAGTCCATCTCCATGAGCAGCGACGGACCGAGACAAGACGACCCTCGGCCACCGGATCCAGAGCCGGTCTCGCCTGATCCGGGCGCGGTGACCGCCCCATATACGCCCCCGGATCCGGCATCAGCGCCGCCGCCGGGCGCGGGCCCGCCACCGGGCGCGGGCCCGCCGCCGGTCAGCCCGTCACCGCAAGTGCCGCCGCCAGTCGCGCCCGGCACGGGTCTCCCGCCCGGCGTGGGCTGGGCGCCGGCGATCGTCCAGCGACCGGAAGTGGCGCCGGGGCTGGCCTTCTCCGACACGCCGTCGCGGATCGTCGCGTGGTTCATCGACGGGATCCTGCTCTTCGTCCTCGACCTGATGATCTCGGCCGTGCTTCAGGCCGTCGGTCTGGAGTCGAGCGGCGTGCGGTCCCTCACTGGCCAGTCCGGCGCCTCGTCCGTTGCGGTCTATTCCACGACGAACACGCTCGGCACGCTGGTCACGCTGGCAGTCTCGGCGGCGTACTTCATCGGCTCGTGGAGCGGCGGTCGACGCGCCACGATCGGTCAGCGGCTCTTGAGCATCCAGGTCGGCAATGCGTTCGACGGGCGAGCTCTGACCCTCGACCAGGCCATCCGACGCTGGCTCGGCCTGGGCGAGTTCATCGTCCTGATCGGGTTCGTCCCGGGGCTCTCCGCGGCCGCGGGCCTGTGGGTGATCTGGGTGATCGTGCTGTTCATCACGACCGCGACGAGCCCGACCAAACAGGGGATCCACGATCGGATCGCCAACTCGGCAGTCGTCCGTCCGTCGACAGCAGGAAGCAGCTGGGCGATGGCGTGTGCTGTCGCCGCGATCGCCCTCGCCGTGCTCGCGCTGCTGTCGATCGTGGCCCTGATCTTCCTCGGGGGCCAGGTCAGCACGATCCTCTCGAACGTCGGGGAGTCCGTCTGACCACCGCATCCGGCCGTGACGGCCCAGTCGTCGAGGCCCCCGGCGACATGGACCCCGCGGCATTCCGCGAGGCCGCGCACGTCGTAGCGGACGCCATCGCCGACTACCTCGAGAACGTCGAGCGGTACGCCGTCTTCCCGGCGGTCGAACCCGGTTCATTGCGACCGCTCTTCCCGGAGCGTCCGCCGGAGACCGCCGAGCCGATCGACGCGATCCTCGCCGACTACGACCGGCTCGTCGTCCCGAACGCCACGCAGTGGCAACACCCAGGGTTCATGGCGTACTTCGCGACGACGGCCTCGGGACCCGGCATCCTCGGCGAGATGCTGACCGCGGCGATCGGGCAGAACCCGATGCTGTGGCGGACCTCGCCGATCGGCACCGAGCTCGAAGAGGTCGTGGTCGGGTGGCTGCGGCAGGGCCTCGGCCTGCCCGACGCCTTCGATGGCTTGCTCACCGACACGGCCTCGACGTCCTCGCTCATCGCGCTCGGCGCAGCGCGCGAGGCCGCCGGACTCGACATCGCCGCGCGTGGACTCGCCGGTCGAGCGGACATGCCGACGCTTCGTGTGTATGCATCGCAGGAAGCGCACAGCTCGATCGAGAAGGCGTGCATGACCCTTGGGATCGGTCGGGAGAACCTGGTGCGCATCGCGGTCGATGACACCTTCGCGATGCGCGCCGACGACCTCAGCGACGCTATCGCGACCGACCGGGAAGCAGGTCGTCGACCGATCGCGATCGTCGCGACGATCGGCACCACGTCGTCGACCGCGATCGACCCGATCGCCGATATCGCCGACGTCGCGGAGCGCCAAGGCGTATGGCTGCACGTCGACGCCGCGTACGCGGGACCGGTGGCGCTGATCCCCGAGCGCCGAGCCGTGTTCGCCGGCTGGGAGCGCGCCGACTCGATCGTCGTCAACCCGCACAAGTGGCTGTTCACCCCACTCGACGCGTCGCTGCTGCTGACACACCGGATGAGCGAACTACGTGCGGCCTTCAGCCTCGTACCGGAGTACCTGCGAACGCTCGACCGCGAGGCGCCCGTGCGCGACTTCAACGAGTACACGCCCCAGCTCGGGCGTCGCTTCCGTTCGCTCAAGCTGTGGATCCAGCTGCGCTACTTCGGGCTCGAGGGCCTGCGCCGCCCGATCGAGCGGCACATCGAGATGGCCCAGAGGTTCGCGGGCTGGGTCGACGCGGCGCCGGACTGGGAGCGGCTGGCGCCGGTGCCATTCTCGACGGTCTGCTTCCGGTGGAACCCGGCCGACGGGGCCTCGGAGGAGGCGCTCGACGCTCGGAATGCCGAGATCATGGACGCGGTCAATCGCTCCGGCGAGATCTTCCTCTCGCACACCCGCCTTGGCGGGCGCTTCACGATCCGACTGTCGGTCGGGAACCTACGGACCGAGGCGCGGCACGTCGAGCGCGCCTGGGGACTGCTGCGCGAGGCCGCCGCGTCGTGACGTCGCGGCCGGACCCGGACGATGTCCTGTTCTTCACGTCGACCGACGAGTTGCGCGACTGGTTCGACGCCAACCATCTGACCGCGGACGACCTGTGGCTCGGCTACCACAAGAAGCACACGGGTCGACCGACCATCACCTGGTCGGATGCCGTCGACGAGGCGTTGTGCGTCGGCTGGATCGATAGCGTGCGCTATTCCCTCGACGACGACCACTCGGCCCAGCGCTTCACGCCGCGCCGGTCCGGCAGTACGTGGAGTGCTATCAACGTGCGGAAGGTCGGTGAGCTGACGGCGCAGGGTCGGATGCGACCGGCCGGACTCGCAGCGTTCGAGGCGCGCGACCCGGGCAAGACGGCGATCTACTCGTACGAGCAGGCAGAGGCGTCGCTCACGGATGCCGAGACCTCGCTGATCCGCGCTGACCCAGCGGCCTGGGCCGACTGGCAGCGCCGACCGCCGTCATACCGCCGGACCGTCACGCATTGGATCGTGCGCGCCAAGAAGCCCGAAACGAGGGCGCGGCGTCTGGACGCCCTCATCGAAGCCTCCACGGCGGGCGAGCCGGTCGGGCCCATGCGGTTCTCGCGACCGCCCGCCGCTGGTCGATAATGCGGTCATGCCGCCGATCAACGAACTGACCCGCATCGAGCCTGCCCATCTCGCCACGCTCGAGAAGCAGGGCACATTCACGACGGGCCTCCTGCTGGAGCGCTCGGAGACGCCGACGCGCCGCCAGTACCTTGCCGACCAGGTCGAGGCCACGACGAACGACGTCCTCGAATGGCGCGACGAGGCGCTGATGCTGAACCTCGCGAGCTTCGGTCCCGACGATCACCAGCTGCTGATCCAGTCCGACATCATCGGTTTGCGCGACATCCTCGCCTTGTCCCTCGAGGACTTCCAGGAGCGCATAGCCCGCGGGGCGACGGAGTTGAAGCGCGAACCGCCGACCGAGCTGACGATGGTCGGCTGGTGGGAGCAGGCCAAGACCCTCGAAGAGGAATAGGCTTCCGCGGGCTACGATGCCCGCGTGCGTAGCCCCCTGAGCATCCTCGCCGATGTCTGGATCGGCCTCGCCACTGCATTGGCGATCCTCGCGGTGACGATCCCGTTCTTCCTCAACCCGGCATGGGTCGCGTTCGAGCAAGGGCGCGCCCAAGCCACCGCGTGGACGGGATACAGCGAGGCCGACCTGACCAAGGCCACGGATGCGATCCTCGCGGACCTCGTGGTCGGGCCGCCCGACTTCGATGTCACGGTCGACGGTGCCGCAGTCCTCAACGAGCGTGAGCGGTCACACATGCGCGACGTACGCGGTGTGTTCATGGGCTTCTTCGGCCTCGCGATCGTCGCCTCGATCTCGGCCCTCGTCATCGCTTCGCGACGCCGTGGTCAGGAGCGGTTCATGACGTGGCGCGCCGTCCAAGGTGGGTCACTCGGCTTGATCGCGGCGCTCATCGTCGGCGCGTTCATCTCCTTCTTCGCGTTCGACGCCCTATTCGAGACCTTCCACCGCATCTTCTTCCCAGGCGGTTCGTATGACTTCGACCCGAGCACGGATCGTCTCGTCCAGCTGTTCCCGTTCCAGTTCTGGAACGAGACCGCCATCGCCGTCGGCGTGGTCAGCATCGTCATCGCGCTGGTCGTGGCGCTGCTCGCCGCGCGCCGGCTCGACCGCGCCGCGGATGACGTGCCCGTCGCCCGATCGCTCGAGCGCTCTCGCCCGTGACGGCCGATCGGCTGCTCAGCGTCGAGGAGGCCCGCGAGCGCGTGTTCGCGGCGATCGCCGGACCGACCGAGACGGAGGTCGCCTGGCTCTCAGAAGGGCTCGGGCGTGTCGCCACCGACCACGTCACGAGCCCCATCGCGTTGCCGCCGTGGGACAACTCTGCGATGGACGGTTACGCGATCCGCTCCGCGGACACCTCATCGGCGACGGAGGACGGTCCCGTCCAGCTCGAGGTGATCGGCGAGGTACGCGCCGGTCAGCCGCCGGATTCCGAGGTCCGCCACGGAACGGCGATCCGCATCGCGACCGGGGCGCCCGTCCCGCCGGGTGCCGACGCCGTGATCCCCGTCGAGCAGACGACCCCGCTCGACGCCGCCGGGGAGCCGGCGGGCCCGCGGGGGAGGGACGCGACGGGCCCGATCCCGCCACGCATCGCCGCGCATGCCGCGGTCGAAGCGGGCGGCTCGATCCGCCGCAAGGGCAGTGACCTCGCGGCCGGTACAGCGATCATCGAACCAGGGACCGTGCTGACGCCCGCGGTCATCGGACTCGCAGCCGGTGTCGGCCTCGAACTCGTTAACGTCCATCGCCGGCCGCGCGTCAGCGTGCTCGCGACCGGTGACGAGGTCCGTGGGCGAGGTGCCGAGCTCGGAGCGGCGGGCATCCCCGACGCGAACGGCCCTGCGCTCATGGCGATGGTCGAGGCTGCCGGCGGCTACCCGGACACCCTCGGCATCGCGGCGGACCGGTTCGACGACGTTCGCGCGAGGATCTGTGCGGGCCTCGTCGGTGGCGCCGAGGCGATCATCGTGTCGGGCGGGGTCTCGGTCGGGCCGTACGACGTCGTCCGTGAGGCGTTCCGCGAGTTCGGCGAGATCGAGCTCTGGCGGGTCGCCGTCCAACCCGGCAAGCCGTTCGCCTTCGGGACCGCGCGCGCACCCGGTGACGACGGCAGTGACCCGAGCCGCCCGCCGACGCTGCTCTTCGGCCTCCCGGGCAACCCGGTCTCGACGTTCGTGACGTTCGAGCTGTTCGCCCGACCGGCGCTCCGTCGGCTCGGCGGCTTCCGCGACGACGCCATCTATCGACCGATCGATCGCGCGGTCCTCGCCGACCACGTCTCGAAGTCGAGTGGACGGCGCGGTTTCGTGCGCGTGTTCGTGGATGGCGATGAGCGAGGCACGCCTCGCCGCGACGACCGCGGCCGCGTCACTGCCCATCTCGCCGGCGGCGCGGGCGGGCAGGGGAGCCACGTGATGTCGGCCCTCGCGACGGCCGACGCGCTCGCGGTCATCCCAGAGGACCACGACACCCTGCCTTCAGGCGCCGAAGTCGAGTTGTGGTGGCTCGACCGGGCGTGACCGCTATCCTCGACGCCTGATGGATCCGAAGACGAGTCGCGGCCCTGCCCCGCGTGCCGAACGGCGCCGGCTGAGCCACGTCGACCGATCCGGTCGCCCGCGGATGGTCGATGTGTCCGACAAGCCCGTCACGGCCCGTCGAGCGGTCGCCGAGGCGTTCGTGTCGATGTCGGACGAGACGTTGAGTCTCGTCATCGACGGCGGCGGGCCGAAGGGCGACGTCCTGGGCGTCGCAGAGCTCGCGGGCGTCATGGGCGGCAAGCGGACGAGCGAGTTGATCCCGCTCTGTCATCCGCTGCCGCTGACGGATCTCAAGGTGACGATCACGCCGGATCGCGCCTCGAGCAGCCTGCGGATCCGGGCGGAGGCGGCCACGACCGCGCAGACCGGGGTCGAGATGGAGGCGATGACCGCGGTGTCGGTCGCGGCGCTGACCGTTTACGACATGGTCAAGGGTGTAGAGCGCGGCGTCTCGATCGGCGGGGTCCGCCTCATCGCCAAGAGCGGGGGCAAGAGCGGCGACTGGGTGCGGGAAGAGCGCAACGACGCGCCGCGACCACCGAAGCGCCCGGGCGCGCGCACGGCCGGCCGGATCAATCGGTCGACGCGCACGCACCGGCCACCGTCGAATTGGTCGAGCTGATCTCGAGGGATCCCAGAGGCGACTCGTACGCGCCGCGCGCCGAACGACGACACGAGCACGCGACCAGAGGAGTACGGTAGGAGCGCCGACGCGCGGGCTCCCGATGACCATCGCCATCGAGGGGCTTAGGCGTGCGCGAGCGCGCCAAACAGGTGGGGGCCGCGCGTCGACGGAAGGGGTGAGCTGTCCCACTCCGGCCGACGCGCTCGGATCCGCTTTGGCACGGCCGCGATGGCGCCCGGGCGCTACGACGACCCTTGGCCCGAGATCGCGTCCGGCTCAGCATCGGCCTCATCGTCGCGGTCGGGCTCCTCGCGATCGGACCCGTCACCGGCCGGCCCGCCATCGCCGCACCCGATTACATCTGGATGTCGCCGGGCGAGCTGGCGGCATCGCCCACATCGGGTGCGGCCTGGACCCGGCTGCTGACGCAGGCGAACAAGCCGATCACCGCCCCCCTGATCTCGAACCAGGACGACGACTCCGATGTCCTGGCATTCGCCAAGGCGCTGGTCTTCGCACGGACCGGCGACGAGACGTATCGCGCAGCGGTGCGTTCCGCGATCGGACTTGCTGTCGGCACGGAGGCGGGTGGTCGGACCCTGGCGCTGGGCCGGAACCTGGCCGGCTGGGTCCTCGCAGCCGATCTGATCGACCTCCCGACCTACGACGCGGCCTTCGACACGGGCATCTTCCGCCCGTGGTTGCGCACCACGTTGACCGAGGTGCTCGACACCAAGACGTTGCGATCGACCCACGAGCAGCGACCGAACAACTGGGGCACGGAGGCCGGCGCTTCGCGGATCGCCGTCGCGGAGTACCTGGGCGACGAGGCGGAGCTCGCACGGTCCGCACTGGTGTTCCGGGGTTGGCTGGGCGAGCGCGCCGTCTATGCCGGGTTCAAGTACGGCGATCTGTGGTGGCAATGCGACCCGGCGGCGCCGGTCGGCATCAACCCGACGGGCTGCATGCTCGGCGGTCAGGACGTCGGCGGCGCGTTGCCCGACGACATGCGTCGCGGTGGCGCCTTCCTTTGGCCGCCGATCTACACGAATTACCCGTGGGAGGCGTTGCAGGGCGCGGTCGCGCAGGCATACATGCTGTCGCGCGCCGGGTACGACAGCTGGAACTGGAGCGATCGGGCGCTGTTCCGGGCAGCACGGTTCCTGTACGACCGCGCGGGCTGGATCGCGACGGGCGACGACGCGTGGCAGACCTGGGTCCTGAACCGCGCGTACGGGACGGCCTTCGTATCGGGGCCGGCGACGGAGCTCGGTGAGAGCGTCGACTTCACCGACTGGATGTTCGGCGGGACGGGGGTACCGCCGACCCCGACACCGACGCCGATCCCGACACCGACCCCGACTCCCACGCCGACGCCGACTCCGACTCCGACGCCAGATCCCACCGGGACGCCGACGCCGGATCCCACCGCGACGCCGACGCCTGATCAGACGGCCACGCCGACTCCTGATCCCACCGCCACGCCGAGTCCGACACCGGCACCGACCCCCAGTCCGACTCCGGCACCCACGCCGAGTCCGACACCCGCACCCACGCCGAGTCCGACTCCGGCACCGACCCCCAGTCCGACACCGGCTCCCACGCCGAGTCCGACTCCGGCACCCACGCCGAGTCCGACACCCGCACCCACGCCGAGTCCGACTCCGGCGCCGACCCCCAGTCCGACACCGGCTCCGCCGCCATCGCCTACGCCGACGCCTGCCCCGACCCCCAGCCCGACGCCGGCCCCGACCCCCAGCCCGACACCGGCGCCGCCGCCGACGCCGACGCCGACTCCGGCACCCACCCCGAGCCCGACGCCCGCGCCCACGCCGTCCCCGACGCCGACGCCGGTCGTATTCGTCGCCGCCAGCTCCGCTGTTGCCGCGGCGTCCACGTCGATCTCGATAGCGGTCCCGTCCGGCGTCACCCCCGGGGACCTTCTGGTCGCGTCGGTCAGCGTTCGCGGCAACGCGACCATCAACGCTCCGACCGGGTGGACGCTGATCCGTTCGGACGCGAACGGCTCGACGATGCGTCTCTCGACCTTCCGCCGCTTCGTGACCGCCGCCGAGCCCGCCAGCCACGTGTTCACGTTCACCAAGTCGAGCACGGCGACGGCCGCCGGCATCGTCGCTTACCGCGGTGTCCATCCGACGAACCCGATCGACGTTCACGGCGGACAACTGACGACGAAGGCGGCGACTCGGGCGACCGCGCCATCGATCACGGTCACGGTGCAGGGCGACATGCTGATGACGGTGTTCGGCAGCGCCAATGACGCGGCGGCCACCCCGCCGAACGGCATGACGGAACGCTACGACCGCCTGAGTGCCGGTTCCTCGAAGGTCGCCACGACGGCCGACGACCAGAAGCTCACCGCGACTGGGGCCACAGGCGTCCGAACGGCGACGCTCGACAAGTCGACGACGGGCATCGGCCAGGCGATCGCGCTCCGACCTGCGCCCTGATCGCCACAAGCCGCCGGAGGCAGCCGCTATCATCGCGGCCATGCCGCCGGTCGACGCGCTCTCGCTGGCATCGGTGGGGCTGGCTTCACGATGAGGCGCGCACTCGTCATCACCGCCAGCGACCGCGTGACCGAGGGAACGCGCAAGGACACATCGGGCGCCGGCATCGGTGAGCGACTCGAGGCGCTCGGGTTCACGGTCCAGCGCGCGGTGCTCCCCGACGAACGTGCCGCGCTCACCCACGTCCTCAAGACGTCCTCCTCTGCCCACGAGCTGATCGTCACGACGGGCGGGACCGGGCTGACGCCTCGCGACGTCACGCCGGAGGCGACCCGCGACGCGATCGACTACGAGGTCCCAGGGCTGGCCGAGGCGATGCGGGCCGCCGGCCGCCGCTCGACTCCGCTGGCCGACCTGTCACGCGGCGTCGTGGGCGTCATCGGTCGGACGCTGGTCGTGAACCTGCCAGGCAGCCCGAAGGGCGCGATCGAATCGCTGACGGCGATCGAACCTGTGCTCGACCATGCGCTCGAGACGCTGGCAGGCCCGTTCGACCATGAGACCGCTGCACCAGCAGGGGGCCGCGACCGATGACCTTGTTCGCGCCATTCGCCGAGGTCCCGTACTACCCGCTCGTCTTCCCCCTGTTCTGGGGCGCCATGGCGATCTTCGTGCTGGCGATGGCCCGCCACCTGCGCGTCTTCGTCGCCGCACGCGTCGAGGGTCCGAGCCCGTTGGCGGAGATACCACGCCGCTTCGGCGGGCTGATCCAGTACGCATTCATCCAGACCAAGATGTTCAAGGACTGGCGCGCGGGGCTGATGCATGCCGGCATCTTCTGGGGCTTCGTCCTGCTGACGATCGGGACCGCGAACGTCGTGACCGGCGGCGTCATCGAGCAGATCCTGTCGATCCCGTTCGATGGTCTGATCTGGACCGCGATCAGCGCGATGCAGAACACGGTCGCGGTGATCGTCCTCGTGTCGATCGGATGGGCGTTCTTCCGGCGCCTCGTCACCAAGCCACGCCGCCTGACGTACAACCGCGACGCCCTGATCATCCTTTCGATGATCGGCGGGGTCGTCCTGACCGAGCTGCTCGCCGAGACCTTCGAATTCGCCGCCCATGGCGATCAGCCGGGCGCCTACGTCTCGGCGGCCTTGGCGGCGCCACTCCGCGCGAATCTGTCGCAGGCGACGAACGAGGCCATGTTCGCGCTGCTGTGGTGGGCGCACATCGCGCTCGTGGCCGCCTTCCTGATCTACCTGCCGTTCAGCAAGCACCTCCACATCGCCACGAGCTTCCCGAACATCTGGTTCCGCAAGCTCAAGCCGCGCGGCGAGCTGCCCCAGATGGACCTCGAAGACGAGAACGCGACGTTCGGTCTCAAGTCGCTCCAGGACCTGGGCTGGAAGGACCTCCTCGATGGCTTCACCTGCACGGAGTGCGGGCGGTGCCAGCAGGCCTGTCCCGCCTGGAATACCGGGAAGCCGCTCAACCCGAAGACCTTCATCATGGGCATCCGGGATATGTCGGTCGAAGCCGAGCACGGCATCGACCTGATCCCGAACTCGCCGATCGTGCGCGAGACCTACGGGCTCGACGACACCCACCCGTCGCCCAAGGCGATGGCAAAGCCGATCGTCGATGACGCGATCCCGTTCGATGCCGTCTGGGATTGCGTCACGTGCGGCGCCTGCGTCGAGGCCTGCCCGGTGCTGATCGAGCACGTCGACAAGATCGTCGGGCTCCGGCGGAATCTCGTCCTCGAGGAGTCGCGCTTCCCGCAGGAGCTGACGGCCGCCTTCCGATCGATGGAAGGGCAGGGCAACCCGTGGGGCCAGCCGGCGTCGACGCGGATGGACTGGACGAAGCCATTGCCCTTCGAGGTGCCCACCGTCGCGGATCGCGCCGCCGATGGCGGTCTCGACGACCTGGAGGTCCTGTACTGGGTCGGTTGTGCCGCGGCGTTCGACCCGCGCAACCAGAAGGTCGCCCGGGCCGTCGCGACGTGCCTCCACGCCGCCGGCGTGGACTTCGCGGTGCTCGGCCAGGAGGAGTCGTGCACGGGCGATCCTGCCCGGCGGATGGGCAACGACTACGTCTTCCAGATGCTGGCGACGAGCGCGGTCGACACCCTGAACAAGTACAGGATGGGCGAGCGGACGATCGTCACGGCCTGCCCGCATTGCTTCAACACGATCGGCAACGAATATGGGCAGCTCGGTGGGTCGTTCCGCATCGTCCATCACTCGACGTTCCTCGCCGAGCTCGTCTCGTCAGGCCGCCTCGCGACGGTCCCCGAGGACGCGGAGTCCTCCACCGGCGACCACCGGCCCGGGAGCGTCACCGTCCACGACTCGTGCTACCTGGCGCGCTACAACGGCGTCATCGAGGCGCCGCGATCCGTGCTCGGCGCCGCGGGTGTCTCGGTGACCGAGATGGACAAGAGCGGACGCAACACGTTCTGCTGCGGCGCCGGCGGCGGCCGGATGTGGATGGAGGAGACACGCGGGACGCGGATCAACGTCGAGCGCACGCGCCAGGTGCTCGAGACGGGCGCGTCGACGGTCGCGACGGCCTGCCCCTTCTGCATGGTGATGATGAGCGACGGGCTGGCCGCGGTCGACGGCGGGACGACGGTGAACGCGATGGACATCAGCGAGGTCCTCGCGGCCCGACTTGCGTCGGTCCCCGAGGATCGTCGCCTGCCGGTCGTCTAGGTGGTGCGGGTGGCGGAGAGTGACGCGGCGGATGTCGACGCCGCTGAGCGATGGAAGCGGCTCGTCGCCGACATCCTGGCGGACGGCACCGCGACGTACGGCAACGAGGACGGCCCCAAGCGAGCGTTCGGGGCGACCTCGCTCAAGACCGACGGTCGGATCTTCGCGATGCTGGTCAAGGGACGACTGGTGGTGAAGCTGCCGGCGGCGCGCGTCGCGGAGTTGGTCGAGGCCGGCGCAGGGGAGCGGTTCGATCCGGGCCACGGGCGGGTCCAGAAGGAGTGGCTGTCGGTGATCGCTGATGACGAATCGACCTGGCACTCGCTCGCTGGCGAGGCGGAGTCCTACGTGGCGAGGCGCGGGCGATGACCGATCGCGGCCCGACCGGGCTGACCAGGCACGAGCTCCAGAACCAGGCGTCGTGGGATGCCGACAGCGATGCGTACCAGGAGCGCCACGGCGATGAGCTGGCCGATAGCGGCGGAGTGGCGTGGGGCACGACCCAGATCCCGGAGTCCGAGCTGCGCGTGCTCGGCCAGGTGGCCGGCAAGGACATCCTCGAGCTCGGCTGCGGTGCCGCGCAGTGGTCGATCGGGTTGGCCAAGCTCAGCGCGCGCCCGGTCGGTATCGACCTGTCGGAACGGCAGCTCGAGCATGCCCGCCGACTCCAGGACGCCGCGGGCGTGTCGTTCCCGCTCATCCACGCGAGCGCCGAGAACGTGCCATTGCCGGACGCCTCGTTCGACATCGTGTTCTGCGATCACGGGGCGATGACGTTCGCCGACCCGTATCGGACGGTTCCGGAGGCGGCGCGCCTGCTCCGGCCCGGTGGACTGTTCGCGTTCAATCACCACACGCCGATCGAGGCGATCGCCTGGCCACTCGACGGCGACCGTGTCACGGATCGGTTCGTCGTCCCGTACTTCGGGATGCACCGGCTCGACGACGGGGAGACGACCACGTTCCAGCTGCCGTACGGCGAGTGGATCCGGCTATTCCACGAGAACGGCTTCGAGATCGAGGACCTGATCGAGCTGCGTCCGGCCGATGGCGTGGGCAGCTCGTATCGTGACGATGAGGAGCTCGCTTGGGCCCGTCGGTGGCCGGCCGAGGAGATCTGGCGGGTCCGGAAGCGCTAACGCCGAGCCAGATGCTCAGCCCGGCAGGTGCTTGCCGCAGTTCGAGCAGGTCGTGTCGGTCACGAGGTTGGCGGTCCCGCAGTTCGGGCAGCGCTTCATCCCTTCGCTGCTCGTCGCATACGGGCTTTCACGCGCCAGGTCCTCGGTATCGTGCCGTTCCCTGCGCAGGATCATGAGCACCGCGACCAGGCCGACGATGGCCGCGCCGATCAAGACGATGAGTTCGGTCGTCTGATCCATGGGCATCCTCCGGACGGCCGACCCCGACCCCCGCGGCGGGACCGCACATCCTGTGAGCAAGCCTAGTACGGGCGCGCTACCCGCGACCAGACCCGATGGTCCTGCGTCCGGCACCGCCTGAGCGCGCGATACGATGCAGCCGGTGACCGCCGAGAGCCGAGCCCAAGGTCCGTTCCGCCTGACCGACGAGCAACAGATGCTGCGAGACGCGGTCCGCGTCCTTGCCGATGACCGCGTCGCGCCGCGCGCGGCCGACATCGACCGGACCGGCGAGTTCCCCGAGGACATGCGCCGGCTCCTCGCCGATCACGACATCCTCGCCCTGCCGTTCCCGACCGAGTACGGCGGCTTGGGCGGGGAGCTGCTGACGGTCTGTCTCGCCGTGGAGCAGTTGAGCCGCGCCTGTGCGACGACCGGGCTCATCCTCGCCGTCCAGGAGCTCGGCAGCCTCCCGATCACGCTGGCCGGCAGCGACGACCAGAAGGCACGCTGGTTCCCGAAGCTCGCCAGCGGCGAGCAGCTCATCGCGTTCGCCCTGACCGAGCCCGAGGCGGGGTCGGACGCGGCGGCCGCACGGACCACGGCCACGCGGGACGGCGACGCGTACGTCATCGATGGGTCGAAGCGGTTCATCAGCCAGGGCTCTGTCGCCGATCTCGTCGTCGTCTTCGCCGTCACCGACGCGAACGCCCCGCGCCACAAGCGCCTGAGCGCGTTCGTGGTCGAGGTCCCGAGCGATGGCTTCGAGGTCACCCGCGTCGAGCACAAGATGGGTATCCGCGGGAGCCCGACCGCCGAGCTCGCGTTCACCAAACTGCGGGTCCCGGCAGCGAACCGGCTCGGTGAGGAAGGGGACGGCTGGTCGATCGCGATGCGCACGCTTGACCGCAGTCGACCGGCGATCGCCGCGCAAGCTGTCGGGATCGCCCAGGGCGCGCTCGAGGTCGCGACCGCGTACGCGCGGGACCGGCAGCAGTTCGGGCAGCGCATCGGCGACTTCCAGCAGGTCGGGGCGATGCTCGCCGATATGGACGCCGGGACCGAGGCCGCGCGGCAGCTCCTGTACAAGGCGTGCGTCGAGATCGACGCCGGTGCGCCCGACGCCAGTCGCTGGTCGGCGATGTGTAAACTCGTGGCCGGTGACACCGCGATGCGGGTCACGACCGACGCCGTGCAGGTGCTCGGGGGTTACGGCTATATCGACGAGTTCCCGGTCGAGCGGATGATGCGTGACGCGAAGATCACCCAGCTCTACGAGGGGACCCAGCAGATCCAACGGCTCGTCATCGCGCGGTCCCTGCTCGGCAAGGGCGACTGACCGACGCAAGGACCCAGGGAGGTTCGAGTCCGCCTGTGCGCATCGTCGTTCTCACGAAACCCGTCCCCGATCCGGCTTCCGGCGGCGAACGTCTCGGGCCGGATGGACGGCTCGACCGCGGCAACAGCCCGGCCGTCGTCAACGGCAATGACGAGTACGTCCTCGAGAAGGCGCTCAAGCTGATCGAGGCTGCGGGAGAGGGCGAGGTCATCCTGCTCACGATGGCGCCCGAGAACGCGCCCGAGACCATGCGCAAGGCACTGGCGATGGGCGCGACGCGCGGCGTCCTGGTGACCGACCCGGCGATCGCCGGCTCGGATACGGTCGCGACGACGCGCATCCTCGCGGCGGCCCTCCGAACGCTGTCGTTCGACCTCGTCTTCGCCGGTGTCGACACGTCCGACGGCGTCGCCGGTGTCGTCGCGGCGGGCGTTGCGGCGCTCACCGAGATGCCGTACCTGTCGTACGCCGCGTCGATCGATCCCGACGAGGGCGCCCGCACGGTGCGCGTGAAGCGCATCACCACCGACGGCTACGATGTCCTCGAGGCGCCGATGCCGGCCCTCATCTCCGGCACGCAAGCGCTCGGGGAGCCGCGGTACCCATCGTTGAAGGGGATCATGGCGGCGCGCTCGAAGGAGATCACCGCGTTGACGCTGGCTGACCTCGGGATCGAGCCCGGTACGGTCGGGCTCGATGGTGCGCTCACCAAGGTGGTCGATTCGCGGCCGCCTGCTGCCCGTGCCGCGACGAAGGTCGTGCGCGAGGCGTCAGACGAGGCGGCCCGCCAGATCGTCGACCTCCTCGCCGAGCGGCGGCTCATCTGATGGCCGGCATCTGGGTCCATGGCGAGACCGCCGGCGACGGCTCCCTGACCAAATTGAGCACCGAGGTCGCCACGCTCGCCCGTTCCGTGGCCGAAGGGATGGGCGGTGCCGATGTCACGGGCGTCGTGGTGGCCGGCGATCCTGGGAGCGCGGCCGAGGAGCTCGCACGCTTCGTGCCGAAGGTCATGACGCTTACCGAGCCTGCGACGGCCGATCACGCCGCAGGGATGATCGTCGCGCAGCGGCTCGCGGCGCTCATCGAGGCACACGATCCCGACATCGTGATGGTGGGAGCCGGCCCGGAAGGACGTGACCTCGCCGGCGCCCTGTCCGCGCTCACCGGTTGGGGCGTCCTCGCGAACGCGACGGCTGTCGAGGGCACGCCGGACGGCCCCGTCGCGACGCACAGCGTCTTCGGCGGGAAGCTCATCACCGAAAGCGCGTTCACGAACGGGAAGGGCATCGTCACGGTCCGCCCGAACAGCGTGACCGCGGAGCCATCGGGGTCGAGTGGAACGGTCGAAGCCACGACCGTGACGGGCGAGCTGCAGCAGCCCGCCGTACCCATCGTCGATCGGCTCGACGCCGAGACGAAAGCCGCCCAGATCGACGACGCCCGGATCATCGTGGCCGGCGGGCGAGGGGTCGGCGGGCCGGACGGTTTCGGACTCATCCGCGATCTCGCAGACGCGCTCGGTGGTGCGGTCGGGGCGACCCGCGCGGCCGTCGATTCCGGCTGGATCCCGTACAGCCAGCAGATCGGGCAGACGGGCAAGATCGTGAAGCCCCAGCTGTACCTCGCGATGGGCATCAGCGGCGCGATCCAGCACAAGGTCGGGATGCAGACCGCATCCACGATCATCGCGGTGAATCGGGACCCCGACGCCCCGATCGCCGATTTCGCCGACATGATCGTGATCGGTGACCTGGTCGAGGTCGGGAATGCGTTGCTCGCCCAGCTGCGGGCGCGCGCCGGCTGACGGTTGAGGACCTCTGAGCATGGGTGAGCTCACGGTCCTCCTGCCAGTCGCGGCGTTCGCCGCGCTGGCATTCGGTGTCCTTGTCGTCCTGCGCCGGGCCGGCCGGATCGTCGCGCGGACACGCGAAGTCGAACATTTCCGCTCGGCCGTGCGCGAGCTGACGACGCGCATCGATCAATCGCTCGAAGGTGCTGTGGGCCGCATCGATGCCATGCGACGCGGTCAGCTCAGCGCCGAAGCGCTCCCGCCCACGATCGCCGCCGCGACCGACGCCGTCGAGCGCTACGCCGACGAGGCGCGCACGATCAAGGGACCCAAGGCCGGCGAGCCGATCCGGGACGCGATCGTCGAGGATCTCGAACGGGCAGGCCGCGCGCTCGAAATGGTGGGTCACGGCGCGACGATCCTCGCCCAGGCGCGCCGCCGAGGTCGCGAGCTCGAGGCGCAGACGTCCGTCAAACGCGGGTATCTCAACCTCGTGCACGCCCGCGAGGCGATCGTCCGCCACGCCGCGGCAGCCGAGGAGCTCGAGGTCCCGCCGGTCGAGGCCGCGCCGAAGGGGTCGGCGCCCGCGCCGACGTCCCGTCCGTGACCGCTTGCCGCCGGTCGGCCTCTGCCGGTTTCCGTCTCTGACGGACGGCTCCGGACCACACCATGTAGTGGTATGCTCCCGCCACACCACAAGTCCTAGTGGTGTCGAGACGACAGGAGAGCGATGCGTTGCCCCCAATGCGGCGACCGGGACACCCGCGTCGTCGACTCGCGTGATCTCGATGACTCGGCGACCATTCGGCGTCGACGCGAATGCACGGCATGTTCCACACGCTTCACGACCTATGAGCGGATCGAGGCGGCCCGCCTCGTCGTGGTCAAGCGCGACGGGACGCGCCAGGAGTTCGACCGCGACAAGCTCGTCATGGGGCTGCGCAAGGCGCTGACGCGGCGGCCCGTGCCCGAGAACGCGGCCGAGATCGCCGGCGACCGGATCGAGGCCGAGCTGCGTGCCGAAGGCATGACCGAAGTGCCGTCATCGCGCGTCGGGGCCCTCTCGATGCAGGCGCTGCGGGCGCTCGATCAGATCGCCTACATCCGATTCGCGAGCGTCTACCAGAGCTTCGAGGATCTCGAGGACCTCAAGCGCGAAGTCGACAACCTCTACGCCGAGAAAGGGGAAGGGCAGCCCGTCGCGTGAGCGTCCTCTCCGACCGCGACATCCGCGCGGCGCTCGATGATGGCCGCGTCACCATCCAGCCGTACGACGCGCAGGACCTCCAGCCGTCGTCCGTCGATCTGCATCTCGATCGGTCGTTCCGTGTCTTCCGGAACAACCGCTACCCGTATATCGATGTCCGGGCGCCACAGCCCGACCTGACCGAACTGCTGACGGTCGGCGACGACGAGCCGTTCATCCTCCATCCCGGCGAATTCGTGCTCGGCCAGACGCTCGAATGGGTCGAGCTGCCGGACGACCTGGTCGCTCGCCTGGAGGGCAAGTCGTCGTTGGGGCGCCTCGGGCTGCTCATCCACTCCACCGCGGGGTACGTGGATCCGGGATGGAAAGGCAACCTAACGCTCGAGTTGTCTAACGTCGCGAACCTGCCCATCGCGCTCTACTACGGCATGCGCATCGGGCAGATCTCCTTCTTCAAGATGTCATCCGCCGTCGAGCGGCCGTACGGCTCGCCGGAACTGCGATCCCGATACCAGGGACAGAAGGAACCGACCGCCTCCGCGTTCCACCGCGACTTCGACGGTACGAACGACAAGAAGCCGTAGCGGGATGGCGATCAACGACGCCGTCGACTGGCTGGCGGACCTCGGTGGCGGCACGCGTGTCGCGTTGGTCCAGGCCGGGACCTTTCGGTCTGACGCTGGGGCGCTCTTCGGGCCGGTGCCGCGGCTGCTCTGGAACGACCTCGTCACCGACGAGATCGACGCCGACAACCGGATCCTGCAAGCGCTGAACTGCCTGCTGATCGAGAACCCGTCAGGACGCGTCCTCGTCGAGACCGGCATCGGCGAGCGGGTCGACGACAAGACCCGCGCGATGCGCGTCTACGAGGGCCCGGCGATCCTGCCCGCACTCGAGACCGCGGGGTTCCTTCCCGAGACCGTCTCGTTCGTCGCGCTCAGCCACCTCCACTTCGATCATGCCGGCGGGCTGCTGCGGGCAGATGGTGAGAAGGCCTTCCCGCACGCGGCGATCGTCGCCCAGCAGGCCGAGTGGGATGTGGCGCTCGGCGACAACCCGCGGCTCGTCGCCTCGTATGTCCAGCCCGAGCTCGAGTTGGTCAAGGCCTGGGGCAAACAGGGCGAGGCGGATGGGGAGAAGGAGCTGCTCCCGGGCGTCAAGGTCGTGCCGACCGGCGGACACTCGTCCGGGCATCAGGCGGTCGTCGCGAGCGGGAGCGGCGACGACGCCAAGACGCTCGTCTTCTTCGGGGACCTGTTCATGCGCCCGTGGGCGGCGAACCCGCGCTGGGTCACGGCGTTCGACGACTTCCCGCTCGACTCGGTCGCGAAGAAGGCCGAGCTGTTCGCCGAGGCCGCTGACGAGGGCTGGTACGTCGTCCTCTCGCACGAACGCAAGCACCCGATCGGCAGGATCGAGCGCGACCGAGACCGCTTCCGCTTCGTCCCGATCTAGGACGCGACCGGCGACGGCGATCCCGATGGCGCGGGGCTGCCCGGCAGCATCGACTCGATCAACGCTCGTGCTCCCTGCTCGTCGACCGGGCCGCTCACGACCTGCTGGATGGTGCCGTTCGTGTCGATGAAGAACTGGGTCGGCAGCGCGAACACGCGGTATTCGCGCAGCACGTTTCCCGAACCGTCGAAGCCGATCGTGTAGCGCAAGCGGTAGCGATCGGCGTATGCCTTGACGTCGGCTGCCGTGGTCTCCTGGACGCTGATCGCCGACCACCTCGAGCCCGCGATCGCGGTACGTGTCCGCGAGCGAGCGCAGGATCGGGGTCTCCTGCTGACATGGGGGGCACCAAGACGCGAAGAAGTTCAGCCACACGACCTTGCCTCGGAGGTCGGCGAGTCGAACCGGATTCCCGTCGAGATCCTTGAGCTGATATGTGCTGCCGTCGCCGAGGTCCATGGACAGCTCGGGTGCCTGCTGACCCGCCTGCAACCCCTCGGCCGGCGCTTCGCCGATGAGGAACGGCGTCGCGAGCGGGTCGATGAGGTCAGGCCGGTTCGCGGTATTGCCGAGTGGCGTGGTGACGACGACGCCGATGATCGCGATGACCAGAACGGCGATCGCCCCGGCCAGCAGCTGGCGCCCGCTGAACGGCCCGATCAGCCCGTGACGGGCGGGTCGATGGGTGAAGGCCGGCCGCTGGCTCTCCGACGTCACGTCAGATCGCGGTCAGGAACTGGAAGTAGCGCGGTGCCAGACGCAGCAGGTCCAACACCATCGCGACACCGATCGCCGACACGAGCAGCCCACCGATCAACGAGACGGTGCGGCCGTGGCGCAGGAGCGGCCGGATGAGCGTCGGCGCCCGGTCGTAGGCGAGCGCGATGATCAAGAACGGAACGCCGAGCCCGATGCAGTACGCGATCAGCAGCAGCGTGCCCTGGGCGACGGTGCCGCTCGTCGCGGCCATCGTCAGGATCCCGCCGAGGATGATCCCGATGCACGGCGTCCAGCCGATCGCGAAGATCGAACCGAGCCCGAAGGACGCGAGGAGCCCGCCGTTCGAGCCGACGAGCGCGCCCCCCAGTCGATCGCCCATCGTGGGGCGCGCATCCGGCCCGCCGCTGGACAGGGCGATCGAGCCCGTCGTCGTCGCGAGGCTTCCGGCAGCGCCGGCATCGAGCGGACGCCACGTCCGTTCGAGGGCGGAGATGTGCAGGATCCCGGCCAGGCTCAGCCCCAGGACGATGAGGGTCGCCCCGCCGACGACGCGGAGGACCGGCAGGATATCGACCAGGCCCTGGGCAAGGTAGGTCGCTGTCAGCCCGAGCAGCGCGAAGACCGCCGTGAACCCGACGACGAATGCGATCGCATGACGCACGGCGAGCCATCGGCCCGGCCGGGGCAGCCCGCCACCCGCGACGGCGATCGCACTCAACTGTCCCAGGTACGCCGGCACGAGCGGCAGCACGCATGGGGAGAGAAAGCTGATCAGGCCCGCGGCGAGCGCGACGAGGATCGTGAGATCGGTACCGGACGTCATGCGGGGGTCGTTGCCGCGCTCCCATCGAGGACGTCGCTCAGCAATCGGCGGAGCTTGGCGGCGCTCGTCGCGAGCTCGAGCCGTCGGTCGCCAAGCTCGACGACGGGGATCGTCGCGAAGAAGCGCCGTTCGAGGTCGGGGTCGGACTCGATATCGATCTCGGTCAGCCTGGGCGTCGCGAGGCCCTGTCTCGCTCGGTCCTCGAGGAGTGCGTGCAGTAGGTCACGCGCCTCATCGCACAGATGGCAGCCCGCTCGGCTGTACAGGATGAGATGGGGGAGAGGAGCGTCGGCCATGGCGTCGGTGATTGTAGGTCGGAGTCGGTTGGCGGCCGGTCAGCGGTGGGCAAGAAGCAAGCCGTCGCAGGGAGGCACGACGGCTTGGGCCCGTTGACGCCGGGAGACAGGCCCTGGTTCCCAAGCCGTACGGGGCCCGGGGTACGATGTCGGCCTCGCCCCCGTAGCTCAGTGGATAGAGCGAGGCCGTCCTAAGGCCTGCGTCGGCGGTTCGAATCCGTCCGGGGGCGCCACATCGCACGCAGCCCCTCCTCTTCCGCCCACGGACGAAGACCCTTGCCGACGCCTAGGGACTCAACCAGCCCGCTTGGCCGTCCGCTGTGATCACGATCTTGCCTGGGATGCCGATGTCGGCCGCGTGGACCAACGATCCTCCCTCGCCCGGTCGCGCGTTCACGTAGATCCATCCGTCGGGACCCCCTTTGGCAGGGAAGCGGAAGGTCACGTTGACGGTGGCGCCGCCTGGGACCACGTTGGGCGTCGCGGACCCGACGAGCCGCAACCCCCCATGCCCGTCCTCCTCGGCCACGAACAGCGCCGCCGGCTTTGAGCTGTTGTTGTCGACCGTGACGATCCAGCTCCGCGGGTTTGGTGGGACGGGACCCGCCGCGGGCGGGAAAAGCGTCGGTCTCGCGGTCGGGCTCGGGACAGGGGTCGGGCTCGGGAAGACCGGCGGAGTCGGGCTCGGGAAGGCTGGCAACGGTGGCGGCGACACGCCGGCAGGGATGTACAGCTCCGCGGCGCGCGTCGCGCCACACACGCCGTCGTCGTTACAGTCGCGGCCACCTGCCACGAGGATCGTGCCATCGAGCAGGAGCGTGAACGAGCTGCGGCACCGGGGCATGCTCGAAGCGGTCGTCGACGACCCGGTGCGCGGGTCATACAGCGCCGCAGCCGTACAGGACCCATAGAGATCGGTACAGGGATCCAGGAGGTCTGTTATCAGCACGGTACCATCCGACAACAATGCCCTTGGGGTGCCGCACTCGGTTGGCCCAGCGAGTTCCGTCCAGGTTCTGGTCGCTGGGTCGAAGGTTTCGGCGTTGAACTCGGAACCGCCGCGCGGCACCAAGAGCAGGGTTCCGTCCGGTAGCAGGGTGGCCCAGGCATACCCACTCTCGCAGCCGCCCGTATTGTCGCCGGTAGTGTCGCCGGATCCGCATTTCCGACGAGTGTCGATCGGCTTTCCGACGGCGGTCCAGGACCCCGTGTCGGGATCGTACAGCTCGGCCGAGCCCAGCGCGCCTCCGCGACCGGCGCGAGCGCCTCCGTCCGACCCGCCTGCCACGAGCACCTTGCCGTCGGGCAGCAACGTGGCCGTGTGGCCGTGGCGCGGTGTGATCATCTTCCCTGCCCCGGACCAGGTTCCGCTGTCCGGTTCGTACAGCTGTGCGCCGCACTGGGATACCAAGAGGACCTGGCCGTCGCGGAGGAGCGTGGCGGTCCGGCTGAACTCATACCCCTCATAGGTGCACACCTTCCCCGCCGACGACCAAACTCCGGTCGCGGGGTCGTACACCTCGGCGCCGATGATCACGACATCTGCCGAGATGTCGTCCGTATCCCCGACGATCACCCGGCCGTCCCGCAGCAGCGTGAGCGGGAAGCCGGCCATGCCCTTGAGCATGCTTCCGGTGGTTGACCATGTCCCGCTGGCCGGGTCGTACAACTCCGCGGTGGGCCGGTCGGATTCGGCCCCGCTGCCACCCACTACGAGCACCCGGCCATCGAGGAGCCGCAGTGCTTCGCTTCCAGAGCGAGGCGTGCCCATCGTCCCGGTGGCGATCCACGCCCCTCCCGGACCCGCGGGAGGGATCGGTGTGGCCGATGGTTCAGCGGAGACGCTCGGGCTGGGCGACGTCGCATCTGGCGATGCCGTAGCGACTGCAACGACCGATGGGTCCGGCACGGGCGGGACGACCGAGGGCAGCCGCAGGAGTCCGGAGCCCGCTGCCAACGCCCCGCCGACGAGCAACAGGGCCGCGGCCGCAAAAAGTGTGATGCCTCGACCCCGGCCTGATCGTCGGGCAGCCCCCTTGGCCTCCCTGCGCTGATCAAGAGCTTCGACGGTAAGGTCCAGCCGCAGCGCTCCCAGACGCTCTTTCAGGACCTCGCGGAGGCGACCTTCGAGGGCGGCGTCGTCGAGCTCACGCATG
The DNA here is from genome assembly GCA_963808895.1 of uncultured Chloroflexia bacterium. Lineage (GTDB taxonomy): Bacteria > Chloroflexota > Limnocylindria > Limnocylindrales > CSP1-4 > SPCO01. The sequence goes on along the minus strand of CAWEHL010000004.1, from coordinate 616,875 downwards.
TCGCACCTCCGCGACGGGCATCGGTTCGTCGGCAAGTGCTGTCCGCAGGTGCGCGAGCGCCGACTTCAGCTGGGTCTTGATGGTGTTCGGGCTGACATCGAGCACCTCGGCCACCGTCTCGACCGGCAGGTCGAGGTAATAGCGCAGGCCGATCGCGGCACGCATCCGAGGCGGCAGGTCGCGGACGGCTTGCCAGAGCGCCAACGAGTCGTCGGCGGTCGGTCCGATGTGCTCGGCGGCGGCGCCATCGACGACCTCGAGTTCGACGATGCGCGCGGCCCGCTGGCGATATCGAAGCGCCTTGTTGGTGGCGATCCGGAGCAGCCACGGTCGCAGGGCATCGTCGTCACGGAGACTGCGACCATGGTCGAGCGCCGCCAGCAGGCTGTCGGCGACGATGTCCTCGGCCGCGGCCCGGTCGCGAACGACGAGGTAGGCCACGGCCTGCATCTCCCGGCCGTACCGGTCGAGCAGGTCGGCCAGCACCTCGGGTCGTCCCCGACGCAGTGCCTGGACCGTCATCCCAGCCTCCGCTAGTACCCGCGGGCCCGATCCGTCTGGATCCGGCCTCACACGGTAGATACCCGGCGTCGGGCTTTCGGGTGAGTCAGCGGGCGTCCGGGCGCTTCCGCTATCGCCGGCTTCCGATGTCGCTTCGATCGAAGCGGCCGATCACCGCGCACCGAATTTGCCCGCAGCCGGACGTTCGATGGGGGCCTCACCTGGCGCCCTACCGCCGACGGTCTTGTCCCGCGCCCGACGCTGCCATGACACACGGCTGTTAGGAATACCTAGGCACGGCTGGCTCGGCAGTTAGTGGAGGCACGCGATGACGCAGCGAAGCGGAGTCGAGAAGACCAGAACGACTGTGCGGTGGCGATCTGTCGCCTTGATCCCGTTGGCGGTACTGGCGCTCCTGGGCGGGTCTGGCGCCCTCAGCGCATCAGCCGGAGCCCCGGCGACCGACGGTAGTGAGGTGTCTCACTGGAATCAGGTGGCGGTGACCACGCTGATGGCGTTCCCGCCACCGAACGGCGGTGCGGCACCCGCGATGCAGATCAATCTGGGCATGGTGCAGGGCGCGGTGTACGACGCCGTCAATGCGATCGGCCCGAAGCAACATCAGCCGTATCTCCTCAAGAAGCGTGCGAGCGCGAAGGCGTCGGCCGACGCGGCCGCGGCAACAGCGGCGTACGACGTGCTCTCGGCACTCGTCTCGTCGGCACCCGAGCGAGCTCCCTTCCCGGGTCGGGACGGACTCCTGACATCGCTCTCCAACGAGTACGCGGCATCGCTCGGGGCGATTCACGGTGGCACGTACAAGCGTCAGGGCATCGCGATCGGACACGCGGCGGCCAAGGCCATGCTCCGCGCGCGGGCGCACGACGGACGGTTCGGACCGTCCCAGTGGATGCCGGACTCCCGCCCCGGCCACTGGTCGCCGGTGCTCAATCCGATGGGGCAGCCGATCCTCGATCCGACCCCCTGGGTCGGCGGCGTGAAGCCCTTCTTGCTCAAGAGCTCGTCGCAGTTCCGTAGTGCACCACCGCCCGCACTCGACAGTGCGGATTACGCGACTCAATTCAACGAGGTCAAGGCCCTGGGCCGGGCTACCGGCTCGACGCGGACCGACGATCAGACCTTCATCGCCAGATGGTGGCAGAGTGCCCCGGGCACCAGCTGGAACGACGTCGCCCGGCAGCTCATCGCGCGGAACGATGTCAACGCCGCCGACAGCGCGAGACTCCTCGCGTTGCTGAATATGGGTGGGGCGGACGCGGCGATCAACTGCTGGAACGACAAGTACTACTTCGACTTCTGGCGGCCGTGGAACGCGATCGCACGAGCGTCGGAGGATGGCAACGCGGACACGGCGGCCGATGCGACGTGGGCGCCGCTCATCAGCGCGCCGTATCCCGAATGGGTCTCAGGGCACAACTGCCTCGATGCCTCCGAAGTCTCGGCACTGCGGCTGTTCTTCGGCGATACGCCAGGCAGGTTCTCGATCACCAGCTTCTCGACGCAGTTCCCAACGCCGCCCCCGTCCATGGTCCGCACGTTCGACACGTTCTCACAGCCACTCGCCGAGCTCATCGAGGCACGCATATGGGCTGGCCTCCACTATCGGAGCTCGGATGTTGCGGCCCAGGTGCTGGGCAACAACGTCGCCCGGTACGCGAACGCGCACTACTTCCTACCGGTCGGCCATTGACCATCGGTCAAGCGGCACGTTCAACGGAGAAGGCCCGCTCGAGCGGGCCTTCTTTGTTCGCGGCCTCTCCGATAGGCCCTCGCCCAGACGGTCGAACCGTGGGAGGGCGACTGCACGGGCCGGGAGACGACGCCACGTGCGTCATCTGAAGATCCGGTCGCCAGTCAGGAGCTCTGCGTGGGCTCGGCGCTGGGATACTGCGGCCGGCCGCTGGGCCGGTACACCTGGATCGTGATCCCACTGGACGTGGCCCGCGATGAGACCAGCTCGAGCATCGCGTCCGGGCCACTGGTCGCGAATAGCCGCGTGCCCTGACCGACGAGCACAGGAAACATGAACAGGGTCATCTCGTCGACGAGGTCGTTGTCGAGGAGCCAGCGGAACAGGACGCCGCTGCCGTGTACCTGTAATTCGCCTCCCTCCTTCGCCTTAAGGTCGCGGACCTCAGCCGCGACGTCGTCGGCGATCACGGTCGTGCCCGCCCAGCGCGGCCCTGTTAGCGACGCGGAGACGACGTGTTTTGGCAGCGCGTTCAACGCCGTCCAGATCGGGCTGTCGCCCGGATCGTCCCACGTTCCCCAGGTCTCGGCGAAGTGCTCGTAGGTTCTTCTGCCGAACAGGAACGCGCCGGCGCGCTGGAAGATGCCGTCCATCACCGCCCCGGCCTCGTCGTCGAAGTGCGCCCACCCCCGACGCTCGAAGCCGCCCACATCGACCTCGATCGGGTTCACGCCGGGTCCCTGCATCACCCCATCGACGGAGACCTGTGCGGTGGCCGTCAATCTCATGGGCTGGTTCCTCCTTCCCCGCGGACCTGACGCGGATCCGTGCCTTCGAGTGTGTCGGTGACCCTGGAGTCTGCGCCGTCCGCATCGAGACCGAGATCGGGATACCGCAAACTCCGGCGAGCCGGACGCAAAGAAGAGCCGGGCGGTCGATGACCGCCCGGCTAGGAGTGGACGATGGTCGTCAGGCCGCGACCGCCACCTCCTTCCCGCCTGTGAGCGGCCGCGGCTCGGCCGGGAAGCCCAGTCGGCCGCGGGTCGCGACCAGCACGACCGCAGCGAGGACGGCGAAACCCGCGTACACCCACACCGGATCGACGCTCGGCGCGAGGACTGGGAGGAAGGCGACCCCGGAGGCCACGCCGAGGCCCGCGTGATACAGGCCGACGATCGGCACGCTATGACCGCTCCTGTTGTACAGCCAGGTGAGGGTCATCCGGACCGGGATCGGCAGGATGTACAGCGCGACGAGGTAGAAGGGGATGGCCTCGGGAGCCACACGGCCGACGGTCACACCACCGGCGATGAACACGAGCGGCAGGTGAAGGGTCGCCTGCATCCAGGTCGTGACGATGCTGGCGCGGATGGGGCCAAGGGCTCCCTGCAGGCGCTCGAGGGCGAAACCGGTCCAAGCGGCCTCTTCCCACCAGTTGACGAGGGCGAAGGCGACGACGGCGCCGAGGGCCACCTCGATGATGATCGCCGGGTTCGACGCGAGGGCTACGAGAGGGGCGACACCGCTCATGACGAAGGCGGTGGCGAGCGCCGCGCCGGGCAGCGCGACGAGAGCGACGACGTACCAGATCGGGTTGACGCGGAAGTGGAACACGCGCCGGCGCAGCTCCCGGACGCCGGGCCGGCCATCGGCCAGGGCGGTGGCGACGAAGGCGCTACCGACGAGCGACAGCGCCGATAGCACGATGAAGGGCCCGATGCCGGGCAATTCGAGGTCGATGACGCCGATGCCGGCGCTCGACAGCAGCGGGATCACGAAGATCGCCGCAGTGGCGCTGTACAGGATCGCGAGGAATGTGGTGATCGGATGGCGCTTGGCGAACGAGCTCATGGTGTTGGGACCTTTCTGGTTCCGTTAGGGCTGCGACTCGGGTGAGTCGCGATGGCCATACCCTCCGGCCGGGAGCCTTCCTGCGTCGTCCATCGCGCGTCTCGAACTGCCCGAGCGAGTCGGCGCGCTTACCAGGCCGGGACCGATACCGCGGTATCGGTCGGGACCATCCTCGAGATGGATGCGCGGCGCGCGCACGGCCGGTACGGTTCGCGCACGACCATGGAACCCCACGCAGCCCGGACCGCCGCAGCCCCGCCCGCCGGGCGGACGACGCTCCAGCACGTGCGCGAGGCCCTGTCCGCCCGCCCGCTCGTCGTCGACTCCGCCATCGCCCTCTTCCTTGCGGCCCTTTCTCTCCTCGCCAACTTCGGTGGGCCTGCCGCTAGCCAACCGAGCGCGGTCGGCCTGGCGCTGCTGCTGCTCGAGAGCCTGCCGCTGATCGTCCGCCGCCGGTTCCCGCTCGCGGTCCTGGCGGTGATCGTGGGTGCGACCGTCGTCCAGATCACGCTCCTTCCCGAGGGCGAGGCGCTGCAGGCTGGGCTCGGCATCCTGGTGGCCGTCTACACCGTCGGCGAGCGTGTCGAGCGACGGCGGTCGGTGGCCGCGACCGCGCTTGCGGGTGGCATCCTGGCGATCGCCTTCGTCGCTCGGGCAGGGATCGCGGCCGTCCTCGTGTCGCTCGTCCAGACGGAGCTGATCTTCGTTGTGGCGTGGCTCCTTGGCGACGCGGCACGGATCCGTCGCCTGTACGCGGGTGCGCTCGAGGAGCGCGCGCTGCGGCTCGAGCGTGAGCGCGACGAGCGCACGGAGCGCGCTGTCCGGAGCGAGCGCGCGCGGATCGCCCGTGAGCTCCACGACGTCGTGACCCATCACGTGACCGTGATGGTGGTGCAGGCCGGTGGGGCGTCTCGGGTCATCGATACGCGTCCCGATGAGGCACGTATGGCGCTCGACGCGATCGGGGCGACCGGGCGCCTCGCCCTGACGGACATGCGCCGCATGATCGGGATCCTCGGCGAGGTAGATGCCTCCGAGCCCGCGCCGGGGCTCGAGCGCCTCGAGGAGCTACTCGAGCAACTTCGGTCGGCGGGCCTCGCGGTCGAGCTCATCGTCGAGGGCGAGGCGCGACCGCTGGACCCTGGGCTCGAGGTCTCCGCATACCGGATCGTCCAGGAAGCGCTCACGAATTCGCTGAAGCACGCCCGTGGGGGCCGGGCCCGCGTTCAGGTGCGCTACCTGGCCGACGCGCTCGAGATCGCCGTCGAGGACGAGCGTGGGCCGGGGTCTCCGACCGCGGTCGAGCCGCCGCACGAGGGCCGCGGCCTGATCGGGATGCGCGAGCGGGCGGCGATGCTCCGCGGGACCTTCCTCGCCCACCCGACGGCGGCCGGCTTCCTCGTGAAGGCGCGACTCCCGATCGATGGCGCGGCGTCTGCGGCATGACGATCCGCGTCATGCTCGTCGATGACCAGCAGCTGGTCCGGACGGGCTTCCGGATGATCCTCGCGGTCGAGGAGGGGATCGAGGTGGTCGGGGAGGCAGCCAACGGCCGAGAGGCGGTCGACTCTGTCGCCCGGCTCCGGCCGGATGTCGTCGTGATGGACATCCGGATGCCGGTGATGGACGGCGTCGAGGCGACCCGCCGACTCACAGGGTCGGACTCGGCGCCGCGTGTCCTTGTCCTGACGACCTTCGACACGGACGAGCACGTCGTCGAGGCCCTGCGCGCCGGAGCGAGCGGGTTCCTGCTGAAGGACGTGACGCCCGCCGACTTCGTGACCGCGATCCGTGTGGTGGCGTCAGGGGAGGCGCTGATCGCCCCTTCCGTGACCCGTCGCCTCCTCGAGCGCTTCGTGCAGGCCTCACCGTCAGCCGATGCTCGTCGCGATCAGCTCGTGAGCCAGCTCACGGAGCGCGAGCGCGAGGTGCTGCAGCTCGTGGCCCAGGGCCTGTCCAACCGCGAAGTCTCCGAGCGCTTGGTGCTCGCCGAGCCGACGGTGAAGACGCACGTATCGCATCTGCTGTTGAAGCTCGACCTCCGCGATCGGGCGCAGCTCGTCGTGCTCGCCTATGAGTCGGGGATGGTGCGTCCCGGGATACGCCCGAACCTTGAGTCAGGGGACGCCTGACCGAGGCCTGAGGCGGGAAGAAGGTGGGCCCCCGGCTATGGCGGTCGGGAGCCCACCAACGATCAGCTGCCGGACCGGATGGTCTGCCAGCTCAACTTGTTGTCGGTCGCCCCGTCGGCTGTGAACACGACGATGCCGTGGACGTCGCTGACCTCGAGCTTGTCGTCGTTCGTGATCGACGCGATGAGCTTGCCATCAGGTGACCAGTACGGAAGGGTGCCGCTCGGCTGGACATCAACCGGCTGCCCACCAGGCTCCTGGAGGTAGAGGCCGTTCCCGGCCCATGCCAGCGCGTCCCGGTCCGACGCCCACATCGGGAAGACGTCGTCGGCGCCGGGCTGCGTGGCGACGTCCGTCGCCGACCCGGTCTTCGGATCGATGACCCAGATATCCCACTGGTTGAGGTTGTTGGCGGCACTCGCCTGGGTGGCGATCTTGGATCCGTCGTGCGACCAGTCGGTCCGCATGAAGGCCCAGTCCGTGCCACGGACGGCGCTGACCTGTCGAACGTTGCTGCCATCGGCGTTCATCAGGTAGAGCCGCAGGCTCTGCCCAGGCATGGCGTTCCCGCCGCCGAATGCGATCGTCGAACCATCCGGCGACCACGCCGGGCTCCGAGCATCGAGCGTCGCATCGCCGACCTGATGGGCGCCGGACCCGTCGACCGGCGCGACGAAGATCCTGGACGAGCAGAAATCGCCGTTCTGCGTCCCGAAACCGGGGCACGAGGTTGGCGTAGTCGACGGTACGGTCCGGCTCGAGTACGCGACCCGGGTCCCATCGGGAGACCAGACGATCGCGGACCCAGTCGGCTCGATCGCGCCCGTCGAGATCGTGGTGGGCCGGGACCCGTCTGCGTCGGCCACGACCAGGTCCTGGAGTGCCCCGTTCTGTCGCCAGTACACCATGCGACGCCCATCCGGAGAGAACGAGACGCCGCTCTGCTGCGGGGATCCAGGGACGAGCACGCGCCGGCCCGAGCCGTCTGGCTGGACCTCCACGATGTCGTTCCCGGCGACGAACGCGATCTCGCCGTTCGTGACGACGAACGGAGTGGGTAGACGCGTCGGCGCTCCGGTCAGCACGACGGTCGTCGCGAATGCGGCCACCAGGAGAAGAACGAGTAGTGCGAACAGGACGGCGACGCGCGGGATCCCCTCGCGTCGAACCGCGACGGACATGGGAAGCCACCTTTCGAGGAACGTCCACGGGGGCCGCTGTCGCGTGTGTTGCGCCCGCGTGACGATGTCATCGAGATAGTCGGGCCGCGCCATGCCACCGACCTCATGGAGGGCGGCGCCAAGCCGATCGGCCGTTATGGAGCGGAGCTGCGGATCCGAGCGGTTCATGCGAAACGCTCCCTCGGGGCCGACGAGATACTCAATTCGTCATCGGCGACCTTGATCCGCATCGCCTCGAGCGCCCGGTTCAGACGAGACTTCGCGGTCCCGATCGGGATGCCCAGGGCGCCTGCCGTCTCGGGCAGGGAAAGGTCAAGGTAGTAATGCAGCACGACCACCGCTCGTTGCGAGGGGTCGAGCACGGCGAGCATGCGTTCGATGTACATCGCGTCGGTGACCTGGGACGAAGCGTCCTGCACCGGCGCGTCATGGAGGGGCGTGAGCTCGATCTCGATGACCCGGCTGCGACGCTGCCGGGCGATATCGAGACAGGCATTGACGGTGAGTCGATGCAACCAGGCATCGAACCTGCTCGGGTCGCGCAACCCGCGCAGGTTTCGCCAAGCCCGGAGCGTCGCCTCCTGGACCGCGTCGCGCGCGAGCTCCGCGTCCCGGAGGATCAAGCGGGCGGCCGTGTCCAGTCGCGCGAGGCGCGCGCCGACGAGCAAACCGAAGGCCTCATGATCGCCCTGGCTCGCGCGTTCGACGAGTGCTTGCTGATCCACGGTGCCCTTCCATCAGCGCGGCGTGTGCCGCGCTCACAGATACTGACGGGCACGGGTCATCCATCCGTTCCCGGCATGCATCAGGGATGTTGCCGCTAACGCGAGGACGAGCCGCGATGCCCCCCTGAGGGTCGGTGACCAGGGGTCGTCGCGTCCTCGAGTCGCTTGGGAGGCTTGGGCCTTGAAGGTCGGATATGTCGTCTTGTACGTGAACGATGTCGAAGCGTGCCGAAGGTTTTGGATCGATCAGATAGGCATGGTCGAGAAGCAGCGCTCTGCCGCGGGCGGTTTCACGATCGCGCAGGTGGGCTTCGCAGATCAGACATTCGCGTTCGAGCTCGTGCCACTCGAGCTGATGAAGGACAACCCCGACAACCTCGACCTCGCGACGCCGTCGATCGCGTTTCGCGTCGACGACCTTGAGACCGCGCACGACGACCTCGTGGGACGCGGGGTGAGGACGAGTGACGTCGGCGAGCACTCGGGCACACCGAGCTTCGCGTTCGCGGACCCCGAGGGACGCTGGTTCGCGGTGACGCAGTGATGCGCGCGAGTGCTGGCACTGCACCACGGCATCGGATCTTCACGATGACCGTGGCCTCGGTCTACCCGCTCTACCTTGCGAAGGTCCAGAAGAAGGGCCGCACGAAAGCCGAGCTCGATACGGTGGTGTGCTGGCTGACCGGATACGATGAGTCCGAGCTGGGCCGGCACCTGGCGGCGGGGACCACCTTTGCGGACTTCTTCGCAGGGGCGCAGCTGAATCCGAACGCTGGTCACATCACGGGCGTGATCTGCGGGGTGCGCGTGGAGGCGATCGAGGACCCGCTCATGCAGCAGATCCGGTACCTCGACAAGCTCGTGGACGAGCTGGCGAAGGGCCGGGCAATGGAGAAGGTGCTGCGCACCTAGCCGCTGAAACCTCGATGGCCCACGATGATCCACGCCAGGAGGTCGAGCCCGGGGACACCGTCGGGTTCCGTCTCTGGCCCCCGGTAGCGATGGGAGTGCCGTTGCTCGTCGGGTGGCTGGCCACCACGGCGTGGGATGATCCGGTCGACCTTGGCGAGTGGCGGATCCCGGTCGGCTGGGCGCTTGTGCTCTTCTTCGTCGTCTGGAACGGCTGGTCGTTGTGGATGTTCGGCCGATATCGGACCGGCCTGCTACCGGGGCAGCCGACGGAGGCGCTCATCGAGGACGGGCCCTACCGCGTCTCTCGCAACCCGTTGTACGTCGGCCTGCTGGCGCTGTATCTCGGACTGGCCTTGCTCATCCCCACGTTCTGGGGACTAGTCCTGTTCCCGGTCGCCGTCCTGCTCATGTTCTGGGGCGCGATCCTTCCCGAGGAACGGTTCCTGCAGGAACGCTTCGGCGCTTCGTACGACGACTACACGCGGCGGGTGCGTCGCTGGCTCTGACGGATCAGCCGAGCGCCTCCGCTCGGTCGAAAAACGCGCCGATAGTCAGGCGTGCTCTCGCTCTGGGATGCTCACCTTCTCTTCGGCCACCGATCGCTCGACGGCGTCAACGGGCGCCTGTGTCGGCGTGCCTGCCGCGGCCTCGCTTGTCGCAAGTTCCGCGAGCTGTGCCTGGAATGGGTCTGGGCGAAGGCTGTCGGCGACGAACCGCGCGTGGTTGAGTAGCCCGCCGGCCTCGAGCCGATAGGTGCGGGTGGCCATCCCGTCCAGTCGGCGCTCGATCAGCGCCAGCTGCTCGTCGAACACCTGCCGAGCCGATCGACCATCGAGCACCGGCGCAGAGGCCAAGTCCGACGGGAGCGCCAGATAGTGGTCCAGCGCGCCCGGCACGTAGTCGATGCAGATCTGGCGCAGTAGCCACATCTCGTGATCGGTGAGGTCGACTGGCGCGTCGGTCGCGGGTAGGGCGAGCGCCGCGCTGTCACGGATGCGCCGCAGGGTGGCGATGTCGGTTTCCGACAACGACCCCAGCACGTTCGCGATGAGACGGTCGAGCACCGCGAGGATCTCGTTGCGGGTCCGCGGATCGTCGTTCTCGATCAGCGTCGGCCGTGCGGCTGTGGGTGGCGCCGTCGCTCCTCTTGTCCCCATCGCCGATGCGGGTCCCATAGCCTCGGCTACCTGCGCGTTCGTGCGCGGTCCACGTGCTGTGGCGCCCATGCTGGCGCGCGCGAGCTCGAGCTGGATGACTGCCGCCTTTCCGCTCCGTTCCGCCGTCTGGATCCGGCCCGCGAGTGCGCCACCCGCGATCAGGATGGATAGCGGCACCGCGACGCCCAGCCAGCCGAATCCGCCGACGAGGATCATCGTGAGTGCTGTGACCCCCGCCAGCACGGATCCCAGGCCACGGACGAGCGATGCCCCCGACGAGCCGGGGTCCACGCGGTCGGCGAGCTTCAGCGCCTCGTCGCGCGTCGGTGGCGTGACATCGACGGGCCCGCCGGCTCGAGCCGTGACGACGGCATACTCGAGTTCGCGCATCCTTGCCTTCTCGGCGAGCCTGGCCTGGGCCTCGTCGGCCGCGGCGGAGACCGCGGTCAGCGCGGCCGTGGCGGCGTCACCAGCGACGTCTACGAGTTGACGGGCGCCCGACCTCCGAGCGACCCGCTCCTGGGCGTCTTGGACGCGCCGCGCGGCCCGGTCCGCTCGTCGGGCGGCACGATCAGCCCGCTCGCGTGCCTTGCGGACCTCGCGCGCCTCGAACGGTTCGAAAAGCCAGCCTCCAAACGTCTGGAGGGGCGGCGCTGGAGGCGGAGGCAAGGCCGGCGGCTCCACCGCCGGTTCCTGCGATGGCTCGCTCGGTGGTGGGAGTGGCTGCGGGGTCACGGTATCAAGGTGCGCCATGTCGGGAAACCGCGCAACCGCCTCCGTTGCACGCCCACCGTTGATCCGGGCTTCGAAGGTAGCCTAGCGTCGAAGGAAGCCGCCAGGAGCGATACCCATGAAGCTCACCGCATCGATGATGCTCACCCTCGACGGCGTCTATCAGGGCCCGGGCGGCCCCGACGAGGATCGACGCGACGGGTTCGACCGCGGCGGATGGACGGCGGCCTATGGCGACGACGAGGGCTGGCAGTTCCTGACGGGATGGTTCGAGCGCGCCGACGCGTTCCTGCTCGGGCGCAAGACCTGGGAGATCTGGGAACCGTACTGGCCGCTCCACGACGCGGGCGACCCCGTCTCACATGGGATCAACGTGCTGCCCAAGTACGTGCCCTCGACGACGCTGAAGGATCCAACGTGGCAGAACACCCGCGTCATCTCCGGTGACCTCGAGGCGGCGGTCCGCGAGCTCAAGGCCCAGCCCGGACGCGAGCTCCAGGTCCACGGCAGCGGCGAGTTGCTCCGCTGGCTGCTTGAGCGCGACCTCGTCGACGAGCTGAACCTGCGGATCTATCCGGTCATCGTCGGCGATGGCCTGCGGCTGTTCCCCGAACGCGGTCAAGCACACGCGCTGGAGCTGGTCGACTCTCGGTCGACCGCGTCGGGCGTGATGCTCCAAACGTACAGAGCGGCCGGCCGGCCGACCTACGGGAACGCGGGCTGACCCCGGAAAACGAGTCGACCCCCTCGGTCGGGCCGAGAGGGTCGACGTGTGTTCAGGCCGTCAGGCGCTACTTGTGCTTCTTCGATCCGGACGCGTGAGCGTGGCTCTTGGCCCCGGACTTCTTGCCATTGCTGTCTGCCTTTGACGTTGCCGCGTGTCGCTCGGCCTTGGCGGTCGACTTCTCGACATGCTTGCTCGCGTGCTTCACCGATGTGGTCGCGGCGTCAGCGGTATCGGCGGCCTCCGTCGGCGCGACCGCCGGCACGGCACCGAGGTTCTTGCCCTTCGTCGCGAAGTAGCTGACGCAGTCACCCTGGTTCTTGAAGCCGTTGCCGGCGTTGTCGATCATCGACTGCCAGCCACCGTTCTTGCACTCGTCCTGGGTCGGGACGGTCTCGCTCACGACGACGTTGTCGAGGGCAGGACCGTACGGGCCCGCAGTGGTGCTCTGGAACGTGATCGTCGTGCTCGCGCTCGTCGCGAGGAACGAGTAGGTCTCCGGGGTCCACACCATCGTCGTGAGATCGCTGCCAGTGGTGTCATGGCTGTACAAGCCCGTCGTGCCGCCGGTCGCACTGACCTCGAGCGTCTTCAGCGAGGGAGGCCCTGCCGGGTTCCCGGAGAGAAGGAAGGCCACGGTGTACGTATTACCGATCGTGGTGTCGAACGTCTGGCTGAGCGAACCGGCGTCCGCCCCGCTCAAGTCGACGCTCATGGCACCGTCCGGAGCCGTCCAGTAGGTGCCGACCCAGTCGACGCTGCCGGAGTCGACGCTCCAGCCATCGATGCTCGTATCCGGAGCGTCGAGCTGCTCGAAACCGCTGCCGTTGTCCGCGTAGGCACCGGTCTCGAAGCTGCCGTTGGAAGCTCCGGTGAAGGCCTGGGTGCTGCCGGCGAACACGATGGCTGCGATGAAGCCCAGCGCGACGCCGAGACGGGTTCGTCTCATGCGGGAAACCTCCCTGCCGATCGGCAGTGGTGCAGGACGAGCCCGAAATCCTCCCCCGGATGCCCGTCCCCGGGCTCGCGACGCCACGCCGCCGAACCCGACCTTCCCAACCTACCCCGGCATCGCGCTCAAGCAACCGGCCTTATGGTCCCGGTGACACTCCCTCGATAGGATGCCGCCAAGGCTGGCCCGTCATCAGCCGCTGCGGGGCGACGCATCTCGGTGGGAGGGGTGATGAACCAGGGTCTGCTCGACCCGATCCCGATCGGCATCGTCTTCATCTTGTTCATCGTCGTCTCGTTGGTATGTTTCGAGATCGGTTTCCGCGTGGGCGTGTGGTGGCAGGCGCGCGAGCCGGGCGAGCAAGAGGGGCCTACTGACCTGCTGGTCGGGTCGCTGCTCGGGCTGATCGCGTTCATCCTTGCGATCACCATGGGCCTCGCGGTGGATCGACATGACGCGCGGCGCGCACTGGTCGTGGAGGAGGCGAACGCGATCGCCACGGCATACCAGCGAGCCGACTACCTCCCGAAGGCGGACGCCGAGCAGCTCATGGCGCTGCTCCGAGCGTATCTACCGCTTCGGATCGTCGAGGACCCGACCCAGGTGCCGGCGAACATCGTGAAGTCTGCCGCTCTGGCGCAGCAGATGTGGACCATCGAAGTTCGCGTCGCGCAGACCGGCTACTTCCCCGACCTGATGTCGTCCCTCGGCGATTCGCTCACGCGGATCGTTACGGTGAGTGAGCAGCGGATCGTCGCAGGCGTCTATACCCGCGTACCGGAGACGATCACGTTCCTCCTGCTTGGGGGCTCGGCGTTGTCGCTGGCGATGGTCGGCTACAGCGCTGGCCTGAAGGGGCGCCGCAGCGTGCTCACCGCGACCGTGTTGATCGTCGTCATCGGCGTCGTCACGATCCTGGTGGTCGACCTCGACCGCCCGCAGGAGGGGTTGCTGAACGTCAGCCAGCAGGCGCTCCTCGACGTCCAGCGCTTGATCGGCCCTCCCGCTCCCTGACACGGACCGCCAGGCGCCGTAGCGTCGCCCGACTGACAAGGGTCGCGCTCAGGCCCGGATGTAATCGGCGAGGTGCTGCCCAGTGAGCGTGGACCGCGCAGCGACGATGTCTGCCGGCGTCCCCTCGAACACGACCTTCCCGCCATCGTGGCCCGCGCCGGGGCCAAGGTCGATTATCCAGTCTGCGTGTGCCATCACGGCCTGATGGTGCTCGATCACGATGACCGACTTCCCTGATTCGACCAGTCGATCGAGCAGGCGCAGGAGCTGCTCGACGTCGGCCAGGTGGAGGCCCGACGTCGGCTCGTCGAGGATGTAGATGCCACCGGTCTCCGCCATGTGGGTCGCCAGCTTGAGACGCTGGCGCTCGCCGCCGGAAAGCGTCGTGAGCGGCTGACCGATCGTCAGGTAGCCGAGCCCGACATCGGCGAGTCGATCGAGGATCGCGTGCGCGGCGGGCGTCTTCGCGTCGCCCGAGCCGAAGAATGCCTCCGCCTCGGTCACCGACATCGCCAGCACTTCGCTGATGTCGCGTCCGCCGAGGTGGTAGTCGAGCACGTCGGCCTGGAACCGCTTGCCGCCGCAGACCTCGCAGACGGTCTCGACGGTGGCCATGATCCCGAGCTCCGTGTAGATGACGCCCGCACCGTTGCAATTCGGGCAGGCACCCTCGGAGTTGGCGCTGAAGAGCGCGGGCTTGACGCCGTTCGCCTTCGCGAACGCCTTGCGGATGGGCTCGAGGAGCCCGGTGTACGTCGCCGGGTTGCTGCGGCGCGAGCCGTGGATCGCCCCCTGATCGATCGAGACGACGCCCTCACGACCCGCCACGGACCCGTGGATCAACGAGCTCTTGCCGGAGCCTGCCACGCCCGTGACCACCACGAGCATGCCGAGCGGGATGTCGACGTCGACGTTTTGGAGATTGTTCGTGCTGGCACCGCGGATCTCGAGCCGGTCGGTCGCCGTGCGGACGGATGACTTCAGCGACGCGCGATCGTCCAGGTGCCGACCCGTGAGGGTGCCGCTGGACCGCAGCTCGTCGACCGTGCCCTCGAACACGACTTCGCCGCCTCCCGTGCCGGCGCCCGGGCCGAGGTCCACGACGTGATCGGCGATCTCGATGGTTTCGGGCTTGTGCTCGACCACGAGCACGGTGTTGCCCTTGTCCCGCAGCTGACGGAGCAGGTCGTTCATCCGCTGGATGTCGTGCGGGTGCAGGCCGATCGTGGGCTCGTCGAAGACGTACGTCACGTCGGTCAGCGACGACCCGAGGTGGCGGATCATCTTCGTGCGCTGGGCCTCGCCGCCGGAGAGCGTGCCGGCCGACCGGTCGAGCGACAGGTAGCCGAGCCCGATCTCGACGAACGAGTCGAGCAGATCGCGCAGGTTGGCCAGCAGCGGGCCGACCGACGGTTCATCGAGCCTCCGGACCCACTCGGCGAGGTCGCTGATCTGCATCGCGCAGGCGTCGGCGATGTTGATGTCGCCGATCCGCGACGAGCGAGCGCCATCGTTGAGCCGGGTGCCGCCGCAGTCCGGGCAGGGCATGAACGTCACCGCCCGATCCGCAAAGGCACGGATGTGTGGCTGCATCGCTTCGCGGTCCTTGGACAGCATGGTCTTCTGGACCTTCGGGACGAGACCTTCGTAGGTGAGGTTGATGCCCTCGACCTTGACCTTGGTGGCCTCCTGCCGGAGGAACCGATCGAGCTCGGCATCCGTGTAGTCGGCGATCTTCTTGTTCGGGTCGAGCCCGGCGGCCACGAAGATTCGCGTCGCCCATCCGTCGGGGGTGTAGCCGGGGACCTTGATCGCACCCTCCGACAGCGACTTGGTCGCGTCGTACAGCTCGGTCAGGTCGATATCGGTGACGCTCCCGATGCCCTCGCAGCGAGGGCACATGCCGCCCGTCAATTCGAAGCTGCGGCTCTCCTTGACCGGCTTGCCGGCGCCGCGCTGGATGACGACCGCCCCGGCGCCCTTGACCGACGGGATGTTGAACGAGAAGGCCTGCGGCGAACCGACGTGCGGCTGGCCCAGCCGGCTGAACAGGATGCGCAGCATCGCGTTGGCATCGGTCGCCGTCCCGACGGTCGAGCGCACGTTCGCGCCCATCCGTTCCTGGTCGACGATGATCGCCGTGGTCAGCCCCTCGAGGACATCGACGTCCGGGCGGGCGAGCGTGGGCATGAAGTTCTGCACGAACGTGCTGTAGGTCTCGTTGATCATCCGCTGCGACTCGGCGGCGATCGTGTCGAACACCAGCGAGCTCTTGCCGGATCCGGAAACGCCGGTGAACACGGTCAATCGACGCTTCGGCAGCTCGACGCTGATGTCCTTGAGATTGTTCTCGCGGGCGCCCTGGACGCGGATGAGGTCGTGGCTGTCGGCGATGTGCTCGGACGCGGGCGTGTCGGTTCGTGCGGCGGTCGTCATGGGAAGCACCAGATTACCGATAGACGCGGAGTACTGCGGCCACGTTCTCGCGGGTGGGCTGTCAGAATCGGGTACACCCTTGGGAGGACGTCCAGCAGGTGACTGACTTCGAACAGCTGACCGTTGGCGCGGACACGGTGCGCGCCTACCTTCGCGTTCCCGACGACGCCCGGATCGGGGTCGTCGTGCTCCACGCTTGGTGGGGCCTCAACGATGACGTCGTCGCGTACTCGGATCGGCTCGTCGACGCCGGCTTCGCCGTGATCGCGCCCGACATGTTCCGGGGTCAGGTCGCGACCAGCCCCGATGACGCGGAGCGCCTCTCACAGGAGGGGGACGAGGGGATCGCCGGCGACGTCGCATGGGCGGCGATCGACCGGCTGGCGGGCGAGCTCCCCGGCGCGCCGATCGCCGTCCTCGGGTGGTCGTTCGGTGCGTCGTATGCGATCTGGGCGCCGTCGCTGCGGAATCGTGTCCAGGCCACGGTCGCCTACTACGGCAGTTGGGTGGGCGACTTCGTCGGTGAGGCGGACGCGCCGCTGATCGGCCATTTCGCCGAAGCGGATCCGTTCACCTCCGAGGACGACATCCGCGCCCTCGAAGATGCCTATGAACGCGCCGGTCGCGAGATCGTCACCTACCGCTACCCCGGCACGGGCCACTGGTTCGCCGAGCCGTCGCGCCCCGAATATCGGGTCGATGCTGCCGATCTCGCGTTCGATCGGTCGGTCGCCTTCCTTCGCGACCACCTCGGGGCGGGCTGACTCCGCGATACTCGCCCCATGAAGCTCTATTTCGCCGGTCCCTTGTTCACGACCCCGGAGCGGACGTGGAACGTGGACGTCGTCGCAGCCTTGCGCGCCGCCGGCCACGAGATCTTCCTGCCGCAGGAGCAGGAGCCGGGCAAGGACGCGGCTGGCATCTTCGCCACCGACGTCGGTGGCATCGACTGGGCGGACGGGCTCGTGGCGATCATGGACGGCCCCGATCCCGATTCCGGGACCTGCTGGGAAGTCGGCTATGCCTATGGCTGCCGGAAGCCGATCGTGCTGGTCCGGACCGACTTTCGGAACATGGCCGGGAAGGCCGGGACCTATAACCCGATGATGGCGCAGTCGGCGACGGTCCGGCTCGACCTGCCGGCGGCATCGACGACCGAGGTCATCGCCGCGATCCTCGACGCGCTATCGACGGTCGAACGCGACCGACCGCAGGACGCGGCCGCCGGGGCCGAGTCGCGAGCCTCGACCTAGCGCGCCTCCAGCACGGCGCCCAGCTGCGGATCGTGCTCGCGCTTGTGGCCGTACATCTGGTAGACGACGAGGTCGTCAAGGCTGTACTCGGGCCCGTACCACGGGATCGTGCCGACCTCACGCCACGTCTCGGGCGCGACCGCGGCGGCGTGGCGCATGACGCGCTCGTGCGCGTCGAGGAACTCGCCGCGGACCCGGTCGATCGACCAGTCCTTGCGGATCGCCGCCTGATCGTCGTTGAACGTGCGCGAATCTGCTGACTGGAGATCGCTCTCAGCCGGCTCCCCGACGAACCCGGCCAGGACGTCGGCGAAGCGGACCTCGAAGGCTCCGAGGTGACCGAGCAGATCCTTGGCCGTCCAGACGCCCAGGGCGATGCGGCCCCAATCGTCGGGTCCATAGCGGTCGATGGTCGAGCGGACGGTGCGTTGGCCGTACATGAGGACATCGAGGGTGTTCACGGCCCGAGCGTAACCGCTCGACGTACCATCCCGCGCATGTCTGGCGACCGGCCACGCGTCGAGACGGCCCTTCGCATCCTCACGAAGGCGCGCCTGTTGACCCTCCAAGTGCCGGCCTACGCCGTCGGCCGGTGGTGCGATGCGTGGGAATCGGAAGCCGCCCGACGAGGCCTCGAGCCGAGCGCCCAGAGCTGGGAGGACGGCATCCGCTGGATCGTCGCGAAGGTGGCCGCCGGGGAGCAGCCACCGAAGTGAGGGGCGGATCGTTCGCGCTTCTTCATGTCGACTTCATGAGGCTCTCAGGGACGAGGCCGTAGGATGTCGACAGCGTCACGGCAGGTGGCGCCTCGCATCGCATAGCGGAGCACCCGAACGTGTTCTTCTTCGACCCCCTCTATCTCATCGTCATCGTCGCGACGCTCGTGATCTCGGGCGGCGCGCAGCTGTACATCCGCTCGACATACGCCCGCTGGAACCGTGTCCCGAACGCGGCGGTCCTCAATGGCGCCCAGGTCGCCGAGGTCCTTCGTGAGCGTGCCCGGTTCGGGAACGTGCCCGGCCAGCAGGCGATCACGGCGATCAAGGTCGTCCAGGGCGACCTGTCGGACCACTTCGATCCGCGCGACCGGTCGTTGTCGCTGTCGCAGGCGGTGGCGAGCCGACCCTCCATCGCGTCCATGGCCGTCGCCGCGCACGAGGTCGGCCACGCCGCCCAGCTGGCCGAGGGAAGTGCCTGGATGCAGATCCGGTCGCTGCTCGTCCCCGCGGCGATGGTCGGTCCACAGATCGCATACCTGTTCATCATCGGTGGGCTGATCCTCAACGCGACGGGCCTGTTCACCGTCGGCATCCTCCTGTTCGGGATAGCCGTGCTGTTCTCGGTGGCGACGCTGCCGGTCGAGATCCAGGCGAGCCGGAAGGCGCTCGCCATGCTCCAGGAGACCGGCATCATCACGTCGCAGAAGGAACACGACGGCGCCCGATCGATGCTGACCGCGGCGGCGCTGACGTACGTTGCCGCGGCCGTGACCGCGATCCTGACGCTGCTCTACTACATCACCCTGGCGCGGCGCAGCTGATCGGCAGCGGTCGCCGAGCGACGGGATCGAGGTGAACCGGCAGCGGATTCCCGACGAGGTCCTCTCCGCCGCGCACGACCGGTCCAAGGCGCGCGCCGAGCGCGACTGGGCCACGGCCGACCGGCTTCGTGGTGAGATCGAGGCTGCCGGCTGGACGATCGTCGACCGAGGGACCGACTTCGCCCTCTCGCCAGCCGCGCCGGCCGATCGCGACGAGGGCGAACGCGTTCGCTACGGCGCCTCTCGGAACGTCCCGTCCCGTTTCGACGAACCGCCGGTCGGTCTGGCCACCGTCGTGCTGATCGCGACCGACTGGCCGACCGATGTCGAGCGTGCCGTCGGGTCGCTCCGCGCGACCTCGCCCGAGGGCACGTCGATCGTCGTGGTCGGGGACGGACCGTCGGACGAGGCGACGTCTGCACTCGACGCTCTGGCCGACGGCGGGGTCGACATCGTCTGGACGAGCGAACGGCTGGGCCAGGGCGCGGCCACCAATATCGGGCTCCGGCGCGCATCCGCGCCCGTGGTCGTGCTCATGGACACGAGCATCGAACCGACCGGCGACGTGATCACGCCGCTCGTCGGCGCCCTGGATGACCCCGCCGTAGCCGTCGCCGGTGGATGGGGCATCACGTCGACCGACCTGCGGACGTTCGAGGATGCGCCGCCAGGCGACGTCGACGCCATCGAGGGCTACCTGCTCGCGTTCCGTCGGGACGACGCCGCTGATCGCGGGCCGCTCGACGAACGGTTCCGGTTCTATCGGAACCTCGACATCTGGTGGAGCCTCGTGCTGCGGGATGCCGGGGAGGGGAACGGGCCGCGGCGCGCGGTCCGCGTCGCCGACATCCCGGCGGTCCGCCACGAGCACCGCGGCTGGGAAAGCCTCCCGGAGGAGGAGCGGACCCGGCAGTCCAAGCGGAACTTCTACCGGATCATCGACCGGTTCGGGTCGCGACGCGACCTCCTGGTGAGCGAGCAGAAGGTCCGCTGAGCCAAGCGGCCTTGCGCCGCCCGCCGAGCCGGCTAGCGGCGACGCGCGGTCGACCCCTCGGGCCCGTCGATGACGTCGAAACCGGCGTCGCCGATCCTGTCGCGCAGTGCGTCGGCGCGCGCGTAATCGCGAGCTGCTCGAGCCTCGTCCCGGTCGCGAAGCAGCGCGGCGATGTCCGCCGGGATGTCTCCCGCATCCGTTGCCTCTTCCCAGACCCGATGAAGATCGAGCCCGAGCACCGCGTCGGCATCGAGCACGAGCCAGCGCCGTTCATCGGCCGGAAGGTCGGCGCGCAGGATCTCGCGAACGCACACGAGTGCCGCCGGCAGGTCGAGGTCGTCGTCGAGCGCCTCGATGAACCGGTCGTGGAGAGCGCGGCCGGGCTCCGATAGCGGTGCCGTTGGCGCGTGGGCCCGATCCGCGAGCGCGTATCGACCGCCACCGAAGCCGCTCGCGCCCGCCGCCTCGCCCTGTGGACGATCCGGTGCCGCGCCGGCTGTGAGCACCTGCGGCGCCACCCACGGGCCGGTCGACGGTGGCGGCCCGAGCTTCGTCAGCCCGTTCCGCAGCGAGGCCAGGCCTGCCGCAGAGGCCCCGATCGAGGCGTCCGAGTAATTCAGCTTGTGGGCATAGCGTGAGGTGAGGACGAGATACCGGAACGCGAGCGGGTCGATTCCCTCATCGATCAGCTCGGTCACCCGTTGGAAGTTGCCGGCCGACTTGGCCATCTTCCGACCGGCCATCAGCAGATGCTCCCCGTGGACCCAGATCCTGGCCGGCGGCCCACCGACGACCGGCGCCGACTGGGCGATCTCGTCCTCGTGGTGGGGAAAGATGTTGTCGATGCCGCCCGTATGGAGGTCGAACCGGTCGCCGAGGTAGCGGCGTGCCATCGCGGAGCACTCGAGGTGCCAGCCCGGGAACCCGTCGCCCCAGCGCGCCGTGGGCCATTTCAGCGAGCGCCGCGGACCGGCGGCCTTCCATAGCGCGAAATCGGCCGGATCGCGCTTGTCGGCCTCGACCTCGCCGCGATGGCCCGCACGCAGGTCCTCCAGGGAGTTCCCCGAGAGCTGGCCGTATCCCGAGAACGACCCGACCGCGTAGTACACGTTGCCGGCCAAGCTCGTGTAGGCATGGCCCCGGTCCTCGAGCTCCTCCGCCAACGCGACCATCTCGGCGATGTGCTCGGTCGCGCGCGGGAAGACATGGGCGGGAAGGATGTTGACGAGTGCCTCGTCGGCGTGGAACGCCGCTTCATAGGCATCGGCGATCTCGGCCGACGTCTTGTTCTCGAGACCCGCCTGCACCAGCATCCGGTCCTCGCCCCGATCGAACTGATCCTCGCGGAGGTGACCGACGTCGGTGATGTTCTTGACGTGGAAGACCTCGAGGCCGTGGTAGAGGAGGACGCGTCGGATCAGGTCGGCGAGCAGGTTCGAGCGGAGATTGCCGACGTGGGCGAATTGGTAGACGGTCGGGCCACACGTGTACATCCGGATGCGGCCCGCTTCGAGCGGTTCGACCGGCTCGACGGATCGCGTCAGGGTGTTCCGGATCCGGAGCGTCATGGTGACATCGTAGAGGCGCACCACCCTGGTCCGATCCGACCGTGATCCGGCCCTTGTCCGGCCCTAACAAAGCGCCGCCATTCCTCGTTATGCAGTCAGAGGCCCCGCGGTTCAGACATCGTTCCCCCGGCGGTGTAGACCTGCGGGGTCTCATCATGGGTTCGCCGCTCGGGGCCTCCGAGCGCCGCTCCGACCGGCAAGCCGACCCGTTCCAGGGCCTCGACGGGGACCACCCCTATACTCCGCCCGATGCGCCGCCGGGTGTCCGTACTTGTCATGGCTCTGCTGGTCGGCGCGTGCGGGGGGCCCTCGATCGGCGGCCCGTCCGACGCGTCCGCCCGGATCTCGCTCGGTGCGCCCTCGGAACTCGATCCGGCTCGCACGGGCGACGCCGAGAGCTCGGCGGTCATCGCGCAGCTGTTCGAAACGCTCACGACGTTCGACGCGGACCTCCAGCTGCGACCGGCCCTCGCCGACGCGTGGCGGGTCCAGGACGACGGGCGCCGGGTCGTCTTCCGCCTTCGGTCCGACCTCGTGTTCAGCGACGGTTCGCCGCTCCGTGCCTCGGATGTCGCCCGGAGCTGGTTCCGCGTGATCGATCCCGACACCCCCTCGCCGCTCATGACCTTGTTCGCCGATGTCCGCGGTGCCCTGGCTTATGCCGACGGCGAGGCCAAGGCCGGGGACGTCGGCATCCACGCGGACGACTCGACACGCGAAGTGACGGTCGATATGGAGCGGGCGGCGGCCGACTTTCCGGCCATCGTCGCCAGCCCGACGTTCGCGGTCGTCCCGGCGTCGATCGACGCAGCGGACGCGCTGACCGCGAGCCGCGACTTCGTCGCCAGCGGTGGATACCGCCTCGTCGATGAGGGTGCGACCGACATGACGCTGCAGGCGAACCCGCGTTACTGGGCTGGTCCACCGGCGATCGGCACCATCACCGTCACGACCACGCTCCAGGGCGCGAGCCCGGTCGATCGCTTCCAGGCCGGCGATCTCGACTACGTCTCGATCGACAGCGCCGACGCGCGCTGGATCGCCTACGACCGCACTCTCGGCCCGCGGCTGCTCGCGGTGCCGGCGATGTCCACGGACTACTACGGCTTCGATACGACCAAGCCGCCGTTCGACGACGTTCGCGTGCGCCAGGCGTTCGGCGCGGCCGTCGACTGGCGGCGGATCGCCGAGCTCGCCGTCGACGATCCGGCAGCGGTCGCGACGTCGATGGTGCCGCCCGGGATCCCGGACCGGTCAGGGGCCGACATGCTGCCGCGTCACGATCCTTCGGCGGCTCGCGCGCTCCTGGCGCAAGCCGGGTATCCGAGTGGCAACGGCTTCCCGAGGATCACGCTCGTGACGGGGGGTAGCCCGTATGACGAGGCGGTGGTCGCGGAGCTGGAGCGGGAGCTCGGGATCACGGTCGATCAGGAGACGATGGATTTCGATGCGTATTTTCCGCGGCTCGACACCGATCCGCCGCAGATGTGGTTCCTGTCATGGGTCGCCGACTACCCGGGGCGCAACGACTTCCTCGGGGTCCTTCTCGGCTCGGGCTCGGTCAACAACTACGGCCACTGGCGATCCGATGCGTTCGACGCCGCCATCACCCAAGCCGGTTCGACGGCCGATGAGGCGGCCTCGCGCGCAGCGTTCGACCGGGCGGAGGCGGTCGTCCAGCGTGACGTCCCGGTCATCCCGATCACGTATGGGACGGGCTGGGCCCTCGCTCGCGACGGGCTCATCGGGGCGGGGCAGAACGGCCTTGGATCGATGCGGCTCGCCGGTCTCGCCTGGGAGAAGCCATGAGGTGTCAGGCGGCACGGTCGCTGCGCCTCGTGGCGGTCCTCGCGCTCGCACTCGGGGCCTCCGGCCTCGCCGCGACGCCGGCGCGCGCCGCGACGATCGAGTTCGGACGGCCATCGATCAGCGGCTCGTTCGACAGCGGGGTCATCGCGTCGCAACCCGTGACCCTCGAGGGAGCCATCAGCCGGATCGAGGTCCTCGTGACGATGGCGGATAGTCCGGCTCCGCTCGTGAGCGAGGTGACGATCCCGTTCGCAGGCGGCCAGACGACGCTCCAGCACACGCTCGGCGGTCCGGACGCTCATATCGTGCCGAACACCCCGGTCTCGGTCCGATGGCGGATCACGGCCGACGGGACGACGCGGATCGGCCCGGAAGCACGGACGGTCGTGGTCGATGAGCGGTTCGACTGGCAGACCCTGAGCGGCGACACGGTGCGCGTCCATTGGTACAAGGGCGATCGCGCGTTCGGCGAGCGTGCCCTCAAGATCGGGGAACGCGAGGTCGCCGAGACATCGAAGCTGCTCGGCGTGACCGAGACCAAGCCCATCGACTTCTTCATCTACGCGGACCAGGGCCCGTTCTACGACGCGCTCGGACCCGGGACACGCGAGAACGTCGGTGGTCAAGCGAATGCCGAGATCCGGACGTTGTTCGCCGACATCGCGCCTTCCGCGATCAACGACCCATGGGTCGAGAACGTCGTCCCGCACGAGCTGATCCATCTCGTCTTCGACACCGCGGTCGACAATCCGTATCACTTCCCGCCGCGCTGGCTCAACGAGGGGCTGGCCGTGTACCTGAGCGTCGGGTACGGCCCCAGCGACCGGTCCGATGTCGAGAACGCCGCCTCATCCGGTGACCTGATCCCACTCGACGGGTTGACCGCGCAGTTCCCGACAGGATCGGGGTTCGGTCTCGCGTATGCGGAGAGCGTCAGCGCGATCGACTTCCTCGTGCGCAAGCACAGTCAGGACGCCCTGGTGTCACTCGTTCGGTCGTACGCGGACGGCAAGACCGACGACGAGGCGTTCAAGGGCGCGATCGGCATGGATACCGCGGCGTTCGGCGCCGCGTGGCTCGCCGACCTCGGAGCGAAGCAGCCGACCAGGTTCGGACCCAAGCCGGCCGCGCCAGGCCCGGTGCCGTCGGGCTGGGAAGGGACGGCCTCGGTGCCGCCCGCGGTCGTCGGGGCGACACCCGGCTCGGCCGTGACACCCGGGCTGGCCGCGACACCCGGGCCGGCCGCGACACCGTCCGTCGCGCTCGATGAGCCGGTACGGGATAGGACCACCTCGCCGGGCCTGGTCGCCGCCGCCGTCTTGATCGCGGGCGGCATCGGTCTGCTGGTCTGGGCACGGTCGCGGCGACCCGCACGATGACCTCGATGGCCGCCCGCCTGCGGTCGATCCCGAGCTGGCAGATCACCCTCGGGGCGGCACTGCTCGGCCTCGGCTTCCTGATCGCGGCACAGCTGGCGGCGCAGGGCCCGCGGGTGCGCTACACGACGCAGGAACGCGCGCCGCTGATCGAGACCGCGACCCAGCTCCAGCAGCGGCAGGACCAGCTGAAGGCACGGATCCTCGAGCTGCGAGGACAGATCCAGGCGAACGAGCAGACGAGCGAGGGATCGGCCGAGCAGGTCCGTCAGCTGAACGATCAGCTCCAGCAGGCGCGTATCGCCGCTGGTCTGATCCCGCTCACCGGGACGGGGATCGTGCTCCAGCTCCAGGACTCGCAGGAGCCGGTCGCGCCAGGCGCAGACCAGGCTGACTACCTCGTCGGCGCGCGCGACCTGCGGTCGGTCGTCGAGGAGCTCTGGGCGGCCGGCGCGGAAGCAGTCGCGATCAACGGAGAGCGGATGACGCCGACCAGCGCTGTCATCGATGTCGGTCCGTCGATCCTCGTGAACGCCGCGTATCTCGCCGGCCCGTATCAGGTCTCCGCCATCGGCCCGGACGACCTGTACGCACGGCTCAGCGCGTCGCCCGGCTTCGTCGATCTCATCCGGACGCGAGCGCAGGGCTTCGGCATCCAGGTCTCGATCGCGGAGCCCGAGGCCGTCGACATCCCGGCGTTCGCTGGCACCGTCACGCTCCGCTACGCGCGTCCCGAGCCGTCGCCCGGGGCCTCGCCGTAACGATGCGACGACGTCGGAACCAACTCACGATCGCCGCGGTGACCTTCCTGCTCGGCGTGCTCGTCGTCGTCCAGCTGCGCACGCAGGCGAGCGGCGCGGCGTTCGCAGGCCTCTCGTCGCAGGACCTGACGGTGCTCGTGGCGAACCTGGACGACCGCAACGACCAGCTCCGGACCGAGGTGGCCACGCTCGAGCAGGAGCTCGGCGTGCTTTCCCAGAACACCGCCCGCGGCGACGTCTCGGTCGATGAGCTGCGCGCCGACCTTCGCCGTGTCCGCCTCTACGCGGGGATCGATCCGGCGATGGGGCCCGGCGTCGCGGTCATGGTCCGAGGCCCGATCGACGGCTCGGGGATCGAGGATCTCGTCAACGAGCTGCGCAATGCCGGTGCCGAGGCGATGTCGATCGATGACGTCCGACTCGTGCCCGGGGTCGTGGCGCTCGGTGCCGCCGGCGCGGTGACCTTGGGCGCACAGCAGCTCGGCGACACGTTCACGCTGGACGCCATCGGCGCACCCGACAAGCTGACCGGCTCGCTGACCCGACCGGGTGGGATCATCGCCCAGTTGTCGGCGACCCAACCCGAGGTAAGCGTCGAGGTGACGCCGCTCGACCGCATCGGCGTCCCCGCAACGGACCGGCAACTCGTCCCGAGCCATGGGCATCCACGCCTCTGATACCCTCCCCGCCGTGCCGGACCGTCCTGTCCTCGATCTGCTGCTCGGCGATGTCGTGCGTCTCCGGAAGACGCATCCCTGCGGCGGCGACACCTGGCTCGTCGACCGTCTCGGGGCAGACATCGGGCTGCGCTGCCAGACGTGTGGAAGACATGTGCTGATCGAGCGCGCGACGCTCGAACGCCGGCTCGCCGGGTTCGTGGAACGCGGTGATCCCTCGATCACCGCCGCACTCGCGACCGACCCGCCCCCGAGCGCAGGGATCCGCGGCGACCCAGCCACGTGACGGAAACCGGGGTACCGCTGGAGGCCGAGGCGCTCGAGAGCGACGCTGAGGGATCCGGCGAAGGCGCGCTTTCCGTCTTCCGCAACCCGCCGTTCCTGCGCCTCTGGCTGTCACAGGCCGCGACGCAGATCGGCGGCAACATGGTGCTGTTCGGGCTGACCGTCGTCATCTCCGAGAACAACCCGAACACCGCGGTCAGCCTGCTGATCCTGTCGTTCCTTGTGCCGGCCGTGCTGTTCTCGGCGGTCGCGGGCGTCTACGTCGACCGGGTCGATCGCCGGCTCGTGCTCATCGCAACGAACGTCTTGCGTGGTATCGCGAGCATCGGGCTCGTGCTCGTCGGCGACTACCTGCTGCTGTTGATACTCCTCAACCTGTTCATCTCGACGGTGACGGTCTTCTTCGCGCCGGCCGAGGCGGCCATGATCCCGCAGGTCGTGCCGCGCCGGCAGCTGCTGTCGGCGAACGGCGTCTTCACGCTCACGCTCAACGCAGCCTTCGCGCTCGGCTTCGCGCTTCTCGGGCCGCTGGTGATCAACATCGCCGGGCCACAGGCCGTGATCCTGGTGGTCTCGGGGCTGTACTTCCTGGCGGCGGTCTTCTGCTTCACGCTGCCGCCATCGCCACCGCCGTCGAGGGCGAGCCGTGGCGCCACCGCGGTCGGCGAGACCCAGGCCGCGATGCACTCGACCGCCGCGCAGCTGCGCGAAGGGTTCGCGATCATCCGGGAGAACCGATCGATCGCCTGGTCGCTGCTGTACCTCGGCATCACGGCGTCGCTCGTCGGCGTCCTCGGCGTGCTCGGGCCGGACTTCGCCCAGTCGGCGCTCGGCCTGCGGCCGAAGGACATCGCCGTCATCGTCCTGCCGCTCGGCGCCGGCATCGTGATGGGCATCCTGCTGCTCAACGCGTACGGCAAGTTCCTGCCACGACGCCGCGTGATCGAGGGTGGCCTGATCGTGCTCGGCGTGGCCCTTGCCTTGCTATCGATCGCCGGGCCGATCAGCCAGTTCCTGCAGCGCGTCGACGCGGCGGGCGACCTGCTCGACCTGTCGGCGATCACGTCGCTGCTCGCGATCGTCGTGTTCATCGCGTTCATCGCCGGCATCGCCTACGGTGCCGTGGCCATCCCGGCCCAGACGCAGCTCCAGGAGGATCTGCCGGAGGACGCTCGCGGGCGCGTCTTCGGGGTCCTGAACATGCTCGTCTCCGTGTCGAGCTTCCTGCCGATCATCATCGTCGGGCCCATCTCCGATCTCATCGGCACGGCGGCCGTGATGCTCGTCGTGGCCATCGCGGTCATCGTGGCGGGCGTCGCGAGCGTGCTCAAACGGGGCACGACGCCGGGTCTTGCCGGCGTGACCGCGGACCCGCACGCCGAAGACCCGATCGCGGCCGCGCTCGGCGCCGACCGGCCGTCGTGGCGCGCGGACCCACAGCGGCCGGCCACCGCGCCACCTCCTCCGCCGCCGCCCTGGGCGCCGCCGGGGCCCGCCGACCCCGCCGACCGCGACTGACCGATGCCACGTGTCGCCGTCGTCTTCACCGGCGGGACGATCAGCATGGGATTCGATCCCGTGGCCGGTGGCAACGTGCCGTCCCTCGACGGTGCCGCGATCCTGGCACGCACGCCCGGTCTGGACGCGCTCGCCGACGTCGTTCCCATCGACCGCGGGCTGACCCCGGCGAGCCATTTCACGTTCCGCGACCTGATGACGCTCGCTGGCGTTATCCAGGCCGCCCTCGACGACGACGCCATCGACGGGGTCGTGGTCGTCCAGGGGACCGATACGATCGAGGAGACGTCGTTCGCGTGGGATCTCGTCCTCGAGTCGTCGAAGCCGGTCGTCGTGACGGGTGCGATGCGAGCGTCGCACGAGGACGGCTACGACGGGCCCGCGAACCTGCGTCGGGCCGTGGCCGCCGCCGCCTCCCCGACACTTCGCGATGCCGGCGTCGTCGTCGCGCTCGCCGGGACGATCGAGGCTGCCGACGACGTCACCAAGATGCACACGACGGCGTTCGACACGTTCCGCTCGCCGAACCGTGGCTCGCTCGGCACGATCGGTGAGGCGAGCGACGTCCAGGCCGGGGTACGCGGGCCGCGGCGCCGCCTCCGGCCCGCGCCGTCAGACGGGGCCCGCGTCGAGCTCGTCGAGGCTGGCATCGGTACCGATGGCGCGCTGATCGATGCGGCGGTCGCGGCAGGCGCGCGTGGCGTCGTCGTCGCAGCAACGGGAGCGGGGAACACCTCGCCGCTGATGCTCGCCGCCGCGGAACGTGCCATGACGAACGGGATCGCCGTGGTCCTGGCATCCCGATGTCCGGCCGGCGCCGTGACCACGGCCTACGCGTTCCCCGGCGGCGGCGGCGACGTGGGTGCGCGCCGGAGCGATCCCGGCGGGAACCCTCTGCGCGATCAAGGCGCGGGTCGCACTCTCGCTCGGGCTGGCGGCGGGCCTCGACCATGACGGCCTCGCGCGGCTCATGGCTGAGCCGGTAGGCTGACCGACCATGCCGCTGGACACCCTCATCACGGGCCGTATCGCCACGCTCGCGGGCGATGAGGGCTTCGGCTGGGTCGAGGCGATCGGCATCCGCGACGGGCGGATCGCATTCGCCGGTTCCGAGGTCTATCTGGAGACGCGCGCCGATCCGTTCACCGAGCGGATCCGGCTCGAGCCTGATCAGGTCGCGATCCCGGGCCTGACCGATGCCCATCTGCATCTGACGCAGGCGGCGATGGCCTCGCGGCACGTCGACCTCGATGACGCCGCCGACCCTCGATGAGGGCCTGGCGCGACTCCGCGTGGCGCATGAGCGGCTGCCGGACGGTGCCTGGCTCGAAGGCCACGGCTGGGACTCCGATCGATGGGGTGGCTGGCCGACGGCGGATGCACTCGAGGCGGTGGCGCCCGGTCGCCGCGCGGCGATCTGGGCGCACGACCACCACGCGTTGTGGGCAAGCCACGCGGCACTGCGCGAGGCGAGTCTTCCGGCTGGCGACCCGAGCGGGGGCGTCATCAGGCGCGCCGCCGACGGATCCGCCGAGGGCGTGCTGTATGAGGGCGCCACCCGGCTCGTCACGATCCACGTCCCGGCGCCCACCGCCGACGAGCTCGACCGGGCGCTCATCGAGGTGAGCCAGGATCTGCTGCGGCTCGGCGTCGTCGCGTGCCATGACCCAGGCGGCGTCGCTCCCGACCCCGACCTCCAGTACTCGTTCCCGGCCTATGCCCGCCTGTCCGACGCTGGTCGCCTACCGGTGCGCGTCCACGCCTGCATGCGCGACGACGCGGTCGCCGCAGCGATCCAGGCCGGGCATCGCAGCGGCGCGCGACTCGGGTCGAACCCCGATGGTCGCGCGACGGTCGGCTGGCAGAAGTGCTTCGCCGATGGCTCGCTCGGTTCCCGGACCGCGGCACTGCTCGAGGACATCGAGCCAGAAGCCGACCGCCCGCTGCCGCCCGCGCAGCGGCGCGGCGTGTGGATGACCGATCCGGACGGGCTGCGAGAGCGCGCCGAACGGGCGGCCGCCGGCGGGATCGCCACGACGATCCACGCGATCGGCGATGCCGCGATCCGGGCCGCGTTGACGGTCCTCGAGCCACTCGCGGCGACCTCGCCGCTGATGCCGCGCATCGAGCACGTCCAGATGCTGCATCCGGACGATCGGCCGCGCTTCGCCGCAGCCGGGATCGCCGCCAGCGTCCAACCCGTCCACCTCGGATCCGACGCCATCACTGCCCGGAAGCTGTGGGGCGACCGGGCGGAAGTCGAGGGGTACACGTGGAAGTCGATCGCCGATAGCGGTGCCGTGATGCCGTTCGGCACCGACGCTCCGGTCGAGCCCTATGACCCGTGGCCCGGCCTCGCGCTCGCCGTCCAACGGGACGACGCGCGCTGGCCGGCGGGGACGCCGACGTACGCGCCAGAGCAGTCCCTGTCGTTGGACCGAGCGCTTCGGGCGAACTGCATCGACCCCGCCGTATCGGCGAAGGAGACCGACCGCGGCCGGTTGGTCGTCGGCCAGCGCGCAGACGTCGTCGTGATCACGGCCGCGTCCATCGACGAACCGGTCACGGCCGGTGGCCCGCTGTCCACGACCCGTCCGCATATGGTGCTGCTCGACGGGAAGGTCGTGTTCGAGATCTAGCCTGCGGGGATCGCGCTCGTCCCGTCCAGCTCGGCCAACGCTTCGGCGAACAACCCGTTGAAGATGCGCGACGTCGATGGGAACGCGTGGATCGTGTTCGTGAGCACGTCCATCGGCACCCGCGCCTGGATCGCAAGGACGCATTCGTGGATCGCCGCGGACGCGTCTACGCAAGCGACGGCAGCTCCGACGAGCTGTCGTGTCGCCCGGTCGACGACGATCGTGATGTGGCCGAGGTCGGCCTCGATCGCGTAGCCGCGGCTGCTCTTCGAGAACTCGGCGACCTTCTCGAACGCGTCGATGCCGGCCTCCTTGGCGCCATCGAGCGACACGCCGACGAACGCCGCCTCGGGGTCGGTGTAGGTGGCGCGCGGCAGCGCTCGATAGTCGGGCGTCACGGACTCGCCGTTGATCATCCGTGCGGCGAGCTCGCCCTGGTAATGGCCCTGGTGCGTATGCAGCTCCGGACCCGCGGCATCACCCACGGCATACAGTCCATCCGCGATGCGCAGCCGCCCGTCGCGCGGGTAGGGCGGTGTCCGGCCGCTCGTGTCGAGGCCGTAATGCTCGAGGCCCAGGTCGTCGAGCGGGATCTCACGGCCGATCGCGGCGAGGATCACGTGACCGGTCGCCGTCGAGCCGTCGTCCAGGTCGATGCAGTGCGCGCCGTCCTCACCGCCACCCGCCCGCGCTCCGACGGCGCGGACGCCGGTGCGCACCGCGACGCCATCCTTCTCGAGCGTCGCGCGAACGACCTCGGAGTTGCGCGGATGATCCGTCGGGGCGAGGCGCGGGCCCGACTGGACGATCGTCACCGGCACCCCGAACCGCGCGTAGACCTGTGCTAGCTCGCAGCCGGTCGGGCCGCCGCCGAGGATCAGCAGGCTGCGCGGCGGCTCCCGGGCCAGCGTCGCCTGCTCGTTGGTCCAGACATCGATCCCCTCGATGCCCGGGATGCGGATCGGCCGCGATACCGATCCGACGGCGACGATGACGTTCGCTCCCGAGAGCTCGTGCCGGGCGCCATCGTGCGTCACAGCTACGCGACCCTTGCCGATGATCCGGGCATCACCCCGGTAGGCCACGGCGCCGGACTTCTCGAGGGAGCGGACGTGGCTCGAATCGTCGGGCTCCGCCGCGTCGGCGGGCCGGTTGATCATGAAGTCGCGGTGCTTCGACGCCCGCGGCCACTCGTAATGCGCCGGGTTGGCGTGGTGCTCCGCGGCCGAATGAAGCAGCGCCTTCGACGGCAGACAGCCGATGTGCGGACAGCTCCCGCCGAACCACTTGCGGTCGACGACGGCGACCGCGGCACCGAGCGACCGGGCCTTGTGCGTGGCGGCTTCGCCGCCGGGTCCGGCACCGATCACGATCAGGTCGAAGGTCGAGTCCATCGCGTCAGTCTGCCGTGCGGAGCTGACGGTCGCGTTGCCGTCTCGCCTCGTACAGCACCACCGCCGCGGAGACCGACACATTGAGGCTGTCGGCGATCCCGAGCATCGGCAGACGCAGGCCACGGATCTCGGGCGTTCGCCACGCGTCGGTCAGGCCGGCGGCCTCGCTCCCGAACGCGATGGCCAGCGGGCCCGTCAGGTCGGCGTCGGTGTAGAGCGGCTCCGCGTCGACGAGCGCGGCGACGATGCGGATCGAGCGTCGCCGTAGCCAGTCGAGGACCTCCTCCGTCGGGGCCGATGCGAGCGGGACGCTGAAGATGGTGCCGGCGCTCGCACGGATCGCATTCGGGTTCATGAGGTCGGTCTTCGGCGAGGCGGCGATCAGCGCGTCGACCCCGGCTCCGTCGGCACTGCGCAGCACGGCCCCGAGGTTCCCGGGCTTCTCGACGCCTTCGACGACGACGATCAACGGCTCGTTGGGCATCGCGAGGTCATCGAGTCGCATCGACGGGATCCGGACGACCGCGACCAGACCTTCGGCACGGTCACCGAACGCGATCTTCCCGAACGCGGCCTCGCTCGCGGACGTCGTCTGGATCGCGTGCGCCGCCAGAGCATCGAGTACGGCGCGCGCATCCTCGCCGGCGAGCCGCGGTTCGCAGACGAACGCCTCGACGACGTCGGCGCCGGCGTCCAGTGCGCGACGGAGCTCGCGTGCTCCGTCGACCAGGGTGAGGCCCGTCTCAGCGCGCCGACGTCGATCCCGGAGGCGAGCGGCCGCCTTGATGCGCGGGTTCGACGGGCTGGCGATCTCCGGACTTGGCATCGGCGTCATGATGCGGCCGCGATCCGGGCGAAGGCCCCAAGGTGAAGCAGTGCGCCGGACGTCGCGCTGATGACGAGCTCGCCGATCTCGACGTCGCGGCCGAGGAAGCCGCCCAGCGTGAACGGATCCAGCGCTTCGCTGTGCGCGGTCAGGAGCAGAAAGCCGCCCTGGGCCAGGATGCGCTGGATGTCGTCAAGCAGGGGAGGGAGGTCGCGCTCCAGCCTCCACGTCTTGCCCGACGCGCCGTGCCCATACGTCGGTGGGTCCAGGACGACGCCGTCGTAGCGGCGCTCGCGACGGCGCTCGCGCGCGACGAAGGCACGCGCGTCATCGACGAGCCAGCGGATCGGGCGATCGTCGAGCGCATCCAGCGCAGCGTTGCGGCGGGCCCAGTCGACCGAGGGTTTCGCCGCGTCGACGTGCACGACCGACGCCCCGGCCTTCGCCAGGGCGAGGCTGATCAAGCCGGTATAGGCGAAGAGGTTGAGCACGGCGGGCGCGGCACCGGTCGTGGCCACGCGTTCGCGGAGCCATGGCAGCAGCACGGCGTGCTCGGGGAACAGCCCGACCTGTCCGGCGGCCGTCGGTCGGAGCTCGAACCGGAGATCGCCGATGTCGACCGTCCATCCCTCGCTCGCCGCCTCCGCTGCCGGACCGCTCCAGCCGGCGTCCCGCTCGAACCGCAGATCCGCGTCATCCCACCGTTCCCGCGTGCGCCGAGGACTGTCGGCGCCCGCGTATGGTCGGTCGAGGACATACCGGCCGAACCGTTCCAGCCGACGGCCGTCGCCGGCATCGATGAGCTCGTAGTCCTCCACGAGCGCATCATCACGGGAAACCACCCGCCCGGCGACGCCGAATGGGAATGCAGGGAGTGAGAAGGAGGTTCGTGTGGTCCGACGATCGATGATCGCGTTGCTTCTGGTCCTCGCGGCGGCGCTCGCTGCGTGCACGTCGCCGAGTGCCGGGTCCGGCGGTGGTACGAGCACTGGCGCGAGCGCCGCACCGGCGGCATCCGAGGCGGCACCGGCGGCGTCCGATGCGGCGCCGAGCGGCAGCAAGTACGGCTACTGAATCGGCCAAAGGCCGAACGCGACGCGCTTGCGCGAGCGGACGCCGAGGGGTCCTCGCGTCGTTGTCGCTCGCACGCACCCTCTGGTAGCATCTCCGGGCCGCTGGCGACTCGACCGCTGGGGCTATCCGACCGGCACGGACGTGGAACACCCGTGAGCCACCGATCGGGCAGTCACGACGGCCGGGAGACCGGCGACTCGGGCGGCTAGCTCAGCTGGTTAGAGCACTTGCTTGACATGAGCGAGCGCCCTACCGCCGTACTAGCCGCTTATACATTCGCGGCATCCCCACCGTCCGCTAGCCTGTTATCGGCTGTCCGGAATACGCTCTAGTCTTCTTCTGCGGGACCGGGCTCGGTGAAACCGCCTTGAATGATCTTGACCTCGCCCCGGTGCTTCTCGGGTTTCCAGTGGTCCGCGTGATAGAGGAACACCTCGATCGCTCGTATCCGATAGTCCCGGTCGCGCGCGACGGTCGCAATCACGTCGTCCCCGAGGATGAACTCCTCGTCGCATACGTCGCACCTAGCCCGGAGGCGACCCGACCCTTGATTGCCTGCTGTCATAACAACCGAGTCTAGCCCGGTCCGATTACCCAGCCGACTGGCATTGACGTTGGCGCTATGAGCGCCGGTCGGCCGCGACAGGCTGGCCCAAGGGGGGACCTGGGGATCGCGAGTCTGCGGACCGGAGCCGGGGTGGTGACAGGCTACGGCTCGCTCGTTGCGTGACGCGTACGTCGCCCAAGAGCGCCGCACACCAGTCTTCATGGGACCGGACGAAGGCGTGGTCCGGCAACGTCTGAGACCGGCGGGCCAGCCCCCCACCAGCAAAGGTGAACGCCCTTGCTCAACACCAACGGAGTCGGCACGATCGAAGGGCAGGGTGGACGGATCACATTCTCGTATCGCGATCGCCCCCGGTAGGTGGCGAGATCGCGTCGGAGGGCTCGTCGGCATGAGGCTCCAAGGGACGTCGAGCCGTGGACGCTTGACCGCACTCGTGCTGGTGGTGCTAGTCATCCTCGCGGTCGTGGCCTTCCTCTACTTCTTCACGCCGATCCTTTAGGAGGCTTGTGATGCGCAAGGGCAAGAGCGTGGTCGGCAAGCCTCTCCTGAGCTTGGCGGACGGGGAGCGTGTGCACGAGGTGCAGGGACGTCATCCTGGGGAGCGGCAACGACACCGTCGTCGGACTGCTTGCGGACGAGGGAGGGTTCCTCGCGAGTTCGCTCGTCGTGCCCTTCGCGGAAGTCGTCAGCTTCGGCCGCGACGCGGTGGTCGTCGCGCGGCGCGAGAGTGTGATAGCCGCGAAGGAGGCTCCCGAGATCGAGTCGATCGTCGCGCGCGACCAGTCGCTGCTCGGGACACGGGTGTTCACCGAGACCGGCGACGACCAGGGCAAGATCAACGACGTCTACTTCGATGATGCGACAGGTCGAATCCTCGGCTTGGAGTTATCCGGCGGGATGTTCACCGATGCGGCGCACGGGACGCGATACGTTCCCATCGAGGAGCTCGTGCGGGTCGGCAAGGATGTCGCCTACGTCCATCCCGAGACCGCCGCGTTGCTCGAGCAGCAGCGGGGCGGTATCAGCGGTGCCCTCGCCGATGTCGGCGACAAGGCCAAGACCGCGGCGGGTGAGGCCGCCGCCGGCGCGAAGTCCGCAACGGAAGGTGCCAGGCCCGAGGATGCCCTCCTCGGTAAGCGCACCGGCCGCGACGTCGAGGATGACGACGGCGCGGTCGTGGTCCCGGCCGGACGGCGGGTCACGAACGACGACATCGAACGTGCCCGAGCAGCCGACAAGTTGGCGGACCTGACGACGGCAGTCGGCGTGGGCGAGGCAAGCCTGGCCGCAGCCAACGCCAAGGATGCGCTCGGCGCGGCCGGCGACAATGCCGCGAGCCTGTGGGATAAGTTCACGCGCAAGGTCGGCGAGATGACCGACGCGGCTGGTCAGCGCGTCGACCACGAGCAGACCAAGCGCCGGCTGGACGAGATCGAGGATGCTGTCGGCCGGCCCGTCACGAAGGTGATGCTGGACCTCGAGGATCGCGTCATCCTCGACCTCGGTGATCTGATCACCCATGCGGCGGTCCAGCGGGCCCACGACGCGGGCGCGCTCGATAGCCTGCTTGCATCCGTCTTCAAGGGCGAGGTCGCCTTCGAACGCGACGAGATGCGAGCCGAGAAGCGCGGCGAGGCCGCCCTCGAGGCCGCATCGGGACCGGGCATCAGCGCACCGGTGCTCGAGGATCTCCGCTCCAAGGTCGATGAGACCGAACGCCAGCGCCAGGAGGAAGCGGAGGCCAAGAAGGCCCAGGCGGAGCAGGACCGTCAGGCTCGCGAGGCAGAGCGGGCCGAACGAGAGCGTGAGCGTGAGATGGAAGCCAAGACGCGCGAGCAGGAAGGAGCGGCGACTTCGACGACGACACTGCCGCCCACGACTGGCTACGACAGCAGGGCGCAGCACGAAGACGCGGTCCAGCTCCTAGCGAGGCGGCGCCGCACGAGCTCCGGCGGATGCTCCGGGCTGCCCCCTGGGGCGTCCGTTTATGACGAGCGGCAATCGAAGCCTCCTGGCTCGCGGTTGGATTGATCCAGGCCTCCTCAGGCGTGCTCGAGCCCGAGGATCTTCACGAACTTGCCGGTCGCGACATACGGCGTCGCGTTGAAGCCGAACTCCTCCTCCGCACGGAAGTCCGTAACGTTCTGGTCGAACCTCGAGCCTGGGTCGCGGTAGGTCGGGGTCCGGTCCTTGGCCCGCGCTAGGAATGGACAATCCGTGAGTGGACACTGCTGCGTCCTCGGAAGAGCTCGACGCCAAGCCAAGCGAACCAGGGCACGTAGAGTCCGAGCAATCCGACCACCACGAGATCGACCGGTCCAGCCAGGTCTGCAACCGATTGTCCCGTCAGGCCGCTCCGGACCGCGGAGAGCAGCGCCCCGATACCCGCCACGATCCCGAGCGTCCCCAGGCCGACGAGCTGTGGGCGTAGAAGTCGATTGATGCCCAGCAGCCAGACGCCGAGGAAGATCGACTCGAGCGTGGACCAGATGGTGACGGTCACGAACGTCGTGGTGGCCGCGAACGTGACACGGGCGGCCTCGGACCCGTCGTCGATGAGTGGCGGGGCGACCGTCGCGAACGTCGCTCCGCCGAGACTGCCGAGCACGGCATACGCCAGACCACAGAAGGTCGCCAGCCCGAGGACGTCCGACCCGGCGCCTTCGAACCGTCGATGGAGATACAGCACGACGGGAATGGTCACCAGGTACGCGGTCATGTCGAGCAGGCCCGCGATCCGGATGACGAAACCGCGATCGGTGCCGACCACCGACGGCAGGTCCGCGAGTCGACCGACATCGAAGTCGTAGGCCGCCGCGAAGGCGACCAACGCGACCAGGGGCAAGATCGCCGCCAGCCACGCACAGATCGAGACCACTCGTGCCACTGTCTGGCTCCTGTCGATCACTCCTCCGCCGCGATCGTCAGACGAGCGTATCGCGCTGCCGTCTCCTGTAAGTCCGACGGCGTCTAGTCGGGGGCGTTGAGCACGAACCAAGCGACAATGCCACGAGGAACATCCCTGGCCGGACCGGAACATGCCGCTCGTCTCCCATTAGCAGCGCACGTGTGAAGGTCGCGCGCAAATATGCGCGAAGGGTCGCGGCCCAATGCCCGTTCGAGCATGGACGAGAGCGAGGGCACCAGCAACCTGACTGCCACCGAAGAGGAGGACCGACCCGATGACCGCCGAGTCTCGCGCCCCCAAATCCGAGAGGCCCATGGTCGACGGCCAGACGGAGACGACGCCGTGGGACGTCGCGCTGGACCGGCTGGAGCATCCGGCGCCGGGACAGAACCACTGGCTTGCGACGGTTCGGCCGGACGGGGCGCCGCACCTCATGCCGATCATCGCCTTCTGGATGGACGGCGCATTCCACTTTCTGGCGGGACAGAGCACGCGCAAGGGGCGGAACCTGGCCGCTGACGAGCGTTGCGTGATCGGGACGGGGAACCTGGCCCTCCCGTCAATGGACCTCATCGTTGAGGGTCGCGCGAGGCGGATCACCGACGAGTCGACCGTCGAACGGCTGGCCCAGGAGTTCGGTGGAGAGGGCTGGCCGCTCGAGGCACGCGGCAGCGACGTGTACGGCCCCCATGGCCCGACCGCGGGACCGGCGCCCTACGCGATCTACCGGCTCGAGCCGACCACGGTCTTCGGCCTCCCGGGGATGCAGGGAATGTTCGAGGACGACCGCCACCACAAGCCTACGCGCTGGACGTTCGGGCGAGACTGACGAACGCTCTTCGGGATCAACGTCTGAGCCCCGGTCGCCGCGCCAGGCTGGCTCGCGGGGGGACCCGAGGATCGCGAGTCTGCGGACCGGAGCCGGGGGCGACGGGCTACGGCTGCGGCGTCGTCGCGGCGTCCACACGAAAGCCCCGGTATGCGTTCCCCCCACGGGCACCGCACACCGGGGCGTCTTTGCGGGACGGGGACCCCGCACCTCTGACAACGAGTCCAGGCGTGGTGCGTTAGGGCAACACCTGGCTAGAACATTCGTTCACAATCGGCGGGTGACGAGACGCGGCGATGTCCGAGGCCGATAGACAGCGAGTGGCGCGTCAGG
Source organism: uncultured Chloroflexia bacterium (assembly GCA_963808895.1). Lineage (GTDB taxonomy): Bacteria > Chloroflexota > Limnocylindria > Limnocylindrales > CSP1-4 > SPCO01. Next base: position 578,495 of record CAWEHL010000004.1, on the reverse strand, counting down.
CCGCCATCCGGACGATCGCCCGTGGTGAACGGCCCGTGTACCGCGCTATGCAGGCCGAGGACGGCCGCTGGTACGTCCTCGGCTACCCGTGGCTGTCGATAGACGCCCGGGAGCGTCGCTCGGCGCTAGAGGCGCCGCGGGCCGCGCTCGCAGCGTGGCTTGACGTCGTCCCCGACACTTTCGACGTAGAGGGCTGAGCGGAGGGACCGCGGATGAGGCTCTTGCTCGTTGCGACCGTGCTCATTGTCGCGGGGTGCGGGGCAGCTCAAGCCGCACCGCCTCCGACTCCGACTCCGACTCCGATCGTGATCGTAGTGACACCAGTGCCTGCGAGTCCTGGTCCGCCCGCGTCACAGCCCGCGCCGTCAGCAAGCGCCGCGGCGTCGCCCACACCCTCGTTCCTGACCATCAAACAAGCGGCATCGGCGTACTACCAGCTCGCGAAGGCTGTCAACGCCGCGGGCCGCCGTGCAGACTAGTTGTATGGCGGCAGTACGTCACTTCGCGGGTATAGGGCGTATTGGGCGATCATCGCGAAGGCGGACGACAAGTTCATCGACGGACTCAAGAAGGTGGCTTGGCCGCCAGAGGTCCAAGCCGACATCCGAGCTCTGATCAAGGCCGACATCGTGTACCAGCGACCCGCTAAGTCAGTGGCCCGAGCCAAGACGCTGGCCGACGCTATCTCCTTGCAGGCGTCAGCGAACCGCGCGTCCGACGCTGTCGCCGACAAGGCCGCGATCGTTCGGGACGACCTAGGTCTGGCTCCGAACGGGTAGCGAGCGGCGATCGAACCGCCACGCCTCGCGCTCGTACCAGCTGCGGTCCTTGACCTTCAACCAGCCGACCCGCGCAGGACGGGCTCCGCATGGCGGGCGCGCTGGGACTGGATCGCCGCGCAGCGCGGGCCTCGGGCGATACCCTAGACCCTGCTCAGAGGTGGGACCCAATGGCACATACGGTCGGCGAGATTATCTTGATGGCGATCGACAACCATCCACCCAAGGCCGTGGTCGGAACCCGCATCGTCTGCGCCTGTGGGGTGACGAGCGAGACCGGCAAACGGTACCTGGAGCACCTTGCGTTGTTCGCGGATGGCGAGCTGGACGAGGCGGGTTACAAGCTGACCGATCCGAAGGGACAGCCCGTCCGTTCGAACGTCAGGCGATAGCCCCGGACCACGGGAGCGGCAAACGATGGCTACTGACGAGAACGTGCCAGCTGACCGCGGATACGTCGGGCACCACAGTGATCGCCGGGGCTGGCACCCACGAGGTCTGACTGAGATCCGCGACCTACTCCATGCGACCAGCGAAACGCTCGAGCGGATCGTGAACAATCAGGACGAGATCATCCTCCTTCTCGGCGCGCTGCTGGACGTCACCGCTGGGGATCAGCCCCCGAGCAGAACCCGGTCGGCCCGGACTGACTGACGGCTCGGGGGAGGAGACGTATCGAGGTCCGGGACCGGGGCCGGGGCCGAGTCAGCTTAGCGTCACGAAGGCCACGGAAAGTGGCCGTCACGGTAGGCGTACCAGGTCGGCGCCCGCACGCCGCTGAGCTCGCTCTGGACCTTACCGATGGGTACGCCGACCGAAGCGCGTACTCACGTCCCGGGCCGATCCCCGACCGCTAGCGCCGTCCAGGGTCGCCACGCGACCGCGGAGGCGAATCCGCGATCAGGTCGAAGTCGGAGATCGACACATCGCGCATGGAACGGATAGCGATGGAGTCCTGATGGCGACCGGGGCCGCACCGATTTGAGGCGTATGAGGCGCAGCACGCAGCCAAGCCCGCGCTTGCCATGCCTGGGACGGACGAGTGGCTCAGGGTGCGAACGATCGACGGGACCTTGGGGCGGCGTACGAGTCAATCGTCGAGGACGTGGACTCAGCTCGTGCGCAGTCACGCTCTCAACGGGACTCCGAGCCCGTGTCGCCCGCAGGCCGAGCGTTGGGGCGCTCCGTAGGGCCTGAGCCGAATGGTTGGCGCGACGAGGCATGATCATAGGTCCGGACGAAGAGGCGAGAGGAGCGGACCATGACCGAGAAGCGACGCGGCTACCTACCACGGGTGTACCGAGACCTTCGTGCGGAAAACCCTGAGCTCGCTAGGGCGTACGACGCGCTCGGCGATGTGTGCCGGCGCGCCGGCCCTTTGAGCGATCGCGAACAGCGTCTTGTGAAACTCGGGCTGGCGGTCGGGTTGTCGTCGGAGGGGGGCGTACGCTCCCATGTCCGACGAGGACTGAGCGAGGGAATCGATGCGCCCGACCTCCTGCACGCTATCACGATCGCGATCCCAACGGCCGGATTTCCTGCGACGGCCGCCGCGTACCAATGGGCTCGCGAGGTCGTGGACAGCCCAAACGATCGGACGGAGTAACCCGCAACCCCGCGTCGTGGTCAGCCTTGGTGCCACACCCATCTGGGCGCCATCACGGCCGCAAGACCGTTGCCGCAGCGCGGACAGAATGTGGGCCATCGGGTCCGTCGACCTCGGCTACCCGAGCCGCACAAGTCGCGGTGGGATGCGACCTTCGGTGACAGCCGTGGGAGGTCCCTATCCCCGAGCCCTGATCCCGCGCGCTAGCGTTGGTCGGCGCCGACCGACTGGCCGGTGGCCCGAGATCGAAGGACCGGGACGCGGAGCGGGGGTCGTGGCAGCGTACCTGTCTGCGCTTACCTGCCGCTTCCAGGGATTTGCAGCGCGGCGGGTTGACCGCGGAAAGCCCGGGGACGCGACGGCCTACGCGAGCGAGAGTCTCCGCCCGATCACTACGAGTGCCTGGGCGACGGCCTCGTAAGCGGAAGCAGGGACCATGACGACCTGCGGCATATCCTCCGGCTGCATCGGAAAGATGACGAGTGTCGCTCCACGGCCGCGCTCGATATCAAACTCGATCCGGAGCAGATTTTCGAGCGGCACATCGAGTGCGAGATTGTCCTGAGACGCGATCGCGAGCCGCTTGTCCGTCAGGATGACGACGCTGTCGCCAGCGCTTACCCGGACACGGATTTCCTCGTCTGGCTCGAGGGCCGGCAACGCGGGATGATCACTCAACCGCGCACCACGACGCGCGCCGCTGTCGCGGTCTCCGTGGCTGATGCCTGCGCGAATGTCGCGGACTCGAGGGCCGCCTTGGCCGCCGCCGCAGTCCGCTGCGCGGCCTGGGTGGCCAGCACAGCGGCGTCCATCGCCGCCTGTGCCGCGACCCGTCCGCGGCGCGCGACGGCGACCGAACGTTCGGCTTCCCGCCATTCGGTCAGGGCCGCCGACGTCGTCGTCAGCTCCGGCACGACACCGTTCGTCTTGCCATCATTGGGCAATGGGGAGTGGCCTCGGGGCACCCGCTAATCGTCGCGTGCGGGAGGCACTCGGACGGGACGCCCGTACAGGGTACTCCCACCCCTTGTTAGCGGCGGTCGAAGCGCCACGCCTCGCGCTCGTACCACGATCGGTCCTTGACCTTGGTCCACCCTGCCCGCGATCCGTCGCGGTAGGTCGACGTCCGGTCCTTGAGAACGATGCCCTCGAGCCGACCATCCGTCATCTGCTCGACGAGCGACACGGACGGATCAACAAGCGCGCTGAGTTCCAACGGCACGTCGAAGGCACGGGCGAGGAGTTCGAGCCGTTCACGCCGGTCCTGCCAGGGCAGGCCCGCGGAGGTCCGCGCCGAGCAACATCGGCACGTCGAACACGACGAACCGCAGCGATGGTCGGAACCGTTTGGACCCGAGCAGCGCCGACATGGTTCCTTCGAACCGTCCGGCGGTCAGCTCTCCGTCGAGGACGGTCCCTTCCCAGAGGTTCGGGAGTCGCTCGGCTAGGCGTCGGAGACCTCTCTCGAACGGGTCTCCGCGCAACCAATCGCGCTTCTCGCCGCGCCGGTTGCGCATCTCGAGAACGTGTTCCGGCTGGTAGATGACGAGGCCGCGGACGCCATCGAACGTTCGGCTCGCAGGCGAAGCGATCCGGATCGGCGATCGCCTGTCGCAATGCCCTTGTTCCGTCGTTGGCGACGAGTTGTGGGACGACCGCCGGGACATCCGCCCATGATATCGGCGCGTAGACATCTACTCGGAGGCGACATGCCATGGACGAAGGTCGCCGGAGTTCGGCTGACGGCCCAGACGACCGAGGCACGTCGGACCCGTCCGACGTGGATTGGGACTCTCCACGATGGCGCGAGGCTGACGAGGCGCAAGGCGACGTAGAGCGCGATCGGCGGCTGAAGGGTGATCGCCCCCCAGCACAACGCGGCGCAATCGACGAGTCGGAAAGCATCGACCCGGAGTCGTCCGACGAAAGCGAATAGGAAGCGACCATGGCGAGAGTGACGGTCGGACCAAAGAGCGGCGGCGGTTGGCAGGTGACGGGCGAGCAGCAAACGTTCAGGACGCAACAGGAAGCCGAGCAAGCAGCTCGACGGCAACTGGCGAACGGTGGCGGCGAGCTCGTGGTAAAGGGCCGGGGCGGCCGAGTCCGGATCGGTCGGCCCGACCCGCGCCGGTCGAGGGGATAGCAACAACGATGCCGACGCCGCGCCATCCGAGGCGTACGCCGCGTGGTACGACGCCAAGCGCGCCTTTGATGACGCCCTGCCCTGGACCGCCGAATGGCTCCGGCTCCGATTGATTGAGCAGGAGCTGCGGTCGGAGTGGGAGCGATTGGCGCTCGACGAAATGGAACAGCCAGTGAGTCCACCAGATCGCGAGCCCGCCCGCTGGTAGGGCGGACACAAACCGCGGGCCGCATGCTCGACGCAAGGAGTGAGATCCCAGTCGCGACGGCGAAGTCGCCGCCGACTCCCGGTCGACGGTCCAACCTCCGCGTGGCCCGAAGGTTCCTGACGGCGAACCTAGGCCCCGGCCGGACATCCCAATAGGGTGTTGCGCTCATTTTCGGTGCTTCGGCCGCGAAGGTAAGGTCTGCCGCAAGTTTCGGGGATCGGCGCCATCGAGGTATGACATGAGATCCATCTGGGCGGTTTCGTCCGCCATCACCATGCTGCTGTCGTTGCCACTGGCGGTGGCGTCCCAAGCATTCGGGGAGCGCGCGCCCGACATCGTTGTCCATCTCGTCCTTGGCGTCGGCATGCTGCTGTTCGTGAGGGCGGTCTTTGACTTCGGACTGCCCCGTTGGATCGACGTGATAGGGGCCGTGTCGGCAGGACTTTTTGCCGTGGTCTTCCTGCTTCAGGCGCTCAGCAGTATCTTTCCCGAGAACGCCACGCTGCACGACATCGCGTTCGGTTTGCTCGGGAATTGGCCGGAACATCTACTCGTACTCGGGATCGACGTCTGGTTCATCGGTCTCTTGCTCCTGGGCACCGAGGGCAGGACGCGGCTTATCGGCTGGGCACTTATTCCGATCCTTACGCGTACCACCTGATCAGCGCGGCTGGCGCCTTCCTTGCAATCACGATTCCGAATCTCGGCGTGTTCAGTCTATTGATCCCCTTTGTATGGCTCTTGATCGAGGGCGCGAAGAGACCTCCGGCGCTCGCACGTGTGTAGGGGCGCCCATGGCGTCGTCGCCAACGAGAGTGGATGGACTGCAGGGCTTGAAACCGGGCGATCATCGGGCCTAGACCTCTCGGTGGGTCTCCGAGGAATCGTCTGGCGGCGGCGGGTAGCCACTTGCGGCAAGGATTTCCGGCACCAGAGTGGGCAGGTCGATCCGCTCCTCGCCGTAGATCCGTGCCTCACCGGGCCGGTCCTCGACGCCGCCGTATCCCCAGCTGGCGCCGCCCCACGAGTCGAACCAATAGTCCATGTCCTCGGTCGAGCGGCGCGCCAGTTCGGCCGCCACGACGCGCGCCTGATGGTCCGGGAGGGTCACCCATACGGAGTGCGGGGTCCGGTCGGGCGGGGGTGGTCTAGGGGGGACCCGTACGCCGCTATCAGCGAGCGCCTGCACGAGGACCCCACGGTCGATGCCTACGCGGCGTAGGAGCGAGCTGTGAATACCGTCGCGGTCGTAGGTGAGGGCGAGTAGTAGGCGGATCGATCCGTCGGCGACGCCGAGAGCGATGCCCATCCTCTTCCGCGCGACCCGGTGCTTCTTGCGCCGCGGGACTCAGGCGCGGATGCGCCGGCATTCGCCTCCGTCTGCCGGCATCGCTCCGTCACGATTCGTCGGTGTGACGATCGCCGCGACAGCGGCCTCTGTCGCGCCGGCCGCGGCAAGTACCTCCGCGGCCGCACCCTCGGTGCGGGTCAAGCCCATCAACAGCATGTCGGTCCCGACGTAGCCCGCCCCGAGGTCCCTCGCGATGGCGAATGCTTCGGTCCAGGCGGCGCGCAAGGTTTGCTCATGCTCATCGAGGTCCCTGGTCATGGTAAACGGCGCGAATTTGGCAAAGCGTTCGGGAATGTCACCAGCAAGGCGACTCGCGACGGCGACTCGAAAGTCGTCTCGTGCCAGATGGGATGGCCGGGCGACGGCCGAGGCGTGGGTCGACGCGTGCGAGAACAGGCCGATCGACAGGGATTTGAACGGCTCATCCCGACTACTGGAAGGGTGCCGCGCACTGGATCAAGGACCAGCGGAAGACGAGGAAGCTACCGACCTAGCCGTCAGTCCAGCCCGCTAGCGCCTCGCTCGCGGAACACGTACCACGTCGGCATCGGGTCGCCGGATCGTTCGCGACGCCGAACGACGGCGTTGGGGTAGATGTCACGTAGCGCGGCCTCGAGCCTGTCGGGGGTCACCCACGAGATTGACTTGTACAGGCGCTCGACGACGCCGCAGATCTCAGCGTCAGTCGACGGGATGCAGATGATCCGGAGCCCTGGGTCGAGATCGACAACACCGGATTTCGAGCGCCCGCGCACGTCGAGAATCTAGGGCTGACGCGGTCGACCGAGAAATGGCGTAGGCCGACCTACGGATTACGTGCCCGCTACATCGGAGGGCCCCGGTCGGCCGCGACAGGTTGACCCGCTGGGGGATTAGCGGGATAGCGAGCCAGCGGTCCAGCCGGGGCCGCGACAGACTAGCTGACGGCCGTTGGGCGACACTTACCACATGTCGAGGCGCGCTGACCCTAACCGCATCTTCATGGCGCGTCGCGTCCCGATGCGCAATGGGCTAACGGACACGGGATATCGCTGGAGCGCGCCGAGGCGTGGTGCGATGCCTGGGAGGTCGAGGCCGAGGTTCGCGGGTCGACCGTGCGTCGCCCGACAACTGGGGCGCAGGTATCGCGTGGATCGATGAACAGCGGAGGTCCAGGCGAACGGGAGCGTGAAGTACCGACGCGATGAGCATGGCCGGGGCTACGAAGGTCGGCGACTGACCATCCGCGGATGGCTCATGAACCACGCCATGCCGCCAGAGTCGGCCGACGCGTGGCTCGATGCCTGGGAAACACACCGCGCGCTGCCGGCATCCATACCGAGGACCCGGAGTATTGGTACCGCGCCGCGGCCTGGATCGTGGAGCAGCACAACACGAGGAAACTGCCGCAGTGACGGCCTAGTTGCGATTTATCTCGTCTAGGGCTCATCGAAGAACCGCCGAACGCTCTCCGGCAGGGACGCACGCTCTTCCGGGGTGAGGCTCCGTTTTTCGACGAGCATGCCATCCAGCTCGGCCATGAGCGCGGTGGCCTTAATAGATCACCGTAGTCGTCCTCCTGATGAGCGACTCCGATTGAGTATCAGGGACTCGATCGCACAAACGAGTGCATGTTTCGCGGGGACCCCGCGGAGAGTTTCGTACCGCCGGGAGAAGATCGAGCCACTCCGGAGGCCCCTGACAGTGACAAGGAAGTTGCGCTCGGACCGTTATGGCGTCTGGTGCGGGACACAGAGAACCCCGCTCGGTCGGAGGTGACTCATCGAGCGGGGTTCGTCGGGCGATGCCCTTGTCACAACGAACAGCGGCGGCAGCCGTTATGCATCCGTTCGAGCCACTGGAGGATGGGACTTTGAGTCGCGGAGGCATATTGGGTCGAGTCCGACGTGGCATCTCCGGCGTGCCGGCCGACGCGTGCGTGCGATTTGGGGATAGGGCTGACGACCGCCGGTCTGCCCTGAGGGCGGCGGTGGCGTCGCGAGCTGACGTCGTTCTCAGGCGACGAAGCGGGCCGCGGTCCTTGCGAGGGTCTAGGCGTCCGGCGCAGACTCCTAGCCAATGATGCCTGTCGAGCCCGGATTGCCCCGCTTCACGGGCTGGCTCCGACCCGTGGTCGACGCAGTCGCCGGCACGAGTGCGGGAGTCCATCGAAAGCTGCTCTTCGGATTCCTCGCCGGCGCCCTGCTTCTCGTGGGAATGGCGATCCTCAGTCTCCTCGTGATCGGGCGGATGAACGAACGCGTCGGCGAGCTCAACCACCTCCAAGAGAAGACCAGCCGAGCGCAGCAGATGCTCTACGCCGTCACGGCGCAAAGCCACTTCCGGGCCATGGCGCTCCTGACGCACGAGGACAAATACAACACGCAGATTGCCGAAGCGAAGAACACATTCATCGACCTCCTCGACCAGATGGAGCGGGCTGACCCGGCCGAGGCGAACTTCTTCCGCGAGGTGAGAGCCACGAACGACGGGTTCTCGGCCTCCAGCGCCAGGACATTGGCGCTGTACGAGGCCGGTGACATCCGCGCTGCCACGCGCCTTCATCTGGAGGAGGAGCACCCAGCCTCGCATGTGCTCGAGGCCGCGATGCGGAACCTGATCACCGAGGCCGAGCAGCAGATGGTCCAGGCGCGGGGCGCGTTCGAGTCCGACCGAATCCTGCTCGACTTCCGCCGTCGTCGCGTTCTCGGCCTCCAGCGTGGTCGTGGCACTGATCCTCGGATTCGTCTTCTCGTGGCCGATCATCCTCCCGGTGCGAAAGATGCAACGAGCACTTGCGGCGGTCACTAGGGGAGACTTCACGCAACGCGTGGAGGTGCCGAACCGGGACGAATTCGGAAGCCTCGCGCGCGACCTGAACGAGACGAGCGAGCGTCTGGCGCAGCATATTCGAGGATCAGCGTGCGTTGGGCCACCAACTAGAGCTGACGAACGCTTCCCTCAAGCGCGCGAGTGAGGCGAAGTCGCGCTTCCTGGCGAGCGTAAGCCACGAGCTGCGAACGCCGATGAACGCGATCCTCGGCTTCACCGACGCACTCCTCGCGGGCGTGGATGGCCCCCTAAACCCGGAGCAGACCGAGTCGCTGGGCTGGGTCCAGAAGGGCGGGCGGGACCTGCTCGGACTGATCAACGAGATCCTCGACCTGTCGAAGATCGAAGCCGGCAAGCTCACTCTCGACCCGCAACCTTTCGACCCGCGGGAACTCGTCGAATCAGTCGTGGCGCAACACCGGTCGTTGGCCGCACAGAAAGGGATCAGCTTCGCGTGGCTTGACGCCGGCGCACCCGACGGAGGTCGTGCTCGACCGACAGCGGGTCCGCCAGATCCTCGTCAACCTATTCGGGAACGCACTCAAGTTCACCAGCGACGGCGAGGTGCAAGTGGAGACCAGCGGCGCGGCAGACTCGAGTTTCATGGTATCGGTGCGCGACACCGGACGCGGCATCGAGGCAGATCAGCATGAGGCCATCTTCGAGGAGTTCCGTCAGGCCGAGGGAGGCGAGGGCGGTACTGGTCTGGGTCTCGCGATCAGCCGTCGTCTCGCGCGGGCGATGGGAGGCGACATCACGCTTGAGAGCGAACCCGGACATGGAAGCGTGTTCTTCCTAAGGCTGCCGGTCGACTGCTCGCACGGCGCCGGCCACGGCGACGACGGTTGAGCGGGGTGGAGCTGGCGATGGCGAGACGCTTGCTGCTCAGCATCGACGATGATCCCTCGGTAGCGCCGCTACTAGAGAAGATGCTCGCCGGCGAGGGGTATCGCGTCGTCGGCTCGACCGACCGGAGCCGGGCACTGAGCGACGCGAGACGCGTGTCACCGGACGTGATCCTGCTCGGAATGCTCGTGCCTGGACATGGCGGCCGCGAGATCCTGCACGCTCTCAAGACCGATCCAGTGACAATGGGGATACCCGTGATCGTGCGTCAGCTGTCGTCGATGCGGCCGACACGCCAGATCTCGCGGATGCTCACGTCGCCAAGCCGGTCGCGAAGGACAGCCTGCTTCGTGCGTTGACGGACAGCGACGCGCAGGCCGCTGGTCCGGCACTGATGGCGACGATCCTGGTGGTGGAGGACACACCCGCCGAATCGGGCGTTGGCTACGAAGCTGCTCCGCGCCGCCGGGCACGAGGTGCTGAGCGCCGAGACCGCGGCGACCGGGATCGCGCTCGCTCGGGAAGCAGCTCCCGACCTCGTGCTGATGGATCTCGGGCTTCCCGACATGGACGGGTGGCATGCGATCAACGAGCTCCGCGCCAGTCCAAGCACCGCCAAGTTGTGCGTCGTCGCGTTTACCGCGCACGCGATGGTCGGCGATCGCGAGCGCGCGCTGGCCAACGGGTTCGACGGCTACCTGAGCAAACCGATCGACTTCGCGACATTCGCGGACAGCGTTGCGGGCTTCCTGGCATGAGGCGCGACCGACCTCTCATCCTCGCCGTTGACGACGAGCCCGCCAACCTCGCGCTTCTGCGCAAACTCCTGACGCGGCAGGGCTACGACGTGGCCGAGGCGCGCGATGGGCATTCGGCGATCAAAGCAGTCGCGGAGCAGCAACCCGATCTTGTGTGCCTGGACGTGATGATGCCGGGGCTCGACGGCATCGAGGTCTGCGAGCGGCTCCGGCGCCAGCCGGAATACGCGGGCTTGCCGATCCTGCTGCTCACCGCACTCGACCTGAGCGAAGACAAGGCGCGCGGGCTGGAGGCTGGAGCCAACGACTTCCTATCGAAACCCTTCGACGAGATTGAGCTGTCGGCCCGATTGCGCTCACTCCTCCGGACGAAGGCGCTTCAGGACCGGCTCGGAGAGCTGCTCGGGCGCTACGTAAGCGAGAGCGTCGCGGCCGAGGCGCTCCGTGATCCATTCGCCGTCGCGCTGGGCGGTGATCGGCGCCGTGTCGCGACGCTGTTCGCGGACATCAGGGGTTACACGACGTTGGCCGCTGAGCATGAGCCAGAGGAAACGCTCGGCGCTCCTGAACCGTTACCTGACTGCCGTCAGCGATGCCGTCGAAAGCCATGGGGGCACCGTAGCGGATCTCCTCGGCGACGGCGTCTTCGCCTTCTTCGGCGCCCCAGTGATGCACTCCGATGACGCCGAGCGGGCTGTGCGTGCGGCACTCGATGTGCAGACAGCGGTGATGCGCCTCGAGATCCCGACCATGCCGGAGGTGCGTTTGCAGGCAGGGATCGGAATCACCACCGGCGAGGTCATCGCCGGCAACGTCGGCTCGGAGCGCCGCATGCATTACGCGGTCGTCGGGGACTCCGTGAACATCGCCGCGCGTTTGCAGGCCGCCGCCGGACCCGGCCAGATCCTCATTGATGAGGCCACGCATGAGGCCGTGCGGGATGTGGTCGTGGTGCAGGACCTCGGCAGCCTGCGTCTCGCCGGTAAGGGCGACTGGGTTCGCGCCTTTAATGTGCTGGCACTGGAGCCCGCCGCAGCCTAGACACACCGCGACAAGGCAGCGACACATCCGGGGACGTGTCAGTCAGTTTCGCGGGAATTCGCACGAAAACGCGCGCGAGTTACCCATCTTCCATGTCCGGGCTGGCGTACGACCTTCGGGATTGGGACCAAAGGCGAGAAGACCTGGCTCAGTACCACCCGGCCCACCGCCTGCAATCGCTCGATGTTTACGCACTACAAGAAGTCGATCGAGGGCTTTGACCGAGCGGCCCGACTGGTGATCGCCGGTTTCCCGAAATTGGACGTCAAGAAGATCACCCAGGCTGGGTCCATCCTGGAGACTGCGGCGGCGTCAACCCAGAAGGCGACAAACGCTCCAGGGGTGACCATGCTCGCTGCGCCTAGCCCCGGTCGGCCCGAACCGACTGGGCCGCCAGGAGGATGCCGGGATCGAGGGTCCGGGACCGGAGCCGGGGTCGCGACAGCCGACCCGTCCTTATGCCTAGCTCGGCGCCCCTCGCCGCGGCTCGGCTTCGAGCAATGTCTTGAGACTGGCAAGGTTGGCCACGACGTCTCGTCGCATGGTCGCCGCCATCAGCGGCTCGGCGAGCCTGGCCAGGCCCGACGGTCGCACTTCGATCCGGGCGACCAGGTTCGTCAGCTCGCCGTCCGCCGGTTGGACAACATAGGACGCTACCCCGGGCATCGATCCCTCGAACGCGAACTCGACCAACCTGCCCGGCTCGTATTGCGTGTACTCGTTGGTCAGTTCCAGCCTGCGGCCCATGAACCTCCGCACGACGCTGTGCCTGGTTCCGACCCCGATGGGACCGGCCGTCGTCCGGCGGACCTCCGCGAGCCCACGCTGCCACCGCGGCGCGTTCGACTGGTCGCTGACCTGCGCGAAGACATCGTTCGCGGCTCGGTCGATGACGATGCTCTCCTCGACCACGAACATGGAGGAACTCCTTCCCCACATCGGTGGAGGCATCGTACCTCGGAGGGAGCCGCACCCGGGGGCGCCGGCTCGAATGGCGCGCTCGCGGCAAGGTCACCTGCCGGATGTATTTGCCCAAGGAGATCTCCTGCACGAGCCAGCTCGCCCCAGCCGGGATGGCCGTCTCGGAACTCCTCGCGCGCAGTGTCCACTGCTCGAACGCCTACCGCTTCGTGTGGGCATGACGGCGAGCGGGTACCTCGCCGAGATGCCTCAGCTGCGAGACCCGCCTACTCGCGGGATGAACCGGCCCGTCCGCGCGCGGTACGCGTCATAGCCCGGATAACGCAGCTCGAGCCACCGCTCCTCGACCGTCGACTTCAACCAAAGGACGAGCACGAGGCACAGCGTCAGCCCGAGAGCGGCCAGCGATGCCTGCATGAGGCCACCGCCCAAGGCAGCAAGGATGAGGCCGCTGTAGATCGGGTGGCGGACGACGCCGTACACGCCGGTCTCCACGAGTTCACCACCTTCGCGTGGACGCGGTACCGGCGTCAGGGCTGTCCCAAGGTCGGTCGCTCCACGGAAGATTAGGAACAGACCTGAGGCAAGCGACAAGATCCCGGCCGCATAGCCCGCGACTCGGACCGGGCCGGACCAGTCTGGCCCAAGCGACCACGCTGCTGCCACGACCAGCACGATCAGCACGACCTGCAGCAGGACCCAGCCCTCTCCCCGCGGACCGAGCGACGGGAGCCGAGCCATAGCGCACGCTCCTGTGACGGCCGAACGCATCGTCACCGATCGCACGACGAGCGAGCCGTAACTGCCCGCGCCACGATACGACGTGCCGACCCGGGCCGTCACGTCTGCATCCGCCGCAGGACGGGCCATTCTGTCTGGCCCGGCGCCTTCTCCGGTGGCCTGCGTCGCACCGGGCCTCTGCAGGCTCCTTTGACCGCGTCCGGACGACCCGCGAGCGTCGTCGCATTTCCTAGCCCTCGCCGAGGGCCACCCAGCTGGGAAAGCGACCGATGTGCAGTCCGACCGGCGCCAGCGTAAGTCGGTCGGGATCGACCAACGCAAAGCCACCAGGACGATCGAATCCCAGCAGGCCGGTAGGCGACCACACGATGTAGCGAACGACCCAGATCGTCACGAATTGGCGGAGGCTGCCGTCGGGCCGACGAGCGGCGATGTCGATCTCCTCCGCATCCCCGATCCGCGTCAGTTCGTCCTGCGTCCAGGTTGCCATCCGCACGATCGGGCGCGGTGAGAGGCCGGTGTACCGCGCTATGCAGGCCCAGGACGGTCGCTGGTACGTCCTCGGCTACCCGTGGCTGTCGATAGACGCGAACGACCGACGCTCGGCGCTAGAGGCGACGAGGGCGGCGGTCACGGAGTGGCTGGGCGTGGAAGCTAAGGCCCTTCGACGTGGTTTCGGGCTAGTTATGAACCCGATGCCGCAGGGGCGCGTACAAATGCGAGGATCTCGGAAGCGATCCGGTCAGCATGCGTGCCGATGACCTCCATCCCTCCCTGCAGGACGACCTGTTTCGATGTCGGACTCACCTGGAGCCAGTAGTGGTCCTCGGGACGCGACTCGCCTGACGTCGTGCTGATCAGTGTCAGCGGTGCGTCGATGTGCACGGGCTTCTTGCCGAACCGGTTCTCGAAGCCCGTTCGGACGTTCAGGTGCTCGAGGTTCTCGGGATAGTCCCAAGTGCCTTCGGGGAACTCCGCGGCGGACATGGTGGCGCTAGGAGCCGGACTGTCGAAGACGACGACACCGGCCACATCGGACGGGTACTTCGAGCCGTAGAAGGTGACCAGCATGCCTCCGAAGGATCGACCGAACAGGACATACGGTCCGGGGACGCCGGCCGCCTTCATGAGCGCATTGAGATCGGCGGCCGCGTCTTCGGCCTCCCGCGGCTTGTTCGGGGCAGGATCGCTTGGCGGGCGACCTGCCCGGTTATACAGGCATACCCGGGTCTCCGCGGCGAGCAGCCGCGTCAGCGGCTCATTGGTGAACTCGTCGATCGCGCCGCCGCCCGACTCGAGGATTACGGTCGAATTGCCGTTCCCGTAGCAGTCCATCGCCAGTGAGCGCCCATCGGCGGCGACCTTGAAGTTGCCCTGGACGCTAGGACTGGCCATCGGATCGGCGACGACCGACGCGGTGCTCGCGGTCGGCGTCGAAGCCGTGCTAGGCGATGGCGAGGGAGACGGGAGCGACGGCGCGACGCTCGAGCTCAGCTGTCCTGTGCAGGCACAGACAGCGAGAGCCGCTGTCGCCATCGCCGTCAACGCGACTATCCGCGACCCCACCCTTTACCTCCGATCGAAACGCCAGGCCTCGCGCTCGTACCAGCTCCGGTCCTTCACCTTGGACCAGCCTACGCGGGTCCAGTCGCGATAGGTCGAGATCAGGTCCTTGAGGACGTTCCCCCGAGTCGACCATCCTCCATGCGTTCGACGAGCCAACACCGAGGGCTCGACCAGGTTCACCCCTTTAGGGGGTCCGAATGCGCCGAGCTCGCCAGCTCGCTGGCGTAGCTCTCATTGGAGATCACCCCTCGATCACGGAGATCGCCGAGGTGCGCCGCAGTGTCCGGTGCCGGACTGACGCCGGGCGCTGGTTCTCTGGCTGTTAGCCGGTTGTACCCCAACCCGAGTGCCAGCAGGGTGCGTGCGGCGACGAGCACTCCGATGGTCCAGAGGGCGCTGTAGATCACCGCGATGGGGACCTCGTTGATCGCGAACAGGATCCACCACCCGCCGCCGATCGCGGCACCGGCGACAAGGACCAGCAGGATGCGCGAGGACATGTGCACCGCTCTAGCTCATCCAAACGCGATGGCGTGGTGCGCTTTGGCGGCGGGGCCTAGCCGTCACCTGATCGAGTCGCTTCTCGATCATGGCCCGGTGTGCTCGCTCTGCGTTCGCGACGGCGACAGCGCCGTAGTGACCAGCGCGAGGGGTCCACACCGATGTCGCAGTCGGTGCCTTGGTGGTGGCGATCTGTCCCGCGGACATCATCATCGGCTGTTCCGACATCGTTCGACTCCTCGCAGGGAGGATCAGACGTCAGGGGTGCCGGCAGAAGATGCTGTCTTGGAGCGCGCGTGACGCTGCCTGACTTCGATAGTGGGCCCGTTGGTCCGCTCGCACAAGGGCTGTTAATCGTTTCAGTTTGCGTCCGCCGCTACCTTAAAGCGGGCACGGAGAAGGCCCCGGCGGGATAACCCGACCGGGGCCTAGTCATGTTCGGGACTACAGCCCGAGGATCTTCACGAACTTGCCGGTCGCGACATACGGCGTCGCGTTGAACCCGAACTCCTCCTCTGCCCGGAAGCCGGTCACGTTCTGGTCGAAGCGGTTACCCGCCTCCGACGAGACGTCGATCCGGAACTCCGAACCGATGTACATGTCGCAGTCGGTCCACGCGCCGGCCAGTGCCGTGCCGACCGGGAGGTTGACGTCACGGAGTGGCGCGACCGAGGGAAAGCGCAGAGCGAACTGGAGCTAGCTCACGGAACCGGCTGCCAGGCCGGACCGCCGCCGTCCTCCGTCACCTGGCGCAGCTCGGTTCCATCAGCGTTCATCACGGTGAGGCCGCCTGGAAAGGTGTCACTTCCGAATCCGACGAACGCGAGGCTGGTCCCGTCCGGCGACCAGGTGAGGCTCGGGGCGCCCCCGATGCAATAACAGATCCCCGCCTTGTGCAGCTCGCGTGGCTCCGAGCCGTCCAGACGGAGGGACATGACATGGAGCTGCCATTGGTCATCACAGGTGGTCGTCGAGGTAACTCGATTCTCTCTGCAGACCCGGATATCGGTCGACCCGAAGTACGCGATCGTCGATCCTTCGGGCGACCAGGCAGGGTCGTACGTTCCGATTCCCGGAAGCGGGCCGAGGAGGGGGGTCAGATTGGACCCGTCCCGATCGATGGTATAGAGACCCCTTCCCTGGCCGATCCACCCATTGACGGCGATCCGGCTTCCGTCGGGTGACCAGGTCGGCTGCGACAGCCCAGCTCTGCCGACAGGGTGGATCTGCCTCCAGAGCGTCGCCCGGTTGCTGCCGTCGGGATCGACCAGCTCGAGCGTGTCACCGTGGGCGACCGCGATGCGCGAGCCCACGGGCGACCATGCGATCGTGCACCCATCGGCTCCCTCGCCGCAGCTCAGGATCTGCTCCGACGTCCCGTCTGACACGTCCATCACCCAGACCCCGCCGGTCGCCGTGAACGCCAGTCTCCGCCCATCGGGAGCCCATGTGAGGTCCCCCACCTCTGCCGAGCCGACCGGGATCGTCTTCACCGTCTTGCCAGTGACCGGGTCGATCAGGGCGATCGCACCTTCCCTCGTCACCGCGATCGCGCCGTTTCGAGCGACGCGGTGGGTTGAGATCGGCGACGGTGATGGGACCAATGCTCGAGGTGGGACCAACGACGGTGGCGGGACCACGGCTCGATGTGGGACCAACGACGGGCTGGGTCGTGGACCGAGGACGCCGCCGACCAAAACCGTTCCGGCGAGCGCGCCGCCCAGGATAGCGGCGACAGGGCCAGCAAGATGAGCGCCCTCGACCCGCTCGGACCTATGCGCAGCGCCAGCGCGGCCTGTGCTCGACCCCGTACCGCCGATCCAGTGACTGCCGATGCGGGCCAACCACGCGGGACGGGGCGAACGGCGGCGCGTGGCGTCGAGCGCCTGGTCGAGTCCACCGAGCGGGACGGGCGAGACCGCCTCAGCATCGAGCCAGTCGGCGAGCGTTCGATCGAAGTCGTCGCGGGCGGTCATGCGATGGACTCCTCGGCGATGGTCGGTCGGCGGTCGTCGGCGTCGAGGGCGGCCCGGAGAGCGGTCGAGGCGCGATGGAGCCGGGACTTGAAGGTGCCGACCGCGATATCGAGGACAGCGGCCGCCTCGGCATCCGGCAGCCCGAGGTAGTGGTGGACCACGAGCACGGCACGCTGCTCGGCGGACAGCCGACGAAAGCCTCGCTCCAGCTGGTCCCGTACGGCGGTCAGCTCCTGCGCGTCACCGGGTGCCCGTGCGTCGGGCAGCGTCATCTGGATCTCCACGACCCCGCGCCGCTTGACCCGCCGCGCCTCCCGATAGCAGGCGTTGACCAGGAGCCGATTGAGCCAGGCGTCGAACCGCTCCGGGTCGCGCACGGCGCGGATGTGCAGCCAGGCGGCCAGGAGCGAGTCCTGGACTGCGTCAGCCGCCCGATCGTCGCTTCGGAGGATCAGCCGTGCGGTCCGGTGCAGCCGCGCGAACGCTTCCGAGGCGAGGGCCGTGAAGGCCGTCGTGGTCACCGTTCCTAGCGCGAAGGACGAGGTCTCGCTGCATCGGACACCGGACTTGTTGCGGCCGACTGGCCGTCCTTACCCATCATGAGTCGGACGGCAATCGACTCGTTCCATCTTGAATCGCGGCCGTCGATGACCACCAGGCCATGCGGGGGACGGTCGCTTGAGTGGCTGGGCGCGGAGCGTGACGCGTTCGGACGAGGAGGTGGGCTACGGCCGCGACGGCTTCGGTCGGCCGGTCACTTCATTCGCCATGCCCTTCGTTAGGCGTGTCTCCGCTAGGTCTCGGTGTACTGACCATTTGCCCTGAAGTAGGAGCCGAACCACTCCGGACCTCCGTTGGTCATCCAGACATAGAGTCCCGCTATGAGCGCCGCCGTCAGGGCCATCTCCAGCGCGTAGCTTCTCCGCGACTGCCGACGGGTCAGCGGCGGTCGAACCGCCACGCCTCGCGCTCGTACCAGCTACGGTCCTTGGCTTTGGACCAGCCGTCCGCGCGTGCCGTGCTTTCGAAAACGTAGGACGCAGCCACAAGGGGCCAGTCACTGCTGGCCCCTCGTGCGTACGGCCTACTTCACGCGCGTTGTTATCGAAGCCGCGTTGTTGGCCGAGTTCGTGTCGACCGTCGTCGTCGAGACCGTCACGGAGTTGGTGATGGTCCCCTTCTTCGCGAGCACCGTGACCTTGAAGTTGATCGTGCTGCTCCCGCCGCTCGCGATCGTGCCGAGGTTGCAACTCATCGTCCCCGACGCGCCGACGGTCGGAGTGACACAACTGCCTTGGCTCGTTGTCGCGGACAAGAACGTGGACTGCGGCGACAAGAGGTCATTGAGAAGGACATGGAGCGCGTTGGAGCCGCCGGCGTTTCGGACCGTGATCGAGTAGCTCAGCGTGCCACGAGCCTTCACGGGGTTCGGCGATGCGGCGATGCTCGCGGCGAGATCGGCGGTCGGCTCAACGCCTATCCCGCTCATCGTGATCGGGAAATTCTCGTCGTCGATCCCGATGGTCGTGCTCGAGCTCAGTGGACCCACGGTCGTCGGAGTGAAGTCATAGGTGAAGGTGCACGAGCCACCCGCGGCGAGCGTCACACCCGCGCAGTTCTGGCTGCCCCCGAAGTTGTCGGGGTCATTCGGTGCGCCACCCGAGTAGTTCGGCGTGAGTGACACGCCCGACACGTTGGTGATCGTTATCGGTAGGGTGGCTGTCGCGCCAACGAAGACGCTGCCGAAGTTGAGCGTAGTCGGGACGACCGTGAACGGCGACAAGCCCGTCCCGCTCATCGTGATCGAGAAATTCTCGGAGTCGATCCCGATGGTCGTGCTCGAGCTATGGGGACCGACCGTCGCCGGTGTGAACTCATAAGTGAACGTGCACGAACCATTTGGTGCCAGTGGGACGCCGGCGCAGTTCTGGCTGCCCCCGAAGTTGTCGGGATCGTTCGGCGCCCCGCCCGAGAAGTTCGGGGTCTGCGTCGTGCTGGACACGTTCGTGATCGTGATCGGCAGGCTCGCTGTCGCACCCACGTAGACACTGCCGAAGTCGAGCGTGGTAGGCGAAACCGTGAAGTCTCCGGCCGCGGCTGCGACGGTCAGCGGGACTCCGGCGCTGATCGCCGACGCGAGCAGGGCTGCGGCGGCGAAGGCGGCGCCTATGCGGACCCGGGCAGAGCCACGCCTCGCGGCGCGGTTGCTTTCCTCGAACGTTCTGGAATGTCGCGTGGCGCCCATCGCCCCCTCCTTCACGACCGCTGCTGATCGCGGCTACTTCGCTGCCGAGGAGTGTCTCACGGGTGCGTCTGGCGGGTTGGTGCAACACCAGGTCTAGCCCTACAAGTCACCGATTGTCTTCTCTAACGACCCCATGTGCCGCTCGTGGACTGGAATTGTCCCGGCGCGGAGATACGCGAGTACGGCCAAGACCCGCCGATGATCGTCCGTCGCGGGGAGAAGACCGAGCTTGGCGAAGATGTGAGCGATATGTGCTTCGACGGTCTTCTGCGTCACGTAGAGGTGATCGCCGATCGCTTGGTTCGAGCGACCCTCAGCCATCAACGACAGGACCTCGAGTTCGCGATCCGACAGCTCGTCCACGGGACCCGGTTCGCGCCGACGACCGACGAGGCGCGCAACGACATCCGGGTCGATCACGAGACCACCGCGCGCTACCCGGCGGACCGCTTCCGCGAAATCGTCGACGTCTGCGACTCGGTCTTTCAGCAGGTACCCGAGGCCACCCTCTCCCTCCGTGACAAGGCCGAGTGCGAACGCGGTCTCCAGGTATTGCGACAAGACAAGGACGGCTACTCGATCACGGTGCTCTTGGCGGATCGCCTTGGCCGCCCTCAGTCCCTCATCCGTGTGCCCGGGGGGCATGCGGATGTCGACGATGGCGACCGATGGTCGCGTCTCCCTAACGAGTCGGACGAGGGTTGGTGCGTCTCCCGCTTGACCGACCACGTCGAAGCCCGACTCGACCAGGAGCCGTGCCATGCCTTCGCGCAGGAGGACCGAAATCATCTGCAAGAACGACGCTGATGGATTTGGACTCGGTCACGCCGACCTGGCCGCTAGCAGTGCGTCGATGGCCTGTCCGGACAACTCATCCTTCGGGATGAAGCCCGTCGCCGCAGTCCTCTGGAGTCGAGCACGATACGTCGTGGCTTCGCGAGATGATGTGAGCACCACCACGCGCTCCTCGGGATCGCCCGTCGTCTCGTGCATCAGCTGCTCTGCGAGATCGAAGCCGTCGACGTCGGGAAGACCGATATCGAGCAGGATGAGATGCGGCCGAAGTTCCCGACACGCTACGAGGGCAGTCGCGCCGGTCGCGGCTTCTCCGACGACGTCAAAACCCTCTCCGGTCAACAACGTGCGGATCTGCCGGCGGAAGGCGGCGCTGTCATCGACGATCAGGAGGGTCCTCATCTCGTCATCGTGTCAGCGCCTGGCGAATCTGACGACAGGGTTATCCCGACATCTCCTGCTTCCTCCTCGGTTCCGCGTGCAGCAGGCTCCCTCGGGAGCGGTATCGTCGCCTCGATCGTCGTCCCGCGACCCCGTCCGCTCGTCACGTCCAGGCGTCCACCAACTGCCGACACGCGGTCGGCAAGACCCACGATTCCCGTTCCTTTCGAAACGTCGACGCCGCCCAGTCCGTCATCCTGGACCTGAAGACGTAGTCGGTCGCCGTCGATTGCCACGGTGATCGAGGCGCGCGACGCCGACGCGTGCTTCTCGATGTTGGCGAGGGCCTCTGACGCGACGAAATATGTGGTCGCCTCGACCGCGGGGTTGAAGCGCCGCTGGGCGGGACAGATCACGTCGATCGGGATCGACGATCGCTCCGCCAGCGTCGCAAAAGCGCCCGCCAAGCCCTCTCCCGTCAGCACCGCCGGGTGGATACCGTGAGCCAGTTCGCGGAGCTCGGTGATTCCCGCCTTCAATTCTTCGGATGCGCTGTCCATGCTGCGCGCCACTTCCGGTGCAACGTCGGGCCCGAGCCGGGAGCGCAGCACTCGGAGCGCGATCGACAACGACACGAAGCGTTGCTGGGCACCGTCGTGGAGGTCGCGCTCCAAGCGCCGCCGCTCAGCATCCGTCGCTTCCACGATCCTGGCACGCGACATTCGCAGCTCCTCCTCGACGAGCTGGAACGACCCGACGACGAACCCGATAGGAATCGCCAGCACCCCGATGTCGCGGATCGACAGCAAGACCGAACTCGCCTCGCCCGAGATCCCGATCAGCCGGATCGCGATGGCGATGCCGATAGCGAGGAGCACCACGGAGATCGCGAGGACGGCCGGTCCAAGGACGCGACGCAACTGGGGCGGGGCGAGCCACCACCGCCGTGGCACCAGGACAGCGAGGGCGGCCGTGATGAACAGGCCGATGACAAGATTTGGTGCCAGGTTGCCCGTGAAGTAGAACAGCAGGTTCGCGGCCGTCAGGCCGACGGCGGCCGTCGCAACGACGAACCGATCTGCCCGCCCTTCGACGGAGCCGAATGGATAGGCCAGGATCAGCGCATTCAGGAAGATCGCGTCGAGGTCGGCAAAGATGATGCCGATCGCATGGAGGACAGGATCGGTCGAGCCGGCGAGGTTCCCGACGAACCATCCGAACCCGACGCCCACCATCAGCAGCCAGGTCCGGTTCCGCGGCTGGCGTCCCCACGCGAAGAGACCGCCGAGCAGGTAGGTCTCACCCACCACGAAGTCAATCAGGACCCGCTCCGCGTTGACACCGAGCCCGATCTGGATGGCCTCGGTCGCCGCGCCGAAACCGAGCCCCAAGGCTCCGACCGCGAACTGCAGCCACCGCACCCTCATCGCGTCAATCGTGGCAGGTCAGCCCCCTTTGAGATCAGGGCATGCACCGATCTCGCGTTTTGGGGACAACCCTAAGTCCATCAGGGGACGCCCCGGATGGCACTCCTCCGAGTCGAACTCATGGTGGTGGCGGCGGTTGCACGTTGCGGCCGTGGCACGCCAGAAGGCGAGGAGGGATCTGTCATGAATGCGACCGGGATCGGGACTGTTCCCGCGAATAGGGACAAGTGGCTACTTCGTCTGGGTACCGCCAGCGGTGCTCTCGGCATCTTGTTGGAGCTCGCGATGGGGATGCTGCATGCGGGACATACCGACCCGAACGACTCCGCGACGGTCTTCCTCGAGTACGCGGTATCGGACATCTGGACGGCCGTGCATATCGGTCAGTTCTTCGGTGCGGCGCTGATCGGGTTGTCGCTCCTGACGCTTGCGTACGTCCTTGCTCAGCAGGATGGCGTCGCGCGAGCGTTCGCATCGGTCGGCGCCCTTGCCGCGATCACCGTGATTGCCGTGTTCGCTGTCCAGATGGCCGTGGACGGGGTCGCTCTGAAGGCGACCATCGACGGATGGGTTACGGCGCCCGCCGCCGACAAGCCAGCGGCGTTCTACGTCGCGGACGGTGTCAGATGGATCGAGAAGGGGCTCAGCGGCTTCTTCAACATCCTCAACGGAGTGACGCTCCTCGCGCTCGGCATGTCACTCCTGACGGGCGCCATGGGTTGGAGGGTGCTTGGCGCTCTCGGCGTGATCGCCGGACTCGCCTTCGTCACCGGCGGGTACTCGGCAGCTCACACGGGTTTTTCTGCCGAGGCCGGAGCGTTCTTGGGACCAGGCGCTCTCCTGAGTGTCGCGTTCCTTCTGGGGGTCGGCGCGTACCTGTGGAGCCGCAGTAAGGCCGCCCGACATGAGCCTCGGGACGGTCGCCTCGCCGTCGCCAGCACGGTGAAGTAATCAAGGCGGCTGCACCGCTCTGGTAACAGGGACCGCGCGTCGCTCGGTTCGACCCTGAGATCAGAACGACCCTCGGAGTGGTCCGAGGGTCGTTCCTTGTTGGCGATTTGGAAATCCGGGGTTTCCCTCGCCGTCCGAGGGCTGGCTTGACTGAGTAGGCATCATTTGTCGGAAGCGGTCGGTTCCGTGACTCGGCGATCCGGGGACGCCCGAACGAAGCGGGTGCGACCGGTCAGGTCCTGGACCCGCGGGATAGCTCGGCAGCCGCTTGTCGCGCCCTCACCTCGGCGTCGTGGATGGCCCCTTCTGCTTCGGCGCGTAAGGCCGCAGCGCGGGCCTCGATCTCGGCCATCTCAGCCTCCCGCCTCACGTGCTCACTCTCCTCCTCAGCTTGCTGGAAGGCATGCCAGGCGACGATGGAGCCGTGCGTTTCGATGATTTCGCGGACGTGCGCCTGCGCCCACTCGAGGATGTCACCGGCTTCGACCTCCGTCCTTCCGCTGAACTAGGCGAGGATGGCGGCGCGGTGTCCGGTGGGTGCTGAGGCGTAGGGGTCGGCCTCAAGGTTCGCGCGCTTGAGCAGCAGGTCAGGGACGATGGCCTCGATCGCTGCGATGGTGGGCTCGATCTCCTCCTCGGACTCGATGGCCACAGCGTCGACCGTTTCGACGAGCCAGTCGTCGAACTCGTCACGAGCGGCGACAGCCGACTGGGACGCATCGTGAGGAGGACGTCGGTCGCGTTCGAGGTCCCGGAGGTTCCGCTGGGCGATGCCCATGATCGTCGCGACTTGGATGGGGGATGCCTTCCCGCCCGCGAGGAACACCTCGACCCGGGCTTGGGCCAAGTCGAATGCGCGTTGCCACGCAGCGGCATTGCCGTCGAGCTCACGGGGATGGCCGGCAGCCTCCGACCATTTGCGAACCGTTCTGGGGTCCCAGCCCAGCTGTTCGGCGGTCGCCTCGATGCCGATCACCGATGCGAGGGCGACCGCCTCGCGCCTCTGGGTGTCTGTGACGGCCTTACGCATCGGATATGACGCTAGAGCTTATAACTCTGGCCCTTCCTTAGGTCGGTCCACGGTCGCCGGATGCGTGGAACGGGCCCGGAATGGCCTTCGTGGAGCCCATAACTCCGAGGTATGTGCCTATTCGCCTTTTGGCATAAGCAGCCTGTGGAGGGACGAGAGCGTCGGGGCACGACCCGACGTCGTGCGCGCCTAGCGGTTGGGGTCGTGGGGTCGGACGGAACGGTCGATCGGGGCGTCGATCGTCACAGGTCCGCAGTCGGGCGGCGGTGTGTGACCCTCGAGGACCGGGTTTAGGCAGTGTCCGACGGTGCGATCCCGCGGCGGGCTGGGGAGGACGTGGATACTCGCCACGACGAACGCTCCTGTGACCGCGAATGCGGCGAGCGCGAGGAAAGCGCCATCGCGAAACCGGCTCATCACTCGGCATCGTATGACCGAAGATGCCGCCGTCCAATCCAGGGAAATCACCTACGGCACGGGAGGACCGTTCAGTCCGACCGTTCCCCCTATAGGGGGTGAACGGTGAACGGACAACCACCGACTGAACGTTCATTGAACGGTCCGAAAGTAGTGGAGCTGACCACGGGTCCCGGTCGTCCGATCCAACGCTGACGAGCCGTCGAGGGCAGACAACGCAGTCACCTTCGAGCAACCGAAACGGTCCATCACGTCCCGTGCCGTCACGCTCGTTCGCTCATCGACGAAGGCCAGCAGTTCGGACTCCGGGACCTTGCCGCCCGCGCGCTCCGATTCGACCCGGCTGAAGAGCAACCGCTCAGGGTCGAGCTCCAAGTGCCAGGTGATCGGTTCGGCATCGCGGAACTCACCTTCGAGCCGAACGCGGCCACCACCCTGCGGCTCCATGACAAGGTTCGCGTCGGTCGCGCCGACGATCGAGCCCGCGCCGCGGATGCGATCGACCAGCCGCCCGCGGTGCTCGGCGTTCGGCTTTGTCAGGTGATGGAGAACGACGACGGCGCAATGCGCCTCCTGGACGATGCCCACCGCCTGACCCATGACCCGCGCCATCTCGGATGGGCGGTTCTCATCTAGGCCGTGGATGCGGTTCAGCGGGTCGAGGACGACCAGCGCCGGCGCGAGGTCCGCGACCATCGCCCGAAGATCCTTGACGCTCCGTTCGTTGTCGAGTCGGACGTGCGCCTGCAGTGCCCATGTCACCGTTGCAGAGAACACCACCGACGCGGGCACCGCAGAGGATGCGTGGCCCATGGATGTCGAGGTCGGGATTAGGGGCACGTGCGCGCCTTGCGTTGGCATTCACAGCTTGTCCCCGAGTTTGATCGCCTGGGCCGCCTCCAGCGCTCGAGCGTTCGCCGTGCTCGATGCATAGCGGCGGAGCATCGCATCGGAGCGCCATCCACCGAGTGCCATCATGTCTTCGCGGCTCATGCCGGCCGAAGCAGCGTGATGTCGCCAGGAATGACGCAGGACGTGTGGGTGCAGTCCCGGAATACCGGCCCGCATCCCGATGTCGCGGATCGTCTGCGCGATACCACTGTCGGTCAGCCGGCCCTTCCGGCCGAGCCACAGCCACGGAAGGTCGGCGTGCTGGTGCGTCCGGCGGAGGCGGATGTACGCCTCGACGGCCTCGATGGTCTTGGGTGACAGCTGGTGCATCCGCTCGCGTCGGCCCTTGCCGAACAGGCGGACCTGCCCCGTCGCGAGGTCGATGTCGCGGTCTTCACTCGACCACCGGAGGTCGGCGACCTCGGCGCGACGTGCGCCGGTGTCAAAGAACATCCGGAGTAGGGCAGCATCCCGCCGGTCCTCGAATGTGCCGGCCGGCCGTCTCGGCCAGCAACGCCTTCAGCTGGTCGATCGTGAGCACCATCGGCAGGTATTCATCGAGCTTCGGAGGGCGGAGCTTGGCCATCGGGGAGCGGAACGTCTCGGAGTCGTCGACCGCCTGGTACCAGTGGAAGAACCGCTGCGCCCCGCGGTACCGCTGGTGCGCCGTGGCCGGCTTATACGTCGCCAGTAGCGACTCCTGCCACCTCTCGATGTGCTCGCGCTTGATGTCGCGGACGTTGGTCGGGAGGTCGTTCGCGGTCAGGTACTGGCCGAGCGAAACGACGGCGCCGGCGTAGGCGTAGATCGTGTTCGGACTGACGTTCTGAGCGCGGAGATGGCGGACGAACGACTGGAGCTCGTCGGCCAGATCCCCCTCGGTGACGAGGGTGGGGATCGTTGGTATAGTCGCCGCCATGGGTGGTTACCTCCGAGAGCCTAGGTGCCAGAGTTACAACGCTGACAGTATAGGCTATCGAGCGCCGTTCTTGTCGACGAAGCTCGTTATCGGCTGTAATCACTCATAAAACCGGGCGGCTAGCTCAGCTGGTTAGAGCACTTGCTTGACATGCAAGAGGTCACTGGTTCGAGTCCAGTGTCGCCCACCATCATCTGACAGCGTCGATCGGGACACGCCGTCCGATCCAGCGATCACGAGAGAGCCGGGCCATGGCTGGAAGCCCGGCGGTCGAACCGGAACGGCACCACCCGTGAGCGGCCAGCGAACCGGCCCGGGACCGCCCGTTATCGCGGCAAGAGTGCGCGGAGCCTTCAAGGCCCGCGAACGCGGGTGGGACCGCGGGAGGATCGAACCTCTCGTCCTGCAGGGACGAGGGGTTTTGTGATTCCAGGAGGCCACATGGCAGACGACGAGCAGACCGAAGGCGCCGACGAACCGATCGAGCTCGACGCGCCCGTACGCGGCAGCGCGAACGAGCTCATGGACCACGGCGCGTCCGGCGAGCTCGGGCCGATGCGTCACAGCGCGGCGCACGTCCTCGCGGAGGCGGTCCTCGACCTCTTCCCGGGGACCAAGCTCGGCATCGGGCCGGTCATCGAGGACGGCTTCTACTACGACTTCCTGCTGCCCCGTCCGCTGACGCCCGACGACCTTCCGAAGATCGAGGAGCGCATGCGCGCGTCGATCGCCGCCGACCACCCGTTCGAGTTCTCGGAGGAGACCCCGGAAGCCGCCCGGGCGGCGCTGGTCGAGCGCGACCAGCCGTTCAAGGTCGAGATCGTCGACGACCTCGTCGCCGCCTCGAAGCGCGACGGGACCCCGATGCCCCCGACGACCTTCTATCGGCAGGGCCCGTTCATCGACCTCTGTCGCGGGCCGCACGTCGCGAGCACCGGGAAGATCGGGCCGTTCAAGCTGCTCGGCACGGCGGGTGCGTACTGGCGCGGCGACGAGAAGCGGCCGATGCTCCAGCGCGTCTACGGCACGGCCTGGGCGACGCAGGAGGAGCTCGATGCCTACCTCTGGCGGCGCGAGGAAGCCAGGAAGCGCGACCATCGCCGGCTCGGGGTCCAGCTCGACCTGTTCTCGTTCCACGACGTTTCCCCGGGTGCCGCGTTCTGGCATCCGAAGGGGCAGCTGATCTGGCGCACCCTCGAGGGCGCGATGCGCGAGCTGCAGGCCCGTCGCGGCTACCAGGAGGTCTCGACGCCGATCGTCGTGTCGGAGCGGCTGTGGCGCCAGTCGGGCCACTGGGACCTGTACCGCGACAACATGTTCCTGGTCGAGTCCGAGAGCCAGACGTTCAGCCTCAAGCCGATGAACTGCCCGGAATCGACGTTCATCTACCGCTCGCATCTGCGGTCGTACCGCGATCTGCCGCTGCGCTTCAGCGAGTTCGGGCGGCTCCATCGGAACGAACGCTCGGGCACCCTGTCCGGACTGACCCGCGTCCGCCAGTTCATCCAGGACGACGCGCACCTGTACGTGCGGCCCGACCAGCTCACCGACGAGATCGTCGCGTTGCTCGGCGAGGTCCGCGAGTCGTACAGCTGGTTCGGACTGGAACCGCGGTTCACGTTCGCGACCAAACCCGACAAGGCGATCGGCGATCCCGCGCTGTGGGAGCGCGCTGAACGACTGACCCGCGAGGCCTTCGCCGCCGCCGACATCAGCTACGAGCTCAAGCCCAAGGACGGCACGTTCTACGCGCCCAAGATCGACATCTACATCGATGACGCGCTCGGGCGTGAGTGGCAGATGGCCACGATCCAGATCGACCTGACGATGCTGCCCGAGCGGTTCGACCTGACCTACATCGACGAAGAAGGCAAGCCCCAGCGGCCGATCGCGATCCACCGGGCGATCTACGGGTCGCTGGAGCGGTTCATCGGGATCCTGATCGAGCACTTCGCCGGAGCGTTCCCCTTGTGGCTCGCGCCGGTGCAGGCGGTCGTCATCCCGATCGCCGACCGGCACGTGGAGGCCGGGGAGGACCTGGCCGCGGTACTGCGAGCGCGCGGGTTGCGCGTCGAGGTGGATCGGTCCTCCAACCGGATGCAATACAAGATCCGCACCGCGCAGGAGCAGAAGGTGCCGTACATGGTCGTGCTCGGCGACCGCGAGATCGAGGCCCGGACGGCGTCGCCCCGAACCCGGGCCGGCGAACAGCAGCCGGCCGAGGACTGGGAGTCCTTCGCTGATCGGCTTGCGAACGAGTCCCGCGAACGCACGGTCACCTAGGCGGCCCGGTGTCGCAGAGGGCCTGGCTCGCGGTCGATATCGCGATCAAGGTCGCGACGGTCGCCCTTCTCGTCTGGGCGCTGCTGAACCCGGATCTGCCCCAGTTCACCGGGAAGGCCTTCACCGGTCGTGCCATCGCGTACCCGATCGCCCTCCTTGTCCTGCCTGCGATCTGGTGGATCGTCGGGCGGCCGCGCGGGATCGCCTTTCCGGTCGCCGCCGACATCCTGCTCGGCCTGCCGTTTCTGATCGATGTGGCCGGCAACGCGCTTGACCTGTACGACTCGGTCGAGTGGTGGGACGACGCCAACCACCTGGTGAACTGGTTCCTGCACACGGCGGCGATCGGGCTCCTGTTGCGGCTGGGGCCGTGGGGCTCGGCGACCCGCGCGGCCCTGGCGGTCGGGTGGGCCGCGACGACGGCGATCCTCTGGGAGCTCGCGGAGTACGTGGCGTTCGTCCCGGATTCGCCGGAGGCGGTGACGGCCTACCCCGACACCCTCGGGGACCTCGCGCTGGGCCTCATCGGCGGATCCGTCGCTGCCATCCTGGTCAGTCGCCTCCCGCGACACCCCCTTCGAGACGGCTACGACCGTGGCGATCGCCGGTCCAGCCGTCACTCGTAGCACGTGATGTGACAAGCGGTTTCGGGAGGGCTCGAGCCCGCCGACAGCCTCGGACCGGACGCCCTAACGCGACCCGCGGTTCGTTGTCCCTCCCCGAACCCCTGTGCTATCCTCCGCGTTCGTCGGTGGGGCCTGTTCGCCCATGCCGATGGGACGTCAACCAGCACCAAGAGGGGTGAACCATCAGCCGAGACCTGCGAGTCAATCAGATGATCCGGATCCCACAGGTCCGGGTGGTCGACGAAGAGGGTGCCCAGCTAGGCGTGATGCCGACGCCCCGAGCCCTCGAGATGGCGCAGGAGCGGGGATACGACCTCGTCGAGGTCGCTCCGATGGCTCAGCCCCCGGTGGTCCGGTTCCTCGACTTCGGGCAGTACAAATACGAGCTGACGAAGCGGGAGAAGGAGAACAAGCGCAAGCAGCGCTCGATCACCTTCAAGGAGGTCCGCCTCACGCCGAAGATCGGCGTCGGCGACTTCGATACGAAGGTCCACCGCGCGATCGAGTTCCTCGAGGACGGCGACCGCATCAAGGTGACGGTCCGCTTCCGGGGACGGGAATTGACCCATCCGGAGATCGGCCGAAACCTGATCGCCCGGTTCGTGGAACGCGTCAAGGATCACGGAGTCGCGGAACGGACGCCGCTGCTCGAGGGCAAGTCGATGCACATCACGATGGCATCGCTCCACAAGCCCAAGAGCCACGACGCACCGGACCGCAAGCACGCTCCGGGGGTGACCCCGGAAGACGCGATGGCGGAGACGCCGGCGGCGCCAGAAGAGAAGACCGTCGTGGCCCAGCCGGCCGCCCGCGCGCCCGCCGCGCAGGCGACAGAGCCGGCGGCCGCGGAAGCCGTCCAAGCAGGAGAGTGAGGCCAGCGTGCCGAAGATCAAGAGCCACAAGACGGCTCAGAAGCGGATCGGGAAGACCGGTAGCGGCAAGATCATCCGGGTCAACGCGTGGCGCGGCCATCACCTCGAGATCAAGTCGTCACGTCGGACCCGCCGGTACGCCGGCAAGACGATCATGAAGGGCGTGCACGCGAAGCAGGTTCGCCGCATGCTGCCGTACCTGTAGGAGCCACCGTTCATGGCACGAGTCAAGCGGGGCGTCACCGCCCACAAGCGACACAAGCGGCTGCTCAAGGCCGCCGAGGGTCGCCGCGGTACCCGTTCGAAGCTGATCAAGCCGGCCCGCGAAGCGCTCCTCCACGCGCTCGCGTATGCGACACGCGACCGCAAGCAGCGCAAGCGCCAGATGCGTGAGCTGTGGATCGTTCGGATCAACGCGGCTGCCCGCCAGAACGGCATGACCTACGGTCAGCTGATCAGCGGCCTCAAGCGCGCTGACATCCAGATCGACCGCAAGATCCTCGCCGATCTCGCCGTCCGTGACAGCGCGACCTTCGGTCGCATCGCCGAAGCGGCGAAGAGCGCCTAGCGATCCGCCCGGACGCTCGACCGCTCGAACCCTCGACGTCGCAGACGGTCGAGGGTTCATGATTCATCGACCCGTCACCCGTAGGACGCAAGGAACCGAGTGGACCTCGCCGATCTGACCCGCGACCTCGAAGCGCTTCGGACCGAAGCGCTCGATGCCATCGCGGCTGCCCCGGACGCTGCGACGCTCGAAGCGCTCGAGCTCGACATCCTCGGCAAGAAGGGGCGTCTCACGGCGATCCTGCGCGGCATCGGCGCACTGCCCGCGGACGATCGGCCCAAGGTCGGCGCGATCGCGAACACCGTCCGCCAGGCGGTCGAGGCCGCGCTTGCGGAGCGCGGGACAGCCCTGCGCGGCAGCGAGCTTGAGGCGCGCCTGCGGGCTGAGGCGGTCGACGTCACGACGCCCGGTCGTCCGATCCGCCGCGGCACGCTCCATCCGAGCATCGAGGCGATGCGCGAGATCGCCGCGATCTTCGAGCAGTTCGGGTTCGTGGTGTACGAGAGCCCGGAGATCGAGGACGACCTGACCAACTTCCAGATGCTCAACATCCCGCCCGACCATCCGGCGCGCGACCTGTGGGACACGCTCTACGTCGACGTCGAGGGACGGCTGCTGCGCACCCACACGTCGCCCGGCCAGATCCGCGTGATGCACAGCGAGAAGCCGCCGATCCGGGCATTGCTGCCGGGCCGCTGCTTCCGCTACGAGGCCATCGACGCCAGCCACGGCTCGGAGTTCTTCCAGGTCGAAGGGCTCATGATCGATGAAGGCACCACCATGGCCGACCTCAAGGGCCTGCTGGACCAGTTCGCCAAGGCCATGTACGGCGCCGACAAGCGGACGCGCTTCCGGCCGGGGTACTACCCGTTCACCGAGCCGTCCGTCGCGTTCGACGTCGAGTGTCTGGTGTGCGGCGGCGTCGGCTGCCCGGCGTGCGGTCGGAGCG
Source organism: uncultured Chloroflexia bacterium (assembly GCA_963808895.1). Lineage (GTDB taxonomy): Bacteria > Chloroflexota > Limnocylindria > Limnocylindrales > CSP1-4 > SPCO01. The sequence goes on along the minus strand of CAWEHL010000004.1, from coordinate 546,893 downwards.
GCTGGATGACGATCCTCGGGGCGGGCATGGTCCACCCGGTGGTGCTCCAGTACGGCGGCCTCGATCCGGAGCGTTACCAGGGCTTCGCATTCGGGATGGGCCCGGAGCGGATCAAGATGCTCAAGCACGGCATCACCGACCTCCGGCTGTTCCTCGAGAACGACCTGCGGTTCCTGGAGCAGTTCCGGTGAGGGTCCCGCTGTCCTGGCTCGCCGACTACGTCGACATCGAGCTCACGCCCGAAGCGCTCGCCGAGCGCCTGACCCTGCTCGGGATGGAGGTCAAGGGTATCGAGCGCCGCGGCGCGGACTGGCAGAACGTCGTCGTGGGCGAGCTGCTGGAGGTCCGCAAGCACCCCAACGCGGACCGCCTGTCGCTCACCAAGGTGACCACCGGCGACGGCGCGACGCTCGAGATCGTGTGCGGTGCCACCAACATCGCAGCCGGCCAGCGCGTGCCGGTCGCGTTGCCCGGAGCCGTCCTGCCCGGCGGCCGCCGGATCGAACGGACCGAGAAGATGGGCGTCGTCAGCAACGGGATGCTCTGCTCCGGCGACGAGCTCGACCTCACGTCCGACGCCGACGGGATCCTGATCCTGCCGCCGGACACGCCGCTCGGCATCGCGCTGAGCGACCTGTTCGGCGATGTCGTCCTCGACGTCGACGTCAAGCCGAATCGCGGTGACGCGCTCAGCCTCGTCGGCCTCGCGCGCGAGGTGTCGGCCGTGACGGGTGCGCCCGTCCGCTTCCCCGAGACCGACCCCCCAGAGGGTGGTCCGCCGATCGGCGACAGGCTGCGGGTCGAGGTCGAAGAGCCAGCGTTGTGCACGCGTTTCGTCGGCCGCTGGGTCGGCGGGGTGGCGGTCGGGCCCTCGCCTGACCTCGTCCAGATGCGCTTGCTGGCCGCCGGACAGCGACCGGTCAGCAACGTGGTCGACGTCAGCAACTACGTGATGCTCGAGCTCGGCAAGCCGATCCACACGTTCGACGCCACAGCCGTGCACGACGGCCGCATCGTCGTCCGGCTGGCGAGGGAAGGGGAGCGGCTCGAAACGCTCGACCATGTCGTTCGCGACCTGACGCCGGACACGCTGATCATCGCCGATCCCAGCGGCCCCATCGGGATCGCGGGCGTGATGGGCGGCGCCGAGTCCGAGATCGGATCGGCGACGACGGATGTCGTGATCGAGTCGGCGATCTTCGACCCGATCAGCATCCGGCGCACGGCGTTCCGCTACGCCCTCCGCTCGGAGGCGAGTCTCCGCTTCGAGAAGGGCCAGGAGCATCGACTGGCGAAGCTCGGCGCGGACCGCACGGCCCGGCTCATCACCGAATGGGCCGGCGGCCAGGTCGCGGCCGGCGCCGTCGACACGAACCCCACTGAGCCTGCCCCAGGCCGCGTCGTGTTCCGGCCGTCACGCGTGGATCGCCTCATCGGCACGGCAAGCTCGACCCAGGACCAGGTCGACATCCTCCGCCGCGTCGGCATCGATGCTCGGCCGGCGCCGGCTGATGCCCGTGTGCTCGTGGCGACGGCGCCGCAGCCGCTCGATGTCGATCCGGGTGGGACGGAGACGCTTGTCGCCACGATCCCGAGCTGGCGCCGCGACCTGCTGATCGAGGCGGACATCGCCGAGGAGGTCGCGCGGGTCCGCGGCTATGACACCGTCCCCACCATCCTGCCAGACACGCCGATGCCGCCCTACCGACACTCACCACTCGGGGTCCGCCACCACGTCCGCGACACGCTGGCGGGCATCGGGCTGTCAGAGGCGGTCACGTTCGCGCTGGTCTCGCCACAGATGGCCGAGCGGTTCGGGCCCCTGGAGGACGCGCTCGTCACGGGCGAGGGTGAGGCCGGTGGCCGCATCGTCCACGTGACGAATCCGCTGTCGAGCCAGCACTCGGTGATGCGCCAGAGCCTCATCGGCAGCCTGCTCGAGGTCGTCTCGACCAACACGCGCCTCGGTCAGCCGGATGTCGCGATCTTCGAGATCGGCAAGGGGTACGGTGCCACCGCAGGATGGCGACTCGACCCACGAGTGGTGGCGGCTCGGCCTCGCCCTCACCGGCGCGGCCGAGGTGCCGGCCTGGGATCGACCCGCTCGCGCCTACGACCTGGACGACGCCAAGGGCATCATCGAGCTCATCGCCGAGAGCCTCGGCTTCGAGCGACCGACGTACTCGGCCCTGACCGACGACCCGAACCTGCACCCTGGTCGTGCCGCGCGCGTCGTGGCGGGCGACCGGGTCTCGGGCAGGGTCGGCGAGGTCCACCCGATCCTGATCGACGACCTCGACCTTCGCGCCGATCGGATCCTCGTCGCGGAGCTGGCGATCGCGGGGCTGTCCGGCGGCTATCCGTCGACGCCACGCGTGATGAGCCCGTCGCGTCACCCGATCGTCGATCGCGACCTCGCGGTCATCGTGAGCGTGGCCACCGCCGCGGCCGACGTCGAGGCCTCGATCCGGCGGCACGGCGGCGCGCTCCTGCGTTCAGTGACCCTCTTCGACATCTACCGCGGGCGCCCGCTGGGCGACGACGAGAAGAGCCTCGCCTATCGGCTCGCCTTCGCGGCGGATGAGCGGACGCTGGTCGAAACGGAGGTCGATGCCGCCATCGCCGCGATCACGACAGGCCTCCGGAGCGACGTGAACGGTCGCCTGCGCGGGTGACGGCCTAGCCAGAAAGTACCGTTCGGCGGGCCCGCCGCGGCCGGTTGCGACGCCGAAGAACGCGCTGCTACCCTTGCGCGGCTTCGAGCCGGGATCCGGCACGAACGCCTACCCAAGGAGGCTCGGTGGATCTCGGGGTCCTCGGCGGCATCGCGCTCGCCGATTGGTTGATCATCATCTACTTCCTGGGCTTCTTCGTCCTTGGATTCGCTCAGGGCACTATCCGTCGGCTGATCGGGATCGCGTCGATCCTGTTCTCATTCCTGCTCGCCGCGAACCTTGCCGACCCACTCAGCCAGTTCCTCAAGGCCAACTGGACCGACCAGAACCCGGAATACAGCTACATGGTCGGCTTCCTGACGGTGTTCGTGGCGGCCTCCGTCGCGTTCGCCCTGGTCATCCAGGGGTTCTACAAACCGCAGGCGCTCTTCGAGAAGGCGCGCTTCGTCGATGAACTGATCGGCGGCGTGCTCGGCGTGGTCCAGGCCGGGATCATCCTCGGCGCCTTCATCGTCATCCTCGACTCCTACTACCGATTGAACGCACCGCCGCGCGACACGGAGCTGCAGTTCCTGCGCGACTTCTGGACGTTCCTCGATGGTTCTGCGATCGTCGACTTCTTCAGGGCGACGCTGATCCCGGCGTTCTTCGTCCTGTTCGGGTTCCTCGTCCCCGACAAGATCGAGGCGATGTACCCGAAGTCCTGAACGTCCTCGACCGGCGGGCCCTCGCCGGTCCCACGCCGGACACCGCCCGGGCGCTGCTGGGTGCCCGGCTGGTCCGCGACGACGACGCGGGCCGGCGCGTCGCCCGCATCGTCGAGGTCGAGGCGTACGGTGGTCCGGAGGATCGGGCGTCGCACGCCCGATTCGGTAGCACGCGTCGCAACCGGGTCATGGCCGGGCCGGCGGGCGTGGCGTACGTGTACCTTGTCTATGGGATGTACGACTGCCTGAACGTGGTCACCGGCGCGGAAGGTGCGCCGGGCGCGGTGCTCATCCGCGCCGTCGAGCCACTTGCCGGGACCGAGGAGATGCGTCGGGCGCGGCTCGTCGTCGAAGGGCGCCGCCGAGCGGCACGGACGGAGGAAGGTCTTGCCGCCGCTAGGGCCCGCATCGCCGTGACCCGCGTCGAACGTCTCGCGACCGGGCCCGGCCTGGTGGCCGCGGCATTCGGGATCGACACGACCTGGACTGGTCGCGACCTGTGTGACCCGGCGTCGAGTCTCCGCCTCGAGCGCGACGTGGATGACGCCGCCGATACCGTCGACGACCGCGCGGTCCAGGTCACGCCGCGGATCGGCGTCGCCTACGCCGGCCCGGAGTGGGCGTCGCGGCCGTGGCGGTTCGCGATCGCCGGTCACCCGTCGGTCTCGGGCCCGCGCGCCCGCTGAGGGCGCACATGGACGCTCGATCCCAGGCGCTGCTCGAGTTCCCGCTCGTTCGCGAGCGGCTTGCGGCGGCGACCTCGTTCTCTCCGTCCCAGCGGATGGCCGAGGTGCTGCAGCCATCGGCGGACCCGGTGATCGTCGGGCGACAACTCGACGAGACCGACCAGGCACGAGCGCTGCTCAGCGAGCGACCGGGCGTCGGTGTCGGTGGGGCGCACGACATCGCTCCCTGGGTCGACCGCGCAGCACGCGGCGGTCGCCTCGAGCCTGAGCAGTTCCTCGGCATCGCCGACACGCTCGATGCCGCCGCGCGCCTCGCCACGTCGCTCGCCGACGAGCGGCGCCCGCTGTTGCGGGACCTCGGGCGCGAGCTCCACCCTTTGCCGGCGGTCCGCTCCACGCTGGCGCGCAGCTTCGACCCCGTCGGCGAGCTGCTCGACACCGCGTCGCCGCGTCTCGGCGGGCTGCGAGCTGCCGTCCGGGTCGCTTACGACCGGCTCCGACGGCGGCTGGACGCGCTCGTCGGCGCCGAGCTCGGCGGCGCACTCCAGGACCCCATCGTGACGCTGCGCAACGGCCGTTACGTGGTCCCGGTCAAGGCGGAGGCCCGCTCGCGGGTCAAGGGCATCGTCCACGACGCGTCGGGCAGCGGCCAGACGTTGTTCATCGAGCCGCTGGTCGCCGTCGAGCTCGGGAACGCCTGGCGCGAGGCGCAGGCCGCCGAGCAGGAGGAGGTCGCCCGGATCCTCGACGAGCTGTCGGCGCTGATCGCAGTCAATGCGGCCGCCCTGCGCGAGACGCTGGATGGGCTGGCCCGCTTCGACCTGTGGGCCGCCAAGGCGTCGCTCGCCGCCGACATGGACGCGACGCGTGCGGAGACGGCGGACCGACCCGAGGTCGTGCTCCTGTCAGCACGCCACCCCGGGCTGGCCGGTCGCGTCGTCCCGATCGACATCCGGATCGGTGATGGCTACACCGCGCTGGTGGTCACGGGGCCGAACACCGGCGGCAAGACCGTGACATTGCGCACGCTCGGGCTGCTCAGCCTGATGCACCAGGCCGGTCTCCACATCCCCGCGGAAGCCGGGAGCAAGCTGCCGGTGTGGCGGGACGTATTCGCGGACATCGGCGACGAGCAGTCCGTCGCGCAGTCGCTCTCGACCTTCTCCGGGCACCTGCGGCGGATCACGACGATCGTCGCGGAGGCTGGGCCGGACACGCTCGTCCTGCTCGACGAGCTCGGTGCGGGCACCGACCCGACCGAGGGCTCGGCCCTCGCACAAGCGCTGCTCGACCATTTCATCCGGGCCGGGGCGATCGTCGCCGCCACGACTCACTACGCCGAGCTGAAGGCGTATGCCCACACGACGCCCGGTGCGCGTAATGCGGCGGTCGAGTTCGACCTCGACACGTTGTCGCCGACCTACCGGCTGACGATCGGGTTGCCGGGCGGGAGCCAGGCGTTCGCGATCGCTGAGCGCCTCGGTCTGCCCCAGTCGATCGTGGAGGACGCGCGGTCGCGGCTCACAGAGGCACAGCGCTCCTTCGAGGCGACGCTCGCCGCGATCCGCGAGACCGAAGGCGCGACCGGCGAGGCCCTGGAGCGTGCTCGTTCGGCGGAACAGCGCGCCAGCGAAGCGCTCCGCACCGCCCAGGAGGAGCGCCGACGAGCACGTCGCGAGCGCGATGAACAGGTGCGGGCCGCGCGGGAGGAAGCCGATCGCATCGTCGCCGATCTTCGGGACGAGCTCGCGGCGACGCGACGGATGTTGGAGCGCGAGACGGTGACCGCCGCATCGCTCGATGCGGCCGTCTCGCGCGCAGAGACCATCGCCGCTCGCCTGCCGTCACCCGAGGCCGCAGAGGAGCAGCTCCCCGAACCGGTCGAGGCAAGGATCTGGAAGGTCGGCGATCGAGCCCGGAGTCGGACGGGAGGCTGGGAGGGGCGTATCGCAGCGCTGGAGAAGGGTGGCCGTCGCGCGACGCTGGAGGCGGGCGGCCTGCGCGTCACCGTGGAGGTCGACGACCTCGTTCCGGCGATCAGCACGCCGACGAGCGTGGGCGGGGGCGCCGGGCGGGATGGCGGTACGGCTGCTGCCTCGACTGCGGCGTCGCTCCGTCTCGAACGCGCCCGGACCGTGGCCTCGTCGCTCGACCTGCGGGGCGCACGCGTGGAGGAGGCGCTCGAGACCCTCGATCGCTACCTCGACGATGCCGGCGTCGCCGGACTCGGATCGGCGACCATCATCCATGGGCTCGGGACGGGGGCGCTTCGCGATGCGGTTCGGACCGCTGCCGCGGCGCATCCCCTGGTGCGCACGGTCCGCCCCGGCGAGCGCGGGGAAGGCGGCGACGGGGCGACGGTCGTCACGCTCTGATCGAGCGGGCGCCGGCGGTGCGCCGGCGATCGCTCACGGTTTCGGCGGCTTGCTCTTGTCCGGCTTCGGCGGTTCGCTCGGCGGGATGCACAGCTCGGGCGGCAGGAGCGGGTCACAGGTGGGCGGCGGGGTCGCGACCGGCGCGATCGGACAGTGGCCGGTCGGTGCGAACGGCGCGCCCCACGACTTGCCGAACGGTGTGAATGCGCCGTCGTAGAAGTACGACGTCCGCGTGCCCTCCGGGCCGCCGCGGGTGCCGGGACCCTTCGCCGCACGTGCGGCCCAGAGCCGGTCGGCCTTCTGCCAGCTCGGGAAGTTGCTCTCGACCTCGTTGAGGTTGACGAAGCCCTTGGTCACCTTCGGCCCGACGCACCCGGCACGCCATAGCAGCCCGGACGCTTCGTCGATCTCGCGGGACACACGGAGCGTCTCGCGTTGCGTCGGGACCGTGCCCTTGATGAACAGCTCCTTTACCGTCGCCTTGGTGTACGGCCCCGGTTTGAGTCCGGTGAACGCGTCGACGGTCGCCGTCTGCAGCCCACCCGGCGCCTTGAAGCTGGCGATCGGGTATTTCGCGCTGATGTCCGTGAGGATCGCCGACCACAGCGGGGCCGATGAATCGAGCGACAGGCTGCCGTTGTTCGGCTGGTTGTTGCTGTTGCCCATCCAGACGCCGACGGCGAGCGCGGGTGCGTTCTTGTTGGCGGGCGGGGCGAGGTAGCCGTAGGCGTGGACGTCGCGGTTATCGCTCGTCGTACCGGTCTTGTAGGCGGCCGGCCGTCGCCGGCCGTTCCTTGCGTAGATCGCCCATTCGCCCCAATACGGGTTGACGCTCGGGACGGTGTTGCCCGAAAGGATGTCGGTGATGATGTAGGCGGCCTGCGGGCTCACGACCTCGGCACCCTCGGGCTTCGTGTCGTCGAGCGGCCAGACCTGGCGGCCGTTCTCGTCGACGACCTTGGTGATCAACTGGCGCGGCATCTTGACGCCGTGGTTCGCGATCGTGCTGTACGCCCGTGAGCATGTCGATCGGATGGGTCACGAGCGTCCCGATACCCATCGACGTGACCGGGCTCTCGCTCGGCGCGAAGTTGAGACCGAAGTCCTGGCTCCGCTCGAACGTGTGATCCAGACCCTGCATGAGGGTCGCCTTGATGGCCGGCACGTTCAGCGAGAACTGGAGAGCACTGCGGAGGCGCACCGGGCCGCGTTCCTTCTTGTCCGCCTGGGTCGGGGTGAAGCCACGCCCGAAGTCGGTCACGACGTCCATGAACATCGTGCTTGCGGTGTAGGTCTCGTCGTCGATGCCGATGGAGTAGTCGATCGGCTTGATCGATGAACCCGGCTGGCGCCAGCCGTCGGACAGGACATCGAACTGCGGCTGGAACTTCTTGTTGCCCTTGCCGGTGTAGCGAGCGCTGCCGACGTACGCGAGCACCTCACCGGTCCGGTAGTCCATGACCGCCGAGGCGGCGTTGTGGATGTTCCTCCCGCGCAGGTTGAGGATCCAGCCCCATTCCCGAGCCGGGATCTTGTTATCGCGCAGGACCTTCCGTGGGTTGCTCGAATGCGGCGCGCGCGCCGCGACGTATGTGTACTTCTCGGCGATCTTCTGCATGCCCCAGTCGAGTGTCGTCGTGACGCGATAGCCGCCGGTGTCGACCTTCTCGCAGTCGGTCGGGTCATCGGGGCAAAGGATGCTCGTGAGTCCCTGGCGGACCTGCCACACGAACTGGGCCGCGCGCCAGGACGCCGACGCCTGCGGCTTGATGACGACCGGCTCTTCCTTCGCCGCGTCGTACTCGGCCGCGTTGTGCATGGACCCGCTCAGCGTGCTGCGCATCTTCATCAGGTCGAGGATGTAGTTGCGCCGCTGGACGATCTCCGACGAGAGCGGGACCTCGAGCTGGCTCTTCTTGCAAACCTCGTCCGAATCCGGGTCGGGCGGGTTCTTGTCGAGGCAGACATCCTCGGCATTGCGCATGAGATCGAACTTCGTGGGCGACTGCGGGATCGCGGCGAGGATCGCGAACTGGGCGAGCGTCAGATCCTTGAGCGACTTGCCGAAGTAGCCGCGCGCGGCCGCCTTCACGCCGTACGTCTGGTTGCCGTAGAAGTTCTGGTTCAGGTAGGCGGTGATGATGTCCTGCTTGCCCTTGTCGCCCGGGTACGCCTCGGTCAGCCGGATCGACTGGATGATCTCGCGGACCTTGCGCTCGTAGGTCGAATCGGCGAAGGCTTCCGGTGGTAGCAGGCGCGCGCGCACGAGCTGCTGGGTGATCGTGGAGGCGCCGCGCGGCCGGCCGGACAGCGTATCGAGGCCGGCGCTGATGATGGCGGAGGGGTCGAAACCCGGGTTCGTCCAGAAGAACTGGTCCTCGACCGCTGTCGTGGCGTCGAGCATCTCGGGCGGGATGTCCTTGAAGGTCGCGACCTCACGCCGGAGCGTGCCGAGCCTGGCGAGCTCGACCTTGCCGGTCCGGTCGTAGACGATCGTCTGCTGCTCGAAGCGGAGGTCCTTGAGGGCGGTGCTGGGGTCGGGCAGTCCCTGCGAATAGAAGTTGTACGCAGCCACGGTGAACAACGCGCCAGCACCCGCCAACAGGATCGTGACCAGCAGGAAGACGATCGGGATGGCGATGAGGGTGGCGCGGATGACGGTTCCGCTGCGCCCGGTCGGCTGGCGGTTGAGGGCGCGCCGATGGCGCTGCCGCCTCGCCAGGGTGGTCTGCATCTAAGCCCGCACGATAGCATAGGGGTCGTGAACGACCGAACAGGGGCGGCCGTCCCCGTGCAGACGAGACGGGGCCGCGGCCTGTGACGGCGGCACGCTCCGCGGGAGCGGGAACGGACCTCCTCGCGGAGCTCGAGTGGCGCGGCATCCTGCACGCGACGACGCCGGGATTGGCAGAACGGCTCGCCACCGGGCGACCGATCAGCGGGTACATCGGGTTCGATCCGAGCGCCGACTCGCTGCACGCCGGGCACCTCGTGCCGATCTTCGGACTACTTCGACTCCAGCGTTCCGGCGGACGCCCCATCGCGGTCGTCGGCGGTGGGACCGGGATGATCGGTGATCCCTCCGGGCGCTCCAGCGAGCGCAATCTCCTCGACCGCGAGACGCTCGAGCACAACGTCGGGCGGCTCCGTGGCCAGCTCGAGCGGTTCCTCGACTTCACGCCCGGTTCGGGTGCCGCATCGATGGTCAACAACCTCGACTGGCTCGGCGAGCTGTCGCTGATCGACTTCCTGCGCGACACGGGCAAGCACTTCACCGTGCCGTACATGCTCAGCAAGGACTCGGTGCAGGTGCGCCTGGAGCGCGGCCTGTCGTTCACCGAGTTCAGCTACATGCTCCTCCAGGCGTACGACTTCTGGCATCTGCACCGCACCATGGGGGTCGAGCTGCAGATGGGCGGCGCGGACCAGTGGGGCAACATCACCGCCGGCCTGGAACTCATCCGCCGGACGAGCGATGTCGGCGAGGACGCGCCTGAGCAGCCGGCCCACGGTCTCGCCTACAACCTGCTGCTGTCCCCGTCGGGGACGAAGTTCGGCAAGAGCGTCTCGGGCGACGCGATCTGGCTCGACCCGGGGCAAACCTCACCGTTCGCCTTCTACCAGTACTGGCTGAATGCCGACGACCGCGACGTCGGCACCTACCTGCGCTGGTTCACCGAGTTCGAGCGCGGGCGCATCGAGGCGTTGGAGGCCGAACTCGCGTCGCGACCGGAGGCCCGCGCCGCGCAGCGGGCACTGGCCCGCGACATCACGGCGAGAACGCACGGCGAGGCCGCCGCGGCGCAGGCGGAGGCCGACAGCGAGGCGTTGTTCTCGGGCGCAGCGATCCAGGATCCAGCCGTGCTCGCGTCGCTCTACGAGTCGACCGGCGGGTTCACCTTCTCGGCTTCGGCGCTCGACGGCGGCATTGCCGCGCTCCTCGCCGATGCCGGTGTCCTCGCGTCTCGCGGCGAGGCACGTCGCCTGGTTTCGGGTGGCGGCGTGACGGTGAACGGATCGCGCGTCGCGGATGCAGCGGAAGTCCCGGTGCCCATCGGCGGGGAGTGGCTCGACGTCCGGATCGGCAAGCGTCGAAGGGAGATCGGCCGCCTGCAGCGCTAGGACGCAGGGGCTCCGGCTTCGAAGTCGCGGGCCGCCGCGACCAGCCGGTCGTTCTGCTCCGGACTGCGCACCGTCAGGCGCAGGTGATCCGCGAGCGGATGGGTATCGGGGAACGTGCGCGGCACGAGGCCGCGCTGCAGTAGCGCCTCGGCCGCTGCGGCGGCGCGATCCACGGACCCAAGATCGACCAGCAGGAAGTTCGTGACCGACGGCCCGACCGACCAGCCCGCATCGGCGAGTGCGGTACTGAGCCGCTCTCGTTCGCCGATGACGCGCGCGACGTTACTCGCCGCGAGGGTGTCGTCCTTGAGCGCTTCCGTCACGACCGTGACAGACACGGTCGACACCGATCCCGGCGGGCGGATCGGGTTCATCCGTGCGACGAGTTCGGGCCGCGCGACGGCGAACCCGACGCGCAGCCCGGCCATCGCGTAGGCCTTGCTGGCAGTGCGGATCGTGATGAGGTTCGGGTGCGCGAACCGAAGATCGGCGAGCGAGCGACCGACGAACTCGGCGTATGCCTCGTCGACGACGACGATCGGAACGGCTCGCCCATCGGTCGTCGCGTCGGCCTCGATCAGGCCGAGCAGGGTCTCGATCGCGCCGTCCGGTTCGGGCAGGGCGGTCGGATTGTTCGGCGAGCACAGCCAGAGCAGTGCGGCGTCGCGTGCCGCCTCGCGCATCCGCGGGATGTCGAACGCGTAGCCCTCGGCTGCTCCGAGTCTGGGAACGAGCACGGCGTTGGCCGCGCGTTGCTCGGTGAGGACGCGATACATCGCGTAGGTCGGCACCGGAATGACCGCGCGCGACCCTTCGCGAGGAACGTCTTGGCGATGACGTCGAGGATCTCGTCGGCGCCGGCGCCGACCACGAGCTCGTCGGTGCCGACGCCATATCGCGCCGCTGCAGCTTCGACGAGCAGCCGGTAGTCGGCCGGTGGGTACTCGGAGAGCGAAACGTGGAACTGCCCGGCCGCCATGACGCGTTGCGCGAGGTCGGGAGGCAGCGGCGCGGTGTTCAGGTCGAACCGGACGATGTCCTCGACCGGGATCCCGTAGCGAGCCGCGACCTCCTCGTTGGTCGCCTCCCACGTGTACGCAGAGGGCTGGTTCGGCGTCGCGAACGTCACCGGAGTCGGGCTCACCGTTCCCCGGCCCCAGGCATCTTCGCGAGCATCGCCCGATAGCCGCCTTCGCCGTGGTTGAGCCACGACGCGATGCGCGTGATGGTCGCGGTGCTCGCCCCGGTCAACCGTGAGATCTCCGCGTAGTGGAGTCCCTGGTCGAGCATCCGCACGACGGCCCAGCGCTGGCCGAGATCGTGCAGCTCGCCGAGCGTGCAGAGATCGCGCATGAACCGGGCCGCCTCGTCGCGGTCGTCGAGCCGGACGATCGCGTCGAGCAGGGCATCGAGGTTCGGGGTCCGCCAGTCCATGGTGCTCTCCGTAAGGTCCGCCATGTCGCCCGCACGAGCGCTGGTTGTCGTACGTTACCGTGTTAGCACGTTAGCACGGCAGGGAGGCCGCGGTGTCGCTGCGCATGTTCCTCCTCCGACCCCGGCTGGTCGTGATCCCGCGTCAGCGGTGGCCCTCGATCTCGCGCCCCTCGAAGCGGCCGTGCCACGTCGCCGACACGTGGTCCTCCTCGTCGGTGTACCGGTCGGTTCCGACGATCCGGTATTCGAAGCTGACGTTCGCCGAGTGGACGTCGAACTCAGCCTCGTCGACTCCGCGGTAGACGCCCGTGCCGTCCAGCGGCTCATCACGGAGCGCGGCACAACCGTCGACATCGATGCGCTCGACGGCGTCGCCCGCCTCGCGGTCGGTCCGGACTTGGAGTCGGCCGCCGTATCGACAACCGATCGTCAGCGGCCGCGTGCCGTCCCATGCCCGGTAGTCGGGATGGGCGAGCAACTCGAGATCGAGCGACGCCGCCCGGAACACGATCGGGTCGCCCTCGCGCGTTGAGTTCGGGAAGCCGAGATACGGCGCGGTGATCTCGCCCGGGCACATGGAGCGCGCCGAGCCGGGACGTGTGCCGTCGACGAGCAGCGCGACGACGGCATCGTCCGGGCAGGCAGCGCCGCGTCCGAACGTCACGTGCGGGCCGTTCTGGGTCTCGATGAGGTACGTGTCGGTGATCGGGCTATACCGCTGGAAGATCCGTTCGGCATGGGTGGCGGGTGTGATGGGGTCCGCGCTCGCCGCCAGCAGGACCACGGGGAAACTGGCACGCGTTGGGACCGCTTCGGGTGGGGACGCGGCCGGTTCCACGGGCCAGGCGTGGCACGCTGCGCTCGACAGGTACACGCCCGCGGCGGGCGTATCGGCCAGCGGTGAGTGCCGCAGGGCGTCGAGATACGCCGCGGCATCGGTGTCGGCGCCGTCGACGACCCGGTCGGCGCACGAGGTCGCGTAATAGGCGAAGTCGGAGACCGTCGAGCGGACGGTCGACACCGACCCGCTGTACACCAGCCGTGCGAGCGGCACCCAGTCGCCGGCATCGGCAGCGGCCAGGGAGCGCAGCGCGAGCATCCGCCCGACACGGTCGTACATCGCGTCGATGAGGCTCTCGCGTGCGAGGTCGGCCGTCACCTGCCAGCCGGTCACGCGGCCATCGGTGTCCGCGTAGGAGGCGGAGGCCGGGGCGATCGCGAGCGAGTGGAAGACGTCGTCCCAGACCGAGGCGTCGTTGAAGCGACAGGCGGCTATCGATCGGCAGGACGCGAGCGTCCGGCGAAGGACGTCATCGAAGCCGCGCGTTGCCTCGACCCACGATCGGTCGGTCGGCTCGGCGAGGTCGATCGTCCCATCGAGGACCAGCGCCGACAGGTGATCGGGGTGCGCGACCGCGTAGCGTTGCGCGGCGAGCGTCCCGTAGCTCTCGGCGTACAGCGCGATCCGGTCGATGCCGAGGTCGCGGCGGATCGTATCGATGTCCTCGGCGATCTCCGCACTCCCGTACTCACCGAGCCTCGCCGGATCGACGCCGGTCTCATCGATACAGCCGTGGACGAAATCCTCGATCACGGCTGGTCGAGCATCGAACGACAGCGCTGACTGGTAACGAGAGCTGGCGTCGGGGCAATCGACATAGTCGGAGTCACCGACCCCGCGGGCGTCGAAGAACACGATGTCGAATCCGTCGGTGAGGCGCCCATCGAGACCGGCGATCGTGTCGTCCGCGGTCACGATGCCGCTGACACCGGGCCCGCCCGTGGCGATGACCAGCGTGCCCAGGGGTTGATGCGTCGCGCGGCGCAGACCGTAGTGGAGCAGGCGGGTCGGCCCCTGTGGATCGGTGCCGAGCTGATCGGCCTGGACCAGGATCCATCGACACTCGAGCTCGGCCGACTGGCAGACATGGTCGCTGAACAGGTACGGGACGTTGGCCGAGGGCGGGATGACAGCGACGATCGCGAGTACCGCGACGGCGGCGATCGGCCAACGGCGGTCACGATCCCCGGGGCCGGGCACCCACGGTTGGAGCGCGTGGATCAGGAGCGCCTCGCGCCGTTCGAGGTCGCCGACCAGCCAGATGAGCAGCCCGGCAGCGATCGGGACGGCGAACGCGCCGACGGCGGTCAGTGCCCACGCGAGTCGCGCGATGTCCCGCCCGACCGGCAGGACCAGGGCGAAGGACCCGAGGCCGACAAGGGCGATGCCGCCGATGCCGAGCCCGAGGGCGAGCCGCCCGGTGCGCCGCGCGGGCTCGAGGAGCGGATCGTCATCCGTGAGCGCGACGAGCGAGCGGCGCATCCGGCCCGCCCAGCGTGAGCCGGCGACGACCGCGATGCCGGCCGTGATGGCAAGCGCGAGCCGCGCGAGCGCGGCGATGAGGGCGAACGACTCCAGCTCCGGCGTCGTGACCAGATCCGGGTCGATCCGGCCGCTGAGGATGGCCGCGGCCCGGACGCCGATCGCGCCGAGGGCAAGACCGACCGCGCCACCGAAGAACAGCACCCAGCGCAGCCCTCTGCCGCCCGTCGTCGGCGGATGCGACGGTAGGGTCGGCGAGACGGTCAGATCATCCGGCGGCGCGGGGATCAGGTCGGCGGGCTCAGCCGGCGTCAGGTCATCCCGCGTCAGGTCATACGGCGGCTCGGCCCCCATCGCCGGCCTGGTCGGACGGGCGGGTCAGTGCCCGCCGTGCCCGGCCTCCACGGCCTTGCGATGTTCGGCGATGACCTTCTCGGCCAGGTGCGACGGCACGTCTTCGTAGTGATCGAGCTGGGACGAGAACGAGCCACGTCCCTGGGCCAGGGACCGAAGCTCCGTCGCGTACGAGAACAGCTCGGCCTGCGGGACGTGGGCGGTGATGACCTGCACGCCATCGGCGCTATCCATCCCCAGGACCCGCCCACGCCGACCGTTGAGGTCGCGATTCACCTCGCCCATGTACGCGTCAGGGACACGGATCTCGACCAGCATGATCGGCTCGAGGAGGGCCGGCTTGGCCTGGTGGACGCCTTCCTTGAGCGCCATCGACGCCGCGATCTTGAACGACAGCTCGTTCGAGTCGACGGTATGGAACGACCCGTCGTACAGCGTCGCCTTGAAGTCGGACAGCGGATATCCCGCGAGCACGCCCTCGGCCGCGGCCTCGCGGATGCCCTTTTCGACGCCCGGGAAGAAGCCGCGTGGCACCGCCCCACCGACGATCTTCTCGGCGAACTCGACGCCGCCGTCGGGGTTGGGCTCGAGCTCGAGCCACACGTCGCCGAACATGCCGTGGCCGCCGGTCTGCTTCTTGTAGCGGCCGTGCACCTTGGTCGTGCCGCGGATGGTCTCCTTGTAGGGCACCTTCGGCATGTGCGTCGCGATGGCCGCGCCGAACTTGCGCTTCAGGCGCTCCAGGATCACCGCCGTGTGCGCCTCGCCCATCGTCCGAAGCGTCTGCTCGCCGGTCTCGGTCCGCTCGAGCCGGACGGTCGGGTCCTCCTCCAGCAGGCGCTGGAGTGCCGGACCCATCTTGTCGAGGTCCTGCTTGGAGACCGGCTCGATCGCCACGACGAGGCTCGGCTCCGGGAACTCGAGGGGCGACAGCTTGAGCGGCTTCTCCTTGACCGACAGCGTGTCGCCGGTCTCGGTGACGGCCAGCTTCGCGACCGCACCGATCTCGCCGGCCTTCAGCTCGCCGATCGGCTCCTGTTCCTTGCCGTGGAGCAGGAGCAGTTGCCCGATGCGCTCGTCCTCGTCGCGCGTGCTGTTCCAGATATGCGCCTGCGAGTGGAGCGTCCCGGACAGGACGCGGAGGTAGGTCAACCGGCCGACGAACGGGTCGGCGGTCGTCTTGAAGACCCGCACGAGAAGCGGGCCGTTCTCATCCGCCGGGACCTCGACCGTGGCGCCGGCCTTATCGGTCGACCTCGCGGCCGCCTCGTCGGCCGGGGAGGGGAGGTAGCGCGTGAATGCGTCGAGCAGCGCCTGGAGTCCGATGCCCTTGAGCGCCGACCCGACCAGGACGGGGGCGAGGACACTCTCCTTGACGCCCTTGCGCAGGCACGCCTCGAGCTCCGGGTCGGAGACCTCCTCGCCGTCGAGATATTTCACGAGGACGTCGTCATCCGCTTCCGCGGCCGCGGCGAGCAGCTGGTCGCGCCGCCGGTCGACCTCGCCGGTCAGCTCGTCGGGGATCGGGATCTCGGTCTCCTTCGTGCCATCCCAGCGGTAGGCCTTGCGATGGACGAGGTCGACGTAGCCGCTGAACGACTCGGCTGCACCGATGGCGATCTGCAGCGGGGCGATCTTGTCGCCGAACGTCGAGCGAAGTGCGTCCAGGCTCGCCGTGGGATCCGCGTTCTCACGATCGGACTTGTTGATGAAGAAGCACGCCGCCCGCCCGGTCGATCGGCCGAGCGTCACGGCCTGCTCCAGCCCGGCCTCGATGCCGGCGGACGCGTCGACCACGAAGAGCGCGCCATCGACCGCGGCGAAGCCTTCGATCATGTCGGCGACGAAGTCCGGGTAACCGGGCGTGTCGACGAGCGAGATGCGCGTCCCGTCGTGCTCGAACGTCCCGACCGCGAGGCTCAGGGACTCGCGCCGCTTCTGCTCTTCCGGCTCGAAGTCGAGGTGGGCGCTCCCATCGTCGACCTTCCCCAGGCGCGGGATCGCCCCGGCCCTGAAGAGCAGCTGCTCGGCCAGCGTCGTCTTGCCGCCACCGGCGTGGCCGGCCAGGACGACGCTGCGGAGATGAGGGAGATCGACGCTCTTCATCGTCATCGGGTCGACGGTCCTCCTGCGATGTCGAAGGGTGCCGGAGCGGGCGTCGGGAACGGGGGTCGGGCCATCATAGTCGGCTATACTCCCGCCCGCGATGTCAGGTCATTCCAAGTGGTCGACGATCAAGCGCCAGAAAGGCGCCAACGACGCGAAACGGGGGGCGGTCTTCACCAAGGTCGCACGCGAGATCGCCGTCGCCGCCCGCCTCGGCGGCCCTGACCCCGACGCCAACTACCGACTGCGGCTGGCCATGGAGAAGGCGCGCTCCGTGAACATGCCGCAGGACAACATCAAGCGCTCGATCGAGCGCGCGACCGGCGGTGGCGATGGCGAGCAGTTCGAGGAGATCGTCTACGAGGGCTACGGCCCGGGCGGCGTGGCGGTCCTCGTCGAGGCGCAGACCGACAACCGCAACCGGACCGCGGCCGAGGTGCGTTCGATGTTCACGAAGGCCGGCGGGCAGCTCGCGGGATCAGGCGCCGTCGCCTGGCAGTTCGAGCCGCGCGGCCTGATCACGATCGTCCGCAACGGCGTCGATGCGGACGAGGTCGCGCTCGCCGCGATCGACGCGGGCGCTGAGGACGTCGACACCGACGACGACGAGGCGATCGAGATCTACACCGCGCCGACCGATCTCGAGCGCGTACGCGTGTCGCTCGAGGGAGCAGGCGTGCCGGTCGAGTCAGCCGAGTCGGCGATGATCGCCAAGCAGACCGTCGAGCTCGATGCGGCGAAGGCGCGCCAGGCGCTGCGCCTGGTCGAGCAGCTCGAGGATCTCGACGACGTGTCGCGCGTCACCGCCAACTTCGACATCCCCGAGGAGCTGTTCGCCGAGGTCGCCGGGTGATCGTCCTGGGGATCGACCCCGGGACAGCCGCACTGGGATACGGGATCGTCGAGTCGAGTCGGGGGCGTGTGCGCGAGGTGGACCACGGGTGCCTCGTCACGTCGCCGGACACCGCGTTGCCGGAGCGGTTGCTCGCGGTCCACGCGATCGTCGACGAGCTGATCGCCGTCCACTCGCCGCGGCTCCTCGCGATCGAGCGCCTGTTCTTCTCGAAGAACGCCCAGACGGCGTTCGCGGTCGGGCAGGCCCGAGGCGTCGTGCTCCTTGCTGCCGCGCAGCACCGTGTGCCGGTCGTCGAGGCGACACCGAACGAGGTCAAGTCGGCGATCGCCGGCTACGGCGCCGCCGACAAGGAGCAGGTCCAGCGGATGGTCCAGCTGGTGCTCGGCATGGCCGAGTTGCCGCGACCGGATGACGCCGCCGACGCCCTCGCGATCGCGGTGTGGGGCGCGCACAGCGCCCGGGAGGGCTCCGGTCGTCTGTCGCCGGTGATGGATCGAGCGGCCGTCGCGCCGATCGCCCGGGGCGAGTCCGGCTTCGACCGCGCCGTCAAGGACGCGCTGGCGAAGGAGGCCGCCGAGGCGCGCGCCTCGAAGCGCAACGCGTCCTAGCGCGACATCGTGATCGCGTCGGTCGAGGGGAAGGTCGGGGCGATCAGCGCCGACTCGCTGGTGATCGAGGTAGGCGGGCTCGGCTACCGGGTCTTCGCGCCGCCGTCCGTCCTGGCGAGTGCCGCGTCGGGCGGGACGCTCAAGCTGCACACGTATCACCTCGTCCGCGAGGACCAGCAGGCGCTCTATGGGTTTCGCACCTCGGAGGAGCTCGGGTTCTTCAACCTGCTGCTCACGGTGAACGGCGTCGGCCCGAAGGTCGCCCTTGCCATCGTCGGCTCGCGCCCGACGGCCGATCTCCAGCTCGCGATCATGACCGGCGACCAGGCCGTCCTCGTGTCGATCCCTGGCATCGGCAAGAAGCTCGCCGAGCGGATCATCTTCGAGCTGAAGGAAAAGGTGGCGGCGGCAGGCGTGGCCGCGGTGGAGCCGGGCGCCGTCGGGACGCGCGGCGGAGCCGAGACCGAGGTCGTCGCAGCGCTCCAGGCGCTGGGCTACTCGCTGGCGGAGGCGCGCGCCGCCTCGCATACGGCCCTCGCCGACTCGACGATCGGTGGCACGCTCGAGGAACGGGTCAAGGCCGCGCTGCGCAGTCTCGCCAAGGACTAGGACGCGATCGGGACGGCGGTCCCCGACACGCGGATCCGCGGGTCGCCCTCGACGATCGACACGGTCAGCAGGCTCGGCCGGCCCATCTCGATGCCCTGGGCGATCTCGAACGTTGCCGGTGCCGTGATCTCGCCCCGTTCGCGGAGGTACGCCCCAAGCGCCGCCGCAGCGGCCCCCGTCGCGGGATCCTCGACGACGCCGCCGGCCGCGAAGGGATCACGGGCCCGAAAACGGGTCGGTGTCTCGCGCCAGATCAGCTGGAGCGTCGTCAGGTCGTGCTCGAGCATCAGCGCGCGCATCGGCTCGAAGTCGTAGTCGATGCGGGCGAGCGTCTCAAGGTCGGCGACGGCGATGATCGGATGTCGCACGCCGGCGAAGGCGAGCGCCGGTGGTAGCGCCCGATCGAGCGCATCGCGTCGCCACCCGAGGAGCTCGAGCAGCCGGTCGAGCAGATCGGCCGGAAGCTCCCGGACCCATGGTTCGACCGATGTCAGCGTCGCCTGGAAACGGCCGGCGTCGTGCTGCACGACGTCGAGGTCGACCACCCCATCGTTCGTGCGTAGGGCGAGCGACGCGGGCCAGCCGCGCTCGGCGAGCGCGACACCCGCAGCGATCGTGGCGTGCCCGCAGAAGTCGATCTCCTTGGCCGGGCTGAAATAGCGGACGCGAAGCCGGCCGGGCTGATCGGAGCCGTCCGGGGCGAGGAAGGCGGTCTCCGAATAGCCGACCTCGCCCGCGATCCGCTGCATCTCAGCCGGGTCCGGCAACGCATCGCCCAGCCAGACGCCGGCCGGATTGCCGCCTGCGGGGTCCGTCGTGAAGGCGGCGAGTCGGAGCAGGGTGCCGGGCGTCGTCTCGAGGTCCGTCATCGCCGCCCGATGGTAGCCTCCGACTGCCGACCAGCGACGACCACACAGCCTGCGAGGGACCGAATGACGACCAAGGCCGACTACACCGAGGACGAGTGGGCAGGGTTGGTGCGGGCGCCGATCCTGGCCGGCGCCTATGTCGCGGCGTCCGATATGAGCTTCTTCGGGATGATCGGGGAGATGAGCGCCCTCTACAAGACGATGACCGAGGGGAACGCCCCGGAGGCGGCTGCCTCGCTGATCGGCGAGGTCGTCGCCGAGATCGAAGCCAGCAAAGACGCCAAGGACAAGCTGAAGCTTCCGGAGACGAAGAGCAGCGCGACGCAAGCGGCGCAATTGGTCCACCAGCTCGGTCTCGACCTCGAGGTGCTCGACCAGAAGTCGACGCCCGATGAGACGCGTGCGTTCAAGGATTGGCTCGTCGAGATCGCCCAGGCGACCGCGGAGGCGACGAAGGAGGGCGGGTTCCTCGGGATCGGCGCCGTCCGGGTCAGCGACAAGGAGCAGATGGCGCTCGCGACGCTGCGGCACGAGCTCGGCGTGGGCTGATTCGCGTCACGCCGGCGAGGGTGCGCGGCGGTAGAACATCCGTGCGAAATGCTGCCGGTCTGTGCTACCATCGCGCGCGATGGTCGACGACCTCGCGAGCATGCGCCTCCTGTCCCCGGACCCCGAAGAGCCGGACGATCCCGTCGTCGAGGGTTCCCTTCGCCCGAAGACGCTAGCCGAGTACATCGGTCAAGCCGAGGTCAAGTCGAACCTGTCCGTCCTGCTCCAGGCCGCCAAGGGCAGGGGAGAGGCGGCGGACCACATCCTGCTGTACGGACCGCCCGGCCTGGGCAAGACCACGCTCGCGACGATCGTGGCGCGCGAGCTCGGCGTGAACGTGCGGTATACCTCGGGTCCGGCGGTCGAACGTGCCGGCGACCTGGCCGCGATCCTGACCTCGCTGGACGACCGCGACGTGCTGTTCATCGACGAGGTGCATCGGCTCAACCGGGCCGTCGAGGAGATCCTCTATCCGGCGATGGAGGACTTCGCCCTGGATGTGATGATCGGCAAGGGTCCGTCGGCGCGCAGCCTTCGACTCAGCCTGAAGCCGTTCACCGTGGTTGGCGCGACGACGCGTGCGGGCCGCATCAGCTCGCCGCTGCGTGACCGCTTCGGCGCCACGTATCGCCTCGACTTCTACACCGAGGACGAGCTCGCCGAGATCGTCGAACGCTCGGCGGAGATCCTCGACGTGCCGATCGACGCGGCCGCCACGCGGGCGATCGCCCGGCGTGGCCGTGGAACGCCGCGCATCGTGAACCGGCTGCTCAAGCGCGTGCGCGATCACGCCCAGGTCCACGGCGACGGCACGGTCCACGAGGCCACTGCGCGCGACGCCATGCGTCGGATGGAGATCGACGACGAGGGCCTCGACTCGGCCGACCGCAAGCTGCTCGCCGCGATCGTCCAGAAGTTCGCCAGCGGGCCGGTCGGCGTCGCCGCCCTGGCGGCCGTCCTGTCGGAGGAGGTCGACACGATCGAGGACGTCCACGAACCGTTCCTGCTGCGGCTCGGCTTCATCGACCGCACCCCGCAGGGACGCATCGCGACCGATCTCGGCCGCGCACATCTGTCCGCGCTCGGATACGAGATCCCGCCGCCCCGCAGGACCGACGGATCGATCCCGGGACTCTGGGACGAACCGGTCGACACGGCTATCGATCGCGGCGCCGAAGCGGACGAGGCGTGACGGCGCCGTTCGTCTCGTCGTCGACGCGGTTCGAGGTCACGACGCCGCCACCGACCGATGGGTCCACACGGGCGCGGACCGCAACGCTGACGCTCCCGCACGGTGCGGTGCAGACGCCGCAGTTCATGCCGGTCGGCACGAATGCGACCGTCAAGGCGCTCTCACCGGACGATCTCAAGGATGTCGGCGCCTCGATCATCCTGGCCAACACCTACCACCTGTATCTCCGACCCGGGCACGAGCGCATCGCGCGGCTCGGCGGGTTGCATCGGTTCATGGACTGGGACCGCCCGATCCTGACCGACTCGGGCGGGTTCCAGGTCGTATCGCTCGGCGACCTGCGGGTCGTCGACGAGGACGGGGTGACGTTCCGTTCGCACCTCGATGGATCGGTGCACCGGTTCACGCCCGAGCAGGCGACGGGGGTCCAGGAGGCGCTCGGGTCGGACGTCGCGGTCGCCTTCGACCAGCCGGTCTTCCCGAGCTCGCCCCGCGCTGTCGTGGCCGACGCGACCGCCCGCACGCATCGATGGGCGGAGCGATCGCTGGCGGCGCACACGCGTACCGATCAGGCCATGTTCGGGATCGTCCAGGGCGGGCTGGACCCCGAGCTCCGGGAAGGATCCGCCCGGTTCATCGCGTCGCTGCCGTTCGACGGGATCTGCATCGGCGGGCTGGCGGGCGACGAAACACCGGACGAGCGCGACGCGACCCTGGATGTCGCTGTGCCTGCGCTCGCCGACGATCCGCGGCCGCGCTACCTGATGGGTCTCGGCTCGCCTGCCGACCTGCTCGAGGCGGTCCATCGCGGGATCGACCTGTTCGACAGCGTGCTTCCGGCGCGCGTGGCACGGAACGGGCAACTGTGGGTGCCCGGTGGTCGATTGAACCTTCGGAATCGGGCATTTCTGGACGATCCGGCGCCGGTCCAGGAGGATTGCGCGTGCCTGCTGTGCCGGCGCTTCTCGAGAGCGTACCTGGCCCATCTCTTCCGGGCGAAGGAGCTTCTCGCGTACCGTCTCGCGACTTGTCACAACCTGACCTTCACCCTAGACTTCATGGCCAGGATCCGAGCCTCGATCGGGGCCGGCACCTTCCCCGCCGAGATGTCCGAACTGCGCTCCCGCGCGGGCCGGATACGTGGCAGTGAAGAGGCCGAGCAGTCCGCGTGAAGGACCCATCGGTAGGCTGGATGTCGACGCGGAGGCGACGCCATGGGCTCTCGGGATCGACCGCGCAAGGAACAGAAGAAGAAGCCGAAGGCCAAGAGCGCCCAACCGAGTCTCGCGCCGCTCTCGGAACCACCGCAGAACGTCGAGGTGATCCGCAAGCCGCGCAAGGAAAAGCCGGTCGTCGAGGACGATTCGGACGAGGCCTGACCGGCCGCACGGACGCCACCGGGCAAGGCTCCGCTGACGGATCGGATCGATCGATGAGGAGCGTGACGAACGGATGGCGATGACGGACGAGCGGACGGCGGAGCGAGCGCTCGCGGAGCGCGGCAAGGCCGTCGATGCGGCGCTGTCGGCGATCGAGAAGCAGTTCGGTCGCGGCGCGATCATGAAGCTCGGGTCAGCCGAGCGACAGGCGGTCGATTTCGATCCCGACGGGGTCGATCGCGCTCGACCTGGCCCTCGGCGTCGGCGGCATCCCGCGCGGGCGCATCACCGAGATCTTCGGCCCCGAGTCGTCGGGCAAGACCACGATCTGCCAGCACGTGCTCGCCGAGGCGCAGAAGCGCGGCGGCGTCGTCGCGTTCATCGACGTCGAGCACGCGCTTGACCCGGGCTACGCCCGCGCCTGCGGCGTCAACGTGGATGAGCTGCTCGTGTCGCAGCCCGACACCGGCGAGCAGGCATTGGAGATCACGGAAACGCTGATCCGCTCCGGCGGTATCGACTGCGTCGTGGTCGACTCGGTCGCCGCCCTCGTGCCCCGCGCCGAGATCGAAGGCGAGATGGGCGACTCATTCGTCGGTATCCAGGCCCGGCTCATGAGCCAGGCTCTGCGCAAGCTGACGGGTGCCGTCTCCCGCTCGAACACGGCACTGATCTTCACCAACCAGCTGCGCGAGAAGATCGGAGTCATGTTCGGAAACCCGGAGACGACGCCGGGCGGTCGCGCGCTCAAGTTCTACGCATCGGTCCGCTTGGACATCCGCCGCGTCGAGACGATCAAGACCGGGACGGAGTCGGTCGGTAACCGGGTCCGGGTCAAGGTCGTCAAGAACAAGGTCGCGCCGCCCTTCCGGGTCGCCGAGTTCGACGTGATGTACGGCGAGGGCGTATCGAAGGAGGGTGGACTGCTCGACGTCGGCGTCGCGATGGATGTCGTGACCAAGACCGGCGCCTGGTTCAACTTCGGCGAGACGCGCCTGGGCCAGGGCCGCGAGGCCTCAAAGGAGTTCCTCAAGTCGAGCCCGGAGATCGCCGCCGAGATCGAGGCGCGCATCCGCGGCAAGATCAACGAGACGCCGATCCCGGTAGAGGGGATCGAGGAGGCGGAGTAGGCCATCGGCCTGAGGTGTCGCGCAATCGGGAGACCTTCGCCGAGCGGCGGGCGCGGCGGGCGACGGTCGACGATCCGGCGGTCGTCCTCGATGCTGCGGCGCGGTTCCTGGAGACGCGGTCGCGCTCGGTCACCGAGGTGCGCCGGCGGCTGACGAGCGCCGGCTATCGACCCGAGCTCGTCGATGGGGCGATCACCCGGTTGACGGACCTCGGCATGCTCGATGACGAGGCGTTCGCGCGCCAGTGGGTCGAGTCGCGTGACCGGGCGCGTCCGCGTGGCGAACGGGCGCTACGGGACGAGCTCAGACTCAAGGGGATCGACCGCACCACCGTCGAGGCCGTCCTGGAGGAGCGCCGCTCGGGGGAGCCAGGGTCGACCGATATGGACGAAGCACCGACCCCGGACCGCACCGCCGCGGAACGTCTGATCGAGAAGCACGCTCGGACCCTTCGGCGCATCGCCGACCCCCGCCAGCGTCGCCAGCGCGCCTACGCGTTGCTCGCTCGGAACGGCTTCGATCCCGAAACGTGCCGCGAGGTGGCAGCGAGGGTCACGACGATGGACGAGGACCTAGACGGCGACTTCCCAGCGTGACGCCAGGTATTCGGCGTCACGAGCGACACCGGCGAGGTTCGCCGAGGCGTTGTCGCGCTGCCACAGCATCCCGATGAACGAGAGGCCCGGTACGTCGGTGACGCCGCGGTGGTGGACCGGGACGCCGAACTGTCGCTCGACCGGCACGTCGAGCCAGCTGTAGTCGGGCGCGTAGCCGGTCGTCCAGAGGACCGTCGAGATGCCCTCTGCGGCGAGGTCGAGCTCGGTCACCTCCGGGACGCGGAACGCGAACGACTCGCGGTCGTCCGGAGGGACGTCGAGCCCGGCAGCAGCGACATATGTTTCGAATAGGGGCCGGAAGCGCTGGTCGAAGGTCGCATCGGCGAACGCGAGGTTCTCCTCGAGGTCAGCGCGGAAGCGCGCCGTCGTCCCGTCGGCGTCGTCGAAGCGGCCGACAAGGCGCATCCCATCGGCCGCGAACCGACGCAGGTCGGTGTCGTGCCCCCCGCCGTGCCCGGACAGGTGCGGGTTGCAGGCGAATTGCATGCGCGGGTCGGGGAACTGCTCGACCGTCGGCAGCGGCGTGCCGAGCGCGTCGCCGTGGAGCACGAGCTGGCGGACCCACCAGAAGTAGTCGCGATCCCGATACCGACGCGGCACCCGGCCGCAGTGGCCCACCGACAACGTCACCTGCCGACCTGCCTCGAACAGCTCCTCAGCCAACTGGACGCCGGTCTGGCCGGTCCCGACGACCAGCACGCCACCGGGTGGCAGCGCCTCGGGATTGCGGTAGTCGTGGGCGTGGACCTGCGCTATCGACGGACCGAGACCGGTCTCGGGGATGCGCGGCACGTGGAACGCCCCGGTGGCACCGACGATCTCGACCGTTTTGATCCTCCCGGCTGACGTCTCGACCCTGAAGCGGTGGGCGTCCGCGCGCTGCTCATCGAGCGTCACGCGCCGGACCTCGGTCTCGAGGACGACCGGGGCGTCGATCACGTCCGCGTATCGGGCCGTTCGCGCGACGATCTCGTCGCGGGTCATGAAGCCGTCCGGGTCGCCGGCGGCGTACGGGTGATCCGGCAGGTCGGTCAGGAAGTTCGGCGTCACGAGCTGGAACGCGTCCCAGCGATCCTGCCAGCCGCCGCCGAGGGTCGACCGCCGTTCCAGGACGACGTGCTCCCGGCCGGCGTGCGTCAGCAGTCGGCTCATGATCAAGCCGGCGTGGCCGGCGCCGATGACGACGGTATGGGTCGACGTCGGCAGGCGTTCAGGCACGTCCTGAGGATACGAAGTCGGCGCCTCGCGGCGACAGCCCGTTGACGGACGACACCGGATGGACCTGACCGCTCCGCACGCGACCGACCTCGGGCGGGACCAATGTCAGGGTGCCGCGTGGCGAACCGGAGCCCATACTCAGCCGCGTTCTGATCACCGGCCATCGCCGGTCCGCCCTTACTCCGGGGGAAGGAGAAAGGACGCGTGTCCCACGCACTTCGCGCCTCACGACTGACCCCGATCTGGGTCCTGCTGGGGACGCTGCTCATCGTCGGCTTCGCCGCCGGCGCCGTCGGCCGATCCAGCGCGCCACCGACCGGCCTGGTCGCTGCCTATGTCGACATCAACGGCAACGGCATCGACGACACGTGCGAGACCGGTGACATCGTGGCCGATCCGGATGCTGCCGCCGCCGACGACGAGGCCGTCGACCTCGATGGTGACGGCACGATCTCCGTATCCGAGGCGGCGCAGAGCGACCGTATCGGCGGGGTCAACTGCAACCACGGCGGCTACGTCAGCTGGGTCGCCCATGGTTCCTGCGCAGATCCCACGCCCACGCCTCCCCAGCCGGCGCTCGTCACCGGTGACGCCCCGGAGGACGCGACGAACGAGACCAGCGCCGGATCCACCGCATGCGATGCGACCGCCGACCAGCCCACCGAGGAAGAGTCCACCGACTCGACCGAGCAGGCCGCCGACACGACGTGTGTCGAGGTACCACCGCCGGACCGCGATCCGGCGCTGGACCAGCAGAAGAACGGGCATGGCAAATGGGTATCGACCGTCGCCCAGTCGGATGCCATCGGGGGCAAGAACTGCAACCACGGTGGCGCCGTCAGCGAGGCCGCCAAGAAGGACCACGAAGCCGCCGCGGCAGCTCGTGACGCTGCCAAGGCCGAGCGAAAGGCAGCGCGGGACGCCGCCAAGCTCGCGCGCGAGCAGGGCAAGGGGAAGTCCAAGCACCCGTAGGCCCCCAACGCGAACCCCGCCCAGGGACGACGGCGCCATCCCCCAGGCGCCGTCGTTCCGCGTCTACGCCCTGACAACGACGCATCCTCCGGCACGGCCGACCGAAGAGTCGGTTGACCCGTTCCTGCCCCGGGCCTACGCTACCGGGACGTCCCAGGCGCCGATCGTTAACGGCGTACCGGACATCTGCAACGGCCCGATCGCGGCCCAACGAGGGGGCCCGGACCTTCGGATCGACGGTCCGTAGCCACACCGCACGTGCGGTGCACGGTTTCCTCCTCCGTCGCGAGCGAGCCCACGTATACGTGATGCGTCCGGCCGCATGATCCGGTCCGGATGGGAGGAAACCGATGGAGACACCGGTCGTGGTGGCGGTGGCCGTAGTGGCCGCCGTCATCGGGGTGCTACTTGGCGCCCTGGGCCGCACGATGTGGGCATCCCAGGGCATGAAGGCCGCGCAGGCGGAGGCGCGGCGCATCGAGGCCGAAGCGCGGACGCGCCAGAAGGAGCTGATCCTCGAGGCGAAGGACGAGAAGCTCCGCCTCGGGCGTGAGGCCGAGGAAGAGGCCAGGGCCCGTCGCAACGAGCTCGCGTCACAGGAACGCCGGCTGATCCAGCGCGACGAGCAGCTCGATCAGCGCACGGAGATGCTCGAGCAGCGTGACCGCAAGCTGCTCGAACGCGAGCGCGAGCTCGACAAGGCCAAGGAGGACCTGGCCCGCGCGACCCAGGAGCAGGTGAGCGCCCTCGAGCACGTGTCCGGCATGAGCGCCGACGACGCCAAGGCCATGCTGCTCGACGCGGTCCGGGCGGAGGCCGAGCACGACGCGGTGAAGCTCGGCCGCGCCATCGAGCGCTCAGCCCGCGAGGAGGCCCAGGACAAGGCCCGCGACATCATCCTCACCGCGATGCAGCGCGTCGCCGCGGACCACACGGCGGAGCACACCGTCAGCGTCGTCCATCTGCCGTCGGACGAGATGAAGGGCCGGATCATCGGTCGGGAGGGTCGCAACATCCGCGCCCTCGAGCAGGCCACCGGCGTCGACCTGATCATCGATGACACCCCGGAGACGGTCGTCCTGAGCGGCTTCGACCCTGTCCGCCGCGAGGTCGCCCGGATCGCGATCACGAAGCTCATCGCCGACGGCCGCATCCACCCCGGTCGCATCGAGGAGGTGGTCGCGAAGGCGAGAGCCGAGGTCGACCTCGTCATCCGCCAGGCGGGGGAGCAGGCCGCGTACGAGGCTGGCGTCCCGGGCCTCCCCGCGGAGATCGTCAAGCTCCTCGGTCGCCTCAAGTACCGAACGAGCTATGGCCAGAACGTGCTCAACCACGTCGTCGAGACGAGCCACCTCGCGGCCGTCATCGCCGCAGAGATCGGGGCAGACGTCCAGGTCGCCAAGATGGGCGGGCTGCTCCACGACATCGGCAAGGCCGTCGACCACGAGGTGGAGGGTCCGCACGCAGCGATCGGCGCCCAGATCGCCCAGCGGCACAACCTGCCCTTCAAGGTGGTCAACGGGATCGCGGCCCACCATCAGGAGGTCGAATACGCCTGCCTCGAGGCGCCCATCGTCCAGGTCGCCGACGCCATCAGCGCATCGCGGCCCGGCGCGCGCGGCGAGACCATGGACACGTACGTCAAGCGGCTCGAGGACCTGCAGGCCATCGCCGAGAGCTTCAACGGCGTCGAGCGCTCTTTCGCGGTCCAGGCGGGCCGCGAAGTCCGCATCCTGGTGCGGCCCGAGGAGATCGACGACCTGACGGCGACCCGCCTTGCACGGGACATCGTCAAGAAGATCGAGGAGCAGCTGACCTACCCGGGCCAGATCAAGGTGACGGTCATCCGCGAGACGCGCGCCGTCGAGTACGCGAAGTAGGGCGGACGGCCCCCGAAGCCGCCCGCGCGGTGCGGGCACGCACCGCAACAACGTCGCTCTATCGACTCGTGCCCATGCATGACATGCCCGCTTTAGGCGGATGTCACATGGCGCGCGCTACGGTCGGGCCATGAGATCAGCAGGCATACCGGGGCGGCACATCGAGATCTTCTTCAACGACGCGGACCGCGTCGTCGATCTCGACACCGAGGACGAGGACGCGTCGATCGTCAACGTCGTGATCGACGCGATCGAGCACGACGACCCGGATGACGCGGAGCGGATCCTGCGCGACGGGCTCGTCGGTACGGTCAGCCGGCGCGGCTAGCGTCGGAGGGAGACTCGTCCCGGTCGGCGTTGCGCCGGGCCCATTCCTCCCGGCGCTTCCTGGCGGCGTCGGCCTGCCCGCTGGCTACCCATAGTCCGACGATATCGCCGCGGACCGCGGCACGGTTGGCGCGTGCGTCAGCGAGGTCACTGGCGCGACGGCGTGGCTGGGCGCGCTCGATCACCCGATCCACCCTTCGCGTGCGCCCGTCCCGGCGCGCGGTATCCCCCTGGTCCGTGGTGCGCTGGCGCACCGGAGCGCCATCGTAACGACCCGGTCAAGCGCCCTTAGACTCACCGCGATGGACCCCTCCACGCCCATGGGCCGGACGCGCCTCGGGAATGCAGCCAACGGCAACGCCCCCCGACCGGCCGGCGCGTGCCGCGTGCTGATGATCGGCGACCTGATCGGGAAGCCTGGCCGCCAGGCGATCGAGCAGACGTTGCCGGACCTCCGCACGGAACGGGGCATCGATTTCGTCACCGCCAACGGCGAGAACGTCGCCGGCGGGATGGGACTGACAGCGTCCACGGCCGAGGCGTTGCTGGCCGCCGGCGTCGATGTCATCACATCGGGCAATCACATCTGGGACAAGAAGGAGATCTACCCGTTCCTCGAGCAGTCCGAGCGGGTCCTCCGGCCGCACAACTACGGGACGCACCAGGTGCCGGGCCGGGGCTGGGGGACCTACGACGCCCTCGACGGCTCGCACATCGCGGTCATCAATCTGCAGGGCCGGACGTACATGCAGCCGATCGACAACCCGTTCACCGACGCGGATACCTTGCTCGACGAGTCGACGGCGCCCGAGCCGCTCCCGCCGATCCGCCTCCTCGACTTCCATTGCGAGCTGACGTCCGAGAAGAACGCCCTCGGCCTGTATCTGGACGGACGGGTGAGCGTGGTCGTCGGTACCCACACGCACGTCGTGACCGGTGACGAGCGGATCCTCCCCGGGGGTACCGCGTACCTGACGGACATCGGGATGACGGGGCCCGTCTGGAGCGTGATCGGCTTCGCGCCATCGACCGTCCTGCCGCGCTTCATCAACGCGCTGCCGACGCGGTTCGAGGTGGGGGAGGGACCGGTCGTCTTCAACGCGGTCCAGGTCGATATCGATCCGGCCACCGGCCGCGCTCTCGCCATCGAACGTATCCAGCGGTTGCTGGAGGTCTAGCCGCCGATGTCCGGCGGCTCCCGATCGAAGCGTTCTCGGCGCCACGATCCTGCGGCGAGCGAGATGGGCACCGTCCCCCCGGCTCCGTCGACCGTCGATCTGCACGCCCACTCGGCCCGTTCGGACGGCGTCCTGCGGCCCGAGCAGCTGATCCGGGACGTCGCAGCGGCCGGCGTCCGGATCTTCTCGCTCACGGATCACGACACGCTTGCCGGCTACCACGATCTGGTCACTGCCGGCGCGGTCCCCGACGGCATGACGCTGATCCCGGGGGTCGAGATCAACGCCCTTGTCACTCGGGACCTGGGGCTGTGGGAGGGTGAGCTGCACATCCTCGGCTTCGGGATGGACCCCGCGGACCATGCGTTCGAGGCTGCGCTCGGCGCGCAGCGCGATGCGCGGCGGTCGCGGTTCGATCGGACGGTCGCCCTGCTGCGCGAGATCGGCATGCCGATCGATGCGCAGGTCGAGGGCCTCGAGTCGGGCGATGACGATGCCCTCGGCCGGCCGACCATCGCACGTGCGCTCATCGCCGCGGGGTTCGCGACGAGCGTCGAGGACGCCTTCAGCCGGATCATCGGGCACGGCGGTCCGGGCTACGTGCGGCGTGAGGGGCTCGGCCCGGAGGCTGCGATCCGCGTGATCCGCGATGCCGGCGGGCTTCCCGTCCTGGCCCACTTCCGCGAAGCCACGAGCCGCGCGGATGTCCTCGGAGAGCTCGTGGAGGCGGGTCTCGGCGGGCTCGAGGTCTACTACCGGACCTTCGATCAAGCGACCGTCGATGCCATGGCCGGGCTCGCCCGCGCGAACGGACTTGTCATGACGGGCGGTAGCGACTACCACGGCGATCTCGGGCCGTATGCCGAGACGCATTCGCGCGTATGGGTGCCGCCCGAGATCGGCGAGGCCCTGCTCGCCGCCCTCCGGAACCCGTGAACGTCGCGACGGTGGGTACGATGGGGCGGTTGTGACCGCTCACGCGACCGCTCACCCGCGCCCTGCCCATCCTGGATCTCGATGCACCTGTTCGCGCGGCGCCTGGCGTCCCCCAAGCGCCGATCGACGATCGACTCACCGAATACCGCCCGGAGGCTGCGGCCCTTCCGCGATTCCATGTCTGGACGCTCGGCTGCCAGATGAACCGCAGCGACAGCGAGGAGATGGCCGGTCGGCTGCTCGCCGTCGGATGTGAGGAAGCGCCGACGTTCGAGTCCGCCGACCTCGTCGTCATCAACACCTGCGCGATCCGCGAGGGCGCGGAGCAGAAGGTGATCGGACGGCAGGGGCACCTTGCTCGACTCAAGACGGCCAACCCGGGGATGCGCGTCGTGATGACCGGCTGCGCGGTCCGAGAAGCCGAGCGTGAGGGCCTGCGCCGCCAATTCCCCGCGGTCGACCTGTTCCTGCGTCCCGACGAGGAGCCGGAGCTCGTCGATCGGCTCGGGCTGGCCTCCGCGCAGGGGGCGATCGGTGCCGTCGGTACGACCACCACCGTCGGCCGTACGGTCGTCGGCGCGGCCGACAACCTGTCGGGGACCCGCGCCCGGGCGGTCGGGGAGGGGACGGTCGCTCGCGGGTCGGCGATCAGCGCCTGGCTGCCGATCATCTACGGGTGCGACAAGACATGCACGTACTGCATCGTCCCGTTCAGCCGTGGTCCGGAGCGAAGCCGGCCGTTCGACGACATCGTCGACGAGGCGCGGGCGCTCGCGCGGGCCGGCTATCGCGAGGTGACGTTGCTCGGGCAGAACGTCAACTCCTACGGCCACGACCTCGAACCGGAGGCACGCTTCGCCCACGTCGATGCCGAGCGCTGGGCCGGCCGACGTCTCGACCTGCACGGCCGACCCGATCTCGCCGAGCTGATCCGGGCGATCGACGGACTGCGCACGGCGGATGGCCGGCCCGCCATCCCACGCCTCCGGTTCGTGACATCGCACCCCTGGGACCTGTCAGACCGCCTGATCGCGGCCCTCGGCGACTGCCCTAGCGTCTGCGAGCACCTCCATCTACCGGTGCAGTCGGGCGACGACGCGGTGCTGCGGCGGATGGGTCGGCAATACACGATCGAGCACTACCGCGAGCGGCTCGACCGGATCCGGGAGGCTGTTCCCGGGATCACCATCTCGACCGACGTCATCGTCGGGTTCTGCGGGGAGACCGAGGAACAGTTCGAGCGGACGGTCGTCCTGCTCGAGGACGTCCGCTACGACCAGGTGTTCGCCGCGGCCTACTCGCCGCGACCGGGAACGCCGGCCACGAAACTGGCCGACGATGTGCCGCCCGACGTCAAACGCCGGCGCCTGAACGAGCTCCTCGCGGTCCAGGAACGGATCGGGCTCGAACGCAACCGAGCGTGGATCGGGCGCGAGGTCGACGTCCTCGTGGACGCCTTCACTCCGGCGCGCTCGCACGAGCATGACGACGACGCGGAGCGCTCGGGCGAGCGGACCACCGACGCTTCGACGCCGACGACCGCCGTCAGTGGTCGGACCCGCGGGAACAAGCTCGTGCACCTCGCGGGGGACGCCGGACTGGTCGGCGACGAGGTCCGCGTCCGCGTCGACCACGCTGGCCCGTATGCGCTCCGTGGCAGTCTGGTGAAGACGCCGTAACGCAGACACGACCATATCCGCGTTGACGCGGCGGTGACGCGCCATTACCTTGCAGGCTTCCGGAGGAGTTCCCCAGCACGGACCGTCCGGGTTGGATGGTGGTGCGGAGCATCACGGGTCCGTCACATGGTCGAGGAGGATTGCACCATGGACTATTCCCGGCTTGATCTCGTGCGTCGAAAGGCGACGCCCGTCGAGCTGGACCTCGTCGAATCCTTCGCCCACGGAAGGATCACCCGGCGTCAGTTCATCCAGCGAGCGGCCGTGATCGGGCTCTCGGCATCGGCCGTCAGCATGGTCATCGCCGCATGCAGCACCGGCACACCGAGCGCGTCGGCCCCCGCCGCGTCAGAGTCCGCCGGCGCCAGTGAGAGTGCGGGCGCTTCTGCGAGCGCGTCGGCTGCGACCGGCGGCTCGATCAAGGTCGCCATCCAGCGACCTGTCCAGATCGACCCGATCAACATGCAGGACCTGGGTGGCTACGGCACGGTCGCCCAGTGCTTCGAATTCCTGTGCACGCTCGACAAGAACGGGTCCGACATCGCGCCCGGCCTCGCCGAGTCGTGGTCGCCGAACGATGACGGCTCGGTCTGGACGTTCAAGCTCCGGTCCGGCGTCAAGTGGCAGGACGGCAAGGACTTCAGCGCCGACGACGTCGTCGCGACGATGGGCCGCCTGGTCGCCGCCGGTAACTCGGGCCTGAAGGGCGTCATCGACGAGAAGTCGGCGGTCGCGACCGACGCGAACACCGTCACCTTCACGCTCCTCAGCCCGAACGGCAACTTCCCCTATCTCGTCTCGGTGTTCAACGCCCAGACGGTGATCACGCCGAAGGACTACGCGACCGGCACCACGCTGGACGCGATGCCGAACGGAACAGGCGCCTGGAAGCTCGAGACGTATGACCATGCGACCGGCGCGACCTATTCGCGCAACGACGCTTGGTGGGGTGGCAAGACGCCGCTCGACACGCTCGAGTTCGTGTACTTCGACGAGACCGGCCCGATGGTGACCGCCTATCAGGGCGGGCAGGTCGACTGCATCGTGCAGTTCGACGTGCTGTCGGGCGAGGCGCTCCTCACGGACGCGAACACGAACGTCATCGCGACCCGCGCCGCGCTGCATCGCCAGATCTGGATGCGGGTCGACAAGGGCCAGTTCGCGAAGAAGGAAGTCCGCCAGGCGCTGGCCTACTCGCTCGATCGCGAGGCGATGATCCAGCAGCTGTTCAGCGGCAAGGCCGATCTCGGCAATGACCATGTCATCGCCCCGATCTACCCGTACTTCGACGACAGCGTCCCGCAGCGGACGCGCGACGTCGAGAAGGCGAAGTCGCTCCTGGGCGGCCAGACGATCACCGCGACGCTGCACGCCGGCCAGCTGCTCGAGATCCCGGATCTCGCGCGTGCTCATCCAGAGCAACGCGAAGGACGCCGGGTTCAACCTGGACGTGGCCGTCGAGAGCCTCGACACGTTCTATGGCGCGCAGTGGTGCCCGGCCGAGCCGAAGGACCCGCCGTGCTCCGGCGCCGCCGAGCTCGGCATCGTCGACTACGGCCACCGCGCGACACCCGATGTGTACCTCAACGCGGCGCTCAAGACCAAGGGCGTCTGGAACTCGTCGCAGTACAACTCGGCGGAGTTCGACGCGGACTTCAAGGAATTCCAGGCCGCGATCGGCGTGGAGGCCCAGAAGGCCGCGTGCAAGAAGATCGAGACCATCCTCAACGAGGACGTGCCGATCGCGCTCCCGTACTTCTACAACTACCTCGCCGGTAGCTCGAAGAAGTACCAGGGCATCTACTCGAGCGCCCTCGGGCAGATGTTCTTCAGCTCAGCGTCGCAAGTCGCGTAACGCGATGTCGAGAGGAGGGGCGCGTTCGTCGCGCCCCTCCTCGTTCATATCCTCAAACGGGTAGTCGCGAGGACGGCGTCGGCCGATGATCCGCTGGCTCGCACGCAGGCTCCTGCTTTCGCTGGTCACGCTGTGGCTGCTTGCGTCGATCGTCTTCATCATCGCCAACGTCCTGCCCAACGACGTCGGCCGGACCATCGCGGGACCGTTCGCCCCGCAGGAGACCGTTGATGCCATCAACGAGCGGCTCGGCACCAACGACCCGCTGCCCGAGCAGTACGCGCGGGCGATGCGGAACCTCGTCACCTTCGACTTCGGGAACTCGTTCCAGAGCCGCCAACCCGTGCTGCCGGCCATCCTCGCCGCGATCGGCCGCTCCGGCATCCTCGCCCTCTACGCGCTGCTCCTGACGATCCCCGTTGCGATCATCGCCGGTCTGTACGCCGGCAGACATCGGGACCGCCCGTCCGACAGAGGGATCGTGCTCGCCGGGGTCACGATGTCGTCGATCCCGGAGTTCGTCGTGGGTACGGTGCTGGTCGTCGTGGTGGGCGTGCAGCTCGGGCTGTTACCGGTGTTGGCCACGCCTCCACCGAGAGCCGGTCCGCTCGAGGTCCTCCGCTACTTGACGATGCCGGCCTTGGCGATGGCCATCGTGTACTTCGGCTACATCGCGCGGATGACCCGCGCCGGCACGATCGAGGTACTCGAGTCCGACTACATCCGGACCGCGACGATGAAGGGCCTCACGACACAGCAGACGATGCGTCGCCACGTGCTGCGGAACGCGCTCGTGCCGACCGTGGCTGTCATCGGCGTCCAGATCGGATACCTGTTCGGGGGGATCATCGGCGTGGAGAAGATCTTCAACTACAACGGGATGGGGCAGCTGATGCTGCAGGCAGCCCAGCGGAAGGACATCCCGATGCTGACGGCCGGGGTCATCGTCATCGGCATCGTATACATGCTCGCGACGCTGATCGCTGACCTCGTGATCGCGTGGATGAACCCGCGCGCCAGGCTCGAGACGAGTCGCTGATGGACGCCGCTGCGACCGTGACACCTGGTCCCGCCGCTGGAGCGCCGGCCGGCGCCGTTCGATCCGAACGTTCGCAGGCGCGCCGCGAGGCGTTGGTCGTCCTGCTGCGGAAGCCCGGGTTCCTCGTCGGCATCGCGATCCTCGCCATCTGGGCGTTCTGCGCGATCGCCGGCGAGGCCATCACGCCCTACGACCCGTTCAACGACTTCGCCCGTCGCCACCTCCCGCCGAGCCCCGAGCACCTGTTCGGGACGGACAGACTGGGCCGCGACGTCCTGTCCCGGGTGATGGTCGGTGCGCGCGATGTGCTGCTCGTGGCGCCGATCGCGGCCCTGCTCGGCGTCGTCGCCGGGACCTTGCTCGGCCTCACGATGGGCTATTACCGCGGCATGGTCGACGATGCCATCGGCCGCGTCGTCGAAGCGTTCCTGTCGCTGCCGGTCATCCTCGTCGCGCTGTTGACGCTGGTCGTGCTCGGCTCGTCGACCCAGGTGGTCATCCTGGTCGTCGGTATCCTGTTCACGCCGATCGTCGCGCGGACGGTCCGCTCGGCGGTGATCGCGGAACGCCAGCTGGACTACGTCACCGCCGCGAAGCTGCGCGGCGAATTGGGGCTATACATCATCACGCGGGAGATCTTCCCGAACGTCCTGGGCCCGATCGTGGTGGAGCTCACCGTCCGCTTCGGGTACGCGATCTTCACGATCGCGACGCTGTCGTTCCTCGGTGTGGGCATCCAGCCGCCATCGGCCGACTGGGGCCTCACCGTGAGCGATGAGTACACGAACATGATCGCCGGCAAATGGTGGCCGACGTTCTTCCCGGCGATGGCCATCGCGACCTGTGTCGTCGCGGTCAACCTGATCGCCGACGCGCTACAGTCGGTCACCGACGAATGACCGCCCTCCCGAACATCGAGCCAGTGCCGACCCCGCCCGTGTCCACGACCGCGGCCGCCCTCAAGGTCGAGGACCTGAAGCTCGCGTACATGGTGCGTGGCATCCCGCGACCGGTGCTACGTGGCGTGTCGTTCGAGATCAAGCCCGGGGAGAGCTACGGTCTCGTCGGTGAGTCCGGCTGCGGCAAATCGACGACGGCGTATGCGGCGGTCCGCTATATGCCCCGGAACGCGCGGATCACCGGCGGCCGGATCCTCGTGGCCGGCGAGGACATCACGAAGAAGTCGGGCGACGAACTGCGCAAGTTCCGGACCAATCACGCCTCGATGGTCTACCAGGACCCGGGCGCCGCCCTGAATCCGTCGACCAAGATCGGCCCGCAGGTCGTCGAGGCATTCACCGTGCTCGGCCAGAACGGCGATCAGGCAGCGGACAGTGCCCTCGCGGCGCTAAAGCGCGTCCAGATCGCGGACCCCGAGCGTGTGATGGGCCGCTATCCGCACCAGCTGTCGGGTGGCATGCAGCAGCGCGTCGTCATCGCGATGGCGCTCGCATCGGACCCGCAGCTGCTCGTCCTGGACGAACCGACGACCGGACTCGACGCGACGGTCGAGGCCTCCGTGCTCGACCTCGTTCGCGCGCTCATCGCCGAGACGTCGTCGGCGGTCCTGCTGATCGCCCACAACCTCGGCGTCATCCGCACGATGTGCGATCGGGTCGGCGTGATGTATGCCGGCAAGATCGTTGAGGAGGGGAGGGCGTCGCGCGTCTTCGAGCGTCCGCAGCACCCCTACACCGTCGGGCTGTTGCGCGCCCTGCCGCGGCACGGCGTCACCAAGTCTGAACGGCCGCTGGCGACGATCCCCGGCACGCTGCCCCAGATCGGCACGCCGCTTCCGACCTGCGTCTTCGTCGATCGTTGTCCCCTGGCGACCGATCTCTGCCGCGAGACCGAGCCGCCGATCGTCGACGTCGGCAACGGACAGTGGACGCGCTGCCACCACTGGGATCGGATCGACCAGATCCAGGAGCCGGCTCCGGGGATCGCCCAGGAGGCGATCGCGCACGACGACCTGGCCCTGCGCCTCGAAGGCGTATCCAAGACGTTCCGGGCGGGTGGGCATGACGTCCCCGCACTCGTCGGCGTCGACCTGCAGCTGTTCGATGGCGAGACGCTCGGCCTCGTCGGGGAGTCCGGATCTGGCAAATCGACGCTGGCCAAGACCATCCTGGGGATCGAGGGACCGGACGCGGGAGGTCACATCAAGCTCGAGGGCCACGATCTCAGTGCCATGGCCGCGCAGCGCCCGAGCGGCGACAAGCGCCAGATCCAGATGGTGTTCCAGAACCCGGATTTGGCACTCAACCGCGGCAAGAGCGTACGCAGCATCCTCGGTCGATCGGTCAGCAAGCTGACCGGTCTGTCGGGCAAGGCCGTGGACGATCGGGTCGACAAGCTCGCCGACAACCTTCGCCTCACCCAGCGCCACCTCGACCTCAAGCCGCGGCAGCTCTCCGGCGGGCTCAAGCAGCGCGTCGCGATCGCCCGTGCATTCGCAGGTGACCCGCGCATCGTCGTGGCCGACGAGCCGACGAGCGCACTGGACGTCTCCGTACAGGCGGCGATCCTGAACGTGCTCTCGGAGCTCCAGGCCGAGAGCAAGACGAGCTACCTGCTCATCTCGCACGACCTGGGCGTCGTGCGCTATCTCGCCGATCGGATCGCCGTCATGTACCTCGGCCGGGTCCAGGAGGTCGGAGACTCCGAGACGATCTTCCGTGGCCCGAACCACCCCTACACCGAGGCGCTGCTCTCGGCGGTCCCGAACATCGACGGCGAGGAGCGGACGCGGATCCGCCTCGACGGGGAGGTGCCGAGCCCGGCGAACCCGCCGAGCGGCTGCGTGTTCCACACGCGCTGCCCGCGCGTGATCCAGGGGCTGTGCGAGGTGACCGAACCGCCGCTGGCTGAGGTCGAACCGGGGCACCTGATGAAATGCCACATCCCGCTCGAGGAGCTGCGGCGGCTGCAGGCCCAACGCAAGGAGCTGGTGGTCGAGGAGCAGTCGGTCGGCCCGGTCGACGAGGTCTAGCGGGGGTCCCTGGGGCTACGGCCCGGGAGGGTGGCGGGGCGGAGGAGCCGGGGCGGGGGCTGCCGAGGCTCGTTATCGGCTCCCAGCCAATGCTTTCGCGCCGTAGAGGCGGTCACGAGCATTCATCGGCCGAAACGTTGGCTCTCAGCCAACTTTCACCATCCGTAGGGCACACCGGATGGGCCTGGCCTCCGAAGCGTTGGCTCCCAGCCAACGATCCGCGCGGCGCGACCGCGGGCCCTAGACGTCCGAGTCCGGGAAGCTGGCCTTGCGCTGCTCGATCCATGCGAGCAGCTCCTCGTGGACGGCCTCGTCCAGCGGCGGCATCTCGTATTCGGCCAGCCGCCGCTTCCAGCGCGCGTTGGCGCGCTGCGCCGCGTCCAGCGAGCCGTTGAGCTCCCACTGCTCGAAGCTGTTGTTGTCGGAGATCTCGGAGCGCCAGAAGGCGGTCTCGAAGTTGGCGAGCGTATGCGGTGACCCGAGGAAATGCTGCCCCGGGCCGCCCGCGAGCATCGCATCCAACGCCAGCCCGTTCTCGGACACGTCGACGCCCTCGAGGTACTTGCTCGCCATCGACGCCTGGTCCTCGTCGAGGATGAACTTCTCGTAGCCGATCGCCAGCCCGCCCTCGAGCCAGCCGGCGGTGTGCAGGTTGAAGTTCACGCCGGCCTGCATCGTGGCCATGAAGCTGATCGCGCTCTCGTATGCGGCCTGGTAATCGGGCACCTTCGAGGCGGTGAAGTTGCCACCGCTGCGGAACGGCACGCCGAGGCGTCGCGCAAGCGCCGCCAGGACGAACAGGACCAGCTGTGGCTCGGGCGTCCCGAACGTCGGCGCACCCGTCTGCATCGACATCGACGACGCGAAGGAGCCGAAGATCACCGGCGCACCCGGTCGCACGATCTGGCAGAACGCCATCCCCGCAAGTGCCTCGGCGAGCGTCTGGGTCGCGTCGGCGGCGATCGTGACCGGGGCCATCGCCCCACCGAGGATGAACGGGGTGATCAGCATGATCTGGTTGTTCTCGGCGTAGGCCTTCGCCGAGCCGAGCATGTTGAAGTCCCACGACATCGGCGAATTCGCGTTGGCGAGCCCCATGATCACGTGCTCGCGCTCGAGCGTGTCTGCGCCGAACAGGATCTTGACCATGTCGACGGAGTCCTGCGCCCGACTCGGATGCGTCACGGAGCCCATGAACGCCCGATCCGAGTAGCGGATGTGGCTGTACACCATGTCGAAGTGGCGCTTGTTGACCGGCAGGTCGACCGGTTCACACAGCGTCCCGCTGTCGTGATGCAGGACGTGGCTCGTGTAGGCGAGCTTCACGAAGTTGCGGAAGTCCTCGATCGTCGCGTACCGACGTCCCTCGTCGAGGTTGTGGATGAACGGCGAGCCGTAGGTCGGGACGAGGACCATGTGCGGGTCGCCGATGACCACGCTCCGATGCCGGTTCCGGGCGACCTGCGTGAACGAGCTCGGTGCGGTGGCCTGGACGATCTTGCGGCACATCCCGCGCTCGAAGCGGACCCGCTGCCCCTGGACGTCGGCTCCGGCGGCGCGGAAGATCTCGGTCGCCTCGGGGTAGTTGACGATCTCGATGCCGACCTCCTGGAGGAGCGTGTCGGCGTTGTATTCGATCGCCTCGAGGCCGTCGATGGACAGCACCTCGACCGGTGGCAGCTTCCGCGTGAGGTAGGGGACCGACTCCATCGCCCGGGCGAGTCGTTCGGCCTGGCGCGCCGAGCGTCCGCGACGGGTGGGGGTCGTGTGGTCGATCTGCTCGGTCGCCATCGTGGCGGTCATGGTACGCGCCCCGCGCCCCATGCTCATATCCGAAGGGCGAGCTCGCGTCCCTCGTAGATGGCGAGGCTGGCTCGGCGGGGAGCGACGCAATCGCCGACGGCGTCGAACGCGACCCCGCGGGCGCGTAGCTCATCGGCGAGGCCCGTTTCGGCGACGGCGGTCTCCGCGATGACGAGCGTGTCGGCGGGCAGCGCCTCCTCGGCGCCGGTCACCGTGGATCGCACGCTCGCAACGGCGCCGTCCCACGACAGGACGACCGTCCCCGGCCGCATCGTGCCGCCGGTCGCGCTGAACCGAGCGCGGAGCGGACCGTCGGCGGCGCTGTGGTATAGCCCACCACCCACGACCGCCGCTGACGTCACGATCGTCACGTGGTGGCCGCGTTCGGCGAGAAACAGCGCGGTGCCGAGCCCGCGCCAATCGCCGACGTCGTCGACTACCACGACCCGCGGGCCGACCGTGACGGTCTCGGCCAGCACCGCCTGGATGGACACCGCGTCGGGACGATCCGTGCCGGGCATCCGTTCGACCATGGGCAGCGCACGCTGGAAGCCCGTCACCGGCGGTCGCGACCCGGTCGCGACGATCACCTCGTCGGCCCCGAACGACTCGACGTCGCCCGCGTCGGCCGACGTTCCGAGGCGGACGTCCACGCCGAGGACCGCCAGCC
Organism: uncultured Chloroflexia bacterium; assembly: GCA_963808895.1. GTDB lineage: Bacteria > Chloroflexota > Limnocylindria > Limnocylindrales > CSP1-4 > SPCO01. The sequence continues at coordinate 505,753 of CAWEHL010000004.1, read as the reverse complement.
GATGCTCGAACCAGGCCAGCAGGTCGAGGATCTGACCGCGCGAGGGTTGTCGCCCGGCGAGCCGGAACTGGCCACCGAGCTCTGGATCGCGCTCCAGCAGCGTCACCCGGTGACCCCGCTCCGCCGACACCCGGGCGGACTCCAGTCCGGCCGGTCCGCCGCCGACGACCAGCACCGACCGCGGGGACTCGCTGCGCGGCGGCATATCACCGGCCGACCACTCGCGACCCGCCGACGCATTCCCGAGACAGGAGATCCAGTAGTCGCGTGACCGGCGGCCCCAGCACAGCTGGTTGCAGGAGATGCACGGACGGACGTCCTCGGCGCGGTCCTCGCGGGCCTTCGTGACGAGGAACGGGTCGGCGATCTGGCCGCGGACGATGCTGACCATGTCCGCTTCACCGGCGGCCAGGACCGCCTCGGCCGCCGCAGGTGTCCGGATGTGGCTCTCCGCCTGGACGACCGCGTTCCGCACGACGCGCTTCAACGCCGCCGCGAAGGGCACGCCGAGCTGTTGTTCGTACAGCGAGACCGGGATGATCGGGTAGAAGTCGAAGTAGGAGCCCGTGCCGCAGGTGACGTAGTCCATCAGGCGGCGCCTGTCGTGCCAGGCGACGATCTCGGCCAGTTCCTCGACCTTCAGGGCGGGTTCGGAGCGACTGTCCACACTGACGGCCAGCCCGAGGATGAAATCCTCGCCGCAGGCGGCACGGATCTGCTCGAGGAGCGTGCAGGAGAAGCGCATCCGCGCGTCGAACGAGCCACCCCACGCGTCGGTGCGCCGATTCGACCACGGCGTCCAGAACTGATCGACGAGCGCGTTGTAGGCGGCGAAGATCTCGATGCCGTCGAAGCCGGCCGACTGAGCGCGGCGCGCCCCGGCGACGAACCCCGCGATGACCTCGTCGATCTCGGCCTCGGTCATCGCGTGGCTGCCATCCGCATCGTGGTACGAGGGCAGGCCCGATGGCGACCAGTTCGGAGCGAAGGAGACATCCGCGTCGCCGTGCTGCCCGACGTGATACAGCTGCTGGATCATCACGATGTCGGGGTTGGCCTCGCGGCACGTGTCGGTGAGACGTCGGAAGGCCGGGATGATCGAAATCGTCGTCGTGGCGGAAGTTGCCGCGGGTCAGGACCGCCGTGCGGTGGACCGGCACTGGCTCCACCACGATCATCCCCGCCCCGCCGAGTGCCCGCTCCCGGTAGTAGCCGACGTGGCGATCGCCCGGTAGTCCGCCCTCGGCCATGTTCGCCGTGTGCGCACCGAAATTGATCCGGCTCCTGAGCGTCCGATGGCGGATCGTCAGCGGCTCGAAGACGTGCGGGAACGGCATGGGCCATGCAGTATGCGGCCATGGTCAGCCTCCCGCCGCTCGTCGTCGTCGCCGGCCCGACGGCGACCGGCAAGACCGAGCTCGGGATCCGCCTCGGTGAGTGGGTGATCGCGCAGGGCCGCCCCGCAACGGTCATCTCGGCCGACTCCCGCCAGGTCTACCGGGGCCTCGACATCGGCACGGCCAAGGTCAGCGCGGCGGATCGTGGACGCGTCCCGCACGCGGGGATCGACCTCGTCCAGCCCGATGAGCGCTTCGCCGTCTCCGATTTCACGGCGCACGCGAACGCGGTCCTCGCCGACTTGGCCAAGAAAGGCGGCGTCGCCCTCCTGGTCGGCGGGACGGGGCTGTACCTGCGAGCCGTCGCTCGCGGCCTCGACCTCGAGTCGCTGCCCGACGATCCGGCGGTCCGCGCTCGCCTCGAGGCGGAATACCAGACCGAGGGTCTCGAGCCGCTCGCCGCGCGCCTCCAGGCGACGGCACCGACGCTCGCGGCTCAGACGCATCTCGCTAACCCGCGTCGCGTGATCCGCGCCCTCGAGATCGCGGAGTTGCGGGGCGACGGGCCACGGCCCGAGCCCCGCGGATACGCCGGGCCATCGATATGGATCGGTCTCGATCTCCGCACGGAGGACCATCGTCGTCGCATCGCCCGACGGGCGCGCGAGCAGTTCGACACCGGCCTCGTCGATGAAGCCGTCGCGCTCCGCGAGCGTTACGACCCGTCGCTACCGGCCTTCTCGGCGATCGGCTACCAGGAAGCGTGGGCGGTCGCGGACGGCGAGATCACGCGCGACGTCGCGATCGAACGCGACACGCGGCGCAACATCGCCTTCGCGAAGCGGCAACGGACGTGGTTCCGAGCCGAGCGGGACGTCACCTGGCTCGATGCCACGGAGGCGTTCGATCAGGCCCGCGAGCTGGCCCGAGGACTGATCGACTAGGGGCGATCGGCCGTCGCGTCGGTCTCGCCGGGGGCGACCGGCGCGTCGTCGAGCTGCGACTTCTCGACGTCGCCGTCGCGCTGGGTAACGGCTCGTTCTGCGGCGGCCGGATGGACGAGCGCATCCGGCCGGTCGGGCGCGGCGTCGCGCAGACCCTTCGCGTCCTCGAACGGGATCTCGTCGTCGATCGGTTTGGTGCTCTGCAAACGGGCGTCGGTCATCGGACACCTCCTCGGGGTCGATGGTGTCCGCGCCGCCTTACAGGAGCGTCAGCCGCTCATCGCGGACGGTCACGGTATCCTGCAGGCGCATGGCCCGCCACTTGATCGACCTCGAGACACCGGTCGAGAAGGCCTTCCTCGTCGCCGTCGATACCGGGTCGGAGGACGGCTGGACCGCCCAGGAATCCCTCGCCGAACTCGCCAACCTGGCGACGACGGCTGGGGCCGACGTGGTCGGCGCCGAGTGGCAGAACCGCCGCCACGTGGACCCGAACTGGTACGTCGGCAAGGGCAAAGCCGAGGAACTGGCATCGGCCAAACGCGAGACGGGCTTCGACGTCCTCATCGCTGACGACGAGCTCTCGCCGGCGCAGCAGCGGTCGCTCGAAGAGCTTCTGCGCATCAAGGTCATCGACCGCAGCCGGTTGATCCTCGACATCTTCGCCCTGCATGCGCAGACCCACGAAGGACGCCTCCAGGTCGAGCTCGCGCAGCTCGAATACCAGCTGCCACGGCTGACGCGCCTGTGGACGCACCTCTCCCGCACCCAGGGCGGCATCGGGTCGCGCGGTCCGGGTGAGAGCCAGCTCGAGACGGACCGTCGTGTCATCCGCACGCGCATCGCCAAGATGAAGGACCGGGTCGAGCAGGTCCGCCAGCACCGTGCGACGGCGGCTCGCGGGCGCGACCGGCGGTTGTGGCCGACGGTCGGCATCGTCGGGTACACGAATGCGGGCAAATCTACCCTCCTCAACACGCTGGTCGGGGCGGAGGTGGCCCGCGCCGAGGACAAGCTGTTCGCCACGCTCGATCCGACCTCGCGCCAGGTCAAGCTCGGCGACGGCCAGACCGCGATCGTCACCGACACCGTGGGCTTCATCCACAAGCTGCCGCACCAGCTGGTCGATGCCTTCCGCGCGACCCTCGAGGAGGTCAACCGCGCCGACGTGTTGCTCGAGGTCGTCGACGCGTCCGACCCGCACACCGACGAGCACCGTACGACGGTCCAGACGGTCCTCGATGAGCTGGGCGCCGGCGACAAGCCACGCCTCGTCGTGTTCAACAAGGCCGACCTCATCGACCGTGCCGCGATGAACGGCTCGTCGGTCGCGCCGTCGATCGGCGGCGCGGTGTTCGTCTCGGCGTTGACGGGATATGGCATGGAGACGCTCCGGGCCGAGATCGCCGCGCTGCTGGCGTCGTTGTGGGTCGACGTCGACGTGGCGTTGCCGTACGCAGCCGGTGAGCTGCTCGCCCGTGTTCGGGAACGCGGGACGGTCGACATCGAGTACCGCGAGCGCGATGTCCGGATCCGGGGTCGCGTCGCGCCGTCGCTCGCGGGCGAGCTCGAGGCAGCCGCCGAACGTTGGGCCGACGCGATGAACGGCTCAGGCACGTCCCCGGTCGCCGGCGCGCGGCAGGGGCACTGAGGAGAGGCGGCGGCGAGGATGGCGCCGGTCCGCCGCGGGGGTCACGCCCGGAACCCGCTGGGCGATCTGGTGACGTGGTCCGAGGCGGAAGGGGAGCGCGGCACGCGCTGGCGAGAGGCCATCGAGCGCGAAGGCCGGCTCGTACGTTCGCTGCTCCTGGAGGCGTCCGCCGACGGCCGACCCACTCGGCTCGAAATGACGACCCTCGCGGGGCTCCTGACGCTCCACCCCGAGCCGGACGAGTCGGCGCTGCACGGCAACGTCGTGACTCCCGCGGGCGTGCGTCACCTGACCTTGGCGTGGAGCCCGGAGCACGAGCTGTTCGTCGTCGCCTCCCAGGCGTCGGCGACGATCGGCATCCGCAGGCTCGCCCGGTCGATGGTCGTCGGGGCTGCCGTCGTCCTCGACCTCGTCTACGTCGACGACGAGCTCGAGCCACGGCCCGCGCGCTGGCGGGTCGAACGGATCGGGACCCATGGCTGGCACCTGCACGACGTCGACGGCTCGGAGGAGCGACGGCTGACCGTCGCCGATGACGGGCGGCCGATCCTGCTCGACGAGGTCTCGTGGCCGCTGGAGGTGTGACGCGGTAGCGCCCGCGACGGTCGACACCGGGCAGTTCGCTACCATCGCCGCGTTCATCCGTTCGTTCGGAGGAGGGCACGAGCGATGAGGGCCGTCCGCTGGCTCGCGTTGTCGATCGGCATCCTGTTCCTGGTCGGCACGGTCTTCCAGCTCGTCGACTGGTTCAACCTCTATGCGACGCCGCCGGACACGCAGGCGGCCAACATGGTCGACCAACGCCTCGCCGCCCAGGACTATCGCGTCGCGATCTGGCCGATCTTCTTCCTGAACAACTTCTCGTTCGGCCTCGCGTTCGTGGCCATCACAGGGCTCGGCTTCGCCCTCCTGCCCTCGATCGAGAGCCGTGATCTGCGTCGCGTCGCGGTCATCCTCGGACTCGGCGTCGGCGGGATCCTCGGGGCCGTCGGTCAGCTGATCCTGCTCGGCGCGACACGCGTCACCATCGACATCGCCTATTGCGATTGCGGCTTCAAGGAGACCGAGATCGTCAGCCAGATCTGGGCGCAGATGCTCGCGAACGGGGCGAGTGAGGCGCTCGTCGACGCGGCGTCGATCCTCGCGGCGGTAGGGATCGTCGCCGTCGCGCAGGGTCTGCGGTCGCGGATGCCGGCTGCCTGGGAGATCGTCTCCTGGGTCACGGCGGCAGCGCTGGTCGTCGGTACGTTGCTGCGCTTCTTCAGCCTCGGAAGCGAGGACCTGGGCGTGTTCGTCTTCGTGGCCATCTCAGGCGTACTCGTCCCGCTCTGGTCGATCTGGCTCAGCTGGGCGTTCCGCCCGGAGGCCTGGATCGAAGAGCCCCTCGCGTCGGTTTGATCCTGGCCGGGCGGCTCGCGCGTGGACAGCCTGTGGACAACGAGTCCGGGAACGACACATCTGCGATGAAAGTCGTGGATAAGTAGCTTGCCGCCGATACCCCGCGTTGCCTATCGTTCTTCTTGCCCGAAGGGGCACGAACATCTAGTGATCTGACCGGTGTTTACATTGGTCGGAGCATCTAGTGATCGAGTTCCTTCGGGCATTTGCTTGCTCGCGGTCCGGCGGCCAGCCTGGCTCGGCGCGGACCCCCACCACCGGCCCATCCCGGTCCACCGACCTGATCCGCGCTCCGTGGATTCGTCGTGGATAGATGCCCCGGAATCGTGCCACGAAACGTGAAACTCGTGGATAAGTCGGTTCCCAGGAGCACCGCTCCCCGGGTAACGTAGGTCGTGCCCGAAGGGGCTAGGATCGCAAGTAGCGGTCACGGTGTTTACATCGGGACCGAAAACTGCGGACCAAGTTCCTTCGGGCGTTTTCGTGCGCCCCGAACGCGTGGACCGGGAGCGGGCGCCGGAGCGGGTACCATGCCGCACGTGGCATCGCCCCCTCCGAGCGACGGACGCGCCCCGTTCCGTCCCGACATCGAAGGCCTGCGGGCCGTCGCCGTCCTCCTGGTGCTCGCGTATCACGCACGGATCCCGGGTTTCCCGGCGGCTACATCGGCGTCGACGTCTTCTACGTCGTCTCCGGGTTCCTGATCACAGGCCTGATCGTCCGCGAGCTGCGCGCGACGGGCCGGGTCGACCTCGTCACGTTCTACGCACGGCGTGCGCGTCGTCTGCTCCCGGCCGCCCTCGTGGTGATCGCCCTGACCGTCATCGCCTCGGCGATCGTGCTGCCACCGCTGCGCGTCCCGGATGTCGCGGCCGATGGCGCAGCGGCGGCCCTTTACGTGAGCAACATCCGCTTCGCCGCGCAGGCCACCGACTACCTGCAGGCCGAACTCGATCCCTCGCCGCTGCTCCATTTCTGGTCGCTCGGCGTCGAGGAGCAGTTCTACCTGTTCTGGCCGGCGCTCCTGCTCCTCGTGGCGGGTCGGCGCACGAACATCCGGCGCGTCGGCCTTGTCGTCGCCGTCGTCGCGGTCCTGTCGTTCGGCCTGGGCATCGCCTGGACCGCGAGCGACGCACCGCTGGCCTTCTTCCTGCTTCCGGCACGGGCGTGGGAGCTCGCCATCGGCGCGGGCCTGGCCATCGGGGTGACCCGGCTTTCGCGTCTGCCGACGTCGTTCGCGACCGTGGCGGTCGGTGCGGGCCTCGTGATGATCCTGATCGGCGCGGTCGCCTTCGACACGGACACGCCGTTCCCGGGCACGGCGGCCCTACTGCCGGTCCTCGGTGCGGCACTGGTCATCGCGGGCGGGATCCCGATGCCGCTTAACCGCGTGTCACGCCTCGTGTCGATCCGCCCGATGCGCTGGGTCGGTGGGATCTCGTACTCGCTCTATCTCTGGCACTGGCCGCTGCTCGTCCTCCCGGCAGCCGCCGTCGGGACCGAACTCCCTTGGCCGGCCCGCCTGGGGCTGCTCGCGTTGACATTCGTGCTCGCGGAGGCCAGCCGACGCTGGATCGAGGACCCCATCCGACACGGTCGCGTCGCCAAGCTGCGGCCGTCCCGGTCCCTCGGCGTTGCGCTGGCCTCCAGCGTCGCCGTCGCCACGGTATCGCTCGGGCTTGGCGTGACCGCCGGACCGCCGGCCGTGGCGGCCGGGATCGGCAACGCCGCCGGGAGTGCGATCGTCACGGTCGACCTCCCGACGCCCCTCCCGTCGACCCCGGTCGTGACCGACGCACCCGCGACGCCATCCGCCGAGCCGACCCTCGCGCCCACCCCGGCTGGCCCGGTCCCCGCCGATCTCGTTCCGCCGCTGGCGACCGTCCGTCAAGACCTCCCGGTGATCTACGCGGACGAGTGCCACGCCGAGTGGAAGGAGGTCGCGCCGCCGGACTGCGTCTACGGCCGCAAGGACGGCAAGACCGTGTTCCTCATCGGCGATTCGCACGCAGCGCACTGGTTCCCGACGTTCCAGCGGCTTGCCGATGAGCAGGATTGGCGGCTCATTTCGCTGACCAAGTCGGCCTGCCCGGTCGCCGACTTGCCCGTCTACAACGGCACGCTCAAGCGCGAGTACACCGAGTGCGACACGTGGCGCGCGGCGGTCCTCGATCGCATCAGCCGCGAGAAGCCCGCCATGGTCGTCGTGTCCGACAGCCGGATCGGGCAGCTCTGGGTCGACGGCAACCCGGTCCCATACACCGACCGCGAGGACCTGTGGGCCACGGGACTCGAGCGCTCGCTCGACGCGCTCCGCAAGGTCGCGGGCCACGTCGTGGTGATCGGTGACACGCCACGTCCGGCCATGGACGCGCCTGTCTGCGTATCGGGCCATCTGGACGATGCCCTGGCCTGCGCGACCCCGCTGTCGGAGGCGATCACGCCGGCGTGGACCGCGACCGAACGCACGGTCAGTGGCGAGACCGGCTCGACGTTCATCGACCCCACGGCCTGGCTCTGCCCGACGGTCCCGTGCCCGGCGGTGATCGGGAAGGTGCTCGTGTATCGCGATGGCCACCACATGACGACGCCGTTCGCCCGCGCGCTCGCGCCCTATCTCGAACCGCTGCTGCCCAGCCTCGGCGGCTAACGCGATGACGACGGAGCTGCCCATGCTCGAGATCCCCGAACTGACCGCCCAGGCGATCCGTGACGCGGCCGTCCGAATCGATCCCGTCTTCACTGCGTCCCCCCAGTTCGTCCACGACGGCCTGAGCGACGCGGCTCGGCGTCCCGGTCGTCGTCAAGGTCGAGACCGTCAACCCGATCCGCTCGTTCAAGGGCCGCGGGACGTGGCTGGCCGTCACGGCCTGGCGGGGGAGGGGAGGATCGGACCCGACCGGCCGATCGTCGTCGCGTCGGCCGGCAACTTCGGCCAGGGCGTCGCGTACGCCGCCCGCGCCCTCGGTGTGTCCGGCGGTGGTGTTCGCGTCGCGCCACGCGAACCGCGGCAAGGTCGCGCGGATGCGCGCGCTGGGCGCGACCGTCATCGAGAGCGGCGAGGACTTCGACGACGCGCGCGGCGCCTCGGAGGCGCTACGCCGCCGAGCACGGGGCCGAGCTCCTCGTCGACGGCGACGACCCGCGGATCGCGACCGGCGCGGCGACGTCTGGCGCTCGAGCTGACCGATGCGGTCGACGCGGGCGTGCTTGCCGCGGCTCGCGGTCGCGTCGGTGCCGGTCGGCAATGGCGCGCTGATCGACGGCGTCGGCTCGTGGCTGCGGCACGCGTCCGCCGGGACACGGGTCGTCGGCGTCCAGGCGGAGGGCGCCGACGCGATGACCCGCTCGTTCGCCGCTGGACGCCCGATCGACACGTGACCACGTCGACACCTACGCCGACGGCATCGCGTCGCAGGTCGCGATCCCGCGCGCTGTCGAGCTCATGTTCGGGCGGGTCGACGCGATGCACACCGTCACCGAGGACGCGCTGCACGCGGCCCAGGCGGCGTTGACCGAGGCGCTCGGGATCACCGTCGAAGGGGCGGCGGCCGCCTCGTGGGCGGGGCTGATGCCGAGTCGCCGCCGACCGACGGCGCGGCGCTCGTCATCATCACCGGCAGCAACGCCTGACCCGAGCGGGGGAGGGGTAGGCCTGCGCATGGCCGGCGACGCGCAACCTCCCGTTCGATGTGCGGGACCTCGCGCGCTCGCTCGTGCCGATCGTGTTGCTGTCGCTCGGCGCGGCGGTGCCCCGGCGCGCTTCGCGGTCCTGTTCGTGCTCGCGGCCGGGACCGCGATCGCCGTCTCACGCGACGCGCCGGTCCGCTGGACGTGGGCAGGCGCGGTACCCGTCGCCGTCAGCCTGTTCTGGGGCACGTTCGCGACGCCCGTCGCCGGGCCGGATCTCGTCGATTGCGACGATCCGGCATCGCCGGTCGCCGTGTGGCGCGCGCTCGAAGGCGTCGTCGTCCTGCTCTCGCTGGCCGTCGCTGGCGCTCGTGCTCCGGCGCCGGTCCCGACGACCCTCTACCTGCGGCTGCCGGCCCGGCGCTGGTGGCCGCTGGGCGATCTTCGGCTTCCTCGTCGCCGGCCCGATCGCGCTGGTCCTCGGGCCGTACCTTGCCCGGCCGTTCTTCGGCGACGTGTCGTACACGCTCGCTGCTCGGCGCCCTCGTGCCGGCGCTCGTCTTCGCGGTCGTCGAACGGCGTCATGGAGGAGGTCATCTACCGCGGCGCCCTGATGGGCTGGTCCGGCGCGGGTGATGGGCATCGGGTCCCGGCGCTCATCGGTCAGGCCGTGGTGTTCGGGCTGGCGCACTCGGGCGCCGACGTCGTCGGCTTCCAGGTCCCGCTGATGCTGGCGATGGGGCTCGGTGGCCTGCTCGCCGGGCTCATCGCGCGTCCGGACGCGCTCGCTGCTGATCCCGATCGCCGATCCACATCGGGCTCGACATCCCGATCTACTTCGCGTTCGCCTGCGGGTCGTAGCGACGTAGCATCAAGACGTGGCCGTCTTCCCGCCCGCAGATCTGGCCGTCACCAGTATCCTCGTCGTGTCCGACCTCGATCGATCGAAGCGCTGGTACCTCGACGTCCTCGGCGCCAGCCTGTACGGCGAATACGGTGGGACGTCGGTCGTGCTGAGCCTCGGGAATGCCTGGATCCTGATCGTCACCGGCGGCGATCCGACGGACGACAAACCGACGGTCAGCCTCGCGCCGCCGCCCGACCCTGACGTCCGGGACAACCTGTTCACCATGCGCGTCGCCGACTGCGTGGCGGCCTACGACGAGCTCAAGGCCCGAGGTGCCGAGTTCCTGACCCCGCCCGTGACCCGCGGCCAGGAGACCCGCTGCTTCTTCCGCGACCCGGACGGGCATCTGTTCGAGATCAGCGAATACCGCGGCTGATCGGCACCATCCCGGAGCCCGGGTAGAACATCCGTGCGGTAATGCGTATCATCGGGGCATGCAACCCAGTGGTTTGTCGCATCTCTACGAGGGCTGGGCCGGTCATCAGGCACTCCTGACCGCGGCGCTCCGTGACCTCACACTCGAGCAGCTCGCGCTGCGGACGGCGCCACATCAATGGACCGTGTGGCAGTTGGCCGGCCACATCGCGGGCACACGTGCGTTCTGGTTCCACGACGTGCTCGGCGAAGGCGAGGCCGCGCTCCGAGACATGTTCCGGGTCGATCGCTCGACGGTTCCAGGCGTATCCATCGAGGACGCCGGCTGGGAAGACGACGAAAGCCGTCCGAGGACGGCTGCGGAGCTCGTCGATGGTCTCGAGCGTTCCTGGAGCCTCGTCGAGGACTGCCTGCGGCGTTGGACGCCCGACGACCTCGAGGTCACCGTCGAGCGCGGCGGACGGACCCGTAGTCGCGGCTGGGTCATTTGGCACGTGCTGGAGCACGACGTCCATCACGGGGGTGAGATCTCGCAGATCCTCGGGAGCCACGGGCTGGCGCCACTCGACGTCTGATCCAGGCAGCAATCGCCGGCACAATCACTTCCGATAAGGTCAGTTATGTCCGTTTGACGAAGCGCCGGCGCCTGATGAGTCGAGTGCCTGAGTACGACAATGTTCGTTGACAGCACCTCGGACGGGTGGAACACGAGTGCGTCTCAGAGACACGGGCGTCACCGGGACCATCCTCGCGGCGAAGGCAGCCGACGGAGTCGATGTCGATCGAGTCCTCGCTTCCTTCGATTTCGGACCGCCCGAGGCCACGAATGACGGCTGGTTCATCTGTGGACAGCGTCCGGACGTCGATCCGGCAACGAACGACTTCGAGGGCTTGATCGGGGCCTGGGCGGTCCGGCCATCGTGGTCAGAGTGTTGCCGGATGATTGGGCCTACCTGATCGCATCCGCGCCAGGGTCAGAGCCGATTGCGATCGTCCTGACGCCGAACGCCTTGCGCGGGGAGGTCGGACTCGTGGGTCTTGAAAGCGGGGCGGCGCCGAAGGCGAAAGCCGGACATCGGCGCGAGCTGCGATCGGATGATCACGGACGGCGACGAGGCCGCCGCTGACGGACGCCGATCACCGATCGCCCAGCAGCGAGCCTCAGATCCGAACCGTGAACAGGTTCCACTCGCCCGGCACGCCCTTCAGCTCGTGGGTGCCGCGGCCGTCGAACTCGAGGCCGGACCCCACGACGAGGTCCTTGACCGTGCTCGAGACCAGGATCTCGCCGGCGCCGGCGAGCGCCGCGATCCGCGCCCCGATGTGCACGGCCAGACCGGCGACGTCGTCGGGTTGAAGCTCGATCTCGCCGGTGTGGAGTCCGGCTCGGATGGGCAGCCCCAGCTCGGACAGGTCGTCGCGGATCGCGGCAGCGCATCGGACGGCACGGGCCGGACCATCGAACGTGGCGAGCAGTCCGTCGCCGGTCGATCTTCACGACTCGCCCACCGCGCCCGCTCGAGTGGCGCTGGGCGATCGCGTCGTGCTCCGCGAGCAGGCGCCGCCATGCGCCGTCTCCGCGCTCGGCCGCGATGCGGGTCGAGTCGACGATGTCGGTGAACAGGACCGTGGCCAAGGCGCGGCGCGGTGTCGGCGCCGGTCGTGTCGCCCGTCACGAACTCCTGGATCTCGTCGATGATGGCGTCGCGATCCCCGGCCCAGATGAGGTTATCGACGCCCGGCAGCTCGACGTAGTCGGCCCCCGGGATATGCTCGGCCAGGTAGCGCCCGTGCTCGACGCGAAAGCCGGTCGCCTCGGCCCGATGGATCACGAGCGTAGGCACCCGAATGGCCGGCAGGATGCCGCGGACGTCGCTCTCGTAGATCAGGTGGACGGTCGCGGCGGTCATCCCCGGGCTCGCCGCCTGGCGCTCGTAGCGCGCCCAGGCGCGGACCAGCCGGTCGTCCGTGACCCGCTGGGGGCGAACAGGTTGAGCATCAGTCCCCTGCCCATCAGCGTGTCTATGGACTCGAGCGTTCGAGGGATGTCCTCGACCGGCGCTCCGAACTCGTAGTCGTCGGTCGCACTGAACCGGGCGAAGCAATCGACGAGCACGAGGCTGGCGACGCGGTCCGGATGAGCGGCGGCATAGGTCGTTGCCATGATGCCGCCGCCGATGTTGGCGACGACCACTGCCTTGTCGGCGCCGACCGCGTCGAGGACGATCGGGATGTCGTCCATCCACTCCTCGACCGTCGGCAGCTGGTTCGGCGCCAGTGGATCGGACAGCCCGGAGCCCCGCTTGTCGTACATGATCAGCCGGCCGAAGGACGCCAGGCGCTCGCGGATCTCAGCGAGCGGAGCGATGTCCCACTGCGCCTCAAGGTGACCGAACCACTGGTCCAGGAACAGGATGTCGGGCGGCCCCTCGCCGAGAACCTGGTACGCGAGGTGCAGCCCGTCGTGGCGCGCGTAACGCGTCTCGGGGATCACCGGCTACACGTTACGCCCAGCTTTTGGGGGCCATCAGCCCGGCCCGGCCCGCCGCATCCGTTCGAGCTCGCGGCGAAGACGCTTGCTCGGCCGGCCCTCCCCACGGACCGCCTTGATGCCGGGCGCGATCTCTCGGATGACCGGCGGTGGGCTGTTGTCGATGTAGCACGTGGCTGCGACCGGTGCGCCGACGCGAGTTTCGATCGGCCGGACGACCTCGACGATCCGCTCACGTTCGGCGATCAGTGCATGCACGACGTCGCCGGCACGAACCTTCGTCGACGGCTTTGCCGGGTTGCCGTTGACGCGGACGTGCCCGCCATCGCACAGCTGGGTCGCCATCGGCCGGGTCTTGACGAGGCGCACCGCGCACAACCAGCGATCAATTCGCGTTTCGTCCGGCATCGCTTTGGTCTCACCAGCCTCTTTCGTGTCCGGTCGATGATGGCGGTTCGGCCGAACTGGTCGATACGGGGGCGGGGCCCTCCCTTACCCCGAGCTCGCCAGCGGCGTCGCTTCCCAAGCCGTCATCATTCACCGATGGAAAAGACACGCAAGACCCAGACCGGCGACGCAACCAGCAGCCTCACGAACCTGCCGGCCGCCATGACCGGCAGGGCAAGCCCAGCAAAGGCCGCCGTCGGCGACAAGCCGGTGTTCGACTACATCAGCAGCTTGCCGCAGCCGCACCGCTCCATCGCCGAACGCGTCGATGCCCTGGCGGCTAGGACGCTCCCGAACCTCCAGCGGTCCGTGAAATGGGGCATGGCGTGGTACGGCGTGGGCGACGGCTGGTGCTTCTCGTGTGGCGGGTTCAAGGGCCACGTCAAGCTCACGTTCGGTCGCGGTACGTCGCTCGACCCCGTCCCGCCGGTCACGCCGATCGGGATGGGCAAGGACTCGCGCGGCGTCGACCTCGAGTCCGTGGACGACATCGACGAACGCCAAGTCGCGGCGTGGATGCAACAGGCTGCGGCCATGCCCGGGTTCGGGAAGCGCTGAGCCATCCACCGATGACGCCCCTGCCCTGGGGACGGTCGTGAGCGGTCGCCCGCTCGTCCTGTTTGCCCTGATGTCGGTCATCTGGGGCATCCCGTACCTCTTCATCCGGATCGCCGTCGCCGAGGTGTCGCCGGCGTTCCTCGTGCTGGCCCGGACCGGCATCGCCGCCGCGATCCTGCTGCCGATCGCGCTATGCAGCACGGACCTGCGGCCCGTCCTTGCACCGCTGGCGCTGGCTCGTCGCCTTCGCCGCGATCGAGATCGCGATCCCGTGGGTGCTCCTCGCGTCGGCCGAGCAGAAGGTCTCCAGCTCGCTGGCCGCGCTCGTCATCGCCGGGCGTCCCGCTGGTCGGAGTCGGCGATCGCGCTCCTGAGCGGGCGGTCCGAGCGGCTGGGGCCGATCGGCTTGGTCGGGCTCTTGGTCGGGATCGTCGGTGTCGCTGTCATCGTCGGCGGCGATCTTCGGGACGACCGATCCGATCGCGCTCGTCGAGCTCGCTGCCGTGGCTGTCTGCTACGCGCTTGGTCCGGTGATCCTCGCCCGACGTCTGGGCGGCGTGCCGGCAGTCGGCGTCATGGCGCTGTCCCTCGGCCTGACGCTGCCTCGTCTACGTCCCGTTCGCGCGCGCTCCACGTGGCCGACCGCGGTCCCCTCCCCGCGGTCATCGGATCGATCGCGACGCTCGCGATCGTCTGTACCGCGATCGCGTTCTTGGTGTTCGCCGCGCTCATCGATGCGGTCGGTCCGGTCCGGGCGACGGTCATCACGTACATCAACCCAGCCGTCGCGGCCGTACTCGGCGTGGTCGTACTGAACGAGACGCTGACGCCGGCGATGATCGCAGGCTTCGGGCTTGTGACGCTCGGCTCGATCCTCGCCACACGAACGCCTCGGAACCAGGCCGACGCGGTCCCGGCGGTCCCCTTGACGGGGTAGTCGGACCCGCTTTCTGGCCCCCGCCAGGCCAGCGTCAGCCGGTGCCCACCACGAGGACGCCGTTGACCGCCGGGTAGTTCGAGTAGTACCGCTTCGACCAGTGCTTCTTGCCGTGGTCGTAGATCGTCACGGTGACCCACACCTTGGCGCCGTCCGCGGGGGCGTTGTTGCGGTACCGGTAGCCCGCGGGCTTGCTCGGATCCCGGACGACCGTATCGATCGCGCGCGGGCCGTGCTGGATCACCGTGTTGGTGACCTTGGCGACCCGCCCGTTCGGCACGCTCCAGATGTTGAACCTGAGCCAGCGCTTGTTGCCGGCCTGGGTCACGGTCCGCGTGATCATGATCGGGTACTTGGTGTCGTTCCTGAAACTCATCGTCTGCTTGACGTTGCCGACGATCCAGACGGTGGCATCGAGGCCCGGCGGATACCGAGTGATGAACTCGTTGTGATTCTTCCGCGCCATCGGGACCATGCCGGCCCGGAAGGCCGCGTTGAACAGCGTCGTGGACGTGGTACAGATGCCGCCACCGAACGCGCCGGTGACGGTGATCTTCCCGCCTTCGATCGCGTTGCCCGGTCCGACGCCGGGAGCGTTACGCAGATTGCCGACGACCTTCCAGAAGTCGAAGACGCCGCCCGCGGGTACGACCGTGCCGTTGATCACGGTCGCCGGCCCCTCGATGTTGCCGCCCCAGTGATTGTTGACGATCACCCAGTAGTAGACGCGGTACGAGCTGATGATCCGCATCTTGCCGGCGTACGCCTTGGCGTCCGCGATGGTCAGCTTCGGCTTGACGGCCTTCACGACGGCCGCGACCTTCGAGGCCGGCGCGCCCGACTCGCGGGCCGCGATTTCCTTGATGAGCGCAGCTCGCATGCCGGCCGGCTTGAGCGTTCTGCCCTCGTGGCTGCTGCCGGTGGCGACCACGCGTCCGTTCATCATCCTCAGGCCCGCGTCCTGCGCGCTCCGGTTGACCTGCTTGGCCAGTTTCGTGAGCAGCGGGTCCAGGCCCTCCTCGTCGAAGACCGGAGTCACCCTGCCGTCGGCCGCCGTCGGGAACGAGATCAGCGGCGCGAGGCTCTTGCCCTCGATGGTCCAGCTGTCATCGCCTCGAGTGACGACGACGTCGGCGGCCATGCGATCCGCTGCCACTTTCGCCGTCTCAGCTGACGCGGTGGTGACCGTCGGAGGCAGCGAGACCATCGGCACGGCCATCGCGATCGACGCCGGCGCCGCGAGCGGCACGAGCTGCTGGTCGAGCGACGTCAGCAGCGCAGCCTTGTCGACGGCGCGACCATCCTTCGCGGGCGACACGCTGTACGTTCCGTTCTGTCCGGGCGACACGAACGCGTCGAGGGGCGTCTGGTCGAGCGTGGTGGCCAGGCTGTCGATCGCCGCTGCGAGCTTGGAGCGGTCGTACGTGACCGCGGAGTCGAGCGTCACGCCATTGATCGCGGCCTGTGGTCCGCGGATGAGGTTCATGATCGGATCGTCGTGGCGGCCTGCGGCGAGCGCCGCGTCGACCAGTGACGTCGTGTCGGGGCCGCGGGCGACCTCGGCATAGCTGATGGTCGACATCTGGCCGTCTGGCCCGTTGAGCGTGATCTCGCCGTTCCCGAGCGATGCGTAATCGCTTGCGAGCTTCGACGCGGCCTGCTCACGGGTAAGCCCGCCGAGATCCGTGCTGCCCACGCTTACGCCTGGCAAGACTCGACCGTCGTACTCCCGACCCCATGCATACAGGACGCCGCCGCCGATGGCGGCCATGAGCGCGAAGCCGATGACGAACGCTGCACCGAAACGCAGCGCGAGCGAGCGTCGCCGCCGCCGCGGCGCGGGCTCGACGTCGGTCACGACGGGCAGGACCGGCACGCGGTTCGACGCCGTTCTCGGAGGTCGGCGGCGTATCCGTCGGCGCGGTATCCGTCGATCGCTCGGTATCCGTCACCTCGACGGGCGTCGGCACGGGCAGTGGTGATCTCCTCTGCCGTGGTCGGGGCGGCATCGATGACGGGCTCGGCCACATCCGTTCCGGACTCGGTCGTATCCGACGCGGTCTCAGGCGTGGTCGCGTCGGCATCGCCGTCTTGTGCTTGGTTGGGCAGGTCGGTCATCTATCGCTCATGTGCGGTGGGCAGGCGCACGGCCCCTCGGTGGCGCGACATCTTCGCAAGTGAACGCAAATCTGTCACGTCTCCGTCGGCTGGCCGACGGGACTGGGACGCGGGACGCCCTTGATACGTTACGTGACAGGACCTCACATGCGACGCATCTCTTCGGCGACTGCTCGTTCGCCGGCGGTACCAGCACTCAGACCCTCGATGGTCCCTTCGATGTCCGCAGCGCTTCGGTTCTGGGTGAGCTTCGCCTTGGCCTCGATGCGGGCGATCCGCAGCTCGAGGCCGACGATCGCGCGGGCCTGCGTTCGGACGTAGTCCTCAGGCGCATCGCTGAGCGCCCACGGATCCGGTCGGCCCGCCTCGTGGCGCTCGACGAGCCGGCCGACGTGCGGGATCAACCAGTCGGGATCGTGGATGGTCGAGATCGTGCCGTGCGCCTGGACGGTGACGTAGTTCCAGGTCGGCACGACCTTGCCGGTGAGGCGCTTCTCCTCGTACCAAGCTCGGCGAGACGTAGGCATCGGGGCCGTCGAAGATCGCAAGGGCCTCCCCTGCCCCGTCGCCACCGGCCGCGATCGATGCCTCGATCTCGCGCCACTGGGGATTGCCGCGCGCCAGATGGCCGCGCAGCGTGCCGTGCGGGCCGTCATCACGGTCGAACAGCATCGGCAGGATCGACGCGCGGAAGCCGTCGGGCCCGTGCGTGACGAGCGTCGCCGGCACGACCGCGCACAGCTCCGCGAGGTAGCGCGGCCGCGTCCTCGACCTCGAACTTGCCGTGCGCCGGCTGGTACATGGCAGGACGTTACCTGCTCCGGCGTCGAAACGGCACGGCGCGCGCGCCTAGCCGGCCGTCGGGCGATCGGCGCTGGCCTCCGATGCGCTCTCCGGCTCGATGGGAGCGGAGCCCGTACGGGGCCCGATGCGGCGGGCCTCTTCCATCGTGAACTCGCCGCGATGGCTCCGGATCCAACTGCGCGCGTACGGATAGCGGAGCGCCTCGTAGGCGATCAGAGTCGCGCAGACGGCGGCGGCCAGGGCGAGCGCCGCCAGCGCCGGCACGATCGTCGCCACCGGGACCAAAGCGAGGAGCACGACGGTGGCGATCGGCCGGCCGTGGCCCCATCCCCCGCCCGTTCGCAGTCGGACCGCGACATGCGACGCCATGTATAACGCCAGGCCGCCGCAGAGGCTGATCGCGGCGAGCGTCCCGAGCGGTTCGTCGACGTGCGGCAGCGTCTCGTGGAGGCCGAACGAGAAGAGCACGATGCCCAAGACCATCGGCATGTGGAGGTACGAGAAGAGGTCGCGCGCGAGCGCCGCGCGTTCGACGCCGGTCGCGTCGGAGATCCGGGCCTGAGAGACGTAGATCACCCAGTCGAAATACGCCCACCAGAGGGTCGCCGCCACGACCATGCCGAGCAGGGCGGCCGTGATCCTCGCGGCATCGAGTGGTAGTCCGGCCGCACCCGACGCCGATCGACACGATCGACTCCCCCAGGGCGATGATGATGATCAGCCCGTGGCGCTCGACGAAGTGCGCCGGCGAGATGCGCCAGCCCCGACCTCGCCCGAACAGCGGAGCTGATGTAGTCGACTGAAAGCGCAACGGCCCATAGCACGAGCTCGGCCGGGCCGTCGAAGAAGGCCGCGACGACGATCAGCAACGGCCCGAAGACGGCGCCCGGCGTGAACCGGAAGACCGCCCGATGCAGTTCGGGATCGCCGCGGCTGGCGATCGTGTAGAGCACGATATGGAGCGCCCGGACCAGGAAATACGCGACCCCGAAGACCAATGCCTCCGAGCCGAATGCCGACGGCGTCGCGAGCGCCACGATCAACATCGCCCCCGTCGAGGCGAAGACGGCCAGCCGTACTGCGCCTTCCTCGGGGTCGAGGGTATTGGTCAGCCAGGCATACGCTTCCCACGCCCACCATAGGGCCGCGAAGAGGAGTGCTCCGCGCAGCAGGCCCTCCCCCGACTCATTCGCAGCGAGGAACCCGGTGACCTGCGTGAGGGCGAAGACGAAGACGAGGTCGAAGAACAGCTCGAGTGGCGTGACCCGCTCGTCGCCCTCGACCGAGCGAACGTGCATCCCGGGCAGCCTAGCGGATGGGCTGCTGCATCCGATATGAGACAGGACGATCGATCGATGCCTCACACGGCATTCGGGAGCGCCCGGTGACCAGGCAGGTCCTCTTCGTGCAGGGCGGTGGCGCGGGCACGCATGACGATTGGGACGACAAGCTGGTCGAAAGCCTGCGTCTCGAGCTCGGGGACGGATCCGAGGTCCGCTACCCGCGGATGCCAGATGAAGGAGACCCGAGGGCATCGACCTGGGTCCCCGTCATCCGGCAGGAGATCGCGTCCCTCGATGTCGGGGCCGTGGTCGTCGGCCATTCGGTCGGTGCCACCGTCCTCGTCCACGCCCTCGAGGACCACACCCCTGCCCGATCGCTCGCCGCGATCGTGCTACTCGCCGCTCCATTCGTGGGAACGGGCGGCTGGCCCGGAGATGAGTTCCAGCTATCGGATGAACTCGGCGAACGGCTCCCGCGAGGCGTGCCGGTCCACCTGTTCTACGGGAGCGCGGACGACACGGTCCCGCCGGCTCACGCCGAGCTGTACACCCGCGCCATCCCGCAGGCGCAGTTACACCTGTTAGCGGGACGTGATCACCAGCTCGGCAACGACCTGGGCGTCGTGGCGGAGGTGATCCGTGCCCTGCCAGCGGTCGGTCCCCGTCCCGGGCGCTAGCTCATCGCGCCCGCACGCTGGCGTGAGCCCTCGGTGACCTCACCCTTGTGTGCCGCGAATGCGGCCAGCACCTCGCCCTTCTCGGTCTCCGGGACGTTGAACTCGTCGAGTGTCCGGGCCAGGATCCCGGCGACGGCGTCGAACTCCTCGGGCGCGATGTGCAGGTTACGGTGGGCCTCCTCGAGGGCGAGTGCGTCGTGCCCCGGGCGGGTCCCGACATACCCCTGTGGGCCACCAGCGACCGAGCACACCCACAGCGTTCGCATGAACTTGAGGCCTGGCAGCCGCGCGAGCTCCTTCGTATGCCACTCGCGGAGCGCCGGGTTGTCGGAACCGTCACCGGCGACGCGGTCGTGGATGATCGCGTCGCTGAAGCGATCGACGACTGCTGCGATCGCGAACGCGCCACCCAGGCGCTCGTACAGGGTGTTCTCCGCCATCGGTCGGTCCTCCCGTCCCTGCTGGCGGGAGACCCACGGCGTGGATACCGCGGGTGCTCCCTGAGGTACGGTTCGTCCCGTCCGCGGGCCCGGATTGCGCTAGCGTCGGTTGTTTCTAGACCTCCGCACCCGCGGCGGTCGCCATCCCGGTCGTCCCGTCGGACATCACCGGCGAGATCAGCCCGAAGACATTGCCGTCGGGATCGAGCAGGTAGCCGCCACGGCCGATGCCCGGCCAATCGGTAGCCGGCAGCGCCTCGGTCGCGCCGAGGTCGATGCCCTTGCGCATCAGGCCGTCGACGTCGTCCACGCCGACCACGATGTTGCAGCCGTTGACCGGCGCGCCCATCTCCGGGCGCGGGCCCATCCGCTGGGTCAGACCGCCGTTGATGCCCATCCCGGGCTGGCCGGCGACGTTGCCGATCGCCCCCTCCCCGGTCTCGATGACCCAGTACGGCTGCTCGCCGCCCCCGTAGTCCTGGAACGTCCAACCGAGCAATTGCGAGTAGAAGTCGATCAGCTTCTGTGGCTCGGATGCGTGGATCTCGAAATGGACGACGAGATTGGCCATGTCGGCCTCCTTGGCGCGCTCTGGGGGCGGACCGCAAGTATGGTCCTCAGCTGACCTCGGCGACGATCTGAACGAGGTTGACGAGCATCTCGGTCGTCTTCTCCAGCCCGCGGCGCGAGTTGAATTCGAGCTTGCCGTGGAAGTTGTAGCCACCGGTGAACAGGTCGGGTGTCGGTAGGCCGCGGAAGGTCAGCTGCGCGCCGTCGGTACCGCCGCGGATGGGTCTGACGACGGGTGTCAGGCCGGCGCGCCTGGTCGCCTCGATCGCGTTCTCGATGAGGTGCGGCTGATCCTTCAGGACGTCCTTGATGTTTCGGTACCGGTCCTCCACGGCGATCTCGATGCCGACGTCCGGATACGCGTCCCGCGTCTGCGCGGCGATGTCGCGCAGGAGGCGCTCCTTGGCCTCGAGACCCGCCGGTCTCGAAGTCGCGCAGGTCGACGACGAGGGTGGATCGTTCGACCTCGATCGACCCTCTGCCCGGGTGGACGAAGCCTTCGCGCCCCTCGGTCGTCTCCGGCAGCATGTCGGTCGGCAGACGCGACACATAATCGGCAAACGCGAACACCGAGTTCACCAGGAGTCCCTTGGCCGTCCCGGGATGCGTGTTCCTCCCGGTGAACGTGACGGTCGCTGTTCGGGCGTGCCACGTCTCGTCGTAGATGATGCCGAGGCCGTCCCCGTCGACGGTGTAGGCGAACGCGGCCCCGAAGCCATCGACATCGAACGTCGCGATGCCTGAGCCCGGCTCCTCGTCCGGCGTGAACGCGATCGCGATCGTCCCGTGCACGGATCTCCGGGTTCGCGCGCAGCGTGTCGACCATCGTCAGGATCGTGGCGATGCCCGCCTTGTCGTCGGAGCCAAGGAGCGTCGTCCCGTCGGCCGTGATGATGTCGTCGCCGAGCATGTCCTGGAGGACGGGATTGGCAGCGACCGTGATGACCTGCGTCGGGTCCGCGGGGAGCACGATGTCGCCGCCCTGGTAATCCGCGTGGATGACCGCCTTGACGTTCGCACCCGAGACAGCCGGCGCGGTATCCATGTGGGCGATCAGCCCGATGACGGGGATGGCGGCAGGGTCATCGAGGTTTGCCGGGATGGTCGCGTACACGACGCATGTGTCGCTCAACCGGATGTCCTGCGCACCGAGGTGGCGCAGTTCGCCGACGAGGAGCCGTGCGATGTCCCACTGGGCCGGCGTGCTCGGGACCGCATCGACGTCCTCCGCCGACTGGGTGTCGATCGCGACGTACCGAAGGAAGCGTGCCAGCACCGATTCCGTCGGCGATCGCAATGCGACGGCTTGCGTCATCGGTTTACCTCTCAGGCAGCGTTCGTCCAAGCACGATAGCGCCGCGCCGTCGGATCGGACGCCTCGGCGATGGACTCGAGGGTTGGCGTCAGTCCTGGTATCGGCTCGCCTGCGTCATACGGCCCGTCGAGTCGTACTCGACCATGACCCAGTCGCAGTCGATCCAACACCCCAGCACCCACCCGTATTCCGGGTCGTCCGGTGGGCCGAGCAGTTTTTCGACTTCGGCACGGGTCATGCCGACGCGCAGATGGTTCGCAAGCAGATCGTCCACCATCGCGCTGCGAGACCCGCACTCGCCGTCTGGATCAGCCTCGATCCAGACCCCCTGAACGAAGTGGTCCGGGTGGGGAGCGAACCAGCAGCCCGGCCCTCCGGTCAGCGTGACGAGGACCAGGCCGAGCAGCAGAACCTGAGTGGCGATGTATGCGCCGGCGAGGACACCGACCGTGATGACGAACGCCCGCAACAGCTTCACGGCTTCGCTTCTCTGCGCCACGCCGATCGGACGGATCAGCCTGCCGGGCCGCTACGCTGCGTGCGTGGACGGCCTTCCATGACCGGGTACCCGCTGACCCCCAAGACGACCGCGCATCTGCGCCCCGGCCAGTTCTGGTCGATCCCGATGTCCGACGGCAGGTTCGGCTGCGGACGGGTCCTTCGGGCCGATACCGGAAGCTCGACCGGCGGGCGGACGCGTTTCATCGGCGCGATCCTGGACTGGGTGGGAGACGCTCCTCCCGACGCGGAGGCGATCGCGGGGAGCGCGGTGCTCGCCGTCGGGAATGCGCACGTCCGGCTGATCTCGTTCGGCGGTGGGGCGATCCTCGGTGAGCGACCACTCTCGGCCGACGACATCGAGATACCGCCGACCATCGATAGTCATTGGGGCGACGGGTACGGCGTCGCTCGGGCGGAGCGACGGTTCATCGCCGGCGACCCGAAGCCGACCTCCGACTTTCGCGAGGTGTCCTCGCCGCTGACCGCGGAGATGCTCGGGCCATCGATGACCGGTCGCGGCGTCGTCCAGTTCCGCACCCGGCTGACGGACGAGGACTTCGGCCAGCTCGGCGAGTGGTTCCGTGCGTATCCGGAGATGTCGCTGCGCGCCTACGGCTCGTACGACCATTCGATCACGGACTTGGAATTCCTGCGGTTCTTCCCGACCCTGCGTCGATTCGGCGCGGACGCGCTGTGGGACTCGCTGACATCGCTCGACGGTCTGCGCCATCTACCGGCGGATCTCGAGGAGCTCGGCCTCGGCGCGACGAAGGCAAGACTCGACCTGGGCGTCCTGGCGCGTTTCGGCGACCTGCGCTGGCTCTTCCTGGAGGGCCAGACCAAACACCTCGAGGTCATCGGCGGACTGCGGAACCTCTACGACCTGACGCTGAGATCCATCACCATGCCCGACCTGTCGCTGCTGCTTCCGATGCGCGGGCTTCGTTCGCTCGACATCAAGCTGGGCGGGACGCGAGATCTCGGACTGCTCCCGCGCGTCGGCGAGCTCTGGTACCTCGAGCTCTGGATGATCCGCGGTCTGACGGACATTTCGGCGGTCGGCCGGATCCCGTCGCTCCGATCGCTGTTCCTGCAGGCGCTGCGGCAGGTGGAGACACTCCCCGACCTGAGCGCGGCGACGTCGCTCCGGCGGGTCCGGCTCGAGACGATGAAGGGCCTGCATGACCTCCGACCGCTGGCGACGGCGCCGGTCCTGGAGGCCGTCGAGCTCATCGACATGCGCCACCTCAAGCCGGAGGACCTCGCTCCGCTCGCGGCGGCGCCGCGTCTGAAAGCCGTCACGCCCGGGTTGGGTAGCCGGCGGAGGAACGACGCGGCGGCGGCGCTGCTCGGGCTTCCGCCGGTGCGTGAACCCGACGACTGGGCAGTCGACCGCGCCTGACGGCGCCTGACCCGCGACCGCTACGCTGGGGCCGATGGACGCGCTGATGCGACTCGCGCAACCCTGGATCGACCGCGCGGCGAGGATCGGGGCCGATCCCGCCGATGATGATGAGACTCGGATCCGCAAGGCGCTGCTCGTCCTCATCTCCGTCCTGATCCTCCCGATCGCGCTGCTCTGGGGCGCCATCTACCTCGCGTTCGGCGTGTGGGCCGGCCTCATCGCCTGGCTGTACCTGGTCATCTCGGTCCTCGCGCTTGCGGTGTTCTCGCGGACGCGCGACACCGAATGGCTGCTTCGCGTCGAGCTCGTCGACATCCTGCTGGCGCCGACGATCTCGATGGCGTTCGTCGGAGGCTTCCTGGCGTCAGGCGCCGTCGGGCTGTGGGGCATCCTCGCCCCGCTCGGCGCCCTCGTGTTCAACGGCGCGCGCTCCGGCATCCGCTGGTTCGTCGCGTTCGTCGCGGTGTTCCTCGTATCCGGGCTCGTCGGCGAGTTGTCGGGCGGCGAGTCGCTCCTCCCGCGCTGGTTCGAGACCACGATGATCGCGCTCAACGTCACCGTGGCCGGTGCGGTCGTGTTCGGACTCCTGGCCGAGTTCGTCCGCGAGCGCGAGGTGGCCCTGGCCGAGCTGCGTGTCGAGCAGGATCGTGCCGAGAACCTGCTGCTGAACATCCTGCCCCGCTCGATCGCCGACAGGCTGAAGGCCGACACCGCCACGATCGCCGACCAGTTCGCGGCGGCCTCGATCCTGTTCGCCGACGTCGTCGACTTCACGCCGTTCGCCGAGCGTCTCCAGCCGGCCGAGGTCGTCGAGATGCTCGACCATCTCTTCACCCACTTCGACCTGCTCGCGGAGCGCTACGAGGTCGAGAAGATCAAGACCATCGGCGACAGCTACATGGCCGCGGCCGGTGTCCCGGCGCCCCGGACCGACCACGCCCGCGTGATGGCGCTGATGGCGATCGACATGCGCGAGGCGATGCGATCGCAGGACGCGGTCGGTCACCTCGGCCTCGAGCTTCGGATCGGGATCAACTCCGGGCCCGTGGTCGCCGGCGTGATCGGACGGAAGCGCTTCCTGTACGACCTGTGGGGCGACGCCGTCAATATGGCGAGCCGGATGGAGTCCCACGGGACGCCTGGGCAGATCCAGGTCACGCGCGCGACCTACGAGCTGCTCAACGACGAGTTCGAGCTCGAACCACGCGGGACCGTCCCGATCAAGGGCAAGGGCGACGTGGAGACGTGGTACCTGGTCGGGCGGCGAGCCGCGGAGCCCGCCGAACCTGCTGCAGTCGCGGCGAGCCGCTGACGCCGCCTCGGTGACGCCGCCTCGGTGATGCCGGCCTAGCGTGGCCCTGCTCCGGCAAGAGAGGTTGCCAAAGCAACCGTTTTCGTGTACGATACTGGCTGTAACGGCGTGTCAACACTTGACACGCCATGGCGTGTGTTCGGCAGGTGGCGGTGCCGGACGCGCCGCCGGTCCCCGTGGCGGATGGGGACGGCGACCACCCGAGAAACGACGGGCGGAGAGCGCATCGCCGTGCGCGCTCGCCCGGTAACAGGAGCACCTTGATCCAGTTCACTGACACCACGCGACCCAACGACATCGATGCGACCGACCCCGTGGAGGGGCCCGAGGAGCTCGATCAGATCACCCCGCAGATCGCCGATGCGCCCATCTCGACGTCCGCTGCACCCGAGCCCGATCAGGCCGACGAGGATGAGGCGGAGGTCGCGGTCGACGACGCCGATCTCGATATCGAGGATTCGACGCGCCTCTATCTGCGCGAGATCGCGCGCGTCCCGCTGCTGACGGCCGAGGAAGAGGTCATCCTCGCCAAGGCCATCGAGCTCGGCGTCGCGGATCCGGACCGAGCCGTGCGACGGCCATCCTCGACCTCCACGAGTGGACCCTCAACGACACGGAGCCCGTCGCGCGCGCCAAGCATCCGGCGTATGCCCTGCCCCGTGGCGGGGAGGCGCACCGGATCGTGCGCCGCGCGCTCGAGGACGAGTCCGCGGGCGACCTGCTCGTCACCGCGCCGCGCTTCGGTTTCACCGAGGCGATCCGTGAGGCGCAGAGCGCTGCCGCGGCCGAGCTGCTCGATCGGGGCCCGTGCCATGCGCGCCGTCTACAACGAGCGGCTCGACGCCGAGTCATTCATGGCCCTGCTCGACTGGGTCCACGCGATCGCCTTCCAGCCCGCGCTCCGCGGCGAGAAGACGATCGACGCGATGCTCGACGTGGGCACGCGACGAGGTCGCGATCCCGGCGCTCCGACGCTGGATCGAGGCCGGGCGTGAGGACAAGCTCCTCGCGACGCTCGGCTACCGACCGGAGGACGACGGCGAGCCCGCGGGCCTCCTCATCGATCAGGCCAAGTCCGCTCGGGAGCACCTGACCTCGGCCAACCTGCGGCTCGTCGTCGCCAACGCCAAGAAGTACATGAACCGCGGCCTCGGCTTCCTGGACCTCATCCAGGAGGGCAACGCGGGGCTGATGCGTGCCGTCGACAAGTTCGAGTGGCAGCGCGGCTTCAAGTTCTCGACGTACGCGACGTGGTGGATCCGCCAGGCGATCCAGCGCGGCCTCGCGGACCAGTCGCGGACGATCCGCATCCCGGTCCACATGGTCGAGACGATGCAGCGGGTCACCCGGACGACGCGTGAGCTGACGCGTCGAGCTCGGGCGCGAGCCGACGTCGGCGAGGAGATCGCGGCGAAGCTGTCCGAGGATCCGCGCTGGGCGATCACGCCCGAGCGGGTCGAGGAGGTGAAGCGCTACGGCCGGACCCCGATCTCGCTCGAGACGCCGATCGGCGAGGAGGGCGACACCGAGCTCGGCGCGCTGATCGAGGACCGAGGCTGCCGTCTCGCCGCTCGACGCCGTCGACGAGCCAGCTGCTCAGGGAGCAGGTCGACCGCGTCCTCGACAGCCTCGAGGGCCGCGAGGAGCGGGTCATCCGGCTCCGGTTCGGCCTCGATGACGGCCGTCCGCGGACGCTCGAGGAGGTCGGCAACGAGTTCGGCCTCACCCGCGAGCGGATCCGCCAGATCGAGTCGCACGCGCTGCGCAAGCTGCGCCACCCGTCGCGCAGCCGCAAGCTCCGCGAGTTCGCGACCGAGTAGGTCGGCGGCGAGGCTTCGCAAAACGTCGCAGCGTCACCACGACGGCCCGTCGCACATGCAGCGGGCCGTCAGTGATTCCCGGCTCACTAAGGTCGTCAGCTCCCGGCGCTGACCTGGGGGGTTCCGCGCGGGGTCGGATCGAAGGTCACCCAGCCGAACCGAGGGAAATACACCTCGACCCACGCATGCGCGTCCTGGGTCCTGACAGTCTCCTGCATACCGACGCGCTCGCCCGGAAGGAAGCCCTCGACGAATCGGGCTGGGATGCCCTCGTGACGGAGGAGCATCACCATCGCCGTCGCGTAGTACATGCAGTAGCCGCGCTTCACCCGTAGGAAGCACTCCGTGAAGCCGTCAGCTCCGCAATCGACGTTGCGGGTATCCGTCGCATACGTGAAGCGTGGATCGTGGAACGCATCGACGATCCGGGTGGCGACCAGGTACGGATCGTCGCCGGCCACCTCGTCGATCGCCCGGATGAAGGCGGTCGACGCGGGGCCGAACTCGCGGGGGTCAGGGGTGCCGGCATATCGTTCACGGATGTCCGAGGGATAGTCCCTGCCAGCGCCCGCGAGCTGGGTCGCTGTCGCGGCCAGGGGGTCGATCGCCGTGACGCGGTACGACGGGCTCGGGTGTGCCAACGCGACCTGCACGAGGGGACCACCAGGACCAGACGTCCCGATCTGCGCGGCTTGATCGACCGTGACGACAAGACCGGGCGCTACCACGATCGTGCCCGCCTGCTTCGGGACGATCGAGACGGAGATCTCGTCGGCATCAACCGAGTGCGGCTCGGAAACGACGTCCAGGATCGACGAGCCTGCATCGACCGGCGTGACCGTCTGGTCGCTCGCGAGCCATCCTCGATCGACGCTCGACCATGTGTCGTACGCGACGGCCCGCCAGTAGATGTCGGGCGGAGCGCCGGGCGGGAGCATGGCAGTGAAGACGACGTCTGGACCCGTCGGCCACACGCCCGTCACCCTGGCACTGGCCGCCTTCGGCAAGGGCGGGATCGACGACACCGCGACCACCATCACGGCGATCGCGAGTGCCGTAGCCGCGATCACTGGACGGAGGTAGAGCCGTCTGACGGGCAACCAGCGGGTGGCCCTTGGACGTTCCTGGCTTACCTGAGCAGCTCGAGCGAGCGAGACGGCAAGCACCTCGTCCATGCCGTCTGCCGTCGCTCGCGAGCGGAGCCACTCGGTGACCTGGCGTTCGAGTCCGACCGAGTCGTTCATGCAAGGACCTCCCCGCGTAGCGGGACGCGTGCATCGGCCTCGAGCGCGGCGCGCAGCGCGGACATCGCGTAGTGATATCGGGATTTGGCCGTCCCCTCGGGGATCGCCAGGACGTTCGCGAGCTCCACCATCGAGAGTCCGAGGTAGTGGTGCAGGACGACGACGGCTCGATGGTCGACGGATAGGGACTGGAATCCCCGGTCGAGCTGCTCGCGATCCGCGATCGTCGTGAGGCCATCACCGACGGACGGCTGGACATCGACCAGCTCGATCGATACCTCGATGCGCTTCCGGCGCTTCGTCTCGTCGGTGATCGCGCGCATGAGGATCCGGTTGAGCCAGCCCTCGAAGCGGTCGACGTCGCGGAGGGTCGGCAGATACCGCCAGCAACGGACGAGCGTCTCCTGGACCGCGTCGTCCGCCAGATCGCGGTCGCGGAGGACCAGCCGAGCGACCATGAGAAGGCGCTCGACTTCTCCAGAGGCGAGTAGCCCGAAGGCCTCCGGATCGCCGGTCCGCGCTCGTTCGACAAGGTCCACGCGCATGCCCGCCGCCTTGCTGTGGCCGATCCGGTCGACCGACGCTTACCTTATGACCGCCGCGTCGGCCCGATCGGTTCGATCCTCGTGGTCCGGTGGCGCATCATCGGTCGATGCCGATCATCGACGTCCACACGCACATGTTCACGCGGCGCTGGCTCGAGCTCCTGCGCGAGCACGGCGCGCCGTACCACGTCCAGACGCGCCCGGACGGCAAGGACGAGATCTTCCGCGGCGAGACACCGGTCGTGTTCCCGCAACCCGCCCACTTCGATTACGAGGAGCGGATCCGGGCCATGGACGCCGCCGGTATCGATGTCTCGATCGTGTCGTTGACCTGCCCGAACGTCTATTGGGGCGGCGAGGACATCAGCAGCGAGGCCGCCCGCGAGTCGAACGCGACGATGGCCGAGGCCCAGCGGACCTACGGCGACCGCATCCGCTGGTTCACCTCCCTCCCCTGGGAGTATCCGGGTCGGGCGATCGATGAGCTCAGCCGGTCGTGCGACGAGGGGGCGGTCGGCGTGATGGTCATCGCGAACATCGCTGGTCGCAGCCTCACGGAACCGGCCTTCGAGCCGATCTGGTCGGAGATCGATCGCCGTGCGCTGCCCGTCCTCGTCCATCCCGGCGAGCCGCCCGGAACGGACCTCATGGACATGCGCAAGTACGACCTGTCGTGGCTCGTCGGGTTCATGTTCGACACGACCCTCGCGATCGAGCGGATGATCTTCGACGGCTTCCTGGATCGCTACCCGAACCTCAAGTTGATCGCCGCTCACGGTGGAGGCGCCCTGCCCTACCTCGTCGGGCGGATGGAGAAGGGCGACGAGGTCGAGCTGCCGGAGCGCCGGCGGATGACGGCCAAGCCGACCGATTACCTCCGCCGCATCTGGTACGACTGCATCACGTACGACCTCGGCGCGCTGCGCTATCTCATCTCCGTGGTCGGGGCGGACCGGGTCATGTTCGGCACGGACTGGCCGCACCAGGTCCACGACGTCGCCGGATCCCTCGCGCATACCGCCGCGCTTCCGCCGGACCAGCGGGACGCCGTACGCGGGGATAACGCCCTCCGGTTGTTCGCGATCTAAGGCGGGTCGGCCGAAGCCGCCCCGCGTCCTCAGGGCGTCGTCGTGACGACCCGGTGCATCCGGTCGTGCGCGGTCTGCCGGATGGCCGCGTCGATCACCGGGGCGTCCAGCATCAGTTCACGAAGGGCGGCGCCCGGGAAAGCGAGGAGACGCGTCGGGGCTGTCGCCGTCACGGTCGCCGTGCGGCCGTAGCTGAAGTCGCGACCCCAATCGATCGCCGCGATCTCGCCGAACGCGTCATCGGTCGTCAAGCGGTTCACCTCGACGCCGTCGACGGTCACGGTCAACTCGCCGTCGAGCACGATGTAGAACGTCCGGGCGTGCGCCCAGCGTTCCGTCACCGTCTCCCCTGCCCCGTGGCGCTCCTCGCGTGCCGCAGCGAGGAAGCGGTCTGCCTGGTCGTCGGTGATCGCCTCGAATCCGGTCACCCGCCGGATGTCGTCCACACCGAACGCTGGTCGGGTCGGGTCGATCGTCTCCACCGTCGTCCCACTCACGGGCCGACTCGTGGGTGCGGCCGTCGCGAGCGCGAGCTCGGACGACTGTGCCTCGGCGATGCGGTCGATCGCCAACGCGACGTCGTCAGCTGTGGTCGTGTGGTTCAGCACGCACAGCCGGATCGCGTACCGACCCAGGACCTTGGTCGACGTCAAGAGGACCTCGCCCGAGGTCGCGAGTTCCTTGACGATCGCCTCGTTCCGGCGGTCGGTGTCGATCACCGATTCGCCGGGGGTGGCTCGCCGCCGGAACGTGAGGACGCCCAGCGAGGCCGGCGTCACGATCTCGAGTCGCGGATCCGCCTCGATACGAGCCTGGGCCGCGAGGGTCTGGTCCATCGCCCGGTCGATGGCTGCGCGGAACGCGTCCAGGCCGAACGTCTCGATCGCCAGCCAGACCTTGATCGCTCGGCTGGCTCGCGTCAGCTGGAGGCCGCGATCGGCGAAGTTCACACCGCCGTGATCGCCGCCTTCCTTGAGGTACTCGGGGTGCAGCTCGAACGCGCGCTCGAGCAGGTCGCCCTCGCGGACCATCAGGCAGCCGACCTCGAAGGGCATCGCGAGCCACTTGTGCGGGTCGAGCGTCACGGAATCGGCCCGGCACAGGTCCGGCATGGCCGCCCGGCCTCTCTCGGTCAGCATGGCGAAGGCCCCGTATGCGCCGTCGACGTGAAGCCAGACTCCCCGGTCGTGGCACACGTCGGCGAGCCCGCCGATCGGGTCGACGGCGCCGGTATTCGTCGTGCCGGCGTTGGCGCTGACCAAGAACGGCAGTCGATCAGCCGCGATATCGGCATCGATGGCCGCGGCGACGTCGGAAGGGCGCAGGCGGAAGTCGTCGTCGGTCGGGAGGACCCGGAGCTGGTCGGGCCGGAAGCCGAGGTGGCGGGCCGCCCGGGCCACGGACGAGTGCGTCTGGTCGCCTGTGTACATCACGATGCGCGGCGACATGGGCCCGATCAGCGCCTCGCGCGCGCACGCGATCGCGGTCAGGTTCGCGGCAGAGCCGCCGCTGACGAGCACGCCCGCCGCCGAATGCGGATAGTCGATCCACTCGCGGAACCAGTCGAGGACCGTGAGCTCGAGCGTGCTGGGTCCGACGGATTCGCGCCACGAGCCGGCATCGATGTTGGTCGCGGCCGCGATCAGGTCGCCGAGGGCCGCCGGCCAGGTCCCCGCGCCTGGGATGTAGCCGAAGAACCGAGGATGGTCGAAATGGCCGACGTACGGCAGGACGTCCTGATCGAGGCGTACCAGGAGGTCGGCGAAGTCGTTGGGTCCGGCGGGTGGCGCCGCGGCAAGTCGGTCGCGCATCGCCTGGAGCGTCTCGGTCTGGAGGACAGGCCCATCGCGCAAGCCTTCGATGCGCGCGACGAGCATGTCGACGACGGCGTAGCCCATCTCGCGCATCCGTTCCGGCGATAACGCAAGCGGATCGCGATCCATCCCCTCCCCTCTCGCTTCACGTCCGTCGGCCGCGTTCGCGCGAGTGTAGTGGCGAGGCATGCGGTCAGACCGGGCCTTCGTGGGCGTCTTGTCGAACTCGGGTCCTTTCAGATTTCGCGGGAGACGTCTACGAACGAGCAGATCGAATGGCGTGCCGAGCCCGTCCGTTCACCGAAGTTCGCGACGTTCGAGATAGTGACGGGTTACGACATGGTCCACAAAGCCGATCCTGACTCCGGCGTCGCGCATTCGGTGCCACACATTCCAGTCACCCGGCTCATACAAGCGCCATGCCTCGACATCGTGCCGAATGAAACCCACCGCCCGCCTGAATAGGACCGCGGCATGGACGATCGCGCCCTCGCGTACCGCGCGCTGCCCCTGGTCTCCCAAACGCCGGGCTCGACCTCCATCTCGGCGACTCCGTAGGCGAGCTCGAGGTCCCGCGTGCGGCAGGCGTCGAGGAGCACGTCGATATGGTCCGGCACGAATTCGTCGTCATCGTCCAAGGGAGCCACCCAGTCACCCTCGGCCAGGTCAAGGGCTCGGTTCATAGGGGTGGATCCCGCGACCATCCACCGGTAGTGTGGATCGGTGGGATATCGTCCCCGTTCCGCCAGGTTCTCGAATTGGATACGCGGGTCGCGGATGGACCGTACCGCGGCTTCGGTGGCCGCATCGCAGTGATCGCCAACGATGACGATTTCGATCTTGCTGTACGTCTGGGCGAGCGCGGATGCGATCGCTCGGTCGCGCACCATGCTCCCCCGGTCGTACGTTGCAATCCGAACGGAAACCAAGGGAGGCTCGGACGGGACCCAGACGATCGGATGCTCCGCCCGGATCTCCCGCGAGACGTGTTCGCGCGTCGGCGACCTGGCGGCGCTGTCGGATCCATACCGCAATGCCTCCGTGTCGAACGACGCTGGCGACCCTACGAATGGCTCCGGGCCGTATAAGCGTGACGAGTGCGAACGAGGCCGCCGCGCCGACGGTCGATGCGCCTGCGAAAGCAGCATCCCGAGCGATCCGACCGGCACATGCGGCTTGAAATCGCGATCGCCGACCCGATGATCGTTCCGATCGCGTATCCCATCATCGCACCTGAAGGCGACCGTCCCGCCGCTGACGCCGGCGCGCGGTAGCGTCAGCCAAGGGATGATCACGAGATTCGATAAGGCGAGAGTCACGAGCGTGGCGAGTGCGGGGCCGGTCGGGATGCCGATGGATGCCAGCACGACGCTGAGAAGGAAGCTCGACGAGGGCTTCTCCGAAGACGACCGGGACGAGGATGCGGTGTCCGCCAGACGCCATCGCTTGGAGTACCAATATGTGGGCGGGGACATTCAGGGCCCAGATCAAGCTGTAGATTTGCGGAAGACGTCGACGGCTAGAGGTTCGGCAGTCCCCACCCAGATAGTGAGAATTTGCGAGAGCCAGGGCCCCGATGACTGTGAATCCGATGCCGGCGAGGCCGGTCGCTGTCAGGATCAGTCGGCCGATCAAAGGACCTATCGTTGGTCCTTGGCGCGCGATCCGTGGATACGTCGCGTCCACCAAGGCAAATAGGGCCGATACAGCAGCGGCCGGAACCACCGCCCCGTCGCATACGAGCCGGCGGCGACGGGTCCGCAAACCAGCCGACGATAGGCACGTCGGTCCCAAGGCCCAGTGGCTGCCGAGACCGATCATCCACAGTGGGCTAGCGAACGCGGCGGCCCGTCTGATCCGGTTTGGTGGAGCGTGGGTGCCGGCGATTTCCGGAGGGCGTTGGCCACTCCCCTGAGCACCGCGATGACACCGATAGCCCGGCCGACGACCAGGGCCAGTGCCGCACCGATGAGTCCTAGCGGGGCCGTGAGCACGAGCACGAGCCCGACCGAGATCGTCGCCTGGAAGATCGCACCGATGACGATGAGATCGAAGCGGCCCATCCCCCTGGCCATACCCTGAAGAGGGCTTGCCGCCAAGGCAAGTCCGACCTCGATCCCGAGTAGAGCGGTTGCGACGGTCGCGACGACCGCGATGTCATCTTCCAAGCCGAGGAGGCGCTTGGCAGCCATGCCAGCGCCACCGACACGACCGCCACGATGGCACCCGACACCGCTCCGAGTTCGAGCGACCCCCGTAGATCGCTCCGGGCTTTGGCGTGGTCTGTCTGAAGACGCGCCGACGCGCCCGCGGCACCGAACATCAGGCCGCTGTCTAGAAATAGAGCGAACGAACGTACGGCCACTACGGTGGCCCAGACGCCGAAGGTCGCGGCCCCCAGATGGCGGAACAGGATCGCCGTCGTCACGATGCCGCCGAGGGCAAGCGCGAACCACGCAGCGCCGTTCGCGGCCGCTTCACGTGTCATCGATCCCTCGTTCAGCTCGGACGTGGCGACTCCGGCCACGTTCACCTCAGCCTCCGTCGGAACCACGATGTGGTTGGCGTTCACGCAAGTAGCGAGCGGGCACACCGGCGTAGACTCCGGCGCGGTCGATCGGACTTTCCAGCAGCGACATCGCTCCCACAGACACGCCGTCAGCTACCGTGACGCCGGGTAGGATCGTCGAGCCGGTACCGATCACGACGTGCGAACCGATGACGACGGCGGCCCTCTGCAGTACGCGGCCCTCGACATGCGGGTATGTGTGCGTGTCGACGGTCAGGTCGTCGGAGGTCCCATCAGACAGCGGCTCGCGACGATAGCGTCGACCAGGGCTTGAAGCGCACGTCCCCGAACACCAACGCCGCGACCGCGATGTGGTTGTACCCCTCGAGCTCGATGCCGTTCTCACCAGCGGCTAGGACGGCGAAGTCGTCGACACGGACCTCATTTCCGAGCCAGATCCTCGACGCGCCGTAGAAACGCGCGAACCTGCTAATCCGGAGCGATCTCCCTGTCGACGCGAAGCCGAGGGAGAGGACCTCGGAATCGGTGAGGTAACTCGAGCGCGTTTCCATTGTCCCGAACTCTACCGGTGAGCGGGAATACAGCGGCACGACGTGGCGTCACCTTCCGCCTTTCGCCCGACCGCGTCGGCGCCTCGCCTAGACCGAATCGCGTATCAGCGTCGCTATCCGATCGATTTCGTCGTTCGTCAAAGCTTCGAACAGCGGGATACACAGGATCTGATCGTGTCTCGCGTCAGTGACCGGAAGTGGACGAGTCACAAGCGGCCTGAACGCAGCCATGCGGTGGCAGGGCTTGAAGTAGCGTTTCGTCTGGATCGCCTCGGCCCTCAGCGCCGCCTCGACGTTGTCCCGACACGACGTGTCTGCGAAGACAAGCGCGAAATCCTTGAATGTCGAGCGATCCTGCTGGCGGACATATTGGTACGAGATCGCCGAAACCTGGTCGAGGATGGCTCGGTACCGCCCGATATGGCGTTCGCGGGCGGCGAGGGCTTCGTCGATGCGCCGCAATGCGAGGAGGCCCAGCGCGGCGTGGAGCTCGGACATCTTCCCGTTGAGACCTACGA
Organism: uncultured Chloroflexia bacterium; assembly: GCA_963808895.1. Lineage (GTDB taxonomy): Bacteria > Chloroflexota > Limnocylindria > Limnocylindrales > CSP1-4 > SPCO01. Next base: position 470,543 of record CAWEHL010000004.1, on the reverse strand, counting down.
CCTTAGAGTCGTAGTCGCCGTAGAAACCGTAGCCGCGAAGTAGTCTGATTTGATCCGAGCAGCGCGGGGTCGCGTGTGGCGAGTCAAGCCCCCTTCTGCCGTGGTGACCGGCTTCGTCCCCGAGAGCGAGAACACCTCGGCGTCACCGAGGCCACCCACCTTGATCCCATCTCGCGACGCGCCATATCCGTGGGCAGCGTCGAACACGAGGGCGGCGTCGTAGCGGTCGGCAACCGTTCGTAATCCCTCTGCGTCTGCGGGATTCCCGAAGACATGTGTCGCGACGATCAGGCCGATCTTGCCGGCTTCGGCTGCTGCCACTTCGGCGTCCGCCGGGTCCATGGTCAGCGTCGCGGGGTCGATGTCGACGAAGATCGGCCGGAGGCCATTCCACATGACAGCGTTGATCGTGGAGTTGAACGTGAAGGAGGGTACGAGGCAGCCCGATCCTTGCGGGATGTCCATGGCTGCGATCGTCAAGGTAAGCCCGATGTCGCCGCTCACGACCACCCGCGTCGGCACGTCGAGGTAGTCCGTGGTGAGTGCTTCGAGTCGCTGAGCCATCGGGCCGAAGTTCGACAGCATCCGCGTCCCCCAGATTTCCTCCAGTAGACCGACGTATTCGTCGAGAGGCGGAAGGTACGGACGCGGATCGGGCTCATGGCCGCGCCTCGAGGCGGAGCCTGGTGTCCGAGCGCGGCTGTAGCCGAGTTCCGGGAGCATGCATCACCATGACAGTAGCGACCCTGGGAAAGTGACGAGCGCTTCTCCCGCCTGCATCTGTTTCATGCATTCGGCAGCCTGACTCCTTTCGGACCGCCCCACTAGTCTTCACGCCATGAGGCTTGTCGTGACGGCGTTCGTGACGCTGGACGGGATCATCGAGGCGCCCGGTTTCGACGAGCATCGGAGCGGCCGCAACGCCTGGGCGCTGCGCTTCCAGGGCGATGAGGACGAGGTCTTCAACAAGGGCCAGGCGATGTCCGCCGATGCGTTCCTGCTCGGCCGCCGCACGTGGCAGATCTGGGCCGCCTTCTGGCCGACGCAGACGGGCGGCGACCAGGAGCTGACCGACCAGATGAACGGCATCCCCAAGTACGTCGTGTCCAACACGCTCAAGCGAGCAGATTGGAACAACACGACGATCATCTCGGGCGACGTCGCCGCCCGTGTCGCGAAGCTGAAGGAGCAGACGGGCGGTGACATGCTCGTGTACGGGAGCCCCGACCTGGTCGACGAGCTGCTCCGCCACCAGCTCGTCGATGAGTACCGGCTGCTGGTCTATCCGGTCATCCTCGGCAGCGGCAAACGGATGTTCCGGGACCGCATCGACACCCACTACCTCCGCCTCGTCGAGTCGCGGGACCTTCCCTTCCGGGGTCGTTCTGCTCCGCTACGTCCCCGACGCCGAGGTACCCGCCGGACGCTTCTACGAGGCATACCAGTGGACCCACGAGCAGGTGCGCTCACTGCAGGCCGCCGAGGACATCGACCGGACGCTCGCTACCGTGTTGTTCGCCGACATCGTCGACTCCACGGGGCGTGCGGCAGTCATGGGCGACCGCGCGTGGAAGAAGCTCCTGGAGCAGCATCAGCGGGTCGTCGAGGGTGAGACCCAGCGCTGGCACGGTCAGAACGTCGAGTTCGCCGGCGATGGCGTGATGGCCGTCTTCGACGCCCCGACCAGGGCGCTGCGCTGCGCGTTCGGGCTGGTCGAGGCCGCTCGCGACCTCGACATCGAGACGCGGGTCGGCATCCACACGGGTGAGATCGAGCGCCGCGAGACGGGCGTCGGTGGGATCGCCGTCCACATCGCTGCTCGGGTGATGAGCGCCGCTGAGGGCAGCAAGGTCGTCGTGACGAAGACGGTCTGCGATCTCGTGACCGGTACCGACCTCGCGTTCCGCCCGCTCGGCGAGACGAGCCTGCGCGGTGTGCCCGGCACGTGGGAGCTGTTCGAGGCACGAACGTCCGACGGATAGGCTCGAAATCAGAGCCGGGCGTGCGTACGATGACGGTCTCAGTCGGCGAGGGGGAAGGCCATGCGTATCGTCCGTCTGCTCCTGCTGGTCGCGTGCTCGCTCGTGCTCATGGCGCCCGCGCCGCCGATGCGTGGCTGCCGCACAGGCGGGCCCGGCCATCACCCACGGCGTGATCGTCGGTGACGTCCGCGCAGAGTCGGCGATCCTGTGGGCGCGCGGCCCCGGCGAGGGGTGGCTGAACGTCCGGCTCTCGGGCGGTAAGCATCGGGCCATCGCCCCGGTCGCGCTGACCGCCGACCACGACTTCACCGGCGTCGTCGAGCTGGCCGGGCTGCGACCTGATACCCGCTATCGATACCGGACCTGGGTCAGCGGGGGGCGGTCGGGTCGGGCTCAGGGCCCGGAGGTCGAGGGATCGTTCCGGACAGCCCCGGACCCCGATGATCGGGCCGAGGTGCGCCTCGCGTACGGGGGCGACGTGTCAGGCCAGAATGTGTGCCGCGACGTAACGGACGGCATCCCGATCGCCCGCACGATCGAGGAATGGGATCCGGATATCTTCGTCGGGCTCGGCGACATGATCTACGCCGACGATGTGTGCCTACCGGTAGGGCGCTACGGGAACGACCAGATCCCGCGCGCCCAGGCCCAGGCCACGGACATCCCGGGGTTCTGGGCGCACTACCACTACAACCGCTCGGATCCGGGCCTGCGGTCGCTGCTGGCCTCGGCTCCGTACGTCGGCGTGTGGGACGACCACGAGGTCGTGAACGATTTCGGGCCGCTCACGGACACCCGTGCCAGCCCGCCCTACGACCCTGGCGTGCACCTGATGCCGCTCGGCAGGCAGGCGTTCCTGGACTACACGCCCATCACGCGTGATGCATCCGATCCGGACAGGCTGTACCGCTCCATCCGCTACGGCGCGAACCTCGAGTTGATCGTGCTCGATACGCGTCAATATCGCGATGCGAACAGCACGCTCGACGATCAGCCCAGGCCGAAGTCGATGCTCGGGGCGGAGCAGCTCGCCTGGCTCAAGACGACGCTCGCCTCATCCAGCGCGACCTGGAAGGTCGTCGTCTCGAGCGTGCCGATGTCGGTCCCGACCGGGTTCCCGGCGGCGAATGGTCGCGACGGGTGGGCGAACTTCGACCAGGCGACCGGCTTCGAGCGCGAGCTGCTCGACATCCTGCGCTTCGCCCAGCAGCGCGGCATCCGTGATCTGTTCTGGATCACGACCGACGTGCACTTCGGCGAGGTCTTCCGCTACACCCCGTTCGCCGATGCGCCCGACTTCCACGTCTACGAGATGGCGACGGGCCCGATGAACTCGGGCATCTTCCCGAACCTCGACTTCGATACGACGCTCTCGCCGCAGCGACTCGCCATCGTCGGACCTCCCGCTGCCACCGACGTGACGACGTGGGAGCAGGCGAAGTCGTGGTTCAACTTCGGGACGATCGAGATCGACGAGAACGGGACGATCGAGGCAGCGATCGTGGATACGGCCGGCCACCGGCGGTTCGAGCTGCGTCTGCCGCCGTCCTAGGCGGGATCGATGTTGTGGTTCAGCCGGAAGACGTTGGTCGGATCCCACGCGCGCTTGATCTGGCCGAGGCGCTCGAGCTTCGCGTCGCCGTAGCTGCTCCTCGTCATCTCGGGCCCACCGTCGGACAGCTCGTTGATGTAGCGGCCGGGGACGAGGTGGGGTTCGACGATCGCCATCGCGTCCCGGACCCACGTCGCGTTCGCCTCGTCGAGGGCGGGATCGGTCCATGAGGTGTCGGGGCTGATGTCGAATGGCCGCCCGCGACCCGTGTACGCGCTCGCCTCATCTAGCAGTCGGTCGATCGCGCCGCCCATCGCGGTGATCGAGATGCTGCTCTCCCCGGGTACCTGCTCGACGTGCCCGACGAACGTGTCGAGGACGTCGGGTGGGCAGTCCGTCAGGTAGCCGCCCATGATGAAGCTCCGCGAGCCCCAATCGAGGAGCAGGTCGCTGGAGCGCTGGGCGTCGAGATAGCGCTCGGTCGTCGCCGTCGCCGACGCCGGCTTCGGCCCGGCGAGGAGCGGGGCGACGTCGCGCTCGACGTCCTCCCCTGCCCCGCTGTGGTTGTAGGAGATGACCACGATGGGCTGGCCGGCGACGGCGTCCGCGTAGGCCGCGGCGGGCTCCGCGAGGGCGACGGTGAAGATCGTCGCGATCGTCTCGGGAGCGTTGGTCGCGAAGTCGCGGAAGGTCGCCCAGAGCTCGTGGATGTCCGTCGCTGGGTGGATGTGGACGCCGCGATGCAGTGTCCCCGAAAACTCGTGCAGGTCGAACTCGAGACTCGTCGCGATCCCGAAGTTCGCGCCGGCGCCACGGAGCCCCCAGAACAGCTCCGGCTCCTCGTCGGCGCTCGCGCGCACGACGCGGCCGTCGGCGGTGACCATCTCGACAACCCGGAGGCTGTCGATCGTCAGTCCGAAGTTGCGCTGGAGCCGGCCGACACCGCCACCCAGCGTCAACCCGGCGACGCCCGTGTGGCCGACGACACCGACCGGGCAGACGAGCCCGTGCTCCTGGGCGGCGATGTCGAGCTGACCGAGCAGCGCGCCGCCGCCCGTCCGTGCCCTCCGCCGTTCCGCGTCGACCGTGACCTCGTTCAGCCGCCGGAGGTCGATGACGAGGCCGCCGTCGCTCGTCGAGTGCCCGAGCGCGCTGTGCCCGCCGCCTCGGACCGCGATCTCGAGCTCATGGTCACGCCCGAACCGGACGGCGGCGATGACGTCGTCGACCGTCGATGGTCGGACGATCAGGGTGGGTCGTCGGTCGAAGACGGCGTTCCAGACACGCCGGGCGTCGTCGTAATCGGTGGTTTCTGGCTCGATGATCTCGCCGGCGAAGTGGCGAGTAAGATCGTCGACCTTCGCACGGGTCAACGGGGCGCGCGGCAGGGCCATGCCCAGAGCCTAGCCGGTGGTGGATGTCCTCGTGCTGCGCAAAGCGGATGGCCGAGGCGGACGCGTGCGCCTCGGCCGGTGCCGTGGTTGCCGCGCGATTGATCCGAGTCGCCTACTTGCGGACGACCGTCTCGTTGTCGTTCGTGGCCAGGCGGTGGCGCTTCTGCGTGCGATCTGAGACGACCGTCTCGTTGTCGTTCGTGGCCAGGCGATGGCGCTTCTGCGTGGGGGACATCGTGCGCTCCTTTCGGATCCGTGGCGGGTGCCACGAACGGACCGTATTCGCCGTGGACGGCGCTGCCATCGGTCGAACGACCGACGAGCCCGGCGTTTTCACACCGATATCCGCGAGCGCATGGCCGCGCTCAGCGCCTTGGGACGTCAGGGATCTCGAGGTCGCAGTAGGCTCCCTCCATGAGCGTTTGGTTCGGATTCCACCTCCCCAGCTACACCCACCCGGAGATACCGCCCGATCGGCTCTTCGAGGGCGTCGTCACGCAGGCACGTGCCGCGGAAGAGGCTGGTTTCAGCCTCGTCACCGTGATGGACCACCTCTATCAGATCCAGGGCGTCGGTGCGGTCACCGAACCGATGCTCGAGGGCTGGATGACGCTTGCGGCGCTTGCCCGCGAGACGAACAAGGTCCGGCTCGGGACGCTGGTCACGGGGGTCACGTATCGGAACCCGGCGCTGCTCGCGAAGGAGGCGACGACGCTCGACGTGATCTCCGGCGGGCGCGCGATCCTCGGGCTCGGGGCGGCCTGGAACGACGTCGAGCATGCCGGCTACGGCTATGACTTCCCGCCGATCCGCGAGCGCATGGATCGGCTCGAGGAGGCGCTGGCGATCGCCAAGGCGATGTTCACGGAGGAACCGGCGACGTTCCACGGCAAGCACTACCAGCTCGACGCCGCGCTCAACGAGCCGCGACCCGTCCAGCCGAAGGGACCGCCGATCCTCATCGGCGGCGTGGGCGAGCAGCGCACGCTGCGGATCGCGGCGAAGTACGCCGACATGACGCACTGGTTCGCGCTCGGGATCGAGTCGCTCCTGCACAAGACCGAGGTGCTCGAGGGCTACTGCGCCGAGATCGGCCGCGATCCGTCGACGATCGAGCGGACCGTCGGCGCGCCGGTGATGGTCGTCGAGTCGGACGAGGCGGGTAAGGCGCTGCTCCAGATGATCCCTGAGGAGCGCCGGCCGTATGTCCAGGTGGGAACGCCGGACAAGGCGGCGGAAGCGCTCCAGCCGTACATCGATGCCGGGTTCACCGGCTTCACCTTCAACAACAACCTGTACCGCACGCCGGACGACATCGCCCGACTCGGAGAGGTGCTCCGCCTGGTCACCGCCTGATGCCGCAGTACCGGTTCGTCACCGTCTGGCGCCTGCAGGCGCCGATCGACCGCGTGTTCGCCGAGATCGACGACGCGGAGGCGTGGCCGACGTGGTGGCCCAACGTACGCGCCGTGGAACCGCTCGAGCGGGCCGGGCCCGACAAGATCGGGGCCAGATTTCGGACGACGTTCGTCGGGAAGCTGCCGTACGAGCTGCGTTTCGACCTTCGTGTCACCGACCGCGAACCGCCGACGTCGCTGGTGGGCGTCGCTACCGGTGAGCTCGAGGGCACGGGTGAGTGGACGCTGTGGACCGAGGAAGACTGGACGGTCGTGCGCTACGTGTGGTCGATCCGCACGACGGCACGCTGGATGAACCTCCTGGCGCCATTGCCGTTCGTGGATGAGATCTTCCGGCTGAACCACCACGCCGTGATGCGGAGCGGACTCGTCGGGATCCGACATCGACTGGGCGGGGTCGCCGGGACGTACGCGCGACAGGACTGACCGCCAACGCTGGCTAGCCGGCGGTGCGATCGGCCGCCAGGCGCTCCTCGATCACGTCGGAGGCGAGCGCTCGGCTGCGCGCCTGCCCGGTGAGCGCCTCGAGGAACGGCTCACGCCGGATGGCCAGGAGCTCGGTCGGTTCGATCGCCCGCACGGTCGCGGTTCGCGGCACGTCCCGGATGAGCGCGATCTCCCCGAACCAGCCGCCGGCGCCCATCTCCCCAGCGTCGCGTCCCTGGGCCGAGATCGCGACCCGGCCGCTGAGCACGATGTAGAAGCGATCGCCGTGTTCACCCTCGGTGATGATGGCAGCGCCGGGGGCGGCTATCGAGTGCTCCGCGTAGGCGGCGAGGCGCTCGACGACGGGCGCCGATAGCGGGCTGAACATCGGCACCGTCCGGACGATGGCGAGATCGCGCAGGATCGCCGGGTCGATGCGGTCGGCTCTCAGCAGGACCGGCGCCGCGACGACCGCGACGAGAGCGAGGAACATGCCGAGCGCGATCAAGGCGCCGCCCGGTCCGATCGCGACGACCAGGATCGGGACGGCCAGTCCACCGAGCGACTCCGCGCCGGTCTGGAGTGACTCGTTGATGCCGAACACGCGCGTCATGACGTCATCGCCGACCAGTCGCTGGATCATCGTGGTCGCCGCGACCCACGCCACGGACCAGCCGATCCCGGTCGCGACCAATGCGATCGCGACCGGCACCGGCGTCGACCCGAGCCCGACCGCAGCGACCGCGACGGCGAACCCGACGACGGCCGCCAGGAGCGGGGCGGCGATCCGCTCACGCCCGACGAGCGACGTCGCGACCAGTGAACCGAGCAACGCCCCGACGCCCGTCACCGCGGCGAGGTAGCCGGCGGCCTGCTCGTCGTAGCCGAGGACGTCGATCGCGACGATGACGATGAGGACGTTCAAGGCGCCGAGTGTCCCGATGGTCATCGCCATCAGCGTCGACAGCGCCACGAGGCGCCGGTCCGCCAGCGTCGTCGCCGCGCCTGCTGCCAACTCCCGGAAGGCGACTCGGACCGTCGACATGAAGCCGCCTGCCGCCGGCCGCAGCGCCTCCCGTTCGATGGCGCGGGCACGGAGCGCGAGGGGCAGCAACAAGATCGACGCGACGACCATCACGCCTCCGCCCGCGACGAGCACGAACGGCGCGCCCGCCAGCGCGAACAGGACGCCGGCCAGCAGGGACCCGCCGAGCGCTCCGAACCCCTCCCCTAGTCCTGACGCGACGTTGCCCGCGGTGAGCTCCTCGGGCGAGCGGGCGATCTCGGGAAGCAGGGACGCGAGCAACGGCCGGGTCAGCGCGATGAGTGCCATCGCGACGACGCCGAGCGCATACCCGGCGAGTGCCTCTCCGAGCATGAGCGCCGCTCCCGCGGCCGCGAACGCCACGGCCTGCGAGACATAGGCCGTGAACATGACCCGCGAGCGCGGATGACGGTCGCCGAGGATCGCGGCCGTCGGCGCGACCAGGATGGCCGGCAGGCCGACCGCGAACCCGATGAAACCCGCCTCGGCCGCGCCACCCCGGCTGAACGCGTACACGACGAGGGCCAGCCAGCCGGCCCATTCGACCATCGTGGCGAGGAGGAACCCGACCTCCACCCGCCCCAGCGCGCCGTTGCGCCGCAGGCTCGTGAAGACGTCGGCCAGCCGTCCTGGGCTCACGCTCGCCTCGGGTATCCGGCGACGCCTCTGGCGGTCGCTCGGGTCCGGCGAGTGTACGGGTCGCCTCGAGGGTCGGGTTATCCCCACCCGCCAAGACGCCGGGTACCGGGCTGGGAAGGCGCTCCTCCGCGTCGCACTCTCGGGACAGGCACGGAGCGGCGATCGCGGATCGGCCGGGAACGTGCCACGACACCTGGGAGGTGATGGATACCTGATGCGTGTGAACCGCACGCTCCTCTACGCGGGCGTGTTCGTCCTGGCGCTCGGGGCCGGGCTCCTGCTGGCTGGGCGCTGGCAGCTGACGACGAACGACCTGATCCGTGTCCTCGGGCTCTGGCCGCTCGCCGTGATCGCTGTCGGGCTTGCCCTCGCTTTGCGACGCACCCAGCTCAGCCTTGCGAGCGGCCTTCTTGCCGCCGCCATCCCGGGGCTCGTCCTCGGTGGCGTCATGGCCCTCAGCCCGCGACTGGCCGTCGAACACGGCTTCTGGCAGGAGCTCCGACAGGAGATCCGCGCCGCCGCGGAATGGCATCGCTACTGCGCCGACTCCGGCGCCCGCCTCGACTTCGGTAATGTCGAGTTCGCTCCGATGGGAGGATGTTCGTGAACCGCCGCTTGTATCGATGCAGTCATGACCGACGCATCGCCGGTGTGGCCGCCGGCCTGGCCGAATACTTCGACCTCGACCCGACACTCATGCGCGTGCTGTGGTTCGTGTCGATCTTCTTCACCGGCGGCCTGGCCATCCTGCTGTACCTGGCGCTGGCGATCATCATCCCCCTGGAGCCGATGACCGAGCACGACGCGACCCAGACCTTCGAAGTGTCGGAAGGGCATCGCCACGCGACGCGAGGCGATGGCTCCGGCCGCTGGATCACGTTCTTCGGCCTCGTGCTGATCCTGTTCGGTGGGCTCGCGCTCCTCGACGCCGTGCTGCCCTCGTCCATCGAAGCCTGGCGGTACCTCGGTCCGGCCTTCATCGTCGGGATCGGCGGCCTGCTCGTCGTCGGCGAGCCTGCGGCGTGAGACCCCGTCGAGCGCCGAGGCGCTCGAGCCGCCCGAGCCTGCGGAGTGATCGAAGCGGTCGTCCTGGCGACAGGGCTGCTGCTCATCCTCGCCGGGCTCGGCTCGGCACGGATCCCCGGTGGAGCGTCGTTCGCTCGACCGGGGATCTCACGTTCACCGCTGCAGGCGTTCCTCCTCTCGCCGATCCATCCGCAGACCTGGTACGCGGTCGGCGCCATCGTCCTCGGCCCATTCGTCGCGACGCTCGCCTTCGGCATCGTCCTCGCCCTCATCTCGACCGGCCTGACGACGCTTCTTGCCGGGATCGGCATCCTGTTCATCGCGGCGGCGATCGAAGGCTCGCGGCTCGTCGCCTGGGTCGAGCGCTGGCGCGTGTTCGTCGGTGAGCACGAACGGCCGCGTCCGCACCCCTATCGGCCGTTCCGCGGCGGCATCCTCGATATCGTGAGAGCGGAGTTCGCCGATGAGGCGCGCTGGCGCGATGTGCTCTACGTCGCGGTCGACTTCCCGCTGACGATCATCGAGTTCGTCGTCGTCGGCGTCGCGTGGGCCGTAGCGCTCGTGGCGCTCACGCTGCCGCTCTGGTTCGAGCCGCGGGCGACGCTACCACCGCTCTGGCTCGCATCGGTCGCTGGCCTCCTGCTGCTCTTCGTCGCGGCATCCCTGTCGCAGATCGTCATCGCGACTGCACCGCCAGGTCGTGGCCGGTCTCCTGTGCACGTCCGAGAGTCGCGAGCTGCGGCGCGAGGTCGAGACGCTCCGCCAGAGCCGATCCGCCGTCATCGATGTCGAGGCGACCGAGCTGAGCCGTATCGAGCGCGATCTGCACGACGGCGCGCAGCAGCGACTGGTGATGCTGTCGATCGACCTCGGGCTTGCCAGTGAGCGCATCGATAGCGACCCCGAGGGTGCCAAGGAACTCGTCCGCTCGAGCCAGGAGCAGGCACGCGAAGCACTCGCGCGAGATCCGTCAGCTCGTTCGGGGCATCGCCCCATCGATCCTGCTCGACCGCGGGCTCGTGCCGGCGATCGAATCGATCACCGGTCGCGGCCCGATCCGGACGACGGTCCGGAGCGAGCTGGCGCCCGGCGAGCGGATGTCAGCGGCGGTCGAGCGGACCGCGTACTTCGTCGTCTCGGAGGCACTCGCGAACGTGGCGAAGCACAGCGGAGCGGCGAACTGTGAGGTCCGGGTGCGTCGCGAGGCCGACCATCTCGTCGTCGAGGTGTGGGATGACGGCCGGGGCGGGGCGATGGTCGCGGCAGGTGGCGGACTTGCAGGGCTCGCCAGCCGCGTCGCCGGCGTCGACGGCAGCTTCTCGGTCACGAGCCCGCCCGGCGGGCCGACGCTCGTGCATGCGGCTCTCCCTGTCGCGCCCGCCGTCGTTCCGGCAGTGGTCCCGGCTCCGTCGACCCAGCCGCTCCCGGCTCAGGAGTCGAGGTAGGTCAGGACCGCCAGCACGCGCCGATGGTCCTCCTCGGTCTGGGGCAGGTCGAGCTTTCCGAAGATGTTGCTGATGTGCTTCTCGGTCGCACCCTCGGTGATCGTGAGGAGCTTGGCGATGCCGAGGTTGGTCCGCCCTTCTGCCATCGCGGCGAGGACCTCGCGCTCGCGCGGCGTGAGCGCCGCGAGCGGGTCGTCGGGACGGCTGCGGACCATGAGCTGTGCCACGACCTCCGCATCGAGCGCCGTGCCGCCACGGGCGACGCGGCGCAATGCGTCCATGAATTCCGGGATGTCGCCGACGCGATCCTTGAGCAGGTAGCCGACACCACCCCCACCTCCCGCGAGCAGCTCAGTCGGCGTACTGCCGCTCGACGTATTGGCTCAGCACGAGGATCGGCGTGCCCGGCACGCGACGGCGCGCCTCGATCGCGGCCTTGAGGCCCTCGTCGCGCTGCGTCGGCGGCATCCGGACGTCGACGACGGACACGTCGGGCCGGTGCTCGATGACGGCCGCGACGAAGGCATCGCCGTCGCCGACCTTGGCCACGACCGTCCCGCCCGACTCCTCGATGAGGCGCGCGATGCCCTCTCGGATGAGCGTGGAATCGTCGGCGATCACCACGCGGAGCACGTCGCTAGGTGGAGGAGCAGCGGTCATGCCCGGGCAGCGTCCCCGGAGGATCCGTCGAACGTGATGACGACCTTGCCCTTCGCATGGCCGTTGTCGACCCATTTCAGCGCCTCGACGACCTGGTCCAGCGGGAAGCGACGATCGATGGCTGGACGGACCTGACCTGCGACGACCATCGCGCCGAGGCGCGCGATATCGGGCGGGTTGAAGGGCTTCCACCACAGCAAGAGGCCGGAGTACTTGCCGCCTACGAGCGACAGCATCGGCCCGACGATCAGCGCACCCAGGATCGGCCAGGTGGTTCCGCCAAGCGTCACGTAGACGCCCTGGTCCTTCAGGGCGCGCCGCACTTTGACGATCGACTGGTGGGAGTCGGTGTCGAGGATCCAGTCGTACCGCTCGCCGGTGGCCGTGAAATCGGTCGTCGTGTAGTCGATGACATGGTCGGCGCCGAGCGAGCGCACGAAGTCGAGCTTGGAGGTACGGGCGACGCCGGTGACTTCCGCCCCGTTCGACTTTGCGATCTGGACCGCGAACGGACCGACGTTTCCGGACGCGCCGACGATGAGCACCTTGTCGCCGGGCTTGATCGCTCGTCCCCGCCGGAGTCGGAGACCCTGCAGGGCAAGGACGCCCGAATGCGGCAACGTCGCGGCATCCTCGAACGACAGTCCTTCTGGGATCGGCTCGAACCTCGACTCGGGTGCGCACGTGTACTCAGCAAAAGCGCCGAGCGGCTGACCGAACAGGTCGGAGAAGACGCGATCGCCGGGTTTGAACCTGATCACACCGGGTCCGATGGCCTCGACGGTCCCGGCGACGTCGATGCCGAGTCGGTGGATGCGTGGCGCTCGGATGCCGATGAAGAGCCGGACGAACTCCGGACGCGGCTGGATGCCGTCGAGGTCGGCCCGATTGACGGATGCTGCGTGGACCCGGACAAGGATCTGGCCCTCCCCGGCGGTCGGGATGTCGACCTCCTCGATGCGGACGACGTCCGGGTTCCCATACCGATCTCGAACAGCGGCCTTCACGGGCGCACTCTAGCCGAGCGGTTGGTCCGGTCGGGCCGGGACTTGGCGACGTCGGCCGGATGCCGTTCCGTGGCGTCGAGCTACCGCGAGGCGACGACCGGCCGCAGCGTCAGGATCGGCCGAAGGCTCCGGCGGCGCGCGCCACCCGCGCCACGATCGGCAGCCGCGGCCGCGGCACGATCCCGAGTACGAGGCACAGACTCACGAGGATCAACCCGAAGCCGACCAGGAGCTCCGGACCGACGGCCTCACCGAGGATGGCCGCGGCGAACGCGAGCGCGAAGGCAGGCACGATGAACGTCACCGTGCTCGCCGCGGTGGCCGTCGTGCGGCGGAGAACCCGGAAGAAGACCGGCCAGGCGAGGGCGGTCGACAGCACCCCGACCCCGATCAGGGACACGACGCCTTCGACGTTCGGCGTCCCGGGCGCACCGCTGAGGACTGCCACCGGGAGGGCCAGCAGCGCGCCCCCGGTGACCATCCCGGTCGCCAGCTCGGTCGGCTCGACGTCGCGCATCTTCGAGCGGACGTAGTTGCCGGCGACTGCATAGCTCGCAGGAGCGCCCAGTCCCGCTCCGACCGCGAGGATCGTGGTCATCGTCGGTTCGAGTGGTGACCACCCGACGAGGACGACGACTGCGATCAGTCCGACGACGAGGCCGGCGATGACGCGCGCGGATGGTCGGTTGCCGAGGAACGCCATCCCGATGGCCGCCGTGAAGAGTGGTGTGGCGGCGTTGAGCAGTGCGGCGAACCCGGCCGGCAAGGTCACGGTCGCGATCGCGATGAACGTGAACGGGAGCGCCGAGAAGAGCCCACCGACGATGAGGAAGCTCGTCACGCGTCCGCGGACGACCGGCAGCGTGCGCCGACCGGCGAACGCGATCAGGACGGTCGCGCCGATCAGGAGACGGATGTCGGCCGCCCAGACAGGCCCGACCTGCGGAGCAGCGATGCGCATGAACAGGAAGACCGCACCCCACACGGCCCCGAGATACAGCAGGGCGCCTAGGTCAAGGAGGGAGAGGGAACGTCGCGGGGCGAGGGATGGGGCGGCCATCCCCGCATCGTGGACTCCGCACAACGGCGATGACTACCGACGTCGGTCGCGTCGGCCTACGTCATACGACCCACCCGCAGAAGCCCTCGGCCAGGGTCTTGACATGCAGGTCGCACGATGGGGACATGACGACTTCGATCCCTGTCGGACCCGATCCGGCGACCATCGTGCGGTACATCCTTGACACCTATCCCGAGGGCGATCTCGTCGAAGCGATGAACGCCTACTTCTTCTCGCTCGACCCCGAGAAGCATTGGCCGAACTTCGCCACGCTCGTAACGACCGATGAGCACGATGACGCGTCCGACCTCGACCGTCCTGGCGTCTTCCGCCTGAACCTCGGGGTCGATCGACCGACATTCGAGCAGGTCGCCGCCGCGGTCCCCGATCCGGACTTTCGAGCCTTCGACACACTGCTCCCCCACCCTGTCTACGGCCAGCAACTGTGGATCTCGATCCTCAACCCGACGAACGCGACGTTCGAGCGGACGGTCGTGCCGCTCATCCGACTGGCACACGATCGACTCGCCAACGCGCGCGCTCGACACAACGCGTCGTAATACCGCCGCAATAGCGATGGACCAGCGCTGATTGGGGTGCTCCCCGCCCGGAGGCACCCTGGGGGACGGCACACGACCGTCCCACCCGGAGGCTCCCCTATGGCGACGACTACGACGCGACCTCGCACGCAGCATCGCAACGGCAGCGGGCGCCGCTCGCCCGATCCCCGTCTCGACGAACGTGGTCCCGAGCTTCAATCGTTCGGCACGCTTCGTCGGCTGCCGATCGCGCTCGCGGACGACAAGCGCGCCAAGAGCTGCGAGGCGCTGAACGAGATCCTCGCCGACACGATGATCCTGTACGCGCTGTACAAGAAGCATCACTGGCTGCTGGCGGGCCCGACCTTCTACCAGCTCCACCTGCTGTTCGACAAGCACGCCGAGGAGCAGCTCGAGCTGGTCGACCTCATCGCCGAGCGCGTCCAGAGTTTGGGCGGCATCGCGGTGGGTGATCCCCGTCACGCCGCTGAGCTGACGACGATCCCGCGCCCGCCGGATGGCGCCGAGGAAGTCGCGGTCATGATCGACCGCACGCTCCAGGCGCACGAAACCATCATCGAGAAGGTGCGTGCGGCGATCACGACGACCGAGGAGCTCGAGGACTGGGGCTCCAACGACCTGCTGATGGGCGATGTCCTACGGCGCCACGAGCTGCAGGTCTGGTTCCTCGCCGAGCACGTCGTGCCGGTGCCGCTCGTCGGCGACGGCCAGGATGGGAACGGCTAGCTCGCGGCCTTTCCATCGGCGGGCCGCTGCTCGGGGAGGAACGACTCGGCCCGCAACCACGCCGTGAGCGCGCGCTCGGTCTCCGAGCCGCCGGGCTCGCGGAAGACCTGGATCAGAGCGACCGCCACGATCAACGCTAGCCCCGCGATGGCGTGTACTGCGAGCAGGACGGCCGGCGACCCCACGGTGAGCGACCCATCGACGATCCCGCCCCACGGATAGCGGACCCAGAAGGCCCCCGCCAGATACATCATGCCTACGGCACCCGCCGCCAGCGCACTGAGGTCGAACGCGAACGCCACGAGAGCACCCACGGCGAAGACACTGACCATCACCCACCCGAACGCGCCGAGGACGGGCTGGGTCGGCTGGATGGCGGCGCAGAGATCCGCGGGCATCGACGCGTCGCAGGCGTAGGCGACCACCCCGGCGTTCGCGAGGAGGGCGTCGCTGATGACGAGGGCTGTCGCGAAGACCGCGAGCGCCCCGCCGAGGAGCCCGAACCGCACCCGGCTCGATGCCGCGACCGACGCTTGGCGGACGTCCCCGGTCCGGAGGAGCTGGGGGACGGTGCCGACCGCCACGCCGAACGGCGTGAGGAGGGAGAGCGCGATCCAGACCTGCATGGTCGACCAGCCCTGCGCGATGACGCGCGTCGTGTCGATGATCGCGGCGCATGTCGCCAGGGCGATCACGCCCCAGACGAGCGACGTCCGTGGCCCGGCGGCTGGGCGTCGCACATTGCGGTTCTGCAGCAGGCGAGCGGCCGCGATGGCCGCGACGGGCACCGCGACCCACACCACGACACACAGGTAGACGAGGTCGAGGTCGGACACGAGCGAGCCCGTGGCGAACCTCGCGATGAGGACCGCACCGACGGCCCACCCGGACATGCCGAGCAGGAGCGTGCGGGCGGCGTCGCGAAGCACATCGCGGCGCGACATCGTGTCCCCCCTTTCCGACGATCAGTCGATCAGGCGTCCCACCCGGTGCCGACCTCTTCGGCGATGGGTTCGACAGTGGCGATCACCCCGAGCGACACGCCGAACCCGGCACGTCGCTGGAGTGGCGGCATGAGCGTGAGCTGGCCGATGGGCGGATCACCCGGGAACCAGCGATTCCACTCTTCGTTGAACTCGTCGAAGTCCGACGGTTCCTTGAGCGACCAGTTCGCCCACACGACCCGGTCCATGCTCGTCCCGGCTGCCTGCAGGCGCTCGGTCAGGTTGGTCATGCAGCGGCGCGTCTGGTCCTTGATCGAGCCGGTGATGACCTCGCCGGTCTCCGGGTCGACCGGTCCGATCGACGAGACGTACACCATCCCGCCGGCGACGATCGCCTTGCCATCGCCGCGCGGCACGGGCGTGAACTCGGCGTGCGTGGTCAGTCGCGCGCCGAAGCGGCTCTTCTGTGGACGGATGGGGTTGTCGGGGTCCTCGGGCGGGATGCCGAACTCGCCTGGCGGCAGGTCCACGCCCGCGCGCTGGAACTGGCCCATGAACGTGGGGCGGATCCCGGTCGGCTGCAGGCTGCCCTCGATCTTGCCTTCGTGGTAGCCCGTCTGGACGAACCGGAAGATGTCGTGGGTGAGGATCTCGTCGTCCTCGACACCGTAGATCTCGGTGATATTGACGATCTTGCGGGTGCCGTCCTTGAGCCGCGCCGTGTGGACGATGATGTCGACGGCCGACGACATCTGCTCGCGGATGGCGCGCAACGGCAGCTGGTAGCCGGTCATCAGGACCATCGTCTCGAGCCGCCGGAGCATGTCCTTGGGGCTGTTCGCGTGGCCGGTCGACAGCGACCCGTCGTGACCCGTCGTCATCGCCTGGAGCATGTCCAGCGCCTCGCCCGCGCGGCACTCCCCGACGATGATGCGGTCGGGGCGCATGTGCATCGCGTTACGCAGCAGGCTCCGGATCGTGATCTCGCCCTCTCCCTCGAGGTTCGGCGGACGCGACTCGAGCGTGATCACGTGGTCCTGGCTGGAGCTGGAGCTCGGCGGCGTCCTCGATGGTGACGATCCGCTCGTCGTTCGGGATGAAGGTCGACAGCACGTTCAGGGTCGTCGTCTTGCCCGAGCCCGTGCCACCCGAGACGAACACGTTGAGCCGCGCCTCGATGCACGCTTGCAGGAAGTCGAACATCTCGGGCGTCGCCGTCCCGAACTTGACGAGGTCGTCGACGGTGTAGGGCGTCTTGGAGAACTTGCGGACCGTGATGACCGGGCCGACCAGCGAGAGCGGCTCGATGACCGCGTTCACGCGTGAGCCATCGGGCAGTCGCGCGTCGACGCGCGGGCTCGACTCGTCGATCCGCCGACCGAGCGGCGTGATGATCCGGTCGATGACCCGCAGCACGTGCTGGTCGTTGAGGAAGACGCGTATCGATGCGCTGGATCTTGCCCTTGCGCTCGATGTAGATGTGGTCCGGGCCGTTGACCATGACCTCGGTGATGGTCGGGTCGGCGAGAAGCGGCTCCAGCGGCCCGAAACCCGGTCACGTCGTGGACCATCTCCTCGACCAGGCGCTCGCGCTCGTCGCGGGTGACCGCGAAGCCGCCTTGGGCGATCACCCGGTCGACCAGGCCCTCGATCCGCTCGTGGACCTCGCTCTCCTTGGCGTCGAGCAGCGTCTTGAACGCGCCGACGACCTCGGTCTGGAGGCGGTAGCGGACCTCGCGGATGAGGTCCTCGCGGGCGGGCGTCGGAGCCGGCCGCATCATCCCGCTCGGGATGGCCGGACCGACGTTCGCCGGCCCGACAGGCACGGGGGCGCGCTTCGTCCCGTTACCGTTCGTGGAGATCGGGACGGGCGTGATGGCCGTTGGCACGGGGGCGGTTTCGGGCGGGGTCGGGGCGGCGGCCTCGGACGCTTCGGGCGCTGCGCTGCCGTTCTTGGCTGCCTCAGCAGCCTCCTTCGCCTTCTGGGCGCGCTCCATGCGTTGAAGCAGCGACATGACCTGGATGTCCCCCTGATCGTGCGCGAGGTTCCGAGCTGTCCGGTGGGTAAACCCCTGCTCTGGGTACTGCCGAAGAGTAGCCCTTTCTTCCTACCCGCAGGGTTGCGTCCGCGCACCACCGTGGCGAATTCGGTGCCTCGGTGTCACCCGTCTGGACCGGACAGGACCGCTCGTCACCATCGTGGACCGGCTCACCGTCACGGTCACACCTCGGTCGCGGGCAGGCGCATGTTCAGCCGCGGGCATCCGACTGGAAGGCTGCATGCGTATCGTTGTCCGATGAGGTCGAAACGAGGCGTCGCCTCCGTCGCGATCCTGGCGATCCTCGTGGCCGGCTGTGCCAGCCCCACTCCCTCACCGTCCGCACCCATCACGTCCGCTGCCGTGTCGCCTAGCGCGGCGCCGCCCGCCAGCGGTCAGGCGAGCGGCGCACCCGCCAGCCCCGCGCCTGCGGGCTCGGCCTCGGCTGGTCATCCGATCGCGTCGACGGGCTCGATCGCCGTCCAGGAGACCGATGGGTCGCTCTCGATCGTCGCGACCGACGGCTCGACACGCGTGCTCGCGGACACGAGCAAGGGCCAGTTCGGCTTCCCATCGTGGTCCCCGGACGGCTCGCACATCGCGGTCATCCGCTCGGACGGGACGAACACCGGGGTCGTGGTGTTCGACGTCGCTGACGCCGCCACCGCTCCGGCGGACCCGACGGTGATCTTCCTTCGGCCGAGCGCCGCGCCCTTCTACGTGTATTGGACGCCAGACGGTCGATCGGTCTCCTTCCTCGCCAACGAGAGCGACAAGCTGTCGCTGCGCGTCGCCCCGGCTGACGGCAGCGCGCCGGTCGACGGGAGCGGCAAGGGGTCACTCGTCCGCTCCGGCAACCCGCTGTACTTCGACTGGCTGGATGCGGACCGGTTGTTCGCCCACATCGGCACCGGCAGCGAGAGCTTCCTTGGCGAGATCGGGGCCGACGGGAGCGCCAAGGGGGAGTCGTTGAAGCGACCGGGCGACTTCCGAGCCGGGATCGTCAGCCCCGATCACGCGTCGAGAGCGTTCGTGCGCGGGGCGATCGGCGGGCCCGGCGAGGTCGTCGTATCGCACCGTGACGGCTCGAATGAACACGCGATGACCGTGTACGGGCAGACCGCCCTGACCTTCGATCCGAAGGGCGGATCCGTCGCCTCGATCGCGTCGGCGACCGCGGATGACGTCGCGGGGTTCCCGCTGGGCCCGCTGAAGCTCATCGATGCGGCGTCTGGCGACGTCAGGACGCTCGTCGATGGGCTGGTCGTGGCGTTCTGGTGGTCGCCCGACGGCAAGACGATCGCGGCGCTGCGCGTCCAGCCATCGATCGCATCCGCCGCGTCATCCGCGGCTCCATCGCAGGACGCCGCGACGGAAGTGCGCCTCATCTTTGCCGACGTCGCCTCGGGCCAGACCCTGTCGCAGCCGATCGTCCGCCCGGCCGAGCGGTTCGTCAGCTCATTGCTCGCGTATTTCGACCAGTACGCGCTCAGCCATCGCCTGTGGGCACCCGACAGCGCGTCGATCCTGCTGCCCGAGGTCGATGAGGCCGGCACGACTCACGTGGTCGTCCGGTACGCAGACGGCTCGGATCCGATCCAGCTCGACGGCGATTTCGCGTTCTGGAGTCCGTGACGCGCTGATCAGCCGGCCGCGCGCGCCACCTCGCGCCGGACCTTCTTGGGGTCTTTGCCCAGGTCGAAGCCCTTGTATGCCGCCTGGCGGACGAGACCGTCACCGGTCCAGCCGGCGAACTCGGCACGGATCACGAGCTCGGGACGTAGCCAGAGCGCGGTCTTTGCGACGGCCCGCGGCGGCGATCTCGGCGAACGGCTGATGATCGGAGGCGAGCGGGGTCAGGGCGGCGATCAGCTCCGATCGGGTCGCATCGTTGAACCCCGCGCCGACCTTGCCCGCGTAGCGGAGGGCGCCGTCCTCGTACACGCCGACGAGCAACGCGCCGAGCTCGACGGCCTTGCCGGTGCCCTTGGTCCACCCTCCGACGACGAGCTCCTGCTCCGGCCGGATCTTCACCTTCTGCCAGGCCATCGTCCGCTTGCCGGGCTCGTAGGTCGAGCGGCGGTCCTTCGCCATGATCCCCTCGAGCTGGCGGACTCGCGCCGCCTCGAAGAACGCGATGCCGTCCGCGGCGATGTCCTCGCTGAGCCGCACCCGCGGATCCGCTCGAAGCACGTCCTTCAGCAACCGGCGACGCACTTCCAGCGGTTCGGCGATCAGCGACCGGCCGTCGAGCCACATCAGGTCGAAGACCTCGTAGACGAACGGCGTCGGCACGCCAGCGCTCCCCTTGCCCTTGATGCGCGCCTGGAGCAGGGCGAAGTCCGGCTCGCCCCGATCGTCGAGGGCGATCACCTCACCATCGACGATGGCCTGCTCGGCGGCGATCCAGTCGGCGGGTGCGAGGAATGGACCGAAATACCCGGCCGCGTCCTGCTGGCCGCGGGTCCACAGGCGAACGGTCCCGGCGTCGATCACGGTCTCGACGCGGAAGCCGTCCCACTTGATCTCGAACGTCCAGTCAGGGTCATCGAACGGCGCCCCGACGAGCGTCGCGAGCATCGGCGGGATGAACTCGGGCATCGACGAGCGCTTGGTGGTCACGCCCTAGAGTGTGCCGCGGATGGCGACGACGAGGTGCGGCCAGACGGTCGTCACGCGATCGCAGCGGCCGTTTCCGGCACTGCTGTGCGACGTCGGTCGCCCGCCAGGAACGCCGTCATCTTCGAGACGCTCGCAGCCATGTCGTCGAGCCACGGGCTGTGGCCGGCGTCGGCCATCAGGTCGAGCGTGGCTGTCGGGATCCGCTCGACGAGGGCCCGACCGACAGCCGCACCACCGAACGGATCCCGCCCTCCCCAGATGAACAGCGTCGGGCAGGCGACCCGCCGCAGGACGTCGTCCGGCAGATGCAGGCGAGCCAGGCCGCGCAACGGTGAGATCAGCGCACGTGCGGGAGCGAACTCGTTGCGGAGCGTGTCCGTATGCGCCATGAGTGCCGCGTAGCACGCGAGATCCTCGCGGCTGATGCGACCGTCGAGCAGCTTGTCGCGATGCCCGAGCTGGTGGAACAGCAGGCGCACCGATCGATCCGTGCGCGGTATCGCCTCCACGAGACGGCGGAACCCGGGCAGCCCCATGGCCCGCAGGAACAGCGGCAGCGTCGGCGTCGGTGCGCCCACGGGCCAGCTGAACTGCACCATCCGGCCGATACGCGCCGGCGTCGCGGCGGCCGAGCGAAGCGCCATGTATCCCCCGAACGAGCTGGCGACGATATGCGCGGTGGCGATGTCCAGGGCGTCCAGGACGTCGGCCACGAGGACGTCGGCCATCGCGGCCAGGGTCGTTGGATCGACCGGGCGATCGAGCGCCTGGCTGAGCCCGGTCCCGGGCCGGTCGAGGATCAGGCAGCGGAAGCCACGCGCCCGCGCCGCCAGCCCAGCCCAGCTCACGCCGCTCGTCGCGACGCCGTGGATGAACAGGACCGGCGGTCCGTGGCCGATCTCCTGGATCCGGACGTCGACGCCGATACGCTCGAGATGGATGCGTCGTTCGATCGGTCGGGCGCCGACCGCGTCCCACAGTCGCCGTTCAGCGGCGCGATACGCAAGCTCGTTCATGCCACCGCCCTCGCCGGCTTTCGGGCGCGGCGCTTCGGTCTGACACGCGCGGCCACCTCGTCGTTGGTCCGGCCCGACTTGACGCTCGCCGGAAAGTCCTCAGCGTCCCAGCCTTTCGCGGCGTATCGATCGCGCCGGTGGATCATCAGCCATTGGTCCTTCGGCGAGTCGGTCCAGCGCATGCGCACCAGCACGAATGCGCCGTGCAGCTTCTCGCCATCGAGCGTGAACTTCAGCTCGCCATCCCGGATCGCTCTGGCGGCGTCGGCCGTGTCGGGATCGGCGAGCCACGTCCCCCAGTCCCACACGATGACGTCTCCGGCGCCGTACTGCTTTCCGGGGATGACGCCCTCGAAGTCGAAGTAGTCGATCGGGTGATCCTCGACGTGGATGGCCAGCCGACGCGCTTCGGGGTCGAGGGAGGGCCCGCGCGGCACCGCCCACGACACGAGGACGCCGCCGAGCTCCAGACGGACGTCGTAGTGGAGCCGGGTCGCCCGGTGCCGCTGCACGACGAAGCGACCCCCGGCCTTCCCCTCGCTCGCCGGCGACGGCACCTCCGCGCCCGGCGGTTCAGGTGTCTCGTCGAACCGCCGCTTTCGACGGTAGGTCTCGAGCGTCATGACGGACCAAGACTCACGCGTCGGAGGACGCGAACGCCACGCACACGCGCCGGGAAGGCGTTGCAGGTGGCTGATACGCCGGTCAATGGTGTACGAGCTCCTTGATCCAGAGCACCACGAGCACGAGGGCGATGACGCCAAGCACGGACAACAGGGCGCGGACCCGACTGACATGGATCGTCCTGGCCGATGCATAACCGACGACGGCGATGAACGCGAGCAACGCGAGCTCGGCGATCACGACGCCCGTCCTGCCCTCGAAGAGGATGACCGGGATCACCGCGACGGCCGTGACGGCGAGGCCGCCGACGACCTGCGCCGCGAGCAGGTCGAGGTGCTCGGCGCCGAGCGCGCCCTGGTGCGCCAGGCGGGCCGAGAGGCGGAACGCGAGCTGGTGCGCGATCAGCAGCGAGATCGAGGTCAGGAACAGCGCCACCGCTGGGTGCGGTTCGAGGGAGGCCGTCACGTTGCGCGGGAGCGCGACCATCACCGCGAGCAAGGACAGCCCGATATAGAGGGCCATCGTCAGGCCCTCCCGCACGCGCGCCTGTCGATGCCCCTCGTCGTGGGAGATCGAGTCGGCCGTCATGGGGTTCTCGTCCGGCAACGTCGTTTCCGACATCAGCCCTCCTGCTGACGTCGATGCTACGGCCCGGCCACGGGTCGCCGCTCCCCGTGTGGCCGCTTGCCGGCTTGCGCCGTCGCTGACGATCGCCCGAGACGCCCCTCGAAGCCCTAGGAGGTGACGCGGCGCCTCGCGGTCTCGACGCCGTCGCGCAGCTCGTCGGCAGCGCCACCGACCGCATGGGCGACCGCCTCCTCCTCACCTCGCCGGCGTATCGCGTCGGGCGTCAGTTCGTGGGCCAGCGACGCCGTGACCTCGGCGCCCAGCATCAGCAACGCCGCTGTGACGTAGAGCCACGTCATGAGCACGATCACGGCGCCGAGGGACCCGTAGGTCGCGCCGTAATCCGCGACATGGCCGACGTAGTACCCGAGCAACGCCGTCACGACGAGCCATCCGGCCGCGAATGCCGCGGCGCCGGCCAGGACCCAGCGCCACGGGACGGCCACACTCGGACCATAGCGATACATGATCGCGACGGCGCCGGTCAGCGCGAAGAACAGCGCCGGCCAGCGCAGCCACCACAGCACGGTGCTCGCGACCTCCCCGAGACCCAACCGCCCGACAAGGCGTTCGGTGAGCATGGCGCCTCCGACGATGGTGACGAACGAGCCGACGATGACGACCGCGGCGACCAGCGTGAGTCCGACCGCCACGACGTAGCGCATGACGAACGGGCGGATCTCGTCCACCTCGTATGCGCGATGCATCCCCTTCACGACGGCGTTGACCCCGCCCGTAGCGGCCCACAAGGCGGCGAGCGCGCCGATGCTCACCAGATCCGGACGGGCCGAGGAGAGGAGGTGCTGGAGTTCGGGACGGATCGCCTCGGCGATCGACGGCGGCAGGTTGTCGCCGAGCGCGCGGACGACCTCGTCGGCTGGGTTGTCGATGTGGAAATAGACGGCGACGAACGACCCCAGCGCGGCGACGAACAGCCCGAACGGGAACACGGCGAACAGGAACCGGTAGGCGATCTCGGCGGACAGACCCGAAACATCGTGTTCCTTCACGCCCTGGAGGAAGCGATCGCGCAAGCGTCGCCGAAGGTCCGGCTGGGGCGCATCAACGTCCGGCTGGGGCGCATCAACGTCCGGCTCGGGGGCATCGGCCATCCAGCAAGGCTGGCACGGACTTCAGAACGTCGGCGCCGTGCGACATGTGTCGGCGGGCTTGCAGCCGCCTCGCGGCCGCCTTGAGGTCGTCGAGAGGCAGGATGCGGCACCATAGCCATGATGTCGCTGTCATCGCCGCCCAACGTCGCCGCGCCCGCGTCTCCGTCAGCTGTATCGCAGCCCCCGACGCCGCCGCCCACGCCCGCGGACGTCGTATGGATCGCCGCGATCAGCGCCGCCAAGGCAGCCGTCATCGCCCTCGCCATCGATGCCTGGGTGAATTCATCGGCGCCGCGCTACAGCGGCAAGGCGATGCGGGTCCGCGCCCTGGGCTACGCAGGCGGACTCCTCGCCGTTCCGCTCGTCTGGAGGCTCCAGGGTCGACCACAGCCGTATCCGCGCGAGATCGATCTGGCGATCACGCTCCCCCTCCTCGTCGACGCCGGCGGCAACGCGATCGGCATCTACCAGCGCGCGCACGTCGACGATCTGATCCATTTCGCCGACGGGGCGACCCTCGCCTCGGTCGTGGGCGCACTCGCCACGCCTCGCACGCGCACGTCGTGGGAGGCAGCCGGCGTGGCGGCACTCGCGGGGATGGCAGCCGCGGGCGTCTGGGAGATCGGCGAATGGATCGGGCTCAAGCTCGGTGCCCGCGGTATGGACCTCACCTACGAAGACACGATGACCGATCTGGCGGAGACGATGTCCGGTGCGCTCCTCGGGGCGGCGATCACGCTGCTCCGGCATCCGTCGCGACTTCGGCGCGTCCCCGGACGCGGCGCTGATACCGTCGTTCGGACGTGACCGTCACCGAGCGCCCATCCGCAGAGCCGGCTGCTCGCTCAGGCGAAGTTCGAACAGGATGACGACGCGCCACGCCTATAGATAGGGATTTCCGCAGATGCGGACGGTCTCTCTTTCGCCCGATGCTCGTTCGCACCCAGTCCAGAAGGGAGATCGCACGATATGACGACCAGCACCACGGTAGACCCCGCGCCGACGCCGGACCTCGCAGCGATCAAGACGCGCCAGCAGGCGACCTGGTCGAGCGGCGACTACCACATGATCGGGACGCAGATCCAGATCGTCTCCGAGCTGCTGATCGAGGCGCTCGACGTCCATTCGACGGAGCGCGTCCTCGACGTCGCGACCGGCAGCGGCAACGCGGCGCTCGCGGCGGCGCGTCGGGGATGCGACGTGACCGGCGTCGACTACGTCCCTGCCCTGCTCGAGCGAGCACGCCGACGGGCCGATGCCGAGGGACTTCCCGTCGAGTTCGTCGAGGGCGATGCCGAGGCGCTCCCGTTCCCGGATGCGAGCTTCGACGTCGTGAGCTCGGTCTTCGGGTCGATGTTCGCGCCTGACCAGGAGAAGACGGCCTCGGAACTCGCGCGCGTGGTGAAGCCGGGCGGCCGCATCGGCATCGTCGCGCATACCCCCGATGGATTCATCGGCAACCTGTTCAAGGTGATCGCGAAGCACGCGCCGCCGCCGGCCGGTCTGCGCTCACCGATCCAATGGGGCACCGAAGCCCGGCTGCGCGAGCTCTTCAACGGCACAGATCGCCGACCTGAAGGCGGAGAAGCGGTTCTACACCTTCCGCGACCGCTCGCCGGAGCACTACATCGAGTACTGGCGCACGTTCTACGGGCCGACGCTCAAGGCGTTCGAGGCCGTGGGCGAGTCAGGCCGCGAGGCGCTCGAGGCCGACATGCTCGAGCTCATCGGCCGGTTCAACGCGGCCGACGACGGCACGATGGTCGTGCCGAGCGAGTACCTCGAGGTCGTGATCTCCGTCCCGTGAACGGCGGCTGAAAGCCGCCTGCGACGGGAGGCATCCCGCTCGGAAACTCCACAGCCACCGCACGACGCGGGTAGGGTGGGAGGATGAACGGGACTGCCCCCGCCGAACTGCGCGCCCTCGTCGAGCGGCTGGACGCGCTCGCTGATCGGCGACTGGCGACGCGACCGCGGAGCGAAGCGGCATCGACGCGGGCCACCCGTCTCGCCGACCACCTGGCCGGGCATGTGCGGGTCCGGGCGGCGTCGCTCGAGGCTCCGTTGCTCGTGGTCCTCGTCGGACCCACGGGCGCCGGCAAGAGCACGGTCTTCAACACGATCGCCGGTCGCGCTGCGAGCGAGACCGGTGTCCTGCGCCCGACGACACGCGTCGCGGTCGTCCTCGTCCACCCCGACGATCGCGTCGGCCTTGCCGAGGGGACGTTCGCTCGGATCCCGCCGTCGCTGGTCCGGTTCGTCGAGGACGCGACGATCGAGCGGGGACTCGTCCTCGTCGACGCTCCGGATATCGATTCGATCGAGCACGCGAACCGCGACCTCACCGACCGTCTGATCGAGGCCGCCGATCTCGCTCTGTTCGTGACGACCGCGACTCGCTACGCGGACCGCGTGCCGTGGGGGGTCCTGGACCGCGTGCGTGAGCGGGGTCTCCCGCTGCAGGTCATCGTGAACCGGATGCCGCCGGACCCGTCGGACCGGGCCGACATCCTTGCCGACGTCCGCCGTCTGCTCAGCGAGGCCGGGCTTGATGAGGCGCAGTCCGGGGTCGAGGACGGCCCGGCACGGGAGATCGTCACCGTGGCGGAGGGCGCGCTCGATCCGGCCGGCGATCGGCTGGCCACAGGCGCGATCGCGCCGGTACTGAGCGAGATCGCGCGGTTGCGTGCCGATCACGATGCGCGGGTCGCGCTCGCCGCGCGCGCCCTGACGGGATCGCTGACGGGCCTGGGCGAGTCGATCGACCAGATCGCCGACGACGCCGACCACGAGTCCATCGACGTCGAGGCGTTGCGTCGGATCGCCGACCGGGCATACGAGACGGCGCTCGAGGGTCTCCGCCACGAGGTCGCCCGCGGCACCTTCCTCAGGGAGGAAGCGCTCCGTCAGTGGCAGACGTTCGTCGGCGCCGATCGAGATGACCCGCTTCTTCTCCGAGGGGATCGGGCGGCTCCGTGGCGCGATCGCCGCGGTCCTGCGGCCGGCGACGGCGCCCGGTCGCCGAGGTCCGTGCCGCGACGACCGAAG
Organism: uncultured Chloroflexia bacterium; assembly: GCA_963808895.1. Taxonomy (GTDB): domain Bacteria; phylum Chloroflexota; class Limnocylindria; order Limnocylindrales; family CSP1-4; genus SPCO01. The sequence goes on along the minus strand of CAWEHL010000004.1, from coordinate 443,571 downwards.
ACCTGACGGCCGTCGCGCGCTTGCAGGCGGCCGAGGCGGCTCGGCGGACAGCGACCTCGTGGTCCGAGACGCCGGTCGCGAGTCGCGCGCTCGCCGAGCAGCCCGGCCTGTGGGTGCCCTCCCCCGATTTCGATCGTCGTCTGGAGGAGCGCCTCGAGCGCTGGATCGAGGGCATCACGGAGGAGATCCAGGCGAGCGGCCGGCCCAAGCGGATGCTCGCGCGCGGCGCCGCGGTCGGCGTCAACGCCATGGGCACGGGGGTGATGCTCGCCACGTTCATCCACACGGGCGGACTCACTGGTGCCGAGCTCGGGGTCGCGGCGGCCACCGCGTTCCTCAATCAGAAGGTGCTGGCGGCGCTGTTCGGTGAGGCCGCCATGGTCGAGCTCGTCGCTCACGCCAAGCAGCGGCTCGACGAGGCGCTATCGACGACCTTCGATGAGGAGCGAGCCAGGTTCGATGCGCTGCTCCCCGAGGCGGGCGTCCTGTCGGCGCTCGCCGCGGACCTGCGGGCCGCTGCCGCAGACGTCCGTGCCCTTCCGGAACCCACCTGATGGCAGCGACCGGCGGCTCGACGGCCCCGCCGCTCGAGGATGCCGATGACGCCCTCCTGCGCTGCCTCGCCTCACTGCTGCAGGCGATCGAGGCGGCCGACGTCCTCGGCATCCCGACCGTGACAGCTCGTGACGTGCACGCCGACGGGATCCGACGCCTCGGGTTCCCCTCTGATGCCTACGTGCTCGCACTGGTCGGCGGTACCGGTGTCGGGAAATCGAGCCTCCTCAACGCGCTGGCCGGCGCGACGGTGAGCCGTGCGTCGGCCCGGCGACCGACGACCGCCGAGCCGGTCGCGTGGGTCCCTGATGCTGATCGCGAGGGGCTCAGTCCGCTCCTCGAGTGGCTGGGCGTGTCCGAGGTGCGCGAGCACGGGTCAGAGGCGCTTCGCTCGGTGGCGATCCTCGACCTGCCCGACATGGATTCGGTCGTCGGCACCCACCGCGAGCGCGTCGAGGCGCTGCTCCCGCTCGTCGATGCCGTCGCCTGGGTCACGGACCTCGAGAAGTACCACGACGCGATCCTCCATGACGGCTTCCTGCGGACATGGATCCCCCGCCTGGATCGACAGGCGGTGGTCGTGAACAAGGCGGATCGGCTGACCGACGGCGACCGACCCCGTATCCGCCACGACCTCGAACGCGACCTCGGGCAGCGTCTGACTGTCTCGGATCAGCCGCCCGTCCCGGTCCTGATGACGACCGCGACACCGACGCCGGACCTCGATGAGTTCCGTGCCTGGCTCGCCGACGGCGCCGCCGCGAAGGCCGTGGTCCGCGCGCGTGTGGCTGCGTCCGTCGTCGAGTCGGCGCGGGACCTGGCGCGCGACGCCGGCATCGCACCAGGGCGCGACGTGGCCCCGTTCCTCGCCGACAAGGCGCGGACGGCCGCGATCGATGACGCGACGGCGGCCGTGCTGCGGGCGATCGACCTGCCCGGACTCGAACGGCACGCGGTCGCCGCGACCCGTGCTCGCGCGCGCGCGAAGGGCACCGGGCCGATGGGTCGGCTGACCTCCCTGATCTATCGTGCGTCGGGGCGCGACACGAAGGTCGCCGACCCGACCGGCCACATGCTCCGCTGGCGGGAGCGGGCGCCGCTGTCACCGGCCGTCGAATCGTTGCGGATCGCGTTGGGTGCCGCGCTCACCGACGCCAGCCCGGGCGTCCGGCCCGCCCTCGCCGCCACGATGGAGCCGGTCCCGCTGCGCGAGGGGTTGGAGCGCGCCGTCGACCGCGGGATCGCCGGCCTGGACCGCCTCGAACCGCCGACCAGTCGATGGTGGTGGTTCCTGGGTCTGCTCCAGACGCTGGCGGCGATCGCCATCGCCGTCTCGGCCGCCTGGGTCGTGGTCTGGATCCTGGCCCGGCCCATCGTCGACAGCGTCGATGTCCCGATCATCGGCGCGGTCCCGATGCCGTTCGCGGTGTTGCTGGTGAGCATCCTGATCGGCTATCTCCTGGCCCGGCTGCTCGGGCTCCACGCTGGCTGGGTCGGGCGGCGCTGGGCGCGTGGGGTGCGCGCCAGCGTCGGCGAGTCGATCCACGACGAGGTCATCCAGCGCGGGCTCGCCCCGCTCGATCGTCTGGAGGAGGCTCGTCGCCGCCTCGCGGCCTCGACCGCGGACGTGCTCCGCGGCTGCGCTCGCGGCTGACCGATCAGTCGGTCGGCTCGGCGCCTCGAGCCCGTAGCCGTCGGGTGAGCGCGCTGATCAGGTCATAGCGGATGACCGGGAACTCCTCCATCAGACGCGCGAACCCGTCCTTGTCGATCACGAGCGCTTCGATCGGCTCGGCGGCAGTGACGGTCGCCGTCCGCGCGCCGCCGTCGATCAGCGCGATCTCGCCGAGGAAATCGCCCGCGCCAAGCCCGGGCAGCTCGCGGCCCGCTTGCCGCACGGTCGCCGAGCCGCTTCGGATGACGATCAGCGAGTCACCGATGTCACCCTCACGTACGAGCACGGCCCCGGCGGGGTACGAGGTCTCGTGCGCGATGCTGGTGATGATCTCGAGGGTTCGATCGCTGCTGGTCGCAAAGAGCGGGATGTCGCGCAGGGTCATCGTGCCGGCGATCATGAGCCTCCTCTCGTGCAAGACAGGGCGACTCTAGGAACGACTCGTTAACGGGGCATCAACGACGAACCGCGCATACTTCGGTCGTGGAGGAGACGCAGATCCCATGACCGAACCCGAGATCCTCGAGCTCGAGCCCCAGCCGACCGCCGCGATCCGTGTCGTACAGCCGATGGCCGAGCTCGACCTTGCGTCAGCGTTCGACCAGGGCATCCCGCTCGTGGCAGCGCGCATCGTCGCTGCCGGCGGGAGCATCGCGGGGCCGCCCTTCGGCCGGTATCACCGGTTCGGCCCGGACGTCGTGGACGTCGAGATCGGCTTCCCGGTCGGTGTCGTCGCCGGATCTACCCGCGCTCGAGGGATGCGCGCCCGGCGAGGTCGGGCGGTCCGAGCTTCCCGGCGGCCCCGTGGCACGGACCACCCATCTCGGGTCATACGACGGCCTGAGTGGCACCTACGACGCGTTGCACGAGTGGATCCATGCCCAGCCGGGGTACGACGATGGCGTCGGCGCGTGGGAGTCGTACGTCGACGACATGCGGTCGGTCAGCGACCCTGCAACGCTCCGGACCCAGATCGTGTGGCCGCTGACGCGCGAGTAGCCGGCGCTCCGGTCTTGCCGATCGGGAACGCGGATGGCCGAGCGCCGGGGCCGCTGACGGGTCTCCACCCGCGGAACCGCTCGACGATCGCGATCTTCGGGTACTCGTCGGCCGGTGACAGCGGCTCGGGGCCGTCGCCGAACTCGTAGAGCGTCAGCATCGACTGCATCGGGTACGTCGGCGCCCCATCGACGACCTTGACGAGCTGCTCGTCGACGTAGAAGCCGACCGTGCCCGGGCGCCACTCGGCGGCGTACCAATGCGGCTCGCGCGCATCGATATCGACGGGCACCTGCTCGAAGTCGTCGCGTAGCCGCGGGTCCGCCCACGGATGGACGCCCACGCCGATCCGTGACGTCCCTGCGCCGACATCCCGTCCGAAGATCTCGCAGATGCAGATCTCGCCGGATCGTTCGGGCACATCCTCGAACCCGATCATCCAGAGCGCGACCATGTTCGCCGGGTCCGCGACCGCTCGCAGCCGGACCTCGAGCAGGCCGTATGTCGGCGTGTACAGCGCCGCGACCGGCTGGGCCTCGCGGACGACGAGCCCATCGGTGAACTGCAGCTGTCCGCTGCGGCTGCCGACCGGTCCGGCGAACTGCCCGGTCTGCAGAGCGGACGCCCGGATCCAGCCGTCCTTCTCGGGGTTCCACGCCGGCTGGTCGGCGTCGATCCGGAGGCGAAGCTCCCCTCCCCCGACGTCATATCGGGCTCGCGTCGCCGAGCGCGAGCTCCAGTGCGGCAGGTAGTGGGTAAGCCACAGACGCTGGTCGAGCTTCGGCCCCTCGAACGCCTCGTCGACCTCGAGCTCGTACGCGGACCGATCGATCATCCGCCCTGGATGTCGCGTCGCTCGAGCCTGATCGCCCGCCCGTCCTCATCGACCAACCGCCAGCGCACACCGAGCTCGCCGTCCCGTCCCTCGCTGAGCAGTTCCGCGATATCGGCAGGACTTGGATCGTCGCCGAGCCCGCGGACGGCGCGACCGATCGCGTAGGCCGCCACGGCGGGCACCTCGCCGACCAGGTCGCGCCGGACGAGGTTCTCCGCGTCGTCGACGCCGGCGGCCGTCAGCCGGTCGATCAGCTTCGCGGCGCGTCGCCGCCCGTCAGGCTCCAGGTCGCGGAACCAGCGCGGCTCCTCGGGTTCCTGCGGTTCCTTCGGTTTCGCGGCCTTCGTCGCTGCGCTGCTCGGTGGCGCCGTGGATGACGAACCGCTCGTCTTGGCGACCGCCGTGGGGCGATCCTTCAAGCGGCGACGTCGGGGCTGCCGATCCGCGTGCATCGGCGATGGCGGCCTTGGCCGCCGTCAGCGTCGCGTATGGGCCGCGGACGAGGGGCAGACCCAGCTCGTCGGTCTGCTCCGCGTCGACGATGGCCCAGGTGCCCGACTGCGGCTCGATCGTGAATCGCTCGTCTCGGGTCTGCCATCGACCGCCACCGAGGCGTCGGAGGCCCTCGTCGTCGGTCGCCTTCGCCGCCGCCATCAGGCGCGCCCGCGGACGAGGTCGATCAGACGGCCGAGGACGCGCTCGCCATCCGCCCGCAGACCGTTGTGCTCGAACTCGTCCGTCTCCCACACACGGATGCCCCGGATCGTCGCCGCCGTCTCCTCGGCGAAGTCGCGCTCGACGTACAGGTCGTTGACGTAGATCGTCGCCGCGACCGGGACCTCGTTGCGGCGGAGCCGGTCGGCGTCGTACAGGCGGGGCCACGGGTGCTCGGCGAGCAGCTCCGCGGCGTCGCGCTGGCCGCGCAGCGCTCCGTAGTCCTCCCACATCCAGGGGAAGACGTGCTCGGCGGTCATATAGCCCTCGGTGACGATCTCGTCGGGCAGCAGCCGGTCGAGCGGACCAGCGGGTCGCGACGCCATCCGCGTACGACGACTCGTGCAGCGTCGCGTAGATCGGGTTGCGGTAGAAGCGCACGCCGGCCTCGGTGTCGTTGAGGAACGCGAGCGACCCGAACGGCAGCTCGACGACGTGATGGAGAAGCTCGAACCCCGCACTGTCGCCGAGCCAGAGGCCGAGTTGTCGGAACCGCCGCGCCGTCAATCGATCGCCACGTCGGCAGTCGCACGTCCTCGTCATCGAGGCGCAGCAGGATGTCGCGGATCCGGCGATCGGTCGTCCGGGTACCGCTCGAAGTAGCGGCGGTTCGACCTGAGCAGACGCCGATAGGTGGCGCCGTAGATGTCATCGACCGACCGCCCGATCGGCGACAGGCCGCCGGTCATGAACGCCTCGGCAAGCCCATCGGGTGCGATCGACAGGTAGGTCATCGATGTGAAGCCGCCGAAGCTCTGGCCGAGGATGCTCCAGCGCTCGACGCCGAGCTCCTTCCGGATCAGCTCAGCGTCACGCACGATCGAGTCGGCGCGGAAATGGGTCAGGTAGTCGGCCTGCTCCCGCGGCGTGTCGCCCGGGATCGTCGGCCCGACCGGCGTCGACCGTCCGGTGCCCCGCTGATCGAGGAGCAGCACGCGGTAGTCGAGGAGTGCCCGCTTCATCCAGCCGGTCGGCGGGCTCGTCGGCCGGGCCGCCTCGAAGCCGGGTCCGCCCTGAAGGAAGACGAGGTACGGGCGATCCAGACCGTCCGGCGCGGCGACCTCACGGGTGAATACCGTGATCGTCGGCGCCGGTCGGGTCGGCGTGGTCGAGCGGGACGGTGTGCTCTCGCTCGGTGAAGACGGCCCCGGGAGCCCGGAACGTCAGCATGGCGCGGTGGCGTCCATCGCCCACGGTGACCGCGCCATCGCCGGCCTCGAGGTCGGCGTCGTGGAGCAGCCGGGCGCTCTGGCAATCGCCCCGTCGTGCGACCTCGCGTCGGATGGCGCTCACGAAATGCCGGTCGAACGCCCCGCGTGGGAACTTCCGGGTCACCGTTCCGCGGACGCTCTCGACGAGGTCGACGTCGACCCCGCGGACGTCGATCGCCGTGCCGCGATCGAGGAGCACGGGCTCGACACCGTCATCCAGCGTCACCGCGGGCTGCATGTGCAGGATGATCGCGATCGCGGCGCGGTCCGCGGCATCCGCAGCCATGCCGAACCGTTCCAGCGTTCGACGCGCGAACTCGGCGCCCTCGATCTCGAAGCACATCGTGTTGCGCGGGATCGTGGTGAGACCGGCATCGTGGAACAGCGAGGCACACCACAGCACCTGGCTGTCGACGGTCAGACCCTCCCACGCGCCGATCGCGGCGCCCCAGCAGTAAGAGCGCACCGAATGCGCCAGCAGATAGCGCGGGAGTGTGCGCTGTGCCCAGCGCCACGACGCATCCGACACCTCGTCCTGGGGGACGGGAAGTCCGGCGATCGAGGCTGGCATCCTCAGGGCATCCATCGCGTGGATGGTAGCCAAACGGCCGGTCATACTCGACCCCACCATGGCGAAGTACGTCGTCAACGAGCGAGCCATCGCCCGAGCGGAGCGGCTCATCCGCGCCCGTCAGTACGTGCTTCGGAGCGACTGGGGCGAGGTCCAGCCCAGCGCCGACGACGAGAACCGTTTTCTCGAACGCCATCCGTGGGACGAATACGGCGAGTGGCATCTCGGGCTCACCGTCGGCGCGTCGGACGAAACCAAGGCTCGATTCGCGTTCGTCTTCGGCGACTTTCGTCGGATCCACCGATCGGGGATCATCGCGTGCCACTTCCGTGCTGCCGAGTGGCGCCACAAGGAGATCGAGCTAGCCGCCCACGATCTGCTGCAGCTCATCGACCGGGCGAGTGGCCTGACCTAGCTCACGTTTCCCCGCCGCCGGTCCCCTTGTCCGCGTCGTCGGCGCGCCGCTCCCCGCCTTGCGCCGGCGGTTCCCAGGCGTAGTCGGCGTAGCGAAGCTGCCGTCGCGCCAGGTCGTCCAAGCGATCCTGCTCCTCGCGTAGCAGTTCCAGATCGCGGGCGCGCTCGTCGGCTTCCGCCGACGCCGCATCCTCGGGGGGTTGCGTCTCGTCCGGTGGCGAGCTCGATTCACCCCCGAGCAGTCGACGCAGGAAGCCCATGAAGCCGCAACGTGCGCTGGTCGAACTGGAACGGGAGGACGATCACGAATTTGCCCGACAGCGCTGGCGTCAGCGTGGACTGGCGCCGCCGGACGAACTGGGTGCTGAGCTCGCCGATCGAAAGGGCCTCGCCCGGGCGCGGGCTCCGGCCCCAGGTGGTCGAGTCACCGTAGGGGTGCAGCGGATCCTCCACGATCGCTGCCGTGACGCGTGCCCCGGGTAGCAACGGGTCCCTGGTCGCGCGGAAGCCGCTCATCACCCACGCGTGACGGCCTCGCCACACCAGGAGCCCCACAGGCCGACCCGTGGTCCGCATCGCGCGAGCCGCGGTGAGCAGCGCCTCCTGCACCGTGTCCTTCCCGACGACCTGGTACGGGCCACCACCTTCGAGCGTCAGGCCGCGTGCCCAGCCTCGGACGCTTGCGCCCTGTCGGATCCGCCCGTTCCGACTCGGTCCGCTCCATTCCCGAGCGAGCCTCTGTAGGCGGAGCTGCGTCGCGGCGGTCCGGTCATCGCGTGTGCTCATCATGTTCAGCATCATCTGCATGCTTGCCCCGACGCATTGGACGAGGTTCGTCTGGCCGACGTAGTCGGTGCGCCGGCCCAGATCGAGCTGATAGGACGACGAAGGCGTGGCGGCGACCGTCGGTGCGATCGCGAGCGTGAGCACGCCCGCGAACAGCGCACCAAGCAGTCGTCTCGCGCGAACCGGGCTCATGTAGTGAAGGTACGACGTCCCGGCAAGATCGGTTCAGACCGGTCGGTACGGAAGGCGGCGTAGAGTGACGGCCGTGACCGCCATCCCTGCCCCCGGCGAGCCCGTCGTCTCGATCACGCTCGCCGAGCTCGATGCGGACCCCTACCCCGTGCTCGCGTCGCTTCGAGAGCAGGCACCGGTCGCATGGATCCCGGCGCTCGATGGTTGGCTTGTGACGCCGACGTGACCTATGCATCGATGTCATGCGCGATGCGGCTCGCTTCACCGTCGACGATCCGCGCTTCTCGACGGCTCGCGTGGTCGGCCCGAGCATGCTCTCGCTCGATGGTGAGGAGCACCGTCGTCATCGTGACCCGTTCGCGACGGCCTTCCGTCGGCCACAGGTGATGGAGCGGTTCGGGGAGCGGGTCCGAACCGAGGCCACGGACCTTGTCGAGGCACTCCGCCCCCGAGGCCGTGCGGAGGTCCGCCGCGACCTCGCCGGCCCGCTCGCCGTCCGCGTCGTCGCGGCGGCGCTTGATCTCCTCGACGTCGAGCCCGCTGTCGTGCTCGGCTGGTATGACGAGATCGTCGCCGCCGTGGACCGGGTGTCGGCCGGTGGCGAGATCGGGGATCGAGCCCCCGAGGCCGTCGCAGCCCTCGACCGGCATGTCGGCGCGACCATCGACCGCGCGGGCGGCGTCCTCGCCGACGCTACCGAGACGCTCAGCCGCCCGGAGATCGTGTCGAACGCGGCCGTGATGATGTTCGGTGGCATCGAGACCAGCGAGGGCATGACGACATCGCTGTTCTGGCACGTCCTGACCACGCCGGGAGCGCTGGAGGCGATCGTTCGGGATCGGACGGTCATCGCGAACGCCGTCGAGGAATCGCTTCGGCTGGAGCCGGCCGCCGGACGGGTCGATCGCTACGCGACCGAGGACGTGGAGCTCGGAGGAGCGCACATCGGTCGCGGCGATCTCGTGATCGTCTCGCTCACTGCTGCGAACCGCGATCCGGCGACGTTCCCGGACCCCGACCGGTTCGACATCGCGCGGGAGAACGCGCGCTCCCATCTCGCCTTCGCTCAGGGTCCGCACGCCTGCGTCGGGCTGCACCTCGCGCGGCTCGAGACACAGGTCGCGCTCGAGGCCGCGCGTCGAACGCTGGCCGGGGCTGCGCCTCGCTGACGGCGCCACGCCACCGACCGGGCTCGTCTTCCGCAAGCCGCGCACGCTGCCGGTCGCGTGGGATGCCTGACGAATGAGCGATCAGAAGTCGCGCCGACCATCGAAGGACCGTTCGACCCCCGGTCGCGACCGCTCGTAGATCGCGAGTCGATGACCGCCGGGACCGGCGAACGAGCGGACCGGACCCTGCGGGATCTCGAGGCCGTGCCCCTCGTCCCAGCCGCGCTGCCGCAGCTCGTCCGACGCCGCCTCGAGGTCCGCGACCCGGTAGACGAGGACCGGTCGATCGCCTTCCAGGTGGTCCGCGAGTAGCAGTCTGGGCGGACCCTCGGTGAGCTCGAGCATCGCGACCCGCGCTCCCATGCCGTCGATCGCGAAGATGAGGCGCCCTCCGAGGATGTCGGTGAAGTAGGCCAGGTCCGCTGCGACGTCCCGACTGGGCATGTACACGTAGTCGAGCGATTCGAACACGACGGCCAGCCTACCCCCGCTTCGTCATGACGGCGGCGGTCGCCACCCGCCGGATACCACCTCGACGACCCGGGCAGCCGCCAAGGCGACGTCTTCGCGCCACGGCCCCGCCACGAGCTGGACGCCGATGGGGAGTCCCTCGGGTGATGTGCCACCGCGGACGACGACCGCGGGAAAGCCTGTGAGGTTGTGCACGTCGCTGTACGTGTCACCGAACGCCGGGTCGTTGCTGCCGCCATGCAGGATCGCCGGCTGTGGCATGGCCGGGCAGACGATGACATCGACGTCGTGCATCCACTGCAGCATCCGCGAGCGGACGCCATCCGCCCGTTCGACCAGCGCGGTCAACGCAGGCCCCGGCAGCCCGTCGGTGAACTCGACCCACCCTCGCGTGTCGTAGGAGCCGTGCCCGGGCGTCCCGGCCCCGTTGATCAAGCGCGTCAGCCAGGCGTGGCCGTCGGCCGAGATCATCGACTGCCACGCATCCGCGACCTCATCCATCCGCGGCGGCCGGCGCTCCTCGACGCGTGCACCCTCGGCCTCGAGCGCAGACGCCGCGGCGCGGACGGCATCGACCGTCGACGGTGTCGGTGTGCGCACGCCGTTGTCGGTGAACAGCGCGACCCGGAGACCGGAGATCCGGACCGTCGATGGATCGCCTAGAGCCACCGGGTAGACGAACGGATCGATCCCATCCGGCCCGGCGATGATCGGCAGGATCAGCCCGAGGTCCTGGACGTACCGGGCGATCGGTCCGAGCTGGGTGAACGCCTGGAAGAGCCCGCGAAAGTCCGGCGAGTGACCGGTCCGCGGCACGCGTCCGGTCGTCGGCTTGATCCCTGCGACACCGCAGACGTGCGCCGGCTGGCGGATGCTGTCCCCAGTGTCACTACCGACGTCGAACGGCGACGCTCCTGCGGCGACGATCGCCGCTGAGCCGCCACTGCTTCCGCCGGGCGTTCGGGCGACGTCATAGGGGTTCGAGGTCCGGCCGTAGACGTCGTTATCGGTCTCGTCCGACCACGTGAACTCCGGCGTGTTCGTCTTCCCTACGAGGATCGCGCCCGCGGCGCGCAGGCGGGCGACCACGGTCGCATCCGTCGCTGGCACGCGTTCGCGCCACCCGATCGTCCCAGCCGTCGTCACCGTGCCCGCAGTGTCGAACGAATCCTTGATCGTGAACGGCAGACCGTGGAGCGGCCCGGCCGCCTGGCCGCGCGCCAGCTGCTCGTCGGCGCGGCGAGCCGCATCGAGCACGCCATCGACTCGCCGCACGACCGCGTTGATCCGCGGGTTCACCGCGTCGATGCGCTCGATGACCGCCGTCACGACCTCCACCGACGAGCGCCGCCCTGTTCGGATGTCGTTCGCAAGCGATGTGGCCGACGCTGCGACCCAGTCGCTACCAGACATCGCCCGGTCGCCAGTCGCAGCTGATCGACGCCTCTGGGTCCAGCTCGGGGGATGACGGCGTTCGGAGGACCATGATGAAGCCCTCCTCGTCCGGCGTGCGTTCCGGCCCGTGGGGCGTCCGCACGTACGCGTGGCCATGCCATGTCCGCCAGCCGAATCGCTCGTAGAACGCGTGCTCGCCCGTTCCCAGCACGCCGAGCTCGTACGTCGCGCGCACGTGATCGGTCGCGGCCTGGACGACGGCGCTCCCGAACCCGCGACGCTGCTCCTCAGGACGCGTCCCGACCGCCTCGACGTACCCGGTCCGAAGCGCACTGCCGCCGATGTGGATCTCGCGCTCGACGACACTCGCGTGGCTCACGATCACGCCGTCCGACTCCGCCACGAAGTGCCGGCCACCCATGCCGTGCTGCCAGTCGTCCTCGGTGAACCCGTCCTCGCCCGGGGGAAAGGCGGCCCACAGCAGATCCCGCAGCTGGACGAGGTCGACGGCAGTCAGCTCGGCGGTAATGGCGCTGCGGGCCGCGATGGGGGACGCCATCCACGGACGATGCCACACGCGGGCTCGCGGTGACGCCGTCGACGCGCGGAGGCCCTCCGTCGCCGGTCGGCGACGAAGGGCCGGAAGGTTCGCATTCAGCCCGGCATGCCGGGCGTGCTATCCGTGATCAGGCGAAGCGCCAGCGCGTGGCACCGTAGGGCTCTGCTGTGGCGACGCCGATCACCTTGTCGAATCTGAAGCGGTACAGCGTACCAGGGCGGTGGCCCAGCACTCGGGGCGCTGAATGGCGCGGTGACGGCGTCGCCCTCGACGGTGCGCGGGCCAGCCGCTCGGCGTTGAACTTCGGGACGAGAGCCTCGAGCGTCGGGCGGTCGGTCACCCGCTCGACTTCCCCTTCGAAGACGAGGTCGATGCCCGGCAGGCTGACGGAGATCGATGCACGCGGGGTTCGCAGCGAGTTCACTTCGACTTCTTGCGTGCCGGGCCGCTCGTGAAGTAGAGATCGCCATCGTCCAACACCGCGCCGACACCGGCCGCATGTGGGCGGCCGTCGCGACCGACCGTGCCGAGGAACCACGTGATGATCGCGCCGTCGGGTCGATGAAGGCGATCGAGGTCGCCTGCGGCCGGCTCCACGGGAGCGGCGTCAAACCCGTAGATATCGAGGTTCTTCGTCTCGATCGGTTCTCGGTCGGCCATCACCCACGCTCCTGCAACGCCCAGCCGTTGCCGTCCGGGTCGTCGAAGAAGGCGAACGAGTTCCACTGGCCGCCCTTCCCGTCGAACCATTCACCGTTCTCGAAATGACGGATCGGCCCGATGTCGAGACCACGCGCGGTCAGCTCGGCATGCGCGGCTTCGATGTCCTCGACGACGAGCTGGAGACCCTGGACGGAGCCCGGTGCCGTCCGGATCGCGCCCTTGCCCACCATGATCGAGCAGCCGGACCCTGGCGGGGTCAGCTGGACGATGCGGAAGTCGTCGTTGGGCTGGTGGTCGACGTCGATCGCGAAGCCGACCTTCTCGCTGTAGAAGGCCTTCGCCCGATCGACGTCGGCGACCGGGATCGGGACGAGTTCGAGCTTGTAGTCCATCGTCAGGCCACCGGCTGGCGCAGCGTGGCGAGGAGCTCGTCGAGGCGGTCGAAACCGTCGTTCATGCCCTCCTCCATGCCGGACTCGATCATCCCGTCGCGGTCGGCCACCGACTGGTAGACGGAGTGGTTCCGGATGATCGTCTTGCCGTCGCGCTCCTCGAAGCGGATCGACTCGAGGGACACGTGGCCCGGCCAGCCCTCGAATTCGAAGGTCTGGAGCATCCCGTCAGGCGTCTGGTCGCCATGGAACACGCCGTGGAAGCCATAGGCGTTGCCCTGGTCGTCGCTATGGGTGTAGCGCCACGTTCCCGCCATCGCGCGCGTCCCAGGCGTCGAGGTTCATCTTGTACTTCCGTGGCCCGAGCCACTGGACGATCAGCTCCGGATCCGAGTAGGCCCGGAAGACGAGGTCGCGCGGTGCGTCGAACTCACGGGTGATGTCGATGAAAGGGACGCCGGCCGGGGCATCGATCTGCGTCTTGGTCATCGGGGTTTCCTCTCTGCGTTTCGGTCGACCTGGAGCGCTGCAAGCAGCGCGTCCAGACGCTCGTGGCTTTCCTCCCAGTACTCGCGGTAGCTGACGAGCCACTCCGTCGCCTTCCTGAGGGGATCCGCCTCGAGATGGCTGAGACGCGTGGTCGCCTTTCGGCTGCGCGAGATCAAGCCCGCCGCCTCGAGCACACGGAGGTGCTTCGAGATGGCGGGCTGGGAGACTTGGAACGGTGCTGTCAGCTCGAGGACCGAGGCATCCCCGTCCGCGAGGCGCGCCAGGATGGCGCGGCGGGTGGGGTCGGCAAGGGCGCCGAAGACGGCGTCGAGCTGGTTATCAGGCATCGCTGCATAACCATATGGTTATGGACTGCGCTTGTCAACCCCTCGACGACGTTCCGAGTGAAGCGGGCTACGCGGAACGGCGGATCCGGACCAGTGGGATCAGCCGGCCGGTCTGTGCCGGGTAGTCCGCGAACCACGGCAGCGCTCGGACATGGTCGTCCCACAGCCGGTCGCGCTCCGGGCCGTCCGCGACGATCGTCGCCGTCGCCCCGGAGCGTTCGTTGTCGACCTCGACGTCGATATTCGGGTCGGCCTTCACGTTGTGGATCCACGCCGGGTCCTTCTTCGAGCCGCCGGCGGTCCCCGCGACGATGAGATCGTCGCCGTCGCGGTGATAGGTCAGGATCGACCGTCGCTCGGCGCCGCTCCGCGCCCCCTTGCTGGTCATGATCAGGAGCGGATGCCCGGCGAGTGGCCCGCTGTCCACCTTCCCGCCGTTGGCACGCATCTCGGAGATCAGCTGCTCCTCCCAGGCGGCAGCATCGGTCATCTCAGGGTTCCTCCATCGCGATGTGGTTGCAAGCGCAACGATGCCACGGAACCGCAGGATGTGCTCAGGGCGCCGGGTGCCCGCGTCGGCACGCCGTCGCGGGGTCGCCCGCGCTGCGACGGGGCAGCCGTAGAGTTGGGCCATGGACCGAGCGGCCTGGCTACGCGAACGGCGCGACGCGGTACGCGCGGACTACGACGCGGACGCCGCGACATACGACGACTCGCCCTACCCGACGACGTCGCACACCGCGTTCATCGATCGCCTCGTCGCGACCTGCCCACCGAACGGGCTCGTGCTCGACGCGCCCTGTGGGACCGGGCAGTACTTCGCTCGGATACGGGATGCCGGGCGCCGCGTGGTCGGCATCGACCAGTCCGCCGGCATGCTCGCGCAGGCCCGTCGACGCGGACTGGCCGAGCGCCTCGAGCAGATCGGGCTCCAGGAGATGTCCTTCGACGCGGAGTTCGATGGCGCGATGACCGTCGATGCGATGGAGAACGTGCCGCCCGAGGACTGGCCGCTCGTCATCAGGAACCTGCGGCGGGCCGTCAAACCGGGGGCGCACCTGTATCTGACGGTCGAAGAGGTCGATGACGCCGAGATCGAGGCAGCGTGGGACCTGAACCGCGAGCGCGGGCTACCCGCGGTCCGCGGCGAGGTCATCGAGGGCGACACCGCCGGCTACCACTACTACCCCGGTCGCGATCGGGTCCGACAATGGCTCACGGCAGAAGGACTCGAGCTCCTCGACGAGGCCACCGACCAGGAGGACGGCTGGGCGTACTGGCATCTGTTCGTCGTGGCGTCCAGGGGTTAGGCTCCCGGGGTCGCCGGGGATCCGTGAGGGAGGGGCAGATCGGTGCGATCGATCGCACGTACGTTGCACACGGTGGTCGCGTGGGTCTTCGTGGCCGCGCTGGTGGTCCAGGTGTGGCTGGCTGGACGCGGCGTCTTCGAGTCTCCGACCATGTTCGACGCGCATCGGAACCTGGGCTACACGCTCAGCCTGTTCACGATCGTCCTGCTCGTCCTCGGTATCCTCGGCGGGATGGGCCGGCGACCGGCGATCCTCGCCGTCGTCATCTTCGGGCTCTTCATCCTGCAGTCCGTGCTGGTGCTGATGCGCGAATCGACGCCGGCCGTGGCGGCCCTCCATCCCGTCAACGGCTTCCTGATCCTGTTCCTGGCGATCGTGATCGCCCGCGACTCGTGGATGATGCGGACGGCACCCGCTTCCATCTGACGTTCGCGGTCAGCCGGCGGCGCCCTCGAGCTCTCTGACGGACTTCTCGATGCGGCGCTGCCGCGTCTCGGCGGACTTCGCGTCTTCGATCGAGAGCGTGTAGCGCCGCTTGTTGCTGTACGACAGGGCTTCGAACGCGCGCTTCGCGACAGGTGCCGCTTCGAGGGCGGCAGCGAAGTCGGCTGGGACGTCGACCTCACGCGGCGCTGTGTCGAGCTCGAGGTCGACCTCGATCGTGTCGCCGGGCGTGACGCCGGCTGGCGCGCGATGCTCCTGTGCCACGCCGATGAGGAACTCGTCCCCGTAGACCGCGACCGTGTTGCGGTACGAGTACCCGTTGATCGTCACGACGACCGGCGGACGCTTGCCCTTCCCGAGCGCCTCGACGACCTCACGTGGGACGCGGAAGCCAGCCGCGTTCTTGCCGGCCGAGTCGAGCGTCGTCGTGAACCGCATGACCCGAGTATGGCAGCGGACTCGCGTCGCACGTCTGGCGGATCCACGTGTCAGGCGTGGAACGCCTCGAGTGCCTCTCGCTCGCGTTCGATGTCGCGCTGGACGTCGGCCGGGACCTCGCGGAAGGGATCGAGCTCGATGCGGCCGTCGCGCAACGACCACGCTCCGGCGACGGACCCATCCACGAGGTACGTCCCGACGGAGAACGGGTTCTTCGTGGAGAAGACCCGCGGCCGGAACGGCTCCGGCAGTAACCCAGTCCGGCGCGCATGGACGAGCAGGTTGGCATCCCAGTGCGGCAGGAACCGGACGGGTGCCGGCATGTCTTCGTCGGGCAGCGGCTGCCCCGGCAGGTCGACGAGCTCGCGCCCTGCCTCGTCTCGATAGCGAGCCAGCTCGAGATCGCTAGCCGCTGCCTTGACCGCCGTTGCGGCCAAGCCGGCCCACGATGCGATGTCGGCCCAGGCGGCCGGGCCGAACGCTCGCAGGTACGCTCTGACCAGATGCGTCCGTCCGGCCTCTTCGGTCGTGTCCGGCGCCCCGACCCACTCGTCCGCGAGCCCGATCCGGTCCGCGCGCCGTCGCTCCCATGTGCCTGCTGGGGGCACGCGGACGAGATCGACCCAAAGCCCGTGGGTGCCAAGGAATCCCTTGGCCATGTCGCCGAGCTCCTTCACGTCCTGGGGCCCGTCCACGAGGCGCGCCCGAAGTCGATCGGCCGCCGCGGCGAGGTCCTCCTCCCCTGCCCCGGTCATCCGCCCGAACGTCCGCCGCCACTGGTCGCGGCGGGCGGCGCGCACGCCGAGGGCATATGCCCAGTACTCCCGCCGCGAGACGATATGGATCGTCACCCGCAGGAGGGTGGCCTGGATGACCGCGCGGTCCTCGAGCGCCCGGGTCAGATCCGCCCGTTCGAACCCGGCAAGACGCGTCCACAGCCCGACATAGCCGGACGGCGCGTACTGCGTCTGCAGCCCCCCGACCTGCTCGACGGCGTCCGGGATCGATAGCGTCGAGCGCTCGAGCAGCAGCTGGCGCGCGAGCAGTGCCCGGTTGAGGGCGCGCGTGGATAGGACGCGGTCGGTCACGTCCCGATGATGCCGGACCGGCCGTGGCCTTCGAGCCGGTCGTATCCTGCCCACCATGGCCACACAGGCTCCAGCAAGGGGGCAGGAACGGCCGGGTGACGTGCCGTGGGCGGTCCCCCTCGCCGTCGTGCTGCCACTCCTCGGCCTGGCGCTCCTTCTCGTTCGCCCCGAGCTCGACATGGAGTGGGAGCACCATCCGAGCCACTTCTGGATCGTGCTGCTGACCGCTGCGGTCAGCGTGGCACTCGCCTACATCACCAACGTCGCCGCGGGACGGTATCGCGACGCCCGTCTCGTGCTGATCTCGTTCTCGTTCCTCTCTGCGGCGGGATTCCTTGGCCTCCACGCGCTGGCGACGCCCGGCGTCCTGCTCGACAGCCCGAATGCCGGCTTCTCGATCGCGACGCCGGTCGGTCTCGTGCTCGCGGCGTTCTTCGCTGCCGCGTCGACGAGCTCGATCGCCGGACCGGGTGGACCCATCGTCCTGCGCGCACGACCGGCCATCCTCGCCGGCCTGATCGGGCTGATGGTCCTGTGGGGCGCCCTGTCACTGCTTCGGCTGCCTCCGCTCGACGGCCCTCCTCCGCCGACGGAGGGCGTGGGCCTGCTGACGATCCTCGGTGTCGTCGCGGTCGCGCTGTACGCCTTCGCCGCGTGGCGCACCTACCGCCTGTATCGCCAGCGGGGCGGGACGATCCTCCTCACCATCTCCGTCGCGCTGATCCTGCTCGCCGAGGCGATGATCGCGGTCGTCGTGAGCCGCAACTGGCAGCTCAGCTGGTGGGAATGGCACGTGCTGATGCTCGCGGCGTTCGGGCTCATCGCGCTCGGGGCGCGTGAGGAATACCGCCGCAGCGGTTCGCTGACCGGGGCGTTCGGCGGGCTCTACCTGGAGCAGACCCTCGCGCGTATCGATCGCTGGCACGCCGGTGCCATCGCGGCGGTCGCGTCGGCGCAGGCCGAGGGGCGGCCCGTCGAAGGCGTGCTCGACCAGCTGCGGAGCGAGGGCGCCACGAACGAGGAAGTCGCGCTCCTCACGGGCACCGCCGAGGAGCTGCGCAGGCTCGATGCCTCGTTCCAGCCCTACCTCCCGTCCGTGGTCGCGGAACGGATCCGGCGAGCCGACGAGCCGGGGGTGGCGCTCCCCGGTGAGGAGCGGGTGGTCAGTGTCCTCTTCGCCGATCTGGCTGGGTTCACGACGTTCTCGGAAACGCGTCCCCCGACGGAGGTGCTCGAGATGCTGAACGCCTTCTGGGCGGCCGTCGTCCCATCGATCGATGCTGCGGGTGGCGTCATCGAGCATTTCGCAGGCGACGGGATCATGGCGATCTTCAATACCGAGGGCGATCAGCCCGATCACGCGGCGCGTGCAGCCCGCGCGGCGCGAGCGATCGTGGCGGCGGCGGGTCCCATCGCCGCCAGCCGCACGGGCTGGCCGACCTTTCGGATCGGCATCAATACCGGTCCGGCGGTCCTGGGCGATGTGGGCGCCGCCGAGCGCCGTAGCTTCGCGGTCATCGGCGACACCACCAATACGGCGGCGCGGCTCATGACCGCCGCGGAGCCGGGTCAGATCGTCGTCGGCCGCTCGACGTGGGAGGCACTCGGCGCCGACGCGATCGGCACGGCGCTCGGAGCGATCGCCGTCAAGGGCAAGCGCGAACCGGTCGAGGTCTGGCGACTCGACGCCTGACGGTTCCCGTAGGATTCGCGCGCATCCACGTCGAGGGCTACTGCGGATGGTCTCAGCGCCCGATCCGAAGACCGAGTTGTTCCCCGGGGCGAACCCGCACCCGGTGTTGCGCGTCGCGGACGATGGCGTACTGATCTACGCGAATGCGGCGAGCCGTCCCGTCATCGACACGCTCGGGCTCGAGGTCGATCAGGCCGTGCCAGGGACATGGCTCGACCAGCTGCTGACGTCGGACGGCCCGATCGACGTCCGCGTCGGTCCTCGCACGTACGAATTGCTCGCGGTGCGCCTGCCCGACGTCGGCTTCACGAACGTCTATGGCACCGACGTCACGGCGCAGCGCGCGATCACCAAATTCCCCGACCAGAACCCGAACCCCGTCTTCCGCATCTCGATGGACGGGGTCCTCGTCTATGTGAATCCTGCAGCGAACGAGTTGATCGCCGGACTCGGGGGGACGCTCGGTGCACCGTTCCCGCAGCCCTGGGCCGAGGACCTCCGTCTCGCCGCCGGCGAAGGACAGCGGCGGTCGGTCCACGTGCACAGTGCCGGTCGTCACTTCGAACTCCTCGCCGTCGACGTCCCGGAATTCCAGTTCACGAACGTCTATGGCACGGACGTGACCGCCCAGCGCCAGCTGGAGGTGGCCAACCAGCAGAACCTCGAGCTGCTGCTCAACATCCTCCCGGAGCCCATCGCCGATCGAATCCGAGCCGGTGAAGGGTTGATCGCCGATCGCCACGACGACGTGTCGCTGCTCTTCGCCGATATCGTCGGGTTCACCGCGATGTCGACCACGATGGATCCCGAGGAGCTCGTCAGGCTCCTCGACCAGGTATTCGGCGTGTTCGACACCCTCGTCGACGCGAGCGACCTCGAGAAGGTCAAGACCATCGGCGACGCCTACATGATCGTCGGAGGCATGCCGATCTGGAGCCCTGATCATCTCGAGCGGATGGCGGACCTGGCGATCGACATCGCCCGGGCGATGGACGACAACGATGCGGCTGCCCGGCTCGGCGTGAGGTTCCGGATCGGCATCCATACGGGCCCGGTCGTCGCGGGCGTCGTCGGCAAGCGCAGGAGCATCTACGACGTCTGGGGCGACACGGTCAATCTCGCGAGCCGGATGGAGTCGACCGGGGTCGCCGGGCAGATCCAGGTCACGGGGGCCGTGGAGGAGCGCCTCCGCGACCGCTACCGGCTCGAGTCGCGCGGCCTCGTCGATATCAAGGGCAAGGGTCCGATGGAGACGTTCTTCCTGCTCGAGCGGGCCTGACCCTCAGAAGGTCGTTTCGGTGGCGTGCGTCGCGCCGTCGTCGATCGATGCGTACGCCTTGACGATGATGTCGAGCACGTGCCTGGCGTGTTCGGCTGTGAGCACGGGCTCCGCCTCGCCGAGGAGCACGTCGACGAAATGCCGCGCCCCCGACTCGACGACGGGCAGGTCGTCGACCGGGATCTCGATGGCGTCTTGCCAGCCTTCCTCGGCGTCGGGCGTGCCGTCGTCGACGTACAGGCTGACGGGCGAATCCATCTCCCACGATCGCCCGCCGAAGCTGATCGACGCGCCCTCGAGGTGGACCTCGAGCCACGGCATCTTCGACGCCGCGGTCGCGAAGCTCGCGAGGAGCTGACCGAGCGCACCGCTGACGAACTCGAGGTTGATGAGTACGTGATCTGGTGTCGTCACCGAGATCGGCTGCCCGCGCAGCGGTCCACCACGCGCGACGCGGTTCGGGATGCTGATCGTGCCCATCGCCTGTACGCGGACCACCGGCCCCAGGAGCATCGTCATCTGGTGCAGCCGGTACACGCCGTGGTCGATGACCGGACCGACGCCCGGGCCGTAGAACGGGCGAGGATCGCCGGTGTATTCGCGCCAGGCCGCGGGACCCGGGTCGGCGTGATGGGCGAAGACGAGCGTCGGCCGGCCATAGCGCCCGGACCGGATCAGCTCGTCGAGCCACTTCATCCGACGCGTCGCCGCCTCGCCCGGAGCCGACAGGAACGTGACGCCGGCCGCCCGGGCCGTCTCGATCAGGCGATCCGCCTGGGCGACCGTCGAGGCGAGAGGCTTCTCGGTGTAGAGCGGGACGCCCGCTGCGAGGATCGTCTCGTTGACCACGCCATGGGATGGCGCGGGAGCGAGATCGATGACCCCGTCGAGCCCGCCGGCCTCGAGCATCGCGTCGAGCTTGTCGAACGCGCGTGCGTCGGGCGACCAGCTCGCGATCTCCCGGGTCAGCGCCTCCGCTGCCTCGAGGCGCGTGTCCATGACCGAGACGATCCGGACGCGAGCGGCGTCCGGCTCGAGCGCGGGCAGGTAGTGCCTGTAGGCGACGTCACCACAGCCGATGATCCCGAGCCGCAGCGGCGCACCCGGCGTCCCGGGCACGGCGGTCAAGCGGACTGAGGCGCGCGTCGTCCTCCATGACCGCATCTTGCCGCACTTGGCGGGATCGCCGCGCGTGATCGGCGCGCGCCCGCGTGACAGCGGGCGCGCCCACCGGTCGGATCAGGCCACGTACACGTCGCGTGGCGTCTCCGTCTCCGGGACCCCGATCTCGATGGGGTTCCTGTCCGGGTCCTGGCTCCACTCGAACCAGCCGCCGTCGTACACCGCGATGCGCGGCCAGTCCTGGAGGAACGCGTAGAACCATGTCTCGCTGGCGCGCCAGCCCGTCCCGCAGTAGAAGGCGACCCACTTCTCCGGCACGATGCCCGCCTCGGTCCAGTTCGCGGTGATCTCCGGATAGGCACGCATCGTGTTGTCGACATTCCGGTAGTGCTGCATGTGGTACGCGTCGCTACCGCAGTTGCCCCACACGTCGCCGCTGATCCGGCCCGCCGGCCCGATGTAGTTGTAGCCGCTCACGGCACCGATGTGCTCACGCCACGTCCGAACGCTGACGAGAGCCGCGCCCTCGGTGTCGGCGATGATCTCCTTGGCCTCGTCGATATCGACGATGACCTCGGGCCGGACCGGGATAGCGGCGCCGAAGTCGGCGACCGGCGATGGCTCGCGGATGACCGTCTCGACCGGATTGCCGTCGCGGACCCACCAGTCGTAGCCACCGTCGAGCAGGCGGACGTCCTCGACGCCGGCGTAGGTGAGGATCATCAGCGCGCGCGTCGCGGCGATCTGACCGGCGCGTCGCCCCGGCCACTTCTCGTTCGCGTCGCCCTCGGTATCGCGGCCGTACACGACCACGGTCGTGTCCTTGGTGATGCCGAGCGATCGGATCGCCCGATCGAGCTCCTCCGGGGATCGTCGATTCCAGTCGGCGGGATCCTCGAGCGAGTTCGTATCGAGATACAGCGCATTCGGGATGTGGGCCTCGGCGTATTCCTCCGGGACACCGAAGTTGACGTGGAACAGGCGGAAGTCGCCGGTCGGAGCGGCTTCGGGCGTCTCGCCAGCCAGAAGGGCCTTGAGCCAGTCGATGTGGACGAGCTTCTCGTACTTCGGCAGTCGCTCGACCGGCAGCGCGGGATCGGCGGCCCAGGCCGCGAACCCCGGCTCGTACACGCGAGCACCCTCGACGCCGAAGCCCACCAGGCGCTCGGCCAGGCGGGATGCGTCCGCAGCTCCATCGCCGTACACCACGATCGCTCGATCGGCGGTGATCCCCTTCCCGGCGAACAATCGGGCGATCTCGGGCTCATCGACCGTATCGAGCCAGGCGACGGGAAATGCCACGGCGCCGGGGATGTGGCCGCCGCGGTTCTCCGAGCCGAGCCGCCATCCGTTGTACGCCGCGAGTGGGCGCACGTCGACGATGGTGAGCGACGGATCATCGAGGCGATCCCTGAGCTCCGCGGTATCGATGGATCTGGTGGTGGTCACTGGCGTTTCCTCGTTCGGGTGGGTTGCCGTAGAAACGAAAAGACCCCTGCCATCTCAGCAGGGGTTCGGGGGTCCGGGCCGGCGTGCGGCCTATCTGGGAAGACGCACGCCTAGCGACACCACCTGCCCTGCTCGGCAGCGGCATGACACATGCAGTGGTGGTGCGCCTGGTGACGGGTCATCGCGGCGCATTCTCCACCAACCCGGTCCGGATGACAAGCGTCGGCGCCACGATCAGTCCGCTACGGGGCCGGCGCCGTGGCGGGGAGGTCGCTGATCCCCCGTCGAAGTCGAGCTGGCGAAAGGGGCAGGCACGAGCCGACGAGGAGGATCGCGACAGCGACGAGGATCCACAGGCTCGCTTCGAAATCGCCGGTGACGTCGCGGGCGGTCCCAAGCACGACCGGCCCTAACGAGGACAGGACATAGCCGCCGAGGAGCATCAGCGCGGCCACCGAGCCGACGCGGGCCGGATCATGGGCGACATCGAGTGGAAGGGTCAGGACGAGCGGGAACACCGCGCCGAGCGATAGCCCGAGGATGACGACCCACAGGAACGCGAGATCCGGCGCGAGGGCGATGCCGATCAGGCCCACCACGGCTACCACCGCCGAGACCAGAAGCTGGGGCCGGCGCGCCCCGAGCCGGTCGGCCACGAGGGGCAGGCCGACGGTCGTCAGCAGGCCGATCCCGTTGAACACCGCGATCAGCGCACCGGCCTGGGTGGCGTCCCAGCCGCGCTCGACGTAGACGTTCGGAAGCCACGAGACGATCCCGTAGAACAGGACGGACTGCAGGCCGAAGACGACGATCAGCAACCAGGCCGTCCCTTCACGCCAGGGCAATCGACGAGGACCGGTCGCGCCCGGCGACGGACCCCGGACGCCGACGAGGACGATCCACGCGACGATCGAGCCGATCGAGGCGAGCGAGATGATCAGCAGCGCTCGACGCCAGTCCCCGTCGATCGCAAGCGGGACGGCGATCCCTGCCGCGATCGTCGAGCCTGCGACGATGCCACCGGCGTACGCGCCCGTGCCGAGCACGGGACGCGCCGGCACTCGACGCGACACGACCATCGACGGGATCGCTCCTGCCGAACCGATACCCACACCGATGCCAAGCGTCGTCGCCAGGACGAGGGGCACACTCGGCGAGAAGGCCCGCAGCAGGCCGAACCCGACGATCGTGCCGAGACACAGGACGAACGCGCGTCCCGCCCCGAGTCTCGCGGCGAGTCGCGGACCGACGGGGGCGAACAGGCCCATGCACAGGACGGGGATGGTCGTAAGCAGCCCCGCGACGCCGGCGGGCAGACCCAGATCGTCGCGCATGAACGGCAGCAGCGGGCCGATCGCCAGGATCTGCGGCCGCATGGCGAGCGACGCGAGGAAGAGACCGGCGATGACTCCGACCGGGATGACGGCGCTCGAGGGTGCGGCCGGCCGAGCCTCGGCCGTCACGGGTTCGGACACCGGCCCACTCTAGCCGAGGGCGGCACCCATCGAAGCGCGACGACCAGCCAGGGTATGGGCGTCTCAGCGGTCGTGCGGGGCCCTCGTCTCGACGAGGTGGGTCGGCGCGCTGTGGACCGCCGGGATGCTGCCCAGTCGGCCGGCCTGGTAGTCCGACACGGCCTGGAGGACCTCTTCGCGCGTGTTCATCACGAACGGGCCGAGCCATGCGACGGGCTCATGGATCGGCCGACCGCCGAGGATCAGGACATCCATCGTCGGGCTGCGGCTCTCCTGGTGGCTCGCGGCGGACAGGGCGATCGCGTCACCCGGACCCAGGACGGCCAGTCGGCCCGTGCTCACCGGCGCGGCGTTGCCGGCGTCCGCGCCGATCGTGCCATCGCCGTTCATCACGTAGACCAGCGCGTTGTAGTCCGGTCGCCATGGGATCGCCAGGCGCGCACCGGGGCTCAGTGTCGCGTGCACGAGCGTCATCGGACTGTAGGTCGAGCCAGGACCCGCATGACCCGCGACGTCGCCGGCGATGACGCGGACGATCGACCCACCGTCAGGCGAGGACAGGAGCGAGACCTCGCTCGCCCGGATGTCCTGGTAGCGGGGCTGTGACCACTTCTGTGCGGCCGGGAGGTTGACCCACAGCTGGAAGCCGTGGAACAGACCACCGCTCCGAACGAGGTGCTCCGGGGGCTTCTCGATATGCAGGATCCCTGACCCAGCGGTCATCCACTGCGTGTCGCCGTTGGTGATGACGCCCCCGCCGCCGTTCGAGTCGCTGTGCTCGAACACGCCGTCGATCATGTAGGTGACGGTCTCGAACCCGCGGTGCGGGTGCCAGGGTGTGCCCTTGGCCTCACCGGGCGCGTATTCGACCTCACCCATCTGGTCGAGGTGGATGAACGGGTCGAGGTCTTCGAGCGCGACGCCCGCGAAGGCGCGGCGGACCGGGAACCCCTCCCCTTCGAACCCATGTGGAGCCGTCGTCACGGACCTGACGGCGCGCTCTCGAGCGATCGCTGGATCCGGCGCCGGGATCCGCGGGAGGATGGCGATGTCATCGGGGACGATGGCGGGCATGTGACTCGAACTCCTTGGTTGCTTCTGAAACACTACGGCAAGATTGTTGCGCCGTCAACTATCTGTGCACGCCTAGACTCGCGCCATGGACCACGATGACGACGCGGATGGCCACGTCCGGTCAGCGACGCCCGCCGAACGGGCCGACGTGCGTGGCATGCATCGGTCGAACCGGGCGGCGTGGGACGAGGCGGCCGAGCGATACGAACGCTGGTTCGACGAGGCCGTAGCGCTGATCCGGGACGGTGGCTCGAACCTCTTCCCTGTCGAGGCGGCGCTGATCGGCGACCTGCACGGCCGCTGTCGGCGTGCCATCCATCTTCAGTGCGCGGGGGGCCGCGACACGCTCTCACTTTGGAACCTCGGCGCCGAGGAGGTCGTCGGGATCGACTTCAGCCCGCGCATGCTCGAGCTCGCTCGGCGGTTGTCCGAGGCCGTCGGCGCCCGTGCTCGGTGGATCGAAGCGGACGTGCTCGACGCCCCGGCCGAGCTCGATGGGACGGGCGACCTCGTGTACACCGGGCGTGGCGCGCTGATCTGGCTCCAGGACCTCGACGCGTGGGCGCGCGTCATCCGGCGGTTGCTGTCCGCCGACGGGCGCCTCGTCCTGTTCGACGGGCACCCGGCTGAGTGGCTGTTCGATGTCGACCGGGACGGTCGGTGGATCGCGACCGATTACGACTACTTCGCCGGACCGGAGGCATCGAAGGGCTGGGCGCCCGAGTACATCGACCGCCTATCGATCCCCGATCAGGACCAGCACTGGAAGTTCGCTCGAGCCTGGACGCTCGGTGAGGTCGTGACGGCGCTGCTTCGAGCCGGCCTGGCCGTCCAGGAGGTCACCGAGCACCCGGTCGACTGGTGGGGAGGCCACCGCGACGTGCGACCAGAGGAGCGGGGACGTATCCCGTTGTCGTTCTCGATCGTCGCCGCACGCGGCCGCTGAGTCGCCGTGCATCGGAAGGTGAGCCCGCGCTAAGGGTCGACACCTAGTCTCCTCCCCCTCCGACGGCGATCCCGCCTCGCGCGCCGGGAGACGGAGGATCGTCGATGATCAGTGTGCGCGTGCTCCTGGTGGGCGCCGTTGCCCTCGCCCTCCTGGGTGCGCCTACGGCGGTCGTGGCCGCCGCTGGACCGGTACCGAGCGAGGCGTGCGTACCGGGCACGGTCTGGGAGGACCCTGGGAGCGGGGTCAAGTACCTGTGCATCTATGACGAGGTGTTCGGCGGGCCGCGATGGGTGCTGTTGTCGGACGGCCAGCGCGGGACGTCCGGCATGCCGTACCGCTCGACGGTCGACGGGTGTCTGCATCTGGCGGTCGGCCTGAGCGCGCTGTCGGGCGGCGGCGCCGATGCCGTCGTCCGCTCGTATCGCTGGCCGTGCACGAGCGGATACCGCGTCGCCCAGCCGATCGGCGAGCTACGAAGCCGAGTGATCCTGCAGCGATATGGCGCAAGCGGCTGGACCACCTGCCGCGATACCGGCTATGTCTACAACACGAGCGTGGCCTTCGGCTGGGTCGCCGGCGTCGACATGGGGACCGCCGCGGACTGCGGCAGCGGGTCGTATCGCGCCCTCGGGTACGGATCGGTCTACCAGGGCGGCGGTTGGCGGGGCGGTACCTACACGACGCCGGTCGCCTGGCTGCCGTGAGGGCGGCCTACGCTGCCCTGATCCTCGGCATCATCGGCGGTCTGTGGCTCGCGAGCAGCGCGCTCCCCACCGGATCGACTCCGGCGCCGATGACCGTCACTGCCGCACTCGCCGTGGGCGACGATGGACGCGACATCGATGCGCGCCGTTCCGAGGCCGTCGCGGTGCTCGTGGCGCGATGCATGCAGGCGCACGGGTTCGCGTGGGAACCGTGGGTCGAGCCACCGCCGACAGTCCCCGACGCCGATCTCGAGCCGATCGAGTGGGCGGAGCGCTGGGGATTCGGAGTGTCGACCTTCGTGGGACGGCTCCCGGAGGCTCAAGCGCGGGACCCGAACCGCATCGGCCTTGCGAGCCTGCCGCTTGCCGACCAAAAGCGATTTCGCAACACCCTGTACGGGACGGGCGCGAGTCGATCCAGGGTGTCTGCCTTCAGCGAACGACGCCGTCTTCGGCCTGCGCGACCGTCTGCTGTCACGGCTGCGACCCGCGCTCGCCGATCTCGATGCCCGGATCGCCGCGGATCCCGGCGCGGTCCACGCCCTCGACGCATGGCGCGCGTGCGTCGCATCGATCGCGGGCGGCGTCGTCCCGGAGCGGCCTGCGTTCGCGCAACGGCTGATCGCGCGCTTCGACGCACAGGTCCAAGGGCTCGGAACGACGCCAGCGTCGATGGCGGGGCTGTTTGCGCTGCAGACCGACGAGCGGCGAGTCGCAGCGATCCTCGCGGGATGCGAGGCGGCGTTCGCGAGGATTCGCGAGCAGGTGGCGGCGCCGTTCGAAGCGGGCTTCGTGGCGCACCACCGCGATGGATTGGCGAGCGTCGGAGCGGCGATACGGGACGCCGAGGCGGCGCTCCCGACCCTGCCGCCGTGAGACGCGGTCAGGCCGTCGCCGGTCGGTCCACCGAGACCCACGCGCGATCGAGCGCGAGGTGGATCACCGTCGAACGGTCCTCGGCAAGCGCCTGTCGAAGGGCGGGCTCGAGGTCGGCATCATGCTCCACCCGAACGCCACGCGCGCCAAGGCCACGGGCGACGGCGGCGAAATCGATGGGACCGAGCTCCGTCCCGACGCCCTCACCGCTCCCGCGCCGGTCCTGCCACATCCGGATGGTCCCGTACCGCTCATTGTCGAAGACGAGGACGATGATCCTGGCGCCCTCCCGGTTCGCGGTCTCGAGCTCCGCCATCGTCATCGCCATCCCGCCGTCGCCGGCGAGAGCGACGACTGGTCGGTCGCGATGCACGAGGGCCGCGGCGATCGCCGCGGGGACGGCGTAACCCATCGCGCCGGAGGTGGGACCGATGAACGTACCGGGTCGGCGGAACCGGAAGCCACGGCCGGCCCAGCCGGCGAAGTTGCCGGCGTCGGTCGTGAGGATGGCGTCGTCGGGGAGCACGGCCCGCAGCGTCGTGATGACCCGGCCGGGATGGACGCCCGGACCCGTCCACGAGTCGGCGTCGGCATCGACGATCGAGGCGGTCTCCCATGCGGCCCGGTCGGTCTCGTTGTTCTCCTGCCGCTTCCGAACCTTCTCGGCATCGAGGACAGCCCGGCCGACGAGGCGTTCATTCGCGGCACGCAGGAACGTGCGCGCGTCGGCGGTGACCGTCAGATCCGGAGGACGAGGGCCGAACGGGCGATGCGGATCGATGTCGACCCACGCCCATGCCGTCGAGGCGCCGGGGATCGTGTCCTCCCAGGAGGTGGGCTCGTTGAGCCGGCATCCGATGACCAGCATGGCGTCTGCAGCGAGCAGCCGGTCGCGGACGGACGGCGCTGCCCCAAGCCCGGCCATACCGAGGTACAGCGGGTGGTCGTTCGAGATGACGTCCGCCCGGCGCCAGCCCGCCACGACCGGGACCTGGAGCAGCTCCGCGAAGCGCAACAGGTCGGTCGATGTTCGCGCCCGAAGGACGCCGCCGCCGGCGACGATGACCGGCCGGTCGGCCGATGCAAGCAGCTCGATCACCGTGCGGATGTCGGCGTCAGAGGGTCGCCCCGATGGCGAGCGTTCCGCCGCGACGGGAGCGTCATCCGGGACGATCTCGTCGAGCAGGTCCTCCGGGAACGACAGCACGACGGGACCCGGCCGTCCGGTCGTGGCTTGTCGGACGGCCTCGTCCATGATGCCGGCGACGTCGCCCGGTTGGGTCGGTTCGGCCGCCCACTTGGCGAGCCCGCCGATCGTCGCGACCTGATCGATCTCCTGGAACGCCTCGTGACCGCGATGCGGACGCTCGACCTGACCGACGAGCGCGAACATCGGCGATGAGTCCTGGCGCGCGGTGTGGATGCCGATGGCGAGATTCGCTGCGCCGACGGCACGCGTCCCGAGGCAGGCCGCGGGTCGCCCGGTCAGGTTGCCGTGGGCTTCGGCCATGAAGGCGGCACCACCCTCGTGGCGGGTCGCGACGATGCGGATGCCGGCCTCGCGGAGACCGTCGAGCAGGCCCAGGAACGATTCGCCGGGCACCGTGAACGCGTAGCGCACGCCTGCGGTGCGGAGTGCATCCGCGACGAGCCGACCCACCGTCCGTGGCCCGGTCGCCTCTGACGCGGTCGTCGGGTCTTCGTTCGTGCCGGCGGATCCGTCCTCGTCGATCGACCCGTCGGCCTCCGCCGCGGCGGCGTCGGACGCGAGTTCGTCGGCATCTCCGTCGATCGCGGCCTCGTGGGTGACCTCTGGCGCCCGCTCGGGGACGGCCTCGTCGGCGGGCACTGCGTCACCGACAGGGCCAGCCGCTTCCTCCGGGGCGGCCGCTCCCTCCGTGGCCGGCGCGCCGCCGCTGACGGCGACACCCTCGCGCATCACGTCGTCCACGGACCCCGCCGTCTCGTCGACCATCAGAATGCGAGCGGGTACGCCACGGTCGAGAGCACCAGCCCGACGATGATGACGAACGCGACGATCAACATCACGATCCTGGCGAACCTCGCACCTGGCACGTCGTCGGCCCTCAGCGGTAGTTCTGGAACTGCAGCGGGACGGGCTCGTCGAGCTCGCGCAGGCGCGTGATGACCTTCTGTAGCTCGTCCTTGCTCTTGCCGGATACTCGCACGGCGTCGCCTTGGATCTGCGACTTGACCTTCGGGAACTCGTCGCGGATCAGCTTCGTGATCCGCTTGGCGACGTCATCCGTCAACCCGCGCCGGAGCTTGATCTCCTGGCGGACCTTGTTGCCACCGGCCGGCTCGACCTTGCCCCAGTCGAAGATCTTGAGCGACAGATCGCGCCGGATCGCCTTCGACTCGATCAGATCCTTGACGGCGCTCGCGCGGTATTCGTCGTCGGTGACGAGCACGAGTTCGGTCTTGTTCTGCGTCAGATCGACGGTCACGCCCTTGAAGTCGTAGCGCTGCGACACCTCGCGCCGGACCTGATCGAGGGCGTTCCGAAGCTCCTGCTCATCGAAGTCGCTCACGACGTCGAACGAGACATCGCTCGCCATGCATCTCCTCCTATGTCAGCTGGTGACGGTCGACTCCTGTCGGTGCCACCACTCGCGAAACCGGGCGATACGCCCGTCCTCCGCGACCTCCATCGTCATGAATCCGGCGAGCCGGACCCGGGCGCGATCCGAACGCCGGACGTAGCTGGCATGCCAGGCGGCCAGGACGGTCGGCGCCACGACCCAGTGGCGTTCGACGGTGAATTCGACGTCCTGCTGGCGATCGGCCGCCTCGAGCAGGTATGCGCGTAGGGCATTGTGCCCGACCATCGGATCTGCGAACGGATCCTCGAGATATTCGACGTCGTCGGTGAACAGCGCCGTCCAGGCATCGCCATCGAAGGCCTCCCAGGCGTGCCCGTACCGCTCGAGCAGGTCGGAAGCGGCCGCGTGGTCGAGCGTCATCGTGATCCGGTCTCCGTATCCAGCCGTTCGAGCAGGTCCGTCGCGATCAGATAGCTACGGCCGCCACCCATCACCAGGACGGCGTCGCCGGCTCGGACATTGGCTGCCAGCCACCGGCTTGTCGCTTCCACCGAGCCAGGCGCCGCGACCGGGATGTCCGAGCGAGCGGTCGCTACCGTATCCGCGAGACCCGCGGCCGAAGCGATCGTCGTGTCCGGATCCCGGCCGGCCCAGATATCGGCGATGACGACCGCGTCGGCGGTCGCTAGCGACGCCGCGAACTCGTCGATGAGAGCGGCCGTCCGATGGTACGTCAGCGGCTCATAGACCGCCCAGATGCGACGCCCCGGCTCCCGCTGCCGGACCGCCTCGATCGTGGCGCGTATGGCCGTCGGATGGTGGCCGTAGTCGTCGTAGACGACGACACCGGCGGATTCGCCCTTGCGCTCGAGCCGGCGACCGACACCGGGAAACGTCTCGAGCCCGTGCACGATGTCGCCCGCCGGAAGGCCAAGGACCTTGGCTGCGCCGGCCACACCCAGCGCATTGGCGGCGTTGTGCCGTCCGGCCGTCGGCAGCCGGATCTCGACCGTGCCGGCGTCATCGGCGAGGCCATCGATCGCGAGCGTCGTGCCGGTCGTGCCCGCCTCGACGACGGTCGCGCGGAGGGCCGCGTCCGCAGGCTTGGCCGCGTCGTGCACAGCCGTCCGGACCACGGTCAGGTGAGCGAGCTCCGGTCGCGAGAGGATCGCCGCGACCCCTGGATCCGAAACGTTCGCGACGAGCATCCCACCGCTTGGCATGCGAGCGAGCCAGGCAACGAACGCCTCGCGGACGGCGGTGTCGTCCGCGAAGACGTCGGGGTGATCCCATTCGATGCTGGTCAGGACCGCGAGCCCGGGTCGGTACGCGTCGAAGTTCCCCGCGTACTCGTCGGCCTCCACGACGAAGACGTCTCCGCGCCCCGTCCTGGCCGTGGCCGACGTGCCGCCCGTCAGCGCTGCCGGCAGCAACGCTCCGACGAACGCCGAGGGATCCCGGCCGGCTTCCGCCAGGACGTGGACCAGCCATCCCGCCGTCGTGCTCTTCCCGTGCGTCCCCGCGACGGCGACCAGCCGCCGGCCCACGGCGGCGTCGGCGATGACCTGCTGCCACGGCTCCGCCGGGATACCGAGGTCACGCGCGGCGCGGAGCTCCGGATGGTCGGCGTCGACCGCGGTCAGCGCCTTCGTCACGGCGAGCCGATCGGGTCTGGGCTCGTCCGTGACGTGCGCCGCGTCGTGGCCGGTGACGACCTCGATACCGACCGCATCCAGCGCGACCGTGTACGGCGATGGCCCGCCCGCATCGCACCCGGACACGACGGCCCCGGACGCAGCCGCGAGGAGCGCCGCCGCACTCGCGCCCGCTCCACCAGCGCCGACGACATGGATGCGTTCGCCGGCGGCGATGGCCCGGGCCTCACGAGCCGGGGCCAGACCCGCCCCGATGGCGGCGGCGTCGCGTGTCACGCGGCCGGGAGGACGAGACGCTCGAGCAGCAACTCCAGGGCAGCGGCGGCGCTCAAGCGCTTGTTACCCGCCCGGTCGCTATCCCATACGAATCGGCGCACGTCGTCGCCGCCGCCATCGGCGACGGCCACGTAGGTCAGACCGACCGGCTTCGAGGCCGAGCCGCCATCGGGCCCTGCCACCCCGGTGACGGCGACCGCGACGTCGACCCCGAGCCGGCCGCGCGCCCCCTCGGCCATCGCCTTCGCGACCTGTGCGGAGACCGCACCATGCGCCTCGAGGACGCCTGCCGGGACATCCGCAAGGCCCGTCTTCACCTCGTTGGCGTACGTCACCAGGGCACCGAGGAAGTACTCGCTGGAACCCGGGACCTCCGTGATGAGGTGCGCGATGAGCCCACCCGTGCACGACTCGGCGGTGCCGACCCGCGTCCCTCGCGATCGGCATGCATCGCCGACCCGGCGCGACAACGCGAGAAGCTCCTCGTCGCTCGGCGGCTCCACGATCGGTGTCGCTACCGGCGCTGGGTCATGACCGGTTCGTCGGGCGGCGCGAACAGCCACGTCTCGGGGGTACCGCTCTTCCCGAGCGCGCCCAAGGACACGCCGTTGAGGGTGAACTTCGTCACGCCGGACGAGCCGGTCCGGACCTCGATCGAATCCTTCCCGGTGAAGGTGAGTGTCTTGCCGTCGCCGAGCACCTTCCCTGCGGCACCTGTCTTCGGGTCGAGCTTGCCATCGACCCAGACCTTGAGCCAGGCGCGGCCGCCATCGATGGACACCACGAGGTTCACGCCCTTGAACGCGACCGTCACGGCGCGCGTCAGTGACGTCGTCTTGCCCTCGGGGCTTGAGGCGGTCACCGTGATCGACCATTTCCCGGTCGTGAGTTCGAGTGGCGCGTTGAACGAGCCGTCGTCGTCGACCTTGACGCTGACCGGTGCGGGTTTGGCAGGTGGCGGCGGGGTCGGGCCCTTGCCCCCGGTCGAGGCGGGGCCGTTGTACGCGGCGGTGACCACGACCGTGCCGGCGTTCGTCGTACGCCCCTGGATCGGGATCGCCCCGTTCTCGTATGTGGCGCTGTCGGCGGGTTGGTCGACGGTCAGCGTCGGCGCCTCGATGACGCGGAACGGCACGGTGATCACACGCTCGACCGGGGCTTCCGCCTGTTTCCCGGTCGCGGGATCCGTGGCCGTGATGCGGAATTGGTTCTCGCCACGGCGCAAGTCGACCTTGAGCTCCCACTGCCCCGCCGAGTCGGCGTTGGCGCGCGCCTCGACATCGGCGGTCTTCACGGTCACCGAGCCGCCCGGGATCGTCATGCCTTCGAGGAGGTAGGACGTCGCGTCCTCGTCGACGTTGAGCACGGCGACGGCCGGGTTCGTGACCGAGATCGTCGGGGGCTTCGAGAAGCGCAGCAGTTGGAACCCGAGCCACACCATGAAGCCGATCACGAGCGCGACGAGGAGGGCGAAGACGATGAGACTCGGTGAGAAGGTCAGCCCGCGGCGGGGCGCGGCGATCGGGCGCGGGACGGCGATGACCGCCTGCGGTTCCTGGGGCGCACCACGCTCACGACGCCACTGCAACAGGACCTCGTCGGGGTCGAGCCCGAGGTAGAGCGCGTAGTTGCGCAGGAAGCCCTTGGTATAGACGGCGCCGGGGAGCTCGCGATAGTCGCCGCGCTCCAACGCCGCGAGGTAGCGAGCGCGGATCTTCGTGTCCCGCTCCGCGCGATACAGATCGACGCCCTTGCGTTCACGAGCAGCGAGGAGGCGTTCGGGGAGTCCGGGTGCGACGTCGCTGGCCGGCGCGCGCGTATCACGCTCCGCCCCAGCCGCGCGCCGGACCTGATCCCTCGTCGTCACTAGGCAGTCCCGTCCTGCTCGTGCTGCTCGGGTCGGTGCCGGCCACCAGGCGCCGCGCCGCCCGAGCGACCGTTCGACGCACAGGATACCGCAGGCCCTCGGCCGGCCGGCCAGAGGTACGTTCGGGCCTGCTCAGTCGCCCGGATCGTCGATATCGTCCTGGGTACGGAACCAGTTGTCGGGGCCGTAGATCTGGCGCGGGGTGGCGGGATTCCGCGGATCCTGCGGCCCGATGATCCCGTAGCGCTCGAGCTCGTCCATGACCCGGCTCGCCCGCGCGAAGCCGAGCTTCAACTTGGTCTGGAGCATCGAGGTGCTCGCGCGCTGGCTGCTGGTCACGAGTTCAGCCGCGGGCACGGTCATCTCGTCGACGCCGAGCTTGCGCAACCAGGCGAACTGGCCGCCGTCGCCGCCACCCCCGCCGTCCTCGGGGTCGGCGAACGCGAGGATGCCCTCGTCGTAGAAGGTCCGGCCGTCGGTCTGGTCGAGCCAGTGCTTGGTGATCGAGCCGACCTCGCGGTCGCTCACGAACACGCCCTGCATGCGCACCGGGCGCGGCAGGTCGACGGGCTGGTAGAGCATGTCGCCGCGGCCGATGAGGTCCTCGGCGCCGGGCGCGTCGAGCACCGTGCGGGAGTCGACCATCGATGCCATCGCGAACGCGATCCGCGACGGCAC
This sequence comes from uncultured Chloroflexia bacterium, assembly GCA_963808895.1. GTDB lineage: Bacteria > Chloroflexota > Limnocylindria > Limnocylindrales > CSP1-4 > SPCO01. The sequence continues at coordinate 409,193 of CAWEHL010000004.1, read as the reverse complement.
GTTGGCCTTGATCAGGCCGGTCACGACGTTCACCGATGGACGCTGGGTGGCGAGCACGAGGTGGATGCCGACGGCGCGTGCCTTCTGGGCGATCTTGACGACGGGATCCTCGACCTTCCGGCCCTCGCGCATGATCAGGTCGGCCAGTTCGTCGATGATCAGCACGATGTAGGGCATCCGCTCGGCGGTCTCGTCGCCCTCACCGCTGCCGTTGCCGGCGGCCTCCGGCCGATCGTTGAAGGCGGCGATGTTGCGCACGCCGTGGGCGGCCAGGAGCTTGTAGCGCTCCTCCATCTCGCGGACCGCCCAGTTGAGCACGGCCTTGGCCTCGCCAGGCTCGACGATGACGTGCTGAAGCAGATGCGGCAGCCCGTTGTAGGGCGCCAGCTCGACGCGCTTGAGGTCGACCAGGATCAGCCGCACCTCGTCCGGGCGGGCTCGCATGAGCAGGCTGGTGATCAGGGCGTTGACGCACACGCTCTTGCCCGAGCCCGTCGCGCCGGCGACCAGCAGGTGGGGCATCTTGGCCAGATCGACCGCGTAGGCCTTGCCCGACACGTCGCGTCCGAGGGCGAACGTGAGCGGGCTCGTCGAACCGAGCATCCCGCTCTCGTCGACGAGCGGCTTGAAGCCGACGACCTCGCTGACGGAGTTCGGGATCTCGATGCCGACGACGTCCTTGCCCGGGATCGGCGCCTCGATCCGGATCGAGCGGGCCGCCAGGGCCATCGCCAGGTCGTCGGCCAGGGCCTCGATGCGCGACACCTTGACGTGATGCTCGGGACGGACCTCGTACTGGGTCACCACCGGCCCGGAGTTGACGGCCACGACCTTGGCCGGGATCGAGAAGCTCAAGAGCTTCTCTTCGATGCGCCGCTTGTTCGACTCGTGGTCGACGCCGGCACCGACGCGCCCCGCGGCACGCGGCTCGAGCAGCTCGACCGAGGGCAGGGTCCAGGCGATCGCGTTGAGCGACTCCAGGGCGGTCGGAAGGTGTGCGGCGACCGCGGTCGCGACCCGGCTCGTCCCGCTGCCGACGCCGTTCCCGTTTTCCGGGACGCGGCTGAGACGTGCCGCAGCACCGCTCGATCCGCCGTCGAGCGGACCTGTCCAGACGGTCTGGCTGACCGGCGACTGGTTCGACAGCGGCGCGGGCTCATCGAGGATGCTCCGGGCAGCCGCCAGCTCATCGGCGGTGGCCATCGGGACGGCGACCGGGGGCTTGGCGGCAGCGGCGGCGGCGGCCTTCGCCGCGCGCGAGGCCGCCGGCTGCGCGGGTTTCTGCGGCCTGGCCTCGTTCGCTCGACGCATCGAGTCGGCCGTCGTCGAACCGACCCACCGAGCGGCGCCCGTGAACGGCGCGATGAGATCCCGCAGCTGGAGGTTGAACGCGAGCATCAGCCCAAGACCCGCGACCGCCGCGAGCAGCACGAACGTGCCGGGCCCGGTGAGCAATGGCTGCAGCGTCCCGGCCAGGAACCGCCCGATACGCCCGCCGCCCCGCTCCGTGTCGAACAGTTCGATCTTGAGCACTTCGAACGCGCCCAGCGCCGCGATGTACGCGATCGCCAGCCCTGCGATCGTCATCCCCCAGCCAGACCCGGGCGCCCGGCCAGGTCCGCCGGCCACGTACCAGCCCCCACCGAGCAGCAGGAACGGGAGCAGCCAGCGGCCGGTCTCGAACCAAGGCGCGATCGAGTCGCGCCACCAGTCGGTGAGCGCACCCTGCCCTGGCAGGATCAGCGCGATCAGCGTGATCGCACCGAGTGCCATCATCGCCGTCCCGACGATCGAGCGGACGACCTCGGGCGTGAAGATCCGGGCGACGTCCCGCCGGAAGCGCGCGGTGGTCGAGCGGCCGCGCGGCGCTCGACTGGCCGCTCGAGGACTCGTCCGGCGTGCCTTGGCCACGGTCAGACCTCGACCACGACGGGGAACACGAGCGGGCGCCGCTTGGTCTGCTCGTACAGGAAGGTCGATACCGCGTCCTTGATCTGGCTCTTCAGGAGCCCGATCTCGCTGATGTGGTCACCGGGCGTGTCGACGGCGCTGATCACCCGATCGATGGCTTCCTCGATGCGCGGGTCCTGCTCGTTCATGTGGACGAAGCCGCGCGTCACGATCTCGGGTCGCCCGACGACCGACCCGGTCTGCTTGTCGACCGTGACCACGATCATGAAGATGCCGTCGTTGGCGAGCGAGCGGCGGTCGCGCAGCACGACCTCACCGACGTCGCCGACGGACAGGCCGTCGACGAACACATAGCCCGCCGTCACCGGGCTGCCGCGCCGCGCCGATCCATCGGCGAACAACTCGATCGGCGTGCCGTTCTCGATGATGAACACGTTGGCCGGATCGACGCCGGTCTCGATCGCGAGACGACCGTGTTGGACCTGCATCCGGAATTCGCCATGGATCGGGATGAAATGCTTCGGCTTGGTGAGGCCGAGCATGAGCTTGAGCTCTTCCTGGCTCGCGTGGCCCGAGACATGCGCGCGCTTGATCGTGTGGTAGTAGACGTTCGCGCCGGCCTTGAACAGGTTGTCGATCGTCCGCGAGACGTATTCCTCGTTGCCTGGGATCGGGCTGGCGCTGACGATGACCGTGTCGCCGGGCTGGATCTCGACGAATCGATGGTCGCGGTTGGCCATCCGGGCGAGGCCTGCCATCGGCTCGCCCTGGGCCCCGGTCGTGGCGATGACGAGCTTGCCGTCCTCGTAGTCCTTGATGCGGTCCTTCGAGATGATCCGCGACGGCTCGTAGGTGAGATAGCCGAGCTCGGTCGCGATGCGGAAGTTCTGCTCCATCGACCGACCGATGACCGAGACGTCTCGGCTCATATCAGCGGCGGCATCGAGCACTTGCTGGATGCGCGCGATGTTGCTGGCGAACGTCGCGACGATCACGCGGCCCTCGAGCGGCTCCATGATCTCGCGGAAGGCCTCGCCGACGGTCCGCTCCGAAGGGGTGTATCCGGGGTTCTCGGCCCGGGTCGAGTCGGACAGGAGGCACGCGACCCCTTCCGCACCGAGCCTGGCGAGGATCGCGAAGTCCGAGAGCTTGCCGTCGACCGGTGTGTGGTCGAACTTGAAATCGCCCGTGTGGACGACCGTCCCGGCGGGGGTCTTGAGCGCGATCCCCATCGCGTCGGGGATCGAGTGCCCGACGCGGAACGGGATGACGTGGAACGGGCCGATGTCGAGCTCGTCGCCTGGGTCGAGCGCGTGCATCGGGTTGTCGTGGAGCTTGTGCTCCTTGACCTTCACGCTGAGGAGGCCGCGCGCGAGCGTGCTCGCGTAGATCGGCACGCCCGGGAACTCGGGCAGGACGTACGGCAGCGCGCCGACGTGGTCCTCGTGTGCGTGGGTGATGAGGAACGCGCGCACCTTGTCGCGCCGTTCCTTGAGATAGGAGACGTCGGGGATGACGAGGTCGATGCCGAACATCTCCTCGTCGGGGAACATCAATCCGCAGTCGATGACGACGATGTCATCGCCGTATTCGAAGACGTACATGTTCTTGCCGATCTCCCCCACCCCGCCGAGCGGGATGATGCGGAGCGGCGTGTCCGGGCTGTTGATCATGGGTACCTGTTGCTTGTGATTCAGAAGAAGGTGAGTTGGTCGGTCGGATCCGTGTCTGGATCGACGATGACCGGGCCGATGGGTGATGTCGCCGCGGTGGCGGCGGAGGCGGCCAACGCGGCCTCGCGGCGGGCGAGGCGATCCTCACGCCGTCGTTCGCGCGATTCGAGGAGCACGCCCGGGATGCGTGCCACGTCCTCGTAACTCTCGCGCTCGATGGACGGCGTCCGCAGAGCCGCGGCGGGGTGGTACATCGCGAAGACCGTGGCGTCCTCTGCGCCGGTCGCCGGATCGACCGGTCCCGTCGTGCCGTGCGCCTGCGAGATGCGCGCACCCGGCATGAACCGCCCCATCGAGTGACGGCCGAGGGTCACGATCACGGCCGGATCGAGTGCCTCGAGCTGGCGGTGCAGGTACGGCGCGCACGCCGCGACCTCATCGGGCTCTGGGTCACGGTTGCCCGGCGGCCGGCATTTGACGATGTTGGTGATGAAGACGTCATCCCGCGTCCAGCCGATGTGGCCGAGCAGGTTCACGAGGAGGCCGCCGGCACGGCCGACGAACGGTCGACCCTCGAGGTCCTCGTTCTGGCCCGGGCCCTCGCCGATGAACACGACCTCCGTCGAGGGGTCACCTTCGCCGGGGACGGCGTTCGTCCGGGTCGCATGGAGCCGGCAGCGGGTGCAGTCGCGGACCTCCGCCGCGATCGCCTCGAGCGCCGCTCGGCGCTCGGCGTCGGTCACGCGGGGGATCCGGCCGCGTCCCGTGTCGCGGCGGCCCTGACCCAGCCCCGCTCGACGAGGATCTCCGCGAGCTCGACAGCGTTGGTCGCGGCGCCCTTGCGCAGGTTGTCGCTCACGACCCAGAACGCCAGGCCGCGACCGCCCGCGATCGACGGATCCTGCCGGATGCGCCCGACGAACACCTCATCGCTGCCGGCCGCCGTCGTCGCGAGCGGATAGGTCGATGTCGACGGATCGTCCTGGACGACGACCCCGGGGACCGCGGCGAACAGCGTACGAGCCCGATCGGGTGTGATCGGATCGGTCGTCTCCACGTGGACGGCCTCCGAGTGCGCCACGAAGACCGGGATGCGTACGGCTGTGCTCGAGATGCGCAGGTCCGGCAGGTGGAGGATCTTCCGGCTTTCCGTGACGAGCTTCCACTCCTCCTTCGTGTACCCGTTGTCGAGGAAGACATCGACCTGCGGTAGGGCGTTGAAGGCGACCTGGTGCGGGTAGACGTTCGTGGTCAGCGGACGCTGCTCGACGTATGCCTCGACCTGGTCCTGAAGCTCGCGCGTCGCCTTGCCGCCGGTGCCCGACACCGCCTGGTACGTGTCGACCACGACACGCTCGAGACCGACGCTATCGCGCAGGGCCATGAGCACGGGGACGAGCTGCATCGTCGAGCAGTTCGGGTTCGCGATGATGCCCTCGTGCCGCACCAGGTCGTCTGGATTGACCTGGCTCACCACGAGCGGGACGGATGGATCCATCCGCCAGGCGCTCGAGTTGTCGATCACTGTGGCGCCGCGCTTCGCGGCTGCCGGGGCGAGTGCCGTGGAGGTATCTCCCCCGGCGCTGAACAGCGCGATGTCGACCCCGTCGAACGCATCGGGCGTGGCCTGGCGAACCGTGTGGACGGTGCCCGCGACATCGACCTCGGTGCCGGCGCTGCGCTCGCTCGCGAGCAGCCGCAGCTCGGTGAACGGGAAGGCCCGCTCGACGAGCAGGCGCGTCATCGTCCTGCCGACCAGGCCGGTAGCGCCGACGACCGCGACGGTGAGGGGCTTGGCGATCACGTTGGGCATGGCTCCGCTGTGGTCTTGATCAGGTCGGGCACGGCGGGAGTATAGCAGTGGGCCTCCTCGCGACCCCGTTCGCTGGGGTGTGATCACGATGTGAATCAGCCAGATGAGGGGCGGGCTCGGGCGAGGCAGGCTGGACAGACCGAGACCCGGCAGCTGAGCCGGGTCTCGTGAGCGAACGTTGGTGTTCGAGCCGGCCGCGAGGCCGGCCCCGGCGAGCCTATTCCGTGCCGCTGCCGACGGTCTCCTTGGCGAGATGCCGCTGCATCGCCGCCTTGCGCGAGAGATTGACCCGGCCCTGGCGGTCGATCTCGGTCACGACGACCATCACCTCATCGCCGACGGACACGACGTCCTCGACGGTGGGCACGTGGTAGTCGGCGAGCTCGCCGATGCGGACCAGACCCTCCTTGCCCGGCAGGATCTCGACGAAGGCGCCGAAGCCCATGATCCGGGTGACCTTGCCGAGATAGAGCGCCCCGATCTCGACCTCGCGGGTCAGTGACTCGATCCACTGGATCGCCTTGCGCGAGTTCTCGCCGGACACGGCCGCGATCTCCACGGTCCCGTCGTCCTCGACGTTGATCTCGGTCTGGGTCTCTTCCTGGATCTTGCGGATCATCGATCCGCCCTTGCCGATGATCTCGCGGATCTTCTCGGGGTTGATCTTGATCGTGATGATGCGCGGAGCGAAGTCGCTCATCTCGCCGCGCGCCTCGGGCAGCACCTCGGTCATCTTGTCGAAGATGAACAGCCGCGCAGTCGAGGGCCTGCTTCAGCCCGTCGCGGATGATCGCCTCGTTGATGCCCTGGACCTTGATGTCCATCTGCAGGGCGGTGATGCCGTTCCGCGTGCCGGTGACCTTGAAGTCCATGTCACCGAAGGCATCCTCCTTGCCGAGGATGTCGGTCAGGACCGCGAACCGGCCGTCGGGCTCCGACATCAGGCCCATCGCCGCGCCGGCGACCGGGGCCTTGATCGGCACACCGGCATCCATCAGCGCGAGCGTCGAGCCGCAGGTCGAGGCCATCGAGGTCGACCCGTTCGACGTCACGCACTCGCTGACGAGGCGGATGACGTACGGGAACTCATCGTGGTCGGGAAGCACGGGCACCAGCGCCCGCTCGGCCAGGTTGCCGTGGCCGATCTCGCGCCGGCCGGGCCCACGCATCGGCTTGTTCTCGCCGGTGCTGTACGGCGGCATGTTGTAGTGGTGGAGATAGCGCTTCTCGGTGATCGGGCTGATCGTGTCGATCCGCTGGACGTCCGAGGACGAGCCGAGCGTCGCGATCGTCAACGCCTGCGTGTCACCACGCGTGAACAGCCCCGAGCCATGGGCCCGCGGGACCAGCCCGACGTCGACCGAGATGGGCCGGATATCCGTGACGCCGCGGCCGTCCATCCGGATCCCCTCGTCGAGAACGAGCTTGCGGACGGTCTTCTTGTGGATCAGCCCGAACAGGCTCTTGCTGACACGGGCGTTGCGGCGCGCCGTCTCGAGCAGGCCCTTGGCGTCACCACCCGAGCGGTTGCGCCCGGATCGAGTCGCCGATCTGCGCCTTCAGGGTCTCGATGCGACTGGGCAGGTCGTTGGCGAACCACAGCAGCAATGCAGCGGTCGCTTCGGCATCGGGCAGCGCCCGATGGTTCTGGCTGAGATCGATCCCGAAGAACGACGACAGGCCCTCGAGCTTGTACTGCCCGATCTCGGGGTAGCCCTCGCGGGCGAGGACCAGCGTATCGATGTAGCGGCCGGGCTCGAGCTTGGCGGATGACAACGCGGCCTCGAGGAAGCCGAGATCGAACCCGACGTTGTGCCCGACGACGATCGCGTCGCCGATATGGTCGAGCGCCTGCTGGACGGCTTCGGCCGGCGACGGCGCACCGGCGACGTCCGCGTCGGTCAGGCCGTGGAGCTGATTCCCGACGATCGGGCGGCCCGGGTTCACGAGCGTCGACCAGCGGTCGCCGATCGCCCCGTCGCGTGACCTTGACGACGGCGACCTCGAGAAGGTCGCCGAGGGCCGCGTCGGTGCCGGTCGTCTCGACATCGATGACCGCGAACTCGCGACCATCCTTGGCCGCAGCGACGAAGTCCAGCACCGACTCGGCCGACGGCTCGATGTACGGGATGCGCTTCGTCTTGCCGACCGCCTTCTGGAGCTCCTCCTGCAGGTCGATCAGCGGCTGGATCGCGCGATGGCCGAACAGGATCGCCTCGGCCATGATGTCCTCGGGCAGGAGCTTGGCCCCCGCCTCGACCATCATGATCGCGTCGCGGGTGCCGGAGACGACGAGGTCGAGCTCCGACCGCTCGAGGTCGCTGTAGGTCGGGTTGATGACGAACTCGCCGTCGATCCGACCCACGCGCACCGCGCCGATCGGGCCGAGGAACGGGATCTCGCTGATCGTCAGCGCCGCCGACGCCGCGACCGTGCCGAGCACGTCGGGGTCGTTCTCCTGGTCGGTCGAGAGGACCGTGATGACGAGCTGGACGTCGTCCTTGTAGCCATCGGGGAAGAGCGGGCGGATCGGGCGGTCGGTCAGACGCGCCGCCAGGATGGCCGCTTCCGACGGCCGCGCCTCGCGCTTGATGAAGCCGCCCGGGATCTTGCCCGCGGCGTACATCCGCTCCTCGAAGTCGACCGTGAGCGGGAAGAAATCGAGCCCGGGACGGGGTTCCGACCGGTTCGCGGTGCCGAGCACCATGGTGTCACCGAAGCGGACGGTGACGGACCCGCCCGCGAGTCGGGCGAGCTTGCCGGTCTCGATGGTCAGCGTGCGACCACCGAATTGCGTCTCGAAGATCTGAGACAAGAGAGACCTTCCTCCTTGCCGTGGAGGAGGCGACGACCCGCGGGCGGGTCAGCCTGCTGCGCTGCTGGTGCCGGGTGTGCGAGGGCGCCCTACGGGAGCCCAGGGACGTCGGGGCGGAGCCCGCGACGTGACGCGGCGCTAGCGGCGGAGTCCGAGCCGTCCGATGACGGTCCGGTAGCGCGCGCTGTCCTTCTTCATCAGATACGCGAGAAGGCGGCGGCGCTGGCCGACGAGCTTGAGGAGGCCGCGGCGCGAATGGTTGTCCTTGGGGAAGCGGCGGAGATGCTCCGTCAGGTCCGTGATCCGCTCCGTCAGGAGCGCGACCTGGACCTCCGGCGAACCGGTATCGCCTTCCTTGGTGGCGTACCCGGTGATGATCTCCTGCTTCTGTTCCCGCGCGAGCGGCACTCGGTCCTCCGACACGAACTTTGTCCTATTCCTACCTGTATGACCGGCGGATGGTAGCAGAGCGGCCCCTATCGCGCCATCGTGGGGCGGCTGGCCGGTATGCTCCTCGGCATGCCGCGGCTCACCAGGATCTACACGAAGACCGGCGACGAGGGCCTCACGGGGCTGGGTGGTGGCCGGCGCGTCCCGAAGGATTCTGCACGCGTTCGGGCGTACGGTACGGTCGATGAGCTGAACTCCGCGATCGGCGTCGCGCTTGCGCTCGGACTGTCGGACCGCCTGGCCGCGGAGCTGACGACGATCCAGAACGAGCTCTTCGACCTTGGCTCGGATCTGTGCTGGCCGAGCGATGACGGACGGCGCGAGCGGATCCCGACCGTCCAGCCGCACCATGTCGAGAAGCTCGAGCGCCTGATCGACGAGCTGAACGAGACCGTCGGCCCGCTCACGAACTTCCTGCTCCCCGGCGGCTCGCCGGGTGCCGCGCAACTGCATGTCGCGCGGACGATCTGCCGCCGAGCGGAGCGCGAAGCGATCACGTTGTCGCGCGAAGAGGCGATCGGTGAACTGGTCCTTCCCTACCTCAATCGCCTCTCGGACGCGCTCTTCGTGATGGCCCGGTACGAGAACCACGAGCGCGGCGTCGACGAGCCGCTGTGGCGACCGGGCCTTTAGCCGAGGGGATCAGGACGCGGCGAGCTCCGGCCAGCAGAACTCGGCGTCGACGAGCGCGTCACCCGGATGGTCCGCCTCCGGCGCGAACGGCGCGCGGAACGTGAAGGCTGCGGGCGTCGGCCCGTCGCGGCGCAACCGGTCGAGCCGCTCCAGGGCCTCCTCGACCGATGGGATGTGACCGGCCGGCACCCACCACAGCACGAGATGCGCCTCGGCCAGCTGCTCGAACCAGGAACGACGCTGCCGAAGGACCTGGACGTGCGCACTCGTGTAGGTGAACGCTCGTAACGCCTCGATCGAGCGCCAGACGCTCAGGTTGATCAGGAACAGGTCGTCCTCCGTGGGCCGGATGTCCGTCGCGTTCCCGGCCTCGGTCTGGAGCCGCCACACGAGCCCCGGATCGGCGTCGGCGAGCGCATTGATCGGAGCGAGCTGCGCTCGAAAGCCCTCGATCGCGGGCGACTCGACAGGTGCCAGGGTGCGTCCGACGTTCAGCTGGGCCAGGTGCCACGTTTGCTCGGTCACGAGATGAACTCCAAGCGCACGACGCCGTCCGCCGAGCCTTCCGGGAGCGTGACGCTCGCGCCGTCGATGGTCGCGATGCCTGGTCGCCCGTCGATGCGCACCGGATAGTCGCCGTCCGGCGGCATGGCCATCGGCCACTCGAACGTCAGACGACCGCCGCGAGCCTCACCCTGGAGCGCGACCGGACGCCCCAGGAGTCGTTCCGCGCCGGCCAGGTCGCCGCTGGCGATCGCCGCGCGGATGTCGCTGCTCCGAACGGCGGCGCCGTCGATCGCGAGCGGTTCGACGACCACGAGATCGAAGCCCTCCCGCTCACCGAGCTCGCGCACCGAGTCAGGCGTGCCACCGCGCTCGTAGCCGAACGCGGCATCGGGCGTCATGAGCAGCCCGGCGAGGTCGGCTCGGTCGCGGATGGTGGCGAGGAAGGCGTCGTAGGTCGTGTGTCGCACCGCGTCATCGAAGTGCTGGACGACGGTCACATCGACGCCGGCGTCGGCCAACCGTGCCACCCGCTCATCGGGATGGAGCAGCAGCGGTGGCGCCGAGCCGGTCAGGACCTCGTCGGGATGGTGGTCGAACGTGATGACGCACGCGTGCGCCTCCCGCTTAAGGGCCTCGCGGACGAGGTGGTCCAACAGGTAGATGTGCCCCTGGTGCAAGCCGTCGAAGACGCCGATGACCGCGAAGACCGGGCCGTGCTCGGGGCGCAGCCGGTCGACGCCCGGCACGACGTCCATCACGCGCCGACCGACGCGGGTCGTTCGCCGGCGCCGACCAGGACCTTGTCCGGGGCGAGGCGACCAGCGCCCGCCGGGACGGCGATCGCGACGAGCCGCCCGGCCGGGTCGACCAGGCGATAGTGATCACCGCCCGCCGGTATCCCCGCCGCGGGCCGGATGTACTGCCCCTGGGCGACCGCATCGACCTCGCGCTCCTCCAGTGCGATCCGGGCGAACCGCTCCAACCCGGCATCGACCGGTCGAAGGAGCGGGACGAGGCCATCCGGGCCCTCGGCAGTCGCCGACCGGACGGTGTCCAGCGACACTGCATCGGCGACCGAGAAGGGTCCGGCCGCTGTCCGCCGCAGTGCCCCGAGGTAGGCGGCGTTCGAGACGGCGGTGCCGAGATCGCGGGCGAGGGCGCGCACGTACGTCCCGGCGGAGCACGTCACGTCGACCACCGCGATCGGCCGATCCGGTTCGGTGGCGTCCCACGACGCAAGCGACAGCGAGTCGATCGTCACGTCGCGCTCCTTGAGCTCGACCGTCTCGCCGGCGCGCGCCATGGCGTACGCGCGGCGTCCACCGACCTTGATCGCCGAGTACGCCGGCGGACGCTGTCGGATCGGCCCGAGGAATCCGACGAGCGCGTCCTCGACTGCGGGGCGGGTAGGGGCCGGTCCCTCCAAGGGCGTGAGTTCGCCCTCGAGATCATCCGTCGCCGACGACGCGCCGAAACAGATCGTGGCCCGATATGCCTTCCGATCGGCAAGGTGGAACTCGACCACGCGGGTCGCCCGACCCAGGAAGACGGGCAGCACCCCGGATGCGAACGGATCGAGCGTCCCACCGTGTCCGACCCGCTTCGTTGCGGCCAGTCGGCGGACAAGCCCGACGATGTCATGCGAGGTGGGACCGATCGGCTTGTCGACGATGAGGATGCCGTCGAGGCCCGGCCCGAGCGATGAACGTGCCACGTCAGCGCGTGACGGCGGCCGCGGCCTTGCGCGCCTCGGCGAGCACCGCGTCTCGTGCCTGATCGATGGGCAGCGGCACGGTCGCGCCCGCGGCCCGGGCGTGCCCTCCCCCGCCGAACAGCCCCGTGAGGACGGTCGCGTCGACGCCGCCGGGCTTGGTCCGGACGCTGATCCGGGTCGTGTCGCCGGCCTCCTTGAACAGGATGGCCACCTCCGCGACCTCGGCCTGTGCCAGCAGGTCGATGATGCCCTCGCTCTGCGGCGGCTGGGTCCCGGTCGCCGCGAGGTCGGCGTCGAGCAGCGTCGACGCCACCACGCGTCCCTCGTCGTAGGACTCGAGCCGGTCGAGGACCCGTCCGAACAGCCGGAGCTGCTCGGCGGGTTTCGAGCGGTACAGCCGCCGCGAGATATCGGACAGCGGCGCGCCCGCTTCGACGAGAGCTGCGGAGACGGCGAGCGTGCGCGGCGTCGCGTTCGGATGGGCGAACGTGGCGGTATCCATGACGATCCCCGCCATCAGCGCCGCGGCCAGCGACGGATCCGACGCCAATGGGACGCCGAGGCAGACCGCGAGCAAGGTCACCATCTCGCACGTCGCAGCGGCGTGCGGTTCGATCCAATCGGCGTCCGCCACCGGCGCGTTCGAGGCGTGATGGTCGATGACGACTCGTGGTAGCCGATCGAACAACGCGCGGTGCCGCACCCCGACCTCGCCGACCCGATCGGGCGTCGCGCAGTCGGACAGCACGAGCAGGTCATATGCGGCGTCTGGGTCCGGGTCGGTCCGGAACCGCTCGACGCCGTCGAGGAAGGCATACAGCGGCGGCACCGGGTCCGTGCAGACGGGATCCGCCCTGCCCCCGAGCCGCTCGACGAGACGAACGACGCCGAGCGTGGCCCCGAGCGTGTCGGCATCGGGGTTCTCGTGCGAGACCGCCAGCACGCGGCGCGCCCCGCGGAGCCGTTCGACCACGACGTCCGGCACGGCGTCCAGGTACGGCGACAGATCGACGGTCATCGCGACGAGCGCCGTGCCCCGGTGTTGCCCTTCGACCGCTCACGACCGCGGCGACGCCGCGGTTTCGGCGGGATCACAGCGGACGGCGGTTCTTCGGTCGCGTCGCCCTCGTGGCCGACACGTGCGATGGGCGTCGGCAGCGTCTCACCCGCGGGCAGCTCGATGCTCGGCTCCGCCGTGCCCGACTCGAGCTCGTCGAGCAGATGGAGGACGCGCGTTCCCCGCTCGGCCGTGTCGTCGAGCTCGACATGGAGGTCCGGGATGCGCTTAAGCCGGAGGGTCTTGCCGAGCTCACGGCGGACGAACGGCATCGCGCGGCTAAGCGCCGCGATCGTCGCCGAACGCTCTTTCGGCTGCCCGATGACGCTCACCCAGACCTTGGCATGGCGCAGGTCCGGGGTCGTCTCCACCTTCGTGATCGTGGCGAACCCGACGCGCGGGTCGGCCACCTCACGAGTCACGATCGAGCCGATCTCCTGCCGGAGCAGCTCGTCGATACGGTCAGTCCGTTGCGTCACCGATGAACTGCGCCCGCCTAGGCCGTCGCGGGGGCCCGGCTGACGGTCTGCGTCGAGTAGCACTCGATGACGTCGCCTTCCTCGATGTCGTGGAACGAGGCCAGACCGATACCGCATTCGTAGTTCGTCTGGACCTCGCGCACGTCATCACGGAAGCGCCGCAACGACTCGATCCGGTCGGTCGCGATCACGCGGCCACCGCGCCAGATCCGTGCGTTCGCACGGATGATCCGGCCGTCGGTGACGTACGAGCCCGCGATGACCGTGTTCTTGCCGACGCGGATGACCTGGCGCACCTCCGCCCGGCCCTCGACGACCTCCACTTCCTCCGGCTCGAGCAGACCCTTGAGGGCCGCGTCGATGTCGTCGGTGAGCTTGTAGATGATGTCGTAGAGGCGGACGTCGACGCCCTCGTCCTCGGCAGCTCGCCGGGCAGTCTCGGTGATCGACGTGTTGAAGCCCACCACGATCGCATCCGACGCCGTCGCGAGCATGATGTCGTTGTCGGTGATGTCGCCGGCTGCCTCGAGCAGCACGTTGATGCGTACCTCGTCCTGGTCGAGCTGCTCGAGCGCGTGGGTGATGGCACCCAGCGACCCCGAGACGTCGGCCTTGAGGATGATCCGCAGCTCCTTGGCCTGGCCCGCCTGGATCTGGCGGTACAGGTCCTCGAGCGTCGCACGACCGCTGCCGTCGCCGCCCTTCGCGGCGACCTGGGCCTTGCGCTGCTCGACGGCCGTGCGGGCCGCCTTGTCATCGGCGACGACGCGCAGGATGTCACCGGCCTCTGGCACTTCCGAGAGACCGAGGACGACCACCGCGCTCGCGGGTCCTGCCTGCTTCACACGCTTGCCGCGGTCGTTCTCCATCGCCCGGACGCGACCGAAGGTCTCGCCCACCACGATGATGTCGCCGACGTTGAGCGTGCCCGTCTGGATGAGTGCCGTCGCGACCGCCCCGCGGGCCTTGTCGAGCTGCGCCTCGACGATCGTGCCGATCGCCGGACGATCGGGATTCGCCTTGAGCTCCTGGAGATCGGCGACGAGCAGCACCATCTCGATGAGCTCGTCAAGGCCCTGGCCGCTCTTGGCCGACACCGCGACGAGGGGGACGTCGCCGCCGTACTCCTCGATGACGACGCCCGCTTCGGTGAGCTCGGTCTTGACCCGCGTGGGGTCCGCGTCCGCCTTGTCGATCTTGTTGAGCGCGATGATCAGCGGCACCTTGGCCGCCTTCGCATGGCTGATCGCCTCGAGCGTCTGCGGCATCACGCCGTCATCCGCCGCGACGACGATGATCGCGATATCCGTGACGCGGGCCCCCCGCGCGCGCATCGCCGTGAAGGCCTCGTGGCCCGGCGTGTCGAGGAAGACGACCCGCTTGCCATCGTGGTCGATCTCCGACGCGCCGATGTGCTGGGTGATGCCACCTCGCTCTCCGGCGGCGACCTCGGTCGAGCGCAAGGCGTCGAGCAGGCTGGTCTTGCCGTGGTCGACGTGGCCCATGACCGTGACGATCGGGGCGCGCGGCACCAGCTTCTTGGGATCGTCCTCCTCGAACAGGACTTCCTTGGTCGCCTCCGGGGCCGCGCCGTCACCCTCCACCTCGGGTCCGGTCCCGTTCGTCGACGCGGCGACCGCCTCGGCGACCTCGTAGCCGAGCTCCGAGGCGACCAGCGACGCGGTGTCGCGGTCGATCAGCTGGTTGATCGTCGCGAAGATGCCGCTCTTGATCAGCTCGCGGATGACATCCGCGACGTTGACCGATAGCAGTTCGGCGAGCTCCTTGACGGTGATCGTGCCGGGCAGCTCGATCGCGCCGCGCTCGCGCGGATCGATCGTCTGGACCGACGACGCATTCTGGTCGGGTCGACGCGGTGGCTTGCGGGGCCCGCGCCGGCCGCGGGTGCCGCTCCTACTCCTTGCCACGGGCTCCTCCTTGGGCGGTATTCGTGGGGATGGCTCCGACACCGGCCTCCGCGAGGAATGCCGCTGGGAGCTGGGTCTCGAGCGCCCGGCTCAGGGCGCCCTTGGTGATGGCGATGGATAGACAGTCGGTGTCATGACAGACGTAGGCGCCTCGCCCGGCGACGCGTCCCGTCGGGTCGAACACGACCTCGCCCGCCGGGGTGCGGACGATACGTCGCAGATCGCGTTTGGCACGAGACGTGCGACATGCCACGCACGTCCGGGTCGGGACCCGGCGTGCGGGCAGCGGTCGAGCCGGGGTGGATGCCCCGGCTACGTCGCCACCTCCTCGGCGGGTGTGGGTTCCGTGCCGTTCGCGGCGTCTGCCGTTCCGTCCGGTGACGCGTCCGTGGTGTCATCGGTCTTCTTGGCAGCCGCCTTCTTGGTGGTTCGCTTCGGCTTGGCCGGGGCCGCGACACCATCCGTTGCGGCGACGGCATCGTCGGCCGGCGCAACAACAGCGTCGGTCGCGGCGACGGCATCGTCGGTTGCCGCCTTCTTGGTGGTTCGCTTCGGTTTGGCGGGCGCCGCTACCGCTGGCGTGGCCTCGCCCGACCCGGAGCTGTCACTCGGCGCCGCGGCCACCTCCGCGAGGTCGGACGCGGCTTCGGCTTCTGTCTGCTCGGATGCCGCCTTGGCCTCCGCAACGGACACATCGCTCCGGATGTCGATACGCCAGCCGGTCAGACGGGCCGCCAGCCGCGCATTCTGGCCCTCTCGGCCGATGGCCAGCGACAACATCCGCTCGGGGACCGTGACGGAGGCGATCCGCTTCTCTTCATCGATATCGACCGACAGCACCTGCGCCGGGCTCAGGGCGTTGGCCACGAAGACCGCCGGGTCATCGTTCCACGGGATGACGTCGATCTTCTCGCCGGCGAGCTCTGCGACGACCGCCTGGACGCGCGCGCCGCGCTGACCGACGGTCGCACCGACCGGGTCAAGACCGTCCTGACGCGACGTGACCGCGACCTTCGAGCGGCTGCCCGCCTCTCGGGCGATCGCCTTGATCTCGACCGTCCCGCTGTGGATCTCGGGCACCTCGAGCTCGAACAGGCGACGCAGGAAGCCCTTGTGCGTGCGGCTCACGAAGATCTGCGGGCCGCGGACCGAGCGCCGCACCTCGAGCACGAACGCCTTGACGTTCTGCCCGATCCGGTAGTGCTCCAGGGCACTCTGCTCGGTCGTGGCGAGGATCGCCTCGGTGTTCTTGCCGACGTCGAGGATGATCGCCCGTGGCTCGACGCGGTTGACGGTCCCGGTGATGAGCTCGCCCTCACGGCTCGCGAACTGGTCGAAGACCTGGTCGCGCTCGACCTCGCGGATGCGCTGCAGGACGATCTGCTTGGCCGTCTGGGCGCCGATCCGGCCGAACACGTCGCCGTCGAGCTGCTCCGTCTCCACGAGGTCGCCGGGCTTGGCGGTCGCCTCGAACTTGCGGGCGTCGTCGACGGTGATCTGGGTCAGCTCGTCCTCGATCTCCTCGACGACGAGGCGAGCGCGGAACACACGGATCCGGCCCGACTCCGCATCGATGCGGACGTGGATGTCCTCGTCGCCCGCGACGCGGCGATAGGCCGACTGGATGCCGTCCTCCACCGCTCCGATGAGCTGTTCACGAGAGACCTGCTTCTCGGCGTTCAGCTGAAGGAGGGCGCCAACGAAGTCTCGACTCACGATCGCCTCCTTCTTCACCCACAACCAAGCAACGACCGGTCCGAAAAAAAACGTGGGGGTCACCCACGTCACGGAGCGGCCGTTCAGTTACCGGGAAGTATATACCCGGACGGGTGGACGACTCAAACGGGGGCGGGGAACCGCCGAGCGACGTAGTCCTCGAGGATGGCGATGAATTCCTGCACGAGACCGTCCCCGCGGAGCGTCCGGTCGAGGCGACCGTCGATGAAGACGGGGGCGATCGGCTCCTCGAACGTCCCCGGGAGGCTGATGCCGATGTCGGCATGCTTGGACTCGCCCGGGCCGTTCACGACGCAGCCCATGACGGCGACCCGGAGGTCCTCCGCACCGGGATGTGTCTCGCGCCATTCGGGCATGCGGTCCTTGAGGTAGCTCTGGATCTGCTGGGCCATCTCCTGGAAGAAGGTCGAGGTCGTCCGACCGCAGCCCGGGCATGCCGACACCTGCGGCAGGAACGAGCGCAGGCCCATAGATTGGAGGACCTGCTGCGCGACCTCGACCTCGCGCTCGCGGGGGGCGCCGGGTTCCGGCGTCAGCGACACGCGGATCGTGTCGCCGATCCCTTCGTTGAGCAGGATCGCCAGGCCGGCGGTCGAGGCGACGATCCCCTTGTCACCCATGCCGGCCTCCGTCAGGCCGAGGTGGAGCGGGTAGTCGCAACGTCCGCCGAGGAGTCGATAGACGTCCACCAGGTCGCGGACGCCGCTGACCTTGGCGCTGATGATGATCCGGTCGTGCCCGAGCCCGGTCTCCTCGGCGAGCTCGGCTGAGCGAAGGGCCGATTCGAGCATCGCGTCGATCATCACGTCGCGCGAGTCACGCGGCTCGGCGAGCGCCGCGTTCGCGTCCATCAGCTCGGTCAGGATCGCCTGGTCGAGCGAGCCCCAGTTGACGCCGATCCGGACCGGCTTCCCGTTGTCGACCGCGACCTTCACGATCGTCGCGAAGTGCTCGTCGTGCCGCTTCGCCCCGACGTTGCCGGGGTTGATGCGGTACTTGGCGAGCGCCGCGGCCATCTCCGGATACTCGACCAGCAGCTTGTGCCCGTTGTAGTGGAAGTCGCCGATGATCGGGACGTCGACGCCCAGGCCACGCACCTTGCGGACCATCTCCGGGACGGCGGCTGCCGCCTCTTCGGTATTGACGGTGACCCGCACGAGCTCCGAGCCGGCATGGGCGAGGCGGGCGACCTGGATCGCCGTGGCGTCGGGATCGGCGGTATCGGTATTCGTCATCGACTGGACGACGACCGGATGGTCGGAGCCCACGAGGACGCCGCTGACGTCGACGGTCACGGTCTGTCGACGCGTGATGCCGGTGGTGGCGAGCGTCATGGCTGGGGCAGCGTCCCCCCGTTGAGGAGTCGGACCACATCGAAGCCGGACACCCAGATAAGGAACGTGAAGAGGAAGACGAACCCGACCAGGTACGTCAGCTGCTCGGCGCGCAGGCTGATGCGCGAGCCGAAGACGCGCTTGAGCGTGATCATCAGCATCCGGCCGCCGTCGAGTGGCGGGAACGGGAGGATATTCACGACCGCCAGGTTCGCCGAAAGGACGCCCGCGATGAGGAGCGTCATGATCGGACCGCTGGTGAAGAACACGTTGCCGATCCCGACGGCGATGCCGATCGGGCCCGAGGCTGCCACCGGCGCAGCGGTTGGGTTCGTGATGAAGCCGCCGACGAGCGAAGCCAGCCCACCGATGATCACGCCCATCGAGTTGACCGTCTGCTTCCAGCCGACCTGGATCGCCGTCGCCAGATCGTTCGAGGTCGTCGAGCCATCGATCGGGAACGAAAACTGCGCGATGCCGAGCGCGCCGTGGTCGGCATCGATGAGTGAGCGATCACGAAGCGTAGCGGTGACAACTCGCGTCGCGCCATCCGGACCCACGACGGTCAGATGGACGGTCTTCCCAGCGTTTTCCCGGAGCAGATCGATCCCATCGGGCGCGACGAGCAGTTGGAACCGCTCGCCGTTGATCGCCACGATCGTGTCGCCGGGCTGCAACCCGGCGGCCGCCGCCGGAGAATCCGGCTGCACCTCTGCGAACTTGACGCCCATCAGAGGCGACGCAAGCCAGACGACCCCCGTGAAGATCACGAACGCGAGCAGGACGTTCATGACGACGCCCGAGACGAGGATGGCGAGCCTGACGGGCAGGCTCTTCGATGAGAAGGCTCGCGGGTCGTCCGCGTTGTCGCCGTCCTCGCCCTCGAGCTTGACGAAGCCGCCGATCGGCAGCCAGTTCAGCGTGTAGAGCGTTTCGCCCTTCGAGCGGAGGACCTTGGCGCGCGGCGGGAAGCCGATCCCGAACTCGAGCACACGGACGCCGGCGATGCGCGCGGCGACGAAGTGCCCGAACTCGTGGATCACCACGAGCGTGCCCAGGATCAGGAAGAACAGGACGATCGTGATGATCGGCTGGACGGATCCCCATCAGGCGACCCCACCGACGGAGCCTGTCGCGTACGTCGCGCGCACGTCGGCATCGAGCGCGATGAGCGCATCGATATCCGGGTCACCGCTGCCCGACCCGAAGCGCTCCACGGCCGCCTCGAGGAGACGGGGGATCCCGAGGAAGTCGAGCGAGCCCGCCAGGAATTGCTTGACCGCCACATCGTCTGCCGCGATGAGCGCGGCCGAGGCCCACGGCCCGGCGATGCCGGCTTCACGGGCGATCCGCAAGGCGGGAAAGCGCTCCGTATCCGGACGCCTGAAGTCGAGCCGACCCGTGGAGATCAGGTCGGGCGCCGCGGCCGGTGAGGGGTGGCGGTCGGGATAGGTCATCGCGTACTGGATCGGGAGGCGCATATCCGGGCTGCCCAGCTGGGCCTTGAGGGAACCGTCGACGAAGCGGACGGCGGAGTGGACGACGCTCTGCGGATGGATCACCACCTCGATGGCGTCGTAGTCGACATCGTACAGCCAGTGGGCTTCGATGACCTCCAGGCCCTTGTTCGCCAGCGTCGCCGAGTCGATCGTGATCTTGGCGCCCATCGACCACGTCGGGTGCTTGAGTGCCTCATCGGCGGTCACGAGCGCGAGCTGATCCGCGCCGACGTCGAGGAACGGACCGCCCGACGCCGTCAGGATCAAGGCATCGACCGACGCCATCGATTCGCCGACCAGGCATTGCCACAGCGCGGAATGCTCGGAATCGATCGGCCGCAGCCAGGCAAGCGGGCTGGCGTACGCGTCGCCGGGGCGCTCCTCCCCTACCGCTGCCGCCGACCGGCGCGCCTCCGGCATGACCAGGTGGCCACCGGCGACGAGCGTCTCCTTGTTTGCGGTCGCGACTACCTTGCCGGCCTGGAGCGCGGCGAGGACCGGACGGAGGCTGACGATCCCGCCGGTCCCGACGACGACGAGGTCGACGTCGTCGCGCGTCGCGAGCTCGACCAGGTCGGTCTCGGAGGGAGCGACCAGCGCGACCTCCGGCCCGAGGCGATCTGCCTGGTCCCGTAGCGCCGAGGCGTTCGATCGCGTGGCCAGGGCCACGACACGGAACAGCTCCGGGTGGGCGGCCAGGACCTCCACCGCCTGTCCGCCGATGGAGCCCGTCGAGCCGAGCAGAGCGACGCCGCGGCGAGCGACGCCGTCGTCAGGCGATGAGGGCGACGACATACAGGGTCACGACGGGCGCGGCGAACAGGAACGAGTCGACGCGATCGAGCATCCCGCCGTGACCCGGGATGAGGTTGCCGGAATCCTTCTGGCCGGCGGCGCGCTTGAGCATCGACTCCGCGAGGTCGCCGGCCTGCGCCGAAAGGGCGGCGAGCGGGCCCAGGACGAGCGCATGGACGGGCGGTTGTCCAAGCCCGACGAGCATGAGCGCGACGACCACCGTCGTGGCGACGACCCCACCGACGAGGCCGGCGTATGTCTTCGACGGCGAGATGTGGGTCAGGAACTTCTCACGACCGAACTGGCGACCGACGAGGTACGCCCCCGTGTCGTACGACCACACCGCGAGGATCAGGAGCACGATCCAGCCGCGCTCGGGGCCGAGCGCCTCGAGCGGCGCTCCGGCCGGGATCGGCGCGCCGGCATGACCGAGGCGGATCACGAAGGCCAGCAGGCTGACGTACAACGCCCCGAAGACCGTGGCCATCCACGTTCCGAGGCCGTCCCGCGGGTCGGGCCGGGTGAACGCGGCGACGGCGGTCAGGACGACGCCGATCGCGATCAGCAGGAGACCGCTGCCCTCGAGCACATCGGGAAATGCGGCGTCGAGGACGACCGAGAGGGCGAGCACCGCGCCGAGCGCGGCCAGGGCCGGTTGACCGGCAGTCTTCAGCAGCGTGAAGACCTCCCGCGCGGCGACGACCGTGATGAGCGCGATCGCAGAGCGAGATCGCCAGGCCGCCGACCGCGATGACGACGAGCAGCAGCGGGACGAGGATCGCCGCGCTCGTCGCGCGCTGACGCACCCTCGCCTACCGCCCGAAACGACGATGCCGGCGCGCGAACTCGAGCAGCGCTTGGTCGAAGGCTGCTGGCCCGAAGTCAGGCCACAGGGCGTCGCAGAAATAGAACTCCGCGTACGCCGACTGCCAGATGAGGAAGTTCGACAGCCGTTGTTCGCCACCGGTCCGGATCAGCAGGTCGGGATCCGGCAGGCCCGCCGTATAGAGCGCGGCGCCGATGGCCAATTCGTCGATCGAGCCGGGCGCCATGCCTTCGGCGACGAGTCGCCGGACAGCGTCGACGAGCTCCGTCCGGCCGGCGTAGTTGAAGGCGATGTTGAGGATCAACCGGTCCCCCCCGGCCGTCGCGTCTAGGGCCTCGCCGATCGAGCGGCGCGTCTCCTCGGGTAGTTCGTCGAGGCGGCCCAGGAGCCTGACCTGGACCCCCTGTGCGCGCAGTTCCTCGGTCTCGCTGCGGACCGCGGCCTCGAGCAGGCCGAACAGCCCGATGACCTCGTCGTCGGAGCGGGCCCAGTTCTCCCGGCTGAATGCGTAGAGGGTCATCACCGGAACACCGCGACGGACGGCGTGCTTCAGGATCTCCCGGATCGCCTCGACCCCGGCCGCGTGGCCCTCGATCTCCGGCTTGTCGTGCTGCCGGGCCCAGCGACGGTTCCCGTCCATGATGATCGCGACGTGCCGAGGAAGATCCTCGGCCGGGAGGAACGGATCGTCCTCGACCGGTTCGTGCGCGATCGGCGGTGCGTCGGTCGGTCGGGCCAGGGGTGCGCGGGCCACTTAGACCTCGAGGACCTCCTGCTCCTTCGCCGCGCCGCGGCGGTCGACCTCGGTGATGTGTCGGTCGGTGGTCTTCTGGAGCGTCTCGGCCTGGCGGTGCGAGTCGTCGGTCCCGATCGTCCCGTCACGCTCCTCACGCTTGAGGTGATCGTTGGCGTCCCGACGGATGTTGCGGATCTCCACGCGCGCCTCCTCCATGCGCTTGTGGACGACCCGGACCAGGTCCTTGCGACGTTCCTCGGTGAGCGGCGGGATGTTCAGACGCACGACCGCGCCATCGACGTTCGGGACGAGCCCGATGTCGCTCTTCGTGATCGCCTTCTCGATCGCCCCGAGGACGCTGCGGTCCCACGGCTGGATCACGATCTGGTGCTGCTCGGGAACGCTGATACCTGCGAGCTGGTTGAGCGGCGTCTGCGTCCCGTAGTAGTCCACGAGGATGCGCTCGACGAGCGCGGTCGACGCCCGGCCCGTCCGGACGGCCTGGAAGTCACGCTCCATCGCGTCGACCGCGCGGGTCATCTTCTGGTCCGCATCGGTGAGGATCTCGGTGCTCATGCGGACGGCCCTCCGCTCGAGATGAACGTCCCGACCGGTTCACCGGTCGCGACCTTCGTGATGTTGTCGGGCTGGTTGAGGTCGAACACGACGATCGGGAGATCGTTCTCCATCGCGAGACTGACCGCCGCCGCGTCCATGACCTTGAGCTGGTCGCGGAGCAGGTCGGCGTATTCGAGGCGAGCGTACCGCTGGGCCCCGTCATTCGTCATCGGGTCCTTGTCGTATACGCCGTCGACCTTGGTGGCCTTGAGGAGGACCTCGGCGTTGATCTCGACCGCGCGAAGGGCCGCCGCCGTGTCGGTCGTGAAGTACGGGTTGCCGGTCCCCGCCACGAAGATGGCGACGCGGCCCTTCTCGAGGTGGCGGATGGCGCGCCGGCGGATGTAGGGCTCCGCGATCTCGTTCATCGCGATCGCCGTCATCACGCGCGTCGCGACACCGACCGTCTCGAGCGCGTCCTGCAGGGCGAGGCCGTTCATCACGGTCGCCAGCATCCCGATGTAGTCGCCGGTGGCGCGATCCATGCCGCGCGCGGCGGCGGCGAGACCGCGGAAGATGTTGCCCCCGCCGACCACGATCCCGACCTGGACCCCACGGTCATGCACGTGCTTCACCTGATCGGCGATGAACGAGCAGAAGGCCGGATCGACGCCGTATGGGCGGTCCCCGAGCAGCGCTTCCCCGGACAGCTTGAGCAGGATCCGCCGGTACGCGACCGGCCGATCCTCGGCCACCGCGGCGCTCGCGGTGTCGCTCACAGCTCCTCCCCGAGCGCGTAGCGGGTGAACCGGCGTACGACGATGTTCTCGCCGATCGTGGCGATCCGGTCGGTGATCAGCTCGGCGACCGTGCGGTCCTCGTCCCGGAACGGCTGGTCGAGCAGGCAGACCTGCGCAAACCACTTGTCCAGCTGGCCGGTCACGATCTGCTCGCGGATGTTCTCAGGCTTGCGTCGGGTGGCCTCGTCGGCGAGCAGCTCGGCCTTCTTCGCTTCGAGCTCGACGGGCGGGATCGACTCGCGGTCGACGTAGAGCGGGGCGAGCCCGGCGACCTGCACCGCAAGGTCCTTCACGAGCTTCTGGAACTCGTCGGTGCGCGCGACGAAGTCGGTCTCGCAGTTGACCTCGATGAGCACGCCGACCCGGCCACCGGTGTGGATGTAGCTGGAGACGAGGCCTTCGCGCGCCTCTCGGCTCGACTTCTTGGCCGCTGCGGCAAGTCCCCGCTCGCGCAGGATCGACGTCGCCTTGTCGAGGTCGCCACCGGCCTCGCTCAGCGCCTTCTTGCAATCCATGAACCCGGCACCGGTCCGGTCGCGGAGTTCCTTGACCAGCTCCGCCGAGATGTCCGCCATGGGTGGGTGTGCTCCTGTTCCTGTTCGATGCGCGGACGCGTCGGGCGCCCGCAGGGTGTCTGTCGATCCAGTCGGCAGGCGATCGTGGGCACGACCGCCGCCGGTTCAGCTGGGGTTGTCGGCTTCCGCCTTCTCGGCGGCTTCGCGCGCAAGCTCGGCCGCGATCTCCTCGGGGGTCGCTTCGGCTGCCGCCTCGGCCGCCTCCGCGACAGCCGCCTCGGCACGCGCGACTCGGTCGCCGGGCAGCAGGTCGTCCTCGTCGGTATCCGGCTCGAAGGTGAGCGCGCCGCCACCGGCGAGCGCCGCGACGAGCTCGTCGCTCGCGCCGGTCGCGTCGTCGTCGCCATCGGCCATGGCCGCGGGCTCGATGATCTCGGGCTCGCTGGCCGCGCGGGTCGATCGCTCCTGGGCGCCTTCGATCGCGGCCTCGGCGACGAGCGTGCATAGCAGCCGGATGGCTCGGATCGCGTCGTCGTTGGCGGGGATGATGAAGTCGAGCTCGTCGGGGTCCACGTTGGTGTCGCCGGTGCCGACGACCGGGATCTCGAGCTTGTTCGCCTCGGTCACCGCGATGCGCTCGCGGTGCGGGTCGATCACGAAGATCGCACCGGGCAGGCGCTTCATCTTGCGCATCCCACCGACCGTGCCCTGGAGCTTGATCATCTCCTCGGTCAGCTTCGCCGCTTCCTTCTTGGTCATGCGCTCGAAGTCGCCGGCCGCCTGGCGCGCTTCGAGCTGCTCGAGCAGGCCGATGCGCTTCTTGATCGTGCTGAAGTTCGTCAGCATGCCGCCGAGCCAGCGCTTGTTCACGTAGGGCTGGTTGGCGCGCGTGGCCTCGGCCAGGACCGGCTCCTGGGCCTGCTTCTTCGTCCCCACGAACAGGACCTGGTCACCCCGCGCGACGGTCTCGCGGACCGCGTCGAGGGCGACGTCGAGGCGCTGCACGGTCTGCGCCAGGTCGATGATGTGGATCCCGTTGCGCTCGGCGAAGATGTACGGGCGCATCTTGGGATTCCAGCGGCGGGTCTGATGGCCGAAGTGGACCCCGGCCTCGAGTAGTTGCCGCATGGAGACGGACGGCATGATGGGCGACCTCCTGTCGGTTGGTTCCTCCGCGGACCCTCGCTGATCCCGGGGACCGGCCGTTCATTCGGCCGGCACCGCCCGGAGGGAACGGTCCGCGTGTGTGCTCCGCTCGGCCGTAGCCGACGGGCGTTCGCGTGATCGATCGGCCCGACTCTGGGCCCGGACCGGCGCGGAGTGTAGCACAGGGTCCGTTCAAGGCCGGGACGTCGGTCCGGCCGTCATGTCGAGCCCGGCGCTGCGTCAGAAGGCGGCTCGGTGATGCCGCACGGTCGGCTGCCCTTCGCGTCTGCCTGGCTCGACGACGACGAGATCGAACCGCACGGGTAGCCGCGGCACGGGCGTGCCGTCCGGGAAGGCGCCTCGGTCGCGCAGCCCGTATGTCGCGAGGCGCAGGTGCGTCCGTTTCCGGTGGTCGACGGTCTCCTCGGGCAGGCCGAAGCCGCGCGACTTCCGCCAGCGCACCTCCACGATCACGAGCGCCGCCGGAGGACCCGGGTCGACCGCCACGAGGTCGAGCTCGTGGCGACCGACATGGACGTTCCGGGCCAGGATGGTCCAACCGGCAGCCAGGAGACGGACCAGGACCAGCGATTCGGCGGAGTCACCTGCCTGCTGAGCAGCGGTCCGAGTCGGCGAGACGGTCGGGCCATCCATACGGCGATGATGCCGACGGCTGCTCGACGACGACGTATCGCCCGGTTGACCGCGGCTTATCTGGCGACCGTCCCGGACCTCAGGCCGACGCCGCCTCGAGGGCGAGCAGGTCCTCGGCATCGAGTGCGGCATCGTCGGCCATCACCGGCACGAGCTCACGCTCGAGGACCTCGTGGAGCTCCGGCGAGGCCGCCGGGTCGCCGAGCAGGTCGAAGTCGAGCTGATCGCCCGCAAGCGTCCGCTGCAGCGCGAGAAAGGACCGGCGGTGGAAGGGCGTCAGCCCGAGCGCCCGGATCGCATCGCGGTGGTCGCGCGTCGCGTATCCCTGGTTGTGCTCCCAGCCGTAGCCCGGATAGCGCGCCGAGAGCTTCGTCATCATCCGGTCGCGGACGACCTTGGCGACGATCGACGCGCACGCGATCGAGTACACCTTCGCGTCGCCATCGACGACATTCGAGTACGGGCCGACCTGGGCCTCGAAGCCGACGATCCGGTTGCCATCGACGATGACGTGCTCGTGCCCGCCGACGCGGGCGATCGCCCGCCGCATCGCGAGGTGCGTGGCGTGATAGATGTTGAGCTGGTCGATCTCGCGGACCGAAGCGGCCCCGACGCCGATCGCGACGGCACGCTTGCGGATGAGCGGTGCGAGCCGTTCGCGTTGGAGCATCGACAACGTCTTCGAGTCGCGCACGCCCGGGATGCGATGGCAGCCGGGCTTCATGATCACGGCCGCGGCGACCACGGCTCCGCAGGTGGGCGCGACGCCGACCTCATCGACCCCGACGACGCGGGTCAGACCCTCGTTCCAGAGACGGCGTTCGTGGCGGAGGGTCGGGACGATGACGGCCATCGGCCATCAGGGTACCGCGGGTCGGCTCTCGGCTGCCCGGCCGACGTCGGCGACGGGCGAACGTCGCTGCCGGCCACGTCGCCTTAGTTGTTGGCCCGACGCTCCCGAAGGGTCGCAGCCTTGCCGACGCGCTTGCGCAGGAAATACAGCTGGGCGCGGCGGACCTCGCCGTGGCGCAGGACCTCGATCTTGTCGATGCGCGGGCTATGGATCTTGAACGTGCGCTCGACGCCGACGCCGGACGCGATCCGGCGGACCGTGATCGAGCGGGTGATCCCGCCACCGCGGAGGCGCATCACGATGCCCTCGAAGACCTGGATGCGCTCGCGGTTGCCCTCGACGACCTTCGCCGACACCTTCACGGTGTCACCCGTGGCGATCTCGGGCAGGTCGGTGCGGAGCTGGTCCTGGACGATCTCGTCGAGCACGTTCACGCGGCGGTTCCTTGGCTGGGTGGCGCAGCGCTGCACGCTGCTGTTCGGGCTGGGGGCGGGCCGCGCGGAGGGCGACCGGCGGCGGAGTATAGCACGCAGTCCGGGCGAGACCGGACACGGAGGAGGGCGACTTACTCGTCGCTCAGCAGGTCCGGCCGGTGAGCGCGCGTCCGTTCGAGCGCCCGCTCGTGGCGCCACTTCGCGACCGCCCCGTGATCGCCCGAGGTCAGGATCTCCGGCACGTCCAAGCCGCGGAACGAGGGGGGCCGCGTGTACTGCGGGTACTCCAGCAACCCTGCGCTGAACGACTCCTCGGCGGTCGACAGCTCGTCGATCGCGCCGGGCAACAGCCGCATGACGGCGTCGATCACGACCAGCGCTGGCAGCTCGCCCCCGCTCACGACGTAATCGCCGATCGACAGCTCCAGGTCGACGAACGCGCGGATGCGCTCATCGACGCCCTCGTAGCGTGCGCAGACGAACACCAGGTGTGGGCGTCCGGCCAGGTCGGTGGCTCGACTGTGGTCGAACACCTCGCCGCCCGGGTCCATCAGGACCACCAACGAGTCGGGCCGTCTCACCGACTCGATCGCCGCGACCACCGGCTCGACCCGCATCACCATACCGGCGCCACCGCCATACGGCGTGTCATCGACCGATCGGTGGCGACCCAAGCCGAACTCGCGCAGATCGTGCACCCGGACCGCGGCGAGCCCTCGATCCTGGATCCGTCCGGGGATGCTCTCCGACAGCGGCCCGGCGACCATCGACGGGAAGAGCGTCAGGACGTCGACCTCGAGCGTCATGCGATCTCCCCTGCCCCGTCCGCCGCCCGTGGCTTCCGCGAGCGCCGGCGTGGTGCCTTGGGTCGTTCGGCTTCAGGCAGTCGGCGTTTCGGGGGTTGTAGGTCGAGCGCCTCGGCGTCCACGACGATCTCGCCCCGACGCGGGGCGAACACGCGGATGAACGCGCGCACGGCAGGCACGTCGAACGTGCCGAACCGGTCGCCGCGCACGACATAGACCTCGTTCTCACCGACCCGGTACACGTCCTGGACGATGCCGAGGTCGGCGCCGTCGACGTCGCGGACGGTCGTTCCGACGACCTCGTGCCAGTACACCTCGCCGCGTGCCAATTCCCCGGCCGGGTGTACCTCCGACTCGAGATACGCGTTGCGGAGCGTGTCGGCTCCCTCGCGCGTCGTGATCTCGTCGAAGCGCAGGCGCCAGCCAGGGCCGTCCGCCACTGCTTCCGAGGAGGCGATCGTCAACGGGTCGGCCGATCCTTCGCGGTACAGGACGGAACCGGGTCGGTAGCGCTGCTCGGGCTTGTCGGTCAGGACCTCGACGCGCACGGCTCCACGAAGTCCGTGCAGGCCACGCACGAGGGCGACGACGAGGCGCTGATCTCGTGCCGCCTCGTCGCGCGTTCCAGCATCGGCCACGCGGGCCGTCCGATCAGACGATCTCGAGCTGGACCGGCTCACCGTCGCGGGCGGCGGTCACCTTGAGGAGCGTACGAAGCGCCTTGGCGACGCTGCCGTTCCGGCCGATGACCTTGCCCATGTCGTCGTCCGCGACATGGAGCTCGATGACGGTCGCGCCATCCTCCTCGATGACGTCGACCTTGACCGCGTCGGGATCGTCGACCAGCGACTTCGCGACGTACTCGACCAGATCCTTGGCTGCCATCTGGTGCTCCTACTTGCCGACGGGCAGGATGCCCGCCTGCTTGAACAGGCGGACGACGGTGTCGGATGGCTGCGCGCCCTTGGCCAGCCACTCCTTAGCCTTGTCAGCGTCGACGTTGAGCTCGATCGGCTCGGTGCGCGGGTTGTAATGGCCGATCGTGTCGATCGCGCGGCTGTCGCGCGCACTGCGCGAATCGGCGACGACCACCCGATATGTCGGCTGTTTCGTCGCACCGACCCGCGTCAGGCGGATACGGACTGCCATGTGCTTGGTGTCCCTCCTTGGACTATCGGCGAGGCTGGGGGCCTCGCATCATTCGCATCACTTGACCGTGATCACCGAGTGCGTCTGGTCCGTGTCGCCGCCGGTGGCGCCCGTCGCGATCAACGCGTCGAACGGCGTCAGGAACGGCTTGATCGACTGTTCGTACTCGGCCTTCTTGGCGGCGGGGGCGTCGGCCATCGAACCCTCGATGAGGCCGCGGACCGCGGTCACGTCGACGAAGCTCACGCTGGTGTGCTTGGTGTCGACGCGCTTCAGGAGATCCTGGAACCGAGCGTCGTCCGCGAGGGACGCACCCGCGCCCGCGTCGAGCACGGCCTTGATGTAGTCGGGCGAGCTGCCGATCGCGACGACCTGGTCGTTCGCGACGTAGGCGATCTTCAGATGCTCGTCCGGCACGTTCGAGGGAGTGGGCGGCAGGCTCGGCCCGCCGAGGGCGCCGGCCATGGCGACGAGGTTCCGCAGGTCGCCAAGATCGACGACCGTGATGGTCTGCCCGTTGTACGACTCGTCGGTGATCGTCACACCCGAGTTGGTGCCGCCCAGCTGGACGAGGCTGCGGAGCGACGTCAGGAGCTGTTTCGCTCCCGCGGCGTCCGCCGGGATCGACACGATGCCGCCCTCCACGGTGTCACCGTGCTTGTCGATGACGACGCCGGTGTCGCCCATCCAACCGACGATCGCATCGATGCCGCCGAGCATCCCCGCGATCTGCTCGACCTGGGCATAGGCGTCCTTGAGCGCCGGGTCCTTCTCGTAGAGGTCGGCGGTCTCCTTGAGGGTCGCGCCATAGTCGTTGCCTGCGACGAGTGCGATCGTCGACGGCGGTGCATAGCCGGCCACGGCGTTGGTCCGGTTCTCATCCGGGCCCGGCATACCGTCCTTGTGCTGGACCACACCATCGAGCCGGAGGGCGTCGCCCTCCACGCGGATCCGCGCGGCGGCCCAACCCGGGAGCAGGTTGGTGACAGTCGTGGGGAGCGACGGAACGGAACCGCCCGCGCCGTTGATCGAGGCGCCGAGCTTGGTTGTGGCATCGGCGATGGCTTTGAGGTCGACGAACATGAACCCGAGGCTGTCACCGGTCACAGAGGCCTGCGCCGCCGAGACGGCTTCGCCCGTCGCGAGTGGGCTGGCGCCCTTGGTATCGACCGCGGCCTTCACCGAGTCCAGGTCGCCGACGAGCGCGACCTTGCCGTCGAGGATCGTGTAGGCCGCCTGTGTCCCGGACATCTTCGGTGCGGCAAAGACCGTCAGCTGGGCGCCGTTATAGGTCTGCGGTACGCCGCTACCGCCCTCGGCCTTCAGGGTCGAGTCCAGCCACGAGCTCGCCAGCGCCGCATCCTTGATCGAGAGCAGTACGAGCGCGTGCCGGTCGGGGGCGGCCGTAGCGTCACCGCTGCCGAGCTGGATCGGCCCCATGGCGAAGCCCAGCTGGCCGCCGAACCACGGCTTGACGTCCTTCGTGTAGCTCTGCTTGTTCTGCGATCCCTCGCCGACGAGCCGATCGAGCACCTCGTCGAGCTTCGTATCGAGCGCCGCCTGATCGGCGAAGCCCGGGAACTTGGACAGGAACGCCCCGACGTTCTGGCGCTGGTCACCGGGGAGATCAAGGCGGAGCTCGCCGTAGGCGACGCTGTCGGTCGGCACGTAGTGGAGCACGACGGAGGTCGACTTCGTGCTCGTCAACGCGAACGTCGCCAGGCCGGTGAGCGCGACGACCAGGGCGATCAGCACGCCGGCGGCGATCCAGCGGACGCGCCCCGAGCGAGGCGGCGCTGCCTGCGTCGGAGGATCGACCGCCGTCGTCGGCACCGGTGTGGCCGTCGTGTCGGTCTCGTTCTGCGTGGTCGGGCGGTCGAAATCGGTCATCGCGTGGTCTCCCCCGGCGTCAGCGCCGGCCCCCCGTCAGGCCGGCAAGCGCTGCGCGCCGGCCGCCTCCGGAAAGCTGTTTCATGAGCTTCTGCATCTCGCTGAATTGCTTCACGAGCCGGTTGACCTCCGGCAGCGTGGTGCCCGCACCGGCCGCGATGCGGCGTCGGCGTGAGCCGGTAAGGATCGATGGATCGCGGCGCTCGGCCGGGGTCATCGCCCGGATGATCGCCTCGGTCCGCTTGAGTTCGCCCCGATCCACCGCGGCCTGGGCCTCGTTGGCCATGCCGCCCATGCCCGGGATCATCGACATGATCTGGCCGATCGGGCCCATCTTCTGGACCTGCTGGAGCTGATCGAGCATGTCCTCGAGGGTGAAGCTCGCCTTCCGGAGCTTCTCCTCCATCTGCTGGGCCTGCTTGACGTCGAACGTCTCCTGCGCCCGCTCGACGAGCGTCAGGATGTCGCCCATCCCGAGGATCCGGCCGGCGAGGCGGTCGGGGTGGAAGGGCTCGAGGGCATCGGTCTTCTCGCCGGTGCCCAGGAACTTGACCGGTAGCCCGGTGACGGCCGAGATGCTCAGCGCGGCGCCACCACGGGCGTCGCCGTCGATCTTGGTGAGGACGAGGCCCGTGACCGGTACGGCGTCGACGAACGCCTGGGCGACCGCGACCGCCTCCTGACCGGTCATCGCGTCGACGACGAGCAGCGTCTCGACCGGCTTGACCGCCGTGTTCACGGCGGCGATCTCCTGCATGAGCTCCTGGTCGACGGTCAACCGCCCGGCCGTGTCGAGGATCACGACGTCGCGCGTCTGGCGCTTGGCCGCTTCGACGCCCTGCCGGGCGATCTCCGGGACGGGCGTCCCCTGCGGTGCCCGGTACACGGGGATGTCGAGCTGGCGACCGAGCGTCTCGAGTTGATCCGCGGCGGCCGGACGGTATGGGTCCGCCGCGACGAGCAGCGGCCGGCGACCCTGCTTGACGACGTGGCGCGCGAGCTTCGCCGTGGTCGTGGTCTTGCCAGACCCCTGCAGACCGACCATCGCGACGACCGCGGGGTTCCCACTCAGGTGGAAGACGCGGTCGCCCTTGCTCAGCAGCTCGACCAGCTCATCGTGGACGATCTTCACCACGGCCTGTCCCGCCGTAAGGCTGGAAAGGATGTCCTGCCCGATGGCCTGCTCGCGGACGCGGGCGACGAAGTCCTTCACGACCTTGAAGTTGACGTCGGCCTCGAGCAGCGCGAGACGCACCTCACGCATCGCGGCATCGACGTCGGCCTCGCTGATCCGGCCGCGGCCGGTCAGGTTGCCAAGCGTCGTTCGCAGGCGATCGCTGAGGGTGTCGAACACGGTCGGATCAGGACTCCCGTCGGGTGGTGGACCGGCCGATCGACCGCGCGAGCGCGACGACGGGCCGGGTGGTGCGCGGGTTCTGACGCACCAAGGCGGGCGGAGTGTAACGCAAGGCGGACTCAGGCGCCCCCGAGACGATGGTCATGCGCATCGGTGCACCGCGCGTCGCGGAGGCGCGACCACCCGCGCGACGGCGGCCGTGCGACGTATGCTCCGCCGTCGTGCGCAACCCCTTCTCGTCGCCGCTGTGGGCCAACCATGCCTTCGTCCGGGTCTGGTCGGCGGCGACCGTGTCGGTCTTCGGATCGCTCATCACGCGGTTCGCGCTTCCTCTCATCGCGATCTTGACCCTGCACGCCGGACCGTTCGAGGTCGCGGTCGTGCGAAGCATCGACCTGCTGTCGGCGCTACTCGTGGGGTTCGTTGCGGGCGCGTGGGTCGACCGGTTGCGGCGACGCCCCGTGCTGATCTGGGCGGACCTCGGACGCGCGCTCCTTTTGCTGTCGATCCCGGTGTCGTTCGCGCTCGGGACGCTGCAGCTATGGCAGCTGATCGTGGTCGCCGCGCTCGCCGCCGTCCTGACGACGTTCTTCGACGCGGCCGATAACGCCTACCTGCCGACGATCGTCGAACGCGAACGGCTGGTCGAAGCCAACAGTGCGCTCGCCGCGAGCGGCTCCGTCGTCGAGTTCGTCGGGTTCGGCATCAGCGGCGCCCTCGTCCAGATCCTGACCGGCCCGATCACGATCCTCATCGATGTCGTGACCTATCTCGTGTCGGCGTTCCTGCTCTTCACGGTCAGGACGCCCGAGCCACCGCCTCCGCCGGCGGCGGATCGCGAACCGGTGGTCCACGAGATCCGCGAGGGCATCGGGATCGTGCGCCGCGACGAGCTCCTTCGACCGTTCCTCGGTGCGCAGATGCTGATGTCGACGCTGTGGGGGATCTTCGGGGCGACGTGGTTCCTGTTCGCGCTCCAGGAGCTCGACATCTCGCCGGCGCTGATCGGTGTCATCGCGGGTCTCGGAGGGGCGTCCTCGTTCGTCGGCGCGGTCGTCGCGACGAGGGCGACGAAGCGCTGGGGCGTCGGTCCCGTGGCGATCGGGGCGATGCTCCTCGCAGCGCTCGGGAACCTGTTCATCCCGTTGGCCCCGGCGGGCGCGCCACTGCTCGCCGTCCTGTTCCTATCCGGCCAGCAGCTCCTCGGCGACTCAGCGGTCACCGCGTACGACGTGACCGAGACCTCGGTGAAGCAATCACGGGTCGCCGACCGGGAGCTCGGCCGTGTGTCGTCGATCTTCCATGTCGGATCGGCGGGCGCCCAATTCGCCGCGGCCATCGGCGCGGGACTCCTGGCGGAGGTGATCGGCCTCCGGGCGACGTCGTTCCTGGCCCCGCTCGGAGCGCTCCTGGCGGCGGCGATCCTGTACTGGTCGCCCGTCCGCTACCTGCGCGACCTGCCGGTGATGGACAGCCGCACGCCCGCGCAGGTCGCCTACGAGGTGGAGCGCGATCAGCCGGTCGGCGCCTGAGCCGCGGACGGCTCGCCGAAGAGCGTGTCGACGAACGCCTCGGGGTCGAACGGCAGCAGGTCGTTGATCCCCTCGCCCACGCCCACGAACCGGACGGGCACCTTGAGGCCGTCCTCGATCGC
This sequence comes from uncultured Chloroflexia bacterium, assembly GCA_963808895.1. Taxonomy (GTDB): domain Bacteria; phylum Chloroflexota; class Limnocylindria; order Limnocylindrales; family CSP1-4; genus SPCO01. The sequence goes on along the minus strand of CAWEHL010000004.1, from coordinate 375,470 downwards.
GAACACGATGCCGCCCTTGGCCGTGGAATCGAGCTTGGTCAGGATGATGCCAGTGAGGCCGACCGCGTCGTGGAATGCCTTCGCCTGGGCGAGCCCGTTCTGGCCGGTCGTAGCGTCGAGGACGAAGAGGGTCTCGGGCTGAGCGCCGGGCAGGCGCTTGTCGATGATCCGGCGGACCTTCGTCAGCTCATCCATCAGGTTCGCCTTCGTGTGCAGCCGACCGGCCGTATCCGCGATGACCATGTCGGCGTTCCGGGCGATGGCCGCATCGAGCGCGTCGTAGACGACCGCACCCGGGTCGGCGCCGGGCGCATGAGCGACGACGGGGACGCCGGCTCGATCTGCCCAGATCCTGAGCTGGTCGATGGCGGCTGCCCGGAACGTGTCCGCGGCGGCGAGGATGATCGTGCGTCCCTCACCGAGATACCGAGCGGCCATCTTGCCGATCGTCGTGGTCTTGCCGGTGCCATTGACGCCGACGACGAGCACGACCGCCGGGCCGCCGCTGGTCGCCGGCTGCGGTGACCAGTCGGGGTCACGATCCACCAGCAGCGCCGCCAATTCGTCGCGGATGGCCGCCTCCGCACCCTCGGGGTGATGCCGTCGGCGTGCGCGCTCGACGAGATCTATCGCCAGGGTCGCTCCGACGTCGCCGGCGATGAGGGTCTCCTCGACCTCGTCCCAGGCGGGTCCGTCGGCGCCGCCCAGGTAACCCCGGAGCTGGGTCATGAACGTGCCGCGGGTCTTCTCGAGTCCCTGATCGAGCGTGTGGGCGGGCGCGACGGCCAGGAACGCGGTCGGGTCGAAGGGTGCGTATGCGGGTGACGGTGCAGCCGGCTCGTCGATGACGGCGGGGTCGACCGCCGGGTCCAGCGGTGGGACCGCGGCCGCGGGACTCAACCCGGGCTCCGATTCGACCAGCGGCTGCGGGTCGCCCGGCGGGGCGGGCTCGATCGGCAGGCCTGGCTCTGGCTCGGCGATGGGTCCGGGCTCGACCGTCGCCCCTGGCTGGGCCGATGTCTCAGCCTCGGCCGATGTCTCAGCCTCGGCCGGTTGCGGCTCCTCGCGCCGACGACGCCAGAACGCCATCAGCCCGCCGCGGTCAGCTCGCCGCGCTGCTCCGACGCGAGCGCCTGCGCCTCGTCGAGCCGCAGGCTGATGACCCGCGATACCGAAATCGTCGCCGACCGTCACGCCGTACAGCGCGTCGGCCGCCTCGATCGTGCCGCGGTTGTGGGTGATGACGATGAACTGCGTCGTGTCGGCCAGCGACCGAAGCGCATCGGCGAAGCGACCGATGTTCGCCTCGTCCAGGGCAGCGTCGACCTCGTCCAGGACGCAGAACGGCACCGGCCGGACCTCGAGCATCGCGAACAACAAGGCGACAGCGGTGAGCGCACGCTCCCCGCCCGAAAGCATCGCCAGCGCCTGCGGCTTCTTGCCGGGCGGCCGCGCCACGATCTCGACCCCGGTCGCTCCGAGATCATCCGGGTCGGTCAGGGACAGTTTCGCGTAGCCGCCACCGAACAGTTGCTCGAAGCGCCGTTCGAACGCTGTCTCGAGCGCGGCGAACGTCGTCCGGAATTGCGTGGCGATCATGAGGTCCAGCTCGGTGATGAGCTCGCGGGTCTTGCCGATCGCGGAACGCAGGTCGTCGCCCTGGCCCTCGAGGGACTCGAGCCGCGTCTTCAGCTCCTCGTACTCCGCGACCGCGTACGGATTGGCCGCGCCGAGCTCGTGATATCGCCGCCGCAACTGCGCGACCCTACCCGGCGATGGCGCGTCGGTCGGTGGCGGCTCCGTCGCCCAGCGCTCCGCGATCTCCGTCAACGCGGACTCGAGGGCAGCGGAGTCGTCGACCGCATCGGGCTCACCGTCGATGGCGGCGTCGTCTGGCGAGCGTGGCGCGCGGCGGATCCCGAGGCTCGCGAACCCGAGGTCCCCGAGTCCGGCGAGCTCGACAAGTACCCCATCTCGAAGCGACTCGAGGCCGAGCCTGGCTTCGAGTTCGGCGTGATCGGCGGCACGGACCCGGTCGTCGGCCGTGCGCAGGCGTTCTCGGGCCACACTCGCGTCGCGCTCCGCCTCGGCGAGGCGCGACCGGTCCGCCGCGTCCGCGGAGTGCAACGCCGCAAGCCCCTCGCGGGCGTCGCGTTCGCGGGTGCTCGCGACCGCGATATCGGTGGCGAGTCGATCGCGCTCGGTACCGAGCGAGGCTTCTCGTTCGACGAGGGCGGCGGCTTCGCGGTCCGCCCGGGCGATGCGTTCCTCGGCCATCGTGACCGCGGCCTCAGCCCGCGCCCGGGCGTGCTCGGCGTCACGCCTCGTCCCGTCGTGTTCGGCAAGTTGCGCAGCGAGGCGGTCGCGCCGTTCACGCAGGTCGTCGGCACGCGTCTGCCAGGTCTCGATCGCTGTGCTGTCTTCGGGCTCGCCGGTCGTCGCGTTCGTGGCGAGCGGTTCGGCGGGTAGGGCGTCCCGCAGTCGCGCCACATCGGTGTCGAGTCGCTGCTGCTGGGCGATGTGCCAGCTGGCCTCGCGGGTGGCGACTTCGGTCTCGCGAACGGCGGCGCGCTCAGCCTCCTCCATCCGCCGGCGGTCCCCGGCGAGGCGTGACGACTCGGCCCGAGCCGTCTCGAAGGCCGACCGCGCCGTGTCCGACGCACGAGCGGCCTCATCGGCCTGTGTGCGGAGGGCCGCGAGTTCGCCCTCGATGCGCTTGAGGTCCGTCGAGAGACGACCGTGCTCGGCCCGCCGTTCCAGCGCTCCGTCCGACGCACCGAGGGCCACGCCGGTGTCGTCGACGACGGCGGATCCGTCGCGCGGTACGGCCGCCCAGCCCGATGGCATCTGGGCCTGCAACGTGAGGCACGCGGCCAGATCGGGCAGCCACACCGTCCGATCGAGCAGGCGGCGGACGCCGCCCGTCGCGTCGCGGCGCACGGACTCGGCGAGCCGGCCGCCGCCGGCACCGGCGACGGCGTCGAGCCAGCGCCGCGTCGCGGCGTCCTGGCCGTTCCCGCCTCCGGCCAGCCGTTCCTCGACCACCAGACGCCCACGCTCGCCGACGAGGTCCGCGACTGCGGTCGAGGCCACGAGGTACGCACGGGCGCGATCTGCCAGTGCGGCCTCCACAGCGGCTCGCAACTCCGGATCGACGACGAGGTCCTCGTCCAGGCGTCGGCCACCGACCTTCCTGGCCGCCCGGGCGATGGGTCGCCGCTCGTCCTCGTCGAGCTGGTCTTGCAGTGCCTCCGCCCGACCGCGGAGCGCGGCAGCCGCGGTCGACGACGCCGCGAGGCGTTCCGCCAGGCTCGCTCGCTGGGCCTCGGCGTCCTCGGCCGATGCCCGTGCCGTCTCGACGGTCGTCTGGGCGGAGCGCTCCGCGGCCACGGCGAATTCGAGCGCTCGACGCGCGGCCTCGGAACGCGTGAGCGCCTCGTCCCGCCTTGCCGTGGCGGCTTCAGCGGCGGAGCGTTCGATCGAGGCCTGTCGATCTGCCTCGGCGAGCCGACGCCGTGCAGTCTCTGCCTCGGCGTCACGCGCGGATTCCGCACGCCGGATCGCCGCCGCATCCTCGCCACGTGCCGATGAGTCGGATCGCAACGCGGCGAGCTCCGAGAGGGCCTCGGCAAGCTCCCGTTCTGCCGCACCGACCGCCGCCTCGAGGTCCAGATCGCGCGCCGGGACGGACGCGACGACGGCGCGTCGCTGGCTCTGAAGGTCGGCTTCGGCCGCGGCTCGCTCATCGGACAGACGCGCTCGGTCGCGTTCGATCGCATCGAGCTCCGATCCGAGCCGCCCATCACGAAGCTGCAGCTCGGTCAGGGCGGTCCGTGCGGTCTCATGCGTCTCGCGGCGCTCGCGTTCGGCATCCGCTCGGGCCGACAGTTCGCCGGCGAGCGCGGCGGCCACGGCCTCGGCCTCGGTGAGATCGGCCATCGCTCGGGTGGCGTCGCCGTCCGCCGTGATTCGCCGCTCCGACGCGACGGCGAACCGGCCTGCCGCCTCGTGCCATCGACCGTGGGTCGACGCCAGGAGGGCGCTCGCGAGTTCGTCGGCGATCGACGAGCGGGCCGTCTGCTGCTCGGCCTGGGCGGCGAGCCGGCGCGCCTGCGGCCGGAGTTCGGTCAGGATGTCGTCGACGCGAGCGAGGTTCGCTTCGGACTCGGCGAGCTGCTCCTCGGCCTTGCGCCGGCGACGTTCGTGACGGCGGACGCCGGCGACCTCCTCGAACAGCGGCCGCCGCTCCTCCGGTCGGAGCGCGAGTGCCTGGTCGACCATCCCCTGCCCGATGAACAAGAACGCGTTGTCGGCCAGGTGCGCGGCGTCGAGCAGGTCGACGAGATCGCGAAGTCTGATGCGCTGCTTGTTGAGGAGGTACTCGTTCTCGCCGCTCCGATACAGGCGCCGGCCGAACTCGAGGACCTGGAAATCGACCGGAAGGAGGGCATCGGCGTTGTCCAGGACGAGCGTCACATCGGCCATGCCCTGAGCAGTGCGCTTCTCCGAGCCCGCCCAGATGACGTCCTCCGCCTTGCGCGACCGAAGGGCGCGACCCTGCTCGCCGAGCGCCCAACGCAGCGCGTCCGCGAGATTGCTCTTGCCCGATCCGTTCGGTCCGACGACCGCGCTGATCCCGCCACCGAACTCGACGTTCGTCCGCTCCGCGAAGGACTTGAAGCCCTGCACCCGTAGTGCGAGCAGCCTGGGCGGTGCGGGGATCGACGACATCAGGCGGGTCGACGCTCGCGTTCGGCGCGCTGACGCCTGCGGCCGTCGCCGGTCGAGGGCCGTTCCGCGTGGACGAGTCGTTCGGCCGCCCGCTCGGCACGGATCCGTTCGATCGCCTGGGCCGCCGCGGAGGTCTCAGCGGTCCGACGCGACGGGCCCTCGCCGACACCGAGCTGCTCGCCGTCGACCCACACCTCGATCCGGAAGGACTTCTCGTGGTCGGGCCCCGATGCCTCCACGAGCCGGTAGTCGGGTCGCTCACCCGATCGGCGCTGCGTGTATTCCTGCAGGCGCGACTTCGGGCTCTTGAGCGAGAGGACAGGCGCCTCCAACGACAGCTCCGGCTCGGCCAGCGTCTGCAGCCAGCGCCGGACGACGTCATAGCCGAGGTCGAGGTAGAGCGCGCCCGTCAAGGCCTCGAACGAGGAGGCGAGCAGGGACGGTCGACGACGGCCGCTGCGCTGCGACTCGCCCTCGCCGAGGAGGAGGTAGCGCCCGAGCTCGATGCGACCGGCGAGTCGGGCAAGACCGGTGGTCGAGACGATCGCGGCGCGTCGGGCCGACAGGGCCCCCTCGTCATCGTCGGGATGACGGGCGTACAGGGCCTCGGAGATCGTGAGATTGACGACGGCGTCGCCGAGGAACTCGAGCCGTTCGTTGTGTCCCCTGGCTGCATCGGGGTGTTCGTGCAGCCACGAGGAGTGGACGAGCGCCTGTTCGATGAGGTCGAGGTCCCGGACCGGCAGTCCGAGCCGCTCGACGACGGCGTGTCCGGGACGCACCTCGGACGTGACGGACGACCTGCTAGGAGGAGTGCTCGTCGATGTAGTCGACGGCGTCCTGGACGGTGCGGATCTTCTCGGCGTCCTCGTCCGAGATCTCCGTCCCGAACTCTTCCTCCAGGCTCATGATCAGTTCGACGAGGTCAAGAGAGTCCGCGTTCAGGTCGTCGACGAACGATGCCTCCGGCTTGACCTCATCCTCGTCGGCGCCGAGCTGCTCGACGACGATCTTCTTGAGCCGGTCGTACGTTGTGGCCACTGACTCCCTCCTCGGAGCTGGGTGTAGGCGAGATCGTGCCGAGAACGCCGTTCATGAGGCGCCGCATCGCCTCTCCGCTGTAGACGCGTGCCAGCTCGACCCACTCGGCGATGGCCACCCGGGCCGGCGTCGCGGAGTGTAGCACCTCACCGATGGCCGATCGGAGCAGCGCGCGGTCCATCTTGGCGAGGCTCGTGACCGGGTGACGGGGAGCCGTCCGGTTGATCAGGGCGTCGATCTCGTCGCGATATCGGACCACGGCGGTGACCAGCTCGCGGGCCAGATCGGCCGCCACGGGATCGCGTTCCGTCTCTGCGAGATGGCGCTCCAGGATCGCCTCGGCGGTGCGCTGTCCGAAGTCCGCCTCGAAGATCGCCGCCAGCGCGAGTCGACGTCCGGTGCGTCGTCCGCGCTGCCTGTCAGCCTCCGACACCATCGACGATGACGGTCACCGCCCCGAGGTCGAGCCCGAGGAGCCGCTCGACCGTGGCGGCGACCGCCGTCCGGACCTGCGCGGTCAGCGGCCCGAGCGCCTGACCCGGCCGAGCCACGACGCGGAGGCGGACGAGGACGCGATCGTCGACGACACGAATACGGACGGCCGGTCCGGCGAGCCAGGCACGCCACCCGGGTCCGCCGTAGCCGACGCGGACGACGCCCGGGACCTCGAATGCAGCGGTCTTGACGAGTTCCTTGATGACACCCTTGCCGACGGTCAGGACCGGTCCACTCACGAAACCACCTCCTCGTCCGTCGATGCCGCGGCACCGTCTGCGCTGTCCGTCGAGGCGGGATCCGCGGCTCCTGCAAGCTCGGCGAGCCTCTGGCGGTCCGCGGCCAGCGCTTCGGCGATCAGGTCCGGGACCCGTGCTGCGGCGGTCCGCGCGGCGACGTCGCACGCGTACCCGATCATGCGCCGCTTCGCGCTGCCGTGCGTGATGATCACGATGCCCTTGACGCCGAGCAGCAGCGACCCTCCGTGGGTCTCGTAGTCGAAGATCGAGCGGATCCGACCGATGCTCGGGCGCATCAGCAGGTAGGCGAGCCGGCCGCGCCAGGACGCGCGGAACTCCCGGCGCCACAGGTCGAAGATGAACGAGGACAGCCCCTCGAAGAACTTGATGACGACGTTGCCCGCGACTGCATCGGTGACGACGACGTCGGCCGTGTGCTTCGTGAGGTCGCGACCCTCGACGTTGCCCACGAACCGCAGCGTCGAGGCGTCCAGCAGCTCGGTCGCACGCTGGATCCGGGCATCGCCCTTGCCCTTCTCCTCGCCGATGCTGAGCAGCGCGACACGTGGATCGGCAACGTCGAGGACCTTCTCCGCGAAGATCGCCCCCATCCGCGCGTACTGGGCGAGGTTGTCGGCGGTCGAGTCCGGGTTGGCGCCGATGTCGATGAGGACCAGCGGGCCGGTATCCGTGACCATCTGGACGGCGAGGCCAGGCCGATCGACCCCGGCGAGCCGGCCGAGCTTCAGGATCCCGGCGGCCATCCCCGCTCCGGTGTGGCCGGCGGTGACGACCGCATCGGCTTCGCCCTTCCTGACGAGCTCGGCGGCGACGAGGATCGATGCGTCCTTCTTCTCGCGCATCGCGAGGGCGGGGTTGTGCTCGTCCATGTCGATCACGGATCCGGCATGGACGATCCGTGTGTTGGCGGGCAGGTCCCCGGCCAGGCGCCGGATCGTGGCGGTATCGCCGACGAGGATCAGCTCGACGTCGGGATGCGCTCGGGCATAGTCGAGGACCCCGGGCACGACCTCGGCCGCGCCGTGGTCGCCACCCATCGCGTCGAATGCGACGCGGACCATAGGGTCAGCGGTCGGCGTCGCCGCTGCTGCTCACCGGCTTCGGCGGCACGGCCAGCCGGCCTTGGTAGTAGCCGCAGTTCGGGCAGACGCGGTGCGGCAGCTTCATCTCGTGGCAGTGCGTGCACTCCTCGAGGTCGGGCAGGTCGATCGCGAGGTGCGAGCGGCGCTCGCCCTGGCGGGCGTGCGAGACGCGTCGCTTGGGTACACCCATGGGGTCTCGTGGGCTCCTTGTCGGTCTGGTGGCGCGCGATCGCGGGACGGCGCTCGAAGTCGTGAGCGCGGGTCGCGCCGACGGCGGAGTCTACCGCGAAACCGTTCGCACCGTCAGGCTCTGCCTGGCCCTCGTCTGGGCGGGCAAGCCTGGCCTGGCTCGGCCGCCCGTGGTACATCACGTGTTACGACCGACGGCTGGAACTTCGAAATCGGGCCGCTCATGCGCTGATCGGAACCCGGCACGTTCCAAACGGCTGCTGAGCGGCGCTTCCTTCGTCAGTCGTTACCTGTGATGTTCCGACTGCGATCGGTTCGGCCGCCGATCGCCCGTCCCCAGGCCTCAGTCACTCGGCCGGAAGGCCTTGAGCGCCTCGAGGCGCGGGTCGATGTCGTCGTCGGGATGGTCATGTTCGCCCTCATCCAGGGGCAGCCCGCAAACGACACATAGCCCGGGGCAGTCCGGCCGATCCAACGGGGCGATCGGCTCGGCGAGCAAGATCGCGTCGCGCACCGAGGGCTCGAGGTCGAGCTCGTGGTGATCGGTCAGGCGGAGCGCTTCCGGCTCCGCCTCGATGTCGAGGGGGCGACCGGACGTCAGATCGATCGACGGGAGGTATTCCTCGTCGAGCTCGATCTCGATCGGGGTCGTGAGCGGCCGCAAACAGCGCGCGCACTCACCAGCGAGCGAGGTCGCCAGCCGTGCGTCGACGAGGATCCCGCGGTTCGTGCGGGTCAGGCGCACCTGCCCCCTGATCGGTGCCGCAAGCTCGAGGTCCTCCGGCAGCGCGATCGTCACGTCGTCGACGTCGAAGGTGCGAGCCGCCCCGACGCCATCGGCGAGCAGGCCCGCGACGTTCCAACCGAGCGATCGGTCGCGTGACGCGTCGACCATGGCGACGGTCAGCTCCGGGCCGGCGCTGCGGTCTCCTCCGCCTCGTCGTCCCAGTGGTCGCCGTCGACCGACTCGCCGTCAGCGGCCGCCTGATCCTCATCGGTGAACGGTGACGGCGCCGCGAGCAGGGTCGCGCGCCGCTCGTCGAGGAGGCCGAGGCCCTTCTGGATGCTCTGGAGTGTCCGCTGCACGTCGCCCTCGAGGCCCTCGAGGACGCTGACCGCGTAATCGTCGGCGCCCGCTCGGATACGTTCGCCGTCGGCGTGCGCCTCTTCGATGATCCGCTGGCTCTCCACCTCGGCCGCCTGGGTCAGCCCGCGCTCGTCGATGAGGAAGGCCGCCTGTTCCTGGGCGCGCCCGACGATGCGCTCGGCCTCTTCCTGGGCCTTCTCGATGATGCGTTCGCCTTCGGAGTTGATGCGCTTCGCGGCGCGGACCTCCTCGGGGACGGCGACCCGCAGCTCATCGATGAGCCCGAGGGCCGCGTTCTGGTCGACCACCACGTTCGTCGTGAGCGGCAGCTTCTTGCCGTTGGCGATCAGCGACTCGAGGCGCTCGACGAGGAAGATGATGTCGATGTCGTTACCCTCCTGCGGGCCTGATTATCGCACGCAGCGATGCGCCAGCCACGCCTCGGCAACGTCTCACGAACGGTCGAACGCCCGGCTGAGAGCGTCCTGCGCCGGGGCTGGGACCATCGTCGAGACGTCCCCGCCGAACGCGGCGATCTCCTTGACGAGGCTCGAGCTGACGTAGCTGTTGGCGGCCGACGTCATGAAGAAGACCGTGTCGACTTCGGGTGCCAGCACACGGTTGTTGTGCGCCAGCTGGAGCTCGGTCTCGAAGTCGCTGATCGCACGCAGGCCGCGAACGATCGCGCTCGCCCTGCGAGTCCGCGCGAACTCCACGGTCAGGCCATCGAACGAGTCGACCTCGACGCGGTCGTCGGGAACACGGTGAGCGGCGAGGGCCGCCCGGATCACGTCGATCCGCTGTTCCACCGACAGGAGCGGCGCCTTCCTCGGATTGGCGAGGACGGCCACGACCACGGTGTCGAACACGGCGGCCGCGCGCTCCACGATGTCGAGATGACCGTTGGTGATCGGGTCGAACGAGCCGGGATAGACCGCGACGCTCATGCGTCCTCCGTGGGCCGGTAGAAGGTCAGCGCGGTGTCGCCGAACCGGCGCTCGCGCTCGGATGCTAGCAGCCCGACCATCGGCGGCGGCGGGGTCCGCCAGAAGTGCTTGGCCACGACGCGGCCGCCTCGACTGACGATCGCAGACGCAGCCTCGAGCGCCGTCGCCATCGACTCGATGTCGTCGTACGGCGGATCGATGAGCATCAGGTCGTACGGCGCGCCAGCCGCTCGGTCCGGATCGCGCAGCCACGTGAGGACATCGGCGCGGACGATCGTGGCGCGTCCTTCGTCCCCCAAGGCTGTGCGAGCGAGGTTCGTCCGGATCGTCCCGATCGCGCGCTGGTCGCGCTCCACGAACGTGGCATGCGCCGCACCGCGCGACAGCGCCTCGATGCCGGCCGCGCCACTGCCCGCGAACAGGTCGAGGAAGCGGGCTCCGGGCAGATCGGGTTCGAGGATCCCGAAGAGCGTCTGCTTGACCCGATCGGCGAGCGGTCGCGTGCCCGGACCGGGGGCATCGAGCCGGATCGATCGGGCGGTCCCGGCGATCACGCGGCCGGCGTCAGGCACGACACGTCTCCGCGATCACGAGCCGCTCGCAGGATCCGCGGCGACGAGCCGCCGCAGCCATCCCGAGCGCAGCTCACGCGCCAGCGGCGCGAGGTCCGTCGCATCGTCGACGAGGCCGGCGTTCTCATCGAGCAGGCGCTCGGCCGCGGCGCGTGCTTGTACAGCGAGCTCGCGGTGGTCTTGGCGCGTCAGCGACGCGACCCGCAGCCCGGGCAACCCACTCTGGGCGAACCCGAGGACGTCGCCTTCGCGACGGAGCTCGAAATCACGTTCCGCGAGCTCGAAGCCGTCCGTGACCTCGGCGGCGGCGCGCAGCCTGGCGACGGCCGTCTCATCCGTGGAATCGGACACGAGGACGCAGTACGACTCGACGGTCCCCCGCCCGACCCGGCCGCGCAGCTGGTGCAGCTGTGCGAGCCCGAACCGGTCGGCGTTCTCGATGATCATCATCGTCGCCTCGGGCACATCGACACCAACCTCGATCACGGTCGTCCCGACGAGCACGTCGAGCTCGCCGTCGCGGAACCGTCCCATCTCGGCGTCCCGATCGGCGGGTTTCATCCGTCCGTGGACGAGCCCGACCCGCAGGGGCATGAGCAGGTCGGCGAGACGGACCGCCTCGGATTCCGCTGCGGCCGCCCCCGTGGCGCTCCCGTCATCGATCCCTTCGCTGCCCTCCTCGATGAGCGGCACGACCACGAACGTGCGGTGGCCGGCCGCCGCCTCTTCGCGGACCTTGCTCCAGGTCGGATCGAGCCGGTCGGGCGTCCTGATGCCGGTGCGGATCGGGATCCGCCCGGTGGGTGGCGTGCGCAAGTCGGAGACGTCGAGGTCGGCGTACAGGACCTGCCCGAGCGTTCTGGGGATGGGCGTCGCGGTCATCAGCAGGACGTGCGGGCTGACGCCCCCCTCGGCTTTCGCCTCGAGCTCTCCCCGCTGTTCGACGCCGAAACGGTGCTGCTCGTCGATGATCGCGAGGCCGAGGCGGGCGAACGCCACGGATTCGCTCAGCAGGGCGTGTGTCCCGATGACGACCGACGCCTGCCCCGAGGCGATCAGGTCGTTCGCGTGCGACCGGTCGCGCGCATTCAGCGAGCCGGTCAGCAGCAGCACATCCACGCCGACACCCTCGAGCAACGCCCCGACGGTGTCCCTGTGCTGCCGGGCCAGCAGGTCGGTCGGCGCGAGCAGCGCACCCTGGAAGCCGGCCTTTGCCGCGGCGGCCAGCGCATACGCAGCAACCGCCGTCTTGCCCGAGCCCACGTCGCCCTGGAGCAGCCGGAGCATGGGCGCCGAACCGGCAAGGTCGGCACGGACCGCATCTATGGCGGCCGACTGGTCTGCCGTCAGCTCGACTGGCCGGCCGACCTTGGCCGTCAGCGCGACCACCAGCGCGGAACGGATCGCTTCGTGGGTCGCGTCGTCGATGGCGATGGTCGGCGCTCGGTCGGCGCCGCGGGCGCGTCGCCGGGCGACCATGCCGAGCTGGAGCGCGAGGAGCTCGTCGAAGGCCAGCCGCCGCAGCGCCGTGTCCCGTCGTTCGAATGACTCGGGGTAATGCGCCGACTCGAGCGCATCCGCGATGCCGACCAGGTCCTCGCCCCGCCGGAGCGGATCCGGCAGGTATTCCGGGTAGGCGTGCCCGGCGCGGTCGAGTGCCTCACGGATCGCGACGCGCAGACGTGCCGCGGTGAGCCCGGCCGTGAGCCGGTAGACCGGCACGATCCGACCGGCGTGGAGCACCTCGCCGTCGCCCTCCACGACCTGGAACTCGGGGTTGTCCAGGGTCCAGCGACGCCCGAACCGCTTCAGCCGCCCGGATACGACGATCTCCTGGCCTTGTCGCAACCGCCGCTCGATGAACCGCCGCCCGAACCAGGTGGCCTGGATCTCACCAGTGTCGTCGCTGAGGCGCGCGACGGTCCGCTGGACGCGCCGTCTCCATGTCGCCTCGACGTGGATGTCCTCGACGCGGACACGGGACGATACGACCGTCCCCTCCTCCACCCAGACGAGGTCACCGAGCTTCGACAGCTCGCGCAGATCGTCATACCGCCGCGGCAGGTGGAAGAGCAGGTCACGGACGTCGTACCAGCCCAGTCGGATCCCGGCGCGCCGCAGGAGGCCTGCAGCGGTGAGCCCGGACTTCGCGAGGGGGGTCGATAGGAGCTCGACGGGATCGGTCGGTGCCAGAGGGGTCGGTGTCCGCGCCGGTGTCCGCGTAGTCGGCATGGGCCCTACTCGGCCGAGATCAGGTACCGGTAGAAGGGCTGCCCGCCGTGCCGGACCTCGATCTCGGCGCCCGGGGCGATGCTGCCGATGCGCTTCGCCATCGCCTCCGCCTCGGCGAGGTCGGCGCCGTCGCCATAGAACAGCGTCACCAGCTCATATCCGGGGGTCAGCGCCGCCATCGCCTTGAGGACCGCCTTACCCGTGTCGTTGTCCGCGGCGACCAGACCATCGTCAGGATCGAGCGCGATCGTCTGACCCTTCTTGACCTTCCTCCCACCGATCGTCGCGTCCCGCACGGCCTCCGTGACGACGACCGACTGGATGGCCCGGCCCGCCTCCGTCATCGGGCCGACATTCGCTGCGGCGTCCATGCCCGGGTCGAGCGCGAGCAGCGCGGCGAAGCCCTCGGCGGCGTTCCGCGTCGGAACGACCTGAACGGGGCGTTCGGACAGCGCCGCGACCTGCCGCGCCGCCAGCACGACGTTCGGATTGTTCGGGAGCAGCAGGACCTCCCTTGCCTGCACGTCCCCGACGGCCTCGAGCAGCTCGCCGGTGCTCGGGTTGTTCGACTGGCCGCCCTGGACGACCGACGCGACGCCGAAGTCGCGGAAGATCGCCGCGAGGCCCTCGCCGCTCGTGACGGCGACGACTGCCAGGCGCGGGAGCTCCGCCGTCGGGCCCGCGCCATTGCGGTCTCCGACATCTGCGGCCGAGGTCGCTCGAGCGATGCTCGCCTCGGTCGCCGGCGGTGGCGGGCTCCCGGTGAACTCGACGGCCCTCGTCTCGCGGACGTCACGCGCCTGGTTGTCGAGGTTCTCGACGGTGATCCGGCTCAGGTCGCCCAGGCCCAGGCCGTAGGCGATGACGAGGTCCGGGCGCTCGTTGTGGACGTGGACCTTCACGGCGCGCGCGTCCCCGGCGACGAGGACGGACTCGCCGATCGACTCGAGGTGATCGCGGACAGCGTCGACGTCGAGTGTCTCGTGCCCGCGGGCACGCAGCAGGAACATCGTCTCGTAGCCGAACCCCTCATCGGCGTGGGCGACGAGCGTGCTCGGCTTCGGGCCGAGGGTGGCGCTGGGTCGCCGTGCCGCCCCGGTCGGCGTCCGATCCGTCAGGTGAAGGAGCGCGCCCTGGAAGAGGCGATAGAGGCCCTGGCCGCCCGAGTCGACGACGCCGGCCTCGCGCAGGATCGCCAGGAGGCTCGGGGTCCTCGCCACGGACTTCTCAGCCGCGTCGACGGTCGCACCGAGCACGGTCTCGATGTCGTCGTCGTGTTCGGCTGCCTCGACCGCGCCGGCAGCCGCCTCCCGGATGACCGTCAGGATCGTGCCCTCGACGGGCTTCGCGACCGCCCCATAGGCCGTCCGGGCACCCTCGTTCAGTGCGTGTGCCAGGTCGAGCCCGTTGAACCGCTTCTTCCCGGCGATCGCTTCAGCCATGCCGCGGAAGATCTGGCTGGTGATGACCCCGGAGTTGCCGCGCGCGCCCATCAGCGCGCCGAAGCTGATGGCGGCGGCGACGCGATCTGCCGGCTGGCCGGCGACGGCCTCCGCCTCGTCCAGCGCGGCGCGGACCGTGGCGAACATGTTCGATCCCGTATCACCGTCCGGCACGGGGTACACGTTCAGGCCGTTGACCTCATCGATGTGCGCCTCGAGGTTCGTGACGGCGGCCCGGAACGCGTCGAGCAGGCCCTGGCCGTCGCAGGAGCGGCGGGCCATCTAGGCGACGTCCGTCCCGCTGTCGGCGAGGTCGCGGGGACGGATGCGCTCGACGGGGAGTGCGGTCGGTGACTGCGGCAGCGCACCACCGGCGGGCACGTGAAGCCCATCGACATGGATCGTGATCCGGCCGACCTCCCGGTCGATCGCCTGCCGGACGGCATAGCGGATCGCCGAATCGACCTGGCGGGCGACCTCGGCGATCGGGACGCCGAGTGCCACGGTGATATCGAGCTCGACCTCGATGCCGTCGTGGACGGCGACGGACAATCCGGGCGTGGCGAGGCCGAGTCGTTCGATCAGACGACCGACGGGTCCGCCGGCGAACCCGGTCACGCCGTACGAACCGAGGGTCGCCGTCCGGACGACATCACGCAGGGCACGGCCCGTGACGAGTGAACGCCCGGGCGTCGGACGGATGGCCACGCTGGCTGGGGTCCTCCCTCGAGGGCTCGGCCACGGGGTGGCCCGAAGCGTGTGCTATATTACCGCCCCCCTCGGACTCCCCGGTTCGAGGCTTCCGTCTGACCACGTTCCTGAGGATTCGCATGGCCCGCTCCTGCGCGATCTGCGGCAAGGTCTCGATGGGTGGGTTCAACCCGCAGTCATCGGGATCCAACCGCGTCCGTGCCCACCGTCGGATGCAGCCGAACCTGCAGCCACTCGTCCTTGATCGCGATGGGACGCCGACGCGCACGCTCGTCTGCACCCGCTGCCGACGCACCCTGCTGAAGGCGTCGAAGTAGCGTCGTCTCGCCTCGACGACCGGTCGAGGCAGACCGCCTAGCGGTCGTCGGTGTCGAGCCAGATCGTGAACGGTCCGTCGTTCACGAGCTCCACCGCCATCTCGGCCCCGAAGCGACCCGTCTCGACCCGGATGTCGTGCTCGCGTAGCGAGGCCGCGAACCGCTGGTAGAGGCGCTCCGCCTGCTCGGGACCCGCCGCCCCCGTGAAGCCGGGCCGTCGCCCGCGGCTCGTGTCCGCGAACAAGGTGAACTGCGAAACCACCAGCGCCTCGCCACGCACGTCCACCAGGGATCGGTTGGTCCGCCCCTCCTCGTCCCGGAAGATCCGGAGCTGCGTGACCCGTTCCGCCAGCGCATCGGCGGTATTGGCGTCGTCGTCGTGACCGACACCGAGCAACACGACAAGCCCCGGCCCGATCGAGCTCAGGAGCTCGCCGCCGACCCGCACCGATGCGCCGCTCGTGCGCTGGAGCAGCGCCCTCACGTCCGGGCCGTGAAGGACCGACGCCACGCCTGCGCCTCCGCCAGGAGTCGGTCGCGCGTGGGCCCATGGGCATCGATGACGTGCTCCTCGACGGTCGCCGGCACCAGCAGGTCGTAGTCGCGCACGCCGTCCGGGTTCACCTCGCCCTCACCTCGCAGCATCATCACCGGGATGCCGGTCGCCTCGATCTCGTCCATGAGGCGGTGGGCCAGATGCTTCGGCAGCGACGTGAATCGCGTCATCCGATCGCTCGGGATCGGCGCGCGCCCGTCATTCGGTCCGTACTGGAATCCCTCGTCGGCGAGCGCCCGGATGAGGCGGACCTCGCGACCCATGTCCCGGCCTTTGAGGAAGAGCGCCGAACCCGCCACGAACACATCGGCGCCATGCGAGCCGGCGAACTCGGCGGTCTCGCGGTTGATCCCGCCATCGACGTGGATCTCGCCGCCGTACAGCTTGTGCTTCAGGATCTCCCGGGCACCTGCTGCCTTCGCGGCCAGGACATCCTTCATGAACGCTTGCCCGCCGAAGCCCGGTTCGACGGTCATGATCAGGACGATGTCGAGGAGCTCGGCGTACGGCTCGAGCGCCGACACCGGTGTGCCCGGCTTGATCGCCAGACCGGCCGCTCGCCCGGCGGCACGGATCGCCTCGAGCGTGGGCGTGATGGGTTCGTCGATCTCGACGTGAAAGGTGATGGAGTCACAGCCGGCGTCGATGTACTCATCGATGAAGCGGCCCGGCTCGTCGACCATGAGGTGGGCATCGAACGGGATCGTCGTTCGCGGCCGGAGCGCCTTGATGGTCTTCGCGCCGAAGGTCAGGTTCGGCACGAAATGGGCATCCATCACGTCGAGATGGATCCGGTCGACCCCGGCGGCGACGACGCGCCGGACGGCGTTGGCGAGGTTGCCCAGATCGGCATCGAGGATGCTGCCCGCGATCCTCGCTCGACCGGCTTGACTCACTCGCCGACTCCGGCGGGCACCGGGTCATGACTGCGCTCACCACGAAGCGCGGCGGCGCTCTCCGCCTCGAGGCGCTCGCGCCGGCGGGCTACGGCCGGCACCGGTGGTTCCCCAGCGCGCTCTGCGGCGAGCTGCCCGCAAGCCGCACCGACCTCCTGGCCACGATTGCGTCGGATCGTGGTCGAGATACCGGCATCGCGAAGGGTCGCTGCGAAGCGCTCGATCACGGGCATCGGGCTGGCGGCCCACGGCGTGTGGGCGACGGGGTTCATCGGGATGAGGTTCACGTGGGCGTGATCGCCGCGGAGCAGGGCGGCCATGGCACTGGCGTCGAGGTCCGTGTCATTCACGCCACCGATCATGGTCGCTTCGTAGGTGATGCGGCGACCTGTCGCTCGGGCGTGGTCGCGGGCGGCGGCCACGACCTCGGCGACCGGCCAGCGGCGGTTCAACGGCACGAGCACGTCGCGGAGCGCGTCGCGGGCGGCGTGGAGTGAGACGGCCAGCGTGAACTGCGGACCCAGCGCCGTCAGCCGGCGGATGCCCGGGACGACCCCGGAGGTCGAGACGGTGATATGCCGCGCGCCGAGGCCGAACCGCCCCGGGTCGTTGAGCGCCTCGACCGCGGCGAGGACTCGATCGAGGTTGAGCAGCGGCTCGCCCATCCCCATGAACACGATGTTCGTGACGCGCTGATCGGTCTCGGCCAGCCGTCGCTGCGCGTGGCGGGCCTGGTCGACGATCTCCGCGACCTCCAGGTCACGCCCGAACCCGAGCTCGCCCGTCGCGCAGAACGGGCACCCGACGGCGCAGCCTGCCTGACTTGAGATGCACAGCGTGTGCCGCTCGCGTGAGGTGCCACGCGCCGGGTAGTGCATCAGCACCGACTCGATGAGCGCACCGTCATCGAGCCGATGGAGAGCCTTCTCGGTCTGGCCACCGTCCGCGAGCCGGATCTCACTGTCGTCAACGGTGTCCAGGCGGAACGCGTCGGCGAGGGACGTGCGGAGGCCGTCGGGCAGCGTGCGGATGCTCGCGGCATCGGTCACGCCACCACCCTTCCAGACGGCGTCGGCGATCTGCCGCACGCGATAGGACGGCTCGCCGCGCGCCGCGACCCAGTCCGCGAGGTCGTCGGGCGTCAGACCGGAGATGCCGGGACCGGCGTCGCTGGTCACCGGACGATGCTACTGCCGACGATCGCCGGCCGACCCCGGAGGTAGGCATCCCACGACATGCGATCGCGCCCTGCGGGCTGGACCTCGCGCAGCAGGAGTCGCGACCCGTCCCCGGCCCCGAACCCACCCTCGTCGAAGACGCCAGGCGGCGGGCCGTCCACCCCGAGCTCCGCCCGCCAGACGATAAGGCGCCCAGCCTCCGTGTCGACGAAGGAGCCAGGCCACGGCTGGTACGCACGAACCTGGCGTTCCAGCTCGACGCCCGGCCGGGCCGGATCCAGCCGTCCGTCCTCCCGTCGCAGCGGGCGCGTGAGCGTGACCCCATCCTCCGGCTGTGGTGTCGCCGAGATCTTGCCCCGCAGCCACGGACCCAGGTACCGCGTCAGCAACTCGGCCGCCTCCACCTCGAGGGTCTCCTCCAGCAGCGGCGTCGTCTCGTCGCCCGCCAGTGGGACGTGCGTCTGGACCACGATCGGCCCCGTGTCGAGGCCGGCGTCCATCCGCATGAGCGTCACGCCGGTTTCGGCGTCGCCGGCGAGGATCGCCGCAGGGATAGGCGTCGCGCCGCGATATCGCGGCAGCAGCGAGGGGTGCAGATTCAACGCGCCATGACGAAGGTCGAGAAGTGGAGCGGGAACGATCTGCCCGTAGTCGGCGAGCACGACGACGTCCGGCGCGAGGTCGAGCACCTCGCCGAGCGCCGCGGCCTCACGGAGGCGCGCCGGGGTCAGGATCGGATGGACGTCGAGATGGCGCGCCGCTTCGTGGATCGGGGTGACCGCTGTCCGACCACCGCGGCCTGCGGGTCGTGGCGGCGCCGTGACCACGCCGACGATCCGGGCGTCGGGATGATCGGCGAGCCGCCAGAGCGTCTCGCGACCGAACGCGCCGCTACCGATGAAGACGGTCCGTGCCCGTCCCTCGGTCACGCCAGGGCGCTCGTCGCCTCGCGGACCTCGGCCTCGTCCTCGTCGCCCTGGCCGACGGGGATGAGCTCATCCATCGAGTCGAGATAGTCGATGTAGAGCTTCCCGTCGAGGTGGTCGAGCTCGTGCTGCAGTGCCCGGCCGAGCAGCCCGGATCCGGTGACCTTGAACTTCTTGCCGTGCCTGTCCTGGGCGACGACCCAGACCCGCTCTCGCCGCTCGACATAGGCCACGTACCCGGGGATCGAGAGGCAGCCTTCGAGATCACGGTCGTCACCGGTGGCGCGCACGATCCTGGGGTTCACGAGCTCGTACAGATGGCTTTCGACTTCGATGACGCAGGCTTGCATCGCCTCGCCCAGCTGCGGCGCAGCCAGGCCCACGCCGGGAGCGTCGCGCATCGTGTGCGCGAGGTCGTCGAGCAGCTCGTGAAGGTACTTCCCGAACGAATCGACGGGCTTGCCCTTCAGGCGCAACCGCGGATCGCCGAGCGTGATGATGGGTCGGACGGACATCGCGGCGAAGTATATGGGCGACCGACCGAGGACCGCATCGGCCCTCGGCGGATCACGATCGCTGGGGGGCTAGAGCGGCGGGTTGTCCTCCGCGACATCGCGGGCGACGTCGGTCGCGCTCCTCGTTTCGGTGGCGGTGGTCGAAGAGGCGCCGCCGCCATTCGCCGAGACCTGCTCGCGGATCTCAGCCGCCCAAACGCGCGAGCGCTGGGCGAGCTTGCTGCTGGCGCCGGCAGTGGCCTCACCGGCCTGTTTGGCGATCGGCGCGGCCTTGTCCGCGGCGACGGCGACGAGCTCCGCGGCCTTGGCCGACAGCTCGCGAACGGTCGGGGCGGCCTTCTCGGCGGCGTCCTCGACTGCGACCTTGATCTGCTCGAACATGTCGCCGGCTCGAGCGCCTGCGTTGCCCGCCGCGTCGTGGGCGGTGTCCTGGTTCGTATCGGCGCCCGATGGAGCCGAATAGGCGTCATCGCGCGGCCCTTCGGCCGGTTCGTCGTGGTTGGGATTCAGGGGATCGGTCATGGTTGTCTCCTCGTGGGACGCTCATCCTCGCACGAACCCGTTAGACGCACACCGCAGCCGATGGTCCCGGCCGTATCATCCTCGTCAGGACTCGCACGGAGGACCATCGATGGCCATCGAGTGGAGTTTCGCGGAGCTCGAGCCCGCGCAGATCGACCTCGTCCACGAAGCGGAGCGCACGCTCGACACGGACGTCGTCATGGCGTACGCGCCGAGTCGCTGGGGGACGGTCGATCCGGAAGCGGTCGGCGAGCACCTGCACCCGGTCGATCTCGAGGCCTCGCAGCTCGAATGTCTGCAAGGCCTCGAACGGATGGTCGGCGGCGTCCTGGTCGCGTACCGGCTGGACGTCGACTGACCTAGGGCGTCAGGACGGGTCCTGGATCAGCACGTAAAGGGCGTTGTCGGACGGGCAGACGAAGTACCCATGAAGGCGTGGCAACGCACCTTCCGGGATGTCGAGCGTCTCGCCATTCGCGGCCACGACCTGCCCGGTCGGATCCTTGACGGCAAGGCCCTCGGTCGAGCCCACGAAGTCCGTTGACCAGAACGTCTGCAACGACTTGCCGGTGTCCGTCTGCGCGGTGACCGGTTCCTCCGCCGCCGGGTCGATCTGGAACGTCACCCGCCGGTATGCCACGGGCATCGCATCGCAGCCCAGTCCAGGAGGCGCCGGCCGTAGCGCGATCGTCGCGCCGGACCCGGGAGCTTGACCCGCCGACTGCGACGCCGCGGACGGTGGGTTCGCGGACGGGGCCGCAGGGCTCGCGCAGGCGGCGGCGATCATGGCGACCGCCAGCGCGATCAGGATCGAGAGATGACGCATCGTTCCCTCCGCGCGCTCGACCGGAGCGCGCTCGTCCTCAGAGTAGTGACTCCGGGTCGACATCGACCGACCACGGCGGGCCGGGATCGCCGCCGAGGACCGCCAGCGGATCGTCGCCCCGCAGGATGACGTGGAACCGCCACTTTTCGTTGCGTCGGGCGATGTAGGCCGGGGCGGGCCCGACGACCGTGGTCGCCGTCCCTGCGGCACGTTCACGGAGACGCGCGACCATCTCCTCCCCTGCTCGTTCCGCCGCGGCGCGCTCGGGCAGCGCGACCGTGAGCTTCACGATCGACCCGAACGGCGGGGATCCGAATCGCCGACGCAGGTCGAGCTCGGAGCTGTAGAACGTATCGCCGTCGTCGTTCGCGACCGCGACGATCACCGGGTGGTCCGGCTGGTAGGTCTGCACGATCGCGCGGCCCGGCCGGTCACCACGGCCGGCACGACCGATGGCTTGTCGGAGCAGCTGATATGTCCGCTCCGCTGCGCGCTCGTCGGGCAGGTTCAGCGCGACGTCGCTCGACACGATGCCGACCAGCGTGACGCTCGGCACGTCGAGGCCCTTGGCCACGAGACTCGTGCCGACGAGGACGTCCACGTCCCCGCCGGTGAAGGCGTCGATCACCCGTTCCGCTGCACCTCGGCGGTCCGCTACGTCCCGATCCAACCGGGCGACCCGCAACCGCGGATGCGCCGCGCGGACCTCGCGTTCCACGCGTTCCGTGCCACCGCCGAGATACCGGATCCGCGCCGAGTGGCAGTTCGGACAGCGCGTCGCGAGTGGTGTGGCTCGCCCGCAGTGGTGACAGCGCAGCGTCGTGCCGGCCTGGTGGTAGACGAGCGGGCGTTCGCAGTCGGGGCAAGCCTGGACATGCCCGCAGTCGCGACACAGGACGACCGATGCCGTACCGCGACGATTGAGGACGAGGATCGCCTGGTCGCCGACCGCGGTATCGAGCGAGGCGAGCGCGTCATCGAGCGCGTGCGACAGCACGCCGCGGTTGCCCTCGGCAAGCTCGGCGCGCATATCGGCGACCTCGATCACGGGAGGACGCCCCGTCGGGCGGGTCGGCAGGACGACGCGATCGTAGCGCCCGTCGAGCGCCCGGCCGAAGCTCTCGACCGCCGGCGTCGCGGAACCCAGCACGACCGCGCCCGACGCCAGTCCGGCGAGCTGGATGGCGGTGTCACGGGCCTGGAGTCGGGGGGTCCGGTCGCTCTTGTAGGCGGGGTCGTGCTCTTCGTCGACGATGACGACGCCGACGTCCGCGAGCGGCGCAAGGACGGCCAGGCGCGTCCCGACGACGATGTCGACGTCACCCGCCCGGATCCGTCGCCATTCATCCGCGCGCTCGCCTTCGCCGAGGCCTGAATGGACGAGCGCGACCCTGACGTCGAGATCGGACCGCAACCGGTCGACGAGCGGCATCGCCATCGAGATCTCGGGCACCAGGACGAGTGCCGGGCGGCCCGCCTCCAGCGAGGCAGCGATCGCCTCGACGTAGATCGCGGTCTTGCCCCCGCCGGTCACGCCATCGAGCAGGAGCGGCCGTGCGTCGCGGCGGCCGATCGCGTCCAGCGCCCTGGACACCGCCTCGGCCTGCTCGGGAGAGAGGGACGCGGCCAGTGGTCGACCACCGCGCAGGCCGGGGGGTCGGGCGGCGAGTGGCCGCCGCGGCCGCTCCCGCGTCTCGGCCTCGACGAGGCCACGGCGGACGAGGCCGGCGACCGCCGAGGTGCCATGTCGCCCGGCGACGTCCGGACCGGCAAGGCCGTCGACCGCCGCGGCGAGCTCACCCAGGGCGGCGATCTGGCGCGGCCCGAGCGGTCGACCGGCGACCCGATCCCCTTCGGCGAGCGCGTGCGCCGCCTCACGACCGGCGGCGGTCGCACCGAGCCAGCGTTCGTAGCGCGGCCCGCCGGACGCACCGAGCAGCGTCCAATCGAGCGCGATGAGCTCGCGATCGGCCAGGGACCGGAGCCGGCGCAGGAGACCGGCGCGCCCGTCGGGTGCCGCGAGTTCCCGAGCCGGGCGCGCGCCGGAGGAGAGCTGATCGAGCAGGTCGCGATCGACCGCGTCGTCGATCCCGTCAGCTCTGCCGCCCGCCGGCGTGAGCTCGGCGACGAGCTCGAGGCGTTCGAGCAGCCCCGGCGGGAGCATCGACCGGATGACGAGCGCCGGCGGCGCGAGATAGTGCTCCGCGATCCAGCGCGCCAGCGCGAGCGTCAACGGCGGGAGGAGTGGACCGTCGGCCCGAACGCGGTCGACGATCGCTTTGGCCTCGCCACCGCCAGGGACATCGATCGCCGTCCCGAGGATCACCCCGAGCGCCTGGCGCCGGCCGAACTCGACCAGCACCGCCTCACCGTCCGCGAGATCGGACAGGCGCTCGGGCACGGCGTAGGTGTATGGCCGCGCGCCGCCAGCGCCGGCGGCATCGATGGCGACCTCGACGAGCCGGACCCCGCGTCGCGAGGCACCGCCCGCCGCCGGGTCGGCCGCGAGCTCGGGCTCGAGCCCGAGGGTCACGTCGATCTAGACGCGGACCCGCCGGCCCGCATGCGCCGCCCGTTCCTCGGCGATGATCGCGTCGATCCGATCGGCCGTCCGCCCGACCAATCCGGTCTCGTTGACCACGACATGGTCGTAGTCGTCCTGGCGTGCCAGCTCGACCGCAGCGTCGCGCTGGCGGACCTCGAGCTCGTCGGCCGTCTCGGTCGCCCGCGAGCGGAGCCGATCGAAGAGCGTCTCGAGCGACGGCGGGATGATGAAGATCAGCAGCGCCTCGGTCACCTGCTCCTTGACGACCTGGGCCCCCTGGACGTCGATCTTGAGGATGACGTCCTTGCCCGCGAGGAGCGCCTGGCGGACCGGGTCACGCGGGGATCCGTAGAAGTTGCCGTGGACCTCGTTCGCTTCGAGGAAGCCGCGGTCCCGCCACATCCGGATGAACTCGTCCCGATCCACGAAGTGGTAGTCGACGCCCTCGACTTCGCCGTCACGCGGGGCGCGTGTCGTGACCGTTACCAGGTAGTGGCGCTCGTCCTCTCGGCCTTCGGCCCGCTCCCGCCGGTGCATCTCGTCGATGATCGTGTCCTTCCCGACGCCAGAGGGGCCCGAGATGATCACGAGCATGGCGCCGGGTGCGCCCTCGATGACGTTGTCGGGACGGCCAGGGTCCTGTGAGATGTGCGGCGGTTCCATCACGCGCCCGCCATCGAGCCCGCCGAGTCCGCCGAGATCGCTCATCGGCCCGTCGCCTCCTCGCGCAGACCCGTCAGCACGCTCTCGAGCTCATCCGGCAGTGGTGCGGTCGCCCGGATCAGGTGCCCGTCCGACGGCGCTGCGAGCTCCAGCCGCCAGGCGTGCAGGAACAGTCGGTCGAGGCCATCAGGCCCGCGTCGCGACGTGCCGGTGCCGTAGAGCGGATCGCCCGCGACCGGGTGCCCGATGGCGTCGAGATGCACGCGGATCTGATGGGTGCGTCCCGTGACCAGATCCAATTCGAGCAACGTCCAGCGCGGGAACCGCTCGCGGACGCGGTAGCCGGTCGTGGACGCGCGTCCGTCGGGAACGACCGCCATCCGGGTGCGATGCTTCGGATCGCGGCCGATCGGGGCTTCGATCCGACCGACCGCTGCCGCCACGTTCCCGGCGACCAGCGCGAGGTACGTCTTGCGCACGCGCCGCGCCTTGAGCTGTGCCATCAGCGACTGCTGTGCGCCGTCGTGCTTGGCGACCATCAGCAGGCCGCTCGTGTCGCGGTCGAGCCGGTGGACGATCCCCGGTCGCGCGACGCCGGCGATCCCGCCGTACTCGGACGCCCCGCTGCGGGCGAGGAGCGCGTTGACCAGCGTGTCGCCATCGTGGTGGCCGGGCGACGGGTGGACCACAAGACCGGCCGGCTTGTCGACGATCAGGAGGTCGTCATCCTCGTAGGCGACGCGGAGATCGATGTCTGGCGCGGGCGCCAGGTCCAGCTCGATCGGCTTCGGGACGTCGAGCCGAACCTCGCTCCCCGCGGCGACGATCGCGTTCGCACGAACGGGCACGCCGTCGACGGTGAGCCGACCGTCGGAGATGAGTTTCTGGACGTGACTTCGGGACAGACCCGTCGCGTCGGCGACGAACCGGTCGATCCTGCCGGCGGTCCCATCGGGGACCCGCACGGTCCGGATGCCCGGCGCGACCGGCGCTTCAGGCATTCGGCGCCTGCGGCCCGGGGGACCGGTCGTTCCCCGTCATGAGGAACGCGCTGAGCAACAACAACAGGATGGCCAGGCTGATCGCTGAATCGGCGATGTTGAACGTGTAGAACCGGAGGTTGCCGATGCCGACGTCCACGAAGTCGACGACGTAGCCGATGCGGAACCGGTCGGCCATGTTCCCGAGCGCGCCACCGAGCAGCAGCCCGAGTGCCACGGACAACAGCGTGTTCCGTCCCGAGGCGTGGTGGAACCAGACGATCGCGCCGACCACGCCGACCGAGACGATCGCGAAGAACAGCGCCTGGTCATGGAACAAGCCGAAGAGCGCACCGGTGTTCTTCGAATGGATGAGGCGGACGTAATCCCCGACGACCTGGACCTGCTCGCCCGGCGAAAGGAACGAGACCAGCCACGCTTTGGCCAGCTGGTCGACGACGAAGACCGTCGCTGCGATACCGATGAAGATCGGCCAGCGAGCACGCCCCCGGCCCGTAGCCTTCGCGGCCCGCGCGGTCACCGTGCTCAATCGAGCCGCCTCAAGGCGATCGTGACCGTCCCGTCGTCCAGAGCAAGGGTCGCCGTGTGGGCGTCGGCCGGCGGATCGCCCTCGCGCACATCCGCGAGCGTGTCGTCGGCGACGGCGGGCAGGAACGCGGCCATGGATTCGGGCAGCCCGACGACCCACAGCTCGATCCGGTCATCGAGCTCCAGCTCGGCGTCCCGCCGCAGCTCCTGGATGGCCCGCGCGAGTTCGCGCGCGTCGCCTTCAGCTCGAAGCGCGTCGGTCAGGGCGGTGTCGAGGACCATCACGAGGCCATCATCCTCCGCCACGGCCGTACCCGGTCTCGGCGTCGCCTGGATCTCGACCTCGTCGGCGGCCAGCGCTTGACCGGCGATGCTCACCGAGCCATCGTCGCGGAACGTGACGTCGCCGTCACGGGCGGCAGCCATCACCGACGGGATCGCCGAGCCGAGCCGCTTGCCGACCTTCGGCAGGAGCACCTTCACGCGCCGATCCACGAGCTCGGAGTCGTCGCGGATGAGGGTGACCTCCTTGAGGTTGCCCTCACGGGCGATGACATCGATCAGACCCTGGGACGCGAGCGCCGCCCCGTCGCCATCGCCGGGGAGTGCCAGCCAGCCGCGCGCAAGCGGCTGGCGGGTCTTGATCCCCGCCTGCCCCCGCAGGCCGCGGATCAGCTCGACCGCGCGCCGTGCGATCTCGACCGACGCCTCGAGCCGCGCGTCGCGAAACCCTGCGAGCTCCTCGGCCGGCCAGCGGGTGAGATGGACGCTGTCCGGCGCGTCCGCGTCGACCGTCGTGACGAGGTTTCCGTACATCGCGTCGGAGAGGAACGGCAGGATCGGAGCGAGCATGCGCGAGGTGGCGACGAGCGTCTCGTACAGGGTCGCGAACGCCGCGGCTCGGTCGGCGGTGTCGTCGGCCCGCGAGAACCGGCGGCGGTTGAGCCGGAGATACCAGGTCGACAGGTCGTCGATGAACGTCGACAAGGCGCGGGTCGCACCCACAGCGTCGACGTCGCGCAAGCGCGCCTCGACGACCTCGGCCGTGCCGGCCGCTCGCGACAGGATCCAGGCGTCGACGGTGGGTCGCTCGGCCACGGGGGGCGCCGATGCGGACGGCGTCCAACGGGCGAGGCGGGCGTACGTCACGAAGAACGCGTAGACGTTCCACAGGATGAGCAATTCGCGGCGCGCCTCGTCGGCGGCGTGCCAGCCGAAGAGGATGTTCTCCTCGGGTCGCGCCTTGGCGAACATCCAGCGCATGACGTCGACGCCCATCCGCTCGGCCGCCTCGTCGAAGTCGATCGCATTGCCCCAGCTCTTGTGCATCGGTCGCCCGTCTTCGCCGTAGACGAGGGCGTACCCGAAGATCGTCTTGAACGGCTCCTTCCGGACGAGGACCGTCGACATCGCGAGCATCGAGTAGAACCAGTTGCGGAACTGGCCGGGGAAGCTCTCGGTGATGAAGTCGGCCGGGAACCACTGCTCCCAGTAGTCGGGCTCCTCGCGGTAGTGGAGCGTCGAGAACGGGACGATCCCAGCGTCCAGCCAGGGATTGCCCACGTCCTTGATGCGTTCGACGGGCTGCCCGCACGTCGGGCAGGCGATCTTGACCTCGTCGACCCACGGCCGATGGGGGGTGTGGCCCTCGAACCGGTCCCAGCCCTCGATCGCGCGCTGGTGCAGCTCGTCGCGGCCGCCGATGACCTCGATCGTGCCGCACGCGGAGCAGTCGTAGATCGGCAGCGCCAGCCCCCAATAGCGCTTCTTGCTGATCATCCAGTCGTGCATGTTGCGGAGCCAATCGAGCTCGCGCTCATAACCGAAGTCGGGGATCCAGCGGATCCTGTCGACGACCTCCATGATCTGGTACCGAAGGCTCCGGTCGACCTGCTCCGGCGTCAGCGTCTCCCGCGGCTGGTCGTAGACCTCGCCCATGCTGATGTACCACTCGTCGACGAGCCGGAAGACGAGCGGCGTCCCGCAGCGCCAGCAGTGCGGATAGCGATGGTGGTACGCCTCGAGCCGGTAGAAGCGGTCGGTGTCCTTGAGGTGCTCGACGATGGGGTCCGCGACATCGCGGACATCGCGGTGGCTCAGCGAACCGAACCCGTCGAGGAAGATCCCGAATTCGTCGATCGGCGCGATGACCGGCAGGCCGAGCGACTTGCCGAGCTGGAAGTCCTCGGCGCCACACCCGGGTGCGATGTGGACGATGCCGGTCCCCTCCTCCTCGCCGACCTCGTCCCACGCCACGACCCGGTGCTCGTAGGCGGCCTTCTCGAACGTGGCGCGGACCACCGGTAGCTCGTCGAACGGCCCCGTGTAGCGCCAGCCGACGAGGTCGCTTCCCTGGCGCTCCTCCACGACCTCGAACGGGCCCTGCAGCGCCGACTTGAGCGTGCCCTTGCCGACCCAATACAGGTCATCGCCCTGGCGCACCTTGACGTAGCGCAGCCCCTCGCCGACCGCCGCCGCGACGTTCGACGTCAGCGTCCAGGGCGTCGTCGTCCAGACGAGGAGCGCTTCCCCGGGCCGGTCGGTGAGGGGGAACTTGAGGGTGAGCCCGGGATCCTCGCGGTCCTGGTAGCCCTCGTTCATCTCCATCTGCGAGATACCCGTGCCACAGCGGGCGCACCAGGGCATCGTGTCGTGGCCCTTGTACAGCCAGCCCCGCCGGTGGCATTCGGCCAGCCAGCCCCAGATCAGGTCGTTGTTCTCATTGCTGAACGTGAAGTAGCTCCCGCCGAGCTCCGGCATCCCGAGTCGCCCGACCAGCATCTCGACGCTGTCGGTGACCGGCCCGTCCGGGCCCGTCGAGGGTCGTGACAGCACCCGGGTCGGAGCCGAGGAGGTCGCCGAGACGCCGCAGTTCCGCAGGGTCGTTCCAGTCCATCCACATCCCGAGCCGGATCGATTGCTCGGTCTGACGTGCCGCGAACGACAGGACCCGCTGCTTGCAGAGCGTCACGAACCGGTCGATGCCGAACTCTTCGATGTCGCGCTTCGAGGTGAAGCCGAGGTCACGCTCGACGTTCACTTCGACCCATAGACCCTGGCAATCGAACCCGTTCTGGAACCGTTCGTCCTCGCCGAGCATCGCGTGGAACCGCTGGTACAGGTCTTTGTACGCGCGGCCCCAGGCGTGGTGGACACCCATCGGGTTGTTCGCGGTGATGGGCCCGTCGAGGAAGCTCCAGCGCGGTCCGCCCGCGTTCTGGGCCCTCAGCCGCGCGAACGTCCGACGCTCACGCCACGTCTCGAGCAGCTCGTGTTCCTGGGCGACCAGATCGGGCTTCGAGGTGACGGATCGGAACATGCAACTCCGGGCTTGGCGCGTGGACAGGGCGCGGGGAACGGGCCGCCGATATCGACCGGAAGGGCCCGAGAACGAGTCCGAGTATCCTACGCGCGATGCAGAACCCGCAGGAGGCGCGACCGCGCGCCAGGTCGCCCTTCACGGCGGCGTTCCTGTCCCTGATCTTCCCCGGCCTGGGACACGCGTACGCCCGCGCCTACACGCGTGCGCTCCTGTTCGCCACGCCCCCGATCCTGCTCATCGCGCTGACCGGCGGGATCGTGATCCGGATGGGTCAGTTCCAGCTGCTCGGTGCGTTCCTGCAGCTCGTCGGCGCGATCTTCGCGTTCAACCTCATCGCTCTCGTCTACCGCCTGATCGCGATCGTCGATGCCTACCGCGTGACCGAGTACCTGAATGCCCACGCGGCCTCCGGCGACGGCCGGCTCGGAAAGGCGAAGATGCCGCGCAACCCCCTGTCGTTGGCCGGCCTCGCGGCGGTGATCCTCGTCATGGCCAGCGCGCACATCGTGGTCGCCCGTTACGACCTGCTCGCCCAGGACGCCCTCGGGAGCTGCATCTTCGTCGACGAGGGCAGCGACGCCGGTTGCGACGCGTCCGCGGACGCATCGCCGACGCCGGTCGACTCCGGGCCCGTGAACGAGACCGATACGCCGACAGGCGTGCCGACCGCGGAACCGACGCTGCTCGGCACGCCCGTACCGACCGTGGCGATCCCGCCGTGGGATGGCAAGGAACGCCTGAACATCCTGCTGATCGGGTCCGATGAGCAGCGGGGCGGCCACAACACCGACACGATGATCACGGTGTCCATCGACCCCGTGACGAAGCAGGTCGCGATGTTCAGCCTGCCGCGTGACACCGTCGACGTCCCTGTGCCGCCGGGCCCGGCCCAGCGCGTCTGGGGCCGCGACTACGGCCAGAAGATCAACTCGTTCTTCGCGAACAATCGCCGTCGCTCGGACCTGTGGCCCGGGAACGACCGGACGCGCGGCTACAACGCGCTCAAGTCGATCCTCGGCGAGCTGTACGACCTCAAGATCCGCTACTTCGTCGAGGTCAACTTCGACGGCTTCAAGAAGGTGGTCGACGCCGTCGGCGGGGTGACGATCAACGTCCAGGTGCCGGTCAGCGACGACGAGTTCCCGGGAACGACCGGGCGCGCCCAGCGGCTGTACATCCCGAGCGGGCTCCAGCATATGGACGGCGAGCAGGCGCTGCGCTACGCGCGATCACGGCACACCTCCACCGACTTCGACCGGGGTGCTCGTCAGCAGCGCGTGTTGCTATCGCTTCGCCAGCAGGCCGATCCGCAGACGCTGATCCCGAAGCTGCCCGAGCTCGTCGCGGCCCTGAAGTCGACCGTTCGGACCGACATCCCCGTCAGCCAGCTCGACGAGCTGCTGGGCCTCGCGTCGCAGGTCGATACGGCGAACATCCGCTCATACGTCTTCGCACCGCCGCTGTATTCCCAGGACACGTGTGCCGACGCCCGCGGCTGCATCGTCGTCCCGAACATCGCACGCATCAAGCAGGCCGTGAAGAACGCCTTCTCCGCCGACCCCCGCGACGAGGCGCTCCGCCAGTCGCTCGCGAGCGAAGGTGGACACCTCTGGGTCGTGAACGGCACGACGGACTCGAGTCGCGGACCCGCGTTAGCCGGCTACCTCGAGTACCGCGGCCTCGCGGCGTCTGCGCCACGCGGCCGCCCGAAGGGTTCGGTACCGGCGAACACGGTGATCACCGTCTACAACGGCGCCGAGGAGAAGCTCGCGGCGACGATCGCCTACCTCGAGAAGACGTTCGGCGTGCAGGTCAAGACCAAGGCCGACCCGACCATCCCTGTCGATATCGTGATCACGGTCGGCCGGAACACGCCGAACCTGCAGGCGCCACCCTCGTCCTGACGCGCGTGCCAACGCGCGAGACGCTAGCGCCCGGGGGCCAGCGTCGGCGGGCTGTGCCCGAAAGCGGCTACTCGATCGGCGTCAGCCAGTGCTGGTACGCCGGGAGCTGCCCGCGGACCGCCTCGAAGTAGCGATCGCGCACGAGACGGGCGACCGGCCCGATCCCGCCGGACCCCACGGGCCGGTGGTCGACCTCGATGACGGGCGAGACCTGGACGCCGGTCCCGCAGACGAAGATCTCGTCGGCGACGTACAGCTCCGAGCGGTCGATCGAGCGTTCAGCCGTCGGGATGCCCTCGTTCTCCATGAGCTCCATGAGCGCCTTGCGCGTCACACCCTCGAGCAGGTCGTCGCTCACGGGCGGGGTCAGTGCGACGCCGTCGCGGACGACGAAGACGTTGGCCGCGGACGATTCGTTGACGTGCCCGCCAGCGGTCAGCACGACCGCCTCATCGAAGCCGTTGAGCTCGGCCTCCGACTTCTGGAACGCCATGTTCACGTAGCCGCCGACGATCTTGCCGCGGGCCGGGAGTGCCTCGTCCGCATTCCGCCGCCAGGACGAGGTCATCAGCCGCACGCCGTTCGCCGTATCGATGTAGTTCCCGAACGGCAGCGTGATGATGTACAGCTCGTTATCGAGATCGTGCAGCCGCACGCCGATCGCCTTGGTCGACTTGTAGAACGACGGCCGGATGTAAACGTCCTCGCGGAAGCCGTTCCGCCGGACGGTCTCGAGGATGAGGCGCGTCAGCTCGTCGACCGAGGGGATGTCCTTCATCAGCAGGATGCGGCACGACTGGCGGATCCGTTCGACGTGCTCGCGGACCTTGAGCCCGTAGAGCCGCTCCTGGTCGGCATTCCAGTACGCGCGGATCCCTTCGAAGGTGGCGGTGCCGTACATGAACGCGTGGGTCATGATGCTGACCTTGGCGTCGCGCATCGGGACGAAGTCGCCCTCGAAGTAGCAGATCAGGTCATCCAGGCTTCCGGGCGTCGGGGCGTGGTGCGTCGAGGGGGCGGGCGTCGCTCCCGTGCTCTCGGCTGTCGTCTCGGTCGTCATGCGGCGCACTCCTGCGTGACGGCGCGATGCGCTCGCGCGGGGCCTTGCAAGGTGGCCGAGTATAACGTGCCGGTTCGGGAGCCCCGGTGGGACGCTGGGGGTCGTGGCGAAAGCGCTGATGCGGCCGAAGCGCATCGATCGAGACGTGCCTGAGGCGACCGCGCGAGACGGCCGCGGCACACGGTCGTGCGAGACGGCCACGCAAGACGATCGCGCCGGGCGCTGCTCAGCCGGTGATGATCGCCGTCGCGATGCTCAGCGCGATCACGCCGACGATCGCGACCGCGACGAGGACCATCTGCCGCTCTCCGACCACCGCGAAGCCGACGGCCGCAGCGATGACGCGTGTGATCGGGGTCGCGATCACCGTGATCAGGCCGAGCCACAGGAAGCCGGCCGGCTGGAGCGACGCCAGGTCGGCCACGATCGTGGAGAGGTCCAGGTGCGGCCCGCCACTGAGCGGCGAGATCCCCCCGGCCAGCATCAGCAGCACCCCGATGAGCAAGAGCGCGCCGGCCACGTAGGTGACCGCGATCAGCAGCCGGCCGATGGTCCGGTCGAAGGAGGTCACGCGACCACCTTCATCAGCATCTCGACCGCGGTGTAGAGGAGCACGGCGACGAAGAGCCACCGCAGCACTCGGACGTCGACCCGGTGCGAGATCCGCGAGCCGATGCTCGCGCCCAGGAACACGCCGATGACGGTGGGGCCCGCGACATACGGGTCGACGCCGCCGTGGATGACGTAGATGACGGCGCTGGCGGCGGCGGTGATGCCGACCATCAGGTTGCTCGTTGCCGTCGCCACTCGCAGCGGGACGCCCATACCCAGGTGCATCAGCGGCACCTTGACGATGCCGCCCCCGACACCGAGCAATGCCGAAAGCACGCCGGCGCCCGTCGCGCCAACGACGCCGAGCGGCATGTTCCGGACCTCGTACGACTGCGGCTCGCCGGCGTCAGCCCCTGGCGTGGCCGATGTCCGCGCCCGAAGCATCGATACCGCCACGTAGATCAGCAGCGCGGAGAACAGCAGCGCGAGGAGACGTTCCTCGATGAGGAACGCGATCGAGCCACCGATCAGCGCGCCGATCGCTGTGAAGAGCTCGAGCCGCATGCCGAGCCTCAGATCGGCCGTGTGGCGTTCGAGGTAGACCCCGGCCGCGACGCTGCTGGTCATGATCACGCTGACCAGCGAAACCCCCACTGCCTCGCGCAGCTCGAGTCCGAAGACGAGCGTCAGCAGCGGGACGATCAGAACGCCGCCGCCCAGGCCGAGCAGCGAGCCGAAGAGGCCGGCGGCGGTGCCGCCGGCGATCATCAGGAGCGCGACCGCCATGTCGGGTCAGCCGCGGGAGTGCGGGCGCGTCGGCCGCAGGCGTCGGCGCGCGGGGGCTATGGACGCAGGTGCTGCGGCGCGTACGGGAGCAGCGCGACGTGACGTGCGCGCTTGAGCGCTACGGCCAGCTCGCGCTGGTGCCCGGCGCACGTCCCGGTCTTTCGACGCGGCTCGATCTTGGCGCGCTCCGAGAGGTAGCGGCGGAGGCGGTTGACCTCCTTGTAGTCGATCAGCGTGGTCTTGTCCGCACAGAACGCGCACACCTTGCGGCGGCGTCGGTCGCGGTAGAAGTCATCGCGCTTGCGCGATCGGGGGCTTGGCATGGGTCAGTTCTTCTCCGGATGTGCCGTCAGAACGGCAGGTCGTCGAGATCGGTGTCGTCGGAGGGCGCTCGCTGCGCGCGGACGCCACCACCCGCGGGCACGGCGCTGCCGGTCGGCTGCTGGGCGTCGAACGAGCCGTCCTCGTCGCGCGGTCGCCGCTCGAGGTTGACGATCGAATTGGCGGTGATCTCCAGGGATGTCCTCGTCTGGCCGTCGCGGCCCTCGAACTGGCGGGTCTTGAAGCGACCCTCCACGAAGACCTTGTTGCCCTTGCGCAGCGTCTCCGCCATGCGCTCGGCGCGATCGCCCCAGACGCTGACGCGGAACCAGTCGGTCTCTTCGACCCACTCCCCGGTCTGCTGGTTCTTGGTGCTCTGGTTGACGGCCACGTTGAACTGCGTGACCGCCCGGTTGGTGGGCGTGTAGCGCATCTCGGGATCCGACCCGAGGTTACCGATGATCATCACCTTGCACAGGGCCATCGTCGGGTTCTCCCCTTAGTCGATGGCGGCCGGGGCCGCCTCGCTCTCGTCCTCGCCGATCCGCTCGCGACCGTCGTCGTCCTCCTCCTCGTCGATGCCCAAGGGCAGGTCGGTGTCGTCGGTCTCGTCGACGTCACCGCCGTCCTCACGCCTGGAGGCCTTGACGGGTCGCTCGTCGCGGGTGATCAGGTGCCGCAGGACCTCCTCTGTGATGAGGAGACCATGCTCAAGCTCGACGATCGCATCGCCGGGCGCCTGGAACAGGATGATGTGGTACGAGCCCTCGCGGTAGCGGTCGATCGGGTACGCGAGCCGACGCCGACCCCACGGGGCGACCTTGGTGATCTGCCCGCCCGCCGCTGTGATCTGGCGGGTGGTGCGGTCGATGACCGCCTGGCTCCGATCGTCCGGGACGTCCGGGCGGAGCACGAGCATTAGTTCGTAACGGCGCATCAGCGCACAGACTCCTTCCAATGGGGTTGCCCCGTTGACGACCGGCAAAGCGGATCCGGCACGGAGCGGAAAGGAAACAGCGCTAGTCTAGCAGGCTCGACCGGTCGGCAGTAACGGCAGCGAACCGGACGCGATGTATCCTCTGCCAGTTTCCCAGCCGACTCTCCCGGGGAGATCCATTGCCCGCCAGCACGATCCTCGTCCTTGAAGCCGCCGCGACCGGCGACGCCTCGCTCGCGCCGATCCTGCTCAGTTCCGGGTATACCGTGACCCGGACCTCCGACCCCGACGAGGCGTTCGCAAAGGTGGCCGAGCACCAGCTCGTCGCCATCGACGTCGGGGCCGGCATCGCGGGCAAGACCGGCTTCGAGATCTGCCACCAGGTCCGAGCCACGCCCACGCTGATGTCCGTACCGATCCTCTGCGTGGCCGCGACCGATGACGTCGAGGAGCGCATCAGCTTCCTCGAGGCCGGTGCGGACGATGTCGTCGCGCGACCCTTCGATGCGCGCGAGGTCGAGGCACGGGTCGAGGCACTGCTCCTGCGCTTCCAGCGCTCGAAGGACCTTGCGCCGATCGTCTCACCCGACGGCCTGACGCTCGCGCGCCCACGTCGCTCGGTCGCGGTGTATAGCCCGAAGGGCGGTGTCGGGACGACGACGATCGCCACGAACGTCGCGGTCGCCGCAGCGCAGCGCAATCCAGACCGCGTGATCCTCGTCGACCTCGACCTGCAGTTCGGCGGCGTCGCGACCCATCTGTACCTGGAACCGAAGCTCACGATCGCCGACGCCGTCCGTGACGAGGCCGCGATGCGCGAGCCGGACCTCCTCCGGACCTACACCGTCCGGCATGACAGCGGCCTGCACGTCCTGGCGGCGCCGATCTCGCCCGAGGCCTCCGAGCTCGTCACGCCCGACCACATCTCGCACATCCTCGGCACGCTGCTCGAGGGTTATGACGCCGTCGTGGTCGACGCCGGCTCGATCCTCGACGAGGGCGTGCTGCGGATCTTCGAGATGGCCGAGACCATCCTCCTGCCGGTCAATCCGGAGATGTCCACGCTGAAGGCGATGCACGGCCTCCTCGACTACCTCAACGAGACCGGCTCGATCGGTGGCAAGTCGACGTTCGTCCTGAACAACATGTTCGCCCGCGAGATCCTGAAGCCGCGGGATATCGAGTCGGCGCTGGGGTCGCGGATCACGACCGACCTGCCGTACGACCCGTTCCTGTACCTCAAGGCGGTCAACGAGGGCGTGCCGATCGTCCTTGGGGCCCCGCGCTCGCCGGCCGCCGAGCAGCTCGTCCGGCTGAGCACGTCCGCATTCGGTTCCGATGGCTATGCCGTGCCGGACGACTCGCCCGCCAGGAAGCAGCGGCGGTTCGGCTTCGGTCGCCGGGCGTAGCGGCGCGTTCGCTCGCTGGCGTAGCTGGGCGTGCGGTCAGCGGGCGTAGACGCGCCTTCGCTCGAGTGTTGACGCTCCTGTAATGCCGCTCGACCAACGAGCGCGCACCTTCGGACCGTCTCCGGGTGGAACATAGCGTCCAGTTCCCGGAGGCGACATCGCCATGACTGACACCCCAGCGTCCCGGATGCGGACGATCCCGAGTAGCCCCGACGCACGGGCTCACCCCGACGCGCTGCGCATCGGCATCATCGCGCCGCCCGTCGTGCCGCTCCCACCCACGACCTACGCCGGTACGGAGCGCATCGTGGCGTCGCTTGCGACGGGTCTCCACGAGCGCGGGCATCGGGTGACCGTCTTCGCCTCGGGCGATTCGGATCTACCGTGCGAGGTCGTACCCGTCGTCCCCCACGCCCTGTGGAACGAGGGCTACACGGGTGAGATCCCGGTGTACCTCGAGATGGCTGTCGCTCGAGCGTGGGATGAGATCGGTCGCTTCGATGTCGTCCATTCGCACGTCGAGACGGAGGGATTCCTCCTGGCGCGACACGCCCCGATCCCGGTGGTCACGACCCTTCACCGCCGGCTCGACATCAATGGCGTGGCCGACTACATCGATGCCTTGCCGATGATCCCGCTCGTCGCGATCAGCGACAGCCAGCGACGCTGGAACCCGGACGCCAACTGGGTCGCGACCGTCCATCACGGCCTCGATTTCTCGACGACGCCCACGTCGACGCGCCAGGGTGACTACCTGCTGCTTATCGGCCGCGTGTCGGCCGAGAAGGGCGTCGCCGAGGCGATCGAGCTCGCGTCGCGAACAGGACTACGACTCGTCATCGCCGCCAAGATCCGCGAACCCGGCGAGCACGAGATGTTCGACCAGGTCCTGAAGCCGGCGATCGACGCCGGGATCGTCGACTGGCGCGGTGAGATCGACACGATCGAGCGCGATCGACTCATGGCTGGTGCACTGACGACCCTGATGCTCGGCGGCTGGCCGGAGCCGTTCGGTCTCGTCGCGATCGAGTCGATGGCGACCGGCACACCGGTGATCGGGCGCCGTGCCGGCGGTCTCACCGAGATCATCGAGCACGGGGTGAACGGGTTCCTGGTCGATGACGTCCAGGAGGCCGAGTTCGCGCTCAGTCGCCTCCCGGCGCTCGACCGGGACGTGATCAGCGCGACGACCCGGAAGCGGTTCTCGGTCGAGCGGATGGTCGAGGACTATGAGGCGGTGTACCGGCGGCTCGTTGAGGCGAGTCCCAGCGGCCGCTCGGCGCCCACCGATGTGCGCGAGCTCGACGGCCGAGCGACTGGGGCAGCGTCGCGATCGACTGCCTGACCGTCGACGCCAGGCGGTTGACGCCGTCGCCAGCGTTGGCCGAGTGCCTTCCCGTGGGGCACGCTGGTCGTCAACCTGTCGGGCTCGCTCGTGCTCGTGTTCTTCGCGCTGACGATCGAATCCGGGGTGCTGCCGCCCTCCTCGCGAGCGCCGCTGATGATCGGCTTCCTTGGCGCGTACACGACCTTCTCGACGCTCACGCTCGAGCGCTCGCGTCATCGAGACGGCGCGGTCGGCCTCGCGTTCGCGAGTGTCGTGGGTCATGCAAACTGGGGCTCGTCGCCATCTTCATCGGCTTGGCGATCGGTTCCGGGCGGACTTGTCGGCGACAGGACGGCGATACCGTTGCGCGATGTCGCGTGCCTCGAGCGTCGCCCTCGGGCTGGCCCTGTGGTCGGGTCTGACGGGCTGCGCCGAGGCCGAGCGTCTTCTCCAGCCCGATCGATGCACGCTCGCCGTGATGACCGACACCCAGGACGGCAAGGTCGAGATCGACCCGCCCTATACCCTCACGCTCACGCCGCCTGGCGTGTCCCCGCCGACCGGTATCGGTTTCAGCGGGACGGGATGGACGACGGTTGACATCACGCAGGTCTCGCCAGACGGCGTCGTCGTGGACGCGTTCCGTGGCAACGGGGTCGATGATCGGGGCGTCATGTTTCCACTGGACCGCCCGGGCCGATGGACGTTCGCGCCGGTGGACGCCAACGCCGGATGCCGCCGGCAGGTCGATGTGACCGTCGTTCTGCCAGTGTAAGAAGGAGGCTTCCCGATGGCGCGTACAGCCGTGACGCCCAGCCCTGGCTTCATCTCCATCGCTGTGAACGACGTCGAGCGGTCGGCGGCGTTCTACGAGCGTCACCTCGGCGCCATCCGCGACACCTTCGATTGGGGCCCAGGGTCCGCTGTGTTCGTCGGCTGGCCGACCGTCGCGTTGAGCGGCATCCGTCGACCTGGACAGCCCGGCCCCTCACCCGAGACCACGAGCATCCAGGTCTGGTGGCGGGCAAGCGATCCGCAGGTCGTCTACGAAATCAGCGGTCGAAGCCGGTGTCACGATCCTGACTGAGCCCTTCGATGGCCCATTCGGCCGAACGTTCGCGATGGCTGACCCGGACGGTTACCGGGTGACGGTGTACGAACGGGATCAGCCGCTCTTCTGGCCGCCGCGAGCGTAGGCACGCCGGCCGAAAGCCGGGCCCGCTGCCGTTGCCCTTGCCGCAGGCGCATGGGCCGGAGATCGGCTAGGTTCGGTCTTCGATCCTCAAACGGCCCCCGCCTTCGGAACAGGGATCGCTAGCGCGGCGGTCGGCGATGCGCCAGGGGCCGAGTCGGCGCCGAGCTCAGCAGCCATGAGCGGCGAGTCCTTGCGGAAGCCCTTGAAGGTCATCCAAAGGCCCAGCGACAGCTCCCAGACGAAGATCGGGGCGACCCCGATCGCATGCCAGGCGGTGCCAGGCTCGGTGACGCCCAGGACGTAGCCGATGATCCAGGACGTGAACAGCGGCGCTCCGATCAGCCCGATCACTGGGATCGCACGAGGGACGAGGCGCGACTGGTACATGACCCAGCCCAGCAGGACGGCGTTGAGGGCAGGAACGCCCGTGCCGAGCACGAAGGTCCAGTTGCGGACGGTGACGAGGGTGTGCTGGACGCTGACCAACAGGGTGGCCTCGGCTCCCGAGGCGCCGGGCTGCTGCAGGGTCACGATCGAAAGGATGCTGATGACGCCGATCATGAGGACCGTGCCCTCGAAGAGCCGCGAGCTCACGAATCCGATCGCGAAGCCCTGGTTCTGGCGTTTGATGACGGCATAAAGCGCGACCGCGGTGCCGATGGCGGTAAGGCTATTGACGATGTCGAAGAGTGCGCCGAGGCGGACCTGGGTGTTGGCGCCAGCGCTGCCGATGATGAAGTTCGGGTCGTTCAGGACCGGGCTCTGAAGGAAGACGGCCGGGATCGAGCTGATGAACGTCAGTAGGTACAAGACGCCCGCGACGAACGCGGTCTTGCGCATCGAGTCCCAAGGAACGCGGGTGGATGCATCGGTCATAGGTAGGTTTCCAAGCTCCTCAGGACTTGCCAGCCCAGCATTCGGGGGAGCTCAGATCCTGCACGCGAGGATGACCCTGCAAGGGATCGCATGTGGCTGGTCGGGGTGCTAAGGCGCCCCAACGTACCGCTCTCACGGGTCAGCCTATCACCCGTTGGTTGCCGGTCATGACGGGGCGGTAATGCCACCTCGTCGCCTGACACGCCGGCAAGGGTCCCGTCACTTTGTCAGGTGTCGGACCATGGGAAGTGCCCGTCGCGATAGACGTACCACGTCGGAGTCCGTAGCCCGCTGAGCTCGCTGGCTCGGACGAGCACATCCGGATACCCCTTTTGAAGGGCCGCCGCGAGCCCAGGCGGATCGACGATGTCTTGGCGAGCGGACATCACGGCCTCGACCCTGTCCGCGAAGGCGGAGTCCCGTGTTGGGAGGCAAATCAGACGCGCGCGTGAGGCGGCCATCCGCCACACGGTACGCCGCGCTCGGAAGCCGCGACGGCCCTTCGCACGGCCTGGGCGTTGCAGCCTTGTTGCGAAGGCTTTACGTCACGTTTCGTGCACGAGGGTGCGAACGCGACCTCTCGCTCGTGATCCCGAACGGGCGTCAGCAGGTCGCGCGGCAGCCTGCGGTAGGCTCAGCCCTGCCGCGTCGTCGCTCGGTCGACCGCCTCGCGGTATCGCAAATGCGCCTCGGCTTCATCGATGTCGGCCCGCGCCATATCATCGTCTGAGGTCGCTTCACCGTCCCGTGCCGACTCAACGACGAGTCGCGCCGCCGCTGCCGTCTTGGAGGCGGCACCCTCCGCCCGCCGCGCCGCGTCAAGGGCGCTCGTTGCCGCCTCGGCCGTTTCGCGAGCTGCCGTCGAGGCGAGCTCAGCAGCTTCCGTGGCCGCCTGTGCGGCCAGGCGTCCACGACGCGCGACCGCCAACGCCTGTTCCGCCTTGCGCCAGTCCTGGAGCGCCTCGGCGGTCGTCTTCTCGGGGATCACTTGGCTGGTGCGCACGCCATCATCCAACGCCATCTCATCGGCCATGTCGGCCTCCCGTAATTTCTTGGTACGACCGGGGTTAGCGGTCGCCAC
This sequence comes from uncultured Chloroflexia bacterium, assembly GCA_963808895.1. Lineage (GTDB taxonomy): Bacteria > Chloroflexota > Limnocylindria > Limnocylindrales > CSP1-4 > SPCO01. Next base: position 335,438 of record CAWEHL010000004.1, on the reverse strand, counting down.
GCCCCCCGATGGCGAGGGGGGATCGCCGTCGGTCGGGGAACGGAGAGGCGTGGCAACCGGTGGCCGCCAGACTCACGGTGGGGGGTGCCGTGACGGGGCGACGCGTCAAGGGTACGCCGCGCGTCCACCCCAGGGATGCAGAGAGGCCGCGGTAGCGCACTGGCTCGGTGTCGAGCGCGAGATCCCGCCCTTTCGTACCTAGCAGCCTGTTTGGTTCGATGCCTCGCCTTGCCCGCTTGCGGCCCCGGTCGTGGAGCGCGGGGTCGTCACAAGGGGGAATTTGCGACGAACCCATCGCTGCGGCCGGGGCCTGCGTCAACGTACACCCGTTCATACGAGCGAAAGCCCGGCCAGCATGGACCGGGCTCGCGCTCTTCCCCCTTCGTGCAACTAACAACGAAGGAGGACTGCCAGACGTTAGGTGTCACCGTCCTCGTCCTAGACAGAAGAAGATCGTCGGTCGAGGCGACATGCTCGCATCCGGGCGACCATCCATCCACCTGTGTCCCTAGAGCCACCATGTCATGCACGGTCGCCCGCAGTCGGCCGGGCGCGATCGGCCAGCGGCTCGCCGCTCTCTTGTGGACAAGCGAGGGGCGCATCTGCGCCCATCCAGACGAGGCCCCGGTGATGACGGACCGTAATGTCATGCGCCCCGGTAGGCCCCAGATTCGCCCTAGGCACTCGCGGCGGAGGGAGCCCTCGCAAGGGGGGTGCAGGTCCCTCCGCGCGTGCCTTCCTTTAGTCCCCGGGATGTTCGTGCTGTGGCTGCCATTGGCGTGAGTCTCCCGGACGCTGCCCGACCCACGCGAGGACCCGCGCTATCAGCCCGTCTTCCTCACGAAGCGCCCGCAGCCATTCGGGTGACCCGCGGGGCAGGCTCTGGCGCAACTCGCTGACGGCCTTAAGCGCCGCGAAGTCGGCGAGCTGCTGCTCGAGCAACGGTCGTTCCGGCAGATCCATCGTCTTAGTTTCAGGGCTTAGCCGGGGCGCGTCATGACGAGGCGTCATCGCCATGGCGCGCGACCGCAGCCAAGCGATCGAGCCGGCGGGCGGGATCCGATCGCCACACGAAAGCTTCGGCCCTTAGAGCAACACTCGGTGAAGGGGGCGCCCCGTGCCCACCAGTCGCCTGGGGGGAAGGCAAGGGGGCAGTACGGGCGCCCGATCACAACCCTACGCCCACGGTTATGACGAACGCGTCATCACCTCCGCCGCCGAAAGCCCCACACTCAGCGAGGCACTTGCCGCGGGGGACCCGCCTTTGGGGGTTGGGGTCCCTCCGCGCGTGCCATCGTTTCTACGGTGGCCACACGAAACGATCGGTGACAACGATGCGAACAAGCGCATCTATGTACCTGGGCCTGTCGCTGATGCTCGTGGGCTGTTCTTCTGCCGCGGCTCCATCCCCCAGCCGAACGGCGATCCCGGTCGTCGTGACCCCGGCGGCACCCTCGGCGACCGCGCCACCCGGATCGCCGTCGGAGCGTGCGATCGTCAGTCCGCTCGAAGGCCTTTGGGCGACCGGCCCGATCCCGATCGCCGATATCCAGGCCTCCATGGTCGCGGCGGGCATAGACCCGCGTGAAGCGGACTCCTGGATCGCCGAGGTCGGCTCACCGACGCGCTACTCGTTCCGGCTTGCGTTCACCGGGGCGGCATTCAGTCATTCGGAGGAAACCCCTGACATGGCCATGCAGGTCGGCGAGTCCGGGACGTTCGCGCTCTCGGGCAACGAGCTGGTGCTCACGAACGCCAGCGACACGTACACGTTGCGGATGACGTTGGCCGACGATGAGCTTTCCCTTCGATGGGTGAGCTCGACCGAGCACGGGACCGCACAGGACAAAGAGAAGCATCACCGATACACGATCGCGTTCTATTGTTCTGCGCCATTCAGGCGGCAGCACTGACCACCGCCCACAGATGCCTCTGTGTCCTCCGCGATGGTCGACGAAACGGGCCTGGCGCCGTTCGCAGAAGACGGTCCGCGACCCGTCAGGCCATCAGCCTACGCTTGGCCGATCGGACGACGGGGGCTCGCGGCGTGCATGGCGGCGACCGGTCGCGGCGGGTGGACGCGTTCGCACATGGCGACGTAGCCTCGTCTAATCACCCTAGGCGTCGGTGGCCTGTCGCAGGATCTCGAAGACGCGCGCCTCCGAGTTTCGACCCACCGTCCCCCTGGCAACCCGCGTGATCATCCATCGCCCTCCTTGTGGCGGTGACAGTCGACTCACTTGCGGTCTGAGGGCTGGCTCCAGCGACGGATGCGGTCGACGATCTCGGTGTCTTCAAGGGAGTCAGGGGTAGCGGTCCGAGCGAGTCCCAAACAACCGAACAAGGACGAGGCCCCAGGCGATACACGCGCACGCGTATAACGACGCCGCCGTGAGCGCTCGCGTCAAGGCGCCGCCACCCCAGAACTCGGCTGCCCCCCGCGCCAGCCGGCGTGGGAGTCCCGTCATCGCGATGGCCACCGACCAGACGATTCCACCCGCGACGATGGCGAGCGGGACCCATCCGGGCACCAGCCAGCCGGAATAGTTCACGAACGATTGCCACGTCGCCCAGGCACAAAACAGCGACGTGACGATGGCCGATATCACGTCTCCGGGGCCCAGCCGCCGTGGTCGCTCAGGAGCCATGCCGCGAGGGTATCTGCTGGCCGTGTTGGCGATCAGTGGCTAATAGACGCCCCGCGATGCCCTAAGGCGGACAATCGGGCGGCCGCGAGCGATTTAGGAAGTGATGGAGTGCGCAGCGCACGAACATCCCCTCGCCTCCGGACCTTGCGGTGACGCGATCGATCGCGGCAAGGCCTACTGGGACGCGGGCTGGATCTGGATCGCCGAGCAGCAGCGGAAGACGCGTCGGACGCCCTAAATGTCTAACGTGCGCCCCGAGCCTTCGCGTGACCGAGACCAGGCCACGTCGAGGAGCGCACTGGCGATCACGATCCCGACCTGGGTCAAGGATCGTCGAGAGCCTGTCGCCGGCGGGTCGGCAGGCGTGTCCACGCCATTGCCGGTCGGTCAGGGGTGGGCGCCTCATTCGATCAGGATCGGACGGCAGGGGCGTTACGAGCCGTCCACGGCATGGGATGGGAGTCGATCTGATGCGCCGTTCTATCGTCGCCGTTGTGCTTGTCGCGACCGCCACGCTGATCGGAGGTTGCGCAAGCGAAGCCGGTGGTGACATCACCGGGAAGACCTGGCATCTGACCTCCATCACGACCGTGGCGCCGAACTTCGCGACGGTGGTTCCGGCGGAGGCGATGGCCAACTACACGATCGCCTTCGATCCCGGTGGGACGTTCGCCGCGAAGGCGGATTGCAACCAGGTGAGCGGCACCTACACCATCACCGGCAAGTCCGTCCTCACGATCAAGCCCGGTCCTTCGACGCTCGCCGCCTGTCCCGATGGCTCGCTCAGCGACAAGTACGTTGCCGCGCTCGCTCAGGCCAGCAGCTACACCACGACCTCGAACCAGTTGACGATCACGCTGCTCGACAACGGGACCCTCTCGTTCCAGGCGGGCTAACGCGTCTCGACGCCGATGCGACGCCATTGCGCTGCGCGCTCGCCGTCGCTCCCCGTTCGGGGCCCCCGGCGCTCTGTTCTGGCAGCGATCGTCGGGGCGGTGGGAGCCAGTGCGGCCGCTACTCTGAGTCGCCCAGTCGCCGCGAGCAGCGGATGGTGATCCGCTACATGGGACGCTGATCGTCCGTCCAGTCGCGGTCGTCGAAAACCACTCCTGGTCCCGCGGGGGTCGCCAATGAGGCGCTCATCGCGCGCAGCACGTACGGCTCCGACGGATTTGCCGTCCCGAACGTCCTGGCAAGCGAAGGGATGGCAGTCGAGACGGCCAAAGCGTGGTGCGATGCGCCGCGGCGGAGTAATTGCTCACCCAGCCGGCTTGACCGAAGGAATCCAGCCTGCCGAAGCGCCTAGTCTGGTGAAGGGAGGCGCGACCGGCGATGGAGCCCACGATCGCAACGCGCGGGAGGCAAGGTGCCCTCGACGGCGTCCTCGCGGACGAAGACGCGTTCCGAGCGTGGTATGACGCCGCGCTGCCGGTGGTATACGGCTACCTCCTGGCGCGCTGCGGCCACGATGCCGCCCTGGCGGAGGAGCTGACCCAGCAGGCGTTCGTCGACGCCATCCGCTCGCAGCATCGATCGTCGTCGGACGATCCGGTCGCCTGGGTGATCGGCATCGCCCGGCACCGCCTTGTTGACCACTATCGTGCCCGAGACCGGCGAGACCGGCGGTTCCTTCGGCTCCTGTCGCGGACGCCCGTCCAAGTCACCTGGCTCGGCGGTGACGGCCCGGACGTCGACCTCGCGGCGGCACTCGATCGGCTGCCCGCCGCCCAGCGACTCGCCATCTGTCTCCGCTATCTCGACGATCTGCCGGTCCGGGAGGTCGCGATGATCCTCGATCGCTCCGAGGGTGCCGTCGAGTCGCTCCTGAGCCGTGGACGGGACACGCTGCGCCAGACCATGGGAGCTCCCCGATGACCGATGAGCAGCTGATCCAGGCACTGCGTCGCCTGGACCGGGCGACCGAGCCGGCCCCACGGTTCGCGGACGAGTTGTTCGACCGGCTTGGGCGCGAGCGTCTCCGCGCGGGTCATCGACGGCCTGGCGGCGCCATCTTGTTCATCGCGGCCGCCGTGGCCCTCGCGATCGCCGTAGGGGTGCTTGCCGTGGGCAGCCGAGGGCTGCCAACCCCAGCCCCTGCCCCTCCGATCGTGCCCAGCGCGCTGCCGACCGAGCTGGCGCCGACCTCGGTCGCGACCTCGATCGCGCCGGTCGCGGGCCGGATCGTGTACACGCGCTGGAAGACGCTGAAGGACGGCCAGGAAGACTGCACGTCACTTTTCTGCCACCGGGCGAGCGTCTTCATCGCCGATGACGACGGCTCCAACGCGCGGGAGATCATCTCGGGTCCGTACTCACATCTTCTGGCCGCGTCACCAGATGGTTCGAAGCTGATCGTCAGCATCCGAGAGGCGCGCGGCGATAACGTCTACCTGACCGATGTCGATGGGTCCGCGCGTAGGCCGCTCGACACCCACTGCCAGTCGGGGTGTCAAGGCGATTTCGCCTTCGGCTTCTCGGCGGACGGCTCTCGACTCGCGTTCATGCGCACCCGTTCGGGCGAGCCCGGTCCTTCCGGCGAGGACATCGTCGTCGCGACCATGGACATGGCGAGCGGGGCCGTGGTCGAGCTCGAATTGAGCCATGACTTTCCTGGCCGGCCTGGCTTGTCGTCGGACGGCGCGCGCGTGGCGTTCGGGAACCATCTGGTCGACGTCGAGGGCAGCAACCTCCGGGAGATCGCCCCGGCCAACCTGTTCACCGAGCAGTCTGGTGCCTTCTACGCGGGCCTGGCGGCGCCGCAATGGTCTCCTGACGGCTCATTCGTTGCCTTTACGTCCTATAACGAGACGTTCCCCACGAACCCGCCCGAACGGAACTCCCAGGTGCGCATCGACATCTTCGTCGTCCGGCCGGACGGCACCGACTTCCGACGGCTCACGACAGACACTGTGGGCCCACTCGGCACGAATAGGCCCGGTGACTTTGGGGCAAGTTTTCCGACCTGGACCCGGGACGGACGCATCGTCTTCACCCGTTACCCGGCGAACGAGGAGGACCCGTTCGAGCTCTGGGTCATGAACCCCGACGGGAGCAACGCGACGCGAGTCGACCCGTCGAATGCGGCGGCATTGACCGCTCTCGGGTGTGACGCGTGCCCCTATCCGGGCACGACCTACCACGACACCGGCGTCCCGTCCTTTGCCTTCTGGATTCCTGGGCCGTGAACCGGTCGCCGAACGGCGACTGTCGCCGAAACCAGTGACCAGGCGCCATCCTGTGGAGGTCCACGTCATGACGGATCTTCGAATCTGCGGCCCGCTCGTGCTGTCGCTGAGCTCATCCGTCACGGCCTGCCAGGGATGAGGCGTACGCCCGGCGTCGAGGCGGATGGCTGACCACGTAAGCCGACTGACATAGACCTCGCCCTCTCCGCTGTCGCGCGGCTGCGGCGACACGATCTAGGGTGTGAGTCGATGTCGAGGACGATGACGAAGAAGGCCCTCGCGCTCTGCTGGGGGACAACCGCGCGGCGATGACGCCCACCTCCGACGGACGCTCCGGGCCTCTCCCCGGGGCGTCCGTTCTGTGTAGCCGCCGGTCCAAGCGCCACGCTTCACCCAGCCTGCGCGTTCCTAGAGCTAGTCCACCTCCATCTCTGCAAGATCAGTGCGGCGATCACCCGATCCGACGAGGCACGCGAGCGCGACTGCAGTCCAATTCCTGGACGCTCGATGTTGTCCACGACGAGACGTGAGGGCGGCCAGTAAACGGCGCCGATCGCGACCACTGGTAACGTCCCAAACGCGAGGCCGGCTACGAACACGGGGTCGATCGGGTCGTCAGGCATCTATCATCGCCGGTCGAACCCCCATGCCTCGCGCTCGTATCAGCAGCGGTGCATCCCTTGGACTACCCGATGGACTACCCGACCCGCGCCGCCTCCCGGTCAGTCGAGGTCGAGCACGTCCGTGATGCGCGTGATCCGGCCGTCAGGCCCGAACTCGATGACATCGGTGCCGGCCTGACTGATCGGCGGGTCGCCGCCTTCTCCCGCCCATGTGATGGCCATGCGCTCCGCAAGCATGCGCGGGGCGCTCGTCGCCCAGACCCGAAAGCCCGGCAGGGCTTCATGCGTCTCGACGATGAGCGCGGCGAGCGCGGCGGGCCCGACGACGCCGTCTGGCACCTCGTCATCGGCGTATACACCGTCCGGCGCCCAGACCTTCTCGAGGAGGGTGGCCGCCAGCCCAGGCTCGTTCCACGCCCGCTCGTATCCTTCGTATGCCTCCTCGGGTCGGAGCATCCCGCGATTGTATCTGCGTGAAAACGCTGATACGGGCCGCCGGTCGGCAAATGGCTATCCGGCGGTGCGGATGAGTTTCTTGTTCACGAATTCGTCTGCCGCCAGCAGTCCCAGCTCACGGGCCGTCCCGCTGCGCTTGATGCCGCCGAACGGCAGTTCGGGACTGTCGGCCAGCACCAGATTGACGTAGACCATGCCCGCCTCGATCCGATCGGCGACCCTGGCCGCCTGCTCCGGGTCGTTGCTGAATACGTACGAACCCAGCCCGAACCCTGTGTCATTCGCCAGAGCGACCGCCGCATCCTCGTCGGCCACCCGGTAGACGACTCCGACCGGCCCGAACAACTCCTCCCCATACGCCTCCATGTCGGGCGTCACGTCGGTCAGCACGGTCGGCGGATAGAACGCGCCGTCCCGGGAGCCGCCGATGACGAGGGTTGCGCCTTGCGCCACCGCCCTGTCGACCTGGTCCTGTAATCGGCTCGCCGCGGCCTCCGACGAGAGCGGTCCGAGTACCGTCCCCTCGGCAAGCGGGTCACCCAGCGGGGCCGCGGCCATCGCCGCCGCGAACCTGGTGAGGAACGCCTCGTACAGGCCGTCCACCACGATGAATTGCTTGGCGGCGTTGCAGGATTGGCCGGTGGCCTCGAGCCGCGCCGCTGTTGCTGCCGCCACCACCGCATCGAGATCATCTGTCGCCAGCACCAAGAACGGATCCGAGCCGCCGAGCTCCAGAGCCACCTTCTTCAGGTGTCGCCCGGCCACCTCGGCGACAGCGGCACCGGCCCGCTGCGAGCCGGTCACGGATACGCCCTGGATCCGCGCGTCGGCGATGATCGTCGCTGCCTGCTCGGCGCTGACGTAGACGTTGATGTACGCGCCCTCCGGCAAGCCGGCGTCGCGGTAGATCGCCTCGATGGCACCGGCCGACTCCGGGCACTGCGATGCGTGCTTCAACATGATCACGTTGCCAAGCACCAGGTTCGGCGCCGCGAACCGGGCGACCTGGTAGTACGGAAGGTTCCAGGGCATGATCCCGAGCAGCACGCCCAGGGGGCTGCGCCGGATCACGGCCGTGCCCTTTCCAAGGATGGTGAGCGGCTGGTCGGCGGTGATCACTTCCGCCTGATCCGCGTAGTACTCGGTGATGTTGGCGGCAAAGTCGACCTCGGCAAGCGCGGCAGCCTTCACCCTGCCTATCTCGCGGACGATGATGGCGGCCAGTTCCTCCCGACGTTTCCGATGCAGCTCGGCTGCCCGGCGTAGCAGGCCGGCCCGCTCCGCGACCGGGATCTTCCGCCAGGTCTCGAACCCCGCCTCAGCCGCAGCGAGTGCCCGCTCGACCTGGGCATCGGTGAAGCTGTCGTAACGGGCTACGGTCTCCCCCGTAGCTGGGTCAACGACGGCGTATCCGCTCATGACGTCCTCCCTCATTGCACGCCACACTAGCTCTCGAACGGCGCCTGCGCGATCTCCTCCAGGATTCCCGCGGCAACCGTCTCCGCGGCCGGGCAGGTGGGTTTGCGTCTTGCCTGGTCGACGAGGAGCGCGGTGAATTCCCGCTTGAATCCGACCCGTGGATACGCGGCAAGTAATCGCGGGACCTCAGCATCGTCCGAACGGCGAGACTCATGGCGATGCTCAACGTAGTCCTCGCGGACACCCAGATCTCGGTGATGTACGCGCAGTACCACTACCTATTCTGGCGGCCGGTCAGCACGATCGACCCAAGTTCAGTGTCGGCCGACGGGTACGGACCGGTGCCGGGCGTCGACGACGGGAGTTCCGCGACCGTCGAACAGGCCGGCTGGCGGCCGCTCGTGGTGACGCCCAACCACCCGGAGTATCCGGCCGCGTACGGCACGGTCACATCCGGACTGGCCGAGGTGTTGACGCGATTCCTCGGGACGAGCCGGATCAACATCACGGTCCACGGCTTCGATGCCGGGGGTGCGCCCGGTAACTTCGACGCCGCTCGCCACTTCTTGTGGGCGTCCGATCTCCGCCGGGAAATCATCAACGCCCGACTGTGGGGCGGCCTGCACTACCACTTCTCCGGCGTCGCCGGGGTGACCGAAGGTCGGAGCGTCGCTCGCTACGACCTCAGCCATGCATTCCAGCCCATCGACGACTGAACGACGCCGGCCCTTCTCAGGAAGCCCTCGGGCATGGTCTCGATGAATACGTGACACGGCTAACAGGCCCCGCGAGGCTCAGTCCTTACTTGGCATGTCCCGCGTGCGGATACCGCGAAATGATGGGTTCGTCCGTGGTCGCCCGGCGGCGCATCACCCGGTAGGTCGCGACACCTCGCGCGCGGGGGACCTAGGGGATCGCGAGTCACGGACGCCGATCTGCAGGTGTGGCGCTACGCGCGTGCGACCAGGCCTGGCCGTCTCAGGGCTAGGGCAGCCATCCCCGCGACGCTCACGACCGCGAGCGCCGGGATCGCGGCCTTTGCCGCGCGGGGCGGTAGCACGAGCTCGAAGAACGGGACGGGATCGCCCCACTCGGCCTGCATCGGCCCGATGGGGCAGTCTCCGTGGCCGACGACGAGGGCGCCGCCCTCGACGAGTAGGAACGCAACGCCCGCCCAGAGGCGTCCGCTCCGCCGGCGCCTCAGGACCGAGATCCAGATGTCGCCGAGGCACCAGAGCTGTGCCACCGACCAAGACGCGTGCACGACACGCCATGCCCGAGCGCGACCGCCGAGCGTCGCCCAGCTCACCTCCCGATGCGCTGAGGGCGCGGGATCGATGTCGCTCATGGGGGCAGGCGCCTCAGACATCCGCGGCTCCGCGCCGGCGCCCTCCACGTGCCTCGATGCCGAGCAGCATCCCGCTCTCCATGTAGGAGCTCTCCGGGACCACGCTCGTTCAGCGCAGCGGTCGGCCTGAGCAGTGGCCTGACGATCGAGGCCCTGCCCGTCAGCCGGCCGCCTGCTTCACGAGCGCGCCGATGGTCGAGTCGTCAGCTGGAGTCCAGTTGCTCAACGCGAAGGCCGTGGGCCACATGCCGCCGTGATCGAGGCGCGCCTCGTCGCTGAAGCCGAGGGTGGCGTACCGGGTGCTGAACTTCTGCGCACTCTGGAAGAAGCAGACGACCTTGCCGTCTCGGGCGTAGGCGGGCATCCCGTACCAGGTCTTCGGGACCAGGTAGGGCGCCCTGGCCTGGACGAGAGCATGAAGCCGCTCCGCCATGTCGCGATCAGCTGGTCGCATCTCCGCGATCTTCGCGAGGACGTCGCGCTCACCTTCCGCCCGGTCCTTGGTCGCCCGAGCGTCGGCCTTAAGCTCGCTCGCCCGTTCCTTCATCGCCGAGCGCTCCTCCGCCGTGAACGCGGCGGTCCCGCTCTTGGCAGGCGTCTTCGTTTCGGTCATCTGGTGGTTCCTTTCGCCGGCGTGTGTGGCCGGGGACAGTGGTGGAAGGAGATCCCATCGTCAGTGGCAGGCGGGAGTGGCGCCGCGGACCGGAGGTCGCGACGCCAGGATGTCAGGCGGCGACGGCTCGCGGCTTCGCGAGCGGACGACGCGAGGACGCAAGCAGCCCGTCCAGGCCATAGAAGATGCCCGCGTTGCTGACAGCTAGGAACACGGCGACGGCCGCGTACACGACCGTTTCGTTGAAGGGCCCGTTCGCGAAGTTCCAGGCCGCGATCGTGAACAGGAGCATCATGACGACGCCAAGCGCACCGGCGAGGCGCGTGAACAGCCCGACGATCAGGAACGCGCCGATCGCCACTTCGCCCGCGACAACGGCGACGTTGACCACATTGACGAGTCCGGCGTTCGTGCCGAGGGCGACCCACACATCGTGCGAGGGGTTGACGATCGCGCCCTTCGCCGAATTGGGCAGTGTGCCCGCGGTCCCGTTGGTCAGGAAGCCCGCGGCCGAGAACGGCGCGGATGCAACAAGCTTTTCAAGCCCGGCGTAGAGGAAGGCCGCGCCCAGGAAGACACGGAGTGCCGCCACGGCTTTGAGGCCGAGAGCGTTCATGAGGAGCCGAATCCTTCCAGACCCGAGAGTCCCACCGCTTCAAAGCGACGATCTCAGGTCGGTCCTTCGGTACCCCCACTGTACACCTCGAGCGCGCCTCTGCCGGGCGATCTGTGTTGCAAAGCCTAAGCCGGAGGCAACGCCTCCAGGTCGTCGACATGCGCCTCTGCGTCCGCGATGCGCCCTTCGATCATCGCGCGCCCGTTCGCGCCCACGACAATTTCGGTGGCCATACCAATTGCCCTCGTTGCGAGCCCGCTGAACTGCACGCGGGGGGCTGTAGTGTCAAGGCGTGATCCTCGGCCGTACGACGACGCGCCATGGCCGATCAGAAACGCGAACTGACTAAGCGGTAATCCCGAACGCGCACGACCTCGGCTTGCAGCTGTTCCGCCTCCCTCGATCACCGCGACCAGTCGAGCGTACGATTACGGGCGCGATGCCCCGGCCCTCGACGCCCGAAGACGCGATGCGAGGCTTCCTCACGGGCGATGACCCGGGTCTCGCCCGAATCCGTCGCGTGATGCGACGTGTTCCTCAGGGGCCCCACTGCAAGCTTTGTGCTGCGCCGTTCGAGGGTCCAGGCGGAGCCGTGCTGCGACATGTCGGATTTGCCCGCTTTCCTGGTAACCCGGACATCTGCGGGTCGTGCATCAAGGGCCTCAACAAGATCGGGGTCATGGGCGCGGAGATCCCCGTAAGCCTCCTATTCGCCGACATCCGCGGGTCGACGGCTATCGGCGAGCGTTCGAGCCCTACCGAGTTTCGCGCCTTCCTCGACCGGTTCTACCGGCTGTCGTCGAAAGCGATCCTCGAGCACGACGGGATCGTCGACAAGTTCGTGGGCGATGAGGTCATCGGCCTCTTTTTCAGGGGGATCAGCGGGACCGAACACGCTGCCGCCGCTATCGCCGCCGCTCGTGCACTGCTTGATGCCGTCGTGCAGCCCGATGCAAGTGAGCGTGGGCCTATCCCAGTCGGTGCGGCCGTTCACACCGGAGACGCGTTTGTCGGCTCCACCGGCGCTGGGGGAGCGGTCAGTGACTTCACCGCGCTCGGTGATGTGGTCAACACGACCGCTCGTCTCGCGAGCGAGGCCGCCGCTGGCGAACTCCTGGTGTCGGTCGAAGCGGCTACGGCGGGTGATCTGGACTCGCCTTCTCTGGAGCACCGGACACTCAGCGTCCGCGGTCGCTCCGACCCCGTGGAGGTCGTGGCGCTGCGAACGATGAGCATAGGGGGCTAGAAACACTGGGGCCGTGCCACGTCGAGGATCCCCAGAAACGCGGGAGCGCCCGCCCGTCAGCCGGCATCCGCACGATCGCCAGAGGCGAGCGGCCCGCGTCGCGCTATGCAGGCCCAGGACGGCCGGTGGTACGTCCTTGGCTACCCGTGGCTGTCGATAGACGCCGGGGACCGTCCCTCGGCGCTAGAGGCGACGCGGACGGCGGTCGCTGAATGGCTCGGCGTCGAGCCTGATGCCTTCGACGTCGAAGCGGGTTAAGAAGTGGCGTCGGAACCACATGCAAAGCCAACCGCCTATCCGTACATAGGCGGCTTGGCGGTTTGCACCTGGTCCTCGGAACCCGCCAGGGGCATCGCCAACTCACCACCAAACGCTGTTGTTTTGCGGTGTTTTGCACCTTCGCGGTGCGGTAGAGCCGCTCCGGTCGGCCGCGCCCACCCTTTACGACGGTCACGAGACCGTCATCGAACCCGGCGACGTACTTCACCGCGGTGGGTTTCGAGACACCGACAGCGGCAGCAAGGTCGGCGAAGGTCATGCCTTCGACGATCGCGGCGAGTACCTTGTCGGTCGGGACCTTTGGACCGGCCACTCGCTCGGTCGTGTCGACCGGGTCGACGAGCAAGCCGCCGGAATTGGTCGCGACGATGCGACGCTCGTGGCGCACTCGCTTGCGCACGGTGATCTTGGCCCGCTGGAGGCTCGCCCCGTCGTTCTCTTGCATGACCGTGACGTCATTCCAGCGGCCCCACTCGCCGATGACGTCCGACAGCCGCCGCTCGCCGCGACCGGTCGGCTTCTTGACGTGGACGATCAGCACGATGGTCCTTACTCGTCAAGTTGCCAATAAGTTGCCATTAGTGGTACCGGAGCCGAGATTCGAACTCGAACGGCCTTGCGGCCCGCGGAGTTTAAGTCCGCTGCGTCTACCAGTTCCGCCACTCCGGCAGGGCGGACATCGTAGTCGGTCGCCCTCATCCGAAGAGCAGGAAGACCCCGATCAGGATCAACCAGATCGACCAGGCGATGTAGGCGATCGGCACGATCGCGCCGGCCGGCGCCCAGCCCTCGGGCTCGTTGGGGCCGACGAACTCGAGCGTCCCGACGAGCAGCGAGATCCCGATCACCAGACCCGCGATCGCCAGCCAAGCCGGTAAGACGCCTCCGCCAACGATCGACGCTGACACGAGCAGCGTCCAGGCACCGGTCGCCATGTACCCCATGTGTTCGCCGATCCCGACGCCGAGATACCGGTGGAGGACGGCGAACGTGACCTCGACCGAACGGCGAGTCGCTTCGCCGTCAGGGCCGTCCCCAGCCGCGACGTACCGGCGGGCCATCTCCGGGACGGCGAACGGCCATCGTGCCAGCCCGACCGCCTGGACGAGTGCGGCAACCACGCCGACGACCAGCGAGAGCCCCGTCAGGGCCGGACCGGCGTCCAGCACGACCGCGAACAGCACCACCACCGGCACCATCGCCAGCGCGCTCACGAACAGGACGTACCAGCGCAGGAGCAATGCGGAGCCGCCGGCCGCAAAGCGATGAAGGATCTCATCGGCGGGCCGGCGCAGGATCGAGGGATAGTCGAAGGTTCGCCCGAGCTCGAAGAACGCGATGTTGAACACGATCGGCACGATGACCGCGAGGATCCCAGTGATCTGGCGCGTGTCCACGAATCCTCCAGCACTCGCCGGGATGATAGGCATCGCCGAGGGTGGCAGAATTGTCGGACACACAACAGGCGACGAACGGGAAAGCCCATCTCTCCCGAAGCTGTCGACGCGCCGGACCGGCGCGTCCATGCGACGGCACCCGATCGCCCCGACCCTGGAGATGCCTGATGTCGATCTCCTCGACGCGCCCCGAGCTTTCCATCGATCGACTGCGCGACGCCGTCAATGGCAGCGTGATCGGCCCTGACGACCCCGATTACGACGCGATGCGTTCGGTCATGTACGGCGGGATCGATCCGAGGCCGGCGGTCATCGTCCGCGTCGCCGATGCTGCCGATATCGCCGCCGTGATCGACGTCGCCCGGGGGACCGGGCTACCGCTTGCCGTCCGAAGCGGCGGCCACAGCGGCGCCGGCCATAGCACCGTCGATGACGGCATCGTCCTCGACGTCCGCGACCTGGACGATCTCGACATCGATCCGACCGCTCGGACGGCGTGGGCCGGTAGCGGGGTCACCGCGGCGCAGTACACCGCGGCTGCGGCGGAGCACAAGCTCGCGACGGGGTTCGGCGACACGGGCTCGGTCGGGCTCGGCGGGATCGTCACCGGCGGCGGCGTCGGCTATCTCGCGCGCAAGCACGGGCTGACGATCGACGACCTGCTCGCCGCCGAGATCGTCACGGCCGACGGTCGGCTGCGCACGGTCGATGCCGAGCACGAGCCTGATCTTTTCTGGGCGATCCGCGGCGCGGGCGCGAACTTCGGCGTCGTGACGCGGTTCAAGTTCCGCCTGCACGAGCTCGATGGCGTCGTCGGCGGGATCCTCGTGCTGCCGGCGACGGCGGAGACGATCGCCGGATTCATCGCCGCGGCCGAGGCGGCTCCCGAAGAGTTGGGCACGATCGCCAACGTGATGCCTTGCCCGCCGATGCCGTTCGTCGGCGAGGAGCATCACGGCAAGCTCGTGAACATGGCGATGGTCGCCTACGCGGGCGACGCCCAGACCGGGGAGCGCGTACTCGCGCCGTTCCGCGCCCTGGCGGAACCGCTCGCCGACATGGTCCGGCCCATCCCCTACCCCGAGATGTACCCGCCCGAGGACCCGGACTACCACCCCAAGGCCGTGTCGCGGACGATGTTCATCGACCACGTCGACCTGCCGGTGGCCAGGACGATCATGGACTTCCTCACGGCCTCGGACTCGCCGATCCGTGTGTCCCAGCTTCGCGTCCTCGGAGGCGCCACGTCGCGCGTGCCAGCCGACGCCACGGCCTATGCGCATCGCGATTCGCGGATCATGGTGAACCTCGCCGCGTTCTACGAGACGGAGGAGGAGAAGCAGGGCCGCCAGGCGTGGCTCGCCGAGTTCGCCTCAGCGATCCAGCAGGGTGACACCGGCCGCTACGTGAACTTCCTCAGCGACGACGGTGAGGCAGGCGTTCGCGCCGCCTACCCCCGCGAGACGTACGATCGACTGGCGTCGATCAAGGCGGAGTACGACCCCGGGAACCTCTTCCGCGTCAACCACAACATCCCGCCCGCCGGCGCCTAACGCGCACGAGTAAACGGCCCGCCGACGGTGTCGACGGGCCGTTTCGATATCGCGGGTCGATGTCAGCGTCGCGGACTACAAGCCGGGGAACTGGCTGAGGAAGTCCCGAGCGTGCTGCGTGTCGACACGCTGGTAACTACCGGTGGCGTTGCACTGGAACGAGTTCACATAGGACGCGTCACCCAGGACGTAGCCACCCTGGAAGACACCGCCACCCGAATCGCCGAAGCACGATCCACCGCCGGCCTTGGAGTCGTTCTCGCTGATCTGGAACGTGATGACCTCGTCTCCGACGTTCTTCAAGTAGGACGTGGTGGAGTGCCGGTAGGGCACCACCACCCGCTCCTTCTTGTCGCCGATCTCGACGCCGTACCCCACCAGCGTGAAGGTCTCGTTCTTGAGCTGGCCCTGGTTCCCGTCCATATATCCGACCGGCGGCAGCGGAGCGGGCGTGATGCCCGGCCATTTGGTCGACGCGCGCGCATCAAGAACGACGACGCCCATGTCGTGCTGCGTCGGGAAGTTGAGCCGGCCATCCCAGTCCGGATCGGGATGGGCTGTGCCCTTGATGTAGTGCGCCTCGCGGGCTGCCTTCTCCTCGGGCGAGATGCCCTCGGCCAGAGGATCCAGCGCCAGGTCTGTGTCGAACGACACATACACGTTCGTGGCGGGTCCCTCGGTACAGTGCCCAGCGGTCAGGACCACCTTCGGGGCGATCAGGGTGCCGGAGCAACGGAACCGCCCGTCCGCCGTGGTGAATCGGACGAGGCCGACGTTCGTATGGACGGTGTCCTTCTCCGGGAGCGTGATCGCGAACGCGGGTGCTGCTGCGAACAAGAGGGTCGCGACGGTGGCCGCGAGCAGCGCAAAACGGGTAGAGCGTCGATGCATGGGTTCCTCCATCGTGGGTCCGTCCTCGGAGGTTCACCCGCCCCACATCGCGGGGACATGGCGCGGACCGCCAAGGCCGTTACACCGACACAAAACGAAGACCCGCCGGCTGAACGGCGGGTCGAGATCAGTAAGGTGGAGGCGACGACCGGATTCGAACCGGTGAATAGGGGTTTTGCAGACCCCCGTGTTGAACCACTTCACCACGTCGCCCCGACGGGTTGTACCGCGTCAGGAACGGTACTGGCTGCCCCTCGAGGATTCGAACCTCGGTTCACGGATCCAAAGTCCGCTGTCCTACCACTAGACGAAGGGGCAGCGGGGCCTTCGGGGAGGATACTGGAGCGGAAGACGGGACTCGAACCCGCGACCCTCACCTTGGCAAGGTGATGCTCTACCAACTGAGCCACTTCCGCTCGATGTTCGACCACCCTCGAAGGGTGGTGCCGAGGGCCAGGATCGAACTGGCGACACCGCGATTTTCAGTCGCGTGCTCTACCGACTGAGCTACCTCGGCCCGATGGTCGCCCTCGCGGGGCTGCCGTCGGCGGAGCGCAGGATACCACGGGGTTTCCGCCGCCCGCCATCGAGCCGCGGGGGTCGGGCGCGACCGCTCCTCCTAGTCCAGACCCGTCAGCGAGGCCGCCTCGGCGGGGTCCAGCGGGGCCTCCCCGGTGAGCTGCCGCAACCGGTTGATCCGGTCGAGGATCGGCGGGTGCGTCGACATCAGACCTGATGAGCGCTGCTCGAACTTCTTGATCGGGTTCGTGAAGTAGAGGTGCTGCGTCCCGCGGTTCGCGACCTCGAGGACTTCCTGGTCGCCGGCGATCTTCGCCAAGGCGCGCTCGAGCCCATAGGGGTTCCGAGTCAGCTCCACTGACGAGGAATCCGCGAGGTACTCGCGCTGTCGTGAGACGGCGAGTTGGATGAACCGACTGATCAGTGGCGCGAGGATCGCCAGCAGGATCGCAACGATGAAGATGATCGCTTGGGCCGCGTTGCCACCGCCGTCGCGGTCGCCTCCGCGCGAGCGGGCACCGCCCCAGAACGTGAACCGCAGGAAGAAGTCGGCCAGCACGGCGATCACGCCGACCATGACCGCGACGATCAGCGAGAAGCGGATGTCGAAGTTCCGGACGTGCGACAGCTCGTGGCCGATCACGCCCTGCAACTCCTCGCGATCGAGCTTCTCCAGCAGACCCGTCGTGATGGCCAGCGACGCGTGCGCCGGGTCCCGACCGGTCGCGAACGCGTTCGGCGCCGTGTCGTCGATCACGTAGACCTTCGGCGGCGGCACGTTCGCCGCGATCGCCAGCTCGCGGACGACGTTCATCAGCTGCGGCGCCTGCGCCTCGTCGACCTCCCGCGCCTGGCTGACCGTCAGGACGAGCGAGTCGCCGGCGAAGTAGGTGAATGCCCCGCTGCCGGCTCCGAGCAGTACGGCGAACGCCGTGACAGCCAGGGCGCCCTGGGGCGACCCCGACAGGGCATAGCCGATCGTGCCGCCGAGCAGCGCGAGCAGCACGACGACGAGCGCCGCCATGAGGAACGAGTTCCGCCGGTTGGCGGCGATCTGGTCGTAGAACGATGCGTCGGCCACGTTCCCTCGCGCGGCGGACGATCAGCGCGACAGCCGCTAGGAAGCGATCAGCTCAGGCTGAGATCGACGTTGGGGACGTTGGCAGCTTCGGGCTCAGCGTCGAAGAACTCACGCTTCGAGAACCCGAGCGGTCCAGCGATGAGCACGTTGGGGAAGGTCGCGATCGACGTGTTGTAATCGAGGACGGTCGCGTTGTAGTGCTGGCGCGAGAACGAGATCTGGTTCTCGGTCGTCGTCAGCTGCTCCTGGAGCTCGAGGACGTTCTGGTTCGCCTTGAGGTCCGGGTAGTTCTCGACCACCGCGAACAGCGAGCGAAGCGTGCTGGTCAGCGCGTTCTCGGCTGCCGCCTGCTGCGCCGGCCCCTGGCTGCCGGCCGCGACCGCGTTCGCCCGAGCGTTCGTGACGTCGGTCAGGACCTTTTGCTCGAAGCCCATGTAGCCCTTGACCGCGTTCACGAGGTTCGGGATGAGGTCGTGACGCCGCTTCAGCTGGACCTCGATCTGTGCGAAGGCCTCGTCGATCCGGAGTCGCCGCTGGACCAGGCCGTTGTAGATCCCGATCGCCACGACGACCAGCAGGACGACGATGACGATGATGATGATGGGAGCGAGATCCATGCCCCTCCTCCGGTCGGGCGCGCCATCGCGGCGGCCATCGCGTTGAGTCTAGCAGCGGGGGCCGAACCGTCGAACGACCCACGATGGGGGTTGCAAGCCTCTATGGCCCGAGTGGATGCAGCGCGTTACCGGCCGTTTACCGATGTGCGGCATCATTGGGGGCGAGCCTGGCTCGATGGGAGGAGGACGCCCACTTGACGACCACCGGACCGGTGACCGGATGAGTCCGCCCCAGCGGATAGACGGAGACTCGGCGTTACCCCGCGCGATCATCCTGCAGCCGAACGACGGGTGCTTGACGGTGGCGCGTGCGCTGCACCGGAATGGGGTCGAGGTCCAGGTCCTCACGAGCCCTGAATACAGCTACGTCGCTGCGAGTCGTGGCGTCGATGGGATCGTGCTTCCCGAGCCCCTCCGCGAGCCCGAGCCGTGGTACGACGCCCTGTGCGAGCTCGCCGCGACGGGCGGCGGCGTCGTGCTGTCCGGGTCCGATTCGGCGAGCGAATGGCTGACGCAGCATCGCGCCGCCCTTCCGTCGAACCTGCGCAGCTTCGAGTCGCTGGATGGGGTCCACGCGGAGCTCATGGACAAGCTCGCGCTCTACCGCATGGCGTCCGGGATCGGCATCCGGGTGCCGGAGTTCCAGCACGTGCGCGATCGGGGCGATCTGCTTGCCCTGCTCCCTGAGCTTCGCTTCCCACGGGTGGTCAAGGCGCGGATGGGCCACATGGCCAAGATCATGGTCGGCTTCGGGACGGTCCTGGTCAGTACGCGCCGCGACCTGTTGGAGCGCGGTGATCGCCTCCTCGACAACGGCATCGACTTCCTCGTGAGCGACATCGTGCCCGGCCTGGAGCGGCGACTCGAGGCGGCCGTGACGGTGCGCGCAGAGGACGGTACGTACACGCTCGAGTACGGCCGACGGAAGATCCGCCAGTGGCCGCTCGACTACGGCGTGGGCTCGCTCAACCAGGCGGCGCACGTGCCGGAGACGATGGCCATGAGTCGCAAGCTCCTCGATCACGCCGGCTACCACGGCGTCGCCTCGTGCGAGACCAAGCGGAATGCACGTGACGGCGAGCTGTACCTCATCGAAGTCAACGTCCGCATCCCGGCGAACTTCGGCCTCGCGGATGCGTGCGGCGTCGACGGGTCGTGGCGGCTCTACGCGACCCTCGCCGGGATCCCCCTCGGACCACAACCCGAACAGGTCGATGGGCGCAAGTGCATGATCCCGTTCCGCGAAGCCCGCGCCTCGTGGCAGCGCGTCCGGCGGCACGAGACGTCGGTAGGGGCCGTCGTCCGGAGCTGGCGCGGGACCCGCGACTTCGGCGTTCTGTCCGTGCGAGATCCGATGCCGACCGTCGCATTACTGGGTCGCCGGATCGGCAAGGCCCTCGGTCAACCCAGGATGCAGCGGGGGTCCTGGGCGAAATAGGCCAGGGCGCGGGGCTGGACGGGCCCGCTATCCTCTCGCTCGCATGCCATCCACGCGTCCCGTGACGTTCGCCCTGCGCTGGCGGACGATCACTTCGAGCGCGCTCCTCCTCGCCGTGCTCATCCCGCCGTCCCAGGTCGCCGCTCACGGTGATGCCGTGGCCGGACCGACGTCGGCCGTCCCCCGACCCGCCGTCGAGCGGTCCCGACCAAGCGTGGACCGCGTCGATGACGGGCTCTTGCTCGACGGCCTCGGCGCAGGGCTCCCATCGGACGGCAAGCCGTCGCGGCCGACCCGTGACGTCAAGGCCATCCTGCGCGCTCAGTCCGATGCCACCCGCACACCAGGATCGCTTCGGACGGCAGCGTTCCCTGCGTTCGCGACGCTCGGGTACGTGCAGCAACCCGTTCCGGCCGACGCGCACCCGTACGCCCTGGCGGCCGCCGTCCCGATCGCTGACGCCGGCATCCATGACGCGGACGGCGTCCGGATGGTCCGCATCGGGACGACGCTCTTCGACCATCCGGTAGCCCAGGCGCAGTACGGACTGGCGAACGTCGCGAGCTTCGACCTCACCGACGACCAGCGCTTCCTCGATCGAGCGATCGCGCAGGCGACGCGTCTGGTCGACACCAAGGTCGTATCGCGTGACGCCTGGTATTTCCCCTATCTCTTCGATTTCGCTCTGCACGGGCGAGCTTCGGAGACCATGCGTGCGCCCTGGTACAGCGCCATGGCCCAGGGGATGGCGCTGAGCCTGTTCGTCGATCTCTATGAGCGAACGGACGACGACACCTGGCTGACGGCCGCCACCAAGACGGTGGCCAGCTTCCGTAATGGGCCGCAGACCGGCCTGCCGTGGGTCACCCACATCGATGACGCCGGCTACCTCTGGCTCGAGGAGTACCCGGCCGACCCGCCGAATGCATCCGACTTCACGCTGAACGGCCACATGTTCGCCACGTTCGGGCTGTACGACTACGCGACGCTCACCGGTGACCCGGTCAGCACGATGCTGTTCGATGGAGGGGTGACGACTGCCCGGCGCTATGGGGGGACGTTCGCGCCGGATGGGTTCCGGACACAGAGCTGGCTCAGCGCCTACTGCCTTCGGCACGACGTCCTCGACGTCAAGTACCACGGCATCGTCACGAACCAGTACATCGCCGTGCACTCGCTTACCGCGGACGCGCTGTTCGCACGCCTCTCAGACGCCTACCGGACCGACTACCCGGAGGACCTCCGGTCGACGGTCCGCTTCGCGGCGGGCTCGTGGACGGGATACGTCTTCGACGCGAAGGGCCGGATCGTGCGGAGCAGGACCGTCGGGTTCAGCCGCGCCTCGAGCGCGCCGTCCGACCGCTATACGCGGATCAAGGGCCGCGGCCTCTACTACCGCATCACGGCCGGCAGCCTGAAGGGCTACTGGGTCGCCGAGCGGGCGGAACGTGTCCACGCCACCGGTCAGTACGAGACCGCGCGCTACTACCCGAGTCGGAGCGCGTCGTTCCCTATCGGCAGGACGGTTGGATACCGCTTCGATGCGAACGGGGTCCGGAACACGTCACGGTCCGTCTCGCTCGGGTCGAAGAGCAGCGCACCGTTCGATCAGACGGCGATGTTCGGCGGCCGGCGCTACGCACGGATCACCGCAGGCGCCCTGAGCGGCTACTGGGTCCCGACCGCGGCCGTGACGCTGCGCTAGGTCACGTCGCCAGGCAAACGACGAGGCTCCTCGGCCACACTCCCCCCAGGAGTCGCCGAGGAACCTATCCATAGGAACGACCAGAAGCGGCCCGCGTTAGGACCTGTGACGAGAGCCTTATCGACCGCGTCGGAACCGCGAACGGCCCGCGGGCTTCTTCGATGTCTTCGTCGCTGCTGTCCTCGACGTCGTCGATGCGACTGCGACCTGGGCGTCTCGGCGCTCATGGAGCAGTGTCACGATCTCGGCGCGGTACATGCGTCCAGCCTGGCTGCGCATCAGCCACTCGAGGTAGTACGGGTCCTCGATCGAGAGCGCGCGGATCGTCCAACCGGCGTAGCGGCCGAAATCGATCGTCGTCTCGTGGGCGCCTTGTCGACGCGGCCGTCGCCGCTCGGACGCGGCTGCGAGTGGGCCGGCGGGCTCGGGGGTGACGATCACGTTCGCCGCGGGGCGACGCGATCGCTTGGCATCGAAGGCGTCGCGTCGCGACGCGTCGCCCAGGACGGCCCACGCCTCGTTCACCACGGCCATCAGCTCCTGGTCACCACCGAAGTCCGGGTGATGCCGGCGGGCGAGACGGCGGTAGGCGGTCTGGATGGTGTGCCGATCCGCGTCGTGGCTGACGCCCAGGATCCTGTAGGGGTCGCGCATCGAAACCAGTCTTCCAGCGCACCAGACCGCACGCCATAGCACCTATGTCCCGCCGCCATGACCAAAACCGTACCCGGTGGGCGACGCCATCCCTTCACGGTGGGCGCGAGATGGGCCGTACTAGACTCGAATGCATCGGGCTCCAAGCGGCTGGACAACGTGACCCGGCTCGACCGAAACGGAGGAACAGCCATGCTCGGAACCAGCAAGGTCCACCCGATCCTGCTCGTCGAAGGATCTCGACCTGAGCCGCGAGTTCTATCACGACAAACTCGGGCTCGACATCCTCTCCGACACCGACCACAAGATCGAGTTCCGATGTGGGGGCGGAACGAAATTGGCGGTTTCCAAGAGCACGATCGGCACCGCGGACAGCCAGACGCAGATCGGCTGGGAGGTCGATGACCTCCAGAAAGAGATCGACGATATCCGAGCTCGCGGGATCCCGATCGAGGACTACGACCTACCTGGCCTGAAGACCCATGACGGCATCGCCGACGTCGGGTTCGCTTGGATGGCCTGGATCATCGACCCCGGCAACAACGCTCTCGCGATCGTCCAGTTGAAAGCATGAACGACGCCGATCCAGCGCGAGTTCGTCCTGTCCGATCGCTCGGCAGGGGCCCATTTCGTGCGTGAGAGGTGGTGGGCGGTACTGGACTCGAACCAGTGACTTCCTCGGTGTAAGCGAGGCGCTCTGACCGACTGAGCTAACCGCCCGGGCGGAGCCTACACCGTCGGGTGCCAGGCGCCGGACGCAGAACGACCGCCGTCATCGGCGGTCGTCGATCGCTGCGGGATGGTGCCCAGGCCGGGACTTGAACCCGGATGAGTTGCCTCATACGCCCCTCAAACGTACGCGTATACCAATTCCGCCACCTGGGCAGGTGTCACCGTGGAGTCGGGGTCCGGAGGGGATGGTACCGAGGGAGGGACTTGAACCCACACGACCTTGCGGCCACTGGTACCTGAAACCAGCGCGTCTGCCTATTCCGCCACCTCGGCACGGACCCCGACGACCGTCACCGGTCGACGGCGAGGCGCCATGTTAGCACATCCCAAAATCGATCCGACCCGTCCGTGACCTGCCGGATCGGCGGGTCCCTGGACGGTGTCGCGGAACACGACGACCTCGTCTGCGAAGGCCAGCGGGAGCAGGTATCGACCGGCCGCGAGCTGCTTCTGGAGGGCGCTGTACGCCGCCTTCCGGACGCTCGCCGAGCCCGGCGCACGGGCCTTCTCGAGCAGCGCATCGAGGTCCGCCGACTGGACGCCCATCACGTTCGATCCGCCGGTCAGCGTCTGGCTCGACGCGAGCAGCGGATAGAGGTCGGGGTCGAGCCCGATGCGCAGGTCCGCGATCGCGACCTGGAACTTGCCGGTCGACAGACCGGTCCGGCAGCGAACTCCGACGGCGGCACGGCGACGTGCTTCGAAGTCGATGCCGAGCGTCGTCCAGTCCTTCGCCACATCCTCGGCCGCGTGGTACAGGCTCGGATTCGAGGACTCGGTCGGGCTGAGGACCTCGATCGTCAGCGGGCTTCTTGGCGCTCGGGCAGTCGCCACGCGTTCGCCACGCTTCGTCCAGTCGCGCGCCGTCGAGCGCCTTGCTCGGCGGCGCCGCGACTGTACGGGACCGTCGGGTCCGCCTTCGGGTCGAACATCGGCGACGACGGTGGGATCAGGTCGGTCGCCGGCGCGACGAGCCCGGCGAACGCGTCCTTCGCGAGGCCGTCGCGGTCGATGGCGGCGAGCAGCCCGGTCCGGATCGCCGGCGGTCGCGAACTCCGGGTGGCCCGGCCGCAGGTTGACGAGCGCCGCCGTCAGCGTCGCACCCGGGATACCGGACGAGCCGCGCGCCCGGCTGCGACGCCGAGCTGCGCGGCCACCGCCGGCGGCAGACCCGACTGGCAGCATCGAGCTCGCCCGATCTGGAAGTCGCGCCGCCAGATCGCTGGGGCGTCGTAGAAGCGGAACTCGATGCCGGCGAGGTACGGCAGCGGACGCTGTCGGCCGGCTCGGTCGGCGACGGCGGTCGACAGCGAGTCGGGCGACGAGCTCGGGGACGCGCTCGGCGGTGCCCCCGCGTCCTCGGCGATCTCGCGCCGGGATCAGCGACGCCGAGGTGTCGCTCAGCTCGGTGATCGCGAACGCGCCCGATCCGATCGGCAGCCCGCCGAACGGGTCGTCCGGTCGAGCGAATCGACGGGGAAGTCGCCGAGCAGGTGGCCGGGGCGATCGGCTGGGTCAGCGCCTGCAGGAAGCCACCCAGCGGCGTGTCGAGGGTGAACCGCACCTGGTGCGGGGTGACCGCGCTGACGGTGACCTCCGACCACGAGGTCGCCGACGGGCCGGTGTAGGCCGGGTCCTGCAGGGTCTCGATCGTGAAGACGACGTCATCCGAGGTGACCGGCGAGCCGTCGTGCCACCGAGCGTCCGGCCGGATATCGACGGTCCACGTCTTGCCGGCCTTGTCGACGGACCAGCGCTCGGCCAGGTCCGGCACGATCGTCCCGCCCGGGCCGTTGCGGACGAGCCCCGGGAACAGCAACGCGACGAGGTCGCGGTCGGCCTGCGTTCGTGCCGTGAGCGGCGACACCGACGACGGTCGGCCGAGGACGCCTTCGACGTACGGGCGAACCTCGAAGCTGGGCCCGGTGCCGCCGATGGCGACGGTGCGCTCGGGGCAGCCGCGAGCTGGATGGCCGGCCCGCCGATCAGCCCCGCGATGATGCGCGAGCAGCGCGACGAGGGTCCCGACGACGACCGTGTCGGTTCGGGTCATGAAGCTCCGTGTGGTCCTTGCGGGTCAGCCCGTGAGGAGCGAGGGGGCGTCAGCCGGCGCGCGAAGGGCGCCGTGGGCAGGCTAGACCGCCAGGATGTATGACGCCAGCGAGAAGATGACGAACAGGGCGAGCAGCACGATCGTGAACTGCCACAAGCCGGCGCTCGACGCCGCGTCGGCTGCGGTAGACGGCGGAGTCGCCGCCGAAGGTGCCCGACAGGCCGGTGCCGCGGTTCTGCAACAGGATGGCGGCGATCAACGCGATGCTGACGATGATCTGGCCGATGCCGAGGATGGGGTTCACGCGCCGGGGGTCCTCCGTTCGATACGGCGGCCGATGCTACCACAGCCCGCGTCGGCCGCGACCGCTTATCGTCGCGCAGGAGCGATGACCGCCGGTGATCCCCGGCCAACCGGGCAGACCGGCAAGCTCGAGGAGCGTCGGGGCGACGTCGGCGAGGACGCCGTCGGCGAGGTGGCGGCCGGCGACGGCACGCCCGACGAGCACGAACGGGACAGGGTTCAGGGAGTGGGCCGTGACCGGCGCCCCGATCGCGTCCCGCAGTTCATCGGCATTGCCGTGGTCCGCGGTGATGGCCAGGATCGCGCCCGGACCATCGGGATCGGCCGCCTCGACGGCGGCGACGGCGTCCACGACGCGGGCGAGGCACGCGTCGATCGTCGCCAGCGCGCGCGATCGTCGCGTCCCACACGCCGGTGTGCCCGACCATGTCTGGGTTGGCGTAGTTCGCGACGATGAAGTCGTACGTCCCGGACGCGATCGCGTCGACGAGCGCGTCGGTCACGCCCGGCGCCGACATCTCGGGCTGGAGGTCGTACGTCGCGACCTTGGGACTCGGGATGAGTCGCCGGTCCTCCCCCGGCCACGGCGGCCTCGATGCCGCCGTTGAAGAAGTACGTGACGTGCGCGTACTTCTCGGTCTCCGCGACGTGGAACTGGCGCCAGCCCGGCCTCGCTGAACGCCTGGGCCAGCGACCGCGCCGTCTCGGGCGGGAAGGCGACGAGGACCGGCAGTCCCTCCTCGTACGCGGTCATCGTCACGACGAGGAGGTCTCCGGGCGCCGGACGTCCCGAGGCCGATCGCCGGTCGAAGCCCTCGAAGTCCGACCCGTCGGCGAGCGCGTGCGTCAGCTGGCGAGCGCGGTCGGCGCGGAAGTTCAGGTGGACGATCGGGTCGGCGTCCTCGATCGAGCGGACCGTCGGCTCCGTCGACCGCTCGATGACCGTCGGGACGACGAACTCGTCGGTCTCACCGCGCGCGTAGGCCGCCTCGATCGCGTCGACGCGCCGACGCGCGCCGTGTGCATCGCCTCGGCGTGGACGATCGCGTCGTAGCCGCGCTCGGTCCGCTCCCAGCGCTTGTCGCGGTCCATCGCGTAGTAGCGTCCGCCCACGGTCGCGATCCGGGCGCCGGGATGGTCCGCGGCGAGGCGGCGTTTCCAGGTCGCTGCACGTACGCCGAGCGCGGACGATGGCGGCGTATCCCGGCCGTCGAGCAGGGCGTGGACGGCCACAGTCGGCGACGCCTTGGCGATGGGCGAGGTCGGCGAGCGCGACGAGGTGGCGGTCATTGGCGTGGACGCCACCCGGCCCGACGAGCGTGATGGCGTGGAGGACACCGCGCGCAGCCTTCGCCCGCGTCCATCGCGGCGTAGGAACGCCGGCCGCGCGGTCGAACGACCCGTCTGCGATCGCGGCGTCGATCCGCGGCAGGTCCTGGAGGACCGGCCGTGCCTGCGCCGAGGTTCAGATGACCGACTTCGGAGTTGCCCATCTGGCCCGGCGGCAGGCCGACGGCCTCCTCGGACGCCTGGAGCACGCTGTGCGGCCAGCGCTCGAGCAGGCTCCGCCAGGTCGGCATGGGCGCGGCGGCGATGGCGTCGCCAGCCGGATCGCGGCCGATGCCGAACCCGTCGAGCACGACCAGGACGATGGGTCGCGGTCGGCCCGCCGTCACCCCGCGAGACCGCGCGCGCGGGCGGTGATCCCGGCACGTGCCGACGATGCCGGCCATCTCGTCGGGCTTGAGCGAGGCTCCACCGACCAGCGCCCCGTCGATCGACGGCTCGGCGAGGAACTCGCCGATGTTCGCCGAGGTGACGCTGCCGCCGTACAGGACCGGCGTCTCGGCGGCGCGCGCCCCCCAACCCGCAGCCATCGAGGCTTGCCCGGATCGCATCGGTCATCGCCGCCGCGTCGAGGCCCGATGCGTTGCGGCCGGTGCCGATCGCCCAGACGGGCTCGTAGGCGATCACGAGGCCGCCGTCGCGAGCGCGCACCAGGCTCGATGCCCGCGAGCGAGCCGCGGATCTGCGTGTCGACGACGTCGTTCGCCCGGCCCGCCTCGCGGTCCGCGAGCTGCTCGCCGACGCAGACGATCGGGCGGAGCCCGGCGTCGAGGGCTCGGGCGATCTTCCTGGCGATCAAGTGCGTCGTCCTCGCCGGCGTCCCGCCGCCGCTCGGAGTGGCCGACGATGACCCACGTCGCGAGGCCTACGAGCATCGGCGCGGAGATCTCCCCGGTGAACGCGCCGGCCAGCTCGTGATGCACGTTCTGGGCGCCGACAGCGACGTCGGTCGTCGTCCGCCAGCGCGTCGCGAACGGCGGCAAGACAGACGAAGGGCGGGCAGATGACCCGCGTGACCCCGGGCTCGCGCGTCCGTGACGCGATCGTCCGCGCCAGCTCGCCGGCATCGGTCGGGGGTCGTGTGCATCTTCCAGTTGGCGGCGATCACGATTTCACGCATGAGCGCGAATCATGCCAGAGCGACCCTCGCGCGAGCGGCTCGGCTGGAGACCGGCCGGCTCCTCCTCGGCGAGACGCTCGATCCGTTCGAGGGCTCGCTGCACGGCCGACCGATGGAGCTCGAGACGCTCCGCGAGCTCGCCGAGGGTCGCCTCCGGCGTCTCTCGTCGCGCGTCCGCGACGAGGCGGACGACATAGGGCTGATCGACGAGGCGGCCATCGGCGTCGAGCTGGGCGATCGCGTCGAGCTGGCGTCCCGCGGCCGCCACGGCGCGTTGGAGATTGGCCGACTCGGCGTTGAGCACGCGGTTCAGCTCGCCGCGCAGGGCGCGCGAGACCTGGCGCGCCTCGAGCTCCAGCAGCGCGCCCGCGGCGCCGATCCGGCGCAGGAACGTCCCGACCGATTCGCCGCTCTTCCACGTCACGACCCCCCGTCCCCGCCGGATCCGCCAGGACGCGGGCAGCCCGATCCCCTCGAGACGCGTCGCGAGCGTCGGTGCCTCGTCGGGCGTGACGACGAACTCGAGGTGCGTCCGGCCGCCGGCAAGGCTCAGGGAGCCGCGCGCAAGGAACCGACCGCGTAGCCAGGCCGTCCGGCAGTGATCCGCGGCCGTGTCCCAGTCGAAGGCCGCGACGTCTGATCCGTCGACCTCTGCCGCCCGCCGAAGACGATACGGCGAGCCGGGCGACTGCCGGCTCCCGGTTCGGAACATCCGGTGCCGAGCCCGACAGCCTCAGCCAGTCGGTCGCAGGGACGAGCAGGGTCGATGCCGGCCAGCTCGTTCCGCAGCGCCGTGACCAGGTCGCGCTCCGAGCTCGTCATGGGTCAGGCGGTACGGACGGCCCGCCGACGCGACGAGCTCTCGCGTTCGTATACGCGCATGACCGCCGCAGGCGAGCCGGACCGGGTCATGGTGGTGGGCGTTGTCCGGGTCGACGACATCGTCGAGGACGAGGCGCGGCGCGGACCGCAACCCGGCGGGTGGCCAGGCGAGGCGCACGGTCTCGGCGTGGTAGTCCGTCGGGATGCGGGCATCGAAGCGGTTGTTCGCGAGCACGACGTCGATGAGGCCTGGCGCCGTGTGGGCGATCAACGCGGCGACGTGCGCCGAGAGGTCGAACCCTGCCGTCTCGCCCTCCTGGGTCGCGACGTTGCACACGTACAGACGCGTCGCGTTGCGAGATGAGGATCGCATCGCGGACCGACGGGATCAGCAGGCTCGGCAGCACGCTCGTGTAGAGGCTGCCGGGCCGAGCACGATGAGGTCGGCCTCGGCGATGGCGGCGAGGGCATCCTCGGACGCCTCCACATCGTCGGGCGTCAGCCACACGCGGTCGATCCCTTCGGTCCGCATGATCCGCGACTGACCCGTCGACGGTATCGCCTGACGCGATGCATGGCGTGCAGCGTCAGCGGCACCGCGCTCACCGGCACGACCTGGCCGCGCACGGCGAGGATCCGGTTCAGGCGGCGGACACCCTCCTCGAAGTCGCCGCCCTCGATCGCGGTCATGGCCGCCAGCAGGAGATTGCCGACCGCGTGACCTGCGAGGCCGTGGCCCTCGGCCGTTCCGGCGAGCAGCCCATCAGCTGCCGGGAAGCGGTACTGCAGGAGCTCGTTCATCAGCGGCTCCGCGTCGGCGAGCGCGGCGATGCAGTTGCGGATGTCGCCGACCGGCGGGATGCCGAGCTCCTGCACGCAGGACACCCGACGAGCCGCCGTCATCGGCGACGGTCACGACCGCGGTCAGGTTGCTGGTGTGCTCCTTGAGGCCCCGCAGGAGCGCCGACAGCCCGGTCCCACCACCGAGCGCGACGATCCGCGGGCCTTTGGCCAGGAACCGCTTCTGGTAGATCAGCTCGACCAGCGGCTGGTCCGCGTCCGGCATCCGCAACGGGTCCGTCACGACCCGGATGACGCGATACGAGCCGAGTGCGACGAGCGCTAGGCCGACCACCCCGACGATGAAACCGCGGAGCGGGAACGGCAGGAACTGGAGCGTGATGACGTCGATGAGCCCCTCGAGCGGGCCGACCGGGCTCGAAGTCGCGGGACGCCTGGCGCAGGAAATGAGCGACCCCGACGGCCAGCAGCAGGAGACCGAGGAAGACGACGAGAAGCCAGCGCTTCACGCCGATGCCCGGGGTCAGCCAGCGACGCACGTTCATGCGACGCCGTCAGGCCTCATGTGCGCTCCAGCTCGCGATGGAAGACCGTCACGGGCCCGAAATCTCGCTCCCGCAGCCACTCCGCGAGGACCTCGGCGAGGACGATGCTGCGGTGGTACCCACCGGTGCAGCCGAGCCCGATCGTCAGGCGCGTCTTGCCCTCCTCGACGTACGAGGGGATCGTGAAATCGAGGAACTCCTCGAGGAGCTCGATGAAGCGGTTGGCCTTCGGCTGCGCCGATGACGTACTCGCGGACCTCGGGCGTGAGGCCCGAATGCGGGCGCAGCGCGTCGACGTAATACGGGTTCGGGATGAATCGCACATCGAATACGAGATCGGATTCGAGGGGGATGCCGAACTTGTAGCCGAACGTGATGAGCTGGACCGCCAGCTGATCGGGCCGAGTCGCGGTCGCGAGACGGGCGAACAGCCGCTCGCGTAGCTGGCGCAGCGACAGGTCGGACGTGTCGACGATGACGTCCGCCTCCGACCGGATCGGGTCCAGGAGACGGCGCTCCTCCGCGATCGAGCTGGCGATGCCGCGCTCGTCACTCGAGCGGGTGCCGATGGCGCGTCTCGCTGAACCGCCGGATCAGGACGTCGTCGCGTGCCTCGAGGAAGACGATCGTGGGCAGGATCCCTCGTCCCTCGAGCGCGCCGCGCATGGCACCGAGCGCCATCTCGGGGTTGCCGGCACGCACGTCAAGCACGATCGCCACCCGCGCGAACCGGTCCGGATCATCTGATACGACCTCGGCCAGCTCGGGCAACAGCTCGCCGGGCAGGTTGTCGACGACGATGTAGCCGAGATCCTCGAAGAGCTTGGCTGCGGCGGTCTTCCCTCCCCCAGAGAGACCCGACAGGATCACGACCGCCTGTTCGGCGGGCGCCTCCGTGACCGGCTGGCCGGTCGCTTGCGGTCACCGCCCCGTCCGTTTGATGAACTGGACCGTCAGCTCGAAGAGGATGTACATCGTGCCGCCGAGAGCGATCGGACTGACGAGGTCACCGCCCGGCGTTGCGACGGCCGCGAAGATCGCGATCCCGAGGATCACGTAGCGGCGCGACGAGACGAGCCGTTCCGAGGTGATGATCCCGACCCGCGACAGCCCGACGAGCAGGATCGGGAACTCCATCACGAGCCCGAACGCGAGGAACATCGTCGTCACGAAGTCGAAGTACGGACCCGCGGCGATGTTCGCGACGAGCTTGTCGTCGGTGAAGCTCAGGAGGAACTGGACGGCGTACGGCAGCACGAGGCGAGCGATCCCGACACCGAGCGCGAAGAAGAACAGCGCGAGCGGGATCCACGGCCGGACCGTCCGCCGCTCGGCCGGCGGTCAAGCCCGGCGCGACGAACGCCCAGATCTGATACAGCAGGACGGGCATCGCGAGGATGATCCCGATGACGACCGCGATCCGGAGCTGGATGGCGAAGCCGTCGCCCGGCCCGAGGACCTGCGCCTGCCCGTTCGGCAGGGGCTCGAGCAGGAAGTTGCGGATCGGCGGGCGCGACGTAGAACCCGATCGCGGTCCCGATGGCGATGACGATGACGCACCTGACGAGCCGGTCGCGCAGCTCGCTGAGGTGGTCGACCAGCGACATGACCGATCCCTCGGGCATGCCGGCACCGCCCGTCGGCGGGACGGGGTCAGCAGGGATGACGCCGGGGGCCGGTTCGCGAAGGGTGTCGGCGTCGGCCATCAGGGGCGCGGGGCGCCGGACCTAGTTCGTGTGGGAAGCCGGCTCGCTCGTGGTGGCGGGCGCAGCCTGGGCCGTGGGCGCGGCAGGAGCCGCGGGCGCGACCGGGGCGACCGGCGCAACGGGCGCTTCGACAGCCGGCGACGCGACGGCAGTCGTCGCGGCAGGCGGCGTGGGCGGCAGCGGCGATGTGTCGACGTTGACTTGACCGAGTCGCTCAGGTCGGACGACGCCTTGCGGAACTCACGGATGCTCTTGCCGATGGACGCTCCGACCTCGGGCAGCTTGCCCGGGCCGAGGATCAGCAACGCGATGACCAGGATGATGATGAGCTCGGGAGCCCCGATGTTCGGCATGTCAGCAGATCCCTTCGTTCATCGGGCGGCGGCAAGGGTAGCACAGGGAGCCGTCGAGCCCACTCGCGCGGCCGCCTCTGCGATCGCGCTCACCAGGGTCCTCTTCGGAGAGGTCCGCGAGCACGCCCGCGATGCCGCGCGACACGTTGACCAGCAGCCCGCCGCCCGGCCGGCCTGCACCGGGCCCGGTGCTCGCGGGGCCATGCTCGAGGACCGGCTCGATGGCGCCGCCCTGGGCGCCGACCCCGGGCACGAGGAACGGCAGACCCGGGGCGATGCCGCGGATCGTCGCGAGCTCCTCGGGTGCCGTCGCACCGACCACGAGACCGACGGTGCCGCCCGGTCCCCAGCCGGTCGCGAGCCGCGCGACCCGCTCGTGGAGCGGCTCGGGCTGCGACGCCTCGGCGGCGTGGTCGCCGACGAACCAGCAGGTCCTGGAGCTCGCCGGCGCCCGGGTTCGATGTCCGGCAGAGCACGTAGGCGAAGCGGTCCTCGCGCTCGAGCAGCGGTCGGATCGCCTCCTCGCCGAGGTACGGGCTGACGGTGACCGCATCGGCGCCGAGGACGTCGAACAGCGCGACGGCCTGCCGTGCCGCCGTCGAGCCGATGTCGCCGCGCTTCGCGTCGGCGATCACCGGGACGTCAGACGGGATCGACGCTCGGAGCCGCTCGAGGGCCGCCATCCCGGCCGATCCGAATGCCTCGAAGAACGCCAGGTTCGGCTTGACGGCCGCGGCATATGGCAGCGGCCGCTTCGAGGACGAGCGCCGCGAACCGCTCCAGCCCGGCGACGCCCTTGGCGAACCGCTCGGGGATCGTCGCCGGGTCCGGGTCGAGACCGAGGCAGAGCACCGTCCCGGTCGCGCGCGTGCGCGCGCCGAGACGCTCGAGGTACGGTCGCGGTCACCGGCGGCGGTTCAGGGCGAAGGGCTGGCGGCGGGCGTGGATCCTCCGCCTGACGGTCTCAGCCGCCGGGAGCAGCGCGGGCGGGATGTACCAGTCGGGTCGCGATGCCGCGTCGAGCCCGGACACCTCGGTCAGGTTGACCGTCTCGGACGACCGTCCAGGCCGGCCCGGTGCCATCGAGCTTGGCCAGCCGCAGGTCGACGGTCTGCCCGGCGATGTGCAGGAACGCGATGGCGTCGCCGGCCGGCGACCAGGATGGGTGCCCATGACGCGTCGTCGTCGGTCACGCGGAGCAGCTCGTTGCCGTTGCCCGCATTGAGGATGACGACGTCCGTCCCGAGCGCGTTCGTGCGCGTCGCGGCGACGTACCGCCCGTCGGGCGAGTACGACGGCTGCATGTAGCCCGGCGTCGTCAGCGCCCGGGCCTCCTTCGTCTTCGGGTCGTAGCGCATGATCACCGCGCGCGCCCCGCGCGCCGTCGCGGTCGTTCATCGTGTACAGCAGGTGCTTGCCGTCCGGGCGCCACTCCGGGTCCTGGTGGCCGAGGACACCGACCTCGCGGACGCCCGCACGCGTCAGGCGCTTCTCGCGCGAGGTCGTAGAACTGCAGCACGACGTTCGAGTTATCCGGGCTGCGGCGCATCGGTGACGAGTGCGATGGTCTTGCCGTCCGGTGACAGCACCGGCTGACGCATCCACGCCGACCAGCGGTTCGATCCGCTGCGGACCTGGCCGCTCAGGAGGCGCTGCGGCTCGGCCCGATCCCGTCGGCGCGCGACGCGCATCAGCTCGTTGAGGTCGATGTCGTACCAGGTCGGCGATGCCGCGGAGCGGCCACTTGCCCGCGTGTCATCGTGTCATGGATGTAGTCGACCCAGTTGCCGTCGGGCGAGAACGACGGCATCGAGGCGCCGCCGCCATTCGTGAGCTGCGTCGCGCCCTGCGTCGGTCTGCACCCAGATGTTGCCGGCCTTGGCGTAGACGATCTTGCCGACGAACTGCGCCTCCTCCGGCACGACGACCACGTTCGAGGGGGCCGGCGTCAGCGCCGGGCCGCCGATGGCGCCACCGCCGTTCGCCGTTCCCGCCACTGCCGCCGCGAACGGCAGCTCGTAGTTGAACAGGTTGATCGTGACGACCGCGATCAGCGATCAGCCCGACGACGGAGACGATCGGTCCGATCGCCGAGCCGACCGGGCCGATGCCGTACGGGTCGCGCGCCTTCGCGGAGCGCGGCCGGACGGCGCGTGTCATGACGGCACCGCCGCGAGCGTCAGCGGGATCCGATCCGCCGAGGACCGCGGCCGCCTCCGGATGCGACCCGCTCGGGGCGGCGTCGCGGATCTCCAGCTGCAGCGACTCGAATCCGCCGAACGTCCGGCTGCTGATCCGCGCGACGACGTCGATCCGGTCGCCCTCCTGGACGAGCGCCGCGATGTCGGCGCGCCCGAAGGCGATCCCGTCGAGCACGTCGCGATCGCGCTTCAGCGTGAGCGAGGTGTGGTCGTCGGCGGCGACGCGGACGCGGGTCACGGTCAGCCCGAGGACCGCGACGAGCGGCTCGGGGTTGCCCGGACCGTACGGCCGCGAGCCCGCCGAGCTCGCGGAACAGCCGGTAATCGACGTCGAGCGCGGGCATGGCGAGATCGATCGCGAGCACGGCCCGCGGATCCGGCGGGACGCGGGTCGCGGCGATCGCCTCGAACCGCTCGACGAACTCGGGCCAGCGCGTCGGCCGGCGAGCTCGAAGCCGGCGGCGCCGGCGTGGCCGCCGTGCCGCGTGAACAGGTCGGCGCACGTCGGCGAGCGCGGCCGCCAGATCCACCGATGCCGTCGCTCCGGCATGACGCCCGGATCGTGTCGCCGAGCTCCGTCGCCGACCACGGCGGGTCGGGCACGGTCCTCGGCCAGGCGCGCCGCGACGAGCCCGATGATGCCGACCGGCCACGTGCCGCGGACGATCGACGCCGGGCGGTCGGGCGTCGGCGGCCACGAGCTCGCGGGCCTCGGCGACGGCGGTCGCCGTCAGGTCGCGCCGGGTCTGGTTGGCGGTCTCCAGCGCATCGGCGTGGCCGCGCCGCCTCCTCGGGTGTCTCGGCGAGCAGGAGCCGGGCGGCCTCGAGCGCCTCCCCGACCCGACCGGCGGCGTTGAGCCGCGGCGCGAGGGCGAACGCGATCGTGTCGAGGTCGAGGGCGGCGGGCGCGATCCGGGCCCGCTCGAGCAGGGCCGCGATGCCGGGCCGCGGGTCGGCCCGCAGGCGCTCGAGCCCGAGCCGGGCGATGGCGCGGTTCTCGCCGACGATCGGGGCGACGTCGGCGACCGTGCCGATCGTCGCGAGGTCGGCCAGGTCGAGCGCGGCACCGCCGCCGCAGCAGGCAGCTGGGCGACCTTGAAGGCGACGCCGCTCCCGGCCAGCCGCGCGATCGGGATAGAGCGAGTCCGCGTCGATGCGGGTTGACGACCGCATAGGCCGGCGGCAGCTCGGGCGGCACGCGGTGGTGGTCCGTGACGATGACGTCGATGCCGCGCGCTCGCGGCCAGCGGCGATCTCGGGCCGCGAGCTCGTCCCGCAGTCGACCGTGACGATGACGGACGACGCCCGTCGGCCACCGCCGTATCGATCGCGGCGATCGACAGGCCGTGGCCCTCCTCGAGCCGGCTCGGCACGTACGGCTCGCACGTCGATGCCGAACCGGCGGAAGGCGATGACGAGGATCGCGAGGCCGTCGAGACCGTCCGCATCGAAGTCCCCGAACACCATGAC
The DNA here is from genome assembly GCA_963808895.1 of uncultured Chloroflexia bacterium. Taxonomy (GTDB): domain Bacteria; phylum Chloroflexota; class Limnocylindria; order Limnocylindrales; family CSP1-4; genus SPCO01. The sequence goes on along the minus strand of CAWEHL010000004.1, from coordinate 299,697 downwards.
CCGCTCGCCGTCGGTCGCGGGCGCGCGGTGAGCCGATCGAGGAGTCGGTCCGCGTCCGGCAGGAGACGCGGATCGTGCAGCCCGGCGAGCGGCTCGGCGAACCAGGCGATGAGATCGTCGCGCCCGAGGACGCCCGCGACGCGCCAGCAACGCCGTCATCCGTTCGGCCGAGCCCATGGTCGAGCGCGGCGGTCAGCGAGATCGGGGTCGATGGGACGGGTCTCCGGGAAGCTCCAGCGGAAGCGCGGCTCGAGCACCGCGTTCAGGATGCCACGCGGCGCTCACCTGCGACTCGACCGGCGTCTCCGGCCGCCACGCCGGCGACGCGCGGGTCAGGACGCGGCGCGGCGGGCGCGCGGCGCGCGGGTCGCCTGGCGAGCCGACCGCGACGCCGATCCTCCCACGCGTACCAGTCGACGAGCAGCGGACTCGCCACGAAGATCGACGAGTACGTCCCGATGACGATGCCGATCAGCAGCGCCAGGACGAAGTCGCTGATCGCGGAGCCGCCGAACAGGAACAGCGACAGCAGCGTCAGCAGCACGGTCAGGCTCGTCGTGATCGACCGGCCGAAGGTCTGCAGGATCGAGTGGTTGACGATCTCGTCGAACGGCTCGCCGAGGTGGCGCGCCTTGTTCTCGCGGATCCGGTCGAACACGACGATCGTGTCGTGGACCGAGAAGCCGATGACGGTCAGCATCGCGGTCACGAACAGCGCGTCGATCTCGACGTGGAAGAACGTGCCGAGGATCGCGAACGAGCCGACGACGACGATGACGTCGTGGAGCAGCGAGACGAGCGCGGTGACGCCGAACTTCACGTCGCGGAAGCGGTAGGTGATCCAGGCGACGATCCCGAGCGAGCCGACGACGATCAGGATCAGCGCCTGGCGAAGCAGGTCCGAGCTCACGACCGCGCCGATCGTCGTCAGGCTGCGCTGCGACTCGATCTGGCCGAGCTGTGCCTCGAGGGCGGTGACCATCTGCGCCGAGCTTGCCGGCCGTCGGCAGCTCGGTGTTGCCGGACGCGGCGCCGGGCAGTGGCGACGGCGCTGGGCGCGCCGGGCTCGCCGATGCGCCGGGCGAGGCTGACGCGACGGCGGCCGCGGCCGCCGGATGGCGACGGGCTGACGCGGATGCCGCCGGCGAGGCGCTCGCGACCGGCGAGGCGCGACGTCGCCGGGCGAGGTCGACGCGCCAGGCGAGCGCCGACGCGCCGGGCGACGGCGATGCCGCCGGCTCCTGCTCGACGAGCCCGATCGGCTCGGTCTTGATCTCGATGTAGCCGGACTCCGTCCGGATCGCGGTCGCCTGCAGCCCGTTCTCGGCGAAGACCTGCTCGACCTGATCGGGCGTCACGTTCGGATCGGCGAACTTGATCTCCCAGCGCGTGCCGCCGGTGTAGTCGATCGTCAGCTGGAGACCGGCGTCGCTGAACGGCGAGATGCAGGATGAAGATCAGGCCCGGGATCGTGAGGAGCAGCGAGAAGAGGTAGAACCAGCGCCGCTTGCCGATGACGTCAAACATCGGCGCGCCAGGGGTCGGCGGGTCGGGCGCGGCGTGGTGACCGCGACGAACTCCTCGTCGCGCAGACCGAACAGGCGCGCCCGGCGGGCCCAGTCCTGGCGGACGAGCACGCGCATGATCGAGCGGGTCACGACGATCGCGCTGAACATCGACGTCAGCACGCCGATGATCAGGACCAGCGCGAAGCCGCGGATCACCGACGACCCGAAGGCGTACAGGATCGTCGCGGTGATGAGGCTCGACACGTTCGAGTCGAGGATGGAGTTCCAGGCCCGGTTGAAGCCGGCCTCGACCGCGGCCGGCAGCGACTTGCCGACGCGCAGCTCCTCCTTCATCCGCTCGAAGATGAGGATGTTGGCGTCGACCGCCATGCCCACCGAGAGCACGAAGCCCGCGATGCCGGCGAGGGTCAGGGTCACCGGGATGAGCCGGAAGATCGCCAGGACGACGATCGTGTAGTAGATCGAGCGCGAACGACGCGACGAGCCCCGGCAGCCGGTAGTAGAGCAGCATGAACAGGATCACGAGCGCGATGCCGATGAAGCCGGCGATGCAGGCTCTGGTTGAGGAACTGCTCGCCGAGCGTCGCCGAGATCTGCTCGCTCGACAGCTCCTTGATCGGGAACGGCAGCGAGCCGAACTTCAGGACCGTGACGAGCTCGTTGGCCTCCTTCGCCGGGAAGCCGCCGATGCCGCCGGCCGTGATCTGGACCTGGCCGTTCGGGATCGGCCTCGTTGATCACGCGGCGCCGAGATGACCGACGCCGTCGAGGACGATCGCGAAGTACTCGCCGACGTGGTCGCGCGTGTAGTTCGCGAACAGCTGCGCGCCCGACTCCGGACCGTTGTTCTTGAGCACGAACGTGACCGTCAGGCCGCGCGTCTGGTCCTGCCCGACGGCCGCCGACTCGAGCTGGTCGCCGCTGAACAGCGGCGGGTACTGCTGCAGGTCGAGGACCTGGCCGTCGGTCGCCGGTCGTCTGGCCGAGCGGGACGAAGTCGAGCTCGCCGGTCTGGCCGACGAGCCGCCGCACCGAGTCGACGTCGGAGATGCCCGGCAGCTCGATGACGACGCGGTCGTCGCCCTGGACGACGACGACCGGCTCGGACACGCCGGTCGTGTTCACGCGCCGCTCGATGATGTCCTTGATGACGCCGAGCGCCTCGCGGGTCGGCGCGACGCCGTCCTTGGGGAGGGCCTGGTACTCGACCCGCAGCCCGCCCTCGAGGTCGAGCCCGAGCTTGGTCTCGATCGTCCGCCAGGCGCCGTCCGGCGCGGTCGGATCGGGGAGCTTGAGGTTCGGGAAGAAGACGATGATCAGCGCGAGGATGCCGATGACGGCGATGAGGATGGGGCCGGCTCTGCGCATACCGGCGGGATGCTACACGAAAGGCCCTCCGACGCGGTCGGACGCAGCCGTCGAGCGCCGCACCGGTCGCTGATCCGGAGTGCCCGCTACGCCTCGAGCGTCGCCTTGATCCGCTCGGCCAGCGCCCGGCTGATGCCCGGGACCGCCGCGATCTGCTCGACCGGCGCCTCGCGCACGCGCTTGATCGACCCGAACACCTTCAGCAGCTCGCGCTTGCGCTTCGGGCCGACGCCCGGCAGGTCGTCGAACGCCGAGCGCACGGTCCGCCGGTCGCGCAGCGTCCGGTGGTACGTGATCGCGAACCGGTGCGCCTCGTCGCGCAGCCGCTGGACGAGGTAGAGCGCCGATGACGTCGGCGGCAGCACGATCGGGTCCGAGCGACCGGGCAGGAACAGCTCCTCGCGCTCCTTGGCCAGCCCGGCCAGCGGCAGGTCGTGGAGGCCGAGCTCGTCGAGGACCACCTTGGCCGCGCTGACCTGGCGGCTTGCCGCCGTCGACGATGACGAGGTCGGGCATCGCCCAGCGGCGCTCCTCCTCGTTGCCTTCCTCGCCGGACTTGGTCGCCCGGAACCGCCGGCGGAGCACCTCCTGGTGGCTGGCGAAGTCGTTCGGCCCCTCGACGGTCCGGATCCGGAACCGCCGGTACTCGCCGGTCCGCGGCTTGCCGTCCTCGAACACGACCATGCTGCCGACCGACTCGCTGCCCTGGAAGTTCGAGATGTCGTAGCACTCGATGCGGAACGGGATGCCGGGCACGTCGAGCGCGGCGGCGAGCTCCTCGAGCGCGGCGAGCGTCTTGCCCTGGTCGGCCAGCCAGCGAGCCTGCTCGCGCGCGAGCGTCTCGGCCGCGTTGCGCTCGGCCAGGCCGAGCAGGTCACGCTTCTCGCCGCGCTGCGGCGTCCGCAGATGGACCGGGCCGCCGCGCTTCTCGACGAGGAACGTCTGGAGGTCCGTCGGCCTCCGTCATCGCCGCCGGGACGTAGATCTCGCGCGGGATCGACGTCGCGCGCGCGTAGTACTGCTCGAGGAAGCTCGTCGAGGACCTCGGCGTCCGTCGCCTCGCGGGCGGCGTCGAGCAGGTAGACGTCGCGCCCGATCATCTTGCCGTCGCGGATGATGAACAGCGTGACCGCGGCCTGGTTGTCCTGGCGCGCCAGTCCCGACCAGGTCGAGCTCGGTCCGGGCGAAGGCGGCCATCTTCTGGCTCTCCATCGTCCGCTCGATCGCCCGGATCTTGTCGCGGTGGCTCGCCGCGCGCTCGTAGTCCTGCCGGTCCGAGGCCGGCGGCCATCTCCCGCCGCAGGGCCTTGACCAGCGTCTCCTGGCGGCCCTCGAGGAACAGCTCGACCTGCTCGATGTCGGCGCGGTAGTCGTCCTTCGAGATCGCCTCGATGCACGGGCCCTGGCAGCGCTTGATGTGGTACAGCAGGCACGGCCGCTGGAGCGCCCGCTCGCCGTCCTTGATGTCGATCGTGCAGGTCCGGAACGGGAACAGCCGCCGGACGAGGTTCATCGACTCGTCGACGCTCGTCGCCGAGGCGTACGGCCCGAAGTAGCGGCTCCCGTCGTTGACCAGCTTCCGGGTCCGCTCGACCCGCGGGAAGTCGTCGGCCAGCGTGACCTTGATGTACGGGTAGCTCTTGTCGTCCTTGAGCCGGACGTTGAAGCGCGGCTTGAACCGCTTGATGAGGTTGTTCTCGAGGAGGAGCGCCTCGCTGACGCTGTCGACCTCGGTGACCTCGACGTCGGCGACGCGGTCGATGACGCTCCGGATCCGGTGACCTTCGCCCATCGCCGGCGTGTGCTTCTGCCAGTAGCTCCGCACGCGGTGGCGCAGGCTCTGGGCCTTGCCGACGTACAGCACGTCGCCCCGGGCGTCCTTCATCAGGTAGACGCCGGGGCGATCCGGGAGTCGCTTGAGGGTCGCCTCGAGTTCGGGGGTCACCCCCCGATGCTAGGGCAACCCCTGCTTCGAGGTCGTCAGTGCGGCTTCGTGGTTCAGTCTTCGAGCGGCGGTCGTTCGACGTCGCGTCACCGGTGCCGTGACACCGTCGTCTTCGGCGAGCGCCTTCGCGGCATCCGCCGTCGCGGAGCTCCAGCGTGAACGACCCGGCGTCGAGGCCGTCGATCGAGGCCGTCACGGTGTAGCAGATGCGGAGACCAGCGACGACGTGTCGAGCGACACGTTCCAGCGGCCGCCGCTCCAGGCGAGCGGCATCTGCAGATCGTCATGCCGCCGCCGCACGGCACGAGGCGCAGGCCGGCGTCCCCGGACGTCGCCGCCGTGCCGTTCACGAACAGCTTCACCTTGACCGGGATCGTCCGGCCGCGATTCGCCACGAACGTCGATGTCGTCGCCCGCGACCGGCTCGAGCCAGACAGCCGATGCGGTATGCGCGGGGCGACGTAGGCGACCGTCACCCGGAACGTCCCCCTCGGGTGTTGCCGCTCTCGTCCGTGCGCCGTGCAGGTCACGCTGGTCGTGCCCGACGGCGAACAGCGTTGCCGCTCTCGGGATCGCAGCCGACGTTCGGCGAGGTGTCGACGATATCGGTCGCGCTCGGCGGCTCGAACGTGACGGCGCGGCCGTCCGGATCGGAGGTCGTCACGGCGATGTCGGCCGGGACGCCGCTGATGGCCGGTGCCGTCGTGTCGACGACCGTCACGTCGAAGTGGCTTCGGTGATCGTCGCGCCGACCGATCCGTGACGCGTGCAGGACACCGTGGTCGTCAGTCGACCGGCAGGACGGTGCCCGCGCGCGGGCGTGCAGGTGGGCGTCGGATCGGGGTCGTCCTCGGCGTCGGTCGCCGAGACGGTCCAGCTCGAGGTCCAGCCACCGCTGGTGTCACCCTCGACCGTCGAACGAGGCGGGAACGGTCAAGGTCGGCGGCGGCGTGTTCGCCACGACGCGCATCGTGAAGCTCACGGTGGTCGCGGTGCGTCCGGTGAACGCGCTCCCGTCGTTGTTGCCATCCGGCGTCGAGCGACCGGGTCCACATGATCGTGAACGTCTAGCATGCCCGCGCGTCGTCGGCGCGCGCATGACGACGTGGCTCGAAGCCCGACCATCCTGCGAGGGCACAGGATCCGGGCAGCCCTCGCCGTCGGGCCGCCCAGGCGTCGTCAACGGGGCCAACGTCGCTGTCGACGACGCTCACGATCGCCCCGTCCAGTGGTGCTGTGCCCCGCGCCCGCGCTCAGCACGACCGACTGGTTCGGCATCGACGTGCTGGATGCCGGCGCACACGAGCAGGAAGCGCACGTCGGCCGCGACCGTCGCCCCGGGGCGACGTCGCCGAGGGGCTTGCTCCCGTCGATGATCGGCGTGCCACGTTGGCATCGTCCGCAAGGACCGAATCCGCCGCCGCCGTGCCGGCGAACGCGAGGAGCACGCCGAGGGACAGCACGGCCGCCCGGCGGAGGGGTCGACGCAACATCTCGATGAGTCCTCGAAACCGCCGGCACGAACGACGCGCCGTCGTGCCTGGCGTAGGGAAATCGTCCCTGCGGCGCTCGCGGCACGCCATGGGCCTATCGGGCGGTTCGGTGCGCCGTCGCGCCCCCCTTCGGTACCGGTTCGTTGACACGCGTCACCGTTTCGGGCTCCGTGAGGCCTCTGAACGGCGGTGAGTCGGCGGTTTAAGCGCCCGGGCGCGATAGTCCGTCGCATGGGCCATCCCGCCGTCCTGGAACGTCTCGCCCGACTGACGCCCGACCAACGCGCCGCCGCGACCGCGCCGCCCGGACCCGGTCCTGTGCGTCGCGCCGGCGGGCAGCGGCAAGACCACGACCCTGGTCGCCCGGATCGCCTGGCTCGTCGACGGCGGCGCTCGACCCCGACGACGATCGCGGCGATCACCTTCAACAAGCGCGCCGCGGAAGAGCTCGCGGAGCGCGCCGACGCGGCGCTGGCGCCGCTGGGTGTCGGCGCCGGGGACGGTCCGCGTCCGGACGTTCCATGCCCTCGGCCGCGAGATCCTCCGCGATGCCGGCCGGTCCGGTCGAGCCGCTGGTCGACCGCGCCGAGCTCGATCGCCGAGCTGTGGCCTCGGACATCGCCTGCCGAGCGGGGCCGCCTCGACACCGCGTTCTCGCGGCTGAAGCTCGACCTCGGCCGCTGACGGCGACGAGGTCGCCGCCGACCCCGACGCCGGGCCGGTCGCGCGAGCCTTCGTCGCCTACGAGCGGGCGCTCGCCGAGCGTGGTGGCCTCGATTTCGACGACCTCGTCCGGCGCGCTCTCGACGGTCCTCGAGGAGGACGCGGCCGACCTCGGATCGGTGGCGGCGACGGTGCAGCCACCTGCTCGTCGACGAGGTCCAGGACGTCGACCGGTCGCAGCTCCGGCTTGGCGCTGCTGCTCGCCGCGCCGGCGAACCGGATCTTCCTCGTCGGCGACGACGACCAGTCGATCTACGGCTGGCGACTCGCCGATGTCCGTCGCGTGCTGGCGATCGGGGCAGTCGTTGCCGGGCCTCCGGCGCGTCGATCTCGAGGTCAACCACCGCTGCCCGGCGCCGGTCGTCGAGCGGGCTGTCCGGCTCGATCGGGCACAACCAGGAGCGGTTCGAGAAGGTCATCCGGCCGCGCGCCGATGCGCCGGGGTCGGTCGTCCTCGCGCCGGACCCGGCCGACGAGCCGGAGCGGACCGCGCGGCTATTGCGGGTCATGGCCGGACGACGGCGGGACCCGAGCCGTCCTCGCCCGGACGAACCGCGAGCTGCGACCCGCGGTCCTCGCGGCGCTGGCGCTCGGCCGAGCCGTTCCGGGCGCCGTCGGTCGAGCTGCTGGTCGACGACCCGGCGTCTCGATGATGCTGCTGGATCGCGTCGATGCCGAGACGCCCGCGGACCTGCCGCTGCTCGTGCGGCTCGGGCGGTTCCGTGCGAGCCTGCCCGCCGAGCCGTGGCTCGACGCGAGCTCGCCGCGGCGCTGCTGGCCTGGGCGCCGCCGTACCGCGACCTGCAGACGTTGCGTGCCGCCATCGCAGGCGACGCGCGCCCGACTGGCAGAGCTCCGCCGCGACGATGCGCGGCTCTCGCTGGCGACCGCCCACTCGACCAAGGGCGCGGAGTTCGACCACGTCGCGGTCGTCGGGATGGAGGAGGGCCGCTTCCCGAGCGGTCGAGCCGTCGCCGAAGCCGAGGATCCGGGGCGAGCCTACGAGGAGGAACGCCGGCTCGGGTACGTCGCCTGGACCCGCGCCCGCCGGACGCTGACCCTCAGCTATGACCCGGCGGTCCCGTCGCCGTTCCTGCTCGAGGCGTTCGCGGCCGACGAGCTCGGCGTCGCTCGGCAACGACTACGCAGGCCGGGCCTGGAACCGGTTGATCTCGCGCATCAGCCGGTCGATCGACTCGAGGAATGGCTCCGTCACGTCGGGGGGCAAGCGCATCGCGCACGGAGTCCTTCGGACCGTAGGCCGCGCGTGCTCGCATCGCCACCGAACGCAGGCCTGGCAAGCTCTCGTCGCGGAGCCGATCCGGCAGGGGCTCGAGGAACCGCGTCCAGCGTTCGTCGCCCCGCTCGCGCGCCGCGGCAAGCAGCCGGTCGGCGTGGCGGGCCGCGCTCAGCGCGAGATCGTCGATCGCCCCCAGTTCGTGTCGGGCCGGCCCGCGTGTCCTGGGGCCGTCAGGCATCCGCCGGCGCGGAGGCTGACTCGGTGCCGGTCGCTCCATCGGGCGGAGCGAGGAGCAGGAGCGGCAGGCGCTTGCGCTCCGAGCCGTTGACGAGGATCCGGAACGAGTAGTCGCCGGGTGCCGGGAACGTCAGGTTCCAGAGGTCGATGGAGAAGGTCAGCGTCGCGTCGCGGCCGTCGCGCTGGCTGCGCGCGACGAGGCTGCCAGTCGCGCCGGCGACCTCCGCGCCGTCGGGATCGAGCAGGACGAAGCGGATGTCGTGCTCGCGGTCGGTCTCGGGCGCCGTCACCTGCAGCCCGATCACCAGCGCGAGGTGGGGATGGCGCAGCGGGAAGCGGCGACCGCCGATCCGCGCGATCCCGCCGCCAAGGACGTGGAACTTCTGACCCGGGATGGTCTCGGCCGCGTCCGCGAGGAACGCGAAATCGATGTCCGGCACGCGGCTATCGTAGCCGCTGCCCGGAGCCGGTAGAGGCGAAGCGGCGGATCAGCGCGACTTCGCCGCCGCCGTCGCGCGCTTGCGCGACGGGACCGACATCACGGGCACTGGCGTGTGGCCGTTCGTCCCGTTGCTCGGACCGCGACCCGCCTCCTCCGCGAAGGTCACGTCGGAGAGCGGCACGAGCGGCTCCCCGCGCAGGACCCGGTCCAGGTACTCGCCGGTCGCCGAGCCGGGCGTCGCTGCGATCCGCTCCGGGGTGCCCTTCGGCGATGATCCGCCCGCCGCGGTCGCCGCCCTCCGGACCGAGGTCGACGATCCAGTCCGCCGTCTTGATGACATCGAGGTTGTGCTCGATGACGAGCACGGTGTTGCCGCCGTCGACGAGGCGGTGAAGGACCTCGAGCAGCTTCTCGACATCGGCGAAGTGGAGGCCGGTCGTCGGCTCGTCGAGCACGTAGAGCGTCCGGCCGGTCGCGCGCCGCGACAGCTCCGTGGAGAGCTTCACGCGCTGCGCCTCGCCGCCGGACAGCGTCGTCGCCGGCTGGCCCAGGTGGACGTAGCCGAGCCCGACGTCGTACAGGGTCTGGAGCTTGGCCTTGACGTTCGGGACGGCCGAGAAGAACTCGAGCGCCTCGGCGATCGTCATCTCGAGGACGTCGGCGATCGACTTGCCCTTGTAGTGGATCTCGAGCGCCTCGCGGTTGTAGCGCTTGCCCTTGCAGACCTCGCACGGGACGTAGACGTCCGGCAGGAACTGCATCTCGATCTTGAGGATCCCGTCGCCCTTGCAGTTCTCGCAGCGGCCGCCCTTGACGTTGAACGAGAAGCGGCCCGGGGAGTAGCCGCGCAACCGCGCCTCCGGCACGCCGGCGAACAGCTCGCGGATCGGTCCGAACAGGCCGGTGTAGGTCGCCGGGTTCGAGCGCGGCGTCCGGCCGATCGGGCTCTGGTCGATCTCGATGATCTTGTCGATGTGCTCGGCGCCGATCAGCTTGTCGTAGGCTACCGACGGGCTCGCGCGACCCGTTGAGCTCGCGCGCCAGCGCGCGGTAGAGGACCTCGGTCACGAGCGTGCTCTTGCCGCTGCCGCTGACCCCGGTCACCGACACGAACGTCCCGAGCGGGATCTTGAGAGTCGATGTCGCGGAGGTTGTGCTCGCGCGCGCCGCGTGACACCCGAGCTTCTTGCCGTTGCCCTTGCGCCGGCGCTTCGGGATCGGGACCTCGCGCTCGCCGCGCAGGAACGCGCCGGTGATCGAGCGCGGCTCGGCGAGCAGCACCTCGAGTGTGCCGTTCGAGATGATCTCGCCGCCGTGCTCCCCCGCCCCGGGGCCGATGTCGACGACCCAGTCGGCGGTCCGGATCGTCTCCTCGTCGTGCTCGACGACGAGCACGGTGTTGCCGAGGTCGCGGAGTCGCGTGAGCGTCGCGATGAGCTTCGCGTTGTCGCGCTGGTGGAGGCCGATCGACGGCTCGTCGAGGATGTACAGGACACCCATCAGCGTCGTGCCGATCTGGGTCGCGAGCCGGATCCGCTGCGCCTCGCCGCCCGACAGCGTCACGCTCGTGCGGTCCATGGTCAGGTAGTCGAGGCCGACGTCGACGAGGAAACCCGAGCCGCGCCACGATCTCCTTGAGCACCTGGTAGGCGATCGCCCGCTCGCGATCGTTGAGCGTCGGCGCCGAGTCCCGTCGACCACCGGAGCGCGTCGGTGATCGACATCGTCGCGACGTCCCAGACGTTCTTGTCGCCGATCGTGACCGCGAGGATCTCCGGTCGAAGCCGCTTGCCGCCGCAGGTCGGGCACGGCTTGGTGACCATGAACTTCTCGATCTCGCCCTTGATGTAGTCCGACTCGGTCTCGCGATAGCGCCGCTCGAGGTTGGTGATGATCCCCTCGACGTTCGCCTTGTACGTGCTCTCGCCCCGCTCGTGCCGGTAGCGGACGAGCACCCGTTCCTGGTCGCGCTTCGCGTACAGCAGGTAGTCGAGCGCCTCCTTCGGCAGGTCCTTGACCGGCGCCCGGAAGTCCCAGCCGTGCGCGTCGCACACCGCCTCGAGGATCTTCATCCGCCACGACGCATCGGTCGACAGCAGCCCGCCCGTCGCCGAGCGCGCCTTCGCCCAGGCTCTTCTCCGGGCGCGGGATGAGCAGCGCGGGTCGATCTCGAGCTTCGTCCCGAGGCCCGGTGCACGTCGGGCACGCGCCGTGGGGCGAGTTGAACGAGAACGAGCGCGGCTCGAGCTCGTCGATCGTGAAGCCGTCGTACGGGCAGCTGTACTTCTCGCTGTAGCGGCGCTCCTCGAAGGCCGGCGCCTCGTCGTCGCGTGGCGCGGGCGCGATGAGGACGACGCCCTCGCCGAGCCGCAGCGCGGTCTCGATCGAGTCGGCCAGCCGCGCCGCGTCGGGGTCGGGGATGACCAGCGCCGGTCTCCGGATCGATCGGCCGGCCGTCCGGCGCCCGCGCTCGCGCCGTCGGGCGCCTCGGCGTGGCGGACGATGTAGCGGTCGACGATGACCTCGATCGAGTGGCGCTTGTACTTGTCGAGCTTGGGTGCGTCGGCGATGTCGTACTGCTCGCCATCGACGCGGACGCGGACGAAGCCCTGCCGTCGGGCGGCGTCGATGATCCGATCGCCCTCGGTCTTGCGGTCCTTGATCAGCGGGCCGAGCACGAGCAGCCGCGTGCCCTTCCGGCAGCGCCAGCACCTGGTCGACGATCTGCTGGACGCTCTGGCGCTCGATCGCGTGGCCGTTCGGGCAATGCGGGATGCCGATCCGCGCGAACAGCAGCCGCAGGTGGTCGTAGATCTCGGTGACCGTGCCGACCGTCGAGCGCGGGTTGCGGCTGGCGCCCTTCTGGTCGATCGAGATCGCCGGCGACAGCCCGTCGATCTGGTCGACGTCCGGCTTCTCCATCTGCCCGAGGAACTGCCGGGCGTACGCGCTCAGGCTCTCGACGTAGCGCCGCTGGCCCTCGGCGTAGATGGTGTCGAAGGCGAGGCTCGACTTGCCGGAGCCGCTGAGACCGGTGATGACGACGAGCCGATCACGCGGGAAGGCGACCGTGACGTCCTTGAGGTTGTGCTCGCGCGCTCCGCGCACGACGAGCTGGTCCTGGGGCACGTCGCCAGTCTAGCGGATGACGGCCGCATTTCGAACAGGTGTTCGTCGCGCCGAGTCGCGGGCCGCGGCCGCTGCCGGCGCGGCTCGCTCCGTGAGATCAGCGGAGGATCACCGCCGCGTTCGTGATGCCGCCGATGAGCCCGACGGTGATCCCGAGGGCCAGCGGCAGGCCACCGACGATCGACCATCGCCCTTGCCTCCCCGCGCCGCAGCGGCGATGCCCAGCGCGACGATCAGGGTGACGAGGGCGATCTTCGATAGGGCGACGGCGGGCGTCCCGAGCGACAGGAACAGGCTCTGGACCAGCGGATTGGCCTCGGCGGAGACGCCGTGCGCGCGGACCATGACGCTGAACGTGGCGAAGTCGAACGCCTGCGCGATCGCCAGGGTCATGAAACGCAACAGCACGCCTCCAAACTAGACCGCACCCATCGGCTCCGCATCACCGAATTCCGGGCTCTTGGATGCCCTTTCGATAACGAAGCGGTGCACGTCAGACACCGTTCTCGGGCTCCGAAGTCGCCGACTCGCGACGGCCCGTACGGGCGACCGCGGTTCAGCCGCCGGCAGCGGCCGCGCCCGACGTGCGGCCGCTGGCCGGTGCGCCGCCGGATGTTCGGCGTCACGGTCCGATCCCACGTGGGCCGGTCGAGCCAGCGAGCCTGCCAGCCCCCCTCATCGTCATGCTCGTCGCGGATCCCCGGCAGCCAGTCCGACGCCGTCCCGTCGTCGCCTGGCTCGCCGTCGGCGTCCGGCGGGCTCCTCCTCCGCGGGCAGCACCGTGACGCTGGTGACCTCGAGCAGCGTTCCAGCCGCCGGCGGCTGCCTCGGCGGCCCGCCGACCGCGCGCGCGATCGGCGGCCCCGGTCAGACCGGTCGCGGCGCGGCCCTCACCGGCAGCAGCCCGCTCCGCGGCCCGCGCCACGGTCACCGACGCATCCTGCTCGAGGACGCGAAGCCGGACCTGCTGGATCTCGTCGCGCAGCGCCGCCGCCCGCTCGAACTCGAGCTCCTTGGCGGCCGAGCGCATCTCCGCCTCCATCCGCGCGACGAGCGCCTCGACCTTCACCCGATCGGTCTCGTCGAACGGCCGGCCACCCTCGCGCTCGGACGTGTAGACGACGGTCGACTCGGCGACGGCGCGGAGACGCTGGTTGAGGTCGTGGATGCCCTTGACGATCGTCGTCGGCTCGATGCCCTTCTCGATGTTGTAGGCCTCCTGGACGGCGCGCCGGCGGTTGGTCTCGTCGATGGCGACCTGCATCGACTCGGTGACCGAGTCGGCATACATGATCACCTCGCCGCCGACGTTCCGCGCCGCCCGGCCGATCATCTGGATCAGCGACCACGCCGACCGCAGGAAGCCCTCCTTGTCGGCGTCGAGGATCGCGACGAGCGTGACCTCGGGCAGGTCGATCCCCTCGCGCAGCAGGTTGATCCCGACCAGGACGTCGAAGACCCCGAGGCGCAGGTCGCGCAGGATCGCGACCCGCTCGAGGGTGTCGACCTCGCTGTGCAGGTACTGGACCTTGACGCCGAGCTCCTTGAGGTAGTCGGCGAGGTCCTCGGCCATCTTCTTGGTCAGCGTCGTGACCAGCGCGCGCTCGCCGCGCTCGACCCGCGTCCGGACCTCCTCGAGCAGGTCGTCGATCTGGCCCTCGGTCGGCTTGACCGTGACCGGCGGGTCGATGATGCCGGTCGGTCGGATGAGCTGCTCGACGACCTGGCCCTGGTCGCCTTCTCGAGCTCGTAGGGACCGGGCGTCGCGCTCATGTAGACCGCCTGGTTGACGGAGCTCTCGAACTCCTCGAAGGTCAGCGGGCGGTTGTCGAGCGCGGACGGCAGCCGGAACCCGAAGTCGACGAGGATCTCCTTGCGCGTGCGGTCGTTCTTGTACATGCCGACGACCTGCGGGATCGTCATGTGCGACTCGTCGACCACGAGCAGCCAGTCGGGCGGGAAGTAGTCGAGCAGGGTCCACGGCCGCGAGCCGGCCTCGCGCCGCGCGAGGTGGCGCGAGTAGTTCTCGACGCCTGAGCAGTAGCCGAGCTCGCGCAGCATCTCCAGGTCGAACGTCGTCCGCTGGCGGAGCCGAGCCGCCTCGAGCGCCCGACCCTCGGCCTCGAGCTCGCCGACACGGACCTCCATCTCCGCCTCGATGTCGACGATCGCCTCCTTGAGCTTGTCGGCCGGCGTCACGAAGTGGGTCGCCGGGATAGATGTTCGTCTCACGCCGTTCCGCGAGCAGCTCGCCGGTCAGCGGATCGAGCTCGGTGATGCGCTCGACCTCGTCGCCGAAGAACTCGACGCGGACGACGAACTCCTCCGATGCGGGCTGGAGCTCGAGGGTGTCGCCGCGGACCCGGAACCGGGCGCGGCCGAGCGCCTGGTCGTTGCGCTGGTACTGGAGGTCGACGAGGTGGCGCAGCACGGCGTCCCGCCGGTACTTGCCGCCGACCCGCAGCTTGAGGACGGTCGCGCCGTAATCCACCGGCGCGCCCAGGCCGTAGATGCAGGACACGCTCGCGACGATGATCACGTCGCGCCGCTCGAACAGCGCGTGGGTCGCGGCGTGCCGGAGGCGGTCGATCTCGTCGTTGCGCGACGAGTCCTTCTCGATGTACGTGTCGCTGCGCGGCAGGTACGCCTCGGGCTGGTAGTAGTCGAAGTAGCTGACGAAGTACTCGACGGCGTTGTTCGGGAAGAACTCGCGGAACTCGGCGTAGAGCTGGGCAGCCAGCGTCTTGTTGTGGGCCAGCACGAGCGTCGGCTTGTTGTGTTCGGCGATCGTCCAGGCCAGCGTCGCGGTCTTGCCGGTGCCGGTCGCGCCCGAGCAGGACCTGGTGCTTGAGGCCCTTGCGCGAGGCCGTCGGTCAGGCGTTCGATGGCAGCGGGCTGGTCGCCCGTCGGCTGGAACGGGGCGACGAGGTCGAAGTCGGGCACGTTCGAAGTCTAGCACGACGTGCGGCCCTGATTCGAACGGACGTTCTGGACCGCCGCATACCCCACTCGGTGCCGCCGATCGGATGACGAATGACTCATACCGGCTGGAGGGTGCCGAGCCTGACACTCGCGCGGTCACCAGCGCTGGAGAAACGACCGCTCACCCATGCGACGCCGACGCCGCCATCCCGAGACAGGACAGAGCCTGGTCGAGTTCGCCCTGGTCCTGATGCCCCTGTTCGTGATCGTCCTCGCGATCATCCAGTTCGGGTTCATCTTCAACGCCTACGTGACGATCACGAACGCGACCCGCGAGGGCGCCCGGAACGGCACGGTCTACATCTACGACGCGGGGCTCTCGAAGGCCCAGAACGACCTTGCCCGTAACGAGTTCATCAAGACGTCGCTTGCTGGCGTCGATGAACCTGCTCGCGAAGACGTCCCCCAACTTCGCGACCGGTTCGACCTGGAGCCAGAGCGGCAACACGTTCACCAATGGCGACCTGGTCGTGACCTACGCGCTCCCCTCGGGCACGACCGACACGGATGCCCGGGTCGGCTACCAGATCACGGTCCGAGCCACGTACCACCAGGACCTCGTGGTCCCGCTGATCCCGCAGCTCCTGCCGAAGGACATGAACGGCCGCCTGGGCTGACCTCCGAAGTCACCATGGTGCAGAACTGATGGCGTCGCGGCCGCCGCTCGCCCGCGGACGCGAACCGGGCCAGGTGCTCGTCCTCTTCGCCATGTCGATGGTCGTGATCATGGCCGCGGCCGGCCTCGCCTTCGACATCGGCCGGTTCTACAGCGAGAAGCGGTTCCTGCAGAACGCCGCCGACGCCGGCGCCCTGGCCGTAGCCAACGCCCTCATCCGCGGCGAGACCAACACGGACGCAGAAGCCGAGGGACGCGACGTCCTGACGCGCAACCTCATCGGCAGCCCGACCGGGACGCCCGGCGTCGGTCGCGACGACGCCCGAGTACGAGACCGGCCACACGGGCGAGGCCGATCTACCTCACCAGCGGCATCCTCATCTCCGGTGGCGAGGTCCGCGTCGCGATCAAGAGCGATGTCGGGCTACACCTTCGGCCGCGTCGTCGGGCTCGGGATCGAACCGGGTCGGCGGTCGCGCCCGGGTCGAAGACCGTCGGCGACCTGCTGCCGATCGCCGTGCGGCACTACATCAACGCCCCCGGACCGTTCGCCGGCGCGGTCGCCCCGTGCGATGGGAACACCAACCAGTTCCAGGACCTGGTCGCGACCGCGAACACGGCCTGCCTCGGCAGCACGTCCGACGGCTCGCTGCGCGTCGACGCCGAACCCCGGCAACGCCGTTCAACGCGTCGGCGCCGGACGACGACCCGGTCAACCACGGACCGATCATCGCGCTGGTCGGCCAGGGCGCGTCGCCATCGAACGCCGCGAGCTTCCGTGGCTTCGTCGCCCTCGACATCCGCAACTTCCAGTACGCCTCGCCGCCGTCGAACGTGTTCTACAACGGCGTGACGGCCGGCACGAACGCCAACACGCTCAAGGCGATGGAGGCCGGCTGGGTCGCCACCGGCTATCCGGGTCCCGACTTCCCGCCCGTCACGACGCCGCCCGACCCGAACGACCAGGTCGGCATCATCGACGGCAACTCGTCGGGCATCGTCGTCGACGCCATCAACGACCGCTACGACCCCGGGGCCGAGATCCTCGCCGCGGTCTATTCGGGCACGGTCTCGAGCATCCCGGACTTCAGCTACGCGGTCCCGAGCACGGCGACGATCAACACGAACCAGAACCGCAACGGCTCGATCACGATGAGCGTGACGAAGAACGCCTCGTTCACGGGCGTCGTGTCGACCAGCGCCTTCCCGAACTGGGGCGAGACCGACCCATCCGTGGGGCTCGACGCTCACGCCGCTGTCGTTCAGCCCGAGCCCGTTGACCCCGAACGGCACCGTGACCTGGACGACGTTCCAGACCAGCGGGGCGCCGCAGGGCGTCTACACGGTCTGGGTCCAGGGCCACTCCTCGAGCCCGGTCCTGCTCGACCACTTCTACCCGGTCGGCATCTCGATCGGCAGCGTGAACCGCGACTTCTCGACGAGCGGTGGGGCCGCCGTGCTCATCGCCATCGACCGGCGGGACCGGCACGACCACCGTCAACGTCAGCACGCCCAACAACAACGGGACGTACTTCGGCGGGACCGTCGGCGCTCAGCGTCGAGGGCGGCGCCGACGCGAACGGCGTCCTGCCCGACGGGTATCGGCACAGTCTCGGTCAGCCCCTCGACGATCACCCTCAACAAGGGCACGTCACAGACCGCCACGCTGTCGGTCAACGGCGGGACGCTCGGGCCCGGCGTCTACTCGCTGTCGCTGCGGGTGACCGGGACTGAACTCGGCCGGCCAGCCGGTCACCCGGATGGTCCCGATCAGCGTCGCGATCGCGACCGCGAGCGACCTCGAACGAGTACGTCGACATCCTCGGCTTCACGACCTTCCGCATCACGTCCATCGACAGCAACGCGGTCTACGGCTACGCCATCTCGGGCGTGTACGCCGACATGAACGATCCCGCGTTGCGCCGCGGTCAGGTGGCGCGACTCGTGCCCTGGAGCTAGCCGGGCGGGCACGGCACCAACGCTACTCGGAGGCATCCCACGTGGAGATGGAATACAAGGACCCCAGTCGTCGGGGTCGATGGATCGTGGTCATCGGCGTGCTCCTCGCGGTCGTCGCCGGCGGCGCGGCGTTCTTCCTGATCAACCAGGCCCAGCAGCAGGCCGGGCAGGCCGGTCTGCAGAGGGTCGCCGTCGTCGTCGCAGCACAGACCATCCCGGCGCGCAAGATCATCGAGGCGACCGACGTGACGGTCCGTGAGATCCCGATCGACCAAACCAACGCGCAGGGCATCGCGTCGACGCCGGACAAGGTCATCGGCCGCGTCCCGGCGGTCGCCATCCTCGCAGGGCCAGATGGTGCTCGACGAACCTGCTCGCCTCGAGCACCGAGGGCGGCCAGTTCTCGGTCCTCGGTCCCGAGGAGATCGATCGGCACCGACGCGCCCGAATGGCGCGCCGTCTCGATGACCGTCCCCGACGACCGCGCCGTCGGCGGCCTGCTGACCCCGAACCAGACGGTCGACGTGTTCGTCACCGCGAGCGTCAACGTCCTCACGAACTCCGAGGACGGGATCGGCAAGGACGGCTACTACACCGACAAGTCGACCAAGCTCGTCGTACCAGAACATGCTGATCCTGGCGAAGTCAGGGACCTACTACATCCTCAAGGCGCCGCTCGACGTGGCGGAGGAGATCTCGCACCTCGCAGGCCAGCGGCGCGGCTGCCGTTCAGCCTCGCGCTGCGACCGGACGTCGATACGCGGCAGGTCGACGCCTCCGCCCTCGGGACGACGACGAACCGGGTCATCATCCGCTACGGGCTGCCGATCCCGGTCGCCTTCCCGCCGGTGTCCGGACCGGTGCCGGTCGCAAAGCCGACGCCGACACCGAGCGCCCGAGCCCGTCGGGCTCACCAGGCGCGGCCGAAACCCGGCGCTTCCGCCTCGCCGTCCGCCAGCCCCTCCTGACGCTTCTCCCCGCTACGAGACCGACCGTCTCGCCGATCCTCGCTTCCATCTCGCGCCGCTGACCCGGCGCGCCTCCGGCCGCCCGGACCGCTTCGGTGGTCCGGGCGGCGTTTTCTGTCTACGCAGTTCGCCGCCAACGCCTCGTCGAGCAGCGCATCGCAGCGTGCGCGCGCGTGTCAGCCGGGTCGCCGTCCGTGTCGACGACGCGGGTCGCGCGCGTGCGCAGACGATCGACCAGATCGCCCTGCGCCTCGACTCGATCGGCGGCGTCAGCCTCGGCGTCGCCACGGCCGACGAGACGGTCGCGCTGGACATCCGGGTCGCAGGTCACGAGCCAGACCTCGTCGCACAGGTCGGCGAGGCCGCCTTCGACGAGCTTGATCGCCTCGATCGACCACGGCCCGGGCGCCTGCCCGCTCCGCGCGCTCGACCGCCGCGAGGATGCGCGGCCGGACGGCGGGATGGACGATCGCTTCGAGGTCGTGCAGCGCGTCGGGATCGCTGAAGACCATCCGGCCGAGCGCGCCGCGATCCAGCTCGCCGTTGGGACGACGCAGGTCCTGACCGAACCGCCGATAGACAGCCTCGACCTCCGGCGTCTCCGGGGCGAGGACCAGGCGTGCCTCGTGGTCCGCGTCGATGACGGCCAGACCCTGACCGCTCGCCCAGCCAGCGGGCGACGGTCGACTTGCCGCAGCCGATCGGTCCGGTGATGCCGATCTTCACCGTCACGGCGCCCGCTCCTCCAGCTCGAGCCAGGCGTCCTCGGCGACGGCCAGCGCATCGGACACGTCGGCGAGCTCGCTGGTGACGCGCCGCAGCTCGACGAAGTTCGCGGCGACGGACGGGTCGCCCATCGCCAGCTCGAGGTGGTTCTTGCGCAGCCCGAGCCGCGTCAGCTCGGCGTCGAGGGCCGTCTTCTGGCGTCGGTAGGCGTCCTTCGACAACTTCGGCTGCCGCGGACGGCGGGCCGAAGGCGCCTTCGCGATCGCCGGATCGGTGGGGGTTGACGGCGCGGACCGGGCTGGAGGCGTGGCCCTGCCGGAGGCCGACGCCGCACGCCCGGCACGAACGCTCGCGCGGCGGCTTCCTCGCTCTGCGTGGTCCATCCGTCGGCGACCGCGGCGCGCCACGCCCGATAGCCGCCGTCGAATGCCACGGCCAGCCCGTCATCGACGACCCAGAGCGTGTCGCAGACGGTCTCGAGCAAGCGCCGATCGTGCGAGACGACCAGCAACGTCGCCGGCAGACTCGCGCATGAACGCCTCGATCGCCTCCCGCGCGGGGATATCGAGGTGGTTGGTCGGCTCGTCGAGCAGCAGCAGGTTCGACGGCTGGATGCCGAGCAAGGCAATCTCGAGCCGCGAGCGCTCGCCGCCCGACAGCGATGCGCACCTCCTTGAACGCGTCGTCGCCTCGGAACAGGAACCGGGCGAGGTACGAGCGCGCCTCACCCGGCGTCACCGGGATCGTCCGATGTCAGCGCGTCGAGCACGGTCTCGCCCGGGATCGCCGCCCGGCGGAGCTGGGCGAGATAGCCGAGCTGGGTCGCGTTGCCGAACGTCAGGGTGCCGTCGAGCGGTGGCAGCTCCCCGGCGATCGTGCGCAACAACGTGGTCTTGCCCGCCCCGTTCGGTCCGACGATGCCGATCCGCTCCCCGCGCTGGGCCGCAAGGAACGGGACGCGGGCCACGGTCCGCGGCTCCGTCGCCGGTCGCCCCTCGGCGTCCAGCGCTCCCCTCCCCGGCAGGTACCCGACCACCAGGTCCTCGGCGCGTACGACGATCTCGCCAGACCGTGACGGGCCCGAGCCGACCAGGGAACCCTGCGGCAGGGTCAGCCTCCGACCGTTGCGTGGCGCCTCGCGGCGCTCCTCCAGCAACCGCTCGAGCCGTGCCTCGTGCTCGTGCATCTTGTTGAACTTGCGGTGGCTCCGATAGCGCTGGACGAGCTCGCGTTCTCGGTCGATCTGCTCGGCCTGGGTGTCGGCCTCCTTGGTCGCCCGCGCATCGCGCTCGTCGCGCTGGCGTCGGTATGCGCTGTAGTCGCCACGGAACGCGGTGAGCCGGCGATCGCGGAGCTCCCAGATCCGGGTGAC
Organism: uncultured Chloroflexia bacterium; assembly: GCA_963808895.1. Lineage (GTDB taxonomy): Bacteria > Chloroflexota > Limnocylindria > Limnocylindrales > CSP1-4 > SPCO01. Next base: position 278,968 of record CAWEHL010000004.1, on the reverse strand, counting down.
GGTCGCGTCCAGGAAGGCGCGGTCGTGCGACGCGACGAGCAGTGAGCCGGTCCGGCGCCGCAGGTGTTCCTCCAGCCATTCGAGCGCGCCGAGGTCGAGGTGGTTCGTCGGCTCGTCGAGGAGGAGCAGATCCGGGTCGGCGATGACGAGCCGCGCGAGCGCCGCCCGCGTCTGTTCCCCGCCCGACAACGCCGCCGGCGGCTTGGCCCATTCGTCGCGCGTGAACCCAAGACCGCTCAACGCGGCATCGACGCGCTGGTCCAGGGTGTAGCCGCCGAGGACCTCGTAGCGGTGCTGGAGATCGGCGTAGGCCGGCTCCGTCACCCGGCTGTCCCGCTCGAGCGTGGCGAGCTCCATGGCCATCGCCTCGAGGTGCGCCCGCACCGGAGCGGACCGCCGACCGGAGGTCCGGCGACGCCATGAACGTCGCGTCGAGGTGCGCCTCCTGGGCCAGCAGGCCGATCGACAGGTTGCGCTTGCGGCTCACCGTGCCGCGGTCGGGTTCGTCGCCACCCGCCGCGAGGCGGAGCAGCGTCGTCTTGCCCGCTCCATTCGGGCCGACCAGTCCGATCCGGTCGCCGAGCGCGATCGCCGCATCGATCGAATCGAGGATCGTGAACGTGCCGATCTCGCGGGTGACACCCGCGAGGCGGAGGATCGACATCAGGCGCCTGCCGCGGCCCGAGCAGCCGCCCGCCTCGTCGCCGCAGCCCGCCGAGTGCGCTCCGCACGCGGCGTTGCGTCGGTCCCGTCCTGCCCGCCCGCATCGAGGTCCGTCCAGCGTCGCCCGCGACGCCGTCGGCCGCCGGTCATCGCCGCGCAGGATCGCCGCGGCGCCCTTCCGATCCGCGGCCGGAAGCCGCTGGCAGAACGAGCAGAAGTGGGTCGAGCGAGCCCCGATCACGATGCGCTTGATCGGCTGTCCGCATCGGGCGCAGGGCTCGCCCGTGCGCTGGTAGACGTCGAGGCGCTCCTGCATCGAGCCGTCCCCGTCGGGCGCGGTGTAGTCATCGATCGACGAGCCGCGCCGCTCCACGGCCTCTGTCAGGATCGTCCGGATCGCCTCGTAGAGGCGTCGCTCATCCGGCGGCCGTAGCGACGTCGCCGAGCGCAGCGGATGCAGCCGCGCGCGCCACAGCGCCTCGTCGGCGTAGATGTTGCCGACGCCTGCCAGGAACGACTGGTCGGTCAGCAGCGGCTTGAGGCGGCCCTTGCGGCGTCGGATGGCCTTCCGGAAGTCGCGCAGCGTGAAATCGGCGTCGAGCGGTTCCGGCCCGATCGCGGCGAACACGGCCCGCCCGCCGATCTCCTCGACGAGCTCACCGCTGACCGGGTCCCGCGCATACAGGCCGATCTTGCCGAACTTGCGGATGTCCCGGAAGCGGACCTCGCGGCCGTCCTGCGAGCTCCAGGACGAGCCGGATATAGCCGTCTTCGGGCCAGTCGGCCGGCACCACGAAGAGCTGACCGGTCATCTTGAGATGGATGGTCAGCGCCGCCTCGCCGCTGAGCTCCACGACGACCAGCTTCGCGCGCCGACCGACGGCCTCCACCGTCCGACCAGCGACGCCGTCTGCGAACGCGACCGGATCCTGCGAGCGCAGCGTGCGCACCCAATTCGTGCGCGCGCCGACGATGGTCGCGCCGACCAGCTTCGGTCGCAGGTCGCGCGCGACGGTCTCCACCTCGGGTAGCTCGGGCATCGACGGGTCCTACGAGGCCAGCGGGGCGACCGGCGCCTCGAGCGGCATCTCGTCGGCCTCGGCCGCGATCGCGTCCGCGCGGGTCAGCGGCGTCATCGACTCCCAGTCGTCGCCGACCTTGACGTCGACCACGAGCGGGACGGTCAGCGGCAGCGCGCCCTCCATCTCGCGTCGCACGATCGCAGCGAGCGGCTCGACCTCGTCGCGCGGGGTCTCGAACAGCAGCTCGTCGTGGACCGATAGCAGCAGTCGCGCGCGCAGGCCAGCCTCGCGGACCGCCGCGTCGACCCGGATCATCGCGATCTTCTGGATGTCCGCCGCGGTGCCCTGGATCGGCATGTTGATGGCCATGCGCTCACCCGCCCCGCGCAGGGACGGGTTGGAGGCACGCAACTCGGGGATCTGCCGTTTGCGACCGAGCAGCGTCTCGACGAAGCCCTGGTCGCGAGCCTGATCCTTGATCGCCATCATGTAGTAGCTGATGCCGCTGTAGGCGGTGAAGTAGCTGTTGATGAACGTCTGCGCGTCCTGGCGCGAGATGTTCGCCCGCGTCGCGAGGCCGAAGTCGCTCATCCCGTAGGCGAGCCCGAAGTTGACCATCTTGGCCATCGACCGCTCGCCGTGGGTGATGTCCTCGGGCGGCTTGCCGAGCACGCGCGCCGCGGTCTCGCGATGGATGTCGGCGTTGCGCGCGAACGCGTCCTTGAGGTGCTCGTCGCCAGATACGTGGGCGAGGATGCGCAGCTCGATCTGCGAGTAATCGGCGCCGAGGAGGATCAGCTCGGGCTCGCCGGCCACGAACGCGCGGCGGATGCGGCGGCCGAGCTCGGTCCGGATCGGGATGTTCTGGAGGTTCGGGTCGGACGACGACAGCCGGCCGGTCGCCGCGACGGCCTGGTGGAACGTCGTGTGGAGTCGCGCCGTCGCCGGCGATGAGCGTCGGCAGCGCCTCGACGTAGGTCGACCGCAGCTTCGTGTAGACGCGCCATTCGAGCAGCTTGTCGACCATCGGATGGGCGGGCCGTAGCTCCTCGAGGACCGACGCGTCCGTCGAGTAGCCGGTCTTCGTCTTGCGACCCTTGGGCAGGTTCAACTCGAAGAACAGCACCTGTTCGAGCTGCTTGGGGCTGCCGAGGTTGAACTCGTGCCCGACGTCCGCGTAGATCTCCTGCTCCAGGCGCGCGATCTCGGTGCTGAACTCGCGATGCAGGAGCGCGAGCGCCTCCTCATCGAGCGCCACGCCGGTCGCTTCCATCCGCGCGAGGACCGGGATGAGCGGGAGCTCGACCTCGCGGAAGAGACGGTCCAGACCGTCGATCTCGGTCAGCCGCCGCTGCAGCGGGTCGCGGACCGCTAGCGCCGAGAGCGCTTCGAGGCCAGCCCGCGCTGTCGCGGGCAGCTCGTTGCCAGGTGGCAGGATCTGGTCGAGGTGCTCGGCGACGACATCCGCGATCGTCTGGCTGCGCAGCGCCGCGTTCAGGATGTAGGCGGCGATCTGCGTGTCGAACGCGACCGGGGTCGGGTCCAGCGCAGGATCTTCGGCGAGGCCAGCCACCAGGACCGGCTTGACCTCGTGCCCGACGACGGGGATGCGGAGCCGTTCGAGCATGTGGCGGATGCGCGTCCGACGCCTCCTGGCCCTCCGCGGCGACGGCGCGACCGTCCGTCCCGACGATGGCGAATGCGAGCGGCGTGCCGCGCCGTGGCCGCGGATCGTCCTGGACCAGCGCCACGCCGACCGCGGGTTGGGCGATCAGCCATGGCTCCAGCTCTGGCGATGGAGGCTGCAGACAGGACCTCGATGCGTCCCGGATCGACGATCGCGGCAGCGAGCGCCGCCGGGCAGGTCGTCCGTCGGCTCGAACGGTCGGGGCGGAGCGCCTGACGCGGGTGGCGCGCCGTCTGCCGATGGCGCGACGACGGCGTCGAAGTCGAGGCGAAGCTGGAGTTCGGTCGCTGGTCGGCCGGTCGCTTCCGCGCCCCGGGCCCCACCCTTCGGGTCGACCCGCGACGCGGGCCGCGGGGACATACCCGCTCTGCGCCACGGAGCGAAGACGCTCGGTCCGCTGCTCGGCCGTCTCGCCGGCCATCGGCGGGAGGCGCTCGATGAGGGTCCGGAACTCGTATTCGCGGAAGAGGCGAACGACCGTATCGCGGTCGTAGTCGCCGAGGCGGGCGGCCTCCAGGTCGATCTGGACCGGCAGGTCGCGCACGATCGTCGAGAGGTCGCGGCCCATGAACACCTGGTCGCGATGGTCACGCAGCTTCTCGCGCAGCTTCTCCGGGGTCACCTCATCGAGCCGCTCGAACACCGAGTCGAGGTCGCCGAACTCGCGGATCAGCTTCGCCGCCGTCTTCTCGCCGACCCCGGGCACGCCCGGGATGTTGTCGGTCGGGTCGCCCTTGAGCGCCTTGTAGTCGATCATCTGGTCCGGTCGGAGACCGAACCGTTCGTCGATCTTGGCGACGTCGTAGATGACGGTGTTCTCGACGCCCGAGCGCGTGGTCATCAGGCGGACGCGCGGCGTGACGAGCTGGAGCATGTCGAGGTCGACGGTGACGATCGTCGTCTCGAGGTCGGGACGGTCGTCGAGCTGGCTGGTGATGGTGCCGATCACGTCGTCGGCCTCGTAGCCCGGCATCTCGTAGACCGGTATGCGCAGCGCCTTGACGACCTCGCGGACCTTCGGGAACTGGTCGCGCAGGTCGTCGGGCATCTTGACCCGCGTCGCCTTGTAGTCGGCGTACTGCTCGTGCCGGAACGTGGGTCCGGGCAGATCGAAGGACACCGCGAGGTACTCGGGCTGGAGGTCCTGGATGCCGCGCAGGACGATGCTCGCGAAGCCGAACACGCCGTTGACGAGCTCGCCTTTGGAGGTCGTGAGCGGCGGGAGCGCGAAGTATCCGCGGTAGACGAGCCCGTAGCCGTCGAGCAGCATCAGGCGTTCGGTGGGCACGGTCCAAGTGTAGCCGCGGATGTCGCCGACCCGGCCGTTCGACGGGTGTCTGCGATGGCCTTACGAGAGGCGGCGCGCGCTCCAGCGAAGGGCGAAGAGACCCAGCCCCGCGATGAGCAGCGCCCCACCGACGACGAACAGGACGGAGAACCCGCTGGTGTCGTCGCGAAGCGCCGCATCGACGCCGCCGGTGACGTCGGGGGCGACCTCGTCGGGGTTGCCGCCGGTGAACACCTGGCTGTCCGTCGAGGCACTCGCTGCCGCACTCGGTGAGGTGCTACGTGCGGCGCTGGCGAGTGCGGCCGCCTCGAGCGACGTCCGGTCCGTGGCGGATCCATCGGCTTGGGGCACTCGCGCGGAAGCGCCGGCCGCCGGGGCGGGTGCGGCTGCGCTGGCCGCCGGGGCGGGTGCGGCTGCGCTCGCAGAGGCCGCCGGCGCGGCACCGCCTGCTCCGGGAGCTGGGGCCGCCTGCTGGATCGGCGCGGCCTCATTCGCTGGGGCCGCACCGCCGCTACCCCCATCAGCGAGGCCGACGGGATGCTCGCGAGCAAGACACCCGCCAGGCCGAGCGTGGTGAGCCCGATCGCGAGCGGGCGGCTGAACCCGTCGCGGGGCGATCCGAAGTAGGTCAAGAACCTGCGCCAGCCGCTGCGATGGAGCCGCTGGGCGTCGGCCGGGCTCAGCCGGAAGTCCCGTGGACGACCCGGCGTGGCGGTCGCGGGAAGCGTCGTCTGGAGTGCGACGAAGTCGGCGAGGGCATCCGCGCACGCCGTGCACGAGGCCACCTGCGCCCGTGCGGTCGCGGTCTCGGCTTCGTCCATGTCCGCAGCGCGTGCCGCGAGGGCCGCGACGATCGCGAGATCGTGTCGGGCGTGTGCGGCGGGCGCGTTCGTTCGCAGGGGATCGGTCATGTCGATGGTGAGACGGGCTCGGTCCGTGCTCGGTTCCGCATCATCGCATCGCCCGACGGCGTGAGGCGAGGTGGCGCAGACCGAGGATCGCGCCGCCAGCGGCGAGGGACGCGCCCGAGATGACGACGAGCGGGTCGCCGGTCGGGGTGAGGCCGTTCGCCTTGCCATCGACCGGCGTCGAGAGATAGGCCGCCGGTGCAGTGCCGACGATCTCAGGCGCGGCGCTTGCCGCCGCTCCGGCGGCACTGAATGGACCGCCGACGCCGAGCGAGATGTTGGCGAGGGCGAGACTCGCGACACCGAGACCGACCAGGCCGACGGAAAGCGGCCGCGTGACCGCGTCGCGCGGCGATCCGAACGCAGCGACCACGCGCTGCCAGAGCGACGGCTGCCCGGCTTCGAGGTCGCCCCACCCTAGGCGAAGGTCGCGCGGCCGGCGCGGCGTCCATGCGTGTCGGACCGCGGCCTGGATCGAGAGGAGGTCGCGATGCAGTGCGCCGCAGGAGGGGCAGGTTCGGACGGTCGACGGAAGCACGCCGCCACCGAGCGCTGCCGCGACGGCAAATCGGTCATGGCGCCCATGCGACGCGACGTCAACCACGGAACAGCTCCAACCGATCGGAGAGGATGTCGCGAAGCGATAGCCGGCCACGATGGATCCGCGACTTGACCGTCCCGAGCGACACCCCGGTCATCTCGGCGATCTCGGCGTAGTCGTAGCCCTCCACGTCGTAGAGCACGATCGCGGTCCGTTGGTCGTCGGTGATATGGGCCATCGCGGCCGCGAGCACGCGACTCCGTTCCGCGTGGACCGCGATCCGTTCGGGGTCGACATCGTCACCGGCCCTCGGCTGCCACGACTCGTCCTCGAGCTCCGGATAGGGCTGGACCGGGCGGCGTTTGCGCGCTCGCTGCGTGTCCATGGCCGCGTTGACGCAGATCCTGTTCAGCCACGACTTGACGCTGCCGCCGCGGAACGACGCAAGGTTCCGGTACGCGGAGAAGAACGCCTCCTGGACCGCATCGGCCGCCTGGTCGCGATCCGGGACCATCCGAACGACGAGCGCGAACAGCGCGTCCTGGTAGAGCGAAACCAGGTCGTTGAATGCATCGAGGTCACCCCCGCGGGAACGCTCGATGAGGATGAGATCGCGGCGCTGGACGGGGTCGTCGGGGACCGTCGTCGAGCGAAGGTCCTCCTCCACGGTCGGGGGGTCCCTCCGGACGGCGATAGTGGCTGACGTAAGGCCCGGGGAGTCTAGCATCGGTCGCCAGACGCAGGGTCAGGGCCACGGGTTCCGCCTTGCCGATGACGGGCCAGGAGCATTTGTCGCGTACACCACCCGCTGCGGTGCTACGAGGGACGCTCTCGGCGAACCGGTACGATGTCGAGACGAGCCGAAGTGGCGGAACGGCATACGCGGCGGTCTCAAACACCGCTCCACGCAAGTGGTTGAGGGTTCGAATCCCTCCTTCGGCACCATCTCCCGGTCGGCGGCTATCCTCGGCTCATGCCCAGGCCCGGCTCGCGGTTCATCGGCTACCCGACCGACTCGCTCCTTGCGGTCCTCCCGGATCCTGAGCACGCGGCCTCGGCCGCAGCGGCGCTGAAGGCGATCGGTGTCGCCGACAAGGACATCACGGTCCTGCGCGGGGACGAGGGCGCATCGCGGTTCGACCCGACCGGCGCTGTGCACGGGCTGTTCACTCGACTGCGGCGGATCGTTTCGTTCACCGTGATGGACCAGCTTCCCGATATGGCCTGGTACGACGCCGCGATCCGCTCAGGCCAGGCCGTCGTGATGGTCCGCATCCGGGGCGACGCGCGGAAGGCGGAGGCCATCCGCATGCTCCGCGACAAGGGCGCCCATTTCGTGAATTACTACGGTCGGTTCGCGACCGAGGAGATCGTGCGCTGGCATGGTGCCGGAGCCGGACGTCCACAGCCTGCTCAAGCGCTGACGGTCCGCGCTGACTCCTCCGCAATGACACTCCGCTCGACGCCGCGCGCCGAGCCTCACGCGCCGAGGATCGGCTGCCCGCGCTGCCACACCTCGATCGGGCGAGCCAGAACCCGCAGATCGGCCAGCGGATCGCCGTCGACGAGGATGACGTCCGCCCACTTCCCGACCTCGACCGTCCCGACTTCCTCATCGACGCCGAGCAGACGCGCCGCAGATGATGTGGCGGCCTGGATCGCGGTCATCGGCGATGCGCCATGCTCGTGGAGGAGCGCGATCTCGCGCCACACCATGTCCGCCGTCACCCCGACCTCGCCGGTGTCCGTACCGGTCGCGAGCGGGAGGCCGAGCCGGACCGCAGCTTCGGTCGATGCGCGATGTCGGATCTCGATCAGGTCCTGACGTTCGCGTTGGACCGGGGTCAGCCCCGGGAGCGTCCGGTTCACGTCGGTCACGACGAGCGTCGGGACGAGCCATGCCCCCGACGACGCGACCGCTTCGATCGCGGACTCGTCGGCCAGCCACGCGTGCTCGACCGAGGTCACGCCCGCGATCGCGCATCGCCGCACCGACTCGGTGTCCTGGGCGTGTGCCATCACACGACGACCGGCTGCCGACGCGACCGATACGACGCTCCGCAGCTCGTCGCCGCTCAGCTCCGGCGCACCGAAGACGTCGACGCCGGGCGGCAGGCCGGTCGTGGTCAGCATCGCCGCCTCGGACGCGACCACCTTCACGACGTCGGCCCCGGTCTCGATGACCTGTCGCGTCGCCGCCGCCAGTCCGTCCTCCCCCGATGCCTCGAGCCCGAAGGCCGACCCGTGACCGCCGATCGATCCGACCGCCGTCCCCGCAGCCACGAGGCGTGGACCCGGCGTGCGACCGGCGGCGATCTCGTCGCGCAGCACGCATTCCAGGTTGCGGATCGACCCGGCGCCGCGAGCCGTCGTGATCCCGGCGCGCAGCGCGAGCGCGGCGTGGCCCCGCGCGGCGGCGATGATCACCTCGTCGGTGCGCTTCGCGATGACCTGGAGCGAGCCCTCCGTCGGGTCGAACGTGTAGTGCGCATGTGCATCGATGAGGCCCGGCAGGAGCGTCCGGCCGGCCCCTTCGACCACGCCGACGCCCTCTCCCACCGACTGTGCCGGATCGTGGGGTTCGACGGCGGCGATCGTCGCGCCTTCGACCAGCACATCGACCGTATCGCGGGGCGTAGCCGCCACCCCATCGATCAGCCGGACGGCACGAACGAGCACGCTCATCGCTACAGCGTAGACTCCCGCCATGTTCAAACGGATCTTCGGACCCGCCCCCGAGCAGCAGCACGTGGGCGACCTTCACGACCAGGCATTCGAGGCCGCAGCAGCGACCGGAGATACGGCGACCGTCCGCCGCATCGTCGCGCGCCTCGAGGCACTCCCACCCGAACGGGCGCGACTCGTCGCTTCGGCCGCGTACACGCTCGCCCGTGCCGCGAACGCCGACCTCGAGATCAGCGACGAGGAGACCGCGGTCATCGAGGAGGCCCTTCGCAAGAACGGTGCACTCGACGAGGCCACCGCGGTGCTCGTGGCCGAGATGGCCAAGCTCCAGGCCCGCACCGTCGGCGGCACAGAGGACTACGTCGTCACGCGGGAGTTCGCGAATCTTGCGACGGAGGAGCAGCGGATCGACGTGCTCCGAGCGTGCTTCGTCGTGGCCGCGGCGAATGGCTCGATCTCGGCGGAGGAATCGGCGGAGGTGAACGAGATCGCCAAGGAGCTCCAGCTCGACGCGTACACCCTCAACAAGATCCGCGACGAGTTCCACGAGCTCCTGTCGTCCGTCCAGGCCGTCCGCAAGATCGCCGAGGGTCGATGACCTTCCGCCCGCTATGCCGGGCAGTACTCCTTGCCGTGGCGCTCGCGCCGCTCGCACTCGTGGCCTGCAACGCGACCGGCGGGTCGCCGCGATCCGAACGCGCCGGTCATCGTCACGTTCGAGGTGGTCGACGAGCGGTTCAAGGCGCTCCTCACGGAGCCTGCCGACATCGATATCGCGCGCCGTCTGCTCGCCGGTGAGGACGTCCCGTCGATCCCGGACGGCCGGATCGTGCACGAGACCGGTGTCAACGAGGGCTACAGCTGGTCGCTCGATCCGAACGACATCGAGTTCGCCGACGTCACGGTCGAGGATTGTGATGGCCTGCCATCGGACGTCGAGACCGCTGTCGTGACGGGCGACCGCTACTGCCCGTGGGCCGCGACCGTCGTCGGTATCGACCCCGCGCACTGACGCGGGTGCGCGCCAGCGGCTAGGTGCTCGCCAGGCGCATCTCCACCAGACCATCGCCCAGCTGCCGGCGGACCTCCGCCAGCAGCTCGGCGTCGTAGGCGACGCCCCAGCGAAGTTCCATCGGGAGCGCCTGACCACCGTTCGAGGCAGGGACGTGCAGGACGACCCTCGTCCCGCCCGGCCGATCCCGCAGCAGCAGCTTGACGGTCTCCATCGCACGCACGAGCCGGTCAGGGCCGGCGTTCCGCTCGAAGCGGACGTGGAGGACCGCGCCCGGGCCCCGCCGAAACCGGGCTCCTCCGTCGCGTCGCCGACGATCCGCGCCCGCGCTTCATCCGGCACGGGCGGCTCCTCCGGCGCATCTTCGACGGGACCGGGGTTCGCACCCGCCGCCGCGAGATAGGTCGGGACGGGCTCCGGCGGAGCGATGTGCGGCAAGTCATCGGGCGGGCGGGCCGACGCGTCGTCGCGTCGCGGTGAGACGAACGCCGTCGGCGGCGGACCGCTTCCCTCGACGACGCCGGCGCCCACCGCGACCGGGGCGACGGCACCCGGCCCGACGGCGACCGGCGTCCGCCGGAACGAACCGTTCCTGCCGCTCCGGTCGCCGGCGGCGACATCACGCGCGAAGGCTTCGGGACCGCGTGCCGAGGCGTCATCCCAGTCGGCGACGAGATCGGCGAGGAGCGAGACCTCCTCGCCCTTGTGATCCACCCGGCCGGCGATGAGCAGGATCGCGCCGTCCCGCAGCAACGGGCGGGTCGTCTCGAACAGCCGCGGGAAGACGACGACCTCGATCGAACCCTGGAGGTCCTCCAGCGTGACGATCGCCATCGTCTCCTGCCGCTTCGTGATGACGGTCCGCTGCGCCGTCACGATCCCGCCGACGACGACGCGCTGACCGTCGAGCGTCTCGTCGCGCAGATCACCGGAGTACGCGTTCACGAACCGGCCGACCTGCTCGGCGACCTCACCCATCGGGTGTTCCGAGAGGTACAGGCCGAGCAGCTCCTTCTCCCAGCGCAGCCGTTCACGGACCGGAACCTCGGTGGCCGCTGGCAGCGGGCGTTCGAAGGCCATCGCATCCGCTGCGCCCATGTCGAACAGCGACGTCTGGCCGGTGATCCGATCGCGCTGCGTCGCCTGCGCAGCCGCGATGGCGTCGTCGAGACCCAGCAGCAGCTGGGCAGGATGCCCGAACGTGTTCAGCGCGCCCACCTTGATCAGTGCCTCGAGGACCTTCCGGTTGGCCAGGCGCAGGTCGATCCGCGTGCAGAAGTCGGTCAGCGAGCGGAAGTCGCCGCCTTCCTCGCGCGCCGCGATGATCGATTCGATCGCGCCCTGCCCGACGTTCTTCACCGCCAGCAGGCCGAAGCGGATCGCGTCGCCCTCGACGGTGAACTCGAGATGGCTCGCGTGGACGTCTGGTGGCCGCACCTCGATGCTCATCCGGCGGCACTCGGCGACGGCCGCCGCCACCTTCTCCTCGTTCGCCCGGAACGCGGTCAGGACGGCGGCCATGTAGTCGACCGTGTGATTGGCCTTCATGAACGCCGTCTGGTAGGCGATCAACCCGTAGCAGGTGGCATGCGCCTTGTTGAAGCCGTACCGCTCGAACGGCTCGAAGGCGGTGAAGACGGCGTCGATGACGGCGGGCTCGACGCCGCGTTGCGCGGCCTGAGTGACGAATTTCTCCTTCTGGGCGCGCAGGACGCTCGACTTCTTCTTGCGGATCGCGTAGCCGAGGGTGTCCGCCTCGGGGCCGGTGAAGCCGCCGAGGGCGATGGCCGCGGCCATGATGTCCTCCTGGTACACGAAGATCCCGTAGGTCTTCTCCAGGTACGGCTCGAGAAGCGGGTGCAGGTACGTCACCGCCTCCTGGCCGTGCTTGCGCCGGATGTAGGCCGGGATGTTGTCCATCGGCCCGGGTCGGTAGAGGGCGACCATCGCCGCGAGGTCGTAGACCGACGTCGGACGCAGCTCCCGGACGTAGCGGCGCATGCCCGCCGACTCGAGCTGGAAGACGCCGGTCGTCTCGCCCGAGGCGAGCAGCTCGAACGTCGTTGCGTCGTCGAGCGGGATGCGGTCGAGGTCGATCTCCACGCCGCGGTTCTCGCGGACGAGGTCGACGGCCTGCCGAAGGATCGTGAGGTTCGACAGGCCGAGGAAGTCGAACTTGAGCAGCCCGAGCGCTTCGATGGCATGCATCTCGTACTGCGTCATCAACGCGTCCGAGTTGGTCGCGCGCTGGAGCGGCATGAGCTCGGTCAGCGGCTCACGGCTGATGACGACGCCGGCGGCATGGGTCGAGGCATTGCGGGCCACGCCCTCGAGGTGCCGCGCGAAGTCGGTGATGCGCTTGACCGCCGGATCGGCGTCGACCTGCTCGCGCAGCGACGGGCTGATCTGGAGTGCCTCGTCGAGCTTGATCCCGAGCTGATTCGGGACCGCCTTGGCGATGCGGTCGACCTCCCCATAGCTGTGCCCCAGCACGCGGCCGACGTCGCGGATCGCCGCCCGAGCCAGCATCGTGCCGAACGTGATGATCTGCGCGACGTGGTCCTGACCGTACTTGCGCCCGACGTAGGCGATGACCTCGTCGCGCCGGCCGTCCTCGAAGTCGACGTCGATGTCCGGCATCGTCACCCGGTCGGGGTTCAGGAAACGCTCGAACGGGAGCTGATAGAGGATCGGGTCGACCGGCGTGATCCCGAGCGTGTAAGTCACGATGCTGCCAGGCGCCGATCCGCGGCAGGTCGTCTGGATGCCCTGCTCGCGGGCGAACCGGATGAAGTCGGCGACGATCAGGAAGTAGCCGGCATAACCCATCGAGATGATCACGCCGAGCTCGTAGTCGAGGCGCTGCTGGAGCTCCGGCGTCACCGTCCCGTACCGGCGCTCCAGGCCCGCCTGGCATTCCTTGCGGAGCCACGACTCGACGGTCTCGCCGTCAGGGACCGGGAAATGCGGGATGCGTAGCTGGCCGAGCGGCAGCTCGACGTCGGTCATCTCGGCGATCCGCCGGCTGTTGAGGATCGCCTCGCGCTGCTCGGGGAACAGCGCGCCCATCTGCGCCGCCGACTTCACGTAGAACTCGTGCGTCTCGAACTTGAGCCGGCCCGGCGTGTCGAGGTTGTTCCCGGTACCGACGCATAGCAGCACGTCGTGCGCCTCGGACTGGTCGGCGCGGACGTAGTGCAGGTCGTTCGTGGCGACGAGCGGCAGGCCGGTCTCACCTGCGAGGCGCAGTAGCTGGCCGTTGAGCCGGGTCTGCTCGGCGAGCCCGTGATCCTGCAGCTCCAGGAAGAACCGGTCCTTGCCGAAGATCTCGCCGTACTCGCCTGCGACGTTGCGTGCCAGCTCCCAGTCCTCGACCTCGAGAGCCTTCGCCACCTCGCCGCCGAGACACGCCGAGAGGCCGATCAATCCCTCGCTGTAGCGGGCAAGGTGCTCGTGATCGATGCGCGGCTTGTAGTAGTAGCCGTCGACGTGCGCGTCGGTCGCAAGGCGGCATAGGTTCTGGTAACCCCGGTAGTCCTGGGCGAGCAGGATCAGGTGGAAGGGCTGGCTATCGGCCTTGCCCTCCTTCGAGGTCATCGACCTCGGCGCGACGTAGGTCTCGACGCCGATGATCGGCTTGATGCCCTTGTTCCTGGCCGCTTGGTAGAACGCGACCGCGCCGTAGAGCGCGCCGTGGTCCGTGAGGGCCATCGCGTCCATGCCCTGCGCGGCCGCTGCGTCCACGAGCTCGGTGATCCGCCCGAGACCGTCGAGCAGGCTGAATTCCGAGTGGACGTGGAGATGGACGAAATCGTTGGGCGCGAGGGTCACGGGGTCCAATGGTAGCCGGGCCGTCGGGCCGCGGCAGTGGGATGCGCCCCTTCGGGGTCAGACGACGGTATCGGCGACCGGGCAGGCGAACGTGTAGCGCGGGTCGTTGACGGCGAGCGCCCCCGCCGAACCGTCCCTCGCGATGAACGCATAGGACGAGCCCGGCACGGCCGCAGCGAGGACGATCGCTCCGGTCGACGCGACGGCGGCGGGCATCGCGCCGCTGGCGATGAGCACGTCATCGATCGTCACGTCGATCGCCGTCCCATTGGTGGCCCCGAACCGGGTCCGGTCCGCCGACGTCGTCCACGTCCCGTTGGTCATCCGAGCGAACGGTGCGCCGAACGTCCCGCCATCGGGCGCGAGGAACGCCTCGAGTACCGCATCGGTGCCGGTGCCCCGACCCTGATGCAGACCGATGAGGTAGGTGTTCCCGACCTGCATCGCGGCCGACTCGACGCCGACAACGGTCGACCCGTTGCGCAGCCGCAGCCGCCCAGCCGAGCTCAGCGTGAGGTTCCCGACGGTGGTCCCGGCGCTCGACAGGAAGACGATCCGAGGCGATCCCGTCGGGAGCGCCACCAGTCGGACGCGCATCGTCAGGAAGGTGTCCGCGGTCGCCGGGAACGTTTCCTGGAGATATCCGGTGGTATTCGCGAACCGGGCGGACGCCGTCCCGTGGATCGGGCTGGCGGTGTCCAGCGTCACCACGCCGGTCGCGGAATCCACGCCGGTCGTCGGGTCGAGCAGGCCACCTTCGAACGTGATCTGGCGCACGCTCGAGCCACCGCCCGGCGGCGGCGTCGGGGTCGGGGTCGGCGTGGCCGTCGGTGTCGCGGTGGGGGTCGCCGTCGGTGTCGATGTCGGGGTCGCGGTGGGCGTGGCCGTCGGCGTGGCCGTCGGCGTGCGGTGGGCGTTGCGGTGGGCGTCGCCGTCGGTGTCGGCGTCGGGGTGGGCGTGGGCGTCGGCGTAGGTGTCGGCGTCGCCCCGCCGCCGACGTCCACGACGAGCTGTGGCGCATCGGCGCCTTCGCGACTCGAGTAGTAGACGCTATTCGATCCGTTCGGCATCAAGGCGAAGTCGATGCTGCCGTCGGCCGTGATCGTGCCGCCGGGGAGTGGCAGGTCGACCCATTGCCCGACGGTCACCGCCCCGACGGTATAGAGCGGACTGCCGGAGGCGGCCGGGGCGTTGTTGTACGTCAATCCGGTCTCGGTCCAGGTGCTGGCCGTCCGATAGAGGATCCCGCCGAGGGGTCCGGCGTCGGTGACGCGCAGCCGCAGCTTCGCGCTCGTGACGCCGCGTCCTGCGAGCCCGGAGACCGCGAACCGGAGGTAGGTCGACTGGGCCGTCGAGTTCGACGGCGTGCCGAGACGCAGCCTGACCTCGGTGTCCTTGCCGTAGTTCTTCGTCGGGCTCGACGACTTCACGGTCGAATCGGCGGTCGTCGTGAACGTGAGCGTCGTGCCGGACGACGGCGTGCGGGCCAGGTTGAAGTCGAGGGAGGCGTAACTGCCGCCGTTGATGACCGCGGTACCCGTGGACGAAACGTAGCCGGCGGCCGCGGCGGTCACCTGGTAGGTGCCGGGCGGCAGGTCGATCCGGTACCGACCCTGCGAATCGGTCGTCGCCGTCTGACCCGTGTCGACGGACACGGTCGCCCCGGGCAGGATGGCGGTCGAGACGGCGTCGCGGACCTCTCCGGCGACCCACGTCGCGGTCGGCGCGAGCTGGACGTCCAGGGTCGTGACCGAGCCTGCGCTGACCGTCGCGGTGCGATCGGCGCTGACGAAGCCGGTGGCGGCAAACGTGAGGTCGTGCGACCCCGCCGGCAAGCCGTTGATCGCGTAATGGCCCGTGCTGTCCGTGACGGTGACACCGCCCGGGTAGCCGACCGTGACCCCGGCCAGGGCCGCGCCGGTCCCGCTGTTCGTGACGACACCGGAGATATCACCGGGCCGCGACATGGCCACATCAAGGCTGGTCGTCTGCCCGCCCGTCACCACGGCCTGGCGGACCTCGGTCGCGTACCCGCTGGCAGCGATCGTCACTTGTGCCTCGCCGGCGGCGACGTTCGGCAGCGTGTATGCGCCACTCGCGTTCGTCGTCGTCGAGCGGCCGCCGCTCGAGACGGTCGCGCCGCCGATCGGCGCCGCGGTGCCGCTATCGGTGATCGAGCCCGAGATCGAGCCGGGCTGGATGTTCGCGGACGACCCGATGCGGATCCAGGAGGCGACCGACGGCACGCCGGCCGAGTTCTTCACGATCAGCATGTAGTCGCCTGGCGGCGCCATCCCGCCCGATGCCGGCGCGGTCGCAGTGATCGTGGTCCCGGACCGGCTGTAGGTCAGCGGCACGTACCGCTGGTTCATGTCGATCGCGTGGGTCGAGCCGGAGGGACGCATCAGCACCACCGACACGAGGTCGGCAGCGTCCGGGCTCGTGAACGTGAACGTCGAGCCCGAGGCGGCGGTCCCCGGCGACCCCGAGATCGTCGGCCGGGCACCCTTGAACAGATACGGCGGCGAGTAGATCTGGGATCGCAGCCGGCCGGCGGCCTCGCCACCCCCGACGACCACCCGCCCGTCCGGCAGGAGCACCGCCGACGAGTGGTACATGCGTGCCTCGGCCATCGAGCGACCCCGTCGTCCACTTCTCGGTGTCGGGGTCCCAGATCTCGGTCGCGAGCACGGCGGCGGCCTCGCTGTCGGCCGATGCCGTGCCGCCGATCGCCAGGACCGTCCCGTCGGCGAGGATGATCATGTTCATGCGTCGACGGGCATTCGCCATCGGGTCGATCTCGCGCCACGCGGGCGACGCGGCGTTCATGTCGATGACTGCGGCGCGTGCGATGGCGGGATCGCCACCACCGGCGCGGAGGATCTTGCCGGGCCGGTACATGGCCTGCGGACTCCGAGTAGCCGCTCGTCGACCACAACCCCGTCGGGCCGGGCGTCCAGTGGCCCGTGCCGGACGGGTCGAGGATCGCCGTGTCGGTCCTCGGAGCCGGCTTCGTAGGGCTTGCCGTTCGGCAGGACGAACATGAAGGGGTACAGACCCTGGTCTCGTGACGCGGTGGTCAGCCGCCTCCACGTATTGCTCACCGGGTCATAGACCTCGGGGATGGTCGACCGCGTGCCGTCCGGGGCATCGCCGGATGACGCGAGGACCTCGCCGTTGGCCAGCGTCGTTGCCGTGGCGTACCAGCGCAGGTCGGTCATGTCGGCACCGCGCGTCCAGGTCTGGGCGATCGGGTCGAACAGCGATGTGATGTTCGTGCCCGTTGTGCGGCGAGCCGACCTGGCCGCCGACGACGATCACGCGCCCGTCCGCGAGGGTCGCCTGGCCGGCGCAGTGGAGGTCTGCGAAGGTCGCCGGGGCGAGCGTGAACGTGCCGGTCGTCGGGTCCCAGACCCGCGCGTTGTCACCAGTCGACCAGACGAGGACCTTGCCGGTCGACAGCTGGATCATGTGCTTGGCCTGGACGCCCCAGTCGAGGAGCGGTCCCCACTCGCCACTGTCGGACGGAGCGTCCGCGACGGTTTCCTGCACGGACGGCGGGGCCGCAACGGCAGACAAGGGCGTCGTCGCGTGGTCGCTCGCGCGCGTCGCTCCACCGCCCGCCGCAGTGACGACAGGGGTCCACAAGGAGCTTGCGAGCAACACGGCCACGGCGGCCGCGGCGCGCACGCCGACACGGCGATGGGTCATGGAGTGACGGTTCCCCCCTCACGACTGCATCAGAGCACCCTGCTCCGCCCCTGAGTACAGTGGAGCCTACGCGCGCGAAGGTCAACCGCAGGTCATCGCGACGTGAAAAACGTTGCCCGACAGCAACGGAAAGGTTTACGAGGCGTCGCCGCCGAGCAGCCGCGCGACGACCGGCGCGATGCGTTCCACCCACAAGCGGTATTGCTCACCGCTGGGATGCAGTCCGTCGCCCGCGACGAAGCTCCGGTCGTCGGCCGCTCGCGACGACAGATCGAAGATGTCGACGAATGCCGACCGCGCGCTCTTCGCACAGGCTCGCCATGGTCGCGTTGGCCTCGACGATCGACGCGCGCTTCGCCGCCGGGTCGCCGTAGTCGGCGCCGGCTGGGGTCACGGTGTAGTCCGGGATCGACGACCGCGACGATCCGGTCCGCTGGTGCGGCTGCGAGCAGCACGTCGAGGATCTCGACCACGTTCGCCTCGTACGTCGGCCGCGGGGATGCCCTGGACGACGTCGTTCACGCCGATGAGCAGCGTCAGGAACTCGGGCGCGAGTCCGGGAAGCGCCGGTAGCTCGTCACGGATCAGGTCACCGGCCGTGTAGCCATTCACCCCGAGGTTCGCGACGAGCTCCAGCCGCGGTTCCGCACGGACGAGCCGGTCAGGGAAACGCTCGTCGCGGCGGACCGAGGTACCGATGGTGTATGAGTCGCCGAGCGCGACGTAGCGCATCGCCGCTACGGCAGGGATGCGAACGCGTCGCAGCACGACCGACTCGAACCGCGCCCGATCGATGCGGATCCCGACCTCGGCGTTGGGTGCCCGGCCATAGCGCTTGAGGCGGTACGGCAACCCGTCGCAGACCGTCCGGCCGCGCGCCGGCCCATCGGTCGTATCGACCGCGACGTGGTACGGCGCGACGTCCACGAGGTCCGCGATGGCGAGGTGGGCCACCGCCACGGCGTCATGGATGGCGGCCGTCGTCCGGCCACCCCATTCCATGTTCCGATCGAGCGCGAAGTCCGTCAGCTCGGCGGCGATGCGTCCGGACGTCGTTCCCGACGCACGGAGGCCCTCGGCGGCACGCCGATCGAACAGCGCCTGATGAGTCACATCGAGGCCCATCATCGTGATCGGCACGCCGGACCGGAACACCACGTCGGCAGCCTCGGGATCGGCGTAGATGTTGAACTCGGCCGAGACCGTCGTGTTCCCCTCGCCGATCGAGCCGCCCATGATCGACAGGTGGGCGATCCGGTCGGCGAGGTCGGGATAGAGCCGCAGCACGAGCGCGATGTTGGTGAGTGGCCCGATCGGCGCGATCGCGACCGGTTCGGGATGCTCGCGCAGGAAGCGCGCGATGAGCTCGACCGCGTGCTCGGGGACGGCCTTGGCGGTCGCCGGCGGCAGCTCGGTCGAACCGATACCCGCCTCGCCGTGCACCTCGGTCGCTCGAACGACCTGGCCGACCAGCGGCCCCGCGGCGCCCTCGGCGACCGGGACGTCGTCCCGGCCATAGGCATGCAGGAGCCGCAGCGCGTTCTCGGTGCAATGCCGGACATCGGCGTTGCCGCCGACCGTCGTCACGGCCAGGACGTCGAGCTCCGGGCGCGCCAGGCGAGCCCGATCGCGAGCGCGTCGTCGAGGCCCGGGTCGCTGTCGATGATCAGCGGCAGCGGGTGCTCGGACGTACCGACCGGGGCGCTCCGCGGCGTGGCTTGCGCTTCGTAGAACGTCGGGAGGGCCGATGCCCGTCCCGACGCCTCGGGATAGCCTGCGCTCACGAGGTCAGCCCTGGTCGTATGGCTGGCCCGCCGCGGCCGGCCCACGGACCCGCCCGACCACGCCGGCGACGACGATGATCGTGACGATGTACGGGACGCTGTTGAGCAGCTGCGGCGGGACGTCGACCCCGAGGATCGACAGCAGCGCCTGGATCGCATCGGAGAAGCCGAACACGAGCGCCGCACCGAACGCGTAGATCGGGTGCCACGCGCCGAAGATGACCGCCGCAAGAGCGATGAACCCGCGCCCCGCGCTCATGTTCATCTGGAAGCTGCCGGCGGTCGAGAGGCTGAGGTACGAGCCGGCGAGACCGCCGAGCATCCCGGCGAGGAGCATCGCGCGATAGCGGATCTTCAGGACGTCGATGCCGACGGTGCCGGCGGCCGATGGCTTCTCGCCCGACGCCCGCAGCCGCAGGCCCCAGCGCGTCCGGAACAGCATGTAGGTCAGGAAGAACATCAGGAAGATCGTGAAGTAGAGATAGGGCGTGCCGGAGAACAGCAGCGGTCCGAGTACCGGGATGTTGCTGAGGACCGGGACCTGGATCGCCTCGATCGTCGGCGGCGTGTTCAGCTCGGTGTTCTTCGAGAGGACCCGCAGGAACAGGAAGTTGGTGATACCGAGCGCGCCGATGTTGATGACGACGCCGGCGATGATCTGGTCGACCTTGTAGCGGATCCCGAGCCAGGCGAGCAGTAGACCGACGAGCGCGCCGGCGAAGATCGCCGCCAACACGCCGACGATCACGCTGCCCGTGACGCTCGCGGCGACCGACGCCGCGCACGCGCCGACCAGGAACTTGCCCTCGATCGCGATGTTGAGCATGCCGCTGCGTTCGGACAGGATGCCGGCGAAGGCGCCCAGCGAGATCGGGACGGCGAGCTCGAGGCTGCCGGCGATCACGCCGGTCAGGTTCGCGGTCTTGCCGTCCAGGAGTGCGCCCAGGATCGCCGCGATCCAGACCGGGATGACGATCAGCAGCGTCCGGCGCCACGGGAAGCGGGGCCGCGCACGAGCTGGGCGATCCCGCGCCGCTCCGACCGCGACGCCCGCCAGGATCCACAGCACGCCGACGCTCGTCGAGAACGACAGCCAGTTCGCCGCCCTGCTTGTCCGACCCAGAACGCGAAGGTGGCGGCACGTTCCGAACGAGTCGCGCGCGGCAGCGAAGGCGACGAGCCCGAGGGCGGCCATGATCGCGCCACGGATCCGCGCGGCGCGCAGCGCCTGTACGCGCGGCAGTCGCCCATCTCCGCACGGACCGGTGAGCACGGCGGCGGTCATGCCCGTGCCCCTTCGACGGCGGTGCCGGTCGGGGTCCGCGGCGCGCGCAGCCGCCAGATCGAGCGGACGAGGCCCGGTGCGGCGACGAACATGATGACCAGCGCCTGGATGAAGAACAGCAGGTCGAGCGGGATGCCGGTCTGGACCTGCATCAAGCCGCCACCGGTCCGGAGCGCGCCGAACAGCAGCGCCGCGAGGACGATGCCGAGTGGTCGATTACCGGCGAGCAAGGCGAGGGCGATCGCGTTGAACCCGAACCCCGAGCTGATGTCGTTCGACATCTGGGGGACGGTGCCCAGGACCTCCATCGAGCCACCCAGGGCCGCCAATCCGCCCGAGATCGACATCGCCAGGATGATCGACCCGCTCGCGCTCATACCGGCGTACTTCGCCGCGGTGAGGTTGAAGCCGGCCGCCCGAAGCTCGAAGCCCTTGGTGGTCTTGAACAGGAACCACGAGACGACGGCCGCCATGACCAGCGCGAGCACGAACCCGTAGTGGAGGCGGATGCCCGGCAGCCCGAACGGATCGAGGATGCCCGGCACGCGTGCGATCGCCGTCAGCAGCTTGGAGATCGGCTGGGAGCTTCCTTCCTGGCGCAGGAAGTCCGAGCGCAGCCCGAACAGGACGATCTGCACGGCGACGTAGTTGAGCATGATCGTCGTGATGACCTCGTGGGCGCCCGTCCGCGCCTTGAGGAAGCCGGGGATGAAGCCCCACACCGCCCCCGTGAAGACGCCCGCGATGATCGCGCCGAGGAGGGGGATCGGGGCGGGCAGGTCCTGCAGGACCAGCAACGCGACCGTCGAGCCGAACGCGCCGAGGATGAACTGCCCCTCGACGCCGATGTTGAACACGCTCGTCCGGAACGCGACTGCGACGGCGAGCCCGGTGAAGATCAGCGGCGTCGCTGCGACCAATGTCTCGGTCAGCGGCCGGACCGCCCCCGCGATCTGACGCGGCGTCCCACCTTGGAGGGCGGCGGCGATGCGAGCCGGGTCGCCGAACGCACCGACGAGCATCGCCTGGTAGGCCGCGATGATCCCGCCGGCCGCGGATCCGATGGCCCCGATCGGGTCGGTGCCCAGCCGCTGGAGGTTCTGGAAGTCCGTGATCAGGATGAAGATCGAGCCGACGATGAAGGCGCTGACGATCGCGAGCGCCGGGACGACCGCGGGTGCGAGGATCCGTCGCGCGCGGTTCACTGTGCGCCTCCCATCAACATGCCCACGGCCTCGAAGGTCGCCGCCTCGCCCTCAAGGATGCCGACGATCTGGCCGCCGTACATCACGGCGACGCGGTCGCCGACGGCGATGACCTCCTCGAGCTCGGTGCTCACGATGAGGATGGCCGCCCCGGCGTCGCGCTGCTCGACGATCCGTTTGTGGATGTACTCGATCGAGCCGACGTCGAGCCCACGCGTCGGCTGCGACGCGATGACGAGCTTCACCGGCCGCGAGAACTCGCGCGCGACGACGACCTTCTGCTGGTTGCCGCCCGACAACGAGCCAGCGAGCGTGTGGATGGAGGGTGTCCGGATGTCGAAGTCGCGGACGCCGACCTTCGCGCCTTCGCGGATCGCGTCGAGGTCGAGCCGGACGCCCTTGCTGTACGGCGGGCGGTGATATGTGTCGAGGATGTAGTTCTCGGACACGGTCATGTAGTTGATGAGGCCGTCGCGACCGCGATCCTCGGGGATGTGCGCGACGCCGAGATCGGCGACCTGCCGTGGGGTCGCGCGGGTGATGTCGTCGCCGCCGACCGTCATCGTTCCCGAGTCGACCGTGCGCAACCCGACGATCGCCTCGACGAGCTCCGTCTGGCCGTTGCCCTGGACGCCGGCGATCGCGACGATCTCCCCCGCGCGAACGTCGAGCGACACGTTCTTGACGGCGATGTGGTCGCGGTCGTCGCGGACCACGACGTCGTTCAGGCTGAGGACGACGTCGCCCGGGGTCGACGGACCCTTCACGACGCGGAGCTCCACGTCGCGACCGACCATCATGTTCGCGAGCTGCTCGCGGGTCGTGGTCTTGGGCTCAGCCGTGCCGGCGACCCGGCCCCGCCGGAGGACCGTGATGCGGTCACAGACCTCGAGGACCTCGTTCAGCTTGTGCGTGATGAAGATCACGGTCGTGCCGTTCGCCGCGAGCCCGCGGATGATGTCGAACAGCTCCTCGGTCTCGGCCGGCGTGAGCACCGCCGACGGCTCGTCGAGCACGAGTATGTCGCTCTGCCGGTAGAGCGCCTTGAGGATCTCCACCCGCTGACGAACACCGACCGGCAGGTCTTCGATGTCGGCGTCCGGCGGGACGTGCGAGGTTGTACAGCTCGGAGAGCTCGACGACGCGTTTTCGCGCCGCGCTCCGGTCGAACGTCCCGAGTGGGCCGGTGACGCTCTCGGCGCCGAGCGCGACCGAGGACACGACGTCGAACACCGGCACGAGCTGGAAATGCTGGTGGACCATCCCGATCCCCGCCTCGATCGCCTCGGCCGGGTCGTTGAAGGTCCGCGGCGTCCCGTCGATCAGGATCTCGCCGGAGTCTGGGCGATAGAGCCCCGACAGGATGTTCATCAGCGTCGTCTTGCCGGCGCCGTTCTCCCCAAGGAGCCCGAGCACCTCACCACGATCGGCCGAGATCGAGATCCGATCGTTGGCGAGGACACCTGGGAACTGCTTCGTGATGTCCTTCAGTTCGAGGCGCATCTGGCTCCCGCATTAGCCCGTGTATGCCGAGCCGCCCGCCCTCGACTGATCGAGAGCGGGCGGCCGTCGGGATCGACTGACGGTCAGGCCGTCGACTACTTCAGGTAGTCGGCCACCTTGACCGAGCCATCCGAGATCTTGCCCGACAGGGTGTCGATCTCGGACTTGAGGTCCGCGGGGATCTGCGCTGTCGAAGTCGTGGAACGGGGAGATCGAGACCCCCTTGTTCTCCAGGGTGCCGATGTAGTTCTCGCCACCGAGATCGCCACCCTGGTTCTTGTTGAACGTATCCAGGACGGACACGTCGATGGCCTTCTGGGCCGAGGTCAGGATGGCCTTGGCGTACTCCGAAAGCGAGATCGCCTGATCGGTGTCGACGCCGATCGCCCACAGGTTCTTGGAGAGCATGTACTTGATCGAGCCGTTACCGGTCGCGCCGGACACCGGGTGGACGATGTCGACGCCCTGGTCGACCAGCGTCTTGGCGAGCTGCTCGCCCTTGGCCGGGTCACCCCACGGGTTGTCGCCACCGACGAACGTGCCCTTCTGCGTGGCCGAGTCCCAACCGAGGAGCTTGACGTCGGTCCCCTTCTCCTGGTTGTGATACTTGATGCCCGCCGAGAGGCCGTCCATGAACAGGGTCACGCCGGGGAACTGCTGACCGCCGTAGGTACCGACCTTGCCGGACTTCGAGAAGCCCGCGGCCAGATAGCCGGCGAGCATCGCCGCCTGGTCGATCTGGATAGGACAGGCCGGTGAAGTTGGCCGGGGTCGGGCCGTTCGCCTTCTCGTCCCAGGTGTTGTCGACCTGCGCGAAGGCGATGTCCGGGTTGGCCTTGGTCGCAGTCGATCGGTCGCCGCGGCCTGGTTGAAGCCGACCGTCACGATCGACTGGCAACCCTGGTCGATGAGTCGCTGGATGTTCGCGGCGTAGTCCGTCGCGCCCTGCGCCTCGGAGAAGAACGTCGTGTAGCCCTGTGCCTGCGGCATCCTCGAGGCCCTTCTTGGCGAGGTCGTTGAAGCCCTTGTCGCCGAGACCGCCGGTGTCGAACGCGACGCACGCGGTCCAGTTGCTTCGAACCGGCCCCGCCCGTCGACGCAGAGGCGGACGCGCTGGCGCTCTCGCTGGCCGCCGCGCTTTCGGATGGTGCCGCAGCGCTCGGGGCCGACGTTGCCGCCCCGCCGCCACTCGAACAAGCGGCGAAGATGAAGGCCGCAGTCGCACCGAGCGACAGCAGCCGCATTGAACTCCGCAAGGTGGTTCCTCCTCGTACGACCGCTAGGACGATGTCACGGACCCGCGGTCTTTCGGCAGCGGAGGATACGCTATCCGACCCACGTCGTCGATGACCTCGGGATGCCCGGACGAGTGAGGCTGGATGACCCCCGAAGAACGTGCCCGGACCATCGCCTATCTGGACCTCGCGGAGGGTCGCGGAGGCGTGCCGCTGCTCGACGACGCTGGCGTCCGCGAGCTCCTGGCGACGGCCCGTCGCATCGCGGTGATCGGCGCGTCAGACCGACCCGGGCGCCCATCCGGCGACGTCTTCCGGCACCTGCTCTCGGTCGGCTACGACTGCGTGCCGGTGAACCCGATGGCCACCGCTGTCGCGGGCGTGCCCGCGTACCCGACCCTCGCCGACGCGGTGGCGGCCACGGGGCCATTCGACATCGTCGACGTCTTCCGCCGCGCCGGAGTTCTGTGCCGCCCACGCACAGGAGGCGGTCGACGCAGGTGCCAGATGTCTATGGCTCCAGCTCGGGATCGTGGACTGGGAAGCGGCACGGATCGCCCATGACGCAGGGCTCGCGGTCGTGATGGACCGCTGCCTGTCGGTGGAGTGGCGTCGGCTCGGCGCGGCGACCGCACGGAGGGAGCATGACCCAGATCCATCTTCACGCCGAGCCCGGCGACTACGCGCCGGTCGTGCTGCTGCCGGGCGACCCGAATCGCGCCACGCGCATCGCTGACCGATTCGACGGTGGGATGGAGTCGGCACGGCTGGTCAACGCGAACCGCGGGCTGCTCGGCTACACCGGCACGGTCGATGGCGTCGCCGGTGTCCGTCCAGACGACGATGATGGGCGCGCCGACGACGTCGATCGTCATGGAGGAGCTGCTCAACCTCGGCGTGACCACGTTCATCCGCGTCGGGACATGCGGCGGGTTCGGCGCACTCGAGATCGGGGATGTCGTCGTCGCCCTGGCCGCGGCCTCCTGGTCCGGCATCGGCAACGTGCTCGGTGGCGGCGAGCCGACCGCGCCGACGGGCTCGTTCGACGTCATCGACGCGCTCGCCCGGGCCAGCCGCGCCGAGGGCTTGACGACGCACGTCGGCCCGGTGGTGACCTCCGACGTGTTCTACGACCCGCATCCTGACGGTGTGATCCGGTGGGGCCGGCGTGGCTACCTCGCGGCCGAGATGGAGACCGCGGCCGTCTATCTGCTCGCGATGCGCGAACGCGCCAAGGGCCGAGATGTCCGGGCCGGCACGATCCTCACAGTGTCGGACGTGATCCGCGATCCGGCGGATGTCGAGGGGACGCGCAAGCTCGGGAACGAGGACTGGTACCGGCCGCCTGAGGACGAGGTCGTCAGGCGGGTCGATCTGACGATCGGCGCGGCACTCGCGGCAGCGGCCGAACTCGGGCGGGGCGTCGGCGCGGAGGTCTAGCGGACCGGTACGAAGGAGAGCCCGAGCTCGAAGTCTTCGAGCAGGTCATCGATGTCCTCGCACCCGATCGACAGCCGGATGATGCCGCCGTCCTTGGGGCGCGGATAGACGAGCGTGTGGATGTCGCCGAGGCTGACGCCGATGTCGCACAGACGGAGGTGGTCGGTGAACGCCGCCATCCCGTCCAGGCCGCCGCGCGGCTTGAACGTGACCATGGCACCGCTGACATCGCCGAGCAGGCGCTGCGCGACGGCGTGGTCCGGATGCGAGGCCAGGCCCGGATAGCGGACCCACTCGACCTTCTCGTGACCCTCGAGCCGAGCGGCGATCCGAGCGGCGTTGGCTGACGCCGCCCTTGTGCGGAGTGGCAGGGTGCGCACGCCGCGTTGCACCAGGAAACTCGAGAACGGGCTCGCCGCCTGACCGAGCGTGTCGGTCTGCGCGCGGATCGGATCGATGAGCGCCTTGCGGCCGGCGACCACGCCCGAGACGGCGTCCCCGTGCCCGGACAGATATTTGGTCGCTGCGTGGAGCACGAGGTCGGCGCCATGCTCGAGCGGCCGCAGGATGACCGGCCCGAGGAACGTGTTGTCGGCGATGAAGAGCAAGTCGTGGCGGCGCGCCAGCGCGGCGAGGGCATCGAGGTCGGGCACCCGAAGCGTCGGGTTCGTCGAGCACTCGACGAAGAGCACGCGCGTCGCCGGGGTCACGGCAGCCTCGATGGCGTCGACGTCCGTCGGGTCGACCCGGGTGACACCGATCCCGCGTCGCGGGAAGTCGTCGTCGAGCAGGACGTTCGTGATGGCGAACAGCTCCTGACCGGCGACGAGGTGATCGCCGGTGCGCAGGTGCGCGAAGAGCGTGGCCGCGACGGCGGCCATGCCGGAGGACGACACGACGGCGTCCTCGGCTCCCTCGAGCGAGGCGATCTTCTCCTCGAGGGCGCGGTTCGTCGGATTACCGGTCCGCGAATAGAAGTAGACGCCGGGCTCCCAGGCGAGGGACCGGTCGACCGCGTCCTCCTTCTCGGCGGCCGTGTCGAAGGTGTACGTCGCGGTGGCGTAGATCGGCGTCCGGTGCGCGTGGGTCGTCGGGTCCGGCCGTTCTCCCGCGTGGATGGCTCGTGTCGCCAGGCCGCGCCCTTCCGTCCGCTCACGCATGGTCGTGCCGTGTCCTCCGCTCGTGGTATCCCGCGTTCGTCAGTCTAGGGACGGCTACCCTACCCCGATGGATCGCACCGACTGGTGGCGCGCTCTCGACCCCGGACTCACGGCACCGCTGGGCGAGGTATGGATCCCGGTCGGCTCCCTGGGCTTCTCCGGCGATGCCAAGGCGCGCCGACGCTCGACGCTCGACGATCGCTTCGGCGTCGATGGATGGCGGTATGCCCACGTCGTTCGGGGCGAGGTCGTCCCGCCATCGGTCGCGATCCTCGAGTACGAGGCCAGCTATCGGCGGTATCTGCGGGACCGACCGGCGCTCGTGCGCTTCCTCGTCACGACCTGCGGGAACGTCTACGACTACGCGGTCGAGAACGTCCGGGACGACGACTACGACCAGCCGGAGACGCCGATGAACCACTATCAGGACATCTCGGTCCGACGCGTCATCGCCGAGCTCGTCGACGACGCCGACTGGCCGGAGGTCACCGACACCCCGGTCGAGGACGTGTCGCTGCTCGATCTCGGGAGCGGCGAGCGGCATGTCGTCCCGCGGGCCCGCGGGTTCCGTGGAGAGCACCTGCTCCAGATCCGCGAGCCGGACTCGCCGGGATACATGCTCAGCCCCGCGGTCGTGCCTGCCCACGACCCGTCGCTGCTGACGGCGGTCCCGGATCGGCTCGAGTGGTATCACGCGGAGGGCTGTGGCCACCTGTCCGTCGAGGCCTTCTGGCAGACGAGCAAGGTCGTCGAGGCCCGCTACGACCGGTTCATCGAGTCGGGCGCACGGCGAGCGCATCCCCTCGAGGGCGTCTGAGGGCGTGCCGCCCGAGACGCTGCTGCTCGGCGCGCTGAGCCTCGATCGGTACGTGCCGGACGGGCCGGTGCTCCCCGGCGGTGGGGCGCTGAACGTGGCCTGGCACTGGCGATCGCTCGGGTTGCCGTTCCGCCTCGTCAGCCGGATCGGCGACGAGGACGCGACGCTGTTCCTCGAGATGCTCGATCGGCACGAGATCGATTACGGGTCGCGTGACGCCATCGTCCGCGACGGGCCGTCCGCCTCGATCGATATCGAGATCCTGCCCGACCGCGAGATCTGGATGGACCACTACGTCGAGGGTGTCTGCGCCGACCTGCGGTTCACCGCCCAGGACGAGGCGCTGCTCAAGAGCACCAAGCGCCTGCACGCCATCCTGGTGGAAGGTGTCATCGCCGAGGTCGCTCGGCTTGGCGACACCGGCCGCCTCGAGGGGATCGAGGTCGTCGCCGACTTCCTCGGCTTCCGCCATTACACGCCCGCCCGGTTCGCCGACACGATGCGCTGGGTCGACATGGCGATCGTCGGGTGGCCAGGCTCAGCCGATGACGCCGATGTGGCAGCGCTGCGGCGGATCACCAACGAGCTCGGCAAACGCCTGGTCGTGACGTTCGGGTCGCACGCCATCCTGCTCATCGACGGCAGGACCGGCGTGGAGCGTCAGATCGCCGTCGATCCGGTCCCGGTCGCGGGGACGACCGTCGGCTGTGGCGACGCCTTCATCGCCTACATGCTCCACGAGCTGTGGGCGAGCGGCGATCTGCTCGCGGCGGCCGAGCGCGGCAAGATCGGCGGCGCGCTACCGACGGGCTGGATGCGACCGCTCCCCGACGATGCCTACGGGCCGTCGCCGGTCGGCCACTAGCGCGCGGCGGCTCGCCGAACGCAGCGTCTAGCGAAACACGAACCCCAGCGCGAAGACCACGACACCGGCGATGACGACCACCCCGGCGATCTGCGCCTGGCGACGCGCGTCGGCCATCATGACGGACGCTCCGGTCGGCCCGTCGTCGTGGGTCCGCAGGCCACCGCGCCACGCCTCGTAGCGATCAAGGTTCGCCTGCTGGGCTCGCAACCCCTGGTAGCGCGCCCACGGTGCGCGGAACCGCGTATAACCCACGCCCATGAGGGCGATGCCCGCGAGCCAGAGGACGACGTTGGTGGCACTCAACGGTCGAGCCGCTCGCGGACGACACGCTGCACGACCGACGCATCGGCCTGGCCCTTGGTCGTCTTCATGACCTGGCCGACGAGGAAGCCGATGACCTGTGTCTTTCCGGCCTTGTAGTCGGCGATCGCGTCGGGGTTGGCGGCGAACGCCTCGTCGACCGCTTGGCCGACGACGTCCGCATCGGAGATCTGGTGGAATCCTCGGTCGGCGACGACGCCCGCGACCGGCGCCCCGGACGAGGCGTGCTCGGCAAAGACTTCCTTGGCATTCGCGCGCGAGATGCTGCCGTCGTCGACGAGCCGGACGAGCGCGGCAAGCTGCGCCGGATCGACCGATACGGGCGTGTCGTCGGTCGCCGAGTTCCGCAGGCGCAGGTACTCCCCGGTGACCCAGTTCGCGACGGACTTCGAGGGGACGGACGGATCGGCAGCGAGCGTCGACTCGAAGAGCGAGCCCGCACCCGGATCGCCGACGAGGACCGTCGCGTCGTAGGCGCTCAGACCCAGGTCCCGCTGGAACCGCGTCCGCCGGGCCGCCGGCAGCTCGGGCATCTCGGATCGCAGTCGGTCGAGCCACGCCGGATCGACGTGGAGCGGCGGGAGGTCTGGTTCGGGGAAGTATCGGTAGTCATCGGAGGTCTCTTTCGAACGCATGTGATACGTCGCCGCTCGGTCGTCCGACCAACCGCGGGTCTCCTGGGCCAGCGGCTCCCCGGCATCGAGGGCGGTCGCCTGTCGTTCGATCTCGTAGGCGATCGCCCGCTCGACCGAGCGGAACGAGTTCATGTTCTTGACCTCGACGCGCGTGCCGAACGCGGTCGCGCCATGGGCCCGGAGCGACACGTTCGCCTCGACCCGCATCTGTCCGCGCTCCATGTCCGCATCGGAGGCGCCGATGGTCCGCAGCAGCAGCTGCAGCTCCTCCGCGTAGCGCCGGGCCTGCTCGGCGGTGCGGATATCGGGGTCGGTGACGATCTCCATCAACGGCGCGCCCGACCGGTTGAAGTCGATCAAGCTGACCTTTCGGCCGTCGGGTCCGGTCGAATGGATGAGCTTGGCTGTGTCCTCTTCCAGATGCGCTCGCGTGATGCCGATCGTGAACGGGCCGTCCGACGTCTCGACCGTGAGCCGCCCCCCTGACGCGAGCGGCAGGTCGTACTGACTGATCTGATAGCCCTTGGGCAGGTCCGGGTAGAAGTAGTTCTTCCGATCCCAGCGGGTCGCCTCGGGGGTCGTTGCCTCGATCGCCAGGCCCGCCGCGAGGACGTGCTCGACGGCGCGACGGTTGATCACCGGAAGCGCGCCCGGCAGCCCGAGACACACCGGACAGACGTGGGTATTCGGCGGCGCGCCGTCATATGCGGTCGCGCACGCGCAGAACATCTTCGACTCGGTCCGCAGCTGGCAGTGGACCTCGATCCCGATGACCGCCTCGTAGCGCTCGCGCGCCGGGGTCGCCGGGCCGGTCGACGTCTCGATGGCCATCGCTGGTCAGTCTCGCATACGGTCGGTGACGGCGGTCACGGCTTGGCGTCCGCGTGGGGTTGATGCACACATCCGGGCGTTGGGCGAGGGATCGTCCGGTGATGCGCTTCGGCTGCAGCACGTGGGCACCCCGCGGGGCCACCAGGACGGACGGGATCCCGTCGTGACTCCCGAAGCGGCCGGCGACCGGCCGGATATGCGGCCGAGGCGCATCAAACGGTGGAGGTCCGGCCGCGGGTAGGGCTATGCATCAGCCGCCGCGACAGCCGGGTAACGTCCTTGGAAACGCTCTCTTGACAACTGGTGATATGGTGCCTCCCGGAACGTGAGAGCGCTCTCACAACGAGAGCGACCGCGGCGCCAGCGAGGCCGATATCGATCATGGCCCAGCTCGAGCCGATCATCGCGAAGCCAGTCGCGACCCTCGACGAGGTCGCGCGCGTCGCCGGTGTCTCGAGGGCCACGGTCTCGCGCGTCGTCAATGGTTCCCCCAAGGTCTCCCCCGACGTGCGGCGCTCGGTCGAGAAGGCCATCGACCGCCTCGGCTACGTCCCCAACCGCGCGGCGCGCAGCCTCGTCACGCGACGCAGCGACTCGATCGCGCTGGTGATCACCGAGCCCACGACCCTGCTGTTCAGCGACCCGTTCTTCCCGCGGCTCGTCCGCGGCGTGAGCGCCGCCTTATCGGTCCGGGACCTCCAGCTCGTCCTGCTCATGCCGGACGACATGGACGACGAGGAGCGGACGGTCCGCTATCTCACCGCCGGACACGTGGACGGGGTCATCCTCGTGAGCCTGCACGGCGACGATCCCCTGCCCGAGCAGCTCGCGGCGCGCCACATCCCGTCGGTCGTGCTGGGCCGGCCGCCCCGCGGCGTCGATATCGATTTCGTCGACGCCGACAACCGCGATGGGGGGCGCCGCGCGACCGCACACCTGCTGGCGACAGGCCGGCAGCGGATCGCGACGATCACCGGTCCGCGCGACATGGGCGCGGGCATCGACCGGCTCGCCGGCTATCGCGATGCCCTCGGCGGATGCGGGCATCGAGACCGATGAGAGCCTCATCGCAACCGGCGATTTCACGCTTCCTGGCGGTGAGGCCGCGATGGAGCGTCTCCTGCGCGATCGCCCGGACGTCGACGCGGTCTTCTGTGCCTCGGATCTCATGGCTGCGGGCGCCCTCGGGGTCCTGCAGGCCGCTGGGCGCCGGGTCCCCGAAGACGTTGCCGTCGTCGGCTACGACGACTCGCCGATCGCCACCTCGACCCGTCCGGCGCTCTCGAGCGTCCGTCAGCCGGTCGAGGAGATGGGCCGCGAGATGGTCCATCTCCTGACAGGCAACCTCGAACGCAACGGTCGGGTCGCTCGTCATGTCGTCCTGGCCACCGAACTCATCGCGCGCGCCTCGAGTGCGGGGAGGGCCATGCGCTGACGAACGACGCCGCCACCCCTCGTCGCCCCCTCGTAACCCCCGGACCAGTGGTCGGATGGAGTAGGAGCTAGAAGCGGAGGAAGGATCGATCGAGATGGAAGTTCGTTTCGCCGGGATGAGACGGGGTCTCGTCCTCGCCAGCTTGATCAGCATCATCGCCGCGGCGTGCGGCACATCCACTCCGAGCCCCGCGCCCAGCGCGGCACAGAGCCAGGCCGCGGCGTCCGCAGCGGCACCGTCCCAAGTCGCGATCACGCCAGCCCCGATCGACAACGACGCGCCGGGTCCGAACGGCGGCAAGGTCATCCGCTGGTTCATCGGGCTGGGCACAGGCGGCAAGCCGGATCAGATCGCCGCCGAGATCAAGGTCGCCGACGACTTCAATGCGAGCCAGAAGGCGATCTACATCTCCGTCGAGATCTACGACAACCGCGTCGCGTCCAACCAGCTCCAGATCGAGATCGCGGCCGGGAACCCGCCGGACATCGTCGGCCCGGTCGGCGTCGAAGGCCTGAACATCTTCCGCAGCCAGATCCTCGACCTGTCGGATCTCGTCACGTCGCAGAAGTACGACATGAGCAAGATCGACCCCAAGCTCGTCGAGTTCTGGAAGATGGGCGAGGGCGGGGCCATGATCGGCCTGCCGTTCGCGACGTATCCGTCGTTCATGTACTACAACAAGAAGCTGTTCGACGAAGCTGACCTGCCCTACCCGCCGACCAAGGTCGGCGAGCAGTACCAGGGCAAGCCGTGGGACATGGCGGCCGTGCGCGAGCTCGGCATGAAGCTGACCGTGGACAAGAGCGGCAACGACGCCACGAGCTCGAAGTTCGACCCGAAGAACATCGAGCAGTGGGGCTTCGACTCGCAGTGGGCGGATAACAACCCGGTCGCCGAGTCGACGATCTTCGGTGCCTTCTCGGTGGTCGGCGACGACGGCAAGACCGCCCAGATCCCGGACCCGCTGAAGACCGGTCTCCACTGGTACAACGACGGCGTCTGGAAGGACCACTTCATCCCGACGTACGCCGCGATCCACAGTGACCTGCTCGGGCCGGACAATGAGTTCTCCTCCGGGAACCTGGCGATGGCCGAGACGCACAGCTGGTACATGTGCTGCATCAACCCGGCCGCGCCCGCGAAGCGCGACTTCGAGTGGGGCGTCGCGGTCGCGCCGTCGTACAACGGCACCACCACAGCCAAGCTCCACGCCGACACCTTCAGCCTGCTCAAGTCGACGAAGCATCCGGAAGAGGCGTTCAAGGCGCTGACCGTGCTCGTCAACTCGGACGCGCTCCTTGCCGACTACGGGGCCTTCCCGGCCGATCCGTCGAAGCAGGATGCGTTCTTCAAGACCATCAACAAGCAGTACCCGGACGTGACGATCGACTGGGCCGTGCCCCAGGCGATGCTGTCCTACCCGGACATCCCCAACCACCAGGCCTACATGCCGGACTACGCCAAGGCCAAGAAGGCCCTTCAGGCCCTCGGCAACGCGTATCGGACCAATCAGCTCGATATCGACGCCGAGCTGACGAAGCTGCAGACGACGCTGCAGGGCATCTTCGACGCGGCGCCGGAATAGACTCGGCTCCTCCTGCGACCTCCCGGGCGTTCTCCTCCGCCCGGGAGGTCGCTATCCCAGCTGAGGCCCGTCACCCAACAGGGAGCTGACCCGGACATGGCCGACACCACCGGGAGCCTTCAGACGCTGGCACCCTCGACGGGCCGTCGGGCGCGCTTCCGTGGCCCGGCGTTCCGAGAGGCCTTCTGGGGCTTCGTCTTCATCGGCCCGTGGCTGATCGGCCTCGCCGTGTTCACGGCCGGCCCCATGATCGCCTCCCTCGCGATGTCGCTCACGGACTTCAACCTGTTGGCGGCGGAGAAGACGCGCTTCGTGGGCATCGACAACTACATCCAGATGACGCGCGACCCGCTGGTCGCGACCTCGGTCATCGCGACGGTCAAGTTCGCTCTGCTGTTCGTCCCGCTGACGATGATCGCGAGCCTCGCGTTCGCGCTGCTCCTCAACAGCCCGCGTCTCGTCGGGAAGAGCGTGCTCCGGACGCTCATCTACATGCCGATGATGATCCCGCTGGTCGCCTCGACGCTCGTGTGGCTCGGCTTCCTGAACCCGAACACCGGCTGGCTGAACGAGATCCTCGGGTCGCTTGGCATCGCCGGTCCGGACTGGACGAACAGCGACGTGTGGATCTACCCGGCCCTCGCCCTGATCGGCCTGTGGGGCATCGGGAACTTCATGTTGATCAACCTCGGCGGCCTGCAAGGCGTCCCGAGCGAGCTGTACGAGGCCGCGAGGATCGATGGGGCCGGCGTGTGGACGACGCTGCGTCGCATCACGATCCCGCTGATCTCCCCGATCCTGCTTTACAACCTCGTCATCTGCGTGATCGCGACATTCCAGTACTTCACGCAGATCTACACGCTGAGCAACGGCAACGGCGACCCGAACAACGCGACGTTGTTCATCAACCTCGAGCTGTTCCGCGAGGCGTTCTGGTTCAGCCGCATGGGCTACGCGTCGGCGATCGCCTGGTTGCTGTTCGCGATCGTCCTCGTGTTGACGCTGGTGCTGTTCTGGGCGGCGCGCAGTCGGGTCTACTACGCCGGGGCCGACCGGTGACGAAGGTCGGGACGTTCCCGACGGAACGGTCGTTCGGCGAGCGCAGCTCGGTCGCCCGGATGTACCGGTCGTACCTCGCCAAGGCCTCCATCACGATGTTCGCCTTCATCGTCGTGGCGGCATACCTGCTGCCGCTGCTGTACATGGTCACCACCTCGTTCCAGCAGCCATCGCAGGTGTCCGATCCCGATGCCCCACCATGGCCGGCGGCACCGTTGACTGGGACGTACGAGGGCACGTCCTACCCGCTGTACTCGGTGCCATTCCCCGACGGCACCACGCGCCAGCTGATGCTCATCGACGCGGGCCGTGAGTCGAGCAAGTTCATCGATCCGAACGACTCGACCGCGACGCCCATCGAATGGCAGGGCCGCTGGCGGACGCTCCAGCAGGCGTGGGCGTTCTCACCTCTGATCGAGAACTTCACGACCGTCTGGAATCAGCTCGACTTCCCGCGCCTGCTTCGCAACACGTTCGGCATCGCCCTGTTCAGCACGATCGGCGCGGTGCTGTCGTCCGTGCTGGTCGCCTACGGCTTCGCGCGATTCCGATTCCCCGGCAAGAACGCACTCTTCATCATCCTGCTGGCGACGATCATCCTGCCGTTCCAGGTCACGCTCCTGCCGCAGTACGTGATCTTCACGAAGCTCGGCTGGAACGGCACCTGGCTGCCGTTGATCATCCCGCACTTCTTCGCCAACGCCTACAACGTCTTCCTGCTGCGGCAGTACTTCATGTCGATCCCGCGCGAGCTCGATGAGGCCGCGATGATCGATGGTGCCGGTCCGTTCCGGATCCTGCGCTCGATCATCGTCCCGCAGTCACTTGCAGCGATCACCGCGGTCGCCCTGTTCCATTTCTTCTTCGCCTGGAACGACTTCTTCGTGCCGCTGCTGTACCTGGCCAGCAAGCCGGAGCTGCAGCCGCTGTCGATCGGTATCCAGCAGTACAACGCGCTGTACGCGAGCCAACCCACCCTGATCCAGGCGTCCGCGCTGCTGACGATGGCCGTTCCGGTGGCCGTGTTCTTCCTGGCCCAACGCGCGTTCATGCGGACCGTGGTCGTCACCGGCGTCGAGAAATGACGGCCGCCAGGTGACCGTCACCGAGGCCGGACGGATCGATCTCGAGTGGCCCGCCATCCCGGAGGTGGCCTGGCGACGCCCGATCGGCGAGCCGTGCTCCGACCTCGGGCGACCGCGGGTCAACGTGCCGATGATCGACGACGGGGAGTGGGCGGGCATCCCGATCGGGGGGCTGGGCACGGGCAGCATCGGGCGCACGTTCCGCGGCGACTTCGCCCGCTGGCACCTCGACGTCGGCCATCACCGGTTCGAACCGGTCGTCGCCGACGGCTTCTCGCTCTTCGTCGCTCGGGCCGACGGCTCCAGGCAGGCGACGGTGCTTGCCGTCAGGCCGCCCGGCGACGGGTTGGAGACGTGGGGCTGGAACGTGCCGGTCGGCGGCGGCACGTACCACGCGCTGTTCCCGCGCGCCTGGCAGACCTTCGACGCCGACGTCGTCGGTGTGGGCGTCATCGGCGAGCAGCTCTCGCCGGTCATCGCCGGCGACCTCGAGCGGAGCGCCCTGCCGGTGGGCGTCTTCGAATGGTGGATCGAGAACCCTGGTCCGGAGCCGGTCACGGTCGGCATCATGGCGACCTTCGCCGACCCACCCGGCGGGCCGGATCACGGGGCACCCGTCGGACGCGCGCACGCTGTCCGGCGGGACGGATCCGTCCGGGGCGTGGGATTCGGCGATCCCGGGCCCGGAGCACTCGCAGCGTTGCGCGGCACGCTCGCGCTTGCCGCGCTCGGCGATGGCTGGGAGATCACAGGCACGCCGGTCTTCGATCCCGTCGCCGACGTCGAGCTCTGGTCCGACTTCGCCACCGACGGCCGCCTCACCCGCGCGACGCCGGCCCGCGCCGACTCCCCCACGGCCGGGCCGGCGGGCGCCGCGATCGCAGCGACCCGTGCGTTGGCGCCCGGCGAGCGGGCGTCCGTCCGGTTCGCGCTCGCCTGGGACCTGCCGGTGGTGGAGTTCGGCGGCGGTCGACGCTGGTGGAAGCGATACACCCGCGACTGGGGACGCTCAGGCGACCGTGCCTGGGACCTCGCGGTCCACGCGTTGCACGAGACGCCTGCGTGGCGCGCCGCGATCGATCGCTGGCAGCGCCCGATCCTCGACGACGTAACGCGGCCGGCCTGGTACCGCGCCGCGCTGTTCAACGAGCTGTACTTCCTCGTCGACGGTGGCACGTTCTGGGAGGCGGGCGAGGTCGGCGGTCCCCTCCCCGCTCGCGATGACGCCGGGCGGCTCGCCCTCCTCGAATGCGTCGACTACCCGTTCTACGACACCGTCGACGTCGATTTCTACGCTTCATTCGCGGTGCTCGAGCTGTTCCCGGAGCTGGAGATCCGCGGGATCCGCGACCTTCTGGCGACCATCGAGGTGGACGACCGGACGACGGTCAGCATCCAGGCGTCAGGACGCGAGGCACCGCGCAAGCTCGCCGACACGGTCCCGCACGATGTCGGTGGCCCGGACGACGATCCGTTCTACCGGCCCAACTGGTATCGGTTCCAGGATGTCAACGGCTGGAAGGATCTTGGCCCGAAGTTCGTCCTGCAGGCATGGCGCGACGCCGTCGCGGCGGGTCCCGATGGCGATGCCCTCATCCGCGAGGTGTACCCCGCGGTCGACGCGGTCCTCGGTCGTCTGACCCTCGCCGACCGCGACGGTGATGGCTTGCCGGAGCACGATGGCGAACCGGATCAGACGTATGACACGTGGCCGATGCGGGGACCGTCCGCCTACGGTGGGTCGTTGTGGCTCGCCGCTGTCGCGGCCGCCGAGGCGATGGCCCGTCGGCTCGGGTATGGCGAGGCCGAACGCCGGTGGGCGGGCTGGCTCGAACGCGGCCAGGTCGCCTTCGACCGACGCCTCTGGCGGGGACGCTACTTCGCGTACGACGACGGGGCGGGGCCGAGCTCCGATTCGATCATGGCCGACCAGCTCTGCGGCCAGTGGTACGCGGATGTGACCGGGCTCGGCGACCTGCTACCGGCCGATCGTGTCGACACCGCTCTGCGCACGATCCACGCGAACAACGTGCGGCGTTTCGGCGGCGGCCGGATGGGCGCGGTCAACGGGATGCGCCCCGACGGCTCGGTGGACACGTCGAGCGAGCAGTCGTCCGAGGTGTGGGTCGGGACGACCTATGCGCTCGCGGCATTCATGATCGGCCGCGGGCTCGCCGACGAGGGCTGGGAGACGGCACGTGGTGCCGCCGAGGTCACGTACGAGCGCGGCCTGTGGTTCCGGACGCCAGAGGCGTACGACGCCGACGGGGATTTCCGGGCCTCGATCTACCTGCGCCCGCTGGCGATCTGGGCCATCGAGGAGGCGCTGCGTCGCCGACGGGGCAGCGTCGTCGGCGAGGCGCTCTAGGCGGCTCGGCTCAGGGCGCGAGGCGCTGCCAGGAGCAGGGCGAGAATGCCCCGCCTGGCTCGTGGATCTCGACGACCCCCGAGCCATCGACAGCGACCAGGTCGACGACCGGCAGCAGGTCCTCCGTCGAGTACGACATGACCCCGATCGAGCGGTCGTCGGGCGACCAGCACGGCAGGTAGCGATCTACGGGGCGATCGCTGATGACCCGCGGATCCGCGCCATTCGCCGCCGCCGTCATCAGGCGACTGACCTGCCTGGACGTGTCGAGTCCCTCGATGCGGATGAAGGCGATCCTGGTGCCGTCATTCGACCACGCTGGGAGGACGTCGTTGTTCGCGCCATCAAGCAACGTCTCCTGCCGCCATGCGCCGCTGGCGTCGAGTCGGGAGATCGCGATGTCGAGGTCGGTCGGTACGCTCACGTGGTAGACCACCGAGCGCCCATCCGGCGACCAACCGAAGCCCATGTGCGACTCGCCGATCCCGAACGGCGCGGTGATCGCGGTCTGCGCGGTGCCGTCCGGATGGATCACATATCCGCGGTACATCCCGGGGTCCATCTCGACGCGCACCGCGATCCACGTCCCATCGGGAGACCACGTCGGGATGCCGAACCGCATCGCCGGATCCCCGATCCGCTGCAGGTTGCTCCCGTCGCTGTTCACGAGCCGAAGCTCGCCGGTCGTCGTCGTGAAGGCGAGCCGATTGCCGTCCGGCGACCAGACCGCGGGGTCTTGGACATAGAACGTGCGACCGCCGGCCATGGGGATCGACACGGAACTGCCCACATCCATCACGTTGAGTGAGGACTGGCGGACGGAATCCGCCACTGACCAATACGCCAGGCGTGTGCCATCCGGGGACCAGACCGGTCCGAGCTGGTGACCACTCGCGAGCAGCGTGCGACCCGTCCCGTCGGGCTCGACCACGTAGATGCCACGCTCTGTCGAAAATGCGAAGAGACCCGTCCGGGCTGGACCGATCGGCAGCGGGAGCTGCCGCCGCGACCCGCTGACCAGCGTGACGGCGACGAGTACGCCGATCACCAGGCCGACGAGGAGTAGCGCGGACAAGGACCGGCGGCCCGGGGCGGCGGGACGGACCGTGAGCGCGGAACGCCAAGCGGCCAGACTCGACCACGGCGTCCGCTGGTTCATGGAATGCGTTTGTTCGAAGACGTCCGCGAGCTCGACGTCGCGAGGCGTCGCCACGTCCGCCAGCCACTGGGTCAGCTGTCGCTCGAGATCGTCGCTCGCGATCATCGGACCGCCTCGCCTTCCGCATTGATACGCCCCAGGGCCGGCGGCGCCAACGTCCGTCGGAGCTCACGCAGCGCTCGGTTGAGACGCGATTTCGTGGTGCCGACCGGGATCCCGACGCTGTCGGCGACTTCCGGAAGCGTCAGACCGAGGTAGTAATGGAGCACGATCACCACTCGCAGGTCGGTGTCGAGCGTCCGAAACGCATGTTCGATGGCGGCACGGTCCGCAACGCTCGTCGCGACATCCGGATCACCTCGGTGGACGTCGTGTAGTTCGACCTCGATCGACCAGCGACGCACCCGGCGAAGCACGTCCGTGCAGGCGTGGACGAGCAGGCGCCGGATCCACGCTTCGAAGCGTTCTGGATCGCGCAACGTGGGCAGATCCCGCCAGGCGCGGATGAGCGTGTCCTGAACGGCGTCCTTGGCGCGATCGGGGTCACGCGTGATCAGTCGGGCGACAACGTCCAGTCCTGGTGCCACTTCGGCGGCCAGGCGCTCGAAGGCGTCGTGATCGCCTTGCTGAGCCCGGACCACGAGTGCTCGGTCCATCCCGTCCCTCGTCCCGCACGGCCGACGGCCGCCTTCACCTTGCCATGGCGGACGAAGTGACGAAAGCGTTCGCGAATTGTTGTCGGATCGGCTCCGGAACCACGGAGCGTCGACAGCGCCGCGGGGTCAGCGGCCGTAGATGATGCCCGCCGACGCGAGGAAGAGGCCGTACAGGCCGACCGCCAGCCACAGCAGCCGCGCGACGTCGGGCCGGATCCGGAGCGGCACCGGTGCGGTCCCGCCGCGGTCGTCGGCGATGACACCACGTCCCATCCGCATGGCGATGGCGCGGCTCGAGCCGACGATCGTGAGGATGATCCCGGACATGAACAGGACGGCGACGGCTGGCTCCACGGATGGTCCCCCTGCTGTGACGGGCGCGCGGCGGGTGACGGTCGCCGCTCGAAAAGGACGAGGCGATGGTACCCGATGCCCGTCGGACGGTGAGGGGTCTGAAAGGAC
Organism: uncultured Chloroflexia bacterium; assembly: GCA_963808895.1. Classification (GTDB taxonomy): domain Bacteria; phylum Chloroflexota; class Limnocylindria; order Limnocylindrales; family CSP1-4; genus SPCO01. The sequence goes on along the minus strand of CAWEHL010000004.1, from coordinate 238,727 downwards.
TACCGGTCGACCAGTGCCAACGATGCCATCCGCTGCGCCGGCGTCGGCGTCGCCGGATCGTCGAGCGCGGGCAGATCCGTCGGCTCGATCGTCCGCCAGTCGGCGGTCGCCGTGATCGCCTCGTAGCCGCGTGCCAGCTCGAAGAGGCGGGCCTCGGACCAGGGCGCACCGATGAGCTGCAGACCCACGGGGAGGTCCTCGGACAGGCCCGCCGGGATCGAGATGCCCGGAAGGCCCGCCATGTTGACCGGCAACGTGCACGCATCGGACAGGTACATCGCCACCGGGTCCTCGAGACGGGCACCGAAGCGGAACGCGACGGTCGGTGACGTCGGCGCGACGAGCGCATCGAAGCCCTGCGCCCACAGCGCATCGAAGTCGCCCTTGATCAGCGTCCTCACCTTCTGGGCCTTCAGGTAGTAGGCGTCGTAGTAGCCGGCCGACAGCGCGTAGGTGCCGAGCATGACCCGGCGCTTGACCTCCGGCCCGAACCCCATGCCGCGCGTCGCAAGGTAGTCGCCGAGGACGTCGCGGCCCTCGCCGAGCCGCGGCCCGTAGCGGATGCCGTCGTAGCGGGCGAGGTTCGCCGACGCCTCCGCGGGCGCGACGATGTAGTACGTCGCGAGGCCGTACTCGGTGTGTGGCAGCGAGACCTCCTCGACGACCGCGCCCGCCGCCTCGAGCGCGGCGACGCCTTCGCGAACGCGTGCCTCGACTCCCGGCTCCATACCCGCGACGAAGTACTCGCGCGGCAGCCCCAGGCGCTTGCCGCGGAGGGACGTGGCGGCCTGATCATCCGACGCCGTGATCGCCAGCAGGCCATCCGGGACGGGCTCGGGCGACGACGTCGAGTCGCGCTCATCGCGACCGGCGACCGCGTGGAGGAGCGCGGCGGCGTCGCGGACGTCGCGGGCGAACGGCCCGATCTGGTCCAGCGAGCTCGCGAACGCGACGATGCCGTACCGACTGACCCGGCCATAGGTCGGCTTCATGCCGACGATCCCGGTCAGCGCCGCTGGCTGGCGGATGGAGCCACCCGTGTCCGTCCCGATCGAGACGGGCGCGTGGAAGGCCGCAACGGCTGCGGCGGACCCTCCGCTGGAGCCACCCGGGACACGGTCGAGGGCCCACGGGTTCGCCGTCGGTCCGAACGCCGAGTGCTCCGTGGACGAGCCCATCGCGAACTCGTCCATGTTGGTCTTCCCGAGGATCACCGCCCCGACGTCGCGCAGGCGCTCGGTGATGTGCGCGTCGTACGGCGCGCGATAGCCATCGAGGATCCGTGAACCGGCGGTGCACTGACCACCAGCGACCGAGACGAGGTCCTTGAGCGCGACCGGGATGCCGAGCATGGGGTGCAGCCGACCCACGGCCCCGGTGCCGCCATCGCGCGCTGACCGGAGCCGGACGTCGGCGGCGTCGGCCTCCGCGAGCGCACGCTCGCGGTCGATCGAGAGCCAGGCATGCAAGGCGTCGTTCTGGCGATCGGCGAGGTCGAGGTGTGCCTCGGTCAGCTCGCGCGACGACACCTCGCCCGACCGTAGCCGGTCGGCCATGTCATGGGCGCGGAGACGCGTGAGATCGGTCACTCGCCTCCGAGGACCGGCGGGACCACGATGAACGAGCCGTCGTTGTCGGCCGCGTTGCGCAGCACCGCGTCCACCCGGAGCGACGGACGCGTCGTGTCGTCGCGCAGGATGTTCTCGAGCTCGATGGTCTGGGCCGTCGGCGCGATGTGGTCGGTCGGGACGGAGGCCAGGATCGCGTACTGGTCGAGGATGTGGTTGAGCTGCCCCTCGAGCCGAGCGAGTTCCTCGTCGGACAGGCCGAGACGCGCCAGGTGAGCGACGTGTTCGACATCTTCGCGCGACAAGGTGGCCATCGCCCGATGATAGCCGCGTGCCGATGACACCGCGCCTCCGCCCGATGACGCGTGACGACGTCGACCCGGCTGTCACCGCGATCCTGGCCGACCACTGGGGCGATCGCCGCGCCTGGTTCGAGTTCACGCTCGGCAACGCCGCCTGTCACTCGATCGTGGCGGACGCCGATGGCGAGGTGATCGGCACCGGCGTCGCGACGGTCAACGGACCCGTGGCGTGGATCGGCACGATCTGGGTCGCGCCGGGATCACCGACGGCGCGGTCTCGGTGCCGCGCTGACCGATGCGGTGGCGGACATCGCGACCGCGGAGGGCGCCACGACGCTCCTCCTCGTCGCCACGGACCGTGGCCGGCCGCTCTACGAGCGATCCGGGTTCGAGGTCCAGACCTGGTATCGGACGTTCGAGGCGCCCGGGCTCGGCGCGGCGGCCGATGAGGCGCTTCGGCCGTTCCGTCCGGACGATCTCGACGCGATGGCCGCCCTCGATCGCGCGGCGACCGGCGAGGATCGCCGGCTCGTCCTCGACGGATTGGCAACGCCTACGGGCACGCGCGTGCTGGAGGCGAGCGACGGTGACCTGCGCGGGTTCGTCGTTCGGGCGCCGTGGGGTGGCGGCGCGACCGTCGCTCCCGAGCTCGATGACGGGCTGACGATCGTCGAGGCTCGGCGGCGGCGGAGCCCGCCCGAGAAGCGCGTCCGCTGCGGGATCCTGCTCGAGAACGAGGCGGGCGCAGAGGCCTTGGAACGAGCCGGCTGGACCGAGGCATGGCGCGCTCCCCGCCTGGTCCGCGGCGCCTCGATGACCTGGCATCCCGAACAGGTCTGGGGCCAGTTCAACCACGCGATGGGCTGAGGGCGGCGCCGACTGCGATAGGTCCGGTGACCCAAGGGTCCCGCCCGAAGGGGCCGATGGTGGGATGGTCGGCGCTCGTTGGCGTCACGAACCTATGGGGGTGATCACGACGTCCTGTCTGCAATGCGGCACGCCCGCCGCGCGCTCGGATGCGACCTTCTGCCGCCGCTGTGGTCTCCCGTACGGTGACGCTCCGCGTGCGGACGCCGAGCTACCGAGCTGCCCGGTCTGCTACCGCACGGTCGATGACGACGGCCGGACCGACAGCCTCGACCTGCCCGGCCTGCGCGTCGATCTGCGCCGTCACATGTCCGAGCACGACCGCCATCCCGTCGGTGACGACGAGTGGCTCGAGACGCTGCGGGAAGGTGACAAGATCCGCTGGGGTCGCTGGACAGCGCCATTCGATACCGTGCGGCGCTATCTCGTCACCGGCCAGGTCGAGGCGGGCCGCAACCGGCAGCTCGGCACACGACCTCATCGTCACGGCGATGACGCAGATCCGCCGCTTCGGAGCGGAGGGCGTGATCCTCGGCGATCAGCCCGAGTGGCAGGCCGCCCGGGTCGCCGTCTCACAGCTCATGGAGCGCTACGCGGTCGGCCGCCGCTGATCCGCCGTCAGCCGGCGTCCGCGACGGGCTCGGCGCCGGCGACGGGCTCGGCGCCGGCGTCGTCGAACAACTCGTCGTAGCCGTACTGGTCCCAGTCGCGGACCCAGATCTCCGCGATCCGACCGCCTTCGATCCGATAGATCACCACGCGGTCGATCTCCATCGTGCGGCCGTTCCGCTCCACCTTCCAGCGGACGAGGCTCGCCGCATGGTTGTCGCTCGCGAGGATGTCGTCGACGCCGAGCGGGGTGAACCGGCCGTCGGTGTCCCGGAAGAGGCGCGTGTAGTACGCGAGCACGGCGTCCTGGCCGTGGAACGTACCGGCGTGCGGGCTGCGACCCGGGATGTGGAGGACGAGATCCTCCGTGTAGAACGGCAGCGCGTCGGCGGCCCTGCCCGCGGTCAGGGCAGCCGAGTAGCGCCGGATGAGATCGACATTCGGGTGGGTCATGGTCTCCCCTGGTCTCAGATGGTCTCGCCCGCCAGCAGGCGCCGGAACGCGTCCTCGTCGAGCACGGGGACGCCCAGCTCCTGGGCCTTGGTGAGCTTGGATCCTGCCGCCTCGCCGGCGACGACGTAGTCGGTCTTCTTCGATACCGAGCCACCAGGCTTGCCGCCGGCGGCTCGGATGGCCTCCTCAGCCTCCTGCCGGCTGAAGCCCGGCAGCGTGCCGGTCACCACGAGCGTCTTGCCGGCGAGCGGCCCCTCGACGGCTCCGGCGGGTCGGGGCTCCGGCAACTCGGGCTCGATACCCGCCGCCGCGAGATCCCGCAGAACGTCGCCTCCCGGGCCGTCCGGACCGAAGTAGGCGGCAAGGCTCGTCGCCACGGTCGGGCCGACGCCGTACACCGCTTCGAATGCCTCTGGCCCCGCCGTCTCGAGGAAGTCGGCCGCGCGTTCGAGCCACCCGTCACCCGCCGGCACGTGCTCGACGAGCCAGGTCGCGAGGTCGATCGCGGTCTGCTCGCCGACCTGCGGGATGCCGAGGCCGTTGAGGATCCGGGCGAGCGGCCGCCGGCGCGACTTCTGGATCGCCCGATGCAGGTTCTCGGCGCTCTTGCGGCCGAAGCGGTCGAGCGACTCGAGATCCTCGACCGAGAGCCGGTAGAAGTCGCCGCGCTGCCGGATCATCCCGCGCTGGAGCAGCTGCTCGAGGACCTTCCAGCCGGCCCCCTCGATGTCCATCCCGCCACGGCCGACGAAATGGGAGAACTCCTGCGACACCCGGGCCGGACATGCCGGGTTGGGGCAATAGATGCGAACGGCGCCCTCGTCCTGGACGACCGGCGTCCCGCACACCGGACACGTGGCGGGCATCTCGAACGCCCGCTCTTCCCCGGTGCGCTTCTCGACGACGGGCCGGACGACCTCCGGGATCACGTCACCGGCCTTCTGGAGGATGACGTGGTCCCCGATCCGGATGTCCTTGCGCCGGATCTCGTCGAGGTTATGGAGCGTGGCGCGGGCCACGGTCGAGCCGGCCACCTTGGTCGGCGTGAGGTGCGCCACCGGCGTCAACGTCCCGGTCCGGCCCACGTACGGGACGATGTCCTCCAGCATCGTCTCGACCTGCTCAGGCGGGAACTTGTAGGCGATCGCCCAGCGTGGCGCGCGGCTGACCATGCCGAGGCGCTGCTGCTGATCGAACCGGTCGACCTTCACGACGACGCCATCGGTCTCGTAGGGCAGCTCGTGGCGCGCCTCGCGCCAGGTCTCGGTGAAGGCGATCACGCCCTCGATATCGAGTCCGGCCTCGTGGTCGGGGTTCCCGGGCAACCCCAGCGCCGAGATGCGCGCTAGCGCGTCGGCCTGGGACGCCAGGCTCCCATCGCCCTCCTCGAGGAGCTGGTACGCCCAGAACGAGAGCAGACGGCTCGCAGTGACCGACGGATCCTTCTGGCGCAGGGACCCGGCGCCCGAGTTGCGTGGGTTGGCGTACAGCGCGAGACCGGCCTCCTCGCGCTCGGCGTTGATGCGCACGAACTCCGCCTTCGGCATGAAGACCTCGCCGCGGATATCGGCCGTCGCCGGCTCGGTGAGGCGCTCCGGGATCACCGAGATGGTCCGGAGATTGGGCGTCACGTCCTCGCCGGTCGTGCCGTCACCGCGGGTCGCGCCCTGCACGAACCGCCCGCGCTCGTAGCGCAGCGTGACGGCCAGACCGTCGATCTTGAGCTCGGCGACGTAGCGCAGGTCGTCGGCCGGTTCAGGGGCCGCGGGCAGCCCGAGCCCGCGCCGGACGCGCGTGTCGAAGGCGCGCAGCTCGTCGTGGCTGAACGCATTCGAGAGGCTGAGCATCGGCCGTCGGTGGCGGACCTCGTCGAAGACCTCGCCCGTGGGCGCGCCACCGACGCGCTGGGTCGGCGACCCTTCGGTGATGAGTTCCGGGTACGCCGTCTCGAGCGCCACGAGCTGGCGGAACAGCTGGTCGTACTCGGCGTCGCTGATCTCCGGCGCGTCCTGCTCGTGATACAGCACGTTGGCCCGGTCGATCGCGGCGGCAAGCTCGGCATGGCGCGCCGCCGCCGCATCGATGTCGAGCGCGGCCGCGCTTTCGACGAGCGCAGGATCGACGGGCGGGAGCTGGACGGTCATGGCTGGAGGGTACCGAGCCCGCCGCGCGGGTGCAGCGCATCGGCCACGTGCCGGGATGTGAGGCCCGCTAGGCTGTCGGCATGGCCGCGAGTGAAGCCACCGACGCCGACGAGCGCCTGCTGGCAGCCGCCCGGTCGGGCGACGTCGATGCGATCCGGGCGGCGCTTGCCGATGGCGCCGATGCCGATGCACGCGACGCGGACGGCACGCCGGCGACGATGCTGGCGACGCGCGGTCATCACACCGATGCGCTTCGCGCGCTCCTCGACGCTGGTGCCGACGTCGATGCCCAGGACGGGACCCTCGACAACCCGTTGCTCTACGCCGGCCGCGAGGGCTTCCTCGACGTCCTCCGCGTCGCGAACGAGGCCGAGGCGGACCCGACCATCACCAATCGCTACGGCGGGGTCGCGCATATCCCGGCGTCGGAGCGGGGGCACGTCGAGGTCGTGCGCTATCTGCTGAACGAGACCGATATCGATGTCGACCACGTGAACAAGCTGGGCTGGACGGCGCTCCTCGAGGCGATCCTGCTGTCCGACGGCGGGCCGCGCCACCAGCAGATCGTCGAGCTGCTGCTCGAGGCGGGTGCCGATCCCGACCTGGCCGACGGCGACGGCGTCCGCCCGCTGACGCATGCGCGACATCGTGGTCAGACCGAGATCGTCCGGCTGCTCGAGGGAGCCGACGCGCGTCCCTAGCCGACCAGCTCGAGGTTCGCGAGGCTCGCCAGCATCGTCTTGCGCCCGACCGTCGGGTCCTTGAACGCGACCGTGATCTCCTCGTCGCTCCGGGTGAGCTTCGAAGTCACCACGATCCCATCGCCCCACCGTCCATGGCGGACGCGATCGCCGTCGCGGAACTGACGCTCGCCCGGGATGATCGGACGTGGCGGTCGGGCCGGCGCCGCGGTCGCCGCAGGGACGCCGAGCGATCCTGATGCTGCCCCGGCTTCGAACGCCTCGCGCCTGGCCGCGAGGTCGCGGCTCGGTCGGAACGACTCGCCCTCGCTCGGAGCACCGGGTCGCCCGCTTCCTTGTCGATAGGCCGGGCCCGGTCCGCGGGTCGGCGTGTTGAACCGGGTCGTGCGGCGCTGCCCGAACACGAGGTCGAGGTCCAGATCTCGCTCCGGCTCGTCGATGCCACCGAGGCGCGGGCCGATCATCAGGTCGGCGGGGATCTCGATCAGGAAGCGCGACGGGACCGACGCCTGCCCCATCCCCCACGTCGCGCGTCGCCAGGCATGCGACAGGTACAGCCGCCGCTTCGCGCGTGTGATCCCGACGTACGCCAGCCGCCGCTCCTCCTCGAGCTCGCGTTCGTCGTCGAGCGCGCGGCTGTGCGGGAAGAGGCCCTCCTCCAGGCCGGCGATGAAGACGACCGGGAACTCGAGGCCCTTCGCCGCATGGAGCGTGATCAGCGTGACGGCGTCGGCGTCCCCCTCGTAGGAATCCTGGTCCGCCACGAGCGCCGTCTCCTCGAGCAGCCGGTCGAGCGCGTCCTCCGGCTCCAGGTCGTCGTAGCGCGTGGTGACCGAGCGCAGCTCGAGCAGGTTCGCCCAGCGATCCTCGCCGTCCTCCGAGCCGTCGGCGAGCATCGCCCGGTATCCGGACGCCTCGAGCACCTCGTCGAGCAGCTCGGGAAGCGGCAGCACGCCGATCCGCGTCCGGAGTCGCCGGATCAGTCCGGCGAACTCGGCCAAGGCGTTGCGCGTCCTCGGCGCGAGGGTCGGGATGTCGCCGCGCGCTCCGCGCTCGATCGCACCCCAGTACGTGCCGGGTTCGCCGGTCTCGCGCGTCGGTCGCCGCGGCCGCCGCGCGCAGCGCTTCGATGGTCTTGTCGCCGATCGACCGCGCCGGGACGTTGATGATCCGCTCGAAGCTGACGCTATCGCGTGTCCGACCGCAGCACCCGGAGGTAGGCGAGCGCGTCCTTGACCTCGCGCCGGGCGTAGAACCGCGTCCCTCCGATGAGCTGGTAGCGCAAGCCGTAGCGGAGGAACGATTCCTCGATCGCGCGGGACTGGGCGTTCATCCGGTACATCACCGCGATATCGCGGGCGCGGAAGCTGGTGTCCTCGTCGCTCTCGTCAGCGCGCCGCGTGAGCTCCGTGCCCCGGCCGCCGATCAGCGCCCTCCGACCTGGCGGGCGATCCACTCGGCCTCCTCGTCCTCGTTGTAGGCCTCGAAGCGCTGGATCTTCAGACCGCCCTTGATGTCGGTCCAGAGCTTCTTGTCCTTGCGTGCCGTGTTGTGCGAGACGACGGCATGGGCGGCGTCGAGGATCAGTTGCGTCGAGCGGTAGTTGCGCTCGAGCTTGACGACGGTCGCGTTCGGCCAGTCGCGCTCGAAGTCGAGGATGTTGCGCAGGTCGGCGCCCCGCCACGAGTAGATCGACTGGTCGTCGTCACCGACGACCGCAAGGTTGCCGCGCTTCCGGGCGAGCGCGTTGACCCATAGGTATTGCGCACGGTTCGTGTCCTGGTACTCGTCGACGTGGAGGTAGTGCCAGCGATCCTGGTAGCGGGCCGAGGACGTCGGGTGCCTCATCGAACAAGCGGACCGCCTCGAGCAGCAGGTCGTCGAAGTCGAGCGCGCGTGCCGCCGCGAGTCGCTCCTGGTAGCGGCCGGCGAGCCGGGCGATGGTTCGCTCACGATGGTTGGCGGCGTTCTCGGCGAGGAACGTGGGGTCGAGCATCTCGTTCTTCGCCCGGCTGATCGACTCCGAGCACGATGCTCGGCCGGAACTCGCCGGTCAGCGGCATGTCCTCCTCGCGGAGGATCTGCTTCATCAGCGCCTGCTGGTCATCGGTGTCGTAGATGACGAACCGCCGGCTGATGCCGATCGCCTCGCCGTCGCGCCGGAGGACGCGCGCACAGAGCGCGTGGAACGTGCCCGCCTGGACGTCACGACCACCCTCGCCGACGAGGCTGATGATCCGCTCGCGGAGCTCGGCGGCGGCCTTGTTCGTGAACGTGACCGCGAGGATGCGGAACGGCGGGACCCCCTTGACGCCGACCAGATACGCGATGCGGTGGGCGAGGACACGCGTCTTGCCGGAGCCCGCACCCGCGAGGATCAGCAGCGGTCCGTCGGTCGTGGTGACGGCGCGCGCCTGCTCCGGGTTGAGGGCTCGCAGGATCTGTGTCTCGCGCTCGGCGCGTCGCTTGGCGAGGACCTCGGGATCGGGCGCCGCGGGCAGCGGTGCGGTCGGGTCGCGCTCGGGCGTCGCCGCCGCCGGCGTCGCGCAGCCAATCGGGCTCGTCCGGGACCGCGTCGGAGACCTCGGCGGTGACCGTGCCCGGGCGTCCCGAGGGCGTCGTCGAGGGTGGGGTCGCCGGTCCGGCGACGGCTCCTGGGGCTCACCCTCGCATTCTAGGTCCGGGCTCGCTCCCGAGCCTTCTTCGACGGCCTGCGCCTAGGAGGACGCGCGCCGTCGACGGATCGCGTACACGATCGCCTCAGCCGGCGGCTTCGACCTGGTCGGCGGGCGGCGGCGTGACCTGGACGGGCTCGTTCCACGCGTGAACGTCCCCTGGACCGTGAGCTTGCCGGTATCGCCCAGGTCGACGACCGCGGTCGCATCGGACACGCGGTTCGTGGCCTGGTCGATGTGCAGCGTCAGATCGACGGTCGAGCTCGAGACGTCCGGAAGCGGGATGGGGACGGGCAAGGCGCTCGGTGCAGTTCCGCGGCAGCCGCCCCCGCCCGCGGGCAGCGAGATCGCGCCGGCTCGAGGGTGAGGGTCAGGGTGTAGCACGTGCCGCCGGCGCATGGAGCGTCGGCGCCCTTGGTCGGTTGGAGATCCGTCCTGGCGAGCAGGTCGGTCAGACCCTTGAGCGGCTGCTGGCGCTCACCGCTGAGCGGCATCGAGCGGTATTTCGGCCCCGTGAGCGTCGTCTTGAGGTAGATGGCGTCCGCCACGATCACTTCGCCGGCCAGGCCGAGCAGGCTCGGCGCCGAGAACGTGGCGTGCGTCTTGCCGTTCTGCAGGTCCAGGTCGGCGTTCGCCGTCGACCCGCTCAGGTCGATCGGCGTCGCCGACCCCGTCCCGAGCGGATCGAGCCAGACCTTCCCCTCGGCGGTGAGGTCGATGTGGACGCTGGTGGCCGCGGCGGTCGACGTCGCGGCGGCGGCAAGGATCTCCTTCGGGATCGGACAGCAGCTTGACCGGCGGCCCTGGCAGGCCGCGAGGAGGAGCGCCGCCATGAGCGGCGCGATGACGCGAGACGTGTGAAACGCATGCGGCCAGCGTCGGCGCGACGCCTCGGGCTGTCAAACGACCGCGGCCGTCCGCGCTCATGGGGCCGGCGTGGACGGCGGGCCGTCGTCGGTGGCGGCGGTGGCGGTCGTCGGACGTCATCCAGGCCGGAGGCGGCGGCGGCGGCTCGGGGCGGTCGACCTCGACCTCGATGCCGCCGACCAGCCGGCCACGAAGTTGTAGAGCAGGCACACGATGGCCGTCGACGACCCATCCGATCAGGCCGTAGACCAGCGCGGCCACGATCCCGACCACGATCAAGCCGAAACCGTTGCCGACGGCCTGCGTCGGTCCTCCGTTGACCGACACTCCGGCGATCGCGAACAACAGGAAGAACGGGATCGCGAAGACCGCGACGATGACCATGTACATCAACGCCACGACCGTCGAGGTCTTGACGACGTTGAACCTGCGGATCCGGACCATCTCATCCCTCCCTGTCCCGCTACTCGGTCCGAGTATGGACGGGCGGGACACCCCGGCGGGTCGTCCCTCTACGGTGAAGAGTGGCCGGGTCTCAGCCGCCGCGGGGGATCAGTCGTCGACGACGATCTCGTTGTCGTTCGCGGCGAGCCGATGGCCCTCGACGTCCTTCTCATCGACCACGGTCTCGTCGTCGTTGCTGGCGAGCCGGTGGGCTTCGACGTCGTCGTCCTCGGCTGCTGCGTCGTCGTCGACGGTCTCGTTGTCGTTCGCCGCGAGGCGATGGCCCTCGACGTCAGCCGACTCGTCCTCGGGGACGGTCTCGTTGTCGTTCGCGGCGAGGCGATGGCCCTCGACGTCATCCTCGTCGACCACGACCTCGGGTCCGATGCTTCGGTCGGTCACCGTGCGTCCTCCGTTGCGGGGTCCCCGGAAGGGTCCGTCACCCAGTCAGGCGTGCGCGCCGCGCGAACTGTTCAAACAAAGCCTACGACGCCTGCCGCGCCGAGATTGCGGCGCGCGGCGACCAAGGTGGGGTGGTCGATCGCCACGACACCGTCGAGGAGCCCGATCGCGCGCTCGAAGGCTGCCTGGGCCTCGTCCGCTCGTCCGCTTCGGCGAAGCACTGTCCCAAGGTTGACCAGGGTGGTGGCGAGGGCAGGCGCTTCCGGACCCTGGGTCCGCTCCTTGATCTCGAGCGCTCGTCGATAGCGCGCCTCGGCGGCCTCCAGGTCCCCACGCCGCTGGTCGAGCGCGGCCAGGTTGTTCAGGGTGACGGCGTACTCCCTGTGGTCCTGGCCGACTGCGACGTCGAGGTCGCGGAGCACCCGCTCGAGCAACGCGGTCGCCTCGGCGTTCCGGCCGAGGTCGGACAGGATGGCCGCCAGCCCGGCACGGTCGAGGATCGTGGCGAGATGGTCCGGCCCACTGCTGCGCTCCCTGATCTCCACCGATCGCCGCGCGAGCGGTTCAGCGGCTGCGGCATCCCCCCGTGCGTGCGCCAGACCCGCGAGGTTGTGGTAGATCGCCGCCATGTCGGGATGCTCCGCGCCGAATCTCGCCTCGATGATCCGGGCTGCCTTCGCGTAGGCGTGCTCGGCCTCCTCGAATGCACCCGAGAACTTGCCCAGGACGCCGAGCGCGTTGAGCACCTCGGCAGCCGCCTGGGAGTCCTCGCCGAGAGATGACTCCGCGACCGCGAGCGCGTGACGGAGCGTCGCCCGCGCCGCGCCATAGTCCCCACGCAAACGCTCGCCGTGGGCGCGGTACATCAGCGCACGGACTTCGACCCGGCGTGCGCCAGGCTGATCGGGCTGATCGGCGACGAGCCCGAGCGCCTCGGTGAGCCGATCCTGGGCGTCAGCACCGCGCTCGATCAGGACGAGACCCCACTCACAGAGCGCTTCCGCACGAGCGATCGGCGCGACGAGCGGCGACATCGTTCGCTCGATGTGCTCGAGCTGGACGTCGACCTCCTGGGTGTGCCCCGCGGCCAGATGGAGCCGAACGAGCCCCGCGCGCGCAGCCATCTCGGATGACGCGTCACCGCCTTCCTGTGCGAGGACGGCGGCGTTCTCGAAGTCGGCGATCGCGCCGTCGTCGTCACCGTTTTCCTCGCGGCGGCGCGCGCGTTCGAGCAGAGCGGGCGCGCTTACGGCCATCGGTTACCGCGGAGCGCTACCGAAACCACGCTGGGCGCCGACCTCCATGCCCCCTTCGTTCCACGCGACGAGCCTCGGCGCCAGGCTGATCAGAGGCGATCAGAGCTCTCCGTCAGGTCTTTAGACGTGAGCTCGCGAAGTCGCCCGCGACCCGAGATGGTCCAGCCGCCGAGCGCGATGACCTGGGCGTCCTCCCCGACATGGACGTACGCGGTATGCCTGTGTGCCATCCCCTCGCCCGGGGCGTCGCCGGGCGATCCGTACACGGCCTGGATCACCTCTTCGTCCGGGTCCAGCGGGGTCTGGCAGACCAGGCAGATCTGAACGGTGCTGTCCATGCGGTATCACTCCTGATCACGATGAGGCTGGAAAGGGAAAGGCCGGGCCTCCGCGAGCGGAGCACCCGGCCCTGAGCCTATCCCCCGTGCGTCGTCGGTGACGACGCCTGGGGACGATGGGGATCTAGAAGTCCATCCCGCCGCCGTGGTCGTGACCGCCGCCGGCCCCGGCCTTCTCCTTCTCCGGGATATCCGTGACCAGCGTCTCCGTGGTCAGGACCATCGCGGCGATGGAGGCGGCGTTCTGGAGCGCGGAGCGCGTCACCTTGGCGGCGTCGACGATGCCCTTCTTGAAGAGGTCACCGTACTCGCCCGGTCAGGGCGTCGTACCCCTCGCCGGCCTTGAGGCTCTTGACGTGCTCGACGATCACCTCGCCGGGAGCCCCGGCGTTGTCGGCGATCTGTCGCGCCGGCGCCTCGAGCGCCTTGCGGACGATGTCGACACCGACAGCGGCGTCGCCCTGGAGCTTCACCTTGTCGAGGGCCGGGATCGCCTGGAGGAGCGTCGTGCCGCCGCCGGCGACGAGACCTTCCTCGACGGCCGCACGGGTCGTCGAGAGGGCATCCTCGATGCGGTGCTTCTTCTCCTTCAGCTCGACCTCGGTGGCCGCGCCGACCTTGATCACCGCGACGCCACCCGACAGCTTGGCGAGTCGCTCCTGGAGCTTCTCGCGGTCGTAGTCGGAGGTCGTGTCCTCGATCTGGGCCTTGATCTGGGTCATGCGGCCCTTGATCGCGTCCTGCGAGCCGCCGCCGTCGATGATGGTGGTGTCGTCCTTGGTCGCGACGACGCGGCGGGCCGTGCCGAAGTCCTCGGCGGTGACGGAGTCGAGCTTGCGCCCGACCTCCTCGCTGATGACCGTGCCGCCGGTCAGCGTGGCGATGTCGCGGAGCATCTCCTTGCGGCGATCGCCGAAGCCCGGCGCCTTGACGGCGAGGACCGAGACGGTGCCGCGGAGCTTGTTCACGACGAGCGTCGCGAGCGCCTCACCGTCGATGTCCTCGGCGATGATCAGCATGGGCTTGCCCTGCTGGACGCCCTTCTCGAGCGCCGGGAGCATGTCCGGGACGCTCGAGATCTTCTTGTCGGTGATCAGGATGAGCGGGTCCTCGAGGACCGCCTCCATCCGATCGGGGTTGGTCACGAAGTACGCCGAGAGGTAGCCCCGGTCGAACTGCATGCCCTCGGTGTATTCCTTCTCGAGGCCGAGGCTCTGCCCCTCCTCGACGGTGATGACGCCGTCCTTGCCGACCTTGTCCATCACCTCGGCGATGATCTCGCCGACCTCGGGGTCCGCGGCGCTGATCGCCGCGACGGCCGCGATCTGCTCGCGGTTGTCGACCGGGCGGGACTGCTTCTTGATCTCCTCGACGATCGCCTCGACGGCGGCCTCGATGCCGCGCTTGACGACCATCGGGTTGGCACCGGCGGTGACGACGCGGAGGCCCTCGCTGACGAGCGCCTGGCCGAGCACGACCGCGGTGGTCGTGCCGTCGCCGGCGACGTCGTCGGTCTTGGTCGCGACTTCCTTGAGGAGCTGCGCGCCCATGTTCTCGAACGGGTCGTCGAGCTCGATGTCGCGGGCGATCGTGACACCGTCGTTGGTGATCGTCGGCGAGCCGAACTTCTTGTCGAGGACGACGTTGCGGCCCTTGGGGCCGATCGTCACCTTGACGGCATCGGCCATCCGGTCGATGCCCTTCTTGAGCGATCGACGAGCGGTCTCGTCGAAGATCAGTTGCTTAGCCAATGTCGTGTGTCCTCCCAGGGAGTCGGGGTTGGGGTCGGGTCGTGCGCGGTCGTCGCGACTAGTCCTCGACGATCGCGAGGATGTCCTTCTGGCTGACGATCAGGTACTCGTCGCCGTCGATCTTGAACTCGGTCCCGGCGTACTTCGCGTACAGGACCTTGTCGCCTTCCTTGACGTCCATCGGCTCGCGCTTGCCGTCGTCGTTGATCTTGCCCGGGCCGGCCGCGATGATCGTCCCCTCCTGGGGCTTCTCCTTGGCGGTGTCCGGCAGGACGATGCCGCTCTTCGTCATCTCCTCGCGGGGAGTCGGCTCGATGACCACGCGATCGCCGAGAGGGCGAAGCTTGGTCTTGCTCGCGGTGGCAGTGGCCAACGTGCAGATACCTCCTGTGACGGTCAGTGGACCGACCGGCGTGGATTGCGGGCGGGCGACCGCTCGGGGTTGCGTCGGTCGGCCGGTCCCTTCTTGCGTCCGTCGCATCGCCACGGGCGCCCCGCAGGGCGGTCCGTCGATGCATTAGCACTCTCTGTGTCAGAGTGCTAAGTGACAATCTAACGAACGCCCGACGCCCCTGTCAACTCGCTGCGTGCGCATCGCGGAACGTCCGGTCGTAGGTCGCGACGAGGGCGTCGCCGAGACGCTCGGCTGCCCTCGCTCCGCTGGTTCGCGACCCACTCGGCGGTGATGCGCACGTAGCGCTGGCTCGTTGCGCCCTTTCGGCGCGCCCGGCGGCCGCCAGGAACGGGGAATCGGTCTCGACGAGAAGGCGGTCGCGCGGCGTCATCCTGGCGACCTCGGCCGAGGCCTCTTCCCCGCCGCGGAAGACGAGACCCGAGAAGCTGATCGACCGCGCCGAGGTCGAGCATGGCCAGCGCGTAGTCGAGCGGGCCCGAGAAGCTGTGAACGACGATCGCAGGCCGTGCGGCCTTCATGGCGGTCAGCTCGGCGAGAAGCGCGTCCTGGGCATCGCGCTCGCCCGCGCGCGGAGCGGCAATGCAGGATGACCGGCTTCGCGGTGTCGGCCGCGAGGCGAAGGTTGCGCCGCAGGTTGTCGAGCTGATCCGGGATCGGGCTGAAGACGCGGTCGTAGTCGAGCCCCGTCTCGCCGATCGCGAGGACCCGCTCGGCCCCTGCCCATCCGACGATCAGCCGCCAGCCGGCCTCGTCGACCTTGGCGGCATCATGCGGGTGGACGCCGACGGCGATGTCGATCCAGCCGACCGCTTCTGCCAGCTCACGCGCGCGCTCACAGGAGGCGACGTTCCAGCCCGGGACGAGGATCCGCTCGACGCCGGCCCGGCGGGCCGCTTCGAGGACCTCCTCCGCGTCGTCGCCGAACCGTTCGGCGTTGACGTGGCAGTGGGAGTCGATCAGGCGCATCGCGTCGTCGGGTATCCGGCGGAAGCGGTCGCTATGGTGTGGCCGTCTCCGCAGCCTCGACGTCGAGGCGCGGGAACAACGGCTCGGGGTCGGCGACGCGACCGGCCTCGTTGGATCGCGCGCCCCATTCGAGCTCGGCCAGGACCGACGACTCGCCGTTCCCGTCCGCGCCGTACCCGTACGCGAAGCCGAGCTGCCCGAGGACGCGCGGTGCTGCGCCTGGCATGTACGGCGCAACGGCGAGACCCACCAGCCGGCACGCCTCGATGAGGTCGCCGAGGACGCCTCGCAGCCGGTCACCCGACGCCTCGTCGCCAGCCTTCCAGGCCTTCGCCAGCTCCCAGGGCTTCTCGGAATCGACGACCCGGTTCGCCGCGCCGACGAACGTCCACAGCGCGGCCAGGCCATCGTGGAGCTCGCAGCCCTCGATGGCCTCGGCATACGTCTGGACGGTCTCGTTCCAGACCTCGGCGAGCGGCGAATCGCGCTCCAACCGTGGCGCCGGGCGGACGCCGTCGACGTACCGCTTGGTCATCGACACCGTGCGGTTCAGCAGGTTGCCGAAGTCGTTGGCAAGGTCCGCGTTGTAGCGGCGGACGAACGAGTCCCAGGACACCTCGGCGTCCCGATCGAACGGCACCTCGCGGAGCACCACGTACCGGGCCCCGTCCGTTCCGAACGCCGCGACGAAGTCGTTCGGGTCGAGGAAGTTGCCACGGCTCTTGCTCATCCGCTCGCCGCCGGCGGCCATCAACCAGCCGTGGACCCAGACCTTGCGTGGCGCCTCGAGGCCGGCGCTCCACAGCATCGCCGGCCAGAAGATCGTGTGGAACCGGGCGATGTCCTTGCCGATCACGTGCAGATCGGCCGGCCACCAGCGCGCGAACGAGGCGATGTCGTCAGGGAAGCCCGCACCGGTGATGTAGTTGATCAGCGCGTCGTACCAGACGTAGATCTTGCCGGCTTCCGGGTCCCACGAGCCGTCCTCGCGCTGCGAGGTCTCGCCGTTCTCGGCGATCGGGAACGGGATGCCCCAGTCGCCTGGCGTGCGCTCGCGCGAGATCGAGAAGTCCTCGAGCCCGCCCCGGATGAAGCCGAGCATCTCGTTGCGCCGGAACTCGGGCTCGACGAAGTCCGGATGGTCGGCGAAGTGGCGCTCCAGGCGCTCCTGGTAGGCGGACAGCCGGAAGAACCAGTTGCGCTCGGTCAGCCACTGGAGCGGGACGTCGGGATGGTTCGGGCAGATCGTCCCGCGCGCGGTCTCGACGACGTCGGTCGCGTTGCGAAAGCCCTCGTTCGGGCAATACCACCCCTCGTACGTGCCCATGTAGATGTCGCCGTTGGCGTACGCGCGGCGGACCATCTCCTGCGCTGCGCGGACGTGATCGGGGTCGGTCGTCCGGATGAAGCGGTCGGGCGAGAGCGCCAGGGCGTCCTCGGCCATCTTGAACAGCTCGACCTTCTCGTCGACGAATTCGCGCGCCGGGCGACCCTCGTCGACCGCCGCCTGGGCGATGTTGATCGAGTGCTCGTCGGTGCCCGTCAGGAACCGCGTGTCGTCGCCCTTCATCCGGTGCCAGCGCGCGATGACATCGGCGCCGATCACCTCGTACAGCGTGTGCACGCCGGGCTTTGAGTTCGCGTACGCGATGGCCGTGGTCAGGTAATACCGGGGACGGTCGCTCATGGGAGCGGGATGGTAGCAGTGGGGCCGGCCGAGCCGGCGTGGACGCCGCGCCGGTCCACCTGACGGCCCGAGCATGGGCGGTTCGGGGAACGGCCTGACGCGTCGTGATCAGTGGCGGAAGTGGCGGACCCCCGTGATCAGCATCGTCGCGTCGCGCTGGTCGGCGATCTCGATCACCTCGCGCGTCGCGAACCGACCCGCCCGGCTGCACGAACGCGCGCACGCCGGCATCGAGGCACGCCTCGACGGCGTCCGGGAACGGGATAGAAGGCGTCGCTCGCGCAGGCGGCCTCGATCGGTCGAGCCGGTACCGAGCATCGCGTGCGCCTTGGCCACGGCCTGGCGGGCGGCATCGACGCGTGATGTCTGGCCGCTGCCGATGCCGATGAGCCGCCGTTCTCGGACCAGCACGATCGCGTTCGACGTCACGCCCCGAACGAGACGCCACGCGAGGTCGAGATCCAGCTGCTTCGTCCTCCGTCGGGGCGCGCTGGGTCACGCAGGTCCACGTCGACGGGCTGTCCCAGACAACGTCTGGCGCGGTGACGAGGACCGCGCCTCCAGCCGTTCGGATCGATCCGAGTCGGCGAGATGCCGCCCGGCTCGAGCGGCTCGTCTGAGGCGAGCGCCTCGTCGACGAGCACGCGCAGGTTCGGTTTCGTGGCGAGGACCTCCAGCGCCTCCGCGGTGTAGCCCGGGTGCGACCACGATCTCGAGGAAGATCGACGTCAGCGCCTCGGCCATCGCGCGATCGACCTCGCGCGTCAGCGCCACCACGCCGCCGAACGCGCTCACCGGGTCGGCCTCCAGCGCCGCCGACCACGCCTCCGGCAGGGTCGCCCGTTCCGCGGCGCCGCACGGATTGGTGTGCTTGACGATGACCACCGCGGGTCCGCGCAACCCTCGACCCAGCGCCGAGGCCGCGGCCGCATCGAGCACGTTGTTGTACGAGAGCTGCCTTGCCCTGGAGCGGCGCACGTTCCATCGCCGAACGGTCCGTCCGCGAGCGTCGAGCCCGGACGTCGATAGCGCGCCGCCGGCTGGTGCGGGTTCTCGCCGTAGCGCAGCGTCTCGACCTTCTCGAGGGCGATCGACAGTGTCGGTGGATACGGGTCATCGGGCGCGTCCAGCAGTCCTGCGGCGACCAATCGGTCGGGCAGCTCCGACGGCGATCCGCGCGTCGTAGGCCGCGGTGTGGGCGAACGCCTCGAGGGCGAGCGTCCGCCGGAACCGGTCGTCGAGCCCGGCGGGCGCGTCGAGCGCCTCGAGGACGTCGTCATACCGGTCGGGCGACGTCACGATGGCCACGTTCGCGTGGTTCTTGGCGGCGGCGCGCACCATCGACGGTCCGCCGATGTCGATCTCCTCGATCAGCTCGTCGACCGTGATGCCGGGCCGGCGAGCGCCGCCGCGAACGGGTAGAGGTTGACCACGACCAGCTCGAACGGGGCGATGCCGGCCGCGATCAGCTGCCGGCGGTGGTCGGCAACGCGGCGATCCGCGAGGAGGCCGCCGTGGATCCGCGGGTGGAGGGTCTTGACACGGCCGTCGAGCATCTCGGGGCTGCCGGTCACCGCGGCGACGTCGGTCACGGGCAGACCGGCATCACGGAGCGTCCGCGCGGTGCCGCCCGTCGACACCAGCTCGAACCCCCGGGCGACGAGGCCACGGGCGAGGTCGACGAGGCCGGACTTGTCAGAGACCGATAGCAGCGCGCGGCGTGGCCGCGGGACCGCGGCGTCGGCGCGATCGAGGTCCATCGTGACGCGGCGCCGTCGCTTCATCGAGCGCGATGGCGCCGGCGGCGAGCAGGGCGACGACCCGCGGCAGCAGCCGATGTTCGACGGCCTGGATCCGCTCCCGCAGTCGCGCCTCGTCGTCGTCCGGCAAGACGGGCACGGCTTCCTGGGCCGACGATCGGGCCGCCATCGAGCGTGGCATCGACGAGGTGGACGGTCACGCCCGTGACCGCGACGCCGGCCGCGAGCGCGTCGCGGATCGCATGGCCGCCCGGGAACGACGGCAGCAGCGACGGATGGACGTTGGCGATCCGCCCCGCGAACGCATCGAGGACGCGCGGGCCGACCACGCGCATGTAGCCGGCGAGCACGACGACATCCGGGCGGGCCGCGGCGAGCGCCTCGTGCAGCGCGCCGTCCCCGCCGTCCGGGACGAGGGCCGTGTCGATCCCCTGCTCTGCCGCCCAGTCGAGCGCCGGGCAGGGTCGGTCGGCGAAGACCAGCACCACGTCGCCGCCGAGCTCGCCGCGGCCAGCCGCAGCGTGCAGCGCGCGCAGGTTCGATCCCGCCCCCGAGACGCCCACCGCGATGCGTGCCCGTCCGGCTCCGACCGTCGGCGCTCATGCGACCGACTCCAGCCGCGCCTCGATGTAGCGCTCACCATCGAGGCGATCGGTCTCGACCACCTCCCCCACGACGCCCGCCGGCACGTCGAGGCCGGCGAGCGTCTTGAGCGTGGTCGCGATCGCCTTCGGCGGGACCACCAGGACCATGCCGAGACCACCGTTGAAGGTCGCCCGCAGCTCGGCGTCGTCGAGCCCGCCGAGCGCGCCGAACAACCGCTGGACCGATGGCATCGACCAGCGTTCCGGATCCATCCGGGCGCCGAGCGGCTCCGGCAGCGCGCGCGGGACATTGCCGGGGATCCCGCCGCCGGTGATATGCGCCGCGCCGCGGATGTCGCGACCCTCGTCGGTGAGGGCGGCACGTACGGCGAGCACCGCTTTCGCATAGATCCGGGTCGGGGTCAGCAGCACCTCGCCGAGCGTCGCCAGCATCTCCTGCGGGGCGTTCCCCAGCGCCGCATCCGTCGCGTGATCGCCGAGCGTGCGTCGCAGGCGGGCCTGGTAGGGCTCGCCGAGATCGAGGTCCCACTGCGCGACCAGCGAGCGGACCAGCGAGAAGCCGTTGGCGTGCAACCCGCTCGATGGCAGCCCGACGATCACGTCGCCGGCGCGAGCCGCGGATCCATCGATGACGCGGGACCGTTCGACGACCCCGATACAGCAGCCCGCGAGATCGAACGCGTCGACATCCATCAAGTCCGGATGCTCGGCCGTCTCGCCGCCGATGAGCGCGGCGCCGGCCTCGCGACAGCCGGCCGCGACGCTCCCGACGAGCTCGGCGACCCCGACGGGATCGAGGCGTCCCACCGCCACGTAATCGAGGAAGGCGAGTGGCTCCGCGCCCGTGCACACAACGTCGTCGGCGCACATCGCCACGAGGTCGATACCGATCGTGTCGAAGCGACCGACCGCCGCCGCGATCGCGGTCTTCGTGCCGACGCCGTCGGTCGAGGCGATCAGGAGCGGCTCGCGGTATCCGGCCGGGATCGTGAAGGCGCCCGCCGAACCCGCCGAGGCCGCCGACGACCTCGGGGCGCCGGGTCGAATCGACGTGCTCGCGCATGAGCTCGACGGCGCGGTCGCCCGCATCCACGTCGACGCCGGCATGGCGATACGCCGAGCGCCGGCGCGCGCCGCCCGCGTGGTCAGTCACGGGCCGTCGTGAGTTCCTCTTCGAGGATGAACTTGCGTGCAGCGACGTCGTACGGCACGGGTTCCGGATAATTGCCGTCGAAGCACGCGAAGCAGAACCGTTCGTAGGGCAGATCCAGCGCGGTGAGCACGCCACGGATCGACAGGTACCCGAGCGAGTCGGCGCCGATGAACTCGCGGATCTCATCGATCGAGTGGGTCGCGGCGATGAGCTCGGTCTCGAGCGACGTGTCGATCCCGTAGAAGCACGGGTGGTAGATCGGCGGTGCGCTGATCCGGACGTGGACCTCGCGCGCGCCGGCGCGCCGGAGCAGGTCGACGATCCGTTTCGTGGTCGTCCCGCGGACGATCGAGTCGTCGACGACGATCAGCCGTTTGCCGGCGACCACCTCGCGCATCGGATTGAGCTTGATCGTCACCCCGCGGTGGCGCATCCCCTGCGAGGGCTGGATGAAGGTCCGCCCGGCGTAGCGGTTGCGGTACATCCCCTCGCGGTACGGCAGCCCGCTCGCCTCGGCGTACCCGGCGGCGGCTGGCGCGCCGGTGTCGGGCACCGGGATCACCAGGTCTGCATCGACCTGATGCTCGACCGCGAGTTGCTCGCCCATCCGTCGGCGCGCCTCGTACAGGTTGCGACCTTCCATGTACGAATCGGGTCGCGCGAAGTAGATGAGCTCGAAGACGCACAGCGCGGGAGTCGGCGTCCGCGTAGCGGATGGAGCGGGGCGCCTGACCCGGCTCGAGCACGACGATCTCGCCGGGTTCGACGTCGCGCACGTACTCCGCACCGACGATGTCGAGCGCCGCCGTCTCCGACGATAGACACCAGCCGGCGGCGTCGTCAGTCCACAGGCCGCCGTCGTTCGGGCCGCCGGGCTTTCGAGCGGTGGCCGGCAGCCTGCCCAGGACGAGCGGGCGGAACCCGTGCGGGTCGCGCACGCCGATCACCCGCTTGTCGTCGAGTACGACGAGCGCGAACGCGCCGCGGACGCGCGGCAGGACGTGCTGCAGCGCCTCGACCGTGTCGGCGGCCGGCTCGTCCGCCAGGAGCGCCGTCAGGAGCTCCGTATCGGTCGACGCTGGGAGACGCGCCCGCCCGCCGGCAAGCTGCCCGAGCAGCTCGCGGGTGTTGACGAGGTTCCCGTTGTGCCCGATCGCGATCGCCCGGCGCGGCCCCTGACGGTAGGTCGGCTGGGCGTTCTCCCAGATCGTCGACCCGGTCGTCGAGTAGCGGCAGTGCGCGATGGCGAGCGTCCCGCGCAGGCTGGGCAGGCGCCGCTCGTCGAGCACCGACCCGATCATCCCGAGGTCCTTGTAGAGCATCAGCTGCTCGCCGTCGCTCACGGCGATGCCGGCCGATTCCTGGCCGCGATGCTGGAGCGCGAACAGCCCGAGCGTCGCGATCGCCGCGGCCTCGGTCGGCTCACCGCCGGGAAGCACCGCCCCGAACACGCCGCACATCGCTCAGTCGCCTCCCCAACCGAGGGCGCGGTCCAAGCCGTGGTCCCAGGCGTGCCGAAGCGCCGTGACGGGGACATCGAGCACATCGGCGATCGTGCTGCCACGCTCCTCCGAGGCGCCGGTCGAGCTCGTGCCGACGAGCTGGATCCGGAGTCGATCGCCGCCGACGACGCCGAGCGCCTCCACGGGCAGGCCGTGCTGGCGGGCGAGCAGCGTCAGCGCCGGCGCGTGGCGCGCCGTCGCGGTGACGACGATGCCGCGATGGGCCCTCGCCGAACAGCTCGACGGCCGGCGACATCGATGTCGGGACGCGGACCGACGCGCCGACGCCACCCCACATCGCCGCCTCCGCGAGGGCGACGGCGAGACCGCCGCCGGAGACGTCCTGCGCGCTGTTCACGAGTCCGCGGTCGATCGCATCGCGGACGAATGCCTGGACCGCCGCCTCGCGCGCGAGGTCGAGCGACGGCAGGCCGTCCTCGACGGTTGTCCCGGCGAGCGCCGCGTACGCCGACCCGACGAGCCCCGAGGTCGCCTCGCCGACCAGCACGATCGTGTCCCCGTCGTCGACGAAGGCTGGACCCGCGAGCAGCGCGACGTCGTCGATCAGCCCGACGACGCCGATCTCGGGCGTGGGCGCGATCGCGCCAGCGGGCGACTCGTTGTAGAGCGACACGTTGCCGCCGGTCACGGGCAGCCCGAGCGCACGACAGGCATCGCCGAGGCCGCGCACGCCTTCGCTCAGCTGCCAGAACGCCTCTGGCCGCGTCGGGTCACCGTAGTTCAGGCAGTTCGTCACACCGAGCGGTCGCGCGCCGGTGATGCTGACGTTCCGCGTCGCCTCTGCGACGCTCATCGCCGCACCCAGATAGGGATCCAGCGCACCGACCGCCGCGTTCCCGTCGGTCGTCGCCACGAGGGCACGGGTCGTCCCCTTGATTCGCATCACCGCGGCACCATGACCCGGTCCGACGACGGTGTCGGTGCCGACCGTCGAGTCGTAGCGCTCGTACACGGAACGGCGGGAGGCGAGGTTCGGCGAGCCCAACAAGGCGAGGAGCACGGCACCAGGATCCATCCCGCGTTCCGGCAGTCGGTCGCTTGCGCCGGTCGGGGCGCCCGGCGCGGGTGCCGCTCGCCGATGTTCCGGAGCGCGCGCGGTTCGCTGATGGACGATCGCCTCGCTGGTCAGCGCCGCGCCGGGATCCGTGCGAGCTCCGCGCCGCCACTCGCGACCGTGATATCGCCGTCGTCCGTGACGCGTCCGATGACCGCCACCGGCAGGCCCCAGCGCACGGCGACTTCGCGAACGTCATCCCAGCGCTCGGGCCGGACGATCGCGCACATCCGCTCCTGCGACTCCGAGATCATGACCTCGAACGGCGCCATGCCCGGCTCGCGCAGCGGGATCGCGTCGAGGTCGACGGCGATGCCCGTGCCCGCGCGATCCGCCGTCTCCGAGGTCGCACAGGTGATCCCGCCGGCGCCCAGGTCCTGGAGGCCCTCGACCAGCCCGCGCTCGATGAGCTCGAGTGATGCCTCGATCAGCAGCTTCTCGGCGAACGGGTCGCCGACCTGCACCGAGGGTCGCTTCGACGCATCCCGGTCGCTGAACGTGGCGCTCGCGAGGACCGACGCGCCACCGATGCCGTCGCGGCCGGTGGTCGACCCGAACAGGACGACGAGGTTGCCGGGTCCCGGGGCGGCGGCACGGGTGAGGTGGCGCTCCTCGAGGACACCGACCGCCATCACGTTGACCAGCGGGTTGCCCTGGTAGCTCGGGTCGAAGACGAGCTCGCCGCCGACCGTCGGGATGCCGACGCAGTTGCCGTATCCGCCCACACCCCCGACGACGCCGTCGACGAGGTGGCGGGTACGGGCATCAGACGGGTCGCCGAACCGGAGCGCGTCGAGGATGGCGATCGGTCGAGCACCCATCGTGAAGATGTCGCGCAGGATCCCGCCGACGCCGGTGGCCGCTCCCTGATACGGCTCGACGGCCGAGGGGTGGTTGTGCGACTCGATCTTGAACGCGACGGCGAGGCCGTCACCGATCGAGATGACGCCGGCGTTCTCACCGGGCCCCGCGACGACACCCGCGCCGGCGGTCGGCAGCGTGGCCAACAGCGGCTTCGATGCACTTGTACGAGCAGTGCTCGCTCCACATGACGCTGAACATCGCGAGCTCGAGCTCGTTGGGCTCGCGGCCGGCGAGGCGGTCGCGGATCGCGTCGAGCTCCTCGTCGGTGATCCCGAGCCGACGGTGCAGCGGTTCGTCCGAACCCATCGTCTTCGCTCGGGGCCTGCCGCTCCGCGATCGTCATCGGGCCGCGACCAGCTCCAGGGGCCGCTCGCCCCGGCTGGCTCGCGCGGCGCTCTCGACGAGCGATCGGACGATCGGGAGTCCGTCATCGGACCCGAGGATGGCCTCCGACGCACGCTCCGGATGCGGCATGAGCCCAGCACACGTTGCCGGCCGCGTTGAGGACGCCGGCGATCGCCCGGAGACTGCCGTTCGGATTCGTCCGGCGATCGTCCTCGGCGGCGGGCCTGCCCTCGTCGTCGACGTAGCGGAACAGCACCCGGCCCTCGGCCTCCAACGCGTCGAGGGTCGCGTCATCGGCGTAGTAGCAGCCCTCGCCGTGGGCGATCGGCATCCTGCAGCGGCCGTCCCGCTGCGGCCAGCGCATGGGTGAACGGCGTATCGAGCCGCTCCGCCGCGATCCGGACGTCACGACCCAGGAACCGCAGCCCGCGGTTCCGCAGCAGGGCTCCCGGCACGAGCCCGGCCTCGGCGAGGACCTGGAACCCGTTGCAGATCCCGAGCACGAGGCCACCGTCGGCCGCGAACGCTTCGACCGCTCGCATCACCGGGCTGAACCGCGCGATGACGCCCGCGCGCAGGTAGTCGCCGTAGGCGAATCCGCCTGGCAGGATGACCGCCGCGACTCCGTCGAGCGTCGCCTGCTCGTGCCACAGGACCACCGGCTCGGCGCCGGCGAGCTCCAGTCGCGTGCAGGGTGTCGCGATCGCAGTTGCTCCCCGGAAAGACGACGACGCCGATCGGCACCGGCATCAGGCGACCACCTCGGCGGTCTCGATCGGCTCGATCGCGTACGCCTCGATGAGCGGGTTCGCGAGCAGCTCCGAAGCCAGACGATCGACGATCGTCCGAGCCGCCGCCGCGTCCGCCGCGTCGACGCGTCAGTTCGACCCGCCGCCCCACGCGGACCGCGTGGACGCCCTCGATCCCCAGGTGGTCGAGGCTTCCCTCGACCGCGCGCCCCTGTGGGTCGAGGATGCCGGGCTTTGGCGTGACGTTCACGGCGAAACGGTGGCTGCTCATCGGGCGATGACGTCCTCCCTCAGGTAGCGCTCGAAGCTGGCACCGGTGATCCGTTCGAAGGCGGCGACGTACCGCTCGCGGGTGCCCTCGACGATCGGCTCGGGCAACTGGCGGGCCGGGCGCGCTCTTGTCCCACGGTTGGGTCTCCAGCCAGTCGCGCACGAACTGCTTGTCGAAGCTGGCTTGTGGCCGACCCGGCTGGTAGATCGAGGCATCCCAGAAGCGCGAGGAGTCGGGCGTCAGCACCTCGTCGATCAGCACGAGCTCGTTCGTCCCGGGTCGCAGCCCGAACTCGAACTTGGTATCGGCGATGAGGATGCCGGCCCGTGCCGCGACGCCGATCGCAGCGGCGTACAGGTCCAGCGCCGCATGTCGCACCCGCTTGGCGAGGTCCGGACCGACCGTCTCGGCCATCGCCTCGAACGAGACGTTCTCGTCGTGAGCGCCCTGCTCGGCCTTCGTCGCGGGCGTGAAGATCGGCTCCGGCAGGCGGTCGCTCTCGCGCAGGCCGCGCGGGAGGCGGATGCCGCAGACATGCCCGGTCGCGACGTAGCCCTTCCAGCCGGAGCCCGCGAGGAAGCCGCGCACGACGGCCTCGAACGGGATGACATCGACGCGTTCGACGATCATCGACCGGCCCCGCAGCTCCGGGTCGTCCACGGCGACCGAGCGGAGGTGGTTCGGCACGACCGAGGCGGTCTCGGCGAACCAGAACCGCGACAGGCCGGTCAGGATGCGACCCTTGTCCGGGATGTCGGTCGGAAGGACCACGTCGAACGCACTGATCCGGTCCGACGCGACCATGAGCAGCCGACCGTCGGGCAGGTCGTACAGGTCGCGGACCTTGCCCGATCGCACGAATCGGTCAGCCGTCAACATGCGCTGGACTCCCCCGCCCGCTGTGCTGACGCTCTGGTGAGCGTGTCGAGCCGCCCGATGACCTCATGGACGTTGCGCAGGAACGTCGCCTCGTCGAAGCAGGCGTCGAGCGCCTCGAGCGGCAGCTTCTGGGCGACGACCGGGTCGAGCGCGAGAAGGTCGCGCAACGGCGCACGCTCATCGGCGGCGCGGAGCGCGGCCCGCTGGACGATGGCATAGGCCTCGTCGCGGCCGACGCCGCCGGTTCTCCACCAGCGCCACCAGCACCCGGCTGCTGGCGTGGAGGCCCAGGCCACGAGCGATGTTCTCGCGCATGCGCTCCGACCGGACCACGAGCCCCTCGATCAGACCCGTCATCCGCACGAGCATGTAGTCGAGCAGGATCGTGGCGTCCGGCAGGATGACCCGTTCGGCGCTCGAATGGCTGATGTCACGTTCGTGCCAGAGTGGCTGGTCCTCGAGTGCGGTCTGGGCATAGCCGCGCAGGAGCCGCGCGAGACCCGAGATCCGTTCGGCCAGGATCGGGTTGCGCTTGTGGGGCATCGCGCTCGACCCCTTCTGGCCGATCTTGAACGGCTCCTGGACCTCGCCGATCTCGGTGTGCTGCAGGTTGCGGATCTCGGTCGCGATCCGTTCCAGGCTCCCGCCGAGGATCGCGATCGCGGTCAGCAGGGCAGCATGGCGGTCGCGCTGCACGATCTGTGTGCTGACCGGATCGACGTGCAGGCCGAGCGCCGCGAGCACATCGCGCTCGATCTCGGGATCGAGGTGGCTGTAGGTGCCCGACCGGACCCGAGATCTTGCCGGTGCCGATCTCGTCGACCGCGGTGGCAAGTCGATGGCGCCCGCGGTCGATCTCGAATGCCCAGCCGGCGACCTTGAGCCCGAACGTGGTCGGCTCGGCGTGGACCGAGTGCGTCCGCCCCATCATCGTCGTGTCGGCCTCGGCCCGAGCTCGCGCGACGAGGACGTCGATGAGACGGTCCGCGTCGTCGAGCAGGCGACCCCCGGCGGCGCGGAGCTGGAGCGCGAGGCCCGTATCGACGACATCGCTGCTCGTCAGGCCGAGGTGGAGGTATCGCCCCTCCGGCCCGATCGACTCCGCGACCTGGCTGACGAAAGCGATGACGTCGTGGTCGGTCGTGCGTTCGATCTCGGCGATGCGCTCGACGTCGATCGTGGCGCGGGTCTCCATCGCCGACAGAGCCTGCGCCGGGATCAGGCCACGGGCGGACTGGGCGCGCGCCACCGCGAGCTCGACGCGGAGGATGTGCTCGAAGCGAGCCTGATCCGACCAGATCGCGGCCATCTCGGGGAGCGTGTACCGCCGGATCACCGCGCAGCCCCGACGGCGAGAGCGCCAGACCCATAGAGCGCCTGCAGGCCGATGTCGCGGCGCCGCTGCAGGCCGTCGAACGAGATCATCCCGGCGGCCGTCTCCGCCTGGTCACGCGCCGAAGCGAGGTCCGGGCCGCGGCCGACGACCGTCAGCACGCGACCGCCAGCGGTCCGATAGCCGCCGTCGGCATCGCGTGCCGTGCCGGCATGGAACAGGAGTGCCCCGGAGGCGCGCGCGGCGTGCAGCCCCTCGATGGGATCGCCGGACCGCGGCGCGTCCGGATAGCCAGCCGCCGCCAGCACGACTCCGAGCGACGCGCCGGGGATCACCGGTGCACGATGCCCATCGACGCCGAGCGCCTTGATGGCCGCCTTCAGGCGCCCCTTCGCGGCGGCGAGCAGGAGCGGACCGAGCGGTGCGGCGAGGCGCGGCATGATCACCTGCGTCTCCGGGTCACCGAAGCGCGCGTTGCACTCGAGCAGGACCGGCCCGCCGGCAGTCAGCATGAGGCCCGCATAGAGGGCGCCACGGAACGGGGTACCGCGCCTGGCCAGCTCGGCGAGGATCGGCCGATGGAAGCGCTCGACGAGCTCATCGGCGGCGTCATCGGGGAGGTCCTCGAGCGGGCTGTACGCACCCATCCCGCCGGTGTTCGGTCCCTCGTCGAGGTCGCCGAGCCGCTTGTGGTCGCGCGCGAAAGGCAGCGCGAGCGCCTCCCTGCCATCGCACAGGGCGATGAGGCTTGCCTCACGTCCGTCGAGCCGCTCTTCGATGAGGATGGCGCCCGCGGTGATCCACGCGTCGATCGCCCCGACCGCCTCGTCGATGTCGTCGCAGACGGTGACGCCCTTGCCGCCCGCCAGCCCATCGGCCTTGACGACGATGCCCTTGCCCTCGGCCGCGAGCTGCCGTGCGAACGCGACCGCCGGACCGCGCTCGCCGACCCCGAAGGCCGACGCCCTGGCCATCGGCACGCCGGCGGCGAGGGCCACGTCGTGGCAGAACGCCTTGCTCGATTCGATCCGGGCCGCGGCGGCCGTCGGGCCGAACACGGCGATCCGGTGCTTGTGCAGCGCGTCGGCGACACCGGCGGCGAGCGGTGCCTCCGGGCCGACCACGACCAGCTCGGCCGCGATCGCCTTGGCGACGAACACGACGCGGTCCGCGTCCAGCGGGTCGACGTCCTTGAGCGCACGAACGCGCGGCTCGGCCCCGATGGCGTAGCTCCCGGGCGCGACGGTGACCTCGTTCACGCCGGGCTCGACGCTGAGCTTCCAGGCGAGGGCGTGCTCGCGAGCCCCGCCCCCGACGACGAGGATGCGCGTCGGCATCACGAGCCCGCTGGCGGTCATGCCGGGACCACCTGGCGCTGGCGCATCGAGCGCCAGGCGCGTTCGATGGTCTGCGTCCGCTCCGGCCCGACCGAGACGAGGACGATGGGCACGGCGGCATGCTCCTCGAGTGCCGTCACGTACCGGCGGGCATTCTCGGGCAGGTCGCTCAGCGAGCGGACGTCATGGATCGGCTCTGCCCAGCCCGGGAACTCGTCATAGATCGGCGTCGCGCGCGCGAGCGCGGCACCACTCGAGGGCCACGTGTCGATACGCCGTCCGTCGATCTCGTATGCGACGCAGATCCGCAGGCGCTCGATGCCGGAGAGGATGTCGAGCTTGTTGAGCATGATCGACGTCACGCTGTTGACGGCGACCGCGTAGCGGAGGGGCACGGCGTCGAACCAGCCGACACGGCGCGGTCGCCCGGTAACGGTCCCGTATTCGTTACCGCGGTCGGCGATGCCCTGCCCGATCCCGTCGAGCAGCTCGGTCGGGTATGGACCCGACCCGACACGCGTCGAGTAGGCCTTCATGACGCCGATGACCTCATCGACCTGGAGCGGGCCGATGCCGCCACCCGTACAGGCGCCGCCGGCGACCGGATTCGACGAGGTCACGAACGGATAACTGCCGTGGTCGAGGTCGAGCAGGGTGCCCTGCGCGCCTTCGAGGAGCACATGTTCGCCCCGCTCGAGTGCACCCTGGACGAGCCACGTGGTGTCGTCGAGGTGGTCGCGCAGCCGCTCACCCCAGCGGAGCGCCTGATCGACGAGCCCGTCGACCTCGAACGCGGGCTGGTCCATCGAACCCAGGATGCAGGTTCTTGTCGGGGAGCACCCGTTCGAGGCGATCGCGCAGCACCCTCGCGCTCGACGAGATCCTCCATCCGGAGACCGAGCCGCCAGGCGCGATCCGCGTAGGTCGGGCCGATGCCGCGTCCGGTCGTCCCGACCGCCGCACCCGCGAGACGCGCCTCGTTCCCGCGATCGAGCGCAAGGTGATACGGCATGATCACGTGGGCGCTGCGACTGACCCGCACGCGGCTGACATCGATCCCCCGGCTCGTGAGCATGTCGAGCTCGTCGATGAGCGTCGACGGGTTGACCACGACACCGTTGCCGATCACCGAGGTCATGTGCGGGTACAGCACGCCCGACGGGGTGAGGCGCAGCTTGAAGACCTCGTCGCCGCGGACGACGGTATGGCCGGCGTTGTCGCCGCCCTGGTAGCGGACCACCATCGAGGTCTGCTCGGCGAGGAAGTCGGTCGTCTTGCCCTTGCCCTCGTCGCCCCATTGCAGGCCGACGATCACGGTCGCCGGCATCAGGCGGCGCCCGGTCGGACGGCGGAGGCGCGAAATGTCCTCCGCCCAAACAAAAAGGCCCCGACCGACTGGTCTGGGACCCGGATAGACCTCTCCCGTATCGCGCCACCGACGCGGCGGTGGAACGCTGTCCGGCGGTCGCCCGACCGCCTCACGGGACGGCCGATGCGCCCAAGTCGCGCGATCGTTGACCTCCTGTCCACGGGCACGGACCCGCTTGCGGTCGAGGACGGGCGGAGTATACCAGCGGGGCCCGGTCGCGACGGCTGGTCACGCACCGTCTGGTGCGAGCTCGCGGTACCACCGTTGCGGTCGTTCGGTACCACCGGTAGGGTCAGCGGGGGCTCACGCGGACCCCAGACTTGCTGCGTGACGCGTATGTTCGGGATCCTGGCGCTCGGGGCCGCCGCCGGGATCGGCCTTCTGCTGATGTTCGTGCCCGACACGGTGTCGGCATGGCTTCCGACGCCGGTCCGGCTGGTCGTGTCGGCCGTCGGGGCGTCGATCGTCGGGGTGGCGCTGACCTCGATCGTCGTGCGCGCCCATTTTGCGTACCGCTTCGGCTATCTGATCAAGGCCGCCGAGCGCATCGCCGCGGGCGACTACACGGGGTACGTCGAGCCGCAGGGCAGCGGCCAGGAACGGCGCCTCGCGCGTGCGATCAACGACATCGCGACCGCCCTGGTGGATACGCACGATCGCGCCACCTACGACCGGCTTACGGGTGTCGCGAACCGCCAGTCGCTGCTTGGCGCGCTGTTCAACGAGGTCGAACGTGCGACGCGCTACGGCCGCCCGCTATCGGTGGCGTTCGTCGATATCGATCACTTCAAGTCGGTGAACGACACGTACGGCCACGCGGTGGGCGACGTGGTGCTCCGTGGCGTGGCCCAGACGATCGCCGAGAGCCTGCGGGCGTCCGACATGATCGGCCGCTATGGCGGCGAGGAATTCATGCTCATCCTGACCGAGACCGACGTCGAGGAAGGGTCGGTGCTGACGGAAAAGCTGCGGACACTCGTCGGCCGTCAGCGCTTCTCGGTCGAGGGTGCGCCCGACATCGCGGTCACCATCTCGATCGGCATCGCGGGTGGCGATCGGCACCAAGTTGCGGATGGAGAACCTCGTCCGCGACGCCGACGCGGCGATGTACTCGGCCAAGTCGCTCGGCCGGAATCAGACCTACGTGTTCGCGGAGCCCGACGACGATGCGCGGGTCCCGCGTGCCCCCATCTCCGCCGCGGGCCGGGCCCGGGCGGTCGAGATCGGCCAGCGCGCCCGCGATGCCGCGACCGCCGCGCTCGCTTCGGTCCTTGCCCCGATGCCGCACTACCGCGGCCAGCCGTCCGCGCTGATCGCGTCGATCGTCGTGACGATCGGCCGGCAACTCCAGTTGTCCGATACCGAGATCGACCGCCTGCGCGTCGCGGCGCTGCTCCACGACGTCGGCAAGATCGCCGTCCCCGAGGAGATCCTCGAGAAGCCGACGGCGCTGACGTCGTCCGAGTGGCGGACCGTCGTCCAGCACCCGCGCATCGGCCAGGTGATCCTCGAGCAGGCCGCAGCCCTCAAGGACGCGGTGCCGATCATCCTGCATCACCACGAGCGCTACGCCGGTCACGGCTACCCGTTCGGGCTGCGCGCCCACGAGATCCCGCTTGGGGCACGGATCGTCGCGATCGCCGATGCCTACGACGCGATGATCAACGACCGACCATACAAGCGCGCCATCTCGCACGAACAGGCGATCTCCGAGCTTCGCAGCGCACGCGGGGACGCAGTTCGATCCCGAACTCGTCGAGCTCTTCTGTGACCTGTACGCTGACCACGCGCCTGAGCCCGACGCGACCGTGCTCGCGATGGGCGCGGCCGACCGCGCCCACCACCAGCGCCACTGATCGTGCCCGACGTGGCCGCGCCTCGACCCACGGGGCGCAAGCGCCGCGTGAGCGGCGAGACGCCTCAGGCGACCGGCCTCCGAGCCGATGGGTCGCGCGCCGACGGGTCGCGAGCCGATGGCGCCGCCGCCTCCGGTGGCCCGCCGATCGCCGAGTCACGGACGATGGCTCCCGACGGTTCGCTCGGCCTCGCACCGCCCCGTGGCGCAGTCGTCCCGACCTTCCCGGTCGTCCCGCCCTCCTCGCCTCCGTCGACCTCGCGCGGACGTCGCACGGACTCAGCCGCGGGCTGAGCCCCGTCGGTCGCCGCCCGGCGGTGCCGGCAGATACCCTCGGCGGTCGCGCACGCCGCTGCGATTGAGCCGCCGGCAAGCAGCGGATACGCGCGCGTGCAGGACCCCTTGCTAGCGTCCGGCTTACACCCGCCGCAACGCAGGGTCGGGACCGGAGCATCCGGCCGACCGGGAAGGAGATCCGACCGTGAACAAGGTCTTCCTCACGGGTCGCCTGACGCGCGACCCCGAGATGCGCAGCCTGGCAAGCGGGAAGAACGTCACGACCTTCACCGTCGCCAGCAACGAGTACCTCAGCGGCGGGCGGGAAAAGGCCGAATATTCGAACGTCGTCACCTGGGACCGGCTCGCCGAGATCGCCGGGACGTACCTCGGCAAGGGCCAGCAGGTCGCCGTCGAGGGCCGGCTCCAGACGCGATCGTGGGACGACGAGCGCGGGACGCGACACTGGAAGACCGAGGTCGTGGCTTCCCACGTCGAGATGCTGTCGGGACGACGCAAGAAGGATTACGAGGCGCAGCAGGCGGCTGATTCGCTGGTCGCCCAGGCGGAGCGGTACGGCGAGGCCCCACCCACCGAGCCGATCCCGGACGACGCCGAGGCCGCCCTCGATCCCGACGGCGACCTCGAGGAAGACGAAGACAGCTGAGGGTGCCGCAGCCTGACCTCCGACTTCCCTCCTCCCCCGCGCGGCGGCGACGCGTTCCCCCTCCCGCGTCGTCGCCGCGCGATCGCACGGCGACCGCCCAGGCCGGCCTACTGCACCTCGAAGAACGAGATGGCCAGGATGATGTAGACGAGCGTCAGGAGGGCGCCCTCGAGCCAGTTCGATTCGCCGTCGAGCGCGATCAGTGCGCTGATGCCGACCGCCGCGGCGACCGCGGCGACCTCGAGCGGGGTGAAGACGAGGTCCATCGGCTGACCCATGATCGCGCCGATGATCACCAGGATCGGCGCGACGAAGAGCGCGACCTGAAGGCTCGAGCCGAAGCTCACCGCCATGGCGAACTCCATCTTGTCCTTGGCGGCGAGCTGGACGGCGACGAGGTGCTCCGCGAGGTTGCCGATGGTCGGCACGAGGACGACGCCGACGAAGAACGCCGACAGGCCGAAGGACTCGATGAACGTCTCGATCGAGTCGACGAGGATCTCGGACAGCACCGCGAGCAGCGCAGCCGCGACGATCAGGACGATGATCGCGACGCGGACCGTCCACGCCGGGACCACCGTGGCCCGCCGACTCACCATGGCCACCGAGCGTCTCGTCGGGGTTCGTGAACTGGTACACCAGAGACAGGACGTAGCCGGCGATCAGTGCGAACGCGATGAGGACCGACTCCTCGGTCAGCGTCCCCTGCTCGGGATGGCTCGTCGTGAACGCGAAGACGGCCGGCACGAACAGACCGATCACCGCGAGCACGAGCAGCGATGCGTTCGACGACGCGATCCGCGAGCGCTGAACGTCTGGATCCCATGGCGCAGCCCGCCGACGAGGATGCTCGCGCCGAGGACGAGCAGCAGGTTGCCGATGATCGAGCCCGTCAGGGACGCCTTCACGACCTCGATCAGGCCGGCCTGCAGGGCGAAGAACGCGATGATCAGCTCGGCGATGTTGCCGAACGTCGCGTTGAGGATGCCGCCGACCCGAGGGCCGGTCAGGGATCCGAGACGCTCGGTCGAGAGGCCGACGACCCATGCAAGCCCGAGGATCGCCACCGCCGAGACGACGAAGACCACGTTCTTGTCGACATGGAGGCCGAAGTCGAGCGCGATGCCAAGGACGCTCATGAAGAGCGTCGCGCCGAGAGCGATCCGACTCACCGGCGAGAGTTCGCCGAGGACCGGGAGCCCGCGGCCGACCGAGGGCGGGACCGGCGAAGTTTCAGCGGTCATCGCCGCATCCTAGGTGGCGTGCCCTTGCAGAAGGGTCATGGCAGCGGCTCGGTCGGCATACGAAGCCTGCGTCCCATGCCGCGTGACGCTGTCCCCTGCGGCGGCACAGCCGAGACGGACTGCCGCGACGGCCGGCAACCCGTTCGCGAGACCCACCGCGAAGGCGCCGACGAACGCGTCGCCGGCGCCGGTCGTGTCGATCGCGTCGACCAACAGCGCCGGGACCCATGTCTCGGCCTCGTCGCGTGGCACGACGAGCGCACCGCGCTCGCCGAGCGTCACGACTAACGACACCCCTAGCCGATTCCCGAAGGCCCGGACCGGGCGGACCTCGTCCTCCGGTGAGCCACCGAGCGGAGCGCCGGCCATGAGCTCGAACTCCGGCGCGTTCGGGACGAGCCAGTCGGTGACCGCGAGCAGTACCGGGTCCACAGCCGCCGCCGGCGCCGGGTTGAGCACGGTGACGGCGCCGATCCGACGGGCGGCCTCGAAGGCGGCTGCCGTCGTCGCCTGCGGGATCTCGAATTGGCCGACGACGACAGCGGGTCGGATCGCCTCCACGGCCGCGACGGCGACGTCGGGGAGCACCTGCTCGTTGGCGCCCGGGACCACGATGATCCGGTTGGTGCCATGGGCGTCCACCCAGATCGGCGCCACGCCTGACGAGCCCGGCACCCGCCGCATGAAGGTCGTATCGA
The DNA here is from genome assembly GCA_963808895.1 of uncultured Chloroflexia bacterium. GTDB lineage: Bacteria > Chloroflexota > Limnocylindria > Limnocylindrales > CSP1-4 > SPCO01. The sequence continues at coordinate 203,300 of CAWEHL010000004.1, read as the reverse complement.
TCCCCTCCGATGCGAGCTTCTCCAGGTAGGCCGTCCCGTGGTCGTCATCGCCGAGCGTGTTCACCATCGCGACCTCGGCACCGAAGCGGGCCGCCATGACCGCCTGATTCGCGCCCTTGCCCCCGAAGCCCACCTGATAGCTCGTCCCCACGACGGTCTCACCATCGCCTGGCAAGCGGTCGGCATACGCGATGAGGTCGATCATCGTGCTGCCGACGACGACGATCCGGGGCGAGGCCATCACGACGGCCTCGTGAGCGCGATGACAAGGCGGTCGTACCCGCGGAACTGGAATGTCGGCCGACGCACGGCCGGCGCCACGATCGCGAGCTCCTCCTCGGTCCGGGCGAGCTCGGCGAGCGTCGTCTCGAGCTCGAGCCGTGCCAGCGGTGCGCCGATGCAGAAATGGATGCCACCGCCGAGCGACAGATGGGTCGTGTCCGCCCGAGTGACGTCGAACCGTTCAGGGTCGGGATGGCGGCGTGGATCGCGGTTGGCCGCTGCCAGCACCAGCGCGACCCGGGAGCCGCGCGGGATCCCGATCCCGTCGACCGTCGAAGCCGTCGTCGAGCACCCATCGCTCGAACCACTGGAGCGGCGGGTCGAACCGGAGGATCTCCTCGATCGCAGCACGCGGCTCGACCTCGCCGCAAACGATGTGCCGCCACTGATCGGGGTGGGCGGCGAGCAGCGCGATCCCGTTCGCGGTCGCATTCACGACCGCCTCGTGGCCGGCCATGAGCAGGACCATCGCCGTCGACGCGATCTGGTCGTCGGTCAACCGCTCACCGTCGATGGTCGCGTCGAGCAACGCCGAGAGGAGGTCGTCCGCCGGCGATCGGCGCCGATGGACCACAAGGTCGAGCAGATACCGCCGGAATGCTCCGGCGGCCTCGTTCGAAGCCCGCTGCTGCTCGTCGGAGGGCGCTGGTTCGTACATCCGGACCGTCGCCTCGGACCACCCGAGCAGCATCGTCTCGTCCGTCGTCGGCACGCCGATGAGCGCGCAGATGATCCCGAGCGAGAACCGCTGCGCGTAGTCGCCGACGAGGTCGATCGATCCCGCCTCACGTCCCGGAGCCAGCAAGGCGCGCGCCCGCTCGGCGATCCCGTCGCGGAGGCCGTCCACCGTCCGCGGCGTGAACGCCTCGAGCACCAGTCGTCGCAGGCGTGTGTGGACGGGCGGCTCGAGGTTGAGCAGCTCCCAACGCTCGAATGCCTGGAACTCGGTCCACCGGGCATCTCGCCAGACCGGGACGTCCGGCGGCAGCCCGAGCTCCTCCGGCAGGTAGCGGTGCAGGAACGTCACCCCGAGCCGGCGGTCGCGGAACGCCGCATGGACGTCCGCGAAGCGCGTCAGGAAGGTGAGGTCGCCACCGTCCGGATGCCAGACCGCGGTCGCCTCGCGCACGTGCGCGTACGCCGGATAGGGGTCGGCGACGAACGCCGGATCGGATGGGTCGATGAGCGGTCCCGGCGGAAGGACGGTCGTCGGCTCGAGCGCGGTCATCGATCGAGCGGAGAGGGTGTCGACATCGCGGCCATCCTACGGTCCGTGTCGCGCGGCGACGGCATCGACGAACGCACGCTCGGTGGGCGTCGATCCCAGTCCCAGCCGCGCCCCGAGGCGCGCTGGTAGTGGCGCCTCGATGAACGTCGAGGCCAGCGTCGGCCAGGCATCCTCCGCGAAGACGTCCGCTGGCGACCCGTCGAGGACGATCCGGCCCCGGTGCATGACCACGACCCGCGCGAATGTCTCCGCGACGAAGCGCATGTCGTGGCTGATCGCGATGACGGTCCGTCCCGCCGCGATCGACGTCGCGACCAGCGCCGCTACGCGCGCTACGCCGCGGGCGTCCTGCCCGGTCGTCGGCTCGTCGAGCACGACGACGGGTGTCCCCATCGCGTAGACCGATGCGAGCGCGAGTAGCTTGCGCCGCGAGTAGCCGATGTCGTACGGGTTCTGATCGGCGACATCGGTCAGTCCGACCAGCTCCAATGCCGCCGCGACCGACGCCGCCACACGCTGCGGCGACCGGCCGAGGATGCGCGGTCCGAATGCGACCTCGTCACGGATCCGTCGCGAGAAGATCTGCCGACCCGGGTCCTGGAACGCGATCCCGACGACCGACGCCATCGCCGCCGTCCGGAGGCGTGTCGTGTCGGCGCCGTCGTGCAGCACCCGCCCCTCCGTCGGGCGAAGCAGCCCGTCGAGATGTCGCACGAGCGTCGATTTGCCACTGCCGTTCTGGCCGATGATCGCGACGGACGCCCCGGTCTCGACGTCGAGATCGACCGCCTCGAGCGCGCGCGTACCGTCCGGATAGACGAAACCGACCCGCTCGAGCGACAGTCGTGTCATCCGCGGATCAGCTCCGGATCGAGCCCCCGCTCGACCAGCGCACGCTCCAGCCGGACCGCGGTCGGCGGCTCCACGCCATGGCCTTCCAGCGCCGGCTCGGAGAGGATCTGCTCTGCTGGGCCTTCGGCCACGAGCCGGCCGCCGTCGATGACGACGAGACGGTCGCAGATGTCCGCGAGCAGATCGGTCTTGTGCTCGGCGATGAGCAGCCCGGTGCCGGTCCCCGCCAGGCGGCGGAGCGCCTCGCCGACGAGCCGGGTCCCCTCGGGGTCGAGCTGCGCTGTCGGCTCGTCGAGGATCAGGTACGGCGGGCGCATGGCAAGGAGCGAGGCAAGCACGACGAGCTGGCCCTGTCCACCGGACAACCGCCGGGGCGCACGTTCGGCCAGCTCCTCGATGCCCAGGGTCGCGAGCGCCGCCTTGGTGCGCGCGACGGTCTCGCGTGCGGGCAGACCGAGGTCCATCGGTCCGAGCGCGACCTCCTCGAAGACCGACCCACTGACGCCGGACAGTTGGGTCGCAGGGTTCTGGAACCCGATCCCGACTTGCGTCGCGAGCTCGTGGAGCGGACGCCCGGTCGTCGGGCTGCCATCGATGTCGACCGTGCCGCTCGTCAGCTCGCCGCCGATCGACCCGGGTGCGAGCCCGGACGCGACGAGACACAGCGTCGATTTGCCTGCCTCATTGGCGCCGACCACGCCGACGATATGGCCGGGAGCGAGCTCCAATGTCACGTCGTGGAGCACCGGGGTCGCGTACCCAGGATATCGATAGCTGACCGCAGCGAGCCGGAGCATCAGCCGACCGCCGGCAACGGCAGACCGGCGATCCGCACCACGATCGCGGCCACGAGCGCCAGGACGAGCAGCACCCGGACGAGGCCGTTGGCGCCCCGAATCCGGCATCGACCACAGCAGGTGCCGCCCGCCCGGGCGGCTGAATGCGCGGGATTCGAGCGCGAGGCTGCGCTCCTCGACATCGGTCAGCGAGGTGATGACGGCCGGCCCCACGAGTGGAAGCAGCCCGCGCACGCGCGCACGGACGCTCCCTTCCGTGTCGAGCCCCCGAGCGCGCTGGCTTTCGGCGATCGTCGCCGCACGGTCGACCAAGGTCGGGACGGCCTCGATCGTCGCGAGCGCGACGAACGTGAACCGCGGTGGGACCCCGCGCCGCTCGAGATCGAAGACGAAGGCCCGTGCCTCGGTCGTGATGATGAACAGGCCGATCGACAGCGAGATGGCGAGCAGGCGCACGAGCGTCTGGGCCGCGAAATCGACGCCCTCGACCGTGGCATCGAACGGTCCGATGGTGAAGAGGACGGTCGAGCCGGGACGGGTGAAGACGCTGACGAGCACGACCGAGACCGCGATCGGCAGGCTGAGCAGGAGGCTCGCGCGCAGGAGCGCGCGAGTCACACCCGCCGCACGCGCGGCGAGCAGCATGCCGACGCTGATCGCGATGGGACCGACATATCCGCCCAACACGAACGCCCCGATCGAGCCGACGGTCGCGATGACCGCCTTGGTGAGTGGGTTCAGCCGGTGGTAGGCGGTCGGCGTCGGCGGGACCAGGCGGGCGATGAAGGCAGCATCGGCCGGGTCGAGGTCGTCGGCCAGGTCGGCCCAGACCGACGGCGCGCCGGCTACGCGGCCTCCAGGCTGACCGCCTTCTCGCCCTGTGGGAACCGTGCGATGAACCGGCGCGACAGCGTCTGCAGCAGCACGAATACGACGAAGAACGTGACGGTCTTGTCGATCGGGTCCGAGAGCAGGCCCTGTTGGAGGACCGCGGTCTGCAGGTCAGAGCCCGCCTGCTGGAATGCCGCGACGAGGAAGTCGGTCCCCGCCCCGGTGACGCCGCCGAAGACCCCGGCCGCGATCGGCGCGGAGATGATCGCCGAGATGATCCCGCAGACAAGCCCGGCGACCGCCACGAAGGCGACACCCAGATCCCGACGGACGATCAGCAAGCCGATGAGCCCGATGATCGACCCGATGATCATGATCGCGATGACGTAGGCGAGGATCGTGAATAGCGTGTCCGCTTGCGTCGCCGGGTTGAAGAACGTGAATTGCTTACCGGCGTAGAACGGGATGAACCCGTAGAAGCCGATCGCGCCGAGCACCACGAGGACCACGACCGCCGCCAGCACGACCCGGATCCAATCCGCATTCGGGCGGCTGCGCATGAACCCCCATTGCGCGACGAGCCCCGAGTAGAAGCCGATGAACGAGGCGGTGATCGCGAACGGCGCCGCGAAGTCGTTGTGGAAGGGCGGCGGGAGGACGTACGTCCACAGCAGATTGGACAGCAGGCCCGTGGCCAGTCCGGGGATCGGACCTGCGAGAACGCCGACGAGCACGGTCCCGATCGAGTCGAGGTAGATCGGGATCTTGAGCACCGACGCGATCGTCTGCCCGAGGACGATGTTGATGGCGATCGCGATCGGCATGAGGACCAATGTCCTCGTGTCGAAGCGGCCCCAGCCGACGCTCATCCCGCGCTCTCCTAGCCTGACGCGACCACCGTCGCGACCATCCGGCGACCCCGCCGCCGTAGGGTGCCACACCGCTCACGCGGCGACTCGGCGACCCGGTCAGGCGTCATCGGCAGGACCCTCCCCGATGCCGTACAACCGTCGGCGCGGCAGACCGGTATCGGCCGCCACGCGTCGCGCGGCCTCGCCGCGCGCCACGCCCTCGCTGACGAGTCGTTCGACCGCGTGCCCGGGCCGCGACGAGGTCGCCGCCGCGCGCCGCCGACCCGCCCGTCGCCTCTCCCATCCCCACGACGATCACGAATTCACCGCGCTTCGGGATCCGACCCTCGTCGACCGCCAGCACCAACGTCCCGAGCGTGCCGCGCTCGATCTGCTCGTGGATCTTGGTCAGCTCGCGCGCGACCGCACCGGCGCGGTCCTCACCGCACGCGGTGGCAAGGTCACGGAGCGTCGCGGCCACCCGACCAGGGGCCTCGAAGACGACGGTCCCACGGGGGTCGCCGGCGATCGCCGCGATCCGCTCCCGCCGTTCACGCCCGGCCCGGGGCAGGAACCCCTCGAAGGCCCAGCGCGGCCCGGCGACGCCTGACGCGGCGACCGCGGCAAGGACGGCCGACGCGCCCGGGATCGGCACCACGAGTCCACCCTCGGCGGCCCACGCTGCGACGAGGTCAGCGCCCGGGTCGCTGATCGCGGGCGTGCCCGCATCGGTGACGAGCGCGAGATCCGCCCCGCCACGGAGATGCACGAGCAGCTCGTCCAGGCGGGCCGGAGCGCTGCGGGCATGGAAGCTGATCGAACGCGTGGGGATGGCATGCCGCTCGAGCAGCCGGCGCGTGAGGCGCGTGTCCTCCGCGGCGATCAGCGGAACGTCGCGAAGGACCTTGATGGCCCGGAGCGTGATGTCGCCGAGATTGCCGATCGGCGTCGCGACGACGTACAGCGTTCCGCCGCGCTCGGTCTCGGGTGAGGGCAAACCCGTCAGGTGCGCGTCGAGCGGGCGGAACCCGGCCGGCGGCGTGGATATAGGTAGTCGACGCCCGCCGTTCGCGGCCCGAGCTTCGCGATCGGGGGCACCTGTCGCTTGAACTCGGCGCCGGCCACCATGCGGTCGACCCGCTCGACCAGGTCACGCGCGAACCCGAGCGCGACCATCTCGTCGATCGATCGACGCTTGTCGATCCGCCAGAACAGCAGGCGATCGAGCGTCGGGTAATCGAAGCCACCCTCGGTCTCGTCGGTCTGGCCGGGCCACAGGTCGGCCGACGGCGCCTTGCGGATGATCTCGTCGGGCACGCCGATCGCTGCGGCGAGCTGGCGGACCTGGCTCTTGTACAGGTCGCCGATCGGGTTGAAGGCGCAGGCGTTGTCGCCGAAGACCGTCGTGTAGCCGATCAGCGATTCCGTCTTGTTGCCGGTACCGACGACGAGGCCGCCCCACGTGACGGAGCGGTCGTACAGGACCGCCATCCGCTGGCGGGCCATGAAGTTGCCGCGGCGGAGCGACGAGGCGTCGCTCTCGGGACCGAAGAAACCATCGACCATCGGGCGTGATGTCGACAAGCTCCGACGCCGTCCACCAAGGCGCTGGACGACCTCCTCGGCGTCGTCACGGGACGCCGGCGATGACGTCCGATACGGCATCAGGACGCAGAGGAGGTGGTCGGCGCCGAGCGCCTCCGCGGCGAGGAACGCGACCAGCGCCGAATCGATGCCGCCAGACAAGCCGAGGACGGCTCGCTCGAATCCTGCCTGACGAAGCTGGCCGCGGATGAACTCGGCGATGATCCGCCGCGCGACGTCGGTATCGATCGCGAGCTCGGTCGGCAGCTCGAAGGCGGCGGGCGCCGTCATCCGCCGGACCCACCGCTGGCACGCCGGAACCCGATCGGATGTGGCGTCCGGTCGCCCGGCGCGACGTCGAGGCCCGGCTCGGCGTCGGGATCGCTGGTGGAGTCGTGGGCGAGTCCGGCACGCTCCGCGACGATGCGCGCCAGCTCGCGGACCTGGAACTCGGGCCGCTCGTCGCGCAGGAGCGGAAGCGCCGACGCGCTCGCGCCGGATATCCGCTGTGGCGATCTCGGCCAGGAACAGCCCCTCGTCGTAGAGCGGCGCGGAGAGGATGGCCGCCCCGGTCGGCCCGATGACCTCGGAGCCACCCCAGAACGAGATCGACTCATCGACGCCGACCCGGTTGCAGAACACGACGAACGTCGTCGTGAGCTGGGCGTAGGTCCGCATCAACGTGCGCCATGAGGTCGCCGTCCCGAGGCCGACCTCGTTCGTCGCGGCCAGGTCGCGCCCCGGTGACGACGAGACGTTCACGAGGATCTGGGCGCCGTCCAGGGCCAGGATCTGGGGCACCGTGAGATGCCAGAAGTCCTCGCAGATCGCGATGCCCATCCCGACACCGAGTCGCGACGGGACCGCGCGGAGGATGTCGCCGTGGGCGAAGAACCGCCGCTCGTCGAACAGGCCGTACGTCGGCAGGAACAGCTTCCGATGGACGTGCCGGATCTCGCCGTCCTCGAGGAGGGCCGCGGCGATGAACAGCCGGTGGTCGGCGGACTCCTCGACGAACGAGACGATGACCGAAAGGTCCTTCGTCGCTGCGGCGAGGTCCGCGAGCCGCGGATCGTCGAGGCGGATCGAGACCTCGGCGGCGAGGTCCTGGAGCTGGTAGCCGGTCAGCCCGAGCTCGGGGAAGACGACGAGGTCGGCGTCCTTCGAGCGCGCCTCGTCGATCAGCTCATGGTGCCGCGCGAGGTTGGCGTCGAATTGGCCGAGCGCCGGCGCGATCTGCGCGAGTGCCACGCGCACCGTCTGCATGCGGCCGAGCATACGCGAACCCGACTGCTAGGCTACGCGCCGATGTCACGACGACCACGGCCAGGCCGCCTGTTCGCGGCCGGCTTGGTCATGATCAGCGTGATGGTCGGGTGCGCAGGTCCATCGCCGTCGACCAGCCCTGAGGCGTCCCTCCTGCCCGGTCCGAGCGGGAGCACCGCCTTCCCGACTGCCCCGCCGAGCACCGGGGCCTTCGAGCCGATGAAGTACCCCGCAGAGGGCCCGGCGCCCTGCGAGGAACCGGCCAGCGCCGATCCTGCGTATGGGCCGTATACCGGCTCCCTCCGACGGGTCTTCGCCCGCGACGCCTCGACCGTGGTCTTCGAGCTCTGCGACGCTGACGCGGCGTTCCTGTCCAAGATCGCATCGCCGGCCCTGGCGATCGACGACACGGCATGGCTACAGAGCCATATCGATCCGGCCGCGCAGCAGCAGCCGATCCTGACCCAGGTCAACGGCACGGGCCCCTTCCGCCTCGACCCCTGGGACGGCTCGGGCGACATCACGCTGAGCCGCTCCGACACGTACTGGGGCACGCCGGCGTTGACCCCGTCGATGATCTTCGTCGGTGAGCGGGACGCGGGCCAGCGCCTCTCGAAGCTGCGCGAGGGGTCGGTCGACGCGGTCGACGAGCTGGCACCCGGCGACGTCGAGGCCGCAGGGGCCAACCCGGACCTGACGATCATGCCCCGACAGGGCCTCAACACGGCCTACATCGGCTTCGACAATCGATTCGCCCCGTTCGACAACGAGACGGTCCGGCGAGCGATCGCGATGGGCATCGACAGGGCGGCGATCGTCGACGCCAGCTTCCCGGCGGGGACACAGCTCGCCACCCACTTCCTGCCGTGCGCGATCCCGGCGGGCTGTGGCGGCGATCGCGTGGCCCGAGATGGACCCCGAGGCCGCGCGCGACCTCCTGGCGAACGTCGGGTTCAGCGACGGGTTCACGTCGACGATCAGCTTCCCCCAGGAGCCGCGCGACTACCTCCCGGATCCGAACGCGACGGCGCTGGCGCTACAGGCGCAACTCAAGGACCAGTTGGGTATCACGACGACGCTGAAGCCGATGCCGTTCGACGACCTCGTGGCGGCCGCCGACGCGGGCAAGCTGGAAGGGTTCTACCTGCTTGGCGCCCGCTCGCGCTACCCGGATGCCGGTCTGCTCCTGGAGAGCCATTTCGGCCCCGCTGCGAGCCTCCAGTTCGGCAACCGATTCGATGACATCGCGCGCTGGCTCGGCCGCGGACGCTCGGGCGATGCGAAGGCACGGGCGAAGGGCTATGCGGGTGTGAACGACCTGATCCGCAAGCACGTGCCGATGATCCCGCTCGCACACGTCGGCACGGTCGGTGCGTTCCGCACGGACGTGACCGGCAAGCAGGCGAGCGCGACGGCCACGGATCGCTTCGCGACGATCGTGCCAGGCGACCGATCGCAATTCGTGTACATGCAGCACGATCGCCCGGGCAGTCTGTTCTGCGCCGACGAGACCGACGACGTCGCGCTGCGGGTCTGCGCACAGCTGTCCGAGTCGCTCTACCGCCACGACATCCCGGAGCCCGCCCTCACACCCTCGCTCGCGAAGGTGTGCACGCCGGACGCCGACCTGACCGTCTGGACGTGCACGTTGCGTCACGGCGTCACGTTCCATGATGGCTCGCCGCTCGACGCCAACGATGTCGTCCTGTCGTACGCGATCCGCTGGGACGCGGCCCATCCACTGCACCGCGGTCGGCAGGGGACGTTCCAGGCCTTCATCGACCGGTTCGGGGGCTTCCTCCACCCGCCCGTCGAACCCTGACACCGGCCCGATCGAGCACTGAGGGAACCCCTAGCAAGGTGGTGAAACGGGTGCTAAGGTTCCCGCGCACCGTCGCCGGAACGGACACCGGCGTCGATCCATGTCCCCGGTTGGTCGGCTCAGGGAGGATGACGGGCGACCCTCGGGACGATTAGGAGGAGAACCAGCGCATGACTCGTTCTTCGAGCCTGTCGCGCCGGTTGGTGGCTGTCGTCGGCATCGCAGCGATCGTCGCTGCGTGTACGGGCAGCACACCGTCGGCGAGCACGGCCCCGTCGAGCGCTCCGTCGGCCAGCGAGCCCGGAGCGTCCGCATCCGGAGGGGCATTCACCGGCATCTCGTATCCGGAGTCCGGCGATGCCCCGTGCGGCGTCGCGCCGTACACCGGGACCATCAAGAAGATCACCGCAATCGACCGCCTGACGGTCGAGTTCCAGCTGTGCGCCTCGGACGTCGCGTTCCTGCCGAAGGCGGCGTTCTCGACGTTCGGGATCCAGGACTCCGACTATCTCGCGGCACACGCGAAGGACAAGTCGTACCTGACCCAGCCCAACGGGACGGGCCCCTACAAGCTCACCCAGTGGGATACCGGTAACCGGATCGACTTCGAGGCCAATCCCAATTACTGGGGCGATGCCGCCAAGGCGCCCAAGGCCGAGCTCCGCTGGAGCGATACCGCTGCCCAGCGCCTCGTCGAGCTCGAGTCGGGCACGTCCATCGACGGCATGGATAACCCGGGTCGCGACGAGATCGCCAAGATCAAGACCGAATTCGAACCTGACGTTCATGCCGCGACCTGCGATGAACACGATGTACATCGGCATGAACCGCGCCGTGAAGCCGTGGGACGACGAGAACGTCCGGAAGGCCATCGCGATGGGCATCGACCGCAAGCGGCATCGTCGACAACTTCTATCCGGAAGGGTCAGAAGTCGCGACCCACTTCACCCCGTGCCCGCCGCTCGTGCCGTTCGGCTGCGAGGGCGACGGCTGGTATGACTTCGACGCCACGGCCGCGAAGAAGCTGCTGACGGACGCGAAGTTCGATTTCTCCAAGACCTACCCGCTGTCGTTCCGCGCGGCGGTCCGTCCGTACAACCCGGATCCTCCGGTCATCGCGACCGAGATCCAGCAGCAGCTCGAGGCCAACCTCGGGATCAAGACCTCGATCGACCTCCAGGAGTCGGGTGCCTTCACGAAGGCCGTGACGGCCGGCGAGATGACCGGCCTGTTCATCTACGGCTGGGGTGCCGACTATCCGGACGTCGACGAACTTCCTCGACTTCCACTTCGGCTCGGGCTCGGGCAAGAAGTTCGGTGGCCCGTTCGACGACATCGCGGCCGCCCTGACCAAGGGCGCGACGTCGCCGGCCGACGCGGATCGGCAGGCCGCCTACAAGGAGGCGAACGACCTCATCAAGCAGCACGTCCCCGTGGTCCCCATCGTCCACGGCGGGACCGGCACCGCCTACCTGGCGGACGTCGAAGGCGGCCAGGCGTCGCCGCTGACCACGGAGATCCTGGCCGACATGAAGCCGGGCGACCCGGGACACGATGGTGTTCATGCAGGGGGCTGAGCCGCTCAGCCTGTACTGCGGTGACGAGTCCGACGGCGAGACGCTGCGCGCTTGCGAGCAGTTGTTCGAGTCGCTGTACGCGTACGAGATCAACGGGACCAAGCCGGTCCCGTCGCTCGCGACCGAGTGCACGCCGAACGACGACCAGTCGACGTGGACCTGCAAGCTCCGTGATGGCGTCACGTTCCACGACGGCTCGACGTTCGATGCCAACGATGTCGTGACGACCTACGCGGTCCAGTGGGACGCGCAGAACCCGCTGCACGTCGGCAACTCCGGTGCCTTCGAGTACTGGGGTGGCTTGTTCGGGGGGTTCCTGAACCCGCCGGCGTCGTAACCCCGCCAAGGTTCGGAATCGATCGGACAGGGACGCCCTAGCGGCGTCCCTGTCCGCTATCAACGGCAAGGTGAAGGGGATCGCACTCCCCCGATGACGCGGTTCATCCTCCGTCGCCTGGCGCTGACGATCCCGGTGCTGTTCGGGATCCTGTTCCTCGTGTTCGCCCTCGCCCGGTTGGTTCCGGGCGATCCGTGCCGGGCCGTGCTCGGCGAGCGAGCGAGCGACGCGGTCTGCGACGCATACGCCAAGCGCAACGGGCTCGATCAACCCATCCCGGTCCAGTTCGCGATCTATATCGGCCAGGTCGCGAGCGGCGACCTCGGCAACTCGCTCAAGCTCTCCCGGCCGGTCGGCCAGATGCTGATCGACCGCCTGCCCACGACGGTCGAGCTGACGCTGTTGGCGATGTTCTTCGCGGTCGTCGTCGGCATCCCGCTCGGGCTGTGGTCGGCCGTGCGGCACAACTCGAAGGCCGACGTCGGCACGATGGTCTTCGCGAATCTTGGGCGTGTCGATCCCGGTCTTCGTGCTCGGCCTGATGCTCGCCTACTTCTTCGCTGTCGTCCTCAAGGACACGCCGTTCGCATTGCCAGCATCCGGACGTCTGAGCTCCGGCATCCGCGTCGAGACGATGGCCCAGGTGTGGGGACTCAAACAGTTGAGCGGACCCATACGGGGCCTCCTCGACTTCCTCTCCGGCATCTACATACCCACGGCTCTCATCACCGGACAATGGGGCGCCGCGGGCGACGCCTTCCGCCACCTCCTGCTGCCAGCGCTGGCTTTGTCGACGATCCCGATGGCGATCATCGCGCGGATCACCCGGTCGAGCCTCCTCGACGTCCTCGGCCGCGACTACGTGCGGACCGCGCGGGCGAAGGGCCTGAAGGAACGCTCGGTCGTACTGCGTCACGGTGCACGCAACGCGCTCCTCCCGGTCGTGACGATCATCGGTCTCCAGCTCGGCGCGCTCCTGTCGGGCGCGGTCCTGACGGAGACGGTGTTCAACCTTGCGGGCGTGGGCCGGACGCTCTACGAGGCGATCACGGGGCGCGACTACGTGGTGATCCAGGGCTTCACGCTGACGATCGCGATCATCTATGTCGTCGTGAATCTGCTGGTCGACCTTTCATACGGGATCCTCGACCCGCGCGTGCGCCAGCGATGAGCGGCAGCGGGCCGATCGCCGGCGGCGTGACGACGACCGAGGGACTCATCGAGGCCGGCCGGCCAGCGAAGCCGGCGAACCTCTGGCGCGACACGGGGGCGAGCATCCTGCGGCAGCGCTCGGCCGTGGTCGGCCTGATCCTGCTGATCGCGCTCGTCCTGATGGCGATCTTTGCTCCCCTGATCGCGACGCACGACCCGAACAAGTCCCTCCTCGGCCAGCCTGGCGAGCAGCGCCGGACGGGGCCGTGTATCCACCTCCTCGGTTGCCCCGCGGACCAGGCGGAGCACCTGTTCGGGACGGACGGCAATGCCCGCGACGTCTATAGCCGCGTCGTCTACGGCGCTCGGACGTCGCTGACCGTCGGGCTCGGCGCGGTCACCTTCGCGATCGTCATCGGCACCGCGATCGGCGCGATCGCCGGGTTCGTCACGGGCTGGGCCGACAACGGGCTCATGCGCCTGATGGACGTCGTCCTTGCCTTCCCCTCATTGCTGCTTGCGATCGCGATCGTGACCGCCGCCGGGCGCAGCCTGTTCAATGCCCTCGTGGCGATCGCCATCGTGTCGATCCCGGTCTATGCCCGGATCGCGCGCTCTGCCGTGCTCACGACGCGCGAGCAGGACTTCGTCACCGCCTCGCGGGCCCTCGGCGAGTCATCGATCGGCATCCTGACGCGACGGATCCTGCCGAATTCGTTCACCCCGCTCGTCGTCCAGGGCACCCTCGACATCGGCACCGCGGTCCTCGGCATCGCCGCCCTCGCCTTCATCGGCGTCACCGGCGACCTCTCGAACCCCGAATGGGGCTCGATGATCGGACTCGAGAAGGATCAGCTGTTCAACGCACCGCACATCATCCTCGCGCCCGGCATCGCGATCACGATCACCGTGCTGGCGTTCAACCTGCTGGGTGACGGTCTGCGCGATGCGCTCGACCCGAGGCTCAACCGATGACCGAGGAGCAGCCGACGCCCGCTCCCGGCCGGACGCAGCCCGAGCCCGCGGACGAGGGCGAGCCGACGATCGTGGTCGAGCCGGGCCCGACAGGCACCGCGATCCTGGACCCGTCGGTCCGCGGCAATGTCATCGAAGAGCTCGTCCCGGCCTCGCACCGACGGCCGAAGCACGAGCGCGGTGAGCGTCCGCTGCTGGAGGTCAGCGGCCTCCGAACGTCGTTCTACACACGGGAAGGCGTCGTCCGTGCCGTCGACGGCATCGACTTCCACGTCGATCGCGGCGAGATCATGGGGCTCGTCGGCGAGTCGGGCTGCGGCAAGTCCGTGACGAGCCTGTCGATCATGCGGCTGGTCGCGAAGCCCGGGCGTATCGAGGGTGGCCGGATCGTGTTCGACGGTCAGGACCTGCTGACCATGTCCGACGAGCAGATGCGCCACATCCGGGGCGATCGGATCAGCATGATCTTCCAGCAGCCGCAGTCGTCGCTCAACCCCGTGTGGGACGTGGGCAAGCAGATCGCTGAGGTCCTGGAGCTGCACCGGGGCATGAAGAAGGGACCCGCGCGCGACCGGGCACTCGACCTCTTGCGGATGGTCGGCATCCCCGATCCCAAGCGGCGCCTCGACTCCTACCCGCACGAGATGTCCGGCGGCATGGCCCAGCGCGTGATGATCGCGATGGCGCTCGCCTGCGAGCCCGAGCTGCTCATCGCCGACGAGCCGACGACCGCGCTGGACGTCACGATCCAGGCCCAGATCCTCGACCTCATGCGCAACCTGCGCGACGAGACCGGGACGGCGATCATCCTCATCACCCACGACCTCGGTGTGGTCGCGGAGATGTGCGACCGCGTCGCCGTGATGTACGCCGGCGAGATCGTCGAGCAGAGCGACGTGACGTCGCTGTTCCGCCGCCCGAAGCACCCCTACACGCAGGGCCTGATCGCCTCGATCCCCGTGGTGGGCTCGATCCAGGACGAGTTGAAGGTCATCCCCGGCACCGTGCCCAACCTCATCGACCTACCGTCGACCTGCCGGTTCGCGCCGCGTTGCCTGACTCGGATCGAGAAGGACGTGACGCTCGCGACCGAGCTCCATCCGGAACTGCGGCCCGTCGCGCCCGGCCACGATGTCCGCTGCTGGGTCTACCACGACGCCGACGGCGATCTCATCCCCGAGGACGCGCCCGCTGTCGGAGCCGAGTCATGAACGGAGCGGCGGCACCGCTCGTCGAGGTCCGCGACCTCGTCAAGCATTTCCCGATCGCGGGCGGCGTCCTCCATCGCACGCAGGCGTTGGGTCCAGGCGGTCGATGGCGTCACCTTCGATGTCCAACGCGGCGAGACGCTGGGCCTGGTCGGCGAGTCGGGCTGCGGCAAGACGACGGTCGGTCGGCTGTTGCTCCGCCTGATCGAGCCGACCGCCGGCACCATCCGCTTCGACGGCCAGGACATCACGAAGCTGAAGGGCTCGGATCTCAAGCGCTACCGCCGACGGATCCAGATCATCTTCCAGGACCCGTACGCGAGCCTCGATCCGCGGACGCCCATCGGCGACAGCATCGGCGAGGGACTGCGGATCCACGGCATCGGCACTCCGACCGAACGGCGCGCGAAGGTCGCGCGGATGATGGACATGGTCGGGCTCCAGCCCTATCACGCCCGGCGCTATCCGCACGAGTTCAGCGGCGGCCAGCGCCAGCGGATCGGGATCGCCCGCGCGCTCGTCCTCGAGCCCGAGCTCGTCGTGTGCGACGAGCCCGTGTCCGCGCTCGACGTGTCGATCCAGGCGCAGGTCCTGAACCTCCTCAAGGCGCTGCAGCGGGAGCTCGGCCTGACCTACGTGTTCGTCGCCCACAACATGGGCGTCGTCGAGCACATCAGCGACCGCGTGGCGGTGATGTACCTCGGCCGCATCGCGGAGATCTCCGAGCGGACCGCGCTCTTCCGCCAGCAGGAGCACCCCTACACGGTGGCGCTCATGTCGGCGATCCCGGTGCCCGACCCGGAGATCCGCCGTCAGCGCATCATCCTGACCGGCGACGTGCCGAGCCCCGTCAACCCACCGTCCGGTTGCCGGTTCCATCCCCGCTGCCCGTTGCGCGCGTCACTCGGGAACCCGGCGATCTGCGCGACGGACGAGCCGCAACTCGAGGATGTCGGCGGCGACCACCTCGTGGCCTGCCATTTCCGCGGACCGAACGCGCCGGCACGCGTCGCCCAGACGTCGACCGTGGAGGCGATCGCGGCCGGTAGCTGACGGTAGGCGGTGCGCCGGGCCCCGCGCCCGCTAGGACAGCGGCGTCTGAGGCGGTCCCCCGACTCCCTCGGTCTTGGACTCGTCGGCGTCGGAGGACCCGCTCGTCGCCGCAGCGTCGCCGTCGTCGGTCGTCGCCGCGCCAGTGGTCGGCGGGCCGCCGATGACCGTCTCCGCGATATCGACCGTGTGCTCGAGCGCCTGAGCCCCCGCGAGCTCGGGGCGGATCGTCTTGAGTGCCGCCTCGGGCGTCCCGCGGCGGACCGGGCTCATCTCGATGTGGCTCACGCCGACATCGGACGCCTGGGCCTGCTCCGCGAAGTGGCACGCGGCACCGTGGTCGCCGGTCAGGGTCCGGATGGGCGGATCGATCGTCCGGCACTGCTCTGGCTGTCCGAGCTGCTCGTAGAGCCAGCAGCGCGTGTGGAAGCGGCAGCCCTCCGGCGGGTTCACCGGGCTCGGCACGTCGCCTGTCAGGATCACCCGTTTGCGCTTGCGCTCCAGCACCGGGTCCGGGACGGGCACGGCGGACAGCAACGCCCGCGTGTACGGGTGGCCCGGGTTGGCGTACATGACGTCGGGCGGGCCGATCTCGACGATCTTGCCGAGGTACATCACGGCCACGCGGTCGCTGATGTGCTTGACGACCGACAGGTCGTGGGCGATGAACAGGTAGGTCAGCCCGAGCTGCTCGCGCAGGTCGGTCAGCAGGTTCAGGACCTGGGCCTGGATCGACACGTCGAGCGCCGAGATCGGCTCGTCGCAGACGATGAACTCGGGCTCGACGGCGAGCGCACGGGCCACCCCGATGCGCTGGCGCTGGCCGCCGCTGAACTCGTGCGGGTAGCGGTTCACGTACTTCGGATCGAGTCCGACGATCCGCAGCAGATCCTGGACGCGCTGCTTCTTGCGCATCGCCGGACGCCAGGTGGTGGACGTCGATCGGTTCGCTGATGATCGAGCCCACCGTCATCCGCGGATCGAGCGACCCGTACGGGTCCTGGAAGATGATCTGCATCCGGCGGCGCATCTTGCGCAGGGCGTCGGACTTGAGCGTGCCGAGGTCGATGCCGTCGAAGCGGACCGTCCCCGCGGTGGCATCGCGCAGGCGGATCATCGCGCGGCCGGTCGTGCTCTTGCCGCAACCGGACTCGCCGACGAGTCCGAGGGTCTCGCCCTTGCGGACCTCGAACGTGATGCCGTCGACGGCCTTCACCGTCCCGACCTCGCTCTGGAAGATCCCCTGCGCGGATCGGGAAATAGACCTTGAGGTCCTCGACCTCGATCGAGGTCGGGCTCGTCGGCAGTCGGGGCGGCACCGGCCTCGGGCATCGTGACGGTCACGGGATCCATCCATCTGGCTGTGTCGCCCAGCAGCGGGCCGTAGTGCGACGTCGTCCCCGCGGAGCGTGAGCTCCGGCTCGTCTCTCGCGGCAGATGTCGCGCGCGAACCGGCAGCGCGGCTCGAACCGGCAGGCGTCGGGCGGCTCGATGAGCAGCGGCGGCAGACCCTCGATGGTCCGGAGGCGATCGCCTCGGACGTCATCGAGGCGCGGCAGCGAGTCGAGCAGACCCCACGAGTACGGCATCCTCGGCCTCTCGAACAGCTCGTCGACGGTGCCGGTCTCGACGATCCGCCCCGCGTACATGACGTTGACCCGGTCGCACATCCCGGCGGCGATGCCGAGGTCGTGGGTGATCATCAGGACGGCGGTGTGGAACTCGTCCGACAGCCGCTCGATCAGCTCGAGGATCTGCGCCTGGATCGTCACGTCGAGTGCGGTCGTCGGCTCATCGGCGAGGATCAGCTTCGGGTCGCACGCGAGCGCGATGGCGATCATCACGCGCTGGCGCATCCCGCCCGAGAACTGGTGCGGATAGTCGTTGAGTCGGTCCTTCGCGCGCGGGATGCCGACCTTGCCCAGCAGCTCAGCCGACCCGGTCCCGCGCGGCCGCGACGGATAGCCCCATGTGCTCGCGGATCGACTCGGCGATCTGGTAGCCGATCGTCAGCGTCGGGTTGAGGCTGGTGAGCGGGTCCTGGAAGATGAAGCCGATCTCCTTGCCCCGGAGATGGCGCATCTCGTCGTCGTTCATCTTCAGGACGTCGATGCCGTCGAAGATGACCTCGCCGGCGATGATCCGGCCCGGCGGGTTCGGGACCAGCCGGGCGATCGACAGCGCCGTGACGCTCTTGCCGCAGCCGGACTCACCGACCAGCCCGAGCGTCTCGCCGTAGCCGAGCTCGAACTAGACGTCGTCGACGGCCTGGACGACGCCGTCCGGCGTGAAGAAGTGGGTCGAGAGGCCGCGTGACCTTCAGAAGCTTCTCGGCTTTTCGGTCCGATCCGGCGCGTGGCTCCGTCGGCGTCTGGGTACGCCGAGCGTCGTCGGGCGATACCTCGATGATGCTGGGGGCGT
This sequence comes from uncultured Chloroflexia bacterium, assembly GCA_963808895.1. Taxonomy (GTDB): domain Bacteria; phylum Chloroflexota; class Limnocylindria; order Limnocylindrales; family CSP1-4; genus SPCO01. Next base: position 185,067 of record CAWEHL010000004.1, on the reverse strand, counting down.
CCGGCTCGGCCATCGGTGTCGTCGGCGCCGCCACCTACTGCTTGCCCTTCAGCTTCGGATCGAGCGCGTCGCGCAGGCCGTCGCCGAGGAACGTGAACCCGACGAGCGCGAGCGGCGATCGCGATGGCCGGGAACGTGACGAGATGGGGCTCCGACCGGATGAACTTCTGGCCTTCGGCGATGAGGCTGCCCCACGACGCACGCGGCGGCTGGACGCCGATCCCGATGTAGGCGAGCGTCGCCTCCGCGAGGATCGCCGCCGGGATCCCGAGCGTGATCGCGACGATGATCGGGCCCATGCCATTCGGGAGCAGGTGGCGGGTCACGATCTTGCGATCGGGCACGCCGATCGCCTGCGCCGCCTCGACGAACTCGGTCTCCTTGAGCGCCAGCATCTGACCCGCGGACGAGCCGCGCCACGGTCACCCACGACGTGATGCCGATCGCGACGAACACGAGCAGCAGTCCGTCGAGCGCCTGCCCGAACACCGTCTCCCGGAACGCGACCGACAGCAGGATGATGAACAGCAGGTCAGGGAACGCGTAGATGATGTCGGTGAACCGCATCAGGAGGTTGTCCGTGCGCCCGCCGAACCAGCCGGCGATGCGCGCCGATCGGGACGCCGATGAGCAGGATGACGATCTGGACGACGAACGCGACGCTGACGCTGATGCGCGCCCCGTCGAGCAGCCGGCTGAGCAGGTCGCGGCCAAGCTGGTCCGTCCCGAGGATGTGGCCCGGCGAGCCTGGCGGCAGCGGCCCGTGGCCACCCGCGAGGACGGCCTTCAGGTCCTGCTGCTGAATACGGGTACGGCGCGAGGTACGGGCCCGAAGATCCCGACGAAGATGAGCGCGATGACGAGGACAAGGCCGACGATCGCGAGCCGGTTCTTGCGGAGCCGCCCCCACGCGTCACGCCACAGGCCCGTCGGCTGGTCGGGTCACGGACTGGTGGCTGCCTGCGACGCTCGCGGCTTGCGTCGTCATGGTCGGGCTCCCGTCCTAGCTGTACCGGATCCGGGGGTCGATGTACGCGTACAGCACATCGACCACGACGTTGAGGAACGCGACCGCGAACGCGTAGATCAGGATCGTCATCGCCATGAGCAAGCTGTAGTCGCGCGGTGCTGATGGCCGAGATGTAGAAGCGGCCGATGCCCGGCACGCTGAAGATCGTCTCGATGATGAACGAGCCGGTGACCAGGAACGCAAGGGTCGGGCCGAGGATCGTCACGACCGGGATGAGCGCGTTCCGGATCATGTGGCGCGAGACGACGTCGCGGCCACCGATGCCCTTGCTCTGCGCCGTCCGGATGTAGTCCTTTCGAGTGACCTCGAGCATCGAGGCGCGCGTGTAGCGAGCGATGACCGCGATGGGGAAGCCGGCCAAGCGCGACGGTCGGCAGCACCCAGTACTGCGGCCCCTTCCAGCCGCCGGTCGGGAACCAACCTAAGGTGATGCTGAAGATGACGATCAGCAGGATCGCCAGCGACGAAGCTGGGCGTGGCGATGCCGATGATCGATACCGAGGTCGAGAGGTAGTCTGGCCATCGGTTGTGACCGAGGGCGGCGAATATCCCGAGCGGGATACCGACCACGACCGACAGCGGGAAGGCCATGAGCCCGAGCTGGATCGTCACGCCGATCCCATCACCGACGATATCGTTGACGCGTCCGGTCGCGCGACCGGTAGGACGGCCCGAGGTCGCCGGTCGACGAACTTCGCCGGCCCACTGGATGTACTGCTCATAGAGCGGCTTGTCCAGCCCGTACTGCGCGTTGAGCCGAGCTTGAACGTTCGCGGGCAGCCGCTTCTCGGCATCCCACGGGCCGCCGGGCACCGCGTGCATGAGGAAGAACGTGATGATCGAGACCGCGAACAAGACCGGGATGATCCACAGGATCCGCCGGGCGAGGTAGTTGATCACGCTCTCACCAGCTTCGGGTTAGATCCCTATGTTTCGGTCGATGATGCACGATGGGCCGGCCCCTGTGGGAGCCGGCCCATCATTTGGTCGTCGGTGACGACTAGTGCGCGAGGATCCGGATGGTCTCGGCGAACTCGTCGCCGGGATTGTTGTGGTCGATCGGCGTGACGATCTCCCCATCCACCCACGGCTTCACGACGGTCGCGAAGGTCCGGTAGAGGAGCGGAAGGTCCGCCGCATCGTCCGACAGGATCTTGTCGGCTTGCTTGTAAAGGTCCGCCTGCTTGGTCGGATCCTGTTCGACAGCCGCCTGCTTGAGGATCTCATCGAAGGCCGGGTTGCAGTACTGGCTGTTGTTGTTGCCTCCACCGCAGGTGAAGTTGCCATCGAGCTGGTTGTTGTTATGCGGGTAGTCGGCACCCCACGCGTCGCGTGCGAGGTCGTACACGCCGGCGGTGCGCTGGGTCAGGAAGACGCTGAATTCGGTGCCGATCTGGTCGGTCTTGAGGCCGAACGCCTGGTTCCAGGCTTCCGCAAGGAACGCGACGCGAGGCTCGTGACCGGCGCCCGTGTTGAAGCCGAACTTCAACGGCGGGATGTCTGCGGCACTCGAATAGCCGATCGCGGCCAGCGCCGTGTCCATGTGCTTCTTCGCATCGTCGAGGTTGAACGGATACGGGTTGATCGACTCGTCATAGCCGGACAGGCCAGGCATGATGAAGCTGTTGGCGACCTGACCGATCCCCGAGAACGTGGCGTCGATGAACGCCTGCTTGTCGATCGCCTCGGTGAGGGCGATCCGGAAGTCCTTGTTGATCGTCGGGCACGTGTGCTGGTCCGGGCACCGTTCGAGCTTGCCCTTGCCTGACGGATCGACGCCGTTGTTGAAGTCATAGTGCGCGATCCCGAGGGTCGGGATCTCCGAGTACTGATCGGCGAACGCGGGGTCGTTCTTGATCCGGTTGATGTCCTCGTCGGGGATCGGGTAGACCGAATCGACCTCGTCCGCCTCATAGGCGCGCTGCGCGTCAGCCAACTCGGCGAAGATCGGCATGTCGATCTCGGTCAACGTCGGCTTCGTGCCACCCCAGTTCGGGTTCTGCTTGAGGACGATCTGGGCGTTGTGATCCCAGCTCTCGACGTTGAACGGTCCTGAGGAGACGTAGTTGCCGGTCTCGGTGGCACCCTTCGAGGTGATCCACTTCTCCTGCATCGGGACCGTCACCCACATCCCGGTGACCGCCAGGAAATACGTCGCGGGAATGGCGAGCTTGACGACGAACGTCTTGTCATCGGGCGCCGACAGACCAAGCTTGTCCATCAGCCCCTCGATCTCCGCGTCGGACGGGAGCTTCTTCGGGTTGATGCTCAGCAGATCGCTGGCGCCTTCGACCTCCTTGAGCACGTAGTTATACGGAGCCGCAAGACGCGGATCGAGCAGCCGCTTCCAGCTGAACACGTAGTCAGCGGCCACGATCGGGTCGCCGTTGCTGTACTTGGCGTCCTTCAGGTGGAAGGTGAGCGTCTTGGCGTCGGGCGAGATGTCCCACGACTCGGCGAGCATCGGGACGATGTTGAGGTCCTTGTCGACGTACGTCAGGCCGCGCTGGACCGAGACCAGTCACAGCCGTGGACTGCGAATCCTGCGCCAGGGTCGGGTCGAGCGTGGCCGGATCCTGGATCAGCGGCCAGCGGATGACCTGATCCTGGGCGAGGTCGGCCGAGGCGGCCGGCGATTCGCCTTCTGAGGCAGCCGGTGACTCACCGGGCGCCTGGCTGGCGGGTGCTTGCGTCGCGCTCGAGCCGCCGCACGCGCTGGCCATGATGGCGAACGCGCCCAGGAGGGCGAGGAGACGTTTCTGTGTCATGTGGGTCCCTTTCACGTACCCCGTTGCCGCGGGCTCCTGACCGCGGCATCCGGTTGGTTCGGGCACGCCATGGTCGTGTCCGCCGACCAAGGCGTCTTGTCCGACTCGACGCTGCGATCCTCCCATCGGTGGCGCCGTGCGCGGAGGCACCCGCGGTCACGATGACGAGCCGCGGGTCTCAAGATGGCGCATATCATTCACAGGAAGGTAGTACCCGTCAACTTGACGGAAGTCCCGCTCTGACTCAGTCGGGGCAGGGCATCTCCGCTCCCGCCATCGGCCGCCAGCGCAGGTTCGGCTGGCGTGCGGCGGTCGCCTCGTCAAGGCGCTTGACCGGGGCCGTGTGCGGCGCCGACGTCACCATCTCCGGGTCGCGTTCCGCTTCCGCGGCGATCTCCACCAGCGCGTCAGCGAACGCGTCCAGCGTCTCGACCGATTCCGTCTCGGTCGGCTCGATCAGCATCCCTTCCTCGACGATCAACGGGAAGTAGATCGTCGGCGGGTGGAAGCCGTGATCGATCAGCCGCTTCGCGACGTCCAGGGTGCGCACGCCGGTCCTGGCCTTGAGGCTCGCGGCTGAGGCGACGAACTCGTGCTTGCACGGGCGGTCGTAGGGCAGGTCGAACGTGCCGGCGAGCCGCGACTTGAGGTAGTTCGCCGCGAGCACCGCGTCGTCGCTCACCTCGCGGAGTCCGGAGCCGCCATGCGCGCGGATATAGGCGTACGCGCGCACGAGGACACCCGTGTTCCCGACGAAGCTGCGCAGCCGACCGATCGAGGTCGGCCGATCGCCGGGGCGTTCGAGCCGGAAGGTGCCGTCGTCGAGTCGTAGGACGCGCGGCGTCGGCAGGTACGGGACCAGTCGCTCCCCCACCCCGACCGGGCCGGCGCCCGGACCGCCGCCGCCGTGGGGCGTGCTGAACGTCTTGTGCACGTTGAAGTGCATGACGTCGAACCCGGCCTGGCCAGGCCTGAACCGACCGAGGATCGCGTTGAGGTTCGCGCCATCCATGTACGCCAGGGCGCCGGCCTCATGGACCGCGTCGAGCAGCTCGCCGATGCGTGACTCGAACAGCCCCAGCGTCGACGGGTTGGTGATCATCACCGCGGCGGATCGCGGCCCGAGTGCCGCCTTGAACGCGTCGAGGTCGACGCCGCCATCCGCGGCAGACGGGATCGTGATGGTCTTGAAGCCCGCCATCGAGGCCGTCGCCGGATTGGTGCCGTGCGAGCTGTCGGGGACGAGCACCTCGTCCCGGTCGACATCGCCGCGCTCGCGGTGATAGGCACGGATCATCAGGATGCCGGTCAACTCGCCCTGGGCGCCTGCGGCCGGCTGGAGCGTCACCGCGCGCATGCCGGAGATCTCCGCAAGGGCCGCCTCGAGCTCCCACAGGAGCTGGAGCGTGCCCTGTGCCACCTCGTCCGGCGCCATCGGGTGCAGGTCCGCGAAACCGGGCAGCCGCGCCGCCCATTCGTTCAACTTGGGGTTGAACTTCATCGTGCACGACCCGAGCGGATAGAACCCGGTGTCGACCGCGTGGTTGAGCTGGCTCAGGTTGACGTAGTGACGGACGACGTCCGGCTCGTTCATCTCGGGGAGGGCGGGTGGTGTCGAGCGGCGCGCCTCGGCGGGCAGCCGATCGAGCGCGTCCTTGGGCGGGTGCGGGATCTTGCCGCCGCCCCGCCCCGGGCGACTACGCTCGAACAGCGTCGGCTGGAGCTTCTCGCCGGTGACGCTCATCGGGCCGCTCCGACCGGGTTCTCTGCACGCTCCGTGCCTGCGCCGCTCTCGACACCGACCGGCGGGCGTCCGCTCAGGACCTCCTGCAACGCGGCGACGAAGCGGGCGATGTCGCCGGGCGTCGTCAGTTCCGTGGTGGCGAGCAGGAGCCCGTCGGCCAGGGTGGGATCGTCCGGCTCGGCATCCGCGAGCACGAGACCCGCAAGGAAGCCACGTTCGATGAGCCGGCGATGGAGCGTGCGCGCGTCCTCGACGCGGATCGCGAACTCGTTGAGGTACGGGCCGGGATGGAGCCGCTCGACCCCGATGGCGGCGAGGCCCGCCTCGAGCTCGGTCGCCCGCGCTGCGCCGTTCGCGGCCACGTCGCGCAAGCCGTGTGGCCCGATCGTCGCGAGGTAGATGGACGCGGCAAGCGCGAGCAATGCCTGGTTCGTGCAGATGTTGCTTGCGGCCTTGTCGCGCCGGATGTCCTGCTCGCGCGCGCGAAGCGTCATGACGAACGCCCGTTTCCCGTCGAGATCGGTGGTCATGCCCACCAGCCGCCCTGGGATCTGGCGCACGAGTGCATCGGTCGACGCCAGGATGCCGAGGTATGGACCGCCGTACTGCGGCGCGATCCCGAGGGGCTGCCCCTCCCCCGCCGCGATGTCGGCACCATACGCGCCAGGTGGGGTCAGCACGGCCAGCGAGACTGGCTCGATGACGGCGATGAACAGGCCGCCGGCCGCATGCGTCAGCTCGGCGATCCGCGGCATCGGTTCGAGCAACCCGAGGAAGTCTGGGTTCGCGGCGATCACGCCCGCGACGGGCCGGTCCGGGTCGGCGAGCAGGCGCTCCAGCGCTTCGAGGTCGGTCGTCCCCGCGGCGTCGCCGTCGGCGATGAGGGGGATCTCCTCCAGCTCGAGGCCGTGCATGTAGGTCCGCAACGTCTCGCGGTACTGGGGGTGGACGCCGCGGCTCACGAGGACTCGGTCGCGACGCGTCGCCCGGCACGTCATGAGCGCTGCTTCAGCAGTGGCCGCCGCCCCGTCGTAATGCGACGCCGACACGACGTCCATGTCGACGAGCTCGGCGATCAGCGACTCGTATTCGTAGATCGACTGGAGCGTGCCCTGGCTGACTTCCGGTTGGTACGGCGTGTAGGCGGTGTACCACTCGCCCCGGAGCAGCAGCTGATCGACGGCGGGCGGCGTCCAGTGCCGGTACACGCCCGCGCCGAGGAACGACACGAGATCGGTGCGGTTCCGTCCCGCCATCTCGCGCAACCGAGCCGAGAGTTCGAGCTCGGGTTCGGGTGGCGGGAGGTCGAGCGCGCTCGCCCGAAGGTCGGACGGGATATCGGCGAACAGGTCGTCGACGCTCTCGAGACCGAGCGCGGCGAGCATCCGCTCCCGGTCGGCCGGGGTGTGCGGACCGTACGGCATCGTCCGATCAGCCGGCCGCGACGAGGTCGTCGTAGGCAGGACCGTCGAGCAGGTCGTCCACTTCCGACGTGTCGCTCACCGCGATCTTGATCATCCAGCCGTCGCCGTACGGATCGCTGTTGACGAGCTCGGGGTTGGCCGCGAGCGCGCCGTTGATCGAGGTCACGGTCCCGGTCAACGGTGCGAAGAGGTCGCTCACCGCCTTGACGGATTCGACCACGCCGAACGGCCTTCGCCTCCTCGAGATCGCGGCCTTCGTCCGGCAGCTCGACGAACACGATGTCGCCCAGCTGGTCGGCCGCGTACTGGGTGATCCCGACGGTCGCCTCTTCCCCGGCGACCCGGACCCACTCGTGGTCGCGGGTATAGCGCAAGTCGGTCGGTGCGCTCACGTCAACTGGCCCTCCGATAGAACGGCAGCTGTACGACCCGCGCCGGGACGCGCGCGTCGCGGATCTCGATGTCCACCATGGTGCCCGGTTCCGCGTCAGGGGGTGCGACGTAGGCCATCGCGATCGGGACGCCGAGCGTCGGCGACTGGGTGCCGCTGGTCACGACGCCGGTCCGGCGGTCGCCGGCGTGGACGGGGTAGCCATGCCGCGCGATGCCGCGGCCCTCGACGATGAGCCCGACCAGACGGCGTTTCGGACCGTCGGCCGCGGCTCGCTCGAGGGCGGCGCGACCGACGAAATCGACGCCCTTGTCGAGCTTGACGACCCGACCGAGGCCGGCGTCGTACGGCGTGGTCGTCATATCGAGCTCGTTGCCGTACAACGGCATCCCGGCTTCGAGGCGGAGCGTGTCACGTGCCCCGAGCCCGACCGGGCCGCCATCGACAGCGCGGACGCGCATCCAGCAGCGTGTCCCACAGTTCGCCGGTCCGACCCGTCTCGACGAAGACCTCGAAGCCATCCTCACCGGTATACCCCGTCCGGGCGATGTGTGCCGGGATGCCGGCGACCTGCCCGTCGGCGATCCCGTAATAGCGCAGCGACGCCAGGTCGACATCCGTATGCGGCCCCACGACGTCGACCGAGCGTGGACCCTGGACGGCGACGAGGCCGGTGGCGAGGGACTGGTCGTCGAGCACCGCCCGCGAACCGTCCAGCCGCTCGGCGAGGACGTCGGACACGACCTGCGCATTCGACGCGTTGGCGACGACCATGAACCGGTCCTCAGCGAGCCGATACACGATCAGGTCGTCGAGGATGCCCCCATCCGCGGCGCAGATCATCGAGTAGTGGGCCCGGCCGACCGCGAGCGCCGGCGGGTTCGTCACGAGCGCCCGCGCAAGCGCATCGCCGGCGTCGGGACCTTCGACCAGCAGCTCACCCATGTGCGACAGGTCGAACAGGCCCGCACGTTCCCGGACGCAGCGATGCTCCTCGAGGATCGAGCCGTACTGGACCGGCATGCGCCAGCCGGCGAAGTCGATCATGCGTGCGCCCGAGCGCCTCGTGGCGTGCTGCGAGCGGTGTCTCGTGGATGACGGTGCCGGCCCCCTCCGGGTCGGTCATGAAGCGCGCTCCGTGCCCGACATCGCCAGCCGGCCGGCCGCCTGTGCGACGAGCGCCGCGTTCCGTCTCGAAGGTCAACATGGTGGGCGCCTCATCGAAGTCGATCCAGCGGACCTCGTCGAACTCGTGGTCGTGGCGTTCGAGGTCGCCCCCCACGGGCTCCATCATGAAGTAGTGGACGGTCTTGTGGATGCGGGTCCCGGACTGGACGAACGTGTACTCGATGGAGCCGAGCGGTCCCGTGATGCGGACCTCGAGGCCGGTCTCCTCGGCGACTTCGCGCAGGGCGGTCGCTTCGCGTCGTCTCGTCGCGGGTCCGGGCGTGCCCTTCGGAAGCGTCCACGTCCTGTTGTCGTCACGGTCGCGTCGACGGCTGCCGACGACGAGCTGGGCACGCCCGTCGGCGTACCGGACGACGATGCCGCCCGCGGAAGTGGCGGTGGCGTTCCTCAGGCGTGCCACGGCGCCGCGGCGGCGCTGGGACGTCGGCGCGGTCCGGAACGCCCGGAGCGAGCCCAGTGCATCGTCACCAGCGGCCGGACTCGGCGATCGCGCAGATGCGACCGAATGGGTCGGGGACCGCGCCAGCCCGAGCGGAGTCGCTCGTAGGGGCCGGCATCAAGGGCTCGCAGCTGGTCTGGGAGCCGCTCACCGGGTTGAACGATGCGCGCGCTCCGAGACCGAGTCGCCGCTCCCGGAGGCGGCTCGACGGACGCACGAATCGCGCCGCCGGGCGCGCCGCGTACTTGGCGGCGATGCTGTGTCCCATGGGCGGCAATGGTACTAGGTCAGTCCTGCCTTGCAAGCGCATTGCTGAGTGAATCACGCATGGCGGAGGCCGTCTCCGGTGCCAGCGCGCCACGGTCGACGGCGAGATCGACCTCGCGGTGCGCAGCCGCGACATACAACGGCAGGACGTCCGGGGCATGCGTCCGCAACGCCGCGAGATGGGCGGTCAGGGTGCCCACGTCCCCGCGCGTCATCGGGCCGGTAAGGGCCGCGCGTATCCCGAGGGCGCGAGCGTTGCCGAGGGTGCCTTCGATGAGCGGACCGTAGATCGCCAAGGCACCAGGCTCGTCGAGACCGGCGACCGCCCCGAGCTCCGCGATGGCGTCGAGCAGCGCGACGAACCCACCTGCCGCGAGGACGGCGGCGGCGTGGTACGCGGCCTTGGTCCCGGGCGCGAGACGCACTGCATGAGCGCCCATCCGTTCGGCCATCGTCGCCAACAACGCCGCGAGGTCGTCGTCGCCCTCGATCGCGACCGTCGCCCCATGGAGCGCGGCGATCGCGCGTTCCGTGTCGGCGAACGCGACGAGCGGATGGAACGAGCCGATCTGCGTCCCTGCGGCCATCGCCGGGGCAAGCACTTCGGCGCCCAGGGCTCCGCTCGTATGGACCATGGCCTGGCCGCTGTACATCCTGATCTCGTGGGCGAGCGGGGCGATCGCGTCGTCGGGGACGGCGAGGATGATCAGCTCCACCTCCTCGATCAGTGCCTGCGCCTCCGCGAATGCCCGCGCCCCCTCGACCGAGCTCGCGAACCGCGTCCGACGCTCCGCGTCCCGGCTCGCCACGGCCTGGATCGGCCAGCCGGCACGACTCAGCGCGAGACCCAGCGCGGTGCCGACCGCACCCGCCCCGACGATCCCGGTCGAGGGGATCTCGTCGGGTCCCGAGCGTTGATGCGGATGCGCATGGCCGTCGGCGTGGACCTCGCCGTCGCCATGCCGGTGGTGACCTGGCGGGACGGGGTCGAGATCGATGCCCGCCTCCTTGATGGCGGCCTCCATCTCGGCGCGATCACGCTCGGGGTCATCGCCGGGCAATGCTCCCCAGGGCTTCACCGAGCGGTACCCGCCGGGGTGGCCCGGTAGCGACCGCCTCGGTCGACGCTGGCGGCCGCCCGAGCGCGGTACGCTTCCATGCATCGAGTCTAGCGAGCCAACGGAGTAGCACGCGTTGCCATCAGCCGACCCCTTCGGCGCCCGGTCGTCCCTCGGCGCGGGTCTGCCGGACATCTACCGCCTGGGAGCCGTCGACGCGCTGGTCGCGGAGGCGCGCCTACCCGTCACGGTCCGGATCCTGCTCGAGAACCTGCTCCGCCACGCGGGCGGCGTGGTCGACGCCGCCGACGTCGAGACGCTGGCGTCGTGGCGACCTGGGCGTCGCTGCCGAGGCCGAGATCCCGTTCATGCCGTCGCGGGTGATCATGCAGGACCTGACCGGCGTGCCGGCGGTCGTCGACCTCGCCGTCATGCGCGACGCGATGGCCGACCTCGGCGGCGATCCGTCTCGCGTGAACCCACTCGTCCCGGCCGACCTCGTCATCGACCACTCGGTCCAGGTGGACCGGTTCGGCACGGGCGATGCCTTCGCCTTCAATGTCGAGCGCGAATACGAGCGCAACGGCGAGCGCTACCAGCTGCTGCGGTGGGCGCAGACGGCCTTCCGGAACCTGCGCATCGTGCCGCCGGGCACCGGCATCGTCCACCAGGTCAATCTCGAGTTCCTTGCCCCCGTCGTCGACGATCGCGACGGTGTCGCGTTCCCCGACACGCTCGTCGGCACCGACTCGCACACGACGATGATCAACGCCCTGGGCGTCCTGGGCTACGGCGTCGGCGGGATCGAAGCTGAGGCGGTCCTCCTCGGACAGCCGCTGTACCAGCCGATGCCGCATGTCGTCGGCGTGCGCCTGATCGGAGACCTGCCGAGCGGGTCGACCGCGACCGACCTCGTCCTCGTCGTCACCGAGATGCTCCGGAGCCATGGCGTCGTCGGCGCCTTCGTCGAGTTCGCCGGCGACGGTGTGGGGGGTCTGTCGCTCGCTGATCGGGCGACGATCTCCAACATGAGCCCCGAATTCGGGGCCACCGCGACGCTCTTCCCGATCGACGACGAGACGCTGGCCTACCTGCGCCTGACCGGGCGGAGCCCGGCGCGCGTCGATCTCGTCGAGCGCTACGCCAAGGAGCAGGGGCTCTGGCGCGAACCCGGTGACGGACCCGCGTTCGACGAGGTCTTGACGCTCGACCTGTCGACGGTCGAGCCGTCGGTCGCCGGACCGCGGCGACCGCAGGACCGCGTCCCGGTCCGCGAGCTGCGTGAGAACTTCCGGTCGGCGTTCCCCGACGGCCTCGTGTCGCCGGGCGACGAGCCCCCTGTCACGAACGCCGAGGCCGACGGCGACGTGGTCCACGAGGCGTCCGACGAATCCTTCCCGGCGTCCGACGCGCCCGCGTTCGCGAGCGGCGAGAGCGTCGATTCCCCGGCGCCGCCGGTCCCTGCGCGGTCGTCCAGCGGCGCGGCCGATGACCGGATGTATCGGTCCGTAACGGTGTCCATCGGCGACGAGGAGGTCCCGGTCAGCACGGGATCCGTGGCGATCGCCGCGATCACGTCCTGCACCAATACGTCGAATCCCACGGTGATGGTGGGCGCCGGTCTGCTTGCGCGGAACGCCGTCGCGCGCGGGCTGCGCGTGCTTCCGACGGTCAAGACATCGCTCGCGCCCGGGTCGAAGGCGGTCACCGGCTACCTCGAAGCCGCCGGCCTGATGACGCCGCTCGAGCAGCTCGGCTTCGCGCTGGCCGGTTACGGCTGCACGACGTGCATCGGGAACTCCGGGCCGCTCGACGCGGCGGTCGCTACGGCGGTCGAGGAGAACGACCTGGTCGTGGCGGCGGTCTTGTCCGGCAACCGCAACTTCGAGGGGCGGATCCACCCGCTCGCGCGCGCGAGCTACCTGGCGTCACCGCCGCTCGTCGTCGCCTTCGCGCTGGCCGGTCGGGTCGACATCGACCTGACGTCGGAGCCACTGGGAGACGGGAGCGACGGACGCCCCGTGTATCTCGCCGACATCTGGCCGACGGCCGACGAGATCCGTTCGGTCATCGGCTCGGCCATCGATCCCGAGTTGTTCCGTCGCACGTACGGCGTCGTGTTCGAGGGCGACGATCGGTGGCGGGCGCTGCCGATCCCGGAGGGCGATCGCTACGCATGGGACGCGTCGTCGACGTATGTCGCGCGGCCTCCGTTCTTCGACGGCATGACGTCAGGCGACCAGGGCGTCGCCGACATCACCGGCGCGCGCGTCCTGGCTGTGCTCGGGGATTCCGTCACCACCGACCACATCTCGCCGGCTGGCTCGATCCCGCACTGGTCACCCGCCGGACAGTGGCTCCAGGAGCACGGGGTCACGCCCCTGGAATTCAACTCGTACGGCGCGCGGCGGGGTCATCACGAGGTGATGATGCGCGGCACGTTCGGGAACATCCGGCTGAAGAACCGCCTCGTCGAGGGCAAGGAAGGTCCGTACACGCTCCACCTGCCCGATGGCGAGGAGACGTTCATCTACGACGCCGCGATGCGCTACCAGGACGACGGCGTGCCGCTGCTCGTGCTCGCAGGCCGTGAGTACGGCTCAGGATCATCCCGGGACTGGGCCGCCAAGGGTCCGGCGCTGCTCGGCGTCAAGGCGGTGCTGGCCGAGTCCTATGAGCGCATCCATCGCTCGAACCTGGTCGGGATGGGCGTGCTGCCGCTCCAGTACAAGCCGGGCGATAACGCGTCGTCGCTGGGCCTCGATGGTCGCGAGACATACTCGATCCTGGGGATCGGCGAGCGACTGTCCCCACGGCAGTCGGTCACGGTGCTCGCCGAGCGCGACGACGGCGGTCAGATCCGGTTCGAGGCCATCGCCCGGCTCGACGGCGCCATCGAGGTCGACTACTACCGCGGCGGCGGGATCCTGCCAGCCGTGCTCCGCCGGCTCGCCGGCGAGCAGTAAGCGCGGCCGACGCAGTCATCATCGTCCGACGACGCCGCGAAGACGATGAAACCCTCGGGGGAGGACCGAGGGCTTCACCGCGGAGGAGGTTTGCGGGTTTCGAACGTGTGACGGGGAGGCATCGGCTGACGTGACGCCGTCGGCGGGTGTCGTTTCGGACCGGGCGCTAGGCTCACGCCATGGCCCTGCCCACGCCCCGGACGATCCAGCGCACCTACCTCGTGCTGACGACGGTCACGACGCTGGCGACCTCGTTCATCTGGGGCGTCAACACGTTGTTCCTGCTCGATGCCGGCCTGTCGAACACGGAGGCGTTCGCTGCGAACGCGTTCTACGCGATCGGCCAGGTGCTCTTCGAAGTCCCGACGGGGGTCGTGGCAGACACGCGCGGCCGACGGTTCTCGTACATGCTCGGCGCGGCGACGCTCCTGGCGTCGACCGTCCTCTACCTGGTCATGTGGCAGGTCCACGCCCCGTTCATCGGCTGGGCCCTGGCATCCGCGCTGCTTGGACTCGGGTTCACGTTCTTCTCGGGCGCCACCGAGGCATGGCTGGTCGACGCGCTCGGCGCGACGGGCTACTCGGGGGAGCTCGACACGGTCTTCGGGCGAGCGCAGACCGCATCCGGGGCCGCGATGCTGCTCGGGTCGGTGCTCGGCGGTGTCGTCGCCCAGGCCACCGATCTCGGCGTCCCGTACCTCCTTCGGGCGGCATTCCTCGGCCTCACGCTGGTCGTGGCCTACCGCTACATGCATGACATCGGCTTCACGCCGCGGCGCGGCGCCGATCCCGTCAGCGAGGTCCGGAACGTCCTGCGCGGCTCGATCGACGCCGGCTGGCGCAACCCGCCGGTCCGCGCCCTGATGCTCGGCGGCGCCCTTCACGGGTGGCGTGACTTCTTCGCCTTCTATGCGAGCCAGCCGTATCTGCTCCAGCTGTACGGCGACCCGAATGCGTACAGCGTGGCCGGCCTCACGGCCGCGGTGTTCGCCGGTGCGCAGATCCTCGGCGGTGCTGCTCGTTCCCTACGTGCGCCGTCTGTTCCGGCGTCGCACCGACGGCGTGCTCTTGTCGGCTGTCGGGACCGTCGGGATCATGGCCGTGATCGGGATCGACGACGAACTTCATCGTCGCCCTGGTGCTGCTCGCGGGATGGGCGATGCTGTTCGCGGTCGACGTCGCCTCTACGTCAGGCGTTCATCAACGGCATCATCCCGTCCGAGCAACGGGCGACGGTGCTGTCGTTCGATTCGTTCATGGGCTCGATCGGTGGAGCGGTCGTCGCAGCCGGCGCTCGGCCGCGTATCGGACGTATTCGGCTACGGCCCGGCCTACGTCGTCACGGCCGTCGATCCAGGCCTGCGCGATCCCGTTCGTCCTGCTTGCCCGGCGCGAGCGAGCCGCCTCCGATCCGATCGAGGCCTGACGCGCAGCGAACGTCGTCGTCCTTCGGTCACGAGGCAGCGCGCGGTGACCGTGGACGGGTGTCAGGAGGAGGGGCGAAGGTGGTGGGCGATACTGGATTCGAACCAGTGACCCCGCGGATGTGAACCGCGTGCTCTAACCACTGAGCCAATCGCCCACGATGTCGTGATGCCGGCCGGCGGCATCCCGACGGACCGCGATCATACCCGCAGCCCCGGCCAGCGGGCAACGATCGCATCGGGGTCGCCGCCGTCCACGACCACCAGCTTCTGCCGGCTCGACGCACCCGCGACGATCCGCACCGACGTGCGCGCGACCCCGAGCTCCTCGGCGATCAGGCGGATCAGCGCGTTGTTCGCGGCACCTTCGACGGCTGGCGCGCCGACGCGCGCACGGAGGACACCGTCGGTGACCCCATCGATGTGGTCGAGCGCCGCCCTTGGCGTCAGGCGGACGGCGAAGCGGACGTCGCTCGGACTCAAGAACTCACAGCATGCGCCACAGGAAGCCGAGGATGATCAGGACGATGAACCCCGACCAGTCGATCATCCCGGACTGCGGCAGCATGCGGCGCACGGGGGCGAGGAGCGGCTCGGTCGTCTGGTACAGGAACGCGGACGACCTGGTTGCGCCCGGCCGGATCGACCCACGACATGATCATCCGGCCGAAGACGAGCGCCCACAGCGCCATCAGCAGGAACTGGATGAAGTTGACGAGGAACGCCCCAGGCACGGCCGGAGTCTACCAGTCGGGGTTCAGGGTCCAGCCCGGGGCATGGACGTGCTCGGGTTCGTCCGGCGCGTGCCGGTGGGGACGCTCACCGAAGATCGCCCGCCCGACCCGAACGATCGTCGCGCCCTCCTCGACGGCGACCTCGAAGTCATCGGTCATGCCCATCGACAGCGCAGGGCCGAGCGGACGCCCCGTTCGAACGCAGCTCGCTCGGACATCGCGCGCAGGTGTCGGAACGTCGGCCGTGCCGCCTCGGCATCGCCGACCAGGCGGCCGATCGTCATGAGGCCACCGACGTCGAGGGCGTCGAGCGCGGCGATCGCATCGAGCGCCGCCCGGCAGCTCCGCCGGCGCGAACCCGGCCTTCGACGGGATCGTCGTCGACGTTGACCTGGACGAGGACGGGATAGCGGGCAGCCGGTCCGGCGTCGCGTACCTCCCTCGCAAGGCGATCGAGGCGCTCGGCGAGCCCGATCGAATCGACGGTCTGGATCACATCGAACGTCTCGAGCGCGCGGCGTGCCTTGTTCGACTGCAGCGGGCCGACGAGATGCCAGGTCACCCCGGAGAGCGCGGCGACCTTGCTTTCGGCCTCCTGGACGCGGTTCTCGCCGAGCGTCGTGATGCCGGCATCGACCGCGGCGCGCGAGGCGCTCCGCGTCCACGGTCTTGGACACGGCGACGAGCGTGACACTCGACGGGTCGCGCCCGGCGCGATCACAGGCGCCAGCGATGCGCGCCAGGACGGCGTCGTGGGCCGCGTGGAGGGCGTCGACCTCGGCCGTTCGCTCGGTCATGGATCAGTCGCCGGCCGCGTGCCGGCCCGGATCACTTGCGGCGCAGGAAGCTCGGGATCTCGAGGTCGTCGGCGTCGTATGTCGTCGGACGACGCGCGGCGGCCGGCTCGCCGGCCGTGCGCTCGACGCGCGGCGAGGTCACGGCCGGCTCCTCATCGCGCGCCGGCGCGGGGCTGAACATGCCGTCGCTCCCCTGCTCGCGCTGGCGCTCCAGCTCCTGGAGGAAGTCGCGCTCGTGGGAGACCCGGCTCGAGGCCGCGCCCTCCATGACGCCCGTCGCCTCGCGCTGCACGCGCGGGCTTGCGCTTGCCGCCGTCGAAGCCGGTCGCGATGACCGTGACCATGACCTCGTCGCCGAGCCGCTCGTTGAAGCTCGTCCCGAAGATGATGTTGGCCTCCGGGTCGGCGGCCTCCTTGATCGCCTCGGCTGCCTCGTTGACCTCGAACAGCGACAGGTTCGACGAACCGGTGATGTTCCAGAGGATGCCCTGGGCGCCGTGGATGTCGAGCTCGAGCAGCGGGCTCGCGATGGCCTGCTGGGCGGCCTCGACGGCGCGGTTCTCGCCGGTCGCCCGGCCGATGCCCATCAGCGCCGAGCCCGCGTCCTTCATGATCGCGCGGACGTCCGCGAAGTCCTGGTTGATCAGCCCGGGCATCGTGATGATGTCGCTGATGCCCTGGACGCCCTGGCGCAGGACGTCGTCGACGACGCGGAAGGCGTCGAGGATGCTCGTGTTCTTCTGGACGACGTCCTTGAGCCGGTCGTTCGGGATCGTGATGAGCGCATCGACCTGCGCCTTGAGCTCCTCGGCCGCCTTCTCCGCGACGAGCTTGCGGCGGTTGCCCTCGAAGGCGAACGGCTTGGTCACGACACCGATCGTGAGCGCGCCCGAATCCTTGGCGATCTGCGCCACGATCGGCGCGGCGCCGGAGCCCGTCCCGCCACCGAGACCAGCGGTGATGAACACCATGTCGGAGTCCGGCGAGGGCCCCGGCGATCTTGTCCGAGTCCTCCTCGGCCGAGCGCTGGCCCATCGATGCATCGCCGCCGGCGCCGAGGCCGCGGGTGACCTTGTCGCCGATGCGGATCTTGTGCGGGGCGTCCGACTGGAGGAGCGCCTGGGCGTCGGTGTTGCAGGCGATGAACTCGACGCCCATCATCTCGGCCCGGATCATCCGGTTGACGGCGTTGCTACCGCCACCCCCGACACCGATGACGCGGATCAGCGCGAAGTTCTCGGAATCGGAACGCAACGCCATCGGGTTCTCCTCCGGTGACCCTCGGCGGGTCCTGGGCGGTGTCATCGGTGGCTCTGGATGTCTCTGCTCGCGCGCTCGGGGCGGACCCGCGCATCTGCCTGACGGGTCCGTGAGGCGGGGAGTATAGCGCCGAGTCCCAGAGGCGGACTATCAGGCGGACGACTCTGGTGGAGTCCGGTGCGGAGGGGCACCGTCGAGGGCGATCGCGGTCGCGGTAGACCGGCCAACGCTGGAACATCACGTGTTACGACTGACGTCGGAACCGGCGCTCCGCGGCCGGTTGTAACGCGGGATGTTTCGACCGACGGCCAAACCCTCCGGATCAACCCTCCCTTCGTCACTTGGAACATGTGATGTTCCAAGCGCGACCGACCCCCGCCGGTCAATCGACAGGCGGAAGTCGCCTGTGGGGCGAGCGGCCCCTCACCCCTCGATGAAGCTGAGCCGGACCGTCCGCTCGGCGTTGTCCGCGTTCGGGTCGAGCAGGCAGACCGACTGCCACGTCCCGAGCGCCAGCCGGCCACCGATCACCGGCAGCGTCAGCGACGGCGAAGCCAGCAACGGCACGACGTGATCCGCACCGTGACCCGGCGATCCATGGCGGTGCCGGTACAGCCGGTCCTCCCGCGGCAGCAACCGGTCGAGCGCATCCATCAGGTCGTCATCGGATCCGGCGCCGATCTCGACGACCACCAGGCCTGCCGTCGCATGCGGCACGAACACCGACAGCAACCCGTCATCAGCCCCGATGTCCGCCAGGAACGCCGCGCACGCGGCCGTCAGGTCGGCGACGCCGCGGGCCGAGCCCGTGCGGACCGTGAGCTCGCGGGTATCCAAGCGTGCGTAAGCAGGCTAGGGGAAGATCGAGCGGAGCGCGTCGCGGATCCGCCCCAGGCCGCCCATCGCGGGCGCCGACTCGTAGCGCATGGGCTCGCCCTCGACCAGCGTCGTCGCGCCCCATTGGAGCAGCCCGACGCTGGTGCTGTAGGCCGGCGTCAGGAGCGTATCGACCAGGCCGCCGATCCCGGTCGGCGCCGCGACCCGCACCGGCATCTCGAGCACCTCGCGACCGAGCTCGGCGATCCCGGCGAGCTGCGATGACGCCGCCGGTCAGGATCGACGCCGGCCGGGAGCTGCCGGACGCCCGCCGCCCGGATCTCGTTGCGCAGCAGCTCGAACGTCTCGCGCATCCGCGCCTCGATGACCTGCGACACCTCGAGCCGGCTGACCGTCCGCCCGGCGTCCTCCCCGAGGACGCTGACGCTGATCTCCTCGTCCTCGGAGACCGTGCGCAGGTCCGCCGTCCCCTCGCTGATCTTGAGTTCCTCGGCGGTCTGCAGCGAGGTCTTGAGGACGGCCGCGATGTCGTTGGTCACGTTGTTGCCGCCGATCGGCAGGACGCGGGTATGGAACGGCGAGCCCTCGAGGAACAGGGCGAGGTCGATCGTGCCGGCACCGAAGTCGGCGACCGCGACGCCGAGCTCCTTCTCGGTCTCGTTGAGCACCGCCTCGGCCGACGCGAGCGAATTGACGACCAGCTCGTCGATCTTCACGCCGGCTGCCGCGACGCACTTCGAGAGGTTGGTCACCGGCGTCGCCGCGCGCCGTGACGATGTGCGTCTCGACCTCGAGCCGCAGCGCGCTCATCCCGAGCGGGTCCTTGACGCCCTCCTGGCCATCGACCGAGAAGCCGCGCCGCTCGACGTGGAGCACCTCGCGGTTCGACGGGATCGGCACGGCACGGGCGACGTCGATCGCCCGGTTGATGTCCTCGCGGCCGACCTCGCGGTGGTGACCGGTGACCGCGACCTGGCCCGGCGAGTTGAGGCTCTCGACGTGCTGGCCGCCGACGCCGACGAACGCGCGGTCGATCTTCCAGCCCGACAGGCGCTCGGCTTTCTCGACCGCCTCGGCGATCGAATGGACGGTCTGGTCGATGTTGATGACGACGCCCTTCTTGAGACCGGAGGCGGGAACGGTCCCGTGGCCCATGATCGTCAGCCGACCGTCGCGTGCCACCTCGCCGATGAGCGCGCAGACCTTGCTCGTGCCGACGTCGATGCCGACGAGGACCGCTTCACGTTCCACTGTGTCCGTTCGTCTCCCGTCTGCGGCCGGCTTAGAGGAAGTGCCGGCGGATGAGCGCCACGTTGTCGAAGATGCGAAGCCCGAAGGCGAGGAGGGCCACCAGGTACAGGTCGAGGCCGAGTCGATCGCCGATGAACGTCAGCAGGACCGCGATGATCGCGTTGACCAGGAAGCCGCTGATGAAGATGCGATTGTCGTAGACCCCATCGAGCTCCGCACGCACCGCTCCGAGCACCGAATCGAGCGCGGCGAGGATAGCCACGGCCGAGTACCGGCTGAGCTCGAAGCCGACGTTGATGTTGAGGACGAGGCCCGCCAGGACGCCCACGAGGAGCCCGAGCAGGGGAAGCAGCACGTGGTCCCTCGTCCTCGCTCCGTCAGGTTTGGCCAAGGCTATCACGGTGCGGGGCTCGCGCTGGGGTGCGCCGTCGGCTTCGGGCTGGGCAGCGGTGTCGCCTTCGGGATGTACGTCCCGTCGGTCTCCGACGCGAGGATGATCGCGCTCGACGAGCGGCTCGCGGCCGATCAGCAGGCTGCGCAGCAGGCGGACCTGGCCGGGGATGAGCTCGGGCGTCCGCAGGGTCGGCGTGTAGAAGCCGAAGACCGCCTGCCATGACGTCGGCTGGGTGCGGACCGTGAAGCCGTTCGCGTCGGTGACGAAGACCGCGAGCCGCTGGGCGGCGCTGCCGACGTCGGCCGGGAGAGCGATCCCAGCCGGGTCGCGGCATCGAGGTCGACGCGGTCGAGTGACTGCCCGACCGACAGCCCGACCGATGCCGCACGTCGGTCCTCGACGACCGGCAGCGATGCCGCGCTGTCCGGCGGCATCGTCGGGCATCCGTGCGAACAGCCGCCCCTCGGCGTCGACGAGGTAGCGCCGCGCGCCGACCCGCCACACGAGGATCGGCGTCCGCTCCCGCAGCGTGACCGCCGACGCGTGTCCGGCAACCGGACCGCCGACATCGACCGAGCGGACGGTCGGCAGCTCGCGGATGCTTGTCCTCGAACGGGCCGGGTCATCGAGGCTGAACAGGTTCGAGCCGCGCGCCGGCGTCGAGCGCCGCGACGACCGCGGCCTCGTCGGTGAACGAGGCGCCTTCGACGGTCGTGTTGGCGTAGCGCGAACGCGGGCGAGTTCGCGACGCCGTAGACCGCGCCGCGGCCGATAGCAGCATCGCCAGGATCGCACCCGCGCGGACCGGGGTCAGGCCGGCCGACGCCCGCCGGACCGAGCGCGTCCGCCGGGCCGGGCCCGTCCCGAGCGCGCGCCGCGCCGTCGGTCGCGGTCGGCGCGAGGCGGCGCGCCGGCTGGCGGGGTCGCAGGGTCATCGCGGGAGGTCGGCCGGTCGTCAGGTGTGTCGCCGGTCGCCGCCGCGTGGCGCTCGAGGGCGAGCTCGACGATGCGCAGGCAGACATCGGTGAAGGAGTAGCCGCCTTCGGCGGGCATCGTCGGGAACAGGCTGATCGGCGTGAAGCCCGGGATCGTGTTGATCTCCGACACGACGATCCGCTCGCCGGCCATCAGGAAGTCGATGCGGGCGAAGCCCTCCGCGCCGATGGCCCGGTACACGTCGCGGGTCAGCTTGTGGATGACGGCCCTCTCGACGTCGCTGACCTCGGCATGCGTCGACGTCTCGGATAACCCCGGCGTGTACTTCGCCTCGTAGTCGTAGAACTCGTGACCGCTGACGACCTCGCCCGGGCCGTACAGCTCGAGCCTGGCGTGGTCGTTGCCGATGACGCGACACCTCGAGGTCACGGGCGTCCGCGACGTACAGCTCGACGAGCGCCAGCGAGTCGTAGCGGAACGCCAGGTCGAGCGCCGTCGCCAGCTCTGCCGCGTCGTGGGCGAGGGTCATCCCGACGGAACTGCCCAGACGCGCGGGCTTGACCATCAGACGCGGATCCGCCGCACCCGCGGCGAAGGCCGCCATCTCGCGACGGACACCCGAGCGGTCGTCGTCCCAACGCGAGCGACGGACCTCGCGCCAGTCGACGACCGGGATACCCAGCCCGCGGCACATCCGCTTGAACAGCGCCTTGTCCATCCCGAGTGCCGATGCCGCGACGCCGGATCCCGTGTAGGCCAGACCGGCAGCGTCGAGCAACGCCTGGATCGTACCGTCCTCCCCGAACGGACCGTGCAGCGCGATCATCACGACCGGGGCGGGTTCCGCCGCGGCCAACCGGTCGATGGCGGCGCCGACCGCGAACGGGCCCTCGGCCGCCGAGGGTGGTCGGGTCGTCGTACGCCGCTGCCGGCCGGTCGCCGCGGCGATGGTCCGTCGGGCAACCACCACCACCGGCCGTCGAGATCGATGAGCACCTGGCGCACGGACGACCCGGCGTCGGCGAGTGCCGCGGCGATGGCCGTCCCCGAGACGACCGACACGTCGTGTTCCGCGGACGGCCCGCCGAGCAGGACGACGACCGGCGGCAGTTCCGCGGCGCTGCCGTGCGGGGCGGGCGATCGGGAGGGGTTCACGCCGGCCACGGCCAGCCCTCCCAGTCGCCGACGAACTCGACCTCGTACACGAGCTCGACGCCGGTCCGTTCCGCGACGACGGCCCGCACGTGGTCGCCGACCCGCCGGACATCCGCGGCCGTGCCCTTCTGGTCGTTGACGATGAAGTTCGCGTGCTTCTCGGATACGACCGCGCCACCGATCCGAAAGCCCTTCAGCCCGGCCGCCTCGATCAGCCTGCCGGCCGAGTCGTCCGGCGGGTTGCGGAACACGCTGCCGGCCGATGGCAGCCCGAGCGGCTGGTGCATCTGCCGCCAGCGCCGGATCTCGTCGAGCCGGCCCTTGATCGTGTCCGGGTCCGCCGCCGCGAGCCCGAACGTCGCGTCGAGGATCAGTTCGGCAGGGCCATCGCCGACGGCACGCTTGAAGCGCGAGTCGCGGTAGGCCAGCGCCAGCTCGCTCGCCGGCACGACCGCCTCCGAGCCCGCGCCGTCGAGGACGCGCGCGGAGACGAGCACGCCGGCGACGTCCGCGTCGTGTGCGCCGGCGTTGGCCCAGACCGCCCCGCCGACCGTGCCCGGGATCGCCAGCCCGAACTCGAGCCCGGTCAGACCCGCCTTCTGGGTCTCGGTCGCAGCACGCGCCATCGGGACACCGGCGTCGGCGACATAGCGCTCGGCATCGACGCGCGATCCCTCCGCGCGGTCCTGGATGACGAGGCCGCGGATCCCGCGGTCGCTGATGACGAGGTCGCTCCCCCGCCCCAGCACGAAGTGGGCCAGGTCGCGCTGTCGTGCGAAACGCACGAGCGCACGGAGCTCGAACGTGTTGTGCACGGTGGCGAACAGGTCGGCCGGGCCGCCGACGCGCATCGTGGTGAACCGCGCCAGCGGCTCGTCGCGCGACGTCTTGACGCCCACCCGGCGCTGGATATCCGAGCCGATGGCGATGGCATCGAAGGCGGTCGACGCCGTCACGCGAGCGATCCGCGTGAGCGACGCTCGATCGTCGCGGCGTCGGGAAAGGGTTGGTGACCGGCAGCCGCGACGACGAGGTCCGTGACGGCGTCGGCGGCGCCTGGCCGGCCGAGCGAACGGGCCGCCGCCGACATCGCGGCGTGGGCAGCGGGATCGTCGAGCAGCCCCGAGGCGTCGATCAGCGCATCGGCATCGAACGCCTCGTCATCGACCAGCCGGCCGGCGCCGGCATCGACGAGCTGACGCGCGTTGGCGGTCTGATGCCCTGCGGCATGGGGATACGGCACGATGACGATCGGCAGCCCGAGCGCCGTCACTTCCGCGAGCGTCGAGGATCCCGGCCCGCCCGACCACGAGGTCCGCAGCCGCGAGGGCGGACAGCATGTCATCGCGCAGGAACGGGAACGGGTGATAGCGATCGCGCAGCTCGACGGGAAGCGCCTCCCGATCGGCGAGTGCGGCCGCGTAGCCGTCGTCACCCGTGACATGGATGACGGCGACCCGCTCGACCAGGCGCGGCAGCGCATCTCCGACGGCCGCGTTGAACCGTCGAACCGCCTGCGACCCGCCGAACACGAGCATCACCCGGACGCCGGTCGGGATCCCTAGCTTCGTTCGTGCGGCCTCGCGGTCGATCACCGACGTGTCGCGGATCGGCGTACCGGTCAGGTAGCACGGGACGCTCGGCGCGGCCGAGGCGAGCGCCTGGCACGTCGCGCGGAACGACACGGCGATGACGTCGGCGAGGCGCGCCGTGGCGCGGACCGCACGGCCCGGGACGACGTTGCCATCCCAGAGCACGACCGGGATCCGGAGCGGAGCGGCGGCCAGCAGGACCGGGACCGCGACATAGCCGCCCGTCGTGAAGATCGCGTCGGGACGATCGCGGGCGAGGAGCGCCGCGGCCTGCGGCACGGACGCGCCCAGCCGCACCGGGTCGAGGATCGCGTGCGCGTCCATCTCGACGGAGCGCAGCGACCGGAGGGCCAGCCGCCTGAACGGGATCCTGGCGGCCGCCACGATCCCGGCTTCCAGGCCGCGGTGACCGCCGACCCAGGTCAGTTCAGCGTCGTCGTGCCGCGCGCGCAACGACCGGGCGACGGCCAGCGCCGGGTAGATATGCCCGCCCGTCCCGCCCGCTGCGATGAGCGCTCGCATCGTCGTTCCACGTCCCCTTCTCGATGGTCTCGCGCGAGATCGAGAGGAGGATCCCGATCGCGGCGAAGCTGATGATGAGTGACGAGCCGCCGGCACTGATGAACGGCAGCGTGATCCCCGTGATCGGCACCAGCGTCACGACCACACCGATGTTGATGAACGCCTGGATGCACAGCCAGGCGGTGATCCCAGCGGCCAGCAGCGCGCCGAACGTGTCGGGTGCGCCGAGCGCGACACGGATGCCAGCGTAGGCGAGCAGGACGAAGAGCGCGATGACGACGCACGCGCCGATCAGCCCGAACTCCTCGCCGATGATCGCGAAGATGAAGTCGTTGAACGCGTTCGGGACGAAGAGGCCGCCGGCCATCCGGCTCTCCCCGAGACCCGAGCCGAAGACGCCGCCCAGCCCGAGCGCGAGCAGGCCCTGCACCGTGTGGTAGCCGATCGTGTCGGCGTATTTCCACGGGTCCAGCCAGGCGCGGATCCGGTCCATCTGGTAGCCCGCCAGCCCGACGATGATCGCGCCCAGCCCGGCGACGCTGATCATCGAACCGAGGTGGAACGTGTTCGCCCCGGCCACGAACCACATCGTGAAGGCCGTGAGCGTGATGACGATGGTCGTGCCGAGGTCCGGCTCCTTGAAGACGAGCGCGATGACCGGGACCGCGATCAGCAGGAACGGGACGGTCCCGGCCCAGAACCGCCCGACGCGGACGCCACGCTTCGCGAACCAGTGCGCGAGGTACACGATCAGTGCCAGCTTCGCCATCTCGGCCGGGTGGATGGCAGGCAGCGGGCCGAGCTTAAGCCAGCGGGCCGACCCGCCGACGACGATGTTGAACTCGTCGACGAACACAAGGACGAGTAATCCGATCGCGAGGACATACCCGGGGATCGACACCAGGCGCAGGTAGCGGTAGTCGACCCGCATCATCGCGACCATCGCGAGCAGCCCGAGGAGCGCCCACTGGATCTGCGGCCCGACCGTCTGGAAGGTGTCGGCCTCGGCGGACAGGTAGCCGCGCATCGCGGACGAGGAGTAGACCATCAGGATGCCGATGGCGGCGAGCGCCACGACCACGACGAGGATCGTGTAGTCGGGCGCGTGTCGCTCGCGCTGGAGCGCCTGCGTCAGGTCCTTGGTCGGCGTCCGGTTCGCGCTCCGGCGCGTCTCCTTGGCGAGCTCGCGCTCGCGTGCCTCGGGGTCGGCGACCGGTCGACCGAAACGCGGGATCGGTGGGGCGAGGTTCATGGTCGACTCCGGGCTCGTGCGGCGACGAGGTCGGCCACCGCGTCCTTGAAGGCGCGGCCGCGAGCCGCGTAGTCGGGGAACATGTCGAAGCTGGCAGCCGCGGGGCTGAGCAGGACCGTCGCAGGCGCCGCCCCCGACGACGCTGTGAGCGCCTCGCGGGCGAGCGCGTCCGCGCGTCCGACCGCCTCGTCGAGGGTCTCGACCCGCTCGGTGCGGGACAGGCCCGCGTCCCGGAAACGTCGTTCGAGGTCCGGCGCGCTCTCCCCGATGAGGACGGCCGCGCTCGCCCGTGCCGCGACGACCGGGCCGAGGGCCGAAAGGTCCACGCCCTTGTCACGCCCGCCGGCGATCAGGACGACGGGCGCTGGGAAGGCCTCGAGCGCGGCGATGACCGCATCGGGCTGCGTGCCCTGCGAGTCGTTGATGAAGCGCACGCCGTCGACGGTCGCGACGTGCTCGAGGCGGTGCTCGACGCCGGTGAACGCCGCTGCCGCCTCACGGATCGACGCTGCTGGGATGCCGAACAGGATGCCCACTGCGACCGCCGCGAGCGCGTTCGAGACGTTGTGCGCGCCCGGGATACCCAGTTCGTCGACCGGCACGATCGGGCCGTCGGTCGACGCCGCGCCCGGCAGGCCCACGACCCCGTTGGCGACGATCCAGCCATCGACCACGCCGAGCCCGCCCGTCGGCGGTTCGCCGCGCCGGTAGCGGACGGCCCTTGCCGTGCCGACGTCTGCATATCCGGCGACGATCGGGTCCTCCGCGTTCAGGACCAGTGCCCCGCCCGGGTCGACCTTCTCGGCGAGGATCCGCTTGACGCGTTGGTACGCCTCGAGCGACCCGTGCCGATCGAGGTGGTCGGACGTGACGTTGGTGTAGACCGCCACCGTCGTCCCGCGGGACAGCGTCGGGAGCTGGAGCTCCGAGAGTTCGTAGACGACACGGTGCCGGGGGTGAGCTCGGTCAGCCGCTCGAGGATCGGCACGCCGATGTTGCCGCCCAGCACGACCGGGTGCTCGGGATCGGTCGCCAGGATCGCCGCGGTCAGCGACGAGGTCGTCGTCTTGCCCTTGGTCCCGGTGACGCCGATGGTCGGGGCGACGCACAGCCGCAGGAACAGATCAGGCTCGGAGAGCAGCGCCGGCGCCGTCGCATCACCAGCCGCCCGGTCCGCGACGAGTGCCTGGAGCGCGGCTCGGAGCCGCGGCTCGGTCGTCGGGAAGTCCGGGTTGATCGACGGGGACGTCGTCACCAGGCGCGCGTCGGCCCAGGTGGACGCGGGATCGATGTCCGGCCCGAGCGCAAGCCGGATGGGCCGCCCCTCGAGGCTCGCGATCGCCTCGCTGAGCTCGGCGTCGGTGCGGCCGTCGTACACGGTCACCCGTGCACCGGCGTCGGCCAGGAACCGGGCCATCGCGATACCGCTTCGGGCGAGGCCGAGCACGGTCACGGGCACGTCGGCGAGCAGACCCTCGCGGATCGCGTCGAGGGTCAGGGCTTCCGGGTCGATCGCGGGCGGTCGGGTCATCGCGGGCGCGCTCAGATCAGCTGTCCCGGCTGGGTCGCGAGGAACAGCGTCACGCCCAGGAGCGCAGCGAGGACCCCCACGATCCAGAACCGGATCGTGATCTTCTCCTCGTCCCAGCCACCGAGCTCGAAGTGGTGATGGATCGGGCTCATCCTGAAGAGTCGGCGGCCGCCGGTCAGTCGGAAGTAGATGACCTGGAGGATCACCGACATCGTCTCGATGACGAAGATCACGCCGATGAGCGGCAGGACCAGGATCTGGCCCGTGATCAGCGCCGTCACGGCGAGCGTCGCGCCGAGGGCCAGCGCGCCCGAGTCGCCGATGAAGATCTGCGCCGGGTGGACGTTGAACCACAGGAAGCCGAGCAGCGCCCCGATGATCAAGGCGCACAGCAGTGCCAGGTTGGGCTGGGCTGGCGTGTTGAGGAGCGCGATCAGCATGTACGCGACGAAGGCGATCGCGGCGGTCCCACCCGACAGCCCATCGAGGCCGTCGGTGATGTTCACGCCGTTCGCCGAGGCGATGATCGCGAACGCCGCGAACAGGACGTACAGCCACGGCTCGATCGGCAGCGGACCGTAGAAGGGCACCGCGATGGCGGTGATCGCGTACGTCTGCTGGATCTGGTACGCGGCCACGAAGGCGACCACGGTGAGCCAGATGAGCTTCTGGCGGGCCTTGATCCCCTCGCCTGTCCGCGCGTTCAGGTAGTCGTCGAACGCACCGAGCGCACCGACCCCGGCAAGGGCCGCGAGCGGGGCGAACGTCGCCGCGTCCGGTTGGCGCAGGAAGAAGTAGATACCGAGGACCACGACGACGATGAGCAGGCCACCCATCGTCGGGGTGCCTTCCTTCACGAAGTGGCTCTCGGGTCCCTCCTGGCGGATGCGCTTGCCGAACCCGATCGTCTGGAGGAAGCGGATGTACGGCGGCATCAGGATCACGATCAGCGCGAAGGCCAGCAGCAGACCCTGGATCAGTTCGACGGTCACCGCGCGGCCTCGCCCTGGCTCAGCCGGAGACCGTCGACCACCCGGTCGAGTCCGATCCCACGGGATGCCTTGACCAGCACGACATCGCCATCGCGGAGCCGTGGCTCGAGTGCGTCGAGGGCCGCGTCGGCGTCCGGTACCACGTGGATGCGCGAACGATCGAGACCGGCGTCGGCCGCACCCTCGGCGATGGCGGTCGCTTCGGCTCCGACGACGATCAGCAACTCGGCTACGGCGCCCGCGATCTCGCCCACGGCCCGATGCCCGCTCTCGTGACCCTCGCCGAGCTCGAGCATCTCCCCGAGGACGGCCACGTGCCGACCGGGCAGGTCTGCGAGGACCTCGAGCGCCGCCGTCATGGAGCCCGGCGACGCGTTGTAGCTGTCATCGATGACGGTCGAGCCGCGGAGCCGGACCAGCTCGACGCGATGCGGTGCGCCCCAGCCGAATTCGAGGGCCGTCGCGATGGCATCGATGTCCATGCCCGCGGCGATACCGACGGCCGCGCCGGCCGCGGCGTTGTGGACCGACAGACGGCCGAGCGCGGGGATCGCGACCGGGCGTTCCCCCGCCGGCGACCGTAGCGAGAAGCGCATCCCGGCGGTCCCAGCCGATTCGACGTCTACCGCTCGGACATCGGCGTCCTCCCCGAAGCCGTAGCGCAGCGTCCTTGCGACGGTGCGTCGGTCCATCCGATCGACGATCGGGTCATCGGTGTTCAGGACGGCCGTGCCGGACGACGGCAGTGCCTCGAGCAGCTCGCCCTTGGCACGCTCGATCGCCTCGAGCGAGCCGATCCTCGACAGGTGCACGGCCTGGACCGCGGTGACGACGCCGATCGAAGGACGCGCCATCGCCGCGAGGTCGGCGATCTCGCCCGACACGTACATGCCCATCTCCAAGACGGCGGCCTCGTCCTCCGCGCCGAGCCGCAGCAGCGTCAGCGGCAACCCGATCTCATTGTTCTGGTTGCCTTCGGTCTTGAGCGTCCTCCGCGTGGCGCCGAGGACGGTCGCCACCGCTTCCTTCGTCGACGTCTTCGCGATGCTTCCGGTGATCCCGACAACGAGCGGGTCGAACCGCCGCCGCCAGGCCGCCGCGATGGCACCGAGCGCCGCCAGACCGTCCGCCACGCGGACGATCGAGATGTCGCCGTACGGACGGATGTCGTCGATCTGCCGCATGACGAGGAGCGCGGCGGCTCCGCGGGCGACGGCATCGTCGAGGTGGAGGTGGCCGTCAGTCCGCTCGCCCGGCAGCGCCACGAACAGGTTTCCGGGGTGGACGAGGCGCGAATCGACCGCGGCACCACGGATCGGCCGATCGGATCGCGCGAGCTGCCGGCCACCCGTCAGGCGGACGAGGTCATCGGCGACGAGCGCGACCGAGGGGTCCGACGGCGTCCCCCGCGTCGGGTCGTCGCTCACAGCGGCGAGTGTCCCATAGACCTCGGTCACCGGTCCGTCACGGGGATCGGGTCGGCAACGGTGCGGTGCTGGAGGAGGTCGGGCGTCGTGATCGCGTTGGTCGCGATGCGCCGGAAGAGCTCGAACGACATGACGGGCATCTCCAGGTGGCCGAGGCGCGCGATCGTCGGGCGTCCCTCCTCGATGCGGACCGCCACGACGAGATCCGGGGTGCCGGCCTCGCGGCTGATGTATCCGACGAACGAGTAGTTGAAGAGGTTTTGCTTCCAGTCCTTCGCCTTGGCGTCCCAGATCTGGGCTGTACCCGTCTTGCCACCGACGTGGTAGCCGGGGACGAGCGTGCGGTCGCGATAGAAGTCGACCTCCTGCACGACGTGATCCATCATGTGGAGGAGCGTCTTCGAGATCTTCTTGGGCACGACCCGGCCCTTCTGGGGGACGGTCAGGTCACGCGATCCGACCCCGGCCACGACATGCGGCTGGATCGCCGTGCCCCCGTTGACCAGCGCCGCGTAGGCGGTCGCGAGTTGGATGGGCGTGACCGCGACGCCCTGCCCGAAGGCGCCGTTCGCGAGATCGATCTCACCCCAGGGCTTGACGTTCGGATCGCGCACGTACTGGCTGCCCGAGGCCTCGCCGGCGACGTCGATACCGGTCTTCTGCCCGAAGCCGAGCGTGCGCCACGTGTCGTACAGCATCGTCGACGCCTGTTTGGTCGACTTCGCGAGTCCCAGTGCCACCTTGGCCGCGACGACGTTGCGGGAATAGGCGATCCCGTTCTCGAACGTGATCCAGCCCATGCCCTTGTGATCCGCGTTGTCGACCTTGGTCTCGCCATGGTCCAGACGCAGCGTCCCGACGTCCTTGATACGCGTCGTGCGCGTGACCGTGCCGGCCTCGAGCGCGGTAGCGGCGGTCATCATCTTGAACACCGACCCGGGCTCGTAGACATTCGACACGACCGGGTCGATGAAGCGCTGGGGCGTCTCCTTCGCGACCGCCTTGTAGTCGTTGGCGTCGTACGACGGGTACGTCCCCTCGGCATACACCTCGCCCGTATACGGGATCCATCACGATCGCCGACACGCTCTTCGCCTTGTCCGCGATCCAGGCCGCGAGCAGCTCCTGCTCCAGCGCGAGCTGGAGGCTGGCATCCACCGTCAGCCGCACGTCCTCGCCGATCGTGCCCGGCTCCTCGACGACCGACGTCTCGGGCATCGGCCGCCCGTTGACGTCGCGCTGCGCGACCATCACCCGCGGCGATCCCGCCAGCGAGTCCTGGTAGGCCTGCTCGACGCCGTACTGTCCGACGTTCTCGCGGTTCACGAACCCGAGGAGCTGCGCCGCAAGCGTCGAATCCGGGCCGCCGCCGTCCTGCGGATAGACCCGCTCAGGTTCGGCTTCGAGCGAGACGTTCTCGATGCGCTTCTCGCGCAGTGCCTGGCGGATCAGCTCCGAGACGGACGGCTCGATGCCGCGCGCGATCACGATGTACGGGCGGGCGGAGTCGAGCCGGTCGCGGAGGGTCTGGGCGTCCTCCGGATCGAGCTTGAGGATGCGCACGAGCTCGTCACCGGTCCGCCGTCGCACATCCGGGTCGCGTGCCAGCTGGTCTGCTGCCGCGACGAGCCGGTCGCGGTCGATGGTCGTCGCAAGGAGCACCGTGCCCGTCCGGTCGTAGATGTCGCCCCGGCGGCCGGCGACCTCGATGCGGACCGTCGTCTGCGCCGCGGCGCGCGCCAGCAGGAAGTCCCCTCTCAGGACCTGCCAGTACGCCGTCCGGGCGATGAGCGCCATCGACCCCACCGCGAAGATGATCAACAGGACCAGCAGGCGGCGGCGCGAATTGGTGCGACCCAGCATCGGTCGTCAGCCTCCGTCGATCAGCGAGCCGGCAGCACGACGGGCTCGCCGAGTTCGCCGAGGCCGGCGTCGAGGGCGAGCTTGCGAACGGCCGGTTCGCGGCCGAGGCGGCTCAAGTCGGAATCGAGCTCCTGGAGCTGTGCGTCGAGGCGCTCCCGCTCGACCTGCAGACGGCCGATGTCGTAGGTCGTCGCAGACACCCGGACCTGCTGGGCGAGCGAGAAGAACGCGAGCATGAACGCGACGACGATCACCGCAAGCAGGAGCCCGGGCCGTGCTGAAACGTTCCGCCGGGCACGGACCGCGCCACGGGCGCGGCGGCGTGGCAGCGACGGCGCCGGCGCCACGCCGTCGAAGAGGCGCGGCCGCCCTGGCAGCCCGATGGCGCGCGGGCGCGCGCCCTGATAGACGGCCATCGATCAGTCGCCGATCGCGAATCGGAAGCGCGGCGTGCGCGGATCGAGGAACGACAGCGGATCGGACGGGGCCCCTGAGCCCCACTGTTCCTGGTCGAAGGCGGACGCCTCGGCGTGCTTCGAGCGGTCGTGTCGCTCGTGGACTTCATGCTGGCGACGGCCGTAGGCCTTACGCCGCCGGTTGTGATGTCCCTTGCTCATGGGGGCCCTCCTTCCGTACGTGGTGCCGCCTACGCGGCGAGTCGTTCGGCGGCCCGCAGGCGAGCGCTGCGGGCGCGTGGATTGGCCTCGACCTCGGACGTCGTCGGCATGACCGGCTTGGACGTCAGGAGGCGGAGGCGGGGGTTGCGGCCGCAAACGCACACCGGCAGTTCCGGCGGGCAGACGCAGCCGCGGCGTTCCGCGGCAAAGAAGCGCTTGACGATCCGGTCCTCGAGCGAGTGGTAGCTCAGGACCACGAGCCGGCCACCGGGTCGCAGCAGATCGACGGCGGCCGCCAGCCCGTCCTGGAGCGCGTCGAGCTCCTCGTTCACCGCGATACGGAGCGCCTGGAAGACCCGGGTCGCTGGGTGGGTCCGGCGACGTGGACGGCGCGGGTTCCGCGGGACGATGCGCTCGAGCAGCGCGGCGAGGTCCTCTGCGGTCGCGATCGGTGCGGTCCCGCGGGTCTCGACGATGGCCCGCGCGATCCGGCGCGCATGCGGTTCCTCGCCGTAGCGGCGGAAGAGCGCCGTAAGCTCATCGGCATCGAGGGTCGCGAGGAGCTCGGCGGCGGGCACGCCGCGGCTGGCATCGAAGCGCATGTCGAGCGGACCACCGGCACGGAAGCCGAACCCACGGTCCGTATCGGCCAGCTGGTAGCTGGAGAGGCCCAGGTCGAACAAGGCGCCGTCGACCGCGTCGAAGCCGGCATCGGCGGCGACTGCGGCAAGCTCGCGGAAGTTCGCCTGGCGAAGCACGAGACGATCCCCGAAACGGGGGCGGAGGCGACCGTCCACTCTGGCGACGGCCGCCCCATCGGCATCTAGACCGAGGAGGCGGCCATCAGGGTCGGTCGCCTCCAGGATCCGCTCGGTGTGCCCACCGCCGCCGAGGGTGGCATCGATCTGGAGGCTTCCCGGGGCAGGGCCGAGCATCGACATGACCTCCTCTGCCAGCACCGGGATGTGCCCTACCTCCATCTGACCTCCACTCCTCGTCGATCGGATCCCGAGCGGACCCTGGAAGCGCATGTGGTGCGAGCTAGATCCCCAACCCCTGGAAGGCCTGGGCCAGCTCGTCGGAGTCCTCGAGTCCCTCGGCGTAGGTCGCCCACGTGCCTGGGACCCAGATCTCCGCGTGATCCCGCGAGCCGACGACCACGGCTTCACCGCCGAGATCGATGTGCTCGCGCAGGTAGGCCGGCAGCAGGACCCGGCCCTGTTTGTCGAGATCGACCTCCGCCGCTCCGGCGAAGATCAGGCGCTGGAAGCGCCGCGCGTTCGGATCGGTGATGGGCAACGCGGCGACCTTCGCCGCGAGTCCGTCCCATCCCTCGGTCGTGTGGATGGCCAGACAGGCATCGAGCCAGCGGGACACGACGGCGCCCGCGCCCAGTTGGGCACGGAACTTGGCGGGGACGGCGATCCGTCCCTTGTCGTCCACCGTGTGCCGGTACTCGCCGGTGAACACCCGTTGGGGGCTCCTTGGTGCCTCGGTCTGGTCCGCTGGGTCCGGGGTTCGCGTCCTGGGTCAGCGATTCCCCACTTCCCACCACTTTGGACCACTTCGGTGCATCCTAGGGCGTGAATCCGGCTCGCGTCAATGCAGAAATGCAGCTCGCACGGACGACGCGGACGGGCACGGGCTAGCCGCAGCGAGAGGTCGGGGGCGCGATCGCGGGACCGGTTACGGGCGGTCCCTAGCGGGTCGGGGGCGGCAGCCTCAACTGCTGGCCGGCGCGCAAGCCGCTGTTCCGCAGCCACGGGTTGCGGCTGTAGACGGCGTCGGTCGATACACCGAAGTAGTGGGCGATGCTGAAGAGGTTGTCCCCTCGCCGGACCGTGTAGATCCAACAGCGCGACGTGTTCGGGCACGCGCTGAGGAGCTGATAGCGGTCGGATGATGGCGTCGGTCGCGGCGTCGCCGTCGGCTTGGGCGTCGGACTCGGGCTGGGCGTAGGCGTCGGTGTCGGGCTCGGCGTCGGATCGGGCGTGGGCGTCGCCTCAGCCACGAGGGACGGCGAGATCGACGGGCCGATCGAGGCGGGTGACGGCGACACGACGGCTACCGGTTGGGATCCCCCGGGTGACGCTCCCGGTCCGATGCTCAGCGCGCCACCGCGGGCGAGCACGAACCCCACGGACGCGGTGATCGCGATGACCAGCACCACCAGGGAGGCGAGCATCGGTACAGACATCTGCTGCCGTTCGCGGACGACTGCCGTCGGCGTCTCGGTCATCACGGCGGCGCCGCGCAGGTAGCGCGGGCAGTTGACGTGTCCGGTGGTAAGACAGACGAGCTCCTGCTGGCGAAGCGACTGCGGCACGGCCTCGGCGAGGGCCGCGCAACGGTTGGCGGCATCGGGCTGTTCGAACGGCGTCGTGAGTCCGCCGACGCTGGTCGCCCGTAGGAATGGGCAGATGTCGGGATCGGGCGATCGGTCATCGAGGACAGCGAGCCACGAGGGCGTCGCCTGCGACCCGGCACTCGGCGGGACGTCGGTGACGACCGGCAGCGGTTCCTCGGCCAGCTCGGTCGGTCGATCGGCGAGAGCGGCAGCTCCGCCGGCGGCTACTGCCGCTGTCGGGACGGGCTGTTCCTCAGGGTCGTGGCCGAGCGCGCCACCGGCTGCCTCGACGCCACCGCTCGCGACCCCGGCGACGCCTGCGACCGTCGCCGCGGCAGCCATCCCGGGGACGTGGAAGACCTTCGTTCCCTCCTCGACCGGCGCGACCGCGTCCGCGGGTCCGTCGACAGCGGCGTCCAGTGCCGCGGCTGCGGCGAGGGGTGCGATGCCGGGTTTCGAGTCGGCCGTCGGCGTCCGTCGTCGTCGTCGTTCGTTGGCCACCGGCGGACTCGGCGCGTTCGGATCGATGTCCGTACGCCGGCGGCGGGGGCGCGGTTTCGGCGGCGGGGGTGTCTCGTCGGACACGCTACCTCCGGCTGGGGTGGTCTCGGACGGCGCGGAGTCTAGTACCTTTCGCGCCTTGTCGACGCCGAGAATCCGGTGCTAGGCTCCGGCGCCAAGGTCATCTGACCATGTTCGGCCGGCTTCCGCGAGGACCCATACGTCCCCATGGCGCTACCACTGCCCGTCATACCGCCCCAGCCGGACGCCTACCATCTGGCGCCCCACCGGATCAAGCGCTGCACATTCCGCCGGCTGATCGACGTGGAGGCGGGCTCTGATCGCGTCTACGACGTCGAGTGCCTGTTCCCCGATCGGAAGATCCCGATCCCGCTGGGCGATCTCGAGTCGGCCATGCCGATCTGCAACGCCTGCACGGCGCCCCACATCTTCCGCCCCGACGAGGATTGACGACCGGCGAGACCTGACCGCCGGCTGCTACCTGATGAAGGGATCGCCGGGTGGTGTCAGGATCGTCGCGACTCGGTTGCCGCCATCCTCGGTCACGTTCAGGACGCACGGCGCCACCGGATCGTTCGGGTCGCAATCCGGCAGGAGCCCGGTGAACCAGGTGGTCCCGAAGTAGGCGCTCGGACCATCATCCCAGGGATCCGGCCTGGCCCGGTCGCCCGTGCGGTCGGTGAAGGGCACCGGCGACGAATAGCAGACCCGATACTCGGATGCGCCGTTGTCCGGCGTCTGATCGACGATCGCCTTGTCGATGACGATCTCGATCATCTTTGGGGACCGGGCGTCGCCGTCGTCGTAGCTGTACCAGATCGCGTTCGGCTGGCGTTCGTCCGGGTAATCGAATGGCGCGAAAGTCGGCCGAGATCCGCACGCCCGGCAGGTTGACGGAGGAGGCCCATCTGGCGCCTGCCGACCCTTGCTCCGGAGTCGCCGTGTAGGAGTGCCGGCTCCTTCGTTTCGGTGAAACTGCAGCCGGGACCGTCACACGTGGCAACGGTATCGGCCACCATGAACCCGTTCCGACACCGGGGTGTCCTTGTCGTCCGCGCTGCTGGCCTTGAGCGTGTAGAGGCCAGGCGTATCGATCGACAGGTCCGGGAAGGTGGCGACCCCGGCGACCGCCTTCGCGGTCCCGCCGATCAGCTTGCCACGTGCGGAACCTGCTCCCAGGGTGAGGGTCACATCCGCGTCCGTGTCGACGGTCTCGTTCGTAGCGGGGTCGTAGATCTCGACCCTGATCGCGTCGCCGGCGCTGTCATGGCCATCCCTGGTGGGCCGGCCGGTCCCGGTCGTGTTCGGCTGGTTCGCGAAGCGCAGCATGGCCAGCTCCTTTGGAAGGCACGGATCGTGCGCCCTCGGGACACGATCCGAGGCGGGCTGACCCTACACCTGCCCCGTTTTGCGTTGGTCGTCGTCCGGACCTACTCGGTGCGCTTCGTGCCCCGGGACCGAGCACTGCGCGCCTCGGCGGGCGAGGCGAACGCGGCGGCCCGGGCCGCCGACACGACGTTGCCCTTGGCCTCGAACATCGCGCGTGCCTCGGCGGCAGAGCAGCCCGGCGTCGCGTCCCGACCGGCCGCCGCCTGCGCCTCGGCCAGGAACATCAACGCGTTGCCCTGCCCCTCGATGTCGTCCGTCGTCCGGGCCTGGTCGACACCCGAAGTCGCGAGACGTGATGCCCGCGTCGTGGTCGCCGTCGCGGGCCAGCAGCTTGCCCTTGACGCCGCGCCACAGGTACTGAGAGGACACGTCGGACGGCGCGGCGACCTCCTCGCAGAACGCGGCGTGCGCCCGGGCGTCCTCGAATTGGCCCTGTCGATAGAGAGCCTCCGCCAGGAGCCCGGCGATCGACGAGATGTAGTTCCGCTCGCCCATCGCGTCGAGCGCCTCGTAGTCCTTGCGGAGCTCGGCCTCGGCCGCGACTGGATCCCCGGCGAGCAGCTCGACCGGCCCTGAGTCGATCGAGATGAATGCGCGTCGAAGCGCAGGCCGACCTCCTCGAGGATCGCGCGCGCACGACGGTAGTCCTCTCGTGCCCGCTCGAAGTCCCCGACCATCGCGCGCAGGTGGGCGAGACCTCCGAACGTGACGGCTTGCCCGCGGCGGTCGCCCTCGCCGCATCTGGATCAGCGACTCGCAGCCGGCGATGCCCTTCTGGGCGGGCGTCGGTCCCAGCACGAGGACGAGCGACGCCGTCGCGTAGAGTCGCTTCTCCGTGACTCGGTCGCCGGCTCGACGGGCGTATTCGATCGCTTTCTCGTTCGCGTCGCCGCAGGCCTCATAGCGGCCGGAGACGCCGTAGACCAGGCTCACCAGTCGCCACGCTCGAGCCAGCGCGTTCGGGTCGTCGAAGGCTTTCAGCTCCTTGATGCCGGCCTGCGCCTCGCGCATGACGTCGTCGATCGACGTGGAAGCTTCGCTGCGGAACTTGAGCTGGAGTCGGACGAGGTTGGCGGTCGTCAGGACCGGGCGGTCGCCGACGTCGTCGGCGATCGCCGCCGCTTGACGAGCACGTCATCGGCTGTCGTGAACTCGCCGATCTCCAGGTAGGCCTCGCCCGCCGATACGAGGAGCCTGGCTCGCTCCCTATCCCGTTCATCGAGGACCCGCGCCGCGCGGTCGAGTAGGTTGGCGGCAGCCGGGAAGTCGCTGCGTGCGAGTGCGCGTCGACCCGCGGACGCGAGCGGCGTCGACGCCCGGCCGCCGAGGGCTAGCGCATCGTCGTCGAGCGGCCCGAGCTCATCGCGGTAATGGAAGGCCTGCTCGAGGTGGTAGCCGAGGATCTCCTCGACCTCTATCTCCCGCTCTCGTTGTCTGCTTGATCGCTCGAGCCAGTCGGCGAACCGCTCGTGGAGCTCACTGCGATCACGCTTGGGCAAGCCCGCATAGGCCGCGTCGCGGATCAGGAGGTGACGGAACCGATACGCGTCCTCATCGGCGAAGTCGGAGGGCTGGGGTCGGATGAGATCGCGCCGCGCGAGGCGGGCCAGACGGCCTGCCACGTCCCGGCGCTCGCTGTCGGGCAGGAGCTCGGTCAGGGCTCCGGTCCAGAACGTCCTCCCGACGACAGAGGCCCGCTCGAGGAGATGACGCTCGGCCTCGGGCAAGCGATCGAGCCGGGCTGCCAGAAGCGCCCCGATGGTAGGCGGGATGGCCAGGTCGACCGCCGTTCTCTCGTCGAGCGTGGGCCGGCCTGCGAGCGCCTCATCGGTGGCATAGGCGACGAATTGCTCGACGAACAGCGGGTTGCCTTCGGCGGACGCCAGGATCCGCGAGCGCAATTCCCCTGGAGGAAGCTCCGGCGCGAGAAGATCCAGCAGCGTCGCAGCGTCGGTCTCGACGAGCGCGTCCAGCCGTATGAGCGCGAGGCTCGAGCGAGCCAGCCAGTCGGGTCGGACGTCCTCGAGCTCCGGGCGGGCGATGGCGACGAGCAGGATCGGGCCGCGACCGAGGTCGAGCACGTGATCGAGCAGCTCGATGAGGACCGGCTCGGCCCACTGCAGGTCGTCGACCACGAGCACCAGCGGGCGCTCGGCCGCGAGCAGTTCCACGAAGCGGCGGATCGCCCAGGCGATCTCTTCGCCGGGCACTGGCTCGTCGGTCAGGCCCATGATCGACGCCACGATGTCGCGCACGAGGTCGGCCCGGTCGACGCCGCCGACGATCGCGTCGAGCTTGGCGATGGCGTCGTCTCGTGGCTCGCCATGCTCGATCCCGGTCGCTGCCTGGACGAGCTCGCGGACCGGCCAGTAGGTGATCCCCTCGCCGTACGGCAGACAGCGCGAGCGCAGCACGGTGGCGCGCTCGGCGATCGGGGCCAGGGCCTCAGCGACGAGCCGGCTCTTGCCGACGCCCGGCGCCCCGGTGACCGTCACGAGCCCGGGCACTGCGTCGGACTGCCACCCGCTCGAAAGCGGACGCCAGCGCGTCCAGGTCGGCCGCCCGGCCGACGAACGGGGTGGTCGTCCGCCGCTCGATCGGCTCGGCCTCGCTGACGGCCACGAGGCGGACGGCGCCCGGCGCGGGGCCCTCGTCGTCACCGTCAAGCGAGGCCGGCTCGGTAGTGGTCGCGCCGCGGACGAGGCGCTCGGTCTCGAGCGCCAGCAGGACCTCGTCACCCGCGGCATGCTCCGCAAGCACGCCCGCGAGATGGAGCGGGGCACCGGTCACCAGGGAGCCATGCCCGTCGCCGGCTCCGGCGAGAACCTCCCCCGTGGCCACGCCGACGCCGAGGACGACGCGCGCGACGGCAGCATCCGAGCCCACGTCGCCGCGCAGCTCGGCTGCCGCCCGGACGGCCCGCAACGCGTCGTCCTCACGCGCGACTGCGAGACCGAACAGAGCGGTCACACCGCGCTGATCGACGTGGTCGATGATGCCGCCGTGCCGCTCGATCGCCCGACGGACGACCTCCTCGGCACGGCGCTCGAGCGCCTCGAGGATCTCGGGGTCGAGGTCGTCTGTGGTCCCGACGGATCCGGCGCGCAGGACCGTGACCATCCGGCGCCGGCGCTGCGCTGGCGACGGCGCGCCGCTCGCCGAGCTGGGTGGCTCGTCGGCGAGCACGTCCTTCTCCGGCGCCGCAGACGGTTCTAGCTGGCGCCGCGCCGGGACAGGTGCCTCCTGATTGAGGATCGCCCGTTCGAGCTCCTGGAGCTCCGGGCTCGGGTCGAGGCCGAGCTCATCGCCCAGATACCGGCGGGCATCCTGGTAGGCCTCGAGGGCCTCAGCCTGGCGGCCGTCGGCATAGAGCGCCAGCATCAGCAGTCGCCACAACGTCTCCCGCCCGGGCTCGTCACCCACGAGGCCACGGAGTTCGGCGATCGCCTCGCGGCCGGTGCCCACGTCGATGCGGGCCTGGTACATCTCCTCGATGGCCTGCAGTCGGAGCTCCTCGAGGCGATCGGCCTCGCTTCGCCCGAAGCGCTCGTCGGCCATGTCACCCAGGGCGGGTCCTGACCACTCGGCGAGCGCGGCCTCGAGGGTGGCGCGTGCACGGTCCTGGTCGCCCGACGCGCTCGCCTCGCGAGCCAGGCGTAGGCCGCCCTCGAAGCGCGCAACGTCGAATTCGTCATCCGCGACCGCGAGGCGATATCCCGATGCTGTCGAGCTGAGCCGTCCGGCGTCGGGGCCCAGGACATCGCGCAGCCGCGAGACGTAGACCTGGACCGTCTTGATGGCGCTGAGTGGCTGGTCGTCGGGCCACAGTTTGTCGGCCAGCGACGCGGTCGAGATCGCCCGATCGCGCTGCAGGAGCAGCAGCGCGAGCACGCTCCGCTGACGGGGCCCCCCGAGGTCGAGGCGTCGACCGTCAGCGAGAACGGTGAACTCCCCGAGGAGGCGGAATTCGAGCTGCACTTCGGCACCCGCGCGGCGGTTGGAATCGGCTCGTCCATGACGATAGTCGTACCGTTCGAGGCATTCTCCGCTGTCGGCGTCGAGGTGGACGTACGAATCGAACGGCCGGCCCCCCAAGGCCGGCCGTTCTGCTATTCGGTTGTACGCGGGCTGGGCGACTAGCGCAGCGGGCCGTGCTCGCCGCGACGGTGCTCCACCACGCTCTGATCGAGCGCCGGCGTCGCATTGGCATAGCCGGCGTTGCCGAACCCGTTGAACCCGTTCGTACCGGTCTTCTGGACCTTCGGGTCCTCGAGCGAGGCCCCACGGCGAAGATGCTCGGACCGGCCGGCCGGAGTGGCGACGGTGACACCACGCTCGCCGCGCCGCTGCTCGACCAGGCTGTCGGTCATGACAGCGCTCTTCGACGCCGCGACGGTGCCGCCACGCTCGCCCGCACGCTGGTCGAGCAGACCCGGCTCCTGCAGGGTCTGGATCGACGTCGCGCTCGGGGCGACGCTCTTCGGTGCGTTGAGGGCCGCGAAGGCTCCCCACGCCAGCGCGATCGCGATCGCCGCGACCGCGACTCCAGCCACGAACCCCTCGAAGAGCTTGCGCTGGCTCGCTGCGACCTGACCCTGGCTGATCATGTTCATCACCATGACCTCCGTTGTGCACCCACTTGGCGGAGTGCTGTGGGAGGGACCTTGGCGATGGTCGGTTGCAGCGGGGCTGCAGACGGGTAGCAGCCGTCAGTCGAGCTTGGGGACGGCGTCAGCCGCAGCGGGGCCGGCGCGACTCACGCCGACGAAAGGATCGGTGGTCGGACGGCGAGGCGTGCGCAACATGGAAGGGCCCATCGTTCGTCCATGGCTGCCGATCATCCCGCGCTGCGCATCCTCGAACCTGATGAGCGGATCGACATCGAAGCGTCGGCTGGTGACGCCCTCGTGGTCGTCACCGATCGGCGTCTGGCGGTCGCAACGGCCGAGCGACTCATGCTCGACGTGCCTATCGAGGGACTGAGGCGTATCCAGCTCGACATCGAACGCCAGCGACCGGCCACCTTCGTGATCGTGCCCGAGAAACGCGAACACGACCCGCAGGTGCTGCCGATCGAACCGTCGGGCTACGAGGCGATCGCCCGGGCACTCGTGGAGGTCGGCCTGCGGTTCGCCGAGGTCACCGACGAGACGCAGACGGCGTAACGGCGCCCGCGTTCCCGGGGCACCGAGGGCTAGGCGCTGCCCGTGGACCGGTCGGCTGGTCCACCCGCCCCCTCGACGTCGTAGACCTCCGCGACCAGCCGTTGGTATCTGTCCCGTAGCTCGCGGATGCGCGCGTGGAGCTCGTCCTGACCGTCCTCGTCGGCGGTCTCCAACTCGCGCTCCAGCTGTCGCCACAGCGTGAGGAGCGTCTCGGCTTCCTTCATTCCCATCGCTCTGTCCCAGATGACGGTTGAGACAGTCCCCTCCCGAGAAGCCACATTGTAGTACGAGCGTCGACAGGCCCCATTGCGCCCTGTGACAGGCGTCCGATAAGGCAGTGGAGGCTGAACCTTCGACACTCAGCGACCGTCTCTAGTTGGTGAAGCGCCCGACCGGGCGTGGCCGAGAGGTTCACCTTTGCGAGCGAGGCTGGTCGAGCGGGCGCGGGAGGGCGACGATGTCGCATTCACCGAGCTGGTCGACCTAGACGGCGACCGATGCTACGCCATCGCGTATCGGATCCTTCGCGATGTCGAGCAGGCTCACGACGCCGTCCAACAGGCATTCCT
Organism: uncultured Chloroflexia bacterium; assembly: GCA_963808895.1. GTDB lineage: Bacteria > Chloroflexota > Limnocylindria > Limnocylindrales > CSP1-4 > SPCO01. Next base: position 143,216 of record CAWEHL010000004.1, on the reverse strand, counting down.
GCTCGCGTGGCGTGGGCTGCCCCGGTTGCGTGACGCGGAGCGGTTCGAGGTGTGGCTCCATCGACTCGTCGTGAATGCCTGTTACGAAGAGCTTCGCCGCTATCGCAGATGGAGCACGAACCTCCAACCGATCCGGGACGATGGGCCGGGTGGGTCGGACGAGACCATCTCGATCGACGACCGCGATGCGTTGGAGCGGGCGTTCAGACGCCTCTCGCCGGAGCATCGAGTCGTCGTCGTCCTCCATCACTACGCGGGCATGCCCCTGGCCTCCATCGCCGAGATCGTCGGTGTGCCCGTCGGAACGGTGAAGTCCCGGCTGCACTACGGGACCCTGGCGATGCGCGAAGTCCTCTCGGATGACAGCGTCCCAAGCCGACAGGTGCGTCCAGCATGACGAACGGCACAAACGACCCGGACAAGACGTTAGCCGCGTGGTTCGAGGAAGGTCCGACAGAGCTGCCGGAGTCCATTCGCCGATCCATCGCAACGACCGTCAGAACGACGACCCAACAGCGGCGTGGCTTGGGCCAGCCGTGGAGGTTCCCGATGAACGGATGGGCACGTTATGCAGTCCTGGCAGCGGCCGTCGCTGTCATCGCCGTGGGCGGTTGGTACCTTCTCGGAACACCGCGCGGCGTTGGCGGGCCGGCTGGATCTCCCAGTCCCTCCCCCACCGAGACGGAGTCGGCCTCCGTGTCGGCCAGCCCCAGCGCGTCGCCGGTCGCGTTTACCTCGCCGTTCTACGGATACACCGTCACGCTGCCAGCGGGGTGGTCGGCGACGCCTGCGACGAAGGCCTGGGACGGGAAGGGCGCTCCGGGAAGCGAGGATCCGGTGGTCGACAGGTTCCAAGGACCTGGCCTGAAGACCGTTCATGCGTTTGCCGCGCCGATCTCACTGGACCTCGCGGCGTACCGCGATGACGTCATCGCCAGGAACGCGCAACTCCATGGCGAGTGCCCGCCGCAGCCCGACTCCGTTGAGTCCACGAGCATTGGATCGGATCCGGCCACGTTCATCGCCTGGAACTGCGGGATCCTCATCAACTTCGTCGTGGGGCGCCACGGTGATCAGGGTTTCCAGTTCCTCTTCCGCGACCCAGACCTTCATCAGGCGTCCGACGCGACAGATCGGTCGACCTTCGAATCGATCCTCGATACGGTGTCATTCGGACCGTAGTCGCTTACAGCGCAGCGCCCTAGGGGCCCCTCAAGCCGTCAAGGATGGCGGTCCGGCCGGGTCCGCCGCGTTGGATCGGGAGGCTGACTAGGTCCACGACTACTACGGTTGTCACCGTCGTGGACACGTAGCTTGGCCGTCGAACTGGGGAGCTCTTCCGCGTCGAGGCGTGATCGAACCCTCCCGGGTGACCGCTCGAGCCATTCCTGCCTAGTCGGTGTCTTCGCGGTCTTGAAAGACCGCAAGGTACTCATCGCGCAAGCGCTCGAACTCGGCGAACAGTCGTACTGATTTGGGTGAGCCTGGTTCGACGTCGTCGAGCTGGCGCTCGACGGCCCGCCAGCGCTCCAGGATCGTGGCGGTCCGGGGCGCCACCTCGGACTGGGAGATCGGTTCGATGTCCGTTCGGCCGTCCGTCGCGATGTGCGCCCAACTTTCCTCGTACTCGGTGAACTCTGCGAGTGCCTGCGCCGCAACGCGGACGGATCGCGCCACCTCATCGAAGCGGGGCTCTCCTGGTGGGATCCCGCGCTTGTGTCGTTCCAATTGGCCGACCTCGGTCAGCAGCAAGAGGATCGCATCAGACGCTGCACGAAGGTGTTCTTCGATCTTTGTCGCGTCGCCGCTCATCCCCGTCCCTCGGCCTCCGGTCTGAGCCCGAACCTTACTCCGTCCATGAGGCCCATCGATCACGACACGGGTCCGTTTCGCCGACTGGTCCTTTCGGTCGGCCCCGCGCTCGCGATAGCTTTCGGGCTGGCTTTCGGGCTTGGGGGACGCGAGGTAGCAGCGCAGCTCACCCAGCGCTGGTATGAACAGTCCCAGCGGCCGCTCGGGTGAGGGCACACGCTGAAGCCAACGCCGTCGACGAGACGCGAACGCGCCCGAGCACCAACGCGCGGCAACTGACGCCGCTCCGGCGAAGCCTGGACCGTAACTCCACGTAGGGTCGAGGCCCCGCGGGTTACGGGCCGCCACGCCCGCCGATGGTGAGAGGGGACACCGTCGGTTTGGGGGGCCAAAGGGGCGCGGCGACCGGAGGCCGCCAGACTCACGGTGGGGGGCCGTGACGGGGCGACTCCTTGTAGCCTACGCCCCCTGTCGAGGCCACGGAATTGACCGCGAAAGGTGACCCATCATCGACGCCTCCATATCGCTGGCGCCGAGTCAACGCAAGCACTCGCCACAAACAAGCGGCCCGAAGTCACCCAAACCGCATGACAGGGTCCCCCCGTGCGGGAGGGTTGGCTGTGGCGATGACGGCAGCCGAGGCCAGAACGGCACAAGCCGAGGCCGGAACGACCCTGGCCAGCTCGAGACAGTAGCTGCGATGTGGCCGCCCCATCGGCGCCCCGGCCCGACGCGGCTAGCGCTCATGCGCGGAACACGTGGACGCCGGCCGCTGCTCTCGCCCTTTGTCTGGCATATGACGTCCCCGTCATGACCGATCGGCCAACGTCAACGAGACTCGCAGCACTGCCACGAGAAAGAGGTCTGACGTGACCCGACCATCGACGTCCCGAATGGCGCGGCGGGCGCCGTCCGCCAGTCGATCCTCCAATCGTTGCTGCTGGCGGGGACGATCCTCGGAGGCCTAGCGGCAGGATGCACCGCGACCGACCCTCGATCGGACGACTCGGACGTCTTTGGGTCCGCCTCACCGTCCGTCGCCGCACCCTCCCCATCGTCGTAGCCCGTAAATGGGCCAACCAGGCTGACAATGTCGACGTCGCCGTTATCGCGTATCGCGGGGCCCTTGGCAGTCGCCGCAGGCGCTTCGGTCGTGGCGACACGACTCCCGACCATCCTCTTCATCCTTGGCGGCGGCGGTGACCTGACGGCTTACGTGCTCGGCCCCATACATGCCATCACTAGCGTCGCCACGATCGTGGCGTTTGGGTTACTGGTCCTCGCCCTCGTCGCCATCTACGAGCGCGAGGCATCGAGTGCGGGCTGGTTCGGGCTGATCGGGTTCGCGGCCGCGCTGCTGGGCACGATCTTCATGACCGGGGACTGGTGGTACGAGGCGTTCGCTGTGCCCCGGATCGCCGAAGTCGTTCCCGAAACGGTCCCTACTTTCGTGGGCGGCCGCCTGCTCATGGGTGGCATCACGAGCTTCGTTCTGCTCGGCCTCGGCTGGGCTCTGTTCGGAACCGCCAGCCTGCGAGCGCGCGTGTTTCCGACGGCCGTCTCTGCCGGGATGGTGGTCGGTGGCCTTCTGTCTGGCGTTCCCATCGGTCTTGCCTACCTCACTGGCGGGATCATCCTGGGGATCGCCATCGGCTGGCTCGGGGTATGGATGATGAGGGAGACCAGCGACGTGAATGGTGTTTCCGAGTCGGGAGTGATGCCCCGCCTGGATCCTAACGCTCCGGCGTTCATCGAATCTCAGGGTTGTGTCAGCGAGGCCGGTCTGTAAGCCGAGTTCTGTCCCGGTCGGCGCTGGGCGCCGGCCGGTGATGGCCATCCATCTCGGGCCGTCGGTCGCCCGACGGCTCATGCGGCCGACCCGAGGGCTGGGCAGCGCGCCTCTCCCCCGGCCGGTCGCCCGGCACGGGTTGCGCCCTCCTATTTGGCCTTGCTCCGGGTGGAGTTTGCCCGTTTCACTCCGTCGACCGGCCCGAGGGTCGGCGACGGCATCGTCACTGTGGCACTGGTCCTCGTCTCGCGACGGACGGGTGTTACCCGCCACCCTGCGCTGAGGAGCTCGGACTTTCCTCACGACGACCGATGCGGGTCACCCCGACCGGCGTCGCGCGACCATCCGACCGTCTCGCTGACGGACCGATGCTACGCCTGACAGAGTTTCCCGGTCGGCATCGAGCTTGCGCGCACGTCGGTCTTGATGTCGGTCAGGATCTCGGCGCCGGACCCACCCTTCACGTCGCGCGACTCGATCAGGCCGACATTCGGCACGTAGGACTTGTGCTCGACGGTGCCCGGTTCGAGCGCCGTGAAATCCTCCGTCACGACCGCATCCTTGTACGTCGTGGATCCGTTCTTCAGCGTGCCGTCGATCTTCAGCACGCGGGCGACGTCCTCTGCCTCGCCGCGCAGGTATTCCTGGCGGTAGTACTCGCCGACGGTCGGCTGGGCGAGCATCACGACGCCCGGTTGTGCGCCATGGACCCCCGCCATCCACGCGCCCGCCCGGCTGGCGATCTTGCCGCCTGCGCACTCGGCGGTGTTCTCGCCGAAGTACCACACGTTCCCCGCGGCATCCTGGGCGAACCAGTCGAGCGTGTCCTCGCTGAGCGTGCCGTTCGTGAAACCCCGGTCGCGAACGACCACGGTCTTGACACCCATGATCCACTTCGTGTCGGCCGTGACCGCGGTCACCACCCGCTCGCTGCCACCCTTGTACGTCCAGACCGTGCCCGGCACGAGCGGGAGATATGGGTTGGAGATCTCGCTCGTGAAGCCCGCCGGATCGATGACCGGCCGGTAGGCACGGCCGGTCACGACCTTCGCAGGGTTGGCGGTCGGGACGGGGGTCGATGCGACGGACGGACTCGCCAACGCGACCGACGGAGAAGGCGTCGCCGCGCTCGGAGAGGGCGCAACGACGTTCGGTGAGAGCGACGGCTGAGCAGTCGGTGCGGTGCTCGGGACGGCCGGGCTCTTCACGGCGTTATCCGAACAGGCGGCGAGGCCGGTGATGATGGCCACTACCGCGACGATCGCGACCCCCCGCGACGCGGGCTTCATGCTGTTCCACCCTACCCCGCTTAGCCGCGATGCGCTTCCCCGACCTTCGTCATGGCCCGTTACAGGCGCATCACAATTCGTCGACGCTGATGTCTCGCAACGCCGGGGGCGACCGCGCGGCGCCCGCCGGTCAGGGTTGGCAGAGGGTCGTCGGGTCAGACGTCGTCGGTTCCGTTTCGCCGGTCTCGGTCAGGTGGACGCCGCTTCCGGTCGGCGGACCCTCGCGGATCAAGCCGACCTCCGGTGCGTAACCCTTGTGTTCGAGGACGCCGGGCTCGAGCGTCGTGAAGTCCTCGGTCACCAGGACGTTCTCGTACGTCGTGTCGCCGACGGTCATCGTCGCGCCGACCTCGCGGACCCTCGCAACGTCCTCGGCATGGCCCCGGTAATACTCCTGCCGGTAATAGTCGCCGACCTCCGGCTGTCCGAGCATCACGATCCCGGGCTGGGCGCCATCGACCCCGGCCTCCCACGAGCCGGCTTGACCGGTCACCTCACCGTCGCGGCATTCGGCCGTGGATTCGCCGAAGTACCAGACGTTGTCCTCGCCATCCTGGGCGAACCAGTCTTCGGTGTCCTCGATCAACCGGTCGCCGTCGAACTCCTGATCGCGCACGACGACGGTCTCGACGCCCATCACCGTCCGGGTCGAAGCGGTCACCGTGACGACGACCCGCTCGTTGCCCTCACGGAACGTCCCGGTCGTGCCGGGGATGAGCGGGTAGAAGGGGTTGTCGACGGTCGTGCTGAACGCCGCCGGATCGATGTGCGGCTCGTACGGCTGCCCCTCGACCACGCCCGCAGGGTTGTCGATGTTCACCGGGCCGGACGGCCGGGCCTTCGGGCGCAGCCACATCGACGCCCCGGCGATGATCGCGAGCGTCAGGAGTGGCGCGGCGATCAGCTGCCAGTGGCTTCTCAGCCAAACCCGTGCCGAAATCGATCGCGCTATAGCCGGGGTCGTCCATCGTCGACATCGCTCAACGCGGTTCCGGCCGCCGGACCACCGATGCCGGCCCGCCCGCCGAGCTCCGATCGATCGCCTCGTTGGCGAGCGCATCGGCGACGGTGTTCTGCGCTCGCGGGACATGGGTCGCCGTCCAGCGCTGGAACCCGTGGAGCGTCTGACGAGCGGCGGCCCACAGCGGGATCAGCTTCGCATCCTTCACCCGCCAGCGTCCCGACAACTGCTCGACGATGAGCTTGGAGTCGAGCAGCAGGTGCACCTCGGTCGCACCAAGGTCACGCGCGAGCTCCAGAGCGCGGACGACGCCCGTGTACTCGGCGACGTTGTTCGTCTGCACGCCGAGATAGTCGGAGATCGACGCATCCGGCACGGCCCGCGGATCGCGCGCATCGGGTCGGTCGGCCCGGAAGAGCGCCGCTCCGGCCGAGGCCGGCCCGGGATTACCGCGCGCCGCACCGTCGGTGCGGACGATGTACGCCGGTCCCTCCCCTCCCGGCGACGAGATCAATCGGGTGCCTGCTCGGGGGCGGCGGGCTCGCCCTGGAGGACGGGCAGCTCGACGCGGTCGTCTGATCCGGATCCCTCGCCACGGAGCTTTCGCCAGGCCCATCGCAGCGGGTCGTAGTACTCGTCCGCGACGCGCTCCTTGAGCGGGATGATCGCGTTATCGGTGATCTTGATGTGCTCCGGGCAGACCTCGGTGCAGCACTTGGTGATGTTGCAGTAGCCGATGCCGCCGCTGTCCTTCAGATAGGACCGTCGGTCCGCCTGGTCGATCGGGTGCAGCTCGAGGCCGGCGGCCCGCACCAGGAACCGCGGGCCCATGAACGGCTGCTCGGTCTCGTGGTTGCGGAGCACGTGGCAGACGTCCTGGCACAGGAAGCACTCGATGCACTTCCGGTACTCCTGGACCCGCTCGATGTCCTCCTGCTGCCAGCGCCATTCGTCCTGTGGCACGTCGGCGGGCGGGGTGAACGGCGTGATGGTCTTGTTGACCTCGTAGTTCCACGACACGTCCGTGACGAGGTCCTTGATGAGCGGGAACGTGCGCATCGGCTCGACGGTGATCGCCTCGCCGGGCTCGAAATCGCTGAGGCGCGTCTTGCACGTCAGGCTCGGGCGACCGTTGACCTCGGCACTGCACGAGCCGCACTTGGCGGCCTTGCAGTTCCAGCGGACGGCGAGATCGGGCGCCTCGTGTCCCTGGATCCAGTGGAGGGCGTCGAGGACGACCATCCCTGCTTCGACCGGCACGTCGAACTCGTCGAAGTGCGGCTCGTTCCCGGGCGTCCCGCGGAAGACGCGAAGGTTCGCCTCCAACGTCGCTGCCGGCGGCTCCGCGGTCGCCACGGCGGCCTCGGTCATGCGTTCCTCCGTCATCGGTGATCGGCCGCGAGCAGCGTACGCAACTCGGCGTCCATCTCGGGCACGGGTGCAGTGTGCGACGGTCATCCGTCCGTCAGCCCCCTTCACGATGACGCTGTTCCGGTCTCCCCACGTCCTCGTCGTTCGTCTCCGGGAAGTCGAGCCGGCTGTGGGCCCCACGGCTCTCCGTCCGCTGTCGGGCACTCCGGGTGATCGCCTCCGACACGGTCAACAGGTTGCCGACCTCGAAGACGAGGTTCCAGCCCGGGTTGTAGGCCCGCCCGCCGTCGACGCACACCGCGGCCCAACGCCGGCGCAGTTCGGCCAGCTCGAGGAGCGCCGCATCGAGGTCCGCTTCGATGCGGAAGATGCCGACGCGCTGCTGCATCAGCGGCCTGCAGGTCACGCATGACCGCGTACGGGTCTCGCCCGAACGCTCGCTCGAGCGGCGCCTCGAGGTCGCGTAGCGCGCCGCGCACCTGGACCGGGTCCATATGCGGCTCGCCGTCCACGGTCGCGCGCGTGGGCCGCGGCGCCGGCGCCGGTCCGTGCGCCGAAGACCAGCAGGTCCGACAGCGAATTCCCGCCCAGCCGGTTGGCCCCGTGCATCCCGCCGGTGACCTCCCCCGCGGCGAACAGCCCGGGCACGCGTGTCGCGCCGATCCTCGGCGTCGACCTTGATGCCGCCCATGACGTAATGCGTCGTCGGGCCGACCTCCATCGGCCCCGTCGTGATGTCGACGTCGGCGAGCTCCTTGAACTGCTCGTACATCGATGGCAGCTTGCGCCGGACGTGGTCCGCCGGCAGGTAGCTGATGTCGAGGAACACGCCACCGTGCGGCGAGCCGCGACCCTCCTTGACCTCCGTTGTAGATCGCACGCGAGACGTTGTCGCGGGTCGACAGCTCCGGCGGCCGGCGGGCGTCGGTCTGCTTGCTCTGCGAGAGCGCGGTCACCCAGCGTGGCCGCCTCGTCGTCGTCGGCCGCGTATTCCTGCCGACGCTCCTCCGGCAGGTACTTCCACATGAACCGCTCGCCCGAGGCGTTGCGCAGGATGCCGCCCTCGCCGCGGACGGCCTCGGTCACCAGCAGGCCACGGACGCCCGGCGGCCAGACCATCCCCGTCGGGTGGAACTGGACGAATTCCATGTCGATGAGCTCCGCCCCGGCGTCGTACGCGAGCGCCTGACCGTCGCCGCTGTACTCCCAGGAGTTCGACGTCACCTCGTAGGCCCGCCCGATCCCGCCGGTCGCGAGGACGACCGCCCTCGCCGGGAAGACGATCGGTCGACCCGTCGTCCGCCAGTAGCCCGACCGCCCCGGTCACCCCGGTTCCACGACGTCGTCAACTTCGTGATCGTGCATTCCATGTAGACCTGGATGCCGGCCGCGACCGCCCGATCCTGGAGGGTCCGGATCATCTCGAGCCCGGTCCGATCGCCGACGTGGGCGAGGCGCGGATGCGAGTGCCCGCCGAACGGTCGCTGGAGGATCCGCCCGTCGCGGGTCCGATCGAAGACGGCGCCCCAGTCCTCGAGCTCGCGGACCCGGCCGGCGATTCGAGCGCGTGCAGCTGGGCCATCCGCGGGTTGTTCAGGTACTTGCCGCCGACCATCGTGTCGCGGAAGTGGACCTGCCACGTCATCGTCCGGCGCGACGTGCCGCAGCGCCGCCGCGACGCCACCCTCGGCCATGACCGTATGCGCCTTGCCGAGCAGCGACTTGCACACGAGCCCGACGTCCGCGCCCGGCCTCAGCTGGCCGCGATCGCGGCGCGCAGGCCCGCTCCCCCGGCACCGATCACGAGGACGTCGTGCGGGCGTGTCTGCGGGTCGTTCGGGGACATCATCGCGGGTCGGGCCCGGCGGATCAGAAGTAGATCGCCGGGTCGGTGATCAGACCGACCGCGAGCGCTCGGACGTAGACGTCGGCGAGCGTGACCGAGATGAGGCTGATCCACGCCCAGGCCATGTGGTTCGCGATTGAGCGACGTCAGCCGTTGCCAGAGCGTGTACCGCGTCCTGGCGCGTCGCGAGCACGAGAAGCAGTCGAGCTTGCCGCCGACCAGGTGGCGCAGGGAGTGGCACGACAAGCGAGTAACCGCTCAGCAGCGCCGCGTTCAGCGAAGAGGACGACCACCCCCAGCCCGATCCGATAGCCGCCCTGGTACGGCACGGACTGCGCGGCGTCGAGCCAGAGGAAGAACAGCGGGATGAATGCCAGATAGAGGAAGTAGCGATGCAGGTTCTGGAGGATGAACGGGAACGCCGTCTCCATCCGGTAACCGCGATGGATGGTCGGCTCGCCGACGGCGCAACCCGGCGGATCGGCGAAGTAGAAGCGGTAGTACGCCTTTCGGTAGTAGTAGCAGGTCGCCCGGAAGCCCAACGGGATCCACAGGATCAGCAGTCCCGGGCTGATGAACCAGGGCAGCCACGCGGGCGCGATCAGCGGCGAGAAAAGCGGCGAGAGGTAGCCGTCATGTTCGTACGGCGGACCGCCGAGCGGCTGCCACAGGATGCCGCTGAAGCCGAGGTAGACCGCGCAGATCGTGAACAGCGTTCCCTGGACGAGCGGCGCCGTCCACCAGCGATCGAGCCGGCGGGTGACGCCTAGGCCGGTCGGCGCTGTCCCCTGGGGCTTGCGAGGGAGTCGAAGGCTGCCGGCGATGCCGGTCATCGAGCGGCGCCAGCGGTGGCATCGACGTCCGCCCCGAGCCGTTCGATGATGGCGTCGGCGAAGGCGGCGGTGCCCGCGGTCCCACCGAGGTCGTAGGTGCTGGTCCCCGAGGCGATCGTGTCGCGCACGGCGGTCTCGAGGCGGTCCGCATCGGACGGATAGCCGAGGTGCCGCAGCATCAGCGCCCCACTCAGGATCAGCGCCGTCGGGATTCGCCTTGTCCTGCCCGGCGTACTTCGGCGCCGAGCCGTGGACCGGCTCGAAGACCGCGGCGTCGACGCCGATGTTGGCGCCGGGCGCCACCCCGAGGCCGCCGACGAGCCCGGCGGCGAGGTCCGACACGATGTCGCCGTAGAGGTTCGGCAGGACGAGCACGTCGTACAGTTCCGGCTTCTGGACGAGCTGCATGCACATGTTGTCGACGATGCGGTCCTCGAACTCGACGCGGCCCTCGTAGTCCGCCGCGACGGTCCGGCAGCTCTCGAGGAACAGGCCGTCGGACAGCTTCATGATGTTGGCCTTGTGCACGGCCGTGACCTTGTGGCGGCCGTTGGCGAGCGCGTAGTCGAAGGCGAAGCGGGCGATCCGCTCTGACGCGGCCCGCGTGATGATCTTGATGCTCTCGGCGGCGTCGGGACCCACCCGATGCTCGATGCCCGCGTAGAGGTCCTCGGTGTTCTCGCGCACGATGACGAGGTCGACGTCCTCGTAGCGCGTCTCGATGCCCTTGATCGACCGCGCCGGGCGCAGGTTCGCGTACAGGCCGAGCGCCTGACGGAGCGTGACATTGACGCTCCGGAACCCCTCCCCGACCGGTGTCGTGATCGGTCCCTTCAGGGCGACCTTGTTGCGCTTGATCGACTCGAGGACCTCGTCGGGCAACGGTGTGCCGTACTCGCTCCATGACCGCTTCACCGGCATCGACGACCTCCCAGTCGAAGCCGATCCCGGTCGCGTCGAGGACGCGTCGTGATGCCTCCGCCAGCTCCGGTCCGATGCCGTCGCCGGGGATCAGGGTCACTCGGTGGGCCATGGCCCGATTGTATCCGTGCGGACGGGCGCGGCGTGACCGGCCGTCCGGTCAGGATTGCGAGCGCCAGCCGTCCGCCGCGACCCGCCCGAACGGTCCACCGAAATGGGACACGGCGACTTGCCAGTTCTGGGCCCGCGCCCATCCCAGCACCGCGAGGCGCGAGACCGCGCCGAGCTCGGGGTCCACGTCGTGGCTGGACCGTGAGCGTGCTGTGTGTCACCTCGGTATCCGTGGAGGCCGGCCGCCCGAGTGGGCAGCCGGCCGACCACGTGTCCGTCGGCTCAGGGTGCGAGGCGCTGATAGGCTGGCAAGGCCAGTTCACCGTGTACGAGGACCGTCGCGGGAGATCCATCGATCGGCAACAGGCGAGCGACCTTCTCGACGTCATAGTTGGCGATCACGGCCGTCCCATCGGGACTCCACAGGTAGTTGTTGATCGTCGGGCCTTCCGAGCCGAAGCGAGACTGAGGCCCGATCGCGATGCCCAGCCCGGTGCCGTCGACCGGGGCGACGACCATCTGAAGCAGACTGTTCGAGCCGATCCGGAGATAGGCGATCTTGCTTCCGTCCGGGGAGAAGACCGCAGCCATCGCCGCGGCGCCCTTCGGCTGCGGCAGGATGCGATCCTCGCCCGTCCGCAATGACAGGACATGGACCTGGAAGAGTCCATTTGGGGGGTTCGCATCGAAATTCGTGTCCTGGTACGTCACGTACTGGCCGTCGGGCGACACAGCGACACCCTGGTAGTCGTTCGCGTCGACCGCCGGTCTGGTGGAGATCTGGCGTAATCCGGTGCCGTCGGGCCGCACCGCGAAGATACCCGGCGGCGGGTCTCCGGCCACCAACTCCTCACCTCGGAAGATGATCTCCCTGCCATCCGGTGGCAGCCATGACGGCTCGTGTACCGGCCGACCGATGTCGATCGTCCGCATCCCGCTTCCATCGGCTTGCACGATGTCGATGACGTGTCCGGTACCGCTTGGCGCCGCCGCAAGGATGGCGACCTGTGTGCCGTCGGGTGACCAGTCCACCCCGTCGAGCGCCGGGAGCGCTGGCGTGACTTCGTGGACATCGCTTCCGTCGGCGTTCGCGATGACCAGGATGAGCCCGCAGTCGGATCTCCCGCAGTCCTTCGGCCCCTCGCGCAGGAAGCTGAACCGCGTCCCATCTCGCGAGAACAAGGGTCCGAACTCGAAGAGCGAACCGCTGACGATCGCTGTGCGCTTCGCGGTGGCCGGGTCGATCGCGAAGATGTCGCCGTCTGCGCTGGACAGCATGATGCCGTTGCGTGCCGGCCCGAACGGTGCGGGCAGCCGCGGTTGGCGTGAGCCGACGGTGAACAGAAGGAGTCCGGCCAAGGCGATCACGACGACGGCGATGAGCACCAGGCGAGCGATCGGGGGCGGGCTGAATAGTCGAGGACGGAAGGTCGTATCCACAGGGAGCCACCTTTCGGGGCTCGACCACCACGGCCGCTGATGGGTCGCCGCGCTGTGCAGCCAGCACCTCGGCGAGGTGGTCGGGCACGCGGTGCGCGCCGTCCTCGACGAGCCACGCGGAGAGGTTCCGGGCGAACCGATCGTCGGTCGTCATGACGGTCGTCCCTCCGCAAGATCGGGCCGGACCTGCGCGTCCGCGTCGAGCGCGGTACGCATCCTGGCCAGGGCGTAGTGCAGGCGCGATTTGGCGGTCCCGAGGGGGATCCCAAGGGTCGCCGCCACCATCGGCATCGGGAGGTCGAGGTAGTGATGGAGGACGATCACCGCCCGTTGCTCCGGCTCGAGCCGGAGGAAGCCGCGTTCGATCTGATCGCGGTCGGCGATGGTCGACTCGACGCCAGCGTCCGCCGGCGCATGAGATCTCGGTCAGCTCGACATCGACACGATGGCGCCGGAGCCGGCGCGCCTCATCGATACAGGCGCGCACGACCAACCGGTGTAGCCAGGCGTCGAAGCGGTCGGGATCCCGAAGCGTGGGCAGATCACGCCAGGCTCGGACGAGCGCGTTCTGGACGGCGTCCTTGGCCTGTTCGGAGTCCCGGAGGATCAGCCAGGCGGCAGAGTCCAGACGGGAGATCGCGGCGCCTGCCAGCTCGGCGAAGGCGTCATGATCGCCCTGCCGCGCCCGCTCCACGAGGTCTCGCTGCATCTCGCCCCTCGGCGGTGGCGTGACCGTCCGGTCACGCTCGTCAAGTATGGCGAGGCGCCCCCCTCGAAATCGTTCATGGCGACGTGAGGCGCGCAGATAGACTCGCCCGATGCGCATCGGCGTCACGCTCCCCCTCGCCGAGGGCGACACCGCGGACGGACGCTCCCCGACGTTCGCCGAGACGCTCTCGTACGCCGAGCACGCCGAGGCGCTCGGGCTCGACTCGGTCTGGGTCTTCGACCATCTGCTGTTCCGGTCGCTGGGCGAGCCCGACGAGGGCATCCGCGAGGCGTGGACGACGCTCGCGGCGCTGGGCGCGGTCGTGCCACGCGTCGAGCTCGGCGCGCTCGTCATGTGTGCCTCGTTCCGCAACCCTGGGCTCATGGCCAAGATGGCCGCGACCCTTGACGACCTCTCCGGTGGCCGGCTGATCCTGGGCCTCGGCTGCCGGATGGCACGAGCCCGAGTACGACGCGTTCGGCTATCCGTTCGACCATCGGGTCGGCCGATTCGCCGAGGACCTCGAGATCACCACGCGCCTGCTGCGCCGCGAACGGTTCAGCGTCGACGGACGCTGGCGGCAGATGGACGATGTCGTGCTCCTTCCTCCGCCCGCGCGCGCCGTTCCGGTCCTCGTCGCGGCGAAGGGCCCACGCATGCTTCGCCTGACCGCGACCTGGGCGGATGCCTGGAACGTCGCGTGGTTCTCCGATGTCGACGACCGGCTGCGCGCCCAGCTCGCCGCCCTCGATGCTGCCTGCGACGCGGTCGGGCGAGAGCGAACGACCCTCCGACGCACGGTCGGCCTCCGGCTCGACGACGACGAGGTCGCGGACGCCGACCGACTCGCAACGGTCTTCGACAGGCTCGCCGGTGTCGGCATCGATGACGCGATCATCTGGTCGACCTCGAAGTCGATGTCCGCGCTGGACAGGATCGCGGCGGGGCGTCGACGGCACCTCGGCGAAGGCTGAGACCGCGCTCCGCTACGATGCCCGCGTGAAGCTCCAGGAGGCTGACGCCAAGTCGCTGCTCGTCGCCCAGGGGCTTCCGGTCCCGGACTGGGCCGTCGCCCACTCCGCTGACGAGGCCCGGACGGCGGCAGCCCGGTTCCTGGCGGCCGGACCGGTCGGTGGCAAGGTCGTCATCAAGGCCCAGGTCCTCGTAGGCGGACGCGGCAAGGCCGGCGGGGTGAAGCTGGCCGGCAGCGCCGATGAGGCCGCAGCCGTCGCGACGTCCATCCTCGGCATGGACATCAAGGGCATGACGGTCCGCAAGGTCCTGGTCGGGCCCGGCCGCCGACATCGTCAAGGAGTTCTACCTCGCTGCCGTCCTCGATCGCGCAGAGCGCGGGATCCTGCTGATGGGCTCCGCCGAAGGCGGCGTCGAGATCGAGCAGGTCGCGGCGACGAACCCGGAAGCGATCGTCCGAGGCCATGCCGACCCGGCACTCGGCCTGCTCGACTTCCAGGCGCGCGAGCTCGCGTTCGCGATAGGTCTCGGTGGACACCTCAAGGCCGCCGTGGCGATCGCCAAGGGGCTCGTCCGCACGATGACCGCGTACGACGCCGACCTCGTCGAGATCAACCCGCTCGCGATCATCAACGAGGGGCAGCCGGACGGCACGCCGACGCAACGCCTCGTCTGCCTCGACGCCAAGATCACGCTCGACGATTCGGCGCTGGGGCGACATCCGGGTCTCGAGGACCTCCGGGACCCTGACGAGGAGGCGCCCGAGGACCGCGAGGCACGTGAGGCCGGGCTGACGTTCATCAAGCTCGATGGGACGATCGGCTGCATGGTCAACGGCGCCGGCCTGGCGATGACGACGATGGACCTCGTCAAGCGTGCCGGCGGCGAGCCCGCCAACTTCCTCGACATCGGCGGTGGCGCGCGCGTCCGAGAAGGTCGCCCACGCCATGCGCCTGATCCTGGCCGACCCCAAGGTCGACGCGATCCTCGTGAACATCTTCGGTGGGATCACCCGCGGTGATGAGGTCGCGCGCGGACTGATCGAGGCCCGCGCCCAGCAGTCACGCGATGTACCGATGGTCGTACGCATCGTCGGCACGAATGCCGCTGAGGCTGCCGTGCTACTCGAGGAAGCGCGTTTCGAGACCGCGGCCACGCTCGACGAGGCGGCCGCGAAGGCCGTCGCGGCATCCCGGAGCGGCGGGACCGGGGCCGCGGCATGAGCGTCCTCGTCGGTCGGGATACGCGGCTCCTCGTCCAGGGCATCACCGGCCGGGAGGGCGAATTCCATGCACGCCAGTGCCAGGCCTACGGGACGAACGTGGTCGCCGGTGTCACGCCGGGCAAGGGCGGCCTCCGCGCGCTCGACGACAGCGTGCCGGTGTTCGATACGGTCGCCGAGGCCGTCCGCGAGACAGGGGCGAACACCTCGCTGATCTTCGTCCCGGCTGCTGGCGCACCGGATGCGGTCATGGAGGCCGCCGTCGCCGGGATCGACACGATCTTCTGCATCACGGAGGGCATCCCGGCCCTCGACATGATCCCCGCGGTCGACCTGGTGCGGCGGCACGGAGCTCGCCTGATCGGGCCCAACTGCCCCGGTGCGACGTCGCCGGGTCGAGCCAAGGTCGGGATCATCCCGGGCGCCATCCACCGCGAAGGCCGGGTCGGGGTCGTCAGCCGATCCGGGACCTTGACCTATGAAGCGGTCCAGGCGATGAGCGACGCCGGGCTCGGGCAGTCCACGTGCGTCGGTATCGGCGGCGATCCGATCATCGGTACGACGTTCCTCGACGCGCTCCAGCTGTTCGCGGAGGACCCGGAGACCGAGGCGATCGTGCTGATCGGCGAGATCGGCGGAGCGGCCGAAGAGACTGCCGCCGCGTGGGCAGGGGAACACCTCCGAGGCGTCCCGAAGGCCGCGTTCATCGCTGGTCGCACCGCACCCGAGGGCAAGCGCATGGGCCACGCCGGAGCGATCATCTCGGGCGGCGCCGGCACGGCCGCATCGAAGGTCGAGGCACTCGAGGCCGCCGGCTTCCACGTCGCCGACTCGCCGACCGAACTCCCGGCACTCCTTCGGGACGCCGGGTACGCGGGATGAACGTCGACGACATGAGCGACCAGACGATGGACCGGGCGGACCTCGAAGCGTCGTTCGCCTCCAATCAGCGGCTTTGGGACGCGTGGACGAAGGTGCACGCCGAGGGCGAGTTCTACGACGTCGCCGGCTTCCGCGAGGGCGGGGTCAGGATCCGGCCGTACGAGATCGAGGCGCTCGGCGACGTCACGGGCAAGACCCTGCTCCACCTGCAATGCCACTTCGGCCTCGACACCCTGTCCTGGGCGCGCCTCGGCGCGAAGGTCACCGGCGCCGACTTCTCGCCTGCCGCGATCGGCCTCGCGCGAGAGCTGGCCGCCGACACCGGGTTCCCCGACGCTCGTTTCATCGAGTCGAACATCTACCAGCTGCCGCTCCGGCTCGGCGACGAGTTCGACATCGTCTACACCTCACGCGGCGTGCTGGGCTGGCTGCCCGACATCCGGGGCTGGGCGAGGGTCGTCGCTCGCTTCGTCAAGCCGGGTGGCCGGTTCTACATCTCGGAGGCACACCCGGTCCTCCAGGTGTTCGAGAGCGAGGGCGTGTCCCCGCGCGAGCTGCGGCTGCAGTACCCGTATTGGGAGCATGGTGACCCGCTGATCTTCGACGTCCACGGGTCGTATGCCGACCCGACCGCCGACCTCGGCGCGGAGCATCAGGAGCACGGCTGGGACCACGGCCTCGGCGAGATCGTCACCGCGTTGATCGACGCGGGGTTGCGCATCGAGCGGCTCGAGGAACAGCCGTTCCTCGAATGGCAGGTCGACTTCCTCGTCGAGGAGGCGCCGGGCAGCGACCGGTGGGTGCTGCCCGAGGGTCCCGGCGAACTACCCTTGATGTTCTCGCTGCTCGCATCCAAGCCGGGCTGACCCCGGCACCGTCGAGGCCCGTCAGCCGTAACCGAGACTACGCCAGGCCGGCCCGCCGGGCGCCTCGATGAGCTCGACGAGCACGCCCTGGCAGGACCGCGGGTGGATGAAGGCGACCGGCCCTTCGGCGCCGCGCCGCGGCGCCGTATCGATGAGCTCGAGGCCGTCGAGCTCGAGGCGGATCAGGGCCTCGGCGAGGTTGTCGACCTCGAAGCAGACGTGGTGGAACCCCTCCCCCTTCGACGCGAGGAACCGCGCGACGCCGGTGGTGTCGTCCGTGGGCTCGACGAGCTCCACCTTCGATTCGCCGACACCGAGGAACGCGATCCGCACGTGGTCGGTCGGGATGTCCATGACCGCCTCGAGGTCGAGGCCAAGAAGGTCACGCCAGAGGACGAGCGACGCGTCGATCGACCGGACGACGATCGCGACGTGATGGATCTTCCCGAGTCGACGGATATGGGGTGGGACGGTCGGCGCCAACGCTTCCTCCTTCATCAGACTGTGATGAGCTCGCGGTGCTCGCCCCACGCGACGCGGAGCCGGTCGCTGATCTCGCCGACCGTGGCGTAGGCACGGACCGCGTCCAGGATCGCGGGCATCAGGTTGCCCTCCCCGCGCGCGATCTCCTCGAGGCGGTCCATCGCGGCCGTCCAGGCGTCCGCCGACCGCTCGGCGCGGATCCTCCGGACGCGCTCGACCTGGCGCCGCTCCCCTTCGGGGTCGATGCGCTGGGTCGGTGGCGTCGTGACCTCGTCATCGGTGAACCGGTTCACGCCTACGACGATCTGGTCGCCGGAGTCGATCGCCCGCTGCACCCGGTAGGCCGCCTCCTGGATCTCGCGCTGCTGGAAGCCCTTTTCGATCGCCGCCAGCGTCCCCCCGAGCGACTCGATCTCGTCAAGGTACGACCAGGCGGCCGCCTCGAGCTCGTTCGAGAGGCTCTCGACGAAGTACGAGCCGGCCAGCGGGTCGGGCGTCTCGGTCACGCCGGCCTCGTAGGCGAGGATCTGCTGGGTGCGGAGCGCGAGCCGAGCCGCCTCCTCCGTGGGCAGCGCCAGGGCCTCGTCGCGGGAATTCGTATGCAGGCTCTGGGCGCCACCCAGGACCGCCGCCAGGGCCTGGATCGTGGTCCGCACGACGTTGTTGTCGATCGACTGGGCGGTGAGCGACGACCCAGCAGTCTGGACGTGGAACCGGCACAGCATGGAGCGCGGGTTTGTGGCGCCGAAGCGCTCCTTCATGACCGTCGCCCACATGCGCCGCGCGACCCGGAACTTGGCGACCTCCTCGAACAGCTCGGACCAGGCGGCGAAGAAGAACGACAGCCGACCGGCGAAGTCGTCGACATCGAGCCCGCGGTCGACCGCCGCTTCGACGTACGCGATGGCGTCGGCGATCGTGAACGCCAGCTCCTGGGCGGCCGTCGCACCCGCCTCGCGCATGTGATAGCCCGAGATCGAGATCGTGTTCCATTTCGGGAGCTCCGCGGCGCAGAACTCGAAGACATCGGTCACGAGCCGCATCGACGGTCGCGGCGGGAAGATGTACGTGCCGCGGGCGATGTACTCCTTGAGGATGTCGTTCTGGGTCGTCCCGCTGATCCGAGCTCGCTCGACGCCTTGGCCCTCCGCGGCCGCGACGTAGAGCGCGAGGAGGATCGGCGCCGTGGCATTGATCGTCATCGAGGTGCTGACGTCGCCGAGCGGCAGCCCGTCGACCAGGACGGCCATGTCGGCAAGGCTGCTGATCGGCACGCCGACCCGGCCGACCTCTCCTTCCGCGGCCGGCGCATCGGAGTCGTAGCCCATCTGCGTGGGTAGGTCGAAGGCCACCGACAGTCCGGTCTGGCCGTGATCGAGCAGGTACCGGAAGCGGCGGTTGGTCTCCTCGGCCGTGGCGAATCCCGCGTACTGGCGCATCGTCCAGAGCCGACTCCGGTACATCGTCGGCTGGACGCCGCGGGTGAAGGGATATTCGCCGGGTCGGCCGAGGTCGCGGCCCTCGTCGAGCTCGCGTGTATCCGCGGGCGTGTAGAGATCACGGACCTCGATCCCGGAGGAGGTCTCGAACGGCTTGCCGTCGCTCCGGACTACCGGCGAGCGCCTTAGCCCGGACCGTTTCGCGCCACCGCTCGCGCCCGGGGTCGGTCCCCTCCCCGACAGGCCGGCGCGCGCGGGTATTCGCTGTGGTGTCCGTCACGCCGTCACTCGAGGACGACCAGCACGTCGCCGACGTCCACGGTCGAGTCGATGGCCGCAGGGACACGGCTGACGATGCCGCTCCGCGGCGCACGCAACTCGTTCTGCATCTTCATCGCCTCCACGGCGAGGAGCGTCTGGCCTGCCTCGACGCTGTCGCCAGCCGTCACGGCAACGGACGCGACCCTGCCGGGGATGATGGCACGGATCTCGAGCGCTCCACCACCCCCGCTCACGTCGGCGGCCGCGCGCGTCGCGCGCCTGCGCAGGCTCGCGCGAGCATCGTCTTCGACCAGGAGGACGAACCGCCAGCCGTCGACCACGACCTCGACGGAGCGCGTGCC
This sequence comes from uncultured Chloroflexia bacterium, assembly GCA_963808895.1. GTDB lineage: Bacteria > Chloroflexota > Limnocylindria > Limnocylindrales > CSP1-4 > SPCO01. Next base: position 123,647 of record CAWEHL010000004.1, on the reverse strand, counting down.
GTCGGGAGCCAGGGGCCCAGCCGTGCCTGCGTGGACGATGTGACCTGGTGGGACCGGTGTGTCGCTCGTGGTCGTCAGGGCCGGGTCCGCGTGCCCCGAGGCGGGGGCAGGAGAAACCCGGAGCGTTCGGGTGGGGCGCGTCATCGCGGCCACCGGTCGATCGCAGCCGAGCGCCCGGCCGTTCTGCCAGGGAGGACCCGAGCGATCGTCTTTGCGCAAAGACACATGTGCGCCCCCGTCCGCCGAGCGTGCAGCGGCGATGGCTGCGGCATCGAGCGCCCGACGCCGCGAAGCCGAGGCCGTCCCAGTGATCGGCGACCCAGTCCGTGGAAAGCTCCGCACCGTCGTCGGCGAGGAAGCGGCCGTCGCGGACCAGGGCGCGGTCGAACGGCAGGGTCGTCTGGATGCCGCTGACCTCGACCTCGTCGAGGGCCCGTCGCAAGCACGGCGATGGCCTCGCGTCGATCGGCGGCCACCGCCATCACCTTGGCGATCATCGGGTCGTACTCGGGCGGTACGCGGTCTCCGCTTCGGATGGCGGTATCCACCCGGACGCCCGGGCCGGACGGCATCGTCCACGTCCCGATGCGACCAGGTGCCGGCGCGAACTCGCGCGACGGATCCTCGGCAGCGAGTCGAACCTCGATGGCGTGCCTGGTCGGCGTGAGCGGCGCGCGCCGCGGCGTCGCGCGCGCGATCGGACAGTGGCCGCCCCGCGGCGATCCACAGCTGCTCCGCGACCAGGTCGAGATCGGTGACGAGCTCCGTGACACCGTGCTCGACCTGCAACCGCGCGTTGACCTCGAGGAACCAGAATTGTCGATCCCGGTCGAAGAGGAACTCGGCCGTCGACGCATTCGACAGGCCGGCGGCCCGCGCGGCACGGACGGCCATCGCGTGCAGCTCGCGACGCTCGTCGGCCGTCAGCCCGGGGGCCGGCGTTTCCTCGACGAGCTTCTGATGGCGACGCTGGACCGAGCAATCTCGCTCCCCCAGCGCGACGACCTCGCCCGAGGCGTCGCCCAGCAATTGCACTTCGATGTGCCGAGCCGGTCGGACCTCGCGCTCGAGATAGACGGCGCCATCGCCGAATGCCGCGCGCGCCTCGCTCGATGCGGCGACCAAGGCCGCCGGAAGGTCGCGAAACGCTCGTCGACCCGGCGCATGCCCCGACCCCCGCCTCCCGCCGCAGCCTTGACGAGGAGCGGGAAGCCGACGGCTTCCGCGGCCGCCGACGATCCCGTCGAGGGCGTCGGCACGGTCGACGGGCGCGGCATCGAACGTACCCGGGACGACAGGCACCTCGGCCGAAACCGCAGTGCGTCGTGCCGCCAGCTTGTCGCCGAGTGCCTCGATCGCGTCGGCGCGCGGTCCGATGAACACGAGTCCCGCCTCGACCACGGCGCGAGCGAACGACGCGCGCTCAGACAGGAATCCGTATCCCGGATGGATCGCTTCGGCGCCGGTCGCGAGCGCCGCCTCGATGATCAGGTCGGCGCGGAGGTAACTCTCCCCTGCCGGCGCCGGGCCCAGACGCACCGCCTCGTCGGCGGCTACGACGTGCGCGGCATCGACGTCGGCGTCGGAGTACACGGCGACCGTCTCGACGCCAAGGTCGCGACAGGTGCGGATGATGCGCAGGGCGATCTCACCGCGGTTGGCGATGAGGATGCGCGAGAACGGTGCGCCACTGTCTTTGTGCACAGACACGGCGGGTGTCGGGACGCCGCCCGTCACAGAGGGATGTTGCCGTGCTTCTTCGGCGGGTTGGTGTCGCGCTTGTCGGCGAGCATCTCCAGCGCCGCGATCAGACGAGGCCGCGTCTCCGACGGACGGATCACATCGTCGACGTAGCCGCGCGCCGCGGCGACATATGGATTCGCGAAGCGCTCTTCGTATTCGCTCACGAGACGAGCTCGGGTCGCGGTCGCGTCGTCCGATGCAGCGATCTCATCCCGATACAGGATGTTCACAGCGCCCTCGGCGCCCATCACCGCGATCTCGGCCGTCGGCCAGGCCAGGTTGATATCGCCTCGGACGTGCTTGCTCGACATGACGTCGTAGGCGCCGCCGTAGGCCTTGCGGGTGATCACCGTGATCTTCGGGACGGTCGCTTCGCAGTAGGCGTACAGGAGCTTCGCGCCATGTCGGATGATCCCGCCGTGCTCCTGGCCGACACCCGGCAGGAAACCCGGGACGTCGACGAGCGTGAGGAGCGGCACGTTGAAGCAGTCGCACGTGCGGACGAAGCGAGCGGCCTTGGTCGACGCGGCGATATCGAGCGCGCCCGCGAGGACCGCCGGCTGCTGCGCGACGACGCCGACGCTACGACCGTCGAATCGACCGAAACCAGTGATGATGTTCTGCGCCCAACCCGGCTGGATCTCCATGAACGCTCCGTCGTCGACGATCCGCTCGATGACGCCGTGCATGTCGTAGGGCTTCGACGGGTCGTCCGGGATGATGGAGTCCAGGGCCTCGTCCATCCGGTCGACCGGATCCGACGTCGCGATCGATCGGCGGATCGCCGAGGTTGTTCTGCGGCAGGAACGCGAGCAGTCCGCGCGCATGCTGCAGTGCTGACGCTTCGTCCGGCGCGGCGAGATGCGCGACACCGCTTTGCGTGGTGTGCGTCGTCGCGCCACCCAGCGTCTCGGCATCGACATCCTCGTGTGTCACCGCCTTCACGACGTTCGGCCCGGTCACGAACATGTAGCTCGTCCCCTCGACCATGATCGTGAAGTCGGTGATCGCCGGCGAGTAGACCGCTCCCCCGGCGCATGGCCCCAGGATGACCGAGAGCTGTGGCACGACCCCGGATGCGAGCGTGTTCCGAAGGAAGATGTCGGCATAGCCGCCGAGCGAGACGACTCCCTCCTGGATGCGTGCGCCACCGGAATCGTTCAGACCCGATGATCGGGGCGCCGACCTTCATCGCGAGATCCATGACCTTGCAGATCTTCTCGGCGTACGCCTCCGACAGCGATCCACCGAAGACGGTGAAGTCCTGGCTGAAGACGAACACGGTCCGGCCATCGATCGCGCCGTGACCCGTCACGACACCGTCACCCAGGAAGGATTCATCGACAGCGGCATTCCGATTGGTGACGAACGCGTCGAGCTCGACGAACGAATCGGCGTCGAGCAGCAACTCGATACGCTCTCGCGCGGTCAACTTACCGCGCGCGTGCTGCTGGTCGATGCGTTCCTGGCCGCCGCCGAGGCGTGCCTCCTCGCGCATGGCAGTCAAGACGTGCGAGACGTCGTTCGTTCGTCGACAAGGGGTTGATCCTCCGCGAAACGTGCTGTCTTTGCGCAAGGACAGCCGCCATCATACGGTCCCAGTTATCCACCGAAATGGTGAACAACTCACGTCACCTGTGGATAACCGACGTCCCGCGACCGACAACGCAGGAGTAGCATGGCGCGACGTCCCGCCTTCCCCGTCAACCGTCGGGCCGATCGATTCGAGGTGATGCCCCAGTGAAGAACGTCATCGCGATCGCCAATCAGAAGGGGGGCGTCGGCAAGACGACGACAGCGATCAATCTCGCGGGGGCGTTGGCGGAAGAGGGATATCGGGTCCTGTGCATCGATATGGATCCCCAGGCGAATCTCACGCGCCGGCCTCGGGATCAACCTCAACACCGTCGAGCGATCGATGGCCGATGTCCTCGCCGATGGCCGTTCGAAGTTGAGCGACGTGATCCTCGCCACCGACAGTGCCGGCATCGATGTCGCGCCCGCGCACATCGATCTCGCGTCGACCGAGGGCGAACTGTTCACCGCGCTCGGGCGTGAGTCGATCCTGCGCGAGGCGCTCGACGGCCAGATCAAGGGCTACGACTACGTCCTGATCGATTGCCCACCGAACCTCGGGCTACTGACCGTCAACGGTCTGGTCGCCGCGAACGGCGTCATCATCCCGGTCCAGACGCAGTACTACGCGATGAAGGGCCTCACGAACCTCGTGAAGGTGATCAACGCGATCCGGCTCAAGCTCAACCGGAACCTACGCATCCTCGGCCTGCTGCCGACGTTCTATGACGGACGCACCAACCTTGCGCGAGACATGCTCGACGAGCTGCGCGTCGTCGGCGATCACCACGTCTTCAGCAGCATCGTCCGGAATACCGTGAAGCTCGGCGAGGCTCCCCTCGTCGGCCGGCCGATCACGACATACGCTGGCGGCAGCGAAGCCGCCCGCACGTACCGTGAACTGGCACGGGAGGTGGTGGACCTTGGCACGGCCTGATTTCCGAGCGGCCGCCGCGCGCCGGCTTTCGGAAGAGCGCGAGCTCTCCCCGGCGATCGTCAGCCTGCTGTCCCCGGACGGCCCGACTCGTAGCGTCGGCGTCCGGATCGTCCAGGTCGATCGCATCGAGCCGAACCCCGAACAGCCGCGCCTGGCCTTCAACCAGGAGACCCTCGACGAGCTCGCGGCGTCGATCCGCGAGCATGGCGTCCTGCAGCCGATCCTCGTCCGACCGACCGGCCCGAACACCTATCAGCTGATCGCCGGCGAGCGTCGCTGGCGCGCCTCGAAGCAGGCCGGGCTCCACACGATCCCGGCCCTGATCGAGGAGATCGACGACGACACCGCGCTCGAGATCTCGATCATCGAGAACCTCCAGCGCGAGGACATCTCGCCGCTCGACGAGGCGGCGATGTACGACCGGATGGTGACCGAGCACGGCTACAGCATCCGGAAGCTCGCCGACAAGCTCGGCAAGGACAAGGGCTACGTCGAGAATCGCCTGCGGCTGGCCGACGCGCCCGACGAGGTCCGTGCAGCTGGTGTCCTTGCGCAAAGACACCCTGTCGCACGCGTACGAGCTGATGAAGGTCCAGGACCCGAAGCGACGTCGGCGGCTTGCCGACCAGGTCGCGCGCGGGGAGCTGACCTCGATCAAGCTCCGCGACAAGATCGAGGGACGCCGTCCACGTGCCCCCCGAACCCGTCGATGAAGTCGACGGATCCGAGCCGACCCTCGATCTCGACGCCGACGGCCAGAACCGTCGTCGTCGACGAGTCTGAGCAGCCGACCCGATCGCGCTGGCGCCGGAACCGACCGAGCAGGTCGAAGAGCCGACGCGACCGTGCCGACCACTCGGCGAAGACTCGCTCGTCAACGCGAAGGCGTCGCTCGCCGAAGCGCTCGACGAATTGGTCAATGTGCTCCGGGCGCCCGACGCGATCCGATCCATCCCCGATGTCGACCGGGACAACCTCGCCAAGTACCTGACGATCTCGAAGCTCCGCCTCGAGAACGCGATCGCCCTCGTCCGTTCCGGCGACGGCTTCGACTGACGTCGACCGGCCGACCGGCTAGGGCCTCGGGAGCATGCCCGCGACCCAGCCGGTCGCCGCGATCGCCGCGCCGACCGCCTGCGCCTCCCAGGCGCGTCGCCTGGCAGCGGCCCCATCCCCTCGCCCGACGATCGACGCCGGCCAGGACCACCAGTGTCCCGCCGAGGACGAGCGCGGCCGGGAGCCCGGGCCATCCCAACGGATCGGCTGATACGACGCCGACCGCGGTGGCGGCAGCCATCAGCGCCAGACCCGCCCACCACGACCGACCCGCGCCGAGGGCCGTCGCGACCGATCGCGTCCCGGCCGCACGATCCGTGTCAAGGTCCACCCGGGCGTTCGCGACGGCCAGACCGGCACCGGCGAGCATCGCCATCGGCACGAGGATGACGAAGAAGCCGGGCAGCGACCCCGTCACCCCGAGCCAGCCATACACGGGCAGCAGACGGGATGCCGACGGCGAACGGCAACCATGACCACGGCGTGCCCTTGGCGAAGAGGTCGTAGGCCGCGCCCACGGCGAGGACGACCACGCCCACCGCGAACGTCGCCGGACCCGAAGGCGCCGCGAGGACCAGGCCGACACCCGCGGCGATGGCGACCACTCGCGCTCGCCATCCCTGGAGGGACGTCACCCGCGCGGGATCGGCTTCGGTGGGATCCGGCCCGCGTCGGCGGGCGCGTCGACGATGTCGTTCAGCGCGCCGATCGCGAACTGGAGCGATCGTCATCGACAGCCCGAGCCGCAACGATGACGCGAGGCTTCCCCCGCTACGAGCGCGACGGCGAAGACGACCAGACCGTCGAGGACCGAAGGGAACGGGTGGACGAGCCGGACGATGCCGGCGACGCGCGCCGCGAGTCCGTCAGACGTAGACGAGCTCGTCGAAGTTCTCGACGAGGTAATCGATCAGGCGGTCGCGGCCGTTCGGTGTCTCGCGTCGGATCCCAGGGACCAGCGCGTACAGCGCGACAGCCGGGATCATCTGGCGACCCTGCGCGTCACGGCCGAGCGAGGCCATCGGGCCGCTGCCAGAAGCGAACACACGTTCGATATCGGACTCGCTCAGGTCCGCCGCCTTGCGGAGATCGGTGAGGACGCGGATGACGCCGCGGCGCTTGGCGACGTCGCGCATCATCTCGGCCACCCACGCGTCGATCTGGTCGTCCGACTGATCGGCGAGCCGCTGTGCGGTATTCCTTCGGGTCGGCGGAAAGGCCTGTCCCTGCCACGGCACTCCCTGTCTGGCTTCGGTCGCCCGAGTATGCCAGACAGACGCCGGCCGCCGTGGATCAGACGGCCGTGGCGCGCTCCTCTTGCAGGGTGGCGAGCGCAGTCGACTGCGCGGCGAGCGCCGCGTCCCGCGATCCCTCAGGCCACTCGTTGAAGCGGTCGGTCATCCAGGCCGCCACACGTCCCTTCCGCTCAGGGCTCGGGGCGTCGTTCAACATCGCGCTCAGGCGGGTCGCGAGCTGTGCGGTCAGGGTCTCCACCGCCGCGCGATCAGGACGCCCCTCGACCACGATCGGCTCGCCGATCCGGACGCGAACGCGGGCACCGAACCGGAGCCAGCGTCGTGCCGTTGATCGCGATCGGAACCAGCGGGACATGTGAGCGGAGCGCGAAATACGCAGCCCCGTCATTGAGCGGGAGCAGGTGGTCTTCCATCGCGCCGATCCGCCCCTCTGCCGCGATCGCGAGGACCCCGCCCTTGCCGATCACCGCGCTGACCCGCCGGGTCGCCTCCAGCAGGTCGTTCTTGCCCGGCTTGTAGGGGATGGCGCTCCCCGTCCAGAGCATCACGCGATTGCGCCCACTGGATCGCATGTCCTCCTCCTTGGGCCCGAAGAACGAGAGCCGCGGGCGGAGCGGCAGCGTCGCCATGAGGACGAACGGATCGATCCATGAGAGGTGGTTGAACGCATAGATCGCCGGGCCGGAGGGCAGCCGGTCGTGCCCCTCGACCTCGAACCGGAGCCAGGCGCGCGTCAGGAACGCGACGACGAGGCGGGCGAGGTAGTAGCGGATGGTCCTGCGGATCGGGTGAAGACCACCGAGAGGATCGGAGCGTGGCATCGCGTCAGCGCGTGCGCTCATGGCCGGCGACGCTAGCACACGGTCGTCTGGAAGCCTGTCGGACTCCCGACACGTCCGAGCGGCACGTGTCGCCGCCGCGCACATGACGCCGCCGCGCACGTGTCGCCGCCGCGCACGTGTCGCCCCCGTCCTGATCACTGGGCGAGACCCCACCGGCGACCCGTACCATGGCGCGCGATGCCGATCGACTGGCAGCCGCAAGGCATCTTCCTCGCGCTCGCGGGCCTCGGAGTCGGCCTGTGGTTGCTGGCGCGCGGCCTCGCCGACTACCGCGAAGCGACTCGGATCGGCGATACCTCCACGTCGCGGATCGCCACGCTGGCGGCTGGCGAGGTCCAGGTCAGCTGGCGTGATCGAGCCCGCCGAGCTCACGTTGATCTCCCCCCTCCAGAGCGCCACATGCGTGTACTACCGCTCGACGATCGATGGCGCCGATGACGGGATCGATCTCCGTGCCGAACTCACCGAGCTCGGCGCCGACTTCTTCGAGGAGCGGGCTGTCGGCTTCCGCATCCGCGACGAGACCGGCGACATCCGCGTCTTTCCTCGCGCCGCACGGTGGGACGCACCGACGACGCTCGACGACAGCACCGGCCTCATGGGCGACGAGCCGCCCGGCCTTCGCATCCGGACGGGGCCCGCGCTCGCCCCGACGGGGCTGGGCCGGGACGCGGCGATCGCGGCGCTCCTGGCCGGTCCCGAGGCGGCGCCGGACTTCCGGCCGCTCCCCATCCTCGGCGGCGGGGCGCATCGTGGCATCGGTGGAGGCGACGGTCGGCGGCATTACCGGGAGACGACCCTCGCGCCGGGCGACGCCGTCACGATCATCGGCCGGGCGATGCCGTTCGGGGACCTGGCCGACCCGGCAGAGGCGGACATCGCGATCGGCTCCGAGCTGGCTCCCGACGATGCCGAGGTCGCCGGCGACATCGCCGAGGCGCGCGAGGCGGGTCTGCTCGAGGCCACACCGAGAAGCTGCCTGGGGCAACGCGGCATCCCGGGTTTCGGCATCGGCCAGCCGATCCGCGCGCCCGAGCTCGATCCGGCCGCGCCACGGCGCCATCGCTCGGGACAGCCGCGCAGGCGTCCGAGGCTCAGCGGCGCTTCGACGATCGCCCCGGACGCGCTCGTGCTCGCGAGTGCGCCCGACGTGCCGCTCCTGATCGCACAGGGGCTGCCGATCGCCGCGGTCGAGCGGCAGCAAGGCCGCTTCCTCGTCGGGCTGCTCGGCGCGATCCTCGCGATCGCTTCGGCCATGGCGCTCGCGATGATCGTCTCGGGAGCGCTCGGCTCGTGATCCGAGCAGCGACGATGACGCCCAAGGCGTCGGCCGCGGCGTTCGCCGTCGGGCTTGTGCTCGCGATCGTGCTGTTCCTGCGTCGTCACGAGCTACAACGCGGTCATGGCGCTCCGCCAGCGGATCGACAAGGCGTGGGCGAACATCGATGTCGTGCTCAAGCAGCGCCACGACCAGCTGCCGGCGCTCGTATCGGCGGTGCGCGGCGTGATGGCGTTCGAGCAGGACGTCCTGACCGAGGTCGCGCGAGCCCGGGCCGCATTACTCCCCCACCGAGCCGATCCCGGACCAGGCCGTCCACTCGGACGAGACCACCCGGGCGGTGCGCTCGCTGTTCGCTGTCGTCGAGGCGTATCCCGAGGTCCAAGTCCAGACGAGAACGTGCTCGACCTCCAGGACGAGATCGAGCGACTCGAGTCGATGATCGCGGACCGGCGCGAGCTCTACAACGACCAGGTCTACCGCTACAACGCGCGGATCACGACGCTCCCGACGAATCTTCCTCGCACCGCTGTTCGGGTGGCAGCAGCGCCCGTTCTTCGCCGCGCGACCCGAAGAGCTGGAGCGGCCGGCGACCGACCTGTGAGCGACGAGCCCGAGCGTCAGATCTACCTCGTCCGGCACGGCGAGACGGCATGGTCGCGCTCCGGGCAGCACACCGGTCGCACCGACATCCCGCTCACCGACCTCGGTCGACGTCAGGCCGGGCCTCGGCGAGCGATTGCGGGGTCACCGTTTCGCGCTCGTCCTGACCAGCCCGTCGTCACGCGCCGCCGAGACCGCGCGCCTCGCCGGCTTTTCGGACGCCGAGCCGTACGGCGGACCTGATGGAGTGGGACTACGGCGCGTTCGAGGGTCGGACGACCGCCCAGATCCGCGAGACCCTGCCGGGCTGGACGATCTGGAACGGGCCCTGGCCTCGTGGCGAGACGCCCGATCGGGTCAGCGCGCGGGTCGATCGCGTCATCGCTCGCTGCCTCGCGGCCGATGTCACCGGCGACAGCCTCCTCTTCGCCCACGGCCACGTGCTCCGGGTCCTCGCGGCGCGCTGGCTCGGACAGCCGGCGAGGGACGGCGCCCGTTACGCGCTCGGCACGGCGACCTTGGGTGTGCTCGGCTGGGAGCACGCGACGCGCGTGATCGAGCTGTGGAACGACGCGTGCCACATGGACGGGGCCTGAGCCGGCCGGCCTAGGACCAGCGGACCGTCGCGATACCCACCGGAGCGCTGATCCCGCGGAGCTCGACCTCGCGCAACCCGTCGTCCGGCGCACGGCCGGCCGCCGATAGCGCGGCCTCGGTGGCGACGATCTCGCCGGCACCGGCGACGGCCGCCACGCGCGCAGCAAGGTGCACGCCGACGCCCGAGTAATCGTTGCCTCTGCGGCTTGCATCAGCGGTATGGAGGCCGATGCGGACGGCGATCGCTGCCCCGCTCGTTCGCCGATGCTCGGCGAGCTGGCGCTGCACGGCGATAGCGGCGTCGAGCGCGGCCCCCGCATCCTCGAAGGCGACGAAGAACCCGTCGCCGGTCGAGTTGACGACCTCCCCGCCCGCCCGCGCCATGATGCGCGCGCAGCGTCTCGTCATGCCATCGGAGGAGCTGCTCCCACGCCTCGTCGCCGAGCAGCTCGGCGAGCGCCGTCGAGCCGACGATGTCGGTGAAGAGGAACGTCTTGCGGGCACTCGCCGGTCCCGCGCGGCGCTCCGCCACGGCACCGGCGGCCACGCCCGCCTGGGCGATATCGAGGCGCGCCCCGAGGCGCTCGAACTCCGAGCGGGCGGTCGCGAGCTCGAGGTCCGAGCCATCCGTGTCCCCGACCGCCTCGAGCGCGGCGGCGATGACCAAACGGTCCCGGGCGATCTCGTATGGGGCCCCGACGCCCCGCCAGGCGGCGATCGCCGCACGCAGCTCGCGAGCCGCATCCGAGGGCTCGACCGTCCGCGAGTGCGACGCGGCCGGTGGCATCGTGTGCGCGAGCTCGCGCTGCCGGTGTGTCGTGGGTCGCCAGGGTTCGGCGCAGCTCCTCAGCGGCACGGCGGGCGACCGGCACATGTCCGGCGGCGATGGCGATGTCGACCTGCGCAGGAAGCAGCCGCGCCCGGGCCCACACGTCCGCCGTCTCTTCGACCTCGCGGTCGATGGCGCTCGCCGCCCCTCGGGCGTCGCCTTGTGCGAGACGGATCAAGGCGAGCGCCGGCTGCGGCGAGTGGCCATTCGCATTCGCATCACGCAGGGCTGCTTCGGCCCCGTCGAGGTCGCCCATCCGCAGCCGGATCTCGCCGATCGCGTAGAACCCGTCGGACAACGGCGGGACGGCGCGGTATCGCGACAGCTCCTGGGTCGCCCGCTCGAGTTCCCGGGCGGCGCGCTCCCAGTCGCCACCGAGCGCGACGATCTCGGCTCGGTGGACGCGGCACACGCCCGGGGAAGCCCGGCCACCGCGCTGCGTTCGCACCAGCGTTCTGTCGCCTCGGTCCACTCGCTCGCCCGCTCGTAGTCGTTGAGATCACGGCAAGCGGCGATCATCGAGCAGTAGGTGACACCCGTGAGGTAGGGCGTCAGCTCGTCGTTGACGGCCGCGGCCGTGGCCTCTTCCATGAGCGCAAGACCATCGGCCGTCTCCCCTGCCCCGATCTTCAGGCCGCCGAGCGCGAGCAGCGCGATCGCCTGGAGATTCGGATCCGTCGAGCTCGACCCGATCCGCACCGCGTCCTCGGCCAGCGCCAGCGCCTCGTCCAGGCGACCCTGCGCCCGTGCCGCGCCGCTCAGCGCGAGGGCGAGGTAGCCGTGGGCATAGGTGTCGGATGTTCCCTCGAGCAGGCGTGCGGCACGACGGGTCCATCCCGACGCGATCGATGTCCTGCCCTGGAACGCCAGATCGACCGCGAGCCCGAGCGCGATCGCGGCGGCACGAATCGGGTCGCCGGCCGCGAGATGCGAGGTGAACGCCCGCTCGAGCGCCCGCTCCCGGACGTCGATATTCGCGGTGAAGAAGGCCGCCTCGGACAGCGCTTCGAGGTCAGCGCCCTCGAGCGGCTGCTCGGCATCGGCGGCCGAGAAGGCATCGAAGGCGTCTTGCCACTTGTGGTCGGCGAGCGAGCGCCGCGCCGCGGCGAGTCGGTCGGGGACCTGGGCCTCTGCGGCCGTCGGACTCGTCATGCATCGTCCCCGGTCGCGAGGTCGGTGACACGCGCCCGGATCAGCTCGTCGAGCACCGCGGGCGGCAGCGGTCTGGCGGCCGTGAAATGGATGCTGCCCTTCGTCCGCCCGAACCCCTCGATCTCGGCCGCGTGGGCTTCGAGGAAGGAGTCCGTCAACGGGTAGAGGCTGGCGTGGCGCTTCCAACCGGCGTACGACACGAGGAACCGGCCGCCCAGCTTGAACGCCGGCATGTCGTAGCTGATCGTCTCCTCCGCGTCCGGTACGAGCTGCCGGATACGCGCGCGCACGCCTTCGAGGAGCTCGCGTTGGTCGGAGGGAAGCGCGGCGAGGTACGCGTCGACCCTGGCATCGGTCGCTGACATCGACCCGATGATACGCATCGGCTAGGGTGGACCGATGTCATCGAAGGAGGACCGCATGCAGTTCAACGGCATCCTGATCGGCTCGGACGACCCGGCCCGCCTCATCGCGTACTACACGAAGGTCCTCGGCGAACCCGGTTACGCGGACGAGGGCTACTCGACCTGGATGCTCGGCTCAGGGACGGTCTCGATCGGGGCCCACAGCGAGGTCCATGGCGCCAACGCTCAACCCGGTCGGTTGATCTGGAACATCGAGACGCCCGACGTCCAGGGCGAGTTCACCCGGATGAAGGCGGCGGGCGCGATCGTGGTTCGCGAGCCCTACTCGTTCGAAGGCTTTCCCGATTCGTGGATCGCGACGCTGGCCGATCCCGACGACAACTACTTCCAGCTCATGACGCCGTTCGATCCGGAGTCGATGGGGAGCTGACCCAGGCAGCTCGGCGTGGGACTCACGCGGCTCGCCTAAGCGCCCGGCGCGCGGCCCCCTCGACGCCCCACAAGCTCGTCGACCCATTCGCGGAGACGCGGCAGGTGCTCGTCGTAGTGATGGGCAGCGCCCTTGCGGATCCACCAGGCGGCTTCGTCGCTCGGCGCCTCGAGTGAGAACCATTCCTCGAGCATCCGCGTCCGCGCCGCATTCGCCTGCACCCACGCCACGTCCCAGGGCTGGCCGGACATCGCCTCGAGGAACGAGGCGTTGAGCGCGTCGATATCGATGTCGTGGCCCTCGTATGTCCCGGCGGACATCCGGGCGAACTGGACCTGCGTCTCGGCGAGCCACGTGCCCAGATGCGCGACGACGTCACGGACGGTCCAATCCGGGTCGCGGTAGTACCCCGGCTCGATGCACTCGTCCGGCGTGAGCGGTCGGACGAGGCCGACGAGCTCGTACCAGCCCCGCCGCTCGTCCTCGATGTCTACGAGGTACGGATGGCTGACGGGAGCCGTCCCCACGGTCTGCTGCTCGGTCATCGGGTCATCAATGGAGGTGCTGCATCCAGTCCCGGGGGACCCGGCCCGCGGGTCCCGGCACGGGTTGATCGACAGGGTGAGCCGTCGGTGGGGTCAGCGGAGGGCCCAGGAACGACTCGTCGGTGGCGTAGTCGTAGAACCACTCCTCGCCGGGCTCGTAGCTCGCGATGATCGTGTGGTCGGTCGTGCTCGCGTGCGCCTTCGCGTGCTGCGACGGCGACGAGTCGCAGCAGCCGATGTGCCCGCACGTCGCGCAGCGCCGCAGGTGGAACCACCAGCCTTCGGTCGCCGTGCATTCGGCGCAGCCCTCACCGCTCGGCGGGACCGTCGGATCGATCGGAGGGCCGACGGGCTGGGTCACTGGCGGTAGTTCTCGACGATCTCGGCGGGGCGCGCCTCGGCCTCGTCGGGGTCCTGCCCGAACTCGCGCCGCGCCTGCCGCTGGCGAAGCAGGTCATAGCACTGGTCAAGCTCCACACCCAGCACCTTGAGCCTCTGCTGGTCGTCGGTCGTCAGCCCGCCACCGTCGCTCGCGCGCTGCCAGAGCTGCTCTTCCTCGTGAGCGAGCTGATTGATCCGTTCGATGATCGGTCCGTCGGCCATTGGCGTACTCCTTGGCCGCAAAGATACGCCGCCGGACGAAGGTCAGCAGCGGCGCAGCTCCTGGCCGTGGGCAGAGCGCCTAGCAGGGCAACAGCCCCGCGGCCTCCTTCGCATCGAGCACGTGCAGCGCGGCGTCGTCGACCCTGGCCCGGAAGTCCGCGTTCGATGCGGCCCGCGCCTCGACCGCCTTGGCCATCGTCACGGCCATGTCGACGGGCCGTACCACGACGAGGTCCCCACCATCCTGGAGGAAGCGGATGGCTCGAGAGCCGACGGGGATCGATGAAACGGCCTCGGCCGAGAGGCTGTCGGACATGACGAGCCCGCGGAAGCCCAGCTCCTTGCCCAGGATCCCATCGATGATCGACGAGGAGAAGGCAGCCAGCCGATCCGGGTCCAGTCGCTCGTAGGTCGCGAGCGACAGCATCACCGCGGGGACGCCGGCCTCGACGGCCCGGTGGAAGGGCTCGAGGAACGGGTCGTTCGCCGTCGTGACGTCGTCGACGACCCCGCTGCTGAAGTCGGTGTTCTGCGCGACCCGACCGAGCCCAGGAAAGTGCTTGGCCGTCGTGACGATGCCGGCGCTGTGCATCCCGGCGATGAATGCCGCGACGTGGTCGGCGACGACCTTCGGGGTCGACCCGTACTCACGCTCGAGTTGGCCGATCGGTGCGTTGTCAGCGGCGGTGCCTGCGGGGACGACGTCCGCCACCGGCGCGAAGTCGAGATTGACGCCGGCTGCGGCGAGCTGCTTGCCCCACTGTTCCGCGCGCTGGCGGAGCGTCGCGATCGTCCACGTGCCCTGGGTCACCGCAGATGGCATCCGCGCGAAGCCGGGGCCGCGCAACGCCTGGATCTGCCCACCTTCCTGGTTGGCGGCGACGAAGGCAGCGATGCCGCCCGTCGCCCTCTTCGTCGATGCGGCCTGGACCGCGTCGGCGACCTTGCGGATCCCGGCCGCCCCGGCCGTCGTCGTCCGGGTGAACCACCACGTACCGAAGCCGTTCTCTGCAAGGGCGGTGCGAGCGGCGGCGTCGAACGCGTCGTTGGCCAGTCCAACCGCGAACACCTGGCCGACCCGCTGGGTCTCGCTCAGTGACGCAAGGACCCGCTTCGAGCACGAAAGGGCGCTGGATGGTGCCGGCGTCGCGGTGGGCGGGGCGGCCGTCGGTGACGATGTCGTCGGAGTGGGCGACGCGGAAGCGCTCGCGCTCGGCGACACGCTCGGGCTCGCCGTCGAAGGCGGCGTCGACGCTGTCGGCTGGGGACTGCTCGTCGGCGCCGAGGTGGCACACCCGACAAGCAGGATCGGCAGGAGGACGACAGCCAGGTAGTGGCGCCGTCCGAGGCGCTGGTGTCCGTTCACGTCAGGTAGACGTTACGGGCACGGGATGTGGAACGCGCGTTCGCGAACCTCGATCACGTACGGCGGAAGACGAGATACGCGGCGCCGCGAGCATCGACGTAGGTGCCTTCCGCCGCCTGGACGATGCGGAGGACGACCTCGATCGCAGGCCGGGCAGCGGAGTACGGCGCCGGGGCCGCCCATGTACGCCCGCATCGCCCCGACCATGTTCACCGTGCTGCAGTGCGCGCAGCGACCGGGCACGGCCGTCATGTCCGCCACCGAAGAGCGACTCGAGCATGCCCGCCAAGGCATTGCCATCGAGCTCACGCTCGACCGCGGGGTCGTCACTGTGGTCGAGCATCGTGCGCCTCCTCGTTGGTCATGTCCCGGTCGGTCCGAAGCGCTCGGTCCGAACGCGATCCGGCGGCAGGCCGAGCCGGACGAGGGCATTGGCGGCGACCTCGACGAGCGCGGTCGGTCCGCAGATGTAGGCGCGAGTCGTGATCCCGAGCGGCTCGAGCACCTCGGCCAGCATGCGATCGTCGATGCGGCGGTCGTAGCCCGTCCAGCCCGCCGGTCGCGACCGGGTCAGCGTATGGATGACCTCGAACCCATCGTTCGCCGCCGCGAAGTCGTCGAGCTCGCCGCGATAGATGATCTCCTCCTCGTGGCGCGAGCTGGACAGGAGGCGGGTCGGCACGTGTGAACCGGCACGGTGGCGGTGCCGCACCATGGCCATCAGCGGCACGACGCCCGAGCCGCCCGCGACGAGCAGCAGTGGCCCGCCGAGGGACGGCTCCCAGACGAAATAGCCACCGATCGGGCCGCGGACCTCAAGCCGATCACCCGCGACGACGACGTCGTGCAGGAACGGCGACACCTCGCCGTCGTCGATCCGCTCCACGCTGATGTCCACTTCGCCGTCCCGCTCCGGCTCAGACGCGATCGAATAGCTGCGTTCGACGCTGTAGCCGTCCTCCGCGGTCAGACGCAGGTCGACGTGCTGGCCGGCTCGATGCCCCGGCCACCCTGGCAGCGCGAGCGTGAACGAGCGGACCGTCGGCGTCTCGTCGCGGATGGCGGCGACGGTCGCGAGCTGCCAGGCGATCGGGTTCGCCATCGTCCGGTCAGTCGCCGCTGTAGCGCTCTTCGAGCCACTGGTCGCCGCGGTTGTGATAGCCGAGCGACTCCCAGAACCCGGGCTGATCGTCGGTCCTGGATCCGGAGGCCGCGCACCCACTTGGCGCTCTTCCAGAAGTAGCGCGCTGGGACGACGAGCCGCGCGGGCCCACCATGCTCCGGCGCCAGTGGCTTGCCGTCGTATTCCCAGGCGACGAAGGCCTGGCCGTTCAGCACGTCACCCAGGGGAAGGTTCGTCGTATAGCCCCCGTCGGAGTACGCGATCACGAACGCCGCCTTGTCGTCGAGCTCGACGTTCTCGAGCAGCGTGTCGAGGCTGACTCCGCGCCAGCGCATGTCGAGCTTCGTCCACTTCGTGACACAGCTGATGTCGACGACCCATTCGCGGTTCGGAAGCGCCATGAGCTCGTTCCATGTCCAGGTCACCGGTTCCCGCACGAGTCCCTCGATCCTGAAGGACCAGCGATCGAGCGGCGTACGCGGCGTCGGCCCTGCGGAAAGCACCGGGAAGTCGGTCGTCAGGTACTGACCAGGTGGGATCCGGTCGCGCGTGTCCCCGCCGCCAGGCTGGCTCCGACGGCCGACGAACCCGCGGGTGACGAAACGGTCGGTCATGGCTCCTCCAGCCTGGATCGGAGGTCTATTCTCGCTCGAAGCATGACCGAGGACCGCTCGTTCCGCTCGACCGTCCGCTACTTCCGGCCCGAGAAGGCCTCAGGCCTGACGGTCGCGGATGTTCCGCCCGACGTCACTGCCCGGCTGGGCGGGCTCAAGCAGCTGCGCGTCCGCGCGATCGTCAACGGCAAGGCGTTCACGTCGAACACCATGCCGGCAGGTGGCGGGAAGCTGGCACTCAGCCTGAACAAGGCGATCCTGAAGGAGTGCGGGTTGGCCGTCGGGGATGAGGCGGAATTCGAGATCGAGCGGCTGACCTGACCGCAAAGCCCTGCTTGACCGGTGCCGTGGCCGTGGGCTCGACGACTTCCGTGCTGAAAAAGGGTCGAACGGCTCTGGTGGCAGCCTCACGAGGTCTTGCACGATCGACCGTAGCGCGACAGGCCAGACACGCCGAGGAGCCCGGCCATGCCGAATATCCCGATCCGCGACGTTTCGCTCTTCGTCGAGGTGGTCGGTCGCGGTGACCCGCTCGTGCTCATGCACGGCGGCCCGGGACTCGATCACGTCTCGCTAACACCGTTCCGGACCCTCGCGGACCGATACACCGTTGTCTTGTACGACCACCGGTGCAACGGCCGCTCGACGGGTGCCCCGGTGACATCGATGACCTGGGAGAACCTCACAGCCGATGCCGACGCGCTCCGCGAACGTCTGGGGTACGAGCGGTGGGCAGTCCTCGGCCACTCGTTCGGCGGCCACGTTGCCCTCGAGTACGCCCTGCGCTACCCCGATCGTGTTTCGCAACTCATCCTGCTCGACACCGCCGGCGACGCTCGCTGGTCACAGGAGAACGCGCCGTTGGTCCTCGCAGATCGTGCCTACAGTCCCAAGACAGTGGCGGTCGCGCGGCGCTTCTATAGCGGCCGCATCGCCCCGAAGGACTTCTTCCGAGCCGCGTTTCGGCTGCTGCCGGCATACGACCATCACTTCAGCATCGCGCGTACGGCGCATGGGATGCTCGCCGGCGCGTGGCGGATGAAGACTCGGCCGGAGGCACTCATGTTCGGTGGCCGCATGATGCAGGGCTGGAGCGTGATGGATCGACTCGGCGAGATCCGCGTCCCGACGCTCGTACTTGCGGGCCACGACGACTTCCTCTTCCCGCCGGAGAGCCAGGCACTCCTCGCGGCTGGGATCCCTGACGCACGACTGCGGATCATCGAGCGCGCAGGGCACAACCCGCAGTCCGAGCGAACCGACGTCACGTTGGCAGCGGTCGCCGACTTCCTGGCAGGCCTTCCCCAGCCCGCGGCGGCGGCGTTCCCGACACGACGCATCGCCGCCGATGCGCTGGGAGCTTGAGGGGCATCCGGAAGTCTCGTAAGACCGCTGTCCTCTTTGCGCCCAACGAGACCGGCAACGACCGACGCTCGTGATCTAGAGTCGCGCGTCCATAGGACACGGGAGGGCGGCGATGCGACTCGTTGCGGCAATGGCGATGACCCTCATCCTCGCTGGCTGTAGTGGCGCGCAGACCACAGGGACCACGAGCGCCCCGCCCTCGGCGGGCGTCTCGGCCAGTCTCCCGGCGCAGACGGCGGCCGCATCTCCGTCGCCCGCATCGCCCTCTGTCGCGTCCAGCGCGATCGTCGGCGAATGGGTCCGGACGGCCAGTTGCGAGGAGGCGCTCGCCGCATTCACGGAGGCGGGCCTCCTCGACCAGGTACCTGCCTGGGTCGTCGGGAACTACGTGGGCGAGGGTGCGACCGCAGCTCCGGGAAAGGAATGCGCGAACGCAAAGCCGGCAGTCCCACACTCACATTCCTTCACCGCGGACGGGCGGTTCGGCTCACGTGATGAGAACGGGCAGGACGTTGACGACGGTGGCTATCAGGTCGTGGACTCGGACACGTTGTCCTTCGGCTCCCACGCTCAGGAGTTCGGGTATGCCGGCGACATCCTCGTCGACTACTCGGTCGAGGGCGACCAGGTGACATTCCAGGTCAAGGTGCCCACCCCGTGTGATCCCGCATGTCGAGTCGCCTACGGATGGGCGATGTCGGCGTTCTTCGGTCCTCGGCCTTTCGACCGAACGTAGCCGCGCGGGCGAGGTCCGGTCCCGTAGCCAGAAAGCATGAGGACGGGTGGAGGCGAACGCCTTTGTCAGCCGTAGCGGTACGAGGTCTGCTCCAGCTGGTACGTGTCGGGGCCCATCGCCGGACCACGAAGCTGGGCGAGGATCCCAGCGGCGCCGATCAGCGCCCACACGATGAGGTAGAACCAGCTGTCCTTGATGAGCTGGCCGACCTGCCACCACGTCACGTTGTCGGAAGGGACCTTGCCGATCAGGATGAACCAGCCGGCGACGACAGCGGCTGCACCCCCCAGCCCGGTGAGGACGATCACGAGATAGCGCGGGACATTGAGTGCGAGGGCGACCGCGGCGAAGATCACGCCCACCACGAGGCCGATCACGAACGCGATCACTCCCTGCTCGTTGCCGATGAGTCCCCAGACGCTCGCGCCGAGCGCATAGCCGACCGTGCCGGCGAGGACCGCGATCGCGATGTAGTAGTACAGATACGAGAACACGGCGAACAGGACGGCGATGACGAAGCCCACCACCCAACTCGTGACGGTCGCGAACGTCCCGTCTCCGAACAGGGCTCGCATCGCTTCGGTGCCGAGGCTGAACCCGACCACGAACCCCCACAAGGGCAGCAGCAACAAGAAGAATCGCCACCCGCCGAACGCGAACGCCAAGCCGATCAATACCGCCAGGATCCCAACCAGGAGCTGCACGCCGATCCTCCAGTTCCCCGCCCGATGCGTCCCCGCACGATGATAGCCACCTGACGCTCGGGCGGGAGGCCGCGACTACCGCGTGGCGTGGCGTCGGTCCGATCCCCCCTCCTAACCTGGCCCGTCGATCCGGTCCGTGACGTGGCCGAATGCGTCGAACGCGGTGATCGTGTACGCCCTCATCCAGACATTCAGCCGACCCATGACATCCCGGCGTGCGTCACGCTCACGGGTCGGCCACCGGGCGAGGAACTTGCCGTCGTGGAGCGAGGCCGTGACCGGCCCGACATGGTCGACACCGGCGGCGTCGACGACATCGATGACCACACGCGTGACCGCCGTGCCAGATTGACCGTTCAACTCCTGCCACGACTCTTTCTGTCGTCCGACGCTTTGGTCGTCGATCTCGATGCGACCAGGTGCAAGAGGGTTCGCTCGCCAACCGCCGAGGACCCCCATGTGCCCGCTGATCGCCCCGCTCGGGTCGACCTCGAGACGGCACTCGGCGAACCCGCCCGGTCCGTTGTACTGGGCCGTCAGCTTGCCGTTGCCGCGCGCATCGATGACCACGAGTCCGATGCCAGGTGGAGACTCGGGATCCGGCCGACAGGCGCGGTCGATCTCCGCGATCGAGTCAGGGCCGAGCGTCAGCGGCTCGCTCCGCCACGGCCCAGTCAGCTCGGCGACGGTGGCGAATCCGTCGATCGCTTGGTCCTCTGCCGCCGAGCCGGAGGGCGCCGTGCCACCGCACCCGGCAAGGAGGCAGGCCAGCGCGACGACGCACGTGGAGCTAACCAGCTGCACCCTCGTCCAACGACGGTCTCCGCCCACCCGAGCTTTCCTCCGCATCGATGGTTCCGATCTCGATGCCCTGTCGGCCAAGCCGCTCGACCGCGGTGGATGCGCGCATCAGTCATGCGGGCGGCCACACGACATCGAGAAGACCACAGCAGCGCAACCCTATGGCGTGGACCATTGGCCGCGCCTAGGGCTTGGGCGATGGCGCGCCTTCGGCCAAGCGCGCGAGGTTGGCCAGGTTGCCACGC
Organism: uncultured Chloroflexia bacterium; assembly: GCA_963808895.1. GTDB lineage: Bacteria > Chloroflexota > Limnocylindria > Limnocylindrales > CSP1-4 > SPCO01. The sequence goes on along the minus strand of CAWEHL010000004.1, from coordinate 102,881 downwards.
ACCAACCGACGTCCGATCGTCGGGATGAGCGGCGTGGTCCACGCCAGGAGTGGCCGCATCTGACCATGGATCGAATACGACACCCGACACGAGCCCGCGCCCGTCGGTTCCACCGCGTAGGTCACAGATGCCCGACGGACCATTCCGCCCTCAAGCTCCATCGTCACCGAACGGCCGTCCTCCCACGCCGTGATCCGGCAGTCGATGAGACTTTCTCGCCCACCGAACAGTCGGCGTGCTACGAACGTGGTGCCAAGCGCCGGGACGCCTGGCGACGTCTTGCTGACTTCGAGTACGTCCTTCTCCCACGCGGGGACGTTAGGAAAGTCGATCAGGATGGCCCACACATCCGCCGATGGCCGCTCGATCCCAAACGTCTCAGTGAAGGTGTACACGGCCCCAGCGTAGGGCACCCCCGTCCTTTCGAGCGGAAGCCCAGCAAGGGTCCGGTTCGTGGGGAGGCCCTGGCCCCGACCGCACGAGGTCAGGAGGTGAAGTGGAGCTTCCCGATGCCGTCGCCTCCGATCTCGAGCGTCAAGTTGTTGTCAGCGGTCCCGTAGCCGGATGCGTTGCCCAGCCCGAGCACGAACAGATCGGCCAGCGAGCCAGGCGGGCAGGCTGCTAGCGTCGACGGTCCAGGCAGGATCGACATATGCCCACCTCCGGGAGCAGGTGGACCCAGGGTCGGGTTATCCGGGTTATCACCGCCGCGCCATACCGCGTATGTCCCGCTTACCTGGTTGCAATCCGCCGTTGCGTTGAAGGTCCGGTCCGGCTTGAACTCGATCGTGTACTTCGACTGGTCCGCCTCGGGGACCATGCCCTGGAACGCGGGCGACGACTCCGTGATCCCGGTCAGCTTCCACGTCTTGCCGAGCAGCTCGGCGGGCGGGCTCACGCCCCGGGGCGAGGTCGTCGCGACGTGCGCGTGGGCGCTCGAGGGAAGGGCCTGCAGCGGGCCGAACGTCATCGTGCCGCCGTCGGTCAGCGTGATCGTCAGCGTGTCATCCGTGACCGCGTACGTGGCGGCCTCGGTCAGCGAGTGGGCGAAGATCGTCCCGAAGTCGGTGTCCGTAGCGGCCTGCGGGCAGAAGGCGAGCGTCGACGCACCGGCGGTGATCGTCAGCGAGTCGCCGCTCGTCGTGTAGGTACCGGCGATCTGGTTGCAGTCCGCCGTGCCCGAGTACGTACCGTCCGTGTTGAACGTGATCGTGTAGAAGGCTTGCTGGTAATCAGGCACCGCCGCTTGGAAGGCGGGCGTCTTGCCGGTCACGGCAGACAGGGCCCAAACCTGCCCGGTCAGCGACGATCCGGCGGACGGCGACGCGGCGGCGGACGCTGACGCGGCGGCGGACGCTGACGAGCCGGCGATCAGCGACGAGCCGGCGGACGGCGATGCGGCGGCGTTGCACGCGGCGAGCATCGACACGGCGCTGAGGATCGCGATCGTGAGACGTCTGGTGAGCCGCACCGGGAGGTCCCCCACTTGGCTGGCCGGGTCGAACCATCGCGACGCGCCCGCCAAGAAGCGGATACCGGCCTCGCCCGCGGCGCTCCCCGATCGTACATGCCCGCCGTCTCACGGCCTCGCCGGCGGGCGACGTGGCCGGTCACGGTCGCGGACACCCCTCGTTCCGTGCGTGAACCGTCCAACCTGGTGAGGAGTGGCTCCGGCGCGCGGGAGCCCGCCGGATACTCCATGCGCGGGGAGCGGCGCCAACCGAGATCATCCTCCCCTACCCGACTCGGCCGCGCCCGAGATTGTCCAGCACCGTCCTCGAATGTGGCCAGTGCCACCGGGCAGTGGACCCGTCTGGCGCTCGAGCGTCGTGTTGACCCGGGCTTCCCCGCCGTCGACATCGACCCATACCACGCTCGACGGGGGCTGACCTCGCTGACCATCGTCGTCAACACGCCGCAGATCGGCTGGGTCAGCACGTCGAGATGGGACGCCGGGATCCCCCTGTCAGCTCGGCCGGATGTTCTGGTTGATCCTGAAGACGTTGTCCGGGTCGTATTCCGCCTTCGTTCGCGCGAGGCGCTCGTAGTTGTCACGATACGAGCGCCGGACGCGGTCCTGGCCCTCCTCCATGTACATATTCACGTAGGCGCCGCCGGCGGAGTACGGATGGATCGCCTGCCAGTAGGCGGTCGTCCAGTCGCGCAGCGCGGCCGCCTTTGCCGGATCCGGGTCGATGCCGGCAATAACCATCGCCCAATTCACGTCGCGATAGCTGAACGCGGTGTCATTCCGACCGATCGCGTGAACTGCGCCAGAAACCGGGTAGAGATGCATCGTCGAGCCTTCGGTCGGCATCTCCGCGCCAAATCGGACGTGCTCGGCGATCGCCTCGTCGGGGATGGACGTGATGAAGTCTGCGCGCCACTGCCATTGCAGACCGGCCGGATACAGCGGGTCGAAGAGGGTCTGGAGGACGGGGAATGGCATCTGCTGTACCGCGTACAGGGCCGGCGGACCGAACTCCTTGATCGGCGCGAAGGCCGATTCCGCGTCGTCCAGCGGTCCGGAATAGCACCACACGACCGCCGCCATCTTCCGGCCGTGGAGATAGTCGGGAAACGGCGGCGCCGACGGGACCGTGACGAACGCAAACCAGCCGTTCAGCTCCGGCGGTGCTTCGCGGATGAAGTCGCGATACCAGCGGAGCACTTCGGTCGATTTGTCCAGATCCCAGAAGACCGGGCCGCCAACGATCGTCGAGACCGGGTGGAGTCGGAACAGGAACGACGTGACGATCCCGAAATTGCCGCCACCTCCCCGCAGCGCCCAGAAGAGGTCGGGATGGCGCTCGGCGTCCGTCGTGATGAGCTCGCCGGAAGCGAGGACGACGTCCGCCTCGATCAGGCTGTCGATCGTCAGCCCGTACGCTCGGCTCAGGTTTCCGATCCCGGCGCCGAGGGTCAGGCCGGCGATGCCGGTGGTCCCGAAGATCCCTGTGGGCACGGCGAGTCCGAACGGATGGGTCGCATGGTCGAGGTCGGCGAGGATGCACCCGGGCTCGACCCTTGCTGTCCTGGCGACAGGATCCACACGGATCCCCTTGAGCCGACCGAGGTCGATGACCATGCCGTCGTCGACCGTGCCGAAGCCGGCGCCATGGTGGCCGCCGCCGCGGACGGCGATCGGAAGACCGGCCTCGCGTCCGGCGCGCAACGCGGCCATGACGTCGCCGACATCGACCACCCGTGCGACCAGCGCCGGGTGGCGGTCGATCCCGCCGTTGTAAACGCGCCGGGCGTCGTCGTAGCCCGGATCCTCCGGGCGGATGAGCTCCCCGCGGAACTGTGTCCTCAGAGCCTCGGATTGCTCGGCCGTCATGCGCGCTTTCGAGATGACCGTCGCCATTGCACACCCTCCATTCGCAGGTGCGCGGATGATGGTGATCGCATCGTTCGCAAATCGTTCGCGAACCGAGGTTGAGTCACACGGGTAGCCGACCCTGCCCGACTAGTTCCTCAACGACGGCCCGATCGGGACCACTCATGACCGGCATCGCAGCCATGGCGGTGGCGAGCACATCGCCCTGGCCGGGATCCCGGCGAACCATGCTGATCGCGGCTCGCAGTGCCAGCTGATGGCTCGCCTGGCCGGCGGCGATCTCATACGCGAGTCGCAGGCGGTGACCGGCCTCCGGCGCCGGCTCGAGCAGCTCGCCTCGCGCCCGATGGATCTCGGCCGTCCACCAATGCTCGTCGTTCGATTCAGCCACGGCCAGTGCCTCACCAAGCGCGGCGATCGCGGCAGCCGGGCGGCCCGTGGCGCGATGGACGTCCGCGAGGAGCCAGAGGTAGTAGGGACGCCGAAGCATCGCCCGGAGCGTCGTCAGCTTCGCGATCGCGCGCTCGATCCGGGCCGCCGCCCCTTCGTCCGTGTCGCGATCGGCCCACGAACAGAGAATGGTCGGCCAGTCCTCGTAGTAGGCGAAGTCGTAGCGAGCGCAGAGCTCCACGACCGCCGAGGCATGCTCGCGGAGCGCCGGGATGTCGTCGCGGAACTGAGCCAGGATCAGGGCGTAGGCATGAGCGATCGTGAGCGCGTATGGGTGCCCCAGCTCATCGGCACGGCGGATCGCCTCGATGGACCAGGCGATCGCCTCATCCGTCCGCCCGTTCAACCAGAGGGCGTGCGAACCGTGAGCACCGGAGAAGACAGCAGGGTCGGCTCCCGCCGGCATGAGCCCTCGCGAACGCCCCGGCCGGTACCGTTCCCGGGCGACTCTAAAGGCGGCGATCGAGGCCTCGACATTGCCGCTGGCCGCCTGCGAGCTACCAACGGCAACATAGGCGCTCGATTCGTCATCCGGGTGGCTCAGTCGAGCGAGTGCCCGATCGGCGAGATCGATCGCCTCAGCGATGCGTCCCGCAACGATGAGGACGCTCCATGATCCGTTGAGCGCGAGAGACACGTCGCGAGCGCGACCGAGCTCCTCGGCGAGCTCCTGCGCCCGCCCGAAAGCCGCTTCCTGACGAGACGATGAATAGCCTTCGATCGCCACCACGGCCGGTGACCTCCGGAAGAGGAGCCCGAGTTCGCGCTCGTCTCGATCTCGACTCGGCGGCTCGAGCTCGAGCAGAGCGAGCTCTCGAGAGAGATGTCGCGCGGCCTCGGCGAACGCCGACACCCGGGCGGCAACCTCGGCCGCGCGGTCGTACAGATCGATTGCTCGACGGTTCTGCCCGCCGGCCTCGAGGTGTGCCGCCAGCTGCCCGGCGACGGTATCGAGGTCGGAAGCGGAGTCGAGCTCGATGGCCTGGGCGATCCGGCGGTGAAGCAGACGTCGCCGGGCGGGGGCGATCTCGCCGTAGGCAACATCGCGGATCCGGTCGTGGCTCAAGTCGTAGCGGTTCGCCCCACGCTCGCGGACCAGCCGCCGCTGCCAGAGCTCGTCCAGGGCGGCAGCGACCTCCGATTCGTCAAGGTCGCTCGCCACGGCCAGAGCGTCGAATGGAAAGTCGCGTCCCCACGCCGCCGCGAGCTCTGCAAGCCTGCGTGCGTTCGGCGTGAGCTGAGCGAGTCGGGCAACGATCACGGCGCGCATTCGGGCTGGCAGCGGGTGCCGCTGGGTCGATGACCGGAGGGCGTCCGGAAACGGGCTTGTCGCCGCAGAGCCCGCATCGGCATCGATCCCGCTGCGGGCCAGCTCGACGACGAACAGCGGGTGGCCCTGGGTCTCCTCGAACAGGGTGGAGCCCTCGGCCGGTTCGAGCGTCCTGCCGGCCACCTGCGCCGCGAGCTCGAGCGTCTCGCTCTCCGACAGCCCGCCGAGCTCGATGTCCGGCAGGTCCGTGCCCTCGCGCCGGTCCAGGACGAGATCTCCCAATCGGGGGTTGGCGGTCAACGCCTCGGTCCGCACCGCGAGCAGGACCAGGACCGGGACGGCCGGTTCGGCCCGGAGCAGGTAATGGATCCATTCGAGGGTCTCGTCGTCGGACCAGTTCGCGTCGTCGAGGACGAGGATGGCTGGCGCGCTCGATCGGACGGCCCGCGTCAACGCCTCGAACAGTCGCGGGCGCTGCCATCCCTCCGTCATCGGCTGTGGCCCCGGCAACCTCGGGTCATCCGCGACGAGCTCGGGCAGGAGGCGGGCGAGCTCCGTTTGCCAGGCCGGCTCGAGGCGGTGCAGCGCCCCGAAGAAGGGCCGTGTCCGCAGCCAGGACGTCGGGGCTGCGTATGCGAGCGCACCTTCGGCCGCGTAGCAGCGGGCGTACGCGGCGGCGATCCCCTGGGAGCGCGCCCAGCGGACGAGCTCCTCGGCGAGACGGCTCTTGCCGATCCCCGGCTCGCCGCTGAGGAGCGCCATCGTCGGACGCCCGGCGCGGGCGCGGGCGAGCGCGGTTGATAGCTCCGCCCAAGGCTCCGCCCGCCCCACGAATCGGTCCGTCGTCGCATTTTCGGCGTTCCGCGAGGACGTCGGCTTGGGGCTCTCGCCCGCCAGCAGCGCTGCATAGGCGGCCTGAGTTTCCGCGCTCGGCGAGATTCCGAGCTCCTCGCTCAGGACCGTCGCGCAGACGTGATAGGCGTGAAGGCCGGCAGTTCGATCGCCGGCGGCCGCGGCCGCGCCGATGAAGGCCCGGTAGGCGCGCTCGTCGAGCGGATCGTGGGCGATGAGGCGGCGCAGGGTCGTCATCGCCTCGCGGTAGTCGCGCCGTTCCTCCTGCCGCGCGGCGAGCATACCTAGCGCATCGCCGAGGCGGCGATGCAGCCGCTCTCGATACGGACTGATCCAGTCGTCGTAGATGCCTGGCAGGAGGTCGCCGCGGTATCGGTCGATGGCCGCCCGGACCCGATCGAGATCGGCAGCGCCCGCGTCGAGGCCGTCCTCGAATTCGGCGACGTCGAGAACGTGCGGTATATCGGTCCGCCACCGGATCGTCCGATGATCGAGTCCCAGCAGGGTCTCGAGTGCCGGCAGGGCGTGCCTGAGGACGTGGAGCTCACGTCGCAGGTTTGTCAGGGCCTGGGCATCGCTCGAGTCGGGCCAGAGTGCGAACGCGACCTCTTCACGGGTCAGCACCCGGTCGCGATTCAGGACGAGATAGGCGAGTACGCGTGGGTTGCGTATGCCGTCGACGCGCCGACCGTCGACCGAGACGCAGAACTGTCCGAGGAACTCGATCTCGAGCACCACATCCCCTCACCGGTCCCCTGAACGATACGCTTGCCCGCGACGCCGGCAAGCGGCGCGGTTGCCTAACCCGTAAAGGGTCCGGCGGCGCAGCCTCCTCTATCTCACGTGCACCAGGAGGGGGCGCAGATGCGAGGCGAGGATCGACACGAGCCGCGCCGTCGTCGTTGCCCCGACTCTGGATTGGGCCCAGGCGCGAAACGCCGAGCTTGACCAGGCGGAGCGGCCACTCGGGATCACAACGAAGCTCGTTCTGCAGACGATCGACGACATGAACGGAATCCTCGACCACGCGCCGTTGGCGACGCGGGTGGCGTGGGTCGGAGACCTGTTCGAGCGGATGGACGTCGACAGTCGCGACGAGAAGGCTGTCGCCGTCTGGAGGCCGACCGACGAGGGTGTTAACCGGTCGGATTCCGTAATACGAGTGGCTCCGGCGGTAGGATTCGAACCTACGACCAAGCGCCCGGCCTAGTGCGACGTGCTGTCCCGTGTGGCGACGCGAGCGTAGCGCCCACTGTTAGCTGCACAGAATTCCGCTCCGGTCCGCCGCGACAGGCCGGCGCGGGGGGAGTCAAGGGATCGTGGGTTTGGGACCGGAGTCGCCTGCGGGAGGCCGAGGCGAGGCGCCGAGTCCGAGGGGCGCCAAGACATCAGCCGACGGCCCCCAGATGACGAACCGTAATGTCCCCTGCCGTGGACGGGCCCACATTCGCGCAAGGCACTCGCGGCGGAGGGGCCCATTTCCTGGGGGACGTGTCGGTCCCTCCGCGCGTGCCATGTTGTTTGACTCCGTTCAGGGCGCGGTCGACACGCGCCCACATAAGGGGAACCTCGTATGCCATCAGCGACCGCCACGCCGTCCACTGGCTTCACCACCGAAGAACGAGCCGCGAGGAAGGAGCGGGCCAGGGAGCTCACAGCCGTAACGCGCGCGAACGACAACTGGGCGTCCGGGGACAGCGACCTGGCGGTGATTGACTTCGGCCGAGTCGGAGGCGGGTTCGAGGTTCGACCGGTCATCCGGCCCTATCACCCGCCTGACGAGCGTGCCACGGTACCGCAGCTCGACAGGCGTCCCGCCAAGCCGGGCCCGATCGAAGGAGCAACCGATGTCGACTGAGCCGCGGTCCGTGGACCCGGACCGCACGCGCCTGCGCGGGGCGGCCAGTCTGGTGATGCTGATCCTAATCGCGGCCGCCTGTCAGAGCGGCAACACCTCCCCCACGACCGCGCCGGCCGCAAGCGCCGTGGCTACGAGCGGCACGGCGGCCAGCGTCGCGCCATCGGCCACCGCGGCATCGCCGGCGCCGGCCGGGACGACCAGCGTGTCGGTGGTTCTCCAGGAATTCGCCATCGTTCCATCGGTCGCAAGTGTGCCGGCCGGGACCGTGAAGTTCGTCGCCAAGAACAGCGGGCCCGACGACATCCACGAGATGGTCGTGCTCCGGACGGACCTCGACCCAGCGGCCTTACCGGTCGACAAGGACGGCAAGGCGGACGAGGAAGGGGACGGGATCACGTCGATCGGCGAGACCGGCGACGTCGCCGTCGGTGAGACGAAAGAAGTGTCGTTCGACCTCGCCCCGGGCAAGTACGTGCTGATCTGCAACATCGTGCAGACCGAGCCTGACGGATCGATCGAAGCGCACTACAAGGTCGGCATGCGGACAGCATTCACGGTCACCGCTCCCTGACCGCGAGCGACACTGAGAGGCCTTGGGTCTCAGACGACGCGGACGCCGATCGCTCACGGAAAGCTCGGCTTTAGGCGGTCGTCCGAAACGCCGGATCGGCGATGGTAGGGGACGCTGCGGACAGTCGCACTCCGGTTCCCGGCCGTTCGTCTCACGGTCGGCCCGGATGGGCTGGCCAGGGATGCGGCATCGCGGTCGGGGACCCGGGCTGGGTCCGTCAGCCGAGCTGCCGCGGATTGGCGGCAGGTCGATCACGCTCCAACGGGTGGAGGTCATCGGCCTACCGCGCGAACGAGGGATAGCGAACAAGCGCACCGGCCAGATCGGTGGACGCGGGCCCAACCAAATGGCCGGTTCCAGGGCGCACCACGTCTCTCGACAGTACCTCCGACCGGGCGCACTATCGAGGTCCAGTCGCGCAAATCGAGGCGTTCGATGTCCACCTGGTCCGTGGCACGCGTCCGTCGCGTCGCCGTCTCGCTGGCATCAACCGCGGTCTTCCTGGCGGGCACGCTCGGGACTGCGGTCCCGGCCTCTGGTGCAAGCCCCGGGACTCCGGGAACGGTCCTGGCACCGATCGGGCGTCTCACACCGACGTCGCTCGGTCCCGGCGTTCCCGAAACCAAGCACCCTGCCTTCGCGCAACCTTTTCACACGCTGGACGCGGACGCCCTTCGGGCGGCCAAGCTCCATGCTGCGGCGATCGCTTCCCGCGGCTCCCGCGGTCCATCCATCGCCCCGCACGCCCCACTCGCCGGACTGTTCAACAACCTCAACAGCCCGGGCCTCAACCAACTGACGGCGACGCCGCCCGACAGCACGGGTGCGATCGGTCCGAACAACTACGTCGAGATGGTCAACCAGGAGATCGGCGTCTACGATCGCAACCTCAATCTCATCAGCAGCACGGACAACGGCACCTTCACGGGTGCCGGTGCCGGCTTGTCGGTCACCGATCCGCAGATCCAGTACGACCCGCAGAGCGGCCACTGGCTGTACGTGGCACTCGGGGTCGCGCAGGGTGCCAACCTGCTCATCTTCGGCTGGTCCAAGACCTCCGACCCGAGCGATCTGACCAACGGCTGGTGTCGGTTCGGTACCGGCCGGGGCAACCTGCTCGACGACTATCCCAAGCTCGGACACGACAACAACTTCATCAGCATCGGGACGAACGTCTACGACGACACCAACGCCCCGAATTACACCTTCCTCACCGCCAACATCTTCGTGATCAGGAAGCCGCAGGCCGGTGACGCAAGCTGCTCTGTCGATACCGTCCTGTACGTCTCCGACGCCACGCATCCCCTCCACAACGCGGATGGTTCAACCGCGTTCACGCCGGTCCCAGCCAATACCGTCGATTCGTCGTCGCTCGGCTACATCGTCGCTGCACATTCACCAGTTGACGGTGTCGGCAGCTCCGCACCGAAAGTCATGGTCTGGCACTGGACGTCGGTCGGCGGCACGCCGTCGCTCGTGGCCGACGGCGACGTGACCGTCCCGACCTTCGACATCCCGGCACCGGTTCCGCAGCCGGGCACCTCATACACGCTCGACTCGCTGGATGCGCGGCTCACGCAGGCGGTCGCGGTCAATGATCAGGGTGCCGGCGGTGCGAAGGGGATCTGGACACAGCACACGGTCGCTGGTCCCGGTGGTCGCTCCGTGGTTCGCTGGTACGAGATCCTCGGCGGCATACCGCCGACGCTGCGACAGCATGGCGACGTTGGTAGCCCGACCGACTTCGTCTTCAACGGCGCGATCTCTCCATCGATCGGCGGCAGCAGCGCCGCCGTCTTCTACAACAGAGGCGGGGCATCGACTCTGCCTGTGATCGGGGCGCAGACACGAACCGCGTCGACGCCCCTCGGCAGCCTCGATCCGGGCGAGCTCGTCATCGGTCAGTCCAGCGCCGCCGACCTCGACTTCAGCTGTGGCGCCCCCTCTGCGACGTCCCCGTGCCGTTGGGGGGACTACGCGGGGGCGACTCCCGGATCCACTGAACGACGGCGTTGTCTGGGGAAGCAGCCAAGTCACCGGCTCGTGCTTCATCTTCTGCGGATTCTTCGCGCAATGGCAAACGCAGAATTTTGCGGTGGTCGCCTCGACATCGCCGCCACCGCCGCCCGTCCTGACCTCGATCACGGTGACACCCGCGACCGCCTCGGTCCAGAACGGCGGGTCCCAGCAGTTCAGCGCCACCGGCTACGACCAGAACAACGTCCCGATGAACCCGCAGCCGACGTTCACCTGGTCGGTCAGCGGTGGCGGCTCGATCAACTCGGCGGGCCTGTTCACGGCCACGACCGTCGGGTCGAACTTCACGGTGACCGCCGCGAGCGGTGGCGTGAACGGCACGGCCAAGGTCACGGTCACGGCCGCCCCGCCCGTCCTCACCTCGATCACGGTGACACCCGCGACCGCCTCGGTCCAGAACGGCGGGTCCCAGCAGTTCAGCGCCACCGGCTACGACCAGAACAACGTCCCGATGAACCCGCAGCCGACGTTCACCTGGTCGGTCAGCGGTGGCGGCTCGATCAACTCGGCGGGCCTGTTCACGGCCACGACCGTCGGGTCGAACTTCACGGTGACCGCCGCGAGCGGTGGCGTGAACGGCACGGCCAAGGTCACGGTCACGGCCGCCCCGCCCGTCCTCACCTCGATCACGGTGACACCCGCGACCGCCTCGGTCCAGAACGGCGGGTCCCAGCAGTTCAGCGCCACCGGCTACGACCAGAACAACGTCCCGATGAACCCGCAGCCGACGTTCACCTGGTCGGTCAGCGGTGGCGGCTCGATCAACTCGGCGGGCCTGTTCACGGCCACGACCGTCGGGTCGAACTTCACGGTGACCGCCGCGAGCGGTGGCGTGAACGGCACGGCCAAGGTCACGGTCACTGACTTCTCGCTCTCGGTGAGCCCGACTTCGCGGTCCATCAAGCGCAACCAGACCGCCACCTACGGAGTGACGATCACGCGCCTGAATGGGTTCGCGGGCTCCGTGCTCTTCACGGTCAGCGGACTGCCGAGCAACGCGACCGCGTCCGTAACTCCGAATCCCACGACTGGCACCAGCGTCACGGTGAAGATCTCGACCTCCCGAAGGAGCCCCATCGGAACGTTCACGCTGCAGATCAGTGGGTCGAGCGGAGGCTTGGCGCACGCGATCAACGTCTCGCTCATCCTCAGATAGGCTCGCCCCTGGTGGGCCGATGCTGGCCAGGGAGCCGATTGACAGCGAGCCCTGACCGAGCGTTAAGGAGACGGCGACGCTCGGTGAGCTGGCGCGGGGTCACCGACGGCCGCGCTTGAGGCTCAACCACCACGTCGCTAGCAAGACCGCCGTGGCGACCGCAATCGCGAGGATGCCTGGCCCCGATTGGTGCCCTCGATGAGCTTGTACGGGCGATCGACGAGTGGCTACCGAGGTTCCTCGGGACGAAGCGGAACATCTGACTCCCCCGCCGAGCGTCAGCGACTCGGCCGCGCCGCTGTCTTTGTTCGTCGCCGTGGCCGCCGCCAAGTCCGCCCAGGAAGAACCTCAAGGCGATCATGGAGAACGTCCAGCGGATCAACAAACAGAAGGCGGACGCGCGCGAAGTTCAGAACCGGATCAATGCTCAGAGCGCTCGGCAGGCCGGCAAACCCCATGATCGGTTTGACGAGAAGGACAGCACGCCGAACCAGAGGAACCAGTGGATCGAGCGCGGAGTGCTCATGGTGGCTGGCGTCCTGCTCGGGGTCGTGGCGACATTCACCCTAGGCGGGACCTTACATTCGTGCACCGACCGTGCAACCTAGGAAGGAGTGGCTCCGGCGGTAGGATTCGAACCTACGACCAAGCGGTTAACAGCCGCCCGCTCTACCACTGAGCTACGCCGGAACGGGGGCGGGCCATCGCGCCCGCGGGTGCCACGACCCGAGCCGTGACCGCCCGGAAGGATACCGCACGTCTTCCACCGCGGTCGTGGCAGGCTACCGAGACGACGGCCTGCGCGACCGTCGCCACGGTCCCCTGCGATACGCTGCCGAGGTGACCTCCGACCAGTCATCCCTCCAGCGCTGGCGCACCCTCGTGCTCGTCTATCCGGTCCTGGACGCGCGCTACGGGTCGGGGCTGTCGCGCAAACGAGCTCGACGCGTCATGGGGCGCGAAGAGCGTGATGTGATCATGGGCGTCATCGATCGACTGCCCGCGACGATCCTCGACTGGAGCTCGGGCCTGGCGACGCTCGACCCGGTCGACGTCATCGAGGTCCGTCGACCGGTCACGTCGTTGTCGTCGAGCGGGGGTGGCCGCTGGTGGGTCGGACCCAGGGAGATCCACCCCGAGCTCGGCGAGGTCCATGCCACCGGCGGCGAATACGACTCGATCTACGCGCTATGGCCGTGTGAGCCGGGCGTCCCGCAGTGCGGCTGGGGGTGCACGCAAGGTGCGTCGGACGCGACGCTCGGCGCGGGCTTCTCCTCGATCTCGACCGACCACTGGCACACGCTCGCGAACGACCCCGACCCCGAGCAGGGCTACGTGCATGAGTGGCTGCACCAGGTCGAGGGTCTCTACCGCGGGCTGGGACTGGATGAAGGCGTGCTGCCCTCGCTGCATGACGCCGCGCAGTTCACGTCGACCCGACCCCCCGACGAGGCCCCGTTCGGTCGGTCGTACGCCGAGTACGAAGCGGGGTCGCGGACATGGTCGCCGTGGTACCGCGACTACATGACCGGGCGGCTTCGACCGGCGGACGGCTCTGGGCTCCCGCTGATCGACGCGCCGATCGGGCTGACGCCGGACCGCTGGGCATTACGGAGGTGACGATCGGTTTCCAAGGACCGCTGGTCGACGTTGCGACGCTCGCGGACGCCATCGACGATCCCCTCCTCCGCGTCGTCGACTGTCGGTGGTATCTCGGCAAACCCGGCGAAGGCCGCGTGGCGTACGAGGCCGGCCACCTGCCGGGCGCGCTGCATCTCGACATCGATACCGACCTGACGGCCCGGACAGGGCCTGGCCGGCATCCACTGCCGGATCCGGATGTGTTCCGGCGGCGGCTCGAGCAGATCGGGATCGGCGACGAACATGCCGTGGTCGCCTACGACGACGTCGGTGGCTGGGTAGCGGCCCGGCTGTGGTGGATGCTCGACGATCTCGGGCATCGATCGGTCGCCGTGCTCGACGGCGGGATCGGCGCGTGGACCGCCGCGGGGCTGCCGCTGACACGCGAAGAGCCATCGTTCGCGCCGGCGCGCCTCTCGCTTCGTGGATCGTGGCGCCGCGTGGTCGACCGTGAAGGCGTGCGGGGCGGTCTCGGCTCCCTCCGGGTGCTCGACGCGCGGGCGGGAGCGCGCTACCGGGGCGAGATCGAACCGATCGACGCCTACCCCGGACACATCCCGACGGCCATCTCAGCGCCGACCGACGGCAATCTCGCTGCTGACGGCCGGTTCCTATCGCCGGCCGAGCTCGCGGCCAGGTATCGGGGGCTGGGAGCCGACGGGTCGATGGGCGACGTGGTCGTGTCGTGCGGCAGCGGCGTGTCGGCGACGCACGATGCACTGGCGATGCGGATCGCGGGCCTGCCGGATGCCCGGCTATATCCCGGCTCGTACAGCGACTGGACGCAGCAGGGCTGGCCGGTCGCGACGGGTTCGGATCCGGGCGAGCCGCCCGGCGGTCCGGACGGCTGACGGGAGCCCTACGACCAGAGCTCCTGGGTCGCGATCGTCAGGCCGACGACCAGGAGCCAGACGCCGCTCATCCGCGCGAGTAGCTGGCCATGCACCCAACGCTTCTCGAGCGTCATCACCAGCGCCAGCCCGGCCATCCATAGGAGGTTGGCCATGCCGAGCGCGAAGGCGACGAGCATCAGCGCCCAGCAGCATCCGAGGCAGAAGACGCCGTGCCACGCGCCAGTCACGAACGCCCGCCCGACTCCCCGGCGGTAGTAGCGCAAGAGGAACGCGCCAGGATTGCGGCACTGCCGCAGGCACGCCTCCTTGAGCGGGGACAGCTGGAAGAGCCCGGCGACGACCAGCGTCCCGCCTGCGATGACCGACGCGTGGGCCAGGAGCCAGGGTGAGGCGTCCACCGTCGCGTGGACGACGGTGTCGAACAGGAAGGCAGCGGCGCCGAAACCGACCCAGACGAAGATGTAGGACGCGACGAAGGCCGACCGGGCCGCCCGCGCCCGCGGCTGTGCAGCCGAGACCCGGTCGAAGAGCCGGATCAGCGGCAGCGCTGACGGCAGCATCATCGCCGCGACCATCACGGCCCAGGCGACGAGGAAGACGCCCATGGCGACCGGCCGCGGCAGGCCGCCATGGATCAGCTGGTCGTGGTTCACGAGTTCGCCGTGGCCCGTCAGCTCCGCGGCTGCCGCAAGCAGCCACGCGGTCCCGACGACCCAGCGGGCGTCGAGACGGTTGACGGGTCGTGAACGCCTGCCGCGGGCGAGCGCGGTCATCCCGTGAATCCCGATCCGGTAGTCGGCCTGGATCGCGTTGCGATGGCTGAACTCCCAGCTGAGCCCGTGCTCGGGGAGGTTGACACGGTTCGTCGCCGCCTTCGCCACGTAGGCCGGCGAGCCGGGCACGGTGCTGAAGAGGCTGTCCCGGAGGGTCGTGATCGTGCCGTCGGCTGCCCGGAAAGGCTCGAGTTCGGCTTCGAGGATGTCGTCGATCCGGAGCGTCCCGACCCCGCCCACGATCGAGTGCGTGATCCTGGCGGAGCGGACCTCCTTGACCTCGGCGATGAGACCGGCCAGGTCTGCGAGGGGACCGCCGAAGCGGCCCATGTACGCGCCGACGATCGCGTCCTTCTGCTCGGCGGTCGCGACGTCGTCCACGAACATCACGACCTTCCACGAGTTGGGCGTCAGCACGTTCCCGGGGATGTGCACGATGAGCACCAGATTGAGTCCGGCGACGTCAACGTCGCCGATCGTGCCCCGGTCGAAGTGGTAGGCGTTGAACGCGAAGCACTGGCCGCCGTCCGGATCCTCGCCGACCCAGCAAGGGCACAGGACGCCGCACGAGCAGGCCTCCAGCAGCGTGCCCTCCAGCAGGTACCCCGACGCCGTCGCGTCTGGCTTCGATGCGATCACGGCCACGATGTCCTCCTCGCCCGAGGGGCAGAGCCCGGGTCCGTCTCGACCGGTCGGATCGAGCAGCCAGGGTCACTCGACGCTAGGGCGGGAGGTCGCGCGCTACCTCCGTACCGGTACGGATTTCCCGGGCGCGGACCGACCCGGGGCTAGACTCGCCGCGTGCGACCGGAGACTCGCTACGCCAGGAGCGACGGCGTCAGCATCGCCTACCAGGTGGTGGGTGACGGCCCACTGGATCTGCTCCTCGTCCACGGCTTCGTCTCTCACCTCGACGTCGCCTGGGAGGAGCCGCATCTCAGCCAGTTCCTGAACCGGCTGGCTTCGTTCAGCCGGTTGATCCTGTTCGACAAGCGTGGGACCGGGTTGTCGGACCCGGTCGCGGAGCCGCCGACATTCGCCGAGCGGATGGCCGACATCGGGGCGGTCCTGGACGAGGTCGGATCCAAGCAGGCCGCGATGTTCGGCATCTCGGAGGGCGGGCCGCTATCGATCGTGTTCTCGGTCGCCCACCCGGAGCGGACGTCCGCCCTGATCGCGTACGGCTCATACGCGCGGTGGCTGCGCGACGACGACTACCCGTGGGGACGCTCGCCCGAGCAGTTCGACGACTTCCTCGTCGGCATCGACCGTGCCTGGGAGACGGGTGAGTGGTGGATGCGGCACAACCCGACGGCGCTCGCCGACGAACGCTACCGGCGCTGGTGGGCGCGCTATCTACGTGCGGGCGCGAGTCCCGGGATGGCCTCGGCTCTGGTCCGCATGAACTCCCAGATCGACGTCCGGGACATCCTGCCGGGCGTCTCGGTGCCGACCCTGATACTCCATCGGACCCACGAGCAGTGGTTCGACGTCGGCAACGCGCGCTACCTCGCGGCGCGGATCCCCGGCGCGAAGCTCGTCGAGCTGCCCGGCATCGATCATGTGCCCTGGGTGGGCGACGCCGAGGCCGTCCTTCGGGAGGTCGAGCTCTTCCTGGTCGGCGCGCACGCCCGACGACGCGGCGCAGCCTTCGGCATCGGTCCCGGCGCGCTGACCGAGCGCGAGCGCGAGGTCGTGCGCCTTGCCGTCGACGGCCAGACCGCCCTCGCCATCGCGAAGCGCCTCTACATCAGCGACCGGACCGTCGAGACGCACCTCGCCAATGCGTACGTGAAGCTCGGGGTCCAGTCCCGGGTCGAGCTCGCCCGCCGCGCCGATGAGCTGGGCCTCTGACCGGGCAGCCCCGGTCGAGGCCTGGTCGCCCTACTCCAGGTAGTCCTTGAGCTTCCGCGAGCGCGACGGGTGGCGCAGCTTGCGCAGCGCCTTCGCCTCGATCTGGCGGATGCGTTCGCGGGTGACGTTGAACTCCTTGCCGACCTCCTCGAGGGTCCGGGCACGCCCGTCCTCGAGACCGAACCGGAGCTGAAGCACACGGCGCTCGCGGCCGGTCAGCGAGTCGAGTACGGCTTCCACCTGCTCCTTGAGCAGCTGATGCGAGGCTGCCTCGGCAGGCGCCAGGGCCCCGCGGTCCTCGATGAAGTCGCCGAGGTGGGAGTCCTCCTCCTCGCCGATCGGCGTCTCCAGCGAGACCGGCTCCTGCGAGACCTTGATGATCTCGCGGACCTTCTCGGGGGTGACCTGGACCTCCTGGCCCTTCGACATCGCCTCGGCGATCTCCTCGACGGTCGGCTCACGGCCGAGCTCCTGGAGGAGCCCGCGCGAGACGCGGATCAGCCGGTTGATCGTCTCGACCATGTGGACCGGGATGCGGATCGTCCGCGCCTGGTCGGCGATGGCTCGGGTGATGGCCTGCCGGATCCACCACGTGGCGTACGTCGAGAACTTGAAGCCCTTCTCGTAGTCGAACTTCTCGACCGCCCGGATCAGGCCGATGTTGCCCTCCTGGATGAGGTCCAGGAACGACATCCCGCGGCCGATGTACTTCTTCGCGATCGACACGACCAGCCGGAGGTTCGCCGACGTCAGCTGCTCGCGCGCGTCCCGCCCGATCTCGACGATGACGCCCTTGCGGTCGCGCAGCTTCGTCTCGAGCGGCACCTCCGGGTCGTAGCCCATCCTCTTGAGCAGCTCGGCGTCGTTGCCGGCGAGGATGTAGCGCTCGAGCGCAGGCCACGCCACGCCTTCGCGGGTCCAGTCCCAGATCGCCCGCAGCCCGACGTTGTCGCGCGAATCGAGGTCGCCGTTGTGGACGGCGAAGAACGCCCAGTCGAGCAGCGGCAGGAACGTGTCGGTCTTCGGCCCGGCGTTGTAGGCCGCGACGAGCTTCTTGCCCTCCTTGAGGAGCTCCTTGGTGCCCTCGGACTGCGCGTCCTTGCCCGCTTGATGAGGTGGAAGTCCGGCGACTGGACCATCAGGCTGCGCGTGGTGCGCGCCGCGATCCCAGCGCGGACCATGGCGTGCGCCTCGTCGCCGTACGGCAGCCGATGCTGCGGCTTCGCCGTGCGGGTCTTGCGCTCGGTGTCGTGGAGCGTCCACTCGTGGAGCGAGGCGATGGCCTTCCACGGCTCCTCGACCATCTGCTCGCCGAGCTCGATGGCCTTGGCCAGGACGACCTCCTCCTCGGCGGTCAGCAGGGCGACCTTGCCGATCTCCTTGAGGTACATCCGGACCGGGTCGTCGATGCCGATCATGTCGGCGCTGATGGCCTCGAGGTCCTCGGCGGTCGGCTCCTCGACCTCCTTCGGGTCGAGCTTGGTCGGACCCTCCGTCGGAAGGCGTGCCGCCGCGGCTTCGGCGCCGTCCTCGGCGACGACCTCGACGCTTACCTCGCCCTCGGGCTCACCCTCACCGACGGGACCGAGGTCCAGATCGTCGTCATCATCATCGTCGTCGTCGTCTTCGGGTTCGGCGACCGCGACGGCGGCGCGACGCGGGCGAAGCCCCGCGAGCTTGGCCTCTTCGATATCCGCCTTGGCGCGGCGCGGCCGCGACAGGACGGCTTCGACGAGTTGCTTGTCGAGCGGATCCGCTGGCATCCGAGCCTCCTTGCTGGTCAGGTCTGCGCGGCCACGACGGGCCGCGCGAGCAGTCGGGTCTGTTCACGTCGTCGGTCGATCGATCGACGGCTCTCATTGATCTGGCGTTGTTCGCGCTGTAAACGGTCGACGCGTCGAGGCGTCGCCGGTGCGCTCTGCCTCGGCGAGTGCCGTCTCGAGGTATTCGCTCCGCTCGCGGATCCCGTCGTCCTCGATGTCGAGCAGCAGCCCGGCGACCTCGCGGGCCTCCGGCGGCGGCTTCTGGAGCGCCATCGCGGCCTGCGCGAGTGAACGCACCTCGTCGTCCGGCAGACCGGCGACGAAAGCAGCCAGATCGAATGCCGGGTGGATGCCCTGGTCGTTCGCGGCACGCGCCATGACGATGGCCCGGAACAGCTCGCGCGCGAGCGTGCTCGGCAACTGATCGGGACCGAGCTGGTCCGCGACGCGGAGCTGCTGGTCCGGCAGGAGCAGCAGCAGCCGGAGCAGCTCGGCCTCGACCGGGGTCACGGCCTTCAGGATGTCGCCGACCGGGAGCGCGTCCGGCGAGGCGAGCACCGCGTCCGCGGTGATGCGCGTCGAACCGTCGCGTTGCCCGGGCCCGACCGCCGCGAGGCGACGCTCGAGGCTCTGCCGGAGCACCCGCTCATCGACGCCCGACACGCGATGCATCTGCTGGAGCGCCTCGTCACGACGGAGCGGGTCCGCGATGTCGCGGATCGACGGGATGACGGCGTCGACGAAGGCGATGCGTCCCGTCGCGGTCTTGAGGTCGTGGCGCGACGCGTGATGGTCGATCAGGTATTCGACGAGCGGCTTGGCGCGCCCGATGGCCGATTCCCAGGCCGACGGGTCCTCGCGGACGACCTCGTCGGGATCCTTCCCGTCGGGCAGCCGGGCGACGCGCACGTCCTCGAGCTTCACCCCGGAGTCGTCGCCCTGGAGCTGCGTGATCAGGCCCGCCAGCGCGGTCACACCGACCGTGCCCGCCTTCTCCCCTGCCGGGTCGACGTCATAGGCGAGGGCGATCCGGTTCGCGTATCGGGTCAGGAGCCCGATCTGGTTCGGGGTGAGCGCGGTCCCGAGGCTGGCCACGACGTTCTCGAAGCCGGCCTGATGAGCCATCAGCGCGTCGGTGTAGCCCTCGACGATGACGGCCTGCTCGCTCTTGCGGATCGGACCCTTGGCCTTGTCGATCAGGTAGAGCGTCCGGCTCTTGTCGAAGAGCGGGGTCGCCGGGGAGTTGAGGTACTTCGGACCCTCACCCTCGAGCAGTCGGCCACCGAGGCCGACCGCGTGGCCGTTCTGGTCGCGGATCGGGAACAGGACGCGAGCCCGGAACTTGTCGATCACGCCTCGGCCGCGCTGGCTCGGGCTGGCGAGCCCGACCTCGACGAGGTCGTTCGGATCGACGTTCCGCTTCGCCTGGAGCTGGCGCGCCATCACGTCCCAGCCGGCCGGCGCCCAGCCGAGCTGATACGTCTCGATGGTCGCGTCGGTGAAACCACGATCCCGCAGATACGCGAGCGCCGGCTCGCCGACCTTCGAACCGGTCAGGACCGCGTGATAGAACGCGATCGCGGTGTCCAGCACGCCGCGCAGCCGCGCCTTGCGGGCGTCCTCGCGCTTCGTGCGCTCGTCGATCTCGACGCCGGCCTTGGCCGCCAGTGTTCGAAGCGCTTCGGGGAACGTCAGGCCGTCGCGGTCCATCACGAAGCTGAAGATGTCGCCGCCCTTGCCGCAGCCGAAGCAGTGCCACGACTCGCGGGCCGGGGTGACGACGAACGACGGCGTCTTCTCCCCGTGGAAGGGGCACAGCCCCTTGTACGTGGTGCCCGCCTTCTTGAGGGTGACGCTCTCGCCGACGACGTCGACGACCGAGAGCTTGCTCTTGACCTCGGCAGTGACGCCGACCGACAAGTTCCGCTCCTTACCGCGCCAGCGACCAGATGACGCTTCGATCCTCTGTCCGAAGACCCCCGCTCGGTCCCGAACGTGCCTGTGGGCCTGTCAAGTCTTGACAAGCCCGGTAAGCGGTAGTCTGCCCCTCGATCCCCGAATGTGTCAAGAGGTTGTCAATACCCCCTGGGTGTATCACCCGTACTACGGGAGATGCCCGGGAACACGCTCGATACTTGCCGCGTCCTCGCCGAGACACGACAAGGAGCGCGATGACAGCCATCGGACGCGTGATCGCCGGAGCCGGTTTCGGGATCGGCGTCGCGCTGCTCCTCGTGGCGTGTATCGGCGGTCCCGATTGCGGTGCCA
The DNA here is from genome assembly GCA_963808895.1 of uncultured Chloroflexia bacterium. Taxonomy (GTDB): domain Bacteria; phylum Chloroflexota; class Limnocylindria; order Limnocylindrales; family CSP1-4; genus SPCO01. The sequence continues at coordinate 82,191 of CAWEHL010000004.1, read as the reverse complement.
TCCAGGAGATCCGGTCGTACCCGAGCGCCGCCCCTGAACGCATCGTCCTCGACGTGGCGCATCCGGTCGCGGAACAAGGCGTCACTGTCCACCTGAACGCCGCAGCGCTGCCGGCCGACGCGTCGTTCGACGCTCGCCTCTATGTCCTGGCCGCGGACGACCCCGACGCAGAGCCCACCCCTGCGCCGTCGGCACCTTCGACGGAGCCGGCCCACCGCGCGTTCGAGGTCACGGTCGTGGACGAGGGCACCGGCGCGGTCATCCCGGCGAGCGCGCCCTGGGAGGGATCGATCGTGGGTGTCGGTCGACCGCTCGCCTCGATCCCGATCTCGTGCTCCGCCGGCATCGCGTGCGATCGCTCGTATCGCCTCCGCTTCGCGATCCCGGAAGGCGTCAGCGAGGCCGTGCCCGTCGCATGGACCGTCCTGACACGCGTGACGTACGTGGGTGTCCATGCCCCGTGCGGAATGCCCTCGGGTGCGCGAACCGAGCTGGAGACGATGCCTCCGACCACGCTGACGTCAGACCGGGTCGCCACCGCGGCGCCCGTCGGAGGCGACGAGGACGGCGGGGCAGTCCTGGTTCATCACCTGACCATCACCGCCGATCGGGCGCCAAGGGATGCGTCACTCCGCCTCGCGATCACGCGACCCGGGTTCGAGAGCGAACAAGACCCTGCGTGGCGACAGTGGGTCCGCGTGATCGAGGACGACGAAAGCACGCCGTTGGCGGATGCGCTCGTCGGGGCTTCGCCGTATACAGGCATCGCGATCCAGGGCGGCACGCTCGACGTGCCGGTCCTCGGGGACTGTCCTGAAGATGGCACGTGTGAACGGGGGTATTGGCTCATCTTCCAGAACTTCGCGGCCGCGCCGCGACCGGCCGTGTGGGGCCCAGACACGCCGCCGCCGTCACTCGGAAAGATGACCTGGACCGTATCGGCGCGAGGGACGTATGCCACGGGAGTCGGCGCCGGGCGGCTTGGCCTCGCCATCGACGACGATCGACGCACGGCACCAGATCCGTCGACCGTCAGCGCATCCGCCCAGGGCGTGAACGTGTCTGGCGGTGCCGCTTCCACCGCTGTCGATGTCACGTTCGGCGTGCCGGACCGTCCGACTGGCAGCCCGGGGCCGGACGCTTTCGCAACGTCCTTCGCGATCGTGCACATCCAGGCAAGCGGGAAGTCTCTTCAAACGCGCCTCGAGGGTGACGGCGCTGGTCCGTTGACCGGGTACGCGAACGGGGATGGGACCGTCAACCTCGTGGCGCACCCGCTCGATCCCTGTCCCGCGTCTGGCACCTGCTCGGCGGTCGTTACGCTCGTCGCCGGTGGGACGTTGCCGTGGTCTGGATCCGAGCGAGGAAGCGGCGTCCTCGACGCCCGCGTCGACCTGATCGACGCTCCACCGGGTTCCACGGTCTCCGTCGGCGAGCCCTACGTGCTGCCGGCGGCCGCCGCGCCGTCCGGGCTGCCGATCGCGCCACTCGCGGCCGTCGCCCTCATCGGCCTGCTGCTCGTCGTCCTCGCTGTGGCACTCCGGCGGCGCCGGGCCTGACGGACTCCGGTCAGCGCCGGACGTCGATCGCGTCGATGGCGAGCGTGACGCGCCCCGCCGACCCCGTGTTGGTGATGCTCACCGTGTGCGGGCCGGCGGTGAGCGACGTGCTGTAGAGGACGAGGCGGTCGCGGATCGCCGTCGCCCGCTGCCCGCCGTAGAAGCCGGTGTCGACGACGGCCGAGACGCCATCGACCGTGATCCGCATCCGTCCATACGCTGGTCCGACCCGGCCGATGACGTAGAGCGCATCCCCGTCATCGGTCGTGAACGAGAGCGTGGAACCGGGCGTCCTGTTCTCGGTGAAGGTGTGCCGGTACGTCGTCGTCGCCGTGTGACGCACCGTCCCGCTCGAGAAGGCGAACGCGCGATCGTCGCGCGGCACGAGCACCGAGATGATCTGCCACGGGCTCGAGTTGTTCACCGCGTCGACCGCCCGCACCTGGACCTCCCAACTGCCCGCCGGCAGCGAGAACGTGGCGCTCCTGGCGGTGGTGCTCCTGGCGCTCGACGGCGTGCCGTCAGGTCGTGAACGCGTCCGGTACTGGTAGCGGGTGACGCCGACGTTGTCGATGCCGGACCACGAGGCACTGAACCGACCGTCGACCGAGCGGACGACCACGTACGAACCCTTGAGGGCGGTCATCGCCGGCGCGCTCGAGTCGACCGAGACGCGGACGTATTTCCACGCGGACCAGTTGCCGGCGGCGTCGGTGGCCCGGACGGCGATCGTCCACCAGCCGCTCACGAGCGTCAGCGTCGTGCTCTTTGACGTGGTCGTCGTCGTACGACCAGCTGCCCGTCGAGCCGCGCTTCTTCCCGATCTGATAGCCGGTGATCCCGAGGTTGTCGCGAGCCGCGTAAGCGACGGGCACGCTCGCCCGGTTATATGTCGCGACGGAAAGCGCGGTCATGACGGGAACGGCGTCGTCGGGAAGGATGCTCATCACCGACGTGATGTTGTTGAGGTACGTGAGATGGCGCGAGCTGCCCTCGATCGTGCCGAGCCAGTGCGCCGATGCCGAGCTGACGGTCGTGTAGCCGCTTCGGTCGTAGCGCTGGAGCAGGTCCACGTAGGCCCGGACGCTGGCGAGCCAGGAAGGGAACTTCGCGTACGTGTAGCCGTTCCCGGGCGCGTAGGGGGTCGCCCCGAAGTCAGCGGTCCAGGCGTAGTAGAGGATGTTCCCCCAGTTCTTCGTCACGGTGGCGTAGCCGCGCGTCCCAGAGTGGCTCTCGGCGTGGAACGTCCCGAGCGAGAAGGCCACATTGACGCCACCCGCAACAAGCGTCCGATAGATCGATCGCCCCTCGGACAGCGCCGGCGACGAGACCGCGCGCAGACGATCGACGAACGAGTCCTCGGTCAGCGTCGGCCCGGCGATGATGTGGTCCCGAGCGTGCGGGTAGTCGGGCGGTGGCGGACACAACGACCGATCGAGCGTCGAGGCTGCGCTGGCCGTGACGTTCTGCGCATCGGTGACGGTTGCAGTCACGCTCTGCGTCGTGATCGAGCAGTCGTTCGTGATCGTGACGCTGACCGAACTGCCGGACACGGAGCCGCTCGTGACCGTCGTGCCTCGCACAGCCACGACGTAGCGCCACGGGTCGACGGCGTTCGCAGGAGTGATCGTGATCGTGACGCGCGCCTTGTTCGTCGTCGAGTCGTAGCTCACGCCCGTCTGTGACATCGACACGGTGACCGCGGCAGCCGCCCGGGTCGGCGCCGGCGACGCCGATGGCTCAGCTACGACGGCAGGCGTCGCGATCGGCGAGGCGGTAGGGCGTGCCGGTCGGCGCGGGCGGCGGCGATGCAGTCGGCGCAGGTGTCGGCGTCGAAGTCGGGGTGGGTGTCGGCGTCGAGGTCGGGGTAGGCGTCGGGGACGCGGTGGACGTCGCGTCCGGGCTGGCGCTCGGATCGGCGGCCAGCGACGGGGCGGCGACGCTGAGCGACAGCGCGGTCGCAAGCAGGACGCCACGGAGTGACGCGCGGGGAGCGAAGGAGCGGGCGTGACGGGGGCGCGGGTGACGGTAGGGCATCCGAAACTCGAGCTGCCTGGGGGTCCTAGACCATCACCCGCGACCGCGCATCCGTCAAGCGGCCCATGGTCGATGTGTCCGGTGGTACGGAAGTCGGGGCCGGATCCGGACCCGGATACTCGGCTCGGTCAGGCGTCGGCCGCCCGAAGCGCGTCGATCAGCGACGACAAGGCGTCGTATCGCAGCTGCGCGCGATCGGCCTCGTCGTCGAGGACGTCGCGCGTCGTCGCGTCGCCGTAGCCGGCGGATAGGCGGACCTGTCGCCGACGAACCTCGCCGAGCTCGGTCGCACGGGCCTTGAGGAGTGCCCGCTCGAGCTCGGCGAGTTCGGCGTCGGTGAGGTCGAGCCGGAGCTCGACCGTTCTTGGCGTTCGATCGGTCATCGACCGATCGTACGCATCGGTCTCAGCGCGTGGGCGTCGTCGCGCGTCGCCCGTTGGCGCCTTGCGACTTCGACCCTGGGGCCGCCGTCTCGATATCCGGCATGTCCTGGCTCGCGCCGCCCGACGACCCCATGTCCATCTGCCCGCCTCGGCTGCCGGTCGGGTCCCCGACACGGAGGTGGTTCATGACGTCTCGGACACCCGGGACCCGCTCAGCGATGTCCTCCGCGAGCCGCTTACCCCAGCGGTCGTCGACCGAGCCACTGAGCGTGACCACGCCCTGGCTGACGTCGACCTCGATCTCGGAGGCATCCAGGTCGCCGTGCTCGGTGAACCGATCGCTGACGTCCTCGCGGATCCGATCGTCGGAGCGCTGATAGCCCTTCGGGCCACGGCCGCTGAACTGCCCGGTCTGACCGCCGCGACCGCCCCAGGAGCCTTGGCCCAACGAGCCTTGGCCCCAGGAGCCCTGACCGGAGCCGGTGCGGCCCGATCGACCACCGCGCCAGCCGGCACCGGTGCCTTGGCCCTGCCCGTACTGCACGTCGCGCTGATCGAACTGCGTTTCCTGCTGACCCGTGTCCCCCTGGTCGGCATCGGACGCATCCTGGCCCTGATAGAAGACGGCGTAGTAGCCGACGCCGCGATAGCCAGGCCCGTAATACCGGTACGGCTGGACATACCCTTTCCAGTCGGACTGTCCGCCGCGCTGTGTCGTCATCGAACGCGACTCGCCCTGCTGCTGCTCGTCCTGATACCGCTCGTCGCCACGCATGCGCGTACCTCCTTGGTTCGCTGCTCACTTGGTCGTCACCATCGTCGGGCGCCGTCTGTCAGGAGGTCCTCATCGAACGGGGCGATGCGGCTTTCGGAGGCGTGACAGGCGGCGGGTAGCGGCTCGCGCGGTACCCTGACCGACATGCCGAACAACGCGCATGACCCCGGAGCGGACGCCGCCGCAGCGGTCTTCGACGGGTCGGACGATGTCGCAGCGAACCCCTTCGCGGCGCCGAACGGCGGGACGATCCGCATCGGGACGGCGTCCTGGACGGACCCGACGATGACGGCGGCCGGGGTCTTCTACCCAGCCGGCGCGGATAACGCCGAGGAGCGATTGCAGTACTACGCATCGCGCTTCCCGCTGGTGGAGGTCGACGCGACCTACTACTCGCTGCCAGCGCGGCGCACCTCGGAGTTGTGGGTCCAGCGGACGCCGCCGGACTTCACGTTCGATATCAAGGCCCACGCGCTGATGACCGGGCAGCCGACCGAGACGAAGCGGCTTCCTAAGGACCTGCGCGAGGCGCTCCCCGCCGAGACGGCCGAGAAGCGCCGGATCTATGCCAAGGACCTGCCCGACGACCTGAAGGACGACGTCTGGGCGTGGTTCGCCGACGGGCTCGAGCCGCTTGCCGAGTCGGGACAGCTCGGCTCGATCCTCCTGCAGTACCCGCGCTGGTTCTTCACCTCATCGGAGAACCGCGACACGATCGAGGACGCCGTCGACCGGCTGCGCAAGGTCGGCATGACGCCGGCGGTCGAGTTCCGGAACGCGACCTGGTTCAACGAGAAGAACATCGAGCGTACGCTCAAGTTCCTGGGCGATCGGCGAGATCCCGCTCGTGATGGTCGATGGACCGCAGGGCTTCAAGTCGAGCGTCCCGCCCATCGTCGCGGCGACCTCGCCCGACCTCGCGGTCGTCCGCTTCCACGGCCGACGGGCCGAGACGTGGGAGGCGCAGAACATCAAGACGGTCGAGCGCTTCCGCTATCTCTACGACGAGGGTGAGCTCGAGGAGTGGGTCCCGCGGGTGCGCGACGCCGCGGGCCAGGCCCAGCAGACGCATGTGCTGTTCAACAACTGCTATGCCAACTACGGCGCCACCAACGCACTGATGCTCGCCGAGCTCCTGCAGGACCTGGACTAGGCGGCGCCCTTCAGCCTTCTCCCCCCTCATCTCATTACCTCCTCTTCTCCCCCGCGCTCCGCAATTACTTCCCGCACTACCCCCAAAAGCTGCTGCAATCCCCCAGAACGCTCGCCGCTGCCACGCCATACTCCGACATGTCGCGCCGGAAGCACAAGTTCGTCATCGCATCGAGCGACTGCGCCGGAGCGCTCCATCGTCACGATGGAAACTTCCGCGCCAGGCGACGGATCTCGGCAGCCGCCTCCAGCGCCTGGCTTTCGGTCTCGACCGGCCGTCCGAGCAGGTCCGACGCTTCTGTAGCGTTCATCTTCGCGAGCCACGCCGATCCCAAGCACGCTGGAGTCCAGTCCATAACGTCGATCAGCGTCCTCGCGCGAGCGTCGCGCGTCACTCGACAGATCGCGCGATCGCTTCGTCGTCGACGCCTGGTGGGATCCCCCTGAGATCGTCACCATCTCACCGCCTGCGGCCAGCTCCTCGGCGACGAGCACCTCCATGGCCTCCCAATCCGAAAGCGACAGCGGCTCACCGCGGTCATAGATCTCGGTCAGGCCGTCGGTCGCAGGGTCACGGATCGAGACGCAGGTCCGCGTCTCACCCTTAGCCCACGCGGCCCGCAGCCGCAGCCCGTGCTCCGCGAGTGCTCCTCGATCCACCGCGCCGGCATGGCCACGGAGGATGGCGACCGCGACGACATCCGCGCCCAGCGCCTGCGCCGCCCGGGCTGCGTTCAGGCCCTTGCCCCCCGCCACCGCGCTCGACTGCGTCGGCCGATGGATGGTGCCGGGGACCAGCCGGCCGACCTCGTAGAAGCGATCGATCGCTGGGTTCGGAGCGACGCAGACGAGCCGGCTCACCGCCGGCTCGGGACGAGGAGGGAGCGTCGCCGTCGCGCCACGATGACGAGCCGCCGGCGAGCTCCTCCGCCTCGCTACGCTACGGCTGGCCGTCGGTCCCACCGATCGCCCGGACCGACAGCGATCCGCAGGCGACCGCGAGTCGCAGGCATTCCTCGGGCGACCGGCCGTCGAGCCAGCCGGCGAGGAACCCGGCGTCGAACGCGTCGCCGGCGCCGATCGTGTCGACGACCTCGACATCGCGGCGCATCGACCCGCGCAGCCGCGTCCCTCGCCGACGACGAGCCCGCCTTCCGCACCGAGCTTCATCGCGACGACCAGGTCCGCGCGTCGCCAGGGCCCGCGCGGCCTCGAGCGCGTCCTCGGCGCCGGCGATCCGCCAGGCCTCCTCGCGGTTCGGCAGGACGATGTCGGTCGCCTCGAGGATCCGGCTGATCCCGCCGTCCCAGATCCCGCTCGGGTCCCAGTTGGGATCGAACGACGTCGTCAGGCCGAGGCGCGCGGGCCCGCCCGAAGACCCCGGCCAGATCCGCCCGCAGGCCGGTCCTGCAGGAAGAGGCTCCCGACGTGGATGTGGCGCGCGCGGGCGAGCAGCTCGTCGGGCAGGTCGCCGGCGGTCAGTGCGGCCATCGTGCCGAGCGAGGTGCAGGATCGCCCGGTCCTCGCCGCGGGCGAGGATGACGCTGGCGCCGGTGGGCAGGGACGGGCTCGACGCGGCACGCAGCCCACGTCGACGCCGCGGTCGGCAAGCGCCTCGAGCATCCAGCGCCCGAACACGTCGTCGCCGACGACGCCGACGAACGCGACCCGGAGCCCGAGGCGTGCCGCCGCCGCACGCGGTGATCGCGGACGAGCTGCCGACGGTCAGCGCGATCCGGTCGACGAGCCGCTCGACCTGGCCGAACGCCGGCTCGACGTCGTCGCCGGAGACGACGATGTCGGGGTTCAGCTCCCCGGCGACGAGGAGGTCGAACTCGCGGCCCGGCTCAGAGCCCGTCACTCAGGCCTCCGGGTAGTCGCGGTACCAGTCGGCGCCGACGCGCGCGCCGCGCAGCTCCGGCGACCGGTCGAGCCAGGGCCGGCCGTGGGCCTCGATCGATCGCGACCAGCCGGCCGAGCCGCGCGACCGCCTTCGGTCGCGAGGAAGCCGCTCCCGGTCCGCCCCGGCCAGGCGGACCGCCTCGGCCCAGACCGATCGGCCGACGAGCACGCCGCTCGCGCCCGGCCCGGCAGGCGACCTCGACCTGGCGCTCGAACGTCGCGTCGTCGACGCCGCCCGACAGCAGGACCCAGGGCACGGGCGAGGCCGCGTCGAGCTCGGCGCAGGCCTCGGCCCAGCGGTCCTCGTCGGTGACCGACGCGTCGTACGGGAACTCGACCTTGAGCACGTCGCCGCCGATCGCCGTCAGCCGTCGGGCGGTCTCGATGACGACGCGCCGCCGCTCCTCGCCGGCGAGGGCCGGGACGGACGGGTCGACCGAGTGGGTGATCGGCTCGAGGAAGAGCGGCATGTCGTGGCGGCGGCACGCGTCGGCGACGTCCGCGACGAGCCGCTCCTGGTCGGGTGCCGCCGTCGAGTCTGGGTGGTAGTACACGAGGAGCTTGGCGGCGGTCGCGCCCATCCGTTTTGCCTTGGCGACGCTCCAGCCCGTCGAGGACCCGGCTTCGCCGGGCCGTCGCCGGGCCCTCGTAGCCGGTCGCCTCGATCGCGACGATCAAGCCCGACGTCGCCCGGCAGCGAGCCGTCCGCGATGCACCGCGGGGCGCCGAACTCCGGGTCGAGCAGGACGCCACTCACGTGCGGCGCCAGAGCGCGCGACGACGTCCCGCTTCAGCTCGGCCATCTCGTCGATCGAGACGGACGTCCGGGTCGTCCGGGCGGATCTCGCGGCGGAGGTTCTGGCGGTGGTCGAGGGCGAGGACCGTGAACACGCCGCGCGGCGTGGCGCACGCCGTCGAGGCCGCGCCGCAGGCCCGGTCCGGTACGCGCGTCGGTCGGCTGGCGTCCTCCTCGGGCGGTCATGCCGGCACTCTACGCCGCCAATCGCGCACGAATTCAACGCGAACTGCGCGACGATGCAGCCATCGCTGCGCAGAACGCGCAGAATCGCTTGACACTCCGCGCACGACTCAGCCACCATCGCGCCTGTGCGAGCCGCCGAGCGCGAGGACCGCGTCGTGTCGCTGCTCCGAACACGTGGCCGGGCGTCCGTCGAGGACCTCGCCAGCGAGGTCGGTGTCACGACATCGACGATCCGGCGCGACCTCCAGCGACTGTCCCACGGCGGCCGCGTCGTCCGCACGTACGGCGGCGCGGCGATCCCCGGGGCCGCGGCTCGCCGACATCATCGACCCTGCCGCGCCGGCGAAGGAGCGCATCGCCGCTGCGGGCCGCGGAGCTGGTCAAGGATGGCTCCACGATCGTCGTCGCGAGCGGCTCGACGACGCTGGCCTTCGCCCGGCACCTCGTCGACCGCGAGGACCTGACCGTGATCACGAACGCCCTCGACGTCGCCTGGACGCTGGTCGATCGGCCGGGCATCGATCTCATCGTCCTCGGCGGCGCCGATCCGGCCGGGCATGCACAGCATGCTCGGTCACCTCGACCGAGATGGCGATCGCGCGAGCTGCGGGCCGACGCGCTGTTCGTCGGCATCGGCGCGATCAGCCTCGACACGGCCTGATGAACGACTCGGTGCCGGAGATCGTGTCGGACCGGGCGCTGCGGCGGATGGCTCGGACGCTGCGTCGTCCTCGCCGACGCGCCGCAAGTTCGACCTGGTCGCGCCGGCCTACGTCTTCGGGCTCGACGAGGTCGACACGATCGTCACGAACGACGCGGCCGCGACCCGAGACGGTCGCCGCGCTCCGGGAGCGCGGCGTCGAGGTCGATCGTCGCCGGGTCGAGGCGCGCTGACCGGCCGGATCGGCCGCCGAGATCCGCGAGGAGCCGGCCGCCATCCGAGCGACGATCGCCGCGTCTCGCGCGAGCGGCCTCGCGAGGTGGCGCGGGCGCCTGCGCCGCAGCGGCGGCGTCCAGCGCGTCCACCTGATCGGCAACGGCACCTCGTATCACTCGTCGCTCGCCGCGGCGCTCGTCCATCGCCGCCACGCGCGCGCCGGCGAGCCCGATCGTCGTCGCCTCGACCGCCGGCGAGTTCCGCCACTACCCGCCCGCCCTCGGCCCGGCGATGCCGTCGTCGGCATCTCGCGCGTCCGGCGAGTTCCGCGACGTCCTCGCGGTCGACGGAGTCGCTCCGCGGGTCGGGTCCCGACCGTCGCGATCGTCCACAGCCCGGGCTCGACGCTGACGCGGCCTCGCGGACCACGTGATCATGTCGGCCGGCGGCCCGAGCTCCGTCCCGGTCATGACGAAGACGTTCGCTTCGACGCTGACCGCCGCGGAGATCCTGCTCGCTCGGCGGCTGTTCGAGCGACGAGCGCGCGCGACGCGATCGCCGACGCGACCTCGAGCGCGCCGCCGACGCACGCCGAGTTCGGCGATCGACGCCGCCGAGCCGATGGTCCGGCGACCTTGCCGACCGACCTCGCGACCGCCGAGCACGTCTTCGTCGTCGGCAGCGGCGGCGGCCTACGTCGCCGCCCTCGAGGGCGCCCTCAAGCTCAAGGAGATGGCCCTCGTCCACGCCGAGGGCACGGAGTCCTGGGAGATGGCGTCGGGTGCCGCGACGCTCGATCGGCCCGACGTCGACCGTCGTCGCGCTCGCCCCGCCCGGCCCCGGTCGCGAGGCCGTCGCTCGACGTCGCCCGCCACTGCCGCGAGTGGGGCGCCCGGGTCGTCGAGATCGCCCCGGAGCCGATCGATCGCGGGCGCCGACCACCTGCCGATTGCCGCCGACGCCGTACGAGGACCTCGCGAGCCTCGACACGCCTGCCGCCGCTCGCGCTCCTCGCCGACGCGCTCGCCCGGATCCGTGGGCATCGACCCGGACGAGCCCGGCTGGACCGAGCGCTACCGCAGCCAGGGCCTGACCCACGTCATCGGCGCCGGAGGCCGACGATGACCCGCATCGTCCTCGTCGGCGCGGGCAGCGTCGAGTTCACCCGGAACCTGCTCGGCGACATCCTCAGCTACCCGGCGCTGGCGACGCGACGATCGTCCTCCACGACATCGACGCCGACCGGCTCGCGACCGCCGAGAAGATGGCGCACTGGACGGCCGGCGCGCTCGGCGCCACGCCCACGGATCGAGGCCCATCTCGATCGCCGGCGGCACTCAACGGCGCCGACTTCGTCATCGACACGATCCAGGTCGGCGGCGCCCGGGCCACGAGGATCGACTTCGAGATCCCGCGCCGCTACGGCCTCGAGTACACGATCAACGACACGATCAACGTCGGCGGCGTCATGCGCGGCCTGCGCTCGATCCCGGTGATCCTCGGCATCGTCCGGGACATGGAGGAGCTCTGCCCGGACGCGTGGTTCCTCAATTACACGAACCCGATGTCGATGATCATCTGGGCGGTCACCTCGCGCGAGCCAGGTCGAAGACCGTCGGGCTGTGCCACTCCGTCTACTGGACCGTCCACGCGATCGCCGAGCTACATCGGCGTCCCGTCGCACGGAGATCGACCACGTCTCCGCCGGCGTCAACCACCTTGCGTTCCTGCTGCGGCTCGAGCGCGACGGCGAGGACCTCTACCCGCGCGCTCGCGCGAGGCCGTCCGCGACGGCCGCGATCCCCGACGACGACCTCGTCCGGGCCGAGCTCTACCGGCGCCTGGGCTTCTACCCGACGGAGTCGTCGGAGCACCACGCCGAATACAACCCCTGGTTCATCCCGAAGGGCCAGGTCGACCGCTTCCACATCCCGATCGGCGAGTACCTGACCGCGTGTCGCGCGGAACCTCGACGAGTTCGACGAGACGAAGCGGAAGCTCGCCGCCGGCGAGCCCTTCGAGATCGAGCGGAGCGGCGAGTACGCCGCGGTGATCATCCACTCGATCGTCACCGGCGAGCCGTCGCGGATCGTCGGCAACGTCCCGAACACGGGGCGTCTGATCCCGAACCTCGCGGCCGACGCCTGCGTCGAGGTCCCCTGCCTGCGTCGACGGGAGCGGGCTCCGGCCGGTCGCGACCGGGCCACTGCCGCCGCAGCTTCGCCGCCTACATCCATCCCGCCGTCGACGCCCAGGGCCTGACCGTCAAGGCGATCCTGGAGCAGGATCGCGACCGCGATCTATCACGCGGTCATGCAGGACCCGATCGTCCAGGCGCGGCTGACGCTCGACGAGACCTGGCGCATGACCGACGAGCTCATCGCCGCCGAGGCGGAGTGGCTCCCAGCCTGGCTCGGTGGCGCGATCCCGGCGGACGCGCGACGCACGTAGCAGTGACACGACGGAGCGAGGAGGCGAACCCCATGGACACGCTCCGGAGTGTCGGACCGCCATGGCAACGCTGCATCGATCCCCGCTGGCGTGCCGCTTGTCGCGACCGCCGTCGCTGGCGCTGTGCGGCAGCGCTGCGGCGGGACCGCGAGCCCGCACCGCCCGCTGGCCTCGGCGCCCGGCTCCGAGCGCTCGCGCGCCAGCCTCCGCAGCTGCCGCACTCGCCGGTCGGCGAGCGCCAGCATCCGCGGTTACTCCGGGCCCACCGGCGACGCTCGAGTACTCGATCTGGGGCGACCCGGCCGAGATCAACAACCAGAAGGCCATCGTCAAGACCTTTACCGACGCCAACCCGTCGATCACGGTCAACGTCACCGTGTCCGACTGGGAACCGTACTGGGCGAAGCTCCAGACCGGTCTGGCCGGTGGCGCCGCGCCGGACGTCTTCGCGATGGATGGCCCGCTAGGCCCGGACTACCAGACCCGCGACGTGCTGCTCGACCTGACGCCCTACGTCCAGGCGGAGAACTACGACCTGGGTCAGCTCGACGCGAACGCTGTCAAGGACTTCACGACGGCCGACGGCGGGCAGTTCGGCTTGCCGCGCGACCTGAACGTGATCGCCCTCTACTACAACAAGAAGATGTTCGATGAGGCCGGCGTCCCGTATCCGGATGGGACGTGGGACTGGGACAAGCTCGTCGAGGTCGCCCACAAGCTGACCAAGGACACCAACGGCGACGGGAAACCGGACCAGTGGGGCGTCTACACCGAGACGACCGACATGGAGAACGCCTGGTCGTCGCTCGTCTGGCAGGCGGGCGGCGACATCCTCGCGCCCGGACGGCACGAAGACGGCCCTCGACACCGATCAGGCGGCACAGGGCCTCCAGTTCCTCCAGGACCTGATCTGGAAGGAGAAGGTCCTGCCCGACCCGGCGCTCTTCGCCGAGACCGGGGACCCTTTCGAGTCTGGCAAGGCGGCCATGGAGATCAACGGCTCGTGGCTGGTGCCGACCGATGAGGCCGCCGGGCTCGAATTCGGGATCGCCCCGCTGCCGAAGGGTCCCGTGGCCCAGGCGACGTCAGTCAATCCGACCGGCGCGGTCATCTACAAGGGCACGAAGTCACCCGACGCTGCCTGGGCGCTGGTCAAGTACCTGGCCAGCCCCGAGGCCCAAGAGAAGATCATGGCCCTCAAGGCGTCGGTGCCGGTCAACAAGGAGATCCTGAGCACGACCTACGCGAGCGCCTTCGACGGGGCCCAGGTCTTCGCGGACGCCCTCTCATATGCGCACCTGAAGCCCTCGTTCAAGGGCTACGACGACTTCGCGACGACGCTTCAGACGGAGCTCGACGAGAACGTGTTCAACCAACCGAACAAGACGGCCAAAGAGGCGATCGCCGCGGTCAATGATCAGCTCAATCAGATCCTCGCCGATAACCAGTAAGCGATCCGTGAGCAGCGTCTGCGACGGACCGGCATGAGCCCACGATGACCGACGATGCCCGCCGCCCATCCTTCGGGGCGGGCTGGATCGGTTTGCGCTTCGGCCGCGGCCGTGGCGGCCGCCGGCCTCGTGGGCCGCGCGCCGGCGAGGAGAGATGGGCCTGGCTGTTCATCACCCCGATGCTGATCGGGCTGGTTCTCCTGTCAGCCGCGCCCATCATCGCGACATTCGCCGTCAGCCTTACCCACTGGGACCTCCTGACAGCGCCGGATCCGGCCGGCCTAGAGAACTACACCAGGCTCTTCAGTGACCAGCGCTTCCTCATCGCGCTCCGCAATACGGCCTACTACACGGTCGTGTCGGTACCGCTGGGGATGGTCCTGGCGTTGGGTCTGGCGCTCGCGCTGAACCAGGCGATCGCCGGGATCTCGTGGATCCGGACGATGTACTTCCTGCCCATCGTCACCTCGGCGATCGCTATCGGCCTCGTCTGGTCGTGGATCTACAGCCCGTCGAGCGGGCTGCTCAACCAGCTTCTGGGAGTCTTCGGGGTCCCGCCCCAGCGCTGGGTCGCAGACCCGTTCTGGGCCATGCCAGCGATCATCGGGATGTCGGTCTGGCAGGGTCTGCCGGCCAACACGATCATCTTCCTGGCCGGTTTGCAGGCCATCCCGTCCGTCTACTACGACGCGGCGAGCGTCGACGGCGGCGGCCGATGGGCGCGGCTGCGGCACGTGACGCTCCCCCTCCTAACGCCGAGCATCTTCTTCACCGGCGTGTTGAGTCTGATCGGGTCCGCCCAGGTCTTCGATCAGGTCTTCGTGCTCGCCAATCCCGGCAAGCCGACGAACGCGACGATCACGATCGTCTACTTCATCTATGAGGCCGGCTTCCGGAACTTCAAGATGGGCTACGCGAGTGCGGCGTCATGGATCCTGTTCCTCATCGTCGCCGTGCTGACGTTCATCTACTTCCGGTCGCAGCGACGTTGGGTCCACTACCAGTGAGCGCGCTGCGCGCTTTCGAGGCAGGGCTGGTGCGGGCGAGTGGCCGCGTCTCGGTGCGACGAGCCCGGTTCGTCATCCGCCGGGTGGGCCTCTACGCCGCACTCATCGGCGGCGGCCTGCTGATGATGATCCCGTTCTTCTGGATGGCCCTGACCTCGCTCAAGACCCGGGCCGAGGTGTTTTCGTCTCCTCCGCTCTCGCTGCCGAGCGGCGCCCACTGGGAGAACTACGTCACGATGTGGACGGCGTTCGGCGACGTGACGTTCGGGACGTTCTTCCTGAATTCGGTGAAGCTCGCCACGTTGAACATGGTCGGCCAGGTCATCGCCTGCTCGCTCGCCGCGTACGCCTTCGCTGTGATCGGGTTTCGAGGCCGGGGCGTGATCTTCGGGGTCCTGCTTGCGACGCTGATCATCCCCTTCCAAGTGGTTCTGGTCCCGAACTTCATCCTGTGGCGGAACCTGCCCCACCCGTCCAGCGAGAGTGGCAACTTCATCGGCACGCAGGAGCCGCTGTGGGTAGGGGCGTTCCTCGGTGGGGCATTCGGGATCTTCCTCCTGCGGCAGTTCTTCCTGGCCATTCCGACCGAGCTCGCCGACGCGGCCCGGATCGACGGCGCGAATCCCTGGCAGATCTTCCGACGGATCTACTTGCCGCTCGCGCGGCCGGCGATCGCGACGCTGGCGATCTTCGAGTTCATGTGGTCGTGGAACGACCTGATCGATCCCTTGATCTACCTACGCCACCTTGACCAGTACACGACCACCGTCGGGCTAGCGTTCTTCGAGGGTCAATTCGTCGGGAAGTGGCCGGAGATGATGGCCGGTGCGATGGTCAGCCTCCTGCCGATGATCATCCTGTTCGTCATCGCGCAGAAGTACTTCGTGCGCGGGATCGCACTGACCGGCCTGAAGGGGTGACCGGCGACCTGCGACTCATCGACTATGCGCCGCGGTCGATGCTCAGGCGGCCGGTCAACCCCGTCGATCGGCCCGCGTTCCCCGTCATCGACGCGCATGCACACCTCGGCCCGACCCCGTTCGGGGGAGGCTGGTTCGAGCGGCCCGTCGCTGATCTCCTCGACACACTGGACGCCGTGGGCGTTCAAAGCATCGTCGACCTCGACGGCGGATGGGACACGCGTCTGACAGCCGAGATCGACCACTTCGCACCCGCCGGTGACCGTGTCCTGGTGTTCGCGGGCGTCGACTACGACGCGTTCCCCCTCGACGACGAGTTCGGAGAACGAGAAGCCGCTCGGCTGCGCGCGGCGGCGGACGCCGGCGCACGAGGCCTGAAGGTCTGGAAACTACTTGGGTTGCGCGCCCGCGACTCGCGCGGGCGCCTCGTCGCGGTCGACGATCCCCGCCTCGACCCGCTCTGGTCGACGGCCGCTCGACTCCGTCTGCCGATCCTCATCCACGTCGGCGACCCGATCGCGTTCTTCGAGCCGCTCGACGCGGCCAACGAGCGGTACGAGGAGCTCGTCGAGCATCCCGATTGGCATTTCTGGCCGCCGCGGCGACGAGGCGCTGGCGCGGACGATCCCGGCTACCCGCTCTTCGACGAGATCATGGCGGCGTTCCGACGCGTCGTCGAACGGCATCCGACGGCGACGTTCATCGGCGCGCATGTCGGGTGCGCCGCCGAGGACCTGGACTGGGTATCGGCGATGCTCGACGACTTTCCGAACTACGCCGTCGATCTGGCAGCACGCCTCGGTGAACTGGGACGGCAGCCGTACACGGCACGGGAGTTCATGATCCGGCATCAAGACCGGATCGTGTTCGGCACCGACGGCGATCCCGATACGAGCGAATACCGCCGCTGGTATCGCTTCCTCGAGACGCGGGACGAATTGTTCGACTATGGCGGTGACGAGGTGCCGGCCCAGGGTCGGTGGCAGATCCACGGGATCGATCTGCCCCCCGAGGTGCTGCGCAAGGTATACAGCGCGAACGCCCGGCGGTTGCTCGGCCTGGCCGATGGCCCCTAAGGATCGCGGCCAGCGCCTTCGCCGCGATCCGCAGATCCGCGACGAGCCCATCGAACATCTCGTCCCGGTCGTCCCGTGCCCGCAGCACGGCCGAGGGGTGGATCGTGAGGAGCGCAGTGGGTGCGAGCTGGTGACTCGATCGGCCGGCCGTGATCGCGTGTGACTGATAGCCCTTTCCCGTAGAGCGCGTCGGTCGCCGTGGCGCCCATCGCGACGAGGACCTGCGGATGGACGAGCTCGAGTTCGCGCTCGATCCAGACGTGGCACGCCGTCACGTTCGCGCGGGTCGGCTTCTCGTGGAGACGCCGCTTGCCGTTCGGGCTGGGTCGCCAGCGGAAATGCTTGACGACGTTCGTGACGAACGCAGCCTCCCGGTCGATGCCGGCGAGTCTCCAGGGCATCCGCGAGGATCCCGCCGGCGGGGCCGACGAACGGATGCCCCTCGATGTCCTCCTTGTCGCCCGGCTGTTCGCCCACCAGCATCAGCGGCGCCGGGACCGGGCCCTCGCCGAACACCGTCTGGGTCGCGCGCTCCCAGAGCTCGCAGCGACGGCAGCCAGCGGCCTCCTCGCCGGGTCCGGACGAACGCGCGTTCGGCAGTGTTCGGGCTCATCTCGCGTTATGCATCTGCAAGGTCGTACGGCGTCCCGTCGACATCGCCGACAACGGCCCCGGCCCTAACGTTTCGGACCGGCGACGATCGCGTCTATCGGCCTCCCCGCCTTGATCGTCGACCTGAGCCCGGCCCCGCATCTGGGCCGGGCTCCTCCATGTCCCTGACGGCGTCCGATGACGGACCTTGCTCACCACTACACGTGGGTGTCAGCGGCCCGCCGGGACCTTCAGCTCCTCCTGGGCTTCGGTCTTGCGCCGCTCCATGCGCGTGCCGAGTAGCTCGAGCTCGTCCTTGTCGAACACCTGGCGAGCCTTCTGGAACATCTCGCCCTCTTCTTCCTCCATGTGGTGCTCGACGTTCTCCTGCATGACCTTGGCCTTCGCACCCCAGCTCTCATCGTCCACCGGGAGGTCTTGGAGCTCGGCCATGACGGTGTCGACGACGTGGTGCTCCTCGTACGCCTCGAGGACGATGTCCTTGGCCTTCGGGTGGTCCTTGAGCGCCGGATAGAAGATCTCCTCCTCGATGATCTCGTGGACCGTGAGCTCGCTCTTGATCTGGGCGTAGAGCTCCTCGCGGGTCTTGACGCCGCGTTCGGTCGTCGACTCGAGCTCGCTGAGGAGCTTGCGCATCTTCTGGTGGTCGTCCTTGAGCAGGGTCAGGGCATCCATCTCGGCCTCCGGTCAGTGGGCTACGGGGACGCAACCGATTCCAGCAGCGCGTGCGCTTACGCGGGAAGTGCCGACGCGGCTGGTCAGACCCAAACCGACGTTGCAGTCGGCCGGGCATCGGGCCAGACGTGCGCGTCGCACCGCAGCGCGCCCACAGCACCTAGCATTCGCCCCATGGACTACGGACTCTGTCTTCCGAACTTCCGCGATGGCGCCGCCCGCGAGGGCATGGAAGCCGGCGCCGAGACTGCCAGACGCCTGGGCTGGTCGACCGTCTGGACGACCGACCACGTGATGGTCCCTGCCTCGGCCGCCGACGACTACGGCACCAACTACGACGCGATCGAAGTGCTGGCATGGATCGGCGCTCGGTTCCCGAAGCTCAAGCTCGGGACGAGCGTGATCGTCGTCCCGCAGCGCAATGCCGTGGTGCTCGCCAAGGAACTGGCATCGATCGACGCGCTGAGCGGCGGTCGCCTGATCGCCGGCGTGGGCGCGGGGTGGAACGAGGAGGAATTCGCAGAATCATCGGGCTGGCCGACCGGTTCCACGTGCGTGGCGCCTACCTCGACGAGACCATCGACCTGTGGCGCCACCTGTGGTCGGGCTCTCGAGAGCCGTTCGAGGGTCGCTTCCACCGGAGTCGACGACTTCGTGTTCGCACCACTTCCCGCGCAAGGCGCGGACGGTGCCGATCGCCGTCGGTGGCCGTGCGGAAGCGGCGCTGATGCGCGCCGGTACGCGAGGGCGACTGGTATCACTCGAGCGCGACGAGCGCCGCCAAATATGCCGAACGCGTGCCCGTCATCCGGGCTGCCGCCGAAGCTGCCGGCCGCCCGATGCCGCGCCTCACGGCACGTGCCTGGACCGAGTTCGGGGAGGCCACGACGCAACCACTACGCGATCCGCGGCACGGTCGACGAGATGGTCGCGGAGATCCGCGCGTTCGCCGCGCTCGGCGTGGATCACCTGGCGGTGTGGTTCGACGCGACACGACCTGACGAGCTCGTCGAGCTCATGGAGCGTTTCGCGCGCGAGGTCGCGCCAGCAGTCGAGGACTAGACCCCAGATCTCCGGGCAGAAAGAGCCGGTCAGTCGCCCGCGCTGAAGAGCGTCAGCTGCAGGTCCGCCGGCGCCGCGAGGCGGACGTTGCGGTCGCCCCAGGGCGTCTCGACCGGTCCCTTCCCGAGCAGCACGGCACCGTTCGTCCGGGCGCGCTCGGCGAGTGCCCCAGAGTCGTCGACCGACAGCGCCAGCCGGATCGGTCCGGCAACGCGCCGCCCGACCTCGACGCGATCGATGTAGCTCGCCTGCGCCTCATCGATGAGCTCGAGCGTCGCGCGACCGCCGTCGAGGACGACGACCTTCCCGTCGGGTGACGTCCAGTCGGCGAGCTGCGCCAAGCCGAGGACGTCGCGGTAGAAGGTCAGCGCGGCGGCGTGATCCGCAGCCGTGACGGCGACGCGGAGCTCGTGGATCGGACGCGGGTGCAGTGCCCCCGGGTGACCGGCCGCGCGCCACGCTTCGAACGGCTCGTCCGCGATGTCGACCTCGACGTGATCCAACTCGACCATCACCCCGTCGATCCGACCGAGTCGGCTGGCCATGAAGTCGCTGAAGCCGAAGCCGCCCGCAGCCGCTTGCTCGCGCGTCGCCGCGTAGGCGATGCGCGCGATGCCGGTCATCCCGGCTGTCGCCTGACAGATCGGGCACGGCTCGCAGCTCGAGACGACGATCGCGCCGCTCAGGTCGAGCGTGCCGAGCCGCCGGCATGCCGCGCGGATCGCTTCGACCTCGCCATGCGACGTGGGATCGGTGTCGCGGTGGGTCGCATTGACACCCGTCGCGATGACCTCCCCTGCCCCACCGTCGGCGACCACGATCGCCGCGAACGGCGACTGCCCCGCTTCGACGTTCCTCGTCGCGAGTCGGACTGCCGCGCGGGCGTGCTCCTCGATCGATGTCATGCGTCGTCCTTCCTCCAGCGGTGATAGCGGGCGTAGACGGTGGGCTCCTTTGGTTCGACGAACCGCGCGAGTCGCTCCGCAAGCTGTTCAAGAGCGACCCGGTCACGGGCCGCGAGTCGGCGGAACGGCTCGATCTCGATCGTCGTCCGACCGCCATCGGCGACCGCCCACCAGCGCCCCGCCACGACACCGTCGACCAGGATGATCGGGAGCGTATCGCCGTTGCGGGCGATGATCCGCGCCCGATCCTGGTCGCTGACGATCCGCGTCCGATCGTCGTGGGCCAGCACGCGTGCTGTCCCACATCGGCAGCAGTCGGGGCGGCACGGGGACGTCCTCGTCGGGCATCGGCGCGTCGACGAGATCGACGAGGACGCTTCCGGTCTCGGAGCGGATACCGCCGGAGATCGCCCGCTGCCTCGACCGCCTCGGCGCCGGGGCGTACCGACGCGACCGGCACGCCCGCCCAGCGGGCGATGTCGGCAATGGTCGCCGGCCCGAACGCTCCGAGATACCGGCGCACCAGCTGCTCCGTCGCGGCGACCGGATCCGGCCAGTCGCCAGGCCCGAGCCATGCGTCCGCGTCGACCAGGCGCGGTCGCCGACCGAACGACCACGGGACGTCGTCCGGCACGTGGATCAGGGGGTGGACGCGGCGAAGCCACCAGACGAGCTCGTCGCCGGAACGGCCGTCGCGGTCGCCCAGGCCGTCGCGTAGCTCCGGCAGGGTCCGAGGCTCGGTCGCGAACTCCGCGGCGAAGTCGCGCAGCCTGCGGACCAGCCTCGGGCTCGGCACGTCGCGCCGGTCCGTTCGGCGAGCGCCCGTGAGCGGTGCCTGGCTCGCCGACCACAGCGCCCGATAGTCGCCGGCCGAGACGATATGGAGGGTCCGGCGCATGAGCGTGCCCTTGACGAGTCGGCGCTTGGCGAGCGCCTCGTCCAGGCCGGGTGGCTGCAGGTCGATGAGCCTCGCCCACAGCGCGATGTACGGCGACGCGGGCTCCTGAGCCTGCAGCCCGCCGATCGCTTCGACCGCCGCGGCGACCTCGGTGTCTGAGGGCTCGATGAGCAGCTGCCGGGCGAGCGTCGCCCGGCCGAGCCGTCGCGCGCCGAGGACTGGGGCGGACGTGGCGCCCGTCACCCTGGCGGAAGTGTTCCGGCCCGGAACGCCGCGATCATCTCGGTGTACCCGGGCAGCCCACGCTCGTAGCCGATCGCCCAGAAGCCGGCCCCGGCCAGACCACGGTCGTCGGCCAGATGCAGCTTCGGCGTCAGGCTGCGCGGCGAGTCGTAGTAGACGGCGTCCCAGGCGGTCGGCACCGGGCTCGCGGGTCGCGGGGCTGACCGCCGCGCTGACCTCTGGGGCGCTCGACGAGCCAGCGGTCGCGAAGGCCGTTGGCACGCTGTAGAACTCGACGCTCTCGGTCGGCTCATAGGTCGGTGCAAACGTCGGGTCCTCGAACACACGGAGGTTCCGGCGGGGGACCCAGGCGTCGCCTCGCCCGCTCGATGGCGCGAGGAACCCGGGGGCGATCACCGGCCACGTCACGCCGTACAGCGGCAGCCCGAGCAGGAGCCGCTCGGACGGGACGCCGAGCGTCGCGTACAGGTCGAGCGACCAGACGAGGTCCTTGTCCTTGCCGTCCATCCGATCGATGGGCGCCGATGCGCCTGGCTGCGTGCCGGCTGTCCGGTAGTCGTAGCCCATCAGGAAGATCCGATCCGCGCCCGCGGTCGCAGCGACCGCCGCCATCGCGGCGCCGATCTCGTTGCCCTGGGTCGCCACGGAGAGCTGCGCGTCCGGGATGCGGTCGCGGAGCGCCGTCCGCAACCGGCCGACGAACGCCCCGTACAGCGGCACGAGGTCGATCGGGATCGCCTCGACATCGACGTTGATCCCGTCGACGCCCAAGCGCCTGGACCAGCCCGACGAGCTCATCGATCCAGCGATCCTGCGCCTTCGGATCGTCATAGAAGCGCCGGTTCTTCGTCGCGCCGAAGCTCGTGTAGACGATCTCGACCCGTGTGCCGCGATCATGGGCCGCGCGGATCATCGAGCGGCCGATGTCGCCTTCGATCCGCTGCAGGCCGGTCTGCTTCTGGAGCCGCCCGTTCCGCTGGTGCGTGACTGAGAACAAGCCGAGTGTCGTGAGGTCGGTCGCCGCGATGTGGGCGGCGATCGTGTCGTCCATCTCCCAGTACGGGACGAATCCATAGACCTCGTGCTTCGGGACCGGGATCGGGCTCGGCTGCCCGGTCGACGTCGGGGCGATAGCGGCGTCGCTGGCAGGAGGCGACGACGGTGTCGGCGTCATCATCCCGCAGCCTCCCACGAGGCTGGCGACGAGCACGAGGATGGCGGCGCGCCTCACGTCTTGGTATGGCCGCGATCGACCCTCGCGGCGGACGGGACGCCCGGCCCCGTGGCCAGGGTCGGCGCGACCGTCGGCATCGATGGCCCTTCGTTCGGGGTACACGCTGCGGCGCTGGCGACGAGGCCGATGGACGCGATCAGGAGAAGGATGCGTCGGGGATGGCGCGCTGCGACGGGGTCCATGGGGTTGCCGGGCAGTATGCCGTGAAACGCCGAGATGGCCCGTTCGGGCGGATCGGCCGAGCGGAAGCTCCCTACGAGGCGCTCTGGGGTGACGCCGAGGGATCCGCCGTCTCGATGTCGCCTGCGACCGCAGTAGAAGCCGCCTGACCTCGGGCGGGAAAGGCTTCCTCCACCGCTCTGGCGAGATCGTCTGCGGTCGGCGCCGGCTCGTGCCAGCGGTGGACGAGGACCGTGTGGCGCCCGGGGATCGGCATGTCCCGCTGGGCGATATACCGCAGGAACACGGCGCCCGAGTCGGGAACGAGGTACGAGGTCTCGCCGGCCGACACGCCCTGGTCGATCAGCGCCTCCCACGCGGCAGCGGCGGTCTGTGGGTCCGTCAGGGAGATCTCGCGTACCGACTTCCCGACGAGGTCCTCCGCCGGCCAGCCGATCGTGGCGGCGGCGCTCGCCGTGATATCGACGATGCGCAGGTGCTCATCGATGACGTAGATCGGTGGCCCGCTGGCGGCCGGCAGGCGAGGAGCGATCTCGATGCCGTCGTACGTCTCGAGCTGGAGCCGATCGACCCAGTCGGCCAGGTCCTGCTCGAACAGTGGCCGCTCGGGTCGACCACCCGTCGCCCGCCGGATCGTGGCGAGGTCCGGCCACACGCCCACCGTGACGGCCTCGCACTCGCGTCCGATGACCCGACGCCCGAGGTGCGATGCGACCAGACCGAGGTCGACGAACCGTCGCTGCTGGTGCCGGAGGGTCTCGACCAGCCGAGCTTCCTCGTTGGGTCGTGACTGGATCGTCAGGATCCGGAGGTACGCCGTCTTCTCGGGCGGGAGCGCCGCGAAGGTCCGGCCGACGATCTCGTAGTGGACGGCTTCATCGATCTGGAGCGGCAGGTGCAGCCGCGCGGCAAGGAACCGGTCCTGTTCCGCGATGTCGGTCGCACGGGCCATCAGCGTCGCGTCCGTCCAAACGGACACGATCGCAGCCTCGACGGCATGGTCCCCCGGCAGCGACGAACGCCGCGCTCCGACGATCAGGCTGTCGAGGCCGGGCACTTCGAGCGCCGATTCGGCAAGCCGGCCACGGGCATCGACGAGGGCATTCGCGTCGAGGTCGGTCGGGAATTGGCCGAAGACGATGCGCAGGATCATTCGCCGTCACTCTACCCCGCCTTGCGTCCGCATCACAAATGTTGCACAATACTTGTGCACAACTATTCTGCATGCTACGGTCCCAGCCTCATGAACGAACCTCGCACGTCCCTCCATCTCGACCCACACGCGTTGCGCGTGCTCGCGCATCCGCTCCGGTCGCGGCTGCTCACCGCTCTCCGGATCCACGGTCCGGCGACGGCCACTGCCCTGGCGCGTGAGCTCGACACGAACACGGGCGCCACCAGCTATCACCTTCGCAAGCTCGCGTCGGTCGGCCTCGTGGAGGAGACCGAGGACGGTCACGGACGCGAGCGCTGGTGGCGAGCCAGCACGGCGAGCCACGAATGGCGGGAGCGAGACCTCGCGGGGGATCCCGACGCCGAAGCGGCAAGTGACTGGCTCAGGCGCCACTACTTCCACGGCTTCGCTGAGCGATACGAGCGCTGGCTCGACGCCGCCCTGGATGAGCCTGTCGAGTGGCGTGACGCCTTGCAGTCGGGCGACGCCGAAGTCCGCGTCTCGCCCGAGCGACTCCGCGAGTTCGAAGCGGAGCTGCTGGCACTTCTAGGCCGCTATCGCGACCCATCCCCCGATGACCCTCGCGCTCGTCGCGTGGCCGTCTATTTCCACACGTTCCCGGTGGTCGCCGCCGCCGACGCCCGGGAGGCGAGGGCATGACCGCCGATCACGACGCCCGCTCGCTCCGGGGACGATTCCTCGCCCTCATCGCGCTGCGCTGGCTGCCGGTCGGCTTCCTGATGCCGATCTTCGTGCTCGTCCCGCTGTCACGGGGACTGTCGCTTACCGAGATCGGCGTCGTCTTCGCCGCGCAGGGCCTCGTCGTGCTCGCCCTGGAGCTGCCGACTGGCGGATTGTCAGACGCCCTCGGACGCAAACCGGTGCTGTTGATCGCGTCGGGCGTTGCGATCGTGTCGATGACGCTGTTCACCATCGCAGACTCGGCGGCCCTGTTCATCGCCGCGATGGTGCTGCAGGGCGTCTACCGGGCACTCGATTCGGGTCCGCTCGAGGCGTGGTTCGTCGACGCGACCCTGGCCGCCGACCCGAACGCCGAGATCGAGCACAGCCTCGGTCGCTCGTCGGCCGTGGCGAGCATCGCGATCGCGATCGGCTCGCTCGTCTCCGGCGGTCTCGTCGCGCTGCATCCAGTCGCGGGCGTCGATCCGCTGCTCCTTCCGCTCCTCGTCGCTCTCGCCCTGCACGTCGTGCAGCCGGTCGCGATCACCGCCCTGATGACGGAGGAGCCGCGACCGCGGAACGTCGACGCGATCGCGGCATCGATGCGGAACGTCCCATCGATCATCGGTCAGGGACTCGGGCTCCTGCGCTCCTCGCGCGTGCTGCTCGGGATCATCCTCGTCGAGGCGTCCTGGGGCTTCGCGATGGTCACCTTCGAGAGCCTGTTCCCGATCCGCCTCTCAGAGCTCGTCGGCGGGACGGACTCGGCGGCCGCGATCATGGGTCCGGTCGGATCAGCGGCCTGGTTCGCCTCGGCCGCGGGCGCCGCGGGCATCGTCCTCGTCAGTCGACGGATCGGCGTGGCGCGCTCTGCGGCCCTGTTGCGCATCGTCCAGGGCGCGACGGTGGTCGCGATGGGGTTGATCGCCGGGGTGATCGGCGTCATCGCCGCGTACCTCGCGTGCTACACGGCGCACGGCGCCTCCGACCCGATGCACACGACCTTGCTCCATCGACAGGTGGACGGTCCACATCGGACCACCGTCCTGTCGATGAACTCGATGATCGGCCAGCCGGCGGCAGCCCTCGGCGGCATCGCCCTCGCGGGGCTTGCCGACGGCACGAGCGTAGCGACGGCGATGATCGTCGGCGGGTTGATCTGCGCCGCGGCGGCGCCGCTGTACCTCCCGGCATGGCGTCAGGAGCGGGCCCGGCGGATCACCGTGAAGGGGCCCGACGCGGCGGCACTGGCCGCATAGGACTCGGCGCCAGCGCGACGGCGTGCCGATTTGTCGAAAAGTGAACGATTCGGCCCTTGCGAGCGCCATATCTCATGCAAGCCCGCGGTCCATCCTCCTCCTTGGGGCCGCGGGCCGGAACCGAACTCCGTCGCGAGGGCTCGGGCGCCCGCCTGGGGGGCGGCGCCCGAGGTCCCTCCAGCGCTCCCGCTGGTCCCCTAGACTTCGCGCTCCGTGACGATCGAGGTCGCCGGCGCCCGCAGCATCCTCCGAGATCCGGTCTTCGCGCGCCTGTGGTTCATCC
Source organism: uncultured Chloroflexia bacterium (assembly GCA_963808895.1). GTDB lineage: Bacteria > Chloroflexota > Limnocylindria > Limnocylindrales > CSP1-4 > SPCO01. Next base: position 56,413 of record CAWEHL010000004.1, on the reverse strand, counting down.
AGGCCGCCAACCAGATCGGCGGCAACATGGCGCTCTATGCGCTGACCGTCCTCGTCTTCTCATCGACCCGGTCGAACAGCGCCGTCAGCGCGCTCCTCGTCTCGTTCGTCCTGCCGCAGATCGCGCTGTCGCCGTTCGCCGGCGTCGTCGTCGATCGCCTCGACCTTCGCTGGGCGCTTGATCGTCCCGAACGTCATCCGTACCGCGCTGACGGCCGGCCTGGCGCTCGCCGGGCATGAACATCGCGATGGTCCTCGCGCTCAACCTCGGCGTGAGCCTGATGAGCGTCGCGCTCACGCCCGCCGAGGGCTCGATGATCCCGCGGGTCGTCCCGAAAGCGCAGCTCGAGACCGCGATGAGCGTCTTCAACCTGACGCTCCAGGCATCGTTCGCGATCGGCTTCGCGTTCCTCGGCCCGCTGATGGCCACGATCGCCGGGCCGTCGTTCGTCCTCGGTGTCGTGACGGCGTTCTATGTCGCGGCGAGCATCGCGTGCATCGGGCTGCCGAGCGCGCCACCGATCGAGCAGGCGGACGCTGACGGGCGGCGAACGATCGGCGACGTCATCCGTGAGCTCCGCGAGGGTCTCGCGGTCGTGCGCCACGAGCCCACGATCAGCCGTCCGATCATCCTGCTCGCGACCGCGACCTCGGTCGCGAGCGTGCTCGGCGTCCTCGGGCCGTCGCTCGCGGTCACCGTCGGCCTCGAGCCACAGAACCTGGCCGTCGTCGTGATCCCGCTCGGGATCGGCGTGGTCCTCGGGGTCTTCGGCCTGCGCCGGTTCGGTGAACGATGGCCGCGACGGCGCGTCGCAGAGAGCGGATTGCTCATCCTCGGGACGGTGACCGCCCTCCTTGCCGGCGCCGGATGGCTGGACGAGTCGATGCACGGCATCGGCGTGGGCGTCGGGGCGCTCCCGGTCGTGATCGTGACCGCGATGATCGCCGGCGCCGCGTACGCCGTGACGTCGGTGACGGCACAGACGAACCTGACCGAATCGACGCCGGCCGATGTCCGTGGGCGCGTGTTCGGTGTGCTCGCGTCGATCGTCTCGGCCGCTTCGCTCATCCCGTCGCTGGTGACCGGACCGCTCGCCGACCGCCTCTCGACGGGTGTGGCGATCGCCATCGCCGGCCTGATCCTCGTCGCTGTCGCGTTGTGGTCGATACGCCGCCGCGGCTGATCGGCATACTCGGCATGTCTAGGTAATGAGGGAGGGAGGGACGATGGACGCAGCCCAAGTCCAGGGCGGCCCGACGACACGAGCGGGAGAGGGGCTTCCCGCCTGGGTGTCGACCGCGAGGGACCTGTATCTCGTGGCGATGGCCGTGTTCGTGGTGAACATCACGATCGGCATCCTCAATGGCGCCGATGCGGTCGAATTCGATCAGAACCAGATCCTCACCCACGTCCACGCGGGAACGGTCGGCTGGCTGACGCTGACGATCGTCGCGTCGACGTTCCTCCTATTCCGGGCCGCTGACCGGCGGCTCATGGTCGTGCTCGCGGTCCTCGTCCCGATCTACGTCCTCGCCTTCTACACAGGCAACTTCGCGTTCCGTGCGCTCGGTGGGACCGCGTTGCTGATCGCGGTGCTCTGGCTGCTCGTCTGGGTGTGGCGCACGTTCCTCGCCGGCGAGCGGACGCTGCCCCGGCTCGCCGTGACTCTCGGCATCACGAGCTTCGCGTACGGAGCCGTCTTCGGCGTCCTCATCCAGATCACCCGCGCGAGCGGCGTGAACATCCTGCCCGGCGACGCGGTCGGCGCTCACGCGAGCGCGATGACGTTCGGCTACCTCGTCCTGACCGCGATGGGCCTCATCGAATGGCGCCTGCGTGACACCCGTGACCTGCCGACCCTCGGCGTCATCCAGGTGGTGCGCCCTGTTCCTCGGCGGTCTCGTCATCTCGATCGCGTTGCTCGCCGGTGCGGCACAGGCGGGCGGCGGGATCTACCTGCTCACGCAGCTGATCGCGGTCGTCCTGTTCGTCGTGCGCATCTGGCCGCGCGCGTTCCGCGTCGACTGGGTCGCCGCCCGAGCCGATCCGGCATGTCGCGATCGCATCGATCTGGGTCGTCGTCGCCCTGGCGCTCTTCATGTACCTCGTCTTCTCGGTCATCTCGCGCGCCCGACCCGAACGACACGAGCGGGGTCCCGATCAACGTCCTCATCGCGAGCGACCATTCGGCCTTCATCGGGATCGTGACGAACGTCATGCTCGCGCATGCTGGCGACGCTCGTCCTGCGCGCTTCGGTCCGGACGTCGCTGGATCGGCCAGGTCATGTTCTGGGGCGTCAACCTGGGGCTGATCGTGTTCGTGATCGGCCTGATCCTCGACTCCGCCGAGATCAAGCGGATCGGCGCGCCGGTGATGGGGATCGCGCTGCTGTTCTCGCTGGCGGTCCTCGCCTGGAACGCACTGCGCGAGCCGATCGACGCCGCGGAGGCGGATCTGGACCCCGCGTAGCGCAACAGATCGAGGGGGACGGCGGCGACGGGGCCGAAGCCCCGCGCGCCGTCTCGGAGACCGCCTGGGGGCTCGATCTCCGCGTGGTTTGGCTACCGGGCTTCCTATCCTGCTCCGGTCCGGTGGGGTCTTGTGCGGTGAGGTTGCCCGTTCGGTGCCGGTGTGCACCACCTTTCGCCGGAATCGCTCGGTCGGCGTACCGGCATTCGGAAGACCCGCCGACCTACCAGGACCACCACATCGGGGTGCGCGTGGTCTCGGCCGGCGAACCTCCTGGCTGAGGCTTCGCGGCGCTAGAGCTTCGCGGCGTTGAGCTTGCGGCGCTAGCCGGTAGCGGAACCCGCGTGCGCGAGTGCGGTCCGAGCCATCACCGGATCGCTCGTGACGAAGCCGACCTCGATGTCGTTGCCCTGCATCCCGAGCAGCAGCACCGACTCGATGTTGACGCCGGCGCTCGCCAGTTGACGCGACGCTTTGCCGAGCGAACCCGGCTCGTGGGGCAACGGGACGGTGGTGATCTCCTTCTGCTCGAACGTGGCACCGATGTCGGCAAGGGCCGCACGGGTCTGAGCGTTGTCGTCGGTCGCGATGGCGATCCGGGCACTCTGGCCGCAGGTGGTCCCGCTGACGCTGGTGATGTTGACGCCCTTGGCGGCGATTGCCTCGGTGACGTCCGCGAGCGCGCCGGGCGTATCGGCGAGCTCGACGAGGAAGGCGTGCTGCATCCTGACGCTCCTCCACAGCTCGGCCCGTCCGAGCGCCATGGAAAGCGGCGCCTCGAGGGCGGGTCGGGAGTCTTTCGATTCTACGCTCGGGGTCTAGGTGGGCCAGTGGGCGGGGGACCGGACCGCGTCTTCCGGGCCGGTCGCGACCCCGGCGCCGACTGCCTCGTCATCCTCTAACGTGGATAGCCATGACCGATGACCGACATCCGAGACCTTCCGCCGCCCGATGCGGTGATCTTCGACCTCGACGGCACCCTCGTCGACACTGTCGAGACGCGGATCCAAGCCTGGCTCCAGACATTTGACGAGATCGGCATCCCGACGTCGCGCGACGAGCTCGTTCCGCTCATCGGTCTCGATGGCAAGCGTCTCGCTCGCGAAGTCAGCGCGCTCCGTGGCCAGCCCATCGACGACGAGCGCTCCGAGGTCATCGACAAGCGCTGCGGCGAGATCTACGAGGGGCTGAACAGCGACCCTCGGCCGTTGCCGGGCGTGCGCCGCCTGTTCGACACGATCGACGCACGTGGTCTGCGCGCCGCCATCGCGACCTCGAGCCGGAAGGAGCAGGTGAAGACGTCGGTCGATGCACTCGGGCTCGCCCGGGAGCCGACGATCGTCGACGCCAGCCATGTCGAGCACGCGAAGCCCGAACCCGACCTGCTGCTGCGAGCTGCCGAGGAACTCGGTGTCGACCCGTCGCGGGCCTGGTACATCGGCGACTCGACGTGGGACATGGTGGCGTCGGTCGCAGCGGCGATGATCCCGCTGGCCGTGACCGCGGGCTCGGTCGTCAGCCGCCAAGCGCTCGAGGGCGCCGGCGCCGCCGTCGTGGTGGAGAGCCTCGAGGAGATCGCGGACGCCCTGACGCCACCTGCGGGCGTTTGACCCTCCGCCCCGTGCTAGCGCGGTGCCGTGCTAGCTCGCTAACACGCTGAGCCAAGCGCGGGTTGGCGACGCCCGGCCCTATCGCGCCCGAGCCTCGCGCAATGCTTCCGCCACGCCGAGGTCCCACGGATCGCCGTGCCCGACCAGGAACCAGCGGGCATCGATGCCGTCCAGCCGCGCCCAGGACGCTTTCGCCGCCTCAGGATCGAGGGTGAACGGCGCGACCGCCGGCCCCTCCGCCCCGGTCAGGACGTTTCGCGTCGTGAAGCTGTCCCCGACGAAGACCGCGTCGACCGCCGGGACATGGATCCCGATGCTTCCCGGCGTGTGGCCCGGCATGTGGATCACACGTGGCGAGCCGGGCAGGTCGAGCGTCGCCCCATCGTCGACGGCGACCACCTCAGCCACCGGAGGGATCCGCAGGCCGCCGTTTCGACCCGAGTACCAGAGGAACCCGAGGAGGGCGCTGACCTTCATCGGCCCCCACCCGGACATCGGTTTGGTCACTTCGCCGCGAGCGCGCCCGGCATCGGCCGCGTGCACGTACACGGGCACCCCTCGCTCTCGCCGGAGACGTTCAGCGAACCCGACGTGATCGGTGTCGCCGTGCGTCAGCACGACGCCGCGCACGTCATCGATCGATCGGCCCATCGCCGCGAGCTCCCCGGGGAGCTGGTTCCAGTAGCCAGGTAACCCGGCATCGATCAGCGTGACGCCCGAGGCGTCGGCGACGAGGTAGCTGTTGACGAGCGTCGAGCCGCCGAGCCGATGCAAAGAGGGTGCCAGTTCCATGTCGCTCCTCTCCTACCGGCGCGATGCGGCGGCCGACGACCGGAGCGCCTGGGAGGCGTCCGGCCCGGTGACCACCAGCGCGAGCCAGTCGCTGACCACGACGGCAGCGAAGACCAGCGCGAGCTGCGGTTGGCCGGCGACTGCGAGCCCGGCCGCGGCCACGAGCAGCAGGACCGTGCCGATGATGTCGCGAGCCTGCTGGCTCAATGGATTGGCGGCCTTCGGCGCCACCACGAACCCCCAGACGACGATCAACGCGACGGCTGCAGCGACCGCCAGCGCGATCCGGCCGATCCCCTCCGGCCCGGTCTGCCAACCCCAATACGCGACCGCGACGATCCCGAGGAGCTCGACGAAGAATCGGATCGCCAACGCCGCCATGCCCAATGCCCTTCACGCCTTGCATCGTGTCCTCGCTTCCGTTATCTTTCCGATGTCATGGCTATGCTACATAGCCTTCATGGCTAATGTCAATAGCCTCGCCGACAGGAGCCCAGGGCCACCCGGCGAGGAGAGCGTCCGCAAACGAGGTAGACCCATGCCGACCCCCGCGAGGACGTCACTCGAGCAGATCGTCAAGGCCGGTCGTGACATCGTCGAAGCCGGCGGGATCGATGGACTGACGATGCAGTCGATCGCGTCGCGCGTCGGAGTCCGGGCGCCCTCGCTGTACAAGCGGCTCCAGGGCCGCAACGAGCTCCTGCGACTCGTCGCCAACGACGCGGCCGCCGAACTCACTCGTGATCTCGAGAGCGGTGTTGCCGGCAAGGACGCGAGGCGGGACCTCGCGAGCCTCGCCAGAACCTTCCGCCGGTTCGCCCACGCCAACCCCGGTGCCTACTCGCTGATCTTCGCGCCACTCCCCGATGATGCTCGCGCGGACGCCGCATGGAGCGTCAAGGCGAGTGCTCCAGTCATCGCCGCGGCGGAACGTCTTGCCGGCACGGACCACGCGCTCGAGGCGGCGCGGACCGTCGTTGCCTGGGCGAACGGCTTCATCGCGATGGAGCTCGCGGGCGCCTTCCGGCTGGGCGGCGACGTCGACCGTGCGTTCGAATACGGCATCGACCGGCTGGCCACGGCGATCGACGCGACGACGCCGCGGCGCTGAAGGCGCTCAGGCATGACCACACCGAAGGGACCAGACCCGCCGGGACGACTTTCTGGACCGTCACAGGCCTGGCCGCGCCTAGACTCGGCCGGTGGACCCCGCGGCCCAAACGTTCGTCCAACTCGTCCTCCTCGTGCTGCTCGGGCTGCTCGTCGCGCGGATCGTGACGTCGATCCCCGGCTGGCTCGGGCGTGACCGTCGACCCGAGGCTCGGTCGATCCTCGTCGTGGGCGTCGGCGGCGGCGGTGGCAATGCCGTCGACCGGATGGTCGATGTCGGACTCCCCGGCGTGGGCTTCGTCGCAGTCAATACCGACGCGCAGGCCCTCCGCGAGTCACGCGCCGAGCTGCGAGTCCGCATCGGCGACCGGGTCACCCGCGGGCTCGGCTCGGGCGGCGATCCCGACATCGGTCGCCGCGCCGCGGAGGAGGACGCCGAGCGCATCGGTGCTGCCGTGGCAGGTGCCGATCTGGTCTTCGTGACTGCGGGTCTCGGCGGTGGCACCGGTTCCGGTGCGGCACCGATCGTCGCGGCCAAGGCACGCGAGGGCGGCGCGTTGACGATCGCGGTCGTCACCAAGCCATTCGACTTCGAAGGCACGCCGCGACGCGATGTCGCCGAGGACGCCGCGGAGGCGCTGCTCGCGGAAGTCGATGCGATGATCACCGTCCCGAACGACCACGTCGGCCAGGTCATCGACCCCGATGCATCCGCGCTCGAGGCGTTCCGCGTCGTCGACGAGGTACTGCTCAAGGCGGTCGAGGGCATCGTCGAGCTGCTGACCGCGCCCGGCCTGATCAATCTCGACTTCGCCGATATCCGCACGGTCGTCCAGGGTGCCGGGCCGGCGTTGATCGGCCTGGGCGAGGGTCGCGGCGAAGATCGCGCGGTCATCGCGGCACGTCAGGCGGCGTCGAGCCCGCTGCTCGAGTCGAGCATCGAGGGCGCCCGCGGCGTGCTCCTCCAGATCTCCGGACCCGCGGACCTCAGCCTGCGCGAGGTGCGGCAGGCCGCGGACGTCGTTCGCGCCGTCGCCGATCCCCGCGCGAACGTCATCTTCGGCGCGAGCATCGGCGCGGTGCCTGAGGATGAGGTCCAGGTGACGCTGATCGCGACCGGGCTCATCGGTCAGCGGCGACCGGCGGTCTTCCCACGACCCACGCCGCTCGTCCGCGCCACGCCGGCAGCGACGCCTGCCGTACCGGCGGTACCTGCGGCGCCAGTCGTCTCGGCTGAGCCTGAGGCCGCGACGGCTTCGGCCGAGCCCGTGCAACTCGGGTTCGATCCGGACGAGCCGCTCGAGCTCCCGACCTTCCTCCGCAATCCGCGACCGACGTCCGGCACCGGTCGTCGACGCGAGCCGCGTAAGTCGCCGACGCCGACCGGCTCACGCCGCGGCTGAGGTCGTCACGGCTCCGCTGGCAGGGGTTCCGCTGGCAGGCGCTCCCCCGCCTCGATGCGCATCGGTAGCCGGTTCTCGGCAGGCGTCAGCGGGCACGAGTACTTCGGGTCGTACACACACGACGGGTGATAGGCCAGGTTGAAGTCGAGCGAGTACGTGCCGTCCTCCTCGGGCTCGAGGTCGAGATACCGACCCGCCCCGTACGTCTCGGTGCCGCTCGTCGCGTCGAGGAACGGGACGAACAGCGACTCGTCGACGCCACCGTCGAACGTGTAGGCGGTCAGGCCGTGCCGCGCGCCCTCCCGCTCGAACCGCAACACGCCCGCTCGATGCGCCGGCCGCAGCTGACCGTCCGAGGTCGGGATCTGGAAGTTCGACGGCTCGTCGCCGGTGTATGGCTCGAGTTGCAGGTCCTCGAAACGCCAGTCGGGGTCGATGCCGTAGTACGGCAAACCGGCGAAGGTCGGCCGTTCGGACTCAGGCATTGGACTCCCCGGGTCCGATCCGAAGAACGCGTCCTTGTCCGCGCGGAACGAGGCGATCGCTTCCTCGTATGTCAGCGGTCGATGTTCGTGATGGTGGTGATGCTCGTCGTGATCGTGGTCGTGCTCGTGTCCGTGCTGTTCGCCGTGCCCATCGGTCATCTGATGCCTCCGCTTCGCGGCATCGTGCGCGCACCGGCGCTGCCTGTCGACTCTGGTAGCCTGCCCCTCTCGCGAGGGGGTAGATGAGCCGTCATCCCATCGGCCCGCGGGGGTCGCTCGTCGCCGCCACGGTCGTCCTGATCGCCTTCGTGGTCTCGGGGTGCATGCCGTCGCCGACCACGCCGGCGCCTTCCGTCGCGCCTCCCTCAGCATCAGCCCCCACCCCGATCCGGATCCGGCCCGTCGCCATCGGTCAGCGACGGTCCGTCGCCAGAGGCAAGCGCGGGTCCATCTGCCTCCGCCGCCGCCGAACTGCTGCCGATCTCCGGCGTCTGGCGAGTCCGCAAGGTGCTTCGCGCCGAGGATCGCTCACAACCGCTTGGCGACCCCACATTCGATGACGAGACCTACAGCGTCGATGCCTCCTGCGACCAGGAGCCGTGCGATACGGTCAAGGTCACCACGACGCCGCTTGGTCTGACGTCGCCGGCGAGCGTCGTCGACATGACCCGCGACGGGGCTGTCTACAAGTCGTCCGGGCAGCTCGCCCAGTCCTCGAGCTGCGTGAGCACCTTCGGCGATCGCGTCGACGGCGGCGCGAACACGGCGTCGACGCTCCGTCTGTGGGTCACGACCGAGCGGCCGGCGGGTACATCGGTGGCGACGGTCGCGCTGCACGGGAACGTCGACGTGGCGATCACCCCGACGCCGATCGGCGAGGCCGCCGGCTGCGAACCTGAGTCCGCCGGATTCGAGCTCAGCGGGCGGCGCGAAGAGGTCGCGGTCCACAACCCTGATGGCTCCACGGAGGGACCGGACCTCCAGCCACCCGCTGGCGCAACGTACGTCGCCCTCCGGTCGCGTGACGGCCAAGGTGCCGGGTGCGACGGTCCGCTATTTCGATGTCGTCGGCGACACGTCGGCGGAGCTGGCCGAAAGCGTCGGACGAGGAGGCGCGAAGGCCTGCGGGATGATCCAGTACGAGTGGTTCCGTGGCGACGCCCGCCCGAGTGCGTGCACGCTGACGCGCGTCAGCGACACCCGCCAGTCGATCCGCCTCTCGGCCAGCGCGTCGTCGGGGTCGTGTCGTATCCGTGAGGCACACGTCACGACGAGCTACATCGTCTACATCCCTCGCTGGACCGATCCGTCGCGCGTCCCGAAGCCGCTCCTCGATTGGTGGCGAAGGATCGTCGCCTTCATCGCCGACCATGAGGCCGGGCATGTCCAGATCGGCCGCGACTACGTCCGCCGGCTGAACGATCGGCTCGCCGGCAAGCCGTGCGCCGACCTCACATCGATCATCAGATCGTGGGCCAGCCAGCACGCCGCTGCGCAGGAGGCCTACGACCGCAGCGAGTACTCGCGACCGTGGCCCCAGCCGGCGGCGGGGTACTAGCGGCCGCTCACGGGGACGCCACCGGCAGCTCGACGTCCCATCCCGCCGATTCGAGCTCGTACGACGCGTAGGTGACCCGGTGAGGGCCGACCTCGACCGTGTAGTCGGCCGCGCGCGGGACGCCATCGACGGCGAAGGTCACCGCACATTCCCGATCACCGTTCGAAGACGCGTTCGATACCGGGGCGAGCGCGGCGCCTAATGCGCCACGACCGATGACCGAGCCGGACCCGTCATACACGTTCACGATCTGCCCGGGGACGAGCGCCACGGCCAGCATCGCGTCCACGCATTGGCTGGGTGCCGGAAGGCGCTGGATCGGGTAGGACCAGCCGCCGTGAACGTCTCGGTCGAACTGAGCTTGCGCGGTGTCCACCCAGGTGACCGCGCCTGTCAGCGTCCGGACGGCCGTTTGCGCGACGACCGTGCGTGCCAGGAGAACACCAGATGCGACCAGGACGAGGGCTCCGACGACCGCGAGGATCGACGGAGCGCGCGAAGCCGTCATGGCGGCGGTATAGCGTCGCCGAGGTCGGATGTCGAGGGGTTGACTAACCTGTGCCCATGAGACGCGTCATCTACCACATCACGATCACGACCGACGGCATGTATGCCGACCCTGACGGCGGCCTCGGCGGTTTCGATCCCGCCGAGGAAGAGCATCGCTACGCGAACTACCTCGTGCGGGATGCCGGCGACCTGGTCATGGGTCGCGTCATGTACGACGTCATGGAGTACTGGGACGAGCTCGACCTCGACGACCCGAACGTCTCCGACGTCGAGCGGGAGTTCGCGACGTTCTGGCGTGCGACGCCCAAGCACGTCGTGTCGCGCGGCGATCCGCCGCTCCGCGCGAACGCCACCAAGCTCGAGGGCGACGTCGTCGAGACGGTCCGCAGGATGAAGCAGGGCGACGGCCCGCCGATCATGTTCGGCGGTGGGGCGGGGCTCTTCGCGACGGGCACGAAGACCGGCCTCATCGACGACTACCGACTGCTCATCGCGCCGATGGCACTGGGCGACGGCAAGCGGCTGTTCGCCGAGCTCGAAGAGCCGCTCAAGCTGCGCCTGACGAACTCGCACACGTTCCCGTCGGGGGCCGTGCTGGTCGAATACGTCCGTCGGGACGCCGCCCCGACCTAGGTCAGGGCGCCTTTCGTTGCCATGACTCGCCGCCTTCGGCCACCCAGGCCGGCTGCGGCTGAGACGCAGGGCCGTCAGGGTCGAGGATGAACTCGGCGCCATCGTCGTTACGACTCGTGATGATCGCGGAATCGTCGGGCGACCAGCGGTAGTACCAACCCCATCCCTGTGGATAGGGCTCCGTGATCGCGGCGCACGACCCACCGTCGACTGGGATCACGCACAGGCCACCGGTCGCTGGGTCCATCCCGACGACCCGACGTCCGTCGTTCGACAGCTCGCCGTAACCGACGGGGAGGTCATGCCACGCGCCGGTCGCGGAGTCGATGACTTTGGTGAACGACGTCTGGCCGACCAGGTGGTGGAACGCGTAGCGCGTGCCATCGGCCGACCACCCAGAACCCCGGATGTTCGTAGTGCTGCCGTAGGTATCGAGGAGGTCGACCTTCTCCGTATCGAGCGAATAGGTCGCGAGCTGCTCGGCGCCCTCCGCGCCTTGGGTGAACATGAAGGCGCGGCCGTCGGGCGGCCGCCAGTAGATCTTGCCGTCGAAGTAATCGATGGGCGGCTTCGTCACCGTCCGATCGTTGACGTCGATGAGATACACGGTCGCGACGGTTCCCGCGATGTCTCCCATGAGCGCCACGGTGTGACCGTCCGGCGACCAGACGATGGACCAAGGATCCGCGTACGTGATCCCTGTCGTGCTGATCACTCGTTGGTTTCGCCCATCCGCGTCAGCGATGACCGGAACGTCGAGTTTGCCGTCGCCACGCAAGAAGAAGATCCGCGTCCCGTCGAGCGAGAAGTGCGGCGCGTGGTCCTGCGTCTCGCCGGTGACGACCGCGTGGCGCGACCCATCACCAGGGTCGACCGTGTAGATATCGCCGTCGTTTTCGTACGCGACGAGTCCGTTCGCCGCCACCCCGAGCATCGGAGTCGGGCTTGTACGGCTGCCCGCGTAGAGGATCGCGGTCGCGGCAAGCAACAGCGCAAGGAGTGCGAGAAGGGCGACCGCTCGCCACGGAACGGGCCGCATCGTGCGCCGTGCTGCGGTGATCGCAGTCATCGGAAGCCACCGTTCGGGGAAGCTCCAGCGCGGCCGCTGGCTTGTGGCTGCGGTGCGCTGGAGGAGCTCATCTCGGAAATCGGGCATCCGCGGCGACGCTGCCTCGTTCAGCCAGGTCGTGACGTCGCGCTCGAAGGGGTCGTAGCGGTTCATGCGACCACCCCTCGCTCGAGAGCGCCGGGCGCAGCCTCGACGGCGGCGATCGCCGCTCTGAGGTCGGTCATGGCACGGTGAAGGCGCGACTGCGCGGTGCCCTGCGGGATGTCGAGGGCCTCCGCGACCGCCGAGAACGGCATCCCGACGTAGTAGTGCAGCACGATGATCGCCCGTTGTTCCGGGCGGATCCGGCGGAAGCCGCGTTCGATGAGATCGCGGTCCGCGATGAGGCCGCTCTCATCGCCGACGACCGGCGGCGAGATCGGCGAGAGATCGACTTCGATCGGCCGGCGTCGGCGCTTTCGCACGGCATCGAGGCAGGCATTGACGGTCAATCGGTGCAGCCAGGCGTCGAACCGTTCCGGCTCGCGTAATCCGGGCAGATCGCGCCAGGCTCGGATGTAGGCATCCTGGACCGCGTCGCGCGCGAGCTCCGGGTCCCGGACGATCAGGCGGGCGACGGCCTCGAGCCGAGCAAGGGACGCATCGACGAGCGAGGCGAACGCGTCATGATCGCCTCGGCCTGCTCGCTCGACGAGTCCTCGCTGGTCCACGGTCACCCTCGCTGAGGCAGCCATCCGGCCACGTTCTAGGGTAGATGGCGTCGAAAACGGTCAGACTTGTCCATCGCCTCGTCCCGCGCGCCCTGTCACGCGGACATGCAGCGGCCCGGAGGAGACCGATGACCATCGCCCCACCGCGGATGGACCGCATGGTCGCCAGCGTCGAGCACGTGTTCAGCTGGTTCATGAGCGGCGACTGGGAGCAGCACCACCTCGACCCCGGCGTCGCCGACTTCACGTTCGGGAACCCGCAGGAGCTGCCACTCCCCGGGCTGGTCGACGCCCTTCGGTCGAACGCGATCCCCAGGGACAAGGACTGGTTCGCCTACAAGATGAGCGAGGAGGAGCCACGCAACGTGGTCGCGGCCTCGCTCCGCGAGCGAACAGGGATCGAGTATCGCCCTGAGGACATCGCGATGACCGCCGGCGCGTTCGGTGCGCTCGGTGTCACGATCCGCGCGCTCGCAGATGAGGGTGACGAGGTCATCTTCCTCTCGCCGCCCTGGTTCTTCTACGAGCTGATGATCGCCTCGGCCGGTGCGACCGCCGTCCGCGTGCGACTCGAGCCGCCCGACTTCGACCTCGATCCGGAGGCGATCGCCGCCGCGATCACGCCGCGGACGCGCGCCGTGCTCGTCAACAGCCCGCACAACCCGACGGGTCGGATCTACGGGGAGCGCGAGCTCCGCGCGCTCGGCGATGTCTTGCGCTCCGCGTCCGAGCACCACGGCCGGCCGATCGTGCTGCTCTCTGACGAGTCCTACAACCGCATCGTGTTCGACGGCACCGAGTTCCGGACGCCGGCCCTCGACTACGACGCGACGGTCACGATCTACACCTACGGCAAGACGACACTGGCGCCCGGACAACGGATCGGCTACGCGGCACTCCACCCCGACTTCCCCGACCGAGCGGCGTTCGGCTACCGGGTCTTCGTCCAGCAACTCGCCGCCGGGTGGGGCTTCCCGAATGCCCTGCTCCAGCACGCGATCAGCGACCTCGAACGGGTGTCGATCGACATCGATGCGCTCCAGGCGCGCCGCGATCGGATGGTGCCGGCCCTCCGCGAGATGGGCTATGAGGTCACCGAACCCGCAGGGCACGTTCTATCTCATGGCGCGTTCGCCCGACCCCGACGACCTCGCGTTCTCGACGCGCCTCGCCGAGCTCGGCGCGCTCGTCCTGCCCGGCACGATCGTCGAGTCGCCTGGGCTGGTTCCGGATCTCGCTGACCGCGAGCGACCAGATGGTCGAGGACGGTCTGCGCATCTTCCGCGAGGCTCGACTGTCGGCTAGCTGACGTTGACTCCTGTCACCACGGCCGCCGAGACTGGGGACGACCCCCTAGGAAGAGCGCGCAGGAGGGTTTCGTCATGCGACGGAGAGTCGGCAGCCTTGTAGGTGCTGCCCTGTTACTCGGTGCGACGGTGCTCGCCGCGGCGGTTCCTGCGGCCGCCCATGACCGGGACGGACGAGCGACGTCATCAAGAGCGGCCTCTCGTCGCCCAAGGGCATCGGCCTGCTGACGAGGAACTCGATCGTCGTCGGACAGGGCGCATACGCGCCCCCGGCAGCGCCCGCGTTCGAATACGCCTTCCGTGGCCCACACAAGGGCACGTTCACCGACCTGACGGATCCGCTGAACATCGTCGACCTGGCGGTGACGCCGGACGGCGCCGGTTGGGCCATCGGCAACGACCACAAGCTCTATCGCCAGGGGACCGACGGCGTCATCAAGGTCATCCTCGACATCGCGGCCTATCAGAAGGCCGATCCTCGACCCGTACAACAACCCGGTCGAGGATCCGGCGGAGACGAACCCGTTCGGGCTCGCGGCGTTGAAGTCGAACGACGTCCTGCTCGCCGATGCGGCAGGCAACGACATCATCCGCGTCAAGGCCGACGGCACGGCGTGGACCGTGGCGCGCTTCCCGCGCCGTCTCGTCAAGACCGACAAGGTCGGCGACCCGAGCCTGCCGCCGAAGCTGCCCGCGGAAGCGGTCCCGACGAGCATCGCCATCGGGCCGGACGGCTGGGCGTATGTGGGCCAGCTGGTCGGCTTCCCGGGTCGGCCGGGTGCGGCGTACGTCTGGAGGATCAACCCGAACGCCAAGGACGCTCTCTGCATCGCCGGCGACCCGAACCGCGCCTGCCGGACATGGAAGGCTGGCTTCACGGCGATCATGGATCTCGCGTTCGACCCGCGGAACGGGACGCTGTACGTCTACGAGCTCGCGCGGAAGGGCTTCCTCGCCTTCGAGGCTGGCTTCCAGCCCGGCGGCGACGTTCCCGGCCGCGGTCCTGCTGCAGGTCCCGCGCCACGGCGAGCGACGCGAACTGGTCCGCGGCGAGCTATCGCAAGCCGGGCGGCATCGTGGTCGGCCGCGGAGGCGAGGTCTTCGTGACCGACGGCATGTTCACAGGAGGTCGATTGCTGCGCATCCGGCCGTAAGCCGGGGCGCGCAGCCGAGCGCGCGACAACCCCTGAGTGGCCGCGGGTCCGTCCACCCCGCGGCCACTCGCTTTTCCTGGATCGTTGGCGGCGGCCGGGCGGCGGGGCGGCCAGCCAGTCGGGGGTTGCCGAGCCCCGTCAGCCGACCTTGGAACGTCACGTGTTACGACTGACGGCTGAACCGACGTTCATTCGCCGTTTGTAACCTCACGTGTTCCAAACGGCGGCCAAGGTGGCCTTTCTTCCTTCGTTCCGACGTCACTTGGAATATGTCATGTTCCAAGCGCGCCCAAGCACGCGCGCCGAGGCCCGTCCGAGCGACCCGCGCCACCCTTGCGCCGAACCGCTACGAGAAATGAACCCGAACCCCTTGCCCTCCGCCGTAGCGTGTAGGCGACCAGATCGGCCGCCCCCAGAAGGAGCGATGCGTGCAGGCGGAGCTCGTCGACAGGGCGCGACGCGGAGACCGTGAGGCCTTCAGCGTCCTGGCGGCCGGCGCCGTCGATCGGTTGTATGCCATCGCTCGCCTCTCCCTTCGCGACACCGAGCTCGCGGAGGATGCGACCCAGGACGCGCTGGTGCGAGCCTGGCGAGATCTGCCGACGCTTCGCGACGTCGAGCGGTTCGATGCCTGGCTGTACCGGCTCTCGTCCGATCCTGCGCGGACATCGGTCGCCACCGCCGGCGGTGGCGCGCCGAGGTGACGATCCTGCCCGAGCCCGCCGAGGCCGATTCGGCCGCGGCGCTCGCGGACCGCGACCTGATCGAACGCGGTCTACGGCGGCTCACCGTCCCGCAGCAGACGATCCTCGTCTTGACCTACTACGTCGGCCTGTCTCCGACCGAGACGGCTGATGCCCTTGATATCCCGGTCGGGACCGCCAAGTCCCGGCTGCATTACGCCATCGAGGCGCTCCGGGCCGCCTTGGCGGCCGACGAGCGTAGCGGCGTCGGCACCACGCGGGAGGAACGGATGGCATGAACGCCAACGACAACCTGGAACGCGGTATCGCCGATGTCTACGAACGCGAGGCGCCGAAGCGGGCCCCGGACTGGGTGCTGGCGAAGGCCCTCGAAACCATCGAATCGACACCACAGCGGCGCGTGCTCATCCGCGCGCCGTGGAGGTTCCATCGACATGAATACCTTTGCCAAGGTTGCGATCGCGGCCGTCGTCGTGCTCGCTGTCGGGCGCTCTAGGGCTGGCCGTGCTGCGCCCTGGCACGGCGCCCAGCGTCGGCGGCCCGGGAGTGCCCTCGCCGTCACCATCGCTCTCACCCTCGCCCTCGCCAAGCCCGGATCCGCACGCTCCTCCGCCACTCAGCGAGACCTTCACGTCGACGGTGAATGGGCTCTCGATCTCATATCCGAGCGGGTGGGTCACCGCGCCGGCGACCGAGCCGTGGACGGCGACCAGCGACCCCAATTACGGGTCGGCGGCACGGGATCAGATCTACGACGCCAACGTCAAGGACCATCTGTTCCTCTCCATGGCGTCGCAGCCCCTCGCGGGCAAGACCGCTGACGCATGGGTGTCTTCCGTCCTCGCAGAGCCGGACGAGGGGTGCGATCCCCACGCGATCGAGCCGACCACGATCGACGGCGCGCAGGGTCAGATGTGCGCAGGCCTCGCCGTCGTAGCGGCCGGCGGTCGTGGGTATTTCGTCAGGTTGTACACATCCAGCGACGAACCTTGGATCCCTGTGAACTACGACAACGCCTGGTTCAAGTCTGTCCTCGACACCGTGCGTCTCGATCCGGCCGGCGCGAACGACGGTTCGCCATCGACCTCGCCGAAGGCGTCAGCCTCCAGCTGATCGACACAGCACGCAAGAAGGAGGGCCGCTCCAGCGGCCCTCCTTCTATTCACGCTGCCCCGCGATCAGCGCTCGGGGTGCTCCTTCTCCATCTTCGTGCCGCAGCAGCACGTGAACATCTGCATGTTCGGCATCCTGGCCGGGTCGCCGTGATGGATCAGCCTGATCTCACAGCCGCAGTTCGGGCAGACGAAGTCGTCGCCGTCCTTCATCTGGATGCCGCTCTCGCCCTGGGACGTGGTGTGTGTCATATCCATGCCCCGACCCTAGGCCCCCCTGACTCCCGAGTGGCACAGAGCACTCCGAACGCCGGATGACAGCCACGTTGCATCGGCCGCCGCGAACCGTCCACCGCGGCCCGCCTATCCTTTGCGCATGGATGATGCAGCCGTTCGTGAACGTGCCCAGGCCATGTGCGATGCGATCGTCGCCGGCGACGTGGACGCCGCGACAGCCGACGCGAGTCCAGAGCTCCGGCGCAACCTCGGCGAGGTGATCGGCCTCTTTCCGCTCCCGGCAACCGAGGCGACGATCACGTCGATCACCCAAGGCGGCTCGAGCTTCGTGGTCGTGCTCCGCATGGTCGGCGAGACCGACGAGGTCGAGGTCCAGACCCGTTGGAAGGACCGGGACGGCACGCCGACGCTCGTCGAGGCAAGCCACCTGAGTCGGACCGAGCGCGCCGCCGAGGCGCCCACAGACAGCGAGGAGCAGGCCGAGTCGGCCTGATGACGCAGAGCACAGCCCTGCGCGACCGACTCCAAGCCATCGCCGCGTTCGCGGACGAACTCGAGGCACCCGGTTTCGTTCCCGGCCGCTGGCATGACAGCGAAGTCCGGCAAACGCGCGACGGCGAGGTCCGCACCATGCCCTGGTTCGAACCGAGCGAGCGCGCCGACGCCTTCATACGAACCGCGAGCGGCAACGGCTGGGTGCAGCCGTTCGACTGGATGGCCTGGGTGGAGACCGCCGAGGCGAAGGCACTCCGCGATGACCGTCAGGCCCTCGCCGCGGCCACGTCCGACGATCTCCAGCGTCTCCTGACCGCGATCATCCGCGCGGAACGATTCAGCGATGGGTCGCTCGAATGGGCATTCCAGAGCGGCCTGATGGCAGCGATCGCGCGTCGCGCCCGGACGCTTGCCGACGGACCCAGCAAGACGCGACCGCCTAACCTCCCAGTGATGCCCTCGAAAGCGTCGACCTCCCGGACGGCCGCCGGATCGACCTCTGGGTCGAAGGCCCGACCGACGGCATCCCGCTGGTCTTCCACCACGGGACGCCGGGATCAGGTCTGCCCTTCCAGCCGATGGTCGATGCGATCACGGACCGCGGCCTGCGCTACGTGAGCACGAGCCGCGCCGGCTACGGCGACTCGTCGCGCGACCCTGGCCGCACGGTCGCCGATGTGGTCGAAGACACCGCGGCCGTCCTCGACCAGCTTGGTGCCGACCAGGCGTACATCATGGGTTGGTCCGGTGGCGGTCCCCATGCGATCGCCTGCGGCGCGCTCATGCCCGACCGCGTACTCGGCACGACCACGATCGCTGCCGTCGCACCGTGGGAAGCGGACGGGCTCGACTTCCTCGATGGGATGGGCCAGGAGAACATCGACGAGTTCAGTGCGTGTGTCGCGGGACCCGAGGCACACCAGGCGTCGCTCGATGCACTCTGGCCGACCTTCCGCGACGTCTCGGCCGACGACGTCGCGGCCGCGTTCGGTGACCTCGTCGACGATGTCGATCGTGGAGCGCTCACGGGCGAGTTCGCGGCGTTCGTCGCCGACTCGATCCATGAAGGCATCCGCGAGTCCCATGCGGGCTGGTACGACGACGACATCGCCTTCATCCGCCCATGGGGCTTCGACCTGTCAGCGATCGAAGGACCCGTCCACATCTGGCAGGGCGCGCACGATCGGATGGTGCCGTTCGCTCACGGGCAATGGCTGGCGGCGCACATCCCGTCGGCCTGTGTGCACCTCTACCCCGAGCACGGCCACCTGAGCCTGGCCGTGGACTCGTTCCCTCGGATCCTCGACGAGATGCTGGCCTTCGCGCGGCCGACCTAATGCCTGGGGTTGCGCTACGGCGCCACTCGTTGCCACGACTCGGCGCCGTCCGCCATCCACGATGGCGACGCGCCCGTGAGGTCGCCCGCAGGATCGAGAAGCCTGAGTCTGTCGGACGCTGACACCAGGATCGACTGATCGTTCGGCGCCCAGAACGCGCCGCCGGAGAACGTGCCGTCGTAGCCGAGCGCAGCGTCGGCGATCGCGACGCACGGTCCACCATCGGTGCTCGAAATGCAGGGACGGCCGTCCGGGTCGATGGCGAGCACTCGGGTGCCGTCATTCGAGACGTCGGCGTAGCCGGCCTCGATATCGACGAACGCTCCAGTCGTCAGATCAAGGACGCGAATGCGCGCCGCTCCCGTGCCATCGACGTCTGGGTTCCGAAGCGTGTAGACGATCCGTCGACCATCCGGCGTCCAACCATTCGGCCGCAAAACGTCATCGCCGTCCGCTGCGACCAGCCGTGCGGACCCAAGATCGTCGACGTCGGCGAGGACGAGCCCGGCGCCGTCAGCTGTCTCGCCCCTGAAGAGCAACTGGCGGGCGTGGCCAGGACGCCAATAGAGATCAAGTCCTTCGTAGTGGACATCAAGCGGCGTGACCCCCCCATCCGCCGCGTCAACGATGAAGAGGACCCTATCGAAGTTCGCATCGCCCGCGACCGCTAGCGAGCGTCCGTCCGGCGACCAGGCGAAGGCATCAACATCGACCGCGACGATCGGGACGGATTCAGCTATCACGTTTCGTTGCCGATCGGCGATCACGAGCCGCTGCGCCCGGCCACCGCCGCGATCGGTAGGTGCCTCTGGTCGGGTGGCGCGAAGGAATGCGATGCGGGTCCCGTCGAGCGACCATCGCGGCGTCTCGTCGTAATCGCCTCCGGCGGTGATCCACCGTCGCGAACCGGTCACGGGATCGACGGTGAATATGTCGCCGTCCTTCCCATAGGCGACGAGCCCATTGCCGGCCAAACCGAATGGTGGCGGCAAGTGAGGCTGGCTACCGACGTAGACGAGACCAGCCACCAGGAGCGCGATGAGCGCGACCAGAACGGCAGCCGTCCGCCACGGGAACGGCGGGAAGGTCCGTCGTCGGAACTCGACGACGTTCATCGGGAACCACCTTTCAACGGCCATCCAGCGCCGCTGAGGCAGCGCCACGGCCGACTCGATGATCTCGGTCGTGTACTCAGGTCGGCGCGGCATGGCCGTCTCGTCGAACCAGGCGGTCAGGTCGCGTTCGAGTGCGTCGAAACGGTTCATGCGACCACCTCTTGCCGGAATGACCCGGCCGATCGCGCGTCGGCCTCGAGGGCGACGCGCAAGTCAGAGAGGGCCCGATAGAGGCGGGACTGGGCAGTGCCCTGCGGGATCTGGAGCGTCTCGGCCAGGGCGGATGCCGGCAGGCCGAGGTAGTAATGGAGCACGAGGATCGCGCGTTGTTCCGGGCGAAGGTGTCGGAACCCACGCTCGAGCGTGTCGCGGTCAGCGACGTGCCGGCTCTCGTCGGCGACCATCGGCGACGGCAACGGGGCAAGATCGACTTCGATCGGCCGGCGTCGACGCCGGCGGACGACGTCGAGCGAGGCGTTCACGGTGAGCCGATGCAGCCAGTGGTCGATGCGATCCGGGTCGCGGAGCGACGGGAGGTCGCGCCACGCCCTGATGTAGGCATCCTGGACGGCATCGCGAGCGAGCTCGGGGTCGCGCAGGATCAGGCGGGCGACCGCTTCGAGCCGGCTGATCGACGCCTCGACGAGCTGGGCGAAGGCGTCATGATCGCCCCGCCGCGCTCGCTCCACGAGTTCCCGCTGGTCCACGCTCACCCTCGGTGATGCGGCGTTGGTACGCCGCCTTCAACGGTAATGGCGTCGTGTCGCGGCGGGTTACTTCAACTTCGCGGATATGGGGCGGCGGCCTCGAGGGACCCGAGGCCGCCGATGGCCGACGTCGATGTGGCGGACTTACTTGTAGACGTGGTCCTGCTGCCAGAGCGTGGGATTGCCGGGAACGTCCTGGTTCCCGAGCCACGCCCAATCGGCGAGGGTCTGCATGGCCTTGGTCCGGCCGAGCAGTCCGAAGTAGACATGAACGCCCGACAGGGTCGCGCGGTAGTTGCCGTAGCCCTGATCGTTCACGTAGCAGGCGTTGCGGTCCGGCGCCACCTCGTCCTCACCATACGGGATGTAGGCGCCCTCGCCCTCGTTCGGGCACGCTCCGCTGTCGACCACGAGGTTCTCGACCGACACGCGGGCCATGTAGGCGTCGAGCATGTCGGCGTCGTTCTTGAACAGGTAGAAGCCCATCCGCGCGGCCGGCGAAGCGACGAGGTCGCAGTCGATGCCCGCGATCGCCAGGCCAGGCAGGGCGTCGCCGCGGACCGGGGAGCAGTCGCTCTCACCGCGCATGATCCCTTCGATCAGGTACTTCTCGGCGCGCGAGAACGCGACAGGGGTCGGCTTGGGTGTCGGCTTGGCCGTCGGCGCGGGCGTCGC
Source organism: uncultured Chloroflexia bacterium (assembly GCA_963808895.1). Classification (GTDB taxonomy): domain Bacteria; phylum Chloroflexota; class Limnocylindria; order Limnocylindrales; family CSP1-4; genus SPCO01. Next base: position 35,220 of record CAWEHL010000004.1, on the reverse strand, counting down.
GACCGGCGTGCCGGTCGGTTCGGCTGACGGGGACGACGACGGCGAGGGCACCGGCGTCGGCGAGACGGCGGCCTGGCTCGGCGCGGCTGACGGGGACGACGACGGGCTGGGCACCGGCGTGGAGGTGCCGCACGCCGCCAGGATCAGAGCGGCCAGCATCGCGGCCGCGAGGACGAACTTGTTCATCGTTTGACTCCGAAGGCGGCGGCTAGGGCGCCGACTGTGCCCATTCGACGCCTCGGGCGCCCGGATGGGCAGTGACATTTGTCCCGAATCACTGTCAGCGAACGTGGATGCCGCAGTCCCCGGTGCCCCTGCCCTACCCTTACCGACCATGCCTGCCGAATTCATCTACCAGACCTACCGCCTGGCGCGGCACTACCCGCCGGACCGCACGGTCCTCGAGGACATCTCGCTCAGCTTCTATCCCGGAGCCAAGATCGGCGTCATCGGGCCCAACGGCGCCGGTAAGTCGAGCCTGCTCAGGATCATGGCCGGCCTCGATGACGGCTTCACCGGCGAGGCGCGCCTGACACCCGGCTTCACCGTCGGCTATCTCTCGCAGGAACCCCAGCTCGATGCTGCCAAGGACGTGAAGGGCAACGTCATGGACGGTGTCCGCGAGGTCCAGGGCCTCATCGACCAGTACAACGCCGTGATGGCCAAGTGGTCCGAGCCGGACGCCGACTACGACGCGCTCGGGGAGGAGCAAGGGGCGCTGCAGGACAAGATCGACGCGGCCGACGCCTGGAACGTCGAGCGCAACGTCGAGATCGCGATGGATGCGCTCCGCTGTCCGCCCGACGACCAGGACGTGACGACGCTGAGTGGTGGCGAGCGGCGCCGCGTCGCGCTCGCGCGACTCCTGCTCCAGCATCCCGACCTGCTGCTGCTCGACGAGCCGACCAACCATCTCGACGCCGAGTCGGTCGACTGGCTCGAGCGGTTCCTCGACGAGTACGCAGGCACCGTCGTCGCCGTGACCCACGACCGCTACTTCCTCGACAACGTCGCCAAGTGGATCCTCGAGCTCGACCGCGGTCGCGGCATCCCCTTCTCGGGTAACTACTCGAGCTGGCTCGAACAGAAGATCGAGCGCCTATCGCGCGAGCAGAAGACGGCCGATGCGCGCCAGCGCACGCTCGCCCGAGAGCTCGAATGGGTCCGGTCGTCGCCCAAGGCGCGCCAGTCGAAGGGCAAGGCCCGGCTGTCGGCCTACGAACAGCTGCTCGCCGAGTCGAACGATGCGAAGCGCACGGAACGCGAGCTCGAGATCGCCATCCCGCCCGGGCCGCGGCTCGGCGACCAGGTGATCGAGGTCGATGGGCTGCGCAAGGGCTTCGGCGATCGCCTGCTCATCGAGGACCTGAGCTTCCGGCTGCCGCGTTCCGGGATCGTCGGGATCATCGGCCCGAACGGCGCCGGCAAGACGACGCTGTTCCGGATGCTCGTCGGCCAGGAGCCGCCGGACGCAGGGTCGATCACGATCGGCGACACGGCGGTCATGTCCTACGTCGACCAGTCGCGCGACGACCTCGACGCGGACAAGACCGTGTTCCAGGAGATCACCCAGGGCGCGGAGATCATCAAGACCGGCGCTCGCGAGGTGCCGGCGCGGGCCTATGTGGCGTCGTTCAACTTCCGCGGCACCGATCAGCAGAAGGTCGTCGGCCAGCTGTCGGGCGGCGAACGGAACCGGGTGCATCTCGCGAAGCTGCTGCAGGCCGGCGGGAACGTGCTGCTCCTCGACGAACCGACGAACGACCTCGATGTCGACACGCTCCGCGCGCTCGAGGCGGGGCTCGAGTCGTTCCCGGGCTGCGTCGTCGTCATCAGCCACGACCGCTGGTTCCTCGACCGGATCGCGACCCACATCCTGGCCTTCGAGGGCGATTCCCAGGTCCGCTTCTTCGAGGGCAACCTCAGCGACTACGAGGCGTTCCGGCGCAAGGAGCTCGGGACGGCGGCCGAGCAGCCGCACCGGATCAAGTACAAGCGGCTGGTGGCGTAGCGCCGCGCCATCGATCACTGCGGGAACTTGACGGACTCGAGCAGCCCGAGGAAGAGCGCTCGATCATCCGGGCTGCTGGCGGCGTGGACGCTCGGGTCACGGAACCCGAACAGGTAGGCGACGCCATCGTGGACGGTGATCGCGTTGTTGATCAGGATCCCGCAATCGAAGCCCAGCAGGACGCCGGGTTCGCCGCCGATCTCGATGGGATCCTGGAAGGCAGGCACCGGCGGGCACGTGTTGCCATGCTCCTTCGCGTTTGCGGCGATGCTTTCCTTCACGCGTGCGGTGAGGTCCTTCGTCGTGGGAGCACCGAAGAACCACGCACTCGCGGGTCCCTGGCTGACGAACTGATCCGCTTCCGGGACATCGTGGAATGGAGCCCCACTACCGTCCCACTTCGCGGTCGCCTGGATCGTCGTCCAGCCGGCGGGCGGGGTCAGTGAATAGCCGTATGTCTTGGACGTGAACATGGCCGCCGAGGCAGCGGGCGTCGGAGATGCCGCAGGGCTCACCGACTCGGCCGCGGCACTCGGAGACGTCGACGGGGCAGATTCCGTCGCGCTGGGCTGGACGGGGGCCGGGGATGCCTGGGACGGCTGGGACCCGGCGTTCGCACAGGCCCCGACGAGGACCGCGATAGCGAGCCAGGAAACGCGACGAACGATCGGATACATGGTCTTCCTCCGGGTCATGGACTGTCCGAGGTGTTGCGGTTGCGTCATGCGCGAGACTCCCTACCCGTCGAGCCGTTGCCAGCTCGGTGTACACACGATCAGTCCGTCCACGACCTGCAGTGCCTTGGGCGGCTCTTGAAATCCGCGATCGATCGAATAGAGGGTGGTCCGGTTCGTCTGCGCATCGACGGCGAGGACCTCTGACCAAAGCAGTTCGCGGCCGTCGGGCGACCATACGAACCACTCGGCCGCGGGTCCCATCGCCGGGTTTCCACTCCCGGCGCCATCGATCCGGACCGTGGTCAGTCGAGCCGCACCGGCGCTGTCGGATGTCTGGAAACCGAGGAATGCGCCATCCGGGGACCAGGCAGGGCTCGTGATGGTGGCTGGCGCCGCGGTCAGATCCCGTTCGTCGCTGCCGTCGGCTCCGATGACGAACACGTCGGACGCGGTCGGAGCGGTCCCGTCCACGGACGCGATGTAGGCCAGACTCCGACTGTCGGGTGACCACGCCAACGCGTCCTGGGGCCCAGGTCGGGTGGTCAATCGTCGTCGCTGCGAGCCGTCGGGCGCGATCACGTCGATCGCCGTTCGTCGCGTGTCGCCGGTGGCCCCGTTCCTTGCGTAGGTGGCGAACGCGATCCAGCGCCCGTCGGGTGACCATGACGGCGAACCGTATGTTTCTCCCGAGACGGTCGGCGCCGGAGCGATGCGCACGCCCGCGCCGCCGTCAACGCCCGCGCCGGCGTCGACGGGTGCGACCCAAAGCTCGGAGCCTTGGACATCCGGCGACGTCGGCTTGAACCAGGCGACGCGCGTGCCATCAGCCGACAGGTCGAACGCCACCAGCTGCTGCGCAGATCCGACGAGCGGGACCTTACGGGGTGCGGCCCCGTCCGCGCCGGCGACGACCAGGAATGCCCCGGCGTCCTCGTAGCTCGTCCAGGCCAGGACGTTCCCGTCGCGGGAGTACGTCGGACAACGACCCGCCTGCATCTGGTGGAGGCCCTGTCCATCTGGGTCGATCGCCACGCTCGTGACGGCCTGATGCCCGTTCGGACCGATCGAATAGACGATCGCGCCGTTGCGACCCACCACGATCGAGCCGTCGGGCCGGAAGAATCCGCCGATGGCGGCTGCGAGGACGGCGGCGAGCAGCAGCGCCAGGAGCACGAGGAGATATGCGACACGCATGCCCTGCGCTGAGGTACGGGGTGACAGGAACGTCTCGGCGAACTGACCGAGCCAGCCGAGCCGCGGGCGGCCTGCCCGGATCGCCGTGCGGGCGACCAGCTCGTCATCCATCGTGGGGGCGAGGTCGGCGTACTCCCCGAGGGAGGCAGCCAGTCGACGCTCGAACATCGTCTCGTCAGTCATGGTCGATGTCCGTTCTGAGGCGAGTGATCACCCGCGCGAGGCGGCTGCGGACTCCCGACGCCGACAGGCCGGTGTAGTGGGCGATCTCCGTCGAGTCGAGGCCTGCCACGAACCGGAGCGCCAGGAGTCTTCGGTCGTCCGGTTTGAGTCCCGCGAGCGCCCGCTGCAGATCGACGAGGCCGATGAGGCCCGCTGGATCGCTGCGGTCGTCGGATGGCAGGGTGTCGGAGATATCGACGACCGGTCGACGGCGCTGCGCCCTCACGAGTTGGCGTGCTTCATTGGCCGCGATGGAAACGAGCCAGGGTCGCACCTGGTCGGGGTCCCGAAGTGTCGGTAATCGACGCCACGCGATCGACCAGGCCGATTGCACGGCATCGCGAGTCGCCTCGGCGTCACCGCAGATCACGTACGCGACACGGGCCATCGACTCGCGATGCTCGGCCACGAGGCGCGTGAAGGCGGCCTCGTCACCCTCGGCGGCGAGACGGACGGTGGACGCCATTCGCGTCGCTTCTTGCACGACCAAGCCCGTCATGAGAGGTAGATGCCGCTGACGGCACAAGTGTCCCATCGCCGATGCTCGCTGCGAGACGTCGAGCAGCGAAGCATTCGTGCGCACCCCCACGTCACGACCACCCAGACCGGGCACACTCGATGCACCCGTCGACGCCGCGGCTTACAGATCGAAGGAGTCTCGAACCGATGTGCTGCTTCGTCGCCGCGCTGTTTGCCTTCGGCCCGCGCGCCGGCATCCTGGTCTGGTGGCTGGTCGACCAGATCCGCTGGAACCAGGCGTTCGACACGTTCCTCTGGCCGCTCCTCGGCTTCCTGTTCGCCCCGTGGACCACGCTCATGTACGTGGCGGTGTTCCCGGGCGGCATCGATGGCTTCGACTGGATCTGGCTTGGCATCGGCGTCGCGTTCGATCTGTTCTCGTACTCCGGCGGTGCCTACTCCAACCGGGCCCGGATCGCGACGTACCGCAGCTGATCCGTCGCCTCCCTCGACCGAACTTCGGCTAAGTCGAGATACTCGGGCGCATGGCAGGGCCTTCGGTCGCGGTCATCGGTGGCGGAGCGGTCGGGCTATCGACCGCCTGGCATCTGGTCGAGGCCGGGGTCACCGACGTGACCGTCCTCGAGGCGGGCGAGTCGGTGGCCGGAGGGTCGTCGAGTCGATCGGCCGGGTTCATCGAGAGCCAGTACGTCGACCCGCTCGACATCGAGCTTCGGGCGCGCAGCATGCACACGTTCCGGCGCCTCCAGCGCGATCACGGACTCGAGATCAAGGAGATCGGCTACCTCCGGTTGGCGCCCGACGACGAAACGCTCGCGGCCTTCGAGGCGAGCGCGCAACGCCAGCACGAGCTCGGCATCGACGACAGCGAAGTGCTTTCGGCCGACGCAGTCCGACGACTCGTGCCGTGGCTGCACGGTCGATGGCGTGGCGGGCGGGCTGTTCGGGCCGCGCGATGGCCGGATCGACGGGCCTTCCTACTGCGAACTCCTCGTCGATCTGATCGAGGCGGGCGGCGGGCGCGTTCGGACGGGCGTGCGTGTCGAGGGCGCGTCGTCGACGGCCTCGGGCTGGCGCCTCGAGACGTCAGAGGGTGTGATCGATGCCGACATCGTCGTCAACGCCGCGGGCGCGTGGGCCGCGCGCATCGGCGGTCTCTTCGGTGTCGATGTACCCGTCATCCCGCTGCGCAACCAGATCGGCATCTGGCGACTCGAACGCGCGCTCGACCGGGTGATGCCCATGGTCATGGACTACATCCCGCACAGCGGGACGCGCGGTCTGTATGTCGCGACGTACGACGACGCGGACCACGTGCTCGCCGGGCTGCACAGCGAGGAGGTGGTCGGCCAGGGCGTCGACCCCGATGCATACGACCAGTCGGCGGACGACGACTACCTCGCCGACACGCGCGCGGCGCTCGAGCGCCGGATGCCCGACCTCCCGCTCGGCGAGGTCGAGCGCGCGTGGGCCGGGCTCTACCCGGTCAGCCCTGACGGGCTGCCGATCGTCGGACCGGCGCCGCGGTGACGACTCGGTGATCCTCGCCGTCGGTGGCGGCGGTTCGGGGATCCAGCTGTCGCCGATCATGGGCGCCCTCGCGGCCGAGTGGATCGCGTACGGCGAACCGCAGTCGCTCTCCGACGGTCGGCTGGTCGCCCCGGATCGCCGGGCGCTCGTCGTCGCGAGCTGACCGTCGGCCGTGGCTCGCATCCTGGTCCTTGGCGGTTCCGGCGAGATGGGCTCGGCCGCCGTCGCTGATCTCGTCGAGCGCACCGGGCATGAGGTCACCGTCGGCGACATCCGCGTCGAAGCGGCGCACGCGCTCCTCGAGCGCCTCGGCGCGCCGGATCGCGTCGTCGAGGTCGATGTCGACGATCCGGAGTCGCTCGCGTCGGCCCTCGCCGACACCGAGGTCGTCCTCAACGCCACCTACATGCGCCAGAACGTGCCGGTCACCGATGCGGCGATCGCCGCCCGCGTCCACCTCGTCGACCTCGGCTCGTACTACCCGGAAACGCTCCAGCAGCTCGAACGACATGAGGCAGCGGAACGGGCGGGCTGCCGCATCGTTCCCGGTTGTGGCGTCGCGCCCGGCCTGACCAACGTCCTCGCGCGGCTCGGCGCCGATCGGCTCGATTCCGTCGACTCGATCGCGATGTACTCATACATCACCCACCCGATGTGGACCTCGCCGGGCATCGTCGTGACCCGCTTCGATGCGAGCACCGGCACGTCGATCGTGTGGAAGGACGGCCGGGCGGTGGAGCACCCGTCCTTCTCGGGCGAGGAGCGGTTCGCCTTCCCGGAGCCATACGGCGAGCAGGAGGTCCACCTGGTCCCTCACCCCGAGCCGCTGACGCTGCCCCGGACGATCGATGTCCGCGATGTCGTGTTCAAGGTCGGCTACCCGGCCGACGAAACGACGCGGATCCGCGTGCTTCTCGAACTCGGCTTCGACCGCGACGAGCCGTTCGCGCTCGACGGGGAACCGATCTCACCGCGAAGGTTCGCCGCGTCGTACATCGGCCGGAGAGGCATCGGCGCGACGGAGCGAAGCGCGAACGTCAAGCACGTACGGGTCGACGGCATCGCGCGACGGCAAGCCGACGGCGCTCACCTACGACTTCGCGGTCGAGCAGACGGGTCGATCGGCGTCGTCCGCGATCACCGGCACGGTCGCGGCGATCGCCGCGGACCTCGTGGCGAAGGGTGGACCCGCCGGGGTCCATCCACCCGAGGCGGCGTTCGAGGCTCGACCGTTCATCGATGCCCTGGCCGAACGCGATCTGACCGTCGTGGAGCGCGAAGTCTCGGCTTAGGCCACCCTAGCTCGCCGTATCGGTCGGCGGCAGCGTGCCGGTCGCGCCCGCGACGCGGATCTCGACCCCGACAGTGAAGTCAGAGATCCCGTCCGGCGAGTAGCCCGTGGCGTACAGGTGATGCGTACCGGGCTTGACGTCGCCCGGGATGCGTACGTGCATCACGACACGCCCGACGGCATCCGCCGACCCCACACCGATGAACCGGCACGCGCGGGGGTAGCACTCGCCCTGGATCGGATATCGGTCGATCGAGATCCCGATCGGACTCTCCGTCGCGAACCCGCCAGCGCTGATGGTGATCACCTGCCCCGGGATGGGCGTCTCGTCATCGACGGTCATCGCTTCCGCCGACCCGATCACCAGGAGGTAGGTGTACGCGATGCAGTGCGCACCGACGACCTGCAACTCGGCCTCGCCGATCGGCGCGGCCGCCGGAATGACGCCTTTGACGACGCCTTCACCTTGCGCATCAGCGTCGCCCGTCCCGATCGCCGTCGTGGTCTGGGCGGCGTCCTGGGCGACGAAGAGCAGCGTCACGCCACCACTCGGTTCGAAGTCGTGGAAGGCCACGGTGACCGCTTCGCCACGAACGACGTGGTCGTGCGGATAGGCAGTCGCCCATGGATCCTGACAGCCGTCCACGGGCGTGGGTGTCGGGGTCGAGGTTGGGGCCGGCGTACCTGTCGGAGTCGACGTTGATGTCGGCGTTGATGTAGGGGTCGGCGCCATCGTCGGAGCAGGGGTCGCCGTCGGCGTCGGCGTCGCGGTCGGCGTTGCAGTCGCGAGTGGCGCAGCCGTCGGCGTCGGCGTCGCCTCGGCACGGACCGGGCTGGTCGCGGTGAAGGCGAGCACGAGCAGGCAGCCGAGGGCCCAGCCTGCTACCCAGCCGTTATGTCGTCGCTCCCGCATGGCCCGAACCTCCTGACGAGCACATGACGCGAAACCCGGGAGCTTCTTACACCCGACCTGTCACGACGCGGCGACCGCCGTGCCGGCCCGCGCACCCTCAGCGGTCGCGTCCATCAGCGTTCGGGGCGAGAGTGCGTCGCCGACGACCGTGACGGGGAGGTCCGGGGCAGCCGCAACGAGCTCGTCGCGAAGCGTCGTCAGCCCGCGACGGCGGCCGGCGATCACGATCAAGGCGACGCCCTCGCCGCTGCTCCTCCCCTTCGCTGTAGAGGTGACGGAGGGTCACGACACCTCCCGCCGAGCTCGCGACGCCCTCGACGTTTGGCGTCAGCCGCACGCCATCGCGCGCCAGCTTCTGGAGCACGAACGGCAGTTGCGTCGCATCGATGAGGTCGCCGACCGCCGGGTGCGTCGTCGTGATCTCGACCTCGAAGCCGGCGTCGATCAGCTTCTCCGCGGCCGTCGGCGCGAGCTGGTGGCCCTCGTCGTCGAGGATCAGCGCCGAGCCGGCAGCCGGATCCGGAACGGCGACGCCGCCCTCCAGCAACGCGTCCACGTCGATGACCGGCACCGGCCCGGTCGGCACGGCCTCCGTCCGGAGGATCGAGCCTGTCGCGACGATGACCGCGTCCGGCTGCTCCGCCAGTACGACGTCGACCGACGCGTCCACGCCGATCCGGATCTCGGCACCGGCCGCGACCGCCTCCTCACAGAGCCAGTCGACGTACCGGTCCCAGCGTTCCCGGCCGGTACGCATCCCCGCCAGGTGGGCCCGACCACCGAGCAGCGCCCGCCGTTCGAAGAGCACGACCGAGTGCCCGCGCATCGACGCGGCCCGAGCAGCCTCCAACCCCGCCACCCCTCCCCCGACGACCACGACCTTCGCCGGGGCATCCGCAGGAGCCAGTGAAGCCAGCGACGGATCGCGTATCGCCGGATTGACCGAGCAGTACATCGGCATGCCCGTGTACAGCCGGCCGATGCAGCCGTCGTTAAGCCCGATGCACGGTCGCGGTCGTCGACCGTCGGCCACCTTCAGCGCGAGATCCGGGTCCGCGATGAGCGCCCGCGTCATCGCGATCAGATCGAGGCCACCGGCGAGCGCCTCCTCGGCCATCTGCGGCTCGACGTTCCGACCCGCGACCAGCGTCGGCACGCCGACCTCGCGCCGGAACCGGATCGCCCGCTCGTTGTACACGCCCTCGGGCAGGGCATCCGGCGGCACGAAGTAGCCGGTGGCAAGCCGCGACGCCCCGCTGCCGCCGCTGACGCTGAAGAGGTCGACGGCGCCGGTCGATGCGAGGTCCTGCGCGATCTCGATCATCTCGTCCGGACCGAGACCGCCGGTGAGGCATTGGTCGACCGCCATCCGGAAGCCGACGATGAACGACTCGGACACCGCGCCACGCACGGCCAGCAGCACCTCCCGCGCGAACCGGGAGCGGTTCTCGAAGGAACCCCCGTATTGGTCCGTGCGCGTGTTGATCAGCGGGTCGAAGAACTGCTCGATCAGGTGCCCGCCGAACGACGTGACCTCGGCGCCATCGAGCCCGCATCGCTCGAGCCTTCGGGCCACATCCGCGAAGCGCGCGACGATCTCGGGGATCTCCCAGGTCGCCAGCGGGACCGGCACCTCCATGTGCACCGGCTCCGGGATGTCGGACGGGGCACGCAACGGGATGCCCGAGATGGCCGACGTGCCGCGCCGACCCATGTGCGTCATCTGCGACATCACGAGGCCACCCTCGGCGTGGACGCCGTCGGCCAACGCCCGCAACGCCGGCTCGTTGCGCTCGTCCCACAGGGCGATCGAGCCGTATGACGCCTCGGTCGACGGGTCGACCGACGCCGAACCGAACGTCATCACCAGCCCGCAGCCGCCCGCAGCCTTGCGGACGTGATAGTCGACCTCGCTCTGGTCGATCAGCCCGTCGCGACTCCAGCCGGTCGCATGCGGCGTCGACACGATCCGGTTCCGCAGCCGACGCCCGCGGATCTCGAGGGGCGACAGGAGCAGCGGGTAGCGGTCGGCGCCGGGCACCGAACTACGGTCGGACGTTCGGCTTGGACGTGTCAATCCGGGAGACGCCTCAGGTGAGCGTTCACCGATCGACGCGGCGGTAGGTGCTCTCCGAGCTTGCTGGTTTGCTGGAAAGGAAGCCGGAGTCTCAGCGTTGGCGACTGCCCGCCTCGAGCGCCGCCTCGAGCTCGCTACCGGACACCGCCGCATCCAGGTAGCTGTAGGTGCCGTCGTCATGCAACTCCCGTGCCGCGGCGAGCAATGCCCCATAGGCGACCCGGGCGAGGTGTCCGCCGGTCGAGACCCGGCGGACCCCGAGCGCCGCGAGCTGCGCAACGGATGGGCCGGCCCGCATGGCGAGCACGTTCACCGGCGCCTCGACTGCTTTGACCACCCGCTCGATCTGACCGCGATCGACCAGTCCGGGCGCGTACACACACTCGGCACCGGCCGCTCGATATGCGATCAGCCGTTCGATGGTGTCATCGAGGTCGTCGATGCCGTGGAGGTGGTTCTCGGCGCGAGCTGTCAGGACGAGCCCGTGCTGTCTCGCGGCATCGCTCGCGGCCGCCACTCGCTCGGTGGCGACATCGATCGCATCGATCGAATCCGTGGCCGGGTCGAAGTCCTCGATCGAACAGCCGGCCGCGCCGGCGGCCGCGATGAGGTCGACGGTCTCGGCGACACCATCCGGATCGTCCGCGAAACACCGCTCGGCATCGACACTCAGGGGTATCGAAACGGAGGCCGCGAGCGCCTCGACGTGGCTCAGCAGCTCGTCCCTCGTGACCTGCATGTCGCCCTTCCCGAGCGATGCGGCGTGCCCGGAGCTCGTCGTCGCGATCGCCTGGAATCCGGCCGACACGAGCAGCCGCGCCGAGCCGATATCCCATGCGTTCGGCATCACGAACAATCCGTCTGCGTGCAGCGCCCGGAAGCGTTCAGGTCGATCCATGGACCCATGCTCTCACGCTCGGAGAGCCCGGGCCGAGATGACTCGCCCTGGGTCCGACCCTGGCTAGGGTGATGACTCAGCGAGCGCCGCAAGGAGGCCGACGTTCGTCCCGACGTAGAGCCTCCCGTCCGCGGCGATGGCTGGACCCGGATCACCCGCGACGTTCACTGCCCAGCGTTTGATGCCGGACGACGCGTCGAGCGCGATCACGTCGCCGCTGCCGACCGACACATAGAGCAGGCCGTTCGCCAGCGACGCCACGGAACCGATGGGCGCTCCGCCGTCAAAGACCCACGCCACAGACCCCTGCCGTAACGCATAGACCTTGCCGTCTTGGCTCACGACGTATGTCAACTCCGGTCCGACGGCCCCGACGTACACCTCCTGCCCGCCGCTCGTCGAGAACTGCCATCGCTCCGCGCCATCGGACGCGCTGAGCGCGGACAAGACGTGGCCTGCGTCGACACCCAGCCCGGCCGGGGCGTAAACGACGCCATCCCGGACGGCTGGACTACCGACTGCGCCGGCCCCGAGCTCGGTGCGCCAGGCGACGATCCCATCGGCGGCACGGACGGCAGCGAAATGGCCACCTTCCCCGCCCGCGAACACGAGCCCGTCCGCGACCGCAGGTGCACGAGTGATCGCTCCGCCGACAGCCGTACGCCAGCCCACCGCGCCACTCTTCAGGTCGACGGCGGCGAGCGAACCGTCGGGCAATCCGATGTACACGGTCGGGCCGACGATCGCCGGGGCTGACTGGACGGGCGCATCCGTCACGAGGTGCCAGTCGACCATGCCGGTGGCGGCGTCGAGACCGTAGACGCCGTCACCGGCGCTCACCACGAGGACCCCTCCTGCGATGGCTGGGGACGTGGCCGGTTTCGGGAGCGACCTCGTCCAGCCGCTTGCCCCGGTCGCGGCATCGAAGACGCCGACGTTGCCGCGACCATCTGCCACGTACAGCCCGTCGCCCGCGAGCGCCGGCATCGAGTTCGTCAGCGGTCCGGCGAGCGGCACCGACCACAGGATCTTCGCGCCAGTGACGGGACCTGGGCCGATCATCTCGCCGGTCCGCGCCGGCCCGCCGTGGAACATCGAGCCGTCACCGAGCGGGTGGGGTTGCCGCGTCCCGACGATCAGGGCACTCGCGAGGAGGATCGCCAGAGCGACCGCGAGCACGGCGGCGAGGCGCAGTTCACGTGAAGGACCGAGCGGACCGAACCATCGGACGAAGGGCGTCCACCAGTAGCGGCGCTGTTCGGTCTGGTCGAGCTCGGCCATGACGGCTGCGGCCAGTCCGACATCGGCGCCATCGTCGGGCGGCGTCAGGGCAAAGCGGATGAGGTCGTCGCTGAGGCGCATCTGATCCGTCATCGCTGGGCCTCCAGCGCGCGCTCCAAGGCTGCTCTCGCCCGCGAGAGCCGCCACTTGACCGTTCCGACCGGGATCGACAGCGCCGCCGCTATCTCGGCGACCCGGCGGTCCTCGACGTAGTGCATCGCAAGAAGCACGCGGTCGTCGGGATCGAGCCGAAGGAAGGCGTGCCGGATAGCTTCCGCCTCGACCACACGGTCACCGAGCAGCGGGCCAGGCGCCGGATGCGTCGCGACGACGCCGCCCGCGCCCCGCGGGCTAGGACCGCTCGGGTCATCGATCGGGATCTCGCGCACCGACCGTCTGCCAGCGCGGCGGAGCTCGGTCCGGCAGCGATTCACGAGGATCTGCGAGAGCCAAGCGTCGAACCGCCTGGCGTCGCGGACCGATGGAAGCTCGCGCCAGGCGGTCACGCAGGTGTCCTGGACGACGTCGCGGGCCAGGGTCTCGTCACGAACGATGGCGCGCGCCATCCGGAAGAGGCGTCCGAGTCGCGGTCCGATCAGGACGTCATATGCCTCACGCTCGCCGCCCGCCGCGCGCAGGACCAGCTCGGTCTCGCGATCGAGCTGGTCCGCGGTGCCTGCGACCACGTGCGCCATCGGCGATGAGCTCAGTCCTTCGGGAGCGCGAACTTCTTCACGTACGCCTGGTGGTTGCTTGTAGCGAGGATGGCCGTGCCGTCGTCGACGATCGTGATGTAGTCGCCGATGCCGGGCCAGCTGTGCTTCAACGTCCCTTCGGGGTCAAACTCGGCGAGGCCCCGCACGAACGGCTCCTCATCGCTGGTAAAGCTCACGAAGATGTTGCCTTCGGGATCTATGGCCGTGTCGGTCGTGTCGCCGTCGATCGCGGTGCAGTCGATCCGAAGCAGCGGCTGCCCGTCGGGGCCGTATTTGGCGATGGAGTGGTTCTGTTCGGCGCCATAGACGTTGCCCTTGCCATCGACCCCGAACCAAGCGAAATGGTCGGGCTGACCGATGTCATTTCCGATCGAACGCTTGAACGTGCCATCCGGACCGAACACCTGCACGTCGCCTCGCGCGCCATCCGCCACATAGAGGTCGCTGGCCGGCCCAACGGCGATGTCGGTGGGCTTGGCGAACTGGCCATCGCCGTTGCCGAACGAACCCCAGGTACCGATGAGCGTCCGCTTCGCATCGAAGTGCTGGATGCGCAAGTTTCCGGCGTCGTACGTGTAGAACGTGCCGTCAGGGGCGAACGCGATGCCGCCGATAGCGTCGTCGGCCGACGGCATCGCGAAGTCGAATTGGCCGGGGCCCGAGCCCTTCGTGCCCCACGGCTCGAGGAAGTTCCCCTTCTTGTCGAATACCCAGAAGCTATCGGCCCAGCACAGGGCGGTCCAAACCTGACCGTCCGGATCGACGGCAGGCGATTCCGTGCAGTCCTTCGGCAGGGCTGGGCTACCCGTCCCCTTCCACAGCTCCTTGAGGGCTGGTTCGACGGGAGCGGCGTCGCTACCGGGAGCGACGACGGTGGCCACCGAAGGTTCCGGCGCGGCCGAAGAGGCGGTCGTCGGGCTCGATCCGGCTGACGACGTAGTCGGGGGGCTGGCCTGGGTGACGGCGGAACCGGCCGCGCTGCCGCCTCCGCCGCAGCCAGAAACGGCGACGACCGTGACGATCGCGAGGATCGGAAGGGGCTGGAACGAACGCATGGATCGACTCCCTCTCATGATGGGCTGCTGAACGCTGTCAACGTGCCGAACTCCGACGCGACGAGGACGAAGCCGCAGGTGGCTACCGGGGCCGCTGGCACGCCCTCGATCGGGGCCTGCCAGCGGATCCGTCCGTCCATCGCATCGAGTGCGGAGACACTGCCGCCGTCGTCCGCTATGGCGACGACGTCCCCCGCGACGATCGGATTCGCCTCGGCGGGGCCGGCGACGCTGGTGCGCCACATCTCCCGACCCGTGGCGGGGTCGAGCGCTGCCGCGAATCCGCCTTCGCTGACGACGAACGCACCACGATCGCGCATCGCCGGCGTGTAGATCCGATCGCCGGTCGGGCTTGCCCAGCGCCACAGCTGGGCGCCGGTCTCGAAGTCGACCGCGACGATCGCGCGGTCCGCAGCCGACGAGGCATCGAGACCGCTGGCGGTCAGCACGCGCCCGGCGTCGATCGACGGGGTACCGACGTCCCCGTCCTTCGCGATCGACGCGCGCCAGAGCTCGTCACCTGATCGCGCGTCCAGGGCGACCAGTGATCCGGGTTCGACAGGGACCACGACGGTCCGCCCGGCTATCGCAGCCGATCGCGCGACCTGGCCAGCGACATCGGCCGTCCAGGCGACCGACCCGTCGGCCACTCCAACGAAGCTCACCCGCCCGTCCGAGGTGCCGACGACGACGCCATCCTCGAATGGCGCGGGCGCAGCGCGAGCCTGCCCGCCCAACGCGAGCGACCAGCGGACGCTGCCCGTGGTCCGGTCGAGGGCCTTCAACCACCCCGTCGTCGATCCGACGACGACCAGGTCGTCGATCACCGTCGGCGACGTCAGCGCGCCATCGAGGTCGGTACGCCAACGGACCGCGCCCGTGTCCAGGTCGACGGCCCACAGTGCGCCCTTGGTGGTGCCCTGGAAGACCGTGCCAGCCGTGATCGACGGCGAGGTGTGCAGCGGGCCGCCGGCTTCGAGCCGCCAGGCGATCGTCGGCGACGTCAGCGGCAGCGGACCGGGCATCCGGCCCGTCCGCGCGGCATCACCGCGGAACGTCGGAACGTCCGATCCGCTGTCAGCACACGTGGGTACGTCCGAGGCCATGGCCGCCGTCACCACGGAGACGCCGGAACGCGCCGGGGCCGCCGAACCCGCACACGCTGCCTGGAGGACCGCCGCGGTGGCAAGCACCGCGATCCGCGCGGCCTGGTGTGCGTTCGTCGACTGTCGAGCCATGGTACGTATGACGACCGTGGCACCCCAGTCGGTTGGCCCGATTTTTCAGGCGACCTGACGACCCGTTACGGGGCGCTACCTCGGGCGTGCTCCGTGACCGGCTTCTGCGGCTTGAGCCGCCAGATCGACCGGGTCAGGCCGGGCGCCGCAACGAACGTGATCGCGAAGGTGACGATGACGACGAGCAGGGCGAGCGGGATGCCGGTCACGATGACCATGTTCTTCGCCCCGGTCGTGAGCGCGCCGTAGAACAGTGCGGCGAGGACGACACCAGCTGGTCGCGAACCGGCGAGCAGGGTGAGCGCGATGGCGACATACCCAAGATCGAACGGCGGCCCACCCGAGAAACCCTCGGCGGGCCCGAGGCCGAAGAACGCACTGCCCAGCCCGACGAGCCCTCCGGACAGCGACATCGCCAGCATCATCGTCCGACCGGGTCGCATGCCGGCGCCGCGGGCGGCGGTGCGGCTGAGGCCGGTCGCTCGAAGTTCGAAGCCGCGGGTCGTCCGGAACAGCAGGAAGGACACGACGGCAGCCATCGCGACGGCGACCACGAAGCCGTAATCGACGCGGATGGTCGGCAGGTCGAAGATCTTCGGCACGGCGGGCAGCGGCGCCGCCGGCCCTGAGAACGCGATCGCCCCGACGATGAGGTACGCGAGGTTCGGCGCGATGCCGTTGAGCATCAGCGTGGTGATCACCTCATGCGCCCCCGTCCGCGCCTTGAGGAATCCGGGAATGAACCCATACGCGCCCCCCGCGATGGCCCCGCCGAGCAGCGCCACGAGCAGGGCGAAGGGCGGCGGCAACTGGCCCGCCACGAGCGTCGCCGTGATCGCGGCCCCCAGCGTGCCGATGGTGAACTGCCCGTCCGCCCCGAGATTGATCAACCCGGCTCGGAACGACACCGCCAGCCCAAGGCCCACGAAGATGTACGGCGTGGCGCTGATCAGCGTCTCGGAGATGGGTCGGATGGCTGCCGCGATGTCCTCGGCGTTGCCACTCTGGATCGCGGCGACGATGCGGCCCGGGTCGCCGATCGCCCCGGAGAACATCGATCCGTAGCCTTCGACCACGACGGCGAGCGCACCGCCGATAGCCCCGATCGGATCGGTGCCGATGTTTCGCAGGTGCTCGAAGTCCGTCAGGACGATGACGACGGCGCCCAGGAAGAACGCTGTGACCACGGCGAGGACCGGGACGACGGCGCGACGCAGCTCGTCGCGGATCCAGGGCATGTTGGTGCGTGTCGCCTCGGCGCGGAACGCGGCTATCGGAAGACCGGTCGCTGCGCGAGCTCGTCGATCGTGTGCAGTCCCGGCGGGAGCAACCTGAGGGGACGCACCGCCGCCATCGCACGAGCGCCGGTCGGCGGATACGTGTCGAGGAAGAGGTCGCCCCGCACGATCGTCTCGAAGGGCGGGTTGCCGTCAACGATGACCCGCGCCGAGGCCTCCATGCCGTCGCGCTCGGGCTGCAGATCGAACCGACCGCGCCACTCCGACACGAGCCGACCTCCGCCGCGGATGTCGGCCGTCACGCGCCGGTCGTGCCCGCCGATCGTGCCGGGCTCGGCGACGTAGCCGTTCACCTCGCGCCGGACATCGGTCAAGACCGGGGTGCTCTCGTACACGGGCTCGCCCACGTCGAGCCCGGCCGACTCGGCGAGCAGCATCAGTGCCTCCATGAGGAAGTTCTTCATCATGAATCCTTCGCCGGCGGCCTCGATCGGCCCGCCGACCCCCTCATCGCGCAGGATGCCGTGGCCCCAGAGCGAGGTGTCGGCCACCCGCACGAGGCGGATCTCGTCGAACGTCAGCACATTCGAGAACGACGCGAGCGGCAAGTCGATCGTGAGGTAGTCCCAGAACCCGGTGCCGAGGATGCGGCGCCCGGACGCACGCGACGCCGCGTCGAGCTCGGCCGCCGCCGTGGCGCCCAGAACGGTGCGCGGATGGACGAGCCCGGAGATCGTGATCGCATCCTTGCCCGCGCGGTTCGCCCGCAGGCAGGCGTCGGCGACGTCGGACGGGCTGCCGATGCCCGTGTAGAAGACGACATCGATGTCGGGGCGAGCGAGGATGGCGTCGACATCGGTCGAGACCGGCGCGCCGAGGCGGACGTCGAGCCCGCACGCCTCGCCGAGGTCGAGCCCGTCCTTCCGGGCGTCATAGACGATCCCGCCGCGGAACTCGAGCCAGGGTCGAGTCAGCCCGGCCTCGACGATCACCCGCCCGGCATGGCCCGTCGCCCAGACCGCCGCCCCGATCCTGTCCATAGCCCCTCCATCCGCGTCCGACGGTCGAAGTATGGCGAGGGACGCACGCCCCGACGGGCGATCCGGCGCGCCGCCGATAGCGCACGATGGCGACGACATGACCGAACGACGAGGACCCTTCTACAGCGAGAGCAACCGCGTCGAAGCGTTCAGCGACGGTGTGTTCGCGATCGCGATCACGCTGCTCGTCCTGGAGCTCGCGATCCCCGCCACGAGCGGCCACTTCACGCAGGACCTGCGCGACGAGTGGGTCAGCTACGTCGCGTACCTGGCGGCGTTCGCGAACATCGGCGTGCTGTGGCTGGGCCACCACACGGTGTTCACGCGCATCCGGGCGGTCGATACGGGCGTCCTCTGGCGGAACCTGGTCCTGTTGCTGACGGTGTCGGTCGTGCCGTTCCCGACGGCGGTCATCGCGAGTGCCTACCGCGTCGGCACGCCCGCGGATCAGTCGGCCGCCGTCGTCGCCTACGCGATCGTCGGGATGGGATCGGGCGTCGCCTGGCTGCTGCTGTTCGAGTACATGCGCCGGCATCCCGACCTCAGCGATCCGCTTCGCCACGACGACTTCTGGCGGCCGAACGAGCCGCTGATCACGCTGTTCGGCTATGCGATCGCGGCCCTCATCGGGTGGTTCGTCAGCCCATCGATCGCGCTGGCGATCTTCCTCCTGTTCCCGATCGTGTACGTCGTCCGCGTGCGGAGCGCCGAACACCGGGAGGAGTGATGACGCCGAGGCTCTCGCGTGCACGAAGAGCGCCGGCGGAGCCTTCTCCGCCGGCGTCCTCCCGTTAGCCTTGCCAGATGAAGATCGCTCTCCTCGGTGCGGGCCGGATCGGACAGTTGCACGGCCGGCTCGTCGCTAGCCAACCGGGCGTCACGGACGTCATCGTCGCCGACATCGATCCCCAGCGAGCGAAGGCTGCGGCCGACGCGATCGGCGGTCGGAGCGTGGATACCGCCGAGGAAGCCCTCGACGCCGCGGACGCGGCGATCGTCGCTGCCACGACCGACGCCCATGCCGCGTTGATCTCGATGGCCCTCGACCGCGGCCTGCCGATCTTCTGCGAGAAGCCGCTCGCGCTCGACCTCGCCATCACGAGCGAGCTCGTCGAGCGCATCGAACGAACGTCGGCAGTGTTCCAGCTCGGATTCCAGCGACGGTTCGATCCTGCCTACGTTGAGGCCCGTCGGATGGTCGAGACCGGTGAGCTCGGGACCGTCTACCTCGTTCGGCTCATCGCTCATGACCACGAGCCACCGCCGGACGCGTACATCCCCTTGTCGGGTGGACTGTTCCGAGACTCCTCGATCCACGATTTCGACGCGTTGCGATGGGTGACGGGCGTCGAGGTGGACGAGGTCTACGCCGCTGGCTCCGTGCGCGGCTTCCCGATCTTCGAACGGTCCGACGACATCGACACCGGCGCCGTCATCCTGCGCCTGACCGATGGCACGCTCGCCGTCCTGGGTCAGACGCGGCACGACCCGCGCGGCTACGACGTCCGCATGGAGATCATCGGCTCGAAGGATGCGGTCACGGTCGGGCTCGGTGCGAAGACCCCGCTCCGTCCGCTGGAAGGCGGATGCACCATCGATGCCCGGCCCGGCGTGGACGACCTTCCTGACTCGATTCGAGCCGGCCTATCGGGCGGAGCTGCTCGAATTCCTGCGCGTCGTTCGCGGCGAGATCCCGAGCCCATGCACGGCCCGCGACGGCCTCGAGGCGATGCGCATCAGCGAGGCCGCGACGCGCTCGCGGCTGGAGCATCGCCCGGTCCGTCTCAGCGAGATCGCCTGAACCGAGCCCTCGACCGTTCGCTACACCGAACGGGTATCGCGTTACCCGACGTCGTGCGTCATCTGGTCGAGGGCGACCGTCGCCGCAAGTACGAGCGCGACGTCCTCGTTCGGGCCGATCTCGACGCCATACGTGTCGCGGACGCGGAACCATTTCATGGCGACCGACGCGACCTGCTGGCCGTCGCGCTCGAAGTCGTACTGGTGGTCGGTGATGTTGCCCTTGACGTCGTACGTGACGCCGTTGGCCGCTTCGACCGTGAACCGCTCACGCAGCGGCGTGAACAGCGCCTTCTTGACGGTCGCCAGGACCTGTCCGCCTCGCTCGATGGTCATCACGTCGCGGACGCTGACGAGCTTCTCCTTGAGCGTCGCGACCTCTTGGCCCGCGGTGTCCTCGATGACCAGCGTCTTGCGGATCCGGAACGCCTTGCCATCGACCTTGAAGGCGCGCTGACCGGCGCCGTTCTCGATCCAGTAGTCATCGCCGATCGAGATCAGCGACTGGCGCATCTTGTAGACGTTGGGCGGGGCAGAACCCTCGTCCTGCTGCTGGCGACGACGGAACATGGTCGACCTCCTCGTGTTGACACCTAGCTGGGCGACAAGGGTAGGCCGGGAAGGCGAAGTACGGCCGCGGGCCGTCGCCTCAGTCGTTGTTCGTGCTGGTCCAGCTGTCGAATTCGGTCGGGATCCCGAAGGATGTCGCGAACTTCTCCAGCTCCACATCCGAGTCAAAGCGCTCCGCCACGAGGGCGACGACGTTATCGGCGGGCCCACCGCCCAGCGCGGCCAGAAGCGCCGGTACGTACGCGGCGGGAACCGTTCGCCACCATTCGTACTCGGTCGCACCGCGCCGAAGCCTCGCCGACGTCCGGTCCGATGTCCTGGCCCGACCAGACGAGATCCCCTGCGTGGGTCAGCGTGACGACCACCGACCGTTTGGTCGCGGTTGAGCGCCGATTGCGCTGGCGGGTCGGCCGCCGACTGCGACCGTCGTTCCTCGGGTGTCACCATCGCTCCAAGTCGTTTGATCCAATAGCGTTTCAGATGAATGGGTGATCCAACAGCGCTTCAGATGAAAGGGGCGAGCGGAGCCGGCGCGCTCATGCGACTCCGCTCGCCCGTTCCTGCGCCCTGATAGCTGGAGGTCCCTATCCGATGCAGGCTGATGTGGTCTGCATCGATGGTCGGTGAGGCCGTCCCCGAGGACATCGACACGGGTCGGCAGTCCCGTGCCCGAACGGCTGCACGATCCCGGCAACGGGCGGCAGCGGTGTTCGACACCGCTCCTACACTCGTTCGATGGGTGCGACCGCATCGCGGAACGTCATCACCGTCGTCCTGCCGACCATGGACGACGTGCTCGCGGCGATCCCCGCCGGGCTCGCTTCCGAAGAACCCGAGCTTCGCGCGCGCCTGCGGCTCGCACTCCTGAACACCCAGGTCTCGGCCGACGCGGACGATCTCGAGGCGGCGATCGAGGTGCTTCGAGCGCGTGCCGCAGGCGAGAGCGCCGGCGACCCGTTCGGAAAGCGCATCCGGGCGGAGTCCTTCGAGGAACTCGCCGCAGTCGCTGATCGGGCGCTGGCCGACGATCGGCTCGACCTTCCGACCGTCCTCGCCCTCCAGTACGCGTCCGGCTCCATCGCGGCGGCGCAAGGGCAGCGGCTGATGCTGTTCCTGGGCCTGAACGCAGCGGTCCGGCGTGTCGTCTGGACGCTAAGCGCGGCCGAGATCGAGCGACGAGGGCTCGGCCATGAGCGCACCGTCGAGCTCGGGCGGTGGCTGTTGCTGTGGACCGAGATGTCGTCGATGGCGGTCGGCGAGGGCTATCGGGCGACCGAGCTCGAGATCCTGGCGCGCGACGCGGCTGCGCGGCGGGCGGCGATCGATGAACTGCTCGGCTCGGTGGCGACCGACGCGCGGTCGGCGGCTCGGCGCCGGCGTCTGGCGATGCGCTACGGCCTCGATCCCGACGCGACGTATCGCGTCGCTGCCGTCATGCCCGGCCCCGAGCTCGACCCGACGCCCGAGGTGCCCGGCATCGACGACGTCGACCTCGACACCATGGCACGCCGGATCGATCACCTGCTGCGCCGACCGACCGGGCGAGCCGACGGCGCCGCCAGCGGTATCCGGATCCCGCTGGCGATCAGCTGGCGCGGCGCCATCGTCGCCATCCTGGCTGCGGATCCACGGGAGTGGCAGCGACTGCAGAAGGCGATCGAGACGGTCCTCGGGCCGTCGACCGAGTCATGGACCGCCATCGCCGTGCGCGCCGATGGCGTGCCGGCTCTCGCACGCGCGCTTGCCGAGTTGCACGAGGGGCTCCAGGTCGCGGATGACATCGGCCGTCGCGGCGTGATCGACGACCTCGCGGAGCTGGGCATCGAGCGTCTGCTCCTGAGCGATCCGGAGCTTGCGTCGGTGATCGTCGAGCGCGAGCTCGGCTCGCTGCTGGCCGACCCGCGGATGGGCGAGGAGCTGGTCGAGACCCTCCAGGTCTTCTTCGATGCCGGCGAGAACCGTCGCGAGACAGCCCGCCGGCTGCACCTCGCCGACCGGACCGTCGCCTATCGACTCGAGCGCGCCGAGGACCTGCTCGGGCACGGCTTCGATGGCGAGGCCGGCCGACGGCTCAACGTCGCGCTCACGCTCCGTCGCCTCGAGGGGACGCGCCAGGGTCGGTAGGCGCCATCCAGTGGAAGAAAGGAGCGCCGGCGGACGCCGGCGCTCCTTGGTGTCCAGCCTTGGTCCAGCACACCAGGCGGACTTAGATCTCGTCGAGCGTCGGCCTCTTCGCCGGCCGCGTCAGGGCGGGCTTCGTCGCGAGGAAGTCGGCGTGCAGGGCGTCGAGGTGCTCGTCCGCCCACGCGTAGTACGCGCTCTCCTCGTCCGACGCGAGGATGTCGAGCCTCGCGTTGATGGTCGCCCAGGACTCATGTGCGATCCGCGTTAAGACACCGGTCACGGCCTGCTTCATCTCTCCTGGACTCCAGACGAGGGGTTCGATCTCGGGATCGATCGTCGCGCTCGAGGGGAGAGAAACAGAACGGAACCAGTCGGCAGTTCGGAGCGCGTCCGATTGCGTCAGTGTCGGCAAAGGCCAGTCGCAACGTTCGCTGCGCGACGGTGCCACCGGCAAGGTCGTGCAATCTGCGGGCTCGGATCTGCTGAACAAGGGCAATGACGGGACGCCCTCCGGACAGGAGATTCACGTCAGCCGAACGTGGGTCGGCGTTGAGATCTCTGCCCGGGGGACGCCCACGTCGTGTGCCGGAGAATTGCGACAAGGAAAGACGTGAATAGGAAGACCGGCGCCATCGTCGGAGCGATCATCAGCGCCGTCGTGGTCAGCGCGATCGCTGTCACCGGGATCAGTGCCAACGCAGGAGACCAGGGCGAGCCGCGAGCCAGCGACGTCGCGGCGGCGAGCGCAACCGCATCCAGCCGGCGACTCCCGATCCGACCCCGTCGTCACACCCGAGCCCACGGAGTCGCCGGTCGTCGTTGATATCGACTTTCCGGCCCCATCCCGACGGAAAAGCCAGCGACGGCCCCTAGCCTCGTCCGGGTGCCGAAGTTGGCGCCGAAGGTGCCCGGTGCGACCAAGGTCAAGTACTTCAGGGTGCACGGGGAGTCGCCGGCGGCTCTTCTTGACGGTACGGTCCTGCACTCGAAGTCGAGCTGCAAGTCAGCCGACACGCTCGCCTGCGTCTTCCAGCGATCCAACGTCCGGTGGACAGAACTGACTCGCGTGGCCACGGGCGCTTGCACCGTCGTGGCGCCGAAAGTGAACCTGACGTCCACCGTCTATCTCCCCCGGTGGGAGAGCCCGAACCGCGTCCAGCCGGCGCTCCTCAGCTGGTGGAAGAAGATGGTCGACCACATGGCCTGGCATGAGGCCCACCACATCCAGATCCAGAAGTCGTACGACGCCAAGCTCAAGACGTTGATGAGCGGCAAGTCGTGCTCGTCGGCAAACAAGATCTACAAGAAGTGGCAGCGGTCGCTGGATGCCGCGCAGGACAAGTTCGATGCGACGGATGCCAAGTGGGCCTATCCCGAGTACACAGGTCCCGGAGGCTTCTACGGAACCCTCTAAGCGACGGGCTATACCAAGCGCTGCTTCCGGGTAGCGCCGCACAGACAAGAGCGCCGACCATGTCGGCGCTCTTACTTGTCAGTCCGTTGATCGCTGTTCGTCATATCCAGCTGTCGAACTCAGACGCCCATATCCTGACTGGATGACGACTGTGCAAGAAACACCGGCGAAGGCGACCCGCCGCGAATGGCTCGGGCTGGCCGTGCTCGCGCTCGGTGCCCTCTGTACGTGATGGACCTGACGGTCCTGCACCTGGCGGTGCCGCAAGATCAGCGCGGACCTGCAGCCGACGCAGCGCCCAGCTGCTGTGGATCATCGACATCTACGGCTTCTTCGTCGCCGGCGCTGCCTGATCACCATGGGCACCCTCGGCGACCGGATCGGCCGCCGCCGGCTGCTGCTGATCGGCGCGGCGGCGTTCGGCGTCACGTCGCTGCTCGCGCGCCTTCTCGACGACGCCCGAGATGCTGATCGCCAGCCGCGCGCTGCTCGGGATCGCCGGCGCGACGCTCGCGCCCTCGACGCTGTCGCTGATCTTCCACATGTTCCAGGACCCGCGCGCAGCGCACGATCGCGATCGGCGTCTGGATCGGCGGCCTTCTCGGCCGGCAGCGCGGTCGGCCCGGTCCTCGGCGGCGTGCTGCTCGAGTACTTCTGGTGGGGCTCGGTCTTCCTGCTCGCGCTGCCCGGTGATGGTCGCTGCTGCTCGTCCTCGGGCCGCGCGTCCTGCCCGAGTACCGCGACCCCGACGCCGGCCGGCTCGACCTGGCGAGCGCGGTCATGTCGGTCGGCGCCGTCCTGGCGGTGATCTTCGGGCTGAAGCAGATCGCGCAGGACGGGCCTGGCGCTGCTCGCCGATCGGCGCGATCGTCGTGCGGGCTGCGTCGCCGGCGTCGCTCTGGGTTCGCCGCCAGCGGCAGCTCGCCGACCCGATGATCGACCTGCGCCTGTTCCGGCTGCCGACGTTCAACGCCGCGCTCGTCGTCAACTTCCTGGCGATCTTCGTGGCGGTCGGCTACTTCCTGTTCGTCGCCCAGTACCTGCAGCTCGTCGCCGGGCTGTCGCCGCTCCAGGCGGGCCTTCTGTCGCTGCCGTCGGCGATCGGCGTTCATCGTCGGGTCGCAGGCGGCGCCGCGGATCGTCCGGCGCGTCCGGCCCGCGTACCTCATCAGCGGCGGGCTGGCCCTCGGCGTCGCTCGGGCCTCGTGCTGCTGACCCAGGTCGGGACGTCGAACGGGCTGCTGCCGCTGGTCGTCGCGTCGGTGGTGATCTCGCTCGGCCTCGCCCCGGTGTTCGGGCTGACGACCGAGCTGATCGTCGGCTCGGCGCCGCCCGAGCGGGCGGGCGCCGCGTCGGGCATCAGCGAGACCGGCGCCGAGCTCGGCGGCGCGCTCGGGATCGCGATCCTGGGCAGCATCGGCGTGGCGATCTATCGAGGCCGTCTCGCGCCAGGTCCTGCTCGCCGGCCTTCCGCCCGAGGCGGCGACCGCTGCGCGGGACACGCTCGGCGGCGCGGTCGGCTGTCGCAGGCGGCCTGCCCGGCGGGGCTGCCGATCAACCTGCTTGGCGCCGCGCGGACGGCGTTCGTCGATGGCATGCACGTGGCGGCAGGCATCGCGGGCGTGATCGGGCTGGGTCTCGCGGTCTTCGCGTTCGTCTCGCTGCGCGACCGTGAGATGGCGCCAGCCGAGCCCGAGCCGATCTGCGTCGAGCCGACGATGCTCGACGAACCCGTTCTGAACCCTCTGGCGAAGCCCGCACGGGAATGCTTCTGACGCGGCGAGTCGGTCCAAACGTCGTCAGCCGTCTAGGATTCAGGAGGGTTCGCAGGCGGCGACTGAACGCTTCGAGTCCATCGCCTCGGAGGACGAAGGTGACGCGGTCGATCCCGGTCTCGCCGAGCAGGTGGTCGCGCACCGTGCGGAGAGCGACGGATCCTAGCAGCGACCTATACGCCGTCGAAGAGTCGTTGCTGTCCGTAGTCGGACTCGATTCCGCGACCTTGCCGCCGCGGCCATGTCCAGAAGGTCGCGACTCGTGAGCTTGCTCGGGATCGCATCCTCCGCGAGCGCCGCAGCGCCGCGCGCGAGGAGAGCGGTGTTTCCCGGCGGCACGTCGGGTCCGGACCTCACGACGACCGGCACCCAACCGCCCTTGATCGCCTCGATCGCGCCGGTCCACGTCCCGCCGGAGCCCTCGGCCGAGCTCACGACGACGGCGACGTCGGAAAAGGCGTAGATCAGCTTGTTGCGGCCCATCGCGGCGCCGGCACTGAACGCGGCGGCCGGGTGATATGGAGAGACGAGGACGGCATGCCCCTCCGCGACGGCGACTCCGTGTCGACCCTTCGCGGAGGCGCCGCTCGACACCCTCGGGGACGCACGCCCGACCACCGTCCCTCCTGCGGCGAAGGCGGCGCGCATCGCCGTCACGTCGATCCCGCGCGCGCCACCAGATACGACCGGTGTCGAGCCGCGCGCGGCCGCGCGTCGCGAGTCGCTCCGTGAACGCGGTCGCCTCGTCATCAGCATCGCGCGAGCCCACGATCGCGATCCCGCCGACGCGCAAGAGGCGGGCGTCCCCAGCTCCCGAACAGCACGGGCGGCGCATCGCACCCAAGCGTCGCCGCAGCTCATCCGGATATGCGTCGTCGGCGACGGTCACGAACCAGATGCCGCGCGACCGCAGACGATCGAGTTCGAACGCGATCCGACCCGCGCGCTCCAGACGACCTCGATGGCTCGGGCCGCCTCCAGGTCGATCCCAAGCGAGCGACTCGATCTCGTCCGGCGTCAGTCCGATGAGGTCCCGTGGTCCGCGGAACGACTGCCGGCGCAGTCGGTCGCCAAGCTTCGCCGTACGCGACCGGGCCCAACGGACGCCCCTGACCAGCGGTCTCGTGTCTCCGCCGAGCGCGTGCACAACAGCATGATCGCCGGAGCGTCGGGCGACAGCGTCTCGAGGTCGATCATGCGTCGCCGTCATCCCGCCCGGCCGCCATCGGCGAGCGCGAACGGGTGCACCGGTCCGCTGCCGTGCGATCGCAGGAGCGCCCCGGCGACGGTCAGCGTCCAGCCGCGAATCCACGATGTCGTCGACCAGCAGGACGGGCCCCGGCGGGACCGCGCGGCCGTCGATGTCGAGCTTGCCGCGGGCATTCGCGAGCCTGCTGGACGCTGTTCTGCATCGCCTTCTGCGGCGGTGCGCCGTCACGGACGGACAGGCACTCGACGTACGGCAGCCCAAGCTCCGCCGCCAGCGCGCGCGGCGAAGTCGCCGACGATCCCGCGCTGCGCGGTCGACGGCATCGCCGTGACCCACGTCGGGCGCCGGCTGCGGCCGCCAGCGATCGCGGATCGCCCGCGCGGAGGCGACGACGAGCTCGCGCTGAGAACCGCCCGTCGACGTACTTGCCGCGCTGGACCTCGCGGCCCCAGCCCGGCATCGCCGTAGACGCACAGCGCGCATGCCGACCTCGTTCGGCGGCTTGATCGCGCCCGATGGCCGTCACCGCGTCGGCCGGCCACAGCGCCGCGCGGCGCGATCGGTCCGGAGGTCGCGACGCAGGAATTCGACCGGCGCCGCGGACGACGCTCGCGGATCGACCTCCCGCGGCAGCCCCTGCCCGACGTCGTTCGCGCACCGCCCGCACGGCGCCGCGGCCGGATCGTCGAGGAGGCGCGTCAGGAACTCCATCCGGCAGCCCGTCGTAGGTCATGTACGCCTGCATCTGCGCGAGCTCGCGCGCGCCGCGTCGCGATGACGCGCTGCGATCCGCTCCTCGTCCGGCTCGCCACGGGTTCGGCGTGCGCCGGTACGCGGCCGCCGTCGCGCGCGACCGCGCCGTCGAGCTCGAGGAGCTTCAGCGCCTGGGCGATCTGGCCCGCCGGCAGGTTGACGGCCGTCTCGAGCGCGCGACCGTCGACATCGAATCGACGCGCCTCGAGCGCGGCCGAGGATGTCGTGCATGCGACTCGGTCGGCGGGAACGCGGTGCGCATGAAGTAGTCGGCGATCTCGTCGTCCTCGCGACCGGACAGCAGGACCCCGTACGCGCTGCTCGACCGCGCGCCCGGCCCGACCGACCTGCTGGTAGTAGGCGATCGCCGAGCCCGGCCGCTGGTAGTGGACGACGAAGCCGAGGTCCGGCTTGTCGAAGCCCATCCCGAGCGCGACCGTCGCGACGAGCGCCTTCATCTCGTTCGCGATCGAGCGCGTCCTCGAGCGCCTCGCGCTCCTCGGTCGAGAGCGGCGCGTTGTAGGCGCGGGCGTCGATGCCCTGCGGCCGTCAGGAACGTCGCGACCCGCTCGCGTGTCGGCGACCGTGAGGCAGTAGACGATGCCGCTGCCCGGCAGCCGCGGCAGGATCTGCTCGGCGAGCCAGGCGAGCCGCTCGGCCTGGTCCGCCAGCGGCGATCGCGTCGAGCGGGAGCGAGTCGCGGGCCAGCGGGCCGCGGATGACCGCGACGTCGTCGCCGAGCTGCTCGGCGACGTCGTCGACGACGCGGTCGTTGGCGGTCGCGGTCGTCGCGAGGACCGGCACGTCGCGGATCGAGCAGCTCGGCAGGATCCGGCCGATCCGCCGGTAGTCCGGCCGGAAGTCGTGGCCCCAGTCCGAGATGCAGTGCGCCTCGTCGACGACGAACAGCCCGATCGAGCCCTGGATCGCGCGGCAGGACGTCGGTCGCGAACCCCTCGTTCGCCAGCCGCTCCGGCGAGATCAGGAGGACGTCGATCTCGTCGCGCGCCGAGCCGCTCGCGCGATCGCCCGCCCACTCGCCGACGTTGCCGAGTTGATCGTCGCCGCGCGGAGCCCGAACCGCTGCCGCCATCGCGATCTGGTTGCGCATCAGCGCGAGCAGCGGGCTGATGATCAGGGTCGGGCCGTGGCCCGCGTCGCGCCGCACGCGGGTCGCGATCCAGTAGACGAGGCTCTTGCCCCAGCCGGTCCGCTGGACGACGAGCGCCCGGGACCCGTCGTCGATGACCGCCTCGATCGCCTCGCGCTGGCCCTCCCGGAAGGCCGCGCCGGGACCGAACATCGATTCGAGGTGGCGTTGGATATCGTCGGTCGGCAGCTTCGAACGTCCTCCGTGCGTCGGGTGAGCAACTGATGCTACCGGGCTCTGAAGCGCTACCGACGTGCGGCGTCGATGGGCCGTACCGCGCCGCGCCCCCGAGCTCGGCGCTAAGACGTGGTCGAAATCGCCTGCCAGGCCGCTGAGCCAGACGCCCTGGATGAGACCGACTGTGGCGCCTCGCCTAGCGTACTTTTGCCCCGATTTCGGGCCCCGGCGCGCTATCAGCACAGGCGGCTGCCCGGCCATGCAGCTCTTCTCGGGCGCGCGAGGCATGACCTGACATGCAGCTTGGAAGGCTGCCGCTCTGCCAACTGAGCTACTCCCGCCCGAGGCGACGGCGAAGGAGAATCGATGGGGTTGACGATTAATCGACCCCGCCGAGGTTCCTTCAGCCAACGGCGACTGAGGACCTAGACCAGGTCAGCCGAGGCACTCGGAGCCTCGACATGGACAAGCCCGCAGATCCCGCGACGCCGTTCGGCGAAGTCTACCAGTCGTTCCTCGACGACCTCGCGCACGAGGGCCCCAAGCCCTCGACCATCCACCGCTACCGCTACAACATCGTGCGGTTCGAGAAATGGCTCGTCGCCACCGGCCAGCCGGTGACCCTCGCCTCGCTCGAGCGGACGGTCCTCATCGCATACCGCCAGCACCTCGAGACCCTGCCGCAGCAGCCGCGCGGCTCGCATCGGCGGCGCCGCGGCGGGCTGATGAGCCGCCACACCGTCCACTCCTATCTGCGCAGCATCAAGTGCCTCGCGTCGTGGCTGAAGGATGCCGGCCATCTCGAGGACAACCCGTTCCTCGCTGTCAATGCCTACTACAAGAAGTAGGGCGTCATGCCAGTCCTGCAAGCCGACGACCGTATCCCGAAGATCGGCAAGCCGTCCGATGTCGCGATCCTGCTTGCGGGCTGCGCCGGTGACGAGCCCGAGGACCTGCGCGACCGGGCGCTCATCTGGATGCTCTACTCGTCCGGCAGCCCGGGCCGCGACGCCGCGAACCTGACCATCCCTGCGATCGACTTCGAGACGCGGCGTCCTGTTCATCGAGGACGGCAAGGGCGACAAGGATCGCCAGGCATTCATCAGCCCCGTCGCGGCCGAGCACGTCCGCGCCTACATCAATCGCGGACGGACCCCCGCTGCTCGAGCGCATGCCGCGGCGACGTGGCCCGGTGCCGGCGGGCGCGTCATCGAATCTCCTCGCAACCGACGTCCTGTTCCTGTCGTCCCGGGGCCGGCAGTGGCGAGATCGGGCTCACGCCGTCAGGCGTCCTGCAGATCCTGACCCGCCGCTACCAGCAGGCGGCGGAACGCTGTCATCGTTCGGTCCTCACCGCCTGCGCCACGGCATGGCGACCTACATGGCCGAGCAGGGCGTCGACCAGCGCGAGATCCAGCGCTGGGGCGGTTGGTCGAACATCGAGACCGTGTCGATCTACCTGCACATGGACTCCACCCGCGTTCGCGCCGAGCAAGACCGGGTCCAAGGCCCTCTGTTCGACCGGCTCGCTGCCGAGGCGCGGCCGAAGGTCGCTCGAAGTGAGCGCTGGCTCGAACGATTGCCCAAGCGGGACTCCCGTCCGCGCTTGCCGACCAACCGTCGCGCGACATACTCCCCTTGTGCACCCGATCGACCGAGAGCCAACGTCCGGAGTGACCGACCGCGGCGGGCGAGACCCAAGGAGACCGCCAGCCGAAGGCGAACGGCGCGCCGTCGGTGGCTACGCCAGGCAGTATCGGCTGGCCGGCCTTCTCATTCTCGAAGGACTGCAGACTGACCTCGAGTGGATTTGCGCGGCCACGATCCTGAGGCAGGCCGCGTCGACGACATCCAGACGGGATATCTGGGCGGGTCGACGCTTACCAGGTGGAATGGGCGTCGTGCGCCCGAGACCCTGACCTGGCCGAGACTGCTCCAGCCCACTGGCGAATCACCCTGAAGCCTCATGCGTCAGCTGGCCGATGGCTGGGAGCGTCTACAGGCGCTCCACCCGAATTGTCGGGTTGTCGTTCACTTGGCGACCAACGCACTTCCGACACGTCGCGATCACGACCTAGGCCCTGCTCGAGCGATTCTCTGCATGAGGCGTGGTCTGAACGGGACCTTGGCGCCCGGGAGATGCACCCGGCCTGGCGGCCGGCATGGACTGCCTGCGTGGCCGCGTCCGGACTCAACGAGGACGAGTTCGAAGCCTTCGCTCGAGACTGTGAGCTGGAGGTCGGGTACTCGCTGGAGCGCTCTCCATTCGCGCGAGGTGAAGTTGGCCTGCCCGTCGGTGCCGACGATATTGCGGCCCTGCTGTGGCGACTCGTGTCGTCGCCGGAGCGGATCTATCGAAGTCTTGCGTGAATTCTGCTCGAGCACCTTGGGTGGACGGATCTCTTCCAACTCCTAATCACCACGACTTTCCCTTCGATCTCCGTGTCTACCGCGCTCCCGCCGTGGCACGAGCCGACTCGACCGCCTGCTCGATAGTGAGCCCATGGCTACGCCGCCGTTGTAGGGCCACCCGGCACCGGCAAGAGTTCGCTGCTGACCGATGCCCTCAGGTTGCGCCCCGAGCGTGTCTTCCGGTACTACGCCTTTGTCCCGGGAGACTCCGCCGGCGCGCTGCGCGGCGAGGCAATGTCGTTCCTCCACGATTTGGTCGTGGCGTTCAACGTGCTGGTTTTGGGTCACACCGGTTGTTCCGCGACGAACGGCAATGGCTCCACGCTGAGTTTGCTTGACAGCTCGAGGAGCTCGGACGTGATTACGCGGACCAGGGACAGCGCACCATCATCATGGTCGATGGTCTCGACCATACCGTCCGGGAACCGTTGCCCGAGCGAGCGCTGAGTCGGTGAACTTCCTGAGCCCGGTCTTGTACCCCCGGGCGTCCTCGATCCTGCTTGGGACCCAGACGACCGAACTCGATTCCGATCCCTGCGAGCATCCGCGTACAGGTCGCGAAGCGGCGCGGGATCGAACTCGGTCGCTCGACCGACGGCCGTGGACGGGGTGATTGGCGCCTGGCGATCGAACCTCCCCTGTCAGAGGCGGACAAGGACCGAATCCGAGCGCTAGCGAACGGCCATCCATTGGCGCTTACCTACGCGCTTCGGCGCGCCGCCGAAGCGCGGACGCCGCGGATCAGAACCTGCGATCTGGCCACGGTCCCGCTTGTACGAAGGAGATCTTCGGGCCTACTACGAGGCCCACTGGACCGGCCTCCACGGCGACGAGCAGGTCGCGATGCGCTGCTCCTCGCGGCCCGACTACGCGGACCGATCGACGTGCCTTGGCTTATGCGTCAGTTGGACGCCCGGGGTCGGCTGGCGCCTCGAGACCGTGCCGGCCACTTGTTCAGACGTCCAAGTGCCGACCGGTGGACCTTCTTTCACGACAGCTTCCGCCAGTACCTGGTCGAGCGAACGGGCCGGGACGATGGGCAATTCACCGGCGAATCGCCGCATGGCTCGCAGCGGATCCTGGCTCGGCCGAGTTGCTCTACCACCGTGTGAGGGCAGGCGATGACGAGGGTGCCCTTGAACTCGCGGAGTTCAGCTACTTCCGCGAGCAGTTCTTTCGCCGACGCCCGCCTGAGGAGATCTCGTCCGACATCAGGCTGCTCCTGTCCGTAGCCGCTCGCCTGCGCGACCCCGACGTCTGGTTCGACTGATGTTGATCGCCGCAGAGATCGACCAGCGTGGCTTTTCATTGATCGCCGAGCCCTTGTCGAACTGCTTGCGGAGAATCGGGAGACGGAGGCGGCCCGGGCATACGCGGACTGCCTGGGTTCCGTTCGGGAATCGAGACCGGATCCGGCTGGACGGCAGCTTGGCTCTCGCACGTGCCGGGGTCACTCGAGGAAGCACGCAGCTTCTCGACGCGGAAGGGCCCGACCTCGCGAGCGAGCCTGGCGCCTTCGCCCGCGAGGCCGCCCACGAGGTCGAACGTTTGGGTTCAGGCCTCTGCGCGACTCCTTTCCGAGGCCGCGATCGCCGAAATCCTGGCGGTGCTCCGGCAGAGCGATGAGGCGACAGGCCTGGCCCGTGCCGGGTCCTTCACTCGCAGCCGTGGAAGAACTCTCGACATGGGTGAGTTCCACTATGCCCGCCGCATGGCGGGCCGCTCGATATCGCCGACGAACGGGAGCGGGAGCTGGTACGCGCCCGCGCCTGGGTGGCCTGATGCGCCGTCATCGAGCCCTTGGCAACACCACCGCTCAAGACGAACTCGGCCGAGAGGCTTGGGCCGACTTCCACGGCACTGCCCTTCCCATCGACACTGTGTACCGATTGTCTTCGAGATCGCCGCCGCCGGACGGATCGATGATCCAAGCGCCGTCGGGTCGCATGCGCCGACCGACGCATCGGCCAAACCGGACTCGAGGGATTTCCAACGGTACAGCCCTTCATGTGGTGGATCGCCCTTCAGTTCGCCGTGGGACCAGCCGGACCTTCGACGTCGAACGCGTGGCCCTGGGTGAACGCGCCGACGTTCGTGTCGCCCGCGTCGCATACCGGCTCGGGCGGCTCTCGGCCTCGGGATCGGACCGGGCCTGGACGTGTGGACCTTCAGCGACACCGCTCTCGAGATCATCCGTCGTTCGTACTTCGCGGAGATGCCGGACCCCTCGACGACTATCCGCTCGAGCAGTCGCGAATGGCCGCCTATGAACATCTGATCGCCGCGGCAGCAGCGCTCGGGCAAGGCCACCTTGATGCGTCGTTTGGGCTCTTCGAGGCGGAATGGGCAACGCCGCGGATGGGATGGTCTGGGGTTCTCAAGCGACGGATTCTGAGATCGTTCCTGCGTCTCGGCGGGTATGACGGCCGAGTTCGGCCGCACCTCGAGGCAATCGACGAGCGCGGCACCAGGCGGCGACGCCGGCAGTCGGTTCGTCGAGTGGCTCGATCGCGCCGACTCGTGGCAGGCGATCGGCGATCAGGCGCGCGCGACAGGCGCGATCGATCGTTCCCTTGAGACGAGCTTTGGCGTTGGGTACCGTAAGGATTACCAGCTCGAACGATGGCTTGACTGGCTCGGGCGCATCAATCGGCTCGATCCTGCTGAAGCACCGGCCCGTATCGCGCGCATCGCGGGCTCCCTCAAGAGCCTCGACGATTTCAGAAGGGCGAGCGACGGAGTTTGCAGCCACCTCCTTGGTACGGGTAACGGCGATGGAATCCCGGCGGCGCTGCAGAACTGCTGCTATGGCTGCTAGACCAAGAGGCGGTGACGTTCCTTGGCGAGTTCCACCGTCAATTCTGGCCAGTTGCGTCCGTGCCCGGCGAACCCGCGGGTGGTCGCAACGCTGGCTGGAGCCTGGGTCGTACCCGTTGGAACAAGAGGCCGATGACTCCTTCGCGCGCTTGCTCTGCGGCTCCATCCGCGCAGCCCGGACGGTAACGGGCGCGAATGCCGTTTTGAGTAGCCTTCAGCACTATGGGCGGCCGAGTATCCGGCCTGCATGGGCTCAGATCCTGCGCGAGGAGTTGGTTGTCGAGGGTATGGTCACGCCCGAGGAGGTCGAGCAGCTCCTGACGTCAGGTTTTCAGGGTCGCGAAGCCATCGAGGCGGCCCCGGGAGATGTCAACGACTCCACGCCGCTCGCTGGTATCGACGACCTTGAGACTTGGCTGCAGGGCGATCCAGCACCATTCTGCAGAAGCCATCCGGACACTCACGTCCCCTCTTGCGGGTCGGCTGTCAACTGACGACCTTGTCGGCTTCCCCCGAGCGCCTGCCCCACAGCCCGTCAACGGTCTTGTTGGTCGCTGCCGAAGAGCTGCAACGCAGAGGGAGCGGGCGCCAGCACAGGTCGTCGCGGAGGCCGCTCTCGACCGACGTCGGGCGGGGGATGGGACCGCTGGTACGACGGTGGCACGGTTCTTGACAACACGGTAAGCATGCTCCGCGGTCTTGAAATCCTGCCCAGGTCGCGACCTCGCATTCGATGCGCTCGGTGAAGACTCGGCCGACAGTGTCGACTCCTGGACGGTGCTCCAGAGCCTCGACGAACTCCTACCGCATCTCGGACTTCGACTTGAGTCGCGAGATCCTGGGGCTCCGTCGAGGAACACCACGGCCCCGCTCCGGTCCCACACCCCACGACCAGGTCCAGACCTCGCCGAACCTGCCCACGGCGCCATTTGATGTGGCGGTGAGTCGCCTCGCCGCGACTTGGTTGGCGCATCCGGTCACTCTGATCCGCACAACTCACCCGTGAAGCGGTGGCCTCCCTCGTTTCAGAGGGCTGGGATGCGGCGCGCCGAATTGTCTGGATGCTCGCCGATACCGAACCCGAGGAGGCAATCGCAGCGCTTTCGGTCCTGGAGGTCGTTGCCGTAGCTTCGAGCTCACCGCGTCGA
Source organism: uncultured Chloroflexia bacterium (assembly GCA_963808895.1). GTDB lineage: Bacteria > Chloroflexota > Limnocylindria > Limnocylindrales > CSP1-4 > SPCO01. Next base: position 9 of record CAWEHL010000004.1, on the reverse strand, counting down.
GTTCTTCCG
>CAWEHL010000003.1:0-461019 GCA_963808895.1 uncultured Chloroflexia bacterium | reverse complement strand
ATGCGATCGAGGAACCCGATGCCCGCTGGGGTGGTGGAGAGGACGACTTGACGCCGGTCGAGCGGATCGTCGCGGCGACTCACGAGCTGCGATCGACGAGGCGGTCGATAAGCCCGCTCACCGTCGAGATGGACACCCCGAGCTGTGCGACGAGCCGGGACATCCGCAGCTCCCCGGCGCCCGCGATGAGATGGAGGCAGCGCAGCTGTGCCATCGAGATGCCCGCGTCCGCGGGCGGCTGGTGGTCGGCGGCCATGCGGTCCATCAGCCGCGTGAAGGCGGCGACGGTCGTATCGATGTCAGAGGCGGGCGCAGTCAGCATTTCGTTCGGCATCTTCGAATGGTTAGGTATGACCGAATGGTTCGACGAGGCCGAACTATAGCAGAGCTGCCAGATACGTTGCAGCGAAGCGGGCCTGGTGATACTCGTGGCAACGGCCTCGACCGGGCACTCCTTCATGGGGTCGGCCGTCGAGTAGCCGGTGCCGGGAACCGGCGGAGGTCGGACCGTCATGTCCCAGCGCATCCGTGAATGGATCATCATGCTCGTGCCAGTCGTCGCGATCGTCTTTATGGAATTCGCGCGACGCTGGCACTAGCCGGCATCAGGTCCTGCCGCTGACCGCCTCGGAGCTCACGCGCGTCGCGATGTAGACCGGGATCACCGACAGCAGGATCGCGACGAGGCCGGCCACGTTGACGAGCGGACCTGGTTGGCGAGACGGAAGCTCTGGAAGATCCAGATGGGCAGCGTCTTGACGCCGCCCGCGACGAAGATCGTGACGATGACCTCGTCGAACGACAGGGCGAACGCCAGCAGCGCGCCGGCGAGCAGGGCCGTCCGGATCGCCGGGAACGTCACGTAGCGGAACGTCTGGAAGGTTGCGCGCCGAGGTCCGCGGACGCTTCCTCGAAGCGACGCGACGTCCGACGCAGCCGGGCGATCGCGTTGTTGTAGACGAGCACGATGCAGAACGTGGCGTGGCCGACGATCGATCGTGAAGAAGCCGAGCGGCACGCCGAGTGGGCGAACGTCGTCGATAGGGCCATCCCCGTGACGATGCCGGGCAACGCGATCGGGAGGATGATCACGAACGAGATGCTTCGCGCCCGAACAATTGGTAGCGGCGACGGCCAGCGAGGCAAGCAGCCCGAGCACCAGCGCGATGACCGTCGCCGCGAGCGCGCACACGACCGAGGTCAGGAATGCCTGCTGAAGGCCGGTGTTCTCGAGCGGCGTCAGCGAACCATTCGAGCGTGAAGCCGGCCGGCGGCCACGCCTTGTGCCGCTCTTGTTGAACGCGTAGACGATGACGATCGACAGCGGCAGGTACATGAACGCGAGGACGACGCCGTCGCGAGGCGCAAGCCGACCCGCGCGGCGCGACCGCTGTTCACAGGGCGTCGAATGCGCCGAGCGGCGCACGACGAACAGGTAGATCAGCATGATCGCGAGTGGCACCAATGAGTACGCCGCGGCCAGCGGCAGGTCCTGAGCCGACGTTCACGAAGATCACGTTGCCGATGAACTGCGTCGTCGAGACCAGCCCGGGCACGATGTAGTCACCCAGCGTCAGCGAGAAGGTGAAGATCGAGCCCGCGACGATGGCCGGGAAGGCCAGCGGCAGGATCACCCTCCGGAACGTCATCCACCCCCTGCCGCCGAGGTCGGCCGACGCTTCGAGGAGCGAATCCGGGATCCGCTCGAGACCGGCGAAGACCGGCAGGATCATGTACGGCAGCCACAGGTAGGTGAACACGATCCAGACGGCCAGCTCGCCGTAACCTGGCCCCTCAGACCGAACGGCCCGAGAGCCAGTTGAGTACACCCTCCTCGGCCAGGATCAGACGCCAGGCGTATGCCTTGACGAGGTAGCTCGCCCAGAGGGGCATGACGACCGCGACGACCATGATCCCGCGGACCCGCGGCGAGGCGACGCGGGCCATGTAGTAGGCGATCGGGAAGGCGAGCACGGCGCACGTGAGCGTGACCGCACGGCCATCCTCAGCGTCCGGAGCGTCACCGTGCGATAGACCTCGTGGCGAGCAGCTTCGCGAAGTTGTCCAGGGTGAACTCGCGGACGACGAGCCGTGAACGGGTCACGCGACCAGAACGCATTGAGGAATAGGACGCCGAGCGAGCCGAGGTAGGCGACGACCAGCCAGAGCAACGGCAGTGCGAGGAGCAGCCCGAGGCGCACCCGCGGACGCGCGTGTAGCCACGAGCGAGACGCGTCGCGCGAGGATGGAGCGGCACCGGGACGGCGGTCGTGGCGGACATCGCCGTCGATGTGTGCGGCCCGGGGCGGCTGCGACCCCGGGCCGTTGGTCACGCTCGGCGGCGGGCTCAGCCCTTGATCTCGGTCCAGGCCGCGATCCAGTCGTCGAAGCCCTTGCACTTGACGTCCGTTCGGCCGTCCACACATTCCTCGGTCGGCGTCTGCCAGTACCAGATGTTCTTCCAGAAGGCGTCGTCGTCGGCGTGGAAGACGTCGCAGTGGTCCGGTGTCGGCGGTGAGCGCGCACGACTTCGAGTTGCCCGGCGCCTCGCCGAAGTACTCGGCGATCTGGGCGTTGATCTCGGGCGACGTCAGGTAGTCGATGAAGCGTACGCGCAGTTGAGGTTCTTCGTCTTGGAGTTGATCATCCAGGTGTCCGACCAGCCCGTCGCACCCTCGGGGGGCTTGATGACGTCGACCGCGACCGGTGGCGTCTCGCCCTTGAGAGGTTGGCGATGATCTGCCAGGTCGTGCCCAGTTCCAGGTTCCGGAGCGGAAGTCGTCCATCTGCTTGAGGTAGTCCCTCCAGTGCTGGCTGACGGCCGGCTTCTGCTGCTTGAGCAGGTCGACGGCAGCCTGGAACTGGGTGTCGTCCAGGGCATACGGGTTGGTGATCCTGAGGTCCGGCTTGGTGGCCATCAGGACGACCGCGGCATCGGCGATATAGATCGGGGCGTCGTAGACGCTGATCTTGTAGCCGTTGGCCGGGTCGAACATCTCCGCCCACGTCGTCGGCGCCGGCTTCACCTGATCGGTGCGCCACATCAGCAGGTTCGCGCCGCGCCCGTGCGGCACGCCGTAGTGCACGCCATCGACGGTGTTGTACGGCTTGTCCTTGATGGCGTCGAAGATGTCGGCGATAGCTCTTGAACAGGTCGACGTTGACCGGCTGGACGTACCCGCCGCGGACCAACCGCAGGCTGGCGTCGCCCGACGCCGAGATCACGTCGAACTGCTCGGGACTCGTCGAGAACAGCGTGAACGCCTCATCCGACGTCCCGAAGATCTGCGGATTGACCTTGCATCCGCTGGCGTTCTGGAAGTCCGTGACCCAGTCGACGGTCTTGTCGGTCGAACCGTTCTCGACGTAGCCCGGCCAGGCCAGGACGTCGATGCTCTGGCCCTGGGTGCTCCCGAGATCGGCGGCCGTGGGCAGGCCGGGCCCGCCGCGGCACTCGCCGACGCGCTCGGCGAGCCGCCCGGGACTCGCGCTCGGCCCGGCGGCGCTCGGCGCGGTGGTGGCCGAACCACCGCCGCTGCTGCACGCCGCGAAGACCAACGCGGCGGTCCCGGCCAAGGCCAGGAGCCTCCTAGTCAGCATGCTGTTCCTCCTCCTCCACTGGCGGTATTGCCGTCGGCGACGGGTAGCTCGTGCTGTCGCTTCCAGATCAGGCGGACAGCCTTGCCCTGCTGCTCGAGCACGTCGGTCGAGGTGGTCGTGAGGTTCTGCTCGGTCACGACGAGCCGTGCGCCGGCGTCGAGATCGACGATGTAGCGCGTGTCCGGACCGAGGTAGACGACGCTCTGGATCGTGCCGCTCGCGCGACGTCTCGTCCGGGCCGGACGTCGCGTCGGCGGTCGGCGAGCCGGATCTTCTCGGGCCGGATGGTGAACGTACCCGGCCGGCCGAGGATCGCTGGCCGCGACGTCGCCGGTCAGCAGATTGGATGTGCCGACGAAGCCCGCGACGAACCGTGTGGCCGGCCGCTCGTAGACCTCGGCGGGCGACCCGACCTGCTCGATCCGCCCCTTGTTGAAGACGGCCAGGCGGTCGCTCATCGTGAGCGCCTCCTCCTGGTCGTGGGTCACGTAGATGAACGTGATGCCGACCTCCTGCTGGATCGCCTTGAGCTCGATCTGCATCTCCTCGCGGAGCTTGAGGTCGAGCGCGCCGAGGGGCTCGTCGAGCAAGCAGCACGCGTGGCCGGTTGACGAGCGCCCGGGCCAGCGCGACGCGCTGCCGCTGGCCGCCCGACAGCTGGCCGGGCTTGCGGTTCTCGTACCCCTCGAGCCGGACCATGCGCAGCGCATCGGTCACGCGAGTCGCCCGCTCGGCCTTGGGCACCTTCCGGACCATCAGCCCGTACGCGACGTTGTCGCCGACCGACAGTGCGGGAACAGCGCGTAGTCCTGGAAGACGGTGTTGACGTCGCGGTCGAACGGCGGCGATCGGTGACGTCGCGGCCATGGAGGAGGATCCGCCCCTGCGTCGGCTGCTCGAACCCGGCGATCAGCCGCAGGGTCGTCGTCTTGCCCGAGCCGGACGGACCGAGCATCGAGAAGAACTCGCCGTCACGACGTCGAGGTCGAGGCGGTCGACGGCGACCACGGGGTACTGGCCGCCCGTTTCGACGTACTGCGCCACGCGCCGCCCGACGGCGTCGTCGCCGAACTGCTTGCGGATGCCCTCGAGTCGAACGGCGGGATCGGGTCAGGGGCGCGCGCTCCCGCGGCGCCCGCGGTCGGGTGATGGGTGTCGGTCGCGATGGCCAAGCGCCCTCACTGCTGCTGGCCCTGGTGACGGGGTGCGCGAACGATGCGACGGGACCCCGGACGTGTCAAGGTCGGCGCGAGGGGCGGCACACAGCGCCGAACGGAACCGCTGCACGCTCGGTGGTACGCTCTCGCAGCGCCTCGGAAGCGCCGTCCAACGACATCACGCCGACCTCGAGGAGGACCCGGATGACCTACGTCATCGCCGAGCCGTGCATCGACGTGCTGGACATCTCGTGCGTGTCCGTCTGCCCGGTCGATTGCATCCACTACGAAGAGGGCGTGGACCGCAAGCTGTTCATCGACCCCAACGAGTGCATCGACTGCGGCGCGTGCGAGCCCGAGTGCCCGGTGAACGCGATCTTCCCCGAGGACTCGCTCCCGCCGGAGTGGGCGAACTACACCGTGATCGACGCGACCTGGTACACCGACAAGGCCGCGGCCCGATCGTCGGTCGATGAACTAAAGCCCTCGGGCTGATGGCGTCGCGGGGCTCCGCCTCAGACCTCGGGGCGCGAGCGCCAGTTCGCCACTGAGGTCGGCAGTTTCCGCCGGCGACCACGATGCGCATCGCGTCCCTTCTCCCCTCGGCCACCGAGATCGTCTGCGCCATCGGGCTTCAGGATGAGCTCGTCGCGGTCACCCATGAATGTGACTGGCCGCCGGCCGTCATCGGCAAGCCGGTCGTCACCCGCAGCGTCAACGACCGCGCCGACGCGTCGTCGCGCGACATCCACGACCGCGTAACGGCCTCGATGCACGGCGGTTCGTCGCTGTATGAGCTCGATGAGGAGGCGCTCGCGGCGACCGAGCCCGACCTCATCCTGACCCAGGAGCTGTGCCACGTTTGCGCCGTCAGCTATCGCGAGGTGAACGAGGTCGCTCGTCGCATCGACGCGGATATCACGGTCGTCTCGCTCGAGCCCACCTCGCTCGAGGGGATCTTCCATACGATCACGACGGTCGGCGCGATGACCGAGGTGGAGGACGCAGCGATCGATCTGGTCGAGTCGCTGCGGGAGCGGCTCGGCGCCGTCGAACAGCGCGTGACCCGGCGGCGCGATGCCGGGCGGCCGCCGGTCCGCGTGGTGGCGGTCGAATGGCTCGACCCGCCGTTCGCCGTCGGGCACTGGGTGCCCGAACAGATCCGGCGGGCGGGCGGCTGGGACGTGCTCGGGTCCGACGGGCAGAAGGCGCATCCGACGACATGGGCGGAGGTCGCCGAGGTCGACCCGGACATGCTCTTCCTCATGCCGTGTGGCTTCCACCTGGCCGAGACCATCGATGAGTGGGCCAGGACCCCGGTCCCGCCCCGGATCAAGGAGCTGGGTGCGGCACGGTCCGGGCAGGTGTTCGCCCTCGACGGGTCGGCGTACTTCTCACGGCCGGGGCCACGCGTCATCGACGGCATCGAGATGCTGGCCGAGATCATGGATCCCGAGGGCTTCGTCGACATCGCGCCGCCGGGCGGGTGGGCACCGGTCGAGGTCGGCTGAGTGCCGTTCAAGGCGACGTTCGCCTGCCTGTGGTGCGGCACCACCCATACGACGCGGTCCGCCGATGACCTCGAGGGCTGGGCGCAGCTCTGTCCCGACTGTCTCGGCAAGGCCGGCGACAACGGATTCCTCAGGTTCCGCCTGCACGCCGCGATCAAGGAACGCGGAGCCGCGGCGCATGGTCCGGGTGGGGACGCAAGTGACGTGGCTGCCGTGGCGGTCGCGGCGCCCGCGCCGGTGGCGACAGAGGACCTCGCCCGCGACATGATCGACTACTACGACGCTCGCGCCCCCGAATACGACGACTGGTATCTCCGGCGCGGGCGATACGAGCGTGGCGCGATCCACGATGCTGCGTGGAACGCTGAGCTCGACACTGCCGGCCGCTGGCTCGACGGGTTGCCCTGGTCGGGCGAGATCGTCGAGCTTGCGGCTGGGACGGGCTGGTGGTCGCCGCTCCTGGCGTCCCGCGGCGAGCTGTCGCTGTATGACACGTCCTCCGCGGCGCTCGAACGTGCGCGGGACCGGCTGGTCGCCCACGGGCTGCGCGCCCATCTGCACATCCGCGACGCATGGGAGGAACCCGACCGGCAAGTCGACGGACTATTCATGGGTTTTTGGCTCAGCCATGTCCCACGCACGCGGCTCGCCGACTTCCTCACCCTGTCGCGTCGCTGGCTCAAGCCCGCCGGGCGGCTGGCGTTCATCGACTCGCTCGCGGATCCGGCTTCAGGCGCGGCCGACCATCCGACGCCCGCTGACGACCTGGCCGTCCGGCGACTCGACGATGGCAGCGAGTTCACCATCGTGAAGGTCTTCTACTCGCCGGCTGAACTGACCGCCGCGCTGGCCGACATCGGTTTCCGCGACGTGGGGGTGCACACCACAGGTCGCTTCTTCCTGCTGGGGAGCGCGACCGCTAGTTGATCACTCCCACTTCACGCTGTCGATCACCGGTTGGATCCGTGCGCTGACAGCGTCGAAGCCTGTTTCCTTGAAGGAATCGAGCAGGAAGACGACCGTCTTGCCGTCCTTGTCGAGGATGATCCAGCGGATCTTCTCCTTCGGGTCGGTGTTGAACGCGTCTTCCGGGAAGGTCAGGAGCCCTCCGCGTGCCTTCGGCCCGGTCACGGCATCGACCGCGACGCCGCTGACGCCGTCGATCGTCACCGGCTTTGGGTCCGCCACGACCCAGTCCTTTGGCTGATGCAGGAACTTCACCATGTCCTCGGGCGTATCGCCGACCTTCACGGGCTTGTCGTCGACCCTCCCGCTCATCGGTCCGGTCATCCAGAAGAAGGCACCGTCCGTGTAGGTGACGCCGCCGCCATGTGGCCACGCTCGCTGGTTGACCCAGTCATCCCCATCGACGGCGAAGGTGAACCCCGGCTCGAAGGGCGCCGCGCGGTAGGTCCCAGCAGGTAGCGCACACGGTTCGAATTCCTTCGCGCAGAGCTTGCCGGCAGCGGCCGACGGCGAAGCCGCCGCCGTCGGCGAGGCGGATCGGTGTCGCCGCTTCGCTCGGCGACGCGCTGACCGTGGACGGCTCGGAGCTTGCTATCGAGCTCGCTGCCGGCGGCGTCGTCGACGCGCCACACGATGCGACCACCAACGCCACGCACAGCGCGATCGCGCCACGGCGAACGAGCCTACCCATCGATGCCTCCCTCCACCAATAGATCGTCCCGGGGGTCGGGCTAGACGATAACAGGGGGCGTCCGGAGCCGAGCGTCAGGCGAGGCCGTGGCTATACTCCCGCCGTGCCGCCCCTCTCGAATGCCACGATCGCGACCGTCGGTTCTGGCGTGATGGCCGAGGCGATGATCGCCGGCCTGCTCCGCGATGGTCTCGTGGCACCCGATCGCGTCATCGCCAGCCACCCGCGCGCTGAGCGGCGGGAAGCACTCGAGCGCGAGTACGGGATCCGGACGGTCGCCGCGAATGCCGACGCCGTTCGGGATGCAGACGTGATCCTGCTCGGCATCAAGCCGCAGATGCTCGAGCGCGTCGGAGGGGACATCGGGCCGCACCTCCGACGGGGACAGCTGGTGCTCAGCGTCCTGGCCGGTGCGACGACGAAGGCCCTGACCGGGATCCTCGGACACGACCAGGTCGTCCGGAGCATGCCGAACACGCCGGCTCGCCTCGGCAAGGGGGTCTCGGTCTGGTATGCGACCCCAGCGACGACTGACGAGCAGCGTGCGCAAGCGGCGGCCCTGCTCGGCGCGCTGGGTCATCAGCTCGAGGTCGACGACGAGAAGATGGTCGCGATGGCGACGGCCGTGAGCGGCACCGGGCCGACCTACGTGTTCCTCGTCATGGAGGCGCTCATCGATGCCGCCGTCCACCTCGGGTTCCCGCGTCACATCGCCCACGATCTCGTGATCGAGACCCTGGAGGGCTCGACGCTGTTCGCGCGACAGTCCGGCATGCATCCGGCCGAGCTCCGGAACATGGTGACGTCGCCGGGCGGTACGTCGGCGGCCGCGCTCCACGAGCTCGAGAGCGGACGGCTGCGGACCGTGCTCTCTGAAGCGGTCTGGGCGGCGTTCCGCCGGACCGTCGAGCTTGGCGATCAGCTCGAGGCGCGCCTCGACACGGGCGACACCTCGGCCCGCCCTTCATCGTGACGGGAGGCATCGGCACGCGACCCGCCACGACCTCGATCGACCTTCGTCGCGCGCCGCTGGCCGACCTGCGCAACCTCGACCTTCGCGCGTCGACGCGCGACTTCTGGGCCGACGAAGCTGCTCTGTGGGACCGGCAGCTCGCCGTCTGGGCGGGGCTCGACGAAGCGGCCTGGCACCTGCCGGGCGCCGCCCCGTCGGACGCAGGCGGCCCCGATTGGTCGATGGCCGAACACGTGGGCCATCTCGCCGACTGGCAGGAACTCGCGATCGACTACATCGGCACCGCGCTGCAGACGGGCCGATGGCCGTCCGACGACGACTACGACGGTGGCGACTTCGATCGGTTCAACGAGCGTCGCCGAGCGCCGTGGACGACGATGCCTCGCACGGCGATCCTTGCCCGGCTCGGAGCGGCACGGCTGCGCCTGCTCGAGGCGGCACACCGGCTGACGCTCGAGCAGTTGCGTGGCGACGACGCCTGGGGCTGGGTCTACATGACCCTTCATGGCCACTATCTCGATCACCTCACGATCATCGAGCCGTGGGCCGATCGACTTCGCGATCGGCAGGTCGACGGCGATCCATTCATCGCCGATCCGCGGCCGGCCGACCATGCCGGGCTCGTCGCCGACATCGGCGCGATCGACGCGCTGTTCGATGAGCTCGTTCGGACGCTCCCGATGGACCGCTGGCAGGCAGGCGAGGTGACGCCCGGTTGGACGTTGCGCGACCACGTCGCCCATCTTGCCGATTGGATGGACGAGGGCGCCCGCGCGATCGACCTGTACCGCGACACTGGTGTGTGGCTGTCGGACCCCGAGGAGGGCGTCGATGCGTGGAACGAGCGGCACGTCGCCGAGCGCCGCCACGAGTCTCCGACCGAAACCCTCGCGCGCTATGACGCCGCGCATGCCCGGCTGCTGACCGTGGCCAGATCCATGAGCGTCGAGGAGCTCCGCTCGCCCGACGGATGGAGCTGGGTGTACGACTGCCACCACGGTCACGTGCGCAAGCACCTCGCGATGGCCGGCCGCTGGTGCGTCGCGACCGACTGGCCGACGGCCTGATGGCCGACGAGTCGACCCAGGCGCCGGCGACGGGAGGTTCGGGTCTGACGATCGAGGCGATCGTCGCCGTCGACTCGCCGCGAGAGTTCCGCATCCATCCACGCGACCGCGTCGTCGCGTATACCGCCGAGGCAGCTGGGAGTCGGCAGCTCTTCACGTTGTCGCTGCGCGGTACCGGGACGCCTCCCGTCCAGATCACGGCCTCCGACAAACCGGTCGGTGACCCCCAGTGGTCGCCCGACGGTCGACGGCTCGCGTTCGTCAGAGAGGACGAGATCTGGATCGTCGAAGCCGATGGCTCGCGCTTGACGAAGGTCGTCGCGAAGCCGGGCGGTGGTCGCGACCCGCGCTGGTCACCGGACGGTCGTCGTCTCGCGTTCATCTCGCGACGCCGCGGATGGAGTCAGGTGTGGCTGATCGACGCGCCGGTCCCTCGACGGGGTCGCCCGCAGCGTGAGCCGCGAGCGCCGATCGCCACCCCATTGACCAGCGTCGGTTTCGATGTCGATGGGCTCGCGTGGTCGCCGGACGGTTCGCGCCTGGCGGTCACGGGCCAGCAGGCGCTCGACGACCTGACCACCTCGCAGATCGCGCTCGTGGACGTGGCCAGCGGCGAGAGCCGGATCGTGGCCGGCGCCGGCAGTCACGATACCGGGGCGCGATGGGCGCCTGACGGGTCACTCCTCTACCTCAGCGACGAGGACGGCTGGTTCCAGGTCATCCGGCGGTCGGCGGATGGGCGCGATCGGATCGCCATCACGGACGGCGAGCGCGAGCACGGTGAGCCTTCCGGCGGCTATGGCTTCGTGCCGCTGCCCTCGCCGGATGGCCGGCGCGTCGTGCACATCGAGGTCCGCGACGGTCTCGTCGACCTGGTCGTCCGGGACCTCGGCTCCGCTCCGCCGAAGCGCGGTCGTGGTCGACCACCGAAGACGCCGCGGACGCTCAGCGCATCGACGAAGGCCACGACGATCGCGCCGTGGGAGGGCGTCTGGCGAGCGATCGGGTGGTCGCCCGATTCAGGCTGGGTCGCCGCCATCGGGGAGAGCGAGCGGCGCCCGCAGGACCTGTGGCTGCTCCCCGTCCCGGGCAGCGCGCCGGACGGGTCACGACCCCGACAGATCACCAACTCGCTGCCCGCGGTCCTCGCGGCGGCGCTGTCGGGCTCGCGCGTGCCCAGCGGGGAACGCGTCGTCATCAACGCCCGGGATGGCCTCCGCGTGGAGGGGACACTCTGGCGACCGGCGACCGCGACCGGGAAGCGCGGCGGCCGAAAGGTGGCGACGGTCCTCTACCCGCACGGCGGCCCGACGTGGCAGGCCTATCGGATCTTCCAACCGTTCAAGCTCATCCTTGCCAACGCCGGCTACGCGTTCCTCGACGTCGATTTCCGGGGCTCGACGGGATACGGCCGCGCGTTCCGGCAGGGAAACCATGGGGAATGGGGTCATGCCGATACCCAGGACATGGTCGATGCCGCCAGGTGGGCCGCCGAGCAGCCGTGGTCGGACGGGCGCTTCGGGATCTTCGGCGGATCGTACGGCGGCTACATGGTCCTGACGTCGCTCGTCGAGGAGCCGACGCTCTGGTCGGTCGGCGTCGACCTGTACGGGGACTCCGAGATCGCCGAGAGCTATCGGCATGGCGACCGCATCGGCCGGCTCGACCTGCACAAGATGATGGGCGGGCCCGACGATCCGGCACGGACCGAGGCGTATCGCCGCGGATCGCCGGTCTACCGTGCGGAGCGGATCGAGGCGCCCCTCCTGATCCTGCACGGCCGCAAGGACAAGCGCGTCGTGCCGCTCATGACCGAGCGGATGGTCGAGGCCCTCGAGATCGAGGACAAGCCCTACGAGGTCCATTGGTACGACGAGGAGGCGCACGGCTGGGAGCGCCGCGAGAACCGTCGGGACGCGTTCGAGCGGATCTACCGCTTCATCACGACGCACATGCCGCCGGACGGGGACGGGCGCTAGCCGTCCGGGAATCGAAACGGCCGCCCGATGATCGGACGGCCGTTCAGGGTTCGTCGGAGCCGGCACGGTGCCGGCTGCCGGGACGATCCGGAAGTCGAACTACCAGCGGCGCGCCGCCTCCAGCACGAGGCCGGAGCTGGCGAGCGCGGACAGGAGCATGAGCGTCCGGAAGGTCCCCGACTTGATGATGTTCTTCATCGTGGTTCCTTCTTTCGTCGATGGTTCGGGGAACGGACGGTGTTCCCGGACCGCAACGTACGAGGGGTTGGCGGGCACCAGCCATAGGCCATCAGTACCGGCCGGGGATGGCTCCAGCGGAACGGGTTGCACGCATGCACCGGTCGACCTTGGCGCCGCCCGCCAGTGTCAGGCCGTGCGGCCGTCAGGTCGTGCGCGCCGCCGCATGGTCGCGACGCATCCCGAGCGCGATCGTCACGATGAGTCCGACCGCGATGAGCACGTCGCCGATGCTGAAGACGTTGGCGAGCGGCATGCCCGCAGGGACCGCGAAGATGTCGGTGAGCGGGGCCAGCGCAGGGTCCGCCAGGACGGCGCTGTTCGAGAAGCCCGCCTCGCTCGAGAGCCCGGCCGTGCGCACCGCGTCGATGGTCGTCGGCATCACCCCGCCGTTGGCCACGACCGCGCGCGAGGTTCGAGATCGCCCCGACCGCGACGATGGCGAGGCCCGGAACGGCGAGGTTGCGCCAGACCGCGATGAGGACCATCCCCGTCGAGGCGACATAGATCGCCTCACCGACGCCTGGCGGTAGCGAGTCGGCCATCGACGTCGAGAACAGGACGGCCTGGATCGCGAGGCCGGCGATGGCGAGCCACGCCCAATGGAACCGCAGCTGGGAGAGCCGCTCGATCCGGCCGCCGACGAGCAGGCCGATGACGACCCCGATCGGGATCGCGATGAGGACGAACACGGTCGCCCGGTGTCAGCCCCGAGTCGCTAGGATGTCGTTCAGTTGGGAGATGTGGTCTTCGGCGTGGCCGGTGATGAACCGGTCCAGGATGGCTTCAGCCGGCATCTCCCCGAGCCGCGGATGCACTCCGATCCGATCCCTTTCGACGTCGGACAGCGTGGGCAGACGCTCCTGCCAGGCGCGCAGCCCGTCATCGACGCGATGGAACAGCACGCGCAGCGGCAAGCGGCGATCGCGATCGATGATCCCGAGCCGCACGGTGTCCTCGGCGGTGCGGCCGAACGGGATCGGCGCCGACCCATCCCCGTCGATCAGCCGCTCCATCTCGCCGAGCCAGAAGGGCAGCATCTCCTCCACGTGTGCGAGGACCTCGCGGGGTCCCCATGACGCTTCCGGGCCGGTGCCGTAGTCCTCGGCCAGCGCCCACGGCTCACCCGCCATCACCCGGGGTGCCAGTTCCGCGTAGCCGCGTCGTGCGGCCGCGATGCGTTCGACGTCGTCCATGCCGCCAGTGTGGCATGCCGGGCGTAGGATGACGCCACTGATCACGCCTCGACGCCCAACGGCGGACGGGGCCGGACGCGCATGCAACGGAGTAGCGCGATGACCGAGACGCTGTCGCGGGGCGCGGCCAACCAGGCCGGCGCCCGGGTCGACGCGGAGGCCTACGCCAAGGCCGCTGATTTCCTGCCGCTCGACGGGATCGACCACGTCGAGTTCTGGGTCGGCAACGCCCGCCAGGCGGCCGCTTACTACCGAGCCCTGTGGGGTTTCACGCCGGTCGCGTTCAGTGGCCTGGAGACCAAGGTCCGCGACCGCGCGAGCTATGTCATGGTCCAGAACGACATCCGTTTCGTCTTCACGGCGCCGCTGACACCCGACGGCGAGATCGCCGAGCACGTCCGCGAGCACGGCGACGGCGTGCACGACATCGCGTTCCGCGTCGCCGACGTAGGGTCGGCGTGGCGCGAGACCACGTCACGTGGGGCGGCGTCCGCCCTCGAGCCGACCGAGATCGACGGCGGCGAGGACGGGACGCTGCGCAAGTCGTCGATCCGGACGTACGGCGAGGTCCTCCACTCGTTCATCGACCGCCGCGATTACCACGGTGCGTTCGCCCCCGGGTACCGCAAGGTGAAGTCACCGCCACGCGCCGCGGAAGGGCTCAGCCTCCTCGAGGTCGACCATTGCGTCGGTAACGTGGAGCTTGGCCAGATGGACGCGTTCGTCGACTTCTACCGTGATGTGCTCGGGTTCGCCCAGCTCATCCACTACGACGACAAGGTGATCCACACCGACTACAGCGCGCTGATGTCGAAGGTCATGACCAACGGCAACGGCCGGATCAAGTTCCCGATCAACGAGCCTGCCACGGGCAAGAAGAAGAGCCAGATCCAGGAATACCTCGACTGGTATCGATCGCCCGGTTGCCAGCACATCGCCCTGCGCACCGAGGACATCGTCGGCACGGTCCGGCGGCTGCGGGACAACGGCGTCGAGTTCCTCGGGCTGCCGCATGAGTACTACGCGACGCTCGCGGACCGCGTCGGTGACGTCGGCGTGCCGATGGAGACGCTCGAGGAACTCGGCATCGAGGCCGATCGTGACGAGGAGGGCTACCTCCTTCAGATCTTCACGAGGCCGGTCCAGGATCGCCCGACGTTCTTCTTCGAGATCATCGAGCGGCACGGCTCGCGCGGATTCGGCGTGGGCAACTTCAAGGCGTTGTTCGAGGCGATCGAGCGCGAACAGGCGAAGCGCGGGAACCTCTAGCGAGGCTCCCGCGCAGCCGGGATACAGCGGCCTCAGGGCGCGGGATCAGGCGGGGGCACCAGCTCCCCGGACTCCACCGTGGCGAAGTTCTCAGGACCGAGGTCCGCGAAGGGGAACGTTGCCATGAAGCCGGGGCAGTCGATGTCGGCCGGGGCATCGGCGGAGAGCCAGATCGAGATCTGCTGCGGCGAGCCATCCTTGACGACGACCCTCGACCAGAACCCGGGCTTCTCGCCCGGGAGCGTGCTCTTCTCGACGGTGCCGGCGAGAGCCCAGCTGTCACCCTCACGGGCGACACAACCCAGCCGGACCGTGTGGGTGCCTGCGCGGAATGTGTGCACGGCGGTGCCGGTGACGATCGCTCCGCTGGCGACCGCATCGACCTCGGTCGTGACCGCTACCCCGTTGTCCCGCCACTCCGCCGTGCCGCCGAATGCGCCGGTCAAGCTGGGTGTGGCGCTCGGGGTTGACGGGGCAGGCGAGAGGGTCGGTGTCGGTGTCGCGGTCGGACTGACCGTCGGCACGGGTGCGCCACCGACTCCGGCACCTGACGGCCGAAGGATGGCGAAGCCGGCCACCGCGACAACGACGATCGCCGCGACAGCAAGCAAGGGTTTGAGATAGCTGTTCACGTGGGAGTCCCTCCAGGAGACGCGCCACGCGCGCTGCTGAGGCTGACGCATGATCCGTTCCTCGATCACGTCCAGGACGTGGTCGGGCGCCGGTAAGCCGTCGTCAGCGAAGTAGTCACGCATCACGAGCTCGACGTCGGGTTGACGGTTCATACGGCAGACCCTCCGACGGCTGCGGCGCGTGCATCAGCATCGATGGCGGCGCGCATGGCGCGGTGGGCATGGTGGAGCCGGGATCGGATCGTGCCCCCGGACACGCCGAGCATCTCGGCGATCACGGCGGGCTCGTATCCGAGGTAATAGCGAAGCACGAGGACCGCGCGCTCTTCCGCCTTCAGTCGACGGAACGCGCGGTCCACGATGTCCCGATCGACGACACCCGCGAGCTCGTCGCGCGCGGCGTGATCGGAGAGCTCGAGGACCTCGAGCCTTGAGTAATGGCGACGGTCTCGCCGCGCGTGGTCGATGCACATGTTCGCGAGCACGCGCTGGAGCCAGAAGTCGAACCGGTCCGGATCGCGGAGGTCCGGCAGGTCACGCCAGGCGATCACCAGCGCGTCTTGCAGGGCATCCTCGGCCCGGTCGACATCATGAAGGATCCGGCGGGCGATCCCGAACAGGCGATCGAGGCGAGCGCGCACCAGGTCCATGAATGCGACCTGGTCGCCACGTTGCGCCGCGATCACGAGCTCTCGATCCACCGCCGTCACTCGTCTTGACGCCCGTCGGGGACGTCGTCCACTTGTTCAGGCGGATGGTGCCGTCTCAGCGTTGAAAGATCGATCAAGTGAGCGGCGAAGCGCGGGAACGTCGGGCGAGGCCCCCGCGCGTCAAGGCTGGGCGCCGCTCAGGGCCTGATCGCGATCGAGGCGACGATCCGTTCGGCTGCGGCCACGTCGTCGGCCGGTGTCGCTGCGAAGCTGTTGATCTGGAAGACGGTCGGTTGACCATCCACGTCGACGATCCACATACGGATCTTCTGCGATGGGCCTTGCACATAGAATCCGGCGCCGCCCGGCTCGGCCATGATCACGTACAGATCGGTGCAGGCACTGAGGTCGGCAGGCGCCTGGATGTCGACGCGCTTGCCTGTGTGCCCGTCCAGGGTCGTGTCGATCACGTTCGAGACGACGAGGTCCGTGCGCGATCGCAGGGCCGCGACGACGTCAGCCGGTGACTTCGCGCTCGGCTCCTTGCCGACCCCGTCGCACGGGTCACTGGGAACGTTGATAGCACCCGGAGCCCCTATGGCGATGCCCGTGGGCGCCTCCGTCCCCTGGCTGGGGGCGGCGAACCAACCATTGTTGACCCAGTTCTGCGGGAGGGTGACCGTGAACGAGATGGGCTTCTGTTGTACGACCATCCCGGCAGGTCTCGGCGTATTGGTGGGCTTCGGCGAGGGTGTCGGCGACGCGGTCGGTGATGTCGTCGGTGACGTTCCCACACCGGATCCCGACGAAGGTCTGAGCAATGCGAAGCCGACGACCGCGATCACGATCACGGCCGCGACAGCCGCCAACGGCTTGATGTTTCCGAGCATGTGAGTGACCCTCCAAGGGAGCCACGCGGGTCGCCGGGGCTCACGCCCGATCCGGTCCGCGACCTCATCGAGGACGCGATCCGCGACCTGCGTCGGGCGCTCCGCGAACCAGTGATCGAGGACTCGTTCGATGTCGCGTTCACTGGTCATGCCGAGCGTCCTCCGACGACGGTCAGTCGAGCATCCGCCTCGAGGGCGGCCCGCATGGCGCGATGGGCGTTGAAAAGTCGGGAACGGGCCGTCCCGCGCCGGATGCCGAGGGTTTCGGCGATCTCCTTCGGGGAATAGCCCAGGAAGTGATGGAGCACGAGGATCGCCCGCATGTCGGGCGGCAGCCGCCGGAACCCACGCTCGAGCTGGTCCCGATCGGCGATGGACAACATGTCGTCAGGCGCGGCCGGTCCGTCGATCGGTAGCGCCCGGAGGTTGCCGGCCCGGCGACGCTCACGCGCCGCCGCCTTGATACACACGTTAATGAGCAGGCGGCGCAACCACGCATCGATACGTTCCGGATCGCGGAGCCCAGGCAGATCACGCCAGGCGATCACCAGCGCGTCCTGGAGGGCGTCCTCGGCCCGATCGACGTCGCGGAGGATCTGGAGCGCGATCGCGAACAGCCGGTTTGACCGAGGGCGAACCAGGTCCATGAAGGCCGCCTGGTCGCCACCGATCGCCGCTGCTACGAGGTCGTGGTCCATCCCCTCGCCCCTTCGACGCGCCGATCTGGCGCGTGACGGGACCAATGGTCAACCGGGGGCGTCACGTGTTCATTCTTCGAGACCGGGCGCGAGGTCAGTGGCGGCTGGCCATCTCGTGATAGCCGGTCTAAAGGCTCCCAGCACCGTGGGCGAGAAATAAAGGGACCCGCCCCCGCAGGACTGGATGGACACCCGATGGCGGCCGGCACCGAGAGGCCTAACGTCGTGGCGTGGTCAAGGTAACCCGCGGATCGGAACCACCAATAGCAGATCGGAGGGCTTACAGATGAGCCAGCAGACCATCGCCCCAGTGGCAAAGCGATCACCCATCCTGCCGTTCGCGGTCGCGTTGGTCGCGGCCCTCGCGTACGGAGCCGGGGTCGTCACCACGACTCTCGTCGCGTCGAATGTCAGTCAGCCAGCGAGCGCCGGCCAAGGCGCGCCGATCATCCGCAGCGTCGGGACCCACCGCGTCGTCCCGGGACCGAACGAGTTCTAGGCTGCACCGGCACCAGACGACCGGCGGGCCGAGATAGGCGCCGCCGGTCGTCGTCGATCGGCTCTACGAACCGAGGTCGAACCGGAAGGTATCCAGCACCGGTCGAACGGTCGCCTCGAGATCATCGAGCGTCTTGCCGCTCGTCGAGTCGAGCATGACGATCACGTTGCTGCCGTGACCGTCGTCGAGGATCATCAACCGCAAGCGCTCCGCGCCGCTGACGCCCCAGAATGCCGGCTCTTCCGCGACGTTGTCGTCGAGGAACAGTGGGACGGACGGAACCCCCTTCATGAAGGGACAGTCCTGCTTCCAGCCCGGCGCCAGTCCGAGGCTGATCACGCTCCCCTCAAGGCCACCGACCGAGAATCGCTGCGGCGTGGTCGCAACGAGTCGGTCATCACTGGTGAAGGCCTGGACAAGATCCAGGGCCCTATGCCCGGCCCCGAGCGCAGGTTCTTCGGGACAGCCTTGTGCGCCCGAGGCGACACGCATGTCGTACCAGACCCGCACGCTCTCGGCGTCGAGCACGTCGTCGGGGTGCAGACCGAAATGACGCGGCATCGCCTCGCTCAGGTACCAGCTCGCCGGGACCTGCATCGTCACGTGGGGCGTCGTGTTGTCGAACACGTACGTGCCCGCATCGAGCTTCTTGGCGACCCCAGCGAGGCGGGTCGCGCGTACGGTCGACGCTGACGAAGAGGGAGACGTCGACGGGATCGTCGGCTGGGACGCGACCGCGGACGTCGCGGGCGCCGATGACTGGCTGGAGGTCGCCGGCGTGCATGCGGCGACGGCCATCAGCAGGGCAGCACAAACCAGGGCGCGGGTCATGAGGGATCTCCTTTCAGGACGCTGCGGGAGAGGGCAGCGGCGTGTCGAGGGGGCCGGTATCGAAGGTGAAGCTTTCGATGATCGGCATCGTTTTCGCGACGAGCTCGTCGAACGTCGTCCCGTCGGCGGAATTGACGATGAAGAGGATGTTGCCGCCATCAGCGGGCCGGTCCAGGATCACGACCCGCAGTCGATCGTCACGATCGGCGCCCCAGAACGGGCCGTTCGAGATCTCCGGTCCCGGGTGATCGGTGACGTAGTCGGCGTCGTCGACGAAGAGCGGGACCGTCGGGCTGCCGTCGGTCATGAACGGGCAGGTCCAGGTCGTCGCGGGCGCCATGCGGACATCGAGCCACTTCCCCCGAAGACCGCCGACCTCGATGTCGACCGGCGTCGTCACGTCGATCCGATGGTCATTCACGAGGTCGCTGACGATCGCGTCGACCGTCGCATCGATGCCCGGCTCGGGCGCCTCTGTGCATGCGGCATCCTTCGCCGAGATGTGCATGTTGAAGAACACGCGGAGCGAGTCATCCGGCTTCGCGTCCATCGGCGCGAGCGAATAGTCGAGCAGGCCCATCGTCGCGATCTGCCAACCGGCGGGGACCGCGAACGTCGACGGGCCGACATTCGAACGCACCAGGTAGCGGCCGGGTGCCAGCTCGCCGTTCCCCTGGATCAGCGGGACCGGGGGTGGCGTTATCTCGGGCGCGATCCTGGCAGGAGCGCTCGGGGGCGGTTGCGGAACGGGTGTCGGTCTTGGAGACGCGACATAGAACACCGCGGCGCCCACCAGCGCCACCAGGAGGAGCGCCACCAGCGCGGCGGCCGGTCGGACCCATGGACGGCTTGGCGCCAGATCCCGGCGGACGAGCCAGCCGGGTCGCTGTGACTTTCGCTCGATGCGGTCCGTCACGGCCCCCATCAGGCGATCCGGCGCGCGGGTCGAACCGTCGACGAAGTAGCGGTCGAGCATCAGCCCGAGATCACGATCCTGGGTCATGCCGACTGCCCTCCGGCCGTCGCCAGTCGTGCGTCCGCGTCGAGCGCGGCTCGCATCGCCCGGTGGGCGTGATGCAGACGCGAGCGGGCGGTCCCCGGCGGGATGCCGAGGATCTCGGCGATCTCCGTCGGTGCATAGCCCTCGTAGTGATGCAGGACGAGGATTGCCCGTTGGTCGGGTGACAGCCGCTGGAAGCCCCGCTCCAGCTGGTCGCGATCGGCCAGCGTAAGCAGATCATCCGGCGCGGCCGGCCCGTCTACAGGCAACACCCGGAGATTCGCGACGCGGCGGCGCTCGCGGGTCGCCTGATCGATGCATTCACGAACGACGACGCGCCGGAGCCAGGCGTCGAAGCGGTCCGGATCGCGAAGGCCTCGCAGATCACGCCAGGCGATCACCAGTGCATCCTGCAAAGCATCCTCGGCCCGATCGACGTCACGCAGGATCCGTTGTGCGAGCGCGAACAGGCCGTCGACGCGCGGATGCATCAGGTCGACGAATGCCGCCCGATCGCCTCGTTGCGCAGAACTGACCAGGTCGCGGTCCACGTCTCCGTCCCTGGGAGGCACACATCGGGTGTGCCGGTCCACGCGCTATGGCCGCGGCCGATCCCCGAGCGTTCAAAAACCGGCGGACGCGCGCAGTATCTGCGCGCGACGTCGCCGGTGGTACAAATCCGGATCGACCGAACGATGGGGGGTCCTGTTCGCCGCGATGGTCGGCCGGTATCCTCGGGTTTCTTCGAGGGACCGGACGGAGGGGTTCGATGGCGGAGTTCTATCTCTGGTTCGTCTTCGCGCATCTGGCGGGGCTGGTGCTGTTCGCGATCAGCCACGGAGCCTCGGCGTTCATGGCGTTCCGGCTTCGATCGGCGCCGGATGTGCCGACGGCGCGTGCGCTCCTTGCGATGGGCCAGCTCTCGATCGGTCCGATGTACGTCGGATTACTGCTGCTGATCATCGGCGGGCTCGGCGCCGCATTCGCCGGCGACCTGTGGGGTCGTCCCTGGCTGATCGCATCGGTGGTCGTGTTCATCGCCGTCCTGATCGTGATGTGGGCGGTCGCGTCGCCCTACTACATGCGCATCAGGAAGTCGATCGAGGAGCCCGCGCCGGATGGCACCGCGACGATGACGTGGGACGACCTCAAGGGGCAGCTCGACACGCGCCGGCCCGAGATCCTGTTGAGCGTGGGAACCATCGGGCTCCTGCTACTCGTCTGGTTGATGGTGATCAAGCCCGGCGGCTAGGACGCGGGCTCCGTCATCGCTCCAGGGAGCCCTGCATCGATGTGGATCTCGCGCCGGATCGTCGGCCTGACCGTGTTCGCCTTCACCGTCGTTTCCGCGTGCGCGAGCGCTGGGCCCTCAAGCTACGTGCCATCCACGTCTCCGTCCCCAGAGGCATCGGCGGCCATCGGGATCGTCGGTCCGACATGGATCGTGACGACCATCGGCGGCAGCGACACCGTCGCTGATGCGCGACCTACGATGACCTTCGGTGCTGACGGGCAGGTCCAGGGGAGCGGCGGCTGCAACAGCTATGGCGGTCCCTACAAGCTGGACGGCCCGGCGATCGACGTCGGTGATCTCGCATCGACGATGATGCTGTGCCAGGACCAGTCGATCGGCGCCCAGGAGACCGCCTTCTTCGCGGCGCTCGGCGGCGCCCAGACCTGGCAGATCGAAGGGACCGGCGACCTCGTGCTCGCCGGTGTCTCCCAGATCGTCGCGAAGAGCGCTCCCGCCGAGCCCTCGGGGAGTGCCGCGACGGGTGTCGTCGGCGCGTGGAACCTGGCGGAGATGGGCCCGACCGCGGACTTCGCCCACCTGCAGCCGACGATCGAGTTCACCGCGGATGGGACTGTTTCGGGCTTCGCGGGCTGCAACACGTTCAGCGGCAGTTACACGACGGACGGCGCGGCGCTGACATTCGGCCCGCTCGCCACGACGAGGATGGCGTGTCAGCGACCCGGCAGCGCGGTCGAGGCCGACTATCTATCGGCACTCTCGGGCGTTACCGGCTGGGCTCTCGAGCCCGATGGACGTCTTCTCCTCGACGGCGCCGTTCCCCTCCGTTACACCTCGCGATGACGTCCTCGCGCTGAGGATCGCCCGGTACCATCGAGACGCGATGGAGTTCTACCCGTGGATCGTGATCGGACACGTGTTCCTCGTGATCCTCGCGTTCGGCGCCCACGGCGTGTCGGCGTTCACGGTGTTCCGTGTACGGTCGGCGAAGGACCGCACGGAGCTCAGGACGCTCCTCGACTTGTCCGCCACGGCACTGACGGTGGCGGGGGTCATGCTGCTCGTCGCTATCGTTCTGGGCATCTGGGCGGCGATCATCGGCGGCCATTTCGCGCGGCTCTGGCCGTGGGCCGCGATCGCCGTGGTCATCGTCGTGACTGCGGCGATGACGCCGCTCGCGGCGAATCCGATGCGGGCGACGAGAGTCGCGTTGGGCATCGGAACCGACCGATCGGGGTCGACGCTCGTCGCAGGATCGGACGCCGATATCGCCGCGGCGACCTCGAAGCTCCGCCCAGAGGCGACGATGATCATCGGCGTGGTCGGGTTGGCGCTCCTGGTCTGGCTGATGGAGGGGAAGCCGTTCTGACGCGGCCTCGTCCGTTCGTCCTCGACACGCACCGATGAAGCTCGCCCATGTCCGCGAGCGGCATGCCCCGGCAGGTGCGCCGTGGCGGCTCGCCGTCGCGTTGCCTGACGATCGGTGGCTCGATCTGGAGCCCGCGCGACGGCGGGCGATCGCCCGAAACCCGCCGCTCGAGCACGACGCATCCCTGTTCCGCCAACCGATCACCACGCTCGACGACGGTCTCCGACGCGGGATCCGCGTTGCTGCGTATGGCGAGGTGATCGATCGATTCGAGCCCGGCGATGAGGACGATGACGCGATCCTGGACGCCGACGGCCTGCGGTTCGGGCCGCCCATCCTCGCGCCGCCGTCGTTCCGCGACGGCTACGGCTTCGAGCAGCACGTCGGCATGATGTGGAAGCGGCGAGGCCAGGACATCCCCGAGGCCTGGTACCGCCTCGCGGTCTTCTACTTCTCGAACGTGTCGGAGCTCCGGGGCCCTGACGACCCGGTGTGGGCGCCGGCCGGGTCGGAGGAGCTCGATTTCGAGATCGAGATCGGAGCACTGATCGATACGCCCGCGCGCGATCTGACGGCGGAGAGCGGCGAGGATGCGATCGGCGGCTACATGATCCTCAACGACTGGTCGGCACGCGACCTCCAGCGCGACGAGACGACAGTCCGCCTGGGGCCCGCGAAGGGCAAGGACTTCGCGACATCGATCGGTCCATGGCTGGTCACGCCCGACGAGCTCGATGACGCTCGGAAAGGCAACGGGTTCGACCTCGAGATGAGCGTGACCGTGAACGGCACGGAGACCTCGAGCGGCCGCTGGTCCGACATCGTCCACGGCTTCGGGGAGCTCGCCGCCCGTGCCTCGGCTGACGTCATGCTGCGACCCGGGGAACTGCTCGGCTCCGGCACGGTCGGGACCGGCTGTCTGCTCGAAATCCGCGAGCAGACGCTCGGTCGGTATCTGCTTCCCGGCGACGACGTCGCGCTGACTGTCGATCGCCTCGGGACGTTGCGTAACCCGGTGGTCGCGCGGCCGGGCTGACTGACTTGTGACGCACGGTCCGGTGCGATGATGCGGACGTGCCCCGCCGAGCCGCCCTTCGCGTCGAGCCGATGGAGCCGACCGACTGGCCGGCGGTCCACCGCATCTACGCCGACGGCATCGCGACGGGCGACGCGACGCTCGAGCGCGAGGCGCCCGACTGGGATCATTTCGATCGATCGCATCGGCACGATTGCCGGCTCGTCGCGCGTTTCGAACCCGGCGGTCCGGCGGTCGGCTGGGTCGCCCTCACGGCGTACTCCGCCCGACGCGTGTACAGCGGTGTCGCCTGGGAGAGCGTTTATGTCGCCGAGGAGCACCGAGGCCGCGGCGTCGGGTCGAGCGTTGCTGGAGGCGCTCGTCAAGGCCTCCGAGAAGGCGGGATTCTGGACGCTGCTCGCGGGGGTGATGGTCGAGAACGAGGCCAGCCTCAGCCTGCACGAGCGGTGCGGTTTCGAACGCATCGGCGTGATGCGGGCGATGGGCCGTGATGCGGCCGATCGCTGGCGGGATGTCGTGCTCCTCGAGCGGCGGAGTCGCAGGGTGGGCGTCTAGCTCTACTCGACGAGCCCGAGACGCGCGGCGACGGTCGCTGCCTCCGTGCGCGACGCCACGCCGAGCTTGCCGAGGATGTTCGAGACGTGGACCCCGGCCGTGCTCTCGCTGATGAACAGCTGGTCCGCGATCCGCTTGTTCGTGTGACCCTCGACGAGGAGCGCGAGGACCTCGCGCTCCCTGGCCGTGAGGCCATGCTCATCCGAGGCGGTCGCCTCCTCCGCAGCTGCGTCGGTGCCAGTCGCTCCGACGTCGGCAGTCGGGATGTCGATGCGCGAACGCCGCGCCAGCGCTTCGATCCAGCCGACGAGTGGGAGCGCGCCCAGCGCGTTCGCCCTCGTCAAGGGCATCGGCCAGTGCCGAAGCCGCGTCACGCCGCGGGGCGCGGGCAGCGAGCAGCGCCTCGGCGAAGCGGTACCGCGTGTACGCGCATCGCCACGCATAGCCCGCCCGGTCGGCAGCGTCGACCGCGGCACGCCATGCGTCGACGTCGGCCTTTCCCTCCGCCCGTCGGGCCTCCGCCGAACCGAGGGCAGCGTCGGCTGAGAGCTGGCCACCGAACGCGTCAGGATCGGAGAGCTCGGCGACCCAACCTTGGAGCTCCGCCGCGTAGGCCGCAGCGCCGGCCGCAGCGGCGGCCGCTGTCGTCGCATCCCGACCGGCACGCGCGACCTCGGCGCGATCGGCCTCGGCCCGGGCGCCGAGGACCGTCAGTTCCGTCTGGTAGTAGCGATCAGTCGTCCGGTTCAAACGAGCCACGCCGTCCGCTGCGGCGTGGACAGCGTCGTCGATGCGGCCCGTCGACAGCGCCAGTTCGACGACCCCGCCGTAGATGGGTCCAGTGAACTGGGCCTCGTGCAACCCGGCGACCAACTCGCGCCCTGGCTCCAGGATGCGTTCTGCCTCCGCGAATCGGCCGCGTCTCGCATAGAGCGGGCCCATGACGACCGTGGTGCTGAGGCGGTTCACACCCTCGGGCTCGCCCACGAGGTATTCGTCGACGATCTCCTGCGCGTCGTCCCAGCGACCCAGTTGGACCGCGGCGTCGACCGCGTTCGCCGCGATGAAGCGGCCGAAACCGCGGGATGCGCCGACCGTCCGTGCCCATGCCACGCCATCCAGCGCGACACGCAGCTTTCCTCGGCGGCGCCGCAGATCAGCAGCACGGAACCGAGGTTAGCGAAGCCGCGACCCATCTCGTCGACGTCGTCGGATGCCTTGGCCAGTTCGAACGACTCGCGGAGGATCGGTATGCCTTCCGAGCATCGACCGCTCAGGGCGGTGCTTATCCCGAGCGTATTGAGCGCGTGGTCCTTCGGACATCTGACCGTCGGTCGCCCGAGCTTCAGCGATCGCCATCGTCGCCGCCTCGATCGCCTTGGGGTGGTCGCCGCGCAACATGTAGGAGCCAGCCAGCGTGGCAAGCACACGCGCGCGAGTCGCAGAGCGTTCCAACGCGCCGAGTCGCCCGGCCGTCGTCTCAAGGATGGCAAGCGCCTCATCCATCTGTCCCGAGCCCCACATCACTCGCGATAGTCGTTCGTTCGCGGCGGCCCACCGCTCCAGGTCGACGTCAGGGTCCAGCCGCTCGACGGCCGCGCGTGCCAGGTCCACGGCTCGATCGTTCCGACCGCTCGTCATCGATGCGAGGGCGCCCTCGTAGAAGAGGGCCACGGCGTCGGCGTCCGTCGGCCGGTCGTCGGCGGGAACCGCATCCCACAGCTCGATCGCCCGCTCGTAGGCCTGCCGCGCTTCGGCGAACGCATGGGCTCCGCGCCGCCGCGCGCGCCGCCGCGACCCACGCGCGAAGCGCCCGGACCGTTCTCATGGGCTGCAGTCGCGTGATGCGCGAGGGTCGCCAGCTGGCTGGCACCCTCGGCGCCAGGGGCGATCGGGGCGGCGTCGAGTGCGGCCGCATACGCGGCGTGGAGCCGTCGACGCTCGCTCGGCAGCAAATCGTCGTAGACGACCTCGGCGAGAAGGGCATGACGGAAGCGATAGGTGTCGGGACGACCGTGTGCGTCGATCGCCAGGATCTGCGCCGCCAGCGCCTCGCGCAGACCGCTCTCGATCGCGGTCTCGTCCGAACCGGCGACCTCGGCAAGCAGCTCACCCTCGACGGATCGTCCCGCGACGGCGGCGACGCCCAGGATCCGTTGCGCGTCCTCGGAGAGCGCGGTGACGCGCGTCATCAGGACCTCGCGAAGGGTCGGTGGGAGGGCCTCACCGGGATCGCCCGAGCTCGACGCCAGCAGCTCCTCGACGAAGAACGGATTGCCCTCCGCGCGCCGCTCGATCGCATCGAGCAGGGCGACCGTCGGGCGGTGGCCGAGGATGGCGCCGATCTGCCCGTCGAGCTCCGTCCGGCCGAAGCGCCCGAGCTCGATCCGGAGGACGCGCGGCACGCGTTCCATCTCCGAGAGCCATGGTCGCAGCGGATGCCGCCGGTTCAGTTCGTCCGTGCGGTACGTGCCGATGACCGCCAGTCGTTCGCTCTGCGTGTTACGGGCCAGGAATGACAGCACATCGCGCGTCGAACTGTCCGACCAGTGCATGTCCTCGACGACCAGCAGGACCGGCCTGTGTTCGCCGAGCGTGCGCAGCAGCGCGAGTAGGGCCTCGAAGATCCGCGCCTGGACCCACGCAGGACGGTCGAAGACATCAGGATCCGGCGAGCCCGCACCGAGTTCAGGGAGCAATCGACCGAGATCGGCCGTTTCGCTCGAGCGCAGCTCTGACATGTCGTGGATCCCGTCGATCTCACCCGCCGCCACGAGGGCAGGCAGACGTCGAAGTGCCTCGACGATCGGCGCGAACGGCAACCCTTCGCCACTACCGATGGAGACGCATCCGCCCTCCAGGACCAGCGTCCCGCCGTCGCGCGCGAGGGCTTCGACCTCGTCGACGAGGCGTGTCTTGCCCATGCCGGCATCGCCGCCGACGAGGGCGACCACTGTGTCGCCGGTCGCAGCCTTGGCGATGACGTCGCGCAGCGTTTCGAACTCGCGCCGACGTCCGATGAACTCGGGGCTCGCGACTCGGGTGGCCATGACCTCCATCGTACGGGAGGCCAGCTGCGGTCGACCGCCGCCCAGCGACCGGGGAGGCGGTCGATCAGGCGGCGGTGACGGCGGTGCCGGCGAGCCGGCGGAGGATCAGCGAGATCCCGCGGCGGGGTCGCTTGGGCTCGGCCCCGATCGGATCGGTCGAGGTGAGCGCGGACTGAAGTCGAGCATTCGCCTCGGCCCGGCGGATCGTGTCCTCGTGCTGGCTGAAGCGATATTCGAAGTCGGCGAGCATCTTGGTGGCTCCTTTCGCGTGGTGCGTTGCTACTACGACCACGTTAGGAGCCGCGGTTCTTCCTGCCATCGAGTGAGCGCCCAGTCCTGCACCCTCGCGAACCTTTATTTTGCCCTCGCGATAACGATCGCCTTTAGGCTCGCTCGCGGGACGTTCGGTACGCCTGTCGGACCGCCGTGTCGGCTACGCCGCGACGGTCTCGCGGTCGCCGGCGCGCAGGACGACCACCTCGAGCGACTCGGACCTTCCCCGGATCTCGAGCGTCCGGCGCTCGAGCCCATCGGTCGGGGTGCCGGAGGCGGTCGCTGCGGCGACACTGACGAGCACCTCTCCGGCCCGGGCGGCAGATGCGAGTCGCGCTGTCGTGTTCACGGCGTCACCGAGGGCCGTGAAGTCGTCGACCGCACCGATCGGGCCGGTGGCGCCAACGAACGCATCGCCGGTGTGGACGGCAGTGCCGGCGGGTATCGGACCGGATGGCGTCGCGCTGGGCCGCGAGGCGCGCTCGGCCAGATCGAGCGCCGCCGCTATGGCCGCGGCGGCGTGCTCCGGCCCGCTGACGCCGCCGAAGAACAGCCCGATGACCTCGTCGCCGACGATCTTGTCGACGAGGCCCGCGTGCTCGAGGATCGCGCTCGATGCTAGGCGGTAGAAGTGGTCGAGGAAGGCGTGGAACTCGACCGGCCGCATGCGCTCGCCCATGCCGGTCGAACCTCGGACGTCAGAGAAGACGAGGCTCACCGGGATCTCCACGCCGCTCATCCCGTTCTTTCGCATCTGGGTGATGCACATCTTGCAAAGCGATGGGTTACCGGCGAACTGACCGAATCCCATCATCCGGAATGCGGCGCCGCCTACGCCCTTGAACGGCGCGGCGCACATCTTGCAGCGTGGATCGGTCGGAAACCGCATATGACGCTTCCGCTGCGCAGCCAACTGCGGGTTCTCACCCGTCAGGAAACTCCGGACCTCCTCGACCGTCATCCCACCCTGATCTGTCATCGAGCGAAATCTACGCCTGCCGGGTCCGTGCTGCGTCGGCGGCGATCGGGAGGCGGGGCGACCTGCGGCAACGAATGTGAAGTTCCGCAGGGCTTCACCGGTCGTCCTCCGCGAACCACCTAGACTGGCCTTCTCGACCCGAGGAGGCCAGTCCGCATGTATTACGTCGCGCACGGCAGCCTGCCCCGCCAGCGGCACACGCAGCACCGCGGTCCCGACGGCAGCCTCTATGCCGAGGAACTCTTCGGCGTCGAGGGCTTCAGCGGCCGGAACTCGATCCTGTACCACCTCGTGCCGCCGACGCAGACCTACCGGATCGAGCCCGTCCGCCGAGTGGAGCTGGTGGCGGCGGATGACGGTCTACATCGTCATCGGCTGACGAAGACGGGCGCGGTGCCACCGACGGGCGACGCGATCAGCGGCCGGATCCCGCTCTACTTCAACAGCGACGTCGTGTTCGGGATCGTCCTGCCTGCCGAACCGATGCCGCCCGGGACGTTCTACCGCAACGGGATCGCCGACGAGATGCTGTACATCCACGAGGGTGAGGGCGTCTGCGACACGATCTTCGGTCCGCTGCGCTACGGTCCCGGCGACTATCTCGTGCTGCCGATCGGCACGACCTGGCGGCTCGATCCCGACGAGGGTTCGGAGCAGCGGATCCTCTACCTCGAGGCGCCGTCCGAGATCGAGCCGCCTCGCCGTTATCGAAACGACTACGGCCAGCTGCTCGAGCACTCCCCGTACTCACAGCGCGACATCCACGCCCCCGACGACGTTCCGGCGGTCGAGGAACACGGCGAGTTCGTCATCCACGTGCGTTCAGCGGATCGCATCACCGCCTATCACTATCGCCATCACCCGTTCGATGTCGTCGGCTGGGACGGCTACCTGTGGCCGTTCCGCTTCAACATCGCCGACTTCCAGCCGATCACCGGACGGGTCCACCAGCCGCCGCCCGTGCATCAGACGTTCCAGGCGCGGAATTTCGTCGTGTGCTCGTTCGTGCCGCGCAAGTTCGACTACCACCCGCTGGCGATCCCGGCTCCCTACAACCACTCGAACATCAACAGCGACGAGGTCATCTACTACGTCGCCGGGAACTTCATGAGCCGGCGCGGGGTGGAGATCTCCTCGTTCACGCTCCACCCCGCGGGGATCGCCCACGGCCCGCACCCCGGCACGGTCGAGGCGTCGATCGGCAAGGAGGCGACCGAGGAACTGGCTGTGATGGTCGACACATTCCACCCGCTCAAGGTGACGCAGGCGGCGATGGACCTCGACGACGGCAAGCTACCCGTTCACCTGGATCCCGTCCGAGGACCACCACGCCCACGTCGCCGAGCTGACTGAGCGCGGCCCGGAGGCGTTCCCCGACTGACGCCGGCTATGGCGATGGCTTGGGCGCCGGATAGACGCCGTCCTGCCCGACGCCGCCGAAGGTCGATAGGAATGCTTCGAGCAGCTTCACGGCGCCCCCATATGACTCGACGCTCTTGTCGGAGTCGGGTCGCCAGACGGCGACTGCCATGACACTCGAGTCGTCACCGACGGTCGGCCAGAAGGCCAGTACATCGTCCTTGAAGGGAACGAGCAGACCAGGGTGGCAATCGCGGCGTTCCACACACAGCGCGATCGCTCGATCACGGACGCCCGTGCACGGCTGGTCGTTGGTCTGCTGACAATACTGCTCGACCCACGATTCGAGGTCGACCTGCGTCGTCGGACCGGTACCGGGTTGGATCGCGATCGACCATGCGCTGACCAGGACCCCCAAGTCCGGTCCCGGTTGGACGTAGAACGAGTCCCTGCCTCGTGACTCCGGATCGAACGCCGCGCCGTCGGCGGCGAAGGTCCACGCACGCGACGCCGGTCGCTCCTCCCATCCGGGCGGGTGACCGATGGTGAACCCGTACTGAGGGGAGGTGTAGTCCTTCCACGTCGACGTCGCGATCGGGGTCGGCGTTGCGGATGGGATGGCGGACGGCACGCGGAACGACTCGAGTACTCGATCGATCATCGTCGGGTTGCCGCTGATCACGTATCCCATCCCGCCCGCTAGGAATGTGTATTCGTCCCAGTTCGATCGCTCATCGGTCGGGCTGTCACACCGCCACTTGACGTGCCATCCCGGAAGCCCGACCACGGTCGCTGTCATCCACCCCACGCTCGACCCGAAACAGTGGCCGCCGATGTCTTCACGTATCGCCTCCCACTTCGTAAGCCAGGTGGTCGACGTGGTTCCTTGCGGTGCATGCTGCGCGGCGACTGCCATCGAAGCGTTGATGGGCGAACCGGGGATGCGGAACGTGTCCACTGACGCAGGGTCAGTCTCGATCCTTTGACCGGCCGGCCAGGGTTTGCTCGCCGGCACGACCTCCCAACCCGCCGGGATGTCGACCGTGTATGCGAATAGCGGTGACGTATACGGCCCCGCCGTGATCGGCGAGGAACCGACGCTCTCGTGCGGCGCCGGCTTCGCCAGCACGACCGCGGCGAGGACGATGACCGCGGCGGCGCCGACCGCGATCAGGGCAGGGATGGAGCGAGTCATGGGAAGGAGCCTCCAGGCGGACGGTCCGCGTTGGCTCGCACCACGCGTCCGGTCGAAGGTCGCGTCGAGTACACGGTCGGGCAGGAAGCCAGCAGACTCCTCCTCGAGCCACGACGCGATGCGTTCTTCTGCGGAGCGCGGTCCAGTCATGCCGGTCGTCCGTTCGTAGCCGCGACCGTCGTCCGCGCGTCGGCATCGAGTGCCGCGCGCAAGGTCTCGGTCGCGTAATGGAGTCGGGACTTGGCCGTGCCTTCGGGGATGCCGA
Source organism: uncultured Chloroflexia bacterium (assembly GCA_963808895.1). Classification (GTDB taxonomy): domain Bacteria; phylum Chloroflexota; class Limnocylindria; order Limnocylindrales; family CSP1-4; genus SPCO01. Next base: position 429,840 of record CAWEHL010000003.1, on the reverse strand, counting down.
GCGACTCGGCGACCTCGGCAAGGGAGAGTCCCAGGTAGAAGTGGAGGACCACGGCAGCTCGTTGCTCGGGCTTCAGGCGCCTGAAGCCCCGTTCGAGCTGGTCGCGGTCGGCCATCGAGCCGGTCGCATCGTTCATGGCCGGTTCGGCCCGTACGATCTGGATCTCCGCTGACCAACGTCGTCGATGACGGCCCTGGTCGGCACACGCGTTGACAAGCAGCCGACGCAGCCAGGCGTCGAACCTTTCCGGGTCACGCAGGCGCGGCAGGTCGCGCCAGGCGTGGACGAGGGCCTCCTGCACGGCATCCTCGGCGAGGTGTGTGTCGCGGAGGATCAGGCGGGCGATCGTGTAGAGGCGGTCCGCAGCGGCGATCGCGAGCGCTTCGAAGGCGCCGTGATCACCGCGCTGGGCCGCCTCGACGAGGCCTCGATCCACCCTGGACCCTCCGGTCGGCGCCCGATCTGGTCGCCTGAACCCTACGACGCTGCCATCGACCGAAGGGTTCAAGAATCCGGATCCTATGCAGGCGGAGAGGTCACCTCCAGGGCCGAGGCAAAGAGGTCGAACATCGGTCCATGTGCCCTCGGTGTACGGCTGCCCGACCTGAACACGAGCACGAGTGCCCGATCATCGAGGTCGATCACCGCGTCGACGAAATCGCACTCATTACGAACCATCGCGGGGAGACCGGCGATCTTGGCTCGTTTGAACGGCATCGCCGCCCCCGGAGTCCAGATGTTGTGGGACGAGCCCCATATGCAGCCGTCGTCCTTCACGTGATGGGGCAACGACTGATCGGCATACGCGTAGAGCTCTTGACTCCGGAGTTTCGGCCTGACGGTGATCGACAGGGAGCTGGGGGCATGCAGTGCTTGGAACAGATCGTTCTTCGTTGCCTCTGACGCGGCCGAGACCTTCCAATCGCGGGGATATCGGAGCACGTAGCCGTGGACCTTGGATCGGAACGTCCTCGACCAGACGGGACCGACGCCGCCCGGCGTGCCAAGGTCAAGTCGACGAGTCAGCAGCGCGAATGCGTCGGCGTCCCCTCCTCCGTGATGTGGCGAGATCAGTGTGAGTCGGACGACGTGGTCCCCGACGACGACGGCGGCGTCGACATAACCACATGAGTAGCGGACCGCCGCGGGATGGCCCTCTATCGTCGAAGGCTCGAACTTGCGCTCCCTGGCGGGTGGCGCCAGGGTGCCGTTGGCGCAGAACTGTTGGTCGCCGTGCAGGGTCGTGCGCCGGTGGAAATGGCTCTCTGCCCATGAGACCGCACGCGGGTCGCCCGTCTTCCGGTCGGTCGTCACGTCGAAGTTGAGGTTCCCGGGCCCGTAGAACCGGTCCGGCGCGTCTGGCTCCGTTGCCGCTAGTGCCTCCCAGCCCGGTGGGATCGACAGCGTGAAGTCGTTGATCGTCGAGGCGAACGGCTCGGGCAACTGGATGGTCGCCGCGATCCGCCCGAACAGCAGGACCGGCTCGTACGGCCCCGCTCCCTCGAGGGAGAACGAGTACACGTCCCTGCCGATCATGACGTCGCCATCGACGAAGCCGCATCCGGCTCGGCGCAATGTGCGATGCCCGTCGATCTCGGTCACGTCCCGGGTCGAGGTCCGGCAGTGATCCGATGGGTGTGCGGCGACGAACTCTTCGAGCGTGGTGCCCGATTCGACGCGGTGGGTGATCCCTGTCCATCGGTAGCCCTTCGTCGAGAGAGTGTCTGGGTCGGCCCGGGTCCGGGAAGCGACGAGGGACCACCCCTCGGGGTATCGGGCCTGGTAGTCGTGGATCGATTCGAATCCGATCGTCGGCACCGGGATCGGGGAGGGCGTCGCCGAATCAGCCGCGGGCGTCGCTGATGGAGGTGCCTGCTCGACCGACGAACTCGACGCGGTCGCCGTGGGAGCTGGTGAAACACCTACGAAGGGGCTCGGCAGTCCTACGCCCACGACCGATGCCGGTGGAGCGAGAGAAGCCGCGGTCGAGCCGGACCGGGGTCCGCCGATCACCGCTATCGCGAGCGCGAGCGCGACGACGGATGTGCCAACGACGACGAGACTCGTCGTCGCGAAACGCCGCCCGACCATGGCCGGCTCCCTTCGTTCGTCTGCGAGTTCTCTTTGCTGACTGGGGGAGCCCGTCCGTTCGCGCCGCTCAAACAAAAGACAGAACGTCAGTCGGCGAACCTGAATTGCTTCATCATCTCGTCGAAGATCGCGCGGTCGATGTCGGGGATGTCAGTCGGCGAGAGCCAGTACATGAGGTAGATCCGGTCCGCATGGCCGACGAAGACCTCGATCAGGTAGTCGTGGCCGAAGCAGAACTGGTCGTTTTGGCGGCCCTCAGCGCCGTCCACCACGACCTTGGTGAACGCGCCGATCTTGCACATCATCGCCGTTTCCTGATCGATCTCGGCTCTGCGACCAGAGGCGACCTCGCCTTCCGCCAGTACGTCAGACGACACCGTGAGCTGTCCGGCAGCCCCGCCGGGGACCTCGAAGCGATCCGAGGAATTGCCATCCGGCGGAGGCCACCCGACGACCGGCCAGTCGTTCGCGGCCGGCGTCTCCACCCAGCCGGTCGGATGTTCGATCGTGTAGGCGAACCGCTTCGATATGTATGTCGTCCACTCCGCAGGCAACGCGATCGCCGCCCCCGGGGATGGTCCGACCGATGCAGCCGCCTGGCTCGGCGCCGACGATGTGATCACGGCGTTGGGTGACGACGGAACGGGCCCAGGCGTTCCCGTTGGCGCGACGGCCGTGCCGCCGCAGCCGGCGACGACGGATGCCACCAGTACGGCCGTCGTGGTCAGCGCCCGGATGACGTGGACCCTCCCGCCCCGACTGCGACCGGGCATCGCACTCATTCCTCGTACCGCAAGGACCCGACCACGTGCTCGAACAACGCGAGGACCTCGTGTGACGGCTCCGAGCGGGTGATGAGGTCGACGGTGTAGACCCGGCCGGCATGTGCCGCGAAGAGCTCCGTCACCCAGTCCCGGTCGAAGCAGAACCAGACCTCGCGTCGTGCATCGACGCCGCCAAGCGTGCTAACGGATCGATCGCGGAACTGGCACGCCTGCGCATTGGTCTGGTCGAGGATCGCTTGCCGTTCGCCGACGACCTCGCCCGGTTCAAGGGCATCGGAGGTGACCACGATCCGCGTCCAGCGATCCTCGGGGCTGATGAAGCGATCCACGCCGGCCCCGTCGGGCACCGGGTTCGACTGCGGTGGCCAATCCTGCGTACCGGGCTCGACCGCCCACGCAGACGGGCGGTCGATCGAGTAGTGGTAGATCGGCGAGAAGAACGTCTCGAACGATATGGATGGCGACGGAGACAAGCTCGGCGATGGTGTCTGCGATGGACTGATCCCGATCGACCGGTCGAGTTGTCCGACGATGAGCAGGGTCGTGCCAGCCACGATCATGACGATCGCGAAGACCGCTGCATGTCGCATCGGCGGCGTCGCGCCTCGAATCCTCCCTGGCGCCCATGCCCCGCGTCGCTGGGTCGTCCCGTGGACCTGAGCCAGTGCGTGATCGAGCACCCGATCGGAAAGGCGATCGGGTCCTTCGAGGATCCATGTCTGCGCGATGCGGTCGAGATCGTCGGTGATCGTCATGCTGGTCTCTCAGTCCTCGCGGGCTCGGTCCGGGCGTCCGCCTCAAGCGCCGCGCGCAGACCGACCGTCGCGTAGTGAAGCCGGGACTTCACCGTTCCCAGCGGGATGCCGAGTTGCCCGGCGACCTCGGCCAGCGTCAGGCCCAGGTAGTGGTGGAAGACGAAGACGGCTCGTTGCTCGGGTGGGAGACGACCGAACGCGCGCTCCAGCTGATCGCGATGTGCGACGGTGACGATGTCGTCCGGTCCGCTCGGCCCCTCGGCCGGCAGCAAGCGAACGGCGCTCGACCACTTTCGCGCCCGACGCGCCTCTGCGTAGCACTCGTTGACCAGAAGTCGATGGAGCCAGGCATCGAATCGATCGGCATCCCGTAGCCCACGGAGCTCGCGCCAGGCGATGACGAGCGTCTGCTGAACGGCGTCTTCGGCCAAACCCAGGTCACGAAGGATCCGGAAGGCGATCGCCAGCAGCCGGTCGCCGCACGCGCGCGTAATGGCCGCGAAGGCCTCCTCATCGCCTGCCTGGGCCAACTCGACGAGCGCTCGCTCCACCCGACCCCTCCGGTCGCCGCGTCCGTCGCGACGCTACACCCCATGAGTGGTGGCGGACTCGGTTTGGTTCGAACTGGTGACCGCGGTCACATGACCAGCGGCGGCACCGGACGGACGAAAGGGCCGATGTCCCGACGTGTGCGCGGCCGTGACACTTGGCGTATGCACACGCGTCGCTGGCTCTCGCTGACTCTCGGGGTCGTCCTCCTGGCGGCCCTCGGCGGCACGGCGCGGGCCGATGCCTACACGCCGCCCAGCCCGCGACCGACCGCGTCTCCCCGGATCGTCGATTGGCGCACATTCTCCAGGCGTCCGATCCCACCCGGTCCGTCGCTTCCCGGCGCGTCAGGCTGTTCGGTCTTCCCAGGCACGAACGTGTGGAACCAGCGGATCGACGAACGGCCCGTCGCCGCCAACTCGGCGACGATGATCGCGGCGATCGGCCTGGATACCGGTCTTCACATGGACTTCGGCTCGTACGTCGGGTACGGGATCCCGTACCAGCTGGTGACAAGCTCGACGCCGCGAACGCCGGTCGCCTTCGACTACGCCGACGAGTCCGACCAGGTGGGCTACCCGATCCCGGCGAGCCCGTTGATCGAAGGCGGCTTCTATTCGACCGGTGACCGCCACATGCTCATGGTCGACAAGGACGCATGCCGGCTCTATGAGCTGTACAACGCCCGCCCGCAAGGCGCCAACTGGCGAGCGGGCAGCGGCGCGACCTGGGACCTCCGCTCGAATGCCCTTCGTCCCGACGGGTGGACGAGTGCCGACGCCGCCGGACTGCCGATCCTGCCCGGACTCGTCCGCTATGACGAAGTCGCCGCGGGCGTCATCCGGCATGCGGTCCGGTTCACGACGCCGGATACGCGCAGTGCGCACATCTACCCGGCCCGCCACGACGCGAGCGACTCGTCCTCGGCCTCCCTGCCGCCGATGGGTCTACGCGTTCGCCTGAAGGCATCCGTCGATCTTTCGGGCTATTCGCCGTTCGCGCGGACGATCGCCGAGGCCCTGAAGCGCTACGGGATGATCCTCGCCGACAACGGTTCGCCCTGGTACATCAGCGGCATGAGCGATGCTCGGTTCGATGACGACGTCCTGCACGAGCTCGACGACATCACCGGGCGCGATCTGGAGGTGGTCGACACGTCGGGTTTCGTCAGCGGATAGCGCCTGCATCCGGCCGGACCCCTTCGCCGACGCACGAACGCGGTGCACTGCGCCTGACGACCCTGCATCATCAGCCGATGGCGGACCTCAAGACCCGGATCCGTGCCGGCGAGACGCTGATCGGCGTCTTCTCCGACCTCGCCTCACCGCTCGCGGTCGAGCTCTGCGGCCAGGCGGGCTTCGATTGGGCCGTCCTCGACCTCGAGCACGGGGCCTCGACCGAGGGCGACCTCCTCGGCCTGCTCTACGCGGCCGCCACCACGCCGATGGCGGCGGTCGTCCGCTCGCAGTCCGCGGAGCGGCTCCGGGTCGGCCGTGCGCTCGATCTCGGTGCCGAGGGCGTGATGCTGCCCCAGCTCAAGTCGATCGATGAGGTCCGCGAGGCGGTCTCGTACCTTCGCTATCCGCCGGTCGGGCAACGCGGCGTCGCGCTACGCACGCGTGGGGGAGGGATGGGCTCGCTCGGGCATTCGGATGTGGCTCGCGTCGTCAACGATCGCGTCGTCGGGATCGTCCAGATCGAGGCGGCCGGTACGGTCGCCGATGCCGATGCGATCGCGGCGCTCGACGAGGTGGACGTGCTGTTCGTCGGGCCGGCCGACCTCTCGCACAGCCTCGGCATCCCGGGTCGCTTCGACGAGCCGCGGTTCCAGGATTCCTTGCGAGCGGTCGTGGATGCGTGCCGCTCTCACGGCAAGGGCGCCGGGATCCTGATCTACGACGCGGAGGGTCTGCCGCCGCTGATCGACATGGGCTTCACGTTCATCGGTCTGGGGTCCGAAGGCTCCTTCGTCACGAGCGGCGCCCGGGCGATGCTCGCGGCCGCAGGGCGGGCCTGACCGCGCGGATCGCGACGGCCCGCGGGACGTTCCTCGGCTGACTACCCGCTAGACCTCGGCTTCCAGTGGCGTCGCCGGTTCCGGCGCGCCCCTCGGCCGCGGCGAGGTCTGCGCGACGATCACGCCGATGAGGATCAGCGCGGCGCCGGCGAGCTGGATGGGTGCGAGCGTCTGACCGAGGAACACGAACGACAGGACGACGATGATCGGCGGCTCGACCGTGCTGACCAGCGCTCCCTTTGCCGCCCCGATGCGGCGCGCCCCCGCGTAGAACGTCTGGATCGCAAGGAACGACGCCACGAACCCGACTGCCGCGATCAGCGGCCACGCGTCAGCAGGGATCCGCGAGGGATCCAGCGGTCGGCCGACCACGGCGCCGGCGACGGCGTAAACCACGGCTGTCGCGGTCATCATCAGCGCCGTCGTCACCGCCGCGTCGCCGGCCGGAGTGTCGGCCTCGGGGGCGTCGGTCGCCAGTCGGTCGCGCCGCTCGCCCGATAGTCGGGCCGACAGGATGATCCAGACCGAGTAGATCAGCGCCGAGGCCCAGACGAGCACCAGGCCCTCGATCGGCGGTGCGGACGCCACGTCGATGCCACCGAGGGCCAGCACCGTGCCGACGACCGCCAGCCCCAGCGCGATCCACGGTCGCCGCCCGGGGAGTCGGGTCGCGAACCGGAGCGAGAGCACGGCTACGATCACGGGATACGTGTAGACGAGCACACCCGCCAGCGCAGCAGGCACCGTCTCGAGCCCGGCGTAGTACGTGCCGGCGTTCCCGGTGAACAGGGCGCCCAATGCCAGCGCAACGAGCAGCGCGCGGCGCGGGATACGTCGGAGGGAGCCGCGCCGCTCTGACGACGCGACCACCCAGATCCAGCCAAGGATCGCCCCGATGAGGAAGCGCCACTCGACCAGGGTCAGCCAGTCGATCCCGGTGTCGTAGATCGGGCGCGCGAGCACGCTGCCGGTCGCGTACCCCGCGGCGGATACGACGACCAACCCGATGCCCGTGGCGGTTCGTCGGTCCATGGCGCCGGAGGCTAGCAGTCCGACGCGACGCGGTGGCGCCGGCCGTGTCTCCGACGCGACGCGGTGGCGCCGGCCGTGTCCGCGACCGGCGACGGTGGCGCCGGCCGTGTCCGCCGCACCGGTCGGGGCCCGTATGGAGCGGGTTCGGACTACACTCTGAGCGTGACCGACCTCACCGAGGGCGCGGTCGCCCGTCGCGTCCCGACCCTGACCGATGGGCGGCTTCGCGTGCTCAGCCGCCGCCAACCCGTGACCGTCGCACCGGGCACGACGCTGGCGGATTGCGTCCGGGCGATCCAACGCACCGGAACGGGCGATTCAGTGTTCGTGTGTGACCAGGCTGGAACACTGCTCGGCGTGCTGACGGAGCGCGACATCTTTGCGCGGATCGTGGTCGGCAACGTCGATCTCTCAAGACCCGTCGAGTCACTCATGACGACCGAACCGCGGACACTCGATCTCGACCAGACCATCCGGGACGCGATCGAGCTGATGCAGACGGGCCGCTATCGGAACGTCCCGATCGTCGACGAGGGAGGCCGACTGGTCGGTGTTGTCCGGCAGGTCGACATCATCAAGTACCTCGCGGAGTCGTTCCCGGAGGAGCTGCTCAACCTCCCACCGCGACCGCACCAGAAGATGAGGCAGCCCGAAGGCGGATGACCACGACGAAGGAGCACGAACTCCCCGTCCAGGAACTCGAGCGAGTCACGATCAGGTTCGCCGGCGACTCCGGCGACGGCATGCAGCTCACCGGCACCCAGTTCACCCGGACGGCGGCGGTCTTCGGCAACGACATCAGCACGCTGCCGGACTTCCCCGCCGAGATCCGCGCCCCGGCAGGTTCGCTACCGGGCGTCAGCGGCTTCCAGATCAGCTTCAGCTCGACCGACATCCATACGCCGGGTGACCAGCCCGATGTCCTCGTGGCGATGAACCCGGCAGCGCTCAAGACCAACATCGGCGACCTGCCACCCGGCGGCGCGCTGATCGTCAACAGCGACGCGTTCACGCAGGCGAACCTGAACAAGGCGGCCTACGCGTCCAACCCGCTGAGCGACGGCTCCCTCAAGGCGTACACCGTCTTCGAGATCCCGATCTCGACGCTCAACGAGCGTTCGCTCGATGGGCTCGACATGACGACCAAGCAGAAGGACCTCACGAAGAACTTCTTCGCGCTCGGGCTGATGTTCTGGCTCTACGAGCGGAGCATGGAGCCGACCCTCCACTGGATCGACTCGAAGTTCTCGGCGCGACCGGTGATCGCCGACGCGAACAAGCGCGCGCTGAAGGCCGGCTACGCCTACGGCGAGACGACCGAGATGTTCCATACGCACTACCGCGTGCGGCCGGCCCACCTGCCGCCGGGTACCTATCGGAACATCACCGGCAATGAGGCGACGGCACTCGGGTTCCTCGCCGCGTCGAAGCTCGCCGGCCGGCCCCTCTTCTACGGCTCCTACCCGATCACTCCCGCATCGGACATCCTCCACCAGCTCTCGGGGTACAAGACCTTCGGCGTCAAGACATTCCAGGCGGAGGACGAGATCGCGGCGATCGGCGCGGCGATCGGCGCGAGCTACGGCGGCGCCCTCGGTCTGACCGCCAGCTCAGGTCCGGGGATCGCGCTCAAGAGCGAGGCGATGGGCCTGGCCGTCATGGTCGAGCTGCCGCTCGTCGTCATCGACGTGCAGCGGGCAGGGCCATCCACTGGGATGCCGACCAAGAACGAGCAGGCCGACCTGCTTCAGGTCATGTTCGGCCGCAATTCCGACTCACCCGTCCCGATCGTCGCTCCGGCGACACCCGGCGAATGCTTCGACTTTGCCATCGAGGCCTGGCGACTCGCGCTCAAGTACATGACGCCGGTCGTCTACCTGTCAGACGCGTTCCTGGCGACGGGCTCCGAGCCGTGGCGCATCCCGTCGACGGCGGACCTGCCGTCGATCGGCGTCCCCAACGCGACGAAGGGCGACGGTCCGTTCTACCCGTACCTGCGCGACCCGGACACGCTCGCGCGTCCATGGGCCGTTCCGGGCACGGCCGGTCTGGAGCATCGGATCGGTGGCCTCGAGAAGGCCGACGTCACGGGCAATGTCAGCTACGACCCGGAGAACCACCATCGGATGCAGACGCTTCGTGCCGCGAAGGTCGCTGGCATCGCCGATGACATCGCCCCGCTGGAGGTGTTCGGGCCGCCGACCGGCGATCTGCTCATCCTCGGCTGGGGTTCGACATACGGCGCGATCCGGTCCGCCGTCGAGCGACTGCAGGCCGAGGGCCACTCGGTCGCGCACGCCCATCTCCGTCATCTGAACCCGTTCCCGGCCAACACCGAGGATGTCATCCGGAGTTATCGCAAGGTGCTCATCCCGGAGGTCAACCTCGGACAGTTGCTGATGCTCATCCGCGCCCGCTACCTCGTTGATGCCATCGGGTACGACCGGGTGCGCGGCAAGCCATTCCGCATCGTCGAGATCGTCAACGAAGCGGTACAGATCCTCAAGGGACTCGAATGACCATGGACACCAACGGCGTCAGCACGCCGCACGCCAACGGCGACCAGCCGGCACTCAGTCCCGAGAATGCCCAGGTCATCGCCCTGACCCGGAAGGACTTCGTGTCCGACCAGGAGGTGCGCTGGTGCCCGGGCTGCGGCGACTATTCGATCCTTGCCCAGACGCAGAAGGTGATGCCCGACTTCGGCTACAAGAAGGAGGACATCGTCTTCATCTCCGGTATCGGCTGCTCGGGCCGGCTGCCGTACTACATGAACACCTTCGGTTTCCACACGATCCACGGGCGCGCCCCGACGCTTGCCACGGGTCTGAAGGCCGCCCGCCCTGACCTGATGGTGTGGGTCATCACCGGCGATGGCGACGCGCTGTCGATCGGTGGCAACCACGTCATCCATTCGATGCGCCGGAACGTCGACATCAACCTGGTCATGTTCAACAACCGCATCTACGGGCTCACCAAGGGCCAGGCATCGCCGACGTCGGAGTTCGGCAAGCGGACCAAGTCGAGCCCGATGGGAACCGTCGACACGCCGATCATGCCGCTGACGATCGCGCTCGCATCCGAGGCCTCGTTCGTCGCCCGCTCGGTCGATACGCACACCGAGCATCTGCAGAACACGCTGGAGCGGTCCGGCCGGCACAAGGGCAGCTCGTTCGTGGAGGTCCTCCAGAACTGCAACATCTTCAACGACGGCGCGTGGCGCGACTTCACCGACCGTGAGGTCCGCGAGGATCGCATGCTCGTGCTGGAGCACGGCAAGCCGATGATCTTCGGCAAGGACCGCGACAAGGGCATCCGGCTGCGCGGGCTGCACCCTGAGGTCGTGACGATCGGCGAGGACGGCGTGACCGAGGCCGATCTGCTCGTTCACGACGAGGCCGCCGAAGAGCCGTATCTCGCGCTGATGCTGTCGCGGATGTTCTGGCCCGAGTTCCCGGTCCCGGTCGGGGTGTTCCGGGCGGTCAGCCGACCCACCCATGACCAGCTGATCGAGGGACAGCTCGCCTCGGCCGTCGCGCGAGCCGGCGAGGGAGACCTGGAGAAGGTCCTCAACGGCGGCGAGACATGGACGGTCACATGATCGCGGGCGACGACGGCATCCTCGCCGGCCAGGAAGCGGGCGATGACGGGATGCGCTGCCCCGTGTGCGGGTTCATGAACCTCAGCGGCGCGGACATCTGCGACAACTGCGGGGCGGACCTGTTCGGGAGCGACGTCCCGCAGCAGGCGCCCGCCTTCAAGGGGCAGCTCCTCGGGGAGCACCTCGACGAGCTCGGGGCGCCACCACCGATCACGGTGACCCCGGACACGGCGCTGGACGTCGTCATCGCGCGGATGGCCGAGGCGGAGGCCGACTGCGTCCTCGTCATGACCGACGACAGGCTCGTCGGGATCTTCACCGACCGCGATGCCGTCGTGAAGGCTGCCGGCAAGCGGCTCGCGTCATTCCACGTGCGTGACTTCATGACGCCGGACCCGGTGGTCCTCCGGCATGACGACCCCATCGCCGTCGCGATCCACAAGATGGCCGTTGGCGGCTTCCGCCATATCCCGATCGTCGAGGACGGGCGCCCCACCGGTGTCGTCACGGCGCGCGACATCTTCCACCACCTCGCCCAGACCATCGACTGACGTCGTCATGGCGCCGCGGATCGCGATCCTCGCGCAGGACCTGATCTGGTCCGATCGGCTTGCGCGGGCTGTCGAGGCCGCTGGAGCGGTCGCGGCCCGCTCCAAGACCGCTTCCGAGTTCGACGCCGCCCTCGAACGCGCCGAGTTCGCGATCGTCGACATGACGGCGAGCGCGTATGACGCCCTGACAGCGATCGAACGCGCGCACGCGACCGGGGCTCGCGTGCTCGCTGTCGGGCAGCACGACGACATCGATCTGCGCAAACGGGCCATGGCTCGCGGCGCCGAGCGCGTGTTCGCCTACCGCAAGATGTTCGAGGACGGGCCCGCCACGATCGCCACCTGGATGAGCCGCCCGCTCACCGGCGAACGGGTCGGATGATCAGCGAGCGCCCGACCGTCCCGGCGAGTCGGTTCGCCGAGCGCCTCGAGCGTGCCGTCGCCGCGACACAGGAAGGCGACCTTGAGGCGATGCTCATCGGCGTCGGGTCGGACATGCGCTATCTGACCGGGTACGCGGCGATGCCGCTCGAGCGCCTGACGCTCCTCGTCCTGGGGCAGGGCGTGGCACCGTTCATGGTCGTCCCGCGGCTGGAACTCGCCGCGGCCGAGGCAGGGATCCGAACCGATCTGGAGATCAGGACCTGGGACGAGACCGACGACCCGTATGGGCTGGCCGTGTCCGGGATCACGACCACGGGACGCGTCGCCGTATCCGACACGATGCTCGCGATGCACCTCCTCCGGATCCAGGCAGCGCTGGGCCACGGGCCCACGTACCTGCCGGCCTCGACCGTGCTCCGGGACCTGCGGATGATCAAGGACGACGACGAGATCTCCCTGCTTCGTGCCGCCGCGTATGCCGCGGATCGGGTCGTCGCCGCGATCGCCGGCGGCAGGCTGGTCGGACGGACCGAGTCGGACGTCGCTCGAGAGGTCCGCGAGCGGCTCGTCGACGAGGGTCACGAAGCGGCGATGTTCGCGATCGTCGCATCAGGGCCGAACTCGGCATCGCCGCATCACGAGGCATCCGAGCGGGTGATCCAGCCCGGTGAGCCGATCGTGCTCGACATCGGCGGAACGCTCGGCGGTTACGGCTCGGACATCACGCGGACGCTGTGGGTGACCGGCGGCGACGACACCCGGCGTCCCGATGGTGCGTTCACTGACCTGTTCGGCGCCCTCTACGAGGCCCAGGCCGCAGGGACCCGGGCGGTCCGCCCCGGGGTCGCCTGCGAGGCCGTCGATGCCGCGGCACGGGACGTGATCGACGAGGCGGGCCACGGACCTGCGTTCTTCCACAGGACTGGGCACGGCATCGGTCTCGATGGGCACGAGGACCCGTACATCGTCGCGGGGAACGCGCTGCCGCTGCGTTCCGGGATGGCCTTCAGCATCGAGCCCGGGATCTACTACCCCGGCCGGTACGGAGCGCGGATCGAGGACATCGTCGTCTGTGGCGAGGACGGTCCGATCGTGCTCAACGAGGCGCCGCGGGAACTCGCCATCGTCGACGGCTGACGAGCCACCTGTCATCCAGGCGACCGGGCCTGGCGGGGAGGCTGGGGTATCATCGGCAGAGGTCGTATCCGAGCGACCGACCCTACGACACCCAGGATCCCATGCCCACCATCGAGCGGCGACCCACAGTCGCCGACCACGGACGCCGGTCTTCCGGCGTTCGACGGCCACCCCCATGAGCCGTCGACACCACGGCCGTCCCCACCACGGCCGGTATCGTCACGAGGGACCACGTCCCGAGGCCGGGCCCGCGCGTCCGGCGGCGCCCACGCCGGACTCGGCACCTACAGGTTCGCCACCCGCAGGTTCGCCGCCGCCCACGCACAGCGAACCCGCGGCGATGGTCGAACCCGCGATGTCTGCCCCTGCAACGACGGCCCCGCCGAACGGAGCGCAGCAGATGCACGCGGCCGACGGCTCGAACGCGACGGCCGCGCCGCCTGGCTCGAACGGGGGGCCCGTCGCCTACCCGAACGGCAACGGCCACGCCGATGGCAACGGGCACGTCGCGGCGACCGGACCCATGAACGGGAACGGCCATGCCGGCCAGAACGGCGGCGACCGATCGGCCGGTTGCACGGCCCCGCAGCTGCGGCGCTTCATCAAGAGCCGTCCTTATGTCCCGATGCACGAGCTGCGTCGCCGGTTCGCGATCGATGGCAACGATGACGATGTCACGCCGGTCGACCTCGAGGGATCGAAGGTGTACGTCGGGCTCCCGCCGCGAGAGGGGTCGCTCCTCGGCGAGCTGCTGCGCGGCGGCGAGATCGGCTACGAGCTCTCGTTCGACCCGTTGGCGCCGATCGTCGTCGGCGTGTATCCGATGCGCCCGGTGCCGCGGACCTAGGCCGGTACCCCGGGGTCGGGCTGGACGATCCCGCCCGCCGCGAAACCGCGTGCTCGACGCGCTGAGACCACGTTCCCCTTCGTCTCGAAGAGCTCGCACGCTTCTCGCGCCGACTGCATGGCGTCGTCGGACCGACCGGCGGCAGCGTTCGCCTCGGCGAGGAACATCGAGCGCGTTGGCCTGCCCTTCGAGGTCGTCGGACGCCCGAGTCTCGACGACGCCCGAGCGCGCGAGCTCGATGCCTTCGTCATGCGCCCCCTCGCGCGCAAGGAGCTTGCCGCGGATGCCACGCCACAGGTACTGCGAGTACACGTCAGACGCGGCCGCGACCTCCTCGCAGAACCTGGCGAACGCCCGCGGCGACCTCGAAGCGCTCCTGGCGATAGAGGGCCTCGGCCAGCAAACCCGCGATGGTCGAGATGTAGTTGCGTTCGCCCATGGCGTCGAGCGCCTCGTAGTCCTTGCGCAGCTCGGCCTCGGCCGCCACGGGGTCACCGGCGAGGAGCTCCACTGGACCGGAATCGATGGAGATCAGCGACGCGTCGAAGCGCAAGCCCAGCTCTTCGAGGATCGCCCGGCCGCGGCGGTAGTCGTCCCGAGCGAGCTCGAAATCGCCGACCATGGCGCGCAGGTGCGCGAGCGCCGCTAGGGTGGTCGGCCTGCGAGCGTCGGTCACCCTCGCGCGATGAGCAGCAGCTGCTCGCAGGTCGCGATGGCCTCAGGCACCGGTGTGGGTCCATAGAACGCGACCATGGCCGACGAGGAGTGCAGGCGCATCTCGATGACGCGGTCGCCGGCGCGCTTGGCGTAATCGATGGCGCGCTCGTTCGCGTCGCCGGCGGCTCCGTATCGTCCCGATACGCCGTAGGCGAGCGTCAGGAGTCGCCACGCGCGGGCGAGGGCGTTCGCGTCGCCGGACGGTTCCAGCTCACGAACGGCGGTCAGCGTCTGCTGTTCGACCTCGTCGATGGATGTCGATGCCTCGGATCGAAGGTGCAGTTGGAGTCGCACGAGCTCGGCGGTCGTTGCCACGGAACGGTCATCGATGGCGGATGCGTCGCCGGCCGCGACGACGAGCAGATCCTCGGCCGTCGAGAATTCGCCGATCTCCATGAATGCCTCGCCCGCCGACACGAGGAGCGGTGCGCGCTGCGGGTTCGCGGTATCCAGGAGCCTTGCGGCACGGTCGAGCAGATTGGCGGCCGCCGGGAAGTCACCGCGGGCCAGCGCGCGGCGTCCAGCCGATGAAAGCCGGGTCGAGGCCCGAACGCCGAGAAGCACGGCTTCATCATCGAGCGGTCCGAGCTCGCTGCGGTAGCGATACGCCTGCTCGAGGTGATACCCGAGGATCTCTTCGAACTCGGTCTCTCGTCCGCGCCGCCGGTTCACCTCATCGGCCCATTCAACGAACCGCTGGTGCAGCGAGACACGCTCGCGCTTGAGCAGGCTTCCGTATGCGGTGTCGCGGATCAGCTGATGACCGAACCGATAAGCGTCGTCGTCATCCTGGCGATCCGGCCGGACGAACTGCTTGTGGGCGAGCGTCACGAGGTGGATCGGGACCATCGGTCGTCGGTCTTCGTCGACCAGATGCTGGACCGCATCCTCGGCGAACACGAGCCCCACCACCGATGCTGGCTCGACCACATCACGCTCGTCCGTCTCGAGGGCGTCGAGACGCGCCGCCAGCAGGGCATGGATCCCCGGAGGGACGACGAGATCGGCGCTCGGATCAGCGAGCACCCATGAGTCACCGTCACGGTGGAGCGTCCCGTTGTCGATGAGCATCGAGACCATCTGCTCGACGAACAGGGGATTGCCTTCGGCCGCCCCGACGATGCGGCCGACGATCTCCTGGTCGAGCCCGACCCGGCCGAGCAGCTCTCCGATCATCTTGCCGGTGTCGCCCGCCGACAGTGGCTGGAGCATGATCAGCGCATCCCGGTGACCTTCCGACCACTCCGGGTGCCGGTCCAGCAGCTCGTGCCGCGCCGAGCAGACGATCAGGATCGGCACGGTATCGACCGTCTCGACGATGTGATCGAGCAGGTCGAGCAGCGTCGTCTCCGCCGCGTGGATGTCGTCGACGATCATCACGAGCGGCTGCTCGCGAGCGAGCGCCTCGAGCAGCTTGCGCGCGCCCCAGAAGAGCTCCGCCACGGGGAACTGCCCTCGAGCGAGGCCCAACGCCGGCCGCGACGCGGTCGACGACAGCGGCTCGATCCTTCTCCTCGACGCCCAGATCGTCGACCAGGAGGCTGATCTTGGCCATGGCCGCCTCGACCGTGTCGTCGGCGGCGATCTCGGCCACGCCACGCACGATCTCGGCGATGGGCCAGAACGTGATTCCGTCGCCGTACGGGAGACATCGGCCACGGACGACGTGCGCATCGCGGGCCACCGACACCGCGAACTCCCTGACGAGCCGCGATTTGCCCGACACCGGCATCGCCGACGACCGTCAGCAAGGCAGCCCCCGAGCGTCCCTCCAGCCGCTTGAGGGTCGACGTCAGGCGACCCATCTCCTCCTCGCGGCCGACGAACGGCGCGCTGTCGGTCGTCCGGGTGCGGCAACTTCGCGCACGCTGATGAGGCGATATGCAGGGACGGGTTCTGCCTTGCCCTTCAGTGTCAGCGGCGCGATCTCCTCGACCTCGATCTCGTCGCGAGCCAGGCGGTAGGTCAGGTCGCCGAGGATGATCTCGCCCTGCCCTGCGGCCTGTTCGAGACGCGCCGCGGTATTGACGGCATCACCGGTCACCAGCCGCTGGCCGGTGGACGCATCGCCGGCGATCACCTCACCCGTGTTGACGCCGATGTGGTTGTGGAGCTCGAGCTGCCATTCCTCGCGGAACGATCGATTGAGCTCCGGGAGGGCGGCCTGCATGTCGGCCGCCGCGCGGATGGCGCGGACGGCATCGTCCTCGTGACGGACCGGGAGCCCGTAGACCGCCATCACCGCATCGCCGATGAACTTCTCGACCGTGCCGCCATGCCGTTCGAGGGCGATGCGCATCGCATCGAAGTAGCGGGTCATGACGTCGCGCAGCGCCTCGGCGGACGGAGGCTCGGAGGTCAGCGAGGTCGGCTTGGGGTCGGCGAAGACCAATGTGACGGTCTTCCGACTTTCTCGAGCGGACAGGCGTTTTGCGCTCGCCATCGACACCGGGACCGCCGCCTTGATCGGCCTCTCGCGGATGGATGGCCACGACGCGATAGGACGGGATCGCGACGTCCATGCCCTTCGGCGTGACCGGCCCGAGCTGTTCCACCTCGATCTGGTCCTGCACGAGGGCGTATGTCGAGTCGGCGATGAGGAGCTCGAGCGCCGGAGCGTTCTGCTCCATGGCGGATGAGATCCGCATGGTGTCGCCCGTAAGGACGTGCTGCCCGGCGAGGGCCTCGCCGACCACGACGTCGCCGGTGGCGACGCCCGTCCGAACGACCAGTCGGACGCCCCACGTACGTTCGAACTCCTCGTTGAGGTCGGCGAGGACCGAGAGGCTCTCGGCTGCCGCTTCGACGGCCCGGATCGCATCGTCGGCCGCGCGGCTGCGGCAGTCCGAAGACGGCGACGACCGCGTCGCCGATGATCTTCTCGATGGTCCCGCCGTGCGACTCGTACACGAACCGCATCTCGTCGAAGTAGCGGGTCAGGATCTCGCGGAGCGACTCCGGGATCCAGCTTCTCGCCGAGCGCGGTCGACCCCTTCAGGTCGGAGTTGACGACCGTCGCGAACCGCCGGATCTCGTACTGGTGATCGATCGCGAGGGGCGTGCCGCAATCGACGCAGAGGCTCTCGTCCTCGACGTTGTCGGTGCCACACGCCAGGCAGACCGCCATCCGCAGAGTCTAACGAGCGCTACGTCGCAGCCCGTAACGGTAAAGGAGCCGCCCCGGCGATGCCGGGGCGGGGCTGTACGAAGTGGGTCGTCGGCCGGTCCAGCCGGCCGGTGGATCAGCGGAAGCCGGGGTCGCCTGGAGGCGTCAGGAAGGTCCCGATGCGGTCGGGGCCCGAGCCGACCCACTTCACGACGCACGGCGCGACAGGGTTCTTCTTGGCGCAATCCGGCAGCAGGCCCGTGTACCAGTTCACGCCGAAGTACGGCGCTCGGGCCGCCTGTTCGAGTGTTGATCCGCCTGGCGCGCATTCGCCGTTCCGATCCCTGAACCGAACAGGGGAGGAGTAGCAGACGCGGTACTTCGACGTACCGTTCTCTGGTGTGACCTTGACGACGTTGCCGGGATGACGATGACATTCGTCTTGGACCGACTTGTCGGCCCGTCGTCGTAGACGTACCACACGGAGTTCGGCTGTCGCGACGCCGGGTAGTTGTACGGTGCGAAGTCGCACGAGATGTTCAGGCCGGGAGATTCGGGTGGCGACGTAGTCCGCGCCGGCGTGCCCTTCTTCGGTGTGACCGTGTAACTGTTCTCGGCCTCTGCTCCGTGAAGCGCAACCCGTCCCTCGCGCATTCGGTGACGGTGTCCGAAACCATGAACTGGCTCGACTCGGCGTGTTCGATGCGACAGAGCTGCTCGCGCGGAGCTTGTACGGCCCCGGCGTCCGATCGACAGGCGGGGAATGTGGCCACGCCGGCGACCGCTGCCATCGCGCCGCCACTCAGGAGCCGCCCGCCGGGTTGAAGCGAGGGCCAGCGTCACGTTGGCGTTCGAATCGACCGTCTGCCCGCTGTTCGGGTCGACGATCTTGACGCTGATGCGTTGCCGGTGCTGTCGTACCCATCCTTGATCAGCCCGCCGGTCTTGGTCGTGTTCGGCTGGTTCGCGAACACGCAGCAGACACGGCGACGATGAACGGGTTGCCGGGCCCAGCACTTGCGGTCGCGCTGAAAGCGCCGAGCAGCGTGAGTGCGGCGAGGACCGCGACGAGAAAGTCGATCGGACCGCGATGCCGCGGCGCGCGCGCTGGTCCACGCGGAACTGAATCATTCCCCTCCGGGCCCATGTCTTGGTGTAGTTCGCGACGGTAGACGGTAGTGCGGGATAGTACCCTCGCGCCGTCTTCTTCGCCTGTCAGCCAGCTGACGCTATAGCTATCCGGTGCGAGGGCGCACCGGATTCAGGCCGGCGGCCAGCGGCTCACGCCGCGTACGATGGAGTCCATGGTCGGGACCGCCCCCTCGCCAGATGCCTCGCGGCAGGCGCTCCGCGCCTGCCGGTTGTTCGCCGACCTCGACGAGGTTTCGCTCGGCCTATGCGCTGCGGCCCTTCGGCCCGCGTCGCTTCCGCAAGGGAGAGACGATCTTCCATGCTGGAGATCCAGGAGACTCGCTTTTCCTGGTGACGCAGGGCGCGGTCAAGATCACGATCCCGCCCGACGACGGCTCCGAGCCCGCCATCCTCACGACCATCGGGCCCGGCGGGTTCTTCGGAGAGCTGTCGCTGCTCGACGGTGCCGCGCGCTCGGCGACCGCCGTCGCGCTCGAGTCGACCGAGACCCAGATCCTGCGACGGGATGCGTTCGACACGCTGGTCGACAGTCAAGCGGCGCTCCGGCACAACCTCTTGGTCACGCTTGCGGGCGAGATACGGCGTTTGACAGCCCAGGTCGAGGACCTCCACTTCCTCGATCTGCCCGGCAGGCTGGCGCGCCATCTCCTGCGGACGCTCGCGATCCGCGAAGGTCGCGACCCGGCCAGTGCCGACGAAGTGACTGGCGAGCACCGCTTGCCCTGGCCGTACACGCAGTCCGAGCTCGCCGGGATGATCGGTGGCTCGAGGCAGTCCGTGAATCGGTTGCTGTCCGACCTCGTCGACGAGGGGCTCGTTCGCTTCGAGGGCGACCAGCTCGTCATCCCCGACGCCGCGCGACTGGCGCTCGCAGCGCGCCGATGACGCCGGCAGCGCGCCGATGACCGTCGCGGCACGCGGATGACGCTCGACCCCGAGCGAACCGACGCCCTCCTCGCGGCGATCGCCCGGCGCATCACCGCCGCCGACCGACTGACGCCCGAAACGGAAGACGACCTGCTGATCGCATTGTCCGGCGTCGCGGTCGCGGCGCTCGAGGCGCAGGCGGCGTCGGTGGCGCTGTACGACTCAGCCGCCGAGCGACTGACCTTTCGCGCCGCGGCCGGTCCGGCGGCCGGCGACATCGTCGGTGTCTCGATCGATCCTCAGGCCGGGCTCGCGGGGTACGCGTTCACGTCCGGCCAGCCGCTCGCCGTCGCGGACGTCACGACCGACCCCCGGTTCGAGCGGGCGGTCGCCGAAGCTTCCGGCTATGTGCCGTCGTCGTTGCTCGCGGTCCCGATCGTCGGACCGACGAGTACGCTGGGCGTCCTCGAGGCGCTCGATGGCCGGCGAGGCGCGTTCTCGCTCCACGACATCGATATCGCGACGGCCATCGCGGGCGCGGTGGCCTCCGCGGTGACACGGCAGCAGCTCGGGCATGACGCTGCGACCGTGCTCACGCGATCACTGCGGGATCTAACCGGCGGCGATGGCGGCGACGGCAGGATCGACGACATCGTCGCCAGAGCCACGGCGGACATCACCGGCGACGACGACCCGACCTGGCTCCTTGCCGACCGGATCGCGCGCCTTCGCGAGGTCGATCCCGACTCGATCGCCCTTGCCATCGACTGGCTCGACGCCCTTATCCGTCATCGCGGGGACGGGTCGACGCGCGGCGGCGCATGACCCTCCCGCTGCCGGCGTGGGCAGACGCCTTTTCGTCGGATCTGCGCGCCGCCCTCGCTCGTCAGGACGCGCCGTTCGGCGGGCTCGACCGAGCCAGCGTCTTCGGCGATGCCGACGGGCGCGGCGTGACCGTGGCGATCGTCGACTCCGGCGTCGAGGCCGGTCATCCCGTGCTCGCGGGGCATCGCATCCGTCAGCTGCGGGTGGACATCACCGGGGACGCAGCGACGGTCGTCGACGACCCCGAGGGACACGACCTCGTCGGCCATGGCACGGCGTGCGCCGGGATCGTCGCCTCGGTCGCGCCCGCGGCCGAGATCGTCTCGCTACGGATGCTCGGTGCCGATAATCGGGGCAAGGGGCGCGCGCTCGCCGCCGCGATCGACTGGACCGTCAGCCAGCGGATCGAGGTCGTGAACCTGAGCCTTTCGTCCCGCAGCGAACAGATGTACGCGGTGCTCCACGACATCGCCGACCGGTCCTATTTCGCCAACACGCTTCTCGTCTGCGCGGCCAACAACGCCCCGGGCCCGTCGTACCCCTCGCTCTTCGCAAGCGTCGTGTCGGTCGCGGCGCACGACGTCCCCGACCCGGACACCTGGTTCTACAACCCATCACCGCCCGTCGAGTTCGGTGCCTATGGGGTCGATGTGGATGTCGCGTGGCGAGGCGGCGGAAGGATCCGCGCGACCGGCAACTCCTTCGCCGCCCCGCATCTGGCGGGTCAGGCGGCCCGGCTCCGGTCGCGCTACCCGGGCGCTACGCCGTTCGAGATCAAGGCGCTGCTGGCCGCCACGGCGTCGGTACCGGGCTAAGGGCGAGCCAGGCGGGGCCCGATGCCCCGGACCAAAACGATGACCGCCCGGCGTCGCCGGGCGGTCGATGGTGACGGGTGCGGTCGGAGTGAAGGTCTATTCGACCTTGTCGTCCTCGCCATCCGTGGGTGTGAGTTCGCCGCCGTGTGGTGCCAGTTCGCCGCCATGACCCGGCAGGCGCTGACCGATGCTCGGCGGAGCGGTGACGGGCAGGCCGTGTCCCTCGACGTCACCCTCGTCGATGAAGCCCTCAGGTCCCTGCTGCCCCTCCTCGGGCTCGACGAGCGAGTCCTTCGGCAACTTGATCTTCTTCATCGAACCGTTCCTTCCTGTCTGTGACGGTCTGATGTGTCCGCCCCCACTGTACGCCCTCATGCGTGAACCACGAGAACGCCGCCTGACCGAGTCGCTGTCGGCTATGAGACACCTGTCAGGATGCCGGCTCGCCCGTGTAGGACCGCGGCAGCGCCTCGACGCTCGGACGTGGTGTCCGCAGCTCGCGCAGCGCCTCCTGGTCCGCGCCGGCGAGACGAGGCAGGTCGGCGGCTTCCGTCCGCATCAGCCGTGAGGTCAGGGTCGAGAAGACGAGCTTCTGGATCTCGGGCACGGCCATCGTCGCTCGCAGGCCATCGGAGGGCACCTCGAGCAGGGTCGTGTCGCTGTTCGCAACGACATCGGCCGTCCGTGGACTCCCCGTCAGGGCCGCGATCTCACCGAAGAAGTCGCCCTGGCCCATCGTCGAGAGGCCGCGATAGCCGCCCTCTTGCGGGATGCCCGCCGTCGCCCCGCCACCGAGGATGAAGTACGCCGCCGTCGCGGTGTCGCCGTGCTCGACGATGCGGGTGCCGGCCGGGACTTCGCGAACGACGGCATCCTTGACGAAGGCCCGGCGCTGCGCTTCGGACAGCCGTGCGTACGTCGGCAGCTTGCCGACGAGCAGGTCGAAATCGGCGAGCGTGGCCGGTCGGAACGGGGTACCGGCAAGCGCCGGACCACTGGCGGCCAGCCGCGCCCGGGCCGCACGTAGCGATGCGATACCGATTCCTGGTGCAACGAGCGCGACGCCGGCCGCGCCGATCAACAGGACCGAAGCGAACACGATCATGAGGCGCACGTTGATGATGTCGGCGAGGCCAGCGCCAGCCATCCCGAATAGGAAGATCACGTCGCGGCTCACGTAGAACGCCGAGAAGACCCGGCCGCGCATCTCGCGTGGTGTGTTCCGCTGGAGGAGCACGGAACGGGCGACTGTCGTCGGCGAATTGAAGAAGCCCGAGATCATGACGAGCAGGATCGCGATGGGGACCGATGTCGCGGTCGCGTAGCCGACGCCGCTGATGCCCATGACCACGAGTCCGAGGGAGATCCACAGCGGCTCCGGGAGGAGGCGCGAGAAGCGGGCCATGAACAGCGACCCCAGCACGAAGCCGACGGACGTCAGCCCTTCCTGGAGCCCGTACTCGAACTCCGTCGCGTGGAGCTCGCGTAGCGACATCGGCAGGAGGAGCACGTTCCAAAGCCCGAACGAGAAGAACACGATCGAGCCGACGAGGAACAGCGAGCGCAGCACCGGCGTACCGAACAGCGTCCCGAGGCCGGATCGAAGGTTCGAGACGATCACGTCCACGGACGCCTCTTCCTCGGGGATCGGTAGCGTGTAGCGCCCCATCAACGCGATGAGCAACGCCGCGACGACGAACGACACGGCGTCGATCACGAAGGCCAGTCGCAGGTCGAAGCTCGCGAGGAGGCCGGCTCCCGCGAACCCGATGGCGGTCGACCCGAACGAGGCGATCGACAGGAACGAGTTCGCCGCCGCGAGCTCGTCGTCGGTCGCGAGCTCAGGGATCAGGCTGTCGTGGGCCGGATCGAAGAACTGCTTGATCCCTGCGTTCACCAACAACAGCAGGTACAGGCCCGGAACGGCGATCGCCTCGATGCCGAGGACGACCGCGATCAACCCGACGGCCACCGCCTGGATGAGGCAGGTCGCGATCATGATCGTCTTGCGGTCGTGCCGGTCGACGTACACGCCCGCGAGGAGCCCGACGATGAGGCTGGGGATGGCCGTGACCATCAGCGTGAGGCCGACCGCGAGTGCCGATCCGGTGACCCGGAACACATAGATGCCGGCCGCGAGATCGGTCAGCGCCGAACCGGCGGTCGAGATCAGCTGTGCCGTCCATAGCAGCGAGAAGTCCCGCTTCCGGAAGACGGCGAACATCGACGGGGCGGCGGGCACGGACGCTGCCGTCATCGGACCTCCCAGCGGCGCGTCGCGCGCCGATCCCTCTCGGTGACCCCGGTCGACCCCGATCGACCCCAAGACCGCGGGCGTTGGCGCGGAGTCTAGCCGCCGCGGCGGGGGACCGCGACGCCTTCACGCAGCAGCAACGCCTCCTTGCGCGAGAGATGTCGATCGCGGTCGATCCAGCCGGTGCCGCCGTACCCCCCGAGCGTCCCGTCGCCGGCGATGATCCGATGGCACGGGATGACGAGCGAGACCGGGTTACGCCCGAGCGCGCCGCCGACGGCGCGTGCGGCACGCGGCGATCCGACACGCTTGGCGATGTCGCCATAACTGGCGGTCGTCCCGGGACGCACGCGGCGGACCTCGGCGAGGACCCGTCGATCCCACGCCGGCCGGTCGGACAGGTCCACCTCGAGGGTGGTGTCGTCGACGGGCGTGCCGCGAACGAGGGCCTCGACCCGCGGGAGGGCGGCGCGGAGGACCATCGCGGCCGGCGCATCAGGGCGAGCGTCGGCGATCGATACCACCGGTGCGTGGAAGCGCTTCGCCAGATCGGTCTGGAACGCGTCTTCGTCCGGGTCCCAGCCGGCCGCGGCGATGCCTCGGTCCGTGGCCGCGATGCGGAACGGGGCGCCGCCGCCGTCCAGGGTCGCGGTCACCACGAGCTCGGCCATGGCGCAAGTCTGCGGCAGGGGTCAGCGAACCGGCTGGCGGTATACTCCTAGGGAGTATGAGCGAGCCCACCGCGACGACCGAGATCCGACTGCCCGATCGAGGGCATGACCTGCGGTTCATGCGTGAACCGCATCGAGCGATTCCTGCGCGCCGCGGACGGGGTCGAGGACGCCAACGTCAACCTCGCGACGGAGATCGCGACGATCCGCTACCTGCCCGATGTCGCCGACAAGGATCGCCTCGTCGCCGCGGTGGAGGCTGCCGGCTACGACGTCCGCGACGTCGGATCGCGCAGCAACGACGTCGAGGCGCCTGACGCTGCCGGCTGGTCGCTCGTCGAGGAAGCGACACGGGACGATGCGCGTCACGAGCGCGAGGCACGCGTGCTGCTCCGCCAGGCCGTCCTGTCGATCGCGGTCGCGGTCGGGATCATGGCCGTGATGTTCGTCCCCCAGACGCGCATCCCGATGGAGACCCTCAACTGGATCGCCCTCGTGCCCGCGACCCTTGTCCAGTTCGGCGCGGGTGGCCGGTTCTATCGGGCGGCGTGGCGCGCCCTTCGTCATGGGACCGCGAACATGGACACGCTCATCGCGGTCGGAACGAGCGCCGCGTGGCTGTACAGCGTCGGCGTCACGCTGTTCCCGGAGGCGATCCACGAGGCCGGGCTCCATCCGGAGACGTACTTCGACGCGTCGACGATCATCATCGGCCTCGTGCTCCTCGGGCGATGGCTCGAGGGTCGCGCGAAGGCCGGGACCGCAGGCGCGATCAGGCGGCTGATCGGGCTGCAGCCGGTATCGGCGCGCGTCGTGACCGATCACGGCGAGGTGGACGTCCCGCTCGTTCGCGTCGCGGTCGGTGACCGTGTCCGCGTCCGCCCGGGCGACAAGGTGCCGGTCGACGGCGTCGTCCTCGAGGGCGCCTCGAGCATCGACGCGAGCATGCTCACGGGTGAGCCGGTACCGGTCGAGATCGCGCCGGGCACCGAGGTCGTCGGCGGGACGATGAACCGGACGGGTACCTTCGTCATGCGCGCGACGCGCGTCGGGCACGACACCGCGCTCGCCCGGATCGTCGAGGCCGTCCGCCGCGCCCAGGGCAGCAAGGCGCCTGTCCAGCGACTGGCCGACCGGATCGCCGAGGCCTTCGTTCCGCTGGTGCTGATCCTGGCCTCGGTCACCTTCGCGATCTGGTTCATCGCGGGTCCCGAGCCGCGGTTGACGCTCGCGCTGTCGGCGTTCATCAGCGTCGTCGTGATCGCCTGCCCGTGCGCGATGGGCCTCGCCACGCCCGCTGCGGTCATGGTCGGCACGGGGCGGGGAGCCGAGGCGGGCATCCTGATCCGTGGAGGCGAGGCGCTCGAACGAGCCGAGGCCGTCGACACCGTCGTCTTCGACAAGACCGGGACGCTGACGCTCGGCCGGCCCGCGGTCATCGACGTGATCGCGGTGGACGGCGTGCGATGCGACGTCATTGATCGATCTCGTGGCATCGCTCGAACGCGCCAGCGAGCATCCGCTCGGCGGCGCGATCGTCGAGTACGCGAACGCCCGCGAGCTGGGGTTCCGGACCGTCGACGCATTCGAAGCGGTCGTCGGCGGCGGTGTCCGCGGTCGGGTCGAGGATCCGGCCGGCAGCAGGACCGTGACGGTCGGTAATCAGCGCTGGCTCGCGGAGACGGGTGTGGACCTGACGCCGATCGACGGCTCCCTGGAGACCTCGGCCGGCGGCGGACGAACGATCGTCGCGGTCGGGATCGATGGCCGGGCCGCCGGCGTCATCGCGATCGCCGACCCTGTGCGGGCCGAATCCGCGCGCGCGATCCGCGAGCTCACCGAGGCGGGCATCGAGACGTGGCTTGTCACGGGCGATGGCAGGGGTGCCGCCGATGGCGATCGGCGCGCAGGTCGGGATCCCCGCCCACCGCGTCGTCGCCGAGGTGCGACCGGAGGGCAAGGCCCAGATCGTCGAGCGCCTTCAGCGCCGACGCCGGACCGTGGCCATGGTCGGCGACGGGATCAACGATGCGCCGGCACTCGCGAGGGCCGATGTCGGGATCGCCATCGGGACCGGGACGGATGTCGCCATCGAGGCTGCGCCGATCACGCTCCTCGGCGCGGATCCGCGCGGGGTGGCGGCCGCCATCGGTCTGTCGCGAGCGACGATGACGACGGTCCGCCAGAACCTGTTCTGGGCGTTCGCCTACAACATCGTGCTCATCCCGATCGCGATGGGCGTGCTCGTCCCGACCTTCGGCATCGCCCTGTCTCCGGCCTTGGCCGCTGGCGGCGATGGCGTTGTCGTCCGTCACGGTCGTTGCGAACGCCCTTCGATTGCGTGGTTTCGACGCGCGCCCCGAGGCATCGCACCGGATGGGGCGGGGTGGCGTGCGTCGGCTCCGGGAGGCCGCATTCCTCGGCGCCGTCGGCCGTGGCCGCCCTTGCTGTCGCCGGCGGGGTGATGGCGGCAGACCGCTGGATCGAGCGCGGCGCGACGCACGTCTCGGTCGTCGCCCGGGATGCTCGCTTCATCCCACCCGACGTGCGAGTCACGGCCGGCCAGACGGTCGTGCTGTCCTTCACGAACCAGGACGCCGTCTTCCACGACTGGGAGGTCCAGGGCCTCGCCAACGTGGACGCCGGGGCTCGCCCGGGCCAGACGCAACGGATCCGGTTCCGATCGACGACCCCGGCTCGTACGCCATCGTCTGCACCGTGCCCGGCCACGCCGAGGCGGGGATGGCCGGCACGCTCGTCGTCGACCCGGCAGACTGAGCCGGCCATGTCCGCTCGGCCGGATCGAGACGCCCGACGACCCCCGCGACCTGCCCGGCGACTTCGCGCATCGGGTGTCGATCGATGTCCGCTTCGCCGACACCGACGCCATGGGCCACGTCAACAACGCCGTGTACCTGACCTACTGCGAGATGGCACGCATCCGGTACTGGTCGGATGTCACCGGTGAGCCGCTGGCGGCCCGACACCACGGCGCCGAGAGCCTGATCCTCGCCGAGGCTCGGATCACCTACCGCGCCCAGGTCTTCCACACGGACGTGGTCACGGTCG
The DNA here is from genome assembly GCA_963808895.1 of uncultured Chloroflexia bacterium. GTDB lineage: Bacteria > Chloroflexota > Limnocylindria > Limnocylindrales > CSP1-4 > SPCO01. Next base: position 402,615 of record CAWEHL010000003.1, on the reverse strand, counting down.
AGTCCCGCGCGACGCGCATCGGCCGCTCGAGCTTCGTGCTCGAGCACCGGCTCACGGCGTGTGAGGCCGGCGGTCCTCCGCGGCTCGTCGCGATCAGCGAATCGGTGCTCGTCCGCTACGACTACACGGTCGGCCGCGCGGCCGCGCTCGACGACAGATTCGTCGAGGCGATGGAGGCGTTCGAGGGCCACGCCCTCCGCTGACGGCGTCTGGGCCGGAAGCGTCAGTCGACGACGCGCCGGAAGATCGTCACCGCGTTCTGGCCGCCGAAGCCGAAGCCATCCACGGCGACCGTGTCGATCTTGGCCTCGCGCGCCGTCAGCGGCACATAGTCGAGGTCGCACTCAGGGTCAGGCGTGCGCAGGTTCGCCGTCGGCGGGATCGACCTGGTCGCGGATCGCACCGAGCGCGGCCAGCGCGCTCGCGATGCCGGCGGCCCCGACGAGATGGCCGATCATCGACTTCGGCGAGCTGATGGCGCACCTTGTAGGCATGCTCGCCGTACGCAGCCTTGATCGCCCGCGTCTCGGTGACGTCGTTCAGGGGCGTCGCGGTCCCGTGGGCGACGATGTAGTCGACCTCGTCGGGTGCGATGCCGGCATGGCGCATCGCGTTGGTCATCGATCGGGCCTGTCCGCGACCCGTCGGTTCTGGCGCGCTGATGTGGAACGCATCGGCCGTCAATGCCCCGCCGATGATCTCGGCGATGGGCGTGACCCCACGCTCGAGCGCGTGCTCGAGCGACTCGACGACGCGTGATCCCGGCGCCCTCGCCGAGCACGAACCCATCCCGCGTCAGGTCGAACGGGCGCGAGGCGCTCTCGGGTTCGTCGTTGCGCTTCGAGAGTGCGGTCATGTTCGCGAGCGCGGCGACGCCCATCGGCCAGATCGGCGCCTCGGTCCCGCCTGTGACCACGACATCGCAGTCGCCGTCGCGGATCAGGCGGAGCGCGTCCTGGAAGGCGATCACGGACGTCGCACACGCGGCGACCTGGGTGATGACGGGGCCGGTCAGCCCCCATTCCATCGACAGCAGCGCCGCCGCCATCGAGCCCGACAGCGCTGGTACGGCGAACGGCGACACGAAGCGTGGCCCCTTCTGGTCGTGGACATGGGTGCCGTCGATGATCTGTTCGATGCCGCCGCCGCCGGTGTTCACGACGACCCCGACGCGGTCGCGCTGCTCCTGGGTCATCGCCGCGAAGTCGATGCCCGAGTCGGCGACCGCTTCCTTGCCGGCGCCCATCGCCAGGTGGATGAACCGGCTCATCCGCCGGGCCATCTTCGGCTCCATCACGCTCGCCGGATCGAAGTCCAGGACCTCGGCTGCGATGCGGACCTCGTGCTGCGACGCGTCGAAGCTGCGGATCGTCCGCGTGCCGGTCACGCCGGCGCGGAGGTTCGCCCAGTACGTCGGGAAGTCGTTGCCGATGGGCATGACCGCACCAAGGCCGGTCACGACGGCACGCCGCGCAGGATCCTTGTCAGGCATCGGCTCGGATTGTAGAGACGGACCAGGCCCTCCGAGAGGGCGTCAGTCGCCGTCGTACCGCTTGAAGATCACGGCTCCGTTGTGACCCCCGAGGCCGATGTTGTTCGAGAGCGCGTAGCGGATCTCCATCGGGACCGTCTCGGCCGGCACCCACAGGTCGCACTCGGGGTCGTAGTCGCGATAGTTCAGCGTCCCGGGAGCGCACTGCTCCGAGACCGACATCACGGTCGCGAACGCCTCGAACGCGCCGGCCGCGCCCATCATGTGACCGGTCATCGACTTGGTCGCGCTGATCGCGATCGACGCGCGAGTCGCGCGAGGCGCGCGATCCGAACGTCGTCCAGATCGCCTCGGCCTCGCGCTTGTCACCGAGCGGCGTCGACGTGCCGTGCGGGTTGATGAGGTCGACCTCGTCGGCGGGGACACCGCGGCGGTCGAGCGCCATCTGCATGGCCCGCGCCGAGCCGATGCCGGCGTCGATCGGCTGGATCATGTCCCAGCCATCCGCCGCCGAGCCATAGCCGACGACCTCGGCATAGATCGTCGCGCCGCGCTCCTTGGCGAGCTCGAGGTCCTCGAGGAACAGCGACCCGGCGCCCTCGCCGAGCACGAAGCCATCACGCGTCGCGTCGAACGGCCGTGACACGGTCTGCGGGTCCTCGCCCGGCACGCGGCAGGCCCATCCCGCGCATGTTCGAGAAGCCGGCGTGGGCGACCTCGAGCAGGGGCGCCTCGGTCGACCCGCTGATGACCGCGATGCAGTCGCCGCGACGGATCGCCTCGGCGGCCTCGCCGACGTTGTGGGTACCGGTGGCGCACGCGGAGACCATGCACACGTTGTGGCCGATGGCGCCGGTCTCGATCGCGATCATCCCGGACGGGCTGTCGACCAGCGCGTTGGCGATGAACGTCGGGGCGACGGTCGCGGTTTCCGCGGTCGTGCAGCGATACGTAGTTGTCGATCATCAGCTGCTGACCGCCGGCACCCGAGCCGAAGATCACGCCGACCTCGGTGCGGTTCTCGTCGGTCAGCTCGAAGCCGGAGTCCGCGAGCGCCTGCTTCCCGGCAGCGACGCCGAAGTGCAGGCTCGACTCGCTGCGGCGAGCGGCCTTGGGGTCCATCCATTCCTTGGCGTCGAAGTCCTGGACCTCACCGGCGATCTTCGCCTCGTAGGGCGACGTGTCGAAATAGGTGATGGGCCCGAGCCCGGACACGCCGTTCACGAGATTGGACCAGGCGGTGTCCTTGTCGTTGCCGACGGGGCTGATGACACCGACACCGGTGACGACGACGCGGCGGTCGTAGTCGGGACGACGCATGAGGTTCGGATCCTCCAGACGGTGTGCGATCAGGCCGGGACGCCGGCCGGATCGATGAGTCGGTCGTGGGTGGCCGGATCGTCGGCGGAGACGATCTCCGCGTCCGGCGCGATGCGTTTGATGAGGCCGCTGAGGACCTTGCCGGGCCCGACCTCGACGAAGGTCGTGACACCCGCCGCGGTCATCCGCTCGACTGCGGCGATCCAATCGACGCCGGCGGTCAGGTGATCGACGAGCTCGGCGCGGGCGCCCTCGCCGGTCGTGATCGGGCGGGCGTCGGCGTTCGCGAGCAGCGTCGTCGTGGGATCGGCGAAGGCGATGCCGGCGAGCGTGTCGCGCATCCCCTCGGCGGCCTCGGCCATGAGCGGGGAGTGGGCCGCGACGCTGACCGGCAGCACGATCGCGCGCTTGGCGCCGAGCTCCTTCGCGATCTCGGCCCCGGCTTCGATCGCCGCCCGCTCGCCCGAGACGACGACCTGTCCCGGTGCGTTGCGGTTCGCGACGACGAAGGTGCCGTGCTCGGCCGCCGCGCGTCAGCAGCTCCGGGAAGCTTCGCGTCGTCGAGCCCGATGAGCGCGGCCATGGCGCCATCTCGGCCCTGCCCAGACGCCTGCATCAGCTCGCCGCGCCGGCGGACGAGGCGGACCCCGTCCTCGAGCGATAGCACGCCCGCCGCGACGAACGCCGAGTACTGGCCCATCGAGTGACCGGCCGCGAAGGCGGGCTTGGGCGCCTCGACGCCGGCGGCGGCCCACCGTTCCCGGAGCGCCTCGAGGATCGCGATCGATGCCGCGAGCAGCGCGGGTTGGGCGTTCTCGGTCAGGTCGAGGCGATCGGCAGGGCCGTCCCAGGCGAGTGAGCTGATCGGTTCGCCCAGGGCGGCGTCGGCTGCTGCCCACACCGCGGCAGCGGCCGGCGAGGACGTGGCGAGATCCCGGCCCATGCCCACCGATTGCGAGCCCTGGCCGGGGAAGACGAAGGCGAGTCGAAGTCATCGGCCCCGAGCGTACGGGAGTGGTTGCCGCAGACCCGGATTTGCGTGCATGCTTGCATGCATGACCGAGACACGCGGTGCGCCCGACGACACGCCCGGCGCCGCGCCGCGAGATCGCTCAGCGCTTCGAGACCGACCTGTCGGCGTCGGTCCTCGCGGCGGGCACGCGCCTCCCGAACGTCCGCCAGATCAGCGAGCGGGTCGCGATGGGTCGCGCGCTCTGGCGCGAGCTCGTCATCGGGTTCGCGAGCCAGCTCGGCGAGCTGCGGCTCGGGTTCACCCAGCTCGCGGCGCTGTACGTCCTGGCCGACGGCAGCACGCTGACGATCGGCGAGCTCGCCGAGTCGATCAATCGTTCCCCGTCGGCGACGAGCCGGCTCATCGACGGCCTGGTGAAGCGACGCCTGGTCGAGCGCCGGAGCGAAGAGGAGGACCGCCGCCAGAAGGTCCTGCGCCTGACACCGCGCGGCCACGCGATCCTGCGGGTCGTCGACCGTGGCCGTGCCGAGCAGTTCCTCTCGGCTGTCCGGCCCTTGCCGACCGCCGAGCGCTCGATCGTGGCGATGGGCGTCGCGGCCCTGGCGACCCACGCCATCAACCGTCGCGGGCGCTTGATCCGCGCCACCCGGGAACCCGGCACGTAGCCCGACCGCGCGCGTACCCTACGCGGGCAGGAGGTCTCGATGTACTACGGCAACCCAGCAGCCGCGTTGTTCCAGATCGAACACCAGCACAGCGATGGGACGTGGTCGACGCTGGAGCCCGCCGGGACCGACGCCCACGATGCCGCTGGGTCCGACCCGGAGCGCGAGTGGGACCGCGGGCACATCTACATCTGCACCACGTGCGAGGAACGGGTCCGCGTGATCGGCCCGGCGCGCGATGATCAGGAGCGCATCCAGGCTGGTTGAGCAGGACGGCCGAGGCGACGCCCGAGGAGGAAGTCGATGTTCCAGTACGGCATCGTGGCTGAGGGTCTGAAGGTCGAGCACCGGCACGCGGATGGGTCCTGGGTGACGATGGAGCCGCAGGAGGTTCGCGATCCGGCCGAGGTCGATCCGGAGCGAGAGTGGAACCGCGGCCACGTCTTCGTCTGTCCCCGGTGCGAGGAGTCCGTCCGGATCACGCCGCCGGCCGATCAGCCCGAGGGGTCCGCGGCCGGCTGACCGGCGCCGCGTCCCGGCGGCTCAGGTTCAGCCGCAGAACCGACGCACGACGTCGTAGAGGACCGGCAACCCGAAGCGCAGGGCCCCGAGCGAGATCCGCTCGTCGACACCGTGCCAGAGCTCCAGGAACGGCTCGCCGGGCGCGAGGCCGAACGGCGCGAACCCGTAGGTCGGCGTCCCGACCATCGCGCTCGCCTTGGCGTCGGTCGCGAACGGCGCCATCACCGGGAGCGGGACCGCGGCCGGATCGTGGTCCATGAGTGCGGCGACGAGGGTGTCCCAGAGCGGACCTTCGGCCGGCGCTTCGACCGGCTCGCCGAGCGCGAGACGCTCGAACCGGCAGCTCGGGAGGAGGTCGGGGCCGATGCGCCGTTCGAGCTCGGCTGAGGATGTCGGCGTCGGTCGAGCCTGGCAGTAGTCGGCAGTCGACGTCGACCGTGGCATCGCCGGGGATGACGTTGTATTTCACGCCGGCCTGGATGATGTTCGGGCTGAATGTGTCGCGGATCAGCGCCCGGATCGCTCGTGACCAGACCGGGTCGCACAGCCGGTCGATCTCGCGGTCTGCCGTCGCCGGGTCGAGCTCGCCCGCGCGCGATCGTCCGTAGACGTCGAGCCCGTCGCGGCGGGTAGCGCGTCGGCCGCGGTCTCAGCATGCGCGTGATGACCGGCGTCATCCGGATCGGCCCGGCGACGGCCAGTCGCTCGACGATCTCGGCGGCGAGGACCGCGGCGTTCTCGGGGCGCGGCATCGAGCCGTGGCCCCACGTGCCGCTGACGTGGATGCGGTACGGAGCGAACCCCTTCTCCGCCACCATGATCGGGTAGAAGCGCACGCCGCCCGACCGTCACCGAGTCACGCCGCCGCACTCGTTCAGGGCGCCGGCTGCGCGCAGCCAGTCGGGTCGATGGACGGCCAGCCAACGCGCACCATCGGTCGACCCCGGCCTCCTCGTCGGCTGCGCACGTGAACAGCACGTCGCGCCGCAGGCCGGGGATCGGATCGGATGCCGGGTCGCGGCCGGCCGCCCGGGCCTCGCTGGCCAGGCGCTCGATGACGCCGAGCTGGAGCGCGACCATGCCCTTCATGTCGACCGCGCCCACGGCCGTAGATGTAGCCGTCGTCGATGTCGGCGGCGAACGGGTCGTGCGACCAGCGATCCGGGGGTGCCGGCACGACGTCGAGGTGCGACATCAGCAGGAGCGGCTCGCCGCCCGTCCCGTCTCCGCGGAGACGGACATGGACCGAGCCGCGACCGGGTACCGGCTCGACGACCTCGGGGGCCAGCCCGACCCCGGCGAGCCGGTCGGCGATGTAGCGTGCGCCGCGCGGCTCTCGCCGATCGGGCAGGGCCAGGTTCGGGCGGATTGACCGACGGGATCCGGATCAGCTCACGCAGATGACTCGACGACGCCGGCGTGCGCCGATCCCAGTCGCTGCTCGGCGACCGCGTCCGACGGACGATCGCGGCGTACCCGGCCGTCACTGCACGACCGACGGCACGAGCAGGGCGACGATCACACCGAGTACGAAGCCGGCCGCCACGATCACGGCGACCATCGCACGAGCCAGCGCCCCAGCCGACGTTCCTCGGCGCGTGCCTGCGGCTCGTCGGGTGCCTCGCCACCGGTGATGTACGGCGCCGGGCAGGCCCTTGTCGCGTGCTCGCTGGGCACGCGGCGAGTCGTATACCTCGGGGTCGGCGGAGCGAAGCGGGTCGTGGCCGGTCCGGACGGTTCCTGCGCTCTCATGGTCCGCCATGATGCGCGCTCATCCGATGGCCTGCCGCAGCGGCTCGCGCGACCTCGCGCGCGACGACGTCGACGCCGTCGGGCCCGAGCCTCGGCCGGACGTTGAGGATGACGTGGGTCGCTCCGCGCCGAAGCGCTTCCTGCGCCGGCGTCGAGTGCCTTGGCGCGGTCCTCGCGCGGTCGTCGCCGGTCGGGACCTGGGCGCCGAAGTCGAAGCGTGCCGGGTCGCGGCCGAGTCGCCTCGAGCTGCGCCAGCGATCGCGTCGCGGCCACGGCTGAAGTCGTCGAGGTCGGTCGCCCGGCCCGACAGGATGTCGACCGCCGGCATGACCCAGCCATCGGCGAGCGCGGCGGTCAGCGCGATGCCGCGCCGCCTGCCTGCACCGAGCCAGAGGCGTGGGCCGCCGCCCGGCAGTCGGCGGTGGCTCGTTGGTCGCGTCGACCAGCGGATAGAACGGGTCAGGCCGCGTGACGCCGGGCGGTGCCGCGGCCTCCGGTGACCACAGGGCTCGCAGCACGTGGACGGCCGATTCGAAGCGGTCGAAGCGCTCGTGCATCGGCGGCAGCGGGATGCCGAGCGAGACGTGCTCCCCCTCGTGCCAGCCGGCCCCGAGGCCGACGATGAAGCGGCCGCCGGTCGCGTGGTCCAGGACGGTCGCGGCCTTGGCGAGCACCGCCGGTTGGCGGAACGTCGCAGACAGCACGGCATGCCCGACCCAGCGGCCGGGGACGTGGTGGACGAGCGCGGCCATGCGCCGTGAGTGCCTCGAGGCTCGGCCCGTGCCGATCGAACGCGATGTCGGTCAGGTGGTCGTTCATCCAGACCGACTCGAACACGTCGTGGGTGCCGATCCGCGCCCACATCGCGTCGAGTGTCGCCCAGTCGACGGCCTGTGGGGAGGTCTTGATCCCGATCGGGACGTGGCGCGTCATCGAGGCGACGCGCGCAGCCCGCCAGGTTGGCGGTCATGCGTGGCCCGGTCGTGACGGCGCCGGTCGAGGCCGACCCGACCAGCGCCGCGTACTTGGCCAGCACGCCGGTCGTGTAGTTGGGCGGGCGCGGCGTCCACGCCGCAAGCCGCCGCTCGATCTCCTCGGCCGGGACCGCCAGGTCGAGCGCCTTGCGGTCGACGTCGATGACGATCTCGTCGCCCTCCTGGACGATGGCGATCGGGCCGCCGAGCGCCGCCTCCGGGGCGATGTGACCGAGCATCAGCCCGTGCGTCCCGCCCGAGAAGCGGCCGTCGGTGATCAGCGCGACGACGTCGCCCGAGACCCTCGCCGACGAGTGCGGCGGTGACGCTGAGCATCTCCTGCATCCCTGGCCCACCGACCGGTCCCTCGTAGCGGATCACGACGACGTCGCCCGGCACGATCCGTCGGGCCTTGACCGCCTCGAAGCAGTCGGCCTCGGAGTCGAAGACCCGCGCCGGGCCGCGGTGCAGCCGCCGCTCGTGGCCGGCCAGCTTCACGACGCAGCCCGTCGGGCGCGAGGCGTGCCGCGCAGGATCGCAAGGCCGCCCGTCGGCTTGATCGGCGTCTCGATCGGGACCACGACCTCCTGGCCGTCGGTCTCGACGGCGTCGGCGGCGATCTCGGCGATCGTTCGGCCGTCGACGGTCGGCGCGCCACCGTGCAGGAGGCCCGGACGCTTCAGCAGCTCGCGCATGACCAGCCCGAGCCCACCGGCTTCGTACATGTCGGTGGCCGTGAAACGGCCGCCCGGCTGCATGTCGGCGACGACCGGTGTGCGATCGGCGACGGCCCCGAACTCGTCGATGTCGAGGTGCAGACCGAACTCGTGGGCGATGGCGAGGAGATGCAGCACGCCGTTGGTCGAGCCGCCCGTCGCCGCGACGCTGGCGATGCCGTTCTCGAGTGCCTCGCGCGTGACGAACGCCGATGGCCGGACGTCGCGTCGGACGAGGTCCATCACCAGCTCGCCGCTCCGCCGAGCCGCCGTCGTCCTTGCCGGGATCCTCGGCCGGGATCGCGTTGAGGCCGCCGGGCGACAGGCCGAGGAACTCCATGACCATCGCCATCGTGTTGGCGGTGAACTGCCCGCCACACGCACCCGCGCCCGGACAGGCCGACGTTCTCGACCTCGTACAGCTCGTCGAGCGTCATCTTGCCGGCCTGATAGGCGCCGATCGCCTCGTAGACCGTCACGACGGTGGCGTTGCGCTTGCCCTTGTAGACGCCGGGATAGATCGTGCCGTTGTAGAGGATCGAGGCCCGGGACATCGAGCCGGCCGAGGGCCATCGCCGCAGCAGGGATCGTCTTGTCGCAGCCGACCAGGCAGACGACGCCATCGAGCAGGTGCCCGCGGACGACGAGCTCGATCGAGTCGGCGATGACCTCGCGGCTGATGAGCGATGCCTTCATGCCCTCGGTGCCCATCGAGACACCGTCGCTGACCGAGACCGTGTTGAACTCCATCGGCGTCCCGCCGGCCGAGCGGATGCCCTCCTTGACGAACTCGGCGAGGCGTCGCTGGTTGAAGTTGCACGGCATCGTCTCGATCCACGTCGTGGCGACGCCGACGAGCGGCTTCGCGAGGTCGTCGTCGGTGAACCCGATGGCCTTGAGCATCGCCCGCGCACCCGCGCGGTCGGGCCCATCGGTCAGGCCGCGCGGAGTGGCGCTTGGCCGGATCGGTCGGGCGGTCGTAGGGATGTGACGGTGCTGGAGTGGCGGTCTCGGGCATATCGGCAGTGTAGGCGGGGTCACGGCGTCGAGCCGCCCCGTCCGTCGTTCGGTCATCGGCCGAGCATAGCCAACGCGGCTCGGCCTCCGATGGGTGGCGGCGCGGCTACGTGTCGGACGTCAGGCTTCGCGTGCCTGGTCGGCGGCCAGGCGCTCGTCGACGAGGTGGTGCGCCCGGGCGTCGCTGACGGCATGGCCCGTGACCGCTTCGAGGAAATCGCGGCGGTCGAGGGCGAACGCTTCGATATCGGAGACTGCGCGGACCGACGCCGTACGCGGCACGTCGTTGACGAGGGCGATCTCTCCCGCGCCGTCCATCGGACCCAGACGTCCGATCATCTCGCCGAGTCGCGTGACCTCGGCCTCGCCGCGGTCGATCAGGACGTAGCGGTCCCCGGAGTCGCCCTCGCGCATCAGCCAGGCCCCAGGTTCGAACGCGGTCGGCTCGAAGGGAGCCGGCCAGGTGCTCGATCGTCGCGAACGACAGCGGCGCGAACAGCGGCTGGGCGCGGAGCAGCTCCACCCGACGAGCCGCTGCGGGACCGCCTTCGTCGAGGCGACGGAGGCGCGGCCACGCGAGGATCGCGGCGATCGGGAGGATCGCTCCGGAGACGACCAGCGCACCTTGGGTCCCGATCCCGGCGATGAGCGCTGGCGCGACCAGCCCGCCGAGCGCCGGACCAGCGTTGGCGGCACTGTCGATGAGACCGAGGACGGCGACCCGCGATGCGTTCGGGGTCATCCGCTGGACCAGGGTGAACCCGGCGACATCAAGGACGGCATTGCTGATGCCGACGGCGGCCATGGCGCCGAAGGCCACGACCGGATCGACGACCAGGCCCATCACCGCGATCGGCGCCCCCCAGCCCGCGAGCGCGACCGCGAACGGCGGACCAAGGCGCTCGCGGCCCGCGAGCGTGATCGCGGCGATCGACCCGAGCAGGCCGCCCAGACCCATCATCGCGTTGAGCGTTCCCACGCCCGCGTCGCCCGAGTCCGAGCAGCTCGATGGCCGTGACGACGATCAGGACCGTCAGCAGGCCGCGGACGAACGTCTGCAGGCCGAGTGACGCGATGACGAGGCGGACGTCCGGCATCGTCGCCACCGCGCGCGCCCCCGCCGAAAGGTCCGCCAGCGCGGCGCGCGCGTCGCGGCGACCCGAGCGCCGCCCGACGGTCGGGACGTGCAGCCGGGCGATGCTGGCCACGCTGATGAGGTCGATCACGACGACGGCCGCAAGGGCACCGGCCGGGCCGGTCGTCACGAGGAGGACGCTCGCCAGCGCGGGGCCCGACGAAGGTCCCGAGCCCTTCGGCCGCGCCGGACGTGACGTTCGCGCCGATCAGCTGCGCCGGCGTCTGGGCGACGGCCGGGAGCAGCGCCATGTGGAGTGGACGGGTGAATGCCCCAGCGCTCGCCTCGACCGCGACGAGCAGCATCATCAGCCACAACGGGGCGTCGGTGAGCGACCACGGCGATCAGCCCGACGACGGCGATCGCCCGAAGCGCGTTCGTGCCGCGCAGGACCGCCTCGGCCGGCCAGCGACCAGCGGGAAGCCCGACGAACGGGGCGAGGATGGCCGGCGCCAGATAGCGCGCGATGCCGAAGATGCCGAGGCCGACGGCGCCGCCCAGGTCGTACGCGACGACGAGATTGATGACCAGGACGGCGTACTGCCCCGCGTTGCTCGCCGCCCACGCGACGATGAGCCGGCGGATGGCGGGTTCAGCCAGGGCGGTCCGGAGCGCTCCGACCGCCGGATCCAGCCGGTTCGTCAGCCCGGACGCCATGCGGGGAGGATAGCCACCTCCGACCTTCCCGCAGAGGAGGTCAGCGCGTATGCTGCCGCGACCGGATCCCATGGTCGTGGGCGAGGAGGGACGATCGAGGCGATGGATCAGAAGCTGACGATGCTCTCGAAGTTGCCGCTGTTCGCGGGGCTGAGCTCGCACGACCTCGAAGAGATCGGGCGACTGGTCGATGAGGTCGATGTCCGCGAGGGCAAGGTCCTGGCCAAGGAGGGCGCACCTGGCCACGAGTTCTTCGTGATCCTCGACGGGACCATCGCGATCTCGAAGGGCGATAAGCACATCCGCGACCTCGGCTCCGGCGATCACTTCGGTGAGCTGGCGATGATCGCGCAGGTGCCACGTACGGCGACCGCGACGGCGTCGACCCCGGCGAGGCTGCTCGTCCTCGGCCATCGTGAGTTCACGACGCTGCTCGCCGACCGACCGGAGATCCGCGACAAGGTCCTGCGCGAAGTCGCGATGTGGATCTCGCAGAACTCGCCGGCGCCCACGCACTAAACGCGAGGGCCTCCGCCGCCCTACCGCGCGGTCAGCGGAGGCAGTCGCCGGTCGCCACGACCTCGCGTCGGCCGACGGCCGGCGTGACGCGCACCGCGACGGACGTGGGCGTGAGCGCGTAGCCCACGTCGGGATCCGAACGCGCTTCCGCGAACACCAGGCCGCCGATCGTGCCGTCCTGCAGGACGAACGGACCGCCGCTGTCGCCCCGGTCGATCTGCGCCCGCAGCTCGAGGATGTCGCGGTCGACGCGCGCCTCGTCGTAGATGTCGCGGCCGGTCGCCCGGTAGGACCCCGTGACGGCCGCAGGCACGATCATCAGCGGGCCGCCCCCCGGGTAGCCCAGCGCCGCTCCGACCGAGCCGCGGCCGGGATCCGAGTTCGCGAAACGGAGCGGGCGCGCATGAAGGTCTGGGCGACCAGAGCACAGCGACGTCGAGGGATGGGTCGAACAGCACGACGTGTGCCGCGGCGGCCCCACCGTCCTCCGTCGCGACCTCCACCGCACCGTCCCGGGCACCGGCGACGACATGCGCGTTCGTGACGACGTAGCCGTCCCCGATCGACCGCACCGCTGCCCGACGCCTGCGCGCCGCAGACGCCGGCACGCACCCGGACGGTGCTGGCCTCGGCGCGTGAGGCGATCTCGTGGGCGGCAGTGATCCGTCGGCCGATCGACGGGCGGCCGTGGTAGCGGCTCGAACCCGACGAAGACGTCGGGCAGTCCCGAATTGCCGATGAGCTGCCCGAGCTCGCCGGCGATCTCGGTCGGCGGTGGCAGCACCGCGTTCAGGGTGCGGACGGCCGTGGATGTCTGGGCGGCCTCGCTGAGACGTGGGACGGGCCCGAGCGCCAGCAGACCGCCAGCCAGCCAGACGACCAGGAGCGCCTGCGCGGCCCCGGTGAGGCTCCCGGCGAGCCGGTCGGCCGCCCCGAGGAAACCTGTCCCGAGCGACCGGGCGGCGGTCCGACCGATCGCCGACCCGACGGATTCGCCGATCCCGACCGTCATCAGCAGACCGGCGAGGACCACATACGGGCGGATGCCGATGGGTACCGCGTCGAGCGGCTCGACGAGGTGCGGCAGCGCCAGGACGGCGACGGCGCCGCCCGCGAGCGCGCCGAGCAGGCCGCCGACCTGCGGGAGCGCTCCCGACTGGAACCCGAGGATGACCGCGAGGACGACGAGCAGGATCGCAACGAGGTCCAACGGGTTCACCGCTCGATCGTCGCACAGGGGTCAGGAGCGTGCGGCGAACGCCGCAGGCGGCGGTTCGAGCGAGCGTGCGTCAGGAGCCGAGGCGACTCAGCTGACCGTGACCTCGACCGGTGGCGCGGTCCCCCCCGAGTCGAGGATCGTCCATGTGCCGGCGGCGACGTTCGGGATCTCGAATTCGGTGACGTGCTGCTCGGCGATCGCGATGCACGCGATCTCCTGCGGGCTGCTGCCTTCGCGAAGCGTCACCGTGTACGTCCCCTCGCCCTGGTCCACGACGATCGAGTCGAAGATCGTGCAGGGCTCGACGCCGCTCCACCACGTGGCCTTGACGAGGATGGTCGAGCCGTCGACGCGCGCCGACAGGCTATCTGCGGCGATCGGGTGGACGTTGACCGCCTGGCCCGGCTTCGGGAGCACCGGCTTCGCGCCGACGGGCGGTGCGGATGGATCGACCGACGGGTCGATCGGGGACGCCGTGACCGGCGCATCCGGCGGTGCTGAGGCGGATGGTGCGACCGAGGATGACCCCGATGTCGCCGGGCCGACCGAGCAGGCCGCGAGGGCGACGGTGAGGGCCAGCAGGACGGCGGTGGAACGGACCCGGCGAGGGATGTCATCCATGGCGGCGGAGACGGTCTGTGACGGCCCACGGTTCCGTCGGTCCATCGTCGATCGTCCATCCCGGGATGTGGCGTCCGTCGGTGGGACGGCCGCGGCCCGTCGGCGAACCTCCGAGTGTCTCCTGCGCTCTACCGACACACCGAGGTCCGATCCGATGAAGCGACCCGCTCCGCATGCCGCCACCCGCCCGTTCCGCGTCCTCCGCGCCGCCGTCGACGCCCATCGACAGCACGGCCCGACGCCGTACCTCGGTTGCGCCGTCTGCGCCCGCTGGACGGTGATGCGGCCGATCAAGCCGCGCTGGGCCGCGCCGCTCGTCCGCCCCGCGTCGAGCGCCACGTAGCTCCGGGTCAGCGCTCCGGTTCCGATCGCCCGGGCCGATAGAGCAGCAGATTGCGCGTGCCGCACAGGGGACAGACGACGATCTCGCGCCAGGCCCGTCCGGCGCTGCCGAAGCGCGTACGGCAGAAGCCACAGGTGACCTCCCAGCGCACGAAGCCCAACGCTGATAGCGGGCGTGGCCATGTCTCGTCGAGGTCAGGATTGATGGCGTCGACCGTCAGACGACCCATGACTGCCGTTCAGGCGCTCGTGCGGGTCTCGATCCTCGGCGGGTGGGCCGCCTCCCAGGCCGCGATCGCGGGCTCCTTCGACAGGAGATAGCCGAGCTCATCGGTGCCCGCGAGCAGCATCCGCTTGGCGAACGGATCGATGTCGAACTCGACCGTCGAGCCGTCCGGCAGGAGGACGCCCTGTTCGGAGAGGTCGACGGTCAGATCGGCGTCCGGATCCCGCTCGATGAGGTCACGAAGCCGCGCATGGACGTCGGCTGGGACGACGATCGGCAGTAGCCCGTTCTTGAGGCTGTTGCTGCGAAAGATGTCCGCGAAGCCTGTCGACAGGATCGCCCGGACGCCCCAGGACGTCAGCGCCCACGGCGCGTGCTCCCGAGAGGAGCCGGCACCGAAGTTGTCACCGACGAGGAGGATGCTCCGGCCGGCCATCCCGGGTCGATCGAGGATGAACGGCGGTTCCTTGAGGGACCCGTCCTCCTCGAAGCGCCAGTCGCGGAACAGTGCGTCGGCGAGGCCATCCTTGTCGGTCACCTTCAGATAACGCGCCGGGACGATCTGGTCGGTGTCGACGTTCTCCTTGTCGATGGGGATGACCTTGCTCGAGAAGACGCCGATCGGCTGCGCCATCGTCAGCGTCCCCCGACCGCGGCAAGGGACTCGATGCCCGGGAGCGTCCTCGGATCGGTGACGACGCCCGTGACGGCCGACGCCGCCGCGGTCAGTGGGGATGCGAGGAACGTACGCCCGCCCTTGCCCTGGCGGCCCTCGAAATTGCGGTTCGACGTGCTGACCGCGTACTGGCCGGGCGACAGCTGGTCGCCGTTCATCGCGATGCACATCGAGCAGCCCGATTCGCGCCAATCGGCACCGGCGGCCTTGAAGATGTCGGCCAGGCCTTCGCGCTCTGCCTCGCGCTTCACCTCGTCACTGCCCGGGGTCACCATCAACTGCACGCCGTCGGCGACGCGACGGTCCTTGAGCGCAGCGGCGGCGAGCCGGAGGTCACTGATCCGCCCGTTCGTGCACGAACCGACGAAGACGACGTCGACCTTCTGGCCGAGGATCGGCTGCCCCGGTCGGAGGTCCATGTACGAGAGGGCGTGCTCGAGCGCCCGGCGCGCGGCGGGGTCGGTCTCGTCGGCCGGTGAGGGGACGCGCGACGTGATCGGGATGCCCATGCCCGGGTTGGTCCCGTAGGTGATCATCGGCTCCAGGGCGTTCGCATCGATCGTGATCGACTTGTCGAAGGTCGCGCCGTCGTCGGTCGGTAGCTGGCGCCACCGGGCGACCGCGGCGTCCCACTCGGCACCCGCGGGCGCGTGGGTCGACCATGGACGTACTCGAATGTCGTGTCATCGGGCGCGATCAGCCCGGCGCGCGCGCCGCCCTCGATGCTCATGTTGCAGATGGTCATGCGCTGTTCCATGGTCAGCGCCCGGATGGCCTCGCCGCGGTATTCGAAGACATGACCGGTCCCGCCACCGACGCCGATCCGTGCGATCAACGCCAGGATGATGTCCTTGGCCGACACGCCCGGAGCGAGCCGCCCGTCGACGCGGACCTCGTAGGTGTTCGGGTGCCGCTGTAGCAGCGTCTGCGTCGCGAGGACCATCTCGACCTCGCTCGTGCCGATCCCGAAGGCCAGCGCCCCGAAGGCGCCGTGCGTCGAGGTGTGCGAGTCGCCGCACACGATCGTCATCCCCGGTTGGGTAAGCCCGAGCTGCGGACCGATGACGTGGACGATGCCCTGCGACGGCGACCCGATCCCGTGGAGCGGGATGCCGAAGTCGGCGCAGTTTCGCTCGAGCTGGCTGATCTGGGCGGCCGCCTGCGCGTCGAGCATGGGCAGGCTCCGCGGGGTGGTCGGGATCGAGTGATCCGCGGTCGCGACGGTCTGGCCCGGGCGGCGGACCGTCAGGCCCCGCTCACGAAGACCGCTGAACGCCTGCGGCGAGGTCACCTCGTGGACGAGGTGGAGGTCGACCGCGAGGACGGCCGGGGCGCCCGGGTCCTGGACGACGACATGCTCGTGCCCAGATCTTGTCGACGATCGTGCGCGGTTCGGTCATAGCTGGCGGGATCTCCGGGACGTGGACTGGCGGCGGCCGCCTTGCGCCACGGCCGACGCCCTTGCGGCCGGAAAGGGTAGCAGAGGGTGCCGGAGGTCCTATCCGCGACGGTACGACGGTGCGTGTAGGCGACACGCGTCTCCGCGGCGTATAACGGCCGCCCGGGGAGCCCAAACGTCGAGCGGAGAACAACCACGAGCAACGTCACCCGGCCGCCCGCGCATGTCCAGGAGTCGGAGGAGCCGATCTTCGACGGCTCGACCGACCTGCGTATCGTCCGGCTCCGATTGGTCCTCGCGCTGGTCACGATGTTCGTGATCCCGGTCGCCCTGGCGACGCCGCTCGTCTACGCCCTCGCCGGCGGTGATGGCGGTCACGTCCTCATACCGACGCTCGCGATCGCGGTGCTCACGCTCGCCCTCGGCGGCCTCACTGCCTTCATGGCGAAGCGGATCCTCGAGCCCGCGGAACGGCTTGACCGGGCGCGGGTCGTGCTCGAAGACGCCTACACCCGCGCTCGCGCCGAGTCCCTGCGCGACGCGTTGACCGGGCTTGGCAACCACCGCTCGTTCCAGGAAGAGCTCGAGCGACAGTGGGCCGGCTCGGCGCGCTACCACACCAGGCTCGCCCTGGCGATCGTCGATCTCGACGACTTCGGCAAGGTCAACGACGCCGAGGGGCACGCCGGCGGCGACCGCGTCCTCGTCGGTGTAGCCGGCGTCATCGCGGCCGGGTTGCGGCGAAGCGACGAGGTCTTCCGGATCGGCGGTGACGAATTCGCCGTCCTGATGCCCGGGGTCGATGCCGATGGGGCGTTCCTCGCGATGCGTCGCGTGCTTGCCGCGGTGCTCGAACGAGGCACGGACGATCGACGCCGGAACGACCCGGCGACCCAACCCTGGTCGTTCACGGTAGGCATCTCGGCGGTCCCGGGTACGGCGACCGACCGCGCCACGCTGTTCCGCGAGGCCGATGCCGCGCTCGCGTTCGGCAAGAAGCACGGGCGCACATGCGTCTCGGTGTTCGACGCCGAGCGGCACGCCGCCCCGGGCACCGAGCGCTCGGAGGCGGGACGTGCTCACCTCGTGGCCCAGGTCGCCGCGTCTGGCGCGCTCAAGACCGTGTTCCAGCCAATCTTCGACCTGCGCTCGGGCCGACCCCGCGGCTACGAAGCCCTCAGCCGACCGATGCCTGGCTCCGGCTTCGCCGATGCGACCGACCTGTTCACCGCGGCCGAGGCCTTCGGGCGGACCGTGGAACTGGATCTGGCAAGCCTCACGACGTCGATCGCCGCCTTCGCCCAGCTCGCGCTGCCGGCGAGCCTGACCCTCAACATCTCCCCGCGCTCGCTCGAATCCGACCAGTTCAGCGTCCACGGGCTCGTGAAGCTGCTGCAGCGCCACGGGGTCGACCCGGCGCGGGTGGTGCTCGAGCTGACCGAACGCGAGTCGGTCGAGGACATGGATCGGTTGATCCGCGCCGTCGAGTCGTGTCGGGCCGCCGGGATGCGGGTCGCCGCCGACGATGTGGGCGCCGGGAATGCCGGGCTTCGGCTGCTGTCGCAGATCCGGTTCGACATCGTGAAGATCGATCTGTCGCTGATCCATGGCGGAGCCGTGCGGGCTACGTCGCACGAGGTCGTCCAGACGCTCAAGGACCTCGCCGACCGGTGGGGCGCACTGGTCATCGCCGAGGGGATCGAGACCGCCGAGCAGCTCGAGTTCGTACGGTCGCTCGGGATCCGCGCCGGACAGGGCTACCTGTTGGGCATGCCGGCCGAGCACCCGACGGGTGAGCCGGTCGATCTGGACGCGCTCGTTCGTTCTGACACGCTCGGGCTGCGTGCGGGCTTGCGCTCCTCGACACCGTTCGGGATGCCGGGGACGTAGGACGTGGTCGGGGCGTCATCGGGGCCCTAGCTCCGTCTCGCGAGAGAACTGGCATGCCCAGGACGAATGGGGGAACGTTGACGCTCCCCCGATCCCTGCTAGACTTTCGGCGATCGCACGGTCCCCACCGCGCGGACGTAGCGTTTTGGAGGCCAGCTTGGCCCGTTTCGATCGGCAGGATCGTCGGAGCGTCGCAGTCGTCGTGACTGCTGATGGTCGCCGCGTCCACATGCCCATCGAGACGAACCCACTCGCTGACGTATCGCTCCTCGCCCTTCTTCGCCTCGGGCTTGATGGCCTTCTTGGCCTCATTACCGGCTCCCGGCGGGAGAACGGAGGGATGCGGAGGGACGGACGCTAGCCGTCACCAACCACGCAACACCGAAGGGACCCTCGCCGGAAGGCGAGGGTCTTTCGTTTATCCCGTCACTTGCTGAGGGTCCGATGACGACGAAGACCGACACCGCGACACCGTCAAGTCCAGCGGCGCGACCGCGGCGCAGCCACGTCCCGGGCGACGGGTCGCAGACCGCTGCCGCTGTCGAACAGGCTCGCAAGGGCATGCTCTACGAGGCACGCGATCTCAAGCGCACGCGGATCGGGGCGGACGTGCTCTGTGAGGCGCTCCTCCGCCAGGGAGTCGACGTCTTCTTCAGCTACCCCGGCGGTGTGATCCTGCCGCTGTACGACGTCCTCGGCGACTACCCCGAGCTCCGCCACGTCCTGGTGCGTCACGAACAGGGCGGTGCGCACGCGGCCGACGGCTACTCGCGCGTCACCGGTCGGGTCGGTGTGTGCATGGGAACGTCCGGCCCGGGCGCGACCAATCTCGTGACGGGGATCGGCACCGCTCTCCTCGACTCGGTGCCGATCGTCGCGATCACCGGGAACGTGCCGGGCGCCCTCATCGGCAAGGACGCCTTCCAGGAGATCGATATCAACGGCATCACGCTGCCGATGACCAAGCACAACTACCTCGTCCGCGACGCCGACGACCTGCCACGCGTCATCGCCGAGGCGTTCCACATCGCGCGTAGCGGCCGGCCGGGCCCGGTCCATGTCGACATCACGAAGGACGCCCTGCAGCAGGAGACGAAAGCCCAGCACCCGACCGAGGCCGAGATCGTCGCCGGGCTGCCGGGCTTCCGGCCGAACCTCGAGGGTCACGGCCGGCAGCTCAAGCTCGCCGCGAATGAGATCGCGGCGGCGCAGCGGCCGGTCATCCTGGCCGGGCACGGTGTGCTCCACGCCGAGGCCTGGGATGACCTCAAGGCGTTCGCCGAGAAGACATCGATCCCGGTCGCCTGGACGCTCCTCGGCATCGGCGCGATGGATGAGACACACCCACTCGCCTACGGCTTCATGGGGATGCACGGCTGGAAGCACGTCAACCGGGCCATCCAGTCGGCCGACCTGCTCATCGCGGTCGGGATGCGCTTCGATGACCGGGTCACCGGCAACGTCCGGACGTACGCGCCGTATGCCCGGATCATCCACGTCGACATCGACCCTGCGGAGATCGGCAAGAACGTCGCCGTCGAGGTACCGATCGTCGGGGACGCGAAACGTGTCCTACAGGCGCTCACCCGGATGGTCGGGGAGACACCGATGGAGGCCCGCAAGCCCTATCTCGACCAGCTGGCCGAATGGCGCAAGGACTCCGAAGCGTCGTCCTGGCACGGATCGGGCGCCTGGCGTGACGGCCTCCTGTCGGCCGACTACGTCGTCGAGCGGATCGGCGAGCTGACCGACCACCACGCGACCTACGTCGCCGACGTCGGCCAGAACCAGATGTGGCTGGCGCGGTACACCGGGTTCCGCGAGCCGAACCAGCACGTCTCGTCGGGAGGCCTCGGGACGATGGGCTTCAGCGTTCCGGCCGCGATGGGTGCCGCCCTCGGGCGACCGGACCGTGAGACCTGGGCCATCACCGGCGACGGCGGGTTCCAGATGACGTTCCAGGAGCTGATGACGCTCATCCAGGACGACATCCCGGTCAAGATCGCCCTGTTCGACAACAAGAAGCTCGGGATGATCCGGCAGTGGCAAGAGATCATCTACGCCGGGAACTATCACTCGGCGCATCTCCTCGGGCCTGACTACCTCAAGCTCGCCGAGGCGTTCGGCATCCCCGCCATGAAGGCATCGACGCCGGCGGAGGTCGATGAGGCGATCCGGTTCGCCCAAGGCGTCGATGGGCCGGCGCTCATCTGGTTCGAGATCGCCGAGGAGCAGAACGTGTTCCCGATGATGCCGGCCGGCAAGGGCCTGTCCGACCTCATCGAGAACTGGGGCGGCGCGGACGAATGAGTGATCCGTCGTCCAACGGCCAGGTCCCAGCCGGCGAGCCGGCCGGGTTGCCGGCACACCACGTCCACGGCACGCCACCGGCGCGCGCCCTGCCCGGCAGCGGCGAGACGCGCCGCCACGTCCTGGTCGCGATCGTCCTCAACAAGCCAGGCGTCCTGAACCGCGTCTCGAGCCTCATGCGGGCGCGCAACTTCAACATCGACTCGCTGGCGGTCAGCCACACTGACCGCGAGGACGTCAGCCGCATGACGATCACGCTCCATGGCGACGACGTGGCGGTGGAACAGGCGGCCAAGCAGCTCTATCGACTCATCGACGTCCTCAAGGTCCAGGACGTCACATCCGAACCGACCGTCGAGCACGAGTTGGCGTTGGTCAAGATCCGGGCGACGGAGTCGAACCGGGACGAGATCCTGCGCTTCGTCGAGCTGTCGCGCGGACGCGTGGTCGACCTCGTGGAGGGGTCCGTCATCGCGGAGGTCACCGGCACGGAGGGCGAGATCGACACGTTCGTGTCGCTCGTGCGGACCTATGGCATCAAGGAGCTCGTCCGGACCGGCGCGGTCGTCATGGCGAGGGGAGCGGGCTCGATCGAGGAGGCAGTGAAGAAGTGACAGCACGGATGTACTACGACGACGATGCCGATCCGAAGGCCCTCGACGGCCAGACGGTCGCCGTCATCGGCTACGGCAGCCAGGGCCACGCCCACGCCCAGAACCTGCGCGAGAGCGGGGTCGATGTGGTCGTCGGGCTCGCACCCGGATCGAAGAGCCGCGCGCTCGCGGAGGAGGCGGGGCTCCGTGTCGCGGACGTTGCCGACGCCGTGCGCGAGGCGGACGTGATCATGATCGCCGTGCCCGACACCGTGCAGAAGTCGGTCTACGACGCGGACATCGCACCGAACCTGCGTCCCGGTCAGCTGCTGATGTTCGCTCACGGATTCAACATCCGGTTCGGGCGCATCAGCCCGCCCGAGAACGTCGATGTCGGGATGGTCGCGCCCAAGGGGCCGGGCCATCTGCTTCGCAGCGTCTACCGCCAGGGCGGCGGCGTGCCCGCGCTGTTCGCCGTCGAACGGGATGCGTCGGGCACCGCGCGCGACCGTGTCCTCGCCTATGCGCGTGGCCTCGGATCCACCCGGGCCGGCGTTCTCGAGACGACGTTCGCCGAGGAGACCGAGACCGACCTGTTCGGCGAACAGGCACTGCTCTGCGGTGGCGTCTCGGCACTCGTGAAGGCGGCATTCGAGACGCTCGTCGAGGCGGGCTATCAGCCCGAGCTCGCGTACTTCGAGACGATGCACGAGCTCAAGCTCATCGTCGACCTGATGTACCGCGGCGGGCTCAACTTCATGCGCTTCTCGGTGTCTGACACCGCGGAATTCGGCGACTACGTCTCGGGCCCGCGCGTGACCGAAGGCGCGAAGGCGGCGATGAAGGACGTCCTGTCCGACATCCAGTCCGGCTCCTTCGCCGAGCGCTGGATCAACGAGTACGACTCCGGTGGCGAGCAGTTCAAGCGGCTGCGCCAGCAGGACCGCGACCACCAGATCGAGCAGGTCGGCGCCGAGCTTCGCTCGAAGATGCCATTCCTCGATCCGGTCACCGTCGAGGCCGGTCAGGCGCAGGCTGCCGCGACCCGCACCCCGGCGGGGAGTGGAGCTGCGTCATGACAGGCGCCGTACCCCGGCCGGCGGGGCCGTTCGTGCCCGCCGGCAGTGTCCGTATCTTCGACACGACGCTCCGCGACGGTGAACAGGCGCCCGGCGCGGGCCTGACGGCCGCCGAGAAGCTCGAGGTCGCCCGTCAGCTCGCCCGGCTGAAGGTCGACGTCATCGAGGCAGGCTTTCCGGCCGCCTCGCCGGGCGACTTCGAGGCGGTCCGGCGGATCGCGCAGGAGACACCGCAGGACATCGCGGTCGCCGCGCTCGCACGGTGCCGCGACGGTGACCCGCAGCGCGCCATCGAAGCCATCAAGGTCGCCCACAAGCCGCATCTCCATGTGTTCATCGCGACGAGCGACATCCACCTCAAGCACAAGCTCCGGATCGATCGCGAGACCGCGCTCGCCGAAGCCGTGCGCTGGGTCCGCTACGGCCGCGAGCAGCTCGGCCGCGACGCCGAGATCGAGTTCTCGGCGGAGGACGCCTCGCGCACGGACACGGACTTCCTGCTCCAGATCTACGAGGC
This sequence comes from uncultured Chloroflexia bacterium, assembly GCA_963808895.1. Classification (GTDB taxonomy): domain Bacteria; phylum Chloroflexota; class Limnocylindria; order Limnocylindrales; family CSP1-4; genus SPCO01. The sequence continues at coordinate 380,001 of CAWEHL010000003.1, read as the reverse complement.
CGTGGTCGAGGCCGGCGCGTCCACCGTGAACATCCCGGACACCGTCGGCTACGCGATCCCGAGCGAGTTCGCGGACCTCACCGCGCGCGTCGTCGATCTTGTCGGCGAGCAGGCGACGGTCAGCATCCACTGCCATAACGACCTCGGGCTGGCCACGGCCAACACGCTTGCCGCGGTCCAGGCTGGTGCCCGGCAGGTCGAGGTCACGATCAACGGCCTCGGCGAGCGGGCCGGCAACGCGTCGCTCGAGGAGGTCGTCATGGCGCTCCGGACGCGACCGACGCAGTTCGAGGCCGCCGGATCCGGTGTGCAGACCGAGCACATCACGGCGGCGTCCCGGCTGGTCAGCTACCTGACCGGCTTCGCCGTCCAGCCGAACAAGGCGATCGTCGGGGGCAACGCGTTCGCCCATGAATCGGGCATCCACCAGGACGGCGTGATCAAGCACCCGCTGACGTACGAGATCATGACGCCCCAGTCGGTCGGGCTGTCCGGCAGCCAGCTGACGATCGGCAAGCTGTCGGGTCGACGCGGGCTCCAGGGCAAGCTCCGCGAGCTCGGGCACGACCTCGAAGGCGAGGCGCTCGATGCCATCTATCGCCAGGCGATCGAGCTGGCCGACGCGAAGAAGGAGGTCACCGACGCAGACCTGCTCGCGCTCGTCGAGCAGCGAGCGTCCGAGGTCCCGGCGAGCGTCGTGCTCGTGGGCTGGAGCGTGACCTCGTCCCACGGCGGCAACGCCACGGGGACCGTGACGCTCAGCATCGACGGTCGCGAGCGGAGCGCCGAAGCCACCGGCAACGGTCCGGTCAACGCGCTGTTCAAGGGTGTCGACGATGCGATCCAGCCGGTCCTCGGCTGGCACCCGACCCTCGCGGAATACGAGATCAAGGCGGTCTCGGCCGGAGAGGACGCCCAGGGCCAGGTGCTGGTCCGTTGCCGCCGCTCCTCGGATGAAGGACCGGGCGCGCTGGTGGTGTCCGGGCACGGGTTGAGCACGAACATCATCGAGGCGTCGCTTGACGCGTACCTCGTCGCGATCAACAAGCTCCATGGCGCCGAGATCAACGGTGTGGCCGTCGCGTTCGCCAACCAGCGGACCGAGCGAGGCCTTCCATAGTGGAGAGTGACCTCCCGCAGTTACCGGGTGGTCGCGATCCCGGGCGACGGGGTCGGGCCGGAGGTCGTCGCGGCGGCGCGCCGAGTGGTCGACGCGGCCGGCGACCGATTCCGGTTCGCCGTCGAGATGGACCGAGATCCTTGCCGGCGGCGTCGCCGATCGATACGTACGGCGTCGCGATCCGTCCCGCCGACGTCGAGACGTGTCGTGCCGCCGATGCGGTCCTGCTTGGCGCGGTCGGTGGTCCGAACTGGTCGGATCCGTCCGCGCGCCGTTCCGCCCGGAGCAGGCGCTGTTCGCGCTTCGTGGCGGGCTCGGGCTATTCGCCAATCTCCGACCCGTCACCGTCCATCCCGCCCTGGTGTCGTCGTCGCCGCTCCGACCGGAGCTGCTCGAGGGCGTCGACCTGCTCATCGTCCGCGAACTGACGGGCGGCGATCTACTTCGGGCAAGCCGTCGGAGGAGCGACCCAGCGAGGCCGGCCGCGCAGCGGTCGACACGATGGTCTACGACGAAGGCGAGATCCGACGCGTCGTCCTGCTGGCGGCCGCGATGGCGGCACGGCGGCGCGCCAAGCTGACCAGCGTCGACAAGGCGAATGTCCTCGCGACATCGCGCCTCTGGCGCAAGGTGGTCGACGAGGAGCGCCGCCGCTTCCCGAGCGTCGAGGTGAGCCACCAGCTGGTCGACTCATGCGCGATGCTACTCGTCCGCCGCCCGGCCGACTTCGACGTCATCGTCACCGAGAACCTGTTCGGCGACATCCTGTCGGACGAGGCCGCGGTGCTCGCGGGCAGCCTCGGGATGCTCCCCTCGGCGTCGCTGGGCGATCGGCTGACGAAGCACGGGACGTTCGGTCTGTACGAGCCGATCCACGGGTCGGCGCCCGACATCGCCGGCCAGGACAAGGCGAACCCGATCGGGACGATCCTCTCCGCCGCGATGATGCTGCGCCTGTCGCTCGGTCTGGATGAGGCCGCGACGGCTATCGAGACCGCCGTGAGCGACGCCCTCGACGGCGGCTGGCGGACCGGCGACCTTGCCGACCCCGCCGACCCCGATGATGGCCTCGTGGTCGTCGGTACGACCGGCGTTCGCGACCGCGGTCATCGAGTCGCTCGCATCGGCGGTGCCGGCATGACGGCCACGCGATCGCCCCGTCGTCCTCTACGACACCACGCTCCGCGACGGGACGCAGGGCGAGAACATCACGCTGTCCCTCGCCGACAAGCTGCGCATCGCTCGGATGCTCGACGAATACGGCATGCCCTACATCGAAGGCGGCTGGCCGGGCTCGAACCCCAAGGACATCGAGTTCTTCGCCGCCGCCCGGACGATGCGCTGGCAGACCGCGAAGCTCGCCGCGTTCGGCTCGACACGCCACCGGTCGAACCGTCCGACCGAGGATCCGAACCTGCGCGAGCTCGTCGCAGCCGAGACGCCGGTCGTGACGATCTTCGGCAAGTCCTGGCTGCTGCACGTCACCGAGGTGCTCGGCGCGACGCCGGACGAGAACCTCGACATGATCGCCGACTCGGTCGGCTTCGTGGTCGACCGCGGGCGCGAGGCCGTCTATGACGCCGAGCACTTCTTCGACGGCTACCGGGCCGATCGCGATTACGCGCTGGCGACGTTGCGGGCCGCCCGCGAGGCCGGCGTCGCGGACGCTCGTGCTGTGCGACACGAACGGCGGGACGCTGACCGATGAGCTGCTCCGGATCGTCGGCGACGTCCGTGGCTGCGCTCGAGAGCGACCCCGAGGCGCCCGACGTGACGTGGGGCATCCACACGCATAACGATGCCGAGCTGGCCGTCGCCAACTCGATGGCCGCGGTCGCGGCCGGCATCCGCCACGTGCAGGGCACGATCAACGGCTACGGCGAGCGCGCCGGGAACGCGAACATGGTGTCGATCCTGGCCAATCTCGCGCTCAAGACCGAGCACGAGCTGCTGCCCGGCGGTGGCGGTCGACTCGAGGGACTGACCGAGCTGTCGCGCAGCGTCGCCGAGATCGCCAACGTGACGCCGAACGACTACCAGCCGTACGTCGGCCGATCGGCGTTCGCGCACAAGGGCGGGGTCCACGGCGCGGCCGTGGCCAAGGTCGAGCGCTCGTACCAGCACGTCGAGCCGTCGGCGGTGGGCAACAGCGGCCGCTGGTCGTGTCGGAGCTCGGCGGCCGTGCCAATACGTCGATCCGTGCCCGCCAGCTCGGCCATGAGCTGGAGGGGATCGTCGATCCGCGCGAGCTCTCGCAGCTGATCAAGCAGCTCGAGTCGGAGGGCCTCGCCTTCGAGGGCGCCGAGGCGTCCTTCGAGCTGCTGATCCGCCGGCACGCCGCCGACTACGCCGCGCCGTTCCGCATCGTCGACTACACCTGCCTGGTCGAGCAGCGCGAGGGCCGCGAGCTCCTCGCCGAGGCGACGGTCAAGGTCGAGGTGGCGGGCGAGACGCTCCACACCGCCGCCGACGGCAACGGTCCGGTCAACGCGCTCGACGCCGCGCTGCGCAAGGCGCTGCGGGCGTTCTATCCCGGCCATCGACGACGTCCACCTCGTCGACTACAAGGTGCGCATCCTCGACGGCGACGCCGCGACGGCGGCGCGCACGCGCGTGATCATCGATTCGCAGGACGGCGCGCGGACCTGGTCGACGATGGGCAGCGACACCAACATCATCGCCGCGTCGGCCGCCGCCCTCGCCGACTCCCTCGAGTACGCGATCTGGAAATCCGGCGCGGAGCTACGCCGTCGCGACGAGCGACATTTCACGACGTCGGTCGCCGATGCCGCACCGGCGTCGATGTCGACGACCGCCACGCCCCAGACCGACCCAGCGACCCCACGGAGGTAGACCCCGATGTCCGGCCACGACCAAGCCGCCGCCCCGCTCCGTCTCGCGCGCTGGACCGTGTCCTCCGGCTCCAACGCGCGCAGCCGCGGCGCGGTGATCATCGATTCGGGCGAGCACCACTGGCAGGCATCCGCTGAGGGTGTCGGCGCCATCGATGCGCTTTACCGGGCGGTCGACGATGCGATCTCGGAAGTGCTTGACGGCCACCCCCGATTGCTGGCCTACGACATCCATGCGCTCGGCGAAGGCACCGACACGATCGGTGTCGTGAATGTCCGCATCGCGCCGCCGCTCGCCTCCGGCGAGCGAGGCGAGGGCGAGTACGAGGGCGAGGCGCGCGGGCCGAACATCATCGCCGCCTCCATCGAGGCGTATCTCGTGGCGCTCAACAAGCTCCTCGGCGAGGAGCACTGGGAGGGCGCGCCAGAGGCAGCCGCCGCGACCGGCACGCGAGCGCGCCGCAAGGAGGCCGTCTCCGCGGGTACCGCCCGCGAGCGGCGCGCCGAGCTCGACGAGGAGCAGGGGAGATCGATACGGTCGACTGGTTCAACCAGTGACCCGGCGCGGGTTGACGGCCCGCGCCGCTGGCATCAGGCCGAGACGAGCTCCGCGACCGGTCGCCGCATCGCGGCGACGATGACAACGACCACGCCGACGCGTGATGAGGACGTCGCCGATGCTGAACACGTTCGAGAACGGCACCCAGGTCGGCAGGGCGAAGATGTCGGTGAGGGGCTTGAGGACGGGGTCCGCGACGATCGCGCTGTTCGAGTAGGTGGTCGGGGCGGTCTTGCCAAGGGCCGCCATCGCCCCGGCGTCGGCCGGCATGTAGCCGCCGTTGAGCACGATCGCGACGAGATTCGAGATCGCACCGAGCGCGACGAGGGCCATGCCGGTGATCCGGAGGTTCGCCAGGACCGAGGCGATCACGCACGGCCGTGGAGACGATGTAGATCGGCGGCCCGAGCTCGCCGACCACGTCGGTCACGGCCGTCGAGAACAGGACGACCTGGACGAGCAGGCCGGCGACCATCACCCAGCCGAAGCGGAACCGCAGGGTCGCGAGACCGGCCGGACGGCCGCCGAGGAGGAACCCGAGGGCGAGCCCGATCGGGACGGCGTAGAGGATGAACATCAGGTCCTCTGGGCCTCAGTCCTTTGCGTTGGCTTCATGCCGACGCCTGTCCGACCCTGAATGGGCGCTCATCGGCGTCGCCGTCGACATCAGCGGATCCTCGTCGACCGTGCCCGATCGCGGCGATGGGGCGCCGGGATCCGCCGTCTTTCAGGAACCGCAGCGTCGCATCCGCATCAGCGGGTCGGGCGAACAGGTAGCCCTGCCCGAGCTCGCAGCCGAGCGCCCGAAGCCGCTCCAGCTGTCCGGCCGTCTCGATGCCCTCGGCGACGATCGTGAGGTCCGAGCGTCCGGCCGAGCGCGACGATGGCGGCCGCGAACGCCCAGTCCTCGGAGCGTTCGGCCGGACCGACGAACTCGCGGGCGATCTTGAGGACGTCGACCCGGAACCGGCGAAGGTAGCCGAGTGAGGAGTAGCCGGTGCCGAAGTCGTCGATCGCGATGCGGACGCCGAGCTCGCGGATCGCGGCGAGGCGGGTCAGGGTCGTCGACGTCTCGTGGAACATGACGGTCTCCGTCATCTCGAGCAGCACCTGCGCCGGCTCGATGCCGCTGGCCGCGACGATCGCCTGCAGGTCCTCGATGAACGACGGCTCCTGGAGTTGCTGGGCGGACAGGTTGACGGCGACCGTCAGCCGCTCGGCGCCGGGATGCCACTCGGCCCAGCGGGCGGCCTGCGTGCACGCCTCCTCGAGGACGTAACGGCCGAGGGCACGGATGACACCGGTCTCCTCGGCGAGTGGGATGAATTCGGCCGGACTGATGAGACCGCGGCTCGGGATGCCGCCATCGGACGAGCGCCTCGAAGCCGGCGACCCGACTCGTCTGCAGCGCGACGATCGGCTGGAAGAAGACGACGAGCTCGCCCCGGCCGAGGCTCCGGGACAGCTCTGCGCTGAGCGCGTGACGGGCGACGATCTCCGCGTGCATCGTCGGTTCGAAGACCGACACGCGGTTCTTGCCGGCGCCCTTGGCCGTGTACATCGCGACGTCCGCATTGCGGAGCAGTTCGGCTCGCGTCGGTCGACCCGGGGCGTCCCGCCGCGACACCGATGCTGCCGCCGACGACGATGTCCTGTCCCTCGATCGGGAACGGCGAGCGAAGCACGTCGACGATGCGGTCGGCGACGGTCACCGCGTCCCCCAGCTCCGGCCCGTCCTCGAGCAGGACGGCGAACTCGTCGCCGCCGAGTCGGGCTGCGACGTCGGTCGGGCGAAGGACCTCGCGGAGCCGCTCCGCGACACCGATCAGCAGGCGGTCGCCGGCCGCGTGGCCCATCGTGTCGTTGACGATCTTGAAGTCGTCGAGGTCGAGGAACAGGACGACCGGCAGCCCGCCCGCTGTCGCGTCCTCGAGGCGTGCCTCGACCTGATCGAGGAACAGCGTCCGGTTGGCGAGACCCGTCAGCGGGTCGTGGTAGGCCTGGAAGCGCAGCTCCTCCTTGAGCCGCGACAGCTCCGCGAGCGACTGCTCGAGGTGCCCGTTCTCGAGTGCGACGGCGGCCTGGTTCGCGAGCGTCTCGAGGAGCCGCAGGTCGTCCTCCGAGAAGGTCGTCCCGGCCGTGAGCCGGTTGGAGATCCGCAACGAGCCGATGAGGTCGGACTCGCCCCGCAGCGGACTGACCATGTCGCTCCGGTCGTCCGACGCCCCGAGGCTGGTCGGCAGGAAGAACGGCGCGGTCGCGTCGCGGATCCGGGCGTGCAGCGGGTCGGCCTGCGGGTCGATCGTCGGCACCATGACCTCGGGCGTGCCTTCGTGACGCGACGTCGTCCGAAGCGCCTCCATCTCGGTACCACGCGGATACAGGATCACCTCGGCGAGCTCGGCACGGAACATCGCGCGCGCGTGGCCGAGGAGCGCGACCAGCGTCGAATCGAGCTCGGGTGAATGCTGGAGGATCCGCGAGGACTGGTAGAGCAGCTCGAGGCGCTCGTGCTTCTCGCGTTCGGACACATACGCCTGGTACGCAAGGAAGACAGTCGCGAGTGGCAAGACCAGGAGCCACAGCAGGACCGGGTCGATCCACATCACCGAGACGGCGAGCAGCGCGAGGCTCGTGTTGGCGACCGCCACCATGCTGCCGAACTGGATCATCTCGGGCAGCTTCTCGAACTGGGGTGCCCCGCCCGAGATCGTGATGACGGTCGCGATCGTGAGGGCGCTCACGAAGGTTGCAGCGAGGGTCGCCGCGAACGCGGCAAGCCAGTCGATGAGATGAGGCTGACCGCCCATATCGCTGATCGCGTAGAGCACCGCCAACTCGACCACCGCGACGAGCGCGAAGTTGGCCAGGTTGAACACGATCTTCTCGATCCGCTGGCGGCCGCTGATCACGAATGCGATCGTCGAGCCGACGAGCAGCGCTACCACGTAGTCGAACGGCGACAGGAAGAAGAAGCCGATGACTGCCGGGAACTCGCTGAGGGAGAAGGAGTGGGTCTCGCGGCGGAAATGGACCTGGACGACCTTGAGCTCGGCGGCGGCGAACGCGACCGCCAGGATGGGCCACGGCAGCGAGAGCTGTGCCGGCGGGGTCGGGAGATCGGCAAGTTGGCTGCGGTAGATAAGGAAGGCAAGGCCGGCGAGGATGGCTGAGAAGGTCCAGATGCGCGTGGAGGGTGGCCACGGCTGACCTCGCGCGACGCCGCGCCTGGATGGATCGGCGCGGCTTAGGCGGCTCGACATCGGCCTGTGATCGTCTCGTTCATCGTTGCCTCGGTCTCCCGATCCCCCCGGAGCCAGGTCGACGAGCGCGTGCAGCCCACGATCGGCGTGACGGTTAGGACACTTGTACGGCGCAGACCCCTCGTTGCCGCACCGCACAGAGGTACCGCACGACCCCGGACCACCGTTTCGTGGCTTCAGTGTTCGTGGGCGCCGGCCTCGCCCAGGGGAACGTGAAGGCCGCCGGCGATGCCGGCGGCCTTACGGATGCGATGCGCTTGCCCTAGTGCCAGCGCTGCCCTGCCTCGATGACGTAGGCCGAGCTTGCGAGGGTCAACAGGGCGATGACCAGTCGGATCGACTGCCCCCTGACATAGACCCTCATCGTCAGTCCCAGCGCATTCCCGCGCCGATGGTCAGAGCCATGGCCGCGAGGAGCGTCAGGGCCCAAGTGAAGCGCAAGAGTCTCGCCTTCACGCCGAACTCCTTCCGATCGAAAGGACGTTGCACTCCTGGGCAGGCAACCGGGCGGTCTCTGGGAGATCCCTGGCTTTGCGTCCCCGCCTCGCGACGGGTTTGCCGGTACAACCGTTCGAGCGAAGCGACATCGGTGTCGCTCGGGACGAACGCTATGGCGGGTGATCCTGGCTTCCAATGACGAAGCCGTACTGCCACGGGTCAGTGCGCCCGAGCACCGGCGCGGCATCCGTCGGACGGCGCGGTCGGCAGGGTCCCAGGACCATCGTGTGGGGGTCCTGAGCGGGCGTGTCAGGTATAGGTGGGTTCGCCGCCGCGGGGACGGTACCGGAGGTCCTGTTTGACCACGTACGAGCGCAACGAAGAACGCCTCGATCGGAGCGCGCTCCGGTCGATCGTGCGCGCCTCGAACACCGGGTATGCGTTGGCGTTCGTGGTGGTCGCGGCCTCACTCGGGCTCCAGGCGCTCAACCTCGCGCTCCCGGCGGGTGCGATCCCGGCGACCCCGGTGCCCCTCGCCATGGCCATCGCCGTCGTGCGGTACGCTGCTCTTCGCGGCGATCCTGCTTCTCCTTCGACGGCGGGTCGCGCGCGGCATCGCGACGGTCAGCCGCGACTTCATCGAGCTCCGCGAGGCCTATGACCGCGCCCGCCTCGATTCGCTCCTCGACGGCCTGACGGGTCTCGGGAACCACCGCGCCTTCCAGGAGGAGCTCGACGCGCGTATCGGGCAGGCACGCGACGACGAGCAGCCGCTGGCGCTCGTCATGATCGACGTCGACGACCTCAAGACGATCAACGACGTGAAGGGCCACGCGGCCGGCGACGACCTCCTGCGGGCGGTCGCCCAGATCATGCGTGCGAACCTGCGCCGCGGCGACGGCGCCTATCGCACCGGCGGCGACGAGTTCGCGTTGCTGCTCCCCGGCTGTGACGCCGAGAGCGCGGAGGTCATCGCGAACCATCTGCTGGCGTCGGCGCTCAGTGGGAACCACGGCCGCACGGGAGCGTTCTCCGTCACGATCGGCATCTCTGCCTTCCCGGGACCCAGCACGGACCGCCACCAGATCATCCACCACGCCGATGCGGCGCTGTACGCCGGAAAGCGCCATGGACGCACCAATGTCCAGCGATTCGATCCCGACCAAGCACGGCATCGCCGAGGACGCCCGGAGCCTCGCCCAGCTCGAGTCCGCCGTCGTTCGGGTCGCGAGCGAGGACCTCCTTCGCGCCGTATACCAACCGATCTACTCGCTCACGACCGGCTTGATCATCGGCTTCGAGGGCCTCGTGCGGCCGTCGCCGGAATCCGGCTTCTCGCTCGCCGACGAGCCTCTTCGTCGCCGCCGAAGCGACGCGCCGCACGGTCGAGCTCGATGTCGTCTGCGCCCGCGCCGTGCTGGCCGGCGCGGCTGAGCTCGGCCAGGAGCGCTACCTGTCGATCAACCTGTCGCCCCGCACGCTCGAGTCCGACGCGTTCAGCGTCCAGGAGATCCTCGCCCTGGCTCGCCGCCACGGCGTGGCGCCGTCGCAGCTCGTGGTCGAGATCACCGAGCGCGAGAGCGTCGACGACCTGCGCCGCCTGCAGCAGGCGATCGCGACCCTGCGGCGCAACGAGGTGCGCGTGGCGATCGACGACGTCGGGGCCGGCAACGCCGGCCTGCGCCTCCTGAGCGAGGTCGAGTACGACATCCTCAAGATCGACCTGTCGCTCGTCCGCGCCAGCGCCACCCACGGCGCCACGGAGGCGGTCCTCCAGGCGCTCGGCACGCTCGCGCGGAACCGCGGCCACCGGATCGTGGCCGAGGGCATCGAGACCGCCGATCATCTCGAGTCGGTCCTCGAGCTGCGCTACGACGCCGGCCAGGGCTATCTCTTCGGGCGCGCGGAGCCCACCCTCGATCGCCAGCCGATCGACCTCTTCGCGCTGCTGTCGGGCCCCAGCGAGGAAGAGCCGGCGGCCTGAACCGGCACTCGCACATCTCCCGGCGGCGGGTCGCCAGTACACTCCGCGCCATGCCCGCCCCCGACGGACCTGATCGCGTATGCCGGCGAGCCCGGTGCGTTCGCCGAGGACGCCGTCCTCGCCGCGTTCGGGGACGTGCCGCGGACGCCGCTCGCCAGCTTCCGAGGCGGTCTTCGACGCGGTGACCGAGCGGCGACGCCGCTGCGGGCGTCGTCCCGATCGAGAACGTCATCAACGGCACGGTCCGCGAGAACTACGACCTCCTCGTCGAATTCGAGCTGGCCATCCGCGGCGAGGTCATGGTCCCGGTCCGGCTGTGTCTCGCGGCACTGCCAGGTCAGCGCCTCGAGGACATCGAGCGGGTCTATTCGCACATCCAGGCGCTGGGCCAGGCCGAGGCGTTCCTGCGGTCCCGGCCGTGGCAGCTCCTCTCGACGTACAACACCGCGGGAGCCGGCAAGGCGATCGCCGACGCCGGCGAGCGTGGCGCCGCCGCGGTCCTGTCGCCGCGGGCCGCGGCGCTGTTCGGCCTGGAGCCGCTCGCTGACGAGATCGGCGACCTGCCGGGGAACCGGACGCGCTTCCTCGTGCTCGCCCCGCCGGACGGACCGGCCGTCGACCTGCGTCGATCCACCGGCGCACCGCCGGACGACGCTCGTCGTCGCCGTGCGCAACGAGCCGGGGACGCTGCTCGCGGTCCTGCGTGTGATCGCCGACGCACGGCCTCAACATGCGCAAGCTCGAGTCACGCCCGAGCCGCGAGCGCGCGTGGGAGTACGTCTTCTGGATCGACCTTGACGGTGACGTCGCGGATCCGGCGATGGCCGCCGCCCTGGACGAGGTCCGCGCCGTCACGACGATGACGCGGGTCCTCGGGAGCTACCCGAGCCCGGACGCCTGACCGATCCCCTCGACGTCCTCGATCCGCATCTCCAGCTCCTCCTGGCCGCCGCCGGACGACGTCCGTGAGCGGCCGATGGCTGCCCGAACGGAGGTGGCTGCCGAGCCGACCGGAAGGCCGATGATACGCTTCGCGTCCTGCGCCGACGACCCTGCGCACCCCCTGGAGGAGCGATGGACCAGGCGTTCCGCGACGCGATCTCGGCCGGCTACGGCTTCGATGAGCCGACCCTGATCATCGGCAGCGCGATGCACGACGGCGAGCTCTTCAACGACGTCCGCGTCGCGGTCCCGATGTCGACGCTGAACCGGCATGGGCTGGTCGCGGGCGCGACGGGCACCGGCAAGACGAAGACGCTGCAGCTGCTCGCGGGCCAGCTGTCGAAGGCCGGCGTGCCGGTCTTCGTCGCCGACATCAAAGGCGACCTGACGGGCCTGGCGGCGGCCGGCGACGCCACGCAATCCCGAAGGTCCAGGAACGGGTCGCCTCGCTCGGCTGGACGTTCCAGGCGGCCGGTCACCCGGTCGAGTTCCTGTCGCTCACCGGGAAGCTCGGCGCGCAGGTGCGGGCGACGGTCCATTCCTTCGGTCCGCTGCTGCTCGGCAAGGTCCTCGACCTCAACGAGACGCAGACGAGCATCCTCGCGCTGGTCTTCAAGTACTGCGACGACAACGACCTGCCGCTGCTCGACCTCAAGGACCTCGCGACGACCCTCAAGTACCTCTCGTCCGACGATGGCAAGCCGATCCTCGCGGACTACGGCGGCATGTCGCCGGCGTCGGTCGGCGTGCTGCTTGCGCAGCATCGTCGTGCTCGAGCAGGAGGGCGCCGACGTCTTCTTCGGCGAGCCGGAATTCGACGTCCACGACCTGCTCCGGCTCGACCCCGAACGGCGCAGGGCATCCTCTCGGTCCTCGAGCTGTCCGACGTGATGGACCAGCCGCGCCTGTTCTCGACCTTCATGCTCTGGATGCTGGCGCAGCTCTACGAGGGCCTGCCCGAGGTCGGCGACCTGCCCAAGCCGAAGCTGTGCTTCTTCTTCGACGAGGCACACCTGCTGTTCGATGACGCATCCGATGCGCTGATGGACCAGATCGAGCGGACGGCCCGCCTCATCCGCTCGAAGGGCGTCGGGGTCTATTTCGTGACGCAGGTGCCGGGCGATGTCCCGTCGTCGGTGCTGGCGCAGCTCGGCAACCGGGTCCAGCACGCGCTCCGCGCGTTCACGCCCGAGGACGCCGACGCCCTGCGCAAGGCGGCTCGGACGTTCCCGACCACCGAGTTCTACGACGTCGAGAAGACGCTGACCTCGCTCGGTACCGGCGAGGCGCTGGTGACGGTGCTGTCGCCCCGCGGGATCCCGACCCCGCTCGCCGCGACGCGGCTCCTGCCGCCCGACTCGCTGATGGCGCCGATCGACCAGGCGACGTTCCAGGGCATCGTCGCGGCGCAGTCCGCTTCAACGCGAAGTACGGGACGACGGTCGACCGTGATAGCGCGCATGAGCGGATCACGGCTCGCCTCGCCGCAGCGCGTCAGGCGGCGGTCGAGGCCGCCACCCGTGCAGGGCCTCGACCCGACGACGGCCGGTGGCCTCAACGGGATGACGCCGGCGCAGCAACAGCGCGAGCTCGCTCGTCAGCAACGCGAGATCGAGGCGGCCGAGAAGCGGGCGGCTCGCGAAGAGGAGCGCCAACGACGGGCCGCCGCAGAAGCAGGCCGAAGCCGACGCAAGGGCGCGTCAGCGGACGATCGATACGGCGATCCGGACCGGCGGCAAGGTCGTCAAGCTCGCGGCTCGGGCAGGACATCATCCGGGGCGTCTTCGGGACGCTGTTCGGGGGCGGCCGCAAGGGGTAAGCGGCGAATGGGGGACATGACGGCTCGCGGGCCGCGGAGGGCACGGCACCTCGCCGTCTGGTGCTGGCTCGTCGCCCTGGCGGTGCTCGGGTTGTGCGGTCCGGCCCAGTTCGACGCCATCGTCGCCACCCGCCGGTCGCTCGCCAGCCCGTCGCCGCTCGCCGACCGTCCGGCCGACGACCTCGCCCTTCGCCGACGCCGAGCGGGTCGAGTCGGACTCGCCATCCGCGTCGAGCGGCCTGCCCGACTTCCCGTACGTCTGGATCATCGTGCTCGAGAACCAGGACTACGGCGCGTCGTCGGCGCGCGACGACCTGCCCTACCTCAACGGACTGATCGACCGCTACGGGCTCGCCGAGCACGCGAGCGGCGTGGCTCGTCCGTCACAGCCGAACTACTTCGCGCTGTTCAGCGGTTCGACGCAAGACGTGCATGACAACGATGACCACGACATCGACGCACCGACCGTCGCCGACCAGATCGAGGCGAGCGGACGGACGTGGCGCGAATACGCCGAGAACCGACCGCCCGGACTGCTTCGCCGGCGCGAGCGCGTCCGGCGGCCGCGACGGTCCGGGTGTGTACCGTCGCAAGCACGCTCCGGCGATCAGCTTCGACGGCATCCGCGAACGACCCGGCAGCGCTGCGCCAACCTGGTCGATCTTCTCGGCCTTCAAGCCAGGTGATGTCGAACTACTCGCTGATCGTCCCGAACCAGTGTCACTGCCGCGCACGACTGCAACGCGCACCGAGGCCGACACGTGGCTCGCCGGGTTCGCCCCCAAGATCCTCGACAGCGACGCGTTCGCCGCGGGCGGGCTGCTCGTCGTCACGTTCGACGAGGATGCGCGGCAACGACCCGAGCGGCGGCCACATCGCGACGATCGTCGCCTCGCCGGATGTTCCGGCCGGGTTCAGGTCGGACGACGCCGCACGACCACTACAGCGCTGCTGCGGACCGTCCAGGACGCGTGGGGCCTCGACTGCCTTGCCGAGTCCTGCTCTGCGACGCCGATGCGCGAATTCTTCGGCGGATGACAAGGGATCGAGCCGGGGTGCCGTCCCGGCGCTCTGGCTGACGGACCTCGCCGAGCCTCTAGACGCGGGCGCCGGCCGTCAGGCCGACGCCCCTGCCGATCGGGGGGCCTGCTTCGGCTTGGCGAATCGCAGATACAGCGCCGGGACCACGAACAGGTTGAGCAGGGTGGAGGTGACCAACCCGCCCAGGATGACGATCGCCATGGGGTGCTCGATCTCGTGGCCCGGCAGATCGCCGGCGATGGCCAGCGGGACGAGTGCGAGGCCGGTCGCGAGAGCGGTCATCAGGATCGGAGCGAGACGTTCGCGCGCGCCCCGGATGACGAGGGCCGGTCCGAACTCCTGCCCCTCGTGTCGCTCGAGATGCTGGAAATGGTTGATCATCATGATCCCGTTCCGCGCGGCGATGCCGAGGACCGTGAAGAAGCCGACCAGTGCGCCGAGCGAGATGACGCCCGACCCCAGCCACGCCGCGAGGATCCCTCCGACGAGCGCCGATGGCAGGGTCAGGAACGAGAGGATCGCCAGCCGCATGCTGCCGAACGACGCATGCAGCAGCAGCAGCACACCGATGGACGCCGCGATCGCGAACAGCAGCAGCCGGTCCTGCGCCTTCTGCCGCTCCTGGAACTCGCCGAGCAGTTCGGGGTGGTATCCCTCCGGGAACGGGACGGTCGCCAAGGCGGCCTGGACGTCGGCGACGACAGCACCGAGATCCCGTCCGCGGACGTTCGCGTCGACGTGGATCCGCCGAGCGGTCTGCTCGTGGTTGACGTGCCCGGCGGTCGGAGCGACCGCGACAGCCGCGATCGCCTTGAGCGGGACCTTGCCGCCGGTCGCCGTGTCGATCAGGAGGTTCTCGACATCCGAGATGCTGCCGCGACTCTCCGGGACGCTCCAGACGACGACGTCGTGCGCCTTGCCGGTGTTGAAGATGTCACCGACCTCTTCACCGGCGACATAGGTGGAGGCGATCCGCCGGACGTCGCCGGGCTTCACCCCGTACTGCTGCGCCTTGGCCAGGTCGACCTTGACCTGGATCTGCGGCACGTCGACGAGCTGCTCGGAGTGCAGGTCGATGATGCCCGCGACCGACTCGAGTCTCTCCTCGACGTCGTCGGCAAGATCCTTGAGGACGCCCAGATCCGGCCCGTAGATGCGGATGACGATGGCGTCGCTCGAGCCCGTGAGCACTTCCCGGATGCGCTCCTTGAGGTAGGTCTGGACGTCGCGCCGCAGACCCGGGATAGCCGTTGACGACCTCGAGCACCGCGGCGTGCGTCTTGTCGTAGTCGACCGACGGATCGACGCTGATCCAGTTCTCGCCGAATTCGACGCCATACGGCTCATCGGCGACGAACGCCTGACCGATGTGGGAGCCGCAGTTGCGGACACCGGGGATCTCCCGCAGCTCCTTGCACGCGGCGATGCTGATGCGCGTCTCCTCCTGCACGGAGGTCCCTGGCGCGGTCACCCAATGCATGAGGAAGTCGCGCTCCTTGAAGTCAGGGAGAAGGGACTGACCGAGCTGCGGCCACAGCGCGAGACCGATGAAGCTGACCATGCCGACCGTGAGGAACGCCGGACGCGTCGTCCGGAGCAGGCGGGCGATCAGGCGCGAATAGCCGTCCTGGAGGCGCTTCGTGATCGGCGAGCGCTGACGCTCGATCGGCGCGTTGCGCAGGAGGATGAAGGCGAGGGCCGGCGTGACGGTCAGTGCCACCACGAGCGACGCCAGGACGGCCAGGCCGTACGAGATCACCAGTGGCTGGAAGAACGCGCCCGACAGCCCGCTGATGAAGAACACCGGCGAGACCGCGATGACGTCGATCAGCGTCGCGTAGACGATCGCGCTCCGCACCTCGAGCGACGAGTCGAGGACGATCGACGCGGTCGATCGGGTGACTGCCTTCGAGGCGGGCCTGGCGCAGACGTCTCGTGATGTTCTCGACATCGATGATGGCGTCGTCGACGACGACCCCGACCGAGATCACGAACCCGGCCAGCACCATCGTGTTGATCGTCACGTCGCGGACCCACAGGACCATCGCGGCCGCCATCAGCGACAGCGGGATCGCGACGAGGCTGATCAGCGCCGTCCTCCACTCGAAGAGGAAGAGGATGAGGATCACGAAGACGAGGACGCTGCCCAGGATCAGTGCGTTGGACAGGTTGTGCAGGGCGAGCTCGATGAAGCTGGCCGGCCGGAAGATCGTGTGATCGACCGAGATCCCCGTGAGTCCCGGCTTGAGCTGTTCGAGGGCGTCCTCGACCCCACGCGTCACATCGAGCGTGTTCGCCCACGGGAACTTCTCGACGATCAGCATCACGCCCGGGCCGTCGTTGATGACCGCCTCACCGATGAGCGGCTGGTGGGTGTTGACGAGCTCGACGACGTCGGTCAGCGGGAAGAGCTGGCCGTCGCGGCCGGGGACCGTGACGTGGGACAGGTCCTCGACGCCGACCACCGGCGGGATGTGCCGGATCACGAGGCGCTGGTTCGGTGTGTCGACGAAGCCACCGGTCCCGGTGAAGTTGCCCGGGTTGAACTGGAGGAGTCCGTCATCGAGCGTCTCGGACACGGCGTCCATGACCGCGCTCAGCGCGACGCCCTTCTCGACCATCTTGGCCGGCACCGCCTGCACCGTGAGCATGTCGAGCTGCTCACCCCAGATCGCGACGTTGGCGACGCCCTTCACGCTCAGGAGCCGCGGTCGGATCGTCCAGTACGAGATCATCGACATGTCGATCTGCGAGACCGAATCCGAGCTGAGCCCGATCTTCATGACCCGGCTGGTGGCGGACAGCGGCTGGAGCATCACCGGCGGGGCGGCCCAGGTCGGCAGCGACGGGGTGATCTGGGCGATCCGCTCCGCGACGAGCTGACGGGCCTTGAGCTCGTTCGTCCCCGGTTTGAAGAGCAGGACGACCTGCGACAGCTGGATCACCGATTTCGACCGGATCGTCTCGAGACCCTCGATGCCGGCGAGCGACTGCTCGATCGGGACGGTCACGAGCTGCTCGACTTCCTCGGCCGACAGCCCGATGCAGATCGTCTGGATCTCGACCTTCGGAGGGGCGAACTCGGGGAACACGTCGACGGGCATCGCCCGCACCTGCGCCGCGCCGAAGATCAACATGAACGCCGCGAGCGCGATCACGATGAAGCGGAAGCGCAGGCTCGTGGCGATGATCCGGCGCATCATCGGTCGCTATCCCCTCGGGTCGTGGTCAGGCGGGCTCAGTGACCGCCGCCGACGCCGATCTCGGCGCCGTACAGCTCCGCGGCCCCGGTCGTGACGACCTGCGTCCCGGCCGGCGGCCCCGCCGACAGGCGCGCGGTATCACCGGCGATGTCGTCGACGGCGATCTCGGCCCGCTTGTAGACGAGCGGCTGCTCGGTGACGTAGGTCCACGTCTTGCCCTGCGCGTCGTACACGATCGCGGCGTAGGGGATCGACATACCGGACCCGGCCGCGGCGACCTCCGCGGTCTCCACGCCGAGGCGTTGGGCGGCCTTCTCCGACAGCGTGAGGGTCTTGAGGCCGGAGGCCTCGTCCTCCTCCATCGTGATCGCCTCGACCTTCGGGGCGGAACTCGGTCGGGCTGTTGCACGCGCCCAGGGCGAGCGCGGCGATCGCGAGCCCGGTGATCAGCCAGCGATGTCGTGTCATCTCGATCGCTCCTATGCCGCCGTCGGCTCGAAGGCCGGCGGTTCGCTCAGCAGGGACTCGGTCTCCGACTCGGGGCTCGGCCCGGACAGGAGGTAGATGCTCGGGACCACGAACAGGATCAAGAGGGCGGCGCTGATCAGGCCGCCGACGACGAAGATCGCCATCGGCCGCATGATCTCGAGTCCTGCGACATCGCCCAGGACGATGAACGGGAGGGCGAAGACGGCAGTCGCCAACACGGTCGTGACGATCGGGACGAGCCGCTCCTGAACGCCCGCGAGGGCCAGCTCGACGCCCGCCGAACCTGCCTCCTCGAGCCTGCGGAACCGGTCGATGAGGGCGATCGAGTGGCGGATCGTGATGGCGATCACGAGCAGGAAGCCCGCGAGCGCGCCCATCGTGAAGAGGTGCCCGGTGGCGAGCGTGGCCAGGACGCCACCCGCGGCCGCTGCCGGCATCGCCAGGAGGACGAAGAGGGCGAGGCGCCAGGCACCGAAGGCCGCCTGAAGGATGAGCAGGATCAGGATCACCACACCGGCGGTCACTGCCAGCAACCGCAGCTGGGCGTCCCGACCCTCGACGGCCGCGCTCGCGATCTCGGCGTGGTACTCCGCGTCGAACGTCAACGAGGCGACGGCCGAGCGAACGTCGTTGACGACCGCGTTGGGGTCGCGTCCCGCGATCTGCGCCGTGACGTCGAGGTAGCGCATGACGCCCTCGCGCGCGATGACGCTTGGGATCGGGGCGACGCTCACGTCGGCGACATCGCCGAGTCGGATGAGGCCCGCCGACGGCGTCTCGATCAGCAGGTCCTGGATGCTGCTCAGGCTCTCGCGGTGCTCGGGGGTCCCCCACACCACGACCTCGAAGACCTTCTGCTCCTCGAACAGGTTGCCCACCTGGATCCCGGACAGCAGCGAGGTAGCGGCCCGGCGTATGTCGCCTGCCTTGAGGTTGACCGCGGCCGCCTTGTCGAGGTCGACCTGGATCTGGACGGTCGGCTCGATCACCGGTGTCGCGACGGTCGCTTCATCGACGCCGAGCACCTCGGCGATCGCCGAGCGGACCTCACCGGCCTTCGCCTGAAGCGTCGACATGTCCTGGCCGTAGATCCGCACGGCGACGTCGGGCTCATCCTGGCCGAAGACCTCGGTGACCCGGTCGGTGGGATACGTCGTGACGGAGCGCGCCAGACCGGGATAGCCGTCCACCGTCGCCTGGATGCCATCGAGCGTCGCGTCGTAGTCGGCGGCCGGATCCATGCTGACCCAGATCTCGCCGGTGTTCACGCTCGCGCGCTCGTCAGACATGATCGCGCGCCCGACATGCGCGCCGACGTTGCGCACGCCCGGCATCGTGCGGAGTTCGGCAGCGGCGCGAGAGACGATCCGATTCATCTCCGGGTGTCCGATGCCCGGCGCGCCATCCCAGTGGATCAGGACATCGCGCTGGCGGAAGGTCGGCAGCGGCCCGTCCGTGCCGGCCGGCGCGATCGCAAGGCCCAGGACGATGGCCGCCCCGACGACGAGCGTCGCGAGCATCACCACACCGGGCCGGATGCGCCCGACGAACCAGCCCATCGCCGATGCATAGCCGCGGCGGATGCGCCGCAGGACCGGCGATTCACGTCGTTCGCCTGGGGCCGTCCTGAGGATCAACACCGCCAGGGCCGGCCCGACGGTCACGGACACGATCAGCGAGGCAAGGACGGCGACCGCGTACGCCGCGACGAGCGACGGCAGGAAGGCGCCCAGCACGCCGGTGATGAACAGCAGCGGGACCAGCGCGACCGAGGATGATGAACGTCGCATAGACGACGGGCCGCCGGCTCTCGAGCACGGCCTCGGTGACGAGCTCCGGGTGCGAACGTTCCTCGTCACCCGGGCGCGGCGTTCTCGCGCGCTGGAGCACGCCGTCGACGAGTCCGACGACGTCATCGACGATCGACCCCGACCGCGATCGATGATCCCCACGGCGCTGATCGCGTTGAGCGACGCGCCGGAGAGGTGCAGGACCACGGCCGCCGCGACGAGGGCGAGCGGGATCGTCACCAAGCTGATGAGCGCCGCCCGCCAGTCGAAGAGCAGCGCCCCGAGGATGAGGGCGATCAGCAGGAAGCCGATCACCACCGCCAGGGAGACGTTGGCGATGGATGCGTCGAGGAACGACGCCTGGCGGAAGACCGTCGTATCGACGTCGATGCCGGGCAGGCCCGGCTTCATGGCCGCCAGTGCCGCCTCGACGTTGCGCGTGACGTCGAGCGTGTTGACGTTCGGGAACTTCTCGATCACGAGGATCAGCCCGTTGCCGGCGCCGACGAGGCCGTCGCCGATCAGCGGCTGATGGTCCTCGACGACCGTCGCGACCTCACCGAGCGTCAGCGGCGGGGCATCGGCACCACGATCGATCGCGACCTTCGACAGGTCCTCGGCCGACCGGATCGGCAGGATGTGCTGGATGCCGAGGCGTTGCTGCGGCGTGTCGATGAAGCCGCCGGTGCCCGGGGTCGATGCCTCGAGGAACGTCAGCGGCGAGAACCACAGGGCGTTCCCCGCGGTCTCGACGACGTGATCCAGGCTGACGCCGCGCTGGCGGAGCTGGGCCGGATCGACCAACACCTGGAGCTGTCGTTCGCGCTGGCCGAAGATCGCGACGTTGGCGACGCCCGGCACGCCCATCAGCCGCGGTTGGATCGTCCAGCGCGCGAGCACCGACATCTCGATCAGCGACTTCTCGGACGAGCTGAGCCCGACGATCATGAATCGGTTGAGCGACGACAGCGGCTGGAGCATGACCGGCGCCTTGGCGACGTTCGGCAGCGCGTGCGACTGCGTCAACCGCTCGGCGACGACCTGGCGCGCCTTGAGCATGTCGGTCCCGGGCTCGAACGTCATGACGATGGACGAGAGGCCGGTCAACGACTTCGATTCGATCCGCTCGAGGAACGCGACGCCGTGGAGGAGGTCCGCCTCGAGCGGGACGGTGACGAGCTCCTCGACCTCCTCGGCCGAGAGTCCCAGGGCCTCGGTCTGTACTTCGACGGTCGTCGGGGCGAACTCGGGTAGCGCATCGACCCGGGCAGACTGCAGCTGCGTCGCACCGATCAGCAGGAGCACACCGGCGATCCCGAGCACGATGAGACGGAAGCGGACGCTCGTGCTGACCAGGGCACGCATCATGGCAACGACCCCCACCCTCCGGTGCCGATCGCTCGTGACGGCCGTCCTTCAACGGCGACGCATGGTGCGTCCTGTCACCAGCAACCCCTCCGGATCCCTTGTTTCCGGGTGGGGAATGATGGTTACCCGAAACTCCCCCTGCCTATACTCAACTTCAACCAACTTGGGGGGCTGAGGGTGACCATCGCGGGTTCCGACTGGGACCATCGGCTGGCGCGTCTCGCGAACCTGGACCCGGTCCTGCTCCGGCGTCTGGTCGACGTCGCGTGCGCCGGATTCGCCGTCGCGCTCTTCCTCCGGCTGGCCGATCCCGAGATCCTGCTGCAGGGCCTCTGGCTCGTCGTGGCCATCGGCGCGTTCGTGTACGGCCTCGCCGCCGCGCTGTGGCGGATCGCAGTCGCGTGTGCGGTGATGGTCGGCTACATCGCGATCTCGGACGTGGTCGGCGTGCCCGCGACGCAGGAGCAGATCGAATTCACCGAATGGCCGCTCATGGTCGCCATCGCGCTGATCGTGGCGATCCTGGCGGACCGGGTGTCGACCTCAGCTCGCCATTACGCGAGCCTGTACCGACGCGCGAGCGAGCGACTGGTCACGGCGCATGAGGAAGAGCGGGCCAGCCTCGCCCGCGAGCTGCACGACGGCGTCGGCCAGACGCTCACGGCGGTGATCCTCACGCTTGACGCCGTGGAGTCGGACCTCGCGAGTTCGGCCCCGGACGCCGGCGGGACAGGCCGCAACGCCGTACTGCGAGCGCGGGAGCTCGCATCGTCGGCCCTGGCGGAGACGCGTCAGGTCGCCGCCAAGCTGCGCCCGACCCGGGTCCACGAGATGGGGCTCGGAGCCGCATTCGCGAACCTCGCCCGGTCAGCCGGGATCCCGGTCGAGCTCAAGTTCGATCCGGAGACGCTGCCGCCCGGCCTGCTCGATCCCGAGCTCGAGATCGACGTCTACCGGATCGTCCAGGAGGCGGTCAGCAACGCCGCGCGGCATTCCCGCGCGCGACACGTGTGGATCACGGCCCTTCTCGTCGACGACAGCATCCGGCTGTTGGTCGGCGATGACGGGATCGGCTTCGACCAACCGGCGCGAGGCCACGGTCTGGGTCTCGACGGCATGCATGAGCGCGCGACGATCCATGGCCTCGAACTCGACGTCAGGTCGCGGCGCGGCGCTGGCACGCGGGTCGCGCTGATCGTGCCGACCGGTCATCCGGCACCGCTGCTTGACGTCCAGCTCGACGCCACGCCGAGGGTCGCACATTGATGGGCCCGTCCGCCGGGACTCCGGGGGCGCGAGCGGCGCGCCACGGTGTCATCGGCGTCATCCGCGTCGCGCTCGCCGACGACCACCATCTGATCCGAGAGGGCCTGCGCCTCGTGCTCCAGGGCGAGCCTGGGTTCGAGATCATCGGGGAGGCGGCAGACCACGCGTCCGCGGTCGAGCTCGTCGTTCGGGAGCGCCCCGACGTCCTCCTGCTCGACCTCACGTTCCCCGAGGGTGACGCCATCCCGCTGCTCCGGACGCTGCGCGCGCGCGAACCGGACCTGCGCGTCATCGTGCTCACGATGCACAGTGATCCGGAGACGGTCCGCCAGGCTCTGGCAGCCGGCGCCGCGGGTTACCTCGTGAAGGGTGCCCAGTCGCGCGAGCTCATCGAAGCCATCCGCGCGGTCGCTCGGGGTGACCGGTATCTCCACAGCAGCGTCACGGGCGCCGTGGTCGATGACTCCGTCCGCTGGTTCGAGGCGGGCGCGATGAGCGTTCGCGAGCGCGAAGTCCTCAGCCTCCTGGCGGCCGGTCGCACTCCCGCGCAGATCGCCGATGCCCTCGACATCAGCGTGCACACCGTGCGCCGACACCTCGCGAACATGTCGACCAAGCTCGGCGTCAAGGGCATGAACGCCCTCACGCGCTACGCGATCCGGAACGGCCTCGACCGAACGGGGACCTAGCCGAGCACCATCACCCGGCTCGACCGCGGGGGCCCCCGTCAGCGGCCCCCGTGAGCCGCCGTCAGGCCGGCTGCGCGAGGACCATGATCCGCAGCTCGGTCATGTCCTCGATGGCCCAGCGCAGGCCTTCCCGGCCGAGGCCCGAGTCCTTCACGCCGCCATACGGCATGTGGTCGATCCGGTAGGTCGGGATGTCGTTGACGATCACGCCGCCGACCTCGAGGTCGTTGAAGGCCTGCCACGCCCCCATCAGGTCGTTCGTGAAGACGCCGGTCTGGAGTCCGAACATCGAGTCGTTGACCCTCGCGATCGCGTCGCTGAGGTCGGAGAACGGGAACGCGACGACCAACGGCGCGAACGCCTCGTTGCTGCAGACCTGCGCCGTCGTCGGTACGTCGGTCAGGACCGTCGGCGGGAAGAAGTTGCGATCCGCCTTGCCACCCGCCAGGAGCTTGCCGCCCATCGCGACGGCCTCGTCGACCCAGCGCTGGGTCCGGGTGGCCTGGTGCTCGTCGACCATCGGTCCGACATCGGTCGTGGTGTCGAGCGGATCGCCGACCTTGAGGCTCTTGACACCGGCCAGGAACTTGTCCATGAACGTGTCCCAGATCGCCTCGTGCACGAACATCCGCTGCACGCTGATGCACACCTGGCCCGCATAGCCGTAGGCGCCGATGAGCGTTCGCTTGACGGCCCAGTCGAGGTCGGCGGTCCTGTCGACGATGACGCCGGCGTTCCCGCCGAGCTCGAGCACGACCTTCTTCTTGCCGGCTCGCTCCTTCATCCGCCAGCCGACCGAGGGCGACCCGGTGAAGGTCAGGAGCTTGAAGCGGTCATCCTCGACCATCCGATCGCCGAGCTCGCGGGTCATCGGCAGGATGCTCACCGCACCCGCCGGGAGACCGGTCGACTCGACGATCTCGGCCACCGTCAGCATCGTCAGCGGGTCCTTGGACGGCGGCTTGAGCACGATCGGGTTGCCGCTCGCGATGGCCGGCGCCAGCTTGTGTGCGGCGAGGTTGAGCGGGAAGTTGAAGGGGGAGATGCCGGCGATCGGCCCGATCGGGAACCGCCGTGTGATCCCGACCCTGTCCTTCGACGCTGGCATCAGATCGAGCGGGATGAGCTCGCCGGTGATCCGCTCCGCCTCCTCGGCCCCGAGCCGGAACGTCAGCGTGGCCCGGTCGACCTCGACCAGCGCGTCGCGGATCGGCTTGCCCGCTTCGAGCGACAGCAGCCGCCCGATCTCCTCCCGGCGCGCCTTGATCCCTGCCGAGATCTCACGCAGGATCCTGCCCCGTTCGTAGGCCGGCAGCCTCCGCGTCTCCTCGAAGGCCGCGACGGCCGCGGTCACCGCTTCCTCGTATTGATCGCTCGTCGCGTGGAAGGTCGAGCCCGCCGGGTTGTCGGGATCGGCCGGGTTGCTGACCTCGAGGACGTCGGGCGAATCGACCCATCGACCGGCGAGGAAGATGGGATGAGGCTTGGTACCGGTGGCGACGGTCATGGGAGCGCTCCTCGGCGCGTGGGATCGGGCACGAACGTCCTCCGATGGTACCCCGCTCGACGGCGGAGGTCGCCTCTCGAGACCCGTGTGCCGTGCGACGATACGACCATGACCGACTTCCGAAAGACATTGCGCGTGAAGCCCGGCGCCCACATCCGGCTCGGCCACCGCGACCTCGATGACACGTCCGGCTGGACGAAGGACGCCGCGATAGAGCAGACGGCCCGGGAGCTCGAGCGTCTGGCGGAGCTGCAGGACCGGCTCTGGGCGGAAGCGAAGCACCCCCTCCTGGTCGTCTTGCAGGGCATCGACGCGGCTGGGAAGGACGGCACCATCAAGAAGGTGATGACCGCCTTCAACCCGCAGGGTTCGCCCGTGACCGCGTTCAAGGTCCCGAGCCCGGAGGAGCTCGCCCACGACTTCCTCTGGCGCGTGCACAAGGCGGTCCCGCGCAAGGGCGAGATCGGCATCTTCAACCGCTCGCACTACGAGGAGGTCCTCGTGGTTCGCGTCCACGAACTCGTCCCGAAGGCGGTCTGGTCGAAGCGCTACGACCTCATCAACGCGTTCGAGCGGCACCTCGTCGAGACCGGCACGACCGTCGTCAAGTTCTTCCTCGCCATCGACAAGGACGAGCAGCGCGAGCGCTTCCAGGCCCGCCTCGACGACCCGACCAAGCGCTGGAAGTTCTCCATGGGCGACCTCGCCGAGCGGAAGCTCTGGGACGCGTACCAGGACGCCTTCGACGACGTGCTGGACAAGACGTCGACCGACATCGCGCCGTGGTACCTCATCCCGGCGAACCGCAAGTGGTTCCGCGACCTCGCGGTCTCCACGATCCTGGCCGACACGATCGACGACCTGAAGCCCGCATACCCACCCGTCGCACCCGACGTCCCGGCCGACCTCGTCATCGACTGACCGACCCGCCCGCGACCTGCCTGGATCGTTCCTAGACGGTCGCCTCGGCGAGTGCCTTCTCCGCGGTGCGACCGCCGCGCCCGAAGCGCAGGTACAGCACGGGCAGGATGAACAGGTTCAGCAGCGTCGAGGTGAGCAAGCCGCCCAGGATGACGATCGCCATCGGGTGCTCGATCTCCGCGCCGGGGAGCTCACCGGCGATGACGAGCGGGACCAGCGCGAGCCCCGTCGCGAGGGCGGTCATGAGGATCGGCGATAGCCGCTCGCGCGCGCCACGGAGGACCAGCGCCGGTCCGAACTCCTCGCCCTCGAACCGCTCGAGGTGCTGGAAGTGGTTGATCATCATGATCCCGTTGCGGGCCGCGATCCCGAGCACGGTGAAGAAGCCGATGAGCGACCCGAGCGACAGGACGCCACCGCCGAGGTAGGCCGCGAGCACGCCGCCCACGAGGGCCGACGGCAGCGCCAGGAACGAGATCAGCGCCAGCCGGGTATTGGCGAACGACGCCTGCAGCAGCAGGAACACGCCGATGGCCGCCGCGATCGCGAACAGCAGCAGGTTGTTCTGCGCCGACTGGCGCTCGGCGAACTCGCCGAGCAGCTCGGGGTGGTAGCCCTGCGGGAAGTCGATCGTCTTGAGCGCCTCCTCGACGTCGCGGACCGCCGCGCCGAGGTCGCGCTCGTCGACGTTCGCGCCGATCGTGACCAGCCGCGCCAGGTTCTCGTGCTTGATGTGGTTGGGCGTCGGCACGACCGTCACGCTCGCGAGCGAGCTCAGCGGCACCGGTCCCTTGACCGGGGTATCGATCGGCAGGTGCTTGAGTCGACTCGACGCTGGCGCGCGTCCCGGCATCGCTCCAGACGTGGACGTCGTAGGCCTTGCCGGACTTGAAGATGTCGCCGACCTCCTCGCTCGACACGAGGGTCGCGGCTGCCCGTCGGACGTCACCCGGCTTGATCCCGTCCGCCTGTGCCTCGGCGAGGTTCGACCTCGACCTGGACCTGCGGCACGTCGGCCTGCAGCTCGGGGTGGACGTCGACGATGCCGTCGATGTGCGTGAGCTTCGAGGCGACCTGGTCCTGCAGCAGGCGGAGCTCGGCGAGGTCCGATCCGTAGATGCGGACCGCGATCTGGTCGCTGGACCCGGTCAGGACCTCGTCGATCCGTTCGTTCAGGTACGTCTCGACGTTGTGGAACATGCCGGGGTAGCTGTCGGCGACCGCTTCGACCTCCTCGAGCGTCGCGGCGTAGTCGGCCTTCGGATCGATGCTGACCCAGTTCTCGCCGAACTCGACGCCGGCGATCTCCTCGCCGAGCAGCGCCTGGCCGATGTGCGATCCGAAATTGCGGACGCCCGGGATCGCCCGCAGGTCCCGGCTCGCGGAGAGGATGATGCGGTCCTCCTCGGTCAGTGATGTACCGGGTGTCGTGACCCAGTGCATGAGGAAGTCGCGTTCCTTGAACTCGGGGAACAGCGACTGCCCAAGCTGCGGTGCGATGACCGCACCCGCGAAGGCGATCGCCGGCAACGCCCGCGAACGCGGGTCGCCGGAACCGCAGCAGGCGGCTGAGGACGCCGGAATAGGCGCCGTTGCAGCCGTGCCGCGATCGGCGATCGGCGGCTCTCGATGGCGGAGCCACGGAGCAGGATCAGCGCCAATGCCGGCGTCACGGTCAGCGCGACGAGCATCGAGGCCAGCACGGCCAGGCCGTACGACAGCACCAGCGGTTGGAAGAACGCGCCCGACACGCCCTGGATGAACAGGACCGGCGTGATCGCCACGACGTCGATCAGCGTCGCGTAGATGATCGCGCTCCGGACTTCGAGGGATGACTCGAGGATGACCTGCGCGGTCGATTTCGGACTGTTCTCGAGCCGATGCTGGCGCAGACGCCGGACGATGTTCTCGACGTCGATGATCGCGTCGTCGACCACCACCCCGACGGATATCACGAGCCCCGCCAGGATCATCGTGTTGATGGTGGTGCCCCGCGCGTGCAGGACGAGGCCTGCCGCGAGCAGCGACAGCGGGATCGCGATGAGGCTGATGACCGCGGTCCGCCACTCGAACAGGAACGCGAGCAGGACCGGCCACGACGAGCAGGCAGCCGAGGGCCAGCGCGGACGGACAGGTTGCCGAGCGCGGTCTCGATGAACGAGGCCGGGCGGAAGATCGTGGTGTCGAAGTCGATGCCTGGGCAGGCCCGGCTTCATCTCCTCGATCGCCTGTTCGACCCCGCGCGTGACGTCGAGCGTGTTCGCCCACGGGAACTTCTCCACGACGAGCAGCAGGCCGGGCCCGTCGTTGACGACGGCATCACCGAAAAGCGGTTGGTGGTCCTTGACGACCTCGGCGATGTCGCTCAGATGGACCGGCTCGCCCTTGGCGTTCGATGAGCACGACCTTGCTGCAGCTGGTCGGGCGTC
Source organism: uncultured Chloroflexia bacterium (assembly GCA_963808895.1). GTDB lineage: Bacteria > Chloroflexota > Limnocylindria > Limnocylindrales > CSP1-4 > SPCO01. The sequence continues at coordinate 352,321 of CAWEHL010000003.1, read as the reverse complement.
ACGATCGCCGGGACATGCTCGATCGGCAAGCGCTGGTTCGCGGTATCGAGGAAGCCGCCCGTGCCGATCGCATGGGCCTCGGAGAACGTGAGGATCCCTGCGTCGAGCGAGTCGGCGGTGCCCTCCATCACCTGATCGAGGGTGATGCCGGCGGCCTGCATCTTCTCCGGGATGACCTTCACGTGGAGCTGGTTGAGCTGCTCGCCCCAGATCGGGATGTTGGCGACACCCGGGACGCTGAGCAGCCGCGACCGGATCGTCCAGTAGGTGATCAGCGACATGTCCATGACGGACATGGACTTGGACGACATGCCGATCTTCATGACGCGGCTGGTGGCGGAGACCGGCGGCATCATGAAGGGCGGTGCGGCCCACGTCGGCAGCGACGGCGTCACGCTCTCGATGCGCTCCTGGACGAGCTGGCGCGAATGCATCAGATCGGCGTCGGGCTTGAAGATCAGCTCGATCTGCGAGAGCTGCGCGACGGAATTCGAGCGCAGGATGTCGAGGACCTGGAGGCCGGCCAGCGCCTGCTCGAGCGGCACCGTGACGAACGACTCGACGTCGCTGGCGGACAGGCCGAGGGCGGCGGTCTGGATCTCGACGCGCGGCGGCGCGAACTCCGGGAAGACGTCGACGGGCGAGGTGCGCAGCTCCTGCACCCCGAAGAGCATCGTCCCCGCCGCGATCGCGACGACGATGAACCGGTAGCGCAGGCTGGAGGCGACGATCCGGCGAAGCATGGTCAGCCGCCTACTGTCCGCTTACTCCGGGTCGCCGACGCCGAGCTCGGTGCCGTACAGCTCGGCGACACCGACCGTCACGACGGGCGTTTCGGCGGTCGGGCCGGTCGACAGGATGGTGTCCTCGCCGTTCGTCCCGATGATCTCGACTTCCTCGCGGACGAAGACGTCGTGCTCGGGCTCCGTGAAGACCCAGGTCCGGCCTGTCTGGTCGTACAGGAGGGTCGCACTCGGCACCTTGATGCGGCCTCCATCGGCGGCCGCGACAGGCACCGTCTGGACGCCGATCCGTTCGACGGCGTCCTCGCTCATGGTGATCCTCTTCACGTCCGATCCGGCGATGTCCTCGAGGTGGGCGAGGCCTTCCTCAGTCGCCGCCTCGGGCTCGGCGGACTGGGCGCAGGCGCCGACCAGCAGGGTCAGCGAGGTGACGAAGACGAGGATCCAGCGATCCGTTCTGGGCATCATTCCGCTCCTAGGCCGTGGTCGGTTCGAAGACCGGGGTGTCGGTGACGAGCCCCGGCTCGGCCTCGCCCGTGGGGCGCGACGCGACACGCTGGTACAGGGTCGGGACAGCGAAGAGCACGAGGGCGGTGGCGGTGATCAGACCGCCCACGAGGACGATCGCCATCGGCCGGATCAGCTCATACCCCGGGCGATCGCCGAGGACGAGGAACGGCACGAAGGCCGCGATCGTCGCGATGACCGTGGTCAGCAATGGCAGCAGCCGCTCGCTCGAGGCATGCAGGATCGCCGCCTGCCCGGTCAGATCGCCTGATCGCTCGAGACGTTGGGCGTCGTTGATCAGGAGGATCCCGCTGCGCGCCGTGATGGCCAGCACGGTCAGGAAGCCGCAGATCGAACCGAGCGTCACGCCGCCCGTCGCTGCTGCGGCCAGCGCGCCGCCGAGGATGCCGGCGGGGAGCGAGAGGAACACCATCGCGGCGGCGCGCCAGCTCTGGAATACGGCTTGGAACAGGAGGAACATCGCGATCGCAGCCGCGATGCCCGCGACGATCCAGCGCGTCTGAGCGGCCGCGCGATCGGCATAGTCGCCGAGGACCTCCGCGCGGTATTCGAGCGGCATCGACAGCGACTTCACGGCGGTGTGGATGTCATCCGCCGTCCTGGCGATGTCACCCCCGGCGACGTCGACGGCGACGTCCGCATAGCGGAACACACCCTCGCGTCGGATCACCGACGGTGACGCCGCGACGGCGATCTTCGCGACCTGGCCAAGCGGGACGTGGCCGCCCTGCGGAAGATCGATCGGCAGCTTCTGGATCGCCGCGATGTCCTTGCGCATCCCGGGCGGGGTCCACACGACGACCTCGAAGACCTTCTCGTCCTCGAACAGGCTGCCGACGACGATGCCGGACAGGAGGCTCGTCGCCATCCGTCGGACCTCGCCTGGCTTGAGGCCGAAGCGATCCGCGGCGGCAAGGTCGACCTGGACCTGGACGGTCGGCTCCCGCGTGACACCGACGACATCGGCACTGGCGACGTTGGGGACATCGAGCCACCGCCTCGCGGACGGCGCCGGCGCGCTCCTGGAGCGTGTCGAGGTCCTGGCCGTAGACGCGGACCACGAGGTCGGACGTCGGCTGGGGGAGGAGCGCGGCGACGCGCTCGGAGGCGTAGGTCCTGATCTGGGTGTGGATGCCGGGATACCCGGCGACGACGGCACGGACGGCGTCGATCTGCTTGTCGTAGTCGCCGTTCGGGTCGAGGCTCAGCCACAGCTCACCGGAATCGACATCCACGACCTGGTCGGACAGCACGGCACGTCCGACGTGGCCGGCGACGTCCTCGACGCCAGGGACCGAGCGAAGCTCGCTGCGTGACCTTGCCGACGATGCGGTCCATCTCCTGGGCCGACGTCCCGGGCGCGGCGTCGAAATGGACGAGGACGTCAGGGTCCCGGAACGCGGGCAGCGGCGAGCCGGCGGCCTCGGGGACGATCGTCGTCCCGAAGAGCACGATGGCGGCGACCGAGGCGATGGCCACGACCGCGACGACGGGTCGGGTCCGGTCGACGACCCGTGACAGCATCCGGGAGTAGCTCGCACGGATACGGCGAGCCCGGTCGGACCCGCGACCGAGTCGCTCCGGGTCCGTCCGCAGCAGCATGCAGAGGGCCGGCGCGACCGTGAGGGCGACGACCATCGAGACCAGCACCGAGGCGATGAAGGCGACGATCATCGACGGGGCGAACGCACCCACGAGGCCGCCCGCGAGCAGGATCGGGACGATGGCGCAGGCGACGACGAGCGTCGCGACCGTCAGCGGCCCACGCGTCGCGACCGTGGCCTCGAGGATGATCGCGGCGATCCCGGCCTTCCGGTCGGCTGCGGTCTGTTCTCGGGCGCGGGCCTCCACTGCGGAGTAGGCGACGACCGCGTCGTCCACGAGGACGCCGATCGCGAGAACGAGGCCGGCAACGACGATGGCATTGACCGTCGCCCCGGCGACCAGGAGGACGATGCCGCCCGCCGCCAGCGACAGCGGGATCGTCACGAGCGCGATCAGCGCGGCCCGCACGTCGCCGAGCAGGATGCCGATCGTCAGCACGACGAGCGCCAGCGCGATCAGGAGCGCCAGCGCGACGTCGACCATCGATGTCTGGACGTAGTCAGCCGGCCGGAACAGCGCGCTGTCGACCTTGATACCCGTCAGACCGGGCTGCAGCGCGTCGAGCGCTTCCTGCGACGTCCTTGCTGACCTGGATGGGATCGGCGTTCGGGAACTTCTCGACGACCAGGACGAGACCCGGCGCATCCTCGACGACCGCATCGCCGATCAACGGCTGGTGATCCTGGACCACGGTGGCGACGTCGCCGAGTGTCAGCTGCTGCCCAGCGGGCGTCTGGGCCCCCTGGATGGCGACCCTGGCGAGGTCATCGGGCGAGTGGATCGGGAAGATGTGCTGGATGCCGAGGCGCTGGTTCGTGGTGTCGATGAACCCGCCGGTCCCCGGGGTCGACGCGTCGAGGAAGGTCAACGGCGAGACCCACAGCGCGTTGCCCGCGGTCTCGATCACAGCGTCGAGCTTCACGTCGTTCTGACGCATCCGCTCTGGATCGACCTGGACCTGGAGCTGGCGCTCGCGCTGCCCCCAGACTGCGACGTTGGCGACGCCCGGAACGCTGAGCAACCTCGGCCGGATCGTCCAGTGCGCGAGGACCGACATGTCGATCAGCGACACGTCGGTCGAGGACATCCCGACCACCATCACCCGGTTCGACGACGACAGTGGCTGGAGCATGGCCGGCGACTTCGAGACGTTGGGGAGGGCGTGTGCCTGTGTGAGCCGCTCCGCGACCATCTGGCGCGCCCGAAGCACGTCCGTGCCCGGATCGAAGTACATGACGATCGACGAGAGGCCGGGCACCGACTGCGAGGTGATCGTGTCGAGGAAGGCCACGCCGTGCAGGAGGTCGGCCTCGAGCGGGACCGTGATCAGCTGCTCGACCTCCTGGGCGGAGAGTCCGAGGGCTTCCGTCTGGACCTCGACGCGCGGCGGTCCGAACTCCGGCAGCGTGTCGAAGGAAGCGCGAGACAGCAGCGTGTAACCGGCGAGCATGAGCACTGCCGCGATGCCCAGCACGATCAGCCGGTATCGCAGGCTCCAGGACACGATGACACGCATGACGGAACCGTCCCTCCTCGGCCCCGGCGCCCGCCGGGCGAGCAATGAGTGCCGCGTCAGCGGCCTTCGGCGACCACCTCGAGTCGCCGGCACCCGGCACCGACCGCCCCCGCGGTGCGATACCGGGTCCCCTCGGCCGCATCGTGGTCCCGGCCATGACCACCCTCAATAGTCAATCTGCACCAATCGCGTGGGTGCAGATGACCACGAATTGCCGAGATTTACCCAGATTTCGGACCCGGAGCTCGCGCTGCAGCGCCGGGCGTGTGCTACCCGAGTTCCTGGACGAGCCGTTCGAAGCGTGGCAAGGCGTCGTCCATGTTCCGGCGGACCCAGGCAGGATCGTCGATGAACCGAAGGCCGCGGTGAAGCGCACCCGCCATCCGGCTGGCCCACCAGCCCGTGGCGATCGCCGCCTGGCCAGCCGCGTCCGGGACGGGCTCATCGCGAGCACGGAAGTACGCCTTGAACGCATCGGCTACCTCGGGCCGCCGCCAGAAGTCGCTCGACAACAGGTCACCGACGTCGCCATGACCTCGAGTGCGAGCGTCGGAGGCAAGCAATGTCAGCAGGTCGGTCCCGGGCAGCCCGGCGGGATGCCATGTGTCCCAATCGAACACGGCCGACAGGCGGCCAGCCATCGTGAAGATGTTGTTCAGCCACAAGTCGCCGTGGATCAGGACCGGGCGCAGGCCCGCGCACCAGCGACGGCCCGCGGCCATCACGTCGCGCAAGGCAGTCGCGTGTTCCGGGAAGAAGTCGATGACCTCGGTGAGGTGATCGTCGATCGCGGTGCAATGCGGGGCGCCCGCCGGCATCGTGGCGAGGAACGCGATCACGTCGTCGAGCAGCGTGTCGTCGAGTGTGAGTACGTGGCGGCCTGGCGCGACCGTCTCGGTCGACCACCGGGCCTCCAATGTCGTCCCGAGGCCGAGCGGCCGTGGCACGAGCTCGACGCCGCCCTTCGCGAGCGCCGTGAGGGCGGCGTGCCCGCGAGCGGGGTCCTTGGGCAACTCGCGCTTCGCGACCCGCAACTCCGCGCGTGTCCCGTCGGCGAGTGTCAGGCGGATGAGGGCGGAACCATCGCCGCTCGGCCGCATGCGCGGATCGCTGGCCTCGGACCCCGCGGCTCGGACCACCGCGTCGATCACGCGTGGGCGATCACTCGTCGGCGCGTCGTCGCGTACCAGTTCGGCGAGAACGCCGCCGAGACTGACCGTCCGGACGCGGCGCCGGATCGCGCCCGGGCGGCGGACGGGTGGCAGTCGATGCAGAGCCGCGAGTCGGAACCCGGTCAGGGGTCGCATCCGCAGGCGTCGGATCGCGAGTTCGCGTCGAGAGGCGTACTCGATGGAGTTCGCCGTCGGCCTGCGGTTCAGCGCAAGGCGTCCCCAGAGGAGCACGTCGACGTCATCGGGCGCAGAGTCGGGCAGGGCCCATCGGTCGTCGGCCTCGACGATCGCGGTCGCCACGTTGGGGTCAGCGGGCTGGTACAGGTAGGCCAGCGGAGGAAAAGGCGGTGGGACGCGAGACCGCCGCGGCGGCTGCTCGGTCATGTGGTCGACGGGTCGCCGAAGATGCGGCGCATCATCCGAAAGCGGCCGAGTTCCGGGTACGTATCGACGATCTGGAGCGAATGGCGATTGATCGCGAACACCAGGAGCGACACGACGCCGACGACGAAGATGCCGATCAGGAACGGCGGTCTGATGAGCTGCGAGACCGCGACGATGACGATGGAGCCCATGATGATCGAGGCGTACGGCCGGACGTAGCGACGATCGAGCCCGTGGACCCAGGTCTGGGTCTTGAGACCCCATTGGTAGATGAAGTTCTGCAGGATGAACGTGGCCGACGTGGCAACGGCGGCGCCGACCGCGCCGAACTGCTGGATCAGGACGACAGCCAGGACGAGGTTGAGCGCCGCGGTCGATAGGTCCGTGAGGGCGAGGAAGCGGACACGGTTGAACACGCGCAGCGTCAGCGCATTGAACCCCATCGAGCCGTTCACGTAGTAGCCGAGACAAAGGATGCCGAGGATCACCCCCGACGTCCGGTATTCTCGCCGAAGAGCAGCACCGCCAGCGGCTCCGCGAATCCGATGCACAGTGCGAAGAGCGGGAAGGCGAGGATCGCGATCCAGGCGGCGGTCTGCCAGTAAAGGTCGTTCAAGGCGACGCGATCGCCGCGCGCATAGTGCCGTGCGGCGCCGGGCGTGAAGATGAATCGGAAGCTCGTCGCCACGAACAGGTTCTGGATGGCGACCGGCATGACGGCCCGGAACTCGGCTACCTGGGCGGTGGTGCTCAGGACCTGGATGAGGACGACCGTCAACGACCCGCGCAGGACCATCGCGAGGTCCGACGTGAGCAGCGGGACGCTGAACGTGAAGATCTCGCGCGTCGGGAAGCGAAGGGTCTCGCGCCTGAGCTCCTTGATCAGGCCCTGCACGTGGAGCATCCGGAGCAGCACGAACGAGTACACGAACAAGCCGAGGGCCGCCGCCACCACGTACCCGAGTGCTAGCGCCTCGACGCCGCTGTCCCTCGCGATCAGCGCGCCGACGATCCCGAGCTGGAGCAAGGGCGCGACGACGTAGCGGCGGAAGAAGATCGAACGGGCGGAGCCGAAGGTCGCGAAGAGCGAGATGAGCAGGCTGTCGAGGGCCTGGATCGGCGCCAGCACGATCATCAGGAGGAGGATCGACAGCGCCCGAGCGTTGTCGACGAAACCGCCCAGGAGTCCCTGGAAAGCGTAGGCGGCGAGGACGACGGCGAGCCCCATCCCGATGACGGTGCCGACCACGACCGCGAGCGTCCCCCACATCCGGCCGTAGTCGCGCTTCTCGTGATAGATCGGTGCGAACCGACCGACCGTCCGCTCGAGACCAAGCAGACAGATCGTCGTGCCGATCGCGACGACCGAGAGAGCCAACGCGAACGCGCCGTACTCGATCCTTCGTGAGATAGCGGACGATGAGGACCTGGGTGGCGAAGTCGAGCGCGAGGCCGATGACGCGGCCGACGAGGAGAAGGCTCGATCCGCGGATCTGTTTGCGGTTCGCGTCCCTGCCAGGGTCGTCTGAGGCGTCGTCCTCGGTTGCGTCGATGCTCGCGGTGGCGACCCCTGCTGGGTCGTAGGGCGTAGGTGTCCCCCTGGGCTCGTCCGCGTTCGACGCCACGCTCACTCCGCTTCGTGTTTTCGCCCCGGTCCGGCCGATCGACCGTCCCCCCCAGGCCTGCCGACGATACCGGATGGCGCGGACTGGCGTTAACGGTGCTTCAAATGTCGTAGATCCCGCGACACTGCATGCGTGGGCGGTGCGGTGGGGTCCGCTGCGGTATTGACGTGAGCGGTGGTGCGCTCGCGCACCACCGCTCACTGGTTTGGTCCAGGCCTTCGCGGTCTACCCTGCGACGTCGCTCCGAGCGCAACTCCGAGTGTCCCGCCGCGTCTTAGGGCCCTTGGAACGGGTCGACGATGAACAACGAGACATTGAACAGGAACTGACCGACCGCAGCGGGAAAGATGGACCCCGTCGCGAGCGTTGCACACCCGAACATGAGCGACGCCGAGAGCCCCAGCAACAAGACCGATGGGGACGGAAAGAGGACGGAAACCGCCGCGAAGAGGACACTCGCGTACGCGACACCCTTCCACGGTCCCAGGACCCGCACGGCATAGGTCTGCAGCAACCCACGGAAGAGGACGGTTTCGACGAGTGCGCCGATCGCTAGCGCCATCCCAGGGACCAGCACGCGGTTCGGCTCCGAAAAGGTCAGAAGCGGCACCGGCCGCACGAGCTCGGCCGTCAGGAGGCCGAGAGACACACACCCCGGGGTCATCGCGAGCGTCAGTGCCGCATCCCGCAATCTGAGCCGGAGCCCGAGTTCCCGCGCCGTCGTCTTGGTGACGCGCGCGACGACGAGCACCGCGACCGTGCCGATAAGGGTGATCTGCAAAAACCTGAGGGCAGGATCCAGATCGGGTCTTGGTACTGCGAGGGCGGTCAGTTGCACCAGCGGGATGACTGCCACTGCAAACAGCAGGGCGCGGGTCGTTGGGGCGCTCGTCGTGATCGCGATATTGAGGCAGGTCAGGAGGGCGGCGGCGTGCGTGATGCCGCCGACCATCGGCCCTCCTGCAGATGCCAGCGCCTGAGCGATAAGGACGACCCCGCCGAGCAGCGCGGGGCGAAGTTCGTCACGGACTTGGTAACGCATTAACCCAGAAGCGTAGGGAGCGATACGGCTCGAGGGAGCCCTCCTTGTACAGGCGTACGTCGAGCCTCTGACCTGGTCCCGGGGTGGTGACAGCGAAATCGACATTTCCCCGCCACTCCTCTCGATCCTCGAGGCCGATTGGACCTGTCGATCCGACGCTCTGTCCATCCAGCGTGACGGCGACTCGAAACCGCGCCGGCCGTCCTTCGCCATTCCTGATGCCGACCCCCAGCGTCGACTGCTCGCCTGCCACGACACGTTGCGGAGACTGCTCGGTCGAGCCGCTCCCGCTGACTGCGTAGAACTCGGTGATCCCCGACGGAGGAAACATCGCGAGCGCGATGCCCGAGGCCGCCAAGCCGAATACGACGACCAGGGTCAGGACCGGAAACGGGACGGAAGCTAGCAAAGGAAGACTTGTCGAGGACGCCCCGCTGGGCATCGCGGTCGTTGGTCGAGCCGTCGTGCTTCTTCGTCGCCATTCCGCGACCACCGACAGCGCGATCGTCGCGCCTGCGAGCCCAAGGATGATGGGTGTCGTTCGGAACCCCCACGAGGTCCACGAGATGAGGATCGACAAGACCACAACGACGGCGAGCGACAACCCGAACGCGAGCCCCAGGCGCTCCGGGATATCGAAGTCCCGGTCCGGGAACAGCGCGACGCTCAAAGCGTAGCCAGGGAGGAGCAGGGTGGCGGCGAGCCCCGGCAGGAGCCGTATGGCATCGGGGGCGCCAAGCAGCGCGAGCGCCGCCGCGACCAGCGTGCCGGCCAGCACCCACGTGATGTCAGTGGATACGCGAGTCATCCGAATCTAGGGGCGTTGACCGGAGCCTCGTAGGACCCGCCGATATACCGCGACCGTCATGGCAGCGACGGAGTCCCAATCGAACTGCTCGATGCGCTTGAACCCTTTCGCGCGAAGGTCGTCGCGCAACCGCTCATCGGTTGCCATGCGTTCGATCGCGGCGGCGAGGGCGCGAGGGTCGGTCGCATCGACCATAAGAGCCGCTCCTCCTGCGACCTCGGGAAGGGACGCGGCGCTGGACGATACCACCGGCACACCGCAAGCCATGGCCTCGATGATCGGGAGCCCGAAGCCCTCATGTAACGAAGGAAAGACCATGAAATCAGCTCCCGAGTAGATAGAGGGCAAGTCCTCATCCTGGACATAACCCGTCGCGACGATGCGATCCTCGAGGGCGTGGTTGCTGGATCATGTCGGCGATGCCGGAGTCATCCCACATCGGGGGCCCCACCACCGCCAGGCGATGCGGCACGATCGATCGGTCCAAGGTGGCGACCGCTTCGAAAAGCCCATCGAGATTCTTTCTCGCTTGCGCTCGGCCCACCGTGAGCATGTACGGACGGTGCAAGCCGTATCGCGCCGCCACTACGTCCGCCTTATCGCGGTCGACGGGGCGAAACGCCTTGCTAACGCCGTTCGGGACGACGTGCAGGCGCTCAGGCCCGACACCGAGAAAGCGTGAAAGGTCGTCACGAGCGAAATCGCTCACCGTGATGACTGCGTCAGTGTTCCGGAGTGTCATAGGCAGGTATCGACGCTGGAGGAAGTTGTTGAGGGCCGGGTATCCGTTCGGGAACCGGAAGGCGATCGCGTCGTGGATCGTGACGACCCGACCGAAGGTGCCCCATGCGTCGGGGAGCGTGAAAGGACACACGCCGGTCGGGTCGTGGACGAGGTCAAGTCGAGCGCGGCGCGCGGCGTAGGAGATCGCTGGTCCGCCGAGGACCATCAGGCCTGGCAGCTTCTCGCAGCCGACGAGTCGCAATGACGAAGCGTCGGGGTCATCGGCGAATGGTCCCTGTCGATACGGAGTCAGGAAGACGACCTCGCATTCCCCGCTACGCTGCAAGGCGGCTCCGAGTTCCATCGCGACCCGAGAGATCCCAGACAGCGGCCGGTCGAGCCCATACGTCAGGAAGCCGATCCGCAAGGGGCGGTCGGACATGCGATGAGCTCGAGCGTGGAGCTGGGCCAAGGCTATGGCTCGCCTCGGTATATCTGGGTTTCGCCGTTGTCGTAAACGCGATCCTGGACCGCAAGCGCCGGCAGCGTGACCCCCATTCGCGAGGCCTGCAGTCGAACGATGTCGGATACGACGAACGCACGCACTGACGGGTCCAGCTCGTCATGGGTCCATCGATCGCCATGTCCTGGCACGCCAAGCTCGGTCAAGTAAGCCGCTCCGAGGCGCTCATCGGGCCCGATCCACGTTGGCGTACTGGCCAGGTTCGCGTCAGCCCACTCCAGCCCTGTGATCTCGGCGGGCGAGTAGAAGGTCCACTTGTTGCTGACGACCGGTTCGTTCGACGCCTTGAGGGTTGCGGCGACCGCCAACGCGGCGAGCGCGATCCCGCCCGCGACCCGAATAACGGCTCTCGGCCGGATCTCCGACAGACCCACCGCGAGTAGCCCCGCAGCAAGCGTCGCGAACGGAGCGAAGGCGCGGTATTGGAGGTTGCCTCCGAGCATCCCTGTCCGATCGACGAACGTGCCAAGGGCAACCTGGAATGCGAAGGCGGCATACAGCAACCAAAGTACCCAAAGGCCTGTTCGGGGCCTCTCGCCCCGTAGCCATCGCCGGCCGAGAACGACCCAGGTCAAGGCTGACCCCATGACCACGATGAGGTTCCCGATGCTGAGTGCGACGAATACCTGAGGGCTGACCCATGCTGACGGGATGCTCGCGTATGGATTGACAGCGCCTTCGCTGCCGGAAATGAGCTGCGCGATCTGGGCTGGGAGGCCGCTGATCGCGTCCATCGTGTGCATCGCAGGCGGATAGATCACGAGGATGAAGATGACGATCAGCAGCCATGCCGCGACGGCGACCCACCCGAGTTGGACGCCCGCGGTCCGGGCGAGCGAACCCGCGACGGAGGTTCGCCAGAGGGTCCAGCTCGCCAAGGCAGCCATCGTTAGCGCGGCAGCGACCGACATCGCAAAGAGGACGTTCGTCGCGACCAGGCCATAAAGGGCGAGCAGGATGACGACCATGTGCAGAGCTGACTGCGTGGTGGAGTTGCCGATGCGGGCCCCACGGACGATGAACCAGACAAGGAGTAGCAGGAATGTTCGATCCATCCGCTCGTGGCTGCCGCGTAGCAGGGTGAAGAGGTGCTCGGGGATAAGCAGCAAGAACAAGGTCGCGATCGCCGCGACGCGGACTGTTCCTCCGACCTCGCGATAGAGCGCCCACGCCGGTAACACGACCGCTGCGGAGACAAGCGGATAGACGAGCTGCTGGAGAACGCGTACGTCCAGGCCAGTGAAGGCGAGGATCGTGGCCGATACGGCCGGATACCCGTAGCCGCTCGGATATAGGGTGCCGCTCTCCGGCGACAATGATCCTGCTCGCACGACGGTTCTGATGGCGTCAGTCATAAGTGCTGTGTCTGCCTCAGCCCAACGTCCATCTGGCCTGAGGACGAAATACAGACCGGCGAGCGCCGCGACGCCGAGGACGCCCACGAGCCAAGTGCGCGGAGTGCCCACGAGCGTCTGCGCGGTCCCAACGAACCCGGGCGAGGCTCGGTACTTGCGCACCAACCATCTCGCCCGGACCGCGTCGCCCATCGTCCGCCGCGGAGAGACGCTCCACCACGGCTCAGGCAGCCGGCCAGCGCCCGCCGAGACTGCCAGAAGGGCCCCGCACACCAGCGTCACGATCGCCAGGAACACGACGGGTGACGAAAGCTGCTGAACGGCGAGGATGCCTGACAGATCAGCGACGGGCGCGTGGTTGACGGCGACGATCGAGGGCGCACCTTGCACGGCTCCTACCGCCGCGTGGATCGTCCACCGCCCAGGGGCGGGAGGCGTCCATCGGAGATTTGCCATCGCGTTCGCGCCGCTGAGCATGTCGATCCGGCTCGACCCGATCGCGACCGAGGGTCCGTCGTCGCGACCAGCGAAGAAATCTACGGCTGCTCCGCGAATGTCTTCGCCGCCCGTATTCCCGACGGTTGCAGACAGGCCGATCGCCTCGAGCGCGTCGCCCGTTTCCTGGATGGCAGAGACAGCGGAGACCTCGGCTTGTGCGGGCGTTAGTGGCGCGGTCGCGTAGCCGTGACCTGGCACGTACCGCACCACGTGACTGCCAGGTTTATGGATGCCCTCCCACCGCGGCGTTCGGGTATCCGATTCAAGGACGAAGCGAAAGCCATCCTCGCTCAGCCGAAGATCCCGGATCGCCGCGCCCTTGAGCGACTGAGGTGCCTCGGCGACCCTCCGGAACATGCCCTCGAAGTCGTCCGGCGCAGGGCCCGCATCCGAGTCTGCGAGCAGGGCGCGCAGCTTCTTCCACTCATCGTGATCACGGGGCGGCGCGAACGTCGCGACGGCCTCGGGACTCGACATCCGTCCGATTCGGGTACCGGCCGCATCGGTGAGGAGTATCTGGCCCGAAGCGACGTAGAGGTCCTTGATCCGACGGCCGCCCTCCAGGAGGCTCCAATGATCGATGTACTCACCACCCAAGTTCTCGTAGCGGATCTCACGGCCACGCCCAGAATTCCAAACGCCAGCATCTGCACCCACCAGGTGGGCATGACCATCGACCGGACTCAGGTAGATCCGCGCCAGCCCGCGGAGATCGAATGAGTGCTCGCCTCGGAAACCCTCAGGAATGTCGTGAAAGACGGAAGTCGGGGCGTTCTTGTCGAGGCCGGTGACATATCGGAATGGCAGGACGTTGTCGTCATCGCCGACGGAATATTCATAAACCCCTTCAGTCGTCCAGTACGGTTTCATGACTTCCACGAACGTCGCGGCCTGCCAGGTTTGCGCAGCGAGCCAGTCCGGCAGGCGGTCTGGAGCGACCGCGAGAACGGAGAAGTCAGGAAATCGGATCGTCTGGTCGACGCGCTGCCTGCCGACGAGGTTCAGCGCGTAGTCCCACTGATGGGCGTGCTCTTGATCCCAGCTCCAGCGGACGGTGTTGATGGGTTCGTCATCGGGCACGTTCGGAAGATCGCCAGGAAGCGTCGCTTCGATCCGGATGCTCGTGTCGGGCCAACCGTCGTTCCTGTTGGCGAGGTCGTAGAACGCGAACGGATTCTCGAAGTTCGTGGCGGTGGTCTGGCCCGGAAGGACGCGATCGTGTGAGTAGATGAAGAAGTTGCCTGGGTTCCCGCGTGAAGCGACGAATTCCCCTACCTGGACGATCTTCGCTCGCTTCCAGTCGACCGCGATCGGTGGCCGACTGACGCCGTATTCCTTAACGAAGTCGCCGATCGTGTATCCCAGATAGGGCCAGAGGAACGAGCCACTGATCGGAACCTCGTCGCCTTCGGGATTACTCATGATGTGAGTTCGGTTGTAGCCACTCTTGTGCGGGTCTTCGGACAAGGGCGGATAGTCCTGCCGCCAGTCGTCCTCGGGGTCGCCGTCGTGATCCCGATCCCGCACATGAACCTCAAAGTCGACTTTGCCGTCGTTCTTGAGAAGGCTTAGGGGCCACGCTCCCGAAGAGCTGAAGCTCGCACGAACGGGGCCGTCGACAAGGATGTCGAGATCGAAGCTCGTTCTTCCATCCTTGGTCCACCAGCCATCACGTGTCGTGACGCTGACGGTCGGATGCGCGCTTTCGAGGACGCGTGGGAGACCTCCGACAATTCGAAGGCAACGGTTCCGTCGCCGTCTTGATCGTCGTACAGGTCCGCGATGAGGCCCGAACCAGCGGGTGGAAGTCGACGATCAACACCGGCCGATCACCGCCGGCCTCGAAGACCCAGACGGCATCCGAGAACCGGTCGGACGACGGGCTGCGAAGGTAGATCCGTACGGTGTCGCGGGTGTGGCGAAGCCGGGCGCGCACGCCAGAATCGAGCGGTGCCGGACGACCCGCTGGTCTCGAGACATCGGGGAGCGGATGGCAGTGTCGAGCGACTGCCGGAGAAGCGAAGGCGGCCGGTGGCGTCCCCGCAACGAGCGATGGTCGCGAGGAGGGCCCACACCGCTGCCCGCGAGCGCCGAAGAACCCGAGCAACCTCGGTGGCGGATCGGCGTGGACGAACTGGAGCGGCCGGACGTCGAGGCAGAGGCGAGCTGACCACGTGGCTCCCGGACTACGGTCGGCCGATGATACGTGCCGCTCCGATCGGCGGTCGACAGCACGTCGGCGAACGTCACGCGTGCGATGACGCGAGCGGTCAGGATGGTTTGCCATGGAAGCACCTGCGAGACCGCTTCGCATCGCGATGCCCCTGATGACGTTGGTGCCGGGAGGCATGGGCGGCACTCAGACGTTCGTCTCTGAGTTGGCGCGGTGGGCTGCGCGACCACCGCCTTATCGAGTTGATCGTCGCCGTGCCCCGTGCTGCGGCGGATCTTGCCGAGCTCGCGCCTTTCCGCGTGGTTAACGATGTTCCCGGCGGCTCGTCGACGCGCGACCGCCTCGAATCGCAGATCCGCGCCGAGCTGTCCCCGACCGCGCGAGGCCTATTGCAGGGAGTCGATCTGGTCTATTACCCGCTCACGATCCCTTCTCCCCGACCGCCGCGCGACATGCCCTATGTCGTCGAGCTTCACGACGTCCAGCATCTCGACCAACCAGAGAACTTCTCGCGCGCGGAGCGTCTCTATCGGCGGCTCCGGTACGATGCGCCCGCGCGTCGCGCCCACACGGTCATCACCGTCAGCGAGTTCTCGCGCCGGCGGATCATCCACCACCTTGGCGTCGACCCGAACCGCGTCCATGTGGCATATGAGGGCGTCGATACATCAGCCTTCGTCCCAGACCACGCCCCGCGCGAGGACTTCGTTCTCTACCCCGCGCGCGGTTGGCCACACAAGAACCATCGGCGCCTCATCCAAGCCATGGGCAACGTACGACGTACGCATCCCCACCTGCGCCTTGTCCTCACTGGTGGCGCGCTCGAACGCCTGACGGGCTTGCCGGAATGGGTCGACGTGCGCGGATTGGTTTCCCGTCGCGAGCTGATCTTGCTCTACCAGCGCGCCGCCGCACTCGCGTTCCCGAGCCTTTACGAGGGCTTCGGCTTGCCTTTGTTGGAGGCCATGGCGTGCGGCTGCCCAGTCGCGGCATCGGACGCGGGATCGCTCCCCGAGATCGTCGGCGACGCGGCCGTTCTCTTCGACGCGGCTGACCCCGGATTCCATTGCCGAGGGCATCCTGATGTCGCTTGATAACGGCGAGGCGCTCGGGCGCCGTGGCGTCGAGCGCGCGAAAGCGTTCACATGGGCAGCTTGCGTGCAGCGGCATGTCGAGATCTTCCGCGCGGTCGTGGAGGGTCAGACCTGATGCCCCCGCGATGCTCTCGCACCTCTCAGGGATCGCGTCTCAGCGGATCGTGGTGAGGGAGGAAAGAGTATCCATCTGTCCGCCCCGTCAGTCGGCGGAGCGGCATCCCGCCGGCACGTCCAACGATGCTTCTCCAAGGATCCCGGGACGCCCGCACGACCGCAACGCAGACGCCGCGGCGTCCTGTTCGTCCGTCGACTTGACCCTCGAGGGAGGACACCCTCACGATGATCTCGTGCGGGTCAGCAGCCCCATCTACGGCATCGCCTCGCGAGCCTACCGCAACGTGTTCGATTCGTGGCTAACGCCCCGTCTCCCGGGCGGCGCACCGCAGATCGCGTTCGCCACCATCGGAATCGCCCGCGGGAGTCGCCGCGACCTACAGATGTACGGCCATCGCGGCTCGGGCGGCTGGACGGTCCCGGCTGAAGCGATAGCGCCAGGCGCGATCTGCTACTGCGCGGGCGTCGGCGAGGATGTCTCCTTCGATCTGGCGCTCATCGAGAAGCATGCCTGCGAGGTCTTCTCATTCGACCCTACGCCCCGCTCGATCGAGTTCGTCGGGAACGAGGTGGACGCCGACCCGCGCTTCCACTTCCTCCCATACGGCATCTGGTCCGAAGATCGCACGATGACCTTCCACCAGCCTGAGGAAGGGCTGATGTTTCACTCGCTGACGTCCGACGCTGTCGCCTCCAGCCAGTTCGATGCGGAGTGCAAGCGCCTCGCGACGCTTATGCGCGAGTTGGGCCACGACCATATCGACCTGCTAAAGCTAGACATCGAGGGCGCGGAATACGATGTCGTCGACGATCTCGTTACCTCCGGTATCCGGCCACGGGTGCTGTGCGTGGAGTTCCACGGCGTAGCGCACATGGATGCGTCCATGTGGCGCTTGCGACGCTCGCTCCGCGCCCTCGCACAGGCGGGGTATCGGATCGTGCATATCGAGCACTTGAACTTCACATTCTTACGCGCAGACGAGAGATCGATCGTATGAGTTAACGGACGTTCCGGGGGGAGCTGCACGACACATCGCTGCACTCAGCACCGAACGCTGGCAACGTGGCCAGCATTCGCAACTATCAGACGGGCCGGACCCGGTTCATTTTTTCGGTGTCCTGGCCGAGACCGTCAACGATGTGGTTGCGGGGTCGTGCAGATCATGGCAAAGGAGACGCACCTGGGGCCGGGATCATAACGCATCTGCGCCTCAGAGTGGCGTTCCTGAGGGGAATGCGGCCGGCCTACTGCCCGTCTACTTCCTCGACTATGTCGTCGACCTGCGCCGCCCCGGCGCTAGCGGCTTGAGCGACATCGTCTGGGATATGGCCACCGAGCTCCACCGCCAGGGTGGCGAGGCGCATGTCTTCGCGCCCTACGACGCCAGCCCCCGGCCCCATAGCGGCGTGAGCCTGCACCGATTCCGGATTCCACCGCCTGGGTACCGCAACGTGGTCGGCCACATCGCTATCGCGCTCTCTGCACTACGTGAGATTCGACGGGCCGGCCGCCGCGGCATCATCCACGCCCCCGAGTATCTCTCTACCGGCATCGTCGCGCCTCTGGCAGGCATGCCTGTGGTACTCACAGTGCCGGGCAGTATCTTCGAGAAACTCAGTAGCGGCACGAACCCCTACGACTGGACCCTTACGCCGGTACTGCGGCTGACGGCCCGCCTGTCAGCGCGCTACTGCGCCCGCGTTGTCGCCACAAGCAAGGACATGGAGCGCTGGTGGCACTGGACCGGCGTGCCAAGCCACCGGTTGGTTCGCATCCCGCTCGGCATCGACGCCGAGCGCTTCAACCGTGGCGTCGGCGATCGTGCCCGCCTCGGCGCACCGCCCGACGAGATGATCCTCCTGAGCGTTGGCCGGCTGAGTCGCGAGAATTCGATCGACACGATCCTGTCCGCCATGCCGGCAGTCGTCGCTGCCGAGCCGCGGGCGCGTCTCTACGTCGCCGGCAGCGGTCCCCTCGAGGCGGAGCTCCGGTCGCTGGCTGCCCGACTGGGCATCACCGATCGACGTGGTATGGCTGGGATGGGTCGACTCAAGGGAGCTGCCGGCCCTCTACTCGAGCGCCGACATCTTCGTCTTTGCGGCGACCTCCGGCGGCCTGCCGCGGGTCGTGATCGAAGCGATGGCCTGCGGCACACCGGTGGTTGCGACGCGAATCTCGGGGGTAGACTGACCAAATCATCGACGGGGAGACTGGGTACCTATTCGGCGCGGGCCAGAGCGGTCTGCTGGCTGGACGGATCATCGCCGCGCTCGAGGCACCGGCGGAGCGCGAGCGGATCGCGACCGCCGCGGTCCGCCACGTGCGGAGCCACCTTTCATGGCCCATAGTCGTGTCCGACTTGGTCGAGCGGATCTACCGACCTCTCAGTCATCCCTCTAAACCGTGACACGCGTAGGACGGGCCCGTGATTGGCTGAGCGAACCGCGACTGCCACATCACTTGCCGTTCTGGTTATGGCGCCTGGCGCGATACCCCGCTGCGTCGGCCGCAAGCGCCGATCGACCGGTACACCTCGCCCTGACCTTCGACATCGAGCATGACCTAGGTACCTTCGGGCGGCCGGACGAGTGGGGCGCCTGCCCGCCGTTCCTGCGCTGGCTGTCCGACGCATTCGGCGAGCGCGGATGGCGGACGAGTCTCTACGTGCAGGGGTCACTCGTCGAGCCACTAGCCGATCTGCTTCAGCTATTCCGTGACGGTCACGAGATCGGGCTCCATGGGTACTTCCACGAGCTCTGGGGCCGCCCTCTTTGGTTCTCACCGCAACCGGGGACGCCCCTTAGTGAGCGGACCCGCCTCCTCGAGCGCGGGGTCGCGGCATTCCCGCGGGCCGGCCTTGTTGCGCCGAGGTCTTTTCGGGCGCCCAATCTTGTCTGCGACGATGAAACACTCGGGCTCCTCGAGCGGCATGGCTTCACGGTCGACTCCTCGGCGTCGTCATTCCGGGGGCGCGCTCCCGATCCCGGAGCGATGGGGCCGACTTCGGCGCGTTCCCGTTAGCGCGGGACCGCGTCCCCAGATTCGCCGTCGGTATGGCCTACCGACGTGGGCGCGCTTCGAATTGCTAAATCTGCAAACGCTATTGCAGTCTCCCGAGGAGCAGCTGCTACGGCTGGTCGACGAGATACTGGCCGCCCAAGATCGCGCTGGCGTGCCCCGTCACCTGGTCGCCTTCGGCCATCCCTGGGAGTTTTCCAACCTGCCAGGTGCGGGAGCCTCGCCCGATCATCGCGGCCTGCTCATCGCCCGCGTCGACCTCCTCGCCCGGCACCTGCCACTGCGGATGTCCACGGTCGAGGAGATCGCTGCCGAGGTTCTCTAAGAACACGGGGTGGGCTGACGGGCGGGTTTCATCCGCCATATCGGTCACAATCCAGTACTCAGTGAGTGAGTGATGTGAGCGGTTGCGTTCCGATGCCTGATCGAAACTCTTGGACAATCGGCAAAGCAGGTCATCAGATTCCGATCCTCGCCTATAGCCAGCGCCTACGACGGCTAGGCCCCGGGGATCCGTGATCTGGGGTCGCGGCCAGGGCGGCCCGATGAGTTGCTGATGGCGCGCCGCGTGAACACGTTTATCGCCGACACACGATGGCCGACCTCGTCGGGTCAGGTAGGGCTGCAAAGCCGCGCCGAGCGCGCTACGACTTGCGCTCTCAGACGGGATTCCTGATCACGCCGTGGGGGAAATGCGCAACCAGTTAAGAGAGACGGGAACGACGATCGTCGTGGGCACGGTGGGCGTCGTCGTACAGATATCGACTGCGCTTGCCTCGCTCGTTGTCGCGCGGAGTGTCGATCCGGCGACGTACGGACAGGTCGCCTACTTCTTCTCGTTGTTTGGGATCGTCGTGCTGTTGGGCAGCATGGGCTTAACGACCCAGGTCGTGACCGAGGTTGCACAACACAGCGGAAGGGGCGAATCGGACCGGCTGAGGACGTCCGTGCAAGCGCTTACACGCGCGAGGCTCGGCTCGCTCGCGATCGTGTTGTTGATTTCAGGCGCGATCGGCATGCTGGATGACCGTCTGATCGCATACGCCGGTCTGGCGGGCACAGCGACGCTACTTACAGCGTTTACGCTGGGGATCCTCCAAGGTCTTGGGCGTCCGCGATCAGCCGCAGCCCTGTACTGCGTTCAGGGCCTGCTGATCTGGGGGTCGTCGCAATATGGGGCGGGATGCGCCAGCCTCCGTGATCGCGGCATTCATCGCCAGCTACGGCGTCACGCTCGTGTTGAGTCTGGTCGCGGTGTCGATGGCTATGCCACGGGCAGCGCTGCCAGACCTGAGGGATCGCAGCTGGTACAAGACGACACCCTCTGAAGTCCGATCGACGCTCAGATCCTCCCGGCGACCGTACGTGCTCGGTCTGTTACTCGCTCCCTACAGCGCGCTCGCGGTGCTGGCACTCGGTTGGTCACGCGAGTTCGAACGCGCGGCGGCATTCTCGATCGCCCTCACTCTCGTGACGATGGCGACCACAGCGTCGGCCATGATCGTCGGAGTCCAGTACTACCCGAGGATCTGTGCGCTTGTCGCGGCCGTATCCGCTGAGGCTGTTCAATGGTTTGGACAATTCCTGCGGCTGTTAGCGGCGCTGAGTCTCACTGTGGCGGTCATGCTTCTGCTCTTTCCGACCGAGATCATCTCCCTCGTTCTGCCATCGGCCTATCTGACCATCGTGGACCCGCTCGCGGGGCTTGCACCGGCAGTCGTTCTGGTCACGATCGGCGTGTACTTCGCATGGACGCTGCTCGCACACGATGCCGGTTCCGCTGCGGTGCTCGGAGCTGCGGTACAACTCCTAGGGGCGGCGGCAGCCGTTGGTGTGCTCTTCATCATCCCAACGGCTTCCCTCCTGACGTTGGCACTCGGATACTCCGCCGCAGCGGCTGCAGGGGCCGTTATCTGGGCGATCAACCTTAAGAGATCAGCGCCGCAATATCCGTTTCATGTGGCCCGAATTGCGGCCGCGACTGCTGCCACTTTCGGCGTCGGGCTGACGTTTCGGTCGCTCGTAGGGACCGTCTCCGCGAACGTCTCCGGTCACGCCGGTCTCCTGATAGCGGCGACTTTTTGCGTCGGGGCAGCCGCCGCGGTCGTCCTCCTACCGGAAATTCCTCGGTGGTTGTTCGGCCGGGGGAGAACAGTGCCGATCCGCACGGACGCAGCCACGACGACGCCGAGACAGACACCGCGTTTTAGCGACGACTGGCGCGCCCGTACGGGCGAGCTGTGCCATGTCGAACGGCTGCCCCCACCATCCCAGCGTCGGCGCTTATGACTGGCGACGAGAGACATATCGATCAGTGGTCAACGCCATCCGTCGATACACAGCCATCGTCCTGTCGACCGTTAGCGGCCATGTGAACCCCATCGATCGCTGCCGGCCCCTTCTTCCAAGTTCCTCGCGAGCTCTGCGATCCGACAACAACTGCACGGCCGCGGCGGCTAGGCCTGAGGGGTCTCGCGGCTCGACGACTCGCGCAGCGTCTCCCGTGACCTCGAGAAGGGCCGGGGCGCTGCTAGTGACGACCGGCCTGCCGCACGCGAGTGCCTCAAGCGCCGGCAGACCGAAGCCTTCGTATGAGGAGGGAACGAGGACGACGTCGCCGATGTTGTACAAGCCTGGGAGGTCGGACTCCGGCACAGCGTGGATGAAGCGGATCGCATCTCGGATTCCTAGATCGTCCGCCAGTCGGAGCAACGTAGCGTGTCGCGACGGCAGGGGCTTTGGCCCTGCCACGAGCAAAGTGACTTCCGGCACGGCGCGGCGGATGGCTGGAAGCGCACGCCAGATGGTGTCCAAATTCTTGCGGGGCTCCTCGTTGCCGACGTAGAGAAGGTACGGGTGCCCGGGGTCTAGCCGATAACGTTCGTAGAGAGTGGTAGCGGGCTCAAAAGGGGTGGAACCGCGCGTGATCCACTCCAAGGTGCGTCACCTCGATACGCTCGCTTGGCAGGCCTGCCGATTCGATCAAGGTCCGCCTCGTCCACTCGGAGACCGTCAGGATCTGGTCGGCTGCCGCCAGGGACCGGACGGCGATGGCGTCGAACCATTTGTGCACGGGATGGCGGTAACCGCTCATGGCCCGCGACTCCCGCGATAGGAACGGGCCGATGTCATGGACGGTCACGACTGTCGGCCCCGGAGGCCGCGAGAAGGAGAACTGCGCCGCGTATGTGTGTGCCATCAGGTGAAAGAGGTCAGCCGGGGGCCAAGCCAACCGCAATGGGTACCGACTGAAGAAGGTGTTCAAGTCCCACCCGATGTGGCGGGCGGCTCCCAGAGCGCGTGAAACTAAGCCACGCGGGGTAGTCGAGAGCCGGATGACGTTGACGCCGCGTTCGCGGGAGTCCAGCGTCCAATCGGTCGACGTAACGGCTCGTTCCCGAGAACGTTGGTTCCTCGTCTCCCACGAGACAAACCGTCAGTGGCGCCGATGCCTCCATCGCCGGATCAGGTGCCGCTACCACCGGGACCGGCCACGTGGCGTGATGGAGTCAAAGGCAGCAAGGAGGACCGCGACTTGGTCGAGGAGGACAAAGAAGGGCAGCGAAGCGACGAGGCGTGGGGTTATCTCTACTTCGTGCGGCGTGCCCGAGCGCGAGCCGGCGTAGACGATTTATCGTCGCGATCACAGCGGCTGTTGAAGGCACGATGAAGGCTCGCCGGCCGACGACGATCGCGGCGATGGGGCCGACCAGGATCGTCGTGGCGAGGACGATCCCGAGGTACGCCGCGAGAACATCGCGCCATGCCCGGAACCGCGGTGCGTTGATCAGCAGGTTCTTCACCCAGCGCCGATTGGTCTCGATATAGCTGGCAGGGCCTGACGGAAAGGATGTCATCACTCGGCTGGCGGGCACGAGTCTGATCAGGTCGCCCGCCTGCATCAGGGTGTGTCCCAGAACGTAGTCGGTTCCCGTCGCGGCTCTCGCGTCGAGCGCTCCGCTGGAGTCGAGCGCCTTACGGACCACCGCGCAGTTCGCCCCGAGAACACCCGATGTGGATCCAGATGCTCGGGGTCGCGAACCCGAGAGGCTAAGCCATTGGAAAAGGACGAATGGCTCATCGCGCTGTTCTGGCAACGGCTCGTGAAGGCCGGTCGTGACGCTGGCGGTCCCACGAGTGATCGGTTCGATCAGTCGCTCGAGTTGATCTTCAGTGATCAAGCAGTCGGCATCGGTCAGGACGATGACTTGTCCGGTTGCGGCAGCAAGACATCGTCTAAGCGCTGATTGCTTCCCTTCGCCGGATCGCTGCTCGAGGACGATCAGGCGATCTCCGCCGAACCTGGAAGCAATGGCATAGGTCCCGTCCGTCCCTCCGGCGCATATCACCATCTGTAGATCCGAGTACGTCAGCCGGGCGAAACTCGCTAGATGCCGTTCGATCAGCGGCGCTTCGTTCCACGCGGCGACAAGGATGCTGATCGACGGGCGGACGCCCCAGCGACTCGATGGCTCGAACGCGTCGTCAACGTCTTGATCGCGTTCGAGCGCGACCGCACGGCGCCAGGCCCGCAAGTTGTGGACCACCGCGATGGTCACGACGAGGAATCCTCCAGCAACGGCCCACCCGTCCGCTCGTCGTCTGCTGGCGGTCACGACCAGCCGTGCCGTGATCGGACAGTGGCCCAGGTCTCCCCCTTGTGCCACGAATAAAGTTCAGCTCTTCGGGAGACCACCGCCACGGACTCGGCGTTCTCGCGATATACGACTGAGCTTCCACGCCCTCCGAACGACCACCACGTGGCAGGCGTCTCGTAGCCGACGTCGGCGGTCGGCGTCGCACCGACCCGTGATCCGTGCGGCAGAAGCGTGGTCAACCCGCGAAATGCCTTGTCGTTCCATCCGACGACTGGGACAAGATCGCGGACATCAGGTGGTCCCGCAGACTCACGCTGCCGTGTATGGGCAGAGAACCCCGCCGCGACGCGGAAGCCGCCAGTTGGCAACTGGCCGTCAAGCATCCAACGGGTCGTGGCGTCGACATCGACGTCGATACCCAGGGGCCGGAGAAGCTCGAGGACGCGGATGATGTCTCCCACCGCGGCAACCCATCGCGGGTATCGGTTCTTTCGACCGTCCGGATAGACGACCTGCGGATACGAACCATCGTCCTCGCGGACTCGCTCAAGGAAAAGCGCGGCAGCGACCGCAGCTTCAAGGTAGCGAACCTGGTCGAGCGCCTGATACGCCGCCACTAGCCCGGGAATGCATCGGGCGATGTAGTACGGGAACAGTTGGTCGACTCTTCGGTCGGAGATCGTCGCTTGGCTGATCGCGCCATCTGTGCCGCTTCCGGAACGGCGCGCCTGATGCGCGACGATCGAGTCCGCGGTTGGTCCGACAAATCGCTCGACGCGGTTGTCATCCCCAGTGAATGCAGCGAGCCGGCACAGCGCCTCGATGATCGTCGCAGCTTTGTTCGGGACGAAGGCCCCGGCTCCGTCCGAGAACCGTCTCGCGCGGCGGTCCCAAAGCGCTCCTATGTGGTAGCCGACCAGATTACGTTCCGCGGTCTCTACGTAGCGCTCCCATCCGGGAAGGCGTGCCGAGCGCATGGCGGTCGCAAGCACGAGAAGACCGACATCGGCGGCCGCCTCGTGTGGTGTCCCGCCCGCCAGGGGGTTTCCCTCGAAGCTGGAATTGCGGAAGCGACCATCGGGGAGTTGACCTCTCACAAGATCGTCCGCCGCTCGACGCGCTTTGAGGACCCACCTCGACTCGCCAGTCCGTTCGAACAGCGTTACGTATCCGGAGATGATTCCCTCGTACCGCCAATCAAGCCCGGCACCGCAGAACAGCATCGAATCCCGCCACCAGTGGGCAACCGGCCCACCGTATCCGTCGTCGCTCCGCATCCCGTCGAGCCATCCGTCGAGGCGCGCGATAGCGAGCGCTAGCGCCGAAGTGTCGATCACGAGGCGAAGGTCGATCGTCGTCCGATCCAGACACCAAGAGCCCACAGGCGAGGCGCCCCAGGTTCGATGAGCGAAAGCCGGTACCGAGCTTCCGCTCGGTCGGCGATATCCCAACGATCAACCCTTTGAGCGGCGATCGCCACGGGCGCGTTGACTGCGCTGCGAAGGCCCAGGACGCGCCATTCCTGCTCTGTGCTGAAACCCAAGATCCGAGCGACGTCGAATGGATCGACCGCGGAGTCGGATCGACGAAAGCGGACGCGGGCACCGACCCGCCATCGATCCAACGGTCCGGAGCCGACCACCGCAACGAGGGCCGTATCCTGAGCGGCCCGATCGATCAGCGCGACGCCCGCATCGAGGATGG
Organism: uncultured Chloroflexia bacterium; assembly: GCA_963808895.1. Taxonomy (GTDB): domain Bacteria; phylum Chloroflexota; class Limnocylindria; order Limnocylindrales; family CSP1-4; genus SPCO01. The sequence goes on along the minus strand of CAWEHL010000003.1, from coordinate 327,094 downwards.
CGCGGGTCGGCCTCAGCCACAGCACTCGCTCCACAGGGCGGGACGCGAGCGGATCAAAACCTTCGATCGTCGAAATCGTTGTCCCGCGATCGCGGTCCACCTCGGACGCAAGACCCTTGCGGATGCTCCGTTCCGATTCCGTACCGTGCGCCACGATGACGACTGGAGCGGCGACCCGCCACATGACCTCTCGCGCCGCGGACGGTGACGCGGTGATGAGGATCGTGACTCCGGGGCGGGCAGGTTCGAGGTTGGCGACCGACAGATCGAGCGCCATTCGCTCCGGAAGTGATCCGAAGGATGGCTCGGCATACTCGACGTCACGCGGTCCCAGCCGCGCTGTGCGCATCTCGCCAGTCATCGCTCGCTGTTGTCTGCCGACGGCGCGATGACGGGCGTCACCAGGTCACGAGGCGCCGAGCCACTGACGCCCATCCCCGATAGAAGACGTTCGCGACGGTTTCTACCGAGTGCCCCGCCGGGTGCCCCAGCTCCGATAGGTCGAGCTCATCGCTGAACGTGGCCAGCATCTGCCGATCCGAAACTCGGCGCAGTCGCTGGGTTCCTCGGCGCGCGTCGGCGATGCTCGGCATCTGCCTCGCGGCCCAGGCGTAGGCACTCAGTTTCGCGAGGACTACGGAGGGTCCTCGAGTCGCTGAGTACGCCAACACGAGCAACTCAGTCGCGGCTATCGCCGGCGCGAGAACGAGCAGCGTCCGCCAAGAGAAAAGCTTCGCCAGCAGAAGGAACCAATTCCTTTCGAGCCAGTGGATCTTCTCGGCCGAGAAGCGCGGAACGAAGTCGTGCATGACGACGGATCCCGCGACGAATAGGGTCGTGTGGCCAGCCAAGGCGGCACGCAGCGAGAGGTCGTTCTCTTCGAGATACATGAAGAACAGCGGATCGAACCCACCGATTTCGTCGAACACTTCCCGGCGCACGACAAAGGCCGCCCCAGAGACCGCTCCGACGCCTTGACTCGAGGTGTACGCGTCTGCGCTCCGACCGAAAGCCCGACATGACGTGATACCCGTGTAGTGGGGCAGGTTGCCGCAGGCGTTCAGCCTCGTCGGGTCGCTTGAAAGCAGGATCTTGGGGGTCGCGAGGCCGGCGCAAGGATCGGCTTCCAGGGCCGCGACAAGCGGGCGCAGCCAGTTCGAAGAGACTGTGACGTCCTGATTCAGGACTGCGACAAACGGATGAGCCGTCGCCGCGATGCCGAGGTTAGCGCCATGCCCGTACCCGACGTTGACCCTGGACTCCACTACCGTGATCGCGTCGTCGATTTGGCGGACGAGATCCACTGTTCCGTCGTGCGACGCGTTGTCGACGACGACGATATCCTCAGGCTCGGTCCCGGCCGTAAGGAGCGAACGCAGGCACGGTCCGATGACGCCTACACCGTTGTGGGCGACGACGACGACGGCGCAGCGAACCGCGAGGTGCTCCGGTTCGCGCACCGCGGACATCGCTTGGGCGCTAATTGCCGTCGCCGCCGCCGCGGTTGAATCTGGCCGTCTCGTGGTCGCCGGCTAGGTCATCGAGTCGCTGCTGGACGTCGAGGAAGCTCCCCCGCAATGCATGCAGTAAGAGCGCGGCGAGCATCCCCATCGCGCCCAGGACGATGAGCAGGATCGTCAGCATCCCGAGTGCGGCCGAGAAGAATGCATTTCGGATATACGTCTCGATGGTCATCCAGCCAGCCAGCAGCCCAACGAGGATCAGGAGCAGGCTCGGCAGCCCGAAGAACATCAACGGTCGGAAGCGCGCCGTGAGACTGAAGACGCCGTCGATGACGGACAAACCCTGCGAGAAGACATTCCGCTTGGGGGGATCGTCGTATTTCACACTTATCGGTACTTCCGCATGCCGAAGTCCGTGTCGCTCCTCCAGAAACTGGATCTCGCTCTCGACCGTGAACCCATTCGTGCGGAAGTAGAGCTGGTCGATCGCTGCTCGCGAGAAGGCCCGAAACCCACTTTGGGAGTCGCTCGCCCACCGGCCTGACGCAGCGTTCGTCGCAGCGGTCACGACGCGCAGACCGAAGCGCCGGACGGCCGGGATCTCCGCTGGCTGCCCGTCGAGGAAACGCGAGCCGAGGACGATGTCTGCTTCGCCTCGCATGATCGGGTCGATCAGGACCTGGATCTGTCTTGGATCATGCTGCCAGTCGCCGTCCATCACGACCAGTACCTGCGCGAATCTCCGTTTGGCCGCCATGAACGCCGTGTTCATCGCGGCGCCTTTCCCCCAATTCGATGGATGCCGTTCGACGATCGCCCCCGCCGCAGTGGCCAACTCGGCAGTGCGGTCAGCGGACCCGTCGTCGACGACCACGCACCGATACCCTTCGAGTCGGACGCCGTGGACGACGCTGCCGATGAATCGCTCCTCGTTGTGAGCGGGGATCGCGACTAGGACGTCATCTCGTGCCGAGCGGTCGGCGACAGGCACCATCACTGGCACGGACGGCCGAGCGGCTCCTTCGGCAGTCGTCACCGGCGCGACGTCAACCAACAGTCTGGCCCACCATGAAAGCCGCGGCGACGCCCAGCGGTATCAGACCGACGTTCAAGCCCGTCGAGGCACGCCGCCACCTATCGTCCTGGACTGTCGCTAAGACAGCTTTCTCAAGAACGAGGACGAGCAGTGATGCGAGAAGAACCGCCTGTAACGCAGTCGTCGGCATCGGGACGGGTGCGGCGTTCAGGACAGGAGCGGCGTGGCCGGAGATGAACGCGCTCATGATCCCCCCCAGGAACCATCCGTCGGACCAGAACGGCAGGCTCCTCCAAGCTGCCGAACTGTACCTAACCACTCTAGACCCCACTTGTCTGAAAACTCAAGTCCGCCCCGGGGGCGGCCGAACCCATCACGCAGCCTTCGCGCTAGACGTGTCCCTGGGGCCGACGCACGAGCCGGCTAGCGAGTATGCGAGCGCGATCCATGGCGCGTGTCGTGACAGCGCCTGTCGTCGTCGCAGCGCGGTAGGCGAGCGGATGTCTGAATGGCCATTGCTGTCGCCGGAGTCCGCGCCACACAGCCTCGTCGCGGATACCGGTAGCGGTGAGGTAGGCCTCGAGCCAGACTAGGAACCGCTCTCGCGCAGGTGTCGGTCGAGTGTCGTCCGAGTGCGTCCCCTCTCGGATGCGCACCTCACACAAGGCCGCTGGGTGGCGCCGGTATCGGTCCCATGCCTGACCCTCGAGATAAGCGGGGTACGCGAGTGCGAGCTTATAGAAGAGGACCTGATCCTCGTAGAGATCGGTGAAGTCGGTTTCGAATTGACCCACCGCTTCGATGGCCTGCCGGCGGATCAGGACTGCACATGTGGCAGGCGTGTCACCACGGTCCGCAAGCCACGCCCGCGCGAGGACGGGCGCCGCTACCACCCCGTTAGGCCGCAGTCCCAACCGACGCGGGTGATCCCGCGCCAAGTCCTTCGAGTCGCCCGTCCAGCCCCACCAGTAGAGACTCGGGCCGTACACCATCGCGACCTCGGCATGGCGCGAAATGTCGGCAAGTTGGCGCTCGAGCTTTTCGGGCAGATACAGGTCGTCTGCATCCAGAAAGGACACGAACTCGCCCTGCGCCGCCGATATGCCGAGGTTCCGGGACGCGCTCATTCCCCGGTTCACCCCGCCAGGGTGGCGGAGGACGGAGACTCTATGCGGGTTGTCGCGAGCGAAGCTGTCGGCCATTGCTGCGCAGGGGTTGGTCGACCCATCGTCTACAAGGAGAAGCTCCCATCGCGACTCGGTCTGGGCGAATACGCTCGCGATCGCCTCCTCGAAGAACGGTACGGGGGGGTCGCGGAAGATCGTCACGATGGAGATGACCGGATGGTGGTTCATGAAACCCTGATCCCTGCGTGTTGCCACAACAGGCGCGCCAGTCCCTCGCCGTCGATATCCGCGACGGGAATGCGTGGAAGCAAGAGGCGATCGGCACCTACCCGCACCGTCCCGGCAAGAGCGGTGAATGCCTGACTGAAACCCGCCGACTGGACGGCGCGACGGGTATCCCCGACGTCGCCGTGCCCACCGTGCGGATACGCGAACGACACGAGCCGGCGGCCGATCCGTGCTTCTAGCTCGGCACGTCCAACATCGATCTGCGTAGCTGCTGACTCCTGTGACAATCCCCCCAGCCATACGTGATCAGCGGTGTGCCCGCCGATCTCGATCCGATCGTCGCGCGCTAACCGTTCGAGCTCGTCAGCGGAGAGAGTTCGCCGACTTCGGCGTGGCGTCGCGGAGATACCCGCCCACGAGAGGAGCGACTCTGCGAGTCGATCACGCTCCGCCGGAAGCTGCCCGCGTAGTAGGGTCCAGACGTCCCGATGGAGCTGCGCCCGTGAGACGCCCGCGCCCGGATCGATCGTCAGCGACTCGCCGCCGAGCGTAAGGCGTAGCGGCACTCGAGGTCGTCGGCGTCCGAGCACCGCGTGCTCCACTTGGTCCCACCAGAACTCTCGGGTCCGATCGATCGCTCGCGATACCAGGAACGCCGTCGCGCGAAGGTCTGCACGGACCAGACGCGGATGGACCTCATTCACGAGATCCGCGTAGCCGTCGTCGAACGTCAAGACAACGCTTCGGCGCGGGATGAGGCCGGCATCCAGAGCTCGACCGAGGTCCGCGGCCGTCAACGTCGTACAGGTTCGCAGCACCTCGATATGCTCGTCGAAGTGGTTCGGACGAACTGCGAGCTGCCAAGGGTCCGTTCCTCGCGGGCCGATCCGGTGGTAGAGAAGGACCACGGCTTCGCGCGAACGCGTCGGCGAGATAGTCGAGTAGACGCGCCGTAAGGTCGATGTCATCCGTCCGTCTTGAACGCCCGGACCGCGACACAGACGGGGTAGGCGTCATCGAGCACCAGAAGTTCGTCCTCCCGCAGCTCGTCCGTAGCAAGACCTTCTAGGAACGCCACCGCGGCGAGAGCGTTGCCCGCATAGCTGACTTCGACGTTGGCGTAACCGAAGTGCTCGCCGAACAACCGCGTCATCGACGGAACCGTGAACGACCAAAACCATGTGTCTCGCCACCGACCACGGTCGATCTGCGATATCCCGGGAACCGTTGCCAGAACGACGCCACCGGGGGCGAGGATCCGATGGAGGGTCGCGATCGCCGCCTGTACGTCGAAGATCAGGTGCAGGGTCTGCGTGAGGATGATGCAATCAAACGATCCGCTCGCGATCCCCGTCCCATCGGTCAGGTCGGCGATGACCGTGGCCTCAGGATTGCCTGGAGGGACGTGCAGGACATCACTATGGACGATGCGGTTGCCGCCGAATCTGCGCGTGTACGTGTCATCGCCTACCTCGAGGGTGCGCCCGCGGATATGGCGCGCCTGCGCTTCCAGAAAGCGCTCGATGTAGTAGCGGTCGATCGGCAACCCTCGGTCGAACCCGAACTGACGGCTGATCGGCTCAGGCCTCCGGAGGTCGCCGAGGTCGACGTGCCCTTTCCGCGGTACACCGCTCCTCGTGATCCTTCGCGTCAATGCCCGGGGAGTAATGCGCTCGATCGACCGGTACGCGCCGGCAACGAGATTCATCGCCGGGCGACCCTGACCCGGGACGTCACGCTCCCGTATTCCGATCCGGGCGTTACCCCGAAGGACGCACTTTCCTGGACGACGACGTCGACGCGGAAGGCTGGGTCGAGCAGATCGTATCCCGGCCCAACGGTGTCGCCGATCCACAGCGCGACGTCGTAGACACCTGGATTGAGGTGGAGCTGATCGACAGTCAGGACGACGCTGTTCCTGCCTTGGTCGAGATCCAATACGGCTCCCGTTGAGAGTATGTCCGCGTTGACCAGCTTCGCACCGTTCCGATCCGAGAACACCACGCCGAAGCTCGGCACCGTGCGGGGGGCATCGCTATCGATCTCGCAGACGACCTCGAAGGGGCCGTCGGGGTACGCCTGGAAGCCAGCCGCGGCGCTGTGGCTCGTGTAGCGGGCCGTGGCAAAGCGAGCCTCGCCGGTCCCGCGACGCGGAGCAGCGGTTAGGTCGATGGTTTGGTGCGGCCGGACGTCGTCCGCCACGTCAGCAAGGTAGGAGGCGATGATCTCCGACGTTGGTCCCGTCGAAACGAGCTGGCCTCGGTCGAGGAGGATGCTGCGCTGGCAAAGGCGCTGGATCATCCCCATGTCATGCGATACGACGAGGACCGTCCGGCCTTGGCGGTCAGCGATGTCCGAGATCTTCCCGACGCACTTACGTTGAAAGCGCGCGTCGCCAACGGCAAGTACTTCATCCACGAGCATGATGTCGGGCTCGAGATGCGCGGCAACGGCGAACGCCAGTCGCAGATACATGCCGTCCGAGTAGTGCTTCACTGCCGTGTCGAGGAAACGCTCGACCTCTGCAAAGGCGACGATCTCGTCAAACCGCTTGGCGATCTCAGACCGGCGCATCCCGAGGATGGCGCCGTTGAGCTGGATGTTCTCCCGACCGGTGAGCTCGGGGTGGAAGCCGGTACCGACCTCCAAGAGCGCACCCACGCGTCCTCGGATTCGCGCGGTCCCAGTCGTTGGACGGGTGATACGAGCGATGATCTTGAGGAGCGTGCTTTTGCCGGCACCGTTCGCGCCGACGATCCCGACGACGTCGCCCTCGTCGATCTCGAATGACACGTCGCGCAGTGCCCACAGCCGTTCTGGCGGTGCCGCGGGAACGTGACCCTTGACCAGCCGTCCCAGCCGGCTCGCGGCTCTAACGATCGAATCGCGGAGCGTGTCGTACCCCGCCGACTGGCCGATCGCGTACTCCTTCCCGAGAGACTCCACTCGGATCGCAGTCGCCATCACACGACGTCCGCGAAATAGCTCTCGACATTGCGGAAGTAGGCCGCGCCGGAGACCAAGATGACCGTGGCGACCAGTGCCCCGATCAGCACAAGCGCAACGGGCGGGCTTGGCACGCCGAACAGGGCCCACCGCACAGCCTCGACGACTCCGACCATGGGGTTGAGCGCGTACACGGTCTGCCACTGCTGGCCCACCAAGCTGCTCGGATATGCCACCGGCGTCGCGAACAACCAGACTTGGAGAAGGAACGGCACCACGTACCGGACGTCGCGGTACCGAACGTTTACCGCCGCAAGCCAGATGCCGACGCCTAGGGTCGTTACCATCGCGAGCCCGACGGCGGGGATCAGCCAGACGACGAAGGCGGTCGGCAGAAGACCTTGCGAGATCATCATCGCGACGAGGAAAAGTCCCGCGATACTCAGGTCGGCGAGGCCTGAACTGACCGCGGACAGAGGGATGATGAGTCGGGGGAAGTACACCTTCCGAAGGAGGTTTCGATTGTCGACGAGGCTGGTCGAGGCCTGGGCTACACCAGTGGCGAAGAACGTCCAGGGGACCAACGCAGCAAACGCGAAGAGCGGATACGGGATGCCGTTCGAAGATACGCCGACGAGGCCACCGAAGATGATCGTGAACACGACCATGGCGACCAGAGGTTGCAATACAGCCCAGGCGGCGCCGATGAACGTCTGTCGATAGCGAACCTTGAGGTCGCGCCAGACGAGGAAGTAGAGCAGTTCTCGGTAGCGCCACAGATCGCCAAGATCGGTTCGCAGCGCGCGTCCGCTCGGCTGGATCTCGAAGACCGGGATCGGTTTCGTGATCGCATCACTTGAGGGCCGGGTCGTTGACTTCATCCTCCTCGGCTCGCTACCAGCCACTCGATAGCGCCCGCGATCAGCCCGGCGCTGTATACAAGGTCTCCTGCTGCCTGACGTCGATCGTGGGTCGCGCGGCCTGGGGCCCTGCGGACATGGCGCGAGAAGTCGTGCATGAGGCGATGGAGCATGTAGGGATCGCGTCGCGATGCGTGCTTGAGGTAGTAGGCGCCCTGTCCTCGCCCATAGCTCCAACGAAGCGGAAGTAGAGCTCCTGGGTCTCGCCAAGCGCGATGGGTCACGACGATCGTCGGATCGTAGACGATCGCGTAGCCTGCCTCCAGCAGACGAAAGCCCAGGTCATTGTCTTCGGAGGACGGGAACCTACTACCTGTCCCAAGCCGAGGATCGAAAAGTCCGACCTCGTCGAACGCCGTCCTCGGCATGGCCATGTTGTGCGGGTGCAGGACATCTTTCCCCGGTCTGCCTACATATACGGATCGCTCCTCGGCGATCGAAATCGATGGGGCGAAGGCCCCGTTCTGCTCGGGTGGACCGGCGACGACTCGGCCGGTCATGACCGTCCGAGGCTCCGCCTTCTCAATGGAATCCGAAAGGCGTTGGAACCACTCGGCTGGGACGATGACATCATCATCGATGAAGAAGAGCCACCTCCCACGTGCGACAGCGATCCCGAGATTCCGCCCTCGGCTGAGGCCACGTTCGTCGCTGACGATGTATCGCAGCCAAGACGGAAAACGGCGGGCCATATTGGACAGCTCGTCGCTCTCTACTTCGCTCTGGTCGACGACGATCAACTCATCGGGCAAGGTCGTGCCGGCCATGACCGACGCGACCACGCACTCAAGTAAGGCGTGCCGCTGTCGAGAGCTGATGATGAGCGATGTCGCAACCTCCGCCCTATCCCGCAGCCGAAGGTCAGACGCTGCCACCGGCCACCACCCAGTTATCTAGCGAGGTGCTCAAGCGACACGGCTCCATAGACAAGACTCTACGGCGCGGCGCCGGGGCGCGAGGCCTCGCGTCCCCGGGCAGGTTCGATCGGGTGACTCTCGTGACCCTTGAGCTTCCTTCGATGGGAATGTCGTCAACCTCGTACTCCAGAGCACCGAGGGCAGATGAAGGACCGAACAGCGATCCAGTACGTCGATGCGCGTGAGTTCGGCGGTTCAGAGCGCGTCGCATTAGCGGTAGCCGCCGGGGTCGCGGATGCGCCGGGATGGCGAAGCGTCATCGCTTATCACCTTCATCCCGACGTATCCCCACTCATTTCAGAGGCACGCGGTCTCGGCATCGACCTGATCCCATTGCCCGCCCACGGCCTGACGCGATTTTGGGCCTTGGCTTCGCTCGCCATGCACATGCGCGCCGCCAAACCGGCCGTGTTCCATGCACATTTGTCGTCGCCTCTCGCAGCCCGTGGAGCACTGGTCGCGGCTGCAGCCGCCGGCGCCCCAGCCGTCGTGGCGACCGCTCACCTGCACGTGCCGTTACCTCACGTCTGGCAGCGTGCGCGTGTTCGCGCTCTCCGCGTCGATCGGTACATCGCAGTGTCCGAGGCTGTGGCGCTCGGCCTCCAGTCGATCGGCATCTCGCGCGATGCGATCCGTGTCGTTCCGAACGGTCTTCGCAACATCGACGACTATGCCCCACGGACCACGGAGACCTACCGGTCTGCCGACAGCGCGACGTTGGTCAGCGTCGCGCGGCTCGTGTCCCAGAAGGGCCACACCGTGTTACTTGAGGCGCTGAGCCTGCTGCCCGAGGTGACTGCCCTATTCGCCGGCGACGGGCCGCTTCGCGACGACCTCGAGAGCCGAGCGCGGCAACTCGGAGTAGAGGACAGAACGATCTTCATTGGGACGGTCGAGAACGTCGCGCCGCTATTAGCGAAGGCGGACTTGTTCGTGTTGACGTCCCTCAACGAGGGTCTGCCACTCTCCATCCTCGAAGCGATGGCGGCTGGGCTCGCCGTCGTTGCGACTCGTGTGGGAGGAACGCCGGAACTCGTGACCCACGGCGAAACCGGGCTGCTCGTCGAGCCTGAAGATGCGGTCTCCACGGCTGAAGCCATCCGAGAGCTCCTGACGGACGTGGATCTCCGGAGTCGTATGGGTGCGCGCGGCCGCACGCTGGTGCTTGAGAGGTACACCGCGGAGAGGATGGTCGACGGAGTACTCGCCGTGTACGACGAGATCCTCGACCCGGGCCCAGGACCCTTGGACGATGGTCGCGCCGTCCTCGTTGCCTCGACTACCGGCGATTCGGAGTGACCCTTGCCTGAGATCAGTGTCGTGATCCCGACCAGAAACCGCCGTGACATGCTGCTTGAGGCGCTCGACGCCCTTGGGAACCAGACGCTGGGACCGGGTAGGTACGAGGTCTTGCCCGTCGTAGACGGTTCTGCGGACGGGACGATCGACGCTCTCCGCGACACGACCGCCCCCTATCTGCTTCGGCCGATCATCCAACCGCCCAGGGGTCGGGCCGCTGCTTGCAACGCGGGCATCCTTGCCTCACAGGCTCCGATCGTCGTTTTTCTCGATGACGACATGCTGCCGTCGGCCTCCTTTCTCCAAGCCCACCTTGAAGCGCATCGGCGTGGTAGGCGGCTCGGCGTGATGGGGCCGGTGCCGATCGTGTCCGTCAGCGAAAGGAACGCCGCGGCGCGGTACGTGGCGAAGAAGTTCGAGCGGCACCTCGCCAGACTGGCTGCGGGCGCCCCGATCGGTTTCCGCGAGCTATATACAGGGAACTTTTCGGCGCGCGCCGCGGACCTCCGGGCTGCAGGTTTGTTCGACGAAGCCTTCGCCGCGTACGGGAACGAGGACGGCGAACTTGGCATCCGGTTGCTCGACGCCGGTGTCCAGCTTATGTATGAGCCTGCGGCAGTCGCTCGACAGCGCTACTCGAAGTCGTTCCGCACCCTGGCCGATGACAACGAGGCGAAGGGCCGAACCGCAGTGATGCTGTCCCGACGGCATCCGCGGGCGAGATCGAACCTAAAGCTCGCCGAGCGAGCTTCCCGCAGACTGCGGCTCGGGCGTGCCACCCTTTTCCTGCTAGCCCGTTGCGACCATGGATTCCCGGCCAGGGTAGTGGCAGGATTCACGCTACTCGAACGTGCGTCGCCCTCGCTTGCCGAGTATCTGTGCCCAGCGATCCTCGACTACTTCTATTGGCGTGGCGCGCGGTCAGAGCTCGCGCGGGTCAGCGCCTCTGCCGGCAGAACGGGCATCCCCGAGCGGACACGTAACGCATCGTTGAGGCGCGCCGACTGGCGATTCTTGTTGCCCGACCCGCGCCCGGAGACTGCAGTCTGCTTCGATCCCCGGCTTCGACGCGTGGCCGAACTTGTGTCCCGACGTGTCCTTCTTCCGACCGAGGTCGCGGGACCCTGCGACTTGGGCATATTCGTCGAGCCCGATACGGCTTCATTGTCCGACGGTCGCAGGATGCTAAAGGGGGGCGCGTACTGCTATGTGGAATCCAGTCCCCGACGATTGGCCCGTGCTCACGTGATCACGCGCCGATTGGAGCAGGCGGGATACGATTCGGTCCACTGTTACTGGCCATGGCCGAGCCGCGCGGCGGCTCACGTATGGCTTCCGATGGACTCCCGCGACGCCCTTCGCTTCTACGTCAAGACGAGGGCGACGCGACGCGGCATTGCCGTCCGCACAGCTCACGCTCTCGGCCACTTCGTCGCCGGCCTCGCAGTTCGGACCGGAGTCGCGCCAGGGATCGTCGCTGTCGCGCGGACTCCGACCTCGGATGAGCGCGGGCATGACACGGGCACGGCGCAGCTATTGCTTACCGGCGGACCCCGATCGATCAGCAAGGCTGTGAGCCTCACGTTCCCACTCCGCAACGCGATACCCGACAGCGTCATCAAGATGAGCCGGACGCCTGAGGCGCGGGCTGGGCTCATGCGCGAGGTCGCTATGCTCCGCCACCTCGAACGAGCGCGCCCTGACCTGCCAGGCGTCCCTCGGATCATCGCGCTCGAAGACGCTGCCGTTGCTCGCGCGGTCCAAACACCGATCCTTGGACAGCCGATGCAGGGACTGCTCCGGATCGACACGCTAGAAAGACACGCGGCCCTCGTCATGGACTGGGTCGTCGACCTCTCTGGGCCCGGACGACAGCCAACGGATGGGACAGTCGGGTCTGACCTCATTGATGAGCTCAAGGTCGACTTCCGACGTGGCTATGGGGCAGCGCTGAACGAGCGAGAGTGGATGCAATGCGAAAGCGTCCTTGCCGGGCTCCACCGCTTGCCAGTGGTTCCCGAACATCGAGACCTCGGCCCGTGGAACATCTTTGTCCAGGGAGGCCGGATCGGGGTGGTGGACTGGGAGTCGGCGGTCGCGGGTGGGATCCCGGCTCTGGACCTGATCTACTTCCTTATGTACGCAAGCAGCTTCGCGGTAGGCGTCCGCGACGATCCCAGGTTGCTAGAGATCTACGGCTCACTTAGAGATCCGGCGACCCGTTTAGGCGCTATCGCCAAGGATTCGCTTCGACGGTACTGCTTGGCCGTCGGCGTGGACCCGGGACATCTCCATGGCCTCCACCTCTTGACTTGGATGGTGCATGCCCGATCGGAGTACCGGCGAGCCACCGAGGACGCAGGCGGCACTGACCGTCATGCGATCGTCGATCGGGGACTCTTCCTCGGACTCTGGCGGGCCGAGCTATCCGGAGGCTTTCGCACGTAACCTGCGCCCCTAGGGACGAGGGTGACGGGTCGGCCCACCGGCCATCTTTTCCTTGTCCCGCGTCCCGCGTCCCGCGGCCTGCGACATCGCGGCGACCCGGTCCAGTGTCTGCGCCATCCTTGGGCGTGATGGACCTGACGCTGAGCCCGGACCAGCTCGCGCTCCAGGATCGAGCGCGACGGTTCGCGCGCGAGGTCCTCCAGCCGCTCGAGGTCGGCTTCGAGACGTCCGGCGGGCGGATCGACCCGGACGTCGCCGGCAGCGTCAAGTCGAAGGCGATCGACGCCCGACTTCAGGGCGGCAGCTTTCCGAAGGAGGTCGGCGGCCAGGGTTGGTCGATGCTCGAGCAGGTCCTCGTCCACGAGCAGCTCGGGCAGGTGACGGGCGGCCTCTGGGGCATCATCCCGGGTGCATACAACGCCCTCATCCATTGCGATCCCGACCAGCGCCGGCGGTATCTCGACCCGAGCCTTCGCGGCGAGCGCAACGGCGAGCTACGCGATCACGGAGGCAGGTGCCGGCTCGGACGCCCGCGCGCTTGAAGCGACCGCGGTCCGCGATGACGCCACGGGCGAGTACCTGCTCAGTGGCGAGAAGTGGTTCGTCACCGGGCCACCCGACACCGACTTCATGATCTTCCACTGCAACGTGATCGACGGCGACGAGCGTCGACCCACGCTGTTCCTCGTCGATTACGACACGCCCGGCGTCACCCTTTCTCACGACCCGGCGTACATGCACACGTTCGCCGATCGCCACCCACAGTTCGTGCTCGAGGACGTCCGGGTGCCAGCCTCCCAGATCCTCGGCGGTGTGGGGCAGGCCGATGAGCTCACCAACGAGTGGTTCGTGGAGGAGCGGATCCACATCGGCGCGCGCTGTACGGGCGCCATGGAGCGTCTGCTGACCGACGCGATCGGATGGGCGACGGGACGCGTCCAGTTCGGGGAGCGGATCTTCGACTTCCAGGGGGTGTCATTCCCGCTGGCTGATTCGGCCGCGGATGCCTCGGCGGCCCGGCTCCTGACGCGCGAGGCCGCCGCGCTCGCCGACTCCGAGGCCGACCCGAAGATCGTCCACGCCAAGGCATCGCTCGCCAAGCTGTTCGCATCCGAAGCCGCGTTCCGTTGTGCCGATCGGGTCGTCCAGGTCTTCGGCGGCCGCGGGTACATGCGCGAGACTGCCGCGGAACGGTTCTTCCGCGAGCTCCGAGTCGACCGCATCTGGGAAGGCACGTCCGAGATCCAGCGGCTGATCATCGCCCGCGCGCTCGAGAAGCGCGGCGTCGACCGGGTCGTCGGGTGACCGCGCAGCGCGTCGAGCGCGACCAGGCGGCCGGCACCGCCGGCGACCCACGCACGATCGACCTGCGGCCGGTCTTCGATCCCGCGTCGATCGCCATCGTCGGCGCATCTGCGCGCAGTTGGATCGCCGGCACGGTCCGCGACAACCTGCGCCAGATGGGCAGTGCCACGCGCTGCCATTTCGTCAACCCAAAGTACGACGAGTTGCTGGGCCAGGCCTGCTACCCGTCGCTCGATGCTCTCCCTGAGCGGCCCGATATCGCGCTCGTGGCCCTCAACCCGTTGCGCGCCGCGGACGTGACCCAGGCTGCCGCCGACGCCGGCATACCAGCGGTCATCATCCCGGGCGGCGGCGTGGTCGAAGGTGGCCAGGCGGCCGCCGCGATGCAGGCCGAGGTCGCGCGGATCGCCAAGGAGCACCATCTGGCGCTGGTGGGCCCGAACTGCATGGGCGTTATCGACCTGACCGTCAACAAGGCCTCGTATATCGGCGATGTCTCGCCGTACCTGCCGCGCGGCGGCGTCGCCGGCATCGCCCAATCCGGCTCGGTCACCGATGCGTTCGTCCAGTCGGGATCGCGCGTCGGCTTCAGCCGGATAGTCAGCTGCGGGTCCGAGGTCGTCCTCGACGTCTGCGACTACCTCGCGTACTGCCTCGACGACCCCGAGACGACGTCGGTCATCCTCTTCCTCGAGGGCTTCCGTCGGCCGGAGCGTTTCCTGGCACTGGCCGACTGGGCGCTCGAGCTCGGCAAGCCGATCATGGTCGTAAAGGTCGGTCGCAGCGAGCAGGCACGCGCTGCAGCGATCGCCCATTCGGGTTCACTCGCGGGGGAGGCCCGCGCGACCGATGCAGCACTCGACGCGGCCGGCGTGATCCGTTGCGCCGACCTCGACGAGCTGCTGGAGACCGCGGAGCTCGTCGAGGGCATCCGGCGCACGGGACGTGGCATCGGTCGTGGCCGGACGGGCGTCGTGACCGTGAGCACCGGCGAGGCATCGCTCATCGCGGATCTCGCCCCGGCTGCCGGCCTCGACCTGCCGCCCATCCCCGACGCGGCACGGGCGCAAATCCTCGAAACGCTTCCGACGATGGGCTTCATCAGCAACCCGCTCGATCCGTGGGGCGCCGCCGACGCGACGACGGCCTATGGCGTCGTGTTCGAGGCGATGGCAGCTTCGGGCGCCTACGACGTCCTCGTGCAGGTCCACGACTTCCCCTACAAGTCGATGCTGGCGGAAGTCGAGACGGCCGACGAGGTCACCGCGCGCGCTACTCGATTCGACGCGCGACCGGCCGCACATCCTCCCGGTGTACGTCTCACTCACCTCCGGCGAGCCGCCACCCGAGACGAAGGCCGTCCTCGATGAGCAGGGCGGGGGAGCGCCACTCCTTCGCGGCGCCGATGAGGCCTTCCGGGCGATCGGCTCCATGGCGCGCTGGCAGCGACGTCACGCAGCGCGTCGGGCCGGAGGCCCATGGCGCGCCGATTGGCGGGACCTCGCCCGAGACCGATCGGTCTTCGGGCTCGACCCGGCCGCCGCCCCGGCCAGCACACCCACCCCTCGGTCGCTCGGGGAGCGGGACAGCCTCGAGTTGCTCCGGCATGCCGGGCTGGCCGTGACGCCCGCGGTCGCCGTGCGCGACGCGGACGCTGCCGTGGAGGCGGCTCGACCGCTCGGTGGACACGCGGTCGTCATCAAGATCGACGCGCCGACGCTAGCGCACAAGAGCGATCTCGGGCTCGTCCGTCTCGACGTCCGCGGCGACGACGCGGTCCGGGCTGCAGCGGAAGGACTGATGGCACTCGCGCGCAGCGGCGGGATCGACGCGCGTGGGCTCCTCGTGGAGCCGATGGCCGAATCGGGCGTCGAGCTGATCGTCGGCGCACGGCGCGACGAGTCGTTCGGTCCCCTCGTCATGGTCGGGCTGGGCGGTGTCCTCGCGGAGGTGCTCGACGATGTCGCCATCCGGCTTGCGCCGGTGACCCAGCCGATCGCGCTCGAGATGCTCGACGAGCTGCGCGGCACCAGGCTTCTCGACGGCGTTCGGGGCGCCCCAGCGGTGGACCGCGAGGCCGTCGCCGACCTGATCGTCGGCGTCGCCGACTTCGCCGTCGCGCGGCAGGACATCCTCGAGATCGATCTCAATCCGGTGATCGCGTCCGCCGACGGCGCGATCGCCGTCGACGCCCTCGTGGTGGTCGACGAGCGTGGCTGACGACGTCCTCCGGGTCACGCGGACGGATTGGGGCGTCCGGTTCACGCTCGATCGACCGCAGAAGCTGAACGCGCTCAACGGCCCGCTCGTCCACGCGCTGATGGACGCGCTCGACGCCGCGGAGGCCGACCCGGACGTGCGCGTGATCGTCCTCGAGGGTGCCGGGCGCGCCTTCTGCTCCGGCTACGACCTGACCGAGGAGGCCGGGACCGAGATCGGCGGGCCGGTCGCCTGGCGCGACTTGCTCGCTGCCGATGTCGCGGCGACCCTGCGCTTCCTCGACTCACCGAAGCCGGTCATCGCCCAGATCCACGGCTACGCGCTGGCCGGCGGGCTGGAGCTCGCGATGGCGTGCGACCTGATCGTCGCTGCGGAAGGCACGATGCTGGGTGAGCCCGAGATCCGCTACGGCTCAGCGCCAGTCACCCTGCTGATGCCGTACCTCATCGGCCAGAAGCGGACCCGGGAGCTGCTCCTGACCGGTGACCTCATCGACGCGACCGAGGCGGAGCGGATCGGGCTCGTCAATCGCGTCGTGAGCGCGGAGGAGCTGGCGGCCGAGGTCGATCGACTCGCGGATCGCCTGGCACGGACGCCACCCGAGGTCATGGCGCCGACGAAGCGGATGCTGAACCGGGCGATGGACGCCGCCGGGTTCCGACTGGCGGTCGAGGCGGGCCTCGATCTCGGGGCGATCATCAACGCGGCGGACACGCCGGAACAGCGCGAGTGGGACCGGATCGTGCGGCGGGACGGGCTCAAGGCGGCACTTGCCTGGCGTGACAAGCGTTACGACGAGCGCCTCTCCGAACGCCGCTCGGACCACTAGCTGCGAAGGACCGGCAGTGCCGGTGGTGCCGGCGGTGGAAGCGTCCTGCGTGACGCCGACCCGTAGGGGGGTCCGGGTCGGACGTCACGCGGACGCTGGGGACTAGCGGCGTACGAACCAGAGGCGAAGCGACCTTGCGGCCGCGATGGCGGTCATCCCCACAGCCAGTCGGTGAAGCCGATCGCTCGGCCCATGCCCGAGTAGGCACGCGGGATACGCATCCCTAGACGCCTATCGAGCAGCCATGGCATCTGACGGGAGGCCTGGGTCTCGTTCCAGCCCGTGCCACCCGACGACTTCGACCTCGTCACGATGTTCGCCATCCGGCGAAGCGCCTGGTTCTGCCACTGCCACGCCCCCGAGTAGCCGTTCTGGTACAGCAGCTCGACCTGGAGTCCCATGCCCTGGATCGAGTCAAGCTGGTACTGGACGCCGGTCGAGCCGGGCGGCCAGCGTCGGCTACCGCCGCGACTGAGGTCGGCCACGACCGCGCCATCGACGAGGAGCCCTGCTCTTCGGCAGGTCCCGTTGACCGGCGTGTAGTTGGTCGGCGCACACGACCACGACTGGGCCGCCGAGCTGAGCCGATCCCAGAACTTGTAGGCGGCACGCTCACCGAGGAAGCCGCGGGTCACCTTGGAGGCAGCCGCGACGTCGGCGGTGTTACCCAGGTAGAGACTCGTGGCGATCCTCGCGGCGCCGGCGTAGGCGCCCCAGTTCGTCGCCGACCGGATGTGCGTGTGGTACAGCGAGTCCCAGACGCCGTGCCCGCCGACGATCCGGCGCACGATCGTCGACAGGAAGGCACGGAACGTGACATCGGACGAGCCGGTCATGTCGGCGAAGTTCGCGGCGAGCACGTAGGCGGTCAGCTGGCGACCGAGCGCGAGCGTGGCGTTGTCGCACCCGACCCTGAGCGTCTTGATCGCGGCGATGACACCACCGCGAGCCTTCGCGCCATAGGATGCGACGCCGGTCCGCGCATAGACGAGCGCGGCGGCGAGCGTCCGGAGGTGATGCCGGGAGTTCTGGTCGCACAGGTTCGGCGTCCCGAGACTCCCGTCGGCGACGGCCTTGAGGTTCCGCCAGGGGGTCCCGGTGACAGGACGGGCCATGAGGGCCGCGCGCGACATGAGGATGTAGTCGGTCGCTGCGGCGGCGGGGGCGGGATCGGTGGCGAAGGCCGGGAGGAGGAGCGCGATGGCCATCACGGTGGCCGTGAGCGTGGTCCTGGGGGAGACATGAGACGTCCACTGGACGCCGTGGCCGACCGAGCGCATGTCGCTCCTTCCTACCTGGACGTCGCCGGATCGTGCGACCGAACGAAATGGCGATCCGGTCAGGCGGGTGCGCGACCGGTGACGGGGCGGGGGGTTTTGGGACGGGTCGGCGGTGAGCGCTGACCGCGACGGGCCCCGGCGATCCCCGGGGCCACTCCCTTGACGGTAGCCTAAGTTTGCACCCCTCTAAGCCGGCTGTCACGCGCGCGGCGCCATGCGCGCGGCGTCACGAAGGCTACGACCCGTGCGCCCATGCACCGCGGGTCACAGGCCGGCCCCGGAGCCGACGGTCCGCGGCAGCATCGCCCGTAGACTGTCGGCGATATGGCCGACGAGAGCCCGACCGTTCGAACACCGACGCCTCGCGCGGCGTCCGACGGCGGTCCCACAGGGTCGCCTTCGGACGCCGCGCGCGAGGGGACGACCGAGGCCGGGAGTGACCCCGGGTCGGAGTCAGCCGTCGAAGAGGCGGCGCCTGGTGCTTCGAGTGCCGCGACCCCGCCGGCCGGGCCACCCGCAGGTGGGGGGCCGCCCGCAACGCCACCCGGTGGGACCCCACGCCGGCGCGTGTCGCCGCTCGTCATCATCGTCGTCGCCGTCGTCGGGGCGATCCTCTTCGCGACGTGGCGCCCGATGCTCCCTGGTGTCACACCGACGCCGTTGCCGACCGCATCGACGGCGATCGGCGGAACGCCGTCGGCGGCCGTGTCGCCATCGGTCGAGGCGACGCCGTCGGTGCCGACCTCGCCGACTCCGGTCCCGCCGTCACCGCGCCCACCCGGCGATTACCTCCTCATGTCGAAGGCAGCCTTGATGGCCCTGCCGACCAAAGGACCCGCCTGGGAGAACCTCGTCGCGATCGCCAACGACCCGACCGGCAAACCAGACCTCCGCGATCAGGACAATCGTGTCGGCGTGATGGCGCTTGCGTCGGCATTGGTCTTCGCGCGCACCGGCGACGACGCGTACCGGGAGCGTGCGCGCTCCCAGATCATGGCGGCGATCGGGACCGAACAGGAAGGCGCACCGAACTCGATCCTGTCGCTCGGTCGCCAGCTCGGTGCGTACGTGCTCGCCGCCGACTTCATCAAGCTGTCGGGTGCCGATGACGAGCAGTTCCGGCCGTGGCTCGATTCCATCCGGACGCGGGTGCTCGGCGGTCATGGGCGCTGGACGTCGCTCACCGGGACCCATGAAGACGCGCCGCAGAACTGGGGATCGTTCGCCGGCGCATCCCGCATCGCGGCCAGCCTCTACCTCGGCGACACGGCCGACGTCGCTCGAGCCGCACAGGTCCTCCGGGGGTTCCTCGGCGACCGGTCGGCGTACGCCGGGTTCCAGGGTCCGGAGGGCGCCCGGAGCTGGTCGTGCGACCCGGCCAAGTTCATCCCGATCAACGGTGCCTGCACGCTCGACGGCATCGACCTCGATGGCGCGATCGTCCGAGACATCGACCGCGGTGGCAATCGCAAATGGCCGCCCGGCCGCGCGGGGATCGGCTACACGCTCGAGTCGCTCCAGGCGCTGACCCTCCAGGCCGAGCTGCTCACCGTCAACGGGTACGGGGAGGCCTGGACCTGGTCCGACCAGGCGCTCAAGCGCGCGGCAGGGATCGTGACGCGTTCCGGTGATGCCGGCGGTCTGACCTGGAACCGGTCGGAAGTGAGCTACTACGTGCCGTGGATCCTGAACGCCCGCTACGGGCTCGATCTGCCGACCCGTCCAGCCGGGTTCGGGCGCGTGTTCGGCTATACCGACTGGCTGTACGGCAGCTAGTCGGTACCTTCGGGCAGTGAGGTCCGCACCGGTGCGGGTGGGTGCCGGGTCGAAGGCGTGTCGCGTGGACGCACCGGCCACCCGCCGATGTCGGCGCGCCACGCGGTGCATACGGGGACCATCGAGCCGATTGCCTTCGAGGCCCTACGGGGGCATGGTGTCCTGACCCCTCGATGAACGGGCGCGGCCACCGACCCCGTCAACAACGGCCGCCCCGCGCATCGTCCGGACCGGAGAACCGAACAGGCACACCCGTCGCGAGGCGGGGCCGCAAAGCCACGGGCCTGGGCACCAGGTAGCCGGGTTGCCGACGTCGCACGGCGCCGCAGGGATGCTCACCGTCCCTTCGCCGCGTCCTTCGCCTGCACCCGCGCGCTGCCCCCGTCCGCATGCAGGGAGGACGCCGTGCGGAACATCGCCGTCGCCGATCGCAAGGACTGGGTCTTCGAGCATCCCGCACCTCCGCCGCCGCCCCGGTCCACCAAGGTCCGCGACATGCTGGCGACGATCCCGATCCTCCTGCTCGTGCCTGCGCTGCTCTTCCCGATGTTCATGACGTTCGCCGCGACACCGACCCTGCGGATCCGCCCCGACGCCCCCACGCCGGGAGCGCAGGTCACGATCGTCGGCGAAGGCTTCGACCGCCGGATGCGGGGCCGGTTGCTGTCGGGCGAGGACAAGACCGAGCTCGCCAAGTTCACGGCGAACGGTCGTGGCCGCTTCTCCGTGAAGGTGACGCTGCCTGATACCTTCGACGTCGGGACGCACGGGATCGTCGTCGTCGATGCGTCCGACGCGGAACGGGCGGAGCTGGACGTCGACGTCGTGGCCAAACCGCCAGCGACGCCTGATCCGACGCCGCAACCGACGCCAAAGCCGACACCCGATCCGACGCCGAAGCCGACACCCGATCCGACCCCGAAGCCGACACCGGATCCGACTCCGACCCCGAAGCCGACACCGGATCCCACGCCGGCACCGACCGTCGCTCCGACGGCCCAGCCGACCGTCGCCCCGACACCGACGCCGGTCACGCAGGCGACGGCCACGCCGACATCGGTCCCCACGCCGTCGCCGACCGCGTCGCCGCTCGCGACGCCCTCAGCGACGCCGACCATCGCTCCGACGGCGACGCCCACCATCGCTCCGACCGCCACCCCTGTCCCCACCGCTACACCGGCTCCCACTGCGACCCCCGCTCCGGCGAGCGGTCCGGCTGTTCCCGGCACGGGGATCCTGATCTCGGCGAGCGACATCGCCCGCCTGCCCACGTCCGGCGCCGCCTGGACCGCCCTCAAGGCGCGTGCCGACAGCTCCATCGCGGCTCCGAATATCTCGAATCAGGACGACGACACCGACCAGATCGTCCTGGCTCGTGCCCTCGTGTATGCGCGTACGGGCGTCACGAGCTATCGCTCGAGCGTGGTCGCGGCGCTCCATAGCGCGCTCGGCACCGAAGCGGGAGGTCGCACCCTCGCGCTCGGGCGCAACCTGCCCGCGTACGTGATCTCCGCCGACCTGGTCTCGCTCAAGACCGCGGACCCCTCGTTCGACACGAGCGCGTTCCGCCCGTGGCTTCGGTCGCTGCTCTCGAAGACGCTCGACGGCAAGACGCTCGTGAGCACCGACGAGGATCGGCCGAACAACTGGGGTACGCATGCCGGCGCCGCGCGGGCGGCGATCGCTGCCTACCTTGGGGACTCGGCCGAGATGGCTCGCACCGCGCAGGTGTTCCGCGGCTGGCTCGGTGATCGCTCGGCCTACGCCGGCTTCACATACGGCGACCTGTCGTGGCAGTGCGATCCCGCGCATCCCGTGGGCATCAATGCGACCGGGTGCACCAAGAACGGGGTCGACATCGGTGGGTCGTTGCCCGAGGAGATGCGACGAGGCGGCACATTCCAATGGCCGCCGACGTTCACCGGGTATGCATGGGAGGCGCTGCAGGGAGCCGTCCTGCAGGCCGACCTGCTCCGGGCTGCCGGCTACGACGCGTGGAACTGGTCCGACAAGGCGCTCCTCCGCGCCGTCCGGTTCCTGTACGGCCGCGCCGGCTGGGCCGCTGACGGCGACGACACCTGGCAGCCCTGGCTCATCGATCGCCGATACGGGACGTCATACCGAACCGCCCCACCGGCTCGGACCGGGAAGAACTTCGGCTATACCGACTGGTTGACGGGCCTCTGAGCATGGGCGCCGCGGGGCGTCGGGCGGGCCTCGGTCGCGGCGGGCTCGTCCGCTGACGCCATCTCGCGCAGCGTGATGACGGCGGCAGCCGTGGCCACCGCGAGCATCAACCAGTAGAACCGCGCGAACGAGAGGTGCAGGAACATCCCGGTCACGTAGTAGGTCATGAGCGCGAGCAGGAACGGCGTGGTCAGCCGTTCGAGGTCGGGCCGTCTGTCGATGCTGGCCCGCCGCGCGGCCAGCAGCATCCGGACCACGGAATACGCGATCAACAGGAAGACGATCAGCCCGGGCACACCGAGCTCGGCGCCGAATCCGAGATAGAGGTTGTGCGCCTGGCGCTCGATGTCGTTCCGGACGAGGATGCCCACGGTATTCGCGTAGGCCTCGTAGTAGACCGGGAACATCCCCGGCCCGACCCCGATGACGGGATGGTCGACCATGACGAGGGCCGCAGACAGGGTCTCCGTCGCTCGGCTCAGCAGCGAGTTGTCCACCGCGGACGTGCCCGAACTATCGAGCCCGCCGACACCGGCGAGCGAGGTGATCCGGTTCGTGTATTGCGGGAAGGCCACCAGGATCGCCACGAGGACGACCAGCATCGCGATCACGTACTGCAGCCTGATCATCCGCAGGAACAGCAGCGCCAGCACGAGCGCCGCGAGACCGACGGCCGCGCCCCGTGAGAACGACAGCACGACGGCGAGTGTGATCAGCAGGGTCAGCAGCCCGGCCACGACGCGCAGGAGCGCCGAACGCTCGTCGATCGCGCGGAAGATCCCGAGCGGCACCAGCATCAGCATCGTCTGGGCGAACCGGTTCGTCTCGCCGATGGACCCGGCCATGCGCGGAACGAGCACGTCGCCGGTCAGCGTCGTGACCCCGGTCCGGATCAGCGCGTCGGCCTGCGCGAACCCGAAGTAGTTCGAGTCGTAGTTGCCGGTGACGGCCTGATGGACGACCGCGATGCTGACCAATCCACCGCCGGCGAGCAGGACCCACGTCACGCCGCGGATCATCCCGGGCGAGCGCACGACGTTGATGACCAGGAAGTACAGGCAGCAGCCCCTCGGTGATGAACACCACGACCTCGTCCCACGAGCGCGAGGTATCCGCGGAGAACAACGCCGACACGAGATAGATCCCGAACAGCACGAGCATCCAACGGAGGGGCTGCGGGGCCACGACCGGGAGCCGCCGCACGACGAGGTCGCGCGCGAGCGGGACGACGAGGAGGAGCGGGACCATCGCCGCGACGAACCCCGGTGCGCCGTGGAAGCGCACGAGGACGACGGCTGCGTTGCTGTAGATCAGCCCGATACCGGTGAGGGTCGCGACATCGGGACGCAGCACCATCGCGATGCCGAGGAACAGGACGCTGGCACCGACGACGACGAGGAGCGGGGCGTCTGCGGCCAGGATGCCCGCGGCGAGCGCGCCGCCGAAGATGATCGCGGCCGCCGCGAGCAGCGCCCGTTCCTGCGACCAGCGGTGGCCCTCGGTCTCGCGTTCGATCGACCTGCCCGTCGCGCTCATCGGTCGGCTCCGGCAGCGACCGGTGTCGGCTCTGGGGTCGACTCCTGGGCGGCGTCGCCAGCTCGTACCGGCTGCCAGCGGTCGATCCGCCGGCCGGTGAGCGAGGTTCCATACGGCGTGGAGCGACGCGACGTTGACGAGCACGAAGAACGCGGGGAGCGAGAACCACGGACGCCGTCCGGCGGGATGGCCACGAAGCCCGAGGCCGATCGCCCCGAGTCCGTAGACCATCGCCTGGCCGACGACCGCGAGGCGGTACAGCGGTCCGTCGTCCCACAACGTGACGCTCGTTGCGGCGATGACCAGGAGCGGGACTGCCATCAGTCGGCGCAGGATCTTGTGCGTCAGGAGCTGGAGGGAATAGAAGCCGAACCGGCCGGGGTCGAGCAGCTCGCGGGCCATCGCGACGCCGCGCAGGCCACGCGTCATGATCCGGACCTTGCGGCCGTACTCGCCGCGGCTGGAGCTCGCGACCGGCTCGAGGGCGACCGCCTCGGGCTCGAAGACGAGCCGGCGTCCCGCACGGATCACCTGCGTCGACGTGATGAAATCGTCGGTGACCCCGTCGGGCACGTCCCGGAAGAGCTCGCGGCGGATCGCGTAGATGGCACCGGTCGCCGAGATGACGCTGCCGCCGAGGCTCTCGGCGTCCTTGATGAGCCGGTCGAAGTCCCAGTAGCTGCGCTCACCGGCACCGATCGCCGAGGCGGTCGTCGCGTCGGCGATCTCGCCGGCGTCGCGGCTCGAGAGGTAGACCTGGTTGCCGGCCACGCCGCCGACGTCGGGGTCCGCGAAGGAGCGGACGAGCTGGCGGATCGCATCCGGCGCGTACGCCGTGTTCGCGTCCGAGAACACGAGGATCTCGCCGGTCGACGCCGCGACCGCGGCGTTGAGGGCGCTCGCCTTGCCGGTCCGCGGCAGATCGAGGACACGAACGCGGCCATCTTCCCGGCGAGCTTCGGCGACCGTCCGGTCGGTGGACCCGTCCGACGCGATCACGATCTCGAGGCAGTCGCGCGGGTAATCGACGGCCAGCAGGTTCTCGACCCGGGCGCCGATCGAGCGTTCCTCGTCGTGCGCGGCGATGACCACGCTGACCGACGGCGTCACGTCGGCCATCTGATGCGGCCGCGGACGCAACCTCGCGCGCAGCATGACAAGGATCGGGAATCCGGCGTACGTGTAGCCGATCAAGCCGCTGGCGAGCCAGAAGAGGAACGCGTTCATGCGGCGGACTCGCGGATGGTCGCGCTCGTCGTGGGATCGGTCGGGCCGCCGTCACCGGGTTCGCGCGAGGCTTGGCGGATCCGGTCGGCAAGCCGCGCCGCGTTGCGTCGACATCGAAATCGTCGAGCACCGTGTCGCGGCCTGCCGCCCCAAGGCGGCGTCGCAGTCCGGGTCGCCCGCGAGCATCGTGCGAGCGCCTCGGCGAGGGCGGTCGGGTCGCCCGGCGGGACGAGCAGACCGCTGACCCCGTCGGTGACGAGCTCCGGGATGCCCGACAGGCGGCTGGCGACGACCGGCAGGCCGCTGCCATCGCCTCCATCAGGACGACGGGGATTCCTTCGCGCTTGCCGCCCTTGGTCGGCACGCTCGGGGCGACCAGGACATCCGCGTCGGCAAGCTCGGCCGCCACGGCATCGGTCGTCATGCGGCCGGCCAGAACGACGCGCTCGCCGAGCCCGGCCTCGTCGATCTTCGTCTGCAGTGCCTCGCGGTCCGGCCCATCGCCGATGAACCGGCAACGGATGTCGACGCCGCGCTCGGTGAGAAGGCGGCAGGCCTCGATCAGATGGACCTGGCCCTTGACCTCGTGCAGCGTCCCGACCGCCACGATCCGCAGTGGCCCGTTGGTCGGGCCGATCGACCGGCGCGAACGCCGCCGGATCGACGCCGCAATGGATGACCGTCGACCTTGGGCTGGGCGCTCGGACCGCCGTCGCCTCGATCACGCTTCGGTTGTCGCGTGAGATCGTCGCGACGAAGGCCGCCTCGTCGACCTTCGTCGGCAGCATCGTCCTGTCGACGTGGAGGTCGGAGCCGTGCGCGGTGAAGCTGTACGGGATCCCGACCAGCCGATGGATGAGCCAGCCGGCGAGCGCCGGGTGGTTCGCGAAGTGGCAGTGGACGTGGTCGACCCCGAGGTCTCGCATCGACGATCGCCATGTGGGCGACCTTCGGGAAGATGCCGAGACCACCGAGGAAGAAGTTCGGGCTGCGCCACGTGCCCGCCGAGCATGTCGAAGAACGCCCGGAGGTAGCGCCGCCGCCGGCTGCCGATCGCGGAGGAACCCCACTGGCGCGCAGGATCGGCAGCGACAGGAACGGCAGGTAGTGGGCGCGCTCGACCCAGCGCACCGCCGCCGGCTGGACCGGTTCGCCCGTCTGACGGAGCAGCGGGAAGAGCTCGATCCGGACGCCCGCCCGGTCCATCGCCTCCAGCTCGGCGAGGATGAACGTCTCGGTGAGCTTCGGGAAGCGCGACATGACGTAAGCGACCGTCAGGTCGTCGCTCTCGCTCATCCGACCGCCTCGAGCGGCTTGCCCGGCAGATCGTCTCCGTACCCGTCGGGATGGCTCGTGTGCCAGCGCCAGGCCGTCGACACGATGTCCTCGAGGCTGCGCGTCGCACGCCAGCCGAGCAGTCCTCCGGCGCGCGTGGTGTCCGCCCAGATCGGCGGGCGGATCGCCCGACGCGCCGAGGCCCCTCGTCGGCGGCGATGGGTCGGCCGGTCACGCGTCGCGCGGTGTCGATGTACCTCGAGCACGGACGCGCCGACGCCGGTCCCGACGTTGACCGTCAGCGACGCGTCGTTCGCGTCGATCGCCTCGAGCGCGCATCGATGCGCCTCGGCGAGGTCGAGGACGTGGATGTAATCGCGGATCGCCGTACCGTCGGGCGTCGGATGGTCCGTGCCGAAGATCCGGACCGACGGCTGCCTCCCGGCCGCCGCCCGCAGTACCACGGGGATCAGGTTCTGCGCGTCCGACCAGTCCTCGCCGACCGACCCGTCCTCGGCCGCGCCGGCGGCATTGAAGTAGCGCAGCGCGGCGTAGCGGATGCCGTGCGTGGCCTCGAACCAGGGCAGCATGCGCTCCGAGAGCGCCTTGCTCTCGCCATACGGGTTCATCGGCCGGATCGGTGACGTCTCCGTCACCGGCAGCGCTTCCGGCGTGCCATAGACCGCGCACGAGGACGAGAACACCATGCGGCGGACGCCCGTCCGCGCCATCGCGCGCAGCACGCCGAGCGTGCCGCCCGACGTTGTCATCGAAATACGCGCCCGGGATCGGCGACCGAGTCCTCGACCGACTTCAGCGCCGCGAAATGCATGACCGCATCGATCGCGTGCCGCTCGAGGGTCGCGGCGACGAGATCGACATCCCTGCACGTCGCCGACGACGAGCGGCAGCCGACCGACTGCGCACGGTGGCCGTTGCGCAGGTCGTCGAGGACGATCGGCGTGTGCCCGGCCGCTGCGAGGTGGCGCGCGGTGAGGGAGCCGATATAGCCGGCGCCACCGGTGACCAGGATGCGCATCGCCAGGGCAGGAGCGCCGACTAGGTGTTCGGCTGGGGATCGGTCCGCCGGCGCGATGATCGGCGGGAGGTGGTCCTGACCGGCGGAGGCGATGTGGGTTCCGAGTCGGGCTCAGGGTCCATGTCCAAGTCCGAGGCAGGGCTGTACGGATCCGGCACGGGCTCGGGCCGGTACGGCGCCATCGACTCCGGCTGCGGCGAGTAGTCGCGGATCGGTTCAGGCGCGGGCGCTGGCGAGTAGTCGCGGATCGGTTCAGGTGCCGGTGCTGGCGCGTACTCGCGCATCGGCTCGGGTGCCGGCGCGGGTCGGTACGACGTCATCGGCTCCGGCGCCGTGCGGTAGTCGCGGATCGGCTCGGGCTCCGGGTAGCTCGGACGAGGCGTGTCGCGGATCGGCCGAAGCGGTTCGACCGGCGGCGGCGGCGCGGTGGTCTTCGCGCGATCTCGGTCGCTCGAGCGCTGGCGGCCGCGGCCGAGGCCGCGCTTGCGCTCGGCGAGGACCGTTCCGGCGACTTCCACGCCGACCAGGCGGAGGCTCTCGGCTGCGTACTCGACATCGTCGCGCCGAGCCTGGTCGCGCACCGCGACGAGGATCGACGTATCGGCCGCCTGCGCCCACGCCAGGGCGCCGGCCGACAGGTGGAGGACGCCGCCGTTGATCATGACGAGATCGGCGGTCTCGGCGAGGGACTTGAGGATGACCGAGGCGCGCTCGGCATCGATCGTGTCGCCTTCATCGGACGAGCCGTAGGGCAGGACGCGCAGGTTCGGCGAGACGCGCACGAGCCGGCTCGAGACATCGGCAGGCGACGCATCGATGAGGTCCGTGACACCGGACCGGTCCCCCAGGCGATAGATGCGGGTCACGGACCCGTCGCTGCCGTCGTTGTCGATCAGGACGACCTGACGCCCGCTCCTTGCCGTGATCCCGGCGAGGTTCGCGGCGACCTGGCTGCTCGCACTGTCCGAGCCGGCTCCGACCACGACGATCGATCGCGCGGCACGACCACGCTCGAGGAATGCGGCCTTGGCCTGGACCAGGCGGTAGGCGGCGGCTGCGGCGGACTCTGGCGCCTTGTCGAGCAGACCGCGCTCGCCCGACGGCAGGGAGCGACTGATGTCGACGTTGCCGAGGTGCGGCATCCCGGTCAGGCGTGTGAGCTCGTCCTCGGATCGGACGGCTGCGCTCAGGTACTCGACCAGCATCACCAGGACCATCGCGCCGATGAGCGCGGCGAGCGCGGCGAGTCCCACGATGAGTGACTTCTGCGGCGCGATCGGATCGGTCGGCGGGACAGCGAACTGGACCGGCTGGATCTGACCCTCGGGCCGGCTCGTGCCGCGCGAGGCGAGCTGAGTGATCTCATCCGCCAGCTTGTTGGCGAGATCGGCCGCCATCTTGGGATCGGTGTTCTGGACACGGATCGATAGGAAGCGTGTTGTGTCGTTGGCGGTGACGCGCGTTGCGAGCGCCAGGTCGGCCGGTGTGATGGCGGCTCCGGATTCGCGGATCGCTGACTCGAGTAGCGGCGTCGTCGTGACGAGCTGCGAGTACGTCTGCACCAGGTCGCCCGCGGCCGCGAGCGTGTCGCGGTCGGTGTTATACGGCCCGACGAGGAGCTGTGTCTCCGCCTCGTATGTCGGCGGGATCTGCGATGCGACGACGTAGCCGGAGACACCCGCGACCCACGTCGCGACGAGGAGCGTCCACCACCAGCGACGCGCGACCGCCAGGTATCCGGAAAGTTCCACGCAACCCCCTTGGCACGCCCATCAGGGCCGATCGGGCAAAGGATACCCGTTACCACGCAGTACTGGACCGGATGGGGTAGGACCATGGTGCGGGCCGACAACGGCCGACCGACGGAACACGCGGGGCAGTGGGCATGTCAGCCACCGCGCAAACGGCGCGGATCAGCGACGGGCGAGCCGGTACCCCGTCCCGATGATGAGTACCGCCGAGACGACCACGATGGAGAGCAGCCAGAGGTTCTGCTCCAGGTCGTCGGGGACCATGTCGAAGCGGTTGATGAGCACGACGGCGACGGCGACCGAGGCGGGGATCAGTCCCAGCAGCAGCCGTACGGCGATGTGATCGGTCGTCCCCCGGGATCGCGCCTGGGCCACGATATAGGCGGCTGAGAGGATCACCCCCGCAGCGACGAGGATGAGCTCGATCTCCTGCACGCGGGCATGGTACCGGGCCGGCGCTCGCGGCGCGGGGTCTCTCGTCGGACCGGTCACACCGCCGGGTGATGTACTGTCGCTCGTCGTCGCAGGCGCCGGCGTTGGCCCGGGATCCGCGATCGGACCGAGGAGGAGAAGGCCCTGCACGGAGGACGCGCTCGACGATGCCCGAGCCCTTGACCGCGGACTTCGACCTGCACGGCCTGTGCGGGGTCCGCCTCATCGACGCCAACCAGGGGGATGCCCGCGCGGTCCAGCGTCAGCTCGGCCCGCTGCAGAAGACGCTCGATCGCGAGCCCGATATCACGATCCGATTCGTGGATCGCGCGGTCGACCCGGCCAGCCTCCGCTACATGGGCGCGCGAGAGGTTGGCTGGACGGACGACGGCTTCTTCGTCCTCAAGAGCAAGAAGACGCCCGTCGTCGTGCGCATCCCGATGGAGGACGTGGGCGGTCACTGCGAGATCGTCGCGGAACACGGCCTCCCGGCCGTGCCGTTCCTGATCGCCATCCTCAACATGACGGTGCTCGGCAATGGCGCGCTGCCGCTGCACGCTGCCGCGTTCGAGCTTGACGGGGTCGGGACGCTCGTGACGGGCTGGTCGAAGGGCGGCAAGACCGAGCTGCTGATGGCCGCCGCTCGCGCCGGCGCGCGCTATATCGGCGACGAGTGGGTGTACCTCACGACCGACGGCCGGATGGTCGGCATCCCCGAGCCGATCCGGCTGTGGGACTGGCATCTCAAACAGCTGCCGGAGGTCCGTTCGACGCTCGGCCTGACCGACCGAGCGAAGCTGCGCGGGATCCCGGCGATCCGCGGCGTCGAACGAGCCATGCCCGGCCGGATCCGTCGCTCGGCACCGGGGCGCACGGTCCGTCGCGCGATGCCGATCCTCGAGGACCAGCTCCGAGTCGACCTGGCGCCGGAGACGCTGTTCGGTGCCATCGGCGACATGGAAGGACGCCTGGATCGCATCCTGTTCGTCGTGAGCGCAGCCGGTGCCGACACGACCCTCGAACCGATCGATCCGTCGGCCGTGGCCGAGCGCATGGTCGCATCCCTGATGTATGAACGGCGCGAGTTCCTGGCGCTCTGGCAGCAGGCACGCTTCGCCCACCCGGGGATCCGGAACGAGCACATCGAGACGTTCGAGGCGCGCCAGCGCGATCTGCTACGGGACATCTTCGCGGGACATCCGGCGTGCGTCGTGACGCATCCGTACCCGGTCGACATCCATGCGCTCTTCGAGGCGGTCCGGCCCGCCATCGCGGGGACATGACGACGGTCGCCTTGATCGGACCCGACGGTGCGGGCAAGACCACCGTCGCGCGCCGGCTGCCGGAGCTGCTGCCCGTCCCGGTCCGATACCTGTACATGGGCGTGAGCACCGACTCGAGCAACGTGATGCTGCCGACGACCCGCATCGCCCGTCGCATCAAGCGCGCGGCCGGCGCCCCGCCCGATACCGCTGGACCGCCGTCGCACGGTCCGCGCCGGCAACGGTCACGCTCATGGGTGAAGCGCCGCGTCGCCGACGTACGCGCCGCGCTCCGCGTCGGGAATCGGTTGGCGGAGGAGTGGTACCGCCAGTGGCTGGCCTGGCGATGGCAACGGTCGGGCGCCGTCGTCGTGTTCGACCGGCACTTCTTCGTCGACTACCACGCGTACGACGTGGATGAGGCCGGGAGCTCGGCCGATCGCTCCTGGTCGCAGCGCCTCCACGGCTCGATCCTGGGTCGGTTCTACCCGCGGCCGGATCTCGTCGTCTATCTCGACGCGCCCGGCGACGTGCTGCTCGCGCGCAAGGGCGAGGGCACGGTCGAGGCGCTCGAGCGGCGACGTGGCGAATACCGGGCGATCGCGCAGCACGTTCCCGATTTCGTCGAGGTCGACGCGACCGCTCCCGTCGACGAGGTCACCCGGCGCGTCGCGGAGACCATCGCATCGAGGCTGCCAGGACGGCCGTCGCTGCGGGCGGAGGCCGGATGACGCGCGACCCGAGTCGCCGGCACGTCCTCATCACCGACGCGGGTCGCGGAAGCGCGGTGGCCTTCATCCGTTCGCTGGGGCGCCGCGGCTGGAAGGTGACGGCCGCGGACCACGACCCGGCGAGCGCGGGATTCCGCTCGCGCTACACGACGGAGAGACTGCTGTACCCGCGGCCGTCGGAGCATCCGGACGCCGTCGTGGACGCCATCCGTGCGCGCGTCGAACGCGATGGCATCGATCTCGTCGTGCCGATCACCGACGAGCTCGGCCTGCCGCTCGCGGAGGCGCGTGACCGCTTCGCTGGGCTGACCACGCTCGCCATCCCGGAACCCGAGGCGCTGGCGGCGACCCATGACAAGTCCGCGACGTTCGCCATGGCCGAGCGCCTGGGCATCGCGGTGCCGGCGACGCGAGTCGTCGAGGTCGGCACCGACGCAGCCGACGTGGGCTCCGAGCTCGGCTTCCCGGTCGTGGTCAAGCCGATCGCGTCGCGCGAAGTGCTCGCCGACCGGACGATCCGGTCGAACGTCGTTTCGTACGCCGCGGATGCCTCGGGACTGCGGGCCCGATTGGCGTCGCTCCCGGCCGGAACGACGGTCATGCTCCAGCGTTGGGTGCCGGGTGACGGCATCGGAGTCGAGCTGCTGATGGACCACGGCCGCCCACTCGTCGCGTTCGAGCATCGCCGGCTGCGCGAATTCCCACCGACCGGCGGCGCGAGCTCGCTCCGGGAAAGCGTCGCCCTCGATGCGGACCTGCACGAGCAGGCCGTGCGGATGCTGAGCGAGCTCGGCTGGACCGGTCTCGCGATGGTCGAGTTCCGCCGTGGGGGCGATGGCGTCGGCTATCTCATGGAGATCAACGGGCGGGTGTGGGGCTCGCTGCCGCTCGCGGTGCGAGCCGGCGTCGACTTCCCGGGCCACCTCGCCGACCTGCTGCTGGACGGGGCCCCGGGCATCTCGGCCGTGGCGAGGGATACCGACACGGCGTATCGGCGGGGCGTTCGAGCGCGGAATCTGCGCCTCGACATCGCGTGGATCGGGAGCGTGCTGTCGGGGCGGAGGCGACAGCGGGGGATGCCCTGGCCATCCCGCCGACAGGCGGTGGGCGCGATGGTCGGGCTGCTCGATCCGCGGATCGGCGACGACCTGATGAGCTGGTCCGATCCGGCGCCGGGGCTCGCCCAACTCGGCACGATCGTGCGCGACGGCTTGCGGGAGCAGCGGCGGTCCGATGCCTGACCGCCTCCGGCGGGTCGCCGCGGCGGCCGGGCGTGGGCCGGTCGCGGACGTCGCGGCGCGGGTCGTCGACCGCGCCCTTCCCCGGCGCCGCGGCAGTCTCTCGATCCTCACCTACCACCGCGTGGACGAGCCATCCGCCCGCCCGGACCTGATGCCGAGCCTGATCTCGGCCACTCCCAGGGACTTCGCGTCCCAGATCGCCCTGGTCGCCCACGACTTCGACCCTGTGTCACTCGGGGACGTCATCGACGCCCTGGACGATCCGCGGCGGCTGCCGCGTCGCGCGGTCCTCGTCACGTTCGACGACGGGTACCGCGACTTCGCAACGAACGCCTGGCCGATCCTCCGCGATGCGTCGGTCCCGGCGACCCTCTTCGTCGCGACGGCGTTCACCGACCAGCCGAGTCGTTCGTTCTGGTGGGACCGGTTGTGGGCCGCGGTCGCGGACGCCGAGCCCGAGACCGTCGACACCCCGATCGGCCCGCTTCCCGTCGGTCCTGGCGCGGCGAAGGCGACGGTCGCTCGACTCCGCACGTGGCTCAAGGACCTCGACCACGACGCCGTGCTGCTCGAGGTCGAACGCCTCGTGGACCGGCTGGACAGCCGTCCTGGCGCGAGCGGCGACGGCGACGCGACCGACACCCTCGCCCCCGCGATCCTCGACTGGGATGAGCTCCGGCGGCTCGCGGGGGAGGGCGTCACGCTCGCGCCACACACGCGCCATCACCCGCTGCTCGACCGGGTCTCGCTCGATCGCGCCGTCGACGAGATCCGCGGCTCGCTCTCCGATCTCGAACGTGAGACCGGCAAGGTCGTGCCGGTGCCGCCGGTCCTGGCCTACCCGAGCGGATCCGCGGGAGAGTCGGCTGTCGAAGCGGCGCGTCGCGCCGACATGCGCCTTGCGATGACGACGAAGCGCGGCGGCAACGATCTCCGTCGTGACGACCTGCTCAGGCTGCACCGCATCAATGTCGGGGGCCGCTCGAGCGTGCCGATCATCCGGTCCCAGCTCGCGTGGGCCGGGTCGCTCGACGTGGTGCGCTGACGCATCACGCCACGGGTCATCTGGCAGACCACCGTCGTACACTCCGCGACTGGTGCTGACGTCCGCAACGAGCTGATTTTGGGGAAGGAGCCGCTACGAACGGGATGCTTCGCCCCTGGGTCGCGCTCGGTGCCCTCGTGCTCGTCATCGCCGGGTCGATCGTCGCCGTGATGGCACTTGCCAGACCGCCATCGCCATCGCCGTCGCCATCTATCCCGCCCGCCAGCGGCGTCCCGTCCGCGACCGCGAGCACCGCTCCGAGCGGCGGCACGGTTGCGCCGCCGGTGGGTATCACCTTCCCCGACTTCGCCGTCGAAACCACGGTCGTCCGGTCGCCGACGACCAGCACCGCGCAGTCGAAGCTGTGGTACGCCGACGGCCGTTGGTGGGGAGCGCTCTTCGGACCGACGACGAACCGGCTCGGCATCTTCACGCTGGATCCAAAGACCCAGGTGTGGGCCGACACGGGCACGCTGATCGACGAGCGGCCGGTCGCCGACACGGACATGCTGTCCGTCGGTACCCAGCTATGGGCGGTGTCGGGCGGGTCCCGCGCGACGGACAATCACGCCATCCGGGTCCGGCGCTTCAGCTATGACGCCAAGGCGAAACGGTACTCGCTCGACCCCGATTTCCCGGTGACGATCCGGCCGACCGGTGCGAGCCCCGCAGTCATCGCCGTCGACTCGAAGGGCACCGCGTGGGTCGCCTACACGGCCGACGGGAAGGTCTGGATCACCCACACCCTGGCGGGGCCGACGTCCTGGAGCGCGCCCGTCGCGTTCACCGCGCAGGAGGCGGCGGTCGATGCGACCGACGTTGCGTCGATCATCTCGTTCGGTCCGGGCCGGATCGGTGTCGCCTGGACGAACCAGCGCTCAGGGATCTACTTCGCGAGCCACGATGACACGACCCCCGACACCCAGTGGTCCACCGTCGAAAGCGTCCTGCCGGGTCCGCGACCCGATCCGCAGTTGAGCCTGGCGGCGTATCCGCTCGCAGACGGCTCGACCGACGTCGCCGCGGCCGTGTCGACGACGAACGACCAGGCGGCCGCCGGGCGAACCCTGGATGCACTGACGCTCGTTGCGACGCGCGACGCGTCTGGTGGTTGGAACACGGTCGTCGCGGGCCTCGTGCGTGACCGGCACACCCGCCCGATCGTCCTCGTCGATCCGACCGACCGGACCATCGCGATCGCGGCCACGTCCCCGGGGAGTGGCGGCGCCGTCTATTACAAGCGCGCGTCGCTGGACCAGATCGAATTCGATACGGGGATCGGCGTGCCCCTCATCGCGAGCACCGCCCAGACGACGATCGACAACGTCACGTCCGCCAAGGGGCCGCTCACTCCGGAGTCGGGCCTGATGGTGCTCGCCCATGACCGAACGTCCGGGATGTATCTCCACGGCGTCGTCGACCTCGGTGGAGGCGCCCCGACCGTCGACCCGGGCGACGCTTCCCGACCCAAGCTCCCGACACCGCCGCCGAAGGCCACGACGACGACCCTCATCCACGACACGTTCGAGCCGTCGCCCGTCGGATCGGCCGTCCCGGCCGCCTGGTACACCCGCCCGGAGGATCCCAAGGGCCGGATGTCGATCGTCGCGGGGCCGACCGCTCGTGCACTCCGGGTGGGCAGTGCCGCCCGCACCAACGTACGGGCATGCCGCGACTTCTCGGATGTGCCCGGCACGACGCTCTCGGTGGACATCCTCGTCAAGCTGTCGCGGCCCGCCCTCGAGGACGCCACGATCCTGTCCGTGCGCGGCAGTGGCGGCGAGTCTGCGAGCATCCGCGTCACCACCAAGTCCGTTTTCGCCTGGTTCAACGGCTCGATAAAGATCCGGACGACGGCCGCATTCCGGCCCGGGGCGTGGTACCGCGTCCGGGCCACGATCGATCAGACGAGGAAGACGTACAGCGTCCGGATCGACACCGGCGGCGGGCGCCTCGTCGCCCGTGCCAGCGGTCTTCGCTGGCGGGCACGAGCCGTCCCGTCGGTGAAGTCGGTATGTGTCGAGACGGCACCGGCGCCGCCCAGTCAGACCATCGACATCGCAGAGGTGCGCGTGACCCAGGTCGTGACCCCATGAGGATCGTCGTCACCGGCGCGGCCGGCTTCATCGGCTCGACGTTGTCCGAGGCGCTGATCGCCGCCGGCCACGACGTCATCGGGCTCGACGCGTTCATCGACTACTACCCGCGCCCGATGAAAGAGGCGAACCTGGCCGGGCTGGCCCAGGCCAGCGCGTTCCGCTTCGGCGAGGTCGACCTGCGGACTGACGACCTGGACCCGTGGCTCGAAGGTGCCGACGCGGTCATCCACGAAGCCGCGATGGCCGGCCTGATGCGGAGCTGGACGGACCTCGAGCTCTACACGTCGTGCAACATCCTCGCGACGAACCGCCTGATCGAGGCCGCCCGACGCGCGGGCGTCACCCGGTTCGTGCTCGCATCCACCTCATCGGTGTACGGGACCGAGGCGGTCGGCAACGAGGATCGGCCGCTCGAGCCTTCGTCTCCATACGGCATCACGAAGCTCGCCGCCGAGAAGCTCGTCCTGGCCAACGTCGCGCTCCATGGCTTCCCGGCGACGATCATCCGCTACTTCTCGATCTACGGGCCGCGCCAGCGACCGGACATGGCCTACCACCTCTTCACCGAGGCGATGCTCGACCGTCGGCCGATCACGGTCTTCGGGGATGGCGAGCAGACGCGGTCGAACACGTACATCGACGACGCGGTCAACGGCACGATCCGTGCGCTGGAGCGCGGAGCGGTCGGCGGCATCTACAACCTCGGCGGCGGCCGCACGATCTCGCTGAACGAGGCGATCGCGTTGATCGCCGAGCACGTCGGCACCGACCCGATCATCGAGCGCAAGCCCGCGCGGCCTGGCGACCAGCGCCATACCAGCGCCGATGTCTCACGCGCCCGCGAAGCGCTCGGGTACGCGCCGACGGTCGAGCCCCGGGAGGGTCTCGGTCGGCAGGTGGCGTGGCATCTGGCGCGGCGGGGGATCACGACGGCGCCGCGCTAGGCGCGACCGCTCGGCGCCGCGAAGGTTCGGGACTAGGCCCCGGAGCCCTTGAAGACGGCGAGGGCCGTCTCGGCGATCAGCCGCAGGTCGAGCATCGTCGAGCGGCGCTCGATGTACTCGATGTCGAGCCGGAGCCGCTCATCGAACGTCATCGTGCCGCGGCCCTTGATCTGCCACAGCCCGGTGATCCCCGGAACGACCTCGAGGCGCTCCGAGTGCCATAGGTCGTAGGTGCTGGCGGCGAACGATGTCGGCCGCGGGCCGACGATCGACATCTCCCCGCGGATCACGTTGAGGATCTGCGGTAGCTCGTCGAGGCTCGTCTTTCGCAGGAACCCGCCGACCCGGGTGATGCGTGGATCGTTCGGGATCTTGAAGTCCGGCGGCGGCAGGATGTTGAGGTGCTGGAGCGATGCCTTCAGCTCCTCGGCGTTCTGGACCATCGTCCGGAACTTGAACATCGGAAAACGAACACCGTGCTGGCCGGTCCGCTGCTGGGCGAAGAGCACCGGACCCGGCGATTCCAGCCGGATGGCGAGCACGCACAGCAGTCCGACCGGCAGGACGATCGGCAGCGCGAGCAGACTCAGACCCAGGTCGAGCGCGCGCTTGGTCACGGCGTAGAAGCGAGGGGTCCGGACCTCGCCGGGAGACCGATCGTTCATCGTGCCGCTCGTTCAGCTGATGAACCGGGCTCCTCGGCGGCGACCTCTTCGGTGGCGGGCTCGTCCTCGCCGACAGCCGCGCGGATCGGCGTCGGCACCTGGCTGAGCGATGCGCCATGGACGGCCGAGATGAGGGCTCCGCTCGTGAGGCCGTCATCGGGGAACGTCGCCATCCGAACGTCGCCCGGCAACAGCTCCGGAGCGATCGTCTGGAGGCGCCCGACGAGGGCGTCGGCGGCAGCACGTGAGGTTTCGGGCAGGAGGAGATAGACGGCACCGTCGTCGACCCACGTCCGGTCGACGAGGCGGAGATGCTCGTGGAGGTGCCGCGAGCGGACCTCGGGGTCCTCCGGAGCCGCGTCGGGTCCGAGCGGCGAGAGGGTCCGGAGGAGCGTCATCGGCCGGGTATTGCGGCGCGACCGCCGGAGCTCACGTCGGAACTCGGCCCATCCGGCACGTGCGGGGATGGCGATCGGCGAGGCGGGCTTGGCGGGCGCCGTCAGCAGCACCAGCATGAGCGCGAGCACACCGAAGATCCCCATCCAGAACGCGAGGCTCGGCGAGACGTCGATCCCGACGCGCGCGATCTCGAGACCGATCCCGATGCCCGCAAGCGCCGCGATCAGGGCGACGACCAGGTGGTGGCGTCGTTCGGGCGTCATCCACGACCCCACTGGAGGGACGCGAAGGAGGCGGAGGCCGCTTCCGCCTCGACGCCCTTCGGCGCGACGGTGCCTCGGCCGAACGACGAGTAGGTGAAGCCTGCGGCGGCGAGCTCGTCGCCGTTGAGGACGTTCCGTCCGTCGATCAGGATGCGCCGGCTCATCGCCGCAGCGGCGCCGGCCCAATCCATGTCGACGAACTCGGGCCACTCGGTCACGAGCACCGCGAGATCGGCATCGCGCAGCGCATCCGCTGCGGCCGCCACGACCTCGAGGCCTGGCACCAACGAGGCAGAACGCTCGCGGGCGGTCGGCATCGGGTCATACGCGATGACAGTCGCGCCCTGCTCGATGAACTCGCTGGCGATCGTCAGGGCCGGCGCATCGCGCAGGTCGTCGGTGTCCGGCTTGAAGGTCAGGCCCAGCAACGCGACACGGCGGCCGCGGACCGTCCCATCGAGCAGGCTCGCGGCACGCTCGACGACCTGGGTGCGGCGGCGATGGTTGACATCGTCGACGGCAGTGAGCAGCGGTGTGTCGACGCCAGCCTGCGCCGCGGTGCGGATGGTCATCGAGACCTGGTTGGGGAGGCACGAACCGCCGAACCCGACGCCGGCGCGCAGGAACGCGCCACCGATGCGGGTGTCATAGGACATCCCGTCGACGACGGTCGAGACGTCCGCCCCGAACGCGTCGCAGATCTCAGCAAGCTCGTTGGCGAAGCTGATCTTGGTCGCGAGGAAGAGGTTCGCTCCGAGCTTCGTGATCGCGGCGTCGATCGCGCCCATCACGATGACCGGGGCAGCGGCAGAGTGATAGAGCTCGCGGAGCGCGGACTCGCCGTGCCCCTCCGGGTCGGTGACGACGCCGAGGACGATCCGGTCAGGCTGCTGGTAATCGCGAACGGCCCGCCCCTCGCGCGTGAACTCGGGGTTGAGCATGACCGGGATCGGCGAGAGCCCGGCCGTCGAGCGCCGGCTCGCGACGATCTGCGGCAGCTGCCGGATGAAGTCGGGCGGCAGCGTCGAGCGGATCACGAGCGTGGACGTATCGCCCATTGCCGGCACGATGTCCGCCAGGGCGCCGCGCACGGTGTCGGTCTGCCAGCCGCCGTTCCCGTCATGGGTACCGACGGCGACGATGACCATGTCGGACGCGGCCGACGCGCCCTTCAGGTCATCCGTGAAGCGGAGCGTCCCGCGCTCGATGCCATCGGCCACGAGCTCCGGGAGCCGTGGCTCATGGAACGGGACACGCCCCTCCCTGAGGGACCCGAGCCGTCGCGGGTCGGCATCGACCCCGACCACCTGGTGGCCCCATTCGGCGAGGCACGCGCTCGTGACGAGCCCGACGTAGCCCAAGCCGACTACGGTCACACGCATTCTGTCTTTCCCCCTTTTCCAGAGCCCTAGCCCTGGCGTTCGCGACTGCTCAGCCTCCCCAGGATGGAGCGTCGATTTCCCCGGATGACCCGATACGGGCCCACGAATGCCTCCCCCGAGGCAGGCCCCAAAGTACCAACCCCCGGGGGGCATATCGTAAGCCCCCGGCGCGTCAATTACACTTGCGATTACGAAACGAACAAGGTCCTGAGCGTGTTCGTGGCCAGCCTGGACCGCACTTCCGGTGCACGGCCGCACCAATCGCCGGAGGTCGTCACGTTGCGGAAGCATCGCAGCTTGCGGACGCCGCAGCGGCCTCGGGTAGCATGGCCATCGCTCAGCGCCGAGAGTCGGAGGAAGCGTGCAGGGGGTCATCGAGGGCGTACCGATCATCCTCGTCCTGATCGCAGGGATCGGCGCGCCGCTGGCGGGTTGGTACGCCACGCGCCGCTACCGCAATCCGGGGACCTGGTTCGTCCTCGGCGCATTGACGGGGCCGATCGCGCTGGCATTGCTGGCCCTGTCGCCGCCCGGTCGCTGTCCCGAATGCGACGCACGGGTCGATGGCTGGGCGGCGTACTGCGACCGATGCGATGAGCCCCTGCCCGCGCGGATCGCGTTCGCCTCCTCCAGCCCGGCGCCTGCGAGTGGCGCACCGGTCCCCGTCATGGCGCCAGAAGCGATCTCGCCCCGGTCCAAGCCGGTCGCGTTGCCGACGCCGATCGATCGTGCCCGGTCGTCCTCCCGGCGCGACGGGCGCCAGGCCTGGCCAGACCGTCCGATGGTGTCTCCGACGTCGCTCGGTGTCCGACCCACATTCACCCCGTCGAACTACGTCGCGG
This sequence comes from uncultured Chloroflexia bacterium, assembly GCA_963808895.1. Taxonomy (GTDB): domain Bacteria; phylum Chloroflexota; class Limnocylindria; order Limnocylindrales; family CSP1-4; genus SPCO01. Next base: position 286,980 of record CAWEHL010000003.1, on the reverse strand, counting down.
CGACGTCGGGCGACCAGCCCTCCGGTGATGTCCTATCGACGGGCGTGTACCTCTCCGGGAATGCCGGTCTCGAGGTCGGTGCGTGCTATGCGATCGCGCGTGATGGGGATCGTGTCCGTGTGTTCGGCCCGGTCGATGCCGGACAGCTGACCGTCCGCCACGAGGGTGCCGTCGGCGAGTTCGACGTCACCGCGATGGACGACCGGGTCATCATCACCGGCCGCGGTGGCCGGTCCGGGACCGCATTCGTGTTCCGCACGATCGGTGGGATGCGGGCCGCCGATCTGGAGCTTGCCCTCGGGCCGGTGGCCGGCACCGCCACGTGACCCTGCGTACCGGCCTGGTCGAGCGGCGGCCACGGCCGCCCTCACCGGAATTCATCGGCGGTGTCTCCGCGGTCGCGATCATCCTGCTGATCTCCGCCGTGGCGCTCGGCGTCGGGCCCGGCGGCGGGGCTCCGACCGTGCCCGCGGGCGGTGGGAGTGCGGCTCCCAGTCAGGCGGTCGCCACAGCGGTACCGACCCCGACGCCGCTGGTCGATCCAGAGGTCGTGAAGCTATCTGCGACTGCTTGAACGACCAGCTCGCAGACTAGCGCCAACGCGCTTGCAGGCGGAACTCGAAGCGGACGCATTTTCGCGTCGAGGAGCGTCGCAGGCATCTGATCCGACAGGTGAACCGTTCGCGCCGCACGCGGGTCCGCAGGCCGTCGACGGCGCTGGCAGGCGCGCTCGGGAAGGACGAACCGGGCGGCCGGATGGCGGCGCTCTATCTCGCGATGCAGCGACTCCGCCGCGAAGACGCTCGACGCCTCAGTGAACAACCCCGATGCGTACCGACGACGGGGCGGTCGCGTTGGTCGCGCTTGATCCGCCAACTCCCTGCTCTCCAGAAACAGCTCGAGGTGCTCGCCGTACCACCGACACCCGCGCCGTCCTCGGCACCCCCATCGCCGACGCCTACCCCCGTCCCGACGAAGACGCCCGCACCCACCCCGACCCCGACCCCGGTCGCGTCTGCGTCCTCGTCGTCGAGCCCGACCGAGTCACTGCCCATCGCGACCGGTCCGGAGCAGGTCGCGAACGGTGGATTCGAGAGCGGCGTCGGTGAGCCGTGGCAGCTCTTCCTCGGGCCGTCCGCGGCGGCCACGCTCGCGGCAGACCGCGCCGGGGCAGGAGCAGGCGCATCGTCCGCCCGGATCGACATCACGACCGGGAGCACTGCATATGCCGGGATCTCGCTGCGCCAGGCAGGCCTGTCGCTCGAGGCCGGTCAGCAGTACGCGCTGACGGTCTCGATGCGGTCGGCGGCCACGCGTGACATCAGGGTCCGCATCACATCATCGGCCGATGCCCAGTACTTCGGCCGCATCGTATCGGCGACACCACAGTGGGCGTCACAGACGTTCATCTTCACCGCGAGCGTGGGCGATCCCGACGCCGTCCTGGAGCTCGACCTCGGTCGTGCCGAGGACACCACCTGGTTCGACGGCGTGTCGTTCCGCGCGGTCGGCTCCTAGCTCGTCTAGCCGAGCGTTCCGCCGGGCTCCGGCTCGTGGACGCGGACCGAGCCCAGGCCTCGCGCCGAGAGGGCGTCGCGCAGCTGGGCCGGCGTGCCGGCGAGGATCGGGAACGTCCCGTAGTGGAGCGGCATGACCTCATCGACACCGAGGAACTCGATGGCAAGGGCGGCACCGGCCGGATCCATCGTGTAGTGGCCGCCGATGGGCAGCATGGCCAGGTCGGGTCGATGGAGCTCCTTGATCAGGCGCATGTCCGAGTACGCCTCGGTATCGCCCGCGTGGTAGATGCGGTAGCCGTCCTCGAGCTCGATCACGAACCCCGCTGGGTCGCCGAGGTAGAGCGTGGTCTCGCCGTCGGCGTTCCAGTCCCCGGCGGAGTGATGGGCGGTGACCATCGTCACGCGTAGCCCTGCCGCCTCGACGGTGCCTCCCTTGTTGAAGCCGACGACGGCGTCCGCACCGCCCGGCAATCGCCGCGCCAGCCACAGGCTCATCTCGTGCATGCACGGCCAGGCGGGCCGGAGCCGGCTCGCCAGGGCGACGGCGTCACCCATGTGGTCGAAATGCCCGTGCGTCACGAGGAGGAGGTCGCAGCGATCGACGGCGTCCACCGGGATCGGACTCTTCGGGTTCGAGAACCACGGGTCGATGATCACGGTCTTGCCCCCGGCCGTATCGATCCGGACACAGGAATGGCTGTACCAGGTGATCGTCGTGCGGTCGGGGAGCGTCATGAGAGTCCTCCGTCGTGTCGTCGTGACGATGCTACCGACGCGGCTACACTCGCGGCGTGTCAGCGACGCAGATCGCGCAGAACCTGGCGTATATCAATTGGACCGTGCTCGCCGGGCTTGCGCTCGGGGCGTACGCAGCGGTCGTGCTGCTCCGACGCCGGACCGCCGCGACCCGCGGGTATCTGGGGTTCGTCGCGGCGTGTGCGATCGGGTTCGGCGTCCTCGCCTGGCTCAGCGATCGGGCGTTGCCCGGGTCCCTCGGCAGCTCCCCGGTCGTCCCCGACCCGGCGTTCGACCTGCCGCGTCGTGTCTCGCTGGCGATCTTCTCCGCGACCGCGTTGATCGCGCTCGTCGCGCGTCGCCGCTCGGCTGCCTGGGGCGGGCGACTCGAGATCGTGGCCCTCGCCGCCGGAGCCGCGACGGTCGTATTCGGTGCGCTCGGCTGGGGGGACGGCCCGGTCGGAGCGGCCGCCTTGCTCGTGCAGCTCGGCCGTGCTCTTCGCCGCGACCGGCGGCGTGTTCGCCGCGATGATCCTCGGGCACTGGTATCTCGTGACGCCGCGTCTCCCTGAGGCGCCGCTGATCCTGCTCTCGCGGATCCTGCTCGTCGTCGTCGCGCTCCAGGTCGCGCTCTTCGTGGCATGGGTCGGACTCGGCGCCGGGCCCGCGGCGTGGCGGCCCGTTCAGTGCGCTGACCGGACCGTGGGCGCTGTTCGTCTGGCTGCGTCTGATCGTCGGACTGATCTTCCCGCTGGTCGTGTCGTGGGCAGCCGTCCAGACGGCTCGCACGCGTTCGATGGAGTCGGCGACCGGCCTCCTGTACATCAACGTCGGCACGATCGCGGCCGGCACCATCCTTGCGGCCGGGCTGTATTTCGGCGCCGGCCTGCTGGTCTGACCTCGGAGAACGCATGAAGGACGAACGAACGTGGATCCCGGGCACGAAGGATCTCGACTGGATCGAATCGATCGCGGCCGAGCTGCCGCCGGCGCTCGTCGCGATCGAGCGGGCCGCCGAGCCCCAGCGGATCCCGATCATCGATCGTGATGCGGGACGCGTGTTGTCCGTGCTCGCCGGCGGTCGGCGGCGCATCGTCGAGGTCGGGACCGCGTACGGCTTCTCGACCCTGTGGCTGGCGCTCGGGCAGCCCGCCGACGGCACGATCGTGACGATCGATCCCGATACCGAGCGGACCGACCTCGCGCGTGGCTGGTGGCGCGAGGCCGGCATCGCGGACGAGCGCATCACGGTCGTGACCGCCAAGGCACTCGAGGCGTTCGAGCGCGCCGAGCCGGCCCTCACCGGGCCGTTCGATCTCGCCTTCATCGATGCGCTCAAGCCCGAATACAGTGCGTATCTGGATGCACTGACCGCCGGCCGCCTCGCACCGGGCGCGCTCGTGCTCGCCGACAACGTCCTCTGGAGCGGGCGCGTCTCGGGCGCGACGCCCGTCGGCGACGAGGACCGCAACACCGAAGCGTTGCGGGAGTTCAGTCGACGCGTGCTCGGCGATCAGCACTTCACGTCGACGATCCTGCCCGTCGGCGATGGGCTGCTCATCGCCACGTGGCGCGGGTGACCGTCGATCGCCGGCGTGCGCATCCGGGTCCGCCTGTTCGCGATCCAGCGTGAACTGGCCGGGACGCGCGAGGTTCCGCTCGACCTGCCGGACGGTGCCACGATCGCCGATGCGTGGAACGCCCTCGTGGGACTCCATCCGGCCCTCGCCCCGGGCCGGGCGTCGGTCCGGTTCGCACGTAACGGTGCATATGCAGACGAGACGACGACCGTCTCCGACGGCGACGAAGTGGCGATGATCCCGCCAGTCTCCGGGGGTGACCCGGACCACGGGCGGATCCTCGAGATCCGTTCGGAGCCATTCGGCGACGCGATCCTCACCGAGCTCGCCGCGCGCCTGGCGACGCCCGAGGACGGGGCCGTCGTGGGCTTCCTCGGACGGACACGCGTCTCGCCTGGCACGCCGGCGCCCGGACAGGAGGCGGAGGCCGAACTCCACAGCGGACGATCGGTCGAGGCGCTCGAGTACGAGGCGCACGAGGCCATGGCCATCGACATCCTTCGCGCCATCGCCGACGAGGTCGCGGTTCGGTTCGGGGTGGACCGGATCGCGATCGTGCATCGCACGGGCGAGGTCCCGCTCGGGGATGTGTCGGTCGCCATCGTCGCGGTCAGCCCACACCGGGACGCCGCATTCGACGCGGCCCGCTATGCCATCGACGAGACGAAGGCACGTGCCCCGATCTGGAAGGCTGAGCGGTTCGAAGACGGTCACGTGTGGATAGGCGAACCGGCGCGGACCGGGCCGACGGCCGGACCAGAGGAGGCAGCGTGAGGGTCTATATCAGCGTCGACATGGAGGGGATCGGGGGCATCAATCATCCCGCCCCCACCGATCCCACCGATCGGCGCTACCCCGTCTCCGTCGACCTGATGGTCGCCGAGACGAACGCCGCGATCGAGGGTGCGCTGGCGGCCGGCGCGACGGACATCCTCGTCAACGACAGCCACTGGAACATGTACAACCTGCTGCCCAACGACCTCCATCCGGCCGCACGGGTCCTCCAGGGGCAGAAAGCGTGGTCGATGGTCGCGGGCGCGCAGCCTGGCCCCGATGGCTCTCCGGCGTTCGACGTCGCCCTGTTCGTCGGGTATCACACCCGGGCCGGCCACCCCAACGGGACGATCGCCCACACGTATTCGGGGACACCCGTCGAGACGCGTCTCGATGGCCGGCCGACCGGCGAGTACGGCGTCAACGCGCTGGCGCTCGGCGCGTGGGGCATCCCCGTCGGGATGGTGGCCGGCGATGACGGGCTCGCGGCCGAGGTCGAAGGCTGGCTGCCGTGGGCCGAGCGCATCGTCGTCAAGACCGTCGACGGTGGTCGCAGCGCGATCTCGGTCCATCCGACCGTCGCTCGCGACCGGGTTCGCGAGGGTGCCGAGCGAGCCGTCCACAGGGCTGCAGCCGGCGACCTCCAGACGCTCCGTGTCGGACCACCGGTCTCGATCGAGATCGACGTCCCGAAGGGTGTCATCGCCGATCACGCGGCGATACTGCCGGGTGCGGAGCGGATCGGCGACCGGACCGTGCGTTTCGTCGACGACGACCCTGTGACCGCGTTCCGCGGGTTCCTTGCGATGGTGCGTCTCATGGAGCCGGTGAGTGACTGACGGCTCGATCGAGCGGCTCGCCGAACGGGCCGAAACCCTCGCGGGAGCGTGGGGTGCTCGGGCGCGCGCTTCGACGACGCTCGGTCAGGAACGGGCGATCCTCCGCCTGTTCGGGGTGACCGGCCTCGACCGGTCGGGCCGGCCGCTCGCCGGGGCTGCCGTCGACCGCTGGCTCACGAGCGCCCACGATGGCCTCGGTGGTGGGATCGCGCTGCCGTTCACGATGGCGATGAGCGAGTACGACCTCGATTCGCAGCAGCTCGCCCTCGATGTCGCCTCGGGCGCGATCGATCTGGCCCTCGAAGCGGAGCTGCTGCGCGAGCCGGATCGCCGCGCGGTGGCGGTCGCCGATGCGCGGCGGATGGTCGATGCGGCCGTCGAGCGGATCGACGCCGACCGTGTGGCCCGTCGAGAGCTGGTGGACCTCCTCGGCGAGGCGCAGCGTCCGTGGATCGGCACCACGCTGGCCGAACCAGAAGTCGACGAGGCGCTCGACGAGGCGGCCGCGCTCGCATCGGCCGGCTACGACCTGTTGCGCGTCGAGGTGCCGATCGGGCGCGAGCTCGCGGACCGGATGGAATTCGGCGGGTGTCGCGCCGCCCGTGTGGCGGCCCGGCGAGCGGACCGGAGGGCGCCGTCGTGACGACCTCGACGAGGAGACGGCACCGTCAGGCAGCCAGCGCGCGCTCGCTCGATTGCGACGTGCCGCGGACGGCGTCGCCGCACAGCGGCGTGGCTACGTCCGGCTCGGAACGGCGATCCCGCCACTCGGCGTCCCGGAAGGCGCGGTCGTCGCGGCCTTCGAGCGGGTCGACCTGGTCGAGGCGGACCCTGTGGCCGAGATCGTCGTGGGCGGCGTCGATCCGGATCGCTCGCTCGCCGACCATGCGTTCGCCCGCCGCTTCCACCGACGTGCTGACACGTTCATCTCGATCGGTCCGGGGCCGCTCGTCGTCGCGCCCGACCTGGTGTCCGGTGTCCCATCGGACCCGGCGACCCGCTCGGGGCGCGCCCTCGCCCTGCAGTCACTGGGCGTGGCGCTCGCGCGGGCGGACGGGATCGCACCCGAGCGCATCGTCGTCGGCGCCTATCCCGGATGGCTCGCCGAAGAGCCCTCGGCGCTCGCACGCATCCTTGCCGAGGTCGATGTCCGGCGGTCGCTGTTCCCTGACCAGTTGATCCGGTTCGACGAGCCATCCGACGCGCCCTCGAGGATCGGCGCGGCGTGGCCATACGTCGTGTCGAACGCCCTCGCGCGCACGGGGCCGACCGCGCTGCTCATGCGGACCCGGCGAGCCGAGATGTCCGAGGCGGCCCTGGACGCTCGAGCCGCGGCACGGACCGCTGCGGAACTGGCCTCGGTATCCCAGCGGCGGGCGCTCCACGGCGTCGCCCGGGAGCATGCGGACGCGATGCTCGGCGCGGCCCTGACGACACTCGAACGACTGTCCGATCTCGGCTGGCGAGCCGTCGTGGGGGATCCGCCACGATCGGCAGGCCGCGGCCGCGACGCTGCGACCTGGGCGATCGGCGGTGACGCGGTCGCCGAGCGGACCGAGGCGTTCGACGTGCTCGCGCCGCTCGAGGAGGCGTGACGGTCAGTCGACCCCGCCCGACACCGCGGGGATGACATGGACGGTGGCGCCGTCCGGCACGAGCGTGAGCAGGTCCGCGGGCTGGCCGTCGACGAACACGTTGATGTGACGCCGCAGGCGCGGCCCCTCTTCGACGAGGCGATCGCGCATCCCAGGAGCCCTGGCCTCGAGCGCGCTCAGGACCTCGCCGACGTTGGCGCCGTGAACCTCGTGCCGCCGCTCGACGCCCGGGAACAAGGTCAGCAGCGAGCGCGGCAGGATGACCGTCGCCACAGCGCGCGACTAGTCCCGAACGACGGCCTCGACCGCCCAGATCTCGGGGAGGTTGCCGGTCACGAGCCGCCACGAACCGCCTTCGTCGGCGCTATGCCACAGCTGGCCGGTCTTCGTCCCGAACGTGATCCCGACGGGATCGAGGGTGTCCCGTGCCATCGCCTCGCGGAGCACGCTCAGGTACGCGTCATCCTGGGGCAGGCCGGCATCGCCTCGACTGAACGTGTCGCCGCGATCGTTCGTGCGCCATACGGCCGCGCTCGCGTCGGGCATGAAGCGGCCCTCGTCGGGTTCGGTCAACGGGATGACCCAGAACGTCTTGGGGTCGCGCGGATGGGTGACCAGGGGGAAACCGAACTGGCTCGGGACGCCGTTCTTCGATAGGTCGGTCCACGTCTCGCCGCCGTCGGTCGAGCGGTACTGGCCACAGTGGTTCTGCTGGTAGAGCGTTTCTGGCTCGCCCGCCGCCATCGCGAACTTGTGGACGCACTGCCCCGTCTCAGGAGGCGGTCCCGGGACGAAGTCCGCGCGCACGCCGTTGTTCCGCGGCTCCCACGTCTCGCCGCCGTCCTTCGTCTCGAACACGCCGACGGCCGAGATGCCCACCCACGCCCGCTGCGGATCCGATGGATGGGGCACGATCGTGTGGAGGATCAGGCCGCCGGCACCAGGTTGCCAGGTCGCGCGGGTCGGGTGGTTCGTGAGGCCCTCCACGTGGGACCACGTCCGGCCGCCGTCCGAGCTTCGGAACAGGCCCGCGGGCTCGACACCCGCGTAGACCGTCCCGTCCGGGCCGGTCGCGAGGCTCCAGATCGTGGCGATCGGCTGGGCCTCCTCGCCATCGCCGTATGTCAGACCCTCCGATGAGTGCGTCCAGGTCTCTCCCTGGTCATCGCTTCGCCACACGGCGGGTCCGTACCACGGGCTTCCCCCGGCCGCGAGGATCGCACCGCTCGATGGCTCGACGATCAGGTCGTGGATCGGCCAGCCATCGCACAGCGGGCCGCGCAGCGACCAGTCGTGCCGCTCGGTGTCGCTGTCGAGGATGAACGCCCCCTTCGGTGTTCCGACGAGGAGCTGCACATCGGGCATGTCATGTCCTCCGCGCTGTGGCGTGGCGGGTCGGTCTAGAGACCGGCCTTGAATGGATAGACGACCCAGCGATCGGTCTCGACCGCGTGGACATCGGGGCGGCCGGGGACGACCGAATGGGCGGGTTTGTAGTGCAGGACGACCGTGAACGGGTCGCCGCCCGCCTGGCGGACGCGCTCGGTGACGGCGTGGATGGTCGTGCCGCTGTCCCAGACCTCGTCGACGATCAACACGCGCTTGCCGCGCAACAATGGGTCGGCCGGGAACTGGAAGAAGGTCGGCGTCGGTCCGGGCTGGCCGGTGTCGTCGTAATACTCGACCGCGGCGACGAGGATGTCGCGCAACCGGAGCCGGTAGGCGAGCATGCCGGCCGGGACCATCCCTCCGCGCGTGATCGCGAGCATGACATCGAACGTCTGTCCGGCGAGACGGTCGCCGAGGTCGGCCACGAGCCGGTCGAGGTCCTCCCAGCTGACGATGTCCCGCTCAGGGGCGGCGATGCCGGTCACACCAGCAGGATACCGAGGTATCGGTCCCATCGTCCCGTCGAGCGATCGTCACCCTCGCAGACACCGCGCCACGGGCGGGCTCGGCCGGCCTTGGCCGATTCAGCCGGTCGCGACAGGCGATCGCGCCGCGATCTCCGCGACGGGGCGTGGATCGTCCAACGCCGACAGGTCGCCTGCATCGAGTCCCAGCCACGCGGCCCGGATCACGCGCCGCATCACCTTGCCGGACCGCGTCTTCGGCAACGCTCGAACGATCGCGACAGTGTCGGGCTTCAGCGGCTTGCCGAGGTCCTCGGCGACGCGCCGCGCGATCGAAGCCCGCAGGTCCGCGTCATCGACCTCACCCGGGCGCAGGACGCACAACACGACGATCGCCTCGCCCTTGATCTCGTGGGGCACCCCGATCGCGGCCGCCTCCAGGACCGCGGGGTGGGCCACGGCCGCGCTCTCGACCTCGGCGGGCCCGACGCGCTTGCCGGCGACCTTGAGCGTGTCGTCCGAGCGGCCATGGATGTACCAGAACCCGTCCGCATCGATCGATGCCCAGTCGCCGTGTGCCCACAAGCCGGGCCAGCGCGACCAGTAGGCCTCCTCGTAGCGGGCCGCATCGCGCCAGAAGCCGCGCGTCATACCTGGTAACGGGGCGCGGATGACGAGCTCGCCCACTTTGCCTCGGAGGGGCACGGCAGCATCGTCGACGACGTCCGCGGCCGTCCCGATGCACGGCCCCGAGAAGCTGGCCGGCTTGATCGGTCCGATCACGTTGCCGCCGACGATGCCCCCACTCACCTCGGTCCCGCCGGAGTAGTTCACGATCGGGCAGCGGCCCTCACCGACTTCGCGGAAGTACCACCACCATGGCTCGGGGTTCCAGGGCTCGCCCGTGGACCCGAGCACCCGGAGCGACGATCGATCGTGCGAGCGGACCGGGTCCTCGCCGTGGGCCATCAATGCCCGGATGACCGTCGGTGACAGCCCGAGATGGGTGACCTTGTGGCGCTCGACCAGCGACCACAGGCGGTCGGGTGCCGGGTAGTCGGGGGCGCCCTCGTACAGGACGAGCCGGGCGCCGAGGAGCAGCGACCCAGCGATCGCCCACGGCCCCATCATCCAGCCGAGATCGGTGAACCAGAAGAGCGTGTCGCGCTCGGTCAGGTCGAACGTGTGCGCGAGATCCTGCGCCGCCTTGATCGGGAACCCACCATGGGCGTGGACGGCGCCTTTCGGCCGGCCGGTCGTCCCCGAGGTGTAGATGATCATGTATGGCGTCTCGGGATCGCGGCCTGGCTCGGCGGAGGCGTCGGTCTCCTCGGCCGGGTAGGCCCAGGGGACGTCGCGACCCTCCGTCCAGGGCACGTCGAGGGCATCGCCGGCGCGAGGCACGACGACGACGTGTCGCACCGACGGCACCGATGCCACTGCAGCATCAGCGACCGACTTGAGGTCGACCCACGACCCACGGCGTAGGAACCCATCTGCGGTGATGAGCAGCGTCGCCTCGCAGTCGGCGAGGCGCGACGCGATGGCCGGCGCGGCGTAGCCCGAGAAGATCGGCGTGAAGATCGCCCCGATGCGGCTCACCGCGAGGACCGCGACGACCGTTTCGATCAGCATCGGCAGAAGGATCCCGACCCGGTCGCCCTCGCCGACACCGAGCGACCGGAGATGCTGCGCCGCGCGCCTGACCGCTGTCGCGAGCTCGCGGTTCGTCACGTGTCCGGCCGTTCCGGGCTCGCCCTCCCAGGTGATGGCGATCCCTTCCGGGTCGCGCGCCGCCCGCGGCTCGACGGCCGCCCACGACCAGTCGAACGACCCGCCGATCCACCATCGCGCCCACGCCGGCCCGCCACTCAGGTCCACGACCTCGCGCGGTCGGCGCGCCCATGGGATCGCGATGTCGTCCGCCGCCGCGCCCCAGAACCAGCCCGGATCGCCGGTCGCGCGCACCTGGAGTGAGTCGAGCGAGACCTCGCCGGTGGACTTCAGGAACCGGGCGAGGCGAGCGTCGGCAGCGGCTGTCGGGTCAGGCCGCCACGCCACGTCGTCGGCGTCGCGACCGAAGATGGGCCAGTCGACGTTCTGGGGGGAGCGCACCCCGCGAGTCTAGGTCGGCGCGACCGGGGACGAGGAACGCTGGAGGAGTGGCAGCTGGACGGTGAAGCTGGCGCCGTGGGGCTCGTGGTTCGCCGCCGCGATGCGTCCTCCGTGACGCTCGACGATCCAGGCCGCGATCGCCAATCCCAGGCCGGTGCCGCCACCGGGCGCCCCGGCCGCCCGATAGAACCGGTCGAACACACGCGGCAGGTCCTCGGGTCGGATCCCCGGTCCCTCGTCTTCCACCACGAGGACCGCGTTGCCGGCCTCCGCCCGCACGCGCACGCCGACCTGGCTTCCCGCCGGCGCGTGACGCAAGGCGTTGTCGACGAGGATCGCAACGAGCTGGCGGAGCCGCGAGGGATCGCCGACGACCTCGGCTGGTGCCGGATCCACGACCAGCCCCACGCCGCGATCGGCCGCCACCCTGATGAGCGACGAGGCCCCCGACGACGCGACATCGCCAAGATCGAGTGGCACGCGCTCCAGTTCGACGGCGCCCGAGTCAGAGCGCGCGAGCAGGAGCAGGTCGTCGACCATCGAGGTCAGGTGATCGACCTCCTCCCGGATATCGGTCAGCGCGGAACCGACGTTGGCGACCGCGTCCTTGGGGTGGCGTTCGAGGTCGTCGACGCTGACGCGGATGACCGTCAGTGGCGTCCGCAGCTCGTGCGAGGCGTCGGCGGCGAACTCGCGCTGCCGGCGGAGCGCCTCGCGCTGCCCGACGAGTGACTGGCGGATGGGGACCAATGCCCGGCTCGCATAGGCGGCCCCGACGCCCGAGGCGACGACGAGGGCGACAGCGCCACCGACGACGAGCACGAGCACGAGTGCGTTCAGCGTCCGCTCCTCGGTCGTGCGGTCGCCGACGATCTGGAGGTACAGCTGCTGGCCGCGGAACAGGACGGGCTCGGTCAGCACACGGACCGGCGTCAGCGTCGCTTCCTCGATCGGGTTCCCACCGATCGGCACCGTGGCCTCGCGGATATCAGTTCTGGCCCGTCGCCCGCGCCGCGTCGATCGAGGCGACCACGGGGAGGCCCTGCGGGATGCGCCCACCGGGGCCGACGGAGTCGCCGTCCTGGTCCAGCACCATCGTGAACGTGCCGGATCCCGGCCCACCGAAGTTGAAGCCGCCCTCCGGCAGGGCGTCCGGCCCGGGGCGGCCGCCCGTGAGCCGGTTCGCCTGGTTGACGAGCTGCGCGGTCCCGGAGTTCGATAGCGAGCGATCCACTGCGATGTAGAGGACCCCGCCGAGAAGGAGCAGGAGGACGAGGGTCACGCCGCCGCTCCACAGGGCGAGCTGCAGGCGCACCCGCTGGAGGAGGCGCGCGTCCTCGAGGGTCATAGCGTCCGCGGTCGGGGCGTCAGCCATCAGCGAGGCGGTATCCGACCCCCCGTACCGTCTGGATGTAGCGCCCGGCGCTTCCCAGCTTGTCGCGCAGATAGTGGACATACGCGTCGACCGCGTTGGGTGTCACCGCCACACCGAATGGCCATGCCTGGTCGAGCAGCTGATCGCGGGTCAGTGTCTGCCCGGCGTGTCGGAGCAGGCACTCCAGGAGCGAGAACTCCCTTGGGCTCAGATCGACCATCGCCCCGTCGACGGTCACCCGTCGGGCAGCCTCGTCGAGGGCGATCGGTCCGGCAGACAAGGTCGGCTTGGTGCGACGGCCGGGAGGGGCGCCCCGACGGGCCAGCGCCCGCAGTCGGGCAGAGAGCTCCTCGAATGCGAACGGCTTGACGAGGTAATCGTCTGCGCCAGCATCGAGCCCGGACACCCGGTCGCCGATCGTGTCGCGCGCGGTCAGCATGAGGATCGGGACCTCGGAGCCGCCATCGCGCAGTCGCCGAGCCACCTGCAGGCCATCGATGTCCGGCAGCCCGACGTCGAGGATGACGCACTCGATGCCGGGTGCGTCCTCCGCGATCTCGAGGCCGGTCCGGCCATCGGTCGCGACCTCCACGACGTGGCGATCATCCTCGAGCAATCGCTTCAGGAGCCGCGAGAGTCGGGGGTCGTCCTCGACGACGAGCACATGCATGGCGGTCAGCCTACCGGGGCACGGTCAGTGCGTGACGGTGACGTCGCTGGCGGACAGCGTCGGAGCGCCCGACGCCGTTGCTCCGGCCTGGCCGCCTTGCCCGCCACCGCCGAGTCGGCCGTCGGGCGTGACCCGGACCGAGACGCTGTCGCCGACCGCGACGTCCGAGGCGGCGGCGGTGGTCGCCTGGTGGTACGCAGTCGTGCCGGTAACGTCGAACGTCACCTCTTGACCGTCCGCTCGCTTGATCGTGATGCTGTTCGCGGTGACCGCGGTCACGGTGCCGTCGATCGCCAGCGCGCCGCCTCCCCCGAACGCGAAGCGCGGCCCTTGACCGTTCCCCCCGCCGGCGCCGGGATCGAAGCTTCCGCCGTTCCTGAAGAAACCGCCGTTGCCGTTGAAGCCACGTGCTGCCTGCGCGGGTGCCGGGGCGGTCGCCCGCCCGACGGCGAACGCGACGCCGCCGATCGCCAGGATCGCCGCCAACGCCAGCGCGATGTCGAGCAGGCGGCTCGCACGTCGCTTCGGCGGCTGGTTCGCCGGAACGACCGGGACCGGGACCACGGGTCCAGGCGCGGAGGAGTAGTCCGGGGCGTCGTCGCCCCGCTGTGGGGTCCCCGCGGCCGGCAGACCCGTCGGCGTCCGCGCCGTGTCCTCATCCATGGTCATGACGAGATCTCCTTCACTCGTAGCGGAGGGCAGCGATGGGATCCAGGCGAGCTGCCTGGCGCGCCGGCCAGACGCCGAAGACGACGCCGACCAGCAGGCTCGAGACGACGGCGGCCGCGAGCGTCGCGGGGGTGAATGCGAAGGTCCAGCCGGCGACTCTCGCGATGAGTGCAGACACGCCGAGTCCCAGCGCGACGCCGAGCAGACCGCCCAGCAGCGAGAGCGTCAGGGCCTCGACGAGGAACTGGGCGAGGATGTCCGACCCGCGCGCTCCGATGGCCTTGCGGATGCCGATCTCGCGGGTCCGCTCGCGGACCGAGACCAGCATGATGTTCATGATCCCGATGCCGCCCACGACGAGCGAGATCGAGGCGATCCCGCCGAGCAGCAGCGTCAGCGTGCCGCTGATCGTCGACGCGGCTGCCAGCAGCTGGGTCTGGTCGAAGATCTGGAAGTCGTCGTCATCCGTCGCGGCGAGGTCATGTCGCTGGCGCAGCAGCGCGGAGATCCGAGCGTTGGTCGTCGCCATCTCGGTCGCACTCGCGACGCTGACGCCGATCGACCGCACGCTGTCCCCGCCGACGAAATACTTCTGAACGGCGGAGACCGGCACGAGGACCTGGTCGTCGGGGTCCTGGAACCCGGCACCGCCCTTTGGCTGCAGGATCCCCGCGAGCGTGAAGTCGATACCGGCGATCCGGATCTGCGAGCCGATATCCGATGCGTCGAGCTTGAGGTCATCGGCGGTCGACTTGCCGAGCACCGCCACGCGGAGACCGCGATCGACGGCGACGTCGGTCAGGGCGCTGCCCTGCCAGACCTTGTATGCGCGGACCGTCGGGTACGCGCTCGTCGTCCCGATGACCGTCGTGCTGGTGGTCTCGGTGCCGGCCGAGACGTTCTGGTTCGTCGACACCTCCGGCGCCACCGCCGCGACCCCAGGTAGCTCGGCGATCGCCTCGGAATCCTCGAGCGTCAGCGTCGTCGAGCCGTCGGACGACGCGCCGGTCGGGCTGATCGTGAGCAGGTTCGTCCCAAGGCTCGATAGGGCGTTCGTGATGTTCGATGTCGTGCCCTGACCGACGCCGACCAGCGCGACGACCGAGGCGACCCCGATGATCACGCCGAGCATGGTCAGGGCGGCGCGCAGGCGGTTCGTCCGCAGCCGTGACAAGGCCAGCCGCAGCAGCTCGGGAAGGCTCATGCCGCCACGCGCCCGTCGCGTAGGTGGATCTGGCGGTCGGCGGTCGCCGCGACGTCGGCGTCGTGCGTGATCAGGACCACGGTGCGCCCCTGGTCGTGCAGGTCGCGCAGGACCGCCATGACCTCGGCGCCGGCATGGCTGTCGAGGTTGCCGGTCGGCTCGTCGGCGAGGACGAGGGCGGGCTCCGTCACGAGTGCCCGAGCGATCGCGACCCGCTGCTGCTGGCCCCCGCTCAACTCGGACGGCTCGTGCTCGACGCGATCGCCGAGCCCGAGGCGCTCCAAGGCTGCGTGGGCGCGGCGCACCCGCTCTCCGCGGCGCACGCCCTGGTACAGGAGCGGCGTCGCGACGTTCTCGAGGGCCGAGGTCCGCGGCAGCAGGTTGTATGACTGGAAGACGAAGCCGATGGTCCGGCTGCGGAGCCGAGCGAGTGCATCGTCGTCGAGCTCCGCGACCGCCGAGCCCGCGAGGTGATAGGCGCCGTGGGTCGGTCGATCGAGGCAGCCGAGGATGTTCATCATCGTGCTCTTGCCCGAGCCGGACGGGCCGACGATCGCGACGAACTCGCCCGACCCGATGTCGAGGCTGACGTCATCGAGCGCCGGGACTTCGACCTCGCCCATGCGGTAGACCCGGCTCACCCGCTCGAGCGCGATGAGCGGCGCGCTCATGGGTTCGTCACGACCTGCGGGGCATTGCCGCCGCCATTCCCACCACCGCCGTTGCCACCGCCCCCATTGCCGAACCTCCGGACGGCCCCGCCGGGGACACCGAAACCGCCGAACCCACCGTTGGTCGTCCCGACCAGGTCCGCCGTCGTACCGATGACGACGGGCACGCCGGCATCGAGCCCGCTCTTGATCTCCGCGGAGGCGTTGGTGACCAGGCCGACCTGGACCGGCACGCGCTGCGGTGTGCCGTCCGCACCGAGGGTCATGACGGCGTAGTCGCCGTTCGTGCCCTGCAGGGCGCTCGCCGGCACCGTCACGACGTTCTGTGCGGACGCGATCGTGATCGCCACGTCAGCGCTCATCCCCGGCCGAGCGGTCGCCGGCACGTTCTTGAGCGCGACCGTCACGGGATACTGCACGACGCCGGAGCTGGAGTCGGCGGCCACCGGCGAGATGTCGGTGACGGTTCCATCGATCGTGGACCCGACCGCGTCGACCGTCACCGCGGCCGACTGTCCGACCTTGATATCAGCGAGGTCGCTCTCGACCACGTTCGTCGTGACCGTGAGGTCGCTCGAGGCGATCTCGATCGCCGCGCCGGCCGGCGCATCGAAGCCCGGCGCGACGTTGACTGCGGAGACGACTCCATCGATCGGAGCGGTGAGGGTGGCCGTTCGAAGTGCCGCCTGGAGAGTCTGCCGTGCCTCGGTCGCTTGTGAGACCGCCTTCTGGGCGGCATAGACCTGGAGGAGCGCCTGGCGCTCAGCGGCAAGATCGCCGCCGTTTCGGGCATCGGTCCACTGGCCGACCGCCAGGGTGTGCTGCATGTTCGCTGTCTTCAGATCGGTGGTCGCGCGAGCGAGCTGTCGGCGAACATCGTTGGTCGCGGCGGTCGCAAGGACCTGTCCCTTCTTGACGCTGTCGCCCGGCTTGACTTTGACGTCGGTCACGGGCCAGGTCACGTCGCTCGTCGGTGCGACGGCATCGGCCGTCGCGAGGTACGGGCTCGATCCGAACACGAGGCCATAGGTCGTCGCGGAGGCAAGCGCGCCAGTCGCCGCCACGTCATTCGTGACGTCGCCCACCGTCGCGGGGGTGGTCAGATACTCGCTCGCTGTGGCGGGCTTCGCGCCCAAGACACCGACGCTCATCGCCACTGCGCCGACCCCCAGCGCCACGAGGACGACGAGCGCAAGCAGCTTGCGTCGCATGGTCGCGTACGCCTCCGATACAGGGGTGGATGACCCACCTCAAGACGTCCATCGAAGCGCCGCTGCCTGAGACTGCTCTGAGAATCCGGGACCACATGTCGCAGGGGCCGAGGCGGGTCGTAGCATCCCGAGGGTGAGCGAGGGCGTATCGATCCATCGGCGAGGGCGTCGGACCGCGGGCGGCATCCGCCAGGTGCCGTGGCGCCGTCTCGCCAATCCATATCGCCCGATCGAGATCCTGTCAGCCGACGAGGTCGAGGCGATCCACGCCGCGTCGCTGCGGATCCTTTCGGAGATCGGGATGCAGGTGCTCGGCGATCGCGCGGTCGATCTGCTGCGCGGCGCGGGCGCGGCCGTGGACCGTGAGACCCGCACGGTCCGGATGGACCCTGGACAGGTCGAGGAGCTGGTTGCCCTCGCGCCCTCCCTGTTCACGCTCCGCGCGCGGAACCCTGAGCGGGATGTCGTGTTCGGTGGCGCGAACCTCGTCTTCTGCGCGGTCGGCGGGCCGGCCTTCGTGTCGGACCTCGACCGCGGCCGACGCCCAGGCAACATCGCCGACTTCCGCGATTACGTGCGCCTGATCGGTGCCCTCGATGTCATCCACCAGGAGGGCGGCGGTCCGCTCGAACCGACCGACCTGCCCGTCGAGACGCGTCACCTCGATCAGTACAGGGTCTTCGCCACCGAGCTCGACAAGACGTGGCATTGCCTCGGGACCGGCCGGGTCGTGGTCGACGACGCGGTCGAGGTCATCGGCCTCGTCCGCGGTGTGTCGCGCGACGAACTCCTCGGCCGAGCCGTCCCTGATCACGATCATCAACACCAACTCGCCGTTGCGCCTCGACGGGCCGATGAGCGACGGGTTGATCGCGATGGCCGAACACGGCCAACCCGTCGTCGCGACGCCGTTCACGCTGGCCGGTGCGATGAGCCCCGTTTCGATCGCCGGAGCGATCGCGCAGCAGAACGCCGAGGCGCTGTTCCTCGTCGCGTTGGCCCAGATCGTCCGCCCGGGCGCGCCGATGATCTACGGAGCGTTCACCTCGAACGTCGACATGCGGACCGGGTCGCCGGCATTCGGGACGCCGGAGTCCGTGAAGGCGCAGTTCGCGTCGGGGCAGATGGCGCGGCGGTACGGACTGCCGTGGCGGTCCTCCAACGCGACCGCGTCACCGGTGGTCGATGCGCAGGCGGCGTACGAGGCGGAGATGGCCGTATGGGGCGCGGTCATGGGCGGCGTGAACCTGCTCTACCAGGGCGCGGGCTGGCTGGAAGGCGGCCTGACCGCGTCGTACGAGAAGCTGATCATCGATGCCGAGATCCTCCAGATGATGGCCGAGGTGCTGCAGCCGCTCGAGGTGTCGGAGGCGTCGCTCGGGACTCGATGCGATCGCCGAGGCGGGGCCCGGCGGGCATTTCTTCGGGACGGCCCACACGCTCGAGCGGTACGAGACCGCGTTCTACACGCCGTTGGTCTCCGACTGGCGCAACTTCGAGACGTGGGAAGCGGATGGGTCGCGGACGGCGACCGCAGCGGGCGAACACGATCTGGAAGCGGCTGCTTGCGGACGCCGTCCCGCCACCGCTCGACTCCGCCATCGTCGAGGAACTCGACGGGTTCATCGAGCGACGGAAGCGCCAGATCGCTAAAGCTGACTAGCCGTTTTCTGGCGCGGTCGTTTGGCTTCGAACACTGCGGCTGAGCCGACGATCCGGATGTCGACCTGCTCGAAGGAGGCCTCGAAGATCTGGCGGAGCCCTTCTTCGCTGTCGTCCAGATTGTCGAATGCGCCGCGCCGATTGAACGCGGTGAGCACGCGATGTCCCAACCAGCTGTGCTTCGCGGAACGGCCGAGGATGGTCGCACCGAACAGCGTGCCCGTCGGGGCCAGTACCGCCGCGATGTCCTGGATCGCCAGCGCCTTGCGCGTCGATGGGCCCGGGAGGCAATGGATGACCATGTTCATGCCCGCCGACTCGAACGGGCCATCGACGGGCAACGGCTTGAGCACGTCGGCCTCGACCGTCGTGACGTCGTACCGGGCGAGCTTTCGGGTTGCGTGGCGGAGGACGTTCGGGTTCGGGTCGAGGAGCGTGATGCCGCTGCCATCGGGTAAGCCCGACCGCACGATGCAGTAGCCGGTCCCGGGGCCGATCTCCAGGTGCCGCGTCGTGATATTGCGGCGGTAGTTGTCGAGGAACGGTTCGGGCGGGCAACGCCAGACGAACCACGACACGAACCCGATCACGATCGGGTCGTAGAGGTTCAGCAAGGCCGGCGTGTAATCAGCCTGTCCGCGATAGGCGGGGTCGCTTCGGTCCATCGACAGTGTCCTTGCCACGATGGTCGGCCTGGAGACCGCGATGCTACCGGGCGTTCTGTGTGGCCGATAGTGCCGACGGCGACTTACAGCGGCCCGGAGATGCCGCCGTCTTTCCGGATGCGCCAGAAATGCACGGTCAGGAAGATGGCTGCGATCAACGGCAGGAACACGACGTGCCCGACGTAGAACCGGAGCAGGGTGTTCTGGCCGACCTCGACCCCGCCGAGCAGGATCCGATTGACGGGGGTATTGACGACCGGGAAATACGAACCGAAGTTCGTGCCGATGGTGATGGCCCAAAAGGCGATCTGGTCCCACGGCAGCAGGTAGCCCGTGAAGCTCAGCATGATGGTCAGGAACAGGAGCACCACGCCGACCACCCAGTTGAACTCGCGCGGTGGCTTGTAGGCCCCGTGGTAGAACACCCGCATCATGTGCAGGAACACGAAGAACACCATCAGGTGGGCGCCCCACCGGTGGACGTTGCGGGTCAGCAGGCCGAACGTGACCTCGCTCTGGATCTCGAGGATGTTGGTGTAGGCGAGGGTGGCCGACGGGCACGTAGAAGAACATCAGGTACACGCCGGTCACGGTCAGCACCAGGAACAGGAAGAACGACAGACCGCCCAGACAGAACGTGTAGGCGAACTTGACCGCGTGCTGGCGGACGCGCACCGGGTGGATGTGCAGGAACACGTTGTTCATGACCGCGTACGCGCGCGAGCGTTCGTCGCGCGGGTAGGGCTGCCGGAACAGGGACCGCCAGACCGGGCTGCGCCGGATCGTCTGGTCGACCCGCTCCAGGAAACTCACCGGGCTCCTCCTGCCACGCCGGGGGTGCCGGCCAGCTGCGCATCCCGGTAGGTCGCAGCTCGCTATATCAGCACGCGATATATACGCCTCGAACCCAGCCGCGTCAAGGGGACGCCATCGGCACGAGGAGGCGTAACCGACGTGTTACCGTAACCGGGATGTTACCGAGCACCGACCCGTTCGCTGCCCTCGGCGACGAGAACCGACGGGCCATCCTTCGCCTTCTGACGGGCGGGGAACGGTCGGTCGGACAACTGGCATCGTCGATGCCGATCAGCCGCCCGGCCGTGTCGCGCCACCTCCGGCTCCTCAAGGACGCCGGACTGGTCAGGGAGCGAGCCGTCGGGACACGTCGTCTCTACGCGCTGGACGATCTCGGCGCGGAGGCGTTCCGCGAGTACATCGAGTCCGTGTGGGGGGAAGCCATGGCGCGGTATCGCGTCGTCGCGGAAAACACGCGCGCTCGAAGCAGGCCTCGATGATCGATCCGTTCCGCCTCGCGTTCGACGTCCGAGCACCGCAGGACCACGCCTTCGACGTCTACACACGTGACATCGATCGCTGGTGGCCGGCAAGCCACACGCAGACCGGAAGGTCCGACCTGCTGATCGTGATGGAGGGCCGCCAGGGAGGGCGGATCTTCGAGCGGACGCCAGAGGGCGACGAATTCGACTGGGGCCGCGTGCGAGTCTGGGAGCCACCCTCGCGGCTCGTCTATTCATGGCATCTCCGCCGGGATCCGGCCGAGTGGACCGAGGTCGAGGTCCTGTTCCGCGTCGTCGGCGACGATGCGACGCGGGTCGAGATCGAGCATCGCGGTTGGGAGCGACTCGGCGCCGCGGGTCAGGAGGAGCGAGACAAGCACGGCGGCGGCTGGGGGACGCTGCTGCCGCACTATCAGCGAGCCGTCACATCGGCCGAGGTCGAGGAGGAGACAGCATGAGCGGTAGCGGTACCAAGGACGATCCGTGGGTCTTGAAGACGCCACCCGGCACATCCGACTACCAGATGTGGCGCGACGATGCGGCGAGCCCGCCGGTGATCGTCTGCCAGGTCGGGTCGACGCAGCTCAAGTACGACGCGCGGGCCATCGATGACCTGCACGCCATGCTGAAGGCCCACGGCGACTGGATGGATCTCGGTGCGGCCGACGAGCAGAAGGACGCCAAGCCTGGCACGGTCGAGGCGTGGGGTCGCGATCCGGGCAACCCGGTCGGTGGCTGGTATGGGACGCGGAAGGGCTATCGAGGCCGTTTCGGGATGTACATGCCGCCGCTGCTGGAGGCACTGGGTCTCGCCGAGCTGACCCACGACGCCAAGAACAACCGGATGCGGGCCATCTGAGTCGCGATCCCCTGCTCCCTCCTGATGACGGCGCGTCCGAATGGCGCGCCTAGGAGTGAAACGGGCGTGTCGGGCGGGATGGTTCTAGTTCGGCTCGCGGTCAGGCACGAACTCTCATGAACCTCGAAGGATGGGCGCCCACGATCAGGCGCGATGCGACGCCTCGACCGCGCCCTCCTGACCCAACTCGTGACCTTCGGTGTGATCGGCGTCGGCAGCACGATCGCCTACGCGATCCTGTATCTGCTCCTCCGGACGCACGCCCACGCGCAGGTCGCGAATGCGCTGGCCCTGTTGGTGACGGCTGTCGGCAACACGCTCATCAACCGGCGGTTCACGTTCGGTGTCCGCGAACGTCGCGGCATCGCCGGCGACCTCATCGCGGGGTTCGTGGCGCTCGGGCTCGCCTTGCTGATCACGTCCGCGGCGGTGGCGATCCTCGGTGTCGTGGCCCCGTCCGCGGGACGGGTCGTCGAGATCGCGGTCCTGACGGCTGCCAACGTCCTCGCGACCCTGATGCGGTTCGTCGTGCTGCGGACGTGGATCGGGTCGCGCGCGGGCTCCAGCAACGGCCGCGAGGTCGCGACGATCGAGGGCTGAGGGAGCCCGAAACCCCAGCCTCGGGGTTGGTACTTCACTTGTTACGACTGACCGGCGATAGGCCCACCTGGATGCCATCAGCCGTCGTCTGTGGCTCCCAGTGTTCCAAAGGACCTGGGAGATCCCCTTCCGACGACGGTCGTTACATGTGGTGTTACATGGCGGCGTGGACGATCCCTACGAACGACTCCGCGCGGTCTGCCTTGCGTTGCCGGAAACGACCGAACGGCTGAGCCATGGGGAAGCGAGCTGGTTCGTCGGAGAGCGCCAGTTCGTCACATCCGCAGACCGTCATCACGATGACCGCCGGGCCGCGTGGCTCGCGGCGCCCGCGGGACTTCAGGAAACCCTGATCGAAACTGACCCAGAGCGGTTCTTCCGACCTCCGTACGTCGGGCATCGGGGCTGGATCGGGGTGTACCTGGACCGACCTGTCGACTGGGACGAGCTCGAGTCGCTCGTGCACGACGCGTGGGTTGTCGTCGCTACGCCCGCGATCCACCGCCGGGCCGGTGGCTAGCAGGACTTCTAGGCCGACAGATCCGCCGGCTCGTCCGGCTGGCCGGCGGCCAGCACGGCGAGGACCTGGTCCCGACTCGCCTCCATGTTGTGGATCCGGCGCCCGTGCTCGATCGTCGCGTCCACGACCTCGTCGAGCGAGCCCGTCACCTCCCAGCCGCACTCACAGCGATTCGTGTATCCATCCGTTTCGGCCATGTCGTTCTCCTTCAGCCCAAGGCTCTGAACGGCTCGGGTAGGTACGCAGCGAGGATCGTTCGCCAGCCCTCCGGCAATGTCGCCGCGACCACGGGATCGTCGTCGGCCAGCCACGCCAGATGCCGCAAGCCATGTTCCACGACCGCCTCGACTGCGATCTCCCGCGGCGCGACCGTGGCCGCGGACCTCGCGAGCTCCGCGCGCCCGACCGCGACACTCTCCATCGACCCCACGAGCTCCGGCCCGATGACGACCAC
The DNA here is from genome assembly GCA_963808895.1 of uncultured Chloroflexia bacterium. Classification (GTDB taxonomy): domain Bacteria; phylum Chloroflexota; class Limnocylindria; order Limnocylindrales; family CSP1-4; genus SPCO01. The sequence continues at coordinate 264,111 of CAWEHL010000003.1, read as the reverse complement.
GAACGACAGGATGACGGCGTCCCTGTCGCGCCGCCATGACGTCGAGTGGACGAGGAGCGGCGGCCCTATGACATCCCGGACGATGCGATCGACGACCTCGACCGGATGCTCGGTCGCTCCGAGCTGGAGATACCACGCCCGAGGTCCGTCGGGACCGGTCAACTGGATCTCGACGCCATCGAGCCAGACGACGAAGACCTCCGCCTGGACGGGGCTATCGACGTCCCAACCGACCGGCTCCCGCGTCATGTCACTCGGCGGCGCCTCGCCGTCGCGGGTTGACGCGCCGACCCCGCGCGGCTCCACTACCGTCGCCGCCGACGGCGGCCAGGGCCTCCTCCGACGGCTCGGCCGCCGGTGGCAGGTACGGCAGGGACGATTGGGACTCCAGCCCGGAGCGGATGATCCGCTGCAGTTCCGCATCGATCGCGGTGTCGGTCGCGACCGGCCGGTAGGCGGCCAACCGGCGCTCGACCTCATCGACTGCGCGCTGGTACGTGTCCTTGCCGCCGGCCTTCAGCCAGTTCTCCCGGTTGTCGCGGTCGACGATCGGGGAGGGGAGATACAGCTCGGTCGGCCAGTGGGCCATCGTGTGGTCGGCCATGATCAGATGCTGGTCGGCCATCAGCTGGTCGATCAGCGCGCCGACCGGCAGGTCCTCGGCGACCCGGATCTCTCGCACGAAGCGCAACGCCTGACCGCACATCTCGTCGTCGAAGACGAGCTTCGGCAGGTTGAACACGAGCAGGAAGTCGAGCATCCCCGGCCCGGAGACGCTGTTCACGCCGGCGAGCGCGGCGATCAACGCGGAGCCGAAGGTCTCGGCCCCGGCCTGGGCGTCGAGGATCGGTCCATCGGACAGCGCCATGTACGACTGGCACGGCAGTCCGAGGGCCTTCGCCACGGCGATGTACGCCGCGTCGAGCTGGATCGCCTCGATCGCCGACATCGGTGACGACGCGATCTTCATGTGGAAGGTCGCCGGCGCACCGCCGAAGAGCACCGGCGCCCCCGGCCGGATGACCTGCGCCATCGTGATGCCGGCCAGGACGTCGACCGTATGGAAGACCGTGGCACCGACCGTCGTGACGGGGGCGATGAGGCCCATCAGCGTCACCGGCACGATCTCGACCGGGACACCGGCTTCGACGCAGTCGATCAGGTTCTGGCAGGAGTCCTCGGAATAGCGGAAGTTGCCGGTCGCGGTGATCGTGAAGATCGACATCGGGCGTGCGATGAGATCCGCCCGGTCGGCCCGGAAGAGCTGCATCATCTCGACCATCCGCGGGACGCCGTGCTCGGTGAACGCCCCCGATACGACCGGCTTCTTCGAGTTGGTCAGGACCATGTAGAGCCGCCAGGCATCGGAGACCTGCGCCTCGATGTCGTCGTTGGTCGAGAACGCGGTCGCGAGGTAGGCGATGTGCGGCAGGCCGTCGCCGAGTCGGACGTATTCGACGAAGTCGGTCGAGTTCGCGAGCCGGACCTCGCCCGTCCGGTGATCCATCGTCTTGAGGCCCGAAGAACCCGGCACGAAATGGACGCGATCCTCACCGAGGTCGGCGTGCGGCAGGCCGTCGCGGTCATACAGGATGAACGAGCTCGGCGCCGAGGCGATCGCCGACTCGACGACCGAGCGAGGGAAGAGCACGCGGCCGTCCGGGGTCGTCGGCAGACCCGCCTCGATCAGGCGCTGGCGGAGCCCTGCTCCGCGGATCTCCATGCCGACCTCCGCGAGGACCCGCTTCGCCTCATCGATGATCTGGTCGATCAGCTCGGGCGCGAGGATCCGGAGACTGGGTCGGCTCATCGGCTGAGTCTATTGCCCTACGCTACGGGCATGACCCCCGATCGCTCGCGCCGGGCGGCCGACCTTCTCGTCGACTGTCTCGCTGCCGAGGGCTGCGATTTCGTCTTCTCCGTCCCGGGCGAGGAGACGATGGACATCCTCGACGCGCTGTCCCGCCACGAAGGCGTGCGTCACATCACGACGCGCCACGAGCAGGGCGCCGCGTTCATGGCCGACGTCCACGGCCGGCTCACCGGTCGTGCGGCGGTCGCCATGGGAACGCTCGGCCCGGGCGCAACGAACCTCGTCACGGGGATCGCCGACGCGTACCTCGACCGCGCCCCGATGGTCGCGATCACCGGGCAGGCCGCCGCGAGCAAGCTCCACAAGGAGGCGCACCAGGTCGTCGATATCGTGCGGATGTTCGAGCCGGTGACCAAGTGGAACACGCGCGTCGAGCGGATCAGGGCGATCCCCGAGATCGTGCGCAAGGCGTTCCGCGTCGCGACGCTGGAGAAGCCGGGACCGACACACATCGAGATCCCCGAGGACATCGCCGCGACCGATATCCACCCGGCCGACGGCAGCCCGCCGCCGGTGCCGTTGACCCCGGGCCATGCCTACTTCCCAGAGCCGACCGATGAGGCGATCGCCCACGCAGCACGCCTCATCGCGCAGTCGCAGCGGCCCTTGATCCTGGCGGGCAACGGCGTGCTGCGGCGGAACGCTTCGCCGGAGTTGCGCGCATTCGCTCGTGGACTCCACGTCCCGGTGGCCGTCACGTTCATGGGCAAGGGGGCGATCGACGACCGGTCTCATCTGTCGCTCATGGCGGTCGGACTGCAGGCCCGCGACCACGTCCTGTCCGGCTTCGATCGTGCCGATCTCGTGATCTGCGTCGGATATGACCTCGTGGAGTACGCCCCGTCGTCGTGGGACCCGCACGGCGACAAGATGATCATCCACATCGATACCCAGCCGGCCGAGATCGACGCGGCGTACCGGCCGGCCGTCGAGCTCATCGGCGACATCGACGGTTCGCTGGCGCGGCTGCTCGAGGCGGTCCTGCCGACCGGCATCGGCGGACGGGACGCCTCCGCTCGCCACGAGTCGCGCGAAGTCCTCGTCCACGCCGACCTTCGGATGCAGCTCCTCAGCGAGCTCGAGGCCCACTCGACGAATGCCGCCTACCCGATCACGCCGCAGCGCGCGATCGTCGACCTGCGCCGGGCGCTCGGCCCGTCGGACATCGTCGTGTCGGATGTCGGCGCGCACAAGGTGTGGGTCTCGCGTCTGTACCAGGCGTACGAGCCGAACACGGTGATCATCTCGAACGGGTTCGCGGCCATGGGGATCGCCGTGCCCGGTGCGATCGCGGCCAAGCTCGTCCACCCCGATCGGAAGGTCGTGGCGCTGTGTGGCGACGGCGGCTTCCTGATGAACAGCCAGGAGCTCGAGACCGCGAAGCGCATCGGGGCCGATATCTGCGTCGTGGTGTGGCGGGACGACGGTTATGGCCTGATCGACTGGAAGCAGCGCAACGAGTTCGGCCGGCCCTTCGCGGTCGACTTCGGTAACCCGGACTTCGTCGCATACGCGGAGTCGTTCGGGATCGCCGGGTTCCGGCCAGCGACCGCGGACGAGCTGTATCCGTGCCTGATGCGCGCGCTCGAGGTCGGCGGGCCTTCCCTCGTCGAGGTCCCGATCGACTACGCGGAGAACCTACGCCTGACCGAGCGGCTCGGGGCACTCGCCCTCGGCGCCTGATCGCCGACACCGCTCACCGTCAGGCCGGCGCGGATCGGCTGCCGCGGGTGGCACGATCCGGTGACGTGGGGCACGATGGCCCGCATGGCCGATCAGCGTCGCCGCCTCCGGCCGGTCCTCGGGCTGGTCTCCGTGCTCCTCGTGTCGCTCGCCTGGGCCGCCATGCCGGCCCGTGCCGATGCCGCGCTCCCCGCGTGGACGGGCGGGATCAACCTGTATCGAACCGGGGTGTTCTCGACCCAGAAGTCGTGGCTGTGGTGTACGGCGGCCGACGTCCAGATCATGCGCAACATGAAATACGGCCGGACCGACCACAGCTCGTCGGCCCAGAGCCACTACTTCTCATGGATGCGGGCGCGCAACAAGTATTCGCTGCCGCTGTCGGCTGGCGTCGACCCGGGGGGCTGGACGGCGGGTCTGCGCTACTTCGTCGACAAGCGCTATACGTTGATGTCGAGCGCGACGTTCCTCGGTGCGCTTCGGCTCGCCGTCGTCCGGATACGGCTAACGAACCTGCCGGTGGCGATCGCGGTGGCGCACGGTGATCACGGCTGGGTGTTGCACGGTTTTACGGCGACCGCGGACCCCGCCAAGACCAGCGATTTCCGGATCACGAGCGTCCGCGTCAGCGGCCCGCTGTGGGGGCTGAAGAACAGCAGCTTCGGGTATGACATGCCGCCCAACAAGAAGCTCTACCCGTACGAGCTGGCCCGCTTCTTCACGCCCTGGCGGTACGCTCCGAAGCGGATGATCTGGGACGGGCGGTTCGTGTCGATCCAGCCCGTCCCGGTGTGACCGAACCTCCGCGCCGGTCAGGGGTCTCGCGCACGATCGAATGGCTGACGTCAGGTCGTGACAGGCTCTGGCTCCATCACGGGGACACCTGGGCCGTCGCTGCCAGCCGACCGGCGCTTCGCGACCGCGTCGCGCACCGATCGCATGGCCTCGGCCGGCATGTCCGATGCGACGCCGAGCCCGCCGAAGAATGACGTTCCCTCGATCGTGAGCCGCGGAGCATCGGCCGGACGATCCGTGCGCGGCCGTCCGTCGCCGGCGCCACCGATGCCCATCACACGGGTGGTGACCTGCCAGCCGTCGGGAACGAGCACCTGGGCGCCACCGAAGACCGCTCGGACATGGAGTGTCGCGCCGGCAGGATCGAGCGTCGCCCGGCGAAGGTCGATGATCCCGCCGCCGTACCACAGCTCGACGTCGCCGCCGCGGAAGCTGGTGGCCTGCGATTCGAACGAGAACGGCTCGAAGATGGCGGCAAGGCGGATCTCGTCGGCGGTCGGTGAGGCGTTCGGGATGAGCCGCCGTTTGAGCGAAAGCGCCGCCACCGCCGAGCCGACCATCGACACGACGAAGCCCGCGAGGAAGATCGAGAAAACGCGTCCCATGCCGTTCATCGGCGTACCTCCGTGCAGACCGCTAGGGTCGCACCATCGCGTGCTGGGCGCATCCTCCCGGTCTGTCGCTCAGCCGACCAGCAGGCCCTCGGCGGCACCCGACGGTTTCGGCTCTGGCGTGCGGACCATCCGGAATGCGTTCGCGAAGCCGAGGACGCCGGCGAGGATCGGGATGACCAGCGCGATCTGAAGGGCGATCTGACGCGCTTCATCGTTGATGCGCAGGATCTCTGCCTGGGTGGCCTCCGGTTGACCCGCGAGCTGCGCCTGGAGCTGGGTGTCGCTCATGATCTGCGCGTCTTCCTCGAGCGCGGCGGCCACCTGTTGGTGCTCGTCTCCGGTCAGGACCGTGCTCGATGCGGACAGCTGCGTGAAGGAGAGGGCCAGCGTCGCGAGCATGATCGCGCCGGCGACGGCAAGGCCGAACGACAGCCCGAACGAGCCGGCGGCCGAGTTCACGCCGGCCGCCTCGCTGACATGCTCCTCGTCGATCGGTGCGAGCGTGTAGTTGTTGAGCTGCGACACGAGGAGCCCGAGTCCGGAGCCCGCGATGAGCAGCGGGATCACCAACCAGAGGCCGGAATCAGCACGCGGCACGATCGGGATGAGGAGCAGTGCACCGATGGTCAGCAGCCCGAAACCGGCCCTGATGATCACGCTCGAGCGCCGATTCCCTGCGCGCCTGCCCGCCAGGAGGGCGACCGCGAACATGCTCAGTGAAAGCGGCGCGATCGACAGGCCGGCCTGGAGCGCGCTGTATTCGAACACCATCTGGAGGTAGATCGGGAGCACGATCATCATCCCGCCAAGGGCGACCTGCTGCAGTCCCTGACCCGTGATCCCGTAGCGGAACACCTTCGAGCGGAACAGCTCCGGATCGATCAGCGCCGCCTTGCCGTCGCGCTTGCGACGTACGAGCCAGGTCGCCAGGGAGGCCAGTCCGATCGCGCCGATGACCAGGAGCAGCAGGACCCGCTCGCCACCCTCCTGCCAAGCGAGGACGCCGATCACGACGCCGCCCATGCCGATGATCGACAGGATGCCGCCGACGCGCGTCGATCTCCCTGGAGCCGGTATACGGCACGTCCTTCACCAGACGGATGCCCGAGAGGACGACCGCGATGACCACGGCTTCCAAGCGCGAACGCGACACGCCACGACAGGAAGGTCGTGATGAAGCCACCGAGCAGCGGACCGATGGCGGCGGCGATCGCCGCCGCAGCGCCGACCATCGCGTAGACGCGGCGCTGGTAGGCCCCCTCGAAGTTGCCATGGATGAGCGACTGCATGGACGGCAGCAGCAGCGACGCGCCGAGTCCGCCGATGATCGCCCAGAAGATGATGATCGCGAGCACGGTCTGGGCGAGGGTCATCGCGATCGCGCCGACCGCGTAGCCGAGCAGCCCGAGCACGTACGCGAGCTTGCGACCGATCAGGTCGCCGATCTTGCTCGACAGCAGGATGAAGGCGGCCGAGACGAGGGCCTCGAGCGCGATCGCCGCCTGGACGTCGCTGACCGTCGTCCCGAGGTCTCGCACGACGGCCGAGATCGACACGTTCATGATCGAGGTGTCGACGACGAGGACGAACATCGCCATCGCCAGCAGGATCGCCAGACGCGGGTTCTCGGCGGTGCTCTCCTCAGGCGACCTGGCCGGCGACTTCGGCCGGTGCGGTTTCGACCGCGTCCGTCATCGAGGCGGGCTTCGGCTGCGCGGCGGGGCGATGGGTGCAGCGGCCATCGGTCGGACTGTAGTCGCCCGGGCGGGCTCCGGATGAAACGGATGCTGGCGCCCCCGTTAGGAGGCGCCAGCCGTACTTCCTCGCTCGAACAGGTCGCTCTACGGAGCGGTCGTGCGGCTGCCCGCCTTGGGCAGGAAGACCAGGAGGTTCCAGCCCGCGATCCCGACGATGGTGATCACGCGGACGATGAGCGGCCAGCTCGTCTCCCAGACCCAGAGCCCAGCCATCACGGGCAGGAACAGCAGCCAGACGCAGGATCCGGACGATCAGGGGCAGGCCGTTGATCGCCGCCCACGCCTGGTCGACGCTGCCCTGGCTCCAGATCAGGGCCGCGCCGAACGCGACCCAGATGTCGCGAAGATCGCGAACAGTACGCCGTGGTCGGCCATCCAGCCGATGCTGTCCCCAGGCCGCTCGCGAGCGGTTCGATCACGCGGTCCATCAGACCCTCCTTTCGGTCGTTTCGGTGGTCTGCCGCGCTCCTCACCCGGCGACGGGCTGTTGACCGGGCGAGGCAGCGTGCCGTCCGGTCCCGCGATGACGTACGCGACCATGGCGAAGAAGCCGAAGCTCAGCAGGCCGAGGACGAGCAGCAGGACGAACCACGCCTTGTCGTCGAGCTGGGCGGTGTTGATGAGGGCTCCGATCCAGGCGACGAGGCCGGCGACGCGCCGCCGATCATCGCGAAGCCGCCGGCGATCATCAGCCCGACCATCCATCCCGCCGAACGGGCTGAACCGAACGCCGGTGACGTCGGCGCCGTCCATGACGAACTCGCCCGACGCGAACGCGGCCCACACGGCGACGATCGCGATGAACAGCCCGGCGAAGACGGCGACGAGCCCTCCGACGAAGAACTTGGTGACGGTCGCCTTGGTCATGGCAGACCTCCTTCCTGATTCCGTTCATGTGAGCGTCGGCGGTCGTCGACGCGAGCAGTAGGGCCGGTCGGGGTGTTGCTGAGGTGACGCGACGGCACTTCCTCCGGGCCGTACAGAGCACGAGGCTGTGCCCGACGTCAGTCGCTGGAACGGAGGGGTCCGATGGTGAAGATCCTCGATCGCCGTGGTGCTGTTCGCCCACGGCATCGGCCATGTCCTGGGGCCGCTCCAGGTCTTCAAGGTCACGGCCGCCAACCCGACCTGGAACGGCGATTCCTGGCTGCTCACCGGGCGTCACGGGTCAGACCGTGAGCAACGCGATCGGGCTCGGCCTTTGGATCGCCGCCATGGTCGGCTTCGTGGCTGCCGCGGCCGTCGTCATGGGCTGGCTGCCGGCCTCGTGGTGGGTGCCGCTTGCCGTCGGGTCTTCGGTCGTGTCGCTGGTCGCCATCGCGCTGTTCCCGACCGCATTCCCGACGACCAGCACCGTGGCTGCCGCGGTCGTCGACGTGGCGGTCCTCGGGGCCGTTCTCGTCTTCAGGTGGGCTCCGACGGCCCTCCCCGCGTGAGCTCGGGTCGGTACCGGCTTGACGACCCTGGGACCGACCATCAGTTCGAGAGCGCCCGAACGTGGGCATCAGAGGAGGCCGTCATGAAGATCCTCGTCGGGAGTTCGTGCGGCCTTGGTGGCGGTCCTGGGGCATCGACGGGCGCGACACCGTTCGCGTCCTGCCCGGCGACGAGCTCGTCCCGGATGCCCCGGTTATGGATACGCGATCGATCGATATCGCCGCACCGCCATCGGATGTCTGGCCGTGGCTGCTGCAGATGGGCTAAGGTCGCGCCGGCTGGTACAGCTACGACACGATCGACATGGCGGCGCCAGCTCGCGCCGGATCGTCCCCGAGTGGCAGACGCTTGCTGTCGGTGACGTCGTAGCGACGCATCCAGGCGGTGGTTTCCTCGTCCACGACCTGCAGCCCGAGCGGGCGCTCGTCCTCTACTCGGATACGCGCATCGTGATGAGCCAGGCGGCCGCGGCATGCGACGCAGCGACCAACGCCGCGACTTGCGAACGTCCAGGCTGCCGGTGAATTCCTTGGGGCGACCCAGCCGACGGAGTTCGCGGCCAGCTGGGCATTCGTGCTCGAGCCGACCGCAGGCGGCCACACCCGGCTCGTGGAGCGGTTCCGGGTCAAGTTCGGCGAGACGGACAAGCCCTGGACCGCGGCGACGTTGCCGGTCGTAGGTTTCGGTGTCTTCCTGATGACCCGTCAGCAGATGCTGGGGATCCGCGAGCGTGCCGAAAGGCTGGCAAGCAAGCCCGCGCCCGGAACGGATCGGGTGGAAGGGTCGGCGATCGCTGCCGGCGAGGCCGCGCGATCGCGTCCGCGCCCCGGTGGGCTGATCCAGACCGCATCTGGGCCCCGGGCCTTTCCTGGACCGAGATCAGTCGAACGATCCAGAGGACCTGGCGTCCGACGCGCCGTGGGCGGGCGGGCCGAATGGCCCGGCATCTCGTGACAAGCTGCCTTACTCGGCGAGCGTAGTATCCAGGACAGTGCGGGAGGGTCGGCCGGCGGGCCAGACGGCTTGCCACGACCGGCACGAAAGCTCGGTGGAGGTGTCCGTTGGCGACCTTACGCGGGCTGGCGATGCCCATCGGGGTCATCGCCGCCGTCCTGTTGGTGCTGTTGTTCAACCCCTGGTATGCCATCGAAGGTGACATCCGGATCGTCCTCACGGTCGCCTTCTGGCTCAGCTTCATCATCCTGCTGATCGCCCTGTTCGAGGACCGCAACGAGCCGGCTGCGGATGAGATGGAGATCGACGGACCGCGGTTCGTCCGCTTCCTGTTCCACAACACCAGGGCCGGCCTGTTCTGGCTGCCCATCCGCCTCTTCGTGGGTTTCGCCTGGCTCGAGGCAGGGTGGGGCAAGCTCACGGACCCCGATGGAGCATGGCTGCAGGGCGGCACGGCCCTGAGGGGTTCTGGGAGCGGGCAGTCGCGATCCCTGAAACCGGGCGTCCGCCGATCAGTTACGAGTGGTACCGCGACTTCATCCAGTTCCTGCTGAATGGCGGTCACGAAAGTTGGTTCGCCTGGGTGATCACGTTCGGGGAGATCGCCATCGGATTGGGCCTGCTCTTCGGGGCCTTGACCGGCATCGCGGCATTCTTCGGGGCCCTGATGAACATGTCCTTCCTGCTCGCGGGATCGGCATCGACCAACCCGGTCCTGTTCACGATGGCCGTCGGGCTGATGCTCGCGTGGCGAGTCGCGGGCTACTACGGCGTGGATCGGTACCTGTTGCCGGCTCTCGGCGCGCCATGGCGGCCTGGGACGGCATTCCGGCGAGAGGCACCGGTCGAACAGTCTTCCAGCTGAGTCGTCGGCCGACCGGTCGAACGAACACCGCCCGCCGAAAGGCGGGCGGTGTCCTTGCCTTGGCGATGCTGGTTAGGCCGCGCCGACCGTCACCGATCGGTGCGTCTCGGGTAGTTCGCGGACGATGAGGACGGGGCACGTCGCCTGCCGCGCCACGTACTCGGAGACGCTGCCGATCACGAGCCGGCTCAACAGGCCACGCTTGTGCGCACCCGACGAGGACCATGTCGACGCGCTCTGCCTCCGCTGCGGCCACGATGGATTCACCGGGGGCGCCGGTCCACACGAGAAAATCGACCTTCACACCGAGGTCTCGGCCGCGCTCGACCAGCCGCTGTGCCACGGCCTCGCGACGGTCACGCACCTGGTCTACGCGAACGCGGAACCCACCCCCAGGGAGGACCAGGTCGTCGGGGTCGATCACGCTAACGACGAGCAGCACCGCGTCATTCCGGTGCGCCAGTTCGAATGCCCACTCGGTGGCGAGGTCGGTCGCCGGCGAGAGGTCGGTGGCGAGCAGGATCCGCCTCAGCGTCAGCGCAGGTCGGGTGCGGGTGGGGGCGTCGTGCGGCGAGGACATCCGCCAGAGTGTCACGTGCTGCGTCCGTCACGCGTAGTGACCTTCGGCCCGATATGGCGGGCCGCCTGTCCCGCCCGGCGTTAGCGGCTTGCTACGCTGGCCACGATGAGTGACGCACCAAGCGAGCTCGCGGTCTGGTGAGCTCGATGTCTCCGGGCGAGCGGCCGTGCAGGCCCTCAGTGATGCCATCGGCGGGATCGCAGGCATCCTCACGGTCGAGGATGTCCTCCAGCTCATCGTCGATCGCGTTCGGGAGCTCGTCGGGGCCAAGTACGCGGCGCTCGGCATCCTCGCTGAGACCGGCGTCGGATCGAGCGGTTCATCACGAGTGGCATCACCCCAGAGCAGCGCCGGCTGCTCGGCGATCCGCCGCAGGGCCACGGCCTCCTGGGCCTGATCATCAAGGAGGGGCGGTCGCTGCGGATCCCCGACATCGCCAGCCCATCCGGAGAGCTATGGGTTCCCGGCCGAACCATCCGCCGATGATGTCCCTGCTGGGCGTCCCGGTACGGCTGAAGAACCGCATCGATCGGCAACCTCTACCTCACCGACAAGATCGGCGCGGCGCGAGTTCAGCGACGACGACCAGCGGCTCGTGGAGCTGTTCGCGCTCCATGCCGGCGATCGCGATCGAGAACGCCCGACTCCACGAGGCAGTCCAGCATCTCGCCGTCGTCGACGAGCGCGACCGAATCAGCAAGGACCTCCACGACGGGATCATCCAGTCGCTCTACGCGTCAGCCTGTCGCTCGAGGACGTGCCGGAGATGATGACGGAGGACAGGGCCGAGGCCGTGGCCCGCGTCGATCGCGCGATCGACCGCCTGCAACGCGCGCGATCGCCGACATCCGGCACTTCATCGTCGGGCTGCGGCCCGAGCACGTCGACCGAGCGGATTTCATCGAGGCTGCTGTGGCCATGCTCGCCGACGAGGTCCGACACGACGCCGTCATCGACCTCGACCTCGACCTTCCCGGCGAGCGCGTCGATCTGCCCGCCCACGTCCGAGGTGAGACTGTTCCAGATCGCGCGCGAGGCGCTCTCGAACATCGCCCGCCACGCGCGGGCGCTCGACTGCGCGGGTCATCGCTGCGTCGCGAGGTCGACGCGCTGCGCCTCGAGGTCGCCGACGACGGCGTCCGGCTTCGATCGATCCGTCGGCGCAGCCAGCGGGCCACCTCGGGTCTGGCGAACATGCGCGACCGAGCCGACGGCGCTCGGCGGGTCGCTTCGACCTCGACGAGCCACCGAGACGGGGACGACTATCATCGTCACGGTGCCGCTCGGCCGATGACGGCACGGGCCGACGAGCCACGACGGAGGTCGACCCATGACAGTCAGTCACGAACCGGCGATGCGCCCGCACGCCGCTGCGCCTGCTCGTGGTCGACGACCACGAGGTCGTCCGCCAGGGCCTCGTCGCGCTGCTCGACCGGCGCGAGGGTTCCAGGTCGTCGCCGAGGCAGGCACCGTCGCCGAGGCCATCGAGCAGGCCCGCCGGTTCCAGCCCGACATCGTCGTCATGGACGTCCGGCTGCCGGACGGCTCCGGCATCGAGGCCTGCCGCGAGATCCGCGCCGAGCTGCCCGCGACCCGGGTCGTGATGCTGACCTCCTACCCCGACGAGGAGGCCGTCCTGTCGGCGATCGTCGCCGGCGCCTCGGGCTACCTGCTCAAGCAGGTCCGGGCGCGCGACCTCGTGGCCGCCCTCGAGGCCGTCGGGCGCGGCGAGTCGCTGCTCGACCCGGCGGTCACCGAGAAGGTCCTCGAGCGCGTCCGCCGCATCGCGACCGGCGGCCATACCGACGAGCTCGCCGCGCTCACCGCGCAGGAGCAGAAGATCCTGCTGCTCGTCGCCGAGGGCAAGACGAACAAGGAGATCGCCGCCGAGGTCTTCCTGTCGGACAAGACCGTCAAGAACTACGTCAGCTCGATCCTCTCGAAGCTCAACCTCGAGCGGCGGGCCCAGGCCGCGGCGTTCGTCGCCAAGCACCGGGCGGAACACCCGACCTGACTCGTCCGCCGCGAGGCCCTGCGGCACGCGATGACGTGCCGTTCGGCACTCTCGGCCAGCGCCGACCGCGCATCGTCACGTCCGAATGGAGGTGCTCGATGCACGCTGTCGTCGTCTTCGAATCGTTCTTCGGCAATACCGCCGCGGTCGCGCGAGCCATCGCGGATGGATCGGCCCGGAGGCGTCGGTCATGACGACCGACGACGCCACGCCCGAGGTCGTGTCCGACGCAGACCTGATCGTCGTGGGCGCGCCGGTCCTCGCGTTCCGGCTCCGACCGACGAGTGCGAGCCGGCCTCCTGCGCGAGACCGACGCACCGACACCGCCCGACACGTCGCACCGCTCGATGCGCTCATGGCTGGAGTCCGTGCCCGCCGGCGAGGCCGGATGGCCGCCTTCGAGACGCGGTTCCGCTTCTCGCCTGGCGGCTCCATCGGGACCATCACCCATGAGCTGCAACGTGCCGGCTATCGGTCCGTGACGAAGGGCAAGAAGTTCCTCGTGACGGGCAAGTACGGCCCGCTCAAGGCCGGTGAGCTCGAGCGAGCCCGCGCGTGGGGCGCCGAGCTCGTGACGGCTGCCCAGGATCGGGCACGCTCCTGAGCAGCCAGCGCGGGCCAGGGTCTCGTATCCGCCCTGGCCCGTCACACCTCGACGTAGACTCCGCGGATGCGCATCGTCACGCCCGAGGAGGCCGTCGCGGCGATCGGCGTCGGCGACCAGGTCTACGTCCATTGCGCGGCGGCGACGCCATCGGTCCTGCTCGACGCCCTGGTCGCGCGCGCGCCGCGAGCTCACGCGACGTCGGCGTCATCGCATCTGCACATCGAGGGCCCCGGGCCCGCACCTCGCGCCCGAGATGGCCGGCCACTTCCGGCATCGGGCGCTGTTCGTCGGGCCCAACGCGCGGCGCGCGGTCGACGAGGGCCGCGCCGACTACGTCCCGGTCTTCCTGTCCGACGTTCCCGCACCTGTTCGACTCCGGGTGCCTTGCCGCTCGACGCCGTGCTCGTGAATGCGACGCCGCCGGACGCGCATGGGTTCTGCTCGCTCGGCACGTCGGTCGAGGCGATCCACGCGGCGATCCGCGCCGCGAAGACGGTGATCGTGCAGTTCAACCGGGCGATGCCGCGCACGCTCGGCGAGAGCTTCATCCACGTCGACGACATCGACCTCGCGGTCGAGGTGGACGTGCCGCCATACGAGCACGCGGCGGCGGCGATCGGCGACGTCGAGCGGCGGATCGGCGCCTTCGTCGCGGACCTCGATCCCCGACGGCGCGACGCTCCAGCTGGGGATCGGCGCCATCCCCGCCGCGACGGCGCTGTTCCTGCGGGACAAGCACGACCTCGGCATCCACACCGAGATGTTCACCGACGCGGTCGTCGACCTCGTCGAGGCCGGGCGTCGTCACCGGGGCGGCGAAGGAGCGGAACCGCGGCAAGATCGTCACGGCGTTCATGCTGGGCACGCAGCGGCTGTACGACTTCGTCGACGACAACCCGATGGTCGAGATGCGCTCGGTCGACTTCACCAACGACACGGCAGTCATCCGCACGTTCCGCCGGATGGTCGCGATCAACTCGGCGATCGAGGTCGACCTGACCGGCCAGGTGGTCGCCGACTCGATCGGGCACCGCATGTACTCCGGCGTCGGCGGCCAGATGGACTTCATGCGCGGCGCCGCGCTGGCGCCGGAGGGCCGGGCGATCATCGCGCTGCCGTCCACCGCCGCGGACGGCACGATGTCGCGGATCGTGCCGACGCTGCAGCCGGGCGCGGGCGTCGTCACGACCCGCGCACACGTGCGGACGGTCGTCACCGAGTACGGCGTCGCCGAGCTCTTCGGCAAGAGCCTGCACGAGCGCGCGCAGGCCCTGATCGCGATCGCGCACCCGGATTTCCGCGATGAGCTGCAAGCGTCCCGGCCCGCCCGCGGACCTGCCTGATCGCTCTCCCGGTACGACCCGGGCCGATCGGCCCGATAGCACGTGCCGGAGGTCCCTTCGGCGCCCGACGGCCGTGTCGGATGATTGCCTGTATGGACACCCTGACACGCCCCACGCCTTCTGAGTCCCTGTCGATCGCCGACGCGCCCAACGTCACCGGGCCGGATCCCATCGGAGCATCACTCAGTCGTCGCGCCCTCCTGCGCGTGGCTGGCGGTGGCCTTGTCGCCGCCGGTGTCGCCGCTTGCGCACCCGTCACGACGAGCCACGCGACCTGGACGTACCCGCCGGGAAGCACGAGCGGTCCTGCCCTGTCCTCTGCGCCGAGCGGCTCCCCGGCCGCGTCTGCCGCCGCGTCGGCATCCGCGTCAGCCGCAACGTCGTCGCCGGCTGAGTCGCCTGCGATGAGCCACGAGCCGTCGCCTTCGCCGTCAGCCTCGGCGCCGGCGTTGGATGATGACGCGAACGCGCTGGCCGTCGTGGAGCGCTTCCTCGGCGGCGAAGGCGCGTCGATCACGAACCCCGGCAACGTGCCCCTCGAGCCCAAGATCGTCGACGGCGTGAAGGTCTTCGACATGACGATCGAGGAGATCCAGCACCAGATCGACGCCAAGAAGGATCCCATCGCCGGGCTCGGGTTCAACGGGACGTGGCCCGGTCCGCGACTGACCGTCGTCGAGGGCGACCGCGTGCGGGCGACCTTCAAGAACAACATGCACGAGTCGACCGGTGTCCATTTCCACGGTCAGCGCATCCCCAACAACATGGACGGTGTGCCGCATGTCACGCAGGATCCGATCGAGCCGGGCGACTCGTTCACCTACGAATTCACCGCGAAGACGACGGGCTCCCACATGTACCACAGCCATCACAACGCGACCGACCAGGTCGGCCGTGGGCTGCTCGGGGCGTTCATCGTCGAGCCGAAGGATCCCGCCGAGCGCTACGACAAGTTGTACGGCGCCACGCAGGACATCATCTGGATCTCGAACGATGCACTGGGCGGGTTCACGATCAACGGCCGCGGCTTCCCGGCGACCTCACCGATCGTGGCCACGCTGGGCGAGACGATCGTGATCCGGTTCATGAACGAGGGGAACATGATGCATCCCTGGCATCTTCACGGGATGCCGATGCACGTCGTCGCCCGCGACGGCTACCCGCTCGGGTCTGCCGCGTTCACCTGCGACACGCTCGGCATCAATCCCGGCGAGCGCTGGGACGTCGTCATCCGCTGCGAGGACCCCGGCGCATGGGCCTTCCACTGCCACATCCTCCAGCACGCCGAGGGCCCGGATGGCATGTTCGGCATGGTCACCGCCCTCGTCGTCCAGGAGGCGACCGCCGCATCGTCGAACGCCCCGGTGGCGGCTGCCGCTCGGGCCGCCGGCTCGACCGCCTTCGCCTGCACGATCCCGCAGCTCACCTGACTCTCGGTCCCGCCCAGATACCGAGCTAGGCGACCCACTCCTTGTGGCCTGTCGCACGGATCAACTCGGCCAGGGCAGCAGGCGCCAGCGCGATCGCGGCGACGATCGCCCAATCACTCGCGAAGAGCGGGGTCGCCCGGAAGGCGGCCGCGAGCGGCGGCACGAACGGGATGCTGATCTGCAACGCGAGGACGAATAGGCATGCCACCAGCAGGAAGCCATTCGGGCGCAACGTCAGGACCGGTCGAGCGAGGCTCCGGTTCGCGTAGGCCCGCACGACTTGAGCGACGACCAGGACGGTGTAGGCCAGCCAGCGGACGTGCTCCGGCGACCCCTCGTGGACGAGCATCAGGACGAGTGCCGCGACCGCGCTGAAGCCGCCGGCAAAGCTGATCCGTGTCAGCAGCGGACTATGAGCAGCGGCCGATCGCGCGGTCGCGGTGGGCGGCTCATCGCATCGGGCTCCTCGGGTTCGCGCTCGAACGCGACCGACGTCGAGAGGTCGATGAACAGCTCGAGCCACAGGATCTGGAGCGGCAGCAGCGGCTGCGACGAAGCCGACGAGCGTCGCGATCGAGGATGAAGCCGAGCAGCGCGACGTGGGTCGAGACCAGGAAGACGAGGCCCTTCTGGACGTTGGCGACGATCCGCCGTCCCTCGCGCAGGCCGAACATCAGCGTCGCGAACGAGTCGTCGCCGAGGACCAGGTCCGAGGCCTCCCGCGCGACGGCCGTGCCGCTGCCCATGGCCACGGCGACGTCGGCGTGCTGGAGGGCGGGCGCGTCGTTCACGCCGTCGCCCGTCACGGCGACGGTCCGCCCGCCCGCCGTGCGACGTCCACGAGGCGCAGCTTCTGCTCCGGGACAGCCCGCGCGACGACTGACAGCCCGCTGAGGCGTCGGCGAGCTCGTCGTCCGACCAGGCGGCGAGGTCGGTCCCGACGACGACCTGCTCCGGCGTCGATCCCGGCCTCTCGGGCGATGGCCGCCGCGGTCGCCGGATGGTCGCCGGTCACCACCACCGTCTGGATCCCGGCGTCGCGGTGGCCAGAGCTACCGCCTCCGGATGCCGTCGCGGAGCGGGTCGGCGAAGGCGATCAGGGCGCGTCGGCAGCCAGGCGTCCGTCGTCGCACGGCGAGCAGCAGCAGCCGACCCCCGGCAGCGCGCTTCGCGCTCGACGACCTCGCGCCAGCCGGCGATCGCCGCGGCCCGTCCTCGACCAGCGCGCGAGGACCGCCTCGGGCGCGCCGAGCGCGAGTCCCTCATCGCCGTCCCTGCCACGGCGCCCATGTCGTCGAATAGGGCCGGCCGTCGCTCGGCGGCTCGCCGCCGACGAGGTCAGCGGTCGTGGTCGCCGACGCCGCCGGCGCTCCGTCGCGGCGTCCAGCAAGCGCCTGCGTGAACGAGCCCGGCCGCGCGCCCGCCCCGACGTGCCAGGCGTCCTCCTCGGCCCGCAGCGCCATCGCGAGCGACGTCGTCGCGCGACTCCGGGGTCGGCGATCGGGCCCGATCGGGCGTCGAGCACGTCGCGGACCGCGAGGCGGTTCTGCGGTCAGCGTGCCGGTCTTGTCGGTCATGATCAGGTCGACCGCGCCGAGCGTCTCCTCGGCGTTGAGCCGGCGGACGAGGACGCCGCGCCGCAGCAGGCGGTACGCGCCGAGGCCGAGGATCACCGCGAGCAGGACCGGCGGCTCCTCGGGGATCGCCGCGATCGCCGCGGAGATGCCGGCGAGGACGTTCTCGCCGAGCGGGTTGCCGCGCACGAACCCGAGGCCGACGGTGACGCCGATCAGGCCGATCGCGACGACGAGGAGGATCCGGACGAGCCGGTCGAGCTCGCGCTGGAGCGGCGAGCGCCGGCGCTCGCGTTCGGCGAGGCCGCGCGCGATCCGGCCGAACTCGGTCGTCGAGCCCGGTCGCGACCACGATGCCTTCGCCGCGGCCGCCGACGACGCTCGTGCCGGCGTACGCGATCGACCGGCGGTCGGCGACGGCGGCGTCCGCGGATCCGGCTCGGTCGACGCGAGCTCCGGCACCGACTCCCCGGTCAGCACGCTCCGGTCGACGAGCAGTCGGTCCGCGACGGTCAGGCGCAGGTCCGCCGGGACGATCGTCGCCGGCCGCGGAGCAGCACGACGTCGCCCGGGACGAGCTCGGCCGCGGGGATGTCGTCCGTCCGCCCGTCGCGCCGGACGCGCGCGATCAGGCGCGGCCGCCGCGCGCAGCGACTCGAGCGCCCGCTCGGAGCGGTACTCGGTGACGACGTCGGCCCCGACGATCGGCAGGAGGCCGACGAGGACCAGGCCCGTCGCGAACCTCGCCGAGGAGGACCGCGAGGACGCCGGCGACGAACAGGAGGACGACGAATGGCTCCGTGACCGCTTCCAAGACCATCGCCCAGACCGACGGTCGCTCGACCGCCTCGAGCTCGTTCGGGCCCGACCGTGCTGCCGCTCCTCGACGGCCGCCGCGGAGAGCCCTTGCTTCGGGTCGACGCCGAGGCCAGCGGCAACATCTGCGCCGGGGCGCGCGTGCACGGGGACGCTCGCCTCGATGGCGGCGGTGGTCGCGGACATGCCGTCATGGTCCCACCGCCGCCGGCCGTCGTCCGCGGGCCAGGTGTCACGCGAGTAGGTGGCGTCTGGCACGTCCCGGGATCCGGCCGAATGAGGGAACGTGGGCCTGAAGGAGGCTTATGAATGAAGGTCCTACTCGCCATCGACGGCTCTGACGCGTCGATGTCAGCGGTCGCCGCGACGGCCGCACTCCCCTTGCCGCCCGGAGCGACCGTCACGGTCGTGAGCGTCGTCCCCGACAGCTTCGCGCCCGAAGGCGCCGTCTGGCCGAACGTCGTTCGGGTGGACCCGCCGAGCGACCGCGAGCGGATCCACGACGACGTCTCGCGTCGTCTGCTCGAGATCGGCGATCGGCTTCGCGCCGAGGAGCGCACCATCGAAGTCCGTGTGCTCGACGGCAGACCGGCGAGCAAGATCGTGGCCGAGGCCGAGCGTCTATCGGCCGATCTCATCGTGATGGGTGCGCGTGGACTGAGCGCGGTCCGGCGCCTGCTTCTCGGATCCGTCTCCTCCGAAGTGGTCGACCATGCACCGTGCCCGGTGTTCGTCGCCCGACACGCGAAGGTCGACCGCGTCCTGCTCGCCACCGACGGCTCGCCATCCGCGACCGATGCGACCGATTTCATCGCCGACAGCGGGTTGTTCGAGGAATCGCAGGTCCGGTTCATCAGTGTCGGCGACCCTGGGATGCCGCGGTGGGTCGGTGTTGCGCCACTCGACGGCATGACGTCGCTCGACACATACGTCGACGAGGTCGAGGCGTCCGGGCGTCGCGCTGCGCACGTCACCGACGAAGCAGCGGAGCAGCTCACGGAGCTCCACGTTTCGGGGACCAACGCGGTCCGTGACGGGGATGTCGTGTCGGCGATCCTTCACGACGCAAAGGAGTGGGATGCCGATCTCATCGTCATGGGCGCTCGGAACATGGCCACGATGCATCGATGGCTCGTCGGGAGCGTTTCGCGCGCCGTATTGCATCTCGCCGACGCGAGCGTCCTGATCGTCAGACCCAGCGTCGCCCCCGTGATCGAGGACGAAGCCCAGTGGGCGGTGCCCGCCTAGCCTCCGCGACGACGCGGTGGCCCGGTCCATTCGGCGGCTAGGTAGGGCCGGCTGGCTCTGTCCCGCCGACGGTTCCGGCGTGCAGTATCCCGCCGAACAAGGAAGGGATACGAAGATGACCGCGATCGAACTCCAGGACCCGCTGACGGGTCACGACCGCCGAGCGACCACATCGGCCGCACGTCGGACACGTCCTGCTCGCCACGGATCTGCGGAGAGGCTTCCAGTCGCGCGACCGAGCAGGCGATCACGCTCGCAGCACGCGACAACGCGGTGCTCCAGATCCTCGCCGTGGCGAAGACGCACGACGAACGGGTGGGCATGGAGCAGCGCATCCAGCTGGTCCGGCGCCGCGCACGCGCATCGGGCGTCCGAGCGACGTCCATCGTGTGGAGTGGCGACCCGGCCGACGCCATCCTCGAGGCGGCCTGGACCGAACGGCCCGATCGTCGTGATCGTCGGCGCACGGCACAATCGATGGCTGGCCCGCCTGCTCGGCAGCGTCTCCGGCAAGGTGGCGCAACAGGCCCCCTGCCGCGTCGAGATCGTCCCTGACTGAGTCGACTCCGTCCGTCGCGGGTTCGCAGCGCCGGCGGTCACTGACCGCCGGCGTCGCTGTGTCCTCCACGCGGGCACGGTCGAGCCCGTTCGCGCGGTCCCGACTGCGCCGTGACCAATGGACCCCGAAGAGGTCATGCCGATGGCCTCGATGAAGGGTCCGTTCGGCAACGGCGGCTCGGCATGGCTCAGCCCGACAGTGGACGCAGACAGATCAAGGTCAACGTAGAGGAAAGGGATACGACGATGACCGGACGTTTGCGGATCCTCGGTGTCGATCCTGGCGGTCTTCGGGCTCGCGTTCATGGCCGGTGGCGGCTACGCGTTCATCCGGACCCAGGAAGGCGCTCGCTCGCTGCAGGCGTTCAGTGCCGCACAGTCGATCAAGCTCAGCTACAACGATCAGGGACAGCTCGTCGACCGTGGCGAGACGACCGAGGCCCAGGGCATCCTGGCCCTCCTTGAGAACGACTGGGGCTATCCGGTCGTCGCGAGCGATCTGAACCCGAATGACCCGGTCGTCAACACCGCCACCGAGTACATGTATCAGATGGCGACCGTCGCCTATCACACGATGCATGGCACCCAGACGGTCGTCCTGACCGAGCCGAAGGAGTACAAGGGCACGACCTATCCGGCCGGTACGTATCAGGTCCCGGTGGACGGGCGCTACTTCAGCCAGTTCGATCGGCAGGATCCGCTCCAGGGTCCGGCACGTGACCAGGCGTGGAGCGGCACGGCACATGCGCTCATCGCCGAGCTCGGTGTCGGGACCGTGACGGCCACGACCCTCCAGATGGGCTACGGCCTGGCTGGCCTGTTCGCCGGGATCGGCCTGACGGTCCTGGTCGCGGGACTGGGCCTCGTGTGGGCCGCTCGGCCGGCCGAGGAGAAGGCACCGAAGACGCGGGCGATCCCGCAGCCCATCCCGGCCTGACCCTAGCCCCACCGCCGGAGCGATCCGGCGGACCAGGAAAGAACCCGACCCAACGGTCGGGTTCTTTCCTTTTCTTGGAGGGCTGCAGATGACGGTCGGTCCGGACCAGCGTGGTACCGATAGGCGGGTTACCTCGAACCCGACCTTCCCTAGGCTGAGCAGCCGCTCCCCGCATCGGGACGCTGGCTTGCACGCGATCAAGAGGACTCATGGCCGTCAACCACTCTGGATCCGGCTCCGGGATCGCTCGGCCGACCGCGCGCGCCCCTCGCGCGCGAAAGCGGGTCGCGCCGCGTTCGATGGTCGAGCGACGGCGCGATCGCCTGCCGCCGTCGTCGGCGACGCAGGCACCCGCTGGCCAACACGCCGCTCCTCAGCCAGGGTCGATTCGACGACCTCGTCAGCTCGCTCGACGCCATCGTCTGGGAAGCCGACGGCGACGACTACAAGATGACCTACGTCTCGCCCCGGTCGATGGACATCGCCGGGTATCCGCCGGGAGAATGGCTCACTCAGCCGGATTCTGGGAGGACCACCTCCACCCGGATGACCGGCGAACGGGCGATCACCGAGACCGACGCCGCGATCAACGCGCTCAACAGCATCCGCGTCGAGTACCGCTTCCGCGTCGCGACCGGGGAGTATCGATGGTTCTCCGACGTCATCCGCGTCATCCGCAAGGCTGACGGCGCCGGCCATCGTCTCGTCGGCGTGATGATCGACATCACCGATCAGAAGCGGATCGAGGAAACCCTCGCGTATCGCGCGGCCCACGACACGCTGACCGGCCTTCTCAACCGCGAACAACTCGATATCGAGCTCGCACGCGTCCACGACCGACCCGAGCCCTGGGCACTCCTGTTCCTCGACCTCAACGGCTTCAAGGACATCAACGACGGACTCGGCCATTCCGTCGGTGACGAGGTGCTGCGGATCATCGCGAAGCGGCTATCGGGCGCGACCCGACCGGGAGACACCGTCGCGCGGTTCGGCGGCGACGAGTTCTGCGTCCTGGCGTGCGTCGCCGAGGAGGACACTGCCGTCACCATCGCCCACAGGCTGCGGGAAGCGGTCGAGGCACCCGCCCGTGTGGGGGGCCACACGCTTCGACTGGCGGTCACGGTAGGGATCGCGTACGTCGGGCCCGATGGGCACGCCGGAGACGCTGCTGCGACAGGCCGACGCGGCGATGTACAGCGCCAAGAGCCTCGGATCCGGAGTGGCTGTCTACGAGCCGTGGATGCGCAAGGCGGCGCTGCTCAGGCTGAACGACACCGTCGAGTAGGCGCCGTTCGCGGAACGAGGCCGGCCTCAGCGACCGACGGCGAAGGTCACCCAGAGGGTCCCAGCGGCAACCGCCACGAGCGCGACGCCGGCGAGGATGCTTCTCCAGCGATGCGGGCTGAAGGACACGGCGCCGGCCAGCCCGAGTAGCCCGAGCGCGACCAAGCCGAGCAAGCCCAGGTTGACCAGCAACGACGAGGTGCCGCCGAGCAGCAAGGAGATGGCGCGCCACGCCGACCGTGGCGACCGCCGCCCCCACGAGGACCCGCCGAGGCGTCACGCCGAGTGCCGGGACGGCGCCCTCGGCGTTCGCACCGGACATCGCTGCCAGCCCGATCGCAGCAGGGATGCCGAGGACCGCTGCCATCGCGCCGGCGACGACCGCGAAGACCTTCCCGAAGAGCGTGCGCAGGACACCGTCGACCTCAGGCCGCCACCGCGGATCAGGGCGAAGATCCCAAGCCCAAGCACCGCCAACGCGGCGATCAGCAGCATCAGCATCGCAGTCCGCGAGCCGATGACGAGCGCGCGGTGGTGCGCGACGACGAACGGTCGATCCGCGGACGTCCCCTCGGCGACCTCGATCTGGGTCGACATAGGCGAACGATGGCCCCGGGTGGCAGCCGAGG
Source organism: uncultured Chloroflexia bacterium (assembly GCA_963808895.1). Classification (GTDB taxonomy): domain Bacteria; phylum Chloroflexota; class Limnocylindria; order Limnocylindrales; family CSP1-4; genus SPCO01. Next base: position 241,113 of record CAWEHL010000003.1, on the reverse strand, counting down.
GCAATGGGCCTTTGGTCAGGCCGTCTGCTGTTCCTAGGCGCTCGAGCGCTGGGCGAAGACGTTGCGGTGGATCCACGGCATGAACCAGCGGTCGAGCCCGATCCAGCCGGCGTTCCGCCACGCCAGCATCAACAGCGATCCGAGGATGACCAGCAGCGGGTTCGTCCCGAGCACGCCCGCCAGGATGAAGTTGGCGTTCAGGAACACGCCGCCGAATGCCGCGATCCCCGTCAACAGACCCACGAGCAGCCCCAATCCGACTGCGAACTCGCCGAGCGCGACGAGGGTGGCGAACAGGCCGGCATTGGGCTGGACGACGTTCTCGAGGAACCAGGAGTAGAACGGGGGCGTGCCCTCGGCGTTCATCGCGCCGCCGACCAGCCCCTGGATCGGTGCGCCGTCACCGAACAGCCACTTCCCGCTCGTGATCTTCTCCCAGCCGGCCGGCAGGAAGACCGACGCCACGTAGAGCCTCACGACGAGCCAGAGCCAGGCCGCCGTCGAGCTCGCGAAGAGGAACCGCGCCCAGCGCGGTTCCTGGAATTCCTCCGGTCGCATCGGTGGATGGGCGAGTGATCCGAGCATGTCGTGCTCCCTCGGCATCGGGTCGATGCCGGCACCCTAGCCCGCCTCCGCCCGCCGCACCACGGCGCCGATACGACCGTGGGCCGTGGTGGTGGTCAGGCCGTGACTTTGGCCGACGCCTTCTGCTGCAGGATCCGGATCGAGTTCCCGAACGGGTCGCGGAGGCCCATATCGGTCCCGTAGAAGTGATCGGTCGGCTCCTGCGTGAAGTCGGTCACGCCGCGCTCCTTCAGCGTCTCGTACAGACCGCGTGCATCGTCGGTCACGAACACGAGCCCGCTGAGGGCGCCTTTCGTGATGAGCTCGCGGATCTGCTCGGCGGTCGCCTCGTCGTGCAGGGGCGGACCGGGCTGCTCGAGCGAGATCTCGACGCCGGGGTCACTGGGCACCCGCACCGTCAGCCAGCGGTAGTCGCCCTGCTTGACGTCATTGCCCTTCTCGAGCCCGAGCTTGTCGACGTAGAACGCGAGCGCTTCGTCCTTGTCGAGGACATAGATCGTCGTGACGTTGAACTTCTCGATCATCGTGTCGTCTCCTGTCGGGATGCCGGCAGAACGGGGCTACCGTACGGAGGCGGGTCCCGATTCGGCTTCTCCGAAACTGCTCTGTTCGGCGCCCGGGTGGCGCGGATTCAGCTGACGGCCTTCCGAACGAGGTCGGCGATCCGCGTCTCGTCCGCGGGGACCAGCTCCTTGACGCCGAACGAGGTCGGGAACATCTCCCCGTCGTCGATCATCGCGGCGTCCTCGAACCCCAACGTGGCGTAGCGGGCGCCGAACTTCGAGGCGGGCTTGAAGAAGCACACGACCTTGCCGTCCTTCGAGTACGCCGGCATGCCGTAGTAGGTCCTCGGCACGAGCACCGGCGCCGCCTCGGTGATGAGCGCGTGGAGCCGCTCCGCGATGACGCGATCGGGGCCGGGCATCTCGGCGATCTTCCCGAGCACCTCGCGCTCACCTTCGATCCGAGCGGCCTCCGGATCGCGGCGCGACTGGGCCTTCGCCTCCTTGGCGCGCTCCCGCATCGCGCTCTTCTCGTCCTCGGTGAAGGTCGCGGTCGCCTTCTTGGCGGTTGCTGTCTTGGCAGCCATCGGTGGTTCTCCTTCGTATCCCTTTCGGACGACCTTCAGGCTAGGGAGCCGCCGCCGGCAGCGCTTCTCCGAAACTGCTCGATTCGATCGATACGGGGTCGTCGACGATGTCCCTGGCCGCGAAGCGCGGCCGCGTGAACATCATCTGCATGCAATTGGGCGCGACGATCGGACCGTTGCCGGCCCGATACGCCGATGGCGTCTCGCCGACGATCTCCCGGAACATCCGGCTGAACGTCCCGAGGCTCGTGAACCCGACGTCGAAGCAGATGTCGGTCACGCTGCGATCCGTCTCGCGCAGCAGGAACATCGAGCGTTCGACGCGACGCCGCTGGAGGTAGCGGTGGGGCGTCTCGCCGAACACGCTCCGGAAGCAACGGATGAAATGCGCCGGGGAGACATGCGCGACAGCCGCCACTGTCCGCACATCCAGCGGCTCGGCGTAGGAGAGATCCATCGCGTCCCGCGCGCGGAGCAGGCGGCGATTCAGGTCTTCGGCTTCGCGGGTCATGGGGACACGCTACGCCATCGGCGCACGGGAGGGCGTCCACACGCTTGACCGCGCGAGATAATCCGCGCGTCGGGTCCCCCCAGCTCTGTCCCGACCAGAGGGAGGTCATTCGTGCGAAATCCACCGGTCCTTGTCTCGGTCATCGGCTTCTTCGCCGCGCTCGCGGGATTCGGATATCTGTTCTGGGGCCTGCGGGTCCTCGGCTTCGACTGGTTCGGCGCGTTGGGCGATCTGCCGGCCGTCGAGTCGGTCGGCATCTGGGGTTGGCTCGCGATCATCGCCGGCATCGGGTGGCTGGCGACAGCGCTCGGCCTCTGGGGCCTGCAGTCGTGGGCGCGCGTCGTCGCGATGATCGTCGCGGGCATCAGCCTCTTCGAGGCGGTCCTCGCGTTCTTCCAGTTCCCGGGCTCGGGCGTCGGGTTCGCGATGGGGCTGCTGCCGCTCGTGATCCTGTGGTACCTCAACAGCACCGAGGTCAAGCGAGCCTTCGGCGAGGAAGCCTAGGTCCTTCTCGGGTGCCGGCCGACCTCGGCCGGCACCCATCGCGACGCAGAACACGAGCGTCGCGACATGGAGCGTGGACTGACGGCTCTCAGCGCCACTCCACGTTCACGATATCGATCATGTCGGTGAGGCCCTTGAGGGTCTCGCTCCGCACCTCCGACGTGCGGTGCGCCGCGCCGACCGTCGCCGCGCTGGCGACGATGTCGCCACCCCCGCCAAGGGCGGCGATGCGGGACGCCTCATGGACGCCCTTGCCGTGGAAGTCGCCGCCGACCTGGGTCGCATCGGAGGCGTGCAGGCCGATCCGGATCTGAGGGGCGAACCCGTGCGCCGCGCGATGTTCGGCGAGCCGTCGCTGGATCGCGATCGCCGCAGCGACCGCGAGGTCCGGCGAATTGAAGCTCACGAAGAACCCGTCGCCCGTCGTCGAGATCTCCTCGCCGCCATGCGCTGTGAAGACCTCTCGGAGGGTGGTGTTGTGCCACGCGAGCATGGTCTCCCAAGCCTCGTCCCCGAGCGCCACGACGAGGTTCGTCGAACCGACGATGTCGGTGAACATGAACGTCTTCATGACCCGGCGCGCGGGACCGGCCTTACCCCGTAACTGCCAGGGCAGGAGCTCCTCGGCGTCCTCGAGCACGATCGCCGCGGTGGGGCAAGCGAAGGCGGCCGCGCGAAGGACCTCCTCGTCCACGCTGTCCGCTCCGACGACATCCGTCTTCCCGAAGTCGCCTGCCAACCAGTCGAATGCCGTCGGCGCGAGCGTGATGCAGTTGCCCGCCCCTACGCACTTGTGACGCTCGACGCGGGCCCGGATGGCCATCAGCGCGACCCTACCGCTGCCAGGCCGCGGAAGGCCAGCGATGTCGCCTCGGCGCGGCTCGACGCCCCGAGCTGCGCCTGCAGCCGCGCCAGCCGAAGCGCGACGTCCTCCTCGTCGAGCCGGAGCTCATCCGCGATCTCCGCATTCGTCCGGCCCTCGGTCAACAGGCGAAGGAGCTGGCGATCGGTGTCATCCACGTGGGGCGTCGCGTCCTGGACGGCCTCGTTACCGGGTGCCATCGGCGCAGGCGTGTCCAGGGGACCGGCCGACTCGACGAGCTCTCGACCGACGGGTCCCCGCAACCACTGGACCCGGATCGACTCATCGAGCGTGCCCTGGGCGATCCGCGTCAGGGTCGTCCGCAGGTAGCCACGGACGAACGCCTGGACATCCGGCGAGCCTCCCGCCAGTAGGGCCCGCGCAGCGGGAAGGACGATGTCGAGGCTGGTGTCCTCGTGGAACCCGGCCTGCAGCGCCTGCAAGGCGGCGTCCGCCGACGCGACTGCGGCTCCCAGATCGCCGCGCCGGAGAGCCACCGTCGCGAGGGCGGCGTCGGCCTGTGCGCCCCACGGGGCGTGACCCGGCAGCACGGCGTCGAGCGCCTTCACCTGCGCAGCAGACCGCTCGACGAGATCGGCGAGGTCGTCCGCCGTGAGGCCGCCCTCCCCAGCCTCGGATGGGGAACCGCGATCGGTGATCAACCCCGCTGCGACCTGTGCCAGCCGCGCGAGGGCCTCGCAGCGCGCCGCCGCCCCGCCACTCTCCGTCGCGATGGCCACGGCACGCTCGAGATGACGGATGGCGCTCTCGGGATCGGAGGCTGCCGCATGGACCATCCCGCGCCACATCTCGAGCTGGCGGGCTCGGGTCGACGACGGTGCCATCGAGGCGGCAGCGGCCGCCTGACCGAGCCACTTCTCGGCGCCCTCGATGTCGCCGAGCTCGAGGAGGGTCTGCGCCACGCCACCGGCCGCGAGGAATTCCACGGTCCGGTCGCCCTCCAGTCGGGCGGCACGGTACGCGTCCTCACCACGACTCAGCGCGATGTCCGGCACGACCTTGGCGCGCGCGAACACCTGGACACCGAACAGCATCTGGAGGTCGAGGCGTGCTCGTTCGCTCTCGGTCACGACTTCCGAGAGCCGCGATGTCACCCGCCGGATCTCCTCGAGATGTCGCGCCGAGCTCGACAGATGCACCGTCGGCGCGTACCGCACGTACGCCATCGCGATGACGGTCGCCATGACCCCGGTCCGATCACCCAGACGTTCGAAGTTGTCGAGCGCCCGCTCCAGGTATGCCGACGCCTCGCCGATCAGTGGCGCGATCGGCGAATCCTGCATGAGGGTCTCGAAGTCGGCGCCGGTCGCCACCGCCGCCAACAACTCGCTGGCACGGCCGGCCATGACTTCGTCCGCGAACCATTTGCGAGCCCGAGCGAAGTCGATCATCGCGAGCTCGCGGAGGACGGCGGCCGTGGCGCGCTCATCCTGCCGCTGCTCCGCGAGCTCGAGCGAGCGTCGATATGCCTCTTCGGCGCCGTCCAGGTCGATCTCGAGCGCCGCGCCCCCGAACGACTCGCCGATCGGGCTGCGCAGCAACGCTTGGCCGAGCTCGATCGTCGCCCGAAGCTCGGTCGCGGTGTCGCCTCGATCGTTCGCCCGGGTCCGGACGCGTCGTGCCAGCTCCGCGGCGGTGTCCTCGTCATGGCTCATCCGCAACGCGGACGCTCGCCGGAGCTGGACGTCGAGTTCGATCTCCGGATCGCGCATCGCCTCGGCCAATGCAGCGAGCTCCGTCAAGCCGTCGAGTCGCTCGTTCGTCCTCCGGAGCACGGCGAACGCGTCGTCACGGGTCGCGAGGAGCACCCGTCGATCCGCCGGCGTCGAGACCACTGGCAGGGCCTGCTCGATCAGGCGTAGCGCCTCCTCCGGGGCGTTGGAGGCGAGCGCCGCCGATGCCGCCGCGAGGGAGAAATGAGCGGCGCGCGCGCTGTCGCCCGCCGCGAGGGCGTGCTGGGCGACCAGCGGCAGCGCGGCAGCCTCCGGGTCGCCTCCCTCGAGCAGCAGGTCGACCACGCCGGCGTGGACCTGGCGACGGCGGGCCAGGGAGAGCTGGCCCATGGCGAACTGGCGGACCTGCTCATGGGCGAACGTGTAGTCCGCCGCGCCCTGCGCTTGGGGGATGAGCAGGCCTGCGCTGACGGCCGGAGCGAGGTCGTCGGCCAATGGGTCGGCGCTTTGCCCCGTCCCGGCGATGTCGACCTGGCCAAGCGGGACGGACATCTCCGGCCCGTCCGATCCGGCGGACACCGCGACGGCGTCGCCTTCGCCGATACGCGCTCGGATCGCGCGCAGGTCTCGAAGGCTGAAGCTGCGGCCGAGGACCGCCGCATCGCCCAACGTCGCTTTCGTCCGAGCGGGCAGGCGCGCCGCCCGGCGATCGATGAGCGTCCGGACCGCCGATGGCATCAGCCGAGCGGCGTTGCGACCCAGTCGCCACACACCATCGATCTGCTGCAGCGTCCCGGCTTCCCGGTGGGTCCGCGCCAGTTCCTCCACGATGAACGGCACGCCCTCGGACTGGACCTGCATCGAGGCCGCGGATTCCGGGTCAACGGGACCACCGAGGACGCGCTTCAGCAGCTCGGAGGTCTCGACCGAGCCGAACCGGCCGAGTCGTGCCCGTCGAACCAGTCCCATCCGCTCCATATCGGCGATGAAGTTGACGGCCTCCGTGACCGACGCGAACTCGTCGGGGCGGATCGTCAGCAGCAGGAAGATCGGGCGGTCGGCATCGCTGCGGACGACGTAGCGGAGCATGCGGAGCGTGTCGTCGTCGGCCCACTGGACGTCGTCGATGAGGAGCGCGAGCGGGCGGATCGAGGCGACCTCACCGATCGCGACACCCGCGAGATCGAACGCGCGGAGCAGTTTGGCGTCCGCGGAGAGGGTCTCGTAGCCGCGTTCATCCCGACCCGAGATGGCCTCGACGACACGTCGGACGGCGAGCTCGGCCGGCGTTCCAGCGACGGCATCGCGGAGGGCGCTCGAGGCGAACAGGCTGCGGGCGACGAGGAACGGGCCGCGGATCTCCTCGTCGGCCGTGATCGCGATACAGGTGAAGCCGCTGGACGCGGCGAGCTCGGCGGCTTCGAGCAGCAGCCGCGTCTTGCCGATCCCAGGCTCGCCCTCGAGGGTCATCGCGGACAGATGGCCCGCCGCCTCCCGGAGTTGTTGCCCGATCGCATCGAGCTCGGCGGTCCTGCCGATCACGGCACCGGTCGCCCGGCGGAGTTGGACCGCGAGCGAGCACTGCGGCCCGACGAGGGGATCGAGGGCGCCACCGTCGGCCGCCCACGAGGGCGCCTCTTCCGCGAGGACGATGGGGTCGCGCGCCATGGCGCGGATTATGGGGCCGAGCGGTCCTGGGACCGTTTCAGCTCGCGGCGAGCAGCTTGTCGGCGAACCCCTCGAGCGATCGAGCCGCCTTGCCCAGGGGCTCCATCAGCGTCGGGACACACAGCATCCCGCAGCGGCGGGCGAACGCCGCGGCCTCCCGGAGACGCTCCTCCATCAGGATCCACGCCGCAGCCTTGTGCGGCAGCAGATAGTCGACCTGGTAGAAGAGCTCGAACCCCGGGCCTGCGTTGACGCCCGGATGTTCGGGCCCGATCGGCAGCGTCGTGACCACCGTCCCGAGCGGCTTGATCACCGCGAACATGAGGCCGACCGAGACGTCGGCGAGGACCTCGAGCTGTTCGGGTGTCTCGTCCGTGTGGGCGAAGTACCGCGACAGCAGCTGCAGCAGGACCTCGTAGGCGACGTTCAGCAGGTCCATGCACCGGGTGGTGCCCGGGTCCGTGATCAGCGGCACCTCGACCCCGGTCGGCTGCGGCCGGACGTTCGCAGCGAGGACGGACCGGGCCGGCTCGAAGGACGGGTCGGCTTCCTTCAGTGCGAGGTAGTCGTCGAGGATCCCCAACAGACGTCCGAAGTGGGCGTCGCGCCATTCGCCGCGCGCGCCCTCGCCCTGTTCCACGATCGTGTCGATCGCCAGCCGTGCCGACGCGAGGTCGGTCACCGCGACGAGCTCGGGCCATCGGAAATGCTCCTCGGTCGCCTGCGCGTTCGGTTGGCCGACGAACAGCCGCTCCGAGCCGAGACGCCCGTCGAGGTGTTCGAGGCCGGCCTGGATGGACCGATACAGCTCCCCGATCGTGTCGAACTCCTGGAGGTGCGGGACGATCTCGTCCCCCTCGTCGTGAGGCAGCGGCATCGCCTGTTCGATCGCCTCGAAGCCCTCGGCGTCCTCGACGTCCATCCCGTCGGGTCGCTCGAGGAAGGCGAAGTGCCGAAGCGCCGCCTCACCGAACGGGACGAGCTCGATCCGGACCCCTGCGGGATAGGCATACGCCGGCATCGGGAAGTTCGGCCGGGCGAGACGAGGGGCGGCGCCGACGGCCGTCAAGAGGTTCTGGACGAGCGCGAGATGGAGCATCTCCTGGGCGCTGATCTCGAGCAGCGTCGAGCGCCATCGACCGACCGCAGCGAGCGTCTCCGGCGTCAGGCCCTCCTCCACGCGTTGCTTCAGGGAGAAGGCGGCGAAGAGGTATTGGAGCATCACCAGGTGCTCGAGCTCGGCGGCCTTGCCGAGGGTGTAGATCAGCGCCTCGCGGTGTTCGATGCCGCCGGTGTGCGCGTCGTAGGGCCCGCGCCGGATCTCGATGACGTTCGCCAGGGGACCCTTGGGTAGAGGCGGGTCAGGCTGGGTCACTCGGACCCTCCGTCGGCCGTGCCGTCGTCCACGGCTTTCACCAGGTCCATCAATGCCATCGTCGTCTGCCAGCTGCGGATCGTCATCGACTTGTAGACCGGCGACGACATGATCCGGTTCAGCCGGCTCTTGGTCCGCTGCGAGCTGACCCTCTGCGAGTAGACGAGGCCGTTACCCGGCCACACCGTATCGACGCCTTCCCGGGGCGAGAAGGCGGGCATCGCGGCGGCGGTGTCGACGCCCATGAGGAAGACGGCATCACTGTGGTAGGTACCCGGCTTGTCGCCGAATCCCTTCGGCCGCGCTTCGATCGCCGCCTCGAGCTCCGCACGAGAGAGGACGAGGACGCGGATCAGCTCGGTGTCGAGCTTGAACCGCTGCGGCAGCGCCTTTTCGATCTTCCGGGCGATGGTCTCGGCGGTCAGCTCGGAGCGCAAGATCGCGTTGCCACTCTGGATGTAGGTGCTGACGTCCCGAAAGCCGAGCTCGGTCAGCAGCGCCTTGAGCTCCGCCATCGGCACCTTGTTCTTGCCGCCGACATTGATGCCGCGTAGGAGGACGAGGTAGGTGGTCAGCGTCTTGCCCATGGCGCCTTGTGTTCGATCAGCTCGGATACCGTGCCTCAGCCCGCGCGCTGTGCAGGCAGGGCGAGGAGGGGAGTGGAGCGGGAGACGGGATTCGAACCCGCGACATTCTGCTTGGGAAGCGTCGAGTCGTCATCGACTTCGAATCTACCTGTGATGCGAGCGAAGAGGGCGACAGGATCACGTGTGCGCCCAGCGTCCTCCCGGTGGACGTCCTGTGCTCCCGCACCGGACGTTGGAGCCCGTCAATCTGTCGCGAGCCATCCAGATCGACGTGAACGGCAAGATGGCGAAGAGCTCGCGGTCGTTGAGATCGTCGACCCTCGGCCCAAGGGCGTCCAGATACACGGCCGCCCCTGTCGACGTCAGGTTCATCTTGGAGCTCGTGCCGATCATGACGCCCATTCGATCGAGCTAGCCGTTGCCGGTCGGTTGATCAAGATGCGCGTCAACCATGGCACGCACGATGATCGCGAGCGACGTCGCGCCGGCATCCGGAAGGCCACGGCTCCGCTCTCCGAGCCGGCTCGCGCGGCCGACCCGGGCGATCATGTCGGCGGTCGAGGCCGCCCCGGCCTCAGCGGCCTCGGCGGCCCGTTCGATGGCCGCCCGGAGATCGCCTGCCCCGGTCTCAGCGTCGCGGAGTGCCTCGACGACCGGATGAAGTGCGTCGATCACGGATTTGTCGCCTGGGCCCGCGTGGCCAAGGTCGACGATCGCGCTCTCGGCGACCTCGAGAGTCCTGCGCAGATCTGCGACACCGTGTGAGGTGGCCGTCCTCGCTGATCCGACTTCCGTCGCCATCGCCGTCAAGGCGGCCGAGTAGAGCGGCCCGATCGCACCGCCGACATCGCCCATCGCGAGCGCGACCTGGCCAAGCTGTTCGGCGGGAGATGCATCGGGCGGAAGCGACTGGAATCGCCGGCGCACGTTCCGGGCGCCGATGCTCATGGTCATCCCGTGATCCCCGTCGCCGGCGGCTCCATCCAGCCGACCGAGCTCCTGGCGCGCGGCGTCCACCGCATCGGCCGCTGCGAGGATGGCGGTCACGAGGACATCGGTCACCGGCTGAACCTCGCAGCACGTGCCGGAGCGTCCAACAGATCCCTGCGCTCGTCATCGAGGAGCGTCACCGTCAACGATGCACCGGCCATCTCGAGCGAGGTGATGTATTCCCCCACCAAGCTGCGCGTCACGTCGTTTCCCGCGCGTTCGAGCGCGCGTCGGGCCGCTCGGTACAGGACATAGAGGTCGAGCTGGGCGGTGGCACCGAGCCCGTTGACGAGCACGGCGACCTCGTGTCCCGACCGCTCCGACAGGTCCGCGAGGATCGTCTCGACGAGGATCTCGGCTGTCTCGTCGGCGGTCAGCAGGGGGCCCCGACGCATGCCCGGTTCACCGTGGAGGCCGAGACCGACCTCGATCTCATCGTCGGCGAGGTCGAACGAGAGCCGTCCGGATCCGGGCACCTCGCACGCTGAGAGGGCGATGCCCATGCTGCGGGTCGCGGCGTTGACCGCCCGGGCGACGCGCTCCACGTCGTCGAGCGTCGCCCCCCGCTCGGCCATGGCGCCCGCGCATTTGAAGACGACGACGTCGCCGGCGATGCCGCGGCGTCGGTGGATCTCCGTCTTCGGCGCCGAGGCGACATCGTCGGTGACCAGGACGGTACGGACCTCGATGCCCTCGGCGACGGCCCGCTCCGCGGCGATGCCAAAATTCATGATGTCGCCCGCGTAGTTTCCGTACGCAAGGAGGACGCCCTTCTCGCTGGACGCGGCCCGGATCGCTTCCAGGCAGGTGTCTGGAGATGGGGCCGCGAAGATGTTTCCGACCGCTGCTGCATCGGCCAATCCTCGACCGACGTAGCCGACGAATGCCGGTTCGTGACCCGACCCGCCACCGATGACCAGGCCGACTTTCGGAGCGTGGGACGCGACCCGGGCCACGACTCGCTCGCCGACGAGCCGCACGATGTCGGCATGTGCGGCGACGAAGCCTTCGAGCATCTCGTCGACCGCATCGAACGGGTCGTTGATGAGCTTCTTGCGCACGCCGCGCGATACCTCGCCACCCGACGTCACGTGCTCGCCTCCCGTCTTTCGCGTCAGCCGTCCGAATGTCAGGGCGTGGGTGGCACTCGACGTCTCGCGTCGTCGACCGCGTTGATCTTGCCCACCTAGCGGGCGGAGCCCCCGCCGGCGAACTCGGCCTGCAACCAGGTCCGGACGATCGACTTGGCCAGCTCCGGCCCGATGACCCGTGCGCCGAGCGCAAGGATCTGGGCGTCATTCGACATACGGGCGCGCTCGGCCGAGTAGGCGTCGTGCGCCTGGGCCGCCCGGACTCCAGGAACCTTGTTCGCCGCGATCGACATGCCGATCCCCGTGCCGCAGATGAGGATCCCGCGGTCGTGCTCGCCGCGAGCGACCGCGTTCGCGACCTCGAACGCGACGTCCGGGTAGTCGATCGGGTCCTCCGAATGGCAGCCGAAATCCGCGACCTCGAGCCCTTCTTCCTGCACGACGCCGATCAGGCCCTTCAGGCGGTAGCCAGCATCGTCGCTGCCGATCGCCACCGGTTTGTCCACCGACACATGCTACGCCGCGTGCTTCCCGAGAGGTTGACTTTCGTTCACAATCCTCGAACAGGAGCGATGATCGGACCGAAGGCGAGGAGACGACGATGGATCAAGCCACGACGCCGGCGCGCATCTCGCAGGTCGCGATGGTGGTCCACGACCTCGACGCGACGATGAAGCACCTTCACGAAACCTTGGGTTGGGGCCCCTGGAACGTGTACGAGCACGTCCCACCGAAGCTCCATGACACGCATCTGCGCGGCGAGGCCGTCGACTTCTCGATGCTCGGGGCGGAGTGCGAGGTCCAGCCGGGCCTGGTGTTCGAGCTCGTCCAGCCGCTCGACGGGCCGAGCATCTACAAGGAGTGGCTCGATGAGCACGGCGAGGGCGTCCAGCACATCGCCTGCATGATGCATTCGCAGGGCGACTCGGACGAGTTCAAGCGGGCCTGGGAGGCGCGCGGAGCCAGGGTCCTGATGGGCGGGCGGATCGGCGACACGATCGAGTTCTACTACCTGGACACCGAGCCGATGCTCAAGTTCATCCTCGAGTCGGGCAGCGGGCATGCGATCGACCTGACCCCCAGCCGCGTCTACCCGCCAGCCTGACGTCAAAGCTGACACCGCCGCGAGCGGTCCGACGATGAGCGCGCGCATCCTCGTCGTCGGCGACAAGTTCTGCCCCTCGGCGGTGATGCGCGGAGGCCTTCGCCTCGCTTGGAGGCGGCGAATGAGATCGCCTACGCCGACGTCGTGGATGAGACGGGGTGGATCCCGGTGACCCCGTCCGATCTCCGCATCAGGGAGTACATGGGCAGTCCGCGCCAGGTCATCGACATCCTTGACGGCCACGAGGTGCTCGTCGTGCAGGGCGCCCCGGTAACCGATGGGGTGCTCGACGCCGACCCGGCGCTTGCGGCTCATCTGCTGCGCGCGCGGCGGCCCCGTGAACGTCGACGTTGCCGCGGCGACCGCCCGCGGCATCCCGGTCGTGACGACGCCCGGCAAGAACGCCGACGCGTCGCCGAGCTCACGATCGCGTTCCTGATCATGCTCGCGCGACGGCTGCCCGAGGTCCTCGCGCTACGTCGAGGACGGCGGCGAGTTCGCGCACGACAACTACGAGGGCGCCAACTGGTTCGGCCACGATCTGGCCGGCAAGGTCCTCGGACTCGTCGGATTCGGCCAGGTCGGTCGGCGCGTGGCCGTGCGGGCGAAGGCGTTCGGCATGCGGTGGTCGTTTCCGACCCGTTCGTCGAACCGAGCGCGGTAAGGGCCGAAGGCGTCGAACCGGCCGACCTCGAGCGACTGCTCGGGACCGCGGACTTCGTGTCCCTCCATGCCCGGGCGACCGCCGACAACGCGCGGCTGATCGGACCACCGGAGCTCGCCCGCATGAAGGCGGGGGCCTGCCTGGTCAACACGGCCCGCGACTCCCTCATCGACGAGGACGCCGTGCTCTCGATGCTCCGCAGCGGGCGCCTGGCAGGGCTGGCGGTCGACCTCGTCAGCCCCTCACCCGCGACCGGGCGGCATCCGCTCCTCGGCCACCCGAACGTCATCATCACTACGCACATCGGGGGAGCTACGTACGAGACCCTCGAGCGCGCAGGCGGCGAATGGCTGCCGCCGAGATCGAGCGATACCTTCGGGGTGAGCCGCTGCACAACGTCGCGGACGCCGCGGCGCTCGGACCGTCCCGGAGGCTCACGGTCCGGCGATGACCCACCTGCTCGCGATCGACCTCGGGACCGGCAGCTGCCGGGCCGTCCTCTTCGACGAAGATGGCAGGCAAGTCTCGATCGGCCAGCGCGAGTGGTCGCATGCGGCGTTGCCTGATGCACCCGGATCGCAGGTCTTCGACACGGCAGGCAACTGGGCCCTGATCGGCGAGTGCATCCGAGAAGCCCTCGACCGCTCCGCTATCCGGGCGGAGGACGTGACGGCGGTGAGCAGCACGAGCATGCGTGAAGGCATGGTCCTCTACGACGCCGACGGGCGCGAGATCTGGGCGTGCCCGAACGTCGACTCGCGGGCCGCCACCGAGGCCGCCGAGCTCGTGGCCAGCGGTGACGCGCGGCGGCTCTTCGAGCAAGGCGGCGACTGGGTGTCGATCACGTCGCCAGCCCGCTTCGCCTGGATCCGGTCGCACGAACCCGATGTCTTCGAGCAGATCGCCCACGATCGGGATGCTGAGCGACTGGGTCATCTATCGGCTCACCGGCCGGTTCGTGACGGATCCGTCGTCGGGTTCCAGCTCGAACCTGTTCGACCTTCGTTCGCGCTCCTGGTCGAGCTCGTCCCTTTCCATGGTCGGCCTGTCGCCCGACGTGGTCCCCGAGGTGCTGGAGCCGGGCACGATCGTCGGACCCGTGACCGCTCGCGCCGCCGCCGAGACCGGCCTGGCGGTCGGGACGCCGGTCGTGGTGGGCGGTGCCGACACGCAGCTCGGGCTGGTCGGCATCGGTGTCGTCGGGCCGGAACGGCTGACGCTCGTCGGCGGCAGCTTCTGGCAGATGACGGTCGTCACCGACGAGCCCCTCATCGACCCGCAGGCCCGGGTGCGGACGCTCTGCCACGCAGTGCCCGGGCTGTGGATGACCGAGGGGATCGGGTTCTACTGCGGGATCGCGATGCGCTGGTTTCGCGATGCGTTCTGCGAGCTCGAACGTGCGAAAGCCGCCGAGCGGGGCGTCGATCCGTACGTCGTCATGGAGGAGGCCGCGGCCGATGTCCCGCCAGGGTCCGAAGGGATCACGGCGATCTTCTCGAATGTCATGGACGCGAAACGCTGGGTGCAGGCCTCCCCGTCGTTCCTCGGCTTCGACGTCGACCGGCCGGCGGCCTCGAACCGCGGGGCATGCATCCGGGCGCTCGAGGAACAGGCCGCATACACAGCCCGGGGCCACCTGGCCATCATTTCGGAGCTGACCGGTGCGTCCTTCGACGAGCTCGTCTTCACCGGTGGTGCCGCGAAGGGGATGCTCTGGCCGCAGATCGTGGCCGACGTTGTCGGCCTGCCTGTGCGTGTGCCCGTCGTCAAGGAATCGACGGCCCTCGGGGCCGCTATCTACGCCGGCATCGGAGTCGGGACGTATCGAGACCTGGCGGAGGTCGCGGGATCGCTCGTTCGCAGCGAACGGACCTTCGAACCGGGCGTCGAGGCCGGTCAGATGTACGACGAGCGCTATGCGGCCTGGCGTCAGCTCTACCTACGGATCCTCGACCTGTCCGAGTCGGGGCTCCTCCGGCCGATGTGGTGGCCAGCGGGGGCATGATCCGGGCTGAACCAATGCGCAGAACGGCCACGCCGGGGTGGCGGTCCTCAGAAGATCGCGACGGGGTTCCACGGCGAGCCGGTCCCGCCTGGCAGTCGCAGCGGCAGGCCGACGACCATGAACTCGAACCGGCCCTCCTCCTCGCACGCTCGGGCCAGGTCCTCGAATTGCAGGCTGTCCGCCGTGAGCATCCCCATCGCGACGATCTGGAGCGGGTGGATCGGGTAGGTGATCCCATCCACGCAGCTCGGGATGGCTTCGCCGTCGCCATCGGGCAGGAAGGCGGCGATGCCACGCTCGTGCATCCAAGGGATCGTATCGACATGAAGCCCGGCCTTGCCCTCACCGTCGGGACCGTTGTCCCAGGGTCCGAGCTCGAGACGACGGCGGTGATGGCCGGTCCGGTAGACGAGGATGTCTCCCTCGTCGAGGCGGACGCCCTGAGCCGCCTCGCACGCCTCGAGCTCCGCCCGGGTCACGGCCTCACCCGGTTCGAGCCATGTCACCCCGCGAAATCTCGGGAGATCGAGCAACACGCCCCGGCCGACGACCCCGCCACTGCCTGCGATCGCATCGATCCCCAGCGACGTCCCGCCCTTGGAGGTGAGCACCTGGCCCGCCGGCTTGCCGTTGTAGGTGAGGCCGTCGTACGAGATGTGATTGAGCGCGTCCACGTGGGTGTGGCAGTCGCCATGGGCGGCCATGCCCAGGAAGTCGAGCCCGAAGCGCAGGCCGCCCGACCCGATGTCGATGTCGTGGCCCTGGGTCACCATGTGGATCGCCGGGTTGGGATTGTCAGGCCCGGCGACCGTGTTGATCGGGATCTCCATCGAGACTCGGCGGCCCGAGCGCACCAGGCCAGCGGCCGCCCGGACCCGCTCGGGCGTGATCAGGTTGAGGGTGCCGAGCTGGTCGTCGGGACCCCAGCGACCCCAGTTCTTGACGGATTCGAAGATCAGCTCGAACTCCTCGACGCTCACTTTCCGACCCGTCCCGCTCGCCGTCGCCATCGCCGTCTCTCCTTACGCCGTCGTCGGTTCCGAAAGAACGCGCCATCTCCGGCCACAGGGCAAGCGCGGCGCCGAGCTCGGCGTGCGCCGCACCAGCGGTGGCGAGCGATTCGCCATGGACCGCCGCATCGATAGCCTGCCGGATAGCCTTGGCGCCGGCCGCCGCGGCTCGATGGATGTCGGTGCCGGTCGATGCCCGATAGAGGTAGGTCGCGATCACGTAGTCGCGATCGTCGATGCTCTCGGGCATGGCGGAACCGGGGGCGTCGACCATGCGCTACCGCCCCGCCTCGAGCATCTCGAGCAGCCCGCCGTGGAGCGGGCCGCGCGGCATGATCGGCCAGATGTCCACGACCGTCCCGTCCTCGACGACGTGATACGCGTCGAAGTAGTTGACCGCGAATGGCGTGTAGCCGAGATGGAAGTCGACCACATCCCCGACCTTGAGCGAGCACGCGTCATCGGCGTCGTACGTCGCGTGCTCCTCGTCGAACCGGTACGGCGTGAGGCCTTCGTGGCCGACGATCCGCGGATAGGCGGGGAGGTTGCCGACGTCGGCCGCGCCGAACGTCTTCTTGCCCAGGTTCAGGACGACCCGATCCCTGCGCCGGCTGATGACGGTCACGACGGCCGTCGTCGCCTTCCTGAATCGCGGCTCCATCAGGAAGTGGTAGTCGTCCATGGCCGCGTAGGACCCGAGCTGGAGCTCGGTGATCCGCGGGTCGGCTCCGGTCCAGAACGCGGTCGCCGTTCCGGCGGCCGAGAGGATGGGACACGGAACGCCGTTGGCCTCGAGCAGATCCGCGACCTCGACGAAGTACCGCATCGCGGCCGCCTGCTTCTCGTGGCGCCGTTCGTGGTCCATCTCCATCGAGCAGTGGCCCTCGTAGCCGGACAGGCCGTCCATGCGAAGGCCGGCCAGCTCCTGGACACGCCGGGCGACCGTGAGCGCCTCGTCTGGCGTGTCGACCCCGGCGCGATGCATCCCCGTGTCGACCTCGACCAGGACCCCGATGCGTGCTCCCCGCTTCGACCGCCGCGGCAGACAGCGCCTCCGCGTCGCCGATGTCATCGACGTTGACGAGGACATTCGCCTCGCGCGCGAGGAGCGCCGCGGCACGGCGTTTCTGCGGAACGACGAGCTGGTTCGCGATCAGGACGTCGTCGGCGCCGGCGCGGACCATGACGATCGCCTCCCAGATCGTCGCCGCGCAGATCCCGAACGCACCGTGCTCGAGCTGCAGGCGGGCGATGTGCGGGCTCTTGTGGTTCTTGACGTGGCCCCGCAGGCGCGCATGGAGCTCGGGCAGACGCGACTCCATGTACGCCAGGTTCGCGAGCAGCACATCGCGATCGATGACGAGGGCCGGGCGTCACGACGTCGTACTTGCTCCGCCCGATCGCCGACCCGTACTGGTCACGGACACGGTCGTGGGCTTCGGTGATGATCGGGGCCGGGTCTCGCATGCGATTGCTCCTCATTCGCCGCGTTCGAGCATGTCGAGGAGCCAGCGTGACTCCGGCCCGCGAGGCAGGACCGGCCAGATGTCCACGACGCGCCCGTCCTCCATGACGTGGTACGCCTCGAAATAGCTGATCGCGAATGGCGTGTAGTTGCACAGGATCTCGACCTTGTCGCCGGTCGTGAGCGGACACGACGCGTCGGCGAGGAATATGGCGTGCTCCTCGTCGAAGCGGTACGTCTCGAGGTCCCAGTCCTTGAGCGTGCCGTGCGATGCGCCGACGGTCTTGCTGCCGGCGTCGAGGACGATCCGGTCGGGCCGCCGACTGATGACCGTCGAGAGGACCGTGACCGCCCATCCGAATCGAGGATCGAGGCCGCGGTGGTGGCCGTCCATCGTGGCGTACGAACCCGGCTGGATCTCGGTCACCCCCGGGTACCGCGACGTGACCTCCCAGGTGCCGGTCCCGGCCGCCGACACGATGCGGCAGGGAAACCCTGCCTCGCCGAGGGCGCCGGCGATGCCGGTCAGGACCGCCATCGCCTGCGCCCGCCATCGACTGCCGCCTCGCCGCGATCGAACTCGAGCGAACAGTGGCCCTCATACCCGGTCAGCCCGACGAACTCGAGCCCCGGCGCCTCGGAGATCCGGCGCGCCAGCGGGAGCGCCTCCTCGGCCGACGTGACGCCGCATCGGTGCATCCCCTCGTCGACGTCGATGAGGACCCCGATCGTGCTGCCGGCCGCGACGGCGGCGCGCGAGAGCTCGTCGATCTGGACCGTATCGTCGACAGCGACCTTCACGGACGGCCTCGCGGGCGAGGAGCGCCAGCGCTCGGGTCTTCTCGGCGCCGACGACCTCGTTGATCACGAACACATCGTCGATCCCCGCTCGGACCATGACGATGGCTTCCCAGACCGTGGCGCAGCCGACCCCGACCGCCCCGTACTCGATCTCCATGCGGGCGATGTGCGGGCTCTTGTGCACCTTCACGTGAGCGCGCAGGGTCGTGGACACGCCGCGCATGCCGTCGGCCATGAACCCGAGGTTCGCCCTGAGCGTGGGGAGATCGAGGAGGAGGGTCGGCGTCGTCAGGTCGTCGCGGAGGCCGGCCGATCGCGGGCGCGTAGCGGGACCGGACGAGGTCATGGCTCTCGGTGATCAGCGTGGTCGGGTCTCGCATCAGGCCTTCTCTCCGTGTCGTCGCGTCGTGTCTGACCTGCTACTGGGAACTGCCGCGGGCGCTGATCGGCCAGCGATCGATGAGCCGGCCGTCCCCGACTGACCCAGACGTGGTCGTGCAGGTTGAAGGTCGTCCTGATCTGGCCGGGTGCGAGGTCGAGCTGGCTTCCCAGCGGCGGGCAGCGGATCGGCCATCTCGATCGTCGCGTGTTCGTCGCTGATCGCGATGTGGGTGGCGACGAACCCGATCGGGACCGGAGCCCCGTATTCCATGCCGACGGCACGACGGCCGATGTCGAGCACGATCCGCCCCGGGTGGCGGCTGATCACCGTGCCACGGATCGCCACGGCGCATCGGAACGGCAGGTCCGGCTCCAGCCGCTCAGGCTCCATGAGCGCGTAGACGCCGGCCTGGACTTCGGTGATCACTGGGTCGACCAGTGCCTCGGCTAGCGTCGACGTGCCCGCCGCGGATACGACGTCGACCGGGAATCCGGCGTCGATGAGGGCCATCCGAACCTCGGCCAGAGTGGCGTAGGCCCGCGCGATCTTGCCCGCTCGATCAGCGTCAGTCGCGCCGGATCCGCCCTTCATACCCCATGAGCCCGCGCAGGCGAAGCCAGGGTGCGCGCTCGATCGTCTCCGCCAGCCTGACGGCGTCCGCGGCAGATCGCGACACCGCAACGATGGAGGAGGATGTCGACGTCGATCAAGACGTCGATCGTGGCTCCGGACCCGGGCGGCCTCACGCGACAGGGCCGCCACAGGTTCCGGATCGTCTGCCACAACGCCGACTGCGAGCCCGCTCTGCGAGTGCCACGAGCCGGGCGATCTTGCGGGGATCGACGACCTCGTTCGCCACGAGGACGTCGTCCATCCCGGCCGCGACCATCGCCTCGGCCTCGCCGACGGTCGCGCATGTCAGGCCGACCGCCGAGCCACCGAGCTGTCGCTTCGCCAGCTCGGGGGTTCGGTGGGTCTTGACGTGTGGCCGGAGGGTCTTGCCGGTGCCGCGGAGCAGCGGGATGCCATCGCCGCCACGTTCGCCTCGAAGACGTCCAGGTCCACGACCAGACCCGGCGTCGACAGCGGGATCGATGGAGCCGGCTGCGCGGTCGAGCGCCGTCGGTCTTCATCGCGTCTCGCGCCGTCACCCGGCGCCCAGGCGTGCGCGGACCCCGGCGTATAGCGCCCCCCGCCCGGGATCCGGTTCGAACCGCCGCGAGACCGTGACGAGCTCCGAAACGGCCGCCGACACCGATCCGTAGACGCCGGCCCCGACGCCCGCGAGGATCGCGGCTCCGAACGCGCCGGGCTCGTCCTGGGCGACGACCTCGACCGGGACGCCGGTCACGTCCGCGATGAGCTGCATCCACCAGGCGTTCTTCGATCCGCCGCCGGTCGCTCGGATCGAGCCGCGCATCGATGCCGTAGCGACCCAGCAGATCGAGGCTCAGCGAGAACTCGCAGGCGATGCCCTCGAGCAGCGCCCGCACGATGTCGACGGCGGTCGCGGCGAGCGTGACGCCGCTGAACGTGCCGCCGAATCCCGGGGTTGCCGGGACGTGGGGAAGTGGAGTGAACGCCGCGTCCGCGAAGACGTGCCCGGGCCCGGACCGCTGGCCGCGAGCCCTGCTTCCAGATCGGCGATCGAGAGGCGCGAGCAGCGTTCCGCGCCCAGTCGATGACGGCCATGCCGTTCGGGTTCGTGACCAGGATCCCGAAGCCGGTCGGTCCCGGATGCGGATAGACACCGATGCCGTCGTGGACGAGCTCCACCGGCCAGCCCGGCGTCACCGGCATGTTGAAGGAGTTCCACGTCCCGCACGCGAGCGACACGACGCCCGGGATCCACGGCCGCGGACCCGACCGCAGCCGCGTACGTATCGAACGCCCCGGTCACGATCAGCGTGTCCGCGGGCAGGTCGAACTCCGCGGCGATGCGCCGGAAGGATTCGGCCGATCGGCGAGCCGTTCGGCTGGATCTCGGGCAGCCAGCGCGGATCGACCCCGGTCTCCTCGATCCGCTCGGCCGACCAGCCGCCCGTCGCCACGTCGTACGTCGCCCACGTGCCTGCGTCGCTCCAGTCGACCACCGGGCGTCCGCTCATCAGCAGCGAGTAGATACTCGTGCCAGTTCATGAACCAGCGCGTCCGGCGCGACCGTGGCCGGGTCGGTGGCGCGCCACCAGAGCGCGCGGTTGACCGGGTCCATCCGGCGCGGGACGTGGCCGGCCAGGCGCTGCCACTCCTCGGGAGACCGACGCGATGCGGTCTTCGCAGCGACGTAATCGCCCCGCGTGTCCGAGGTCATCAGGCATCGCCCGAGGGGCGTCGCCGTCCTCGGCGACCGGGAACACCTCCCGGCCCGACGAGCTGAAGGAGATCGCGACGGGCGGGTCGGCTTTCAGGCTGCGAGCTGCCGTCACCTCTGCGAGCGCGGATCGGAAGGCCGCGCGCGACTCGAGCACGTCGACCTCGCACTGGCCGGGCTCGGGGCGATACGCCGGGGACGGCGCGATGGGCGCCCGCCAACGACGTTCCATCGAGCGGCGTAGGCACCGACCTTGATCGCGCTGCTCCCGAGGTCGATCCCGATAAGGCTCATCCGCCGTGCTCCTTCGACTCCACTACCCCGAGCGCCCGTCACTGGGACGCTGGCGATCCGAGCGAAACCCATGGCGGTCGGTCAGCCGATCCCGGAGATGTCCTCGCCGGGCTCGCCGATGATCCCGATCGTCGAGAAGATCGCCGTCTCGGCCCCTTCCGGCAACGAGGATCGCGAAGGAGCACGCCCGACGCCGGGGCCTCGACGTCGAGGTTGACCTTCTCGGTCTCGATCTGGACGATCGGCTCGCCCTTCGTGACCGCGTCGCCCTCGGCCTTGTGCCACTGCTTGACGATCCCGGTCTCGAGGTCCTGCCCGGCCTGCGGCATGATGACTTTGACGGCCATGGACGGACTCCTGGACCGCTCGGGTCCTACAGCTCGGCGTTGACGATGAACCCGGCGTCCACGAGGAGGGTCGCCGAGGTGATGTAGCTCGCATCGTCGGACAGCAGGAAGGCGACCGTCGCGGCGATCTCCTCGGGCTCGCCGCCGCGATGGAGCGCGACCCGTTCCTTGTAGTACTTGAGCGGCGGCCGGATCGTCGGTCATCGGCGCGGCCATGTCCGTCTTGATCCAGCCGGGCTCGATGGCGTTGACCCGGATGCCGTGCGCCCCGACGACCGCGCCGAAGCGCCTTGGCCCACATCGAGATGCCGCCCTTGGTCGCGCAGTAGGCGGCCTGGAACGGCGAGCCGACGTGCGCCGAGATGGAGCTGATGCAGACGATCGCGCCGCCGTGGCCCTCCTTGACCATCTGCTTGGCGCCCTCGGTCGTGACCACCCAGGTCCCGCGCAGGTTCGTCTCGGACAGGTTGTCCCAGTCCTCGACCGTGGTCTCGTCCCATGGCATGAACGGGTTGATCCCGGCGTTGGAGACCAGGTAGTCCAGCCGACCACCCCGTCGGGCCACCTCCTGGACCATCTCGATGACCTGGCCGGGGTTGCGCATGTCGGCGACCACGGGGAACCCCTCGCCGCCGACCTCCTTGATCAACTGGAGGGTCGCGCTCGGATCACCCGTCGGCCGATGATTCACGCCGACGAGGGCCCCCTCAGCCGCCAGGCGCACGGCCGTCGCCTGGCCCATCCCTCTCGTCGCGCCGGTGACGAGCGCGACCTTGCCAACGAACCGCTTCTCCACGATCTCGGACTCCTTGGTCTCGCGGACGCGATGGATCCGGGTCACGCGACCGCCTGCGGGTACAGCCGTCCGACGCGGCTCGTGAAGGCATCGATCTCATCGACGCCGACGAGCCCGCCCATCTCGAGGTCGTAGACCCGTCGCTCGCCTGGCGCAAGCTCGATCAGCTCGCCCCGCTCGCGGGCGTCCCAGCGACCGGCGTCGCGGTTCGTGCTGGCCTCGATGGCCACGACGTAGAGGTCCTCGCCCGGCATCCGCCACGTCGTCTGGTGCGGCAGCTGGCGCCTTGTTGAAGAGCTGATAGACGCCCAGGCCGATGCGTCGGTTGATGATGGCGACCGGCACGGTCCCGTCGGGCTCGGTGACCACGTCGTGTTCGAAGCACCGCTCCGTGTAGTTCGGGATCGGTGCCTCGAGCCGGCGATAGTCGCCCGCCGGCGACGGATCGGTCGCCACGCCCGGGCCCGGCACCAGCAGCTGCGCCCCTTCCTCCACGATCGGGAAGCCGACGTTGCAGTGATAGAGGAGCATGTGGGTCGTCCGGGTGTGGCCGGTGTTCTCGACCTCGTCGTGGATGCGGAACGATGACTCCCCGACCTTCGCCTCCACCCGTCGCCGGAGCGTGAGGTTCTCGCCGAACACCGCGGTCTGATGCACCTCGCCCTCGGCCCACAGGATGCAGTCGTCGCCCTCCCACCGCTCTCCGTAACCGGTCAATCGCGCAGGCAGGGTCCAGACCCGGCCCATCATCCCGTAGGTTTCGGTGGGCTTCAGGTGGGGCTGGTTGAACTGCTCGGCCGTGTCCTCACCGCCGATCAGGGTGTGGTCCAGCCCGGCCGTCGAGACCAGGCCGCCGGGAAAGCTCCGGAACCAGCCCATCCCTTCGGGCTCGGAGAACCACGGACCGACGAACCCCGGTGGCGAGATCCACGCCAGCGGGACACCGTTCATCTCGCACCGGCCGATGTCGAACGCTCGATCGACGACGACGTCGAACACGAAGCCCGTTCCGGTACGGAACTCAAGGAACCGGACGCCGCGCTCGATCCCGTCGCCGGCGGTGACCAGACGAACCCCGGCGACCTGCTCCAGCTTGCCGACGCGGCGCAGAAGTTCGGTTCGGTCATAGCTGGACCCAAACAAGGCAGGCACGGTGTCCCCTTCCAGACGATCGCGACCGTCGCAGATCGACCGCTTCCGCGGCTTGTTGGCGCTGGGTCCTCTCGGTGGCCCGGCAGGTGCCGGGCCACCGAGTCTGGATCAGCGGTTGGCTGCCCGACTACCCGCCCGTGCCCGGGTGATCGCGACGGTGTCGAACGCCGGGGCGGGCAGCTCGTCGCCGAGCGCCTGCCCGGCCTTGATCATCCATTCCTCGTCGCCGCGCGAGCGCAGGACACCAGGAGGACGACACCCGATCACGAACCACCCGCCGACGACGAGCGGTCCAAGGTTGAACGGGTCGGCTGGGAAGGGGTCGAAGAACCCCCGGTAGCACGCGTAGAGCAGGATGACCGAGGAGACGAGCGGGAAGCACGAAGTGCAGGAGCCAATTGAACTCGGCTCCGCCGCTCCCTCCAGTAGAAGCGGAAGACGGCGCGTTCGCCAGGATGTAGACGACCGTCACGGCGAGCACCAACACGATGCCGGTGGCGAAGAAGAACCCGGTCTCGGAACCCCAGACGGCGCCGACGAAGAGGCCGGCCACGATGTTGAGGCCGAGCTGCACGAGGATCGCGTTGGTCGGGGTCTTGTGTGTCCGGGTGCAACTTGGCGAGGGCCTTCGGGAAGGACCCGCTCCGGGCCATGCTGTACCACATGCGAGTCCCGACGTTCGCGCAAGCGACGCAGACGGCCGCGACGCTGTTGAGGAACGCCAACAGGATGATGAACCAAAGGTCGCCCCAGACCCGGTGGGCCAGCCCCAGGGCCGGCAGGACGGGGGAATTGACGACCGCGTCGGCGTCGTTCCCGAAGCCGGTGATGACGCCCCAGAAGACGATGACGAGGAAGCTTCCGATGATGACGATCGAGAGCATCACCGAGAGCGGCACGTTTCGTTTCGGGTCCTTCGTCTCCTCGGCCAACGGTGCGGATGCCTCCCACCCGGTCAGGCCCTGGACGGTCAACACGACCGCCAGGAGGAACCCGCCGCCCGCCGGGATCATCGCCGGATTGAAGACGTCAAGCGTGATGCCGGACGAACCGGGAGGCGGGACCAGGAACCCGAAGATCGCCAGCCCCATGACGATGATCATCTCCAGCCCGCCGGTGATCACCACGAACCGGGTCGAGGGCTTGATCCCCTCCCACTGCAGGAAGGCGGTCAGGAACGAGAAGACGAGCACCGAGACCCACCACAACCAGGGAACCTCGATGCCCCAGTTCGTCGCTCAGCTCGCCGGCCACGATGAAGCCGAAGAAGCCTGCCAGCGGCCCGCCGACGAGCGGGGAGTACAGGATGTACATCCACGATGTCAGGAACCCTGCGCGGGGATGCAGCGCCGCGGCTCACGTAGGTGTAGTAGCCGCCGGCGGACGGCATGTGCCTTCGCCAGCTGGGCCAGCGTGCTTCCGCAGCATCAGCACGATCAAGAACCCGATGAAGTAGGCGAGCGGGGAGGTGATGCCGGCCAGCGAGACGATGAACGCCGTGAAGAAGAACCCGGCGATCGCCGGCGCGATGTGGGTGATCGCCTGCATCGTCGCGCCCGAGCAGCCCGATCGCATCCGCCTCGAGCTCGGTCTGCATGACGCGCGCCGTGCGCGCCGGACGCCACGGCAGGGTCGTTGCTCACCATCTCCACTCCTTCGCCATGTCCACGATCCCTCCCTTCCCCCGAGAACCACGACCGTCCTCCGATGACGGTCTAGCGTTGGGCTACGGCTGCGGTCTGTCTCAGATGCCCTCCTCCCGTGCGCGCGGTGGATGGCCGAGATCGGTCGCCTACGGTCCATCGAGCTGGGCCGCCGTGCCGGACTGGTCGACCGCCCGGACCGACGCGCTTCTGTTGAACGTTTGCGAACACAGAACAACGGCACCAACACGGATGGTACGGCGCCCTGTCAACGACGCGGCGGCACGATCGCCGGGTGCTCTCGCGCGGTCGTCGGCACAGGCCAGGCCGCTGCGGATCGGCCCGCGGTCAGTACTCCGGGACGACCCGACCGGCCATGACGTCGAGCTGGATCTGCGCGACGGCCGCACTCTCGATGGGCGCCGTCACGGCACGCATGACCGCCGCGTCGACGGCCCGCCCCACCAGCACCGCTCGCGTCATCCGGTCGCCGATCTGCTGGCGGACGCTCGGCGCGCAGCGGGTCGATCGAGGATCCCATCGGGCGGTCCGACCCCCATCTCGTCGACCGTCCAGACGGCCGCGTCGGCCTGCCCGTTCGCGAGCAGCCGCGTGATCTGGGCGGGCATGGCTGGCACCAGCGTCACGTCGGTGCCCGTTGAACTCGAGGGCGGTCAGCAGCTGCTGGTCGGCGGAGTGTCGGTCGACGATCACCCGGACCGGGTGCGGATCCGGATTGGCCGCCGTGTAGAAGACGCGATGGCCCGTGTTGTACGAGTCGGGTGCGAGCTCCACGACGACCGCGTCCTCGGGACCGCACAGCTCGGCGGCGGCGAAGCTCGACATCGCGGTCACGTGGCAGCGGCCTTCGCGGACCGCCTGCAGGCGCTGTCGGGAGCCACGCACGAAGATCAGGAACACCTCGAGCCCGGCGGCCGTGAGCAGCTGCTTGATGGCGGTCGCGAGGGCCTCGTAGCGCGGCGACGAGGCCAGCGGGTAGACCGATCACCAGCGGCCCGTTCTCGGCCGTCGCCCAGAGGCGACCGACCGATCGCTCGACCATGAACGCCCCGAGCCGACCGCGCGTCTCGACCCGGATCGCTCCCGCCTCCTCGAGCCGGCCCATCGCGACATGGATGGAGGCCAGGCTGGAGCCGTGCTCGTGGGCGAGATCCCGGATCGTCGGCAGTCGAGACGGCGGCTCCGGCGCCGTCAGGAATCGGCGGGCGAGCTCCGGCACGATGTCGCTGAGCGGACGGGCGCTGCGCGCGGGCGCGATTGGTGACCACGCTCGGCAGGATAGCCGCAACGTTGCGGCCTACAACAGCAGGCACGCCTCGAGGTCGCGCAAGGGTGACCCAGTCCCGTGGGCTGCGCATGCACTCCGGTTCGCCAGGACCGTGGTCGTCGGGCCCGCCGGGTCGCCCAGCGACGTGACCACCAGGACCGCCTCGCTGGCGTCCTCGTCCTCGGTGTAGCCGTTGACCGTCACGACGCAGCGAAGCCCGGCGCCGACGGCGGCGAGCAGGCCGTTGCGGGAGTCCTCGATCACGAGCGCGGACGCGGGCGAGACGGCCAACCGCTCGAGGGCGAGCAGGTAGATGTCCGGCGCCGGCTTCTTGTGGGCCACCACATCGCCGGCGAGGACGAGGTCGAAGCGGGCCGCCCGCTCCGGCACCGACCGCGCTGTCCAGGATCGCCCGAACGGACGCCTCGGCCGAGGTGGAGCACACGGCGAGCGTCCAGCCGGCGTCCTGCGCCTCCTCGACGATCCGCCTGATCCCGGGTCGGGCCGGCAGCTTGCCCTTGCGCGACCATCTCGGTGTAGATGGCGGTCTTGCGCTTGTGCCAGCGGGCGACCTCGGCCGCCTGGGCCTCGGGGTCGGTCGGCAAGCCGGTCGCCTCGACGAACGCCGGCGTCAGCAGCGTCGCCATCCGCTCCTTGCCGCCGCTGATCCGCAGCAGCCGACCGTAGTCCTCGACCGACCACTCGACCGGCAACCCGAACTC
The DNA here is from genome assembly GCA_963808895.1 of uncultured Chloroflexia bacterium. Lineage (GTDB taxonomy): Bacteria > Chloroflexota > Limnocylindria > Limnocylindrales > CSP1-4 > SPCO01. The sequence continues at coordinate 214,171 of CAWEHL010000003.1, read as the reverse complement.
CGCGAATGTGGCGTTGAAGGCGGGCAGGTGGCCGAACCGCTCCGTGTCCGCGAGCACGCCGTCGCAGTCGAAGATGAGGGTCGTTCACCACGCCTTGCCATCGCTGCCGAACATCCGGATGTGGTCCCTGGCCATCTCGATCACGGCCGCTCGCTGCGCCGCGGAACAGGGCCGGCGGGTCGTATTCGCCGGGATGCGCGGTCATGTGGTCGTAGCCCGACTGCATGAACCGGATCTTGAGCGCGGTGGAGATGTTGACCTTCGCGCAGCCCCGGGCGATGAGGTCGCTGAACTGCTCGGGCGTCATGCCGGTGCCGCCGTGAAGGGCGATCGGGATCGGCACCGCGGCCACGATGTCGCTGACCCGCTGGTTGTCCAGGCGTGGGCGTCGTCCTGTACATCCCGTGAGCGTTGCCGATGGCGGGCGCGAAGCAGTCGATCCCGGTCGCGCGGATGAAGTCGAGCGCGACATCGAGCGACTGGATCGTCGCCGGCGGCATCCGAGCCGACGCCGTCCTCGACGCCCTGGATCCCCTCGATCTCGCCTTCGACGGCGGCGCCGTACCGCCGCGCCTCGGCCACGACCTCGATGCACTGCCGGCGGTTCTCCTCGACGGTGAGCTTGGAGGCATCGAAGAGCACCGAGTTCCAGCCCATGGCCAGGCACGTCGATGATCACCGTCGACGCTCGGGACAATGATCGAGGTGGAGGGCGACCGGGACGCTGATGTGGCGAGTCATCTCGACCCACATCGCGAACAGGACGTCCGCACCCTCCATGCGGACCGTCTTGACCGACGTCTGGACGATGAGCGGGGCGCGGAGCTCCTCGGCGGCCGCCAGGACGGCCTCCAGGGTGAGGTCGTTGACGATGTTGATCGCGGCCACGCCGTACCGGTCCGCGGAAGGCACGCTGGAGGATGTCCTGGGTCGGGACGATCGGCATCTGGCGCCTCCTCAGGCGCCAGGCGAGATGACGGGCGGTGCCGCGTCTCGGTCGGCGATGGCGGAGCGCCCGTGTCGGCGGTCCCGTCCTCGGCTGCCACGATGATCAGCTCGATCCCGAGCTCGCGGATCGCGGCCGCCTCGATCGGATCGATCCCGGGCGTCGTGACGATCCGATGGACCGCGGTGATCGGCGCGACCCGGACGAGTGCCTGCCGTCCGAACTTCGAGTGATCCGCGAGGAGGGTCACCTCTGAGGCGGCCTCGATCATCGCCCGCTTCGCGTCGACCTCTTCGAATAGCGGGTAGGTCAGGCCGCCCTCGACGGAGACGCTGTGGATCGCCAGGAATACCTGGTCGACGTGGAGACCGCGGAGGGTCGCCGCGGCGAGCTGGCCGCTGGCCCCGAACGTGGACGGCCGGATCACGCCGCCGGTCATGATCACCGTCGTCCCGGGTTTGCCGACCAGTTCGATCGCGTTCGTGACGGCCGTCGTGACCACGACCAGGTCCCGCTTGCCGTGGAGCGCCCGGGCCAGACAAAGCGTCGTCGTGCCGGAGTCGAGGATGATCGAGCTCCCGTCGGCGACGAGCTCCGCTGCCCGTCGACCGATGGCCAGCTTCTCGTCGGCATGCTCGCGCAGCCGGAACGACGTGTCCGTCTCATCGCTCGGACGCAGGGCGACCGCGCCGCCATGGGCGCGCCGGACGACGCCCAGTTCTCTGCCAGCCGGGCGAGGTCGCGGCGGATGGTCTCGTCGGTGACGCCGAGGGCCTGCGACCAGGTCCCGACCTCGGACGCTGCCCCGCTCCCTGACCAGGTCGGTGATCACCTGAAGCCGATCGGCTGGGAGCATCTGCTGACGCACGGCCATCACTCCTGCATACCAAGCATCGATCTCGATTTACACTACCAGCTGTGACGACATGTCCGCATAACCCACAGAATACCACACGCCTTGCTTGACAGCGTGTACTCAGCGAGGACATCATTGAGCGGAGGCCGCGCGAATTTCCCACAGAAACCCTCGTCGACCAATGGAGACATCCGGAGCATGAGCGAGATCGGACCGCGAGCTGCTCCGAGCGGATGTACGAGACGGCGCTGACGATCCGACGCTTCGAACAGCGAGCGATCGAGCAGTACCGCCTCGGGAACATCCGCGGGTACCTCCACCCGTACCTCGGCGAGGAGGGCATCGCCGTCGGCGCGATCGCGGCCATCGAGCCCGACGACTACATCGTCAGCACCCACCGCGGACACGGCCATGCCATCGCGAAGGGTCATGACCCGGGCCGGATGATGGCCGAGCTGTTCGGCAAGGAGACCGGCTACTGCCATGGCCGCGGCGGATCGATGCACGTCGCGAGTCGGTCGGTCCGCAACCTGGGCGCCAATGGCGTCGTCGCCGGCGGCCTCGGCATCGCGACGGGTGCCGCGCTTGCCATCCAGCAGCGTGGTGGCTCCGAGATCGTGCTCGCGTTCTGCAGCGATGGCGCGTCGGCCAACGGGATGTGGCACGAGTCGCATGAACCTGGCCGCCATCTGGGACCTGCCGGTGATCTTCGTGCTCGAGAACAACCAGTACGCGGTCTCGACGCCGATCCGCGACAGCGCCCGGGTCGAGCATCTCTCGTCGCGGGCGGCGGGATACGGCATGCCCGGCCTGACGGTCGACGGCAACGACGCGGCGCTCCTCTACGAAGCGATGCAGGAGCCGGTCCGGCGGGCACGGGCCGGCGAGGGCCCGATCGCTCGTCGAGTGCATGACCTACCGCCAGGGCGGTCACCACGTCAACGACCCCGGGCTCTACCTGCCGGCCGATGAGCTGGCGCGCTGGAAGGCGCACGACCCGCTGATCGTCCTTCGCGATCGGATGGCGGAGGCCGGCGTCGACGAGGCGAGCGATCGCCGCCATCGACGAACGCGTCGAGCGGCTGCATGGAGGACGGCCGTCGAGTTCGCGACGACAGCCCCGACCCGTCGGTCGAGGCGTTCCTCGCCGAGGTCGCGGCGGGCTAGGACCGTGACCAAGATGAAGTATCGCGACGCCCTCCGCGCCGCGCTCATCGAGGAGATGGAGCGCGACGACTCGCGTGTTCTGCATCGGCGAGGGCATCGGCGAGCGCGGCGGCTCGTACAAGGTCACCGAGGGCCTCCTCGCCCAGTTCGGCCCGGGCCGGGTACGCGACACGCCGTTGAGCGAGGCCGGGTTCGTCGGGCTTGGGCGTCGGCGCCGCGATCGCGGGCCAGCGCCCGGTCGTCGAGGTGCTGTTCATCGACTTCCTGCTGCAGGCCATGGACCAGGTCGTCAACCAGGCCGCCAAGTACCGCTTCATGTCGGGCGGCGAGGGCCGGGTCCCGCTCGTCATCCGGACGCAGGGCGGCGCGGGCAACTCGCTGGCCGGCCAGCACTCGCAGAGCCTCGAGGCGCTGTGCTACCACATCCCCGGGCTGAAGGTGGTCATGCCGGCGACGCCGCACGACGCCAAGGGGCTGCTGAAGGCCGCGATCCGCGATGAGGACCCGGTCATCTTCATCGAGCACAAGCTCCTGTACATGACCGAGGGCGAGGTCGCCGGACGAGCCCATACGTGATCCCGCTCGGTCAGGCCGACATCAAGCGGGCCGGGCACCGACGTCACGCTGGTGACCTGGTCGCACATGGTGCTCAAGAGCCTGCAGGCGGCCGAGGAGCTGGCCGCTGACGGCATCTCCGTCGAGGTCATCGACCTTCGGACGCTCGTCCCGATGGACATCGCCTAGCGTGCTCGATTCGGTCCGGCGGACCGGCCGTCTCGTCGTCGCCCAGGAGGCCATCAAGCGCGGCGGCGTCGGCAGCGATATCGCGGCGATCGTCGCGGAACAGGCCTTCGAAAGCCTTCGGGCGCCGATCGTCCGCGTGGCCGGGATCAACTCGGTCGTGCCGTTCAACCTCGCGCTCGAGAAGGCGACGGTCCCACAGGTCGCGGACATCGTGGCCGGTGTGCGATCGGTCATGCGCGCCTCCGCCGACCACCGACACCCCGAGGGCGCGGCCGCCGGCTGAGCCGCGCGCCCGGCGGAGCCGCTCGGCGGACGGCCTAGTGCATGCCGCGCCCGCCGGCGACGATGAGCAGCTCCCCGGTGATGAAGTCCGCATCGGCCGACGCGAGGAAGACCGCCGCCGCCGCGATGTCGTCCGGCGTCCCCCAACGGTTGAGCGCCGTCTCGTCGAGGATGCGTTGCTGGACGGCCGGGTCGATGACTCTCGACCATGTCGGTGCGGATCCAGCCCGGGCAGATCGCGTTCACCGTCACCTGCGGGCCGAGCGCGAGCGCCATCGCCTTGGTCAGACCGTTCAGACCGGCCTTGGAGACGACGTACTCGGTGAAGCGCATCGCCGACGGGTGATACAGCCCCGAGTTCGACGACATGTTGATGATCGTGCCGCGCCCTGCTGGCTCGATCATGATCGGGGCGACGGCCTTCGAGCAGAGATACGGTCCTTTGAGGTTGACATCGATGGTTCGGTCCCAGTCGTCTTCGGAGGTCTCGAGCACGCCCTGGGTGACCATGACCCCGGCGTTGTTGACGAGGATGTCGATGCGTCCGAATCGGTCCAGGGTGGCCGCGATGAGGTTCGCGACGTCGGGGCTCCTCGAGACGTCGGCCTGGACCGCGATCGCTTCGCCGCCCTGCGGCAGCTATGGCATCGACGACCGCGCTGGGCGTTGGCCATCCGCGAGACGGAGTTGACGACGACGCGCGCGCCCTCGGCGGCGAATTGCTCGGCGATCGCCCGACCGATACCGCGCGAGGCGCCGGTCACGATCGCGACCTTGCCGTCCAGATGTCTCTCCGTCATCGCCCGAACCTCCGGAACAGGGCGCGAACCTTGACGCGCGATCGAGCCGAATCCTACAATCGTTGTGTTCTGTGTGCGCGAACACAAACGCGATCAGCATCGCGTCGTGGGCGTGGGCACAAGCGGGCCGCCGATACATGACGGCCGGTCCGAACGCACCACCGACACACGGAGCAAGGCCCCATGCGCACGCCGCGCGAGGTGTCCGAATTGTATTGGGCGGCCGAGTGCCGCCGCGATATCGACGCGGTCATGGCGCACTACCACCCAGACGCGACGTACCAGGACGCGGGCGGCCTTCTTCGCGGGCACGCCGAGATCCGGCAGTTCTACGTGGCCTCCGCGCGCGCCTATCCAGGCCTCGAGGTGACCATCCTCCGCGAGTTCCCCGGGTCACCCGACGCATCGGCCCTCGAGGTTTACGCGGTGCTCATCGACGACCAAGGACGGAGGTTCCGGATCCGAGGACTCAATGTCATGACCGTCCGTGACGGCAAGTTCACGTCCGTCCGGTGCTACGAAGATCCACTTTCGCCCGAGCCGCCAGGAGGTCAGTCAGCGCCATGACCAACACGCGACCCATCGAGGGGAAACTCGTCCGGGCGTACGCGACCCACTTCGAGAAAGACGAGGAACCGATCTCCGAGGGTGGGCTGTGGCTGAACGGCCGCAAGGATGGGATCGACTGGTGCGACGTCCTGACCCGCGGCGGGCATGCGTTCGGCGAGGTCAGCCGCATGAACTCCGCCGAACGACGGGCCGAGCAGGCCTTCGGCGGCGCCATCGCGAGTGCCGACGTCGTGGAAGGCGACTACGACGATCCAGCGGCGGTGCTCAGCGGGACATGGGGCAAGGATCAGTCCGCACGGGCCACGGTCTACAGCGTCAACCCGACGGACGAGTACTTCCAGGAGGTCGAGATCCGGCTCAGGAGCTCGATCTCGCCGAACTGGTGCGACGGGTATGAGGTGTTCTGGCGCTGCTCCAAGTCGGAGGCAGCGTACGCTGAGATCGTCCGATGGAACGGGAAGATCGCGGACTTCACGTCCCTCGCGCGGCGGGTGGGTCCGGAGTTCGGCGTGCAGCACGGCGACATCGTCGAGGCGACGATCGTCGGCAACACGATCCGGAGTTACATCAACGGCGTCGAGGTCCTCTCGGCGACCGACGACCGCTTCCCGACCGGCGGTCCGGGCGTCGGATTCAACTTCTTCGTCGGGAACACGAACGTCGACCACGGGTTCTCGTCGTTCGAGGTCGACACGTACGACGATTGAGCTGCGGACCCTTCGGCGTAGCCGTTCGCTACGCGTCGCCGGACCGCCGAATCCGACGCGTGACCGGGAAGTCCGGGTCGTGATACCCGTAGGTCGATGCGTATCCGGGCGGGACGAGCCGATCGACCAACGCGGCGTCGTCGGCGTCGAACGCATGGTCCAGCGCTCCGAGGTACTCCATCCATTGGTCGAACGTTCGCGGACCGGCCACGACTGCTGTCACAAGCGCGTTTTCCAGCAGCCAATTCACCGCGAACTGCCCGGTCGTCATGCCCTTGCGCTCCGCGTGCTCGCGGAGCAGCTGCGCGATCCGAAGGGATTCGTCGCGCCACTCCCGGCGCATCAGGTCCGGGTCGCTCCGACCAGCGCGTGAGTCAGCCGGCGGTTCCTCTCCGGGCAGGTACTTGCCGGTGAGCATGCCGCGCGCCAGCGGACTGAAGGGGACGACGCCGAGGCCGAGATGGGCGGCCGCCGGAAGGAGCTCGACCTCCGGTTGGCGGTTCAACGCGTGGTAATAGGGCTGGACGGCGACCGGCGACGGGATGCCGAGCTCCCGGCAGATGCCCACGGCCTCCGCGAGCCGCCAGCCACGGAAGTTCGACAGACCGAGGTAGCGCACCTTGCCCGCCCGGATCAGGTCGCCGACGGCCTGAAGCGATTCGCGGAGCGGCGTGGTCGCGTCATCACGATGGAGGTAGTAGAGGTCGACGTGGTCGGTTCGAAGCCGCCTGAGGCTCCGCTCGATCGATGCCTCGATGTGGTGACGGCTCGTCCCGTCTTCGTTGGGACCGTCGCCGGTCCGCGACCCAACCTTCGTAGCGATGACCCACCAGTCTCGATCAGAGGCCAGCAGATCCCCCACGATCTCCTCGCTCCTGCCACCGGCGTACGACACGGCCGTGTCGATGAAGTTGATGCCGGCGTCCCGTGCCGAGCCGACCATCCGTGCCGCCTCGGCCTCGTCTGTCCTCGATCCGAACAGGAGGGTGCCGAGGCAGATCGGCGACACCTTGAGCCCGCTGGCACCCAGGGTCCTGTACTTCATCGCGGGCGTCCTCCCGGGATACCCACCACATCGAGCCAGTGGTGCTATTCACGCGGATGACGGATCTCCTGCACGACGCGACGACGATCGGATCTTGGTCGTCAGCCGACTTCACGTCAGCCCTCACCCGACGCGAGGCACGATACGCGCGATGGCCCCAAGGTCGAATTCAAGGAGTTGGAGCGGGAGACGGGATTCGAACCCGCGACATTCTGCTTGGGAAGCAGACACTCTGCCAGCTGAGTTACTCCCGCTCGGGAGGCGGCAAGTCTAGATGAGCCGTCATAGGTGGGCAACGCCTCGCGGGTTTCCTCGGGGCCGCCATGTCTGGCAAAGTCGGCCATCAGATGAAGATCGCCACCGTCGACTGTTTCGGCTACGAACTCCACTATGCCCACGGGGATTACGTCATGTCCGGGGCGCGATCGGCGGCGTCGGTTCCCGGCACGCTCGTTCGGCTTCGAACGACGGACGACATCGTCGGCTGGGGTGAGATCACGCCGCTCGGAAGCCGCTACCTGCCGGTCCACTCGGACGAGGTCCGAGCCACCCTTCGGACCCTCGCGCCGGCCCTGATCGGGCAGGATGCGTCGAGCCCGTTCGGCATCGGGCGTCGCCTCGAGCACGTGCTCCTTGGCGGCGGGTATGCCAAGAGCGCCATCGACATCGCGTGCTGGGACCTGCTGGGAAAGAGGGCCGGGCTGCCGATATCAGCCATCCTCGGTGGCGTTCTCAACGAAGACTTCCCGCTCTATGAGGCCGTGCCGCTCGCTTCACCCGAGTCCATGGTCGAGTTCGTGACCCGCCGCGGCGAAGACGGGATCAAGCGCTTCCAGCTCAAGGTCGGGAACGACCCACACGAAGATGCGGAGCGAGTCCGCCAGGTCGTCCGCGCCGTCCCGGAGGACACCGTGCTGGTCGCAGATGCGAACGGCGGCTGGAGCCTGCTGTCCGCCAAGACGGCGCTACGAGAGATGGCAGGCCTTCCGATCCTCATCGAGCAGCCGTGCCGAGACACGGAGGAATGCACCATCGTGATGCGCGGTACAGACCTCCCGCTCGTCCTCGACGAAACCGTCGTGACCCCGAAAGACGCGTTCGACGCCAAGTACCGAGCCGCCGCGGTCGCCGTCAATCTCAAGATCAGCCGGGTCGGTGGCTTCACGCGTGCAGCACGGATGCGCGATCTCCTGCAGGACCTCGGGCTACTCGTATCGATCGAGGACACGTGGGGTGGCGATGTGATCACGGCCGCGGTCAGCCACCTGGCTGCCACGACCCAGCCAACCGCCCTCTTCAATGTCTCGTTCTTCAATGACTGGACGGACGGTCATGTCGCCGGCCACAACCCTCGATCCGCCGCTGGTCGAGGTTCGGCTCCGACGGGACCCGGACTCGGGATCGATGTCGACCCGCGTGGGCTCGATCTCATCTTCTCCGTCACTGAAGGCTGACTGGCGGGCCCGGCTAGAGGATCCTCCGGTACTGGATGAAGCCCGGGCGGTCCGCTACGCGGTCATACAGGAAGCGCGCTGTGGCGTTCGCCTCGTGCGTCAACCAGTACACGCGGCTGGCGCCTGCTTCCCGGGCGCGTTCCGTGACAGCCTCGATCAAGGCCCGGCCGGCGCCCCGCCCGCGCGCCTCCGGTGTCGTGAACAGGTCCTGCAGGTAGCAGTAGTCCCCGACCGTCCAGGTGCTTCGGTGGAACAGGTAATGGACGATGCCGATCAGGGCGCCGTCGAGGTACGCGCCGAGCACGTGCATCGGTTCGGTCGGGTCGTGCAGGCGCCGCCACGTCGTGTCCGTGACCTCGGGCGCGACGGCGGTCTCATAGAAGGTGAGATAGCCCGACCACAGCGGTTCCCAGGCATCGCGCTCATCGGGACGGACCGGACGGATCTCGATGGCGTGTCCCATGGCATCGAGTCTGCGCCGGACCGAGACCCGCCGCGCGGCGGTTGCGGCGGACGGGTAGATGTAGCTCTGGATAAGGAATTGCTAGCCTCGCGTTCCTATCAGCCGACTCTCAGAAACCGGCCGGACGATCGGCTCCTGAGCCCCGCACCCAACGAGCGCACACCACCGTGCGACGGGGCCGGAGGAACCGATGAACGAACCCTTCCCGCCGGTCACACCGACGGAACCCTCGCGGCCGAGTGGCGCGCCGATCTGGGCGACGGCTGTGTCGAGCGCCCCGTCGCCCACGACATCCAGCCCCTTCGCCGCGCCCGCAACCCCGCTCGCCCCGAGTCCAGCGCCCAAGGCCAAGCGGACCGTCGGGCCCGTGTTCGTCGTCGGCGCCGTGCTCGCGTCGTCGCTGCTCGCGTCCGGCGGGACGTACGCTCTCGTGAGCGCCACCGCGCACGCATCCACGCCTGCGCCCGTCGCCGCCACCGCCCAGCAGCCGGCCAGTCAGAACCAGAGCAACGCCAATGCCGGTGGCAGCGCCGCCAGCGGTAGCCAGGCTCCTGTGGTCGACATCGTCAAGGCCGTCAGCCCGGCTGTCGTGACGATCGTCGCCGATGGCGTGACCGCCACCGATCCGACGACGGGCCAGACCGGGACGGGCACAGCGACCGGCTCCGGCGTCATCTTCGACGCTAGCGGGCTCATCCTCACGAACCATCACGTGGTGGCCGGTGATCCCCAAAAGCTCACGGTCCACCTCACCGACGGACGCAGCTTCCCCGCGAAGATCTACGGCGTCGATACCCTGACCGATCTCGCGATCGTCAAGGTCGATGCCAGCGGCCTCCCGACCGCCCCGATCGGAGACTCGTCGAGCATCCAGGTCGGCCAGCAGGCGATCGCCATCGGCAGCCCCCTCGGCACCTTCACCGACTCCGTGACGAGCGGCATCGTGTCGGCCCTCGGCCGGAGCATCCCCGTCGAGGACGGCTCGATCCTGTCGAACCTGATCCAGACCGACACAGCGATCAACCCGGGTAACAGCGGTGGACCGCTGCTCGATCCGAGCGGCAAGGTCATCGGCGTCAATACGGCCGCGGCCAGCCAGGCGCAGGGCATCGGCTTCGCGATCCCGATCGACATCGCCAAGCCCCTGCTCGCGCAGGCGAGCGCCGGCAAGCCGCTGGCCCGCCCGTATCTCGGAATCCGCTTCGAGACCATCGACCCGACCGTGCAGAGCGAGAACAACCTCCCGGTCGACCACGGCGCCTGGATCCCCTCGGCCTCGGCGACGAGCCAGGCCAACGGCCAGGGCAGCAACGGCGCCCAGGATCCGAACGCCCAGGACCCCTTCGGCCAGGATCCGTTCGGCCAGGGCAGCCAGACCGCCGTGCAGTCTTCGATCGTGGCGGGCGGTCCCGCCGATCAGGCCGGTCTCCAGCCCGGTGACATCATCACCGCGGTCGACGGCACGGCCCTCGATGCGACCCACCCGCTCGACATGGTCACGAGCCAGTACGGGCCGGGGACGTCGGTGCGGCTGGACATCCTGCGGAACGGCCAGACCACCCAGGTCACCGTCGTCCTGGGCACCCGGCCCGCGACCGCCTAGCGAACGTACCGCGGCGCGTCCGGGGCGTGCCGCGCAAGCGAACCGGCATCGTGTACGGGGCCACCATCCGTTGGTGGCCCCGTACCTCGTCTCCGGTGGCCGCCAGGGGATCGATCGCTAATCGCCCCGCCGGTAGCTCTGGCCCTTCCCGATCCCGCGCCCCCAACCGACCCGGAGGAGCACCGTCGCCCACATCCGGTAGGGCTTCCACCGGGCGACGATCTCGTCGCGGGTCAGGCCGCGGCTCAGGTCGTCGGCGTACATCGCTCCGAGGACCTCGTCGCTCAGCGCGTCGTCGGGCAACTCGTCTGCGAGGCCGCATCCGCGCAGGAGGATCCCCTGGGCCGTGAACTCGCCGACGCCGCGGAGCTCCCGCAGCCGGGCGAGCGCCTCCGTCGGCGCGAGGGACCGCAGCCGGTTCGTGTCCAGCCGACCGTCCAACGCGGCCTCGGCGAGCCCGTGCAGGCGTCGCACCTTCTCGTCGGCGAGGCCGTCGACCGCGTCGACCTCCAGCAGCCGCTCGGGCCGGGGAAATGCTCGGAACCGGGCCCCGTCCAGCTCGAGCTCGTCCCCCGCCTGCTCGGCGAGTCGTGTCTTTAGGCGCGCTGCCTGCGTCCGCGCGATCCGCTGACCGATGACGAATGAGGTCGCCGCCTCGTATGCGGAGTAAAAGCAGACCGGGCGCAGGTCCTCGTAGCGCGTCTGCAGCTCGCCGATCACCGGGTCGCGTCGCCCGACCTCAGGCCAGCCAGTCCCGTCGTGGTCGAGCGACACGCAGCGCGCCGCCTGGACGAGCGCCGCGGCCTCGTCGCCGGCGGTCGCGACCCTTGCGTGGACCGGTCCGTCACGCTCCCCCTGGCGCAGCTCGACGATCGCGCTCTGCCCCCAGGCATCCGCCGTGGCCGGCCGCGGCTCCACCGGGAACGCCATCACGAGGCTCGTCCCGGTAGCCGCCCCGCCGCCGATCCCCGCCGCGAACCCGCCGGCGAAGTCTCGTGCCGCCGCCAGGCTGAACGGCCCCTGCGGCTCGATCGCGTGGTCGCCCATGCCGCCTCGCTACGGGTCGCCCGACCGGCGTGTCAGTCGCCTCGCGGCGGCTCGGCCAACCCCCGACCTCGCGTCAGTGCTCCACGACCTTGGGCATCGACCGCGCCGCATCGATCCAGCCGGCGATCTCCGCCTCGCTCGCGATATGCCTGACCGTTCCCGGCCGGGCTGCCACCGCCTCCTGGACGGTCTGGGCGAGGTTCGCGGCATTCCGTTGCGCCAGCTCGGCGGGCGAGTCGACGCCGGCCATCTCGAGCAGATCGCTGTACTGCGGTCCGACACCCGGGACGCGCATGAGGTCGACCTTGTTTACCCACGCGAGGATCAGGTGGCCGCTGATCCCGCTCGCTTCGGCGATCTTCTCGCGCCCGGCCCGCGACGCCCCGGCATCGAGCAGGTCGTCGGTGTTGATGATCCCGACGGCCACGAGCTTCTCCGCGTAGGCAGGGCCGATCCCCTCGACGTCGACGACGGGCACGCGCGGGTATGCGGGCGCGGCAGCCGACACGGCGGGAGCCGCAGCCGATCCAGCAGGCGCCGGCTCTGGGGCTGGCGGTTCGGCCGTGTCCGTCGCGACGATCGCCGGGGCGGCAGCCATCGTGGCCGATGCGACGGGCGCGCTCATCTCGGCCGGCGCAGCGGTCGCGAGCGGCATCGCGGCTTCGTCGTCGGCCGGCGCCATGGGCTCGGATGGGACCGCGTCGAGACCGAAGGCCTCCTTGACCTCGGACGTCGAGAGATACCAGAGGACGATCCCCGGAAGGATCGCCATGGACAGCCCGACCCCCGTCCCCGGGAACTGGAAGAAGGCGACCGTGGCCTCGATCAGCCCGAAGCCCGCCATGATCATCGCGAAGAGCCGAGCCCACGGCTGGAGCGACCAGAGGCCGAGGGCCGCGAGCAGCCAGACGAACCCGGTGATGACCGCGAGCCAACCCCACAGACCGACGTGGTCGAAGGTCGGCAGGTCGCCGAACAGCCCGAACCAGTCGAATCCGATCATCCGGAAGCCCATGAAGATGAAGCCGAAGCCCGCGAGGGCGGCGAAGAAGCCGAGTACCGCGACCAGGACCGGCGGGTTCTTCATCGCGAGGTCCCCTTCCGTTGATGCCGGGACGAGGGGTCGGGCGCTGGCAGTGACGGGCGTCGCCGGCCCACGGCGGCGCCATGATAGAGGAGCGGGCGAGCGTCGAGGTCACAGATCCGGACTGACCTTCAGCTCTGACGCTAGGAGGATCGACCTCGCTTCGCCCCGAACTGGCCGGGCGTCACGCTGAGGAAGCGCTTGAAGCGACGCGTGAGGTGGGCCTGGTCGTAGAAGCCGACCTCGGTCGCTACGTCGGCTAACGGCTGACCGTCCAGGATCCGCGTCCTCGCCGCGTCGAGCCGGCGGCCGACGAGATAGGCATGCGGCGTGATGCCGAAGGCCGCCGCGAACGCGCGCGCGACTTGCGTCGGCGATGCTTCGAGGTCCCGGGCGGCGTCGGTCAGCGTCACCGGTTCGAACAGGTGAGTGTCGAGGTAGGCACGGAGGGCATCGGCGGCGTCGCGCACGGGTTCCTCCGCCGGAGCCGCTTCGCCGAGCGAGCTGCGCATCCGCTCGACCAGGAAATGGAGCCGTGTCTCGGCTTCGAGCGCGTCGTCGACGCAACCGAGGGCGTCGTGGAGCGATGCCACCTCGTCGCGGAGGGACGGATCGGGGAACTGCGGTCGGTCGACCGCCGCGCCGATCAGGCCTTCGCCGAGCAGATCGGTCTCGAGGTAGAGCACCCGCTTGCGGTATCCGTCGGCGGTCGCGGGACGACCGTCGTGCACGACGTATGGCGGGAGGATCGACACCATCGTCTTACCCTCGCCTCCCTGGCGCCGCTCGAGGTCGTAGCGGATGGCTCCGTCGTCGACGATGAAGAGTGTCCACGTGTCGTGCGTGTGGCGCGGATACGGGTGCCTGAGCGACGCGTGCAGGACTTCGCGGATGCCCCGGACCGGCGGTCGCCACGCCCTGACGTCGACGCCGTCGTCTGCCATCGCAGGATCGTACAAGACCGTCGGTCATCGGCCGCCTAGCGTCGACGCCATGCAATGGCTCATCGGACTCGTCGGGTTCTCGCTTGTCAGTGCCGGAACACCCGGACCGAACAACGTCTTGCTGTGGGCGTCGGGTGCGACGTTCGGATTCCGACGGACGATGCCGCACGTCGTCGGGACCGCGCTTGGCATCGGAGCGATGACCCTGGCCGTCGCTGCGGGTGTCGGGCTGATCGTGACGTCGCTGCCGGCCCTGACCCTCCTGATGAAGGTCGCCGGTTCGGCGTACCTGCTCGTCCTCGCGTACCGCATCGCGCGAGCCGGCTCGACCGAGGGGACCAGTGTCTCCCGACCGATGAACCTGCTGGAAGCGACCACGTTCCAGGCCGTCAACCCCAAGGGCTGCGATCTTCGCGTTCGGTGCCGTGACCACGTTCCGACCCGACGAGTCCTCGGCGATCGCCGGCAGCCTGGCCGTCGCGGTCACGATGATGGCCGTCATCCTCCCGTGCGCCGCCGCCTGGGCGGTGGCCGGGGGCGCGATGTCGCGGCTGCTGTCGGGCGGCGGAGCTGGTCGGGGCGTTAGCCTCGCCCTCGGTGGGCTCGTCGCCGTCAGCGTCCTTGCCGTCTGGATCTGATCGGGACGAAACCATCCGTGCGTCGTTCGGGTTCTGGCAGGAGGAGCCCGTCGCGAGGAGAGATGGTGGAAGAAACGACGTCAGCCCGATCGGACAGAAAGGCCGTCGCCGCGGCCCTGTTGACGGTCGTGCTGTGGGCGTCGGCATTCGTCGGGATCCGCGCCGCCGCTGTCGACTTCTCGCCGGGATCGATCGCCTTCGCCCGGCTCATCGTCGGCGTCCTCGCCCTTGGCGCGTTCGTCGTGACCCGGCCATGGATCCGACCGAGCCGGCGCGATCTAGCCTTCATCGTGGCGGCCGGGGTGGCGTGGTTCGCGGGCTACAACGTGATCCTCAATCAGGCGGAGCGGCTGGTCGACGCCGGCACGGCTGCGATGCTCGTGGCGGTCGGCCCGATCTTCATCGCGCTCTTCGCAGGCCTCTTCCTCGGCGAAGGGTTCCCGCAGCGCCTCGTGGCCGGTTGCGCTGTCGCTTTCGGCGGGAGCGGTGATCATCGGCGTGGCCACGTCCGCGGACCGAGGGGCCAGCACCTTGACACCGGTCGGCGTCGCGCTCTGCCTGGTCGCGGCGCTCCTCTACGCGGGAGGCGTCACGCTCCAGAAGCCGGTCCTGCGCAACGTCTCTGCGCTGCAGGTGACGTGGCTGGCGTGCCTCGTGGGCGCCATCGCGTGCCTGCCGTTCGCACCGGGCCTCCTCGAGGAGGCGCGCGCTGCGGAACCGGTCAACCTCGCCTGGATCGTCTTCCTGGGCATCTTCCCGACGTCGATCGGGTTCACCACGTGGGCCTACGCGCTCGCCAGGATGAGTGCCGGTCGGGCCGGCGCCATGACCTACCTCATCCCGCCGACGGCGATCGTGATCAGCTGGCTCTTGCTGGGTGAGACGCCGCCGCGTCATCGCGATCCTGGGCGGGCTCCTGTGCATCGCCGGCGTGTTCGTCGCCCGCTCGTCGGGGTTGCGTGTCCCGGCATGGTCACGTCGAGGCCGCGCTGAGGTCGGATGACGATCTGAGGTGGGCGTGATGGCGTCGGCGTTGACCGCGCGCACATGACCTTCCGACCCGACGAGCCCGACCCAAGGTCGCATTGCGATGCCTAGGTATCATCGCGGAGCCTGATCGCATGCGGACCTTGAGGAGGCAGCCCACCCATGCCGTCGCGGCGGCGTTCGCCCAGGAACGCGACGCGTCCTACGCCGTGCGCCTCATGTCGACGACGTCGATCGGAGATCCGCTTCACGCTCCGGCGGGTCATCGGCGAGGACGGCGATGTCCAGATGGTCGTCCTCGAAGCGTCGTTCAACGACCCAGCCCTCGTGAGCCGCGTCGAGACGGCGATGGAGGGTGCCCACGGGATGGTGATCCCGGCCGAGGCCCTGGCGGCCGCAAAGGCCAGCTGAGGGGTCGGCCAGCTAGCTGACAGGGTGGCCCGGCCCGCCTAGCTCCAAGATGTGACTGCCAGTCAACACCCAGGGGTCGAGGCGACCTAGTCCGGTCTCCTCGCTGGCAGCAGCGGCGACCCTAGCGCTGCGAGCGGGCGGGAACGGGCGCCAGCGTCAGGACGATCGGGAGCTCGGGTTCCGGCGGGCTTTCGCATCGACGCGACAGCGTCGAGCAGCGCCTGGGGAGGCTGCAGGTCCCGGATCGAGCGCCCGGTCGGGAGGTCGACGGTCGCCGCGCGGGCGAGCTCCGGGTCGGCGATGGACGAGCGCGGGCGAAGGAGATACGCAGACATGCGGTAGCGGATCCGATCTTCGAGGCGTGACGGTGAGCGTGCGTACGCTACCAGTCCTGCCGGCGATTTGTGCAGCGACCCGGTCGGCGGCGGCCGCACCGGTACCACTGGGTCACCCGCGCGACCGGATGGCCCGACGAGGGACCCCTGCTATCGTGCGGGCGTGGAGGCCACCCTCGTCGATCCCGTGGTGCCGTGCGCGCTCGCGCCGCCCGGCGGCCCCCCGTGCACGCGCGATGGCTTGGCCGCATCGACTATCGCGCGGCCCACGCGCTCCAGAAGCGCCTCGTCGACGAGCGCGCCGACGGACGGATCGGCGATCAGCTGCTGCTGCTCGAGCACCCTGCGGTCCTGACGCTCGGCAAGCACTCCGATCCGGCGCACATCCTCGCTACCGGCAGACGAGCTCGCGCCCGGGGTATCCCGGTCGAGCGGATCGAGCGTGGCGGGGAGGTCACCTACCACGGTCCCGGCCAGCTCGTGGCGTATCCGATCGTCCGCCTGCACGATCGCGGCCTGCTCGCTCCGACCGTTCGTCCGCGCGCTCGAGGCGGCGCTCGTCGATACCTGCGCGCGCCCTCGGGCGTCGAGGCGGCTCGTCGCGACGGCCACCCGGGCTGCTGGTGCGACCTCGACGGTCCGGAGCCGCGCAAGATCGGCGCACTCGGCCTCCGCATCGAGCGTGGCGTCAGCTACCACGGGATCGCCCTGAACATCAGCGTCGACCTCGACGACTTCGCCCTGATCGACGCCTGCGGGATGCCCGGCGTCAGCTCGACTTCGATCGCCCGCGAGCTCGGACGACCGGACGAACCGCCGACCACGGAGTCGGTCGAGCGAGCGGCGCTGGATCTTCGCCGACGCGTTCGCGCGCGCGATCGACGCTCCGCTACGACGCTCCGCCGAGCAGACGACTGAGCGCGATGGCGAGCGGCCTCTTCGAGCTGCGCAAGGACCCGATCACGAGCTGGTGGGTCGCGACGGTCGTCGACCGGCCTTCCACCGCGACCGGTTCGCCCGCGCGGCCGAGCCGGTCGACGACCGCTTGTTCGGCTGCAGCAACTGCGCCGTGCCCGGGTGACGGCGTCCGCACGCGGATGCTCAAGGACTTCGCGTTCCACGTGGTCGGCACCGACGACGACGCCCGGGAGCTGGACCGGGAGCACGGGCTGGCGCAGGTCTCGCTCGCGCAGGCACGGGCGACCGGCTCGTGGCGGACCGTCATCGCCCCGACCGGCGAGCACCGCCCGCTCCACGCCGTCGGCAGCGACCTGATCGAGGGCCTCATCACGCGGCGCCCGCGACGCCCTGGTCGATGCCCGCCGCGACCCACAGACCGAGTACCTGACGATCGTCCAGAACTGGGGCGCGCAGGCCGGCGCGCGGACGAACCATCTGTGCCTCGACCTCTACGACCTGCCGCAGATCCCGCACCGGATCGCGGAGGAGCTGGGCGGCGCGGCGCGTTTCGTCATCCGCGAAGGCGAGTGCCCGTACTGCCGTCTCGTCCGGGAGGAGACCGTCCGTCCCGATCGGCTCGTCTGGGAGGACGACGCGAGCGTGGCCTTCGCGCCGTACGCCTCGCGCTCGCCGTTCGAGGTCTGGATCGTGCCTCGCCGGCACGACGCCGACTTCGCGCGCGCGAGCGCCGCCGACATCACGGCCACCGCCGAGGCGCTGCGCCAGGTGCTCGGCAACCTCGCCAGCTCGCTCGACGGCCCGCCGTACAACCTCGTGCTCCACACCGCGCCGCTCCAGGAGCAGGTCGACGGTACGTACCACTGGCACTGGGAGATCCACCCTCGACTGCGCGAGATCGCCGGCCTCGAGCTCGGAACCGGGCTCCCCGTCAACCCCGTCTCACCCGAGGACGCGGTCGAGGAGCTGCTCGGCGCAGGCGCGCTAGCGCGGCCGATCCCGAGGGAGGTGGATCGGGTTGATGGGGGCCGGGCCCGGTGGCGGGCGTCACATGTGGGGGAGATGCCTCGTCTCTGGCGCAACGGGCGTGCGTACCCCCCGACGTGCGTCGCCTGAGCCCACCCGCACGGAGTCGACCGTGGTCCTCGATCCATCGACAGCGCGCATATCGCGCTCCGATTCGGCCGCCCGACCGCCTTCGAGCCCGCACCAGGCGCGCCCGATGAGCGGCGTCTGGGACCGCGACGAGGCCGCCGTCTTCGTCGAGGAGCTCTTCGCCAAGCACCACGGCGAGATCTACGCGTACCTGTTCCGCATGATGCGCGACGCGGAGCTCGCGGCGGACATGACCCAGGACGCGTTCGTCAAGGCGTACAAGAACTACGACACCCTCGAGAAGCCCGAGAACGCGCGAGCCTGGCTGTATCAGATCGCCCACCGCGTCGCGCTCGATGAGATCCGGCGGCGCAAGATCGTCCGGTTCCTGCCATGGACCGGCGAGTCGCGTGGCTCGGCGCCGTCCGCCGAGCACCTCGTGATGGATGCGCGCCTGTCCGGCGACCTGCAGCGGGCCCTCGCGAAGATCCCCGAACGGCAGCGTGCGGCGCTGCTCCTGGCCGAGCTCCATGACCTGACCGGGCTCGAGCTGGCCGCCGCACTCGGGGTCAGCCACGTCGCCGCGCGCGCCCTGCTGACTCGCGCTCGCGAGTCGCTCCGGCAGGCGCTCGCCGCGGAACGCGAAGCCGATGCTGCCGCCGAGGCCGCGCGGGACGGCGGTGCACGACCGGAGCCGACCCGCCGAGGTGGATCGATGAGCCGCTTCCCGCGGCTGCGTCGCCGGCGGGACCAATGGTCGCGACCCGCACGAACGAGCGCGTGCACGGCTCGCCGAACGTCTCGACGGTCCGCTCGGGCTCGCGGAGTCGACCTGGCTCGACGACCACCTCGCCGGCTGCCCCGTTTGCACGGCCATCGCGGCGGAATACGACGAGGATCGGCTGGCGCTGCGCGCGCTCGGGGACCAGCCGCCCGAGCCGCCGCGCGACCTGTGGGCTCGCACCGCAGCGGCGATCGAAGCCGCCGGCGCCGGCGAGGGACAGCGGCGCGGAGGCGAGTGTCCGGCGCAGCCTGCCGCTCGGAGCGCTATCGGGCCTGGCGGTCGTCGTGATCATGGTCGGTGTCGGGCTGGCGACGGCGAACCTGCCCGTTCGGTCCGACGGGCGGCGTCAAGGGCGAAGAGAGTCCGGCCGTCGGCGCTGACGGCGGCGCGAGTCCGCAGGCATCCGTGGCGGCCATCGCGGACGCGACGCCGATCGCCGTCGACCCGGAGGATGTCGGCTACATCTCCAACGACACGCCTGGCACGGTGTACAGCCTCAGTGTCGACGAGGTCTGTCCTGCGAGCGACAAGGCGGACTGCCCGGTCCGAGAAGGGACGCAGTTGGGAGCCGTCTTCTCGGAGGCGCCCAAGACGATCCTTGCCTCGCCGACCAAGCACAAGGCCGTCGCGATCGCGAACACGGCCGCGGGCGCGGACGAGGTCGTCGTCGTCGATCTGCCCGAGGCGACGCAGCGGCCCCAGCCGACGCGAACGCCGGCCGCGTCGGCGTCAGCGGCACCGACGCCCGCACCGCCGACGAAGACGCCCGAGCCGTCTCGCAGCACCGAACCGCCGAAGACGCCCGAGCCGAGCGCGAGCGCAGCCAGTGCGAGTCCGACGGCCACGCCATCGATCGCCTCGATCGAGCCGAGCGCGACGCCGACTGCCACGGCCGGCCTGATCGCGATCGCGAGCGGCATCGAGGTCGTCGGCGAGTCCGCGGCCTTCTCGCCGGACGGCACCTGGTTCGCGTTCACGGCGCACCCAGCCGATCAGGCCGGTGGCGCCGACGTGTATGCCTGGCGCGTCGGCTCGGAGCGCGCCCTGCGCGTCACCGACGATGGGTCGTCGTACTTCGCCTCATGGGCGGACAACGACATGATCGTGAGCCGACCGGCGGACACGGCCGCGACGAAGTCCGACGCCTTGAGCGTTCGAGTCGACCCGGCCAACGGCAACGAGCGGGACGCGGGCGATGCCTGGCGTCCGGCGGTCGATCCGACCGGCCAGCGCGCGATCGTCTGGGTCGGGTCACTCAAGGTCACCGACGATGGCGTCGAGCTGGGTGCCCGACAAGGGTCGGCTCGAGCTCCGCAGCTGGTCCGCGGACGGCGCCGGTCGGTCGCAGGGCTCGGAGCGCGACCGGGTCGTGACCGACTCCGCGCCGCGCGACTTCGACGTGCGCTGGGACGAGACCGGCGAGTGGGTCGCGGTGTGGGTCGCCGATGGCGACGACAACGTGGTCGGTCGCCTGACGCTGTTCCATGTCGACACCGAGAAGGACCGCTTGGAGCGCGTCGACGGCGCGCCGGTCGATGTCCGGGCGCTGCCGGGCTTCTCGATGGGCGACGGCCGCCTGGCGTGGGCCACCCCTCGCGGCCAGGGCGGCGAGGGAAGCCGGATCCAGATCGCGGCGTGGTCCAAGACGGACGTCGGCATCGTCGAGAGCAACCCGGGCGAGGATCCCGTCGTCATCCGCTGACGTCGTGGGCGCCCGTTCGATGGTGCGTCGGACGTCGCGCAGGCCGCTCCGTGGGGCTTGGCACATGTCGGGCCGGGCGGCGTATCGTTCCCGCCCTATCGTGCGACCAAGGTTGTTGGTCGTAGGGACGGTGATCAGCACCGCCCTCGCCCTGGTATCGCTACCGGGTCTGGCAGGTTCCCGCGTCCCCAGCGCCGTGGAGCCAGTGCCCGCCGGAGCGTTCCAGCCGTTCTCGGTCCCCGCGCGTGAAGCTCGATCGCCGATAACGATCGCGGGGCTCGACCCTGCCCAGCGATCGGGCGGTGTCGTGAGCGCTCAGACGGCGATCTTCGAGCCCGGAGAGGAACCCGATGCGGGACCGACCGATCGGGCGCACCCCGACCAGCCGGAGACGGCCCCGGGCGCGGCCCGGAAGCCGCGCGCGCTTCACGCTGAAGGGCGAGGCCACGTTCTACAGCGCCGGGTGCGACGGCGATGCGCCTTCCGCGCGGCACCGTGGTGATCATCTGCGGCGGCGGTGGCTGCATCGAACGGACCGTGACCGACTACGGCCCGCAGGACCCCGCCCGTGTCGTCGACCTGTACAAGCCCGACTTCTTCCGGATCTGCGGCTGTCCCGTCGTGGAGCGGCGTGACGAACGTGACGGTCCACGTCTACTGACGGTCGAGAACGGCGGTCGCCGACCATCCCGGCCGGCGGGCGTCGCGCGGTATCCTCTGGATCTGACCCTTCGCCCGCGGCCCCGTGAGGCCGCCCGCGCGGCCCGGTGAGGCCAGGAAGGTACGGATGACCGGACGCCGGATCATGACCGCCGACGAGATCCGTCGGGCGACGATCCGCCTTTCACATGAGATCGTCGAGAAGCAGGCAGGCACCCAGGGCCTGTTGCTCATCGGCATCCAGCGTCGCGGCGTCCCACTGGCGCGGCGCATCGCGGCGGCGATCGCCGAGAACGAGATCGGTCGACATCGCGGTCGGGCGCGCTCGACATCACGTTCTATCGCGATGACCTCTCGCTCGTCGCGCAGCAGCCTGTCGTGAAGGGCACGGACCTCCCGTTCGGCATCGACGGCCGGACCATCGTCCTCGTCGACGACGTGCTGTACACAGGCCGGACGATCCGCGCCGCGATGGATGCTCTCGTCGACTTCGGGCGCCCGGAGGCGATCCGCCTGGCGGTGCTCGTCGATCGCGGTCACCGCGAGCTGCCGATCCGCGCCGATCACGTCGGCAAGAACGTCCCGACGTCGCGCGAGGAGATCGTCCGCGTCCACCTCGAGGAGATCGACGGCGAAGACGGCGTCGACATCGAGCGGGTGGTGGAGAGTCGCCGAGCGGTCGAGCCCGTCGCGTGACCGACGTGCTCGACGGACCCGCGGACGCCGGCGAGCTGATCGTCCCGTCCGTCGACGTCGGGCCCGAGGGCCAGCCCGTCGGCTGGCGACACCGCCACCTCCTCGACGTCGACGAGCTGTCGGTCGACGACATCGATCTCGTGATGCGCACCGCGGACGCGATGCGCGAGGTGCTCGCTCGGCCCATCGCGAAGGTCCCGGCGCTGCGCGGCCGGAACGTCACGATCCTGTTCTATGAGGCATCGACGCGCACCCGGGTGTCGTTCGAGGTCGCGGCCAAGAACCTGTCCGCCGACGTCGTCAACGTCGCGGCTGCGACGTCGTCGGTCACGAAGGGCGAGTCCCTGGTCGACACGGTCCGGACGCTCGAGGCGCTCGGCGCGCAGATGCTCGTGATGCGCCACGGCGTCAGCGGCGCGCCGTACCTCGCGGCCGAGGTGTTCGGCGGGTCGGTGCTCAACGGCGGCGACGGATGGCACGCGCACCCGACGCAGGCGCTGCTCGACCTCTACACGATGCGATCGCGCCTCGGATCCGTCGCCGGCAGGAAGGTCGTCATCCTCGGTGACGTCCTCCACTCGCGCGTCGCCCGGTCGAACATCTGGACGCTCACCGCCGCCGGCGCCGACCTGTGGCTATGCGGTCCGACGACGCTGCTGCGCGGGTTCGAGACGTGGGCACGGCACGGCGTCGCCGGCACGCGCTCGTTCCACGTCACGTCGTCGGTCGATGAGGCGCTGCGCGACGCCGATGTCGTGATGGCGCTCCGTATCCAGCGCGAGCGGATGGCTTCGGGGCTGCTGCCCTCGCTCCGCGAATACGCGGCGCGCTACGGGTTGACTGCCGAACGCCTCGCGACCGCCAAGCCGGATGCGCTCGTCATGCACCCAGGGCCGATGAATGAGGGCGTCGAGATCGCGGCGGACGTCGCGGCCGGGACGCAGTCGGTGATCACCGACCAGGTCACCAACGGCGTCGCGATCCGGATGGCCCTGCTGTACCTCCTCGCCGGCGCCGCGAAGTGACGGACCTCGACCTCAGCCGCGTCTGGCTGGTCGACCCCGCCAGCGGCCGCGAGGGACCGGGTGAGCTCGTCGTCGTGGACGGGATCCTCGAGACCGTGACGTGGCTCGAGGCCGGTGAGGCGGAGGGTGTCGACGCGATGGGCGTCGTCGTCACGCCGGGCTTCGTGGATCTGCACGCGCACCTTCGCCAGCCGGGTAACGAGGACGCGGAGACGATCGCTACCGGGCTCGCCGCGGCAGCCCACGGCGGCTTCACGACGGTGTGCGCCATGCCGAACACGACGCCCGCCCTCGACGAGCCCGGCGTCCTCGCGGCGATCCGGGGAGCGGCGGGCGCATCGGGCTCGCCGGTCGAGCTGCTTGCGTATGGGGCCGTGACGGTGGGCCGCGCGGGCGAGACGCTGGCCGCGCTCGGCGAGCTCGCCGATGCCGGCGTCGCCGGCTTTTCCGATGACGGCGCACCGGTCCGCTCGGCCGCGATCCTGCGCAACGCGCTGGCATACGCGGGTGCCGCCGGGACTCCCGATCGTCGATCACCCCGAGGACGCCACCCAGACCGATGGCGCCGAGGCGAACGACGGGTTCATCGCCACGGTCCTCGGGCTGCGCGGGTGGCCGGCGGCAGCGGAGGAGACCGCCGTCGCACGGGACCTGGCGATCCTCGCCGAGGTCGCTCGCGACGTGCCCGACGCCCGGTTGCATCTCACCCATGTCTCGACGGCGGGAGCGCTCGAGCTCGTGCGTCGCGGCGAAGGCCGCGGGTCTGCCGGTGACGTGCGACGTCACGCCGCATCACCTGGCGCTGACCGACGAGTGGATCGCCGGGGCGCGGCGTTTCGCATGGGATGCCGGCACGGACGGCGATCCGTGGCGCGACGACGCGATCGTCGCGGCTCCCTACGCGACATCGCTCCGGGTCAATCCGCCGCTCAGGACGCCGGCCGACGCGCTCGCCTGCCTGGCCGCGCTCGCCGACGGGACCGCCGATGCGATCGCGACCGATCACGCGCCGCACGCCGAGGTCGACAAGACGGTCGAGTTCGGGATCGCGGCGAACGGCATCACCGGCATCGAGACGGCGCTCGGCCTTGTGCTCCTCGCGGTCGACGCCGGTCGGCTGACGCTCGCTCGCGCGATCGAAGCGCTGACGATCGGCTCCGGCCGGCCTCGTCGGCCGTCAGCGAGGGTTCGTCGAAGGCGCTCCGGCCGACCTCGTCGTCTTCGATCGGCTCGGACCGGTGGACCGTCACGGCTGACGACGCTCCGGTCCAAGGGCAAGCACTCGCCGCTGCTGGGCATGGAGCTGCCGGGCCGCGTCCTGCTCACGATGGCGGGTGGACGGGTGGCCTACGAGGCCCCGGCGCTCATCGCCGTCTAGGCGAGCCGCCCCGTCGCTGCTGCTCGCGTGTAACGCCGCCGGCGTCGGGTGTGACGTGGGCTGGTGTGTGTCCGATCCGTGCCTGCAACGATTCGCACCTTCGCCGCGTCATCGGCGTACGTGGACGCGACGAACCATCCGCATAGGAGCACGCAAGCGCCACAGGGCGCGGAGGCACGGACATGGACCTCGACGATCGGGTCACGCGACCCATCCCGGATCACGCGCCTCGGACGGGATGCCTGGTCGAGGGATGCCCGTGCAAGGACCCGCGGATCGTGTCCCACCGGAGAGCGCGGTTCTACGCCCATCTCGCGCGGATCAATGGCGAGACCGCTCGCCGGGTGGTCCGGCCCGGAGCCCGGCTGGGAGCTGCCCTCCGGCCGGCTGACACGCCCGCCCAGCGTCGTACGTCGGATGACCCGATCATGCCGACCCGCGACATCGTCATTCGTCCATGTCCGCGCTGTCGGCCAGTCCATAGCCGTCCGGCACGGACTGCGCTTTGCTGGGCGCTCCGGTGAGGTTCGGAGGGGTCCAGGGTGGTTCGTCGAAGGCCCAGCGGCATGGCGAGTGGTCACCGCGTCTGCGCTCGCGGTCGTCGCGCTCTGCGCTGTCGACCAGCGCTCGTCTACGCGCATCGTCGCTCGCGGTCACGCCGAGCACACGGGCAGGCCGCTGATCCATTCACGGTCACCTACCAGACCGACGCCGCCGGGTGCGCCGGCGCGAGGTCCGCTTCGGCTGGGATGGCCAGGCCCTGACCACCGCCACGTTCGGTCGGACGTGCTCCATCTCGATCGGCGCCGCACCGCCGCCGGGCGGGGCGACGCGGTCGGGCGGCACGTGGTCGACGCCTGCATGATGTCCGCGTCACCGGCGCGTGCATCGAAGCCGGCGCGCGACGTCTACGTCGTCGACCGCACCGGCCCCTACGCCGACGCCCAAGCCGACGCCGAAACCGACGCCCAAACCGACCCCAAAGCCGACACCCAAACCCACGCCGAAGCCGACCCCGAAGCCCGTCGCCACAGCGACGCCGACGCCCGACACCGACCCCGAAGGCACGCCGACTCGACGCGACGCCGACGCCGTCGCCGACACCCAGCTCCAGTCGCCCTCTCCGACCCCGAGTCCGTCGCCGACACCCGTCGTCGCGCCGGCCGTGATCACCCCGTCGCCCGAGTCCCGACGGCGCCGTCCTCGCCGTGCAGGGAACGCCGGCCGTCGCTCCAGCTGGGCCAGCCGGGGACCGGCGGACGACCGGGTTCGCGCAGCTTGCTGCCGCCTTCGACGATGTTCAGGTGCCGGCCCTGGTCGCCGAGACCCAGGGCCCGCCCGCGCTGTCGACCGACCTCGGCGTGCTCGGGACGAACTTCCTCCTGACGATCGTCGTGGTCATCACGTTCGGGCTCACGTCGTCGCTGTTCAACAGCACGATCAAGTCGAACCGCGAGGAGATCGACGGCCTGGCTGGCTGCAGGCGCTCAGCGGATGCGGCTCGGTGACGGACGCGGGGCGTGCCTTCCGCGCCGGCGTCTGATCAGTCCCTGGCCGCCGGTTCGTCGCGCGACCGATCCGCGTCGCGCTGATCCTGGGCGTGACCGGCGTCGTCTACGGCTTCCTGTCGCCCGACTTCGGGCTCGACGCCTCGAGCGTCCTGCTGTTCGTGTCGATCGTCGTCGGCGTCGGGTTCGTGACGTTCCTGACGGAAGGTGGCGGCGCGCTGCTCGCTTCGCGACGGATGCGCGCGCCGGCGTCGGTCCGCCTGTACGTCGCGGCAGTCCTCGTGGCCATCGTCTGCGTCGGCCTCACGCGGCTCATGGACTTCCAGCCGGGCATCCTGTACGGCTTCGTCGCCTCGAGCGTCTTCCTCGGCACGGTCGTGCTCGATCGGCGCCAGTCGGCGACGCTCGTGATCGTCCCGGCCGCTCGCGCTGCTGGCGGCCAGTCTCCTGGCCTGGGCGCTCATCCCGGCCGTCCGGCCGGCCGCCGAGGACCGACGGGCCGTGGTGGCTCGTCATCGCCAGGCGGCGCTCGTGACGGTCTTCGTCGCCGGGATCGAAGGCCTGTTCTACGCGATGATCCCGATCACCTTCATGGACGGCGCCACCGTCTTCGAGTGGAACAAGCTCGTCTGGGCCGGGCTGTTCGGCCTGGCCACGTTCCTGTTCTGGCACCTGCTGCTCAACCAGAACGACGCGTATCTGGATGCGCTGCGGCAGACCCGGGTGGCGGTCGCGCTCGGACTGGTGCTGATCTACGGCGAGGTGACGCTCGGGACCTGGCTGTTCTTCAGGATCCGCAAGCCGGTCGGCCGCGACGCAGCCTCGTCGCTTGACGCCAGCGTCGATGCGAGCGGTCACCGCGCTCCGCTACGCTCGGGCCGCGATGGCATCGACCGCGCCCCTCAACGACGACTACGAGCGCCGCGCCTTCTGGCAGGCGTCGATGCCGGCGCTGCCCGACCGATCGGGTCGCGCCGCTGCCGCCACGGCCGATGTCGTCGTCGTCGGTGGCGGGTACGCCGGCATCACCGCGGCCCGCGAGCTTGCACGTCGCGGCGTCGCCGTCACGCTGCTCGAGGCCCGCACGCTCGGCTGGGGCGCATCGACCCGCAACGGCGGCATCGTCCACGCGGGCTACAAATGGAGCGCCGGCCAGCTGATCAAGCGCTACGGCGCAGGAGACCGGCAAGCGCGCTCTACCAGGAGACGCTCGACTCGTACCAGCTCGTCAAGCAGCTGATCGCGGACGAGGCCATCGACTGCGACTTCCGCGAGGTCGGCCACCTGGAGCTCGCGTATGCGCCTGCGCACGCCCCCGAGCTCGAGCACGCCCGCGAGAGCCTCGCCTCGGTCGGCGTCCGCTCGACGGTCGTGCCCCGCGAGCGCATCCACGAGGAGATCGGCAGCGACGCGTACTTCGGCGCCCTGGCGGTCGAGGGAGCGGGCTGCTTCATCCGGGACGCTACTTCGCCGGGCTGGCTGCGGCGGCCGACCGCGCCGGCGCCGACCTTCATGAGGGCGTCCGCGCAAGATCGGATCGCCAAGGCGGACGGCGGCTTCGTCGTCGAGACGGAGCGCGGCGACATCCGGGCCCGCGACGTGTTCGTGGCGACGAACGGCTACACCGACGGCGTCGTCCCGTCGCTCCGCCGGCGGATCATCCCGATCGGCTCGTACATCATCGCGTCCGAGCCCTTGCCCGAGGAGCTGGCCCACGAGCTGTCGCCGAAGGGCCGCGCGTTCTTCGACACGAAGAACTTCCTGTACTACTGGCACGTGTCCGCCGATCGCCGGATGGTCTTCGGCGGTCGCGCGTCATTCATGCCGACGACCATCGACCGGACCGCGGCGATCCTGTGGCGCGGCCTGCTCGAGGTCCATCCGCAGATGGCCGGGCATCGCATCGAGTACGCCTGGGGCGGCAACGTCGGGTTCACGTTCGACCGGATGCCCCACGTCGGGCGGACCAAGGACGGCGTCACGTACGCGATGGGCTGCTGCGGGACCGGCGTCGCGCTGATGACCAACCTCGGCACGAAGGTCGGGGCGTGGCTGGCAGGCGGTGAGGCGCCGGCCCTCACGCGTCTGCGATTCCCGCTGGTGCCGGCGCCCTACGAGGGCCGGCCGTGGTTCATGCCGTTCGCCGGGGAGTGGTTCCGCCTGCAGGACCGACTGGCCGCGCGCACCCGTGACGGGTGATAGTTCGCGGACAGTCCCGAGACAGCCCGATGCCGACGTCGTAGTGGAGACCGTCCATGTCCGAGACGACCGACCTGCTGGCGAAGGTGCCGCTGCTCTCGAGCCTCGACGAGAAGCAGCTGGAACGGCTCGCGCGCGATTTCAGCGAGCGGACGTTCCCGGCGGGGAGCGTCGTCGTCCGCGAGGGCGACACCCACGGCATGGGCTTCTTCGTCGTCGCCGACGGCGAGGGCACGGTGACTGTCGGCGGCAAGGAGGTCGGCAAGGTCGGCCCGGGCAGCTACTTCGGCGAGGTCGCGCTCATCAGCGATCGGTCCGGACCGCGACCGTGACCGCGACGACCGACCTGCGGACGCTGGTCATGACGTTCTGGGATTTCCGGGCGTTCGTGAAGAGCGATGCCGACGTCGCCTGGAAGCTGCTCGAGCACGTCGGGGGCATGCTGCACGGTCGTGGCTGAGCGCGGCTCCGGCACCACTCCCACTCGCCGTCCAGCTCTACACGTTCCGCGATCCCGGCTCGCTTCGGCGGCGCGGGCATGGGCCTCGACGTCCCGACCCTCGGCGCGATCGCCGACGCCGGGTTCCTTGGCGTCGAGACGGTCGATGTGCCCGGTGGCGATCCGGTCGAGGCGCGCCGTGTCCTCGACGACCTGGGCCTCGCCATCACGAGCTCGCATACCTGGGCGCACCTGGATGACCCCGATGCGTTCCGCGCGCGCGGCGGACGCCGTCGCCGACGCTCGGCTCGACCCAGGATCATCGTCAGCACCGGCACCCGATGACCTCGTCGATGGTCGGCGCCGCTCTGATCGATCGCCTGGCCGCCGCAGCGGATGTCGCCGCGGAACGTGGCCTGCGACTCGGCATCCACACGCACGATGCGGAGATGCGCGTCCGTCGACGGCGAGCGCGCTGATCGACCGGCTGAGCGGCGCCCTCGGTGGTGCGGTCGACATCCAGATCGACATCTTCTGGGCCGTGGTCGGCGGGGCCGATCCGGCCGAGGTCATCGGCAGCCTCGGCTCGCGGGTCGTGTCGCTCCACCTGAAGGACGGCATCGACGCTGCCGCCGTCCGCGTATGGCGACGCGCCGTTCGTCAATGTGCCGGTGGGCAGCGGGACGGTCGATCCGGCGCCTGCCGTCGCCGCCGCCGAGGCGACCGGATCGGTCGGAGTGGCTGATCGTCGAGTTCGACCACGTCGACGGATCGGCGGTCGAGGCGTCCCGCGACAGCCTCGCAGTACCTGGTCGTCGCGTGGGCTGGGCCGCGGCGCGCTCGTCGTGACGGGTGGTTCGCCCGGCGCGGGTCGCGATCATCGGCTGCGGCGACGTCACCCACCTCTACCTGCCGGGCTGCGCGCGATGTTCCCGTCGATCGAGCTCGCTGCGTGTGCCGACCTCGATCCTGAGCGGGCTCGAGCGCTCGCAGCGAAGGGCGGCTTCCGCGCCGTCGACCGTCGACGAGATCCTCGCCGACCCGACGATCGAGCGTCGTCCTGGTCCTGACGCCGCCTGCCGCCCACGCGGCCGTGTCGCATGGCCGCGATCGCCGCCGGCAAGCACGTCTACACGGAGAAGCCACTGGCGACGTCGCGGGCGGATGCGCGACGATCCTCGAAGCGGCCGCCCAGGCGGGCGTGCGGGTCGGCGCCGCCCCGGACACGTTCCTCGGTGGTGGCCTGCAGACGGCGCGCGCGCTCATCGACGAAGGTCGCGATCGGGACGCCGCTCGTGGCGACGGCGGCGGTCGCTCATACTCGGACCGGAGCGCTGGCACCTGGACCCACGGCATCTTCTACGGCGCCGGGCGGCGGGCCGCTCCTGGACGTCGGGCCGTACTACGTGACCGCGCTCGTGAACCTGCTCGGGCCGGTCCAGGCAGTGGCGGCGGTCGGGCGCGGACGCGGCTCCGAGCGGCTCGTCGCCACGGGCCCACTCGCCGGGACGACCGTCACGGCCGAGGTGCCGACGACCGTGATCGGCACGCTGGCGTTCGAGTCGGGCGTCGTCGGCAGCCTGTTTGCGTCCTTCGATACGGCCGGCTCGCGCGACACCGCATCTCGAGATCCACGGGACGGCGGGATCGCTCAGCCTCGGCGACCCGAATCGGTTCGACGGGGAGGTCCGCTACCGGCCGATCGGCTCCGAG
Source organism: uncultured Chloroflexia bacterium (assembly GCA_963808895.1). GTDB lineage: Bacteria > Chloroflexota > Limnocylindria > Limnocylindrales > CSP1-4 > SPCO01. Next base: position 183,971 of record CAWEHL010000003.1, on the reverse strand, counting down.
ACCTGGGAGGACGTCCCGTTGCGATTCCCGTCCGATGTCGGACGGGGCATCGGCCTGGCGGACATGGTCGACGCGATCCGGCTCTGACCGGCCGCATCGCGCGAGCGGCGAGCTCGCCTACCACGTCCTCGACGTGCTGCTCGCCCTCGAGGAGGCCACCACGACGGGCCGGACCGAGACCATCGCATCGCGGGTCGAGCGGCCCGCCCCGCTCGAGGCGCGGCGTCACGTCGTCGTCGGCGAGGGTCCTGGAGCGTTTCGAGCAGCTGGTCGATGTCCGCCTCGGTCGCGAGGTAGTTGAGCGACCCCTGCGCGCAGCCAGGTCGACCCACGCAGTCGCGTCGTGGTGAGCCAGCCGTCGCCCGATAGTTCGAGCGCTGCCTGGAGGCGATCCTGGTGGGCATCGAGCGCTGCGCCGTCGAGCCCGGTCGGGACGTGCCGGAAGCACACGACCGACAGCTCCGGGACCGCCGGCAGGGCCTCGAAGTCGTCGGCCTCCGCGCAGCGGCGCGCGAGGTACGCGGCGAGATCGTCGTTGGCCTCGATGAGCTTCCCGAAGCCCAGCGTCCCGAGGTGCTTCCACGTCATCCACAGCTTCAGCGCGCGCCAGCGGCGGGTCCCCTCGAACGACAGCTTGTAGAAGTTGAGCTGGTCGGCGGCGCTCGTGGCCGTCGTCGGGCTCGCCGTCCCGCAGGTCGTCCGGCGCTGCCGTCCCGGACGTCTCGCCACCGCGGTAGTACTCGGGCGCGCGCCCGCCGAAGACGGCGCGCAGCATCCGCCCGTCACGGACCAGCAGCCCGCCGATGTCGTACGCCTGGAAGAACCACTTGTGCGGGTCGACGGTCACGCTAGTCCGCCCGATCGCAGGTCCGTGACCCGGTCGCGATCGCGCTCCGACAGGCGCGCGCCGCCGCCGTACGCCGCATCGACGTGCAGCCACAGTCCCTCGGTCGTCGGCGACGTCGGCGAGTTCGCCGATGGCGTCGACCGAACCCGTGTTCGTCGAGCCGGCGACCGCCGCGATCGCGAACGGGGTCAGTCCGGCTGCCCGGTCTCGGCGGATCGCCGCCGCGACGGGCGCGCCCCGGAGATGGAACTCGTCGTCCGCCGGCAAGCACGACCAGCGTGTCGGGCGGGAACCCGAGCTCGTCGAGCGCGCGGGCGATCGAGAAGTGCGTCTGGTCGCTCGTGTAGACGCGGGCACCCTCGAGGTCCTTGCCGCGCGGCGGGCCGGACAGCCCGCGCAGACCGACCGAGGTGCAGGTCGCGGGCGAGCGCCATGCCCATGAAGTTGGCCATGACCCCGCCGCTCGTCAGCAGGCCGAACGACGCCCTCGCCGTAGCCGACGAGGTCGCACAGCCAGCGGACGACCTCCTCCTCGACGAACGCCGCGAACGGCCCGGCGTGCCAGACGTCGACGCCCTGGTTGGCGACCTGCGCGAGCAGCTCGCCCATGATCGACATCGGCAGCGGCGGCGGCGTGAAGTAGCCGAACTGCCGCGGGTGCTGGGAGTTCATCAGGCCGTGAGACAGCCGGGTGCTGAACTCCCCGATCACGTCCGGCGCCCGCATCGGGTCGGAGGGCGCTCGGCCCGGGCCATCGCGCGGACCGGCCGGATCGGAGGCGTAGTAGCGGCGGCGCGCCTCGGCGTACGGCGGAGGCGTCGCCCATCGCGCGTTCCCTGGCGATCCCGTACAGGAACTCCAGCGCCTCGTGCCAGGTCGCGCTGCCCGAGCGACGCCAGCGCCGCACGTGAGGCAGCCTCGTCGCGGAACCCGATCAGCTCGGGCTCGGGGTGCCAGTCGAACCGCGTCGAGGTAGGCGTCGATGTCGAGCGGCGCGGTCGGGTCCCGGAGTCGTCGATCGGTCGGTCATCGAGGGTCGATGGTAGCGACTACGCTTCGCGCCATGCCCGACGAGCCCGGATATCGATATCGCCACCCACGACCCCGATGGCCGGGCGCGTCTGGTGGCCGCGCTGGAGCCGCTGGGGGTCGACTACGAGCTTTTCCCGTGCGACCCGGCGCTCGCCGACACGGCGGCGTTCTGCGCGGCCTACGGGTTCGCCCCGGAGGACTCGGCCAACACGATCGTCGTGATCGGCAAGAGCGATCCGCCGCGCTACGCGGCGTGTGTCGTGCTCGCGCCGAACCGGCTCGACGTCAATCGAACGGTCCGCGACCGGCTCGGGACGCGGAAGGCGTCGTTCGCTCCGGCCGAGTCGACCCGCGAGATCACGGGCATGGAGATCGGCGGCGTGACGGTGTTCGGGCTCCCGGACGGGCTGCCGATCTGGGTCGACGGTCGGGTGATGCAGCGGGAGCGCATCGTGTTGGGTGGTGGGTCGCGGTCATGGAAGGTCCTGGCGGCGCCGGACATCCTGCTTGCGCTGCCGCATGTCGAGGTCGTCGACGGGCTCGCGACCGACCCGCCGCCTCCGACCGCAGGCTGACGCCACCTCCCGTATCGTTCGCGCTCGTGACGCAACCCGACCCGACCGCCGACCCGACGCCGCCCCGTCCGCCACGCTCCCCCGGCCCCGTCCAGTACAAGGGTGAGGACCTGGATGCGCGAACGCGGTCCGGGCCTCGGCTGCTTCCGGTTCCAGCTGGTGCTGCTGGCCGTCCTCATCGTCCTCACGCCGCTCAGCGCCGCGTGGCACTGGCCCGACTGGGTGAGCGCGCTGCTGCTGTTCTCCATCGTCGGGCTGCTGCTCGTCGCCGGTCAGACGATCGTCTTCCTGCTCCGCCTTGTCGCTGCGGATCGGCGCGGCCGTCGCCGCCCGCTGGCGAGTGCCACGAAGACGGTCGGGGAGCTGGAGGAGCAAGGCGGCACAGCCATTCCGCCCGGGGGCGACACGCCCGGAGCGTGACCGAGACGCCGTCGCCGCACGGCGCGGTGACCCATGCCCCATGACACAATGGCCGCATGCCCGTCCTCGCGACCTACTTCTCCGTCCGCCGCGGCCGCGACCCGTTCTTCAAGTTCTTCATGCGCACGATCTTCCCGCGCCAGGTGAAGGAGTACGAGGAGCGCTTCGGGATCCGGTTCATCGGCTGGTACAACGTCGCGCACGGCTGGGACTTCGACAACGTGATCCTGCTCGACCTGCCCGACTACGCGATGCTCGACAAGCTCGAGGCCGACGAGGCGACCCGTGCACTCGGCCATCGCGCCGGCGAATGGATCTTCGAGCGACACCATTCGATGTTCCTGCGCGAGCGGATGGGCACCGACCTCGAATACCATCGCTGACCCCGTGGCGAGGAGACGATGAGCATCCGACGCGAGAACCTGCCCCCCGGCGACGAACCGAACAGGAGGCGAACCATGGATACGGGCCGCAACGACCTGCTCGGTGAGATCGCCGCGGACGCGGCGCTCGAACGATCCGACTTCCTCGTCCAGTCGACCGACCAGATGCGCCGTTTCCTCGATCGGCACAAGGAGCGGATCGCCGCGTACGGCGGGCTGACCCTGATCGACGAGGAGCCGGACTACCTGTCGATCGCGCCGGACGGCACGTTCCGCAGCCGCACGCGTTTCCTCGACGACCTCACCGGCGATTGGGTGAGCGAGACCGAGGTCATCGAGACCGCATCCGAGCTCGTCGAGCTCTACAACCCGGCCGATGTCTATCGCGGCGTTCAGCGAGGCAGCCAAGGAAGCCGCCGGGCTCGCTGAAGAGCCGACGGCGACCGACGACATCCTCGATGCCGCCGGGATCGCCCCCGAAGAGACGATGACGCTGGGCGACGATCCGTACGCGGCCGCCGCGGACTCCTGGGCAGCCGGTCAGCCTGCCGAGGTCGAGCTCGATGACGACGATGCGGCAGCGCGCCGCCTGTACGACCTCGCGCTCGAGTACCAGGAGCGGAGCCAGCGCGCGGAGTCGCGGCTGCTCGACGACTTCGAGCAGGCAGCGGCACCCGCATCGAACCTCGCTCGGTGAGCTGGTCATCGTCGACGACGACGACGAGCGTCTCGTCCTCACGTCCGGCCGGCGAATTCCGTGCCGAGGTCGTCCCGGAGGACACCGAAGGGCGAGTGGCGGAGCCTGACCGGCCCCGAACAGCTCGTCGAGTTCTACGACCCGACCGACGTCTTCGGCGATCTGGCCGACGCCCTTGCCGAAGCGTATCCCTCGGTCGCACCGGAGCTCGCCGAAGCGACGGATGCCGGCGACGGCGCCGGTGGCGACGCCGAAGCCACGGCGGACATCGACGCCGAGGACGATGTCGACGAGGCGTGACGCCGACGACGAAGCCGAGGACGTTGCCGACGAACGGGGAGGACGACGAGGAAGGAGCGGGCGCGGAGGGCCGCCCGACCGCGTGACGATGCGGCTCGCCGCGGCCGAGCTCGTCGACAGCCGCGAGATCCTGCCGGGGCAGTGGCTGCAGGCCTATCACGCACCGGATATCGCGAACGGATCGCAGGGCCGGCCAGTTCGTCCACGTCCGGACCGGGGACTACTCCGGGATGGTGTTGCGTCGCCCGTTCTCGATCAACACCGCCGATCCGGCGACCGGGCATCGTCACGATCCACTTCCGCGTGATCGGCCGCGGGACCGAGTGGTTCGCCCGTCTGCGCCACGGCGACCCGATCGATCTGCTCGGACCGCTCGGGTCGGCCGTTCGAGGTCGACCCGCGCAGCCGCCATCTGCTGCTCATCGCGGGCGGTCTCGGGATGGCCGGCGTGCGGATGCTCGCCGATGAGGCGATCCGGGACGGTCGCCAGGTGACGCTGCTGTTCGGTGCGTCAGAGCGCGCGCGAGGTCTACCCGTCGAACCTCCTTCCGGACGAGGTCGAGTACGTCGTCGCGACGGACGACGGCTCGCTCGGACACCGCGGGCTACGTGACGGACCTCGTGCCCGGAGTTCGAGGGCTGGGCCGACCAGGCCTTCGCCTGCGGTCCGATGCCGATGCTTCGTGCGCTCGCCCGACTGGCGGCGGGGCGTCGAGGCCGCCTGGGGGTCGCCGTCGCTCGGCCGCAAGCGTGGTGGCGGACGGGCTGACCCGCTCGGTTCGCCCGCGGCACGGCGGAAGGCGTTCCTGCAGGTCTCGATGGAGCAGAACATGGGCTGCGCCGTCGGAGCGTGTCTGGGCTGTGTGGTCCATGAGCGTCACCGGGACGCCGCAGCGCGTCTGCCGCGAGGGCCCGGTCTTCGCGAGCGACGAGCTCGCGTGGGAGGGGCCTGGGCGTGAAAGCCAAGCGACGTGTCGTCACCGCGAGCGGCCGGCCGGCGGGTGCGAAGCGCACGCCGACGGCGCGCCCCGTCCGGTCGGCGATCGTCCCGGCGGCGCCGCGACAGCGAGTCGAGGCGTCGCCGCCTCCACGACGCGCGCGACCGCGCGGTCGCCGAGGCTCCGGCCGCGGACGTCGACCTCCAGGTCGACCTCGGACGCGGGCTCGTCCTGCCGAACCCGATCCTCGTCGCGTCGGGCACCTTCGGGTACGGGATCGAATACGGCGACGTCGTCGACGTCGACCGGCTCGGTGCGATCTGCTGCAAGGGCACGACGCTCAAGCCACGCATCGGCAACCCGACCCCGCGGGTGACCGAGACGCCGGGCGGGATGCTCAACTCGATCGGGCTCCAGAACCCGGGTGTCGACGCGGTCGATCGAGAAGTACGCAGCGACCTGGGCCACGTGGAAGGTCCCGGTCATCGTCAACGTCGCGGGCGAGTCGGTCGGCGACTACGTCGAGGTCACCCGGCGGCTCGAGGGTGTCCCGGGCATCGCCGGCATCGAGCTGAACATCTCGTGTCCGAATGTCGGCCGCGGCGGGCTCCAGTTCGCGATCGACGCCGACGCCGCGGGCGAGGTCACGGCCGCGGTCCGGCGGGTGACCGACCTGCCCCTGCTCGTGAAGCTCTCGCCGAACGTCGCCGACATCCGCCCGATCGCCCGCGCCATCGCCGACGCCGGCGCCGACGCACTCACCGCGATCAACACGCTGTCGGGCATCGCGGTCGCGCCCGACCGGCAGCGGCCGTTGCTCGGCAACATCTACGGGGGCCTGAGCGGCCCGGCGGTCAAGCCGGTCGCGTTGCGGATCGTCTACGAGGCGGCCCAGGCCGTGCGTATCCCGGTCGTCGCGATCGGCGGCGTCACCGAGCTCGCCGACGTGCTTGATTTCCTGGCAGTCGGAGCGGTCGCCGTCCAGGTCGGGACCGCGATCTTCGCCGACCCGACGCTGCCCGTCCGGCTCGTCGAGCGAGCTCGCCGGGGAATGCCGGCGGCGCGGCGTCGGCTCGTACCGCGACCTCATCGGGACCGCGCTGCCGAAGCGGCCGGCGACCCCCTCGGCGAAGGGCGTGGAGTACCGGCCATGAAGCGCATCGGTTTCCTGTCGTTCGGCCACTGGTCCGAGTCGCCGTATTCGCAGGTCCGCTCGGCGTCCGACGCCCTGATCCAGTCGATCGAGCTCGCCGGTCGCGGTCGAGGCACTCGGCGGCGACGGCGCGTTCTACCGCGTCCACCACTTCGCCAAGCAGCTCGCGTCGCCGTTCCCGCTGCTCGCGGCGGTCGGAGCCCGGACGAAGCAAGATCGAGATCGGGACCGCCGTCATCGACATGCGCTACGAGAACCCGCTGTACATGGCGGAGGACGCCGGCGCCGCCGACGTGATCGCGGGCGGCCGGCTCCAGCTCGGGCATCAGCCGCGGTTCGCCCGAGCAGGTCATCGACGGGTTCCGCTACTTCGGCTATGCCGCCGCCGACGGCGAGACCGACGCCGACCTCGCCCGACGCCACGCCGACGTCTTCCTCAAGGTCATCGAACGGCGAGGGGTTCGCCGAACCGAACCCGAGCCCGATGTTCCCGAACCCGCCCGGTCTCCTCCGGCTCGAGCCGTTCTCCGACGGACTCCGCGACCGCATCTGGTGGGGTGCCGGGCACGCGCGCGACCGCGGAATGGGCGGCGGAACAGGGCATGAACCTGATGTCGTCGACCCTGATGACCGAGGACACCGGGCGTCCCGTTCCACGCCCTGCAGGCCGAGCAGATCCAGCGCTTCCGCGACGCCTGGAAGGCCGCCGGCCACGAGCGCGAGCCGCGCGTCTCGGTCAGCCGGAGCATCTTCCCCATCGTCGATGACCGCGACCGGGCCTATTTCGGGGCGAGCGGCGAAGAGCGCGACCACGTCGGCTACCTCGATGCGCAGACGCGCGCCATCTTCGGTCGGTCGTATGCCGCTGAACCCGACGTCCTCGTCCGCCAGCTCGCGGAGGACACCGCGATCGCCGCCGCCGACACGCTGATGCTGACCGTCCCGAACCAGCTCGGCGTCGACTACAACGCCCACGTCATCGAGAGCGTCCTCACGCACCTCGCACCGGCACTCGGCTGGCGCTGACCGCCGGGCTGCAGCGGCCGAGCGGACTAGGATTCAGCCGATGACGACGATCAAGCCAGCGGTCGAGCTCGCCGCGCGAGCGGCAGTCGCTGCCCGGACCGAGGAGCTGTTCCGGGCATCCGGCGCGCTACGCGACGGGCCACTTCCAGCTCAAGAGCGGGCGCCATGGCGACGCCTATGTCGAGAAGTTCGCGGTGCTCGCCGACCCGGCGGCGACGAGCGAGCTCGTGTCGGTTCTGGGTCGCTCACGTCCGCGGTGCCGCTGGCGATGACGCCGAGGCCTCGCGGCCGCCGGTGGACCTGGTCGCCGGGCCGACGACCGGAGGCATCATCCTGGCGTTCGAGACCGCCCGCCAGCTCGGGACGCTCGGGATCTTCGCCGAGGAGGTACGCGACGCCGACGGTGGCACGCAACGCGAGTTCCGGCGCGGGTTCTCGATCCTGCCCGGCGAGCGCGTCCTGCTCGTCGACGACATCCTCACGACCGGCGGCTCGCTGCTCGCCATGATCCCGGCCGTGGAGGCGCTCGGTGGCGAGATCGTCGAGTGCGTCGTGCTCGTCGACCGGAGCGGCGGTCGCGAGACGCTCACCTCGCCGACGACCGGACGGACGTATCCCCTTGCGGGCGCTATGGCAGCTCGACCTGCCGACGTACGAGCCCGGCGAGGCGACCTGTCCGCGGCTGCGCGGCGGGCGATCCCGCTCAAGGTGCCCGGGAGCACGGGAACGGCACGTCGACCGCCGCCGCTGACGCGTGGATCGCCGGACTCGCATCCTCTTCGCGGCGTTGCTGATCGCCATCGTGGCCGGGACGGCCATCGCCGCCCTGCTGCTGTCGGACCCGTCCGAGCTCGATCTCCCGCCGGGCACCGAGTCGATGACCGGCGTCGTCGTCCAGGTCGACGGGTCGGGCGGGCTCGGCAACGTCCACGGCTTCGTCCTGCGCCAGCCCGGTGGCGAGCTTGCCGAGTTCAGTCTCCGCGAGCTCCGGAACGGGAACCAGTTCCCGCCGGGCCATCTCGCCGAGCATCAGGCGACGGCGGCTGCCGGTCCGGGTGTGGTTCCGGGTCGATGGCGACGAGCGGCTTGCGCTCCGGCTGGAGGACGCGCCGACCTGATCCGTCCGCGGCCAGGAACGGGCGGCCGGAGGGCGCTACTCGACGGCGGCCATCGCCTTGTCGAGCTCCTCGTCGCTGAAGATCAGCATGAACGAGTCGCTGACGACGCCGTCCTTGTCGACCACGAACACCCATGGCTCGGTGGGCAAGGTGCCACTCGATCGGTCGCCTTGGTCGGCGTGAGGTTGCCGCTCGCATCGAGGACGGGCTGGAGCGCGCCGTCGGCGTACTCGAGCTCGTACGGCTCGACGTTGATGACCGTCACGCCTGGATGTTTCGTCGGCGATCGGCTTGAGCCGGTCGAGCGTCGGTCCGCACTGCTTGCGTGACGCAGAACTTCGGCGTCGCGAAGGCGACGACGAACGGCTTCTTCGCCGCGACGGCATCGGCGATCGACGTCTGTAGAAGGCCTGGATCCGGCTTCGGGTCGGTCGAGATCTTCGAGATGTCGCCGCCGACGTCGTCGAGGGTCGGGGTATCGGACGCCGGGGCCTTGTCGCCGACCGCGATCACGTCGAGCTGCTCGGCTGGACCTCCATCGTCGTCCGGATGGTCTCGGCCGTCCCGCCGGCCGGCGTCGTCGTGAACTCGACGCCGTAGTCGCCGGCAGTCGGCAGGTCGAGGTCGATCACGTACACCCCGACCTGTGGCTCGATCGCCCAGATGAAGGTGGCCGGGCCTTCGGCCACGGCTTTCTTCGGGTCCGCGCCGAGGTCGAACACCTTGACGTCGACGGTACGGTCCGGCTTCGCGACCGGGACGTTCTGCGAATCGAGGAACGAGAACATCAGGCGGGTCGGCCCGCACGTGACCGTGCCCGACGGGTTGATGATCTGCGGGAAGACCGACGGCCTGCTGGCTCGCTGACGTCCCAGCCCTCCGGCGTGTCCGCCGGTGTCGGCGTGACCGGGCACGCTCCGGCCGCGGCGGACGCCGACGCCGATCCGCCAGGCGACGCCGAGGCGCCGCTCGAACTGCCGCTCCCCGCTGAACACGCGGCCGCCGCGAGTACGACCGCGCATAGGGCAGCCGTGCGGATCCGATCGGGTCATGGGCCGAAGCGTAGCCGAGGTCGCCCTTCGAGGCCGTGCGGACGGGCTCGGCGCTAGAATGAGCCGGCGTTTCCCGTCCCGCGGCTACCTCCCAGCGCCCCGCGCCAGGAGACCCCTTGACCCGCTTCCAGAGACTCGCCGCGCTCACGCTCGCGACGGCGCTGCTCGCTCGTGACGATCGGTGTGATCGTGCGCGCCACGGACTCGGGGCTGGGCTGTCCGGATTGGCCGCTGTGCCACGGCCAGCTGCTGCCGCCGCTCGACGACGCCGAAGGCGTGGATCGAGTGGGTCCACCGCACGGTCGCGGCGATCATCGGCTTCGAGATCCTCGGTCTGGCCGTCCTCGCCTGGGTCGACCATCGCGACCGCCGGTCGCTGCTGTGGCCGTCGATCGCGCGCGGTCGCCCTGGTCGGGTTCCAGGCGTGGCTCGGCCGTGAGACGGTCCGGCTCGGCAACAGCGGCGAGTCCGTCACCGCGCACCTCGCCGCCGCGATGCTGCTGGTGGCGTTGCTCGTCTTCGTGACGGTCCGCGCAGGCTTCCCGGCCCGCCTCGGTTCCGGGGGAGGCAGCCAGCGGTTCACGCTGTTCGCCGCGTTCACGACGCTCGCCACGTTCGCCCTCCTGCTGTTCGGCTCGCACGTCACTGCCACCGATTCGGCGCTCGTCTTCCCGGATTGGCCGCTGATGAACGGCACGTTGATCCCTGCGCTGAACGACCTCACGTCGCCGCACGTGCTCCACCGCTGGGTCGCGGCCATCGTCGGCGTGATCGTGGCGACGCTGGCGGTCGTCGCGTGGCGGACGCAGCGCGACCGACCGACGCTCGTCCGACTGGCCGTCGGTGCGGCCGTCCTCTTCGCCGTCCAGGTGATCGTCGGCGGGCTGCAGGTCATGACCCGCCTCTCGGCCTGGACGCAGACGCTCCACCTGGCGCTCGGCGCGGTGATCTTCGCCATGCTCCTCGGCCTCACCGTCACGAGCTACTACGCGGCGCGCGTCCGTGGCGGTCGCTGCCGGTCGACGGGCGGTCGGACGGGTCGCGCGCCCGGTCTCCAGCCGACGACGCGCGACCGGGTCCGTGCCTACATCGCGCTGACCAAGCCGCGGATCATCGAGCTGCTGCTGGTGACGACGGTCCCCGCGATGGTCCTCGCGACCCGCTGGGTGCCCGGACTCGACTGGGGCGATTGGGGCTGGAAGGTCGTCTGGACGCTGATCGGCGGCACGCTCGCTGCCGGCAGTGCGAACGCGATCAACTGCTACCTCGATCGTGACATCGACTCGCTGATGACGCGGACGCGGCGACGTCCGCTGCCGGCGCACCAGGTCGAGCCCGAGAACGCGGTCGTGTTCGGGATCGTGCTCGGCGTCGTGTCGTTCGCCCTGATGGCGTGGACGATCAACCTGCTCGCCGCGTTCCTGACGTTGCTCGCGATCGCGTTCTACGTCGTCGTCTACACGATGCTGCTCAAGCGTTCGACGCCGCAGAACATCGTCATCGGCGGCGCGGCCGGCGCGCTGCCGCCGGTCATCGGCTGGGCCGCGGTGACCGGCAACGTCGGGATCCCGGCGCTGATCCTGTTCGCGCTCGTCTTCTACTGGACGCCGCCCCATTTCTGGGCGCTCTCGCTGCGGATCCGCAAGGACTACGCCGCGGCCGGCGTGCCGATGCTCCCCGTCGTCCGCGGCATCCCCGAGACCACACGCCAGATCGCGCTCTACACGCTGCTGATGGTCGCGATCTCGCTGATCCTGTGGCCGGTCGCGCGGATGGGTCTGGTCTATCTCGGGGCGGCGGTCGGGCTCGGCGCCGTCTTCATGTGGCAGGCCCTGCGCCCTGTGGCGACGCGGTTCCTCGGAGGAGGCGTCGACCCAGGGCGCGATCCGCCTCTACAGCTACTCGATCAGCTACCTGTCGCTGCTGTTCGTCGCGATCGCGGTCGACGCGCTCGTCCTGATCTGACGCGGCGACCGGCGAGGTCGCAACGCCTCGTGACGGCTCGTCGGGCTCCTGCGACCTGCCCCTGACGGTCGGTCCTGTCACCATGCGAGCCATGGAGATCACCTTCCTCGGCGGCGCCACCACCGTCACGGGGTCGCCGTTCCTGATCACGACCGACCGCGCCCGCGTCCTCGTCGACTGCGGCATGTTCCAGGGCAGCCCGAACGAATCGATCCGCAACCGCGTCCCGTTCGGCTTCGATCCGGCGACGTTGGACGCGGTCCTGTTGACCCACGCCCACCTCGACCACTGCGGTCGGCTGCCGCTCCTCGTGAAGGAGGGCTACGGCGGGACGATCCACGCGACCGCCGGCACGTGCGAGCTCGCCTCGCTCGTGCTGCTCGACTCCGGACACCTCCACGAGGAGTTCGCCAAGCGCGAGGCGCGCTGGGAGCAGCGCCACCCGGATGAGGTCGAGGCCGACGATCGGAAGCAGGAGGCCGCGTACCAGGCGGCGATCGACCTGGCCGCAGCCGGCGGCTCCGGAGGAGGCCGCCGTCGAGACGGGCGACTGGCCCCTGCAGGCGCCGCGGCGAGCGCGACCGCGGCATCAGCGCGGCCGTCACCGGCGAACACGTCGCGACGACCATCGAGCCCGAGCCGCCGCACGACTGGGCGACGCGCGATCCCGAGGCCGAGCTGCGCCGCCAGCCCCCGGAGCTCCAGGTCGACCTCGATGCGCCGCTGTATACGGTCAAGGACGCCCAACGAGCGATCGAACACTTCCGCCCGATCGACTACGACCAGGAGCGGGAAGTCGCGCCGGGCGTCTGGGCGACGTTCCTCGATGCCGGACACATCCTCGGCTCGGCGATCATCCGGCTGCGCGTACAGGACGGCGGGGAGGAGCGACGTCATCGTGTGCTCCGGCGACCTGGGCCGGCCCGGACACCCCGATCATCCGCGACCCGACGTACCTGACCGCCGCCGACTACGTCCTCGTCGAGTCGACCTACGGCGGCCGCGAGCACGAGCCCCAGGACGAGGCGATCCGGATCCTCGCCGAGACGGTCCGGCTCGTCGCCGATGCGGGCGGCGTGCTGCTCGTGCCGTCGTTCGCGATCGGCCGGACGCAGGAGGTCGTCTGGGAGCTCGACCGCCTGATCGAGCGGGGCGAGATCCCGCTGCTGCCGCTGTACCTCGACTCGCCGATGGCGACCAAGGCGTCCGGCATCTACCGCCGCTACAGCGACTACTTCGACGAGGAGACCGCGCAAGCTGCTGCACGAAGGTGCGACCGCCGCTCGACTATCCGTCCCAGATCGTCATCAACACGGCCGAAGGAGTCGCAGGCGATCCAGTACGCGCCAGCGGCCGTACATGATCGTCGCGTCGAACGGGATGCTGACGGGCGGCCGCGTCGTCGGCCACCTGCGCAACCTCATCGACGACCCGGACGCGACGCTCCTGTTCGTCGGCTACCAGGGCGAGGGGACGCTCGGCGCACACCTCCAGGCGGGTGCGAACGACGGTCCAGCTCGACGGCCAGGTCCGCGCAGGTCCGCTGCAAGATCCGCTCGATCGCCGGCTTCTCCGCCCACGCCGACGAGAGCGAGCTGCTCGACTGGATCGGGCGGTTCGCGGCGGGCAAGCGGCCGGGCGATCCCGGTTTCCCGCGCACGGTGTTCCTCGTCCACGGCGACCCGGAGGCGCAGGTCGCGCTCGAGCCGAAGGTCCGCGCGCTCGGCTTCGAGACCCACGTGCCGCACTGGCACGAGCGGGTGACGCTGGACTGACGCGGCGAAACGGTTGCGAATGGGGTCGCGAGGTGCGAATCTGCACCAGTTGTAAGGTCCCGGACCTTGCATAGGACCTCCGTACCGGGTAACGTTGGCCTTGGCCTCATCCGGGGGGAGATCGGCCGAATAGATGCCCGGTTGGGATATCCCAGCCGGGCATCGCCACGTCTGGCGCCGCGGTGCGACCTACCCAGGCGGGCCCACCCTCTCAGGACCGCGAGCCGCTCGAGTACACGCGTCCCGTACCGTGCACCACCCGGGCCATCAGGCGGAACACGATAGGCAATAGGATGCCCAGGCCCCACGATCGGCCGACCGTTCCGCCGCCCGCCGGGACCCTGGACCCACCGGGAGGCGCGCCGCGCTGGGGAGGTCCGCCGTCCATGGCCATGCCACTCGCGACACCCGCGACGACCGAGTCCTCGACCCTCTATTTCGGGCCGTGGTACCGGCGCTCGCCGTTCTTCGAGAAGACGCTCGAGGCGGGCTGCAGCGCCTACGACATCTACAACCACATGTACCTGCCGGGCTACTACGCCGACCCGGTCGAGGAGTACTGGGCGCTCCTCAAGGGCGTGACCCTGTGGGACGTGAGCGTCGAGCGGATCGTCGAGATCACCGGGTCCGGACGCGAGCGCGTTCATCAACACGCTGACCTGCCGCGACCTCACGAAGTGCGCGGTCGGGCAGGGCAAGTACGTGCTGATCACCGCCGAGGACGGCGGCATCGTCAACGACCCCGTCCTGCTGCGGGTCGAGGCAGGATCGCTGGTGGCTGGCCCTCGCCGACTCGCGACGCCGGCTTGTGGGCGCGGGGCGTCGCGGTCAACAGCGGGATGGACGTGACGGTCCGCGAACCCGAGGTCTACCCGGTCCAGGTCCAGGGGCCGAAGTCGAAGGACACGCTCGTGAGCCTGTTCGGTCCCGAGGTCCTCGACATCAAGTACTACTGGACGCTCACGACCGAGGTCGATGGCATCCCCGTCGTCATCTCGCGGACCGGCTGGACCGGTGAGGTCGGCTACGAGATCTACCTGCGCGATCCGTCGCGCGGCGCCGGAGCTGTGGGACCGGATCATGGAGGCCGGCAAGCCGCACGGCATCCGCCCGATCGCCCCGTGCGAGGCGCGCCGCATCGAGGCCGGCATCTTCAACTACGGCTCGGATATCACGATCAACGACACCCCGTTCCACGTCATGGGTCTCGAGCGTCTCGTCGAGCCGCAGGAGGCCGACTACATCGGCAAGGCGGCGCTCGAGGAGATCCGCGTCAAAGGCGTCGATCGCAAGCTGGTCGGCATCGAGATCGACGGCGACGCCCTGCCGTTCGAGCTCTCGCGCAAGTGCCGCGCGTTCCATGACGGCGACCACGTCGGGACCGTGACCGACCTCATCTGGTCGCCGCGGCTCGAACGGAACATCGGCTACGTGTGGGTGCCGATCGGCCTCGCCGACCCGGGCATGCGCGCTCGAGATCGAGGCGCCCGGACGGCGGCCGCTGGCCGGCGCGGACGGCCGCGATCCCGTTCCTCGATCCGAAGAAGGACGTCCCGAAGTCATGACCACGAGCGAGACCTCGGCCGGCCTCGCCGGCCTGCTGACCGCGGAGGAGATCGCGGCCGTCCGCAAGCCGTACCGGGCCGCGTCGCTGCTGCCCGGTCGGGCCTACCACGAGCCCGCGATCCACGACTTCGAGCGGAGGTGTGGTTCCGGCGCGACTGGATGATCGTCGGCCGCGAGGAGGACGCCCCGGACCGCGGCACGTACTTCCTCGCCGAGATCGACGACGAGCCGCTGGTGATCGCGCGCGGCCGCGACGGCGAGCTGCGGGCCTTCTACAACGTGTGCCGCCATCGCGGCACGGCGGTCGTCGAGGAGGCGTGCGGCAAGGCCGTCCGGTTCCAGTGCCCGTACCACGCCTGGATCTACGACCTCGAAGGCAACCTCGTCCGGGCCAAGCACACCGAGGACCTCGACGACTTCGAGCGCAAGGACTTCGGGCTTGTCTCGGTACGGATGGAGACCTGGCAGGGCTTCGTGTTCGTCTGCCTCTCCCCGGAGACGCCGCCGCTGCGTCGAATGGCTCGGCGACCTGCCACCGCATCTCGAGCGGTTCGACTTCGCACGCCTGCGCGTCGCCCACACCGATGACGTACGAGGTCGATGCGAACTGGAAGTTCATCGCCGAGAACTACAGCGAGTGCTACCACTGCCCGGGCATCCACCCGCAGCTCAACAAGCTGACGCCATACGACCTCGGCGGCGACTTCGCCCCGACCGGCCCGTGGCAGGGCGGCTGGATGGAGCTCGTCGACGAGCGCCGAGACGATGGCGGTCGATGGCGGCCATCGCGAACGGCCGGCCGGCGATCCCCGGTGTCACGCCGGTCGACGAGCGGCGGATCTACTACTACCTGATCTGGCCGACTGACCTTCCTCTCGATCCACCCCGACTACCTGCTCGTCCACCGGCTCGAGCCGGCGGGGCCCGATCACACGCGGATCGTCTGCCAGTGGCTGTTCGAGCCGTCGACGATCGCGGCGCCCGACTTCGACCCGTCGGACGCGATCGCGTTCTGGGACCTCACCAACCGCCAGGACTGGCACGTCTGCGAGCTCCAGCAGCGCGGGACGCGCTCGCGGAGCTGGACGGCGGGCCGCTACTCGAACCAGGAGCCGAGCGTCCACGCGTTCGACCTGATGGCGGTCGACCGATACGCCAACGACGGCGTCAACTCGCAGCGGACGGTCCGGCTGCGCTACGACGTCCCGACGCCGAAGGAGGGCGACGACGCTTCGAGGGCGAGATCGCCGCGGCTCGCCTGCCGCGTGCCACGCCCGCGGGCTCGACCCGGAACGCCGCACGCACCAAGGCGAACGACCGGACCGCCGCGGCGCCGTAGCGTCGGCGGCGGAGCGCCGAGCCTGGCGCGGCGCGCCGGGTCGCCGCCAGGTCCCTAGGCCGCCGCCTCGTCCGCGACCGGCTGGCGTGGCCCGGTGTCGAAGGCGCCGGCACGCCAGGCGATGAGGATCGCGATCGCGGTGACCGCGACGATGATCGTCGAGATCGCGTTGATCTCGGGCGTGACCCCGAACTTGATCTTGCCGTAGATGTAGAGCGGCAGCGTCGAGCTGCCGACGCCGGCGTTGAACGTCGTCACGACGTAGTCGTCGAAGCTCAGCGAGAAGGCGAGCAGGCGCGCCGGCGAGGACCGCCGGCGCGATCAGCGGCAGCGTCACGTAGCGGAACGCGCCCCACGCCGACGCGCCGAGGTCGCGCGCCGCCTCCTCGAGCTGCGGGTTCATGCTCGCCGCCCGCGCGCGGACGACGACCGCCACGTACGAGATGCAGAACGTGATGTGGGCGACCCAGAGCTGGGCGAGCGAGCCGTGGGCGTCGAACAGCTGGAGGAAGAACAGCAGCAGCGACAGGCCCATCACGATCTCGGGCGTGACCATCGGGACGAGGAGGAGCGTCTCCGTCGCGCCGCGGCCGCGGAACCGCAGCCGGGCCAGACCCAGCCCGAGCAGCGAGCCGAGCACGGTCGACACGATGACCGCGACGAGCGCGACCTCGAGCGTGACGAACAGCGCGTCGAGCAGCTCGTCGTTGGAGAAGAGCTTCGGGTACCAGTCGAGCGTGAAGCCCTGCCACACCAGGCCACGCCGCGCCTTGTTGAACGAGAAGATGATCAGGACGACGATCGGCGCGAACAGGAACGCGTAGACGATCAGCGCGTAGGCGCGACAGCCAGCGGTTGCGCTCGCGGGCCATCAGGACCTCGCCTGCCGGGCGTCAGTCGCCACCGACGACCTCGCGCCGCAGCGTCCGGAGCGCGACCAGCGTCCCGGTCAGCGTCACGACCATCAGGACGAACCCGAGCGCCGCGCCGTACGGCCAGTCGCGGCCGGCGAGGAACAGCTCCTGGATGTTCTTGGCGATCGTCGTCGTCCCGGGCCGCCGAGCAGATCCGGCGTGACGAAGTCGCCGAGGGCCGGGATGAACGTGAGCAGCGCGGCCGCGACGATCCCGGGCATCGTCAGCGGCAGCGTCACGTGCAGGAAGGCGTCCCGACCGGAGGCGTAGAGGTCGCGGCCGGCGGCGATCAGGTTCGGGTCGAGCCGGTCGATCGAGACGAACAGCGGCAGGATCGCGAACGGCAGGAACCCGTACGTCATGCCGAGGATCACCGAGAGGTCGGTGTTCATCAGGATGATCGGCTCGCTCGTCAGCCCGACCGCCTGGAGGAGCGCGTTCACGACCCCGTTGTCGCGGAGCAGGATGATCCACGAGTAGGTCCGGATCAGGTAGCTCGTCCAGAACGGCAGCATCACGAGGATGATCAGCAGGACCTTGTGCCGCCCGCCGTAGCGGCTGATCCAGTAGGCGATCGGATAGCCGATCGCGAGCGACAGGACCGTCGTGATCGAGGCGAACTTGATCGAGTTCAGGAACGTCGGCAGGAAGACCGGGTCGAACGCCCGCGCGTAGTTGTCGAGCGACGGGTTCGGCCAGGCTGATCCGGTCGAGGGCGTCGCGCGAGCCGAGGCTGACGACGAAGATGAACGCCAGCGGGACGACGAAGAACAGGACCAGCCAGCCGACGCCCGGGCAGGACGAGCGCCGCGGCCGCGCAGCCGCGCGAGGCGACCGGGAGCGTCGGCGACCGCAGTCGAGGCCGCGGACGTCGTCAGCCGGCTGGACCGCGGCCTCCATCGACGGCGATCAGCCCCGCAGCTCCTGCCAGCGCGACAGGTACTCGTCGCGGACCGCCTGGTCGAGGCGCAGCAGCTCCTCGAGCTTGTCGACGATCTCCTGGTCGGGGTTGATCGTCGGGTCGTCGAGGATCGCCGGGTCGATGAACTCCTTGGCCGCGGCGTTCGGACCCATGTAGTAGATGAGGTTCGTGTTCGCGGCGCTGTTCTGGGCGTCGAGCAGGTGGTTGATGAACAGCTGCGCGGCGATCGGATGGGGCGAGCCGGTGAACGTCGCCACCGTGTCGGAGCCCTTCACGCCGCCCTCTTCGGGGATGTAGTAGGCGAAGTCCGGGATCGTCTCCTGGATCGCGAACCGGTCGGCGCCCCAGATGTGGCCGATCCAGACGTCGCCCGAGGTCATCGTCCCGATCGTGTCGGTCGAGTAGGTGCGGACGAGCGGCTTCTGCTGCTCGAGCAGCGCGAGCGCCTCGTCGAGCTCGGCCGTGTTCGTCGGTGTTCGCGGAGTAGCCCAGCTGGATGAGCGTCAGCCCGAAGACCTCCTGCCAGTCGTCGAGCATCGAGATGTGCTGCTTCCAGCGCGCGTCCCAGAGCGCCTTCGAGCTCGTCGGCGTCTTCCTTGATCCGGCTTCGGGTCGTAGCCGACGCCGGTCGTCCACCACATGTACGGGACCGTGTAGGTGTTGCCCGGGTCGTAGCCCGGGTTCGACCACTCCTGCGCCGAGGTTGCCGATGTTCGGGAGGAGCGACTTGTCGAGCTTCGCGATCGCGCCTGCGCTCGATCATGTTCGGCACGTCGACCGAGATCGGGAAGCTGATGTCGTAGTCGCCGCCGTCGTCGCCGAGCTTCGCGTACATCTCGTCGGTGGTCGAGAAGAAGCTCTGGGTGACCTTGACCCCGTACTGGTCCTCGAACGACGAGATGACGTCGTCGGCGAGGTAGTCGGTCCAGTTGAGGATGTTGAGCTCGGCCTCGGGCGAAGGCTGCGGCAGTCGGCGAAGGCGAGGCCGATCGGCGATGCCGCCGACGCGGCGACCGACGGGGCCGCCGACGACGGGTGCTGCCGTGGCGCTCGCCACCGCTCGACGTGCACGCGGCGATGATCGGGGCCAGCGCCGCGGCACCGCCGACGAGCGCGATCCGCTCGAGCAGGTAGCGCCGGCGTGATCCGGTCGCTCGACCATGTAGCGGACGAGCTCCTTCTCGAGGTCGATGCTCGAACCGTCGTGGCGATCGGTCATGCCTGAGGTCTCCTCCTCGTGCGGTCGCCGGCGCGAGGACCAGCGCCTCGTTCGGCGGCCATGCGATGTCGACATCGCTTCCGACGGCGTGCCGCTCGCCCGGTCTTCGGCGCGAGCACGGTGATCGACGAGACCGCCGTGCGTGCGGACCTGGTACTGGACGGTGCCGCCCGATGTAGGCGACCTGCTCGACCTGAGCGCGCATCGGCGCCGACGCCGTCGGGCGACGCGCCATTCGATGGCTTCATGACGATCGATTCGGGGCGGATGGACAGCTCGACCGTCTGGCCCGTCGCGAGATCCGTGCCCGACGACCCGGCACGCGTCGCCGCCCTCGAGCCGGACGAGCGCCGCCTCGCCATCGACCGATTCGACCGCGCCGGTCAGCAGGTTGGTCGTGCCGATGAAGTCGGCCACGAACCGGCGTCGCCGGCCGCTCGTACAGCTCCTCGGGCGTGCCGAGCTGCTCGACCCGGCCGCGGTGCATGACCGCGATCCGGTCGCTCATCGTCAGCGCCTCCTCCTGGTCGTGGGTCACGTACACGAACGTGATCCCGACCTCGGACTGGATGCGCTTGAGCTCGATCTGGAGCTGGCGGCGAAGCTTGAGGTCGAGCGCACCGAGCGGCTCGTCGAGGAGCAGGACGTTGGGCCGGTTCACGAGCGCCCGGGCGAGGGCGACGCGCTGCTGCTGGCCGCCCGACAGCTCGGATGGGCTTGCGCTTCTCGTAGCCCTTCAGCCGGACGAGCTCGAGCGCCTCGCCGACGCGCAGGTCGATCTCGCTTGCGGTCGACCTTCTTGCGGCGCAAGCCCGAACCCGATGTTGCCCGCGACGTCGAGGTGCGGGAACAGCGCGTACTGCTGGAAGACCATGTTGACCGGCCGCTTGTCGGGCGGGTCGTGCGTGATGTCGCGGCCGCGAAGCAGGATCCGGCCGGCCGGTCGGCAGCTCGAAGCCGCCGATCATCCGAAGCGTCGTGGTCTTGCCGCAGCCCGATGGCCCGAGCAGCGAGAAGAACTCGCCGGGGCGGATCTCGAGCGAGACGCCGTCGACCGCCCGGACCGCGCCGAACCGCTTCTCAAGGTCGATGAGGCGGATCTCGGCCGAAGCCGTCGCTGGGGACCGTCATCGAAGGGCGAGCCTACGTTCGCCATCCAAGACGGTGCGCAGACCGTCTCGGTATCCGCAACGGGCGCGGAAACGCTCCGGAGGCTACCTCTAAAGCCCGAGTCGCGCGGAAATCAGCGTCGTTCCGCCCTCCGGATACGGCGTTGGTACTTGACGTGTTACGACCGACGAAGGAACGCCGTTTCGTTGGCCATCTGGAACATGCCGTGTTACGAGCGGCCCCCAAGGTCGGCATGAACGCGGCTTCGGCCGTCAGTCGTAACATGTGATGTAACAGTCGGGTGGCGGCCGACGCCCTCGCACCGAGCCTCGCGGCCGCTACCCGGACCGGGTCTTCCGCTCCTCCTCGTACCGGACCTGCGCCGGGACTCTTGTGGCCACTCGGGCGCGTCCGCGCCTGGATCCGGGCGAGCGCCTCGTCCCAGCCCGCCTTGAACGGCTTTCCAGGAGTGTCGAGGTCCACGACGACCGGCGCGTGATCGGAGGGCACCGGCGGGCCCTTGCGCGCCTCGCGGTCGATCTCGGCCCAGACGACCCGCTTCGCGACCGGCTCCGTCACGTACAGCAGGTCGATGCGCATCCCCTCGTTGCGGTGGAACATGCCGGCGCGGTAGTCCCACCAGCTGAACCGACCGCCGCGCTGCTCCTGCAGTCGATAGGCGTCGGCCAGCCCCCAGGCGCGGAGGCGAGCCAGCGCGTCGCGCTCGGGCTCCGACACGTGGGTCCCGCCATGCGCCTTGACCGGATCCCACACGTCCTCGTCGGCCGGGGTCACGTTGTAGTCGCCGGCCAGGACGAGCGGCTCCTCGGCCGATCGGGTCTCGTCGAGCCACCGGCGGACCCGCTCGAACCAGTGCAGCTTGCCCTCGTAGAACGGGCTGCCGACGACGCGGCCATTCGGGGCGTATAGCGCGACGAACCGGATCCCGCCCACGACCGCCGAGAGCATCCGCGCCTCGTCGAACGGGTCGAAATCGTCCTCCTGCTCCGATGTCCCGGCGCCGGCACTGCTATCGCGCACCGGACCGTCGCCGAAGTTCGTGACGATGTCGTCGATGCCGAGGCCCTGGCGAGCCGCGATCGCGACGCCGTTCCAGCGCCCCTCGCCGTGGTGGACGAGGTCGTAGCCCGGCCATCTGGAACTGCATGACGGGGCGTCGCTCGTCGGCGAGCTTCGTCTCCTGCATCAGCAGGACGTCCGGATCCGCACGCTCGAGCCACTTGTCGACGGCGTCCGTTCGGGCCTTGAGCGAGTTGACGTTCCAGGTCGCGATGCGCATCGGTCGCCGCTCAGTACCGCCGGCCGCGCTGGCGGTCGAGATCGAAGGTCGCGGTCTCGGCGACCGCCATCACGGCCATCGTGCCGGCCTGGACCGGATCGGACACGACGAGATCGACGTGCTCCGTGATCGATCCGACCATGTTCAGCGCGATGATCGGGATGCCGACCTCACGCAGCTCCTCGGCGGCGGCGCTGATGTCGCCACCCATGATCGAGCCAGCCAGGACCAGCAATCTGGCGCGCGGCAGGTCGGCGACGGCCCGGACCGCCGCTGCGATGTCGGCCTCACCGACGAGCGGGATCGTATCGACCGAGATGCGCTCGCCGCGCAGGTTGTGGCGGTCGGCCTCGCTGACCGCGCCGAGCGCGACCTGGGCGACCTGAGCGCCGCCCCCGACGACGATGATCCGCTTCCCGAAGACGGACCCGAGCGCACGCGTCCGATGGATCGTCGCGCACGTCGTCGATCGCCTCGAGCGCGGCGACGAGCTCGTCCTCGTTGACGCCCTCCACCTCGAGCTCGATCTCGACGAGCGGCGGGTCGCCGGCGAGCGGGCGCACGGTCGATAGCGTCCGGATCGCGACCACCGAGCGACGCGACGGCGGCACGCGATCGTCGAGGCCGCCTCGAGGCCGTCGACGACGTCGAACCGGATCGCGGCCGTCGAGGCCGCCGGCGTCGGGCCATGAGGTCGGCCGACGTCAGCCGGGAAGCGAGCCGCGACCCGGTCGCGCCCGGCCGCATGTCGCCGACCGTCATCGATTCGGGCTGCATATCGCCCATCGGGTCGTGCTCCTCGAACGCGAGCCCGAGGCTTTCGAACGCCTGCCGGGTGGCGCGCCGGATCCGATGTCGTCAGCATCAGGGCGCCGTCGGTGTCCTCGGCCACGCCGACGATGCCGGTGATGTTCACCTTCCGCTCGGCGAGCGCAGTGGCGACGCTGCGCGAGCGAGCCGGGCTGATCGGCGAGCTGGACCGTGAACCAGACCGTCACGCGGACACCTCCTGTGGGCGTCGATGGTACCCGGTCGGTCGCCGAGGCGCTGCGCTAGGCTCGGCGGCGATGGCGCCGGCGACGATCCAGGTGTTCGGGCTGGAGAAGGACCAGGCGACGCGGGCCGCCCAGCGGTTCTTCAAGGAGCGGCGCGTGGCGATCTCGTTCGTCGACCTGCGGAAGCGGCCGATCGCGGCCGCTGAGCTCCGGCGGTTCGTGGAACGACTGGGAGCACCTGCGCTCCTTGACGAGACATCGCGCGCATACCGGGACCGTGGGCTGGGCTACCACCGGATGGACGAGGGCGAGATCGTCGAGCGGCTCCTCACCGACCCTTCGCTGCTCCGCCTCCCGCTGATCCGGAACGGCAACGAGGTGAGCGCCGGCCGGGCGGAGTCGACCTGGAAGGACTGGCTGAACCGACCGCCTGTCGGCTGACCGACAGTCGTGTCACAAGCGCGTTCGTGCCGCGTCCAGTCCACAGGTCGCCACGAGGCGACCCCGAAACAAGGACTCGAACGAGATGTCTGCCCTCCTCAGCCGCCCGCGGGCGGCGATCCTGATCACGTCGGTCGCGCTCATCGTCGCCGCCTGTGGCGATGCTCCCGCGGTGGTCGACCCAGCGGGTGCGCCTGGCCGGACCGCGGCGCCGATCGTCCAGCCTCCGGTCGTCACCGGGCCAGACCCGTCAAGCGTCCCCGTCGAGCCTGGTGGTCCAGCCGGCCCATCCGCGTCACCCGATACGGGCAAGCCTGCTGCGGTGGACACACCACCGGCCCGGCCGGCACCCCCGATCCCGACCGTGTGGTCCAACGCCCGCGTCGTGATGACCGGTTCGTGCTCGAGCACCACGGCGACGATCGACTCCGGCTGGGACCTTCCACATCGTCGCTGGATGCGGGATGGGGATCAGGTACGCGACCTCGAAGGACGGCACGCGCTGGCGCACGACGACGTTGCCTCATCCGGCGCACCGGTCCGAGGTCGAGCCGCAGATCGCGGTCGACGGTTCGACGCTGTATGTCGCCTATACCCGGCAGCGGCAGCTCGAGGGCGGGTGCGGGTTCGACGGCCTGGTCGATGTCGGCGTCTATTACCGGACCCGGACGTTGCCGAACGGTCGATGGTCGGCGCCGACGCGTATCGGTGCGGCCGGCGCTCACCTCCAGGGATTTCGTGTCGTCGACGGCGTCATCCACGAGACCTTCGTCACCCAGAACCGCGAAGGTCCCGTGTGGTACGGCTCGCTGTCCCGCGGGACGTTCCGATCGCTTCGGATCCCCGGAGCGATCGGCACCTCGTTGCGCGTCGGCGACGACGGTCGCGCGCGCATCGCGTACACCACCGGGAGCTCGATCCGGTATGCCACTGTCCGGGATGGTCGCCTGTCGAGCCATACGGTGTTCAGCAGCCGGGTGATGCAACTCGATGCGCCGTCATTGGTCCTGGGAGCCGGCGACCGCGCCTACATGGCATGGGCCGTTCACCCCGTCTGGGGCGGCGGCTGCGCCGACGGCGGAGCGCCCGACGTGAAGCCCGGTACCTACTTCGGGACGGATTCGACCGGAACGTGGCAGGTCAAGCGGCTCACGGCTCTCGTCACCAGTCCGTCCCTGGCCCTCGATGTCGCCACGGGAAGGCTCCAGGCCGTCCTGTCCACCGAGCGCGACATCCGCGAGTTGGCACGCAGGCCCGACGGCACGTGGACCACGGCTCGGCGTATCGCGGGCACACGCGGCGTGGAGGCTGGTGTCCTCCGCCGCGATCCCGTCACCGGCCACCTGCTCCTCGTCGCCTCGCGCTGGCACGAAGACAACGAGAAGGTCGAAGTCGTGGCGTTCGTGAAATCGTAGGGCTCGGTCCTCGACCTACCGGCGCCGTGCCCCGACCATGAGCACGGCGCCGATCACGACCGCTACCGCGCCCGCCAACGCCCAGCGCGTGTCGTCGACCATGAAGCTGGATCCGCGCAGTAGCCCGAGGCCCTGGCCGACCCACACCAGACCGACCAGCAACAGCAAGACGCCCGCGATCAGCCGGCCGCGCATCGACCCTCTCGGCACCGTCGGTCAGGTGGCATCCTTCCCATCGTGACCGACTCACCCGATCGCCGTCGACTCGGCCGCCTGACCATCCGACCGGAAGCCGAGCCGCTGGCGGGCCACCGGATCAAGAAGACCGAGGACGAGGCGCTCCTCGAGCGACCGACGCCGCCCGCGTTCCTCGATACCGATCCATGGCGGGCGCTGCGCATCCTGTCGGAGTTCGTCGAGGGCTTCGACGCGATGGCCGAGGTCGGGCCGGCGGTGAGCGTGTTCGGGTCGGCGAGGACGAGCCGCAACAACCCCTACTACGCCATGGCGCGTGATCTGGGCCGGAAGCTCGCCGAGGCCGGCTACGCCGTGATCACCGGGGGTGGCCCGGGGATCATGGAGGCGGCGAACCGTGGCTGCCAGGAGGGCGGCCAGCTGTCGATCGGCTGCAACATCGAGCTGCCCCGCGAGCAGGGGCTCAACCGCTACGTCGATCTCGGGATCGAGTTCCGCTACTTCTTCGCGCGCAAGGTCATGTTCGTGAAGTACGCCGACGCGTTCGTGATCTTCCCCGGCGGCTACGGGACACTCGATGAGCTATTCGAGGCGCTGACGCTCATCCAGACGCACAAGGTCGAGGACTTCCCCGTGATCCTGATGGGATCCGATTACTGGGGCGGGATGATCGACTGGATCAGGAGCACGTTGCTGGCGGAGGCGGCGATCAACAAGGAGGACGTGGACCTGCTCCGGCTGACGGACGACACCAGCGAGGCGGTCAGGATCATCCGGGCGTACGCGCGGACCCATCGCGACGACGCCGCTGAGACGGAGCCTCACACCAAGCCGATCAAGGAACGGGACGTCCAGAAGCCGGCGAAGAAGGCCGAGCAGGCCGAGACCTAGGCCGGACGCCGTCAGCCTGGGATGGCCACCTCGATGGCGCCGTTCGCGATCCGGACGGGGTAATACCGCAGCCGCCGCACGCGCGTCAGCCGCCGCGCCTCCGCCTTCTTGCCGGGCGGATCGACCTTGGGGTCCTTGCCGGCCGGCGACCACGTCGGGTGGTACGTGCCATCCGCGTCGAGTCCGCCCGTGGTCGGCATCTGGGCGGTATCGCCGCTGACCAGGTCGAACTTCCCGTCGTGCAGCGGGCAGGCGACGATGCATCCCTCGAGGTCGCCGATCGAGAGCGGCGCAGACATGTGGGGGCATCGATCGTCGGTGGCGAAGACGCCGTGATCGGTGTTCACGAGCAGCAGGTCGAGCTCGCCGACCGTGACACGCCGCATCGTGCCTTCCGGGAGTGCGGATCCGTCGAGCAGCGCGCGGAACGGTGCGTCGGCGGTGCCGACGGCCTGGAGCCGTGGCGGGAACGCGGCGGCGTGCATGTCGGCCGGGGTCGAGGTCATCGGCTCCATCGTAGACCGGAACGACGAACGGCCCCGGTGGCGGTGCCACCGGGGCCGTCCAGGAGCAGGAAGGACGGATGGATCGCCGGGACCGACCTCAGTCGGCCGCCGGCGCGCTCTTGACGGACGCGCCCTGGGCCTGGCTTTCGGTCCGGGCTACAGGAGCTGCGTTCGATGCGCGGAGCGGGAGCTCCTTGATCGCAAGCGCCGCGACTGCGGCGACCGCGGCTCCGAAGACGCCCAGGTAGAACGTCTGGCCGACCGCGAGGCTGAATGCCCCGTGGATGCCCTCGATGATGTTCGGCACGAACGGCCGCACCACCTCGACGAACTGCGGCGGGATGGCGGCGAGGATCGCATTGGAAATGTTCCCGACGCCGGTCAGGTTGTTCAGGTCGAAGGTGCCCTGGCCCTGCTGGAAGCCCTGGACGATCTGGGCCGGCACGCCGGCCGCCGTCATCTGAGGCACCAGGTCGTTCTCGAACGCATCCGCGAAGATCGTCCCGACGAACGCCAGGGCCACCGAGCCGCCGATCTGCCGGAAGAAGGTCAGGTTCGACGTCGCGACACCCATCTGGCGGAAGGGCACCGAGTTCTGGATCACGATCGTGAAGACCGAGAACGTCGGGCCGACGCCAAGGCCGGCGAGGAACATCCAGAACCACACGATCGGGACCGGCGTGTCCTTGGTCAGCTGGGTCATCAACGCGGTGGCGATGCCCAGGAGCGTGATCGCGCCGAACAGCAGCAGCTTGTAGCGGCCCGTCCGGGCCACGAGCACGCCGGACACGATCGAGCTGAAGATGAGCCCGATCACCAGCGGCAGCGCGGCGAGACCCGAGTTCGTGGGCGTGAAGCCCTCGACGACCTGGAACCAGCGGGGCAGGAAGACGATGGCGCCGAAGAAGGCGAACGCGGCGAAGAAGATCGACACCATGGACGCCGAGTAGGCCCGGCTCTTCCAGAGGTCGAGCGGGACGATGGGCTCCTTGGCTCGCGATTCGACGAACGTGAAGATCGCCGAGCCGATGATGCCGATCAGGATGAACCCGCCGACGGTCGGGTCGGTCCAATCCCCGAACTGCTTGTTGGTCAGACCGATGAGCAGGAACGAGATGGCGATCGTGAAGATCACGCCGCCGAGGACGTCGAAGTTCTTGCTCGCGTTCTTCGTCTTGACGGTCGGCAGCAGACGCTGGATCACGGCCAGGGCTGCGATGCCGATCGGGATGTTGACGTAGAAGATCCAATGCCAGCCGGCGTTCTCCGTGAGCCAGCCGCCGATGAGCGGGCCCGCTACGAACGCGACACCGAACACGGCACCGAACAGGCCCTGGTATCGGCCGCGCTCGGCGGGGCTGAACATGTCGCCGATGATCGATAGCGCCACCGGGAACAGCGAGCCCGCGCCGACGCCCTGGATGCCTCGGAAGAGGATCAACATCCCCATGTTCTGGCTGAGACCGGACAGGGCCGAGCCGATGAGGAAGATCACGATGCCGATCATGAAGATCGGCTTGCGCCCGTAGATATCCGAGAGCTTGCCCCAGAACGGGACGCTGATCGTGCTCGTGAGCAGGTAGATCGTGACGGCCCAGACGTAGTAGTCGTTGCCTGACAGCTGCGTCACGATCGTCGGCAGAGCCGGACCGACGATCGTCTGGTCCAGGGCGCCGAGGAACAGGCCGAGCATGACCGCGAAGAGGATCTCCAGCTTCGCGCGTTGGCTCAGGCCAAGGGCTGGGTCATCGTCGAGCGACGGTGTCCGCTCGTCCGCGACCGGGAATGCTTCCATGAAGTCGGTCCTTCCCTACTGCTTTGGCTGCGTGGTTCGCTCGTCACCCGGCAGGGTCGACGACGATCGTGGAGAGGGGATGGAGGTGGCGTGGCGATCCGGCACGACACCCGCCGCATCGACGAGGGCCTCGCGGATCGAGGCGAATGCGGCCGCCACCGCTGTCAGCTCGGTCCGACTGAGCCGGCCGAGGACCGAGCGCAGCAGATCGTCGCTGAGGACGTCGAGGTCGCGGAGCATCTGCTCGCCTGCCGCGGTGACCCGGATCAGGACGATCCTGCGGTCCTCAGGGACGCGGGTGCGTTCGACGAGGCCGCGCTCCTCGATACGGTCGATGAGCCCGGTCGCGTTCGACACGGAGACATTGAGCATCTCGGCGAGGCGGCTCATCGGCATCTCGCCACACCGCTTGAGGGTGTACAGGATGTTGAGCTGAGCCATGCTCAGACCGACCTTCAGGACGCGTTCGTTCGAGAGCACCTTGAGGGTCGTGATGGCGGCCCGGAAGTCGGCGATGATGGGTGCCAGGGGGTCGTCCGGTGGCGAGGTCGCGAGATCCGCGTCCTCGGCGGGAATCGTTCGTGTCACGTGAACTATCCTACCAAAATGGAATATCGCGTCAAGCAGGATGATTGACGCCGACCGCAGGAGTAGTGGATGCGACATGCCCTGATGCTCGAGCCCCAGCAGGGGATGAGCTACGCGGACCAGCTGGCGTCGGCGAAGCGAGCCGAGGCCAACGGCTTCGACGCCTTCTTCCGCTCCGACCACTTCGCGAGCTTCCCGGGTGAGGCCGGTCAGCCCACGACGGACGCATGGACGGTCCTCGCCGGCCTGGCGCGAGATACCGAGCGGATCACGTTGGGCGCCCTCGTCTCACCGGTCACGTTCCGCCACCCAGGTGTCCTGGCCAAGGTCGTCACGACCGTCGATGAGATGAGCGGCGGGCGCGTCGAGGTCGGTGTCGGCGCCGGCTGGAACGACATCGAGCACCGCCAGCTCGGGCTGGCGTTCCCGCCGATCGAGGAGCGGGCCGACATGCTGGAGGACCAGCTCGCGATCCTCCACGGGCTGTGGGGTGAGCCCGACGGCTGGTCGTTCGAGGGCCTCACCGGCATCAGGATCGAGGACGCCCTGTTTCGCCCGCGCCCCGTCGACGTGCCGGGCAGGCCGTCGACCGCGGCGGGCGGCAAGCGGCCGCGGATCATCGTCGGGAGCGGCGGCTCGCCACGCTCATATCGGCTCGCCGCGCGCTATGCGGACGAGTACAACCTCAGCTCGGCCTCACCGGACCGGGCGATCGAGGTCAGGGCGAAGCTCGACGAGGCGTGCCGGGCGATCGGCCGCGATCCGGAGACGCTCACACGATCGACGATGGCGGGTGTCCTCGTCGGACGCACCGACGATGAGGTCGTCGAGCGCGAACGGACGCTGCTCGACGCTTTCGGGAACGACGCCGAGACCGGCGAGGCGTGGCTCGAGGAGCGACGACTGCGCTGGGTCTACGGCACGCCCGACCAGGCTCGCGCGCAGGTGCGACGGTTCGCGGAGGCCGGCATCGAACGGATCATGTTCCAGGACTTCATCCCCTGGGACCTCGACATGGTCGACGTCATCGGCGAGGAGCTCGTCGGGCGGTCCTGAACGCGCGCATGTCGCGTCTCGCGAGATCAGCCCTCGGCGGCGTCGGCGGCCTCGCGGTACCGGTCGACATCGCGATGGATCGCGTCCGGGTCCACGCCGCGGGCTCGGGCGATCCGCTCGGTCAGCAGCTGGAGGGGTGTGGCCGTCCCGAGCAGCGCCGCGACCGGGGAGGGGAGTGACGACGCCTCCGGGATGACGATCCGGCCCGGCGGGCGTGAGCTCCGTCGGCAGGTCGACGGCGGCGTCGGCGGTGACGATGGCCGCCGCCTCCATCCCGATCGTCCGAGCCGCCCGAAGCGCCCCGGTCGCCCGCTGCGAGCCGTGCGTCGCGTGCCGTCTCGATCGGAGAGGATCAGGACGAGCCCCTGGCTCTCATCCGTCGCCGCGAGGTGGCCGTGCAGGAACGTCTCGAGGTCGCGGTACGCCGCCGGGATCCACGCCCCTTCCTCGATCTTCAGGGTCAGTTCGCGGCCCGCCGTCCGATCCGCGCCGGACGCGATCACGACGAGCGATCGCTCGCTCGGCCAGGCGACTCGCGGTGGCTTCCGTCGACGTTCGCGCGATCGACGCCCGCCGCGACCAGTGACCGGACCGCGTCGCGGAACGCGGCGTCGACGGCTCGACCCGTCAGGTGCGCGCCGGCGGCGGTCGCCGCGACGAGCGGGCTGAGGTAGCCGACGGTGTGGCACCAGCTCTGGTCGAGCTCGCCCGTCTCGACGACGAGGTCGGCGAGCGCCGCACCCGGCGAGCGACCGGTGACGGTGATGATCGCCGTCCGCGCCCCGGCAGCCTGCGCGGCCTCCAGCGCGGCGTTCGTCGCGGCCGTCCCGCCCTCGTGCGAGATCCCGATGACGAGCCCCGTCGACGGCGGGTCCAGCGACAGCTCGAAGGCCTGTGCGGCGACCGGTTCGTGTCGCGCCGCGTGGCCCGGCGGGCGGACGTCCGCCGTGCGCACCGCATCGCGCAGGATCTCGGCGACGCCCAGCGCGGCGTGCTCCGACGTGCCGCAGCCGGTCACGACCACCTGGTCGCCGGCGCGCACGGTGCGCCGGATCACCCGGGCGAGCTCGGCGGCTGCGCTGCCGACCGCTTCGTGCCGCTCGAGGATCCGTGCCGCGATCGCCGGGTTCGGCTTCGATCATGTCGGTCATGTGGAACGGCGGGCCCGATCGACTGCTCGGCTGCGAGGTCGAGACCCACGGGTCGGGCATGTCGGGCAGCGGGAGCTCGGGGTCGAACGCGGTCATCTCCATGCGCCCGAGCATACGGGCCGTCGATAGGCCGTCGTCGGCTCGGCCCGCACCGCAGACCCATTCGCGCAAACCCGGTCCGTGGCACGATTCATCGCCCGGGGTGATATGGAGGTACGGCATGCAGATCGGGCTCATGGCCCCGCAGGGCTGGAAGGGCGACTACGACGGCTGGCCGCCCGCCGACGCGTGGGCACGGACCGTCGAGCTGGCACGCCAGGCGGAGTCGCTCGGCTTCGAGTCGCTCTGGGTGTTCGACCATTTCCATACGGTCCCCGAGCCGACCGACGAGATCACCTTCGAGTCGTTCTCGGTGCTCGCGGCGCTGGCGATGGTCACCGAGCGCGTCCGACTCGGGCACATGGTCGTCTGCACGGGCTTCCGGAACCCGGCGCTGACCGCGAAGCTGTCGTCGACGATCGACGTCATCAGCGGCGGCCGCTTCGAGCTCGGCATCGGGGCCGGCTGGAAGAAGGACGAGTGGATCGCCTACGGCTACGGCTTCCCGCCGCTGGCCGAGCGCCTCGACGCGCTCGGCGACCACCTCGAGATCATCAGCGCGATGTTCCAGCCGGGCCGCGCGAGCTACGACGGCGCGATACGCCCACGTCCGCGGCGCGATCAACGTCCCGCGCGGACTCCAGGAGCCACGCATCCCGATCATCGTCGGGGGGAACGGACGTCAGCGGACGGCCGGCTACGCCATCCGCTATGCCGACGAGCTGAACTTCGTCTTCCTCGAACCCGATGACATCGCCGAACGGATGCGCGACGTTCGGGCGCGCTGCGAGACCGAGGGGCGCGACCCGTCGACCCTGCGGTTCTCCCTGTACGAGCGCGACGAGCTCATGCGCGACGCCGGGCAGGCCCGCGTCGATCGTCTGGCGCGTATGCAGGAGATCGGGCTCGACCGCCTCGTCGCATTCCCGACCCGCTGGTCACCGACGCTCGAGGCGCAGGCGGCCTTCGCCGACGACTGCCGGGTGGCCGGGGTCAGCCTGTCGGTCGACCCCGAGCCGGTGCGCGCCTAGGAGAGCAGCTCGATCGACTGGGCGATCGCCGAAGCCTCGGCCTCGGACGTATTCGTCAGGCTCACGACGAGCTGCTTGTCGCCGTTGATCAACATGTACTGCTCGATGGTCGGCGACGGCGCCCCCGTGGCGGTCGACAGCGCGTAGCGCAGGTGGAGGGCCTCGCCGGCCGGTAGCTGCACGCGCTCGGACTTGACCGCGCCGTTCGCGAGGGCCTTGACCTGGGCAAGGTTCGCCTGCTCGAGGAAGTCCAGGCTCAGACCCATGTTCGGTGTCGAGAGCACGTTCAGATTCGTGCCGCTCGTCATGTCAGGTCCGAACGCGAACAGCACGAGGCCCTGCGCGGCCATCGCGCGGATCTGCTGCGTGTAGGACTGCGCGAGCTGGGGGTTCTGGGCGCCGGCGGCCTCGATCAGGGCGTCGATGTCCTGCGCAGCGAGGTCGATCCGCGTCCAGCCGTTCGGCAGCGTGACCGCGAAGTCGTGGTCCGGGATCACGATCCGACCGGTCGTCGCGACACTCGCACCGGCGCTCGCGGACGCCGCCGCCGAGGCACTGGCCGATGCGCTTGCCGAGGGCGCTACGGATGGCGCGCTCGAGGCTGTGGTGGCGGGCGACGTCGACGGTGCGGCCGGCGTGGATGCCGCGGGTGTCCCGCCGCACGCGGCGGCGACGAGCGCGACTGCTGCGACGCCGAGGAGACGGGCGCGGACGTTCATCGATGAAGTCATACGGTCAAGGGTCCCCAGTCAAGGGCTCGAGCGGGTCCATCGGCTCGATGCCCGGGGACGCTACCCGCGATGGTCCCCCTCCGTCCACGCCCCGATGGTCCGGTCGTCGCCGGAGCCGGGCGATCGGGCCGAGGCGCCGAAGGGGCCCGTAGCGGAACCAGACCCGCCCGACGAGGAGCTCGACGGGCACCGGCCCGAACCGGTTCGAATCGATCGGAGCGCCGTAGCCCGCCGAGATCGTCGTGGCCTCGTCCGCGTCCGCGATGAGCCAGGCCTCGTCGTCGGCGAGCTCCAGGTAACCCTCGCGGAACGGGACGCGGTCGCCTGGCGTCCCAGCGACGCGCTTCACGGCGAGCGTGCCGGTGTCGGGCTGGTGGAACGCGACGACCGAACCTCGCCGGGGCCAGCGCGCGGTCGTCGGGTCGATGAGCAGCCAGTCGCCCTCGTCGAGGGTCGGCTCCATGCTCGCTTGCCGGATCGCGATCCGCCACGGACCGCGGAGGCGGTGGCGCAGGGTCTCCGTACGACGAGGCCCCGCCGCTCGGCGGGGCCTCGGGATGCGCATCGGAAACGCTCAGCCAGGTCGGCCGGCGACCCGCGTCTTCTCCGCTCCGCCGGTCGCCTTCCAGGCGGCGTCGATCTCGTCGATCATGTCGAGGAGCTTCTTGCTGTCGGCGGTGTCCGTGGACGCCTTCACTTTCGAGACCTGCTTGTTGGCGTTCCAGAACATCTCGTGAAGGTTCGGGACGGTCTCGAGGTGCTCCGGCTTGAAGTAGTCGTGCCAGAGGACGTCGAGGTGGTGCTTCACCAGTTCGGCGCGCTCTTCCTTGATATGGATGGCGCGGCCGCGGAACGTCGGAGTCCTCATTGGCGGCGTACTTCTCGAGGATCTTGTGGCACGACTCCGCCTCGATGCGCGCCTGCTCAGGGTCGTAGACGCCGCACGGCAGGTCG
Organism: uncultured Chloroflexia bacterium; assembly: GCA_963808895.1. GTDB lineage: Bacteria > Chloroflexota > Limnocylindria > Limnocylindrales > CSP1-4 > SPCO01. The sequence goes on along the minus strand of CAWEHL010000003.1, from coordinate 150,472 downwards.
CAATGGGCACTGGCGGTGGTGGTCGGCGCGAGCCAACGGGTCAGTCGAGACATGGGACTCCTTCTCTCCTGGGTCGAGGGGTATCCACCCTAACGTCTCGCGAAGCGCCTCGAAGTCTCCGAGCCGCCCCGGGTCATGTCAAACGCCTGAATGATGGACCGGAGCGACCGGAGAACGACCGGATCGCACCTCCCAGCCGACCCCATCCGGCCCTGTATCCGTCGCGACACCCTTGACCGGATCAAGGAGCGCTTCGAGGATCGGCACCGCGACGGAGCGATGGTTCGCCGCGGGGTCGACGAAGTAGTGGTAGTGGATCCCTGGCAGCCCGTTGACCTCGAGGATGACGCCGCCGGTAGGCGCCAGCGGCGCGCTCGGATGGGCGCCCATTGTTTTGCCCCGGACAACGACGGGTTACCGGTCCGTGGACCATCTGTATCGGGCCGACCAGCGCCATGTCCTCGCGTGTGGCATGTCGTCGGGTGGTCGGATGGCACGAAACGAACGACTCGTTCATACGTCTCACAAACGGACGCGGTCTAGAGTCGCGACCACGAAGCTCGCCGAGGGTCGCCAAGGAGCGGCCGACGAGGGACCAGGAGGGGTGGGATGGACCGCGTCAGGCATCGGATCGGTCTGCTTGCCGGAGCGGCGTTGTTCGCCGCGTTGCTGCCACTCGGACCCGCCGCGATCGCGGCTGGGACCGCCGACTACATCATCGTCCTCAAGGCTGCGGCGGGCGCGCCCAACGCGGTCGCGAGCGCCCACGGCCATCGGTACGGCGCGGACGCGACGCGCATCTATAGCCACGCGCTCAAGGGCTATGCCGCGCATCTCGACGCAAACCAGGTGAGGGAGCTTCGAGCAGATCCGGCGGTCGACTACGTCGTGCCTGATGGGATCGCGAGCATCGACACGACGCAGACCGGCGCTCCATGGGGCCTCGACAGGATCGATCAGCATCGGTTGCCGTTGAGTGGCACGTTCAGCTACTCGCGCACCGGCAGCGGTGTCACGGCGTATGTGATCGACACGGGCGTACGGCTGACCCACGGCCAGTTCGCGGGCCGAGCTAGCTCGGGTTATGACTTCGTCGACAACGACTCGGACGCCACCGATTGCAACGGGCATGGGACGCACGTTGCCGGCACGATCGGGGGCTCGACGTACGGCGTCGCCAAGGGTGTCTCGATCGTCGCGGTCCGCGTTCTCGATTGCGGCGGCTCCGCGCCCTGGTCCGTCGTCGTCTCCGGGATCGACTGGGTCACGGCCCAACACGATCCGGGCGAGCTTGCTGTCGCCAACATGAGCCTCGGGGGCGGCGCGAATCTTGCCGTCGATCAGGCCGTCCGCAACTCGATCGCTGATGGGGTTGTCTATGCGGTCGCTGCCGGCAACTCGAACGCCGACGCATGCGGCTTCTCTCCAGCGCGCGTCGGAGAGGCGCTGACGAGCGGAGCGAGCACGTCCTCGGACCGGAAGGCCTCGTTCTCGAACTGGGGCAAGTGCATGGACTGGTTCGCGCCGGGACAGGACATCACGTCGTCGTGGATCGGCAGTGATGTCGCGACGAACACGATCAGCGGCACGAGCATGGCGTCGCCGCACACGGCTGGCGTCGCCGCCCTCTACCTCCAGGGCCATCCGTCCGCATCACCGGCGAGCGTGCAATCGGCCCTCAGATCGGCGGCGACGACAAAGCGCATCTCCGGGCTGAGCAAGCTCATCAACCCAGGCACGCCGAACCTGCTGCTGTTCACGAACCAGTAGGTGGCCCACGGCTGCCCGATAGGCTGGCCGTCGCCCACGGGAAGGAGGCAGTCAGGCGGCCTTTTCGCGCCTTTCCTGGGGAAAGGCTATCAGCAAGGGTGGATCAAGCTCAGAGGGGAATCACATGATCAGAAAGCGACTTCCCATCCTGACCGGACTGCTGATCGTCTGGAGCTTCGCGTTCGCCGGAACGGCGCTCGCCGCGGTCCCAACGAACGACCTCAAGACTGGCGTCGAGGCCCTCTCGGTCCCCGACTCGCTCACCCTCGACACACGAGATGCCACGACCGATGCGGACGACGCCGCTATGAACCCGGATGAATGCGGCGCACCCGCGACGGACGCGAGCGTCTGGTATTCCCTGACGGGCTCGGGTTCGTGGGTCGCGATCGACGTCTCCGAGTCGAGCTATTCCGCCGGTGTCCTCGTGACGACCGGGGATCCGGACAACTCCTTCGTGACCTGCGGCCCGGGCGCGGTCGCATGGCTCGCTGAAACGGGCGTGACGTATTCGATCCTGGTGATCGACGACCAGCTGGACGGAACGGGTAACGGTGGCGACCTGAAGCTCAGCGCCGAAGAGATCCCGCCACCGCCGGAGGTGACGCTCACGGTGAACCCGAAGGGCGTGTTTGACGCCCATACGGGAGCGGCGGTCGTCCGCGGCACCATCACCTGCACCGGTGACGCGACCGATTCCTTCATCGACGTGTTCATGCGCCAGAAGACCGGACGCCTGTTCATCGACGGTGAGGGTTTCGTCGAGGGCTTCACGTGCGATGGCGCCACGCACCCATGGAGCGTGGATATCTTCCCGTTCAATGGCGTCTTCAAGGGCGGCAAGACCGCGACCGTCACATTCGCCCTCGCCTGCGGTGAATTCCTGTGCGGCGAAGGCTTCGATGAATCCGTCGTCTCGCTATCGAGCAAGAAGAAGTGAGTTGACTCGGTCGCCGATCAGGCGGCCGACACGCAAGGGGATGGCGCCACCGGTGCCATCCCCTTCTTCATGTCCATCGATCCGTGCGCGGCGCCGCGGGTATCATCGAGCGGATGACGGACCGAGGGCTGCCCAGCGCGGACGGTTCACCGGCTTGCCCGTTCGTCGCGTTCGAAGATGACCGGGATGCGCGTGCCGACCGGCCGGACCATCGGCACCGCTGTTTCGCCGAGGCGCAGCCGGCTCCACGCGCCCTTGCCCATCAGGAGGCGTACTGCCTCTCGTCGGCCTTCCCGGTGTGCCCGACGTTCCAGGACTGGGCGCGTCGGGAGGCAGCGCATGCGATCCCGGGTGCCGAGGGCCACGACGGCGAAGCGGCGGTCGCTGCGGCATCGGCGGCTGTGATCGGCGGAGCCGACGACGATCCCGACGACGACGTCGATCCCTGGAGTCAGCCCCCGCAGGAGCCGCCCATCGAGGAGCGACCCCGCCGCAATCCACCACGCGACTGGGCGGCACCTCCGCCGTGGGCATCGTCCGGGGCGGGGATGGCGGCTGGCGCAGCTGCGTCAGCGAACGGCCCCCGCGACCAAGCGCTGAGCTACAGCAAACCCCCGGAAGAAGGGCAGGGACTGGCCGGCAGCGCGGCAGATCGACTCGCCCGGGGCGAGGACCTCGACGTGGAGTGGTCCGCGCGACCGCCGGCGGGCTCACGCCCGACGCCTGACGACGCACCGTCGTCACCGGCTGATCCGGACCTTGCCGGACTCGTCGGCCGCGCGGCATATCAGGCGGAGGCCTCCGAATCGCATGCCGAGGTCCGTCCACCACCGACCAAGGCCGGCCGCCGTCCGACGGTCAGCTCGACACGGGACAAGAACCGGGAGCGGGACCGCGCGGCAGCGGCAGCTGCGGGTGCGGCGGCCGCGAGTCAGCACGAGGGTCCCTCCTGGGAGAAGGCCCGACGATACGAGGCGTACCCGTCGATCAAGACCCGGGCCGGACTCTCGGGCATCTCCGGCGTCCCGACCATCGCCATGCTCGCCGGCGGCGTCGTGCTGGCGGCGGTGATCCTCTTCTTCCTGCCAGGCGTCCTCGGGGTCGGGCGGGACGGCGGGTCGGGCGCCGCGCCCAGCGTGAGCCCATCGTCGGTCGTGGAAGAGTCCGCCTCGCCATCGCCGACCGCGATCCCGGAGCCCACCCCGCAGGTCTACACGATCAAGACCGGCGACACGCTCTCGAAGATCGCACGGAAGTTCAACGTCACGCTCGACGCGCTGCTCGCGGCGAACAAGGACACGATCAAGAACCCGAACCGGATACGGGTCGGCGACGAGATCGTCATCCCGTTGCCCGATACCCAGCAGGTCCCGGCCGCGTCGTCCGCGTCGCCGTCGGGCTAGCCCGGAGCTGGTACGCCGCGCGTCGCAACCGCTGGCACGCCGCGTGGGGCCCGGGATAGCTGGGCGCCAGGCTACCGGGGCGCGATGTTGATGGCGGTGATCCGCCCGGCCTCGACGCGGAACGTCGCGTCGATGTGCTGGGTCGGCGCCCCTGGCCGGACCACGAGGAGATCCGCCTCGTAGGTGTTCCCGGTGTCCCGGATGTCGCCCGGGATCATCCGGAGCCCGGCATCGCTGCGGAGGAACCAGCCGCCGACGCGCTCGACGCCGCGTAGCGTCTGCACGTTGTCACCGACATGCACGCGCATCTCGGTCTTCTCGTCCATCATCGCGACCGCGCCCTCGCGATCGCCGGCATTGAGCTTCTCGAAGAACTCTTCCATCGTCTCGACAGCACCCATGGCCGGAGTGTAGCGTCGGGTGCCCATGGCCGCCGTCGACCCCTCCGTGGCGCCGCTGGCGGCGATCTGGCCGCTCTTCCAGCTGCGGGTACGGTCGGAGCACCTCGTCCTCCGCCTGCCGACGGACGAGGACCTCGTCGCGCTGCTCGACGTCGCCAAGGCCGGCATCCATCCACCCGACGAGATGCCGTTCGGGGTCGCCTGGACGTCGGCCGATGGGTCTGCGTTCGACCACGGCTTCCTCGCCCACCACTGGGAATGTCGAGCGACGTGGTCGGTCGTCGACTGGCGCCTGAACCTGATGGTCGAGATGGACGGCCGCCCCATCGGCTCCCAGAGCGTGGTGGGTCACGCCTTCCCGGTCCATCGCACCGTCGATACCGGGTCCTGGCTCGGGCGCGCGTTCCAGGGTCGCGGGCTCGGCAAGGAGATGCGCTCGGCCGTGCTGGCGTTCGCCTTCGACGGCCTGGGCGCGCGATTCGCGGAGTCCGCGGCATTCCTCGACAACGCCGCCTCGAATGCGGTCTCGCGCGGGCTCGGCTACGACGAGAACGGGCGTGGATCGCTGGCGCCGCAGGGCGTGGCGCGCGATACGCAGAAGTTCCGGATGTCGGCCGAGTCGTGGCGGTCCAGGCCGCGCCCACCGGTCGCCATCGAGGGCCTCGACGCGTGCAGGGAGATGTTCGGGGTGTAGGGATCGGGCGCGTCCAGCATGTGAGCTCGGCGCGTCCCTGGTGCTGCCCCGCGCGCTAGAACCCGCCGCCGGCGCCGCCGCCTCCACCGCCGGAGCCCCCACCGCCGAACCCGCCGCCACCACCCGACGACGCGGGCGAGTTCCCGATCGTGCCCAACGCCGACATCATCCCGCCGAGATCGGGGACCGGCGAGGCCGAGAAGATCGAGCCGCCACTCCCAGACGCGAGGCCGCTCGCGAACGAGGAGCCATCCGACGTTCGGTACCAGACCGGGAAGTACGTCGATGAGGCGAGCTGTGGCTGTTGCTGGACGTCCTCGAGCGAGCGCTGCAGTACGCTCTCGATCGAACCCTGCAGCCCGAGGGCCGTGCCCCACACGACCGCCTGGTCGGGTGTCTCGAGCCAGGTCAAGCCGGCCTGGTCGACGACCTGCTGCATCGAGCGCGCCTGCTGCATCGTCTTCTCGAGCGTGCGTCGATACGCGGCGAGCATCGCCCGGACCATCGCCCCCGGCATCGTGACGCTGGGCATGCTGGGCGCGAAGAGGCAGACGACGATGCCACCGGCGATCGCGGCGCCACCGATGATCGTCAGGCCCGACGCGGGCAGGTTGACCCCGAGGAAGATCGCCGCGCCGCCCGCGACGATCGCGAGGATGCCCTTGCCGACCCACCGAGCCACGACGCGGCTCGGCTTCTCGACGACCCAGCCCCCCTTCACGACGTGGTCCTCGAGCTTCGAGTCGAACTCCGACACGCTCGGTCCGAACTCCGGCAGCTTGTCGGGCTCGATGAAGCCCTGCTCGTCGCCCCCGATCACCCGCAGCTTGCGCAGGGCGTAGTCCTCGGCCGGGCCGATCGGTTTGCGCGCGTTGCGGGCACGCTGCGCTTCCTCGACGGCGTCCCCCGCCTGCGGCGACGTCTCGATGCCGACCTTGTTCGAGAGCCCGAGCATGCCCTTGTCCTCACGGAACGAGATGAGGCCGCGCGAGGCGAGGTCGAGCATCGCGGTCGTCAGGGCGCGCCGCGATGAGCGGCCGTCCATGAGGAACGCACCGGACGCCGCGGTCAGGTCGGGCGGCGGCGCGGGCATCAGGATCGACGGGTCGTCCAGGTAGACCGGATCCTTGCCGTACCGGCGCCAGGAGAAGAAGGCCCAGCCGGACAGCCCGAGGAACACGATCGGCGCACCGACCAGCCCGATCGCCGCGTTGACCTGGCGACCGACCTGCAGGCGAGCGGCGTTCTCCGGCGTGGCGGCGGCGTCGATCCGCTGCATCGCGATGTCGAGCGCACCGTCGAAGTCCGCCTCGCGCAGGAACGGCACCATGTCGTCCTCGAAGATCTTCTGTCGATCCTCGTTGCTGAGGTAGGTCGCTTCGAAGCCTGGCGCCGCGTAGAGCTGGACCTGGCCGTGCTCGCCTGACGGGTCGATGTCGAAGAAGACGACCATCCCGTCGTCGAAGCCCTTCCGGCCGATGCCCCATTGATCGATGAGCGCCCGAGCCCGGGCTTCGGTTTCCTCGTTCGTCACCCCGTAGTCGACGGGCTGCGTATAGACGACGACCTCGGCTCCGGTCCGCGCCTCGATGGCGTCGATCGTCGACTCGGCCTTGACGATCTCGCCCGGCGAGAGGATGCCCGCATAGTCGTAGACGGCACGGTCGGTCTCGGGATCCGGGAACGGCGGGCCCGGTGCGACCTTCTCCTCGGTGGGAGGAGGCTCCGTTGCACCGCCACCGCCGCCGACCGTCGCCTCGACGACGTTGCCGAGCGTCGCGAGCAGCGCGTCGTCGAACTGCTGCGCGGCCAGCAACGGCACCATCACGTCCTGGTAGATCGCCTGGCGCTCGTCGCCCGACAGGTACGACGACGAGAACCCCGGACCGGCGAACAGCTGGACCTGGCCGTGCTCGTTGGTCGTGTCGAGGTCGAACAGGATGACGAGTCCGTCGTCGACGCCACGACGCCCGACGCCCCACTGGTCCATCAACGCCCGAGCGTGCGCCTCGGCTTCCTCCGTCGTGATGTCGTCGCGCCCGAGCGCTTGGGTGTAGACGACGACCTCGGCTTTCGACTGCGATTCGATCGCGTCGATGATCAGCTCGGCCTGTTGACGCGTCTCCGGGCTGAAGAGCTCGGCGGTGTCGTAGACCGCCTGGCCGTCGACCGGATCCGGGAACGGTGGGCCAGCATCGGCGGCGAGCGCCGGGATCGCCAGGCCGAGCGCGAGGGCGATGCCGACGAGCGTGGCCAGGAAGCGAGCGAACGAGCGGGAACCGACGGGGCGCGCCACGTCGCGCAGCATACCGGCGGCTCAGCCCAGGCTGGCGAGCGATCCGCGCCGCCTGCCGAGCGTCAGCCGGCCATCCGGCGAGAGGAGCACCTGCGGTGGCCTGGGTCGCCCGTTGTAGGTGGAACCGAGCGACGCCGCGTACGCGCCCGCGTCAGCGATCGCCACGAGGTCGCCCCGCTGGAGTGGCGGCAGGTCGTGCGTGCCGAGCGCGTCGGTGGATTCGCAGATCGGACCCTCGACACGAGCCGGCGCCAGGTCCTGCCGGCGCCCCTCGGCGAGGCCGTCGACGGGCCGCCCGAGCGTCGTCAAGGCGTGGATCGGATGGCGCGCTCCATAGAGAGCCGGCCGGATCAGCTCGGTCATGCCGGCGTCGAGGACGATCTGGCGCCCCGCCCGGTCGCGGACGTGGAGGACGCGCGCGACCAGCCAGCCCGCTCGGGCGACCAGCACCCGACCGGGTTCGATCGCGATGCGGACCGGGCGACGGTCGTCGGGGACGGTGTCCAGCAATGGACCCAGCTCGCGCGCGAAACGCTCGGGCGTGGGTGCCGGTTCACCGGCCGGACCCGACCGGGAACCCGCCACCGAGATCGACCGTGTCGAACGTGGCGATCGATCCGCGCCACAGCGCAGCGAGCGCGAGCGCCTTCCGTACCGCGTCGCGCCATGCGTCGACCGCGCCGAGCTGCGACCCGACGTGGAGATGGATGCCGCGTGGCCGAAGCCGGCCCGTCCGGGCCGCCGCCGGCATCGATCGCGCCGGCGATCTCGGTCTCGGTCATGCCGAACTTCGTGCCGCCGGCTCCGACGGCGAGACCGGTCAGCGTCTCGGGGGCGACGTCCGGGTTCAGCCGGTAGAGCACGTCGAGCGGTGGTGCACCGACCCGTTCCGCTTCGTCGGCCAGTGCCCCAGCCTCCTCCGGCGACTCGATGGCGATCCACCGGAGCGGCTGCCCATCGGCCGCGGCGCGCGCCGCGGCCCTGAGGTCGGCCCCGGTCTTGCCGATCCCCTCGAGCGTCGTCCGGTGGTTCGGGACCCCGGCCCGGCTCGCCTGCGCCCACTCCCCGCGTGACACGACGTTCGCCCCGAAGCCATTCGCCGCGACCGCGGCGATGACCGCCGGAACGTCGTTCGCCTTGACCGAGTACTGGCGGACGATCGGGTCGGGGAAGGCGGTCACGACGTCACGACACGCCGCCTGGAGCGTGGCGAGGTCGGTGACGAACGCCGGCGTCCCGTACCGCGCGGCGGCGCGGCGGAGGTGATGCGGCGAGCTCAGTCAGGGATCGCGAACCGGATGACCGACGAGATCACGCTCAGGATGATCGCGCCGAGGACCGCGGCGATGAGCGTGTCCGCGGTGAGGAGGTCCGGCGGGAAGTCGCCGACCGTAAAGCTGAAGCCCACGAGATCGGCGATGAACGCGGTCAGCAGCAGCAGTGCGCCATTGATGACGAACCCGATCAGACCGAGGGTCATCAGCCGGACCGGCAAGGCCAGCAGTCGGACGATCGGACCGATGATCCCGTTGACGATGCCGAAGATCACCGCGATCACGACGAGACCGACGAGCTCGCCGTCGTAGCCGAACATCGTCGGGAACAGCTTGACGAGGATGAAGAACGCGACGGCCGTGACGGCCGTGCTGACCAGGAAACCCCTCACATCGTCCTCCGTATCGGGCCACTCGCCGAGCGAGCATAGCCGGTCAGCGCAGCAGGAACCCGGTCCCGAGCGGGTCGCGCGGATCGAGCGAGAACATCGACTCGCCCGTCCGGTAGGCCGATCCCTCGACCTCCGTGATGACCGATGCATGCCGGCCGACGGCCGGACCGACATCCACGATCCAGGCTTCGAACTCGGAGTCGACGAACGAGCGGTGGCGGAACGTCTCGCCGATCGCCAGCTCGGCGCGATCGTGGAGCACCGCGAGTCGCGCCGATGTCCCCGACCCGCAGGGCGAGCGATCGATCTCGCCGTCGGCGAAGACCGTCGACGTTGCGCTGCTCGGCCGGACCGAGGCGCTCCCAGAAGATCACGCCGTAGATGCCGGCAAGGTCACGGCTCGGCGGGATGGACGACCTCGAGCGAGCGTTCGAGGGCGGGCCGGAGCTCGCGCTGGAGGGCGATGAGCTCGGGGCAGGTCGGCGCGCGTAAGGCGCGAGGCCGACGGCTGCCGCTTCGAGTGAGCCGTAGAAGGCGCCGCCGAACGCGATGTCGAGCGTGAGCGGACCACGGGACGTGCGGACCGTGACGTCGCGCGCGAAGACGAACGACGGCACGTTCCGGAACCGGACCGCCTCGACCCGGCCGTCCGGGTCGAGGCGGGCCTGGCAGACGAGGCGCCCGCTCGGCACGTCGACGGTCACGGAGACCGACGGGCACCGGGCTGTGCCTCGATCCGGCCCGTGTCGATCGCCCAGGTCACCAGCGCGATCGTCCCGTGACCGCACGCGGTCGAGTAGCCCTCGTTGTGGAAGAAGACGACGCCGAGGTCGCGCCCAGTCGTCGTCAGGCGGCGTGACGAAGCAGCCGTACATGTCGGCGTGGCCGCGGGGCTCGTTGACGAGGAGCCGGCGGACCTCGTCGAGGTTCTCCATCGCCCAGCGTCGACGGTCGAGGACGCGCCGGCCCTCGAGCTCGGGGACGCCGCCGGTCACGATCCGGAACGGCTCGCCGGCCGTGTGGTAGTCGACGGTACGGATCGGCCGGTCGAGCGTCGTCATCGGGAGACGAGCGTCTCGAGGCGGGCCTTGACGGCCGGCCACTCGGGGGCGATGACGCCGTAGAACGCGGAGTCGCGGTTCGACCCGTCCGGCATGATCGTGTGGTGGCGGAGGACGCCCTCGAACGTCGCGCCGATGCCGAGCAGTGCGGTCCGTGACGCGATATTGCGGGCATGGGTCTTGAACTCGACCCGCTCGGCGCCGAGCGTCTCGAAGGCGTGGCTCAGCTGGAGGAGCTTCGCCTCGCGGTTGACGCCGCTCCGCTGGAACGCGACTCCGAGCCACGTCCAGCCGATCTCGAGGCGGCGATGCTCGGGCGCGATCGTCATGTAGCGGGTGCTGCCGACCGCACGCTCCGACGCAAGGTCGATCGTCGCGAACGGCACCTCGGATCCCTCGTTCGCGCTCGCGCGCGTGGTGTCGAACCAGCCCCGCAGCGCGGTATCGTCCATCGGCTTGTTGGTGATCCAGCGGAAGACGACATCGTCCGCCGCGACGCGCGCGAGGTCGTCGAGATGACGCTCATCGAGCGGTTCGAGCCGGACGCGCCGACCGGTCAGCGTGACGGGCATCACCCATGTCTGGCCCACGGGCGGATGGTAGCGGCCGGACGCGTCGGCGCAGGACCCTCGGCGCCTACACTGCCCGGCATGTCCCTGTTCTCCGACACATTCACCGCCTTCATCGACGCCTTCTTCGAGCTGGAGCCCGTCGTGGCGACGGCCATCGGCGACCACCGCCACGACGGTCGGTGGCCGGATCGGTCGCCGGCGGCGCGTGAGGGCGACGTTGGCGTTCATCGACGCATGGGAGGCGACCTTCAGCGATCTCGACCCGGCGACCCTGTCGCGCGACGAGGCCATCGACCGGGACCTCGTCGTCGGTGAGCTCGAGGCGATGCGGTTCGGCGAGACCGAGCTCCACGAGGACTCGTGGGATCCACTGGCCTGGGTCTACCTCCTGGGCGACGGGCTGTTCACGCTCCTATCCCAGCGAATTCGCACCGTTGGCCGATCGGCTGTCGAGCGTCGCCTCGCGCCTCGAGTCGATCGCCGTCGTCACCGAAGCGGCGAAGGCGACGCTCGTCGGCGCCGGGCCTGGGCGGCCGGTCGGGCGGCTCCAGACGGAGACGGCGATCGAGCAACTGCCGGGCGTCGGCGACCTGATCGACGAGGCACTGGCCGCAGCTTCGCGACTCTGACGACCCGACCGTCGTCGCCCTTCGGCCGCGGCTCGAGGGCGCCGCGGCCACGGCTCGGGCGGCGCTCGATGACCTGGCGCGCCATCTCCAGGAGGTCGTCCTCCCGGCAAGCGATGGCGATGGCCGCCTCGGGCGCGACCTGTTCGCCCGGAAGATGCGCTACACGATGCGCTCGGCGTCGCTGACGCCGGAACATGTCCTCGCCGCGGCCGAGCGCGAATACGAGGCCGTTCGCGGCGAGATGGTCCGGCTCGCCGGCGATCTGTGGTCGACCTGGCGACCCGCTGAACCGCGACCCGCCGAGGACGGCCCGCTCGTCCGTGGGGTGCTCGACGCGATCGCGGACGAGCACCAGGACGCCGCCGCCCTGCTCGACTTCTGTCGGGAGGAGAACGCGCGGATCGAGGCGTTCTGCACGGAGCACGACATCATCGGCATCGTCGACGAGCCGCTCGACATCCGCTGGACGCCGACGTTCCTGCGGGCATTCGGTGGGGCGATGCTCATCTCGCCGGGCGTGCTCGATCGGGGCCTCACGACCTTCTTCGCGATCACCCCGATCCCCGACGACTGGACGCCGGAGCAGCGCGAGTCCTACCTGCGCGAGGACAACGACCGGATGCTCCGCCTCCTCACGATCCACGAGGCGGTCCCCGGCCACTACCTCCAGGGCGTGTACGCGAACCGCACGGCGACGCTGCCGCGTGGCGATCTTCCAGAGCGGTCTCTTCCACGAGGGATGGGCCGTCTATGTGACGCAGGTGATGATGGATGCGGGCTATGGCGCCGACGACCCGGCGCTTGCTCCTCAACCACTGGAAGTTCTACCTGCGCTCGACGACGAACGCGATCATCGACGCGCGGATCCACTGCGACGGCATGACCGAGCAGGAGGCCGTCGACCTCATGGTCGACGGCGGCTTCCAGGAGGAGGCCGAAGCGCGGAACAAATACCGCCGGGCGCGGCTCTCGTCGACGCAGCTCTCGACGTACTTCGCCGGTTCGATGGAGATGTGGGACATCGAGCTCGAGGCTCGCCGGCGCGCAGCGTCAGCCGCGGGCGCCGACCCGGCGTCGATCCGGCCGGGCGCCTTGCCGGGCGGACTCGGCGATACCCCCGGATTCCGCTACCGCGACCACCTCGAGGCGGTCATCAGCCACGGCGTCGCCCCCGACCTCGCTGTTGCGGCGGGCGCTGTTCGACTGACCCTGGACATGTCGACGCGGCCGGCCCGTCGGCCGGCCGCGTCGAGTGCGCGTACGCGGGAAGGTCAGGCGAGCGCCTTGGCCTTCAGCGCCTGGAATTCTTCCTCGGTGATGACGCCAGCGGCGCGCAGCTCCTGGAGCTTCGCGATCTCGTCGGCCGGCGAGACGGCCGCCGCGGCCTTCGACGCGGCCTCGGCCTGCGTGATCATCTGCAGGTCCTGGGCTGTCATCTTCGGTCGCGTGACCATGTAGATGATCGCGCCGAGGAACGGCAGGATGATCAGCACGATGATCCAGACGGCCTTCATGCCGCCGGTCAGGTCGTTCCGGCGGAAGATGTCGCCGAAGATCGTGATGAAGATCCAGATCGCCATGAACCAGAAGAAGAACGCGACGAACGACCAGAAGATGTCGCCGAACGTCGTCGTCGTCGCTGGGATCGATGTACAGCCGGCCAGCAGCAGCGGCAGGCCGAGCAAGAGCGGGAGACCCGAGCGACCAGCCAGTAGGCGTCGCAAGCGCACCACCTAGTTCCCTCCAGACATACAAGGCGCGCCCCGGACGCCGATGCGTCAGCGGGCTCGCGGCACCAGACCCGAATGCTGGGCCACATCGCGCCGCTCGGCATCATCCCACTCGGGTGATGCGGATCCGACGTGACTAGGCGGTCGTCGGCGGGTCGTCGCGGTCGGACCGCGGCCGAGACGCCGGTCGCGGCGACGGTGCGAGCGAGGCGAGGAGCGCATCGATCCGGTAGGCGGCTGCTTCGGCGCCGGCGGCGAGCCGACCCACGACCTCCTCATCGGGTGGCCGGCCAGTCTCGATCGCGTCGAGACGGACGGCCCAGCGCAGCAGGTTCACGAACCGGTCACGGTCGAGCCACTCGGTGCCTTCCCACGTGTTCACACCCATCGCAGCACGGACGGCGTCACGCGTGAGCCACGCCTCGAGAAGGCGCAGGTCGCGGCTCCGACCCCGCCCACGGATCGCCGACGGTCGTGGCAGCCCGAGCAGGACGCGCACCTGGTCCGCGACCCGCCATGCCGCGGCCTCCTCGAGACCCGCCGAACGGAATCCTGCGGCGATGACCGGCGCCATCCGCAGCTCGTCGTACCAGGCGAGGCTCGTCGCCGCCACGTCGGCGCCGGGTGCCAGCTCCCCGATGCGCGACAGCACGAGCCAGCCCAGGAGCGCTGCGCGGTCCTCGCGCGAGAGCGTCCCGCGCGGCATCGCTGTACGCCGCGGCCGCCTCATCGCGGATCCGTGCGGCCGTCCCGATCGCATCGCCCGTCACGGCGGTCGTGGTCGCGATCGCCCGCAGCAGGACCGCGAGCCGATCCTCCAGGACGTCGAGATCGGGTTCCGTCAGCGGTCCCCTCGAGGATGGCAGCGACGTGCCCGTCATCGAACAGGGCGCGCAGCGGCGCATGGACGGGCTCGAGCTGCAGCTCGACGAGCGCGTCATCGAGCGACGCCACGCCCCGTCCAGCCAGCCGCTCCGCGAGGCGTCGCCACTGGCCGGACACGCCATCGCGCTGTTCTCGGAACTCCCAGAACACGTGGCCCTGGTAGGCGTCGAGCGTCAGCCACAGACCACGCTCGTGGATGTCCCGACAGGAGCGCAGGTACACCAGACCCGTCCGCGCGTCGCGGAAGGTCACGAACATCGCCGGGTCGTCGGGCAGCCCGAGACCCTCGGCGAGCGAACGCCGGACGAGCCGCTTGGTGCCGCTTGCCGACTTCCGGGCGTAGGCGGCCGACTCGCGGATCGTCCCCGCCGTCGAGGCGAAGCGGTCGTGGAACACGACCAGCGAGCGGGTCGGCCCATTCCCGTTGGAATACGCGAGGACGTGCTCGTCGACGCCACCGCCATCGGTGTGGAAGTCGAACAGCAGGAAATCGTGGACCTCGGCGAACCACGCCCGCCGATGGAGCAACGGGAAGATCTCGCGCTGGTGTCGCTCCAGCAGCCAGGGATCGGCGTTTTCAACGAGCGTCGCGCGCCGGAACTCCATGCCGTACTTCTCGCCGAAGCCCTCGACCTGACCGTGACCGAGCATCGGCAGGCCGGGCATCGTCGCCATCACGGTCGCGACCCCGAAATACTTGTCGCCCTTGCCGAACTGATCGAGCGCGGTCCTCTCGTCGGGGTTGCTCATGAAGTTGACGTAGCGCTTGAGGATCTCGGGGTCGAACTCGAGCGTGTCGCGCATCAGCTTCCGGTAGCCGGCGAGGTTCTCGTCGCGAAGCATGTGCATGAACGCGCTGTTGTAGACGCGATGCATGCCGAGGGTCCGTACGAAATATCCCTCGAGCATCCAGAACGCCTCGGCCAGCAGCAGCGTATCGGGGACCTCCGCGGCGACACGGTCGACCACCTCGCGCCAGAACTCGACCGGCATCCGCGCATCGAATTCGGCCTGGCTCAGCGCATGCTCGGCTCGGGACGGGATGCCATCGCCGGCCCCGGGTTCCGGCCACCACAGCCGGCGGACGTGGCGCTTCGCCAGCACCATCGCGGCGTCGAAGCGGATGACCGGGAAGCGTCGCGCGACGTCGAGGATCGTCCGGATGACCTGCTCGCGCACCTCGCCCTTGAGGAAGTCGAGCTGCGCCGTGTCGTTCCACGGGAAGCTCGTCCCGTCGTTGCCGTGGTAGATGTACTGCTCCGCGCCGCTTCCGCGGTCGAAGCGCTTGAAGACGACTGCCGCGTCGCTGTCGTTCCAGTAATGGTCCTCGAGGACGATCCCGGCAGGCTCGTCGGGCGCAAGGTCCGGCCCGCTGAACGTGTACGACGGGTAGGGCGGGTGGGGCAGCGACAGGAACCATTCGGGATGGTCGATCACCCAGCGCGAGTCGATGCCCATGTGGTTGGGGACCATGTCGCTCGCGAGCCGGATGCCGCGCGACCACGCCCGATCACGCAGGTTCCCGTATGCGCCTTCGCCGCCGAGATCGTCGGCGATCCGGTAGTCGTCGAGCGAATACGCGGAGGCAACGGCGTCGGGATTGCCGCGCATCCGCTTGATCCGTTCCGACGCGACCGAACGCTCCCACAGCCCGATCAGCCAGAGGCCCGTCACGCCCCACGACGCGAGGGTGTCCAGTGCCTCGTCCGGGACGGCGTCGAGCGTGCGGATGTCGCGGCCGAACTGACGCGATAGCTGATCGAGCCAGACGTACGTGCTCTTCGCGATCAGCACGAGCCGCGGCATCCAGGCGGAATCGACCGAGAACCGTTCCGGTTCGTCGGCGAGGCCCCGGAACGACGGGGCGTACACCTCCCGCCCGTCGGACGGACCGCCGAACCGCTGGTGGAGCGCGTGCTCTTCTTCCGAGAGGATCCCGATCGCGATGTCGAGGCGGCCGATGAGCGCGTCGAGCTCCGGGCCGAGTAGCCGGCCCCAGCGGTCGCGGACGTAGCGGAGCTGGCCGGCGAGCGATGTCGGCGCCTGGCGGGCAGGCGCCCGCAGTAGTTCGACGAGCGACGCCTGCGTCCCATCGCCGATGTCGAGCGGCTCGCCCTCGGCGAAGACCTCCTCGAGCCCGGCGATCGCGTCGTCGTAGCGGGTCCCTTCGCCGAGGATCCGGTCGTCGATGAGCTCGCGCAGCGGGCCGATCGCCGGGTTCTCGTTGCTGACCCTCGTTAGGAGCAGCTCCTCGAGTCGGACGTCGCGCGGTTCGGGTTCGGGACCCGTTCCCGGGAACGCGGCGCCGAAGCGATCGAGCAGGCGATCCAGGTCCTCGTGCAAGCGTCGTCGGACGTCCCGCATCGCCGTTGCCATGTTCGGTTCCCCGCGGGAGGCCTGGCGCGCGATGAGCAGATGGCCGATCTCGTGGAGCAGCCCCAGCGCCCCGATCTCGCCGGCGGTGACGCCTGGCGCCTCCGCTGGGCGAGCGTCGTTCATCCGCTGCGCGACGATGCGGATCGCGGCCAGGTCGGCGACGGCCAGGTCGCCTCGGATCCCGAGGAGCGCGTCGTCGATCTCGTAGCGCTCGCGGGCGGTCCTGCGGACGTGGAAGTCGCGCCAGACGCGGCCGGTGCCCGCGACCGACTCGGCGCGCGACCCCACGATGTCCGCGTCCGCGGCGGCGTCCATCGCCGAAGGATGGCACGCGCCCGTGGGCGACGTCAGACGGCGGGCACCTCGCTGGGTCGCTCGGCAGCGACGTGCTCGATCGCGCGTCGCAGCAGCTCCAGCCCGGCCGGGTCGAACTCGTACGACCACTGCCGGATGCGATCCTGGTCGTGCATCTGGCGATCGAGGCCGGCGGACAGTGCCTCGCGTGACATGAGGATGAGGTCCGCCGTCTCGTCGACGACCCGGAGCTCGTCGGTCTCGCCGATCAGCGCGGGCACGATCTCGACGCCGGCCGTGCCGGAGAGCTGGAGCGTCTCGAGGATGTTCTCGGCGCCGCGCTCGTTCGCGCAGACGAGGCCGACGCGCGAACCGGGACCAAGGCCCGCGATCTCGTGGACGAGCTCCAGGTAGCCCGGCCCGACGAGCATCGCGACGACCGGCAGGCGACCCGCCGCGAGCACCTGCGCCTCGTCGGCATGGAAGGTCGTGGTCGCGACGAGGTCGTAGTGGAACTTGTCCAGACGCTCGGGCAGGTCGTCGATCAGCGCCCCTTCGGCTTCGATCATCCCGGGGAACGCGTCGACCAGACGCTCGGCGTCATAGCCCGCATCGGCGTTGGTGCATTCGGCGAAGAGGACGCGGACAAGGGGTCCAGGACGCTTGCGTTCGGTCGCGGCAGCGAACGTCGCGGCGGCGACCTCGTCGGCCGTGAAACCGGCGTGCGAAGCGCGCCGGAGCAACTCGGCGACGATGCCTGCCAGTGCCTCGTTGCCGCGACGTTGCGGGGGTCGATCGGCGACGTGCGTCCCCGCCCCGTGCCGGCTCGTGACATACCCGCCGTCCGCCAGCCTGCGGTAGACCGCCCGGATCGTGTTCGGGTTGACGCGGAGCGCGGCGCCGAGCTCACGGACCGGCGGTAGGCGGGAGCCCGGCAGCAGACGTCCCGAATCGATCTGGTACGCGAGCTGCCAGAAGATCTGGGTCGAGATCGGGACGTCCGAGTCACGTTCGACATCGAGGCCGCCCCCGGGAGCCACCGATGCGGCGACAGGCGTCGGGCTGGTGCGTTCGATTGACATAGCCAGATAGTCCAAATATCCTCGATGGCCAGACGACTATAGCAATCTCGACCCCTGTCAGCCCGTGGCGCGCAGGCCGCGGGCTGACGGATTCTCCGGACGAACCACGGTCCGCAGATCCGCTCCCACGGCGGCGAGCGCCGTCCACGCAAGCTCCTCGGCGTCGCCCGTCTCACCTTGGACGAGCCGCAGGTCGTCCATCAGCCGGCGCTCGAGATCGCTCTCCGCGAGCGCATCGATGAGCCTTGCGGCGCAGACCGCCGCACGGAGCGCACTCGCCGTCTCGACCCGGTCGGGGACGTCCCAATACCACGTGCAGCTGGCATACATCGCGAGGCGCCAGCGCTGGGCATCCATGAGGTCGATGAGGATGCCGCCCGGGGCCGGATCCGGTGCGCCGCCGAGCACTTCGGCGACGAACGCCTCGCGCGATCTCGCGCCGATCACCACGTCGACATACGCGTCGCGGGCGGCCGACGGGTCGGGCGCTCCCGGCAGCGACGCGGCGAGATCAGCCGTCAGGGCGTCGACACCGCCCGCAAGGCGGTCCAAGGCGGCCCGCAGCGGGGTCTTCCACGACCCGTCGGCGACGCACGGGCAGTCGGTCACCCAGCGCGCGACGCCGTGGTGGCAGCTCCACGAGGTCCGCTCCTGCAGCACCGCCGTCGGGAGTCCGCGTGCCTCCGCCACGGCGATCGCGTCGACGAGCGATGGCGTCGCGTACGGCGGATCGGCTGGAGCCGTTCCCCCGACCAGCCGCGCCAGGAACTGCTCGCGGAACGGCTGATGATGTCCGTACAGCTCGCCGTCGGTCGCGATGACGACGAGCCCGCCGTCACCGTCATCGGCCGTGAACGGCGGCATCAGCCGCTCTCGGATGAAGGCGTCGGCGTCGACGGTCGAGGTCGGATCGAACGAGACCGCGGTCGACAGCCCCGCGTCGTACAGGACGGCGATCATCGAAGCGTCGCCACCGAGATCGACGCGGACGGGCCGCCGGGTGTCGACCGACGGACCTCCGTCGACCTGCCACGGGGCAAGGATCGTGTGGGTGATGCCCGCGTCGGCCAGGAGCCGGAGCGTGTCGAGGTCGACCGCGGTCTCGGGCAGCCACATGCCGGTCGGTCGCCGCCCGAACCGGAACTCGAAGTCGCGCAGCCCCCAGCGGATCTCGGTGCGTCGATCGGCGGCACTCGCCAGCGGGAGGATGGCGTGGTGGAACGGCTGGGCCATCCCGTTCACGCCGCGGTCACCGTCGATGAAGCCGTCGTAGGCGACGCGGTCGCCGTCCTCCAGCCAGTCCGCGAGCGTGGGCCCGAGATCCCACGAGATCGCCCCGAGGTTGCCGAGCTCGGCGTTAGGCCGGTAGCAATCCGCGCTGATGCGCTCATTCCAGTCGTGCGCGGGCGTCGCGGTCGCATCGCGCGGCATCGTGCCGGTGAACGGGTCGAGCCGTGGCGGCTGGTAGAAGTGGCCGTGGACGACCAGGGAGGGACGCGTCATCGAAGCGTCGTCTCGACGGTGTTCGTGATGGTCTGCGACCAGCGCTCGCCCGGCCGCAGCGTCACGGGCCAGGACAGCAACAAGCCGCTGCCCTGATAGACGCGTTCGAAGCCGTCCTCGGAATTCGACACGGTCTCGATCGGCGCCCACCAGGCGTCGGCGCCCGCCATGGATGACATCACCCTGATCCCGATGTCGTCGTTGCCTTGAGCGATGTTGTCGATGCTGTCGGCAGATCCGCGCCCGTCGTGCGGACTCCGCGTCCCTCCGACCTCCCACCACGCCGCTGGATTGCCTCCGCCGCCGAGCATCGTCAACGACCACTCCACGCCGATACGGGCCGCGATCTCCGGACCGCGACCGTGCTCGAGGTCGACGGTCAGCGTGAGCGTCGGGGCGCCGCGGTCGCCACCGAGCTCGATCGTCTTCGTCGCGTGCACTTGAGCGTCCGCGATCGTCGTCGCCCGCCGAGCTATCAGACGTCCGGTCTCGAGGACCTCGATCTCGAACGGTCCGTCGACGAGGTCGCCGAGGTCCGTCGCCTGCGCCGCCGCCCACGCCTCGGCGGTCGTGGCGCTCGGGAGGGCGCGGATGAGGCCCGACCGACGCTCGTAGGCGTCGTAGACGAGCAGGTCGGCAAGGCCGGGTTCCTTGGTCCTGACGGTGTCGTGGATCGATACCGGAGCGTCGCTTTCGTCGCCGGCCGATACGTGGCCGCCGTCGTTCTTCGCCAGGGCACGCAGCTTCGCGTGGTAGGTCTCCGGTCGACGCCGCATGACCGCGGCCAGCGCGTGCCGGACCGGGCGGATGTCCCACGAACCGATCCCGGCGCCCTCGGCCAGATCGACCACCACGACCTGCCCGTCGTCGGCGAGGCGGGCTTCGTCGATCCCGTCCATGTCGGTGTCGCGCCGCTCGGAGCTCACCCGAGAGCCGCGGATCCCCTCGGCGAGATCCTCGGCGGCGATCACGTGCGCCCACGTCGCGAGCCGCATGTGGCTGATGTACGCGCCCCCGAACAGGCCATGCCAGTACACGTCGTTCGACTGGCCCTGATAGAGGTGGGTCAGGGCGTCGTCGACGGACCGGGTCATCCGGCATCGCAGCCACCAGATCGGAGACGGCCAGCATCCGCTTGTGGAGATCGTTGATCTCGCGGTACTTGACCTGGAAGTTGCGCCAGGAGGCGCCACGCAGCCAGCGTGCCTCGGGCAGGTGTTCCTTCTGCGCCCGATGCAGGACGGCCTCGAACTCGGCGCCCTCGTCGGGCGGCAGCGCCCATGCCCCCATCTCGACATAGGAGCCCGTCGGGACGTAGACGCGCCCGATCGGCGCGTGGTCGGCGAGCCACGCTGACGGTGTCGTCGTGGTGAGCCACGCAGCGTTGTCCTCGAGCGCCGTGAAGAACCGCTCGACCCAATCGCGCTCGCCCCAGCAATGTTCCCAGGTCGTGGGCCAGCCGCCGAACTTCTCGCCGTCGTCGCCCATCACCCCAAGACGGTCGGCCGCGTCGGTCGCATGGGTCTTCAGGTACGCGATGACGTCCTCGACGTCGCGGAACGGGATCCGGTACCGGAGGCCCTGCTCCGTCCCGAAGACCGCCAGCTGCCGACCCTGGTCCTCCGTCGTGTACGGACCCCAGAGCCTGTCCTCCGGGATGGCCGCGGCGCGGAAATGCGCGTCGTCGAGGATCGTCCAGCCGTACCCGGCGGCGACGAGCGACGTGGGCAGATCCGGCTCCCAGACGCGTTCCGCAAGCCAAGCGCCCTGTGGGCGCGCGCCCGAAGACGTCCTCGACGGCCGCCCCCATCCGGCGGAGCTGGCCGACCCGGTCACGTTCGGGAAGCGACGCGAGCACCGGCTCGTAGTAGGCGCCGCCGAGGATCTCGACCTGGTCGCGTTCGACCAGCGCGCGGAGACGGTCGACCGTATCGGCTCGTTCGGCGATCAGCCAATCGAGCAGTGGCCCCGTGTAGTGGAGTGACAGCCGGACGTCCGGGTGCCGCTCGAGCGCATCGACCATCGGCGCGTAGGCCTTCTCGAAGACCTCGGCGAAGACCCAGCCGAAGTTCCCGACGGGTTGATGGTTGTGGAGTGCGAGCGCCAGCGAGATGCGCGGCGGCGGCACGAGCGTCAGCCGGCCTCGGTGACCAGCGGCTCGAGCGGCGGCGCAGCGACCTCGATGCCGGCCGCCGGCAGGTAGAGGCGCTCGGTGTACTCCTGGAGCATCCGCGTGGTCGAGAAGTCCCACAGCGACGACGCCATCGCGTGGCGCATCACCTCGACCCATTTCCGCGGCACGCCGTCCTTGTCGCGGTCGTAGTAGGTCGGCACGAGGTCCTGCTCCAGCAACCGGTACAGGTCCTCGGCGTCGGACCAGTCCTGCGCGGCCTCGTCCGGGTTCTGCTCGCGACCACCGATCGCCCAGCCGTTGTCGCCCTCGTAGCCCTCGTCCCACCAGCCGTCGAGGACGCTGACGTTCGGGACGCCGTTCTGGGCCGCCTTCATCCCCGACGTACCCGACGCCTCGAGCGGCCGGCGCGGGTTGTTCAGCCAGACGTCCACGCCCTGGACGAGGAACCGGCCGACGCGCATGTCGTAGTCCTCGAGGATGAAGACGCGACCACGCAACCTGGGTGAGCGGGAGTGCTGGAAGATCTCCTGGATCACGCGCTGACCGGGCCGGTCGGCGGGGTGGGCCTTCCCGGCGAAGATGACCTGGACCGGGCGGTCGGTGTGCCACAGCAGCCGGGCCAGGCGGTCCATGTCGGTGAACAGCAGACCCGCGCGCTTGTACGTGGCGAACCGTCGGGCGAAGCCGATCGTGAGCACACCCGGGTCGAGGACGGTCTCGACCTCGGCGAGGACAGCGGGGGACTCGCCGTGCCGCGCGAGCTGGCTGCGCAACCGGCCGTGGACGAAGATCGCCAGCTCGCGCTTCTGACGCATGTGGGCTTCCCACAGCTCGTCGCCCGGGATCTTCGCGAGTCGCTCCCAGAAGTGGTCCTGACGCGACCCGGCGTCGAGACGGTCGAGGTCGGCGTCGAGGTGGCGGGAGAGCAGCTCGAACACGGGCTGGCCGACCCATGTCGGGTCGTGGACGCCGTTCGTGACGGCCGCGATCCCGTCGTCCTTGATGCTGTCCCAGGTCGCGTTGGCGGTCGCGGCGTGGAGCTTGCTCACCGCGTTGGCGCCGTGCGTCAGACGCAGACTGAACGCGGTCATGTCGAACTGGCCTGGGTCGCCATCCGTCCCGAGCCCGAGGTCCAGGACCTTCTCGACCGGCACGCCGCCGGCGTCGAGGAGCGATCCGGCGACCCGTCGCACGAGGTCCGCCTCGAAGCGCTCGTTGCCGGCGGAGACCGGAGTGTGGATCGTGAACACGGCGTTCCGCTTGACATCGGCCCACGCGTCATCGAGCGACATGCCGGCGGCGACGAACTCGCGCGCACGCTCGGCGAGCAGGAATGCCGAGTGGCCCTCGTTGAGATGCCACACCGCCGGCTCGAGACCAAGCGCGCGCAGGGCCCGGACGCCACCGATGCCGAGCACCAGCTCCTGGTGCAGGCGCATCTCGCGGCCGCGTACGTAGAGGATGTTGGTGATCGGCCGGTCCTCGACCGCGTTATCGACGATGTCGGTGTCGAGCAGGAGCACGGGCACGCGACCGACCTGGGCCAGCCACACGGCGACCGCAACGCGTCGGCCGGGAAGCTGCAGCTCGACGGTGAGTGGCAGGCCCTCGGCGTCCTGCACGCGCGACAGTGGCAGGCGGGTCAGGTCGTAGTCGGGATACGCGTGCTCCTGGTGCCCGTCGGCGTCGATGGTCTGGCGGAAGTAGCCCTTCCGGTACAGCAGCCCGACGCCGACGAATGGGAGCGCCATGTCACTGGCGGATTTCATGTGGTCGCCGGCGAGGACCCCGAGGCCGCCCGAGTAGATGCCGAGCGATTCATGGATCCCGTATTCCGCACAGAAGTAGGCGATCTG
This sequence comes from uncultured Chloroflexia bacterium, assembly GCA_963808895.1. Classification (GTDB taxonomy): domain Bacteria; phylum Chloroflexota; class Limnocylindria; order Limnocylindrales; family CSP1-4; genus SPCO01. The sequence goes on along the minus strand of CAWEHL010000003.1, from coordinate 127,180 downwards.
CCCGTCGATCTGGTCGCCGTACTTGCGCTGGAACCAGTGGCCCGCGCCGTTGGCCATGTACCGGTCGAACTCCGCCAGCACATCCTGGTATTCGGCGAGGAACTTCTCGTCCTCGAGCAGACGGCCCCAGTCCGTCGGGCCACTGATGACCGGGATCGGGTTGCGGTAGCGGTTCCAGGCCGTCCGGTCGACCAGGCTCCAGAGGTTCCGTGTCCGCGGGTTCCACGCCCAACGCAGGTTGTAGGCAAGGCGTCTCAGGCCCTCGAGCCGCGGCGGGAGTGGGAACGACGCGGCCGGGATGGACGGGACGGAGACGAGGTCCATGGCGGCGCATGATACCGGGTCGCCTTCCCACGTGAACCGGTTTAGTCGCACGCGACGGGCGCGCTCGGGATGCCGCCGACTACCATGCCGACCGTGGGTCTGCGTGTCGCCTTCCTGTCATCCGAGTGCGAGCCGTGGGCCAAGACGGGCGGCCTCGCCGACGTCGTCGATGCGCTCGCCCGGGCCATCGGCGGCCTCGACGATGAGGCGATCGACGGACCCGTCGACGTCTTCCTGCCGCGCTATCGGGGCGTGCCGGATCCACGTTCCGAGGCCGTCCTCTCGGAGCGGACGCTCGCCGTGCCGGATCCGCGGGCGCGAACGGGGTCGAGCGAGGTCACCGTCGTCGATGTCGAGGCGGACGGCTATCGGCTTCGCCTGGTCGACCATCCCGGGGCGTTCGACCGAGCCGGGTTCTACGGGGATGCGGCGGGCGACTACAAGGACAACGCGTGGCGGTTCGGGCTGTACGTCCGCGCGGCCCTGGAGACGTTGCGAACCGAGGGCGCGCGTGTCGACGTGATCCACGCGCATGACTGGCAGGCCGGGCCGGCAGGGATCTTCCGTGGCGGAGCGTATGCCGACGATCCGATCATCGCGCGGGCGGCGATCGTCACGACGCTGCACAACCTCGCGTACCACGGCTGGACATCGAACGCGGACCTGCCCCAGCTCGGGCTGCGTCCAGGCGACGGTGCGCCTGGTCAGAACGCGGACGGGATCGACCTGCTCGCGGCCGGGATCGAGGCGGCCGAGATCGTCAACACGGTCTCACCGACCTATGCCCGCGAGGCGCTGACGCGCGAGTTCGGCATGGGCCTCGACGGCCTGCTTCGATCGAAGGGCGACCGGTTCCTCGGGATCCTCAACGGCCTCGACAACAGCGTGTGGGATCCGGCGAACGACGCGTCCCTGGCGGCGCCGTTCTCGCGCGCCGATCCGTCAGGCAAGGTCGCCTGCCGCGCGGACCTGCTCGTCAGGAACGGGATGGACCCGACGGACCCGGGACCTGTCGTCGGGATGATCGGTCGGCTCGATCCGCAAAAAGGGTTCGACCTGCTGGCGGCGGCAGCGCCCGACCTCCTGGGGCGCGGCGCTCGCCTCGTCGTCCAGGGCGCCGGCCACCCGGAGCTCGCCGATCCGTTCCGCGAGCTGGCCGCCGCGGCGCCCGACAAGGTGGCGCTCATCGAGCGGTTCGATCGGGACATGGCGCGGCGCATCTACGCTGGCTCCGACTTCTTCGCGATGCCCTCCCGCTTCGAGCCGTCGGGACAGGGCCAGATGATCGCGATGCGCTATGGCACGCCACCGATCGTCCGCCGCACCGGCGGCCTGGCCGACACGGTCGTCGACGTGACCAGACAACCGGGTTCCGGGACAGGCTTCGTCTTCGACGACGCGACACCGGCAGCACTGCTCGAAGCGTGCGATCGCGCGTTCGCGCTCCGCGACGACCGGGGGCATGGTCTGGGGCCGCCTCATCGATCGCGTCATGGCCGCCGATTTCGATTGGTCGACGGGCGCGGCGCCGCGCTATGTCGACGCGTATCGGCGCGCCGTCGCGATCCGCCGAGGCAGCGGCTAGGGTCGCGACGCGGGAACGCTCAGGCCGGCCCCAGCGCCTGAAGGAAGCACGCGACGGTCTCCTCCGGGTGGGTGCGTTGCGGCGAGTGCGGACCCCCCGCGATCGATAGGACGTGGTCGGCGCCGATGACCTCGGCGAACGCCCCTGCGGCCTCGTCATCGACGTAGCCGCCCGTCGCAGGGTCACCGCGTACGAGCCAGACATCGAGGCCGCTCGCCGCAGGATCGCGCAGGTCCGCCAGCCCGCCGTCCCAGTCGCCGTTGTCGAGCAGGACGGCTCGAGCCGCCTCGAAATCGAGCTCCATCACGGCTTCCGCCTTCGCCCGCACGTCGCCGTCGCTCCAGGCCGGTTCCGTCGCCTCGATGGCACGGATGGCGTCCTCGAGCGTGGCGACCGGCTGCTGACCGGGGTCGGATGCCTCGAGGGCGATCCGCTCGAAGGGCAGCACCGGCGGGTCGAGCAGGACGAGCGTCGCGGGTCGGAACCCGGCGACCGGGAGCGCCGCCGCCGTGACAGCGCCCCAGCTGTGCCCGATGACCTGGAGCTCAGCCTGGTCGAGCCCCGCCGCGCGGATGAACGTCGCGATGTCGGCGGCGTTGTCGCGGAAGCGATGGTGGCCCTGCCAGTGCCCCGTACGCCCATGTCCGGCCTGGTCGACGGCGATGACCCGTCGGCCGGTCGCGGCCAGCGCAGGCCCGACCCGCCACCACACGGCAGCCGATGCGGTCACGCCGTGGAGCAGCAGGACCGGCCGCGCATCAGGGGGGCCCCAGAAGAGAGCAGACCACGGCAACCCGCCCGCTTCGATGGTCCTCCGCTCCCCTGGCTCCGGCGTGACGAGGGCAGCAGCGACGGGGTCGGGCAGACGAGTCAGGGTCACCAGCCGACGCTAGCACGCTCGCCCGTCAGCTCGCCTGCACATTCCGCGGTTGCGTGGTCTACTGCGCAGGCTGTGTCCGTCCTGAGCGATGACCGCTACCGAGTCCCTCTCGCGATCCTCGCGTTGGCGTGCATCCTCGGGTTCGTCTCGGTAGCTCTGCTAGTGTTCGGCGGCGTGACCACCACGGTCGACACGACCGGCCTCGATGCCCTGAGCCGGTTCCACGGGACGCCCCTCGACCCGGCATTCGTCGCGATCTCCGAACTCGGTGTCGCCGACATCCTCGCCTTCTTCTCGATGATCACGGCCGGCTTCGTGTGGGCGGCGGGTGCCCGACGAGCCGCGGTCTACATCGTCGTGGGCTACGTGGCAGCGGCAGTCGTCAGCGACGCGATCAAGGCGGTGCTCCCACTCGCCCGGCCACCGGTGACCTATCAGGTCCCGCTGAGGATGTCCGAGACCGAAGACCTGCTGTGGATCGGCCTGGCGATCCTCCTCGTGATCGTGTTCTGGCGGACACGCTGGCGGTGGGGTGCCGTCATCGGCGCTGCATTATTCGCGATCGCGCTGTTCTGGGATCCGACACCGCTCTCGACGCCGGGCATGGACTCGTTCCCGAGTGGCCACGCGCTCCGATCGATCGTGCTCGTCGCGAGCGTGCTGTTCGCCCTGCCGGTCCGTATCTCGCGCAAGGCGACGGCAGCCCTCGTCACGGTCGTGATCCTGATCGGCGTCTCGAGGGTCTATCTCGGTGAGCACCACCCGTCTGACGTCGTCGCCGGCTGGCTGTTGGGGTTCGCGATGATCGCGGCGCTCACGATCGTCCCGTTCTTCCGGTCCCCGGAGGAGGCGAGGCGGCTCGAGGCCGTGCGCGGGAAACCCGCGCCGGAATCCGCTTCGGAACCCGCCCCGGCCCGCTCGACCGTGGCGCCCACGAAGTTCGGGGTCGGCTCCGGCGCCTGACGCGGCGCGCGGCGGGAGCCACGTGCGCCATGGCCCGAGTACGATGGGCCACGCCCAGCGCCACGCAGAGGACCGTCAGCCCATGGCCAACCAGTTCGTCGTCCAGCTCAAGAATGAACCGGGCGCGATGGCGAATCTCGCGGAGGCACTCGCCGCCCGCGGCGTGGACCTCCGGGCGATCGGCGGCGGCAGCATCGGCGACTCGGGCCACGTGATCATGACCACCGCGGACGACGAGGCGACCAAGTCCGTCCTCGACGAGATGGGCTACGTCTATATCGAGGGTGAATCGCTCGTGACCGAGGTCGACGACCGGCCGGGCGGGATGGCCCGCCTGTCGCGTGCGCTCGCCGACGCCGGCGTCAACATCCACGGCCACCTCTTCCTCGGCCGCTGGGGCGATCGGGCGATGTTCGCCTTCGTCGTCGACAAGCCCGATGTCGCGCGACCGATCCTCGAGCGCAAAGGCTGAACCTGGGCGGTCCGATGGCAGAGCGACGCCGGTGGGACACCGACGAACGGTTCGTCGGTGTTGCGGATGCGGGCCGAGCTTCCCAGGACGTCGCGGCCTTGCTGGCGATGACGAGCGAACCCGGCTGGGTCACGGAAGACGCGCTGGAGCACCTCGGCCCGTCGTGCACTGCGGCCGCCGCGGACCTCCGTATCGAGATCACCCGGATGGAGGTCGTCCACGCCCTCCTCGAGATCGACATACGGGCGACGAAGGACGGGCCAGCGCGCGCATCGCGCGTCGATGCGTATGGGTTGATCGGCGCATTCGCGGAGGGAGCCACCTACGTCCGCGAGAGCCGGGCGGGCGGGGATGTGATCCTCGACGTGGTGACGGGCGTGATGCCGGGCGATAACGCGTTCGCGACGCACGGACACATGGCTCGGCTCCGCATCGTGGGCGCGTGATCTTCGATCCGACGCCGGGTCAGCGGTCGATCCTCGAGCCACCGAACGACGCCCGGTACGGAGGTCGCCGGACCTCGTAGGACCACGGTCCGGGTCGTCGACGCCCACCTCCTAAAAGGCGTTGCCGGGGGTCAACGTTGAGGTTGCCTTCCCACCTCCGCCGATGCCACATTGGCGGTCCTTTTGGACCGGGGGGCGGGATGGAGGAACGGCCCATGCGTCGCCTGTATGCCCTCGTGTTCGGCGTGGTCCTGAGCCTGTCGGCGATCGCGCCGGCAGTCGCCAAGGATCACCCGGTCGGCGGTCTGGACATGTACTCGACGACCGTGGATGCGGCCACGGCCGGCCGCCTCGCGTCGGCCGGGTACGACATCGTGGACCAGCAGATCAACGCCGACGGCAAGGTCCGTCTGAGCATCGTCCTGTCGGGTCCCGAGCGCGCCCAGCTTCGGCGCGAGGGTGTCACGACGGCTCTGATCCGCGACGCCAAGGGCAGGACGTCGCGTCAGCGCGCGGCCGCGCAAGCCACGGCCGGCTTCAACGTGTGGCGCTCGTGGGATCAGACGGGCGGAATCCGCGACGAGCTTTACGACATCGCCAAGAAGAACGCCGGCTTCGTGAAGCTCGAGGTCCTCGGCAAGACCGGTCAGGGCCGCGAGATCATCGCGCTCAAGGTCACCCAGGGCGCCAAGGGCCTGAAGGACGGTGCACGACCGGCGGCACTCTTCATCTCGAACCAGCACGCCCGCGAGTGGATCTCGGTCGAGGTGAACCGGCGCTTGCTGCGCTGGATCCTCGATCAGCGGAAGCTCGAGAACCCCGCCATCGTCGATCTGCTCAAGACGACCGAGCTGTGGTTCGTCGTCTCCGCCAACCCGGACGGCTATCAGTACACGTTCGATCACGAACGTCTCTGGCGCAAGAACCTGCGCGACAACAACGGCGACGGCAAGACCGCAGCCGGCGACGGCGTCGACCCCAACCGCAACTTCGACGAGCACTGGAACTACGACAACGAGGGCTCGTCCAGCCAGACAGCCAGCGACACGTATCGCGGCCCGCTCAAGCGGTCGGAGCCGGAGACGACAGGCCGCCCAGGGCCTGATCGGCAGGATCAAGCCGAAGACGCTGGTCAACTGGCACTCGTTCGGCCCGCTCATCCTGTTCCCGCAGGGCTGGCAGGTGGGCACGCCGGACGCCGACAACCCGATCTATACGGCGCTCGGTGGGACCGACGCGCACCCCGCCATCGCGGGCTTCGATCCAGGCATCAGCGCCGAAGAGCTGTACGTCACGAACGGCGAGACGACCGACTACGCGGACGTCAATGCCGGGACCATCGCCATCACGCCTGAGCTCGAGGAGGGCTGCGAGGGCTGCGGTTTCGTCTTCCCGGATGACGAAGGCCTGATCCAGGCCGAGTTCGAGAAGACGTTGCCGTTCTCGCTCGACATGGCCAAGACGGCCGCCAACCCCGGTTCGCCGGCCTCGCACCTGGGCAACACGGTCAAGCCGTTCTACCTGTCCCAGACCGAGGTCGACCCAGAGAACGGCGCCCTGGCGATGTTCGACTTCCGTTTCGCGAAGTCCTACGGGGACCCGCAGGAGGTGCGCATCCTCGCCAAGCGAAGCCTTGGCGCGGTGACCTTGAACTACCAGGTCAACGGCGGAGCGACACATACCGGTTCCACGAGCGTCTGGCATGGCGGTGATCGCTACGGGCCAGGCAGCGACACCTACTACCGCGTCATGAGCGGCACGATCACGGGCACCGCCCCGGGCGACAGCGTCAAGGTGTGGTTCACCGGCGGTGGCCAGACGCAGCGACTCATTCACGTACACCGTCGCGTTGGATACAGGTCGACGCGTCCTTGTCATGGCCGCCGAGGACTACACCGGTGCCTCGCCGGTGCAGGGCGTGACGAGCCCGAAGTACCTGGCCTACTACACCGATTCGCTGACCGCGAACGGCATCGCCTACGACGTCTACGACGTCGATGCGAACGGACGTAAGGCACCGGACGCGCTCGGCGTCCTGAGCCACTACGACGCCGTCATCTGGTACACGGGCGACGACACCGTCACCCGCGAACCGGGTTGGCTTGCGGGCAACGCATCGCGCCTCGCGATCCAGGAGCTGTACGAGGTCCGCGACTACCTCAACGAGGGCGGCAAGGTGTTCTACACCGGCAAGAACGCCGGGGCGCAGTACTCACCGGCCCTCGGTACCCAGCTCTATGACCCATTCGCCAACGCCCAGTGCCACGCTGACCCGGCGGTGGAGGCGCTGTGCCGACCCCTGGCCGGATCGGGCGACGGGGTCAACGACGTGCTCGAGTACTGGTTCGGCGCGTCGGTGCTGAACTACGGCGCCGGGCTCGACGAGAACGGCGATCCGTTCGCGATCAACGGCGAGGGAACCCCGCTCGACGGCGTCACCCTCACCCTCAACGGCGCCGACAGCGCTCAGAACCAGACGGTCGCGTCGTCCTTCCTGACGACCAGCGGCTTGCTGCCGGCAGCCGACTACCCGCAGTTCACGACCGAGGTCGCCGCGAACTACGACCGACCGGGTGGGCCGTTCTCGCCGCACACGGGTGACTTCTACGCGTATTCGCACATCGCGGATGTCTCGTTCAAGCGCCTGTCGCACACGATCAACGTGCCCGCCGGTGGCGCGACGATGACCTTCTGGACGTCGTACGACACCGAGCTCGATTGGGACCACCTGTTCGTCGAGGCCCATACCGTGGGCCAGGACGACTGGACCACACTGCCGGATTCGAACGGCCATACGAGCCAGGCCACCGGCGAGAGCTGCAAGGCCGAGAACTCCGGCGGCTGGCGGACCCTCCACCCAGTCCTCGATCACTACCAGACCCAGAACGGCGCCTCGGCGTGTCTGCCGACAGGCTCCACCGGTGCCTGGAACGCCGTCTCGGGCAACTCCGGTGGCTGGCAGCAGTGGTCGGTCGACCTGGCCGCATTCGCGGGCAAGCAGGCCGAGGTGTCGATCTCGTACGCCAGCGACTGGGCGAGCCAGGGTCTCGGTGTCTTCATCGATGACATCGAGGTCTCGACGGGCGAAGGAACGACGTCGTTCGAGAACGGTCTCGACGGGTGGACCATCGGACAGCCGTCCGACAGCGCGCCGAACAGCAACGACTTCGGCATCGAGACGGCCGCCGGGTTCCCCGAGGCCGCCGTGGCCACCACCGCGGACACCGTCTACATGGGCTTCGGGTTCGAGGGCATCACCGGTGCCGCGGCCCGGAACGATGTGATGGGCCGGGTCATGGGGTACCTCTTGGGCTCCTGACCGCGGTATCCCCCGGAACGACGACGAAGCCCGGAGCGGTCGACGCTCCGGGCTTCGATCCCTCTTGGGAGGACGTCCAGGCGAGCTAGGCGGCCGGACGCTCATCGACGGATGTGACGACCTCCTCGGAGCGGACGGGCCCGTCGAAGCTGAGCTCGAGGACTCGGTCGAAGCCGAGTGCATCCGAATCCGGCGGCGGCGCATCCTGGACGAACGCCAGACGGATCGTGCCGTCGGTCTCGGTGATCGCGAGCTCGACGATCTCGTCGCGTGGCAGACCGACCCAGACGATGCGCAGGGTGTCGTCGTCGATGTTCTCGACCTTGACGTCGAACCAGCGGACCGACATGCCGTCGCCGGGCGTGCCCGATGCGGCGACATCGAGTGCACCGGTCGTGTCGTGGATCACGACCGAGACGTCGTCGCCAGTCAGGTTCTTCAGCGGGACGGCGATATCGCCGCCCGTCGGGGACTCCGAGGGGACGGCTGTCGGTCGGGCCGGGGCGGAGGTCGGGGCGATGGTCGGCGTCGCGACAGGTGTCGCGATCGGGCCGTCAGTCGGGGACGTCGGCGCGGGACGGTGGCCATAGGCGGCATCCGCGGCGAACACCACGACCACCGACAGGGCCATGCCACCGACGAATGCAGCGAGGGTGCGGAAGGGGGAGCGGGACATCTACGGTTCCTTATGGATCTGCTGACCCGGCTTGGGCTCCGGGGATGACTCCATGGAACCGCGCGCTCGCGCGTGAGACGACCGACGCGGGTGGTCACACGGGCAGCGACATTCGTCGATGTCGGTACTGGCGGATGTGGTCGGTCTCCGTGATACGCTCGCCGTGCCGGGCGGCGGGCCCGCACCACGGGCGGGAGTAGCTCAGTTGGCAGAGCGGCAGCCTTCCAAGCTGCATGTCGCGGGTTCGAACCCCGTCTCCCGCTCCATTCAGCCGATCTGGTGCTCAACGCCACCAGTACATCGGCCGCTCCGGACGTTCTCAGCGATCGCCGGACGAGTTCGTGTCGATGGCGACACCGAGCAATCGATCGAGCGCGGCGACGGCGGCGGGGTCGTCGTCCAGGGTGGATCGAAGCCACGCCGACAATGCCGCCATTTCACCCCAGGCGTGACGGGTGTGCGCTGCGAAGGCAAGCTCGCCGAAGTCTCCCCGGAGTGCGCGCGACCAGTATCGGACGGCGAACCACTCCGGCATGACAAGGTACAGCAGGCGTAGGTTGGTGCTCGCGACAAGCTCGCCCCGGACACGCTGACGCCGGTAGATCGCCTTGGTGGCATGCGCCGCCATTCGCAGCAGGTCCCGACGGTCGGCTAAGGCGTCCGCCCGCCCGCCCGCGGCCTTGACGGCGGCCGCCAAGGGTGCGACGAGCGCCGCGTGAGATCCGAGCCATCGATCGATGTCGGGCTCGAGCTTGGTGGGGAACCCCGCTTCACGCAGCGTCGTCGCGGTCGACTGAGTCGCTTCATCGGCGGCGCCGATCGTGCCAACGACGGTTGGCTGCTGTCCGATGACCACGTACGTGACAGACCCATCGGGCTCGATCCTGCCGCCCACGCCCGGGAAGCCGGCCAGGGCTCGGTCCCTTCGGACCGATGCGCCGAGGTCTGCAACCATGCCAGCGAAGTTCCCAAAGAACAGGACAGCGACCGCGTTCGAGCGTGCCGCCTGGACAGCTGCGAACACCGCCTGTTCTCGGCGCACCGCGATGACCACGAGATCGAATGGCGTATCCGCCACGACGTCAACGATCGAAACGGAGGGGCGCGACTCGCTTCCGTCTGCGGACCTCAGTCGCAAGCCCTGCTGCCGCAGGTTGTCCAGGCGACCACCCCGGGTCACGACTGTCACCTCGTGCCCGGCGTCGGCCAGAAGTCCGGCGTACACACTGCCGATGACGCCAGCACCGATGACCAGGATCCTCCGGCCTGGGTCCTTACGTTGAACCATCGGCCGATCTGCGCGGGCCATCACGGACGAGGAAGTCGTGTGGAAACGAACCTTCGGTGATTCGAACCTCCGTCCTCCGATCAGGCGAACCCCGGCGTCCGAGGGATCGGGCCGACACCGACCGGCGAATTGCTGGGGACCCGAGCATACGCCCTAGTCAGCGCGGTCAGAGGAGAGGACTAGCCCCAGGCGAGGATGTCGGACGCTCGTAGGCTGCGGCCGCGTGGCAGGAATCCGAGCGACAAACTAGACACGATCTCTACGCGTGGCACGCTCGCCGCCACAGCAGAGCCAGCCCGACACCTTTCACAGCTGCATGTCGCGGGTTCGAGTCCGGTCTCCTGCTCCAATACTCTTTGAGGCGTGCGAGCTGGCCGCTGCCTGTCCGCGCGGGGACGACGGGTCCAGCGTCATCGGGCCATCGGCGTCCCGCCCGACGATGAGGCCGCGCCCGTCGTCGATCACCAGCACGGCGGCTTCGTAGGTCGAGCAGGTCGACGCGCAATCGCGGAACGTGCCCTCAGCCTGGACCACCCACGTCGTGGTATCGGTGCTGAACGTCAGAGCCGATCGGTCGCCGTCTGGATCGTCGGTGGCGACCGGCTCGAACGGCGCCACGAGTCGGATGCTCGTGACGCGGAAGGGTCGAAGCACGCGCCCGAGCGCCGCGGCGTCCTTTACCGCCGACGCTTCGGCGGTCCGCTGTACCTGGTCCACCGACATCCGGTGGGCGACGCCCGGCGGGATGTCCATGGTCGGCGGAAGCCCAGGGACGTACCCACACGCAGCGACGATGACGGCCGCGAAGGGCAGCGCGGCCAGCCGCCAGAGGACGGAACGGCAGGGCCTGGGAGTCACCGTCGGATCATCCACGAGCCGCGTCGTCGACCGTCAACGCTCCCGGACGAACTCCTCGAGCGGTCGTCGCCCCGTTCGAGGGCCGGTCCGCGGGCTTACGCGCCTCCTCGGTCGGATGGCCGATCGAGACGATCGTCCGAACGAATGCGGGGGCCGTCAGGCCGAGCAGCTCACCCACCGCCGCGTAGTCCTTCTCCTCGACCCAGCCGATCCCGGCGCCAAGGTCCATCGCAGCGGCAGCGATGAGGATCCGCTCCGCGACGCGTGCCTCGTCGTAGGCGTCGGACTCCGCGTCATCGCCCGGCATCGCGATCGCGATCGCCAGCGGCGCCTTGCCGACATAGCGAGCGTGGACCGAGATCTCGCCGATGCGCCGGCGCACATCGGCATCGCGGACGACGATGAACTTCCACGGCTGGGTGTTCATCGAGCTGCCCGTCCAGCGGCAGACCTCGAGGATCGCGTGGAGGTCGTCCTCGGAGACCGGCTCCTCGGTGAAGCTACGCACCTGCCGGGTCCGCCGCAGCACGTGAAGGACGACGTCGCGCGTATCGGTCGTTGTCCTGCGAACTTCCATGCCCGAAGTGTATGGCCGCTTACGCCGCGCCGAGGGCTAAGAAGACGACCCCGACCGCTACAGCGGCGATGCCGATCCACTGGACGCGCCCGAGCCGCTCCCCGAGGACCAGCCACGCGATGATGGCTGCGGCCGTCGCGAACTGGGCCGCGAGCGCCGACGTGACGGCGATGCTCTCGCTCGCACCCCATCCGACCGCGAGGAACCCGCCCACCTCGCCCGGCACCGGCGATCGACGATGAATGGCAACGCGGCCCGAGTCACCCGGAATCGGCCGGTGGCCGCCAGCGGGATCGTGATCAGGACGACCCCGACGATCCGTGGCGGAAGGATCGGCCCAGCCCGCGGCGAGGTCCGCGCCGATGCGTCCGGTGGCATAGAGCGAGGCGCCGAAGGCCAGGCCGGCCAGCCCGCCGAAGACGATCGCGCGTGTTGCCGCGCGCGGATCGACCGTGTCGGGATCCCGGCCGAGCGACGCCATGATCACACCGAGGCCGACGACCGCGACGCCGATCGTCTCGACGGCTGCGAGGGTCTCGCCGGCGATCACGGCGAGGACCGCCGCGATCGCGCCCTCCGATGCCGCCAGCGCCCCGACCACCCCGACCTTGCCCGTACGCAGCGCGATGTATTCCGACCCGAGCCCCACGACGTTGCCGAGCCCGGCGATGAGCAGGTAGGGGACCTGCGCCGCGGTCGGGCGTGTGTCGCCGACGGTCAGCGCTGCGATCGGGACCGCCAGGGCGAGCCCGAACAACATGACGCCACCGAGCGTCGGCCCGGCACCGATCATCCGCGACGAGCGCGTCGATGCCAGCAGCGCGGCGGTGAAGCACGCGGCCGCCAGCAGGCCGCCGACGAGCGCGGTCAGGGGGAGCGCCTCATGAAGGCGCGAGCATACGGTCCGGAAGCCGACTCGAGCGGTCTCGGCTAGAGTCCCGCCGTGGCGAATCCTCGCAAGGCGCGGATCATCGGCGACCGCTACCAACTGGGCCGGGTCATCGGTCGGGGCGGGATGGCGACGATCCACGAGGCGATGGACCTTCGATCGGAGCGTCCCGTCGCGGTCAAGCTGCTCCGACCCGAGGCCGCGGCCGACGCCGACCTCGCCGACCGATTCCGGCGCGAGGCGCTCGCGGCGACGGTCCTCCACCACCCGAACATCGTCGCGTGCCTCGATACCGGCACCGACGATGGGCAGCCCTACCTGGTCATGGATCTCGTCGACGGCGAGGACCTCGCGGCGCGCCTCAAGCGGGGCGGCCGGCTCGCGCCGGCTCACGCCGCACGCATCGGGCTCGACGTCGCGCGCGCCCTCGGCGTCGCCCACGTGCGCGGCATCGTCCACCGGGACGTGAAGCCCGGGAACATCCTGCTGGCCTCGGACGGTCGGGCGATGGTCACCGACTTCGGCATCGCGCGGCTCGCCGCCGATGCGGAGGCGGCACGGCCGGGAACCACGCTCGGTTCGGTCCACTACTTCAGTCCCGAGCAGGCCAAGGGCGCGACGACGACCCCGGCCTCCGATGTCTACGGTCTCGGGCTCGTCCTGTACGAGGCATTGACCGGGGCGCGTGCGTTCAGCGGCGACACGACCGACGCGATCGCCCTCGCCCGGATCGGCGCCGATCCCGCCCTCCCCGCGGGCCGTCCGCCCCGAGGTGCCCGCGGATCTCGACGGCGTCGTCCGTCGAGCGTTGGCGCCCGAGCCCGCCGACCGCTATGCGAACGGCAATGCGATGGCGGCTGCACTCGAGGCAGCGATCCACGCCGCCGATGACACGAGTGTCACGACGATCGTCGCCACGCCCGTCGTTGCCGGGGAGCCGCCGCCGCGGGCGGGCCGCAGCGAGCGGCCGGCGCGTGCGCGTCCCCGGACCGTCGCTGCACCACGCTCCAGCAAGCCCGGTCCGCGACGCGCCCCGAACACCGTCCTCATCGCCCTCCTCGCCTTGCTCGGCATCGTCGGTGGCGCGATCGCGGTCGCCGCCCTCCCGGGAAGCGGCACCCCGCTCGTTCCGGCGTCGCCTACCGACGAGGCGGCGGTCGAGACCCCGACCCGGACCCCGAAGCCGACCCCGTCCCCGACGCCGACGCCCACGCCATCCCCGACGCCCAGGCCCACGCCGTCGGCAACGCCGAGCCCGACGCCCGTCGCGGAGGGTGACACCGCCGATCTCTGCGAGGTGTTCTTCGATATCCCGTGTGGCCTCGGCGCCGGGCGATACTCCCCGTCGCGGTTCCGGCCCGCCTTCGAGATCGAGCTCGGCGACGGTTGGTCGAACGCCGCGCATCGCGAGGACATCGTCGTGCTCACGAGACCCGAAGGGACGCTGACGTTCGCCGGTGGCCTCCGTGAGGTGTACCCCGGCGGGAAGGCCGATGGACCGGGTACGAGTGCGCGCGACGTGATGGAGTCATTCGTGGCGACCGACGGGGTCGGTGCCACCAGACCGAAGGGCATCCGGATCGACAAACGCCGCGCGTACTCCAGCGACTTCCAGCCGGTCGGCACGGAGCGTGTCCGTCTGTTCTCGACCGATGGCAGCACCTTCAGTCTCGAGCCCGACCGGACGACACGGATCGTGGTCGTCGACCTGCCCGGCGACGACACGGTCGTCCTCGCCATCGAACCGAGCGAGGGCTACAAGCTGAGCGACATCCTCGACACTGCCGATCCGGCCGTCGGGACGATCAACTGGCGCTGAGCTGGTCGACAGGCTGGTCGCCGATCCCCAGGTGACGGCCGAGGAACGCGCGTCGATCGCGGCGCGCACCGGCCACTCGCATCGCGTGGTCGGCGCCTTCGTAGGTCGTCTGCTCCGCTCCGGCAGCCGCCGCTGAGCGGAACTCGAGTGCCGTCATCGCCGCGATGTAGAAGTCGTCATCGGCGAACTGGAACAGCACAGGCGCGCTGACGTCGGCGATCCGCTCGATCGGGTCGAGGTGCCGGAGCGCCCGCAGATACTCGATGCGGTCGTCGGGGAGGTCCCAGAACGGCAGGAACCAGTCGCCCCAGCGCGGTGTGGCCGCGATGACGACGAGCGCGCGAAGCCGATCGTCGCCCGCCGCAGCGAGCGTGGCGAGCATCCCACCGAAGTCATGTCCGACGACCGCGAGCCGTCCGGGCTCGACCGCCGCAGATCCGGCGAGCAGATCGAGGCCCGCGCGCAAGCGGGCCACCTCGGCCTCGATGGCTGTGCCGTCCCGCGCAGCCCCGCTCGGATCGCTCGACCAGGGGAAGCGACCCTGCGGCAGGAGACTGACGACGCCGTCTCCGGCGAGCTCCACCGCTTCATCGATGAACTGCGTCCGGTCGCCATCCGGCGCCTTGGGGTCGAACCAGTGCCAGAAGACGATCCCGGCGGCGCCGTCAGACGAACTGGGCCCCGACGCGGCACCCACGGCGCCGAATGCCGGGGTGATAAGGAAGGCCTCCACCGTCGAGCCATCCGGTGCGCCGTACGTGATGTCCTCGATCGCGGCGTTGCCGCGTTGCTCCCTGGACCGGCTCCCGGATGCCATCGCACCTCCCCGCGCATCCTCGCAGACGTGCACCGGTCGGTGCATCCAGTCGACACCATGGTCCTATCGACGGTGGTCCTTTCGCGGTCCACAGTCGGTGGGTGATCCGTTCGAAACGGCTGCGTACCGCGTCGCGCCGCGTCCTGAGGCGGCTTGCGAGAGACCCGCACGTCCTGCTGGCGGTCGCTGTCGTCCTCGCGGCCCTCGTCATCGAGCTGGCATCGCGTGGCAACGCGATCGCGGTCGTCATCCCGTCGCTCGTGTACCTCGGCGTCCAATGCGCCCTTGCATCGCGCGCGCGCGCTCGACGGTCGCCCACGCTCGACACCGCGCGCCTGCTGTTCGCGCTCATCGCCGTGATCTGGATGAGCGTCGGGACCGGGAACCCTGCGACGCTGCCGTTGGCGACGCTCGCGCTGCCGATCGTCGTCATGGCCGCGGCGATGGGTACTCGCCAGGTCCTGGTGGTCGGTGGCGTGCTGGTGAGTGCGGCGCTGGCGATGTACCTGATCCCCTCGTTCGCGACGCCCGCGATCCGCGAGGGCCTCGTCCAGCGCGGCATCGCGCTCGCGGCCACGTCGGTCGTCCTGGCCGTCGGGACCCGAAGGACGATCTCGACCCTGGAGCGCGCCGTGGCGCAGGCGCGCGCCGCCAGCGCCGGCATGCGTCGACGAGCTCGGCAGATCTCCGCCATCGAAGCCATCGGCCGAGCGCTCACGAGCGACGGCCCGACATCCGACGCGCTCGACGAAGTCATGGCGATCCTGGTCGACCGGTTCGGTTACCGCTACCCGTCGATCTACATGCGCGACGGCGACCTGATGCGGCTCGGCGCGCAGCGTGGCTACGACGAGGTCATCGAGACATTCGATGGCACCGTCGGCGTCGTCGGGCGGGTCATGCGCACCGGCAAGCCGCAGTTCGTCCCGGACGTGACCGCCGACCCCGAGTACCGCGCCGCGAGCCCGCACGTCCAGAGCGAGGTCAGCGTGCCGCTTCGCTCCGGCGATTCGATCATCGGCGTCCTGAACATCGAGAGCGGCCAGGACGCCCCGGCGCTGGACGTCAGCGACCTCGACACGCTGGTCGTCGTCGCAGATCGCGTGTCGGTCGCGCTCGCGCTTGCGCGTGAACGCCAGGCGCTGCGCGAGCGAGCCGCGCTGTTCACGCGGCTCGCCGCGTTCGGCTCGGCCGTCAATGCCAGCCTCGATCTCACGACCGCGCACAGCCGCATCGTCGCGGCCGTGTCCGAGGCCCTCCAGACCGACATCGTCACCCTGGTCCTTCGGGACCCGACGACCGGCGAGGACCGGATCGTGGCGCTCCACGGCGGCGACGATCGGTATCTCGGCGTGCGGATCCCGCCGGGGGAGGGGATGACCGGCCAGGCCATCGCCGAACGCCGGATCGTCTCGTCGGAATCCTTCGCCCGGAGCTCGTTCCCGACGACCGTCAAGGGCGCTCGCGTATCGGATGTCCTGGTGGGGGCCTCGGTGCCGCTGCTCGGCGAGGACGGCATCGTCGGCGCGATCGCCCTTGGCAGGCACGATCTCGCCCGATCGTTCACCGCGCTCGAGCTCGAGACGATGCCGCTCATCGCGTCCCAGGTCACGCTCGCCCTCGCGAACGTCGAGCTGCACGCCCGCGTCGCGGACGCGGCGATCCGCGACCCGTTGACGGGCTTGTGGAACCGGCGCCATCTCGAGGTCTCGACGGCCCGCCTCTTCGCGGCGCGCGGGAGGCTGGAACTCGATGAGCGCCGCCCGATCGCGGTGATCCTGTTCGATCTCGACCACTTCGGCGACTTCAACAAGCAGCACGGCCACATCGTCGGCGACGCCGTCCTGCGCGCCTTCGGGTCGATCCTGTCGGGCCGCTTGCGCTCGAGCGACATCGTCGCGCGGTTCGGCGGCGAGGAATTCGTCGCCATCCTCGACGGGGCGACGGTCGATGAGGCACAGCGGGTCGCAGACGAGATCCGGCGCGCGCTCGAAGGCACGCCGGTCACCGGTGTCGACGGTGAGGCGCTGCGGGCGACGGTGTCGGCCGGGTGCGCCTCGCTGGGGCCGGCCGTCTCGACGCTCGAGGAGCTCCTCGAGGTCGCCGACGTCGCCCTGCAGATGGCCAAGCGCGGCGGGCGCAACCAGGTCGTCGCCGCCTAGGACCGCCGGGCCCCACTGCTGACCGCGGGTCCCCGACCGACCCCGCCCTCCGACGTCGGCTAGGCTTCGCGACCGATGCCGCTCATCGCGACGCAGTCCCTGACCAAGCGCTACCCCGGGGGAGTCACGGCGCTCGACGACCTGACCGTCGAGCTCGAACCCGGGATCATCGGGCTGGTCGGCGCGAACGGCGCGGGCAAGAGCACCTTGCTGCGGATCCTCCTCGGTCTGCTCCAGCCGACCGCCGGCACAGCGACCGTGCTGGGGCACGACGTCCGCACGGCGGGCTCGACCCTGCGCCGCTATCGTCGGCTATATGCCCGAGTCCGATTGCCTGCCGCCGGACACCACCGCGACCGACTTCGTCGGCCAGATGGCGCGCTGGTCCGGTCTGCCACGAGCCGCGGCCCGCGAGCGTGCCGCCGAGGTGTTGCGCCACGTCGGCCTGTACGAGGAGCGCTATCGACCGATGGGCGCCTACTCGACCGGGATGAAGCAGCGGGTCAAGCTCGCCCAGGCACTCGTCCACGATCCGAAGCTGCTGCTGCTCGACGAGCCGACGAATGGTCTCGATCCCGAAGGTCGGGACGAGATGCTGGCACTCGTGAAGCGGACCGGGACCGAGTTCGGCATCGCGGTCATCGTGGCGAGCCACCTCCTCGGCGAGATCGAGCGCGTCTGTGACCACCTCGTCGCGGTCGACGCCGGTCGGCTCATCCGGTCGGCTCCGCTGACATCGTTCACCGAGCGGACCGGCACGCTCGCCGTGGATGTCGAGGAGGGCGCACAGGAGCTGGCTGCCGCTCTCGTCGCCGCAGGGATCGAAGCGGTCGCCGACGGACGGACGGTCCTGATCCACCTCGAGGACGAGCGTCCCTTCGATCTCGTTCGGGACACCGTCGTGGAGCTCGGTCTGCCGCTGGTCCGGATCGAGCAGCGCCGGCGCGGTCTGGAGGAGCTCTTCCAGTGACCGCGCCGGCGACGCGCGGTCCGGTCGGTGACGGCGCGACCGGGAGCATCTACGACCTCGGGTATCGCGGGTACGACGGGCCGCGTTATGGGCGGCCCACGGTCCTCCTGGCGCTGCTTCGGCGGAGCCTGCAAGAGGCCTATGGGATCGGCCGCGGTGGCCGGGCGAAGGTCGCGCCCTTCCTGCTGCTGATCTTCAACGCCGTCCCGGCGATGCTCGCGGTAGGGATCAGCGCGTTCCTCAACCAGGCCGGTGGCTCCGAGGTGCTGGAGCAGGGCATACCGATCCGGCACGACACCTACTGGAGCCTCACCTCCACGTTCGTCATGCTGTTCTGCGCCGCTCAGGCCCCCGAGCTGTTCGGGCGAGACCAGCGCTACGGCGTCCTGCCGCTCTACTTCTCCCGCGTGTTGACCCGGGTCGACTACGCGCTGGCGCGCACCGGTGGCCTGTTCATCGCGATCCTCATCGTCGCGTTGGTCCCCCATCTCATCCTGAGCATCGGGGCCATCCTGGGCGCAGCGGATCCCGTCACCGGGCTCCGCGACGAATTGCCCGAGATCCCGTCGTACCTCGCCGTGAGCGTGCTCGGATCCGCCGTGTTCGCCGGCGTCTCCTCGGTCGTGGCCTCGTACACGCCGCGACGTGCCTATGCGGTGGCCGCGATCATCGCGCTGTTCATCGTGCCGCCGATCGTCGTCGGCATCATCGCGGCCCTGTCGGTACCGGACGTCGCGAAGGTGCTGCTGCTGGCGAGCCCGAGCGACGTGGTCGATGGCGTGAACGGTGCGATCTACGGACCCTTGAGGATCGGCAGCGAGACGTTCCAGATCGCCACGTTGCCAGGCTGGGTCTACGTCGTGACGGCCCTCGCCTACGTCGGCGGCGCGCTGGCGATCGTCGTGCGGCGCTACCTGACGGTGACCGTATGACACCCGTCGTCCCGGCGATGCAGGTCGACCACGTGTCGCGGTGGTACGGCAACGTCGTGGCCGTCAATGACGTCTCGTTCGCGCTGGGAGCCGGGATCACCGGGTTGCTGGGCCCGAACGGGGCGGGCAAGAGCACGCTCCTCCACCTGCTCGCGGGCCTGCTGGCGCCGTCAGCCGGGGAGGTCCGGATCGGCGGTCGCACGCCGTTCGGCGACCCGACGCGTGTATTCGATGGTCGGTCTCGTCCCCGAGCGCGAGGCGGTGCCGGGCTACCTGACCGGTCGCCAGTTCGTGCGCTCCAATGCCGAGCTGCAGTCCGTCGCCGACGTGGTAGCGGCGACCGAGACAGCCGATCGCGAC
Organism: uncultured Chloroflexia bacterium; assembly: GCA_963808895.1. Lineage (GTDB taxonomy): Bacteria > Chloroflexota > Limnocylindria > Limnocylindrales > CSP1-4 > SPCO01. The sequence continues at coordinate 107,843 of CAWEHL010000003.1, read as the reverse complement.
CGTCGACATGGCCGATGCGGCGGACCGCCCGATCCGCACCTACTCGAAGGGCATGCGCCAGCGCATCAAGCTCGCGGCGGCCCTCGTCCACGACCCGCGGATCCTGCTCCTCGACGAACCGTTCAACGGCATGGACCCGCGCCAGCGGCTGCACATGATGGAGCTGCTCCGGCGGATGGCGGCCGAGGGCCGGGCGATCCTCTTCTCGTCGCACATCCTCGAGGAGGTCGAGCGCCTCGCCGAAGCCGTGCTCGTCGTCTACGCCGGGCGGCTCGCCGCGTCGGGTGATTTCCGGTCGATCCGGCGGCTGATGACCGATCGCCCGCATCGCTTCACGATCCGCTCCTCGGATGACCGTAGCGCTGGGCGCAGCGCTGCTCGCGGACCCGGCGGTCTTCGGGGTCGACTTGCTCGACGGCCGCCTCGCGGTCGCAGGCGTCGCGACCTCGGCACGTTCGCCCGGATCGTCGCACCTGTTCGCCCGGACCGCCGGCATCCGCCTTCACGAGCTGACGCCGACCGACGACACGCTCGAGAGCGTCTTCAGCTACCTGGTGCGCCGATGAGGCCGTTCGGCACGATCGTCGAACTGACGCTCCGGGCGCTCGTCGGGCGGCGAAGGACGGTCACTGATCGCCCTCCTCGCGTGGCTCCCGGTGCTGCTCGGCATCCTCGTCCGAGTCGGCGGCGGTCGTCCGGACGCACCGCCGATCCTCGACGCGCTGGTCATCCGAACCGTCTGTCCGCTGGTCGCACTCGTGGTCGGCACCGGCGTGATCGGCTCGGAGATCGAGGATGGGACGCTGGTCTTCCAGCTCGTGAAGCCGGTCTCGCGTTCGGTGACGGCGGTCGCCAAGGCGCTCGTCGCGGCGGTCCTGACAGCGATCCTCATCGTGCCACCGGTCGTCGTCACCGGGCTGCTGCTCGGCGGGTTCGGACCGGATGCGATCCAGACCAGCGTCGGGTTCGCCATCGCCACCCTCGTCGGTGGGACGGCCTATGCGATCGGTTTCACCGCCCTTGGCGTCGTCACCAGTCGAGCGTTGATCGTCGGGCTCGGGTACACGCTGATCTGGGAGGGAGTCCTGGCCGGCATCCTCGAGGGGACGCGCTTCCTGTCCGTGCGCCAGGCGACGCTCGGCGTCGCCTCGTCACTGACGGGCGAGGATGTCGGGTCCGATCCGCTCGCCGTCGGGGTCTCGGTCGTGATCCTGCACGGTCGTGATCGTCGGCGGGCTCGTGGTGACCGCATCAGCGCTCAGGCGCTTCCAGCTGCGCACCGCGGACTGACCCACCCCCTCGCGGGGTCGTGCTTGACGGTTTCGCCGAGCGGCCCCTAGCATCCGCATGACAAGCGCGCTTGCGCGCCATAGTCATGACGACTTGTAGGAGTTGAGCCAGGTATGGATGTCGGGGCACTGACCAGCGGGCTCGTGACGGGCCTGCGCGAGGGCGTCGAAGCTGCCCTGATCATCGCGATCATCTGCGCATATCTGGCAAAGACGGGCAACAGGACCAGTTCCCGCTGGTCTTCCTTGGCGCCGGCACCGCGATCGGCCTGAGCGCGATCCTCGGCATCCTCCTGTACGTGACGGTCGGTGGGTTCGAAGCGCCCTATGAGCAGCTGTTCGAGGCGGCGACGCTCATCGCCGCAGCCAGCGTCGTGACGTGGATGCTGTTCTGGATGCGGCGACAGGCGCGCTCGGTCAAGGGCGAGCTCCAGGCGGCGGTCGATCGGGCGATCGACAAGGGATCGGTCCGCGCGCTCGCGGTGCTCGCGTTCATCGCCGTGATCCGCGAAGGGCTCGAGACGTCGCTCTTCCTCGTCGGCCAGGCGAACTCGGCTGATCAGGATGCGATCTGGGTCTTGATCGGCGCCCTCATCGGGCTCGCGATCGCCGCTGTGCTCGGCGTCGGCTTCTACCACGGTTCGCGCCGACTGAACCTCTCGACGTTCTTCCGATGGACCGGCGTCGCGTTGATCTTCATCGCCGCCGGGCTGTTGTCGAGCGCCGTGCACGAGCTCATCGAGATCGGCGTCATCACGTTCGGGACGCAGCCGGCGTTCGACCTTTCCGGGGTCCTGCCGCATGAAGCCGACAGCGGCAATCTGCTCGGCCAATTCCTCCGCGCGATCTTCGGCTACTCGGCGACACCCGAGGTCACGACGTTCGTCGTCTGGCTGACGTACGTCGTCGTGGTCCTCTACCTGTTCCTCCGGCCGATGAAGCCCGTGGCTCAGGTTCCGGCGACCGGGTCGGCCACCACGTGAACCCCTGCTAGAACGGCAGGATCGAGTCCATGGCGGGGATGATCCCGTCGAGGGACAGCAGGAAGATCGTCCCGAGGACGAGGCTGAACAACCCGGCGACCAAGCCGACCACGACGTAGATGCGTTCGCGTGTCTGGCTGGCGACGAACCCGACCGACGTCATGACGACGATCGCGAAGTTCGAGATCAGCAGGCCGAGCACGAAGGCGAACAGCATCGGGATCCCGAGGCCGGCGCTGGCTGCGCCGCCGACCGCGGCGATCAGCAGCACCTGCGTCCCGGTCTCGGCGCCGATGCCGTGGATCATGCCCACGCCGAACGCGGTCTTCGGCCCGTAGGAGCTCATCTCGAGTGGCTCGACATGCTCGTGGCCGTGGAGCCGCGCCCCGGCACGTCGCCACGCGTAGCGGACCCCGTCGAAGACGAGCATCCAGCGGCTGCGTAGTCGGAACGACTCGCCGCCGCGCGCGTACCGGTAGACGGAGTAGAGGACCCACGCGCCGAGGCAGGACGAGCGTCAGGCCGACGATCCGGCCCATGATCGGGTCGAGCCACTCCGGCAGGAGCGCACCGAACGCCAGGGCGGCGATGCCGAGCGCGATGACGACGGCGCCGTGGCCAAGCGCATACAGCGTGCCCAGTCTGATCGCCTCGACCTGCTCATGGCCGACGCGGTCGAATGCGCTGGCGCCACCGCGCGTGGCGGGGGCGAGCGCCGCGGCGCCAGGGCCGGCATCGTGGGCGCGGATCTCGAGCGTCCCGCCATGGCCGTGATGGTTGCCGCTGACCGAGCGGTGCTGCTCCTCGTGCGCGGCCTCGGCCACGCCCGCCGCGGCCGTCGTGCTCGTGATATCGGTGATGGCCGCGATGTGGTCCCAATCGATGCCGTGCCGGATGCCGAGCGCGAGCCCGGTCGCGAGCACGCCGAGACCGGCAGGCGATGTGGCAGTCGCGAACAGGAGGTCGAGCAAGATCGGGCGGTCCTCTCTCGGGGTCTCGGGTAGCGTACGGGTTCGGGCGTCCTATCGCAACAGGTTGCATCTGCAGCCTGTCGCTCCTGCCCTCCTATACTTCGCGCGATGCGCGCCGCCGGATCATCGCCCGACTGGGAACCTGACCTCAGCCGTCCATGGGCCGGCATCCCGGACCAGCTTCGAGCCAAGGGGCTGCGCTGGACGCCCCAACGGCGGATCCTCGTCGAGGTCCTGTCCGAGGTCGACGGCCATGTCACCGGTGCCGAGCTCGTCGACCGGTGTCGTGCGCGCGACCCGGACACCATCCCGTCGACCGTCTATCGAACCCTCGACGTCCTCGAGGAGCTCGGAGTCATCCGCCACAGCCACGGCGCGGACGGTCGCGAAGAGTTCCACGTCCTGCCCGCCGCTGAGCACGCCCACCTGTACTGCCGCATCTGCTCCGGCTCGTGGGAGCTGCCGACCGACGATCCGGTCGTCGTCACGGCCGTCGAGGCAGTACGGGGGGAGCGCGGCTTCGAGATCGACGTCCCCCACCTGACGCTGACCGGGGTGTGCGCCGCGTGCCGGGCCGCCGGCGAGCATGCCTGACCTGACCGTCGATCTCGTCGAGCGCTTCTACGCGATCCTGGCGATCGCTGCGATCGGCGGCATGGTCATCCTCGCCACGCTCCGCATCCTCGCGATCCAGTCCGACCCGGCGCTCGATGCGTACGCGTCGATCGCACGTGCCATCCAGGCGCGTGGCGTCATCGCCGCATGGTTCGTCGCCACCCTGGCGACCATCGGCAGCCTCTTCTTCTCGGAGATCGCCGGATTCACGCCGTGCACCCTCTGCTGGTATCAGCGGATCGCGATGTACCCGCTCGTGGTCATCCTCGGGATCGCCATGCTGCGACGGCAGCGACGTGCTCCGACCGGCACCGTGGCCCTCGCGACGATCGGTGCCGCGATCGCGGCGTACCATGTCGCCCTCGAGTGGATCCCGTCGCTCGACACCGGCAGTTGTGCCGTGTCGGCGCCATGCACGTTCGTGTGGTTTCGCGTCTTCGGCGTCTTCAGCTTGCCGACGCTCGCGCTGACCGCATTCCTTCTGATCCTCACGCTGCTGCTCGTTCGCGACCCCGACGACCCCGACCGATGGAGTGACCGATGAGTTCGACACCCGGCGACCGACGCGCACGCCGTCGCGCTGCCCGCGAGGCGGCCGCGACGGGCCGGTCGCTCGCCGGCGCTCCGCTGGCTGGTACCGGGTCTGATCGTGGCAGCCGTCGTGATCGCCGCAGTCCTCGCGATCGTGCTGCCCGGCACGAACGGCCCGACCACCGGTGGCAGCTCGTCCGTCCCGCCGAGCTCGTCGTCGTCCACGGGACCTGCGTCGGCCGGCTCGGCAGGCTCGGGCGCGGTCAAGGCGCCGACGATCACCGGGGCGCAACTACCGACGTTCGAGAATCCCGAATGGCGATGCTGCCGTAGGTCTGGCGGCGCCCGAGGTCAGCGGCACCGACTTCAGCGGCAAGGCCGTCGGGATCACAGCCGACGGTCGGCCGAAGGTCGTGTTGTTCATCGCCCACTGGTGTCCGCACTGCCAGGCCGAAGTCCCGTTGATCCAGACGTGGGTGAGCGCCGGCGGCGTGCCCCAGGGCGTCGATCTCGTATCGGTCGCGACCGGCATCGACCCGACGCGTCCGAACTACCCGCCGGAAGCCTGGCTCCAGCGCGAGGGCTGGACCGTCCCGGTCATCGCCGACCCGACGAACAGCGTCGCCGGGGCCTACGGTCTCCCGGCGTATCCGTACTGGGTCTTCATCGGCCCCGACGGGAAGGTCGTCGCGCGCGCCGTCGGCGAGATCTCGATCCCGGATCTCGAGAGCGAGATCGGCCGCCTGACCTCAGGCTGACGCGAGGAGCGCCACTAGTCCGTCCGGGCGAGCGGCACGCCGAGGATGCTGAACCCACCATCGACGTAGATGACCTCGCCGGTCACTGCACTCGACAGGTCCGATGCGAGATAGAGCGCGGTCTTGCCGACATCCTCGATCGTGATGTTCGAGCGCAGTGGGGCGACGTCATCGAACGCCCCGTACATCCCCTTGAAGCCGGCGATGCCCGCCGCTGCGAGCGTCCGGACCGGGCCCGCACTGATCGCGTTGACCCGGACCCCGTCGGGGCCGAGGTCGGAGGCGAGGTAGCGCACCGACGCCTCGAGCGCCGCCTTCGCGACGCCCATCACGTTGTAGTTCGCGACCACCTTCTCCGAGCCGTAGTAGGTCAGCGTCATGACCGATGAACCCCGCCGGAGGTAGGGCCGGGCGGCGCGGGTCAGCGCGACCAGGGAATACGCCGACACGTCGAGCGCGAGCGCGAAGCCGTCACGCGATGTGTCGACGAACCCGCCCTCGAGGTCCTCGCGCTTCGCGAACGCGAGGGCATGGACCAGGATGTCGAGGTGGTCGGTGGTCTCGCCCCAGCGGCTGAAGACGCGCTCGATGTCGGTGTCCGACTGGACGTCGGCAGGTTCCACGAAGGTCGACCCGATCGAGTCAGCGAGCGGCCGGACGCGCTTGTCGATGAGGCTCTCGATCGACGAGAACCCGACCGTGGCTCCCTCGCCGTGGAGCGCCTGAGCGATGCCCCACGCGATCGAGTGGTCGTTGGCCACGCCGAAGACCAGCGCGTTCTTGCCCTCGAGCAGACCCATCCGGCGCCCTCCCTTCCGATAGGCTTCCATCATGCCCCAGGCGTCGCACCCGACGACCGACCTAACGCGCGGCGCTGCGCGGCGTGCGGGCGTTCCTCCTCGATCTCGATGGTGTCATCGTCACTGGCCGGGACGGCCGTTCCGGGGGCAGCGGATGCCATCGCCGGTCTCGAGCGGCGGTCCGTGCCCTACCGGATCGTCACGAACACGTCGGCCGTGAGTCGCGCGACGTTGTCACGGTGGTCGTCGAAGCTCGGTGCGCCGATCCCGGCGGAACGGTTCGAATCGGCGCTCTCTGCGTCGGCAGCCTGGACGGCGCGGACCTTTCCTGGCGGGCCGCTCTATGTCCTCGCCTCGGACGATGCCAAGTCGGAGTTCGCGGGTCAGCGGTTGATGAGCCACGAGGAGGCCGGAGCGCCGGGCGCGGCTGCCGCGGCGGTCGTCATCGGCGACTCGCCCGAGGAGGCGACCTTCGACAACCTCAACCGGGCGTTTCGACTCATCCGCGGCGGCGCACGTCTCATCGGCATGCATCGCAATCCCTGGTGGCTCACGCCGGAGGGTCCGACCCTCGACTCCGGCTCGTTCGTGGTCGGGCTCGAGTTCGCGGCCGAGACCCGGGCGACCATCGTCGGCAAGCCGACGCCCGCGTTCTTCACCCAGTCGATCCGCGACCTGCGCAAGGAGGTCGGCCGAGACCTGGCTCGCGGCGACATCGCGATGGTCGGTGACGACGTGCGAACCGACGTCCGAGCGTCCCAGCGCGCCGGACTTCGCGGGATCCTCGTGCTGTCGGGCAAGCACGGACGCGCCGACGTCGAGGTCGCGGCACGCGAGCGGGGCGGCCGACGCCCTGACGCGATCGCCCGTGACCTCGCCGAGGTGGTGGCTGCGCTGTGAGCGAACGGGCGCGTTGAGCGAACCAGCCTCGCCGTCGGGCGCGAGCATGCTCCGGCTCGTCCTCCTCGGCGCCGCGATCGGCATCCCGGCCGCCTTGGCGGCCATCGCCTTCTTCACCGCCGTCCACTACCTCGAGCAGCTCATCTGGCACATCCTTCCGACGTCGCTCGGGGAGGCGACTCCGCCCTGGTACCTGGTCGTCTTCCTGCCGATCGTCGGCGCGGCGATCGTCGCCGCAGCACGACTGGCGCTGCCCGGCGATGGCGGCCGACCTCCGCTCGGCGGGATGGCCCACGGTCCGACCCCCGTCGCCTTCGTGCCCGGGATCGTCGTCGCTGCGCTCGGCACGCTCGGGTTTGGCCTCGTCCTGGGCCCCGAAGCCCCGGTCATGGCCGTCGGGTCAGCGGTCGGCCTGGCCATCACCTCGGTCGTCCGTTCGAACGCTCGGGAGGAGAGGCGTCCTCTCGATGGCCGGGACGTTCTCTGCCATCTCGACGTTGTTCGGCGGACCGCTCGTCGCGGGCGTGATGCTCACCGAGGGCGGCATCGCCTTGGGCCCCGCGTTGATCCCGGTGCTCGTGCCGGGGTTCGTCGCGGCGGCCGTCGGTTACCTGGTCTTCCTTGGCGTCGGCCCCTACACCGGCGCGCCGGCGCCGGGCCTCCAGATCCCGGATCTTCCCGCGTACCCCGGGACGAGCGTCCCCGATCTGATGATCGCCATCGTGGTCGGCGTCGTGACGGCCGCGCTGATCGTCGCGATCAACCGTTCGGCATCGGGCCTGGCGGCTCGACAGGATCGACGAGTGGGCGACCGCCGTATCGGCATCGTGGTTCCCCTCCTCGTCGGCGGACTTCTGGTCGGCCTGCTCGCCCAGCTCGCGACGGCGTTCGGCGTCGCGGCGGAGGACGTGCTGTTCTCCGGCCAGGCCTCGATCCCGGCGCTCGTGTCGGAGTATTCCGTCGTCGCGCTGGTGGTCCTCGTGCTCGCCAAGGCCGTCGCGTATGTGATCAGCCTGGCAGCGGGGTTCCGCGGTGGTCCGATCTTCCCGGCGGTCTTCCTCGGTGTCGGCGTGGCGGCGTTCGCGGTCCAGCTGTTCGGCACATCACCGACCTTCGCGGTCGCGATCGGATGCGCCGCCGGCATGGCTGCCCAGACGCGTCTCGTCATCACATCGATGCTGTTCGCGGCACTGCTCGTCGGCTCCGGCGGGTTCGACGCGATCGCCGGCGCCGTCTTCGCGACCGTGGCTGCGTACCTCACGGTCATGGCGCTCGATCCACCGCCACCTGCGCCCACCGAGGAACAAGGACAGCCAGCCGCGGCTGGCTGACCGTCTCGTCCGCGTTCCCGGACGTAGACTGGACGACCCCGAACACGAACGATCGAGCCCCATCCAGACGAGGTCCACGATGACGTCCGAGGCGAAGCCGCGAATCAAGGTCACCTACGCGACGCTGCGCGCCGACAACGAGGAGTTGCACGCCGGGTTCGAGGAAGCCGCCACCAAGGTCCGCGGCGAGCTCGGCGCACACCACCAGAACTACGTCGATGGCGCGCGCCGCGACGGGGTGTCGACGTTCGAGGCGCGGTCGCCGATCGATACGGACATCCTGCTCGGGACGTTCGCGTCCGGGACGCCGTCCGATATCGACGATGCCGTAGCCGCCGCGCGGCGCGCGCAGCCCGCCTGGGCCGCGACGCCCTGGCGAGAGCGCCTGACGATCCTGCGTCGCGCCGCCGAGCTGATCAGCGACCGCCTCTTCGAGTACGCCGCGGCGCAGAGCTACGAGGTCGGCAAGAACCGGATCGAGTCACTCGGCGAGATCGAGGAATCTGCCGACCTCATCCGCTACTACGCGCAGACGATGGAGGAGAACGACGGCTACGAGCACCCGATGGGCAACCTCGGGGACACCGCCGTCCACACGAAGTCGATCCTTCGACCGCATGGCGTCTTCGCCGTGGTGAGTCCGTTCAACTTCCCGATGGCGCTCGCCACCGGCCCGTCAGCCGCCGCGATGATGGCGGGCAACACGGTCGTCATCAAGCCGTCGTCCGCGTCGCCCCTGTCGGCGCAGAACATGCTCCAGGCCTATATCGATGCCGGGGTCCCGCAGGGCGTCGTCAACCTGGTCATGGGTCCCGGCGAGACCGTTGGTCAGGCGCTCCAGGATCACCCGGGCATCGACGGGATCGTCTTCACCGGGTCGTACGCGGTCGGGATGCAGCTCTTCCGGTCGTTCTCGAAGACGTGGCCCCGGCCGTGCATCGTCGAGATGGGCGGCAAGAACCCGGCGATCGTGACCCGCAACGCCGACCTCGACGAGGCGGCCGAAGGGATCATGCGTTCGGCGTTCGGGTTCGGCGGCCAGAAGTGCTCCGCGAACTCGCGGGTCTACGTCGAGCGGCCCGTCCACGACGAGCTCGTCCGGCTGCTGGTCGAGAAGACCGAGACCATCACCATCGGCGACCCCCTGGTCCGCGAGAACTGGCTCGGGCCGATCATCGATCAGCGAGCGGTCGACCGCCATCAGCAGGCCGTGAGCGAGGCTCGCCGCGATGGGCGTGTGCTGATCGGCGGGGAGCGCCTGAGCGACGGCGACAAGTCGCGCGGGTTCTTCGTCGAGCCGACCGTCGTCGGCGGTCTGCCGGCCGACCATCGCGTCTTCCGCGACGAATTCTTCGCGCCGCTCACCGCCGTCCACGCGGTCGATTCGCTCGACGAGGCCCTGACACTCGCCAACGACACCGTGTACGGGCTGACGGCCGGCGTCTACAGCGAGGACCAGGCCGAGGTGCAGCAGTTCGTGGACCGGATCCAGGCCGGCGTCCTGTACGTGAACCGGCGAGCCGGTGCGACGACGGGCGCGTGGCCGGGCATCCAGGCGTTCGGCGGCTGGAAGGGCAGCGGCTCGACGGGCAAGGCCGGGCTGTCGATGTACTACGTCGCGCAGTTCATGCGCGAGCAGAGCCACACGATCGTCGACTAGCGGACCGGGGCCGCGATCCATCGGGTGCGGCGCCGCGGATGGCTTCGGGCCGCTGTCGCGGCTTTGGCGCGATCGGCCGTGCTCCCGATCGTGCCCGCTCGGCGCGATCTCGCCGTTCTGAGTTGGCTAACAGATTTCGCCCGGAGACCGTCATGGCGCGGCGATGCGCTGGATCTAGGCGACGCACTAGGATACGTACGTGATCGCGTTGCAGGCTTGCGCTCGAGAACGCGGCTCTGACCAGCGGCCTGCGGGCGCATAACGCGTCTACCGGCGCAACTTCTGCCAGATTCGCGGTGACCGATCACGTTCGGGCACAGCCGCGTGCATGCCTCGCGAACGGCGAACCGGCGATGGGAACCAGCCAGCCGATCGCGGTGTACATGGGGCGTGATGCATCGTCGAATCGGTCGCTGCGCTCGTTGTCGGCCTCGCCCTTCTGTCCTCGCCTCGGCCGCGTCCCGCTCGTCGCCCGCGCCGGTGGTGGTTGCCACGTCGCCGGCGACGGCAGCACCTATACGGAGGGCGACGGCACCACGGTCATCCGCATGGACACCTGCAGCTTCGCGCCGACGGTCGCCGGGTCGCCGGCAGGGACGACCATCCGTTTCCTGAACACCGCGACCATCCAACACCAGGTCGTCGGACGGGCCGCGACATGGGGCACGGTCCTGCTGGACCCCGGCCAGGACACTCGGAGCATCCGGTTCGACGCCGCCGGCATGTTCCCGTACATGTGCCCGCTCCATCCGGGGATGGCCGGGGCGATCGTGGTCGGCTCTGGCGAGGCTGGCGCAGCGCCTCCGCGCAGCAAGTCGCCGACCCCGACCCCGCCGCCCGCGCCACGGCATCGCCCATCCCGCTGGCGCACCGCCATCGCCACGATCCGATGCCCGTCGTCCCGCTCGCGCTGGCAGGTCTTGCGGGGCTCGCGACTCGGGTTGCTCGCGGGTCGGGTCGCGACCCCGCACCACGGGTTGAACCGGCTCCCTCGGCCGACCTGACCGCTCGGCTATACTCCGGCGCGAGTATCCAGACTGCATATCCCTTATGCAGTCGTGCCCGTTCGTCGAGTCGAGGTGAGCGTGTCCGAGCCAGCGCGGATCGATCGCGGTGCGGCCCGTCCCGGACATCGTCACCGAGCTACCAGGTCCCAAGGCGCGGGAGCACGTCGAGTTCGACGAGTCGTGGACGTCGCCGAGCCTGCCGCGTGCCTACCCGATCGTGCCGGTCCGCGGGGAGGGCCTCGACGGTCGAGGACATCGACGGCAACCTCTTCCTCGACTTCGCGGCCGGCATCGCGGTCAACTCGACCGGTCACAGCCCACCCGCAGGTCGTCGCGGCGATCAAGGAACAGGCCGCCGAGCTGATCCATTTCTCGGCGGCGGACTTCTACCTGCCGATCTATCCCGAGGTCTGCAAGCGTCTGGCCGAGATCGCCCCGATCGACGGGCCCGGCCCGCGCCTACCTCGGCAACTCCGGAGCGGAGGCGGTCGAGGCGGCGATCAAACTCGCCCGGCACGCGACGAAGCGCCCATACATCGTCGCGTTCCTCGGCGCCTTCCATGGCCGGACGTACGGCGCCCTCAGCCTGACCGCCAGCAAGGCGAAGTACCACGCGGGGTTCGGACCGCTGTTGCCAGGCGTGTTCCACGCCCCGTACGGCAAGGTCGATGACCTGCGTTGGTTCGACGAGGTGCTGTTCGACAAGCTGGCCCCGGCCGACGAGGTCGCGGCGATCATCGTCGAGCCGATCCAGGGCGAGGGCGGCTACATCGTGCCGGAGGACGGCTTCCTGCAGGGTCTTCGCGAGATCTGCGACCGGCACGGCATCCTGCTCGATCGCCGACGAGATCCAGTCGGGCGCGGGTCGGACCGGGCAGGATGTGGGCGGTCGAGCACTGGGGCGTCAAGCCCGACATCCTGTTGACCGCCAAGGGCATCGCGAGCGGCATGCCGCTCGGCGCGATGATCGCGCGAGCGGACCTCATGGAGGCGTGGGGCCCGGGCACGCACGGCTCGACGTTCGGTGGCAATCCCGTCGCCTGCGCCGCAGTCGCTCGTGACGATCGACCTCCTCGAGGGCGGGCTGATCGACAACGCGGCCGCACGCGGCGACCAGGCCGTCGCCGACCTGCGGCGTCTGGCCGACCGATACGACGGTCTCGTCCGCGACGTGCGCGGCAAGGGGTTGATGCTCGGCATCGAGTTCGACACGCCCGAGCACGCCGAGGAAGTCCAGTGGGCGTGCTTCCAACGCGGCCTCCTCGTCCTCGAATGCGGTGTCTCGAGCGTCCGGATGTCGCCGGCCCTGATCGTCACCGAGGAGCAGCTCGGGCACCGCCCTGCGGATCTTTGCCGACGCGGTCGCTGAGGTCGCCGGCGACGCCAGCGGCGTCCTCGAAGCGGCCAGCGACGCCGGCGCCATCATCAGGAGTCGAAGCCGCCGGATGACGTCGAAGGTCGCGTCGATGCGCGACGCCATCGCGGAGCTCGTGCGGGATGGCGACACGGTCGCGATCGAGGGCTTCACCCACCTCATCGGGTTCGCGGCGGGCCACGAGATCATCCGCCAGCGTCGCCGCGACCTGACGCTCGCGCGGCTCACGCCCGACCTCATCTACGACCAGATGATCGCCGGCGGCGTGGCGTCGAAGCTCGTGTTCAGCTGGCTCGGCAACCCTGGCGTCGGTGGGCTCGGCGCGATCCGCCGCCGGATCGAGGGCGACATCCCGGACGAGCCACTGGCCATCGAGGAGTACAGCCACTTCGGCATGGTCGGCCGGTACACGGCCGGGCGCGATGAACCTCCCGTTCTTCCCGCTGCGCTCGTACTTCGAGACCGACATGCCGGCCGCGAATCCGCTGATCCGGCCGATCGCCTCGCCCTACGACGACGGCACGGTCTACGCCGTGCCGCCGCTCAAGCCCGACGTCGCGATCGTCCACGCCCAACGGGCGTCGGCAGCGGGCGATACCCAGGTCTGGGGCCTGCTCGGCTGCCAGAAGGAAGTGGCCTTCGCGGCGGAGCGCGTGATCGTCGTCGTCGAGGAGCTCGTCGACGGAGGATGTGATCCGCGCGGACCCGAACCGGACCATCATCCCGGGGCTCATCGTCGATGCCGTCGTGGTCGAGCCGTGGGGCGCGCATCCCTCGTACGTGCAGGGCGCGTACGACCGCGACAACCGCTTCTACCTCGACTGGGATCCGATCACCCGCGACGAGGCCAAGGTCCAGGCCTGGCTGCGCGAGTGGGTCTACGACCTCGATGGTCGCGCCGACCTACCTCGAGAAGCTCGGCGCGGAGCGGGTGGCTGCCCTGCGACCCACCGAGAGCGCCCCGTCCGGGTCGGTCGACTACGGGTCGTACCGGTGACCGAGCCGCGGATGATCCTGGTGGCCGGCCCATACCGCTCGGGCACGGGTGGCGATCCCGACAGGATCGCGGCGAACGTCGACGCGATGACACGGGTCGCGCTCGATCTCTACCGGCGCGGCCACCTGCCGGTCATGGGCGAATGGTTCGCCCTGCCGCTCATCGAACAGGCGGAGCGCGATGACGCCGGTGGCGACCCGTTCGACGAGATCTTCCATCCGGTCGCCGAACGGGTACTGGCGCGCTGCGACGCCGTGCTGCGCATCGGCGGCGCGTCCGAAGGGGCGGACCGCATGGTCGATGTCGCCCGCCGCCTCGGGAAGACCGTGTTCACCTCGATCGAGGACATCCCGTGAACGAAACCTCGTTCAGCGCGTCCGAGATGATGATCGTGGCCGCCGCGCGGGCCCTCGAGGGGCAGCGGGTCTGCTTCGTCGGCGTCGGTCTGCCGAACATCGCGGTCAATCTCGCCCAGCGGACCGTGGCCCCGACGCTCGAGCTCGTCTACGAGGCGGGCGTCTTCGGGGCGCGACCGCAGCGCCTGCCGCTGAGCATCGGCGACCCGACGATCGTCACCGGCTCGACCGCCGTCGTCAGCATGCTCGAGCTGTTCGGCTACTACCTCCAGGGCGGCCTGGTCGATGTCGGTTTCCTCGGCGCGGCCCAGATCGACCGGTTCGGCAACATCAATACGACGGTCATCGGTCCGTACGACCACCCGAAGACTCGTCTGCCTGGCAGCGGTGGCGCATGCGAGATCGCCATCAACGCGCGGCAGGTCTTCGTGATCATGCGCCAGTCAGCGCGCTCGTTCGTCGAGACGATCGACTTCCGGACGTCGCCGGGCAACCTCGGCGGGGCCGAACAGGCCGAGCGCATCCGTCGTGAGGGCGGCTGGCTGGGACGTGGCCCGTCGATCGTCGTGACCGACCTCGGCATCTACGATTTCGACGACACCGGCGAGATGCGCCTCGTGTCGCTCCACCCAGGTGCGACGCTCGATGCCGTCCGCTCGACCATCGGCTGGGCGGTCAAGATCGGCCGACGATCTCGGGGCGACGCCGCCGCCGACGCCCGAGGAGCTGCGGCTGATCCGCGAGGAGCTCGACCCGACCGGCGTCTACACGAAGTAGCGTCGCCCGGCGCGCGCCGGCTTCCGCGACCGTCAGGCCTTCTCGAACGAGACGAGGAACTCGAGGGTGCCCTGGTCGGAGATCGACAGGATGAACCCACCGACGTTCGGCGGCGTGATCCCGAAGTCCGACAGCGGGAACGTGAGGGTCCCGGCGACCTGGATCTTGCCGTCGGCGAGCTGGGCCTGAGCCGGGATCTGCACCGACTTCGTGACGCCGTGCAGCGTCAGGTCGCCGACCAGCGTGATGTCGCTCGCGGTCCCGGTGAGGGCGGCCGCGGGGACCGCCGACCGGCTGCGTGACCTTGAACGTCGCCGTCGGGTACTGGTCGGTCTGCAGACCCTCGCTGCGCAGCCGGTTATCGCGCCGCCACTCGTCGGACTGGATCGTCGTCGTGTCGACGGTCAACGTGCCGGCGGTCAGGCTCGCGGCGCCGCCGTCGTTCTCGACCGTGATCGAGCCACTCACGTCCTCGGTCCGGCCGACCGCGTCGGACTCCGCGGGGAGGTTCGCGAGATGCTCGCGCACGCGGTACCCGGCGACGCTCCCGGCGCCGACGGCCCACTCCCCGGCGACGCTGCCATCGCTCGACGGAGCCGTCGATGCGTCCGCCGGACTGCTGGCAGCCGGCGCAAGCGTCGGTGCGGTGCCGGCGGTGCGCGTTCGGCGGAGGGCGCGGAGCTCGGCAATGCCAGCGACGCGACGTCATCGCCGCGCAGCACCTGGTCCCAGGCGATGTAGCCACCCACGGCGATGGCTGCGATGACGATGAGCGTGACGGCGATGGTTCGGGTTCGGGTCACAAGAGGGCCTCCGGACGGCGGCGCGGTGGTGCGCCGCCGAGCCGACATTCTCAGGGAAACGTGAGAAGCGGCTGAGAACTGGCCTCGGGCTACTCGATCGACTCGGCGATCGCGATCGTCGCATCGCGGCCGAGAGCGGACTCGATCCGGTACGTCGCGGTGCCGTCGTTCCAGATCAGCGCGTCCCCGACCCAGCGGCGGCTGTCCTCGACGAACTGCCCGTTCGCATCGGGTAGAAGAAGAAGTGCGGATCGCCCGAGATCCAGTAGCCGTCATGCCCGGCGACCTTGACGCGCTCGAGCGTCGTTCCGGAATGGATGGCCTTGTCGTAGAACTCATCTTCGTTCCGGCCGTCGAACCGCATCAGGACCAGGCCGACACCGGCCTCGAGGGTCTCGGGCAGGTCGCCGCTCGACTTCCAGACGTAGGCGACCTGGTCGACCCTTGGCCGGGTCGATCCAGACGCTGTCCGGAGGGCCGAGTCGCTCGTCCTTCGGCAGGCGGACCGGGACGCCGGTCGCGGGTTCGACATCGTCGAGCGCGACCTGACGACCGAGCAGCAGGCGCATCCCCGCGATCGGCGGGAGGGTCGGGCTCGGCGACGGCGGTCGGCTGCCGGTCGGGCTCGACGTGACGGTCGGCGACGGCAGGACGGACGCCGGCGGCTCTCCGAGCGTGATCCGCAGGCCCGGCAGACCCAGCCCGACCGCGCCGGCGACGATGGCCAGCGCGAGCAGGGCGAGCAGCGCCAGGACGAGGCCGCGGCGGAGCGGGCGTCCCGCCGTACGTCCACCAACGGCGCGGGTCGTGCGCTCGCGTGACGCCAGTCGGGCGCGGACGCGCGTGGCGATGTCCGGCCCGATGGGCGTGCCGTCCGCGGCCGCTGGGGCCGACGTCGGCCAGTCGATCTCACTCGATAGCGCCCGGAGGGCCGCTTCGAGGCCGTGGTCGTCGAGCAACATGCGCCGGTCGGTCATCGGTCCGCGCCTCGCCGCTCGGCGGTGAGTGCCTCGCGCAGGCGCCCGAGGGCGCGCGACGTTCTCGATTTGACGGTGCCACGCGGGATCCCGAGGGTCTCGGCGGTCTCGGTCTCGCTCAGATCGAGCAGGAACCGCGCGCCGAGCACCTCGCGGTCATCGTCGCGGAGCGTCGCCGAGTGCCGCGAGCAGCTCCGACCGCTCCTCGGCGGCCATCACGATCTGCTCGGGACCAGGCGCGGTCCGCTGGGGCGCGGCATCCGCGGCACGGAGGGCCAGGCCCTGGCGGCGACCCGCCGATCGCCGACGATTGCGCGCCTCGTTGGCGACGATACGCAGCAGCCATGGGCGGATCGGCGACCCCTCGCGAAAGCGGGGGAGGGCATCGAATGCCTTGATGAACGCTTCCTGGACGGCATCGTCCGCATCGGTCTCCGGGCAGATGAGATGCGCGGTCCGGACGGCCACGTCCTGATAGCGGCGCACGATGGCCTCGTACGCCGCGACGTCGCCGGCGCGGGCGCGCGTGATCAGTTCGGCGTCTTCGATGTGGACGGCCCTCCACGACAACCGTACCCCGTACACCGCGGGCCCCGACCGGGTTCCCGTGGCCCGATCCGGTTCGCGTAGGCCGACTCGGTTCCCGTGGGCCCGCGGTCTTCTCGACCGGCTACGATCGATGGGTGACCGACCAGACGCACAACCGCGGCCGCGTCTTCCGCCGGTCGCTCGTGGCCGAACCGCCGGTCGCCGTGGAGTCGAGCGGCGCCACGATCACCGACTCGCAAGGCAAGACCTACATCGACGCCGCCGGTGGCGCCATCGTCGTCAATGTCGGTCACGGCCGCGCATCGATCGCCGATGTGATGGCCGACCAGGTCCGGCGCCTTGCGTATGCCCACGGTTCGGCCTTCACCACCGAGCCACTCGAGGCGTACGCCGCGGCTGTCGGGGAGGTGCTTCCGCTCGACGCGCCGGCCATCTATCCGGTGTCGGGCGGCTCGGAGGCGATCGAGACGGCGCTGAAGCTGGCCCGCATCTACCACCTGGCCCGTGGGGAGCCCGACCGCGATGTCCTGATCTCGCGCTACGGGAGCTACCACGGGAACACGATCGGGGCCCTCGATGCGGGCGGACGGCCCGCCGCTCCGGGCACCCTACGAACCGTGGCTCGGTCGGTTCCGTCACGTGTCGGCGGCCTACCCATATCGGGCCGATGACCCAGCGTCGCATTCACTCGGTGACGGTGAGGCGCTCGCCGCCGAGCTGGACGGCGCGATCCGCGACGCGGGTGCCGGTCGCGTCGCTGCGTTCCTGGCCGAGCCGATCGTCGGCGCCACGCTCGGGGCGGTCGTGCCACCCGACGACTACTGGCCGGCGATCGCCGAGGTCTGCGCGCGCCACGGCGTCCTGCTGATCGCCGACGAGGTGATGACCGGCTTCGGTCGGACCGGGCGCTGGTTCGGCCTCGACCATTGGGGCGTCCGGCCCGACATCCTCGTCGCGGCCAAGGGCACGACCAGCGGCTACTGGCCGTTCGCATTCGCCGCCGGCAGCGGGGAGGTGTACGAGACCGTGACTGCGCCCGGCAAGGGCTTCGTCCATGGCTTCACACACTCGCACTCGGTGCTCGGCGCGACGGTCGCGCGCGAGGTGCTGCGCATCCTCCAGGACGAGGACCTCGTGACCAGCAAGTGCGGAGAAGGGCGTGCGCCTGATGACGCTGCTCAAGGGCGCGCTCGAGGAACATCCGGCGGTCGGTGAGATCCGCGGGCGCGGACTCATGGTCGGGGTCGAGTTCGTCGCGGATCGCGCCACACGGCGGGCGTACCCGCGCGCAGCTCGCATCGCGGAGGGCGTGCTCACCGCGGCGCGCGAGCGCGGCGTACTCGTCTACATGGGCACGGGCAACGCCGACGGCGTCGATGGGGACACGATCCTGCTCGGCCCGCCGTTCGTCATCACGGACGACGAGATCCAGCGGGTCGCGGAGGTGATCGCCGAGGCCGTCGACGTAGCGACGGCCTCGGAAGCAGCGGCCCGGTAGGCCGGACCGCGGATCAGGTCAGCGCAGGTCGCGTCCGGATCAGCCCATGCTGTCGTCAGCGCGCTCGGCGGCCATCCGCTCGGCGACCTCGCGCTCGTAGTCGTTGGCGAAGCCGCGGCCGGCCTCGATCTCGCCCTCCACGAAGGCGTTCTTCACGCCTGCGGAATTCAGGTACCAGAGCACCACGGCCGGCAGGAGCGCCGTGGCGAGGCCCGTGCCGAGGTTGCCCGTCGCGAGCGTGACCATCACGGCGTTGAAGATGCCGAGGATCGCAATGAGCATGCCGAACGTCCACGCCCAGATGCGGACGGTCCACGCCCCCCACGCGACCGCGATGTAGGCGATCCCGAGGACGAACGTCAGGAGTCCCCAGAAGAAGAGGCCGGATCCCGTCTCCGCCGGACCGAACGTGACGATCCCCATCAGCCGAAGCCCGATGACGAAGAAGCCCAATCCGTTCACGAGGGCGAAGAACCCAAGGACAGCGACACCGATCGGCGGTGGTCTCATCGCGCCTACCTCCTGCGACCAACCATGGCTCGGCCTAGGGTCGCGCCGCGCCGCACCGGGTCAATGGTGCGCACGCACCCTTCGCGATCCTACCGAGGGAACCGCCACGTGCGGCCCGGTGCCATCATGCTCCCAAGGACGAGGACCGCGCCGCCCACCACCAGCACGATCGGGATGATGAAGCCGCCGACCTGGGGCTGGATGAGGTTCACCGCGCCGAACAGCGCGAGCAGGCCGCCGATCCAGGCCTGCCAGCCGACGCCCCCGCCGCCGGTCGCGCGAACCAGGGCGATGGCCAGGAAGGCGATCCCAAGACAGAACGTCCCGAGGCCATCGCGGCTCAACCCGGCATTGCCGAGGGCGCTCGGGACCGCAAGCGCGGTGATGATGGCCCCCAGGTAGAGGGACCAGGTCGCACGGGTCATCGCCCAGCGGATGAGCAGGGCGAGCCCGATCGCCAGTACGAAGACGGAGCCCATGGCCTGCGACTGCGGGAAGAGCGGTCTGGATCAGCAGCAGGCCGCCCAGGACCAGCAGGAAGACGCCGATCCACGGCAGGCCCGGCCGGCGCCCCTGATCGCCGGGACGCCCGGTGCTCCATTCCCAGGTGTACATCCGGACGTCGCCGTCGCCCGGTGACCGGCCGCCGCTATCGGGGCCGAGTCTCGTCACCTCGCCGGATCGATCGTCCACGTCAGGTACCAGCGTACCCCGCTGGGACCGGAGCGGCCGGTGTCGGTGTCGGCGGGGCCGGCTCGTCTTCGACGTGGCTGAACCCCAGCCGGTCGGCGAACCGCCCGAGTGGCCCCGGCGCCCACCAGTTCCACTTGCCCATCAACCGCATCGTCGCCGGGACGAGCAGCACCCGCACGATCGTGGCATCGATAAGCACGGCGATGGCCATGCCGACCCCGATGCTCTTGATCGTGATCGAGTCGGCGAGGGCGAACGCCGCGAACACCGAGACCATGATCAGCGCGGCACCGGTGATGACACCCGCGGTCTTGGCGAGGCCCTCGGCGACCGACGCCGTGTTGTCGCCGGTCCGACGGTAGGCCTCCTGGATCCGCGACAGCAGCAGGACCTCGTAGTCCATCGACAGCCCGAAGAGGACGCTGAACATGATGATCGGGTTGCCCGCGACCGTGAATCCCGGGCTCGTGAACCCGAGCACGTTCGGAGAAGTTGCCCTCCTGGAAGATGAACACGAGCGCGCCGAATGAGGCGGTGATCGACAGCAGCGTCATGATCACCGCCTTGATCGGGATGACGACCGACCCGAAGAGCAGGAACAGGATCACGGCGCTCGCGCCGAGCGTCAGCGCGATGGCGTAGGGGATCGTGTCGGACTGGCTGACCATGAAGTCATGGCCGCTGGCGGCGAGACCGCCGACCTGCGTCGTGACGCCCTCGACCGCGACGTCACGTACGCCCGTGACGACGGCGGTGCCCGGTGGCGAGAGGGGTGTGAGCGGGCTGATCGCGTCGAGCCTGACGGTCGAGCCACGGATATAGGTTGTCCTCGAGCCGGTCGAGGCCGGCGCGCCATCTCCGGCGGCAGCAGGTCGCGCTCCATGCCGAAGAGTGCCGAGATCCCGGCGGCGTCGAGGTCGCCGCCAGTCTGCGGGTCCTTGATCCCCGCGAACGGCCCCTCGACGCGGTCGATGTGGTCGACCTTCGCGATGGCGGCGGACAGGGCCATGATCCGCTGGACGTTGGCCTCGTCGGTCGGTGAACCGTCGACGTTGGCGAGGACGACGATCGGCGAGGTCTCGCCGGCCCGGAAGTCGTTGGAAAGGGCGACGGACGCCTCGCGGCTCTCGATCCCGGGCGGCAGGATCGAGGCGTCAGGGATGCCCTGACTGAGCCGCAGGAACGGCGTCCCGAGGATGAGCAGGAACGCGAGGGTCGGGATCGAGGACGGCGAACGGACGGGCCATCACCCAGTGCGCCATCCGCTCCCAGCGCGAGGCGCTGGCGGTCTCCGCCGCATCGCCGACGGGACGGCCGAGCGACCCGCCGGATCCGATCGCGGAACGCACGCGACGCTCAGCGCGTTGACGCGCGGCCCGAGCATGCCCAGGACGGCCGGCAGGAACGTGAGTGCGAAGAAGACCGAGGCGCCGACGGTGAGTGCGCCGCCGATGCCGAACGAGCGGAGCGCGGTCGGCTGGAACAGCATCAGGCCGGACAGGCCGACAGCCACCGCTAGACCGGAGAACGTCACGGCCTTGCCGCTCGTGGCCACCGTGATCTGGACCGCGGTGCCGACATCACGGCCGCGGCGCAACTCCTCGCGGAAGCGACTGACCATGAACAGGGAGTAGTCGATCGCGAGGGCGAGCCCGAGCATCGTCGCGACGTTCTGGACGTAGATCGAGAGCTCGGTCACCTGCGCGGCAAGGAAGACGCCGCCAAGGGTGGTCGGGATGGCGAGCGCCGCGACGAGCAGCGGCATGCCGGCGGCGACGAGCGACGAGAAGACGAGGATCAGGATGAGCGCCGCGAAGGGGAACGACACCGTCTCCGCCTGGACGAGCTCCTTCTCAGACTGCTTCGCCTGGTCCTGCGTAGCCGGCCCGACACCGGTGAGCTGGAGCGTCAGGTCGGACGGGCGGTCGATCAGCGCGCGGAAGTCGTCCATCGCGTCGACGGCTTCCTCGTCGGTGATGTTCAGCCGGACGACGACGTATGCCGACGTCCCGTCCTTGCTGATGAAGCGGTCGTCCTGCGTCTCGGCGTACCCGATCGGCGATGTCGACTCGCTCATCGTCGAGCGAGGTCAGCTGAGCGAGTTGGCGATGGTCGTCTGGAATCCCGGTCGACCGCGCGTCGTCGCCTGCCTTGCCGCGGTACACGGCGACGATCGAGCCGCCGCCCGCGCCGAACTCATCGGCGAGGCGATCGGCGACGACGGCGGATTCCGAATCCGGATCCGTCCAGCCACCCGCACTCAGTGCCCCGGTCACCCCGGATGCGAGCATCGACGAGGCGATGGCGATCGCGATCGACAGGAGAGCGATGGGACGGCGGAAGCGGTAGACGAACGCTCCCCAGGCACTGAACATCGTGACGGAACCCCAGTCGGACGGTTGTTGGTCTGCGACACCATAGAGAATGGTCATTCCCTTTGTCAACGGCGTCGCTGTTGCGGCTGAACTGTGCACAAGCGGTTAACGTTCGGGGAGCAGTCATTCGCTTTGGAGCCAGCTTCCCGACGTGCCCCGCCTCATCCGCCGCCCAGGAACAGCAGGTCCGCGACCGGATCATCCATGCGGCCGTCGCGGTCTTCGCCGAGAAGGGCTATCACCGCGCGACGATCGCGGACGTGGTCGCGCGCTCCGGGCTGTCGGTCGGCGCGATCTACACGCACTTCACGCGGCAAGGAGGAGCTGTTCCTCCACAGCTGCGACCTGATCTCCGGGCAGGGCCTCGACGAGCTCGCCGACCCGGCTGGCGCCGCTGACGACGACCGCCGAGCGGCTGCGCGCCGCCGTCGCCTACTACGTCGAGACGATCGACGAGTTCGGCGACGCAGCCCGGGCAGGTCGAGCCTCGTTCGGGCGTGGGCCGAGGCCGGCGAGGAGCCCGGCGTCCGCGAGATGCTCGCGCGTCGGCGGGAGCGGCTGCTCGGCGCCGCCCAGCTCCTGCTGCAGCGAGGGCATCGCCCGCGGCGAGCTGCCCGGACTGGCTCGATGTCGACGGCCTTCGCGCGCGGGTTCATGGCCCTGCTCGATGGCCTGCTGCTCCAGCGCATCGAGGCCGGCGACGCCTATCGACCGGAGGACTCGATCCGGCGCGCGACCGCCAGTCCTCGACGTCCTGCTTGCCGTCCGCGGAGCCGAGCGACCGGCCGTCGCCACGGCGTAGCATCGGGCGGCCATGCCGCACGTCCAGACCGTCCTCGGCCCCATCGATCCGGCGCGACCTCGGGTTCACGCTCCCGCACGAGCACACCCAGATCGCGCTGTGGCACATCCCCGCGCGCTGGGACTACTGGCAGCTCACCCGCGACGAGCCGCTCATCCTCGAGGAGCTCGCGGCGTTCCGCGAGGCCGGCGGTCGGGAGCCTCGTCGACCTGACGATGCCCGGCGTCGGCCGCGACCCGTCATGGCTCGCCGGGCTCGCCCGTGCCTCCGGCCTCAACGTCGTGATGGGCTGCGGCTGGTATCGCGGCGCGTACTACCCGGCCGAGGCGCTCGATCGACCGGCGCTCGGTCGACGACCTGGCCGACGAGCTCGTCCGCGAGGCGACCGACGGCGTCGGCGACACGGGCATCCGGCCGGGCATCATCGGCGAGATCGGCACCGACAAGCCCTGGGTATCGGCGCTGGAGGAGCGCGTCCATCGCGCCGCGGCGCCGGGCCGCTCGCCGGACGGGGCTCGGCCATCACGACCCACAGCGTGCTCTCGGCCGGTCGGGCTCGAGCAGCTGCGCATCTTCGAGGACGAGGGCGCCGACCCGACGCGGGTCGTCATCGGCCACGCCGACTCGTATCCCGCATCTCGACCACTACCTCGCGATCATCGAGCGCGGCGCGTCGAGTCGAGTTCGACTTCCTCGGGATGTCGTTCACGCCCGCGGAACGCCACGGCGAGGCGCGGATCGTCGAGCTGCTGTGCGAGCTGCTCGTCGCGCGGGCACGTCGAACACGTCCTGCTGTCGCAGGACGTCTGCCACGACTCGCAGCTCCGGCGCTACGGCGGGCAACGGCTACACGTACCTCGCCTCGACGTTCCTGCCGCGGCTCCGCGACGCCGGCGTCAGCGACGCCGAGATCGAGACGATGACCGTCGCGAACCCGCGACGCCTGCTGTCGATCGGCTGACCGCGCTACGACTCGAGGGCCGCGTCGACGTTGATCTCGACGTTGCCCTGCAACGTCTGGCTGATCGGGCAGCCGACCTTGGCGGCCTCGGCGGCCTTCACGAATTCCTCCTCGCGAGATGCCGGGGACGATGCCTCGGACCGTCAGGTTGCTCGTCGTGACCCGCCAGCCGGCCTCGACCTTGTCGAACGTGACCTCGGCCGAGATCGTGAGGCGCTCGGGCGGCGTCCCGGCCCGGCCGAGCCCGGCGGAGAACGCCATCGCGAAACAGGAGGCGTGCGCGGCGGCAAAGAGCTCTTCGGGACTCGTCTTGCCGCCGGGCTCCTCGGTGCGCGCCGGCCAGCTGACCGGCGTGTCGCGGAAGATGCCGCTCGAGACCGCGCTGACCGTCCCTTGTCCGGTGGCGAGATCGCCCGACCAGACCGCTTCAGCTCGACGTACCTGTGCCATGTCGTCCTCCTGTCCCTGTCTGACCGTTCATGGTCGCAGGTCGGCTCGGACCACGTCATCGGCGCCGAGTTCGGAACGGGATGGTCGTGTGGGGTCGGGTCGCAAGCGGGTGGGTCTGACGCGGGACCATCCTCCCGTCTGCGGTGGGACCGGTGAGCGGTTCCGGCGAGCGCCACGGCTTCCGACCATCGGGTCATGCGTTCCCATCTGCGCCACCTCGGTCCCGTCGCGCTCATCATCGGCCTGCTCATCGGGCTGGTACCGGCCGCGACCGCCGCCGAGATCGACACCAGCAGCACGGCGATGAGGGCGGCAGAGGGCCACGCGCTGAGCGCTGACCAATGCGCAGCGCACCGCCCGTGGCCTCGTCAAGCTCCGCCTCGATACGCGCCTCAGCGAACTGGCCCGCGACCGCGCGGCCTACATGGCCGCATCCGGCCAGTTCAGCCACACCCAGGCGAACGGGACCGACGTCTTCGACATGATCGACTCGTCCCACATCACGTGGTACGCCGCAGGCGAGATCATCGCGTGGAACACCGCGGGACCGCTCGACTACTCCGCGGAGTTCGCCGTGCAGGGCTGGATGGGATCCCCGAGCCACAAGGCGATCGTCCTCTCGAGCCTCTACAACTACGCTCGGCTTCGGGCTCGCGATCGCGCCCGACGGCACGCGCTACTGGGCGGGTGTCTACCTCAAGGGTCCCGACCGGACCGGCGGGTATGCGAGGACCGGCGGCTTCAGCAAGACGTATCTCAGCAGCGCCTGGGCCCGCGGGACCGTGTACTGGTCCGGCGGTGATATCCGGCTACAGGTGCTCACGGCCGGTCACCGCTACTTCCAGGTCCAGTGGCGCGTCGCCGGTGGCTCCTGGATCAGCGCCGGGATCACGACCGCGCATCGGATGACCAAGTGGTGGCGGCGGGGCTGGACCTACGAGTTCCGGGTCCGCGAGCGCGACCGCAACGGCAACTGGGGCGCGTGGGCGTCCAGGACGCTCAAGCCCTGATCGCAGCCTGACGTTCTCGCTGACGCTCATCCGTCGGGCGCGGAAACCGTGGGATGGAACGTCGCTGAAACTCCAGAGCGGTCTCCGCACGGGGTTCGCGTGGCTCATCCGACGTATCCTTGGACATCCATGACGAGGAGGCGTGCGATGCCAGAGCTGAATCTCAAGGATCTCCGTAACCCGACTGCCGGAGCTTCGACTCCCAGAGATGTCGCGTGACGACATCGCGAAGGCGCTCGGCGACGCCCGCAAGGAGATCCGGGACGTCCGCAAGGACCTAGCCGACTTCCGGCAGGACTTCGAGATGCCGCGGGTCGATCCCGGCCGTCGACCTGGGTTCGGTCGACGTCGACAAGATCGCGAATGGTGCCAAGGATGGCGCCAAGCAGGTGGCCGACACCGCGCGCGACAACGCGATGCAGGTCGCGAAGGAAGCGCGCAAGGCGGCCGAGAACGCCGGGCTGATCGAGCGCCGCCGGACACGGGTCCCGTTGCTCTTCGCCGGGCTCGTGACCCTCGGGCTCGTGACCTGGGCGTTCGCCA
This sequence comes from uncultured Chloroflexia bacterium, assembly GCA_963808895.1. Lineage (GTDB taxonomy): Bacteria > Chloroflexota > Limnocylindria > Limnocylindrales > CSP1-4 > SPCO01. The sequence goes on along the minus strand of CAWEHL010000003.1, from coordinate 82,322 downwards.
ATTCGCCGAGCGTCAAGATGCGCCTGCGCGAGGGCGCCCAGCGCGCGCGTGACCGCATGAACGAACGGCGTTCGACGTGGGATGACGGACGCCCGAGCGTTCGACGCAGCGCCGACGGCCGGGGTGGAACCCTCGACCTACAGCGACGCGCTCTACACCGCCGACAGCCCGTTCGCTGACCCGCCGACGCCGCTTCCCGAGGGCCTCGGCAACGACGAGTCCACGAACATCACGAACGACGTTCCGGCGCGCGCCTGACGTCACACCGGCCGCATCGACACCGCCCCACACCGGGGCGGTGTCCTGATTCTCGGGAAACGCAACCGCAGCCGGACGCCGTGTCCCTACCATCGGACAGGTGACGCCCACCGTGGGGGGAGTCGCCACCACCCTCGGCCGGCGCCTCATCGGCAACGGCCCGCTGCGCCGCGTGCTGATCGCCTTCCTGCTCTTCAGCGCCGCCGAGTACGGCACGTGGGTCGCGATCCTGCTCTACGCCTACGAGCGCACGGGTCCGCTGTCGGTCGGCCTCGTTGCCCTCATCCAGCTCGTCCCGGCGGCGCTGGCGGCCCCCGCCGCGTCCGCGCTCGGTGACCGATTCCCGCGTGAGCGCGTCCTCGCGGTCGGCTACGCGATCCAGGCGCTGGCGATGTTCGCGACCGGTCTGACCATGCTGGCCGACGCACCGCCGCTGGTCACCTACGCCGTTGCCGCCGCCACGGCGGCGTCGCTGGTCGTGACCCGGCCGACGCAGTCGGCCCTGCTGCCGTCGCTCGCGATGGCGCCGGCCGACTGCACCATCGCCAACGGCGCGAGCGGGTTCTTCGAAGGTGGCGGCCAGCTGATCGGACCGCTTGCCGCCGCGGCGATCCTGGCGGTCGGCACGCCGGCCACCGTGTTCTTCGCCGCCTCGCTCGCCCTCGTGGTGGCGCTGCTCGTGACCGTGGGTGTCCGACCGCGGATGGCTCCCATCGTCTTCGCGTCGGACGCCGATGACGTCGGCCTCCTGGGCGGCCTGCGCCTGGTCCTCGCCGATCGCGACGCTCGCGTCCTTGTGGGGCTGCTCACCGCGCGGATGCTTGTGATCGGGGCCTGTGATGTGCTCTTCGTGCTCCTCGCCCTCGAGCTGCTGGAGACCGGGGAGCCGGGGGCCGGGATCCTCTCCGCCGCGCTCGGGGCCGGTGCGATGCTCGGCGGTGCCGGCACGTTCACGATCGTCGGTCGCCCTCGTCTCGCGGCGGTCGCCGCGGCCGGCGCACTGGTATGGGGCGCAGCCATCGCCACCGTCGGCCTCGTCCCGTCCGCGTTCCTCGCGCCCCTGCTGGTGATCGTCGGTAGCGCCGGACTCGCCATCGTCGATATCTGCGGCCGGACGATGCTGCAGCGCTCCGTCCGCGATGAGATCCTCGCCCGTGTCTTCGGCCTCCAGGAGGGTCTTGGGATGGCGGGTCTCGCGGCAGGCGCCGTCCTCGTCCCGATCCTCGTGGGGGTGTTCGGGCTTGTCGGGGCCGTCGTGGCGGTCGGCGCGACCCTGCCGGTCTTCGTGGCGCTGCGCTGGCCGCGCCTTTCCGATCTCGAGCGCGGGGCCGGCGTCCCGGCTCGTGAGATCTCGCTCCTTCGTGTCGGGACGATCTTCCGCCCGCTGCCGGCGCCGGCGTTGGAGGCCGTCGCGCGTCGGGCGGTCTGGGTCGATGTATCTGACGGTGAGCGACTGATCACCCAGGGCGATCCCGGCGACCGCTTCTACGTGCTTGCCGCCGGGTCGTTACGCGTGGAACGGGACGGCACCCGGCTCCGGGATGTCACGGAGCCCGGGGAGGGTGTCGGTGAGATCGCGATCCTGCGGGACGTCCCGCGCACCGCCTCGGTCTTCGCGACCGGACCATCGACCCTGCTCGCGATCGATCGGGCGCCGTTCCTCGCCGCTGTGACGGGCCACCCGGACGCATATGCAGCGGCCGATGCCGTGGTCGCGGCACGCGACCCTTAGGGTGCGATCTCGTTGATGGGTTGACCGAGCTCGATGATGCGCCCGCTGATCTCACCCGCGTCCGCGTATCCCTCGCTGTGGGCAAGCCCCACGTCGGGGAGCCCGAGCCCGGTCGCGGCGGCGTCGGTCAGGAAGAGGTAGGGGCGGGCACCGATCCGCGAGCGGATCGTGTTCTTCAGCAGCCGATGCGCGATCGTCACGGCGGGACCGAGCAGGTCGCTGCCCGCTCCGACCGCCTGACGGACCGCCGGCCCCCGGTGGACGACGACCTTGAGGTCGAGATGGGCGACGGCCGGGCAGGCGGTGCACACGTGGTCGCTGGACGGGATCGCCCGCGTCCGGCTGTCGACGAACGCTCGGTACATCGTCCCGAGCTCGTCGAGGACGCGGTCGCCTTGGCCGTCGAGCCGGGCCGCCGGCGCGGCGGCGAAGACCGCATCACCCTCGAGCTTGACGAGATCGAAGTCGGGCTCGATACCCCGGATGACCGAGTCGAGCAGGGCCCCGAGGATCGAGTACGCCGCCGGGACGCCTGCGCTGAAATCCGACCCCGTGCTCCTGCTCGACGCCCGTCATGAACCCGGTGTAGCCGGAGATGTCCGCGAGCAGCAGATAGCGCTGGCCCGCTCCTCCATCGGTACCCGTCTGATCCGCGGATCGCGCGACCTCGTCCATGGTTGCTCCGTGTGCGAGGTGTCGAGCGGCGAGCGAGCTCGAGGGCGAGGTCATGCTACCCGAGCGATGCGCATCGCCCGCACCTCGTCGCCCTCTCCCGGGGGCTCGTTGACGCTCTGGCCCGTAATCCCGATAATCTGACTCGGAATTACCACACGCGTCGAGGCTCCCGAGCCAACGCGTCTTCCGATCGTTCCCCGGACCGAGGACCTGCATGACCGCCACCCGCGAGATCGTCACCGACAAGCGCGAGCAGTTCGCCTTCCACGACGACATCGCCTACCTGCGCGAGACGAAGCGCGGGCTGACCCGCGCCACGGTCGAGGAGATCAGCGGCTTCAAGGACGAGCCCGAGTGGATGCTGCAAGTTCCGGCTTCGCGCGTTCGAGCACTTCCAGAAGCGGGCGATGCCGGCCTGGACCGACGGCCTCGACCGGATCGACTTCGACAAGATCGTCTACTACCGCAAGCCGTCCGAGCGCGAAGAGAAGTCGTGGGACGACGTCCCCGAGCAGATCAAGGCGACGTTCGAGCGGCTCGGCATCCCCGAGGCGGAGCGCAAGTTCCTGGCCGGCGTCGGCGCCCAGTACGACTCCGAGGTCGTCTACCACAGCGTCCGCGAGGAGCTGTCGAAGATCGGCGTCGTGTTCATGGGCACCGACCAGGCGCTCAAGGAATACCCCGAGATCTTCAAGAAGCACTTCGGCACGGTCGTCCCGCCGGAGGACAACAAGTTCGCCGCGCTCAACAGCGCGGTCTGGTCGGGCGGCTCGTTCGTGTACGTCCCGAAGGGCGTCGAGGTCCCGCTCCCGCTGCAGGCCTACTTCCGCATCAACGGCGAGAACACCGGCCAGTTCGAGCGGACGCTGATCGTCGTCGACGAGGGCGCCAAGGTCCACTACATCGAGGGCTGCACGGCGCCGATCTACGCGACCGACTCGCTCCACGCCGCGGTCGTCGAGGTCGTCGCGCTGCCCGGCTCGAAGGTCCGCTACACGACGATCCAGAACTGGTCGAACGACGTCTACAACCTCGTCACGAAGCGCGCCCACGCCTACGAGAACAGCACGGTCGAGTGGATCGACGCGAACACCGGCTCGCGCAAGACCGTGAAGTTCCCGGCCATCTACCTGCGCGGCGAGGGCGCGACCGCCGACATCATCTCGGTCGCCGTCGCTGGCAAGGGCCAGCACCAGGACACCGGCGCCAAGGCCATCCACCTCGCGCCGAACACGCGCTCGCGCATCGTGTCGAAGTCGGTCTCGAAGGACGGAGGCCGGGCGACGTACCGCGGCCAGCTCAAGGTGTCGCCGGGTGCGACCAACGTGGTCGCGAGCGTCCGCTGCGACGCGCTGATGCTCGATGACGAGAGCCGGAGCGACACGTACCCGTACATCGACATCCAGGAAGACGACACGACCATGACCCACGAGGCGACGGTCGGGAAGATCAGCGCCGACCAGGTCTTCTACCTGATGAGCCGTGGCCTGACCGAGAACGAGGCGCAGAACCTCATCGTCCAGGGCTTCCTCGAGGTCTTCACCAAGGAACTGCCGATGGAATACGCCATCGAGTTCAACCGTCTCGTGAAGATGGAGATGGAAGGGTCGTTGGGTTGACGGCTTCGGCCTCACGACCCCGGCCCGCACGGCGGGCCCTTGATGAGCTGTCCCTTCCGGTCGACGGATCGCTGGTCGAGCGCGTCGGCGATCGCGATCCTGACTGGCTGACGGCCGACCGCCGCGCCGCCTTCGAGGCGTTCGAGCGTCTTCCGGGCGAGTCCAACCTGTTGTACACGCCGTACATCGACTTGCGTCTCGCGCAGCTTGACGATGCGACGGTGGTCTCCGAGGCGTTCTCCCAGCACGGCGCCATCGGCACCTTGCCCGCCGACGCGGACGCAGATGCGCTCATCGAGATCGACGACGCCGGTTCGGCCGTCGTCGCTCTCTCCGATGCCGCCGCGGCGGCGTCCGTGCGCGTCGGGCCTCTCCGCGCCGATCTCGACGCAGTTCGTGACGCGCTGACCTCACCTGAGGCGCTTGCCGGCGACGACAAGTTCGCCCAGCTGACACGGGCGCTCTGGTCCGACGGCGTCGTCGTGGACGTACCGGCCGGCGTCAGCCTCTCGAAGCCGATCGTCGTGCGCTGGTCGCTCGGTGCGCCGGGCCAGGCACGGTTCAGCCGGACCATCGTCCGGATCGGCGACGGCGCGTCGGCCTCGCTCGTCGAGGAGTTCGTGCCTTCGGCAGGTGCAGATCCCGATGCGGCCCAGTCGCTCTTCGCCGGCACCATGGAAGTCATCGTCGGAGCGAACGCGTCACTGGGCGTCGCGAGCCTCCAGGAGCTGCCTGCGAACGTCGTCGGGTTCGAGCACCGGACGGCGCAGATCGGTGAGGCCGCCTCGCTGCGATGGGCACTCGCCCAGCTCGGTGGCCGTCTCATCCGGTCGCGCGTGGACAACCGGCTGGTCGGCGACCGCAGCTCGGTCCAGCAGGTCGAGATCGTATTCGGATCGGACCAGCAACTGTTCGACCTCACCTCCTACACGACGCACGTCGGCAAAGGCACGACCGGCGATCTGCTCTCCAAGGCGGCCCTACTCGAAGGGTCGCGGACCTACATGAAGGGCCTCATCACGATCGAGCGCTCGGCCAACGGGACCGACAGCTTCCTCGGCGAGTTCGGGATGAACCTGTCGAAGGCGGCGCGCTCCGTCGCCATCCCCAGCCTCGAGATCGATCAGCCCGATTGCCGTCGCGCGGCGCACTCGAGCTCGGTCGGCCCGATCGACGAGACGCAGCTCTTCTACCTTGAGTCGCGTGGCATCCCGCCGGACGAGGCGCGCAAGTTCATCGTGCTCGGCTTCCTCGAGCCGGTGGTCGCGCGCGTGCCGCTCGCCGTCGGCGCAGGATCGACTGCGCGAACTGCTCGAGGCGAAGTGGATCGCGGGGACCGATGGCGTGACGGGTGAGGCCGCCGCCTGATGCCTCCACAACCTCCGTCGCGTCGGCCCCGGGTGGGCGGGGCGACACGCCGCCGAGAGCGATGAGACGGATCGACCTCATCGGCACCGACGAGATCGCCGACGGCGAGATGCGGATGGTCTGGGTCGACGGCACGGACCAGGTGCTGGTGATCAACCAGAGCGGCGATTACACCGCCGTACAGGGCGTCTGCTCGCACGAGTACTTCGAGCTCGACAAGGGCTTCCTGACCAACGGGACGCTGACGTGCGCACTGCACCTGTCGCGCTTCGATCTATCCGACGGCGAGCCGCTCGATCCGCCCGCCGAGGAGCCGCTTGCGGTCTATCCCGTGGTCGTCGAGGACGGCCGCGTGATGATCGAGGTGCCCGACGGTCCGCTCGAGTGGAGCGAGTCCTAGCCGTCGGCAGACGGTCTCCTGGCCTCCCCGGTCACGACGCCGGTTCGAGGGTGAGCGTCGCGACGGTCGCTGCCTTGATGGCCGCAGGCGTGAACGGCAGCGGCAGTGTCAGACCGGCCCGCCACGGCTCGATCTGATCGGTGTAGTGGCGGTCGAACGGCACGCCTGACTGACCGGTCGTGATCACGATCCGCGCCCCGTCGATATCGGACATGTCCATGAGCAGCCGGTACGACGGCAGATTCGTCACGGTGAAGAGCCCATCCATGCCGAGCGGCGTGAAGTCGGGATCCTCCGGGTCGGGATAGCCGCGCTTGAGCCGGTAGTACGAGGCGTCGACCGCGCCGTCGGCGCCGTCGACTGCGAGCGGTCCAGCGTTGAAATACCACTCGAGTGGCCCGATGCCGCTGTTCCCGAGCGTCGCCTCTTCGAACGTCGCCGTATGCATGCGGCCCCAGGTCCAGGCATCCGGATCGCCGAATGCCGCCCGGAGCTCGGCGCCTGCCGCGTCCATCCCCTCGGCGATCACCTGCTTGGCCGTCTCGGTCACGGGCGTCGTCGTGTCGTCCCACCACGGCGAGGCCGGATCGGCGAGGGCGTTCTCGAGCGCGACCCAGCTCTGCGCACTGCCGACGTAGTCGCGGGCAAGCGGCCCGAGCTCGTCGTCGAACAGGCCGCGGAGCACGCGGTATTCCCACGCCATGTACGCCGCGCAGCCGCGGCTGTCGACGTGGCACGACCCATCCCAATCGGCGATGCCGTTGGGCGACGATCGCGCCGTCCGAGGTCGCGGGCTTCACGTCGCTGAGCTCGAGCACGATGTCGCGCGCCCGAAGCGGCGCCGTATCCGTCTGGATCGCGCTCATCTCGGGGACGTTGAGCCCGTCCTGTCCGTAGTCGTTGATCAGGTCGATGATCCGTTCCGCGCGGTAGCCCGGGTCGAACTCGTCGCCGATGAAGTACGGATACGACTCGTCGGTCACCGCATTGTTCGCGCTGACGATCCAGCCCTCGGGCGGGTCGAGTGCCGACGGAAGTTGGTCGAAGGGGATCATCCCGGTCCACTCGCCCGTCCCGTCGGCACCGGAGACGGGCCGGGCACCGTGGTCATCCGGGGTCGATCGGATGGGGATGGCGCCGGGCATCTGGTACCCGATATGACCATCGACGTCGGCGTAGACGAAGTTCTGCGACGGGGCGACGTAGCCGGCGAACGCCGCCTTGAAGCTGTCGAGATCCGTCGCCGTCATCAGCTTGAGGAACGACTCGACGGTACGGTCCGGACCGGCATCGGGCGAGGTCGACGTCCAGCGCAGGGCCATCAGCGGCGCGTCCTTGAGGCGTGGCTCGACGTCGTTGAGGATCGGGCCGTGGACGGTCTCGCGGACCGTCATGTCGATCGGATCTCCGCCTTTCACGAGGATCCGTTCGGTCCGCTCGACGAAGCTGCGCGGCGTACCACCGGGTCCCATGTAGCGGCTCGGGTCGCTCGGGTCGGGTGTCTCGACGACGAGGTCCTGGACATCCGGATCGACGTTCGTGGCTCCCCACGCGATCCGCGCGTTGTGGCCGAGGATGACCCCCGGGATCCCAGGGAACGTGACGCCGGCGACGTCGTATGGACACGTCGCCGTGACGGGCGCGCAATGCAGCCCGTTGATGTACCAGACCGACGGCATCGAGATGCCCAGGTGCGGGTCGTTCGCGATGAGCGCACCGCCGGTCGTCGACATGGCCGGGCCGACGACCCAGTCATTCGAACCCACCGCATGATCCGAGACCAGGCCGCCGTCCGACGTGTCGAGACCGGCCATGGCGGCCGGGTCGCCGACGCGCCGACCGAGGTCGGCCCAGGCTGCGAGTTGGTCGTCGGTGAGCGATGGCCGCGCAGCTCCCTCCGCGGAGCGGGACCTCCTCGGCCATCAGCCGGCGCTCCTTCGCCACCGCCATCGGCCGAGACGATGACCGGCGAGCCCTCTCGCTTCGGGAACAGCTCGTCGGTCCGGGCTGGGTCGCCCAGCCGCGCGTCGGCGAGGTACCGGAACAGCTCGGAGGTCATGTTGCCGCCGAGGTTCCACGCCTGGACCTTGCCCCACGCCAGCGTGTCGAGCGGCGTCCAGGGCTCGGGGTCCGCGCCGGTCGCGACGAACGCGAGGCCGAGCTTGTCACGATGCGTGTCGAGCCAGGCGTTGACGCCCGCGGCGTAGGCATCGAGGACGGCCCGGGTCTCCGGTGCGAGGAGCGCCAGATCGCGTTCCGCGGCCTGCCGCCATCCGAGCGTCCGGATGAAGCGATCGTCGTCGACCGACCCCGGGCCGAACAGCTCGGCGAGACGACCGGACGAGATGTGCCGCCAGACCTCCATCTGCCACATGCGCTCCTGCGCGTGGACGTAGCCCTGGGCCATGAACAGGTCGTGCGGGTCGGTGGCCTCGATCTGGGCGATGCCGTTGAGGTCGCGCCGGACGGTCGCCGTCGCGCCGAGGCCCGGGATACGGAGCGTGCCTGACGTCTCTGGAAGGGCGCGGCCGGTGATCCACGCGACCGCTCCGACACCCAGGCCGACGACGACCAGCAGGACGACGACGACCGCGAGGACCGCGTGGCGACGGCGCATCGATCAGCGGGGGAGGGCGGTGCCCAGGCCCAGCCGTCCACGGCCCGACGGACGATGGCGTCCGCGAACACGACGTCGGCGAGGCCGACGCCGAGATGCGTCACGACGACCCGTCCGTTCGCGGGCCGGATCGTCCCGCTGAGGATCGCCTCGCCGATCGTGGCCGTCGGGTCCGGGTAGTCGTCGAACTGGCCGGCGTCGCGATTCGCGAGGAACTGGCCTCGATCGTCGACCAGGAACAGCGCCGCCTCGCGGGCGACCGACGCCGCGAGCATCGTCGCGTAGTCGACGGGGACGACGAGCGCGTCGTGGCTCAGCCAATCCCCGTGCCATCACCTGCCGTTTCGCGGGATCCGTGAACGAGGCGGCGGTGACGACGACGTCGGCCGCGTGCGCCGCCTCGCGCATCCGATCCGGCGCGACGGCGTCCGCACCGGCGATCCCAGCCGTCCGGCGGGCGGTCTCGGCGAGTGCCTCGGCCCGGTCAGGATGGCGGTCGACGATGGTCAGCGTCACCCCGGGCAGCACGTAGCCGAGCACCTCGAGGTGGCTGTCGCCCTGCACGCCCGCACCGATGAGGGTCGCGCGTGGCGGGTGATCCGCCGCGCCGGCGGTCGCCGCGGCCATCGGGCCGAACCGCGCGATCGCGACGCCCGACACGGCCGCCGTGCGTTGCGCGGTGATCGGACCGCCATCGAGGATCGCGCGCGGCACGCCTGTCGCCGCGTCCGTCAGCACGACGACGGCATGGATCGTCGGCAGTCCCTTGGCGCGATTGTCGGGAAAGCCGGCCACCCACTTGATCCCGAGAAGGTCCCCGGCGTCCCTCGACGCGCCGGAGCTGGCCGAGGTCGTGGGACGGAGGGCTGCGGGCATCGCGTGAGCGAACGACCCGGTCGGTCGCGGGTGGACGCCGATCTTCGGCGGGAGCTCGGCGTCGGCGACGAGGGCCGTCATCGTCCGCTCGGCCAGCTCGAGGCGCTCGGCGACCGGCGGCATCGCCGCCGTGACGTCGTCGGCGGACAGGTAGAGGACCGACTCCTGCATCGATGCGAGTCTAGGCGACGGCGACGGTGCGTCGATGCCACGCCGGAGAGCCGTCGGACGTGTCTTCCGGCCGGTCACAGGTACCATGCCTCGGCCATGTCCGACGCCAGCGCCTGCGGGCACGCCTCACCGCCGAGGGCCTCGAGCCCGGCACGTGGTCGAACGGACCGCACGATCGCTACGGATCACACGACCACGGCTACGACAAGGTGATCGTCGTCGAGGCCGGCAGCATCCGATTCGGACTCGACGCTGGTTCGGTGGAACTCGCGGAGGGCGACCGTCTCGAGCTCGTGGCCGGGACCGCGCATGACGCGGTCGTCGGGCCCGGTGGCGTGACCTGCCTCGAAGCGCATCTGCCCCAGGGGTCGCTGCTCGCGACCGACCCGTCATGCCGCCGGGACCTGGTGAACCAGTCGGCCCGGGCCCGATCGGCGGTCGAAAACCGGCCGACGGCCACTCGGCGTATCCGATGACGGGCGCCGACCCGGGCTCGGGCACCGACGCGGCCCTTGTCCGGGCGGTCGCGGCGGGTTCGCACGATGCTCTGGCGGCGCTCTATGACCGTCATGCCGACGCGGTCTTCGCATCGGCGAGCCGGCTGACGTCGGATCGAGGGATGGCGGAGGAAGTCGTCCAGGAGACATTCCTGGCCCTATGGGACCGGGCTGAGACGTTCGACCCATCGATCGGGTCGCTGGCCGCGTGGTTGCACACGATCGCGCGGAACAGGACCGTCGACCGATTGCGAGCTGCCGGACGGCGGCCGAACCTCGTCCCGCTGTCGTCGGCCGCGTCGTTCGGCACCGCATCGGGCGGTGCCGAAGAAGCCGATCCGACACGCTCGAACGCGTCCTGGCCGGCGGGATGCTGGTGGCTGGGGCTGCGCCCCCGGCATCACCGGAAAGGGAACTGGCACTGCGCGAACTTCGATCGGCCCTGCAGGCGGCGCTGGCAGACATGCCCGAGCCGGAACGCATCGTCATCGTCATGGCGTACGCGGATGACCTGTCGCAGTCCGAGATCGCCGAACAGCTCGGCTGGCCGCTCGGCACCGTCAAGACCCGGACGCGACGCGCGCTCCGGCATCTCCGCGAGGTGCTGGGAAGCGGCGTCGGACCGGAATACACGCGCTATATGGCGCCGGCCGAGATGGCCGGCCCCGATCACTGACGCACGGAGACCGCATGGACCACGACGACGTTCTTGAGGAGATCGAGCTCGCGGCGGTAGAGCCGGGCGGGCTTGCGCGCCTGATGGCCGGCGATACGCCGGTCGCGGCCGCGGTCGTGGGCCATCTCGCGGGCTGCGAGCGGTGCGCCGAAGAGCTTCGGCGGATGTCGCGGGCAGCGCCGCTGCTGCGCGACGTGGTTCGGACGACCCCTCCGGCCGACCTTCGGGATCGGACCCTCGCCTACGTCCGCGAGTACGGCCGGCCACGCGGCGATGAGGCTGGGGTTGCCGCTGCCCGATGCAGCGGCGGCGTCGGGCGCTGTCATCCCCCGGCGCCGGCGGTTCCCGGCATGGCTCGCTGCCGCGGCTGCGGTCATCGTGCTCATCGTCGGTTCGGCCGGGTTCATCGCGGGCCGCGCGGACGTCGATCGGTACGGCAATGCCGTGAATGCGCTCGAAGCCGTCAACGAGGCGACCCTCGACATCAGCGCCGACCCCGAGTCGCGCCGGGTCGTGCTCGCGTCGACCGATGGCGGATCGACGACCGGCACGCTCCTGTTCTCACCTGAGACGAGCAAGCTGGTCGTGGTCGCCTCGGATCTCGCCCCTGCCGCCGAGCGGCAAGGAGTACCGCTGCTGGGTCGTCGTCGATGGTCAGCGCAAGAACGTCGGCAAGATGTTCTTCGCGGACGAGCTGGCGTATCTGGGTCGGCGACACGCCCGAAGTCAGCGACGATCCCGGACGGCACCCAGTTCGGCGTCTCATTGTCCGATGTCGGGCGCACGTCGCTCGACTCGGAACCGGTCATCGTCGGAGAGCTCTGAGGGTTCGGCCGGAGCCGCGACATCCGCGGCGTCAGCCGGCTCCGGGTCGTCCGGGGGTGGCGCCTCGAGGTAGGCCTCGTGGAGGACGAGCAGGCGCTCGGTCACGTCCGGGCTCACCGGGTGCCCTTCATCCGTCAGCACCCGGGACAGCCACAGGGCCTCACGCGGTCGTTCCTGCTCGTCGATGTCGTCCTCGCGGCGGCGTGAATCCATCAGCACGAACCACGCGATCCCCGCCCCGACGACGAGCCCGACGATGAGCAGCCACCAGTTGAACTCGGCGTTCACCGCCGCGAAGTATAGGGACGCCGTCCGGCGAGGCCCTTCGACGCCCGGGCCATCGCCCTTGACGCCGTGCGCCATACACTCCCGCCTATGTTCGATATCCCCCCGGATCCGATCGCGTTCTCGATCGGCCCGATCAACATCGGCTGGTACGGGCTGTGCTACGCGATCGGCCTAGCCGCCGCGTACCTGCTCTTGGTATGGCTCGCCCGGCGCGCCGGCGAGGATCCCGACATCGTCGGGAACGGGATCATCATCGTCGCGATCGCAGCCCTGATCGGTGGTCGGCTGTACCACGTCATCGATCAGTGGCACCTGTACGCAGAACGATCCGATGAAGATCATCCTGCCGCCCTACTCGGGGCTGGGCGTGTACGGCGGGATCATCACCGGGACGATCGCGGCGTGGTGGTACGCCCGTCGACGCCACGTCTCGTTCCCGCGCTGGGCCGACATCATCGCGCCCGCCCTCTTCGTCATGCAGGCGATCGGCCGGTGGGGGAACTACTTCAACCAGGAGCTGTACGGCCCGCCGACGACGCTACCGTGGGGCATCCCGATCGACTGCGCCCACCGCCTTCAGGACATCTACTCGTGCGCGGTGCTTCCCGAGACGACGCGCTTCCACCCGCTCTTCCTGTACGAGTCGATCTCCGGGCTGCTCGGCGCGATCTTCCTGATCTGGCTCGGCTTCCGGTTCCGCTCGCGGCTGCGGCCTGGCGACCTACTGCTCGTCTTCTTCATCTGGTACGGCACGACCCGGTTCCTGCTCGAGAACCTGCGCGCGGACAACTGGACGTTCTTCGGCATCCCGACGGCGCAGATCGTGTCGCTCATCGGGATCCTCATCGGCGTGGGCGGTCTGATCTATCGGCATCGGCGCGGCCATCCCACTGACCGGCCGCCGGCGTTCCCGCAGCAGGCGACGTGGGGTGCCCTTGGCGCCGAATGGATGACGCGACCCATCGACGAGCCGTGGGCGAACGTGCCGCCTCCCAAGGAGGCGGTCGACTGGGACGCGATCATCGACGCGGACGACGACGCGCCAGCCGACCCTGAGGCGTCGCCGCCCGAGCGTGAACAGGCGCTCGATACGTTGACGCCCGACGAAACCCGGCCCGAAGCGGCTGACGAACGACCCGACCGCCCGACATGACCGAGCCGGCCGCACGCCGGCGTCGGCCGCCTCCGGGTCGGATCGCACCGGAGGCGCTGGCCGCCGCACGTGGCGGTGCTGTCGAGGGACTCGCGTGGCTGGGACGAGAGCCGGAGGCCAAAGCCTCGCTCTTCTATCGCGCGATCCGTCTGCTCGTGCGGTTCCTGTGCTTCGTGGTGTTCCGCTTCCGGATCACGACGTCGGGGCAGGAACACATACCCGCCGGTGGCGGCTACCTGGTCGTGGCCGCGGCCCATCGCGGCTGGATGGACCCGTTCGTCGTGATGCACGCGCTGCCTGGCGAGCCGCGCGCGTGGTTCCTCGGCAGTGCGCCGTCGGCCCTGACCTCGCGCACCCGCGAATGGCTGGCACGGTCCGTGGGTGGGCTGCTGCCCGTCTGGCGCGGCGGCATCGGCATCGACGCCCATGTCGCGTCGGCGAAGGCGGTCCTCGCCAATGACGCCGTGTTCGTCCAGATGCCGGAGGGAACGGTCAGCGGACCGCCCGGTCGATTGGGCCCGCTGCGAAACGGTTGGGCGATCATCGCGATGCGGACCGACGCGCCGATCCTGCCGATCGCGATCGCGGGCACCGAGGAGCTGTACATCGGTCGACGGATGGCATCGCGCGTCCTCCCGCCGACATCCGTCAGGGAGCTGGCCGCGCTGCCGTCCGATGCTTCACTGCCCGAACCTGGCTCGCGCGAGGAACTCGCGCTCGCCCGCGTCCTCAGTGACGGTCTCGCCGCGCGACTTGGGCCGGTGATCGAGGCGCTCTATCCCGCGACCGTCGACCCGCCGAACCGATCCGCGACGCCTCCGCGACCGCCTGACCTGGCTGCTCCTCCGTCCCGGCCGCCTCGACCGCGACTGACCCGTCTTCGAGACCATTCGTAGGGATTATCGGTATCGATTTCCATGGGTCGTCGGTCGTTCAACCGATGGCAAGGCGTCGTCGCTTGCGTACGTTCCCGACGTGGCAGATGCCACGGAGCGAAAGGAGCGAACGATGCAGGCGACACAGCAACAGGCGTTCAAGGAGCCGCGGACTGCGCTTGCCGCGGTCATCCTCGCCGTCGCGTTCTCCACTGGGGCAGTCGTGGGCCTGGCGATCGGCGCGAACGGGACGAAGTTCGGGCCTACAACCACACCCGCTCCCTTGGGCGACCGCTCGTACGACGTCATCGAGGAAGGCCGGGCTGTCAGTGGCGTGCTCAGCGTCGCAGGTGACCGCTCGTACGATGCGATCGAGCAAGCTCGCGCCGGCACGGGCAAGACCATCGTCGCAGGCGACCGCTCGTACCGCGGGATCCTGGATGAGGGGACCAGCGGTTCCGTGAGTGCGCCAGCAGCCAAGACCTTCCAGGCGCCTCGATCCCACGGCCCTCTCGAATTCGATTGACCGTGCGACCGGTCCCGACACGCCCGAGTCGTACGCGACTCGGGCGTTGTCCACGGTCGGAAGCAGTCCACGCGCCCGCGGTCCGAACCTATACTCCGCCGCGATGCGCTACGTCGAGTCGGTCCTCGACCTCGTCGGTGACACGCCGCTCGTCCGGCTCAGCCGGATCACCCGCGACCTCGGGCCGGCGGATCGCCAGCCGCTCCTGCTCGCCAAGATGGAGATGCTGAATCCCGGCGGCTCCGTCAAGGACCGCATCGGGCTCCCGATGATCGAGGCAGCTGAACGGGCGGGTCTGTTGAGGGCCGGCGGGACGATCATCGAGCCGACCAGCGGCAACACCGGTCACGGACTGGCGATCGCGGCGGCGCTCAAGGGCTATCGGTGCATCTTCGTGATGGCCGACAAGCAGTCGGTCGAGAAGCAGGCGCTGCTCCGCGCGTATGGCGCGGAGGTCGTCCTATGCCCCACCAACGTGCCGCCCGAGTCGCCCGAGTCTTACTACAGCGTCGCGGCACGCCTCGCCCGTGATATCCCGGGCGCCTTCAAGCCCGACCAGTATTGGAACATGGAGAACCCCGGCGCCCACGAAGCGACGACCGGACCGGAGCTCTGGGAGCAGACCGAGGGCCGGCTGACCCATTTCGTGGCGAGCGTCGGGACGGGCGGCACGATCTCCGGTGTCGGACACGTGCTCAAAGAGCGCAACCCGGCGATCCAGGTCGTCGGCGCCGATCCCGAGGGGTCTGTCCTCTCGGGGGACGTCGCGCGGCCGTACCTGACCGAGGGCGTCGGCGAGGACTTCTTCCCAGGCACCTACGACGCGGCCGTGGTCGACCGTTGGGTGCGGGTCAGCGACCGTGACGCGTTCGCGATGGCGCGCCGGATCACGCGCGAGGAAGGGATCCTCTCGGGCGGGTCCGCCGGCACGGCGATGGTCGCCGCTCGTGAGGTCGTCCGCGACCTGACCGGGACCGAGGGTGGTCGCGACGCCGTCGTGGTCGTGCTGCTCCCCGACACGGGCCGCAATTACCTGTCCAAGCTCTACAACGACGAGTGGATGCGGAGCAACGGGCTGCTGCCGACGACCGGGTCGTCGACACGGATCGATGCGCTGCTCGCCGGCCGGCACTACGCGCCGGACCGGCCGACCGTGATCGTCGCGCGGACGACGGAGCGCGCCGGCGACGCGATCGAACGCCTCCAGGCCTACGGCGTCAGCCAGCTGCCGGTCTCGGAGCGCCCCGACGGCGACGAGGTCGCCGGACTGGTGGGCGCGATCAGCGAGAAGGGGCTGCTCGACCGGGCCTATCGCGACCCGTCGGTCGTCGATCGGACCGTGGGGGAGGTGATGGATCCGCCGCTGCCGCTGGTCGACGCAGGTGCCACGCTCGACGAGGCGTTCGCGCTGTTGAGCGGCGCCACGACGGCCCTGGTCGTCGTCCGTGGCGGCCGTCCGGTCGGCATCGTCACCAAGCTCGACCTGCTCGAGTACCTGGCGCACCACGGCGCATCGGCGGGCTAGGCGGCCGCGATGCCGACCGTCCCTTCGATCCGCACGCCACGCTTCGAACTCGTCTCGATGTCATTGCCGTTCATGGAGGCGCTCGCGCGCCGCGACCTCGGCGCAGCCGAGCACCTCATCGGCGCGAAGGTCCCGACCCAGATGCCCGACGATCTCCAGCATTTCCTCGAGTACCGGATCGTCGATCTCACCGTCGAGCCGTCGTGGCAGCCGTGGCTCGGCCGGGCGATCGTGCTCGCCGACCCGCGGGCCGGTCGTCAGGTCATCGGCTCGATCGGGTTCCACGCACCACCGGACGCGTCCGGCCAGGTCGAGGTCGGCTATCGGGTCGAGCCCGAGTTCCGCCGCCAGGGGGTCGCCACCGAAGTCGTCGGATCGCTCCTCGAATGGGCGTGGCGGGAGCACGGCATCACCCGCTTTCGCGCCTCGACCTCGCCCGACAACATCGCGTCCCAGGGCGTGCTGGCGAAATTCGGCTTCGTTCGGACGGGTAGCCAGATGGACGAGTACGACGGCGAGGAGCTCGTCTTCGAACGTGAGGACTGGTCGCCAAGCGGCTAGGCGCCGCGCGGTGCCATCATCCCGCCATGCCACGCGAAGACGACGAGGTCGAGCTGTCGTTCGAAACGCTCGCGGTCCACGCCGGGGCCGAGCCGGATGAGTTGACCGGAGCTGTCGCCCCGCCGATCTACCAGACCTCGACCTACGAGCAGGACGCGGTCGGCAAGCCACGGCGCGGCTACGAGTACGCGCGTTCGCAGAACCCGACACGCGATCGGCTCGAACGTGCCGTCGCGGCACTCGAAGGTGGGGGGCACGGGTTCGCCTTCGCGTCCGGATCGGCGGCGACGGCGGCCATCGCCCAACTCGCCGAACCCGGCGACGAGGTCGTGGTCGGGGACGACGTCTACGGCGGGACGTACCGCTACCTCCAGAAGGTCCGGCTCCCGGGCGGCAACGTCGATTCCACGTTCGTCGACCTCACCTCGGGGATGGACGCCCTATGGGAAGCGCTCTCGGAACGCACGCGACTCGTGTGGTTCGAGTCGCCCACGAACCCGCTCCTCAAGACCGTCGATATCGGCGAGGTCGCCCGGACGGTCGAGCGCCGCGCAGCCGAGGGCGGCCGGCGCCCGCTGATCGTGGTCGACAACACCTTCGCGTCGCCGGCGATCCAGCGGCCGCTCACGCTCGGCGCCGACATCGTGTTCCACTCGGCGACGAAGTACCTGGCGGGCCACTCGGACGTCGTGCTGGGCGTGGCCGTGACATCGGACGACGCTGTCGCGGAGCGACTGCGCTTCCTCCAGAACGCGATGGGTGGCGTGCCCGGGCCGCTCGATTGCTTCCTCGTCCTGCGCGGGTTACGCACGCTGCATGTCAGGGTCGAACGACACCAGGCGAACGCCCGTGCGATCGTCGAGTTCCTGCGGTCGCGGGGTGACGTCGCCGAGGTCCGCTACCCGGGCTTCGGTGGGATGGTCTCGTTCCTGCCGGCCGCCGCGGGGTCGACGAGCGGTGCCGACCGGGCGATCGGGGTCGCCGAGGGCACCAGGCTGTTCACGCTTGCCGAGTCGCTCGGCGGGGTCGAGTCGCTCGTCGAGGTCCCGGCCGCCATGACCCACATGTCGGTGTCCGAGACGGCCCTGGCCGTCGACCCGGCGCTGGTCCGCTTGTCGGTCGGCATCGAGGGTGTCGACGACCTCATCGCCGACCTGCGCCAGGCGCTCGACCGCGCCTAGCTGACCGCGGCTGCCTGCGGGCTGACCGTCAGTGTCACCACATCGGTGCCGGCGGCTTTGCCCTTGAGGTCGAGCGTTCGCGTCTCGAGATGCGGATCGAGCCCGGCCTGACGCGCAGCCTCGATCGTCACGAGAACCTCGCCGGCCTGGGCGGCCGAGGCGAGGCGTGCCGTCGTATTGACGGTGTCGCCGACGGCGGTCACGTCGGTCTTGAGCCCGTCGCCGACCGCGCCGACCCATGCCAGGCCGGTCGCGACGCCCGCTCCCACAGGTGCCCATGGACCGCCGACATCCGCGTGGCCGGTCGCCCGAAGCAGGTCGGTCGCCGCGCCCACCGCGGCTGCCGCGTGGTGCGGGCCGACGAACCCAGGAAAGAAGAAGGCGACGACCTCATCGCCGACGAACTTGTCGACGCCGCCGTCGTGATCGAACACCGTGCGTGCGGCGACGCTGTAGAAGCGATCGAGCAAGGCGCGGAAGGCCGCGGTCGACATCCCTTCAGCCAGGGTCGTCGAGCCTCGGATGTCCGCGAACATGACGCTGATCGTCGACCTCCGCGCCGCCGTGATTCTTCGCGATGTAGTCGAAGCATTGACCGCAGACGTGCGGGTTCTTGTCGGACGGCCGCTTGCCGATGACGCGCATCACCGGCGCTCCGGGACCGCTGAACGGCGCGGCGCAGAGCTTGCACCGCGGCCCGTGGGGGATGTGGCGGAAGAACTGGCGCAGGCGGCGCTCGAAGCTGTCGCCGTTGGTCAGGTAGTCGCGCCAGAACGCGTCGATGTCGTCCTGACGGTCGCTCGTCCGACGTCATGGGGCCTCCCGCGCGGACGGCGAGCGTACTACGACGTCTGTGGCTCAGCCGCCCGCCATCGCCGGGAGCAGGACCAGCGTGTCGCCGTCACCGACGTGCGTCTCGAGCGCCTGCAGGTGCCGGACGTCGGTGTCGTTCAAGAATGCGTTGACGAACCGGTTCAGGTCGCCGTCCTGGGTAAGGAGCTGGGACTCGAGACCGGGATGTGCATCGACGAGCCCGCGGATCACCTCACGGACCGTCCCGCCCGGGACGCTGACGAGCTTCTCCCCGCCGGTAGCGGTGCGCAGCGTGGGCGGGATGCGGACCGTGCTCATGACTGCGCCTCCAGCCATGCCTCGAACGCCGAGAGGCTCGGCCGCAGGACCGGCGCGAGCCCGACGCCCGCCGCCACACCCAACGTCCGTGCGTCGGGGGTCTTGAGCCCGTTCCCCGTCAGGAGTGCGACGACCTCGTCGTCCTTGCGGATGACGCCACGTCGCCGCGCCGCCGCGACCGCGCCGAGCGTCACGCCGCCGGCCGTCTCCGGGAAGATGCCTTCGAGCCTGGCGACGTCGCGGATCAGCTCCGCCGTCACCTCATCGGCGATGGCCTCGACCGACCCGCCGCTGTCTCGCGCGAGCTCGACCGCATAGCGGCCGTCGGCGGGATTGCCGATCGCGAGCGAGCGGACGATCGTGTCCGGCTGGCGGACGGGTTCGATGACGTCCGTGCCGGCCTCGTAGGCGGTCGCCACCGGCGAGCAGCCGGCCGCCTGGCCGCCGACGAAGCGGATCGGGCGGCGCTCGATCAGGCCGATCTCGGCGAGCTCCTCGAAGCCGCGGGCGACCCTCGTGAACATCGCGCCGGACGCGACCGGAGCGACGACCACATCCGGGCTGCGCCAGCCGAGCGACTCGGCGATCTCGTACGCGAGCGTCTTCGACCCTTCGGCGTAGAACGGCCGCAGGTTGATGTTGATGAAGCCCCAGCCGGTCTCGTCGGCGATCTCGAGGCACAGCCGGTTGACGTCGTCGTACGTCCCGTCGATCGGCACGACCGTCGCGCCGTACGACAGCGCGTGATCGACCTTCGCGGTCTCGAGGTCGGCCGGGATGAAGACGTAGGCGGGCAGACCGACGGCTGCCGCCGCGGCCGCCGTCGCGCCGGCCAGGTTGCCGGTCGAGGCGCAGGCGAGCGCCGGGACAGCGAAGTCGACCGCGCGGGCGGCAGCGATCGCGGCGGGTCGATCCTTGAAGGACAGCGACGGGTTCCGCGTGTCGTCCTTGATCCAGAGCCGATCGACCCCCAGGACCGGGGCCAGGCGGTCCGCCGCGGAGCAGGGGTGTCGAGCCGACCGGTAGCGAGCGAGCCGGCGGCGCGTCGACGGGGAGCAGCTCGAGGTAGCGCCAGATGCCCGGTGGCCTCGATGCGATCGTCTCGCGTGTCAGGGTCGCGCGCGATGACGTCGTAGTCGTAGGTGACCTCGAGCGGGCCGAAACAGGCCGGACACACGTAGGCGACCGCGAGCGGCTGTGCGAGACCGCAGTTCCGACACGCCATCCCCGTGATCCGCTGGGCGTGGCTCGCTGTCGCCGCTGGACCAGCGGGCGTCGCGGCGGGGCTCGCGGGCGTCGCGGTCCACGTCGGGGGCGTCAGGGTCGGTGCGGTCACGTTCGGTCTCCAGGTCGCTCGCGGCGACGGACCGGTCGATGACGGGTCAGACCCTTGTCGTTCCTTGGGACTCCGGAGAGACCCGTATCACGCAGGAAACCTGCCCCGGACTTGGCACCTTGCCGACCTCGCGTCGGTAGGTTGTCGTGGCGTCAACGGGCCGGTCCCTCAGCCATCTCTTGATACGTGCTCTTCGGTTGTGTGCGGATGCTACGGGGCCGGTCGGTCGCGGTCAAGGCGCCGGCACCCTACGCACCAGCGGGTTTGCATCCCGCGCAACAACCGACGAACGATCGACCGGAAAGGCCGCTTAGCCTGCGGACGTTGCGCGCGACGCAAGGATCCGCCGACGAAGGCGCCGACACGAGGGTGCAGCGGTCGTTTGTTGCACCCGACGCAAGATCGCTGCTACGTCGCCACGCTCAGCGCGGCTTGAGCACGATCCAGGTCGTCTTCAGCTCGGTGTACTGGTCGTGGGCGTGGATCGACTTGTCGTGACCGCCGAACCCGGACTGCTTGTAGCCGCCGAACGGGGTGGTCATGTCGCCCTCGGCGTACGCGTTGACGCCGACGGTCCCGGCGCGGATCTCGCGCGACGACGCGGTGCGCGACGTTCAGGTCGTCGGTGTAGATCGAGGCGGCCAGGCCGTAGGACGTGTCGTTGGCGATCGCGACGGCCTCCTCCTCGGTGTCGAACTCGATCACCGACAGGACCGGCCCGAAGATCTCCTCCTGGGCGATCCGCATGTCGTTGCGGACGCCGTCGAAGATCGTCGGCGGGACGAAGTAGCCGCCGGTCTCCTCGAGGATTCGCTCGCCGCCCGTGACGAGCCGCGCGCCCTCCGAGCGGCCCGACCTCGACGTAGCCCAGGACCCGATCGAGCTGTTGGCGCGAGATCAGCGCACCGATCTTCGTCGCCGGATCGAGCGGGTCTCCGACGGGCCATGCTGCGAGCTCCGCCTGGAGCGCCTCGAGGAGCTCATCCTTCTTCGAGCGGTGGACGATCAGGCGCGACCCGGCGCTGCAGTTCTCGCCCATGTTCCAGAAGATCGCCACGGCCGCATTCGACGCGACGTTCGCCATGTCGGTCACGTCGCCGAACACGATCTGCGGGCTCTTGCCGCCGAGCTCGAGCAGCACGCGCTTGAGGTTCGACTCCGCCGACCAGGCTAGGAAGCGCCGGCCGACCTCCGTCGAGCCGGTGAACGCGACGAGGTCGACATCCGGGTGCCGACCGATCGCCGAGCCCACGGAATCGCCCGGCCCGGTCACGACGTTGAGGACGCCATCCGGGATACCCGCCTCGGCACCAAGCTCGGCGATGCCGCAGCAGCGAGAGCGATGTCGTCGACGCCGGCTTGATCACGACGCTGTTGCCGGTCGCGAGCGCCGGCCCGAGCTTCCACGCGGCCATCTGGGCTGGGTAGTTCCACGGCACGACCGCCCCGACCACCCCGACCGGCTCGCGCGTGATCGTCGCCACGACGCCGTCCGGCGACGGCGCGACCTGCCCGTACAGCTTGTCGATCGCCTCGGCGTGCCAGCGGATGCAGGCCGCCGTCTCGGGCATGTCGAGCCCGACCGTGTCGCTGATCGGCTTGCCGGCGTCGATCGTCTCGACGAGGCCGAGCTCGCGGGCGTTCGCGTCGATCAGATCGGCCCAGGCGATCAGGACCCGCTTCCGTGCGCCGGGATCCATGCGTGACCACACGCCGCGGTCGAACGCCGAACGTGCGGCCGCGACCGCCGCGTCGACGTCGGCCGGACCGCCCTCGGCGACCTCGGTGATCGACTGGCCGGTCGCCGGGTTCTCCGTGACGAAGCGGCGGCCGTCGCGCGCTGGCCGGAAGTCGCCGTCGATGAAGAGGTCGGTGCGGAGCCGAAGGTCGGCGAGCTCGCTCGCGGCCTGCTCGCGGTCGGGGATGAGCGTATCGGTCATCTGGCTGGTCCCTCGGGACGTCGATCGGGCGGCGTGACGGTGGCCGGACCATGGTACGGCCGGGGCCCGGTCCGTCGGAACCGGGTCGCAACCGAACCGCAACGTGGTAGCATCCCTCCCGCGCGACTGTGGAAGCCGACTCCCGCTAGCGTCACCGGGTCACCACCTGATGCATCGCCAGCGGTACGCGCGGCCGGTCGATCCGTGAAGCGATCGCCCGCGCCAAGGAGTCCGCACATATGGCCACCACCCGCCCGCCCGCTCGGCCGGATCACCCGCCGACGACGATCACCCCTCGAACGACGCCGCCCATCGGTCGACGCGTGCTCGCGAACCTACCGACGGCGGAGCTCGTGGAGGATGCGATCCGGGCCGGCGAGGGACTGATCGCCGCTGAGGGCCCGCTGGTGGTCCGAACCGGGCACCACACCGGTCGCTCACCGCAGGACAAGTTCATCGTCGACGAACCCTCGAGCACCGGCAAGATCTGGTGGGGCGAGGTCAACCGCCCGATCAGCGAGGAGCATTACGACCGCCTGCGCAGCCGGCTCGTGGCGTACTGCGCGGAGAAGGACCTCTACAGCCAGGACCTGCTGATCGGCGCCGATCCGCATCATCGCCGCCGGCTGCGCGTCTACACCGAGACCGCGTGGGCCAGCATCTTCGCGCGCAACCTGTTCCGCCGGCCGCGCAAGGCCGACCTGCACGGCTTCCAGCCGAACTTCACGATCATCAACGTCCCGTCGTTCCACGCCGACCCCGAGACCGAGGGAACGCGCAGCGAGACGGCGATCCTGCTCCACCTCGAGCGGATGGAGATCATCATCGTCGGCACCGAGTACGCCGGTGAGATCAAGAAGTCGGCGTTCACGGTCATGAACTTCCTGATGCCCGACGAGGGCGTCCTGCCGATGCACTCATCGGTCAACGTCGGGTCCGAAGGCGACAGCGCCGTGTTCTTCGGCCTGTCGGGTACGGGCAAGACCACGCTGTCCGCCGATCCCGAGCGGCGGCTGATCGGCGACGACGAGCACGGCTGGGGCGAGCGCGGCCTGTTCAACTTCGAGGGCGGCTGCTACGCGAAGACGATCCGCCTCTCGCCGATGTACGAGCCCGACATCTTCCAGACGACCCGGCGATTCGGGACGATCCTCGAGAACGTCGATCTCGACCCGGTGACGCGTGAGCTCGACCTCGATTCAGAGCGGTTCACCGAGAACACCCGCGCGGCCTACCCGTTGAACTTCATCGGCAACGCCGACGCCACGGGGATGACCGTCCAACCGCGGACCGTGATCCTGCTCACGGCGGACGCGTTCGGGGTGCTCCCGCCGATCGCGCGGCTGACCCACGCCCAGGCCGCCTACCACTTCATCAGTGGCTACACGGCGAAGCTCGCGGGCACCGAAGTCGGTGTGCGGGAGCCGAAGGCGACGTTCTCGGCGTGCTTCGGGGCGCCGTTCATGCCGCGTCACCCCGGCGAGTACGCGCGGATGCTCACCGAGCGGCTCGCCCACCAGGACGCCGAGGTGTGGCTCGTGAACACGGGCTGGACCGGCGGGCCGTATGGCGTCGGGGAACGGATGAACATCGCTCACACGCGGTCGATGGTCCGTGCGGCGCTCGACGGCCGACTCGCGCATGTCGGGACGAGGACCGACCCGACGTTCGGCTTCGAGGTGCCGCTCCGGTGCCCGGATGTGCCGCCGTCCTTCCTGGATCCGCGCTCGACATGGAAGGACCACGATGCCTACGACCAGTCGGCGCACCGTCTGGCAACGATGTTCGTCGCCAACTTCAAGGTGTTCGCGGACGGCGTGACCGATGAGATCCGCGCGGCCGGACCCGTCGTCACGGATCCCGCCGAGTTCGGGCTCGAGCTCTCAGGCCCCGGCGAGGGCTGATCGGGAGCACCGCGCGGCGCGGTCACTCCTAAGGGGCGGCGCACCGTCGGCGGCCGCACATCTAAGGGTGACCGGCCCGAAGTTCTGGTCGGTCGGGCGATGGCAGACCCCGGTCCCGTGCCTACGGTCGAAGCACGCCACTCAAGGCGGTGCACGACCGAGGAGCACGACCGATGTCCCGATCACGGATCCACGCCGATGGGCGCGTCATCGCCCTGTTCGCGACCCTGACGGTCGCCATCGCCGCCTGCCATGCAGGGTCAGTCGCGCCGAGCACGACGGCCTCCGCCCTTCACGGTGTCGAGTCCATCGCACCTACGCTGCACCGGTCGGACCTCGCCGTCCTGATCGCTGACGCCGGGGCGGCCCGCGGGCAAGGCGACTGGCAGAACCTGCGCCGGTTCCAGGCAGCGCTCGTGGATCGCGTCGGTGCTACCGCCATCTCCGCCGCGCGCGCCGAGTACCGACGAGCGCTCGAGGATCTCGCGGCCGCCGATGCCCGCGGCGATGCACGCGTCCGGGCCGCCCTCCGCGTCGAGCTTCTGAGCATGTGCGGGTCACGACAGCGTCGTCGGCGCGTTCGAGACGTGCGACCCCGCCGCTCTCACGTGGGCCCGGTGATCGCCCGCGGTCTGCCGCGAGTGCGAGTCGATCGTGGTGCGGACGACGCGGCGCCTATGATCGATGCCGAGATGCCCGCCCGGCTGTCGAGTCCCGTCCTGATCGGCCGCGTCGCTGAGATGGCGGCGCTCGAGGACGCGCTCGAACGCGCCGAGGACGGGTCACCCGTCGTCGTCCTCATCGGCGGCGAGGCCGGCATCGGCAAGAGCCGGCTCGTCGCCGAGGTCGCGGGTCGTGCTCGACAGCGTGGCGACCTCGTGCTCGAAGGCGGCTGCGTCAGCATCGGCGCCGAGGAAGGGCTGCCGTTCGCACCCATCGCAGAGGCCCTTCGCGGGTGGCTTCGCGTGGCCGATCGCGGATCGGTCGATGCGGTCGTCGATCCCGCTACCCGCGAGCTCGGGCGCCTTGTCCCGGAGCTCGTCACCGGTGACAGCCAGGGCGCCCTCGCCGCGACGCCCGTCGAATGGGCACAGAGCAGGCTCTTCGATGCGTTCCTGATCCTCCTCGAGCGTCTGGGAGCAGAGCGACCGGTCGTGCTGATCGCGGAGGACCTGCATTGGGCGGACCGCTCCACGCGCGATCTCCTGTCGTTCGTCGCCCGTCGACTCCACGGAGAACGCGTGCTGGTCGTCGGCACCTATCGCTCGGACGAGCTCCATCGCCGCCACCCCTTGCGACCGTGGCTCGCCGAGATGGAGCGCCTGCCGCACGTCGAGGGGGTCCAGCTGCCGCGATTCGACGCCGACGAGGTGGCCGACCTGGTCGCCGCGATCGAGGGAGGCGATGACGTGTCGCCCGAGCTCCTCGACGCCGTCACGAGGCGATCCGAGGGGAACCCGTTCTTCGCCGAGGAGCTCCTTGCCGCGGGGGCGGACGCCCGCATCCTGCCGGCCCGGCTACGCGACGTCCTGCTGGGTCGCATCGGTTCGCTGTCTGACGAGGCAGGCCGGCTGCTCGCCGCCGCGTCGATCGCCGGCGGTCCGGTCGACCACGCCCTGCTCCGAGCGGTCCTCGCCGTGGACGACGAGCGGCTGACCGCCGCACTCGAGGAAGCGGTTGCCGCCAACCTCCTCGTCGCCGCTGGAGACCGACGGCGACGCGTACGTGTTCCGCCACGCCCTGCTCGGCGAGGCGGTCCAGGATGAGCTCCTCGCCTCGGAGCGGCGCCGCCTCCATGGCGCGTACGCCGAAGCACTCGCGGGACGGCCTACCCCGGAGGGCGCGGCCGGCGCGAGTCAGCTTTCGGCACTCGCCATCCATGCGGCGGCCGCGGGCGAGGTCGCGCTGGCCCTGCGTGCGTCGATCGCCGCCGCGCGTGCCACCGCTGCGACATCGGGCTATTTCGAGGCCGCACGCGCGTACGAGCGCGCCCTCGCCCTGTGGGACATCGTCCCCGCGGTCGACCGCCCGGCCGACGAGGACCACGTCGAGCTGTTGTTCGAGACCTCGGGCGCATTCCAGACGGCGATCGAACCGGCGCGAGCACGAGAAGCGGCGCGAGCGGCAGTCGCGGGCGTCGACCGCGACCTCGAGCCGCTACGGGCCGCGAGGCTCGAGGAGCGCTTGGCCTGGGCGATCTATCTCACCGGCGATCTGACCGAGGCCATCAGCCTGATGCAGGCTCTCGGGGAACGTGTCGAACGGCTGCCGCGCGTCGATCGAGGGCGCGGGCTGCCTCGCGACCCTGGCTACGTTCACGCTCTACGCGGGCTCGTACCGCGAGGCCGCCGCCATCGCCGAGCGGGCGATCGCGATGAGCGCGGCCAGCGGAGCAAGCGGTCGTGGGATCGAGGCGATGGGCGCCCTCGGCGCTGCGCTGGCGCTCCAGGGCGATTGCGACCGGGGCTTGGAGGTTCTGCGCGACGCCCTTGCGAAAGCCATGGTCCTCGGGGATGCCGTCGCGATCGGCATGGCCTATCTCGGGCTGGCGAGCACGCTCCACGACTGCGACGCGCTCGAGGAAGCGGTCGAGGTCGGCTTCGAGGGCTCCGCCTGGGCTCGCGGGTCGCGGATCCCCGGCTTCAGCACGATGGCGGTGGAGGCCCTGGTCCCGCTCGGGCGCTGGCGCGAGGCCGAGGCCATCCTCGCGAGCGTCGCCATCGCATACGACGAGGGCAGTGGCGCTCTGTGGAACGCGAACTTCGGCGGCATCATGGCGGTCCGGGCTGGCCGGTCGGACGAGGGGGCGGTCCTGCTCGATGTACGTCGCGCCGGGACGGATCTGCTCAGCGACGCTGCGTTCGCCGGCAATCTCGCTGGTGGGCTCATCGAGCTGGCGCTGCTCGACGGTCGCCTCGAGGATGCCCGCTCGGCCGTCGATGACGGCCTGGAGTGGCTGGCGGATGCCGACGACGTTCGGTTCCGCGCGAGGATCCTCCGGCTCGGCGTGGCGGTCGAGGCCGAGATCGCGACGATCGCCCGCGCACGGCGTGATGCCAAGGGCGAGGCGGCCGCACGATCGATCGGACACGCGCGCCTCGAACGGCTGCGTGGGCTGCTCGCGGCTCGGGACGATGGGACGAGCAGTGTCTTCGCCGAGGCGCGCGGCAATCTGCGCCTCGCCGAGGCGGAGGCGACGCGGCTCACGGACGACCCGGACCCAGCAGCGTGGGAGACCGCCGCCGATGCGTTCCGGTCACCCCGTCGACCCTACGAGCTCGCGTGGTGCGGATATCGGCGGCGCGGAGGCGATGCTGGCGCTGCGTCGGCCGCGCGCGGAGGTGACCGACACACTGGGGGATGCGTGGCGTGGGGCCGTCGACATCGGAGCGATCCCGCTGCAGCGCGCGATCGAGCGTCTCGCGACGATCGCGCGACTCGCGTTGCCGACCGATGACGTCGCCGCCGCGACGGACCGTGATCACGTGACGGATAACGGCGAGGCCGACGATCAGGTCTCAGATCCGTATGGCCTTACGGGTCGAGAACGAGAAGTCCTGACGCTGCTCGCCGCCGGTCAGACGAACCGCGCGATCGCCGAGTCGCTGTTCATCAGCGAGAGCACGGCGAGCGTCCACGTGTCCAACATCATCGGCAAGCTCGGTGTGTCGAACCGGGTCGAAGCGGCCGCGGCCGCGGTGCGAGCCGGCCTCGCTCGCTGAGCGATCGTCGCGTGCCCGATCGGCGGGATCAGGACACGCGCGACGCCGACCGCAGGAAGGTGACCTCGTCGATGTCGATATCCGACGTGGCGCCGAGCGCCGCGACGACGGTGGCCATCAGCGCGAGCCAGCCAAGGAACAGGAGTGCAGGGACGATCGCCACGAGGACGACGCCGATCATCTCGACGGTCATGCCGGTTCTCCGATCGGACGCTCGACCGCGCCGCCCAGGTGGCGCAGCACGAGCCAGACGATCACGACCCCGAGCGCCAACGGCGCGAGCATCAGCCCGAACGGGATCGCGACGAGGATGAGGAGGATGCCGATGAGGGCTGCGAGCTGGGTCATGGTTGCCTCCGATGGTTTCGTGGTGGCCCTCATCGTCGGCTCGGGCCCGCAACGTCACCATCGACGTCCGTCCATCCGGACCGTCCACGAACGTCTGCTCGCGGCCGCCTAGAATCACCGGACCCAACAGGAGGACCCATGGCCCGCGACAAGGTCACCGTCATCGGCGCCGGCAACGTCGGCGCGACCACCGCCCAGCGCATCGCCGAGGCCGGCCTGGCCGACGTCGTGCTCATCGATATCGTCGAAGGTCTTCCCCAGGGCAAGGGACTCGACCTCGCCGAGGCCGCGCCGGTCGTCGCCCATGACGCCGCTGTGCTTGGCACGAACGACTACGCGGACACGGCCGGCTCCGACGTGATCGTGGTGACCTCCGGCCTGGCCCGCCAGCCCGGCATGAGCCGCGACGACCTCCTGACCAAGAATGCCGGCATCGTCCGATCCGTGGTCGAGCAGGCGGCCGCAGTCTCGCCTGAGGCGATCATCGTCGTCGTCACGAACCCGCTCGACGCGATGTGCCACGTCGCGATGGACGCGTCCGGCTTCCCGCGTGAACGCGTCATCGGCATGGCCGGGGTGCTCGACAGCGCTCGGTTCCGGACCTTCATCGCCCGGGAGCTGGGCGTCAGCGTCGAGGACACACATGCCTTCGTCCTCGGGGGCCACGGCGACACGATGGTGCCGCTGTCGCGCTATTCGACGGTCGCCGGGGTGCCCATCACCGAGCTGCTCCCGGCCGACCGCGTCCGGGCGCTCGAGGAGCGGACGGCGAACGGCGGCGCGGAGATCGTCGGCCTGCTCAAGACCGGTTCGGCGTTCTACGCGCCGGCCGCCGGAGCGTTCGAGATGGTCGAGGCGATCCTGCTCGACCGGAAGCGCGTCCTGCCGTGCGCGGTGCGGCTGCAGGGAGAGTTCGGCGTCGATGGGCTGTTCGTCGGCGTGCCGGTCGTCCTCGGGCGGAGCGGCATGGAGCGGGTCTTCGAGATCGAGCTGACGGACGACGAGCGTGCCGCGTTCCAGCGTTCGGCCGATGCCGTGCGGGAGCTGGTCGAGGTTCTCGCCAGGTAACGGACCGGCGGGAGGCGCCCCACAGCGGCGCTCACCCGCCGCGGCGCAGCGGCCGGTTCAGCTCACGACGACGAGGTTCTTGCCACCGGGCGGCTCGATGGCCGCGGCCCGTGCGCGCGAGCGCGCGATCGTCCGTGCGAGCGCGGTCCGGTAGGTCGCGTCGGTCTCCGGGAGCGGCACCTCGTCGAGCTCGCGATCGAGGACTTCGCACAGACGTCGATACTGCCGGACGACCTGGGATCGGGTCCCGGTCACGCCGTGGACCGCGATGAGGACCTCATGCGCCTCTTCGCGGAGCGGGTCGCGCGCGATCAGGCGCTCCGCGGCCACCCGTGCCCCATCCTCATCGCCATCGGCGAGACGCTGCTGAGCCACGATCGCCAACGCGTCCTCGTACCAGTCGGCCAGACGTTCGCGTTCGGCGGCGAAACAGTCGTGTCCGAGCCCCTCCGCCAGATCGCCGGCGTAGAGCGCTACGGCCTCTTCGGCGTGAGCGGGCAGATCGCCGGTGCACGCCTCGAACATCGCGATATCGAGGCTGCGGATCGCGTCCGGCCGCAGACCGACGGTCTCGGCGTCACTCTCGAGGATCCCGTCGACGACCAGCCCCGCACCGACGAGCGACGTCCGCAGCTGGTACAGCGCCTGACGGAGCGGTCCGGTGGCCGCGACGAGCGATTCCGGCCACAGGTCGGTTGCGATCGCCTCGCGCGTGCGTGGGCGCCGATCGATGGCGAGCAAGGTGAAGAGCGCCTGGACGTGCCGGCCGACGAGCCGGATCTCTACGCCCTCGGCCGTTCGGATCGTGACCCGGCCAAGCAGCGTGATGTCCAAGCCGGTCCCTGTCCGCGGACGTGGCGACACGGCATCCCCTCAAAGCAGTCACGACGTCCGGCCCGTCCCCCCGGGGGCCGGACGCCGGGACTCTATCGGGAGGCCCCCAGACCCCTCGATCTTCCCCCCGATCGCCCCGCGGCGCCCCCGCGCACGTCGGCGCGATGACGATGATGGTGTCGTGCCCGGCACCGCCGGAGCACCGGGTAGGTGACACGCGGACTGTCGGCCAGCCGACACTTCGAGCGCTTGTACACTGCGGCGACCGTGCCGATCGCCGTCATCGCGTTCGACTTCGACCCCCTCGTCCACCTCGGGTCGAGCCTCACCGTCCGCTGGCAGACGCTGGCGCTCGCGCTCGTCGTGTTCGTGTGCCTCGCTGCGACCGGGACCCTCGCGCGCCGGGCCCGCCTTCGTGCCGACGACCTCGTCTACATCGCCATCGGCGCAGCTCCCGGAGCGATCGTCGCCGGTCGCATCGGCTACGCGCTGCTCGTGCCGGAGGCGTTCGCCGCTGGTCCGACATCGCTCCTCGACCCCGCCGTCGGTGGACTCGAGCTCGGGCTGGCGGTCGTCGGCGGCATCGCCACGGCCTCGATCGTCGCGCTCCTGCTCGGGTCGCCCGTCGGTCGGTGGGCGCACGTCGCGACGATCCCGCTGTTGACGGCGATCGCGGTCGGCAAGCTCACGATGGTCCTCGGGGGGAGCGGTCAGGGCCGCTTCTTCGAGGGAGACTGGGCGACCGCCTTCCTCGGCCCAGGACCGTGGATCTCGCTGGCGCCGGCCGTCCCGTCCCACCCGGCGCAGATCTACGAGGGTGTCGGTACGGCGATCGCGGCGGTCCTCGTGCTGGCCGCGGGTTCGCTCGGCGCGTTCCGTGCCAGGGACGGGACGCGGCTGCTCGATCGGGATCGCGGCGTGGTGCGTCGCGCGCGCGGCGGTCACGACGTTCTGGCGCGATCCGGACGTCGCGGGCCCACTACCCACCGGTGGCGTGCTCGCCCTGGTCATCGCCGCCGCCGCGATCGCCGGGGCACTCGTCCTCGGCGTCTGGCTGCCACGGCGGGCCCGTGCCAGGGGCGAGGCCGCAGCACCCGCCTGGCCCGATCCCGAGACCCGTCCACCGTTCTGACGTATCGTGGTCGGGTCGATGCCCGAGACGAGGACCCTCCCATGACCCAGGTCGCCGAACACGATCGTTCGACACGTTCCGAACCGAGCCGCATCAATCATTGGATCGGTGGCCGCCTGGTCGAGGGCACGTCGGGCCGTCACGGCGACGTCTACGATCCGGCTGCGGGGCACGTCCACAAGCACGTCGACTTCGCCTCGGTCGAGGAGATCGATGCGGCGGTCGCGGCGGCGCGCGCAGCGTTCCCGGGCTGGCGCTCGACGTCGCTGAGCAAGCGGACCGACATCCTCTTCCGGATCCGGAACCTGGTCGACGAGCGGCGACACGCGCTCGCGGCGCTCCTGACCGCCGAGCACGGCAAGGTCCCTTCTGACGCGCTCGGCGAGATCGCCCGTGGGATCGAGAACCTCGAGTTCGCCTGTGGCCTGCCCAACCTGCTCAAGGGCGGCTTCAGCGAACAGGCGAGCACAGGCATCGACGTGTACCAGATCCGCCAGCCGCTGGGGGTCGTCGCGGGCATCACGCCCTTCAACTTCCCGGCGATGGTGCCGATGTGGATGTTCGCGACGGCGATCGCCTGCGGGAACACGTTCATCCTCAAGCCATCGGAGAAGGACCCGTCGGCATCGATCTTCATCGCCGAGCTGCTCAAGGAAGCGGGCGTGCCCGACGGCGTCTTCAACGTCGTCCACGGCGACAAGGTGGCGGTCGACCGGATCCTCGAGCATCCCGACATCGCCGCCGTCAGCTTCGTGGGGTCGACGCCCATCGCGCGCTACATCTACGAGACAGGCACGAAGAACGGCAAGCGCGTGCAGGCGCTCGGCGGCGCCAAGAACCACATGGTCGTGCTGCCCGACGCCGACATCGACATGGCCGCCGATGCGGCCGTCTCGGCCGGTTACGGCTCGGCCGGCGAGCGGTGCATGGCGATCGCCACGGTCGTGGCCGTCGGTGACATCGCCGATCCGCTGGTCGAGGCGATCACCAAGCGCCTGCCGAACGTCAAGGTCGGGCCCGGCTCCGATCCCGCGGCCGAGATGGGGCCGCTCGTCACCCGCCAGCACCGCGACAAGGTCGCGGGCTATCTCGATTCGTCGAAGGCGCAGGGCGCGACGATCGTCGCGGACGGGCGGGAGCATCCGCTCTACGGCGATAGCGAGGGCTTCTTCCTGGGCGTGTCTCTGATCGACAACGTCACGACCTCGATGGACGCGTACCGCGACGAGATCTTCGGCCCGGTGCTGACCGTCGTGCGCGTCAAGACGTACGACGAGGCGGTCAAGCTGATCAACGAGAACCCGTACGGCAACGGGACGGCGATCTTCACCCGCGACGGCGGGGCAGCGCGCCAGTTCCAGTTCGAGGTGAACGCGGGTATGGTCGGCATCAACGTACCGATCCCGGTGCCCGTCGCGTACTACAGCTTCGGCGGCTGGAAGGCCAGCCTGTTCGGCGATCTGCACATGTACGGCCCCGAGGGGATCCAGTTCTACACGCGCGGCAAGATCGTGACGTCGCGCTGGCCGGATCCCGGCACGAGCAAGGTCGACCTCGGCTTCCCGAGGACTCGCTAGCGCCTGCGGGTCATACGTTCGCGGCTATGTCGGCCGCGCTCGGTGCAGGTGCGCACCGAACGGTGAACACGATCGAGCTGACCGAACGCGACTGAAAGGTCGCTGCAAGCGCCGCGGCCCGTCGGGGATATGTGCCCCGCTGTGAGCACCCGCCATCCTGCGGCCCGAACGCCCAGGAGGCCACTCATGACCGACTACGAACGCACGACCGTCCAACAGACGGCGTCGAACGATCCCTACGAAGCCGAGGTACGCGGGAATACCGTGCGGACCACCGAGCGCGCTCGCGCCGCGGGTCCGGGCGGTGCCGCCGTCGTGTCGCGGTTCGTCAAATTCCTGTTCGGGGTGCTGCAGGTCGCGCTGATCCTGCGCGTGATCCTGTTGCTCCTCGTCGCGAACCCCGGCAACGACGTCGTCCAATTGATCCTCAACCTCACTGACCCGTTCGTCGAGCCGTTCCGCGGCATGTTCCAGTTGGACCGCGTGACGGCTGACCAGGGCTCGGTGCTCGACATCGCGGCGATCGTCGCGCTGGTCGGGTGGACGCTCGTCGAGCTGTTGGTCCTCGCCCTCGTCCGCGTCTTCGACCGCAACACGGTCACCGAGGTCTGAGCACGGTCTGACCTAGGTCGGCCTCGCCCCACTCGCTGGGCGCGGCCGACGCCCCAGGTGCTGTCAGCGGCCGCCGCATCGTTCGGGATCGCGGCGGCCGTTTCTCGTGCCCGCGCGCGCCTAGTGCCGCCCCACCGCCACGATCGTCACATCGTCCGCCGGCACGACGCCCTCGCAGAAGCCGCTCACCGCGGCACTCAGCGTCTGCACGATGTCGTGCGCCGAGCCGGCGCGGGCCGCGTCGACGGTCGCGATCATCCGCTCCTTGCCGAACCGCTGTCCGGTGGACGTGAGTGCGTCCGTCACCCCGTCCGTGTACAGCAGCAGCTTGTCGCCGGGTCGCAGCTCGACCTCGATCTCCGTCAGGTCGAGCGGCGAGAACATGCCGAGCATCGGCCCGCCTTCCTCGATCGTCGATGATCGGCCCGCCGTCGCCCGGGATCAGCAGCGGTGGCTCGTGGCCCGCGTTCGCGATCGCGATACCCGGCCCGTCCCGACGTCCAGCCGCCCGACCAGGGCGGTGATGAACAAGGCCGTGTGCAGCTCATCGACGAGGATCCGGTTCGTCCGGCGGAGGGCGTCGGCCGGACCAGGGGCAGCCTGCAGGGCGGAATGGATCACGGGTCGCGCGAACGCCATCAACAGCGCTGCGGCGATGCCCTTGCCGGTCACGTCGGCGATGACCATCCCGAGCGGCCGGCCGCGACGGCGCAGGCGGAACAGCTCGAAGAAGTCGCCACCGACCTCGCGCGCCGGCTCGTAGTAGCCAGCGAGGTCGTAGCCGGCGACATCGGGCGGTCGGAGCGACACGATGCTGCGTTGCTGGAGACGGCTCAGGGCCAGCTCGGCCTCGAGCCCGCTGCGGGCATCCGCTGCCGCGGTCGCGTCGGGCATCCCACCGGCACCCGCGAGCTGCTCGATGGCGAGCGCGATCGACTCGAGAGACGCCGCGACAGCGCGCTCCGCGCACGGCAGGACCCTCCGCGATGATGCCGGCCGAGGAACCGGCCATCGACGAGGATGTCGCGGGTCATGCGTGGCGCGTCGACGCCGGAGCGGTCGGGCTCGACCCGGCCGCCTCGAATCGGACCGCAAGCTCCTCCGGCCGACCGCGCGAACGGGCGGAGGATCGCTTCGATCGCCTCGGGCGCCGCGACGTCCGTCAGGACAAGCTCCTGCGACCGGGACGCTGCGGCTAGTACGCCGCCAACGCCGCCTCTCGGTCCGGGTAGTTCGGGAACAGCGCGTCGAGGCCGGTCCGCTGGATGACATCGGCGACCGCGGGCTGCATCCCGCAGAGACGTACGACGTCCTGCGTCGTCGCCGTCCTCCGCGTCGCGCTCCATCGTGTGCAGCGCGCTCCAGCCGTACTCGGGGTCCGGCGGCTCCTCGCCCTGCATCACCTTGAGGATCGAGTACAGCGACACCAGGCCCGAGCTCGAGATGAAGCTCAGGTCGGTGAGATCGAGGAGCAGGTTGCGCGCCCCCGCGGCGTACAACGGGCGCACGTCGTCGACGAGGCGGAGGTAGTTCGACGCATCGAGCTCGCCCGACAGCGCCATGACGGTCACCGGCACGCGCGCCTCGACCCGCTCGACCGTGGTCTGCATGGCCATCGATCAACCCTCCTTCGGACGCCGGACCCGCGAACGCGTCAGGGTCAGTATGTTGCCACCGCCAGGCCGGGCCCGATGCTCCATCGAGTCGGTCGCGAGTCGCATCAGGTGGATGCCCATCCCGCCGGGCGTTCGCTTGTGGGGCGGGACCGACAGGTCGGGTCCCTGCGACCGCCGTCGGATCGAACGGCGGCGCCTCGTCCTCGAGCGTGATGACGATCGTCGTCGCCGATCGAGCTCGGCGGTCATCTCGATGGAGCCAGGCTCGCCCTTGTAGCCGTACCGGATGACGTTCGTCGCCGCCTCATCGACTGCCTGCACGAGATCGCCGATGCAGTCCGCCGGTGCCTCGCAACCTGCTCCCACCTCGCGGACGGCTGCCCGCAGGTCCGCGACGCGCTCGAGGTCGGCCGGGACCGTCACGTGCCGCCGGATCGTGGTCACGCACCCTCATCGAGCCGTCGTCGACCATGCCTGGAGCTCGACGATGTTGCCGTCGGGATCGGTGGCATAGCACCACGTCACCGACGACCCATCCGACGTCTGCGTCGTCACGATCGCCCCGACGCGCCCGCCGCCATTCGCGAGGACGGCGTCGAGCGCGGCCGGAACGTCCGGGACCTGGAACGCGATGTGGCCCCAGCCGGGGCGCGCCACGCTCGGATCCGCGGATGAGCCTCGATCGCTTCGTACGAGAAGATCTCGATCGTCGGGCCGGTGCCGCCGTGGCCCGGGAGGCGCAGGTGAGCGCCGGTCAGGTGCGCATCGCGTGAGACCCGTCGCGGCATCGAGGTCCGCGCCTCGGATGTCACGCTCCGGCGGGACGAGTTCGCAACCGAAGACGTCGGGTAGAACGTCGGCGAGCCGTCGCCAGTCGGCCGAAGTGACGTTGACGTGCCCGAAGCGGGCTCCTTCGATGACGGCCATGTCGCTCGTCGGCGCCTACGAGATCCGCGCGTAGTCGGCGGTGGAGCGCTTGACGAACTTGCCCGCGCCCTTGCGGCCGGTGAACTCCCCGTCGCGGACGATGACCGAGCCGCGCGACAGGACGACGTCGCTCGCGCCCTGGACCTGGCGCCCCTCGTAGCACGAGTAGTCGACGTCCATGTGGTGGGTCTTGGCGGAGATCGTCCGCGTGCTGTTCGGGTCGTAGACGACGAGGTCGGCGTCGGCGCCGACCGACGATCGAGCCCTTCTGCGGGTACATCCCGAACATCTTGGCCGGCGCCGTCGACATGATCTCGACCCAGCGCTCCTTGGTGATCCGCCCGCCGACGACGCCACCGTCGTGCATCAGGTCGACCCGGTCCTCGACGCCGGGCAGGCCGTTGGGGATCTTCCGGAAGTCGCCCCGGCCGAGCTCCTTCTGGCCGTGGAAGTCGAACGGGCAATGGTCGGTCGAGACGATCTGCAGGTCGTCCTTGACGAGGCCCGTCCACAGGTCGTCCCAATGGTCCTTCGGGCGAAGCGGCGGCGAGCAGACGAACTTCGCACCCTCGAAGCCGTTGCCGAGGTCGTCGAGCGAGAGGAACAGGTACTGCGGGCAGGTCTCGGCGAACGCCTTCGAGCCGCGGTCGCGCGCCGCGCGGACCTCGGCCAGCGCCTCCCTGGCCGAGAGGTGGACGATGTAGACCGGCACGCCGGCCGCCTCGGCCAGGCGGATGACGCGGTTGGTCGCCTCGCCCTCGAAGACCGCCTTGCGCGCCAGGCCGTGGCCGATCGGGTCGGTCGTGCCCGCGTCGACGGTCTGCTCGGCGACGACGTCGATGGCCATGCCGTTCTCGGCGTGCATCATGATCAGCCCGCCGTTCTTCGCGGTCTGCTGCATCGCCCGGAAGATCGCGCCGTCGTCGCTGTAGAAGACGCCGGGATAGGCCGTGAACAGCTTGAAGTCGGGGACGCCCTCGCCGACGAGCTGGTCCATCTCCTTGAGCGTGTCGTCGTTGACGTCGCTCATGATCATGTGGAAGCCGTAGTCGGCGACGGCGTTGCCCTCGGCCTTGGCGTGCCAGGCGTCGAGGCCCTCGCGCAGCGACTTGCCCGCGCGACTGGACGGCGAAGTCGACGATCGTCGTCGTGCCGCCGAAGGCCGCGGCGCGGGTGCCGGTCTCGAACGTGTCCTTGGCGAACGTGCCGCCGAACGGCAGCTCCATGTGGGTGTGGACGTCGATGGCGCCCGGGATCACGTACTTGCCCGTCGCGTCGATCGTCTCGTCGGCGGTCACGTTGCCGCATCCGCGCGAGTCCGGCACCGATCGCCGCGATCGTCTCGCCGTCGATCAGGACGTCGGCGGCCTGCGACCCTCCGCGGTGACGACGGTGCCGTTCGCGATCAGCGTGCGCATCGAAGCGGTCCCTCCTCGGACGACGACGGCGTGGCGGTCAGGAGGGAGATGGTAGGCGATGGGCCGCGTCCCGAGGGCGTGCCGCGCCGGTAGCGCGGCCTCGGTCGCCGGTCAGTCCGGCGGGCGCGACCTCGAGCGGGCTCGGCGCGCGGCGTGGACCGAGATCGCCGACCAGGCCGGCGGTCACGAACGGCGACGTAGACGAGCGCCAGCGCCGCCGGATGCGTCGCCGGCTGCCTCGATCGGCAGTGCTCGTGGGCGGGACGGTCGCCGAGCGGCCCGGGGTCATGCGCGGCCGGGGTTCGGATCGCGCGGTGCGTTCCCGGCCCGGGTTCGACGGCGGGCGTCGGGTGGGCGCCGGGGCTGGCCGGCGGCGCGGGGCGTCGGCTCGCGGGGTCGGCGCGAGGGCCTGCGGCGGCAGCTCGCCGACGATGGCGCTCGGCTGGATGCTGCGGTCCTGGTTCTTGTTGCCCGCGCCGTCGAGCTGCAGCGTCCGCATGTGCCACGGCGCGCCCGACACGAGCGACGCGCCGTCGCGCGCCCCGCCGCCGGCCGTGTCCCAGTACCGTCGACTGGGCGAGATGGCCGCCCCACGCCAGGAGGACGGCCGACCCGGTCGAGCGGAACCGGACGAGGATGTCGGCGGTGCTGTTGCCGTTGACCGAGCCCGGATGCGCCGGCCGGCTGATCGACGTGATCGTCCCGCCCCAGATCGTCAGGCGGCGCGGCGCGCCCGAGTACTTCTCGGCGCCCGCCACCGACAGCCCGTTCGCCTTGAAGGGGTCGGACGGGAACGCGGCGCTCGACGACGCCGGCAGGCTCGGGCACATCGACGAGATGGCGCCGCCGCTCGGGATGCACGATCTTGCCCGCGGCGTTCGTGACGTTCCAGGTCGCGAGGAAGTCGTACGCCTTGTGCCCGCCGGCCGTGAAGTCGTAGTTGATGTGGATCGAGTGGTTGCCGGCCTTGAGCCCTCGATGGCGAGCGCGGAACGGGACGATGCCGCCCTCCGGGTACCGGCTGTTGTTGCCGTTGAGGTTGCCGTTCTGCCAGGCCGGTCGCGTGCTCGCCCACTGGTCGAGGTTGACGCGTTGCGGCCGCGCGCGCGAGCGTCGGCGCGATCAAGCCCGAGGCCGACGAGCATCGACGCGACGATGAAGCGCGTCCCGATCCGGTGACGTCCCGACATGACCGGCTCCCCGATGACTGCGAGACGCGCGAGTCTCGGCGTCGGGCCAGGTCACGTTGTCGAGTAGCACAGGGGTCCCATGGCGTCGCGACCCCGGATGCCACTCGACCGCAGCAGAGGTCAGCGCTGGGTGGTGCGCGGTCGATCTTCGCGGTGTGGTCGCGCACCAAGTGAGCGCTAGCGCCGGGAGCGGACGGGTCCGGGCAGGCGAGTACGGCCGCATCGGCCCGGCATCGGGCCAGCCGCGCGGCGTCAGATCTGGACGCCGAGGACGGGCAGGACCTGGCGCGCCACATCGCGGCGGTGAGGCCGCACGCGGCGATCGCGAGGACCAGGGCGACAGCGCCTTCGAAGCGGACGCGTCGATTGCGGCGCCGTGCGCCCTTGCCGTCGTCCCAGTACGGATCGCGCCGACCGACTCTGGCGACCATGGTTCCTCCGTGGGGGATGCTGGGGACGGCCATGGTCGCCCACGTCGGGTACCGCTGACCACCCTGACATCTCGGCCAGTACCGGGTGTGGCGCGGGCGGGCGCGCGGCTGCCGGCGGGCGCTGATGCATATGTTCGGGGCGAGCGGCGGCAATGCCGCGGTGATGCGCTTCGGCCGCATCACCCGGGCGGTTCGCGCGTTCGGCGGCGTCTCCAAGGCGCCCTCGCGGCATCTCCGACGGCCTCTCACCCGCGGATATGCGGCCGACGCGCATCACGGAGGGACCCGGCGCCGAGCGGCTCCGGATATGCATCACTCGAGATCCGGCTGCGTCGCGCGGGCCTATCGGCCGGACCCGCCTGGACGCGGGCCTCGCACCCGAGCCGCGGGCGCGCGCACCGGCGCGCGCCGCGGCCGGAACCTAGCCGAACGCCGGGATGACGTCCTTCCCGTACGCCTCGACCTGCTGCTCCTCGTCGCCGTTCATCAGGTAGAGGTTGAACTGGTCGACGCCGGCGTCGGCGAGCTCGCGCAGCTTGGCGACGTGCTCGTCGGCCGAGCCCGAGGACGCAGAACCGGTCGGTCACCTCGTCGCCGACGAACGCGGCATTCGACGACCCGACCTCGGCGTGGTGGCGGTAGTCGTAGCCGGCGCGGTCCGTGATGTAGCCGGTCAGCGCCTCGGGCAGCTCGCTCGCGCGGGTACTTGTTCACGAGGTCGACGACGTGGTTCGACACGAGCGCCGGGAACCAGCGCGTCCGCTCGCGGCCCAGGTCTCGCGGGCCGACGTGGGCCGGCGCCGCGGCCTGGACCTTGAGCGAGGCAGGATCGCGTCCGGCGGCGCCTCGGCCGCCTCGCGCAGCTGGCCCGACGAACCAGCGGATCAGGTCCGGGTCGGCGAGCTGGAGGATGATCCCGTCGGCCACGCGGCCGGTCATCGCGATGGCCATCGGCCCGTAGCCGGCGACCCAGACCGGCAGCGTCCAGCCGCGCGTCCACGGGAAGTACGAGCTCGGTCCCCTCGTACGCGATCGACTCGCCGGCGACGAGCGCCCGGATGACGCGGATCGCCTCCTCGGTGTGGGCCATCGTGATCGGCGGCTTGCCGAGCACCCGCCGGGCCGAGTCGCCGCGACCGATGCCCAGATCCATCCGGCCGTCGCTGATCTCGTCGAGCACGGCCAGCGAGGACGCGGTCACGGACGGCTCACGCGTGCCCGGGTTCGTGACGCACGTCCCGAGGCGGAGCCGCGTCGGTCGCCCCGGCCATCAGCGTCAGCAGGGGGTAGGGATCGCGCCACAGCACGTGGCTGTCGAACAGCCAGCCGTAGTCGAACCCGGCGTCCTCGGCCTGGCGCGTCAGCGCCAGCGTTCGCTCGATGTGTGCTCTGGCTTGAGGGTGAACCCGAACTGCATGGCCGCCCCTCCCGGAAACGGAGCGGCTCGGCTGTCCTCCTCCAGACAGCCGAGCCGGCGCGGATGATAGCGCCTACGGGCGTGTCAAGTCGTCGTACGCGTCGGGTCGTCGATCACGGAAGAACTGCCACGTGTTGCGGACCTCGGCGATCCTGTCGAGATCGAGGTCGCGGATGATCAGCTCCTCGTCGTGGGCGTCGCCGACGTCGCCGACGAACTGGCCGCGCGGATCGACGAAGTAGCTCTGCCCGTAGAAGTCGTCGTCGCCGAACTCCGCCTCGATGCCGACCCGGTTGATCGTCCCGACGAAGTAGCCGTTGGCGACCGCGTGGCTCGGCTGTTCGATCCGCCACAGGTACTCGGACAGGCCGCGTGACGTCGCCGACGGGATGAACACCATCTCGGCACCGTTCAGCCCGAGCGCGCGCGCGCCCTCGGGGAAGTGCCGGTCGTAGCAGATGTAGACGCCGACCTTGCCGACGGCCGTCTCGAAGACCGGGTAGCCCGAGATTCCCGGGCCGGAAATAGAACTTCTCCCAGAAGCCCTTCACGTGCGGGATGTGCGTCTTGCGGTACTTGCCGAGATACGTCCCGTCCGCGTCGATGACCGCGGCCGTGTTGTAGTAGATGCCCGACGCCTGCGCGTCCTCCTCGTACATCGGCGCGACGATGACCATGCCCGGTCTGCTTCGCGAGGTCCTGCATGCGCTTGGTCGTCGGGCCGTCCGGGATCAGCTCGGTGTAGCTGTAGTACTGGGCGTCCTGGACCTGGCAGAAGTACGGCCCGTAGAAGAGCTCCTGGAACAGGATCACCTGGGCGCCATCCTTGGCCGCCTCGTGTGCCCGCTCCTCGTGCTTCTGGATCATCGATTCCTTGTCGCCGGTCCAGGTCGCCTGGACGAGCGCCCCTCGAACGATTCGCGGCATGTCGGGTCCCTCTTCCGATGACGCTGACGGCGGTCGCATGTCGTGCCGGATGGAGAGGGGAGGGTACACCTCGACTCGACGGCGATGCACCCCTCCGCGCGGCGCTCGTGCCGGCCGAGCGGCGCACGGGCCCGGTCGCCCTTGTAACAGGACTGCAGGCCGGCGTCGCCTCACGGCGACGCCGGCCTCCCCGTGCCATGGCGATGCTCCGCGGGTGGACACGCACCCGAGACTCCGCTGCCGACCGCCGACGTCGCCGTGGCGCCGCATACCGCGGTCCGCCGCGGCCGCGCGGCGGACCTCGTCGAGCGGCTCGGGTTCGCTCGGCTTCCTCGCGATCTTCGGCCTGGTCCGCGCCCGTCGCAGCGACGCGATCGATCTGGCGGTCACGATCAAGCTCCAGCGCTGGTCGCTCCCGTGGCTTGAGCCGCATCATGGCGGCGGTCTCGTGGCCCGGCTTTCCGCCGCAGAGTCGCGTCATCCCGGCCGTCATCGTCGCGCTCCTGGCCATCGCCTGGCTCCCGCTCGAGGCCGTCGCGATGATCGGTGCGTGGGGCACGGCCCTCGTGGCGACGCTCGTGAAGGCGCTGATGCGCCGTCCCCGGCCGGTCGCCGGGGTCGACGTCCGCGTGATCGCCGCGCCCCTCGGCGGGTCCAGCTTCCCGAGCGGCCACACCATCACCTACGTCGGCGTGTACGGCTTCCTGGCATATCTCGCTCACACGCTGCTTCGCCCGACCTGGCTGCGGCGCCTCGTCGACGGCGCCGTTCGTCGGCGCTCGTCGCCCTCGTGGGCCCGAGCCGGGTGTACCAGGGCCACCATTGGTTCACGGACGTGTCCGCCTCGTACCTCCTGGGCTTCAGCTATCTGCTCGCGCTGACCCGGCTGTATCGAAGCTGGAAGGCGCGCGGGACGAGCGAACGGCCATGACAGCGTCGCTCGGCGCGACGTCACCGACCGTCAGCCACGGCCGACGGACGCTGGTCATCTGGAACCCGTCCGCCGGTCTGCCGACCGCGCTCCGGCCGGGTGGCAGCGTCGCCGACCTCAGCGAGGTCCTCGAACGCCACGGGGTCACGGCCGAGGTCCACGAGCCCGCCGACGAGGCGGCCGCCCGCGCGATCGTCCGTCAGGCGGTCAGCGACCGCGTCGACGTCGTCGTCGCGGCCGGTGGGGACGGGACCGTCCACCTTGTCGCCGAGGACCTGCTCGGAACGGAGACCGCCCTCGGCATCCTGCCGCTCGGGCGGGTCATGAACATCGCGCGGGCGCTCGGCATCGAGCGCGATATCGATGTGGCGGCCGATGTCCTGCGGGACGGCGAGGTCCGCGCGATCGACACGGGCGAGGCCGTCCGCGTCGGACGGTCGGGTGGTGCCGTTCTTCGAGGCCGGGTCGGTCGGGCTGAACGCCGCGATCTTCCGCGAGGTGACGCGCGCCGACCAGGGCGATCCTGTCTCGATCCCTCGGACATTGTGGGCAGCGCTCCGCTATCGGCCGGCGCGGATGGTCGTCGAGCTCGACGACGAGACGATCACGACGCGCGCGCTGATGGTCGCGGTGTCGAACGGGCCCTATCTCGGGCTCGGCATGACCGTCGCGCCCGGCGCGCGCCTCGATGACGGCCAGTTCGACGTCCGCGTCTTCCGACGCTTCTCCAAGTGGGAGCTGCTCCGCCACCTGGCATCGATCGCGTTCGGACGCCGGCAGTACGCGCCGCAGGTCACGACGCATCGCTCGGCGTCCGTCCGGATCACGAGCTCGCATCCGCTCCCGGCCCGGGCCGATTCTGCCGACCTCGGGGCAGACGCCGGTGACCTACACCACGCGACCCGGCTCGCTCCGCGTGGTCGTGCCGAGGACGCCGCGCGGGGACGCGACGGATGTCGACGAGGGCTCGCCCGCCTAGTCGACGACCTCCTCCTCGACCGACGGCTCGATCCGGCGGCGCATGTAGTACTCGGTGAACTCGCGGCACCGGCCATCGCCGTCGAAGCGGCACACGAAGACGTTCGCGAACTCGCGGTCGATGCCAGCCCGATCGTCTGTCAGATACCGGGTCCGGCCATGTGCGACGAACACGTCGCCGTCGACCGCCAGCACGTCGTAGTCCGCCTCCCACGACCCGGGATCGTCGGGATCATCCAGCCAGGCCTCGATCACCGCGTTGCGTCCGACGATCGCCTCGCTGAATGGGTCGAACGCGTAGCGCACATCGAGGCTGAAGAGGTCGCCGATCGCGGTGCCATCGTTGAGCCGCCACGCGTCGATGTAACGCTGGAGCCAGGCGCGGAAGCCGGCGCGGTCCATCATCTCCTCCGGTCGATCCGTTGCGTTGGCGTCATGCCGGCGTACGATCGGCGGCCCATGCCGCCGCCGTCCGACATCGATGCTACCGCGCCGCAGCTCGTCATCAACCGAGGCGCGTCGCGCATCCGCGACCCGGGGAAGCGACGCGCGCTGGTCGACCTCGTCGCGGCGGCCATCGCGGCTCGCACGGGGCTGGAGCCGGCGATCATCGACGACACGCAGGACGCCGCCGGCGCGCTCCTCGCGGCGCTGACCGCCGCCGCCGCTCGTCGTCGTCGTCGGCGGCGACGGCACCGTACGCCACGCGGCGGGCATCCTGGCCGGTCGATCGATCCCGCTGGCGATCGTCCCGGCCGGGACGGGCAACGTCCTCGCGGCGAGCCTGGGGATCCGCGGGTGGCGATCGGCCGTCGATGCGATCCGCGAAGGGACGCCGCGGACGCTCGATCTCGGTGTGGCCGAGTGGGGGCGGGTCGGCGAGCTGACACCGGACGGCAG
The DNA here is from genome assembly GCA_963808895.1 of uncultured Chloroflexia bacterium. Taxonomy (GTDB): domain Bacteria; phylum Chloroflexota; class Limnocylindria; order Limnocylindrales; family CSP1-4; genus SPCO01. The sequence continues at coordinate 38,160 of CAWEHL010000003.1, read as the reverse complement.
CGGGCCGTTCGTCGTCGCGGCCGGAACCGGCCTCGACGCGCGGATCATGGCGACGGCGCACGAGGAGTGGAAGCGTCGGCTGCGCTTCGGGGCATACGTCGGGGCGGCGTTCCGCGAGCTGTTGCGCCTCGCGCCTGTCGACTTCGTCATCACCGCCGATGGCGAGACGATCGAGCGCCGCGGCCACCTCGCGCTCGTCGCGAACACCGGGCAGATCATCCCGGGGCGGTTCGGTCCGCGCCGAGCCATCGATCCGAGCGACGGTCGCCTCGACCTGCTCGTCGCCGCGGGCCGTGGCATCCCCGACGGACTGCGCAGTGCCGCCGACCTGCTGTTGCGCACCGGCGAGCTGAGCGGCGCGACGATACGCCGCTCCGTCCGTGAGGTGCGGATCGAGACCAACCCGCCGCAACCCGTCGAGATCGACGGTGACGTCCACCCACCCGGCTGGCTCGCGGCCCGCGTCGCCCCGGCCGGCATGACGCGTGCTGGTGCCGCCCGACAGGACCGGCTGAGACGGGTCCGTCAGCGCCGGACAGATGTGCTGTAATCCGGTCTCGCGCCCGCGGTGCCACGGCGCCGGCGACGCAGAGGAGGACCCATGGCCACCGGCACTGCATCCGAGACGATGACGACCGAGGAGATCGTCGCCCTCAACCGCGCGCACACGTTCTTCTCGTGGTCGATCCAGGGGGCGATCGACCCCATCGTCATCGATCACGCCGAGGGCGTCTGGCTCTACACGCCCGACGGCCAGCGGATCCTCGATTTCAACAGCCAGCTGATGTCGGTCAACATCGGCCACGGCGACCGTCGCGTGATCGACGCGATCACCGAGCAGGCGACGAAGCTCCAGTTCGTCCAGCCGGCGTTCGCGACCGAGATCCGCGGACGCCTTGGCCAGAAGCTCGCCGAGATCCTGCCCGGCGACATGGACAAGGTGTTCTTCACGCTCGGTGGTGCCGAGGCCATCGAGAACGCGATCAAGTTCGCCCGCCACTACACGGGTCGCTACAAGGTCCTCGCCCGGTACCGGGCGTATCACGGCGCCACGTTGGGCGCGATGACGCTCACCGGTGACCCACGGCGGTGGGCGAACGAGCCGGGCCTCGTCGGCGTGGTCCGCTATCCGGACACGCATCGCTGGGGTGAGGCGGAGCCGCGCCCGGTCGAGGAGAGCCTGCAGGGGCTCGAGGACGTCATCCGCTACGAGGGGCCGCAGACGATCGCGGCGGTCTTCCTCGAGACGATCGTCGGGACGAACGGGATCCTGATCCCACCCGACGGCTACATCCAGGGTGTCCGCGAGATCTGCGACCGCCACGGGATCCTGATGGTCGCCGACGAGGTCATGGCCGGGTTCGGGCGGACCGGCCGCTGGTTCGCGATCGATCACTGGGACACCGTCCCGGACCTGATGACGATGGCGAAGGGGCTGACCTCGTCGTACCTGCCGCTCGGCGCGGTCGCGATGCGCCATCCGATCGCCGAGGCGTTCCAGGACCGGATGTTCTACGGCGGCCTCACCTACTCGTCGCACCCGGTATCGCTGGCAGCCTCGCTGGCCACGATCCGCGTGTACGAGGAGGACGGCCTGATCGAGAACGCTGCGCGGATGGGTGAGCGGATGCGCGAGATGCATCAGCGCCTCGCCGCCGAGCATCCGTCGGTCGGGGCGACCCGCAACCTCGGCCTCTTCGGGATCATCGACCTCGTCCGGAGTCGCGATCCGTGGACCCCGCTGACCCCGTTCAACGGCACGTCGGACGAGATGAAGGCGATCGGCAAGTACTTCCGCGAGCACGGGCTCTACACGATGATCGCCAACAACTCCGTCCACACGAACCCGCCGCTGTGCATCACCGAGGACGAGCTGGCACAGGGGTTCGAGATCATCGACGCCGCCCTCGACATCGCCGATCAGGCAGTGACCGACTAGCCGATGGCGAGGAGCGCATCGGCCCGCCGGCGCCTCCGTCCGCTCGTCGGCTTCCTCACCGTCCTCGTCGTCCTGCTCGTCGCGTGGGAGACGATCAAGTTCATCGGCGGCGACACCTGGCACATCGAGAACGTGCTCGGGACCGGGGTCGACGATCGATCACGACCCGCCGCTCACGTTCGCGTTCGCGACCGACGTCAAGCTGCCGCACATCTGGGCCATCGCCGGCGAGTTCGGGAACCAGGACGCCGTCGGTGACACCACGGTCACCCGGCTGCTGCGAGCGGCGCTCTTCACGTTGCGCAATGCCGCGATCGGGTTCGCACTCGGCTCGACGATCGGGATGCTCCTGGCGATCCTGCTCGTCCATGTCCGTATGCTCGAACGGGCCATCCTGCCGCTCATCGTCGCGAGCCAGACGATCCCGATCATCGCGATCGCCCCGCTCATCGTCATCGGGCTCAAGGCCGATTGGTTCGGCGTCGCGATCGTGTCGACCTATCTCACGTTCTTCCCGGTCACGATCGCCGCCCTCCGCGGTCTCAGGGCATTCGACCCGCGGGCCATGGAGCTGATGCGCTCCTACGCGGCATCGCGCTGGGCGATCCTCCGCAAGCTGCGCCTGCCGGCCTCGCGGCCCTACCTGTTCACGGGGTTCCGCATCGCTGCGCCGGCCGCGGTCGTCGGTGCGATCGTCGGTGAGCTTCCGTCGCTGATCCAGGACGGCCTGGCGCGCCAGATCATCACCGGGATGCAGTACTACTCGCTCAACGCCGAATACCTGTGGGCGACGATCGTCGTCTCGTCGCTCCTCGGGATCGGCGTGTACCTGCTCGTGGCCGGGGTGGAGAACTGGGTGCTCCGGCACGAGCGGCGCCCCGAGGCAGCGGCGACATGACGCTTGAAGGTGCAGCGCAGGCGCGATCGGTCGTCGAGATCGCCGGCGTCTCGAAGGTCTTCGAGGGGCGCGCCCAGCGCGCCGGCCGCGTGGAGGCACTCGTCGACATCGACCTGTCCATCACCGCGGGCGAGTTCGTCTCGCTCATCGGGCCGTCGGGCTGCGGCAAGTCGACGCTGCTCCGCCTCATCGGCGACCTGACCTCGCCCACGGCGGGCTCGATCACCGTGAACGGCAAACCCGCCGAGCGGGCTCGGCGCGACCGCGATTACGGGATGGTCTTCCAGGCGCCGGTCCTGTTCGACTGGCGGACCGTGCAGGGCAACGTCGAGCTGCCGCTCGAGATCAGCGGAGCGCCCGAAGGCGCAGCGGTCGCAACGCGCCATGGAGCAGCTCCGGCTCGTCGAGCTGTCCGACTTCGCCGGCCACTACCCGTGGCAGCTCTCGGGCGGCATGCAGCAGCGAGTGGCGATCGCCCGGGCACTGGCGGTCGACCCGGCGATCCTGCTGATGGACGAGCCGTTCGGCGCGCTCGACGAGATGACCCGCGAGCGGATGAACCTCGAGCTGCTCAAGATCTGGGAACGGACCGAGACGACGATCGTGTTCGTGACGCATTCGATCGCCGAGGCCGTCTTCCTGTCGACGCGCGTCGTCGTGATGTCGCCGCGGCCCGGGTCGGATCAGCTCCATCATCGACATCGACCTGCCGCGCGAGCGGAACGTCGAGACCCGCGAGCTCGAGCAGTACTTCCACCTCGTCACGGCCGTCCGCGAGGCGTTGCGTGGCGATGAGCGATCCGCGGACCGTCCGACGAGGACGCCGACGACCTCGCCGCACGCCGGGTCGCCGCCGAGGGTCTGGCGCGGATGACCGCGGCCGAGGTCGCGACGCCCGCCGGTGGGCGCGGGCTCGGCGCGGGGGTCAGCGCGCCGGCATCCGCGCGTGGGGGCCACCGACCCTCCTGCTCGTCGGTCTGCTCGCGGTATGGGAGTTCGCGGTCCGCTCATTCGGGATCAAGCAGTTCATCCTGCCCCGACCGCTCGCCATCGCCGAGGCGTGGGTGACGTACCTGCCGGAGCTGTATGCGGCCGCGCGGTACACGTTCCTCGAGATCCTCGCCGGCCTGGTCATCGGGGCGACGGCCGGGCATCGTCATCGGCATCGTGACCGCCCGGTACCGATTCATGCAGGACTCGCTGATGCCGTTCGCGGTCGCCGCGAGCTCGGTCCCGATCCTCGCGTTCGCGCCGATCTTCAACAACTGGTTCGGGCTCGACCAGCAGCTTTCGAAGGCGATGGTCGCGGCGGTCCTGTGCTTCTTCCCGGTCATGATCAACACGGTCCGCGGCCTGACCAACGTCGACGCGCGGGCGCTCGAGCTGCTCCGCTCGTATGCCGCCCCTGAAGCGGCGGTCTTCCGGAAGCTGCGGGTACCCAACTCGTTGCCGTATGTCTTCACGGCGCTGCGGCTGGCCGTCACCCTCGCCACGATCGGGGCGGTGGTCGGCGAATACTTCGCCGCGCCCCGCTCGAGCCTCGGCCAGTACATCGCCACCTACTCGGCGTTCCTGAACTTCGAGCGGTCGTGGGCGGCGATCGTCTTCGCCTGCATCATCGGGATCGGCCTATACCTGATCGTCGCGATCGCTCGAGCGCGTCGTGATGCCGTGGTACGACCGTCAGGCGGACGTGGCGGTAGCGCAGCCCTCCCCCTGCGACACCGCGTTGGGTAGACTGCGACATCGAGGAGGCGGACCGGCTCGGGCGCGGTCCGACGCGATGGAGGAGGTGTCCCATGCGACGTCGAGGTATAGCGCTGTTCGCCGCCCTCGCGGTGGTGCTGGCAGCGTGTTCGAGCGGTGGAGGGTCGGCGACGTCCGCGCCATCCGCCGGGAGCGTGGCGCCGAGTGCGGCCGCACCGAGCGAATCGGCAAGCGCCAGCGCCGCCGCCGAGCTCAAGCCGATCCGGCTCCAGCTCCAGTGGTTCCCGCAGGCGCAGTTCGCCGGCTATTTCGCGGCCAAGGACCAGGGCTTCTACGCGGACGAGGGGCTCGACGTCACGATCCTGCCGGGCGCGGTCGAGATCGTGCCGGCCACGGTCGTCGCCGGCGGCCAGGCGGAGTTCGGCATCAGCTGGGTGCCGCGGATGCTCGCGCCGCGCGAGTCGCGGCGCCGACCCGGTCGTCATCGGCCAGGTCTTCCAGCGCTCGCCGACGCTGCAGGTCTCGTTCAAGGACAAGAACATCACGGCGCCCGAGCAGCTCAAGGGCAAGAAGGTCGGGTCGTGGGGCTTCGGCAATGAGTCCGAGCTGTACGCCGGCCTGCGCAAGGCCGGGCTCGATCCGGACGAACCCCGACGACGTCACGATCGTCCCGCAGCAGTTCGACATGGTCGCGTTCGTCGCCGGTGAGATCGATGCCGCGCAGGCGATGATCTACAACGAGTACGCCCAGGTCCTCGAGACCAAGAACCCGGCGACCGGCAACCTGTTCACCCCGGATGACCTCAACGTCATCTCGTGGGAGGAGTACGGGACGTCGATGCTCCAGGACGCGATCTTCGCGTCCGAGGCGTGGCTGGCCCAGGCCGGCAACGAGGACACCGCGGTCAAGTTCCTGAAGGCCTCGTTCAAGGGCTGGATCTACTGCCGCGACAACCCGGAGCCGTGCGTCGACATCGTCCTGAAGTCCGACGCCAAGCTGCCGAAGGGCCACCAGACGTGGCAGCTCAACGAGGTGAACGGGATCATCTGGCCGGCCCCGAACGGGCATCGGCATCACGGATGAGGCGGCGTTCGACCGGACCGTCGAAGTCGCGACGACCGGCAAGATCCTGACCAAGCCGGTCGAGGGCAAGGCCTGGCGCAACGACCTCGCCGAGAAGGCGCTTGCCGAGCTGACCGACATGGACACGAAGGGCGCGTCGTGGCAGAAGGCCACCGTCACCCTGACCGAGGGCGGCAAGTAACGGCCGGTCTCCATCGAGTCTCGAGCCGAGAGGCCGGCCGCCCACGGCGGCCGGCCTCTCCTTTACGAGCTACCTCGTTCCGCGCAGCGGCCACGGTCGCGCTCGCCGCGCTGATCGCCGTCGCGTGCGGCGGCAGCACCCCGACCGCGTCAGCGACGCCCCGGGCCACCTCGCGCCCGCCCGCGGCCGCGTCAGGCACGCCACGACCCACCCCGCCCCCGACCGACGACCTCAGCCTGACCCCCGTCCGCGTCCAGCTGCGCTGGACGCTCGGCGCCGAGTTCGCGGGCTACGTGGCGGCGATCGAGCAGGGCTACTTCGAGTCGGAAGGCCTCGACGTGACATTGGTCGAGGGCGGTCCGGACGTCGCGCCGGAGGTCGCCGGCTCGGGTCTCGACGCTCCCGAGTTCACGATCAGCTGGGTCCCTCGTGTGCTCGCGGCGCGGGCGGCGTCGACGACGGACCTCGTCGACATCGGCCAGTTCTTCCATCGATCGTCGACGCTGACGATGGCGTTCCGCGATCAGCAGATCACGGAGCCCGCGGACTTCAAGGGCAAGAAGGTCGGCGTGCTCCCCGGCGGGGACCGCCTTGAGGTCACGGCGGCGGTTGCGGGCGCTGGCGTCGACCTGGAGCGCGACACCCAGCTCGTCGATCTCGGCGCGGGTGTCGACCCGCTGCTGACGGGCGCCGTCGATGTGGCCGAGGTGACGATCCACGACACCTACGCCCGGGTCCTCGAGGCCACCGACCGGCGGACCGGGCAAGCCCTACGAAGCGACGGACTTCGACGTCATCAACCTCGATGACGAGGGGACCGCGATGCTGCAGGACGCCGTATTCGCCCGCGCCTCATGGCTCGCCGGTGCGGGTCAACGAGGCGATCGCGACGGCGTTCCTCAAGGCGTCGGCGCTCGGCTGGATGTACTGCCGCGACCACCCCTCGGATTGCGTCGACTCGGTCGTGGCGGCCGGTGAACGGATCGGCGCCGAGCCAGGTGCCAGCCCCTCGCCGCCACCGCCGTCGCCGTCCGGCAGCCCGGAGACGCGGCTCCATCCGGGCCACGAGGCATGGGCGATGAACGAGGTCAACCCGTTGATCTGGCCCTCGCCGGCGGGCATCGGCGTGATGGCCCCGGACGAGTGGCAGCACACGGCTCGGTGCTGCTCGCCGCCGGAGCGATCCCCGGAGAGCCGAGCGGCGACGCGTACCGCACCGACCTCATGGAGTCGGCGCTCGAGTCGCTCAGCGATCTCGACACGAAGGGCGAGGCGTTCGTGAAGGGCACCGTCGAGATCGTGCCCGAAGGCGGGTAGGCGGGCAGGTCCTCGTCGCGCCAGGGGGCGTTCATCCGCCGGCGCGCGCCGCGCTACCATCGCGCGCGTGACCCAGCCCGACACCATCGCCCGCCGACACGCTGCATGTCTCGACCCACCCGGCGGTCCTGCACAAGCTCGGCGTCCTGCGCGACGAGGCGACGGAGCCCAAGAAGTTCCGCGAGGTCGTGCGCGAGCTGTCGTGGCTGCTCGGGTACGAGGCCCTCCAGGACGCGAAGACCCGCCCCCTCGACATCACGACGCCGATGGAGGCGATGGTGCGAGCGAGCTCGGCGAGCGGATCGGCCTGATCCCGATCCTTCGCGCGGGCCTCGGCATGGTCGACGCGATGCTCGAGCTGATGCCGACCGCGCAGGTCTGGCATCTGGGCCTGTTCCGCGACGAGCGGACGCTCCGCCCGGTCGAGTACTACAACAAGCTGCCCGATTCGGCGACCGTCGACCTGTGCCTGATCCTCGACCCGATGCTGGCGACGGGCGGCAGCGCGACCGCCGCGATCGACGTGCTCAAGCGCTGGGGTGCGGTCACGCCGGTCCGCATCAAGCTCGTCAACCTGATCGCAGCGCCCGAGGGCGTCGCGGCCGTCCAGGCGGCCCATCCGGACGTCCACATCCACTGCGCGGCGCTCGACCGCGGGCTCAACGAGAAGGGCTACATCATGCCGGGCCTCGGGGACGCCGGCGACCGCCAGTTCGGGACGGGCGGCCAGAGCTGACGGGGTCGGGTGCTCATCCTCGAGCATCGTGCGTTCCGTTTCTACTGTATTTCCGGTGCCGCCACGCACCGACGCGGCCGCAACCGGGCGCATCATCGGCGTGTGGACGTCGGGCAGTACCTGCTCTCGCTGAACCTTCCGTTCGCGATGCTGGTCGGGGGCGTACTGATCGTGGTCGGGCTCGTCCTGCTGCGGTTCCTGATGGCGACGACATCCGAAGTCGGCCGGATGGTGCCGGGCGCCGGGAGTGCCGCCGGCCGTGCCATCCTCGACGCGCGTGACATACCGCCGGACAGCTGGGTCTGCACCGTCTGCCGGTCGGTGAACACGCCGCACGCTTCGCACTGCTATCGAGGCTGCGGGCCCCGCGAGCAGCTGGCAGAGCCGCTCCCGTCGGACCGCTCGCTCCTGGCCGACCGCCAGAACGGGAAGCGCGTCCTCTAGCGACCCGCCCTCAGCGAGCGACCGTCAGGGTCGCCTGATCGTGATCTTCGATCCGACCTTCGAGAACGTCAGGTCGATGTCGTACTCGACTCGCTGGAGCTGGCCCGATCCCTCGCCGACCCGCGACTTGCCCCACAGCTTCCAGGTCCCGGAGCGCGGCCGACCGGCATCGTCGATGACGACCTCGAGCTCGGTGTCGTCGACCTGCTCCTTCTGCGACATGCCGGGGATCGTGCTCGGGTGGATCAGCAGCGCGCCGGGGATGGCGATCTTGTGCAAGGTCTTGCCGGTCACGCGGACGGCCCCGAGGTACTTGCACGTCGCTCGCGCGCCTTGACGGTCTTGAACAGGACGTACGACTGCCCGGCACCGAAGTTCTTGATCGTCCGCCACGCGGCCGCACCCGACTTGACGTATCCCTTGCCGTTGACCCCGCGAACCTGGACGCGGACCTTGCCGACGTCCGTGTAGTCGTGGCTGAAGTCGTACGTGAACGAGCTCGAGAAGTCGTCGCCGGACACGTCCAACGCGCCGGCGATCGGCAGCAGGTTGATCGACGCGCGGACGGTAGCCGTGAACGCCACGTGGTACGTCAGCTTGCCGCTCGTCACCCGCTCGACGAACGCGTCGATCGCGGCGATGAATGCGCGCGGCGACGCCGATGGCTTGGCCGACGACTGCGCTCCCTGGGAGGGCGACGATGCCGGCACCGCCGGGCTCGTCGCGCTGGGTGCGGGAAGGCAGCCAGCGGCCAGCACGGCGGCGAGCATGGCGGCCCCGACCCCGAGCATCCGGGGGACGCGATCGGTGGACATCGCGCGAGACGGTACCAGTCGTCGTCGAACCGGTCCGCCGGCGCGTACGGACCACGGGCCACCGGGACCATCGACCCCCGACCGCGTCGAGTAGACGACACGCCGCGGCTCGCCCGTGCGCGGTATGCTCGCCGATGTGACCCTTGCCGCGGAGCGCGCGACCCCTCGGACCGGTCGGGCACGGACCCGTCACCGAACGCGACCGGACACGCCCGTCCTGGTCCGCCACGTCCGGAACGGCATCGAGGAGAGCCTCCACCGCGGCGACATCGTCGAGGCGGACGCGACCGGTCGGCTGATCCGATCGGTCGGCGATCCCGACCGGGTCGTCACCCTGCGCTCCACCGTCAAGCCGTTCGGGGTCGTCGCGCTGATCGAGGCCGGCGGGATCGACGCGTTCGATCTCGAGCCGCCCGAGATCGCGATCATGGCGAGCTCCCATTCCGGCGAGGACTTCCACGTCCGGACGCTCCAGGGCATGTTCCGGCGGGCCGGCGTGAGCCAGGCGATGCTCGCCTGCGGCAGCGAGGGGATGCCGCTCGACGCGCTCACCGCGGCCCGCCTGGCGCGCGACGGCGAGAAGCCGGGCCCGATCCGCCACATGTGCTCGGGGCAGCACGCGGTCTCGCTGCTCCTGTCGCGGCTGAAGGGCTGGGACCTCGAGACGTACTGGCGAGCGGGACCACCCATCGCAGGTCGTGTACCGGGCAGCGGTCGCGCGGGCGTACGGCACGACGCCGGACCGGCTCCAGACAGCGATCGATGGCTGCGGCGTCGAGACCTACGCGTTCCCGCTTCGCGAGGTCGCCCAGGCGTACGCGTTCCTGGCCGAGCCATCGGCCGTCGGGCCGCGGGACCAGCGTCGCTCGATCGCGCCGGCGCTCACGATCGTCCGCGACGCGATCGTCGGCGAACCCGGAGATGATCGGCGGCCGGCACGACAGGCTCGATACATCGGTCATGAAGGCCGCCGAGGATCGGCTCATCAGCAAGGCCGGTATGGAGGCGCTCCGGGCGATCGCCATCCTGCGTGGGCCGCGCTCCGGGACGCTCTTCGACTCGCCGTCCGGCCTCGCCATCAAGATCGAGGATGGGGACGGCTACGATCGAGGGACCTGGGCAGCCTCGGTCGAGGCGCTTCGCCAGGTCGGCGTGCTCGACGGTCAGCCCCTCCGGGAGCTCGCGCGGTACCACCGGCCGACGATCCTCGACCCACATGGGCGGGTCGGGGCAGAATCCATCGCGGACTTCGAGCTTGCGCCGGTCGGCGAACTGATCGGCTGACCGGCGGGGCGCCGGCCGACCGGCGACCCCACCTGCGGGCCCGACTGGGAGCCACGACCGAACCGATGCCAGCCGACGACCCGTATCGCACGCTCGGACTCGAGCGGACTGCGTCGCTCGACGAGGTCAAACGCGCCTATCGGCGACTCGTGAAAGCGAACCATCCGGACGCCGCCGGCGAGGCCGCATTGCCGCGCTTCCTCGCGATCCAGGACGCGTATGACCGGATCGTCGGGCCGGATGACGGCAACGGCCGCACCTCGCCGCGAGCCGCACGCCCCGGCCCCTGGGAGGCCGACCCCGACCGGACCGGCGCGACCTATCGAGCGTACGGTGGCCGGCCGCGACCGCGACCGGGACCGCGGACCGGTCCACGCCGGCCATCGCGTCCCGCTGGTTCGACGCCGCCGAAGGGCGCCGGCGGCGCGGCATCGACAGACGCTGGCGGCGCGACAAGCGGCAGTCCGCGGCCCTCGAGTGCCGGTCAACCGGGCGACCCCGGCGAACGACGACGCAAGAAGGCGACCCTCGGGTCGACCTCGTACGACGATGTCGATCCCGACGCCTTCTCCCCCGACTGGGGCGGTGCCTCGTGGTACGGCACGACGTCGGGCACCTACTGGACGCTCAACCCCAAGGAGTACGCGGACCCGCGCAAGCATGGGCCGGAGTACCAGGCACGAGCGCGGCGCGCGGGTCGCGTTCGCTCTGGCGGGGCGGCCCGGGAGGCGCCGCGGACCGGGCCTGATCCCGCCCCGCCCGACGCCATCGCCGGGGACGACCCGGCCGCAGCCACGACAGCGCCGCGTTCGTCCCCACCGCCCACCCACACGACGTCCTCGTGGTGGGACGCGACGGCGGCGGAGCCGACGACGACGTCGACGAGCGGCGCCAGCACCGGTAGCGCCGCCGGCCGCGTGCCGCTGGTGCCGCCAGCCCGCCCCCACGTTCGAGGCCTGAACCCGCATACGCCCCGCGCCGCCGCCGGTCCACGACATCGCGGCGAGCCGACCTCTCGACCGACGCGGTCTTCGCATCGATCCGACGCTGGCTCGACGACGACCGTCCCACCGGTGTGGCCCGCATCGGGCGAGCGGTGATCGGTTGGGCGCCGATCGCCCTCGGTGCGGGCTGGCTGGCCGGCGAGGTGAGCGGCTGCGGCCGGTTCGCCGCCACGTGCCCCCCGATGGTCGACCCGTTGACCTGGGTCGTCCAGCTCGGTGCGCTGCTGCTCCTCATCCTGCTGCCACGCGTCGCGCGCATCACGACCATCGGCACGATCGCGATCCTCGGCACGGTATTTCCCGGCCTCGCTGCTGCTCTTCGCGACCGGCGATCCCGAGGGCATGGCATTCGGTCGGTCGCTACTCGGCGGCCTGATCATCGTGGCCTGGCTCGTCGGGCTCGGCTACGGCATCGTCCGGGAGGTTCGGCGGCTGGCCCGCCCGGTATCCTGAGGCCATGCCCCGCAAGAACGACCCGCGCGACCTGTCGGCGGCTGCCCAGGAGTACCTGCTGGCGCTGCGTGTGACCGCCGGGAACGAGGATGGTCCCCGGGCCACGGCCGCCGGGATCGCCCGCCACCTTGGCGTGACCACCCAAGCGGCCAGCGAGATGTTCCGGCGACTCACGGCCGACGGGCTCGTCGAGCACGACGGGGGGCGTGAGCTTCGGCTGACGACCGCCGGACGCGCCGTCGCCGACGCGATCTTCCGCCGCCACGCCCTGCTCGAGTGGCTGCTGACGAGCGTCGTCGGGCTCGGCTGGGCCGAGTCCGATGAGGAGGCGATGCGGCTCCAGGTGGCCATCTCGCCGCGCGTCGAGGCGCGCCTCGACGAGATGCTCGGCCACCCCGAGATCTGCCCGCACGGCAACCCGATCGATGCCGCGACCGCGAAGCGGCGGCCACGCGGGGTCCGGCTATCCGAGATGGAGGCGGGGACCCACGGGACCGTGTATCGGATCACCGAGGAAGCCGAGGAGGACGCGGGACTCCTGTCGTACCTCGAGGCACGCGCGCTCAAGCCGGGCGCGCCGGTCACGATCCTGGCGCGTTCGGAGTCACTCGATTCGCTGACGCTCGACGGGCCGCGCGGCCGGGCGACGCTCGGCCTGCGTCCGGCGGCGCTCATCCGCGTGCTTCCTGGCGAAGCCGACCCGAAGCTTTTCCACACCGTTCCCGAGCGATGACGAGCCGGGTCCGTATCGCGCCGAGCCCGACCGGTCCACTGCACATCGGGACCGCACGCACGGCGCTCTACAACTTCCTCCACGCCCGCCATGTCGAGGGCACGTTCATCCTGCGCCTCGAGGATACGGATCGTGTTCGCAGCACGGTCGAGTTCGAGAAGGACATCCTCGACGGACTGCACTGGCTCGGCCTCGAGTGGGACGAGGGTCCCGAAGTCGCCGGCGAGCCCGCCCGCGGACCGCACGCGCCGTATCGCCAGATGGAGCGTCTGCCGCTCTATGCGGCGGCCGCGCAGCGCCTGCTCGCCGACGACCTGGCGTATCCCTGCTACTGCACGCCCGAGGAGCTCGAGGCGGACCGCAAGGCGCAGGAGGCAGCCAAGCAGCCGCCACGCTACGTCGGGCGGTGCGCACGGCTGACCGTCGACGAGCGTCGCGCGCGCGAGGCGGACGGCCGTCGAGGCGCGCTCCGGTTCCGGGTCGGCGAGGGGACCGTCGTCTTCGACGATGTCATCCGGGGACGGGTCGAGATCGATGTGGCGAACCTGGGCGGCGACTTCGTGATCGTCCGCGCCGACGGGACGCCGCTCTATCACTTCACGGTCGTGGTCGACGACGCCGCCATGGAGGTGACGGACGTGATCCGCGGCGAGGACCACCTCTCGAACACGCCCAAGCACATCCTGCTGTTCCGGGCGCTCGGGTATGCCGTACCGCGGTTCGCGCACCTGCCGCTGATCCTCAACCCCGACCGGACCAAGATGAGCAAGCGCAAGAGCCAGACCGCGATCGACGACTACATCGCGCAGGGCTTCATCAAGGAGGCCCTGGTCAACTACCTCGCCCTGCTCGGCTGGTCGACAGGGACCGAAGAGGAGATCCTCCCGCTCGACGAGCTCATCGGGCGATTCGACATCGCCGAGGTCCACAAGGGCGGCGCGGTGTTCGATCGCGAGCGACTCGAATGGCTCAACGGGCAGTGGATCCGCCGCCTCGAGCCGGACGATCTCGTCGACCGGCTTCGGCCGTTCGTCGAGGCCGAGCTGGTCGCCGGCCGGATCGAGCGGATGCCCACCGACGACGAGTTGCGGGCGCTGCTGCCGGTCATCCAGGAGCGGCTCCCGACGCTCGGCGCCGTCGGCGATCTCGTCGGGTTCCTGTGGGTCGGTGACGTGGACGTCGATCCGGCGACGCTCGTCCCGAAGCGCTGGGATCCGGCGACGACGCGGGCCGGCCTGACGGCCGCTCGCGACACCATCGACGCCGTCGGCGACGTGTCGTTCGAAGCCGACGAGCTCGAGCCGCCGCTGCGTGCCCTGGCCGACGCGCGTGGCTGGAAGGCGGGCGACCTGTTCATGGCGATCCGGGTGGCGGTCACCGGGCGGACCGCGACGCCGCCGCTGTTCGACACGCTCGTCGCCCTCGGGAGGGAGCGTGTCCTCGCCCGCATCGACCGCGCACTGGAGGTACTGCCGGCATGACCCGTGACGACGTGCAAGGGTGGCTCGATCGCTACATCGCGGCCTGGGCTGCCTACGACGCCGATGCGATCGGCGACTTGTTCAGCGAGGACGCCCGATACCGGTACCACCCGTCGGATGAAGGGTTCGTCGGGCGGGACGCGATCGTCCGAGCATGGACAGAGCCGACGGGCGACGCGGGCAGCCGCGACGAGCCAGGAACCTGGGAGGCGCGCTACGAACCGTTCGTCGTGAGCGGTGATCGCGCCGTGGCGGTCGGGTACAGCCGGTATTTCGAGGATGCGACGCAGGCGACGGTCCGGAACACGTACGACAACGCCTATCTGCTCGAATTCGACGCCGACGGTCGCTGCCGGTCGTTCACGGAATTCTTCGTCGAGCGGCCCGAGGATCGCCGCTAGGCGGTCGCGCCGCCCTCAGGCGATCGGGATCTCACCGAAGATCCGCGTCCCCATCCCTGGTCGTGAATCGATCGCGAGCCGGCCGCGCATGACCGCGAGACGGTCGGCCAGGTTCGTCAGGCCCTCGCCACGCTCGACCCGAGCGGGATCGAAGCCGCGGCCGGAGTCCTCGACCTCGAACGTCACGTTGTCGGCTGTCCGGCGGAGCCGGATCCGCGCGACGGCGTTCGGGCCGGCGTGCTTGACGACGTTCTGGAGCGCCTCGACGCAGCAGTAGTACACGCCCTGTTCCGTCTGTGGGTCGAGTCGGCCGAACCCGACGGCCTCGATCCTGACGGGCACAGGCGACGTTGAGGCAGCGGATCTCAGGCACGACGGCACGCCGAACCGAGCCAGCAGCTCGGGTGAGCCCGCGCGTGTCACGGATCGGATCTCGGCGAGGGCATCCTCCAGCTCCCGGCCGAGCTGATCGAATCGCTCACGCTCCTCCAGTGTCGCTGCGGCGCTCGCGAGCGATCCGAGCCGGATGCGGACGCTGATCAGCCGTTGCTGCGCACTGTCGTGAAGGTCCCGCTGGAGGCGCAACCGTTCCCGGTCCCTCGCGTCGAGTAGCCGGACACGCGCCTGCTGCAACTCCCGGTCGAGCGATCGGCGCTCGACGTACCACAGGCTTGCCAACCACAGCCCGGCGGCCGCGAGCAACAGGATGATCTCGGGTCGCGCATGGTGGATCGGCGACGAGGGCGATGAAGCCCACGACGGTCGCGACGATAGCGACCAAAACCAGGAATGTCCGTGCGGTCCGCAGCGACCGCGTATTCCCGACGGCGCCGATCCCAGGCGGCACCTGATCGGCGCGGACCCCCCCACGACCCGATAGATACATCGCGTCCCCTCGTGTTCTCCCGGTACGTCGAGCAGGAGACGCGCCCACTCCTTTGCCGTCCGAGGGCACGTACTCCTCAGCCCTCATCCGACCTCGACGAGCCGAGTGTGGTTGCGTGGTCACCTACTGTCAACCGACGGTCCGCCCCCCTGTGGGCCGGTCGCAACGGGTGTGCCGCACATGTCTAGGCATCGGCGGGCGGGCACGATCCTGACCTTCGGGCGGCCACGAGGCGACGCCCCGGCATCGTCGCCCGGGCTGTAAGGTGGCGCGCACCAACGCGCCCGTCGATGTCAGAGAGGGGAACACGCGATCGCACGGAATCGCAAGTCGGAACCGATCGGAAGCGTCATCCGCCGCGCCCGGGCTAGCCAGCACACGCGGCCCCAGCGGCGCGAGTCCGGTCAGGCGATCCGCGTCGCGATCGCGGACGACTCGTACCTCATCCGTAACGCGCTCGGTGAGGTGCTCGCCCAGATCGGGACTGTCGAGCTCGTGGCGACCGCGGAGGACGGTGACGGTCTCCTCGAAGCGGTCGACACGATGGATCCCGATGTCGTGATCATCGATATCCGGATGCCGCCGACCGGCGACGACGAGGGCATCCGGGTCGCGACCGAGCTTCGGCAGGAGCATCCCGAGGTCGGCGTCATCGTCCTGAGCCAGTTCTCCGACCCGCGCTATGCGCTCGCGCTCCTCGAGGCTGGCGCGGAAGGCCGTGGATACCTGCTCAAGGAACGCGTCCACGATCGCGAGGAGCTGGCATCCGCCATCGACATCGTCGCATCAGGCGGGACCATGATCGACCCGACCGTCATCGAAGGACTGATCGCGGCCGATCGGCGACGACGGGACTCACCGCTCGATGACCTGACACCCCGCGAGCACGAGGTCCTGGCCGAGATGGCCCAGGGGAAGAGCAACGCGGCCATCGCGGAATTGCTGGTGCTCACGAAGCGTGCGGTCGAGAAGCACGTCGGGGCGATCTTCCAGAAGTTGGCGCTCGAGGACGACGAGGTCGTGAGCCGACGGGTCACGGCGGTGCTGCTCTACCTCAGCGACGGCGACTGACGCCCTTCGGTCCGCGGCCGGGAGGCTCTCCCCCTGCACGCACGCTGGCGTGCCGCTCATCGGACGCGTGCCTGCGCCATCCCCTCTGCGCTGCGCGCGCCCGACCATCGGGGTGGGCCGCAACCGCGGCGCGTGGCCATCGAGCGAGAGGGTGTCGATATGGACGTTCGAGCTGAAGCGCGCCGGCTGGCGTCCGTCGCGACCTTCTTCGTGTGGGTCGGCTGGATCGCGGTCGTCTACGCGGTCGTGGCGGGCGTGTTGTGGTGGATCGACCTCGCGTCGCGTGATGGCTTCTCCTTCCTCGAAGCGCTCGGCATCTCCCTCAATGCCGTCGGCGGGCCGATCTTCCTGGCGCTGATCGTCGCCGGGCTCGGTCACTTCGTGCGGCTGTTCGCGATGGACGTCGCCGGGCGAGCCTGACGCCGCCTCGGCCCTGAGGGCGGACCCGTCGTTGGCCGGGTCAGCCGTCGTCGCGATCGTGTGAGGGGAACACGGAGCCAGCGCGCTCGCGAACGTAGCGGTCGACCGGAGCGACGACGTTCACCTCGAGCCCGCGTCGTCACGGTATCGATGGCGGGCGTGACCTGGGTCCGCATACGGCGGATCGTCGTCACGACGATCGCGCCACTCGCGACGCCCGCGCCGATGAGGAAGGCCGTTCCCGCCGCGCCCACCAGGCCGACGATGCGGGCGGCGTCGTTGCGCGCGAGTAGGGCCTCGACGATCTGGAGGCCAGGTAGCAATGGCAGCACGGCCGGGACGGCCCATAGTGCGGCCGGCGCTTGGGCGCGGATGCCGATCGCCCGGCTCACGATCCCGATCGTCAGCGCGGAGATGAGCGTCGCGACGGCCGCGTCGACACCGGCGTCCCGCATGCCGATCAGGGCCAGCCACGCGATGGCGCCCAGCAGCGACGCGGAGACGACGGCTCCCCGCGGATCGCCGATCCGGATCGCGTAGCCGCCGACGGCGAGGAGCGCGCCGAGTCCCGCGACCGTCGTGCCCCAATCCTCCGGCCCGGTCTTCACGAGCGAAAGCTCGACGCCGAACGAACCTGCGACGACCAGGGCGAGACCCGTCCCGGCGGCGACGCCGGCACCGAGCAGGAGGGCCTCGGCGAGTCGAGCGCTCCCGGAGATGATCGACTGGTCGATCAGGTCGCTGAACCCGGAAACGAGCGCCCACCCGGGCATGAACCGGAGCAGGCTCCCGGTCAGGACGAGACCGCCCACGATCGGCAGGCCGAGCCCGACGAGCACGGCGACGAGGAGCGTCGAGGCCGCCACGCCGAACACGGTCCGGAAGAACGGCGGCAGGGTCGACCGCTCCAGCGCCGACAGCGACGGCTGGATCAGGAGCGCGACCGCGAGCGTCACAGCGGCATCGAGCGGTGCGCCGCCGAAGACCACCGTCGATCCCGCAGCCGAGATGCCCGGCGCGACGAACGACACCGCCCTGCCGTAGGGCGGCGGCTGCCGGTCGAGCTCGTCCAGCGCGGCCTCGGCCTGGGCCACGTCATAGTCGCCGGCCTTGATGCGGCGCACGACCGATGACGTCGCGGCGAGTCGCGCGAAGTCGCTGACGCGCTCCGGGACCGTGTAGAGAAGCGTCGTCGGCGGCCCGCTGCCGGGCGGGTCGTGCGAGATCGCGATGCCGGAGAACGTGACCGACCGCTGGATCGTGTCGATGCCGTAGGCAGCGCCGACGGTGTCGATCGCGGTCTCGATGTCGTCGGTCTGCGCGCCCGACCCGAGCATCGCGACAGCGACCCGCAGGGCGAGCCGGAGTACCCGTCCCCCATCCGGGGCAGACACGTTCGCGCCCCGATCGCCGGAAGGGGCGTCGGGGCGCTCGTTGGTCGGAACGACGGTCATGCCCACGCGGGCGAGACCGTCAGATGCCGAGGATCTGCTTCTTCTTCGCCTCGAACTCCTCGTTCGAGATGATCCCCTGGTCCTTGAGGTGGGCGAGCTTGCTGAGCTCGGCTACGTAGTCCGGCTCGGCGGGAGCAGCCGGAGGCGGCGGAGCGTACTGCTGCGGGGCCGGCTCGTCATAGCCGCCGTCATCGCCACCCTGCTGGTTGCTGTACATCGCCATCTGGCGACGCGAGGTCCGCCGTGCGGTCCGGCGGGCGACCCGCCGAGAAGCTCCGAACATCTCGATCTCCTTCCTGGGATCCGGTACCGTGGATCCGTGTTACTAGGCGCTCGCCGGCTCGGCCGCTGCGGCAGCTCCGCTATCCGACTTGGCGGTATCCGCGCGTGACAGCAACGCCTGGTCGGCCGCCGCCTCCTCCGCCTTGAGCAGACCGATCTCGACGAGGTCGATCGGCGTCACGAACGTGCTCGCGACGGGGAACCCGTTGGCCTTGTAGACCGCATCGCGCAACGGGATCGCCCAGCGGTGCTCGAGCAGGATGATGGCGGCCGCCGAATTGGGCGGGATCTCCGCGAGGACGTCGAGCGCGTCGTCGAACATCCCCTCATCGTTTGCGCCTGCCGCTTCGGCCCCGAGCGCGGCGCCGGCCTCGGCCCCTTCCTCGCCGGCGGCACCGAAGCCGATCAGCGCGCCGACGTAGGCGCCCAACTCCTGGCGGTCCGCCTGATCCATCTGGCTCAGCTCGAGGCTGGCCACGTTGCCCTCGGCGTCCTTGTAGACGGTCAGCGAGTCGATCACCCGGACGACGTCACTGTCGCGCAGGCGTCCGAGCTCTTCGATGACTTCGCCCTTGAAATCCGGCTTGCTGAAGCCGAGGACGATCAACTGCACGGGTCCGATCGACACGGCGTCACTCCTCCTTGGTGGTGGTCGCCTGCAGGCTAGGGCCCGGCGGGCCTGCCCATCATCACCCCAGACGGGTGATGACACCACCCGGCGTCCCGGTGTCTCGTAACGACGAGCGCGGAGCCTGCCGACGGCGCTCGCCGGCCTCCGCGAGCCAGGCACCGAAGACCCGTCACCGGCCTCGGACGGCCGTCTCTGGGGCAGTTCAGGAGGAACCAAGATGGCTGCCGTCGTCCCATCCGAGTCCCAGACCCCGGCCGCGGCCGCATGGCAGTTCGGCGTCCATTCCGAGGTCGGCAAGCTGCGACGGGTGATGATCCACCGGCCGGATCTCGAGCTCAAGCGCCTGACCCCCGACAACCACGACGAGCTCCTGTTCGACGACGTGCTGTGGGTCCGGCGAGCGCGCCAGCAGCACGACGCGTTCGCGGACCTGATGCGCGACCGCGGCATCGAGGTCGTGTATCTCGAGGAGCTGCTCGCCGAGACGCTCCAGGCGACGGATGCCAAGCAGTGGGTGCTCGATCGGGCGGTCACGCCGTTCACCGTCGGCGCCGGCATGTCCGACGAGATCCGCGCCTACCTCGACGAGGTCGACGCAGTCACGCTCGCCGACCACCTCATCGGCGGGCTCACCGTCGCGAGAGGCCCGCCAGATCCTGCAGGACAAGGGCGTCAGCGGCGTCGGCAACGGCGAGGTCGCGAAGCGGTCGCTCGTGGTCGCCGCGATGGAGGAGGACGACTTCGTCCTGCGCCCGCTGCCGAACAGCTACTTCACGCGCGACCCATCCGCCTGGATCTACGGCGGCGTCGTGGTCAACCCGATGTACTGGCCGGCCCGCCGCCTCGAGGCCCTCAACGTCGAGGCGATCTATCGCTTCCACCCCGACTTCCGCGACGCCGGCTTCGACTTCTGGTACTCGCGTGAGCAGGAGGGCGAGTCCTTCGGGCGGGCGAGCTCCGAGGGCGGCGACATCATGCCGATCGGCAACCGCACGGTCGCCATCGGCATGAGCGAGCGGACGACCGGGCAGATGATCGAGAAGATCGCGCTCGCGCTGTTCGCCAAGGGCGCCGCCGACCGGGTCATCGCCGCCGGCATGACCCGCGACAGGGCGCACATGCACCTCGACACGGTCTTCACGTTCCTCGATCGCGACAAGGTGACCATGTACCCGAAGGTCGTCGACTCGATCACCGCCTACTCGGTCCGCCCGGGCGACCAGGAGGGCGAGCTCGACATCCGCCGCGACGACTCGTTCCTCGGCGCGATCAAGGACGCGCTCGGCCTCAAGGATCTGACGGTCATCGGTACGGGCGGCGACGCCTCGCAGGCCGAGCGCGAGCAGTGGGACGACGGCAACAACGTCGTCGCGCTCGAGCCCGGCGTCGTCGTCGGCTACGAACGCAACGAGTTCACCAACACGCTGCTGCGGAAGGCCGGGGTCGAGGTCATCACCCTCGACGGCTCGGAATCGGCAAGGGCCGAGGCGGTGGCCACTGCATGACCTGCCCGCTGCTGCGCGATCCCGTCTGACCGCCCGACCACCCGATCAGCGAACCCGCACGACGACCGATCACGGAGGACGACATGGCCACGCTCACCCCGACCCCCAGCCTGAAGGGTCGCAACTTCCTCAAGGAGCTCGACTACACGCCCGACGAGATCCGCTACCTGCTCGACCTCGCCGCGGATCTCAAGGCGGCGAAGAAGGCCGGCACCGAGACCGAACGCCTGCGCCAGAAGGAGATCTGCCTGATCTTCGAGAAGACCTCCACGCGCACGCGCTGCTCGTTCGAGGTCGCGGCGTACGACCAGGGCGCCCATGTGACCTATCTCGACCCGGTGTCGTCGCAGATGGGGCACAAGGAGACCATCAAGGACACGGCTCGGGTGCTCGGCCGGCTCTACGACGGCATCGAGTACCGCGGCTTCGACCAGGACATCGTCGAGGTCCTGGCGGCCAACGCCGGCGTCCCCGTCTGGAACGGGCTGACCGACGAGTTCCACCCGACCCAGATCCTCGCCGACATCCTCACGATGCGCGAGCATTCGAGCAAGCCGCTCGAGCAGATCGCGTTCGCGTTCCTCGGCGACGCCGCGAACAACATGGGCAACTCGCTGCTCATCGGGGCGGCGAAGCTCGGCATGGACGTCCGGCTGGTCGCGCCGCGCATCCGCTGGCCGCACGAGGATCTGGTCGAGCAGGCCAGGGCCATCGCCGCCGAGACGGGCGCCCGGATCACGCTGACCGAGTCGTCGAGGAAGGCGTCGACGGCGCCGACTTCCTGTACACCGACGTGTGGGTCTCGATGGGCGAGCCCAAGGAGGTCTGGAAGGACCGCATCGCGGAGCTGAGCGCCTACCAGATCAACGCCGAGACCATGGCCGCGACCGGCAACCCGGACACCAAGTTCATGCACTGCCTGCCGGCCTTCCACAACGCGGACACCAAGGTCGGCGCCGAGATGGCGGCCGAGTTCGGCATCTCCGAGATGGAGGTCACCGACGAGGTCTTCGAGTCGCCGGCCTCGATCGTGTTCGACCAGGCCGAGAACCGGATGCACACGATCAAGGCGATCCTCGTCGCCACGATCGGCAACTGAGGTTCCGAGACGATGCGGATCGTCGTCGCGCTCGGCGGCAACGCGCTGCTCCAGCGCGGCCAGCCGATGACCGCCGAGATGCAGCGGGCCAACGTGCGGGTCGCGGCCGAGCAGCTCGCCCCGGTCGCCGCCGAGCACGAGCTGGTCATCTCGCACGGGAACGGGCCGCAGGTCGGCCTGCTGGCGCTCCAGGCGATCGGCCTACGAGGCCGTCGAGGCGTATCCCGCTCGACGTCCTCGGCGCCGAGACCGAGGGGATGATCGGCTACATGATCGAGCAGGAGCTCGGCAACATCCTGCCGCCCGAGCGCCCGTTCGCGTCGATCCTGACGATGGTCGAGGTCGATCCCGATGACCCCGCGTTCGGCGACCCGACCAAGTTCATCGGCCCGGTCTACGAGAAGGCCGACGCCGAACGCCTCGCCGCCGAGAAGGGCTGGGCGATCAAGCCTGACGGCGACAAGTGGCGCCGGGTCGTCGCATCACCGCAGCCGAAGCGGATCTTCGAGATCCGGCCGATCCGCTGGCTGCTCGAGCGCGGCTGCGTCGTCATCTGCACGGGTGGCGGCGGCATCCCCACGATGTACGCGCCAGGGACGCGGACGCTGGTCGGTGCCGAGGTCGTCATCGACAAGGACCGGGCGAGCGCGCTCCTCGCCGAGGAGCTCGGAGCGGACCTCTTCGTGATGGCGACCGACGTCGACGCGGTCTACCGCGACTGGGGGACCCCGGACCAGGCGGCCATCGGGCACGCGACGCCACGAGGAGATCCGCGACCTCGACCTGCCGGCGGGCTCCATGGGCCCCAAGGTCGAGGCCGGCGATCGCATTCGCCGAGCACACCGGCAAGCCGGCGGCGATCGGGCGCCTGGCCGAGATCCGCCTGGTGATCGCCGGCGAGCGCGGGACACGGATCGACGTCGCGCCCGTCGGGGCGCCGCACCACTGAGCCAGCCGACATCGGAGGACCTCGGATGACCGCAGCCGCGCCAGCCGTCGAGGCCGAGCCCGCACGCCGCGGCCTACACCTTCCGTCCGCGTACACGATCCTGTTCATCCTGATCGTCGCCGTCGCCATCGCGACGTGGATCATCCCGGCCGGCCGCTACGACTACAACGAGGACGGGACGCCGATCCCCGGCACGTACCACGCGGTCGAGCAGAACCCGGCGCGGATCGTCGTCGACTCGCTGACCGCGCCGATCAACGGGCTGTACGGCATCACCGGCGACGATGGGTCCATCTCGTACTACAACAGCGGCGAGCTGTTCGGCGCGATCGACGTCGCGCTGTTCATCCTCGTGATCGGCGGCTTCCTCGGCGTGACGATGCAGATCCGGCGCGATCCAGGCGGGGATCGCTCGGGTCGTCGAGCGGCTCCGCGGCCGCGAGCGACTGATGATCCCGATCCTGATGGCGCTGTTCGCGCTCGGCGGCACGTCGTACGGCATGGCCGAGGAGAGCCTGGCGTTCTACGTCGCTGGTCATCACGGTGATGGTCGCCGCGGGCTACGACTCGCTCACCGGCGCCGCGCTATCCTGCTCTCGGCTGCGGGATCGGCGTGCATCGGCTCGACGATCAATCCCGTTCGCGACCGGCATCGCGTCCGGGTTCGCCGGCACCGGCATCGACGAGGGCCTGATCGGCCGGATCGTGATCCTCGTCGTCGGCACGGCGATCGGCATCTGGTGGGTCATGCGCTACGCCGCGCGGGTCAAGGCGGATCCGGCTCGGTCGCTCATCGCCGCCGACCGCGCCGAGATCGACGCGCACTTCTCAGCGGCCTCCGACGTCAGGTGAGATCGGCCGCGGCGATGACCGGTCGCCAGAAGCTCGTCCTCGGTCTCTTCTTCCTCGCCTTCGTCGTGATGATCATCGGCGTCGTCCCGTGGGCGGACCTCGGCATCCAGCGGATCCCGACCCACTACTGGTGGTTCCCCGAGATGACCGCGTCGTTCCTGCTGTTCTCGATCCTCATCGGGTTCGCGGCGCGCAGCTCGGAGACGAACTTCGTCGAGGGCTTCGTCAACGGCGCTCGTGACCTGCTCGGGGTCGCGCTGATCATCGGCATCGCGCGCGGCGTGACCGTGATCATGACCAACGGCCAGATCACCGACACGATCCTCAACGCCGCCGAGCAGGCGGTGTCCGGTCTCGGCGGCGTCGCCTTCATCAACCTGATGTTCGGGCTGTTCCTGCCGCTGTCGTTCCTGATCCCGTCGTCGTCGGGGCTGGCGACCGTCGCCATGCCGATCATGGCCCCGCTCGCCAGCTTCGCGAACGTGCCGCCCGAGCTCGTCGTGACCGCATACCAGACCGGCAACGGGCTGGTGAACCTCGTCACGCCGACATCGGCGGTCGTGATGGGTGGGCTGGCGATCGCCCGGGTGGGCTACGGCACGTGGCTCAAGTTCGTGTGGCCCCTATTGGTGATCCTCGCGATCCTGTGTATGGCTGTCATGTCGATCGCGCGTCCTGCTCGGCTGACCGACGGAGGAAGAGCGCAGAGGTGGTGCGAACATGACCGCAGCGATACGCGCGATGACAGCGGCGAACCGCCGGTCTGGCACGCGATGAGCGGCGAAGAGGCGCTTGCGGCCCAGAAGGTCGAGCAGGCGACCGGGCTGTCCGACGCGGAGGTCGCGACCCGGCACGCAGACCTACGGCCCGAACAAGTTCGCGGAGGCGCCGAAGGAGCCGACCTGGAAGGCGTTCCTGCGGCAGTACGGCGACCCGATGCAGATCGTCCTGCTCATCGCCGGCGGGGTCAGCCTGTTCCTGCCCGACCAGTTCGCGACGGGCGTCCTGCTGATCGGGCTGACGCTGCTCAACGCCTTCCTCGGGATGAACCAGGAAGGCAAGGCCGAGGCGAGCGTCGCAGCCCTTCAGAAGATGATGGTCGTCCAGGCCAAGGTCCGCCGTGGCGGCGAGGTCGTCCAGGTCCCGATGGAGCAACTCGTCCCGGGCGACATCGTGAACGTCGAGGCGGGCGACCTGGTCCCGGCCGACGGCCGGATCCTGCGCGCGGCGACGCTCGAGATCGACGAATCGGCCCTGACCGGCGAAAGCGCGCCTGTCCCGAAGGGCATCGACCCGGTCGCTGCGGAGGCCGCGCTCGGCGACCGCATCGACATGGCGTTCATGAACACGCAGGTGACCCGCGGCGCGGCGACGTTCGTCGTGACGGCGACGGGCATGGCGACCGAGGTCGGCCACATCTCCGACATGCTGCAGGGGCAGACCGCCGAGGCGACGCCGCTCACCAAGCAACTGAACAAGCTGACCAACCAGATCCTCGATCATCGCCGGCGTCGCGCTGGCGATCTCCATCGGTCTCGGTCTGGCGCGCAAGCAGCCGTTCGACATCCTGTTCCTGTCGGCCGTCGCCTTCTCGGTGTCGGCCATCCCGACCGGTCTGCCGGCCGTCGTCACCACGATCCTCGCCGCCGGGACATCGACGCTCGCCGCCGCCGGTGCGATCGTGAAGCGCCTGCGCTCGGTCGAGACGCTCGGTTCCACCTCGGCCATCAACTCCGACAAGACCGGGACACTCACGCTGAACCAGATGACCGCCGTCCAGATGGCGATCGTCGGGCAGCGGTTCACGATCAGCGGCGAGGGCTATTCGCCGGTCGGTCAGATCGCCGGCGAGGCCGGGAAGGGCGAGGTGCCCCTCGAGCGCTACCTGCTGCCGATGGCCCTGTGCGCCGATGCTGTCGCCAAGGACGGCGGACTGGTCGGCGATCCGACCGAGGGCGCGCTCGTCGTGCTTGCCGCCAAGGGCGGCGTCGACCCGGTCCTGACCCGCGAGAAGTACCCGCGCATCGCCGAGGTCCCGTTCGACGCCGCGTACAAGTTCATGGCCACGTTCCATCGGATGACAGGACGAGAACGGCCGCGACGTCGTGCGCTGCTACGTCAAGGGTGCGCCGGACCAGCTGCTTGCCCGATCCACCGGCGCCATCCAGGGCGACGGGACCGTCATGCCCATCACGGGCGACGGCAAGGACCGCTACATGGCGGAGAACCAGCGGCTCGGCGAGCAGGGCCTGCGCGTCATGGCGACGGCCTATCGCGACCTCGATCCCGCGACGTTCGACGCCAACGCGGCGGACATGCTGCCGCTCGTGGCGGATCTCACCCTGCTTGCCCTGGTCGGCATCGTCGACCCGGCCCGGCCGGAGGCTCGCGACGCGATCGCCAAGGCCAAGTCGGCCGGCATCCAGACCCGGATGATCACCGGCGACCACGCCGTCACTGCCGCGGCGATCGCCTCACAGCTCGGTATCGAGGGTCGCGCGATCACCGGTGCCGAGTTCGCCGCGATGAGCGACGACGAGCTCGATCGCGTCAGATCGAGGGCGTCGGCGTCATCGCGCGCGTCGCCCCGGAGGACAAGGTCCGCCTCGTCGACATCCTCAAGCGCAAGGGTCACGTCGTCGCCATGACCGGTGACGGCGTCAACGACGCGCCGGCGCTCAAGCGGGCCGACATCGGCGTCGCCATGGGCATCACCGGCACGGAGGTCTCGAAGGAGGCCGCCGTGATGATCCTCACCGACGACAACTTCGCGACGATCGTCAAGGCGGTCGAGCTCGGTCGTGCCCTGTACGACAACCTCGTGCGCTACATCCGCTTCCAGATGGCGGCGCTGTTCGGCTTCATCGCGACGTTCCTCGGCTCGAGCCTCTTGTTCATCGCAGGGGGCCTGCCGTTCCTGCCGCTCCAGACGCTCTACATCAACTTCACCGTCCAGGTGGCGCTCGCCATCGGCCTCGGCTACGGCAAGCCGCGTCCCGACCTGATGCATGACGCTCCACGTTCGCCCGACGTCCCGATCCTGTCGCGGCGACTCCTCGTCTGGCTCGTCGTGGCCGGACTCGTCGATGGCCGTGGTGACGCTCGGGATCATCAGCGTGGGCGACGCCGCTCGTACGGCGAGGACGTGGCTCGGACGATGGGCGTCGTGGCCTTCTCGCTGACCAACATCTGGTTCGCGCTCGAGACCGCGGACGAGGAGAAGTCGGTCTTCAGCTCGGAGACGCTCCAGAACCCGACGCTGCTCAAGGCGGCCGGGATCGCGTTCCTGTTCACCATCCTCGCCACCGAGCTCCGGATCACGAACACGATCCTCGACACCGTCAACCTGACCGTCGAGCAGTGGATGACGGCCTTCGTCGTCTCGCTTGGCGGTCTCGTCATCGCCGAGGTCAAGAAGCTGCTGAAGATCCGGACGACGACGGTGCCGGCGCTCGCGACGACGGAGCCGGCGTCGGCCGCCGCCTGAGGCGTCCCTACGCTGAGGCCGCCCCGGATCCCGGGGCGGCTTCGTCACGTCCGAAGAGTGTGGCGTGGGGCACAGGGGCCGCGGGTCGAGAACCGCAGCCGTTTCGCGTCAGGCTGTCAGCGCCTCGTTCGGTGGCGCTCCATCGAGGAGACCAAGGGCGCGAGCGCGGTCGACGGCTTCTGACCTCGACGTGGCCTCGAGCTTGCGGTAGATCGACTTCGCCTGGGTCTTGATCGTGTTCGACGAGCGGCCCGCTTGCGCGGCGATCTCCGGCAAGGAACGGTGGGTGGCGAGGATCGGTAGCAGCCGAAGCTCCGCCAGGGTGAGCATGGAGGCGCCGGCCGGCCCCTCGATCGACCGCTCGAGGTGACCCCGAAGCTCCTCGATCTCCTCCACGAGGACGCCCATGGCTGGGTCGCGCCCGACGACCTCTTCGGCCTCGCCGAGCACGGTGTCGGCGGCAGTCGGGTCGGCGAGCGCCAGCAGCGCCCAGGTCAGGTCGAGACGCGCACGGATGGCGAGCCATGGGACCGCGTGCCCGACGTTCGCGCGAAGTCGCTGCGCGCGAACGGCGTCCGCGGTCGCTTGATGCAACGCCCCACGACGTGCCGCGATCCGGGCGGACATCGCATCGACCGCCAGGCCTGCGGCGCCCTCCGCGACCTCGCCGTCGAGGACGATCGTGCGCGCCTGGCGGGCCAGGGCTTCCGCCGCGGTCCAGTCACCACGGTCCATCGCGAGCGCGGCGCGAAATACGAGTCCGATCGCCGCGTGGGTGGGCGAGCTATCGGACGCGCTCGCGAGCTCGGTGGCTGCAGCGAGCTCGACGTCGGCGGACCGGCGCCGGCCCTCCAGCGCGAGCGCCACGCCCAGGAGGATGCGGGCCGTCGGCGACCACGTGCTGTCGGCCGGCAGGAGGCTCACCGCCATCTCGGCGTCATCGGCCATCCGCGCGACGCCGGCACGGCACATCGACGCGCGGACGAGGGCCGCGAACCCGGCATCACTGTCCTGGATCCGGGACGGCTGGTCGACGCGTGCCAGATCAGCCCACCGAAGCGCCCGGGCGGACCGCCCGACGAGCCCATAGATGAGACTCCCGAGCATCGCCACGCGCGGGTAGGCGCCCGGGCCGTCCTGGGTCTCGAACCAATCGAGCCACGCCAGCAGGGTCTCGATGCGACCCTCATTCCACGCCGATTCCACGAGGCGGGGCAACGATCGAGCGACCCGAGCCGCATCGCCCGCCTGCATGGCGAAGTCGATGGCGGTCTCGAGCATGCCGGCGCGCTCGTACCACGCCGCCGCGAGTTCCGCGAGTGCGCGCGGGGCGTCGGGCTCGCGATGCGCAAGCTCCGCCTGCAGGATCGCACGCAGGAGGCGGTGCCAGCGATACCACTTGCCGGGGACGTCGAGCTCGATCAGCAGCGGTGTCGTCCGTGCGACGTCCCGGAGCACATCGTCGACGCCCTCGGTCCCGAGGATCGCGCCGACCATGGCCGCGTCGAACGGATCGAATGCGGAGGCGCGAAGGACGAGGTCCCGTCGCTCGGGGGACATCGACCCGACGATCTCGCTTCGGACGTACTCGCCGACCATCCGGTGGGCGACCAGGGCATCGTCGGTCGGCATGAGCTCGCGTGATGGAGCGCTGGTTCATCGCGGAGAGATACAGGCCCGCTGCCCAGCCCTCGAACGCGTGATTGAGGTCATGCGCCCGGTCGGCGGCGAGCGGCCGGCCGATCAGCCGGAAGAGCTCTTCGGCTTCGCGCATCGTCGAGGACGAGATCGTCCCGCTCGATCAGCGTCATCAGCCCGGCCGTGACGAGCCGCGGGACAGGGAAGACGTCCGATCGTCTGGACGAGAGGGCGACCTGCGACCCGGGCGGCAGGAGCGCTGACAGGGCGACGATCGCCTCGCATGGCTCGCCAGGACCGACCCGCTCCACGTCGTCGAGCACGATGAGGAGCGGTTCCCTTGTCGTTGCGAGGGCTGCACCGAGCTGCGAGAGCGCCGTCTGCCAGTCTGCTGGGTCGGCCACGCCGACCGAGCCCAGGACGCTGCCCGGAAGCCCGGTCGCACGGTCGATCGCGGCGGCGACATAGCTCAGCAGAGCGGTGGGGTCTGCCTCCCGCTCATCCAGCGTCAGCCACGCCACGGCCCGTCGATCCGTCGACGCCCACTGCGCGAGCAACGTCGTCTTGCCGAAGCCGGCCGGACCGAACACTCCGACGAGCGGCACTTGGGGATCGGCGACGAGCCGATCGAGGAGGCGAGGGCGGGCGACGAGGGCATGGGTCTGGCGAGGAAGGAGCAGCTTTGTCTCGAGGATCCCGGGACGACGCGGTATGGGTCGCGACGGGAGGGGGATCAGATCGCTGCCTGCCACGGGACGAACCTCAAGCGCCGATCGGCATCCGATCGCGATTCCCGTACGCGGAGCCGATCACTCCTCCGAGATCGAGCACGAACGCCAGAGCGAGCCAGACCCAGTCGAAGCCGTTGAGCCCGTTCGGAGACCACAGCAGGACGTACATGAGCGTGGTGAGCGGGAAGAAGATGATCCCCAGGACGGCGACGAGGGCCGACGGGATGGCGGCCTCGAAGACCGCGGGACGCGCCAGCCAGACGAACAGCACGCCCAGGCGCGGGAAGAAGGCGCCGAGCATGACAAGGAGACAACCCATCGAGATCAGCCCTCAGCTGACGGGTCACGTCACTCGCCGTCCTCTCGAGTCCGCACCCGGTCGCGCGCGACCAGCCCGGTCGCATCGTCAGGGCTCAGCGTCGCCGCTTCGGCGGATGGCCTCCACCCGGCCCGCCCCCGACCGCGCAGGCGTGCGCACCCGCACAGATCAGGGCCGCTCACGAGGAGGGCGACGTAGCGCCTCCGGCGCCTGGTCGCCTCGTCGGGTGTCCCTTGCTGGCCTGGCGGGGCGCCGCCGCCGTCCCCATCGCCGTCGGGCATCGCCGGCGTCCCGTCCTCGGGCAACGTGTGCATCAGGAGGGAGGCGGCGACATCGCTTCCGGACCGACCTGGACCATCGCTCGCGTGTTCGCGGCGAGCGCGCGAGCGACATCGAGCCGCTGCGTCTCGACGTCCCAGTGGACGGCATTGGGATACGCGCGCAGCCGCTCCTCGAGCCGCGTCAGCCGCGCGACCTCGTTCGCAGCTTCCAGCTCGATCGCGCGTTCGCGAGCCTTGATGCGCTGCTGCTCGAGCTCCTCTTGATCGGATTGGCGGAGGAGCGCCAGAGCGTGGTGCTCGGCCTCCTCGGCTCGCTGCAGGCCCGCGAGGCGTCGCGACTCGCGCGACGCCATGAATTCGAGCGGCGGCATGACATGCGTTACGACGACACGCACGACGACGACGCCATACGGCTCCAGCGCCGCACCGATCCCCGTGCGGAGTCGCTCGGAGTCCGCTTCCCCCAGATCGAGGACCTCGTCGGCGACCTTGTCGCGCAGCAGCAACCGGACGACCTCCTGGCAGGTCGCCTGACAGACTTGGTCGAAATCGGCCGCCGAGATCGTGAACACGAACTTCTCCGGGGATTCGATCCGGAACGTCATGAGGATGTCGACGCTCGTCCGCACGTCGTCGCGTGTGGGGATCTCGGTCGCGGGGGCATCGAACGGCGTTTCCCGCGTCGTGACGATGTGGCTGACGACGATGTTCGGGACGACGATGTGGTTGCCCGGGCCGAGGGTCTTGTGGAACCGGCCGCGGCGAAGCAGGACGGCTCGCGATCCCTCGGGGACGGGCACCATGAACGCACGGAAGACCCCGAGGATGATCAGGAGCGCGCCGGCGGCGAGGGTCCCGCCACGGAGCGGCAGCGTGACGTCGAACACGAGCCCCCCGAGGACGAGGAGCAACCCAGCGCCGACGAAGCCATTCCGGATCCGGTAGGCCTGCTTCGGGAGCACGACGATCGGCAGGCGGCCCGCCTCGTCCTGCGTGCTGAGCGCCTCCGCGGCTTCGTCCAACGGGACGCGGACCTGCGTGAGTTGGATCCCGACGACGGGAACGGGGACGCCCTGGGCGTCGACCTCAGGCTGGCTCGTGTCGGTCGCCATGGATCAGCCCCTTCCCGCCGGCGCACTGACGGTGGCGCCGGCCGGCGCGGCTCCCGCCGACCTGCGCCGCATGGTTCGGTAGACGTTCGGCACCCGCGCGGGCGCGACCGCTGGGCGACGACCGTAGTCGGCCGTCCGCGGCAGGACCCCCGCCGGCAGCGGAGGTTCGGACAGGCGTCCATGCAGATAGCGGACGATATCGGCGGCGACGGTCAGGATCGGAGCCGAGAGGAGCAGCCAGAGCAGCCCGAACTGGCCGAGCACGACCACACCTGGAACGAGGATCACTGGCGGGACGCCCTGGTATCGATCCTGGAGGCGGGCCCCGACAGCGGTCGTGCCGATGACCCGAGCCGCGATGTAGATCACGAAATACGCGCCGGCGCGTTCGGGCGAGATCGGCAGGATCAGGAGCGCTGGCAGCGCGCCCGCGATCGGTCCGACCACAGGAACGACCTGCGTGGCTCCGGCCAGCACGGCCAATGCCAGTGGCTCCTGGAACGCCGGGCCACCGAGACGCGTCACTGCCAGGAGTCCGAGGTACGTGAGGATGCCGACCAGACCGGCGGCCAGCACGTACCCGCGCAGGTAGGAGCCGACCGCACGGTCGACGATCGCCACGATCGCCCATAGGTCGCGCCGCAACCATGGGGCAAGCTCGCGGTCGACGGCCATCCGACCCCGCCGCTGCTGGCTCATCACCGACAACATCCAGGTCGGCAGGACGATCAAGCCAAGGACGGCCCCGAGCGTGTTCAACAGGACCCTGAGGATGTCCTGCGTCAGCGCGTCGGTCCGTTGGGGCAGGGTCGTCATGACGTCGCGGGCAGTGGCGGCGACCGTCGCCAGGATCGGCAGGATCGCCTCAGCCGATCCGTCCGGCAGCGCGGCGAGCTGACTACGTGCTCGCTCGAGCGCCGCGTCGATGTCTGCGGCGGTCGGAAGGTCGATCGCGAGCTTGGCGAATGCGCGCACCAGTGGCGGACCCACGATGACCCCGATGGCCACGACGGCCGCCAGTACGGCCAGCACGGAGACGCCCGCCGCGATCCCACGGGGCATCACCCCATCGAGCGCATCGACGACCGGAAGGAGCATGTATGCGATCAGGCCGCCGATGAGGAACGGCAGCAGCGTGGGCCAGGTGGCTGCGGCGAGCCACAGCGAGCCGCCGACCACGCCGACCGTGAGCACGGCGCGACCGATCGCCTGCGGTGTCGTGCTCGCCACGCCGTCGCGGAACTCCGCCCAGCGCCGCGCCGACTCCGCCCTCCGGGCGGCGCGCGGATCGGTCACCGATGTCGTGCGGATCTCGTTCGCCACTGCTCACAAGCATCGGTCCCAGGCGTCTCCTGGGCGATGGCGCCGACCCACGTCATGGCGCGTGCCGACACGCACAGCGCGTGACATACCCCTGAAAGGGTGACTCCGAACCCACGGGCGAGTGGTAGCTTCCGACCAGTCGACTCCCCGCGAGTGGAGCCCCAACGACCCGATGGCCTCGACCGATACCCCGCGTACCCGGTACGTGTCCACGCGCGAGGCTGCCTTCATCGGCGTCGGGGCGATGGTCGGCGCCGGCATCTTCTCGCTTCTCGGCACGACCGCCGAAGTGGCCGGCTCGGCCGTGTGGCTGTCGTTCGCGCTCGCGGGCGGCATCGCTGCGCTCCAGGGGTACTCGTTCGCCAAGCTCGGCGCGCGCTATCCGACGGCGGGTGGCCTGCTCGAGTACGTCAACAAGGGATACGGCATCGGGCATGTGGCCACGATCGTCGCCTGGCTCACGTACGCGGCGAACATCATCGTCACCGCCATGGTGGCGGTCTCCTTCGGCAGCTACGCGAGCGATGCCATCGCCGGTGGCGATCCGGTCTGGGTCAAGGGGCTCGCCGTAGCCCTGGTCATCGTCATGACCGGTCTCAATGTCGCCGGCTCGACGCTCGTCGCGAAGGTCCAGAGCCTCATCGTCTTCGTCGTGATCGGCATCCTTGCGTTCTTCGCGATCGTCACGATCTCGGCTATCGATCCCGCGTTGATCGCCCCGTCCACGTACCCGAGCGCTCGCGACATCGTGTCCGGTGTGGCCCTGACGTTCTTCGCGTTCCTGGGGTTCGGCGTCGTCACGTTCACCGCGAAGGACCTGAAGGATCCATCGCGCCAGCTCCCGCGCGCGATGACGATCGCGATCGGGCTCGCGGCCGTCATCTACATCGCCGTGTCGCTGGGAGTCCTCGGTACGCTCGGCGTGGAAAAGGTCATCGCGGCAGGGCCCACCGCGATCGCGGTGGCGGCCCAACCCATCCTCGGTGACCTTGGCTACTGGCTGATGCTCATCACCGCGCTGTTCGCGACGTCCGGAGCGACGAACGCCGGGTTGTATCCGGCAGCCGGCCTGACCGAGCATCTCACGTCGACCGGCCAATGGCCGACGGGCATGGCTGGACGCGTCGGGCCCGTGCCGACAGGGCTCTTTGTCGTCGCTGTGGCCGTCATCGTGATGGTCCTCTTCTTCGACCTGTCCGCGATCGCGTCGATCGGGAGTGCCGTGGCGCTGATGATCTTCGGACTCGTCAGCTTCGGACATCTCCGGATCAGGGCCGACACCGGCGCGAACCTCGTGATCCTGCTCGCGGCGGTCGCGACCACGGTCATCACGTTGGTCACGTTCGCGTTGACGACGCTCATCAAGGAGCCGGCGTCGATCGCGACCCTCCTCGGGATCGTGATCGCAAGCGCGATCTTGGACGTCGCCTGGTCAAGGTCGCGCGAACGAGGAGCGACCGCGAGCGCGTAACGAATCCCCGCGCTATCGGCCCAGCAGCCCCGCTAACTCGCGCAAGAAAGCCCCGACGTCCGCGGGGGCGACCCGTGACGGAGTCTTATCCCGACAGAAGTTGCTGCCGGACGATCCCGCGCTCGGACAGCGTCACGACCGCACCTCGGAGGATCCCGTCGCTGTATTCACTTCCCGGGTTGATACAGAGCGTTCGACCGATCCTTACCGTCCCACGCGACTCGTGGATATGTCCGTGCAGGGCCAGAGGTGGCTGGTGACGCTCGATCACGTTCCGTACGGCCGTCGACCCGACGCCCGCGAGAACGGGGGCGCCCCCTTCGGTGATGGGCGAGAGATCAGGCTTGAGTAGGGCCGCCTTGTCGAGTTGGCTGTCCTTCGGCGGGACGTGAAGGTTGAAGATCGTCCGGTCGACAGTGTCGATGCGCCGGACCTCCGCCTCGATGCGGGCTTGAGTTCCTCCTTCGGCCTCCGCGCAGGAGAGTCCCACGGCGTGGGATTCGACCAACCGCAGCTGATCATCTGCCACCCTGCAGGTAGCTCGACCACCCGACCCTCGGGATCTTCGACGCGACCTCCCCGTGCGAGAACCGCATCGATGAAGGGCGACCATCGTTGGCTGGTCCGAGAAGACGCGCACGTCGGTGCCGGCAAGTCGTTCCTCCGCGATCCCGAGCCACCGTTCGAGCATCTCGATCATCTTCTCCTGGAAGTTCGATCACCGCGTTGCGGTCCGCCTGCAGGATGGCGATCTCGTCCGGTGTCGTGTCGTACGGGTAATACCCGGAATTGCGATCAACTTGCGCAGCTGCGGGACCTCATCGAATTGGACGACCGTTCCGATCCCGCCAGCCGGACACGGAACGCCCGCCACCGAGTCCACGATGGCGATGAGCATCTTGCCCGTCATGTCCCCACCCATGACCAGTACTTGACACTCGTAGAACTTGGCGGCGTTGATGAACTTCTTCCAGCACACGTCCGAGCCATGGATATCGGTCGCGAAGAAGAGTTTGAATTCGGTCATGGGTCGCCTCCGACGGCTCTCGCGAGATGCCGGCGAGGGCGGCGACGGCATCCCGGTCGGACCGTCCCTCTCGTGGATCCTTCCAGGACGACAGCTGACCCCAGGTCGACGCGCTCCGATCGCGGGCGCTCGTCCGTGAACGCTCCGAAGACGCCCGATCATGTCAGCGGCCGGACGGTCCCGCAGCCGCGGCCACGACCGAGGATCCTCGCGATGAGCCACCCGACGACGAATCCGCCGCAGTAGGCGTCGCCGGCGCCCGTCGGGTCGACGACGGGACCTCCACGGCGGGACGTGGACCGATCCCACCCCGCGCTGACCACGGACCCTGCGGCCGAGCTTTACCGCGATCATCCTCGGACCCCATCGTCGAGGCGTTCCGCGGCGGCGAGCCCGAAGTCGACAGGATCCGGATATCCCAGATCAGGGAACAGGAGGCGGGCCTCGAGCTCGCTGGGCATGAAGACGACGCCTTCGACGAGGCGCGCAGCCGCTCTTCGAACCCGGTCGACGAATTCCTCGTGGGGGTCGAGCGAGATCGGATCCCAGCAGCTCGCGCGGAAGCCACCCCGACTTCTTGAGCTTCGATCGGCATCGCCGCGACGTGGAGCCAGTCGGCGGATCCTGGAGGCCGCGTAATCCGTGACGCTTCCGGCGAAGTGAGGAAGAGCCGTTCCTCTGGACCGACCCACTCGAACTTCGGCTGCCGTCCGCGGCGTATGTCACGCGGTAGTGGACCGTCGGCCCTTCGGTCCCACTCACATGCGTAACGTCGATCCCGGCGGCGCGCATCCGCGACAAATGGGCCCGCGGATAGTCACTTCCGACGAGCGTCAGCAGGATCGGCCTGCGCGCCCCAATCGAGGACTCCGAGCGACGCATACAGGGCATCGCCGCCCGGCGCCTCTGGAACGGATGCCTCCCGCGTGACCGTGTCATCGAGGCTCAGGTTGCCGGCGACGACGACCCGTGGCGAGTATCATGTGTCACTCCCCGACCACCTCGTCATGACGCGCACCGATCCCGTACATCTCTTGGGCGGTCTGACCGACCGTCGCAGGCGGGATGATCGCCGGCCTCGCTGATGATCCCGGTCGAGCGCGTCACCCGGGACGATGTCGACGAGCGGATTGCGATAGCCGAAGCCCGCGGCCTTCCACTCAAGAGCCTCGGGGACGCCATCGGGTCCTCCACTGCGTTCAGAGCAGAGCTCGGGCGAGAATTCAGGGGCATCGTCTTCCAGAGGTCCGTGACGACATACACGGGAACGCTCGACCGTTGCCCCACAAGGCGATCGCGAGCGCGCCGGGGTGGTGAGCACGGACCCGTCGGGGAGGATCGCGTCCGCCCCGATGAGGCAGAGCCGAAGCCCATCGAGGCGACCGCCCAGCCGACCCCGGCATCGGTCACCACGATCGCGTCGTGGCCGACCGCCACCGATTCGCGTGCCACCCGGATCCGTCGGTCCGGCGCGACCGGCACGCTGTCGCCACGACCGTTATGTGCTTGCCGTCATCGGCCGTCTGTCGGACCACGGCCTGTGTCGACCGGTCGGCGAATCGTGCACGAGGACAGGTCGCCATCGACGAGGAGGTCGGCGCCGACCCGCGCGATCATCGTCGATGCCTCAGCCATCGCCTGCGTCGCTCGCTCGTACGGCCGTCATCCGGGCCACGACCTCATTGCGAGGGCCCTCGAGCCCGCCTGCCAGGACCGTGTCGATCATGTTCCGCACGCCAGGCTGATGAAGGGTCGTCTGGCCGACCGAATGGAGGTGCCCGACGAGGTCCTCGACCGCTGGCGCGAGCCCTTCGTCCTCCCCGGACCACCCCGCAACGAGCGCGACACTGCCTGGCCGGCGAGTTGCGCGCGCGCCCGCGCTCCCGGCGGATGCGGGTCCGCGAACGCCCGTACCGGCGACGGACATCGGAGGACAGCTCGTCGATCCAGCGATCGTCGGTCATGATCTGCAACACTAAGGCGCGCCGGGCGGGGCCCGGCGCGCTTTTGCGGCGTCTCAAGGCGGTCAGTCTGGCGGGATCGCTCGATAGACCAGGTTCGTATCGACCCCGCGGTTCCGGTTGTAGATCCACGCGCCCGAGTACCACAGGACGCCCGTCCCGATGACGATCCCGCCACCAAGAGTGAGATGTCACGCGTGACCCCGAAGAACCCGTTGATGTCGTTGTTGGTCACGAACAGGATCAGCTGACCGCCGAGGACGATCACGCCCGCGATCCCGGCAAGCACGATCAGGGGGACGCCCTGAGGTCCGACCGCCCGACGCCTGCCAGACGTCCTTCATCCGATAGGGGAATAGGATCCCGGCGACCGAGACGATGAGGTAGGCGATGATCTGGGCCATCAGCGCTCCGAGCAGGCTGGCTTGCGGGATCGCTATCAGCGCGAGGATCGACATCTCGCCAGCGATCGTGCACAGGATGATCGCGTTGCGCGGGCTGTGTGTCCGCTCATCGACATCGCCGAGGGCCGACGGGATCATCCGGTCGAGCGACGCCGCCAGCATGTAGCGAGTCGCCTGGAGTTCCGATGCTGGCGTCCCGTTGAGCGCCCAGGCGACAAAGCCCAGAAAGATGATCAATGCTGCGATGGTGCCGCCGAGGATCGAGCCGAGGAAGTTGATGCCGGCGGGGACGCCGAGCTCATCGGCATGATTGGTCGCCAGGAAGCCGAGCGACTTGACCCAGTCCTCCCCGAACCCGAGACCACGAAGAAGATGACGGCGGCGAGCATGAAGCCGTTGAACAGGGTCGAACCGAAGAGCGCGTACCACATCGACCGGCCGGCCGCGCTTGATCTCACCGCTGATCTGCGCCGGGCCGACGCCGAAGCCG
Organism: uncultured Chloroflexia bacterium; assembly: GCA_963808895.1. Classification (GTDB taxonomy): domain Bacteria; phylum Chloroflexota; class Limnocylindria; order Limnocylindrales; family CSP1-4; genus SPCO01. The sequence continues at coordinate 290 of CAWEHL010000003.1, read as the reverse complement.
ACGACGAAGAACACCCACGGGAACATGAGGAGCGTGGCGCTCAGATCGAAGCCGCTCGTAGGCTGCGGATAACCGAGTTCCTGCGCCTTCGGGACGATCTGATCGTAGGTGAGACCACTTCCCTGGCCAGCGACGAACCCGTCCCAAGCGGTCTTCATGCCGCTCGGTCCATTGATGACCGCGAGCAGCGCCGGGATGATGACGGCGGCGAAGGCGAAGACGACCGTCACCTTCTGCCAGCCCCAATACTTGCGGCTCAACACGAGGTAGGCGAAGGCCACGTTCACGAT
>CAWEHL010000002.1:0-19681 GCA_963808895.1 uncultured Chloroflexia bacterium | reverse complement strand
CACCCCACAGCACGCGACCGGGCGCTCCAACGGTGCCGGCCGTGTCCACGCACCGCGAAAGGGACGAGACATGGACCGCACCCGCATCGTGTCGAGCGTCACCGCGATCTCCTGGATCCCCTCCGAGGCCGTCGAAGGGCTGTCGAGGATCCCGTTCGATCTCGGGGTGACCCACTACGACCAGCCGCCGCCCGATCATATCGACGACATCGAAGCGATGCGGACGAGCGATCGATTCCGCGAGGCGAACGAGCTTCGGGCCTACATCGATATCGAGGACGGCCGGATCGTCGGGACCGGCTATCTCGGCAAGGGCCACATCGGGAAGACCACGGTCCGCGTCGGGCCGGCAGCGATCCGCTTCCCCGCCGTCCAGATGCCGGACATCCAGAAGGCGCCAGAGGTGTCGGCGACGTCGGCGCGCTTCGTGCAGACCATCGGCGGCAGGATGGGGATCCCGACACCACGCCCGGTCCCACACAAGCCGTACGCTCAGTTCTGGCCGTCGCTTGCCTGGACGACGCTGGCGCTCACCATCGACGTCGATGGCAGCTCAACGCATGAACTGCTCGGAGCGAGTCCCTTCCCGCGCCACTGGATCTACGACGCGAAGGGAACGTTGGTGGCGAAATCGGGCGTCGTCGACTTCGATCGCTGGTTCAACGATTCGTTCGGGGACCGCACGCCCTGGGGCTCGTACGACTCGGACGTCGTGGTCTCCACGGTGGAGTCGGATCTCGAGCGGCGGCTGTCGGGCCTGATCATGCACGGCGGCGAGAAGCCCAAGGTCAAGACGATCGAGGCCGGCGAGACCCTCATGGCCCAGGGGGATGCCAGCACCGACGTCTACCTGATCCTCGATGGCATGTTCGTGGTCGAGGTCGACGGCAACGAATTGGCCGAGATCGGACCGGGCGCCGTCGTGGGCGAGCGTGCCGCATTGGCAGGCGGTGTTCGCACGGCGACGCTCAGGGCGACGACGCGCGCCCGGGTCGCCGAGGCGAGCGCGGAACTGCTCGCTCCTCTCGCCCTCGACGGTCTGGCGGCGATGCACCGGCGCGAGGCCGAAGTCGCGGGCGCAACGCCGACCGACTGACGCGGGAATCCGAAAGAGCCTGGCGCCGCGGGCGCCAGGCTCTCCTTGGTGTTGCGGCGGACTACTTGATCTCGACCTTCGCTCCCTGCTCTTCGAGGGCGGCCTTGATCTTGTCCGCCTCGTCGCGCGCGACGCCTTCCTTGACGGGCTTCGGCGCCGCATCGACCAGATCCTTGGCCTCCTTGAGGCCGAGGCCGGTCAGCTCGCGGACGACCTTGATGACCGGGATCTTATTGGGGCCGACCTCGGCGAGGACAGCGCTGAACTCGGTCTGCTCTTCGACCGCGGCAGCGGCGCCGCCGGCATCGCCACCACCGCCGGCGGCGGGCGCGGCAGCGACAGCGACGGGCGCGGCGGCCGTGACGCCGTAGCGCTCCTCGAACTTCTTGATGAACTCGGACAGCTCGAGGACGGTCATCTTGTCGATGGCCTCGAGCAGGTCGTCCTGGGAAATCGCGGTAGCCATGGGTATCTCCTTGATCCTTGTGGTGTTCGGGTGTGAGGTCTCGTCGGTGGGGGCCTAGGCCTCGGCCTGGCCCTTCTGCTCCGCGACCTGCGCGAGGGCGTATCCCAGGTTGCGCAGTGGTGCGGCGAACAGCCCGGCGAGCGTGCTGACCGGTGCCTGCATGCCACCCGCCAGCTTGGCCAGCAGCACGTCGCGCGCCGGTAGTGACGCCAGGCGCGTGACGGCATCGGCGTCGATCGCGCGGTCGCCGAGGACGCCGCCGGTGATGCGGACGACCCGGTTGTACGGGCGGGTGGCGTCGATGACAGCCTTGGCGGTTGCCGCCTCGTCGGTGCCGAACGCGATCGCGGTCGGGCCGGTGAGCAGCGGGTCGAGCGCCGCGCCGACCGTATCAGCCGCCGCGATGCGCATCAGCCGGTTCTTGACGACGCGGTACTTCACGTCCTGCTTCGTCAAGGCTCGCCGGATCTCGGCGATCTCCTTCACCGTGAGGCCGCGGTATTCGGAGACGATCATCGTCCGGGCGTTCGCGAGTTCCTCGCGAAGCTCAGCGACCGTGGCCTCCTTGGCCTCTGTCGGCATATAGCCTCCATTCGCTCCAGCACGCGACCGGCGTGCGGCGGTGGGTCGCCCGGATCGCTCCGGACACCCCTGCGACGGATCCCATGGCCATCCCCCGAAGGAGATCGACTCCGGCTCGCAGGGGCGCACCCACCGTTGGCGGTGGAGGCACCGACTGCCTCGGCGTGCTCGTCGTCGTCCCCTGCCCCACCGCGCGGGTGGTGGCTGGTCCGGTCCGACGGATCAAGTCCGGCACGACGACCTCGAGGTCGCGCACCAAGGACGCAGGCTGTCTGCGGCGGTCCGTCTTTCTGAAGATGGGCGGCCTCTCGGCCGTCATCGCGTCATCGCTCCCGGCGGCCCGCCGGCGGGGGGATCAGGCGGCTGCAGCCGCCAGCGTCGCCGGCAGATCGACCCGGATGCCCGGGCCCATCGTGCTGGCGATGGTCAGCGTGCGCAGGTACTGGCCCTTCGCACCCGACGGCTTGGCGCGGTTGACCGCGTCGACGAGGGCCGCCAGGTTGTCGACGAGCGCATCGGGTTCGAAGCTCGACTTGCCCACCGGTACGTGGATGATCGCCGCCTTGTCGACCCGGAACTCGACCCGACCGCCCTTGATCTCCCGGATGGCCCGGTCGAGATCGAAGGTGATCGTCCCCGCTTTCGGGTTGGGCATCAGGCCGCGACGGCCGAGGATCTTGCCGAGCCGGCCGACGATGCCCATGGAATTGGGCGTCGCCAGCGCGACATCGAATTCGAGCCAGCCGGCTTCGACCTTCTTGGCGAGGTCCTCGCCGCCGACCTCGTCGGCGCCGGCGCGGAGCGCCTCCTGGGCCTTCTCGCCCTGGGCGAAGACCGCGACCCTGACCGACCGACCGGTGCCATGCGGCAGGACGACCGTTCCTCGGACCATCTGGTCGGCGTGGCGCGGGTCGACGCCGAGGCGGAGATGCGCCTCGATGGTGGCGTCGAAGCCGACCGTCGTCGTCTGCTTGACGAGCTCGGCGGCCTCAGCGGGCTCATAGCTCCGCTCGCGGTCGACGAGCTTCGCCGCCTCCACGTACTTCTTGCCTCGTTTTGGCATGTGTCGTTCTCCTCGATCGGCCGGCGTTCCGGCCTCCCCCTTGGTCGATCTCCGGCGATGCCCCGGGGTTCGGGCACCGCCACGTGGTCCGTCAGGACGAGCGCGATGGGCTTCGCTTAGCCCACGACCTCGATGCCCATCGAGCGCGCAGTGCCCTCGATCTGCTTGGCGGCGGCCTCGATGTCGTTGGCGTTGAGGTCGGCCATCTTGATCCCGGCGATCTCGCGAAGCTGGTCGCGGGTCACCCGGCCGTTCATCTCGGTCCCGGTCGCGCCCGACCCCTTCTCGATCCCGGCAGCCTTGCGAAGCAGGTCCGCGGCCGGCGGGGTCTTGAGGATGAACGAGAACGAACGATCCTCGAAGATCGTGATCTGGGCGGGGATGATCTGCCCGCGCTTGTCCTGGGTCTTCTCGTTGTAGCTCTTCGTGAACTCGACGATGTTGATGCCGTGTGGACCCAGCGCCGTGCCGACCGGCGGCGCGGGCGTCGCCGCCCCGGCGGGCAGCTGAAGGGTCAGGACGGTACGGATCTTCTTGGCCACGGGGAGTGTTCGGTCCTTTCTAGAGTTTCTCGACTTGCAGGAAGTCGAGCTCGACCGGCGTCTCGCGGCCGAAGATGCTCACCAGGACCTTGACCTTGTTGCGCTCCGGATTGATCTCCTCGACCGTGCCGATGAACTCGGCGAACGGACCGTCGGTGACCCGAACGCTCTGGCCCTTGGTGAACGCGACGCGGTACTTCGGCGTCTCGACGCCCATGTGCCGCAGGATCTGTTTGACCTCGGTCTCGGTGAGCGGGATCGGCTCGCTGCGGACGCCCGGGATGTTGGCGCCGCCCACGAAGCTGGTGACACCCGGCGTGTTGCGGACGACGAACCAGCTGTCGGGGTCGAGGATCATCTCGACCAGCACGTAGCCCGGGTACACCTTCTTCTGGACGGTGTGCCGCTGGCCCTGGCGGATCTCGATCTCGTCCTCCATCGGGACGAGGACCTGGAAGATCTTGTCTTCCATACCCATCGACTCGATGCGGTGCTCGAGGTTGGTCTTCACCTTGTTCTCGTAGCCCGAGTAGGTGTGGATGATGTACCAGCGCTTGTCGGGCGCCTTCGTCTCGGTGGTGCTGGTCATGTCGGTCATCACGGGATCCCTACGACGCCGTCGGCGGGGTGATCAGGTTGAGCAGCCCGACGAAGACGCGATCGAGGACGCTGATGTACAGCCCGACCACGAAGCTGATCGCGAAGACCAGCACGGTCAGGTTGCGCACCTGCTCGCGGGTCGGCCAGCTGACCTTCCGCAGCTCGGACCAGACCTCATCGAAATAGCGTCGAAATCGCTTCACTCGTCGTCGTCTACTTCCTGACTACTGCTATTGCGTTCCAGCGTGACTGCGTCACCATCTCCGACGGCCGAGGCGACGCGACTGCGAGCCTTCGGCCGGGGGATCGTGGCAGGGGCGATAGGACTCGAACCTACAACCGCCGGTTTTGGAGACCGGTGCTCTGCCAAATTGAGCTACACCCCTGCGGCGGGCGAGGTCCCGGCCTACTTCGCCTCGCGGTGAAGTGTATGCCGTCGCTCGCGCGGACAGTATTTGAGAAGCTCGATCCGGTTCGGATCGTTCTTCTTGTTCTTGCGCGTCGCGTAATTGCGCTGCTTGCACTCCGTACAAGCGAGCTGGATCACGGGACGGTTCTCGACTCGTGCCATCGGTCCTTACTCGTCGATCTTGGTGATGGCGCCGGCACCGACGGTCCGGCCACCCTCGCGGATGGCGAAGCGCTGGCCGACCTCGAGGGCGATCGGGGTGATCAGCTCGACGGTCATCTCGACGTTGTCGCCGGGCATGATCATCTCGGCGCCCTCGGGCAGCCCGATGGCGCCGGTCACGTCGGTCGTGCGCAGGTAGAACTGCGGGCGATAGCCGTTGTAGAAGGGGGTATGGCGGCCGCCCTCCTCCTTGGTCAGCACGTAGACCTGCGCGCTGAACTTGGTGTGCGGCTTGATCGAGGCCGACTTGGCCAGCACTTGCCCTCGCTCGATCTCGTCGCGCTCGATGCCCCGGATGAGGCAGCCCACGTTGTCGCCGGCCTGCCCCTCGTCGAGCAGCTTCTTGAACATCTCCACGCCGGTGATGACGATCTTGCGGGTGGGCTTGACGCCGACCAGCTCGACCTCGTCGCCGACCTTGACGATGCCGCGCTCGATGCGCCCGGTGGCGACGGTGCCCCGGCCCTTGATGCCGAACACGTCCTCGACCGGCATCAGGAACGGCTTGTCGATGGCCCGCTCGGGGGTCGGGATGTAGGAGTCGACCGCGTCCATCAGCTCCTGGATCGGCTTGTACGCGTCGTTGGACGGGTCGTCGGGTGCCTCGAGCGCCTTGAGCGCCGAGCCGCGGATGACCGGGATGTCGTCGCCCGGGAACTCGTAGCGCGACAGCAGCTCGCGCACCTCGAGCTCGACGAGGTCCAACAGCTCCTCGTCGTCGACCATGTCGACCTTGTTGAGGAAGACCACGATGTAGGGCACTTCCACCTGGCGGGCCAGCAGGATGTGCTCGCGCGTCTGGGGCATCGGCCCGTCGGTCGCGGCGACGACCAGGATGGCGCCGTCCATCTGGGCCGCGCCGGTGATCATGTTCTTGATGTAGTCGGCGTGGCCTGGGCAGTCGACGTGGGCGTAGTGGCGCGCGTCGGTCTCGTACTCGACGTGGGCGATGGCGATGGTGATGCCGCGCTCGCGCTCCTCGGGTGCGTTGTCGATCGACTCGAACGCGCGGTACTCCGCCTCGCCCTTCAGGGCGAGGTACTTGGTGATGGCCGCGGTCAGGCTGGTCTTGCCATGGTCGATGTGGCCGATCGTGCCGATATTGACGTGCGGCTTGGTGCGCTCGAACTTCTTCTTGGCCACAGGACCAGTGACTCCTTAAGGTGATGTGCGGTCGATGCCGCGCGGGGCTTGGGATGCGGGCGATGGAGCCCACAATCGGACTTGAACCGATGACCTCTTCCTTACCAAGGAAGTGCTCTACCGACTGAGCTATGTGGGCCCGGTGCCGATCGGGTCTATCGCTATTCGATGTCGATGGTGGGCAGGGAGGGAATCGAACCCCCACAGTCGAAGACGGCTGATCTACAGTCAGCGGAGCTCACCACCTGCTCAACCTACCCATATGACGGCGCGGCACCGGACCGAGGACTGCGGCCTCGTGGTGGATCCGGCGACCGATGGACGTTCGTGTGGAGCCGACGACGGGACTCGAACCCGGAACCGGCGGTTTACAAAACCGCTGCTCTACCAATTGAGCTACGTCGGCGCGACGGGCAGGGCCATACCGCAGAATGACCCATTCGGCGCCGAAGGATGATAGGGCTCGCACGCTCGACGGGTCAAGCGCGGACCGGGTCGCGCCCGCCAGACCGCTCCCGGGGACCTACGGTCAGCTCGAGGCCTTCCGACGGGATCGAGTCGACGGCTTCGGCTTCGCATCGGTCGGGAGGAGTGCGTCGCCCGGTGGTTCGGACGCACTCACGGCCGGAGGCTCCGTCTTGGTCCGTCGAGTCGCTCGCGCCGCCTTCGGCCTCGGGTCCGGCTGCTGCAGCGACTCGAGCTCGGCGCTCGACTCAGGAGCCGACGTCAGCGTCTCCACGGGCTCCGGCGGCGGCGTATCGGCGGGGGCCTCGTCTTCCGGAGGCGGCGCGACGGTCGTCCCTAGATCGCGCTGCGCCAGCGCCTCGAAGAGGAGGATCGACCCGGCGACCGCCGCGTTGAGTGACCCGACGGCTCCCTTCATCGGGATGCGCATGAACGCGTCGGCCCGTCGGCGGACCGCGGAACCCAGCCCCTGCCCCTCGCTCCCGACGACGAGTGCCAGGGGCCCGCGAAGGTCGGTCTGCCGGGCGGTCAGCGGCGCCTGACCGTCGGCACCGACGATCCGCACGCCACGGCCGTGGAGGTCCGTCAGCGTCGCGGGCAGATCGTCGGCCGGGTAGAGCAGCAGGTGCTCGATGGCCCCGGCCGAGGCCTTGACCGCGGAGGCGCTCAGCGGCGCCTGGCGATGCGTCGGAAAGATCACGCCGTGGACACCGGCGCCCTCGGCGCTGCGCAGGAGGGAGCCGACGTTGTGGGGATCCTCGAGCGAGTCGAGGACGAGGATGAACGGCGGCTCGTCGCGCTCGTTCGCGCGGGCCAGGATGTCATCCAGGGAGGCGAACTGACGCGGCTCGACGACGAGTGCGATGCCCTGATGGCCGTCGAACCCGGCGAGCGCGGTGAGTGAGCCACCCTCGACCTCGACGATCGGGATGCGCAGGTTCGTCGCGTGGAGGACGATCTTCTCGAGGGCCGCACGGCGGTTCGGTACGACGAGCAGGCGCCGAGCGGGGCGCCGGGCGACGAACGCCTCCTCGACCGGCCGGCGACCGGCGACGAGCTCCTCGTCCGGTTCGAGCGCGTCGGGCGGGGGGAGCGCGAGGGATCCTGGCCTTGGCGGAGGGCGATGGTCGGACGGCCCGCGATCCGCGTAGCGGTCGCCGCGGTACGACGGGCGTCGGTCCGGAACGCGATCGCGGTTCGGATCAGGGGCACGGTTCGGATAGCGGTCCCTGGGATATGGCGGTCGCGGCCCCGCCGGCCGGTCACCACGTGGCGGGCCCGCCGACCGATCGTACGGGCGCGGAGGACGGTCGCTGCGTGGCGGTCCGGGTGGTCGGTCATACGGACGCGGCGGTCTGTCGTCCCAACGCCGATCGTCGTGTCGGGGCGGTCGCCAGGGTCGGTCGCTGGGTTCGCTGTGATATCGCCGAGGGCCACCCTGATATGGCGCTCGATCATGGGGTCGGTCGTCCCGCGGGCGATCATCACGGTGGTGCTCATCACGGGAGCGCTCATCCCGCGGCCACGGACCGGGCGGCCTGCCACCCGGCGGTCTGCCGCTTGACGGCGGCCTGCCGCTCGACGGCGGCTTGCTGCTCGACGGCGGCCTGCCGCTTGACGGCCTGCTACTGGGCGGTCTGCCACCCGGCGGTCGCCCGCGCCCGGCCTGGGGGCGGTTCGGGCCCGTCCTCCCGGATCGTCGCGACGCGGCGGCCCTCCCTGCCCCTTTCCGCTCCGAGGCTTGCGATCGTCCGACGGTCGGTCAGCCACGGGTCGTCAACGCGATCCGTCGCCAGCGTTGGCCGTCGCGCGTGTCCTCCACGGCCACACCGCGATCGGCGAGCTCGTCGCGCAGTCGGTCCGAGGCGGCCCAATCACGTGCCGCGCGTGCCGCAGCCCGCTCGTCGAGGAGCGTCTGCAACCCAGGATCCAATGCGTCCTCGACCGGATCCTCGAGGACGCCCAGGACACGATCGAGGTCGCGCAACGCGTCAAGCGCTCGCATCGCGTCGTCGGACGACATCGACCGCGCCTCGATACGACGGTTGAGGTCCCGCACGAGATCGAACATCGGCAGCGAGCGCCGCCGAGATGTTGAGGTCGTCGTCGAGTGCCGCAGTGAACCCGTCACGCGCCCCTCGAAGGGCGCCGTCCAGTCCCGGGTCGCCCGGCCCGTCCTGGCGGTACGACTCGAGCGCCAGCACGAGCGTATCGAGCCGCGCCAGCGCCGCCGCGGCAGCGGCGAGGGAGTCGTCGGAGTAGTCGAGTCCCGTTCGGTAGTGGACGGCGAGCAACGCGTATCGGAGCGCCCTGGGCGACACGCCCGACCCGAGGACATCGTCGACACGGGCGATGTTGCCGGTCGACTTCGCCATCTTGGAGCCGCTGGACCGAAGGTGTGCGCAGTGGAGCCATGTCCGCACGAACTCCTGCCCCGTCGCGGCTTCGCTCTGGGCGATCTCGTCCTCGTGATGCGGGAAGATCAGGTCGACACCGCCGGTATGGATGTCGAACGAGGGGCCGAGCTGCTCGATACTCATCGCTGAGCACTCGATGTGCCAGCCCGGTCGTCCCTGTCCGATCGACGTGGACCACGAGGGCTCACCGGGCTTTGCGGCCTTCCACAGGGCGAAGTCGCGCACGTCGTCCTTCGCGTATTCGTCGGCCTCGACGCGCTCGCCGACCCGCATCTGCTCCGGATCGAGGCGCGCCAGCCGGCCATACGACGGCCACGACGCGATCCGGAAGAAGATCGACCCGTCGTCGGTCCGATACGCGTGCCCGCGTTCCATCAGCGTCTGGATCAGGCGGACGATCGGCTCGATATGCTCGGTGGCCCGTGGCAGGACGTCCGGTCGGGTCATGCGCAGCGTCTCGGCGTCGTCCACGAACCGCGCGAGATAGCGATCCGCCAGCGCGCGGGTGGTCTCCCCGGCAGCGCCGGCGCCCTTGATGATCTTGTCGTCGATGTCGGTGATGTTCATCACCCAGCGGACCTGGTAGCCCCGCCAGCGCAGGTACCGCACGAGCAGGTCGGCGAACAGGAACGAACGGAAGTTGCCGATGTGCGCTGGCCCATAGACCGTCGGTCCGCAGGAGTAGATGCGAACGGTCTTGCCATCGAGCGGGACGAGCGGGCGCGTCTCCCCGGACAACGTGTCGAGCAGTCGAAGGTCGCTCATCCGGTCGGCTCGATCGTCGCGAGCGCGAGTGCGGAGATGGCGCGTCCGCCGCCCTCGGCTCCTTCGAGGTTGCCCGTCGACGCCTTCACCCCGATCGCCTCGGGTGGTAGCCGCAGTGCCCCAGCGATCGCCGCCGCCATCGCATCGAGATGCCCGGCGAGACGGGGCCGTCCCGCCACGATCGTCAGATCGACCGCGGCGGGCTGCCAGCCGGCGTCGCGCAGACGGCCGACGACCGTGTCGAGCAGCGCCCGGCTATCGACGCCTCGCGGCGTCTCCGGCCCGGCAGGGAACAGGCGCCCGAGATCGCCAAGCGAAGCCGCCCCGAGCAGCGCATCGGCGATCGCATGGAGCGCGACGTCGCCATCGGAATGGCCGTGGAGGCGAGGCGCCCCGTGGATCTCGATACCACCGAGTCGCAGCGGTTCGCCGGGTCCGAAGGGATGGATGTCGTGGCCGACGCCGGTCCGCGGCCGAGCGGATCCGCCCAGGAGCGATGCGGCCCGGTCGAGGTCGGCTGGGACCGTCACCTTGAGGTTGGCGGGATCGCCGGGCACGACATGCACGGCGATTCTACAGGCCTCCAGCAGCGCGGCCTCGTCGGTCCATGTCCCGTCCTCGGCGCCAACGGTCGTAAGCGCCAACCGGAAGAGCGAGCGGCGCACACCCTGCGGCGTCTGTGCCGCGACGAGGTCCGTCCGATCCACCGTCGCCTCGATCCGATCGCCGGCGACCCGCTTGAGCGTCTCGCCGACCGGCAAGGCCGGGATCGCCGCCCCGTGGCGTTCGGCCGCCGCGATGACGGCGTCGACCAGGTACGACGAGGCGGCCGGGCGGGCGCCGTCGTGGATGAGCACGATGCGCTCGCCCATCGGGTCGGGCGTCGTGCGCTCCAGGGCATCGAACCCCGCCCGGACCGAGTCCTGGCGTCGCGCGCCGCCGCGCACGAACGACGTTCGCTCGGGCAACCACCCGCCCACCAGCAGCGCGTCGCGACGTTCGTCCGTGGTCACGACGACGATCGACTCGACGGCCGAGCTCGCGGCGAGCGCGAGGACCGAGTGCGCCAGCAGCGGTCGATCGCCGATCGGCGCGAGCAGCTTGTCGATCCCGGCCATCCGCATGGAGGCGCCGGCAGCGACGACGATCGCGTCGGCCGTCGGGCCGGATGCCACAGGCATCAGCCCGAGGAATTGAGCCGTGGCTGCGCGAAGATCATCCGGCCAGCGACCGTCTGCAGGACGCGGGTCACCGAGACGTCAAGGTCCTTGTCGATGTGCCGAGCGCCACCCTCGACCACGATCATCGTCCCGTCGTCGAGGAAGCCGACACCCTGACCGGCCTCCTTGCCTTCCTGGATGACGCGGACCCGCAACTCCTCCCCGGGGAGGACGGCGGGCTTCACGGCATTGGCCAGCGAGTTGATGTTCATCACGCGGACGCCCTGCAGCTCGGCGACGCGGTTGAGGTTGAAGTCGTTCGTGAGGATCACGCCGCTCCGCGCTCGCGCGAGCGCCACGAGCTTGGCATCGACCTCCGACTCCGATGGGACGGCGTCCTCGACGATCTCGACAGGCGTGCCCGGCTCCTTCTGCATCCGGTTGAGGATCTCGAGGCCGCGCCGGCCCCGGTTCCGGCGGAGCGTGTCCGAGCTGTCGGCGATGTGCTGGAGCTCGTCGAGCACGAATCTCGGCACCACGAGCGTGCCGTAGATGAACCCGGACTCGACGATCTCGGCGATCCGCCCGTCGATGATCGCGGAGGTATCGACCACGATCCGCGGCTCGCCGCTGCGCGCCTCATCGCGTGCTCCATCGCCACGCTGGAGGAAGCCGACGGCCTGCGCCGCCACGATCAGGTCGCGCCGTTTCGCGACGGTCAGGCCGAGCATCCCAAGCCCGAGGAAGAGCGACACACCGAGGGGCAGGACGTCGCCCCACGGCGCCGGCAGGTTGGCGAGCGGGACGCCCAGGAGCAGGCCCATCAGGAGGCCGAGCGTCAAGCCGATGACCGCCGTGACGAATTCGGCGGTCGACAGGTCCTCGACGCGGGAGATCAGCCACTGGGCGGGCACGAGCGTGAGATACGGCAGGATCGCGAACCCGACCACGACCCACGCGACGACCCACGCGGCCAGCAGGAAGCCGGCATAGCCGGCGTCCCTGAACAGGCCACCACCCGTTGTAGCGAGTACCAGCCCGACAAGGCCGCCGAGCGCAGCACCCAAGAGACGGATATAGCGGATCAAACAGCCGACCTCGGTGGATGTTCCCGGTCGTCCACGTGGAGGGTCGTCCGGACGGCTCGTCAGCCTAGCATCGCGGGAACGGCGTCGCTGCGAGAGCGAGGGCCCTCGCCGAGCGCTACGCCGATCGCATCGCGGAGCGTCGCGGCCTCGATGATCTCGAGCCCCGGGACGTCGACGGGACGACCACCGCGCCCGGGCCGCGGCACGATCGCGGTCGAGAATCCGAGGCGCGCGGCCTCGCGCAATCGTCGCTCGATGCCCGTGACCGAGCGGAGCTCACCGAGTAGTCCGACCTCGCCGATCGCGACGGCCCCGCCGACCACGGGCCGATCTCGGAGCGACGATGCCAAGGCAAGGGCGACCGGCAGGTCGAGGCCGGGCTCGGCCACCGCGAGGCCGCCGGCCAGGTTCGCGTAGACGTCGTGGCCGGCCAGACCGATACCGGCGCGCCGCCCCAGCACCGCTACCAGGAGACCAAGCCGATTGGGATCGATGCCGCTGGCCTTTCGGGCGGGCGTCCCATAGCCGGCAGCCGACACAAGCGCCTGGACCTCCACGAGCAGCGGCCGGCTTCCCTCCATGGTCGGCGCGACAACGCTCCCAGGCGCTGCGTCTGTGTGATCGGCGAGGAAGGCACGAGCCGGGTCGGCGACTTCACGAAGGCCGTCGCCGGCCATCTCGAACACGCCGACCTCATCCGTCGACCCGAAGCGGTTCTTCGTCGAGCGGACCAGCCGAAGCGCTGCGAACCGCTCACCTTCGAGCGTGATCACAGCGTCGACGAGGTGCTCCATCGTCTTTGGACCCGCGATCGAGCCCTCCTTCGTGACATGCCCGACGAGCACGACGGCGATACCCTCGCCCTTCGCGAATTCCATGAACCGCACGGTCGATTCGCGGACCTGGCCGACGCTCCCAGCCGCCCCGTCGAGCTCGTCGATCGTCGCCGTCTGGATCGAGTCGACGACCAGCAGCGCAGGACGCGCCGTTCGTGCCACCTCGACGATCCGCCCGACGTCCCGCTCGGCGAGCACCTCGATCGCGGTGCCGGCAGCCGCGTCGAGCATGCCGAGCCGCTCCGCGCGGAGGCGCACCTGAGACGCCGATTCCTCACCGGTGGCGTAGATGACGGCGGCTCCGACACCGGCTGCCGCCTGCAGCAGGAGCGTCGACTTGCCGATCCCCGGCTCCCCGCCCACGAGGATCAGCGAGCCCGGGACGATGCCGCCGCCCAGGACCCGATCGAGCTCGCCGATCGATGTCGGCAGGCGCGGTAGCGATGCCTCGCCGATGTCCCGGAGCGGGATGGGATCCGCGCTCGCCGTCGCATGAACTCGGCCAGCAGCCGTCGACGCGGTCTTCGCGCGAACGACGGTCTCGACGAGGGTGTTCCAGTCACCGCACGCGCGGCACTGCCCTTCCCAGCGGAGGAAGACTTCGCCGCAGCGCTGACAGACGTATCGACTCGTGGCCTTGGCCACGGGAGGTCAGTGCGCCTCGACGGGCGTCCGGGACTCGGCGGCGTGGATATCCAGACCGGCCTCCGGGTCCTTGTCGACGACGATCGTCGTGCCCGGTTCATAGCGGCCCAGGAGCAGATGCTCGGCGAGGACGTCCTCGATCATGTTCTGGATGACGCGACGCAGCGGGCGAGCGCCGTACGCGACGTCGTAGCCCAGCTTGATGATGTGCTCCTTGGCCTCTTGCGTGACCTCGAGCGACATCTGCTGCGCGCGGAGCTGATCGCGCACGCGCGCGAGCATCAGGTCGACGATCTGCGCCATCTCGTCCACGGTCAGCGAGCGGAACACGACGGTTGCGTCGATCCGGTTCAGGAACTCCGGGCGGAAGTTGTTCTTGAGCTCGGTCGCGACCTTCTCCTTCATGAGCTCGTAGGAGCTCTCGGCGCGGGCCTCTTCGGTCGTGCCCTGGACGCGGAAGCCGAGGCTGGAGTTCGTCTGGAGCTGCTTCGCCCCGAGATTCGAGGTCATGATGATGATGCAGTTGCGGAAGTCGACCCGGCGACCCTTGGCATCCGACAGGTGCCCGTCCTCGAGGATCTGCAGGAGGATGTTGAACACCTCCGGATGTGCCTTCTCGACCTCGTCGAGGAGCACGACCGCGTAGTTCTTGCGCCGGACCGCCTCGGTCAGCTGACCGCCCTCGTCGAAGCCCACGTAGCCCGGGGGCGCGCCGACGAGTCGGCTCACGTTGTGGCGCTCCATGAACTCGCTCATGTCGATCTTGATGAGCGCGTCCTCGCTGCCGAACATGAACTCGGCAAGGGCCTTTGCGAGCTCGGTCTTTCCGACGCCGGTCGGGCCGAGGAAGATGAACGAGCCGATGGGTCGTTTCGGATCCTTGAGCCCGGCACGAGCCCGGCGGACGGCCTTCGAGATGATGTCGATGGCTTCCTGCTGGCCGATGACCCGGTTGTGGAGCGCGTCCTCCATGTGGAGCAGCCGCTCAGACTCCTCCTGCGCGATGCGGGTCACCGGGATGCCGGTCCACATCGCGACGACCTGGGCGATCTCCTCATCCCCGACCGTCGGCTGATCGCCGGACATGGTGGCCTGCCACTCACCGCGCAGCATGTCGACCGTTTCCTTCGCAGTCGCTTCTGCCTCGCGGAGTGACGCAGCCTCCTCGTACTCCTGGTTGTTGATCGCCGCGTCCTTCTCCTTGGTGATCCGGTCGAGCTCGCGCTGCGCCTCCCGCAGGGCAGGCGGCGCCGACGCGTGTCGGAGCCGGACGCGCGACGCTGCCTCGTCGATGAGGTCGATGGCCTTGTCGGGCAGGTGGCGATCGGTGATGTAGCGGGTCGACAGGTCGGCAGCCGCGCGGACGGCCTCATCGGTGATCGTGACCTTGTGGTGCTGCTCGTAGCGCTCGCGGATGCCGAGCAGGATGTCGACGGTCTGCTCCATGGTCGGCTCCTCGACCATGACCGGCTGGAACCGGCGCTCGAGAGCGGCGTCACGCTCGATGTACTTGCGGTACTCATCGAGGGTCGTCGCGCCGATGCACTGGAGCTCCCCACGCGACAGCGGCGGCTTGAGGATGTTCGCCGCGTCGATGGCGCCCTCGGCAGCGCCGGCCCCGACGAGCGTGTGCAGCTCGTCGATGAAGAGCACGGCGTCGTTCGTGTTCCGCAGCTCCTCGATGATCTTCTTGAGGCGCTCCTCGAACTCGCCGCGGTACTTGGTCCCCGCGACGAGCGACCCGATGTCGAGCGTCAGGACTCGCTTGTTGAGCAGGATGTCGGGAACGTCGCCGGCGATGATCCGATGGGCGAGGCCCTCGGCGATGGCCGTCTTGCCGACGCCCGGCTCGCCGATCAGGGCAGGGTTGTTCTTCGTCTTGCGCCCGAGGATCTGGATGACCCGCTCGATCTCCTTTTCCCGACCGATGACGGGATCGAGCTTCCCCGCTCGCGCGGCCTCGGTGAGGTTGATGCCGAGCTGGTCGACGGTCGGGGTCTTGCTGGCCCGCTTGGTCTCCTGGGCGCTCGGTCCGGCCGACGAGCTCTGCGACAGGACCCGGATGACCTCGTGGCGAACCTTGTCGAGGTTGACGCCCAGCGACTCCAGGACGCCGGCCGCGATGCCTTCGCCCTCGCGGACGAGACCCAGCAGCAGGTGCTCGGTGCCGATGTAGTTGTGACCGAGGCGTCGAGCCTCGTCGATGGCGAGCTCGATGACGCGCTTCGCGCGGGGTGTAAGCCCGACCTCACCGACGACCGGGCGATCCCCGCGGCCGATGATGAACTCGACCGCCGTCCGTACCTTCGGCAGTTCGACGTTCATGTTCTCGAGCACGCGCGCGGCCACGCCCTCGCCCTCGCGGACGAGACCGAGGAGCAGATGCTCCGTGCCGATGTAGTTGTGGTTGAACCGCTGCGCCTCGTCCTGAGCAAGCGTCAGCACCTTGCGCGCGCGGTCCGTGAATTTGTCGAAGCGGTCCATCTAGTCGAACGCCTGTTCCCTTTATCGGCCCCTCCAGGTACCGACCTGAGGCCATGCTAGCACGACGTTCGCGCCAGCAGACCGGTGCCATGAGTACCGGTCCACATAGATGGATTCGTGGGTCGACATCCGAACGGATGTCGTTCTGCAGCGCGAGAAATGGTGAAGCTATGCAAACGACCCGCCGGCTCCCGGCGGGTCGATCGTGGTAGCGCGGAGTTGGACCGTCGGCCTTACGCCTTGGTCTCGTCCTCCGTGGCAGGTGCGCCACCAGCAGAGGCTTCAGCCTCCGCGGCGGGCTCCTCGTCTTCAGCGCCACCGGCTTCCGTCGCGGACGCGGCGGATGCCGTCTCATCGGCTTCGGTCGCAGCCTCGTCCGTCGCGATCGGCTCCGTCACCGCGGCGGCGACGTCCGCTTCCTCGTCACTGGCCTCCGGCTCGGTGGCGGGGACGTCCTCGGCATCGGCCGTGTCCTCCGCGGGGGGCGCGTCAGCCTCGGCGTCGGCAGGCTCGGCGACGGCTGTCGGGGCCTCGGCCTCCGCCTCAGCGGTCCCGGTCTCGTCGGCTGCGGCTGTCGGAGATTCGTCGGCGATCGCTGCTGGTTCCGCCGCCGCCTCCGCCGTGGCTGCCGTGTCCGGCTCTGCCTCGGCTGTCGCTGGCGCGTCGGCCTCGGCGTCAGCGGATGGCACGGAACCTTCCGCTTCGGCGAGCTGCTGGCGTACCTGCGCGAACGCGGATGCCAACGTGTCGTCGATGCCACCTTCGGGCTCCTGGACCGCGTCGCTCATCGAGTAGCCGCGTTCCTGCCGTCCACCGCGCCGTTCGGGACGACCACCTGTCGGAGCCTGGCCCGGCTCCGCGGCCGGTCGGGCCGGCGGCTCCTCGGCCTGCTTGAGGCTGAGGCCCAGACGATGCCGCTCGGAGTCGAGCGAGATGATCTTGAGCTTGAGCTGCTGGCCCTCGTGGACGACGTCGCCCGGGTGCGCGACGCGCTGGTGCGACAGCTCACTGATGTGGATCAGGCCCTCGAGCCCGTCGCGGACGCGGACGAACGCGCCGAAGTTGACGAGCTTCGTCACTGTCCCGTCGATGATGTCGCCGACCTTGAAGTCGGCCACCGTCGAGTGCCACGGGTCGGGCTGCAGGCGGCGGATCGACAAGCTGATCCGGCCTCGCTCGTGGTTGATATCGATGACTTCGGCCTCGACCTCGTCACCGACCTTGTAGCCCGCCTCGGGGTTGTTGACCTTGTTCCACGACAGCTCGCTCTTGTGGACGAGACCGTCGATGCCACCGAGGTCGATGAAGACTCCGAACGGCGCGATCGAGCGCACCGTGCCGCTGACCTTCTGGCCGACCTGGAGGCTGCTGAACAGCTCGTCACGCTTCTCGCGCCGCTCCTCGTAGAGCGCGACCTTCTCGGACAGGATCAGGCGGTTCGCCTTGCGGTTGACCTCGAGGATCTTGAGGCGCAGCTTCCGGCCGACGAAGGGCTGAAGCTTCTCCGCGATCTCCTGGGCCGCGTCGCGCGGCTGGTCATTCTGCGGCCGACGCGGGAAGTCGACGATCTGGCTGATCGGCACGAAGCCGCGGATGCCGCAGTCGACGATGAGGCCGCCCTTGTTGTGGTCGATGACCGGCGCCTCGATGATGACGCCCGCCTCGAACTGCTCCTGCATCGCGCGCCACTTGCGCTCGAGACCGGCCCGCCGCAGCGACAGGACGGCGTGGCCCTCGGGCGACTCGGGCTGGAGGACGTACACAAGGACGGTGTCGCCGATGGCGAGCGGCGCCTGGCCCTCGCCTCCATGACGGCCGAAGAGCTCGCGGTTGCTGACGACGCCCTCGCTCTTCGCACCGATGTCGACGAGGATCTCGTCCTTGTCGATCCGGACCACGGTGCCCTCGACGACGTCACCGTGCTTGAAGCTCTTGATATCGGATTCCTGCTCCGCCAGCAGCTCCTCCATCGTGGTCGGCTCGGGGCCGAGGTCACGTGGCGGCGCGGGCGGCTCGGCCGGGGCCTCAGGGGCTTCGGCCTCGGCGGCTGGTTCTGCGGCGGGCGCCTCGGCGGCGGGCGCCTCGGCGGCGGGCGCATCGTCGGACGCGGCGGCGGCTGTCGGCTCGTCCGCATCCTGGGCGACGGCTTCCGGTTCGACTGAAGTCACTTCTACGGCCGCAGGCTCCGCTGGCGCTTCCGCCGCGGACTCGGACACGGCCGCGTCGACGGTCCCAGCCGGCGCGTCGGTCGCAGTCGATGCGGTCTCAGCCGACGCGGCGGTCGCGGTCGGCTCTTCGCCGTCGGCGACAGCAGCGGCTGACGTCTCGGCGGAGGGTGCGTCGGAGGGATCGGTGGAGGCCGCGCCATTCGCGCTCGCCTCCGTGGGGGTCTCGCTCTCGGCCGCCGGGCTGTCGCTCGGCTCGTCGGCGACCGCGATCGCCCCTGCGGGTCGGTCAGACGCCTCCTTGTCCACCGTCGCTGCGGCGTCGGTGGCCGGCGTGGTGCCGCCCTGCTGCTCTTCGGTCAATGTAAGGGTCTCTCCTGTCGTGGATTCGCTCCGAGAATCACGAACGGCCTGAGCGCTGCTCAGGCCGGGTCCGAGGATCCGTTCGGGTGTGGTCCGTGGTTATCGACTCCGCGGTCCGCTCCTTCGCGCTCGCTGTGGCCTGATACCGCTCTTCAGCTGTCGCCTCTCGGGGCCGGGAGAGTCTAGCACAGGGGTTCTACGAAGCAACAATGGGCTACGATCGGCAGCCGTGCCCGAACTTCCCGACCTCACCGTCGTCGCCGAAGCGTTCGACGCGGCGCTCCGCGGACGCCCGATAACGGCTGCAGAAGCCCCCGGTCCGCTGGCCGTCCGAGGCACGCCGGCGGAGCTCCAGGCACTCGTCGGACAGCGCGTGACGTCGGTCCGGCGGACGGGCAAATTCCTGGAGATCGACCTCGATCGCGACAAGGTCGTCGTCAACCCCATGCTCACCGGGAGGTTCCAGCTCGCCGCGCCCGGAACGAAGCTCCCGACGAAGACCGCCGTGGTACTCGCTTTCGGGAACCGCGGCTCGACGCCTGGGTTCGAGCCCGCTCCCTGGACCGTGGGGGCGCCGTGGCTCCCGACGGACGATGCCCGGCCGGAGGTCCGCTATCGCGACCCCACGCAGATGGGCAAGGTCTATCTGCTGCCGGGCGGGGTCGACCGCCCGGTGCCGGGGATGGGAACCGACGAGATGGGCCCCGAAGCGGACGATCCAGACCTTACGCTCGAGGTATGGCGCGGACGGATCCGCAAGCACCCGGGCGAACTGAAGAACCTCTTGCGGAACCAGGCGTTCGTCGCCGGGATCGGGAATGCATATAGCGACGAGGTGCTGCACGCCGCGCGACTGCAGCCGTTCCGCAAGCGGTCGTCACTCGCGGCGGAGGAGGTCGATGCGCTATATGACGGTATGCGCACGACCCTCGCGCACGCGATCGATGTCCTGCGAGAGCGGGTCCCACCGACCTTCGAGACGCAGGTCCGCGACTTCCTCGCAGTCCATATGAAGGGCGGGCAACCGTGTCCCCGCTGCGGGACGAGGATCACAGAGGTGAAGGCGGGCGGCTTCGTGACGTCGTACTGCCGTGGCTGCCAGCGTTAGAGGCGCGCGCGAAGACACTCGACGGGCGCAGGAAGCGCTCCCGTCTAGGGCAGGTCGAGGAC
>CAWEHL010000001.1:1492500-1628662 GCA_963808895.1 uncultured Chloroflexia bacterium | reverse complement strand
CCTAGGCGGTCAACAGGAGCGGATCGTCGTCGGCTGCGCTTGCGGCGGCGTATCGGTCGGCGATGTCGACGACGAAGACATCGGTGCGGCGGCGACTGGACGGTGTCGCCCAGCGTGCGTCGCGTGAATACGGCCCGACCGGTCGAGTCGAGGGGATCTGGGTGATCCCGTTCGTGTGTCGTCGGCCGGAAGCAGGGCTGGATCGTTCGATCGGTCGTGCGGGGCATTCGGTCTTCTCCTGGGACTGGATGGGAGTTTGGAGAACCGGGGACCGTCTCCGTTTGAATGGTGGTACTATACGGAGGCAGTCTCCGTTT
Organism: uncultured Chloroflexia bacterium; assembly: GCA_963808895.1. Lineage (GTDB taxonomy): Bacteria > Chloroflexota > Limnocylindria > Limnocylindrales > CSP1-4 > SPCO01. The sequence goes on along the minus strand of CAWEHL010000001.1, from coordinate 1,628,345 downwards.
CGTCAAGTGGGGAGTTTCCCCGCTTAGCGGACGGGACCGAAAGAGGCACGAACCAGTGAACGCGCAAAGCGCGCCGACCGACCAGACCACCCAGCCACCCAAAGCCCTCCGCGCCGACGCCCAGCGCAACATCGAGCGCCTGCTCGACGCCGCCCGCGCCGCGATCGCCAAGGACGGCCCCGACGCGTCCCTCGATGACATCGCCCGCGACGCGGGGGTCGGCAGCGGAACGCTGTACCGGCACTTCCCTACCCGGGTGGCGCTGCTCGAGGCGGTCTACCGCGAGGAGGTCGCGCGCCTGTGCGCCGAGGGCGATCGACTCCTCGAGTCCGACACCGAGCCCGGCGAGGCGCTCGCCGAATGGCTTCGCGTGTACGTCTCGTTCGGCGCGATGAAGCGCGGCCTGATGGGCCCGCTCACCACGGCCCTCGGCCAGGACTCGGACCTCTTCTCGGCCTGCAAGACCATGGTCAGGGCGACCGGCGGCCGGCTCGTCGAACGAGCCCAGAAGGCGGGCACCATCCGCGAGGACGTCGAGATCAGCGACGTGCTGACGCTCGCGAGCGCGATCAGCCACGCGGGCGAATTGACCGGTGAGGGTTCCGAGCTCTCCGAGCGCCTGCTGACCGTCGCCATCGACGGGCTCCGCCGACCGGGAGGCTGACGGCCCGACCGAGTCGGCGGTCGACGAACCGCACGCGTATCCTCCGACCGGAGGTTGCCCGTGCCCGATCCCGCGATCCGCGCGATGTTCGACCCGCTGCCCGGTCGAACGTACCTGGATGCCGCGACCTACGGCCTGCCGCCCCGGCCGGCCGTCGAGGCGATGGAGCGGGCGCTTCGAGCCTGGCAGACGGGCTCCGCCCGCTGGGTCGACGACTGGGATCGGCCGGTCGAAGCGGTGCGCGGCGACTTCGCATCGATCATCGGCGCGACGGCCGAGGACATCGCGCTGGTGCCATCGGCATCGGTGGCGATGGGAGTCGTCGCGGAGGCGCTGAAGCCGGGCGACGTCGTGGTCGTCCCGGAGGATGAGCACGTCTCGGATCTCTTCCCGCTGCTCGTGGCGGAGCGCCGCGGGGTCGAGGTCCGCCAGGTGCCGTTCGCGGAGCTCGTCGACTCGATCGACGATCGCACCACGCTGGTCGCCGCGAGCCTGGTCCAGATGCAGACCGGACGGGTCGGCGACCTCGACGGCATCTGCCGGCGGGCGCGCGCCGTCGGGGCACGGGTCTTCATCGACGCGACCCATGCGCTCCCGTTCGTGCCGGTGGCGCCGCACATCGCCGACATCGACTTCCTCGTCTGCCACGCCTACAAGCACATGCTCGGCGCGCGCGGGACGGCGTTCCTCTATGTGCGCCCCGATCGGGTCGACGACCTGCTGCCGAGTTACGCCAACTGGCACGGTGCGCCCGACCCGTGGACGCGCTTCTTCGGCGGGCCGCTGACGCTCGCCGACGGCGCGTCGCGCTTCGACGTGTCTCTGGCCTGGCTGCCGTGGGCGGCGACGGTCGAGTCGGTCCGCTTGATCGCGGCGTGGTGCCGCGACGGGACGCTCGCCGAGCCTCTGCGACTGGCTGCTCGACTGGCCACATCGCTGGGCCTGGAGCCGACCGGCTCATCGCTGGTCTGCGTACCGATCGCCGATCCCGAGCCGGTTCGCGCGGCGCTGGAGGCCGCCGGCATCCGCGCGGCCGTCCGCGGCGACGCGATCCGGTTCTCGCTGCACGTCTGGAACGATTCGGCCGATGTGGACCGGGCCGTCGAGGCGATCCGTCCTTTGATGGCTGGGTAGGTCGCTCTAGTCCGGTACGGAGCGAAAGCCGGAACACGCGAGGTTCATGTCCGCGAAGCCGTCCTCGCTGACGGTTGCGTAGGCGACCTGTTCGACGAGGTACCAGCCGTCGGGTTCGTGTTCGTGGATGCGGTATGCGATCCGGATCCGATCGGCGAGCGGCTCGACCTCGCTGGATACGAGCTCGGTGACGTCGGCATCGCCGAACCAAGCGCGGATCAGGCCGGCGGCTTCGTCGCGACCGGCCTTCTCGCGGAAGGGACGTTCCTTAGGAACGACGGCAACGAATCTGGCATCCGGCGCGAAGCACGCAGCGACGCCGGCCCAGTCATGGGCAACGATGGCCTCGATGTAGCGGCGTCCTAGCGCGACGCCATCACCAGTCGGCTGTGCCACGGCCGCACCAATAGGGGCTATCGCCGAAACCGCCACCAATCCCCGCTGTCGTCGTCCACGCTCGTGATCCGTCGAAGCCAGGCGATCCCGACGACGAAACCGACGATGGCGATGCCGAGAAAGACGACGGGGAACGGGATGCCCAAGAGGTCGACCGGTCCTGTGGGCGGGTTCCCAAAAACCATGTGATCGAGCATAACGAGCGGAGACAAGCGTCAGGCGGACGCGGCCCGACGCTAGTCGACGGTGAGCGTCGACCGCAGTGGGATCCCGCCAGCGATGTAGCCACCCGTCGGCGAGTCGGTGAGCAGGTCGAAGGTCGACCCGCCGTCATACCGCTCGAGCGTCGCGCTGACCACGACGGCGCCGTCGACCGTGTCGCCCGTCCGGATCGAGCCCAGTGATCGACCATCCGACAGCGGGTGACCCGGGGACGCCAGCAGCTCCCGGCCATCGCCGAGGACGAGCCTGACGACTTCGTGCGAGTCGGGCACCGGCGTCCGACCCGTGCGGATGACCGTGGCGATCGACCCGCCGGCCGGTCGCATCGAACGACCACACCCGCATCCCGACGCGGACATCCTCCACCGCCAGATCGCCGTCCGGCGTCGCGATCGCGGTCCCGCGCGCAAGGCAGATCGGGCACGGCGGTTGTCCGGCAGGATCCTGCTGTTCGATGGTGATCGTGCCCTGGGCGTCGATCGTGCCGGTCGTGCGTCGGCCCACGCTCTCGTTGGGGGCCGGCTGGTTCAGGTAGTCGAAGCGGTAGGTGTCGCCGTCCGCGGGATCGACGACGATCGCGTTCAGTGCCTTCCAGGCGCGGTAGATCGCGAGCTTCTGCTCGTCGCTGACGTCGGTACCGGGCTGGATCGCGAGGTGGGCGAGGATCGCATCGAAGGCCTCGCGATCGGACTGCATCTCGCCGAATCGCTCGATGGCGCGCGCCTGCTCATCGAAGCGGGCGACCGGGAACTCGTCCGGATCGCAGAACCACGGCGGGCCGAACGCATCGATCAGCCGATAGCGAAGCTCGGCCGTCGTGAGCGTGGGCCCAGCGGTGGGGCTCGGGGTCGCGCCGGTGCCCGGGAATGCGCAGCCGCTGGCGAACGCGACGAGCGTGGCGACGGCGAGGAGAAGTCGCTTCATGGAGTGGCGGGACGCGCGGCGCCCCGGCTCGGTTCCGCGTCGATCACGCAATCTCGCCAGAAGTGACAGCGACCGTTAAGGGGCGGCGCCCATCACCAATACGTCACGTGTCGCGAGCTCCGGAAGACGTTCTTCTGGAGCCAGGTGACCTCATCACCGCGGTCGGGTAGATCGGACTGGAGATTCCGCTTCGGAACCGGGTGGCCGAGCAGGTTGCAGGCGTGCAGGATCTCGTGCGTCATCGTGGAGTGGTTCCCGCCTAAAGCGGTCGGGTCGATCGTCACGTAATCCGTCAAGGGGCCAAGCGAACAGCCCTGCTTACCTTCCACGTTCTCGACCACGAATACCGTGATCGGGAAGGTCGGTGAGATCGGGATCGCGTTCCAGCCAGCAGTGTGCTGCGCAAAGAAGTCACCCACGTCGCCCAGCTCTTCGCCGAAGGCATGCCCGTCGCATCCGACGATCAAAGCACCCCTCGGAGCCGGAGGCGCCAGGGTCTCTATCATGCCCGGCGCGTACGACTTGAGCTCAACGCCGAAGCGGGACTTCAATCGTGTTCGAGCATATTGGATCGCTGGACCGAGATCCTTCTCACTCACGACGGGGCCATTGCTGTTCGACAGGATCACGATATGGAGGCGAAGCTTCTTCGGAGGCCACGCGGCCCATCCGAAGAAGATATCGACGACACCCAACACGAGTCCGAGAAGAGTGAACGCGGCGTGGACCACGACCCTGACGACCGCCTTCGCCTTCTTCGCCACCCATTTCGCCGCCCTTCGTAGCCAACCCATCTGATCACTCCAGTCCTGGGCCACGCGCTCACCCGACAGTGTCTACCAGCGACGGCGTCGCGATCGGCGAACAGGGTGTCGGCCGCCGTGTCGTATGCGGCAGCCATCCTGCTCGCCCTGGCTCGGCGCGGGATGGTCGATCGGGGAACGCGACGGCAGCCAGTCGCCGACCGCTGGCGCTGTGTTAGCGCCTGAGCCTTGATCTCGCCGGCCGCAGCAGTAGCCCGATGCCCGACACCACCACGAGCGCCACGACCACGACGACCCATCCCGGCACAGATGGCCCCGGTAGCGCGGCCGTGTCCGACCGGGGAAGCGCCTTGTGGCTTGGGGTCTGCACCGCCGGAGCTGCCGCCACGGCGGGAGGTGCGACGCCGCTCGGCAGGCTCGCGACGAAGCATCGGTACTGGCGACCCGATACGACCTCCAGCGTGAAGGCGCTCGCTTCGACGACGGGGGCGATCTCCGTCGGTGGGTTGAGGTCGTCCAGACAGCCGACCGTCGAGAGTTGCCGGCCGCTCGGGAGCACGGTCGTCAACGTCACCTTGGCTTTCGAACCGGCTACGGAGACCGTGAAGTCGGCCTGGAGCCCGACCGCAACAGGTGCGAGCGTGACGTGGTCGGTGCTGGCGGTGCCGCCGACGACATCGATGGCCCACTCACGCGCCGGCTCATCCTGGGCGGCGGCGATCACGACGTCGGCGTTGCCCTGCGCGAACGCCGGCCCTACCGCGATCAGGCTGGTCGCGGCAGCGATCACGATGGCGATCGGCGCGATGGCGAGGCGCATGTCTCTTCCTTCCGCAGGCTGCGGTCCGACGACGATACGCGCTGAGGCTGACGTCTTCGTGGTGAGGCCGGTCCACGACCAATCTACCGCCGTTGCAAAGCACCTGCCCTTACAAACACGTGGCGCCAGCGCGATCGATCTAGGGCGACGACGCGTCCGGCCCCTCGAATCGATCGACGTAGGTGTCGTAGTCGGGCATCGCCGGCACGTAGTCGCTGGTCATCAACGGCGAGGAGATCATGAAGTCGGCCGACGCGCGGTTGCAGGCGATCGGGATGTTCCATACGACGGCGATCCTGAGCAGGGCCCGGACATCGGGGTCGTGGGGCTGCGGTTCGAGCGGATCCCAGAAGAAGACGAGGAAGTCGATCTCGCCATCGGCGATCAACGCGCCGACCTGCTGATCACCGCCGAGCGGACCGCTCCTGAGCTTGCGCACCTCAAGGCCTGCCCGCCGCTCGATGAGCGTGCCGGTCGTCCCGGTCGCCACGAGCTCGTGCATGCCCGAGCAGCGGCCGGTTGAACATGACCCACTCGGTGAGGTCGTCCTTCTTGTTGTCGTGGGCCACCAGGCAGATCGTCTTCCTGGGGCCCAGCGCACGGTCGGTCAACACGTCCGCCCTCCCATAGCCGGCCTCGGTCTGTCGTCGGCTCGATGGTCGCACGGCCGGATAGGTGCGGCCCGGACGGCACGGCTGACGCAGACGGCCCGACGCCAGACTCCGCGACGATGACCGCGGCCCGAGATCAGCGTCCGCCGCGGCGACGCAGCAGGGACAGCACCCGCGTGCTATCCGCGAGCGGCGCCTCGCGAACGATCTCGAAGCGGGTCGCTGCCGCGTCCCTGAACCCGTTCAGGTCGTAGCGCGGGAAGACGTCGCGTCGCGTCGCGAGGAGCCAGCGGACCATGGGGTCCTCCTTGGGCACGAACTCCACGATCGCCCACTCGGCAAGGTCGGCGAACAGGTCGAACACCATCGGCAGCGGCACATTCCGAGTGATGGCAAGGTGATGGACGAGGGCTAGCGCGAGGATCGCATCCGCGTTGGCGCGGTCGAGGAGCGACCGCCGCTCGCGTCCCCCCAGCCGATCGCCGGGCTCGGGTTCGCGATGTCGACCACGAGCGGCAGGATGTCGATACGGCCGGACTGACGGATCGCCCGAAAGTGGCGCTCGGCAGCGCCGGGGTCGATGTCGAAGGCGACGACGCGCTTGCCTGCGTCGGCCGCGATCCGGCTGAAGCGACCGGTGTTCGCGCCGAGGTCCCACACCCGCGCCCCCGGGATCTCGCGCAACCACGCGTCCACGACGCGGTCCTTGTCTGCGGCGGCCGGCTCGGCATAGCTCGTGTTCTCCGCGTAGTCCGCCCACTCGGTCCCCCGCGGCTGCCAGTCGAGCCGCGCGACGGTCGAGCGCAGGTTCTGGATGAGCCCTTCCAGGCGCGCCCGTGACAGACGCACCTGGCGCGCCGACCGGCCATCATCGTCGTTCCGCGCGTGACGGGTCTGTGCCCGAGCATGCAGATGCACATGGGACACGAGGCCGAAGTCGAGCCATGTCCGTCGCGGCAGCATCCGACTTGCCAGATCGAGCGGGATCCCATCGGTCCCGAGCCGCAGGAGATCGATGAGCCGGACGTCGCGCCGTGCCGCGAGCGCGAGCGGCGCCAGGAACTGCTCGCAGAACTGGCGGTAGGCGATCCACGGCGAGCCCTCCTCGAGCGGCTCGAACGACGTCGAGTCGATATGGATCGGCCGAGCGTCCCGAAACTGGATGTTGTAGGCCGACGCATCCTTGAGTGTCCAGCCGGCCGCCATCGCCTCCAGTTGGATATCGAGCGTGAGCAGCGCCGCCTCGCGCAGCTCGCCGAACGTCCACTCGTATGGATAGCTCAAGAACTCGATCGGCTCCGGCTGGATGACGGCGTGTGCGCCGGGCATCGGCGCGAGGTCGACATCGGCGCGCTCGTGCCGGATCAGCCGCCGCTGCTCGAAGAGGCGACTCTTGAGCGGGCTAGCCTCGAAGGCGTCCCAATCGGTGGCGAAGGCGTCCTGGATCTGGCGGTATGGCTGCCCGTCGCGCCAGAACACGAACGCGCTCGGGTCGCGGAACGACGCCCCGTCGCGCCCTTCGGGACCGACGATGACCTGCTCCGCTAGAGGACCGTGACGATCAGGTGCCGGCGGCAGGGTCGTCCCCGCGCGTCGGTTCCTGCTCGTCCGAGCGCCGGAACGTGCGGACCGCCCGGCTTATCTGCGAGCGCAGGAAGATCGGGACGGCGATGACCGCGGCGATCACGGCCTGGATGATGAGGCTGCCTGAGCCCGGATCGATGTACGCGGGCAGGGGGATCATGGGGGCCTCCTCGGAAGCGTCGGTAACTTCGAGTCGCTCGAGGATAGCGTCCGAGCCGATTCGGCATCATTCGAGGATCTGCTCGGTCACATCCTTGAAGTCATACAAGTGGTCGTTGTCGGGCCAGGTGAAGCTGCGGTCGGGAAGTGGCTCGAGGTCGGCGCCGAAGTACTCGCGGAACACGACCCTGAACGTATTCACCGAGCTGAACGTGTCGGGAAGCTGTTCGTCGACCCCCGGCAAGTACATCGCGACCAGGTTCCCCAGCCGGATGCGCAGATATTGGGGAGTGTTCTCCACGCAGTCGAGGCCCTGGCACATGAGCGGCCCCTCGTCGCCCTCGATGATCACGATCGGTCGGGTCTCCTCGGGGCCGGCCAGCAGGTAACCAACGATGTCCTTGATCTGCGAGTTCGCGAATGCGAGGTGGTCGCTGTAGAGCTTTCGCTCCGGCGTGGCCTTCGCTTCCGCTTCGGACAGCGATGAGCCGTCGGCCTTGAAGACGTACGGGTCGTGAGGCAGGAGGATGTGAGCGAACACGAACTTGGGACCCGGCGCCGTCGCGACCCGGCGTAGCTGCCGGAGCCCGAACAGCGTTCCCTCCCGGTGGCGGTCGCGGTCCGTGGGCTCAGGGCTCAGGACGCCGCGGACACGGTCGATCCCAGGCACGATCGTCAGGTCGTTGAGGACCGTCTCGAACTCGCTCGCGACACCGTACGAAAGGTTCTCGTCCGCGATCGCGACCGAGCGGGTCGGGCCGAACCACGAGCCGATCTGGTAGTAGCGATACCCCTGGGATTTCAGGAAACGACCGACTTCGTGGTCCTGGATCATGGCCTGCGCCGGCGTTCGGTCGCCGGAAATGGGGCCGACTTCGCGCGTCAGGTCGTCGAGGAACTTCATGTTGAGCGTGGCGGCCAGGGAGAAGTCGGTGGCGCGATAGTTCGCGTGGCTGTTCGCCGGGACCTGGAACCCGCGTGCCTCGAGCCAGCCGTAGAGGTCGTTGTCCGTGATGTCGAAGCGCCGCTCGAGCGCGTCCGCCGAGCCATATCGATCAAAGATCAGGAAGTAGATGTCACGCTCGGTCGCGACGTCGCTCGCGGCGCGGACGGTCGTCGCATGGGAGATCGGCTCGCGACCCGCGCGCGACATCTCGTACGGCAGGATCGTCCCGGCCGCGACCCCCACGAGCACGAGCGCGACGACATTGAGCCCGAACGTCGCCTGCGGCACCTTGGATGCCCCGCGCACGGCGAAGATGAACGCCGCGACCACGATGACGGCCCATGCTCCGAGCTGTGCCGCGTCAGTGATGCCGCGACCGGCCAGAAAACCTGCCACGTGCCCGAACCCGAAATACGCGACCACCATCGCCGTCGCGACGATCGCTCCCTTGCGCCTGTCGCGGAGGAGGAGCGCCAGGACAGCCGTCACGACCGCCGCGGCCGCGACGGCACGAGTCAGCGGTGCGATCGCATCGACGGGGAGGACCCGGTCCAGGTTCGCCGAATAGAGGAACAGGACGGCGTACGCCGCGAACAGCAGCGGGTGTAACGGGATCCGGGTCAGTAGCGCGACCCCCTGACCGTTCCTGAGCATCCGGGCATCCTACGTCGCCATCGAGAAGCGCGAGGGAAGGCCGAATGACGATCACGTCAGTCAGTCGATTCGGGAACCCTCCGAGCACCCCGCGTCCCATGTGGGTAGCGCGTCAGCTCACAGTCGCGCATCGCGGAGGGCAATCGATGCGGAGGATCGTCGGGCTCGCTGTCGCGAGTCTTCTCGTCGCGGCATGTAGCGGATCAGGCGGTGGGTCGGCGTCCGCATCCTCAGGCCCTTCCGCGCCGGCCTCGACCGTCCGAGCTCCGAGCGCGTCGCGTCGCCGCCAGTCCGAGCACGGTAGCCGTGGGTTCCCCCGCTCCGATCCCGGGCTGTCTGCCGGCCTGCGTAACGCCGAACCTGACACGCCCTGGTGACCTCGATGCCGGCGACTACACGACCCGCTACTTCTTCGGCGGGCAGCTGACCGTCACGGTGCCGGCCGGCTGGACGAGCTTCGAGGACAGTACTGGCGAATTCGGCCTGCGCCCGAGTGCCAGCGAGGCCGCGAAGGTCCTGTTCTGGCTCGACGTCTATCCGATCGTCGACGGCACCTTCAAGAAGGCCGAAGACTTCGATGGCACGGCGGCGGCGATGGTCGCCTGGATCGAGCACGACCCGAACGTGAAGGTGATCAAGAAGAGCGCCGGCAAGGTCGGCGACCTCGACGCGACGGTGCTCGAGTTCGGCCGCTCACCCAAGGCGAAGAACGTCGACGAGGGATGTCCTGCCGAGATCCGACCATGCGTCAACCTGCTCAGCTTCCCGCAATGGGAACCCGAGGTCTACGGAGTCGCCGGGCCGTTCCACGTGCGGATGCTCGCCGCCGATGCGACCTGGGGCGGTCAGAGCCACGGCGTGTACGCGGTGATCGACGCCGACGATGACCACGCCTTCGCAGGTATCGAACCGGCCGCGGCGGCGATGATCGAGGGTGCGCGCCTGCCCGCCGGAGTCGAGGACGCGGGCTGACCTGAACGTGCGCCGGGCACGCCCTCAGTCCGCGCCGAGACCCAATGCCCGAAGCCGCTCCGGTCGGAGGATGAAGTCCATCTCGACGATGCGGTCGCCGCGGATCGTCGCGCTGACGACGGCGAACGGCCGACCCCCGGAGTAGACGACCGCCCCGGCCCCGCCGTTGACGGTCGCACGCCGGGCGCCGGCCGCGAACCGAGAGAAGACCATCGCCTGTGCGGTGACCGCCTCGGCGCCCCGGACCTCGGTGACACCGGCGAACGGGCCCCGGTCGGCGGCCGTATCGGCATGGACGACGACGTCGGGGTCGAGGATGCGCAGCAGCGCCTCGAAGTCGCCGGCCCTCGACGCCGCGATGAACGCATCGACGATCTCGCGCTGGCGGGCGAGCGGCACATCCGACGAGGTCGGACCGGCGCCTCGGACCCGGGCGCGAGCCCGGCTCGCGAGCTTGCGCGTCGCGGTCGGCGAGCGATCGACGATGGGCGCGATCTCCTCGAACGGCAGCCCGAACGTGTCGTGGAGGACGAAGGCCAGCCGCTCGGCGGGCGGCAGCCGGTCGAGCACGATCAGCATCGCGAGCCCGATCGAGTCCGCCAGGATCGTGAGGTGTTCGGGGTCGGGCGACACGTCGCCAGGGGCGTTGCCTGCGCCGCCCTCGATGCTCGAGATGATCGGGTCCGGCAGTTGCGCGCCGACGAGGTCCTCGCGGCGAGCGTTCCGGGCACGCAACCGGTCGAGACACAGGCGGGCGACGATCGTCGTCAGCCAGCCACCCAGGTTGTCGACCTCATCGGCATCCGCCCGACTCGCCCGGAGCCACGCGTCCTGGACCGCGTCATCGGCCTCGGCCAGCGAGCCGAGCATCCGATACGCCACGGAGCGCAGATGGGGGCGCTGCTCCTCGAATCGAGTGGCGAGCCAGTCGGCGTCGGTCATCCGGTCACGTTCTCCCGTCAGGGTCCGTCAATCGATTGACGACAGCAAACACGCTAACGTGACCGAGGAACCTCTCATGACCACTGCTCCCGCCTTCGTCCGTGCCTCCAATCCCCTCTCCCGTCGCCTCCTTCGGCTCGGGACGCCGATGGGGCCGAACGTCCTCCTGACCGTTCGAGGCCGCACCAGCGGCCTGCCACGCTCCGCGGCCGTGGCGGTCGTCGAGTCCGACGGCCGGCGCTATGTCATCGGCGCCTACGGCGACGTCCAGTGGACGCGCAACCTGCGCGCCGCCGGCGAGGCCGACATCCGCGTTCGCGGCCGGGACGAGCACGTCGTCGCCCGCCAGCTCGACCAGGCCGAGGCGGTCGACTTCTACGCTCGGATCCTTCCGGCGTACATCGGGCGGCTTCCGTGGATCGGACGCGCCTTCGGGCGGATGCTCTTCACCGCGGCGGCGCCGGAGATCCGCGACGATCCCGCGCGTGCGGCGGAGACGCGACCCGTCTTCGAGTTGCGACCCAAGGGCGAGCAGCCGATCGCGAGCTGAGCGAGGGCTCAGCGGGCCGGCGCGGCCGCCCTGTCCGCCGCCGTCAGCGCCGCGCGGACCTGCTGGATCGCCATCGACCCTTCGCCGACCGCCGCCGCGACGCGCTTCACCGATCCCGCTCGGACGTCGCCGACCGCGTAGATGCCGGGCATGCACGTCTCGAAGGACATCGGGTCGTGGCCGGCCGGCGCGTCTAACACGTCCGTGCCGGTGCGCAGGAAGCCACGCTCGTCGCGCTCGAGGCTGTCCGGCAGCCAGTCGGTCCGCGGCTGCGCGCCGATATGGAGGAACACGCCGTTCGCCTTCAGCTCGGTCGTCACGCCGGTCGAGCTGTCGAGGACCGAGATCGTCCGGAGCCGGAAGTCGCCGGTCGCATCGACGATCGAGCTGTTGAGCCGGACCGACATGTTCGGGTGCCGCTCGACCTCCTTGCGCAGGTAGTCGGACGTCTCGCGTAACGACGATCCCCGGACGAGCAGCGTCACGTGGCGCGCGAACTCGGCGAGGTACAGCGCCGACTCGGTCGCGGAATTCGCGCCACCGACGACGAACACCTCGCGGTCGCGCATCGACGTCGCCTCGGTCACCGCGCCTCCGTAGAAGACGCCGCGCCCGGTGAACGCCTCGAGCGCGGGCAGGCCCAGGCGTCGGTAGTCGACGCCGGTGGCGACGACGAGGCTCCGCGTCCGTACCTCGGCGCCGTCATCGAGGGCGATGGCGTAGCCCTCCTCGAGCGGGCGGACGCCCGCCGCACGCCGGCCGATGAGGAATCGCACGCCGAACCGAGATGCCTGGAAATAGGCACGGCTCCCGAGCTCCGAGCCGCTCAGCCCGCGTGGAAACCCCAGGTAGTTGCGGATCAATGTGCTGGAACTTGCCTGTCCCCCGAGGGCCTCCGCCTCGATGACGATCACCCGCATCCCCTCGGAGGCCCCGTTGATCGCGGCGGCGAGACCGGCCGGCCCGGCACCGACGACGGTGAGATCGAACGTCTCGTCGCCCGGGTCGGCGTTCACCCCGAGCGCGGCGGCGATGTCGGATCCCCGGGCGTGCGTGATGACCGCGCCGTTGGACATGATCGCCACTGGTAACGGTCCGTCGATGTTGGCCTGATCGAGCAACTTCAGCCCCGCCAGGCTCGCGGCGTCGTAGAACCCGAACGGGATGCTGCTGCGCTGCAGCGCGTCGCGAAGCTCGTGGGTCCCCTCGTCGAACGGGTCGCCGACGAGGCGGACGCCTTCGAACCCGCGGCCGTGGGCGCGCATCCAGCCACCGAGCAGCTCGACGATCGCGTGGTGGAACTCCTCGTCGACCGCGGTATTCGGTCGGTAGATGAACGTGTCGATCTGGCCGAGCGTCGACGCTTCACGGACCGCCTCGTACGTCGTCGTGTCGCCCCAGTCGATGAGCAGACCGCGGCGCGTGTCCGGGACGATCGCGCCGATCCGGCCGAGGAGGTCGGTCCCGAGCGCGTCATCGGCGAGGTAGTGGCCACAGAGCACGAGGGCGATCTCGCGACCCTCACCGTGCGATGCGGCGATCAGCGGAAGCGCCTCGGCGCTCGAATCGATCCTGACGATGTCGTAGTCGCCGTCGTATCGACTCCGAAGCACGCCCTCGACGTTGGCGCATGCTTCGCCGTCGTCATCGATGAGGACGATCAGTGGCGGCGCGGGCGGGTCCGGCGGGATTCGGCAGGTGCCGGGCTGGCGTGACGGTCGGCCATGTCGAGGAAGGCTAGCGTTTCGTGCCGGTCATCGTGGTCGCGGTCGCTGAAAGCGAAGGACCGGCCTCGCGGCCGGCCCTTCGATGTTCGTGGTCGACGAAGTCGACTACGGCCCGGTGTTGTCGATGGTCAGGCTCGACGTCTCGTGGCAGCTGGCCGCGATGTCGTCCTGCGCCGGGTTGGTGCTGTCGTAGCTGACCGACCACGAATAATCACCCGTGGCGTTCTGCGCGGCGGGCTGGCTCGCCGAGTCCTGCGTGCGCACGGTCACCGGCGATGCTCCGTTCACGTTCCGGCTGGTCGAGTAGATGGGGGAATCCGCCACCGACCGCGCAGTCGTTCGAGGCGTACAGCGTGAAGGAGACGCTCCCGGTCATCGTTCCGCCCGCAGACGCGCTGACCGTCGCCGAGTCGCGCGGGATCCACGTCTGGGCCGTCGTCATCGACGAAGGCACGGAGCTGACGACGACGTCCTCGTCGGTGTCATCGCAAGCCGTGTTATGGGTCGTCGCGTTGTTGTTGGGCGAGTCGCCGCTGTAGGACGGCGACCCAGTGATAGGTACCGGTCGCGGTGGGCTTGAAGGTCGCACTGGCGGTACCAGTCGAGCCGGTGGTGCTGATCGCCGTCGCCGACGACGTGTAGGCGACCGTGCTGCAGTCGCCCGGTCCGTAAAGGTTGAACGTGATCGTGCCACCCGCCGCGGCACCGGCGGCGCCGGTCGGTTGATCACAGGGCTGGCAGGCTGGGTGGCGAGTTCCGTCAGGGTGGCCGTGTCCGTCACGTTGTTACCGAGCAGGACGTCCGCCCCGGCGGTGGTGGCAGAGTCGGGGTCACGGGGTTGACCGTGAAGCACTCGTTCGCTCGGGAGTCGGACGAGCCCGGGATGCCGTTAGTGGTGTCACCGCTGAACGTGGCGCGCCAGCAATAGCGGCCGACCGACGTCACATAGGCCGTCGGCGACAAGACTGTCGCTGGGTAAGCTCGCGCCGCTGAGATTCGTCGACCCGACACGTCGTGCCACCCGTGGCACAGAGGTCGGGCGAGTCCACCTTGCACAGCGAGAACGCGACCGAGCCGGCCGGCGTCGCCGTGCCACCCGCGAGATCCACGACCGCGGAGTCCTTGACGGCGACGACGCCCGTGCCGATCGAGAGTCCGCCGGCGGGGATAGTGCCGCCGGCCCCGGTCTTCGGGGTGGTGACGGTCGTCGAGGTGCAGTTCGTGATCGGCGGCGCGGTCGCGAGGATCGTGTCCTTGTAGTCGGCCGTGTCCGAGTTACCGGTCACGGTGCTCGGGATCGTGTTGGCGAACGTCCGGCAGGCCGTGCTGCCGCCGAAGATCGTCGCGGTCAGGTCGACCGCCGCCTCACCACGGAAACCGTCGGAGCTGTACGCGGCCTGTGAGACGCTGCTGTTCAGCAGCGTCGGGGCGCCGAGCGTCAGGTTCGGGGCGGTCCCGCTCCAGGTCCGCAGGTACAGGTCCTTGCTGTTGCCCTGCTGGTCCCACAGGATCATGAAGTCGCCCGCCGTCGCGGTTCGCCCACGGGTTGCAGTTCGCGGTGAGCTGCGCCTCGGTGGCGGTGTCGTAGGCGCAGCCGGCCGGCGCCGCGTTCTTCATGAACTCGTACGCGATGAAGCCGCTGCCGCTGTTCGAGTCGCGCTCCCACGCGAAGTACAGCCAGTCGTGGTTCGGGGCGGCGGTGTCACGCTCGGTGTCGAGCCACGCGCGTCGAAGGTCGACTTGGGCGTTCGGGTTCGTCAGGCCGAGCGTCGGCACCGCATCGTTGTGGATGACGCCGATCTTGGTCGTGCTCGAGTTGAGCGGCCCGAGCTCCTTGGTGCTGCCGAAGATGTCGGGCAGCTCGGTGGTGCCGCTGTCGGGAATGGCGCCGTCGATGGTGAACGGCCCGTCGGCCGCCAGGGCGGTCATCGGGACCGCGATGGCTCCGGCCACGACGACGGCCATTGCCAGCAGCACGGCGCTCTTGTGCCGGATGCGTGTGCGTCTGTTGGCGTTCAGTCTCACGTCTGGTTCACCCCTCTCCCCCGGGTAGACAGCCTGCTGTGGACGTCCTGCGTCCCCCAATGCGCGCTCGGTCCTGTCTGGGCAACCTCCATCCGTGGCGGGTGCGATCCGCGATTCGACTGGGCCACGCGGACGAGCCCTGTTACGCCGCGACACCCCTCGACGCGGCTGGATCCTCCCGGGTGAGCGCGCCCCCCGGCGCAGCGACCGACCCAGAGGTACCGTGGTGTAGCAGTACTAACGGCCTATCCCCTGTCGCGTTACCGACAGCGCCGCGGACGCCGGTGCAGCGCTGCACCGACCCAGGAGGGACACGATGGACCTCGGTACGTTCTCAGTCAGCCTGAACGTGAAGGATCTCGAGGCGTCGCGCCGTTTCTACGAGGCGCTCGGCTTCTCGCAGTTCCACGGCGACGCGTCGCAGGGTTGGCTGATCCTTCGAAATGGGTCGACGGTGATCGGGCTGTTCCAGGGCATGCTCGAGCGCAACACGCTCACCTTCAACCCGGGCTGGGACGGGAACGCACAGCCAGTCGATGGCTTCACGGATGTCCGCGAGCTCCAACATCGACTGAAGGACGCCGGCATCGAGATCGCGACCGAGGTCGACGAGTCAGGCTCGGGCCCCGGCTTCTTCATCATCAACGACCCGGACGGCAACCCGGTCTTCGTCGATCAGCACGTCTAGAACGGACCGAGACCGAGGGGCACGGACGAGCGGGCGCGACGAACCGATGAACAGACGTTCGACTTTACCGATGACTCGTGGTACAGTCGGATTTGGCGCCAGCAAGTGCGCCATCCCAAGACGCGACTACACGATCACTCCTCTCTGGTTCTCGGCGAGATTGGTTCGCTGAGGTCGCATGAGCAGGAGTGCTTTTATGTTCCAGTCCACGACGGACAAGACCCTGACCTGTTCCGACTGTAGTCAGGAATTCGCGTTCACCGCGAGCGAGCAGCAGTTCTATTCGGATCGTGGCTTCACCGAGCCGCGTCGCTGCCCCAGCTGCCGCGCGAGCCGCAAGGCTGCACGTGGTGAGGGCGGTGGGTCCTCGAGCGGCTACTCGAGCGGTGGCGGCTACTCGAGCGGTGGCGGCTACGACCGCGCTCCGCGCGAGATGTTCAGCGCGACGTGCTCGAACTGCGGCCGCGAGGCCCAGGTCCCGTTCCGCCCGACGAACGGCAAGCCCGTCTACTGCAGCGACTGCTTCAAGTCGCAGCGTGGCGGCTACTGAGCCGACCCGTCTCCCGCACCGAAGCCCGGCCATCGGCCGGGCTTCATCGATTCCGGCTCCTGTGGTGACACAATCGCGCGAGATGTCGTCCACGGGAGGTCATCGGTCGTGGCTGAATTCTTTCGCGGCGTCGCGCGACGGGTCACCCTCGCCGCCGGTTCGTGGCAGTTCTTCCTGGTCGCGATCATCGGGATCGCGCTATGGGCGATCACGGGCCCGATCTTCGGCTTTAGCGACACCTGGCAGCTGGTCATCAACACGTCGACGACGATCCTCACGTTCCTGCTCGGCGTCCTGATCCTGCTCGAGGCCAATCGCCAGGCGAAAGAGTCGAAGGTCGTCCACGACGAGCTCCTGCATCACGTCAAGGGAGCGCGCGACTCATTGATCAACATCGACGAGATGTCGGACGAGGAAGTCGACAAGCTCGAGGCGGACCTGCGCGCCAGGGCCGCCAAGGCCGCCCGGGCCGGTCGGGCCCCGGGCGGCACCGGCCGCGCCGGCCATGGGGCCCAGCAGGACGAGACGCCGCACGGGACGTAACCGGGCCTCGCCGGCGACGTAGCCGGGCTCGCGTGCCGCCGGCCGGCGTCGACCGCCGGCCACCCTCCGTGATGCGGCCGAAGCGCATCACTCGACGACTACCCGCCCGAGGCCCGCAACTGCGCATCACGCAAAGACGCGCGCCAGCGACGAGAAACGCCACGACGCCGGGGCCTGCACGACCCCGGCGCCGAAAGCGCGGATCGAAACCGATCAGCCGAAGAGGATCACCATCATCGATTCAGCGCGAAGCCAGGCTGGCACCTGGACCACTTCGTATCGCCCCGGCCGGTACCGGTCTCGTTCGTCTTGGTGATCTGGATGTTGCCTGCACCGTCCGCGCCGATCTTGAAGGTAACGGTCCCTTGGCCGTCGACCATCCCGCGCGGGACGTCAGCCCATCCAGCCACGATCGTGAGGTCGTCCTTGACCTCGCCGCGACCGACGTTGTTCCAGTTCCGGCCAAGCGACCCCGGCGGGTCGTCACGTTGCGACATGCCGTTCCACCAGATGACGTTGCCCAGCTGGCGCACGTAGTAGATGCCGCCATCGTCTCCGGCCCACGCCCCGGTCAGATCGATCTTTGCCGCGGGATCGAACTTGAGTGGCGCCGGAGCGCACCCGCCACCGGCCGCTGGGACCTCGACCGGCGATCGGCGCCGGCGATGTCGCCGCGACAACCGCCGGCGAGGCGGCCGCTTGTGAAGCGGTGCCGCCCCGACTCGGAAGTAGGTTGTAGCCGACGATCCCGATGACCAGGACGGCGGCCGCCGCGATCGCCCACTTGGCGTACGAATTCATGTCGGAAGCCCTCCGCGCCGGCCACCACGGACGGCGCTGTCGTGTCGACCGAATACGCTCTCGCGCGGCATCGATCAGTCTCCCCGGCGCCCGGTCGGGGGCCTCGGCTTCGAGCCAGGCCTTGACGGACCGCCGCGGGTCGAAGTTCGTGCTCATGCGAGCGCCCTTCCCTGTGAGACAGCGCGCGCGTCCGCCTCGAGGGCGGAGCGGAGTGCCTCGGTCGCGTAGTGGAGTCGAGACTTGGCGGTGCCGTGCGGGACGCCGATCGTCCGAGCCGCCTCGTCCGTGGTCATGCCGAGGTAGTGATAGAGGACGACGATCGTCCGGTGCTCGATCGACAGGCGCTCGAACACGCGGGCGATCTCGTCGCGGTCGGCGAGCGCGCCGCTGCTGTCAGCGACTGACGGCTCGTGGGTCAGTGGGACGACGTTGGCGACGAAGCCACGCCGCTTGCGGGCCTCGTCGGTGATGGAACGCATCAGGATCCGGTTCAGCCACGCGTCGAACTTGTCCGGATCGCGGAGGCTGGGAAGATCGCGCCAGCACCGAACGAGCGCCTCCTGTACGGCGTCCTCGGCGCGGTCGAAATCTCGTAGGATCAGTCGCGCGATCCGATACAGGTGGTCGACGACCTCGGTCAGCAGGATGTCGTACGCGTCACGATCACCCTGCCGAGCCTGCCGGACCAATTCGGATCTCGTCACCGATCCCTCGCTCTCCGTTGATCGCCCACGAGTGTGGGCGGTCGCCGTATTGGCGGGACGCGGCGCGGAATGGTTCAAAGATAGTCGCCGAGGGTCGGCGGGGGGTCGACGCCTAGCCGCCCGGCCCGCCTAGGACGAGCTACTCCGCCGGTTCGAGACCTGCGAGGAGCTTCTTGAGCAACGCCTGAAGCTGCGTCATCTCGTCGGCATCGAGCCGTTCCAGGAGCTGCCGATCGCTCTCGGCCACCGCGCGAACCGCCTCGTCGACGACCTTTGCGCCCTCGTCCGTGAGCTCGACGATCACGCCGCGACGGTCATCGGGATCGGGTAGTCGACGGACGAGCCCGCGCCGCTCCAGGCGGTCGATCCGGCTGGTGACACCCGCCGAGGACAGCATCAGTCCGCGGCCGAGGCGCGTCGGCGATAGCCGATGCGGCGGACCCGCGACGCGGAGTGCGCTGAGCGCGCCGACCTCTCCCCGGTTCACCCCAAACCGGCTGAAGACGCCTTCCTGGCGACGTCCGAGCAGCGGTCCGATGCGACTCAGTCGACCGGTGATCTCGAGCGGCGCGGTATCGATCGAAGGGCTCGTCGAGCGCCAACTGCCAAGGACGTCATCGACGAAGTCATCTGTCATGAGGAAGACACTAGCAGAACACCCTCTCCTTCGCTATTATCTTACTCGCGAGATACTTACATGAGCGAGAGTATCCGGAGGGGAGGTCCTGATGGACTTCATGTCGGCCGAACGGCCCACGCACGACGGCGGCGTGACCGCGATCGCCACCAAGGCGACCCACGCGGCGACCAGCGCAGGCAACCGACGCCGCGCTCGTCGCGGCCATGCTCGAAGGTTCCGAGCCGGCCCTCGAGCGCCTCTACGACAGGCATTCGAACGCGGTCTTCGCCTCGGCGATGCAGACCAGCCGCGACGAGTGGCTCGCGACCGAAGTCGTGCAGGAGACGTTCCTCACGCTGTGGGACCACGCCGATCGCTTCGACCCCGAGCGCGGCGAGCTGCGCTCGTGGCTGATGACGATCGCGCGGAACCGGTCGATCGACCGGCTGCGGGCTGCGGGCCGCCACGATCGAGCGGCGAGCTTCTCGGCGTTCGCTCGTCCGGCCGAGGATGACCACGCGGTCGATGAGTGGCTGGCGGGCACCGGCGACCTCATCGCGGTCGGTTCGGCCGAGCCACTCCCCGATGTCGCCGTCGCGGACAAGGAGACGCGTGCCTCCATCGACGCCGCGATCGCCGGTCTCGACCCCGTCGAGCGGCGCGTCATCGTCCTCGCTTATGACCAGGGACTGACGCAGTCCGAGATCGCCGCCTCGCTCGGCTGGCCGATCGGGACGGTCAAGACGCGGACGCGTCGCGCGTTGCGGCACCTCCGAGAACAGATGACTCCGATGCGCGCGCCGATGGCGTCGATCGCGTCGATGGGCGGGCCAACTGTCCCCTGCCCTGCCCCGTGCCCGTGACGAAAGCGCCGGCAAAACCGCCCACCCTCGGATCGGCGTAATGGCGGCATCGCGGCACCGTGCCCGATCGATGTGTCCGTGACCAGGAGAACTCATCAATGGCAACCTTCATCGACATCCACGACCTCCCCGGCGTCAAGGCCACGGATGTCGTCCCAGCCCATGAGGCCGACGTCCGCGTCGGTCCGAAGTTCGGCGTCGACTACCAGCACTACTGGGTCGACGAGGCGGCCGGCAAGGTCTTCTGCCTCGTCGAGGCGCCTGACCGCGAGGCCGCGATCGCGGTCCACCGCGAGGCCCACGGCCTCGTCGCGCAGGACCTCTTCGAGGTCACGCAGGGGGCCTAGGCCTCGCGTCCCTCCAGATGGTGCTTGGCCGCTCGGACGGCCGCGGCGATCCCGCGCCGTCCGACGGTCGCGAAGACGAGCTCCTGGGCCCATCCGACCGGGCCCGGTAGGCGCGATTCGAAGATCGCGTCCTGCCGGACCCGCGATCGGCCGGCGTCGAAGGGCTCGAGCGGCTCGACCTCGATCACCAGCCGCGCGTCCATGCTCTTGTCCGTCGACAGTTGGACCTGGCGCCGGGGCGGCTCCCATTCGATGATCCGCCACTCGGCGACGTCGCTGATGCCGAGAAGGCGGGTGCGCTCGCGGTAGACCTGCCCGACTCCGGGCGGACCGCTGACGTACAGGATCTCCTCCGAGAACGGGACCCAGTCGGGCGAGTGCGGCACGTCCGCGTAGAGATCCCAGACGTCACGGGCCGGAGCATCGATGTCGATCGCGGTACTGACTCGCCTCACGATCTCAGGCTACCGCCGGGCCAGGCCCGGCGCCTCATCGACAAGCCCGATGATGAGCCATCCAGGTCGCTAGTAGCCGCCGACCCAGACGTTCGCCGACACGACTTCGCCATCGAGATCCACGCATATCGCATCGGCGGACCGAAGTGGGAATGGGTCCGGCGGGTATGTGAGCTCGAAGTCGGGAGCGATGGCCAGGACCAGTCCGCTCGAGAGATGCAGCACCGGCTGGCCGTCGCTTCCCGACTCCTTGTAGGCGCCCTCGCCGTCGTCGAATCGGTAGTTCCAACACGGTTCCGCGGCCCCAGCGGGTGGCGAACGGATCGCCCCGAGCCACGCCTGGTCATCGTCCGTTCCCCAGAGCACGAGGGGCCCGGTTCCAGCATCGGCATGAGGTGAGGAGCTGCCCGCCGCCCAAGGCTTGTTCTCGTCCGCCCCTGCCGTGAGTTCGAGATCATCACCGAGAAGGAACCGGGTCGGCTGCTCGCCTGGACATGCCGGGTCCTTCGAGCTCGTCCGAGCGACGTCGAATACTTCGCCCGAGCGCAACGTGACGACCACGTGGCTGCACGAACCGAAGGTCCAATGGTCGGCAACGCCGATGCCTTCCGCTGTGATCGTCCGATCGGGTCGCGGAGGCTCGGCCGCCCGACCGTCGCCGCATCCTGCGACAGCCGCGGCGACGAGGAGTACCCACGATGCACGCAACACTGTCGTCCCCTGTGATGCCTCTTGACGCCAGCAGTCTGGAGTGGGACGGCTTCTCCTCGACCCGGTACGAAAGGGCCACAAGCGGTATGGCAGTGGCCTTGTCGCGACCTTGGCGGCCAACGCCATCAGGGTGATGCACATTCCCGACCAGCCCGCGGACCTTTCGTCGTTGATGCAGCTTCGGCCGCATCAGTCGCGCGTCACGGGCCGGCCCGCACGCCTCCACCCGACCCACAAGATGCAGCCGAAGCGCATCACTGAAGGACTCCCTCCGGACGGCCGGGAAATATGCATCGCCGGCGTCCAGAGTCCATCGGCCGGCCCCCGAAGAGACCGGCCGATGGGGCGTGCGCGACAGACCGACTACGGCTTCAGCGGAAGCCGCGTGATCCAGTACTCGGTGTCGGCTGTCGGCGGCGTGGTGAATCGAGCGTTCACGACGTAGAGCCCGCCGAGGGTGATGGTCGCCGTCGTCGGCACGTCGACCGTGCCGGCCGCCGGCTTGATCTCGCCCTTGAGCCGGGCGTGGCGCAGGAACTCGCCGACACGCAGCACGGCGACGATGCCGTCCTGGTTTCGGACGACGTACAGCGTCCGACCGCGGAAGTGGATGCCGTCACCGTTGGTGACGAGGTAGCCGCCGGTATCGATCTTCGTGGTGTCGCCGGTCCGCGGGTTGAGGCGGAACAGGAACCCGGTATTCGACTGGACGATGACCAGCCAACCGCCGCGGGCCGCGATCCCGTTGGCGTTGAAGCCCATCTGCACCTGGAAGTCACCGGTAAGCGGCATGAAGAACGCCTTCGACGGGTCGGGCAGCGCGCCGTGCTCACCGAGCGGGATCACGCCGACGCGCGCGTTCATCGAGTCGGTGACGACCACGCGGTTGCGCGCGATGTCGAGGTCGTTGAGGAACATCGGCCCGGGACCGAACGTGTAGGTCTGGAGCAGTTTCCCGTTCCGGGCATCGAAGACGCGGACCTCACCGGTGCCGGCGCCGGCAGCCCACAGTCGACCCCATCGATCGATATGCAGGCCGGTCGCCGCCTTGCCGGTCTCGCCGGCGACGAAGATCCGGCCCATGCCGTTCTTCGCGTTCGCCCGGTAGATCGCGCCGTCCTTCAGCGAGCCAGCGAACAGCCACTTGCCCCACGACGTGATGCCTTCGGGCTGCCAGCCATTCGGGTAGGTCGATCCGGGTCGGTAGGTCGGCGCTCGTGCTGTGCGCGGCGACGGCCGGGGCGACGACGAGGGAAAGCCCCATCGCGAACGCGACGAGCAAGGCGAGACGGCGAACGGTCGATGTCATGACGGTCCTCGGTGCGGCTGTCGTCCGGGGTCCGCTCACCCTACCGCGGCCCGTCTTGCAAGCGCATCACAAGCAGCGAAAGGCCCGCGACGGCCCGGGAGGGTCCGGTCGTCGCGGGCCAGGGCGCGCGTCGGCACGCCCGCTGTGCGCCGGCGGGAGCGGCGCGGGGATATCGGGTGGTTACGCCACCGTGGCGGACGAGTCAGTGCTCAGCCATCGGAACAGCGTCGGAACGAGGGCGAGCGCCGCGAACCCGACGACGATGTAGATGAGCGATGACAGGACGTTGGTGTCGCCGAACGACGAGCCGGTGATGGCCGCGACGAGGTCGATCTGGGCGATCCCCACGAGCAGCCAGTTCACGCCACCGACGATGACGAGCAACAGTGCGAGGGCTTTCAGGTACTTCACGGATACGTCTCCACTTCCTTACCCGGACGAGTGGGTTGTCCAAGGTCTGTGCAGACAATAGAAGTCGAGCGCTGGTCTGTCAAGTGTTTGTTCAGTGTTCGTGCGGTCGAACGTGTAACAGACCTACGGCTCGATCCAGTCCAGCGAACGCTCGACGCCTTTGTGCCAACGTGCGAGGGCGCCGAGGCGTTCGGCTTCCGAGATCCGCGGTTCGAAGCGGTGGGTCGCGCTCGACATCGAGCGCAGCTCGTCGAGGTCCTCCCAGAAGCCGACCGCGAGGCCCGCGGCATACGCGGCACCGAGCGCGGTCGTCTCGGCCATCTCGGGCACGACCACGGCACTCCCGAGGATGTCCGCCTGGATCTGCATCAGTAGCCCGTTCCGGGTCATCCCGCCGTCGACCCGCAGTTCCCCGGGGAGTGGCGCGCCGAGATCCGCCGCCATCGCTTCGGCGAGATCCGCGACCTGGTACGCGGTCGCCTCGAGCGCCGCCCGTGCGATGTGTGCCTTGGTCGTGTACCGCGTCAGGCCAGCGATGATCCCGCGCGCATCGGGTCGCCAGTGTGGCGCGAACAGCCCCGAGAAGGCGGGCACGATCACGATATCCCCGGAGTCCGGCACGGAACCGGCAAGCGGCTCGATGTCGGCCGCCGAGTCGATGATGCCGAGGTCATCGCGCAGCCACTGGACCAGCGCGCCCGCTACGGCGACCGAGCCCTCGAGGGCATACGTCGTCGGCGTCTCCGGGCCACCGAGCCGTGCTGCGACCGTCGTGATCAGCCCGTGCGTGCTGGCGACCGGCGTGATGCCTGTATGCATCAGCATGAAGGCGCCCGTGCCGTAGGTGCACTTCGCCTCCCCGGCCTCGAAGCACGTCTGTCCGAACAGGGCCGCGTGCTGGTCGCCCAGCATCGCGGCGATCGGCACGCCGGCGAGGTCGTCGACACCATCGCCGTACACCTCGGACGACCCGCGGATCTCGGGAAGCACCGATCGCGGGATCCCGAGCTCCCCGACGATCGCGTCGTCCCACTCGCACGTCGCGAGGTCCATGAGCATGGTCCGGCTGGCGTTGGTGACGTCGGTGGCGTGGACACCGCCATCGATGCCACCGGTCAGGTTCCACAGCAGCCACGTGTCGACCGTGCCGAACGCCAGTCCGGCCGGGTCGCGGTCGACCTGATCGAGGATCGAACGAAGCTTGAGGGCGCTCGAGTAGGTCGACACCGGTAGGCCGGTCGTCGCCCGGAAGCGATCCAGGTCGCCGATCCGTGCCACAGCATCGGCGGTACGCGTGTCCTGCCACACGATCGCCGGATGGACGGGCCGACCCGTGCGGCGATCCCACACGACCGTCGTCTCGCGTTGGTTGCTGATGCCGACCGCGGCGAGGGCGCGCGAATCGACACCGGCCTCACGCAGCGCGATCCGGACGCAGGCACGGACGCGCTCGAGGATCTCGTCGGGGTCGTGCTCGACCCAGCCAGGACGCGGCGTGATCTGTCGATGCTCGAGCTGGTGGCTGGCGACGACCTGCCCGGCGTGATCGAACAGGAGGCATCGACTGCTGGTCGTCCCCTGGTCGATGGCGGCAACGAGGAAGGGCGACGCGCCACTCACGTCTGCGGATGGTAGGGCCGCAACGTCCAGTCGTGATGCAGCCGAAGCGCATCACCGGAGAAACCCCTCGCCGGAAGGCGCGAAGTATGCATCGCGGCTCCATCGCCGCTCCACATTCCGGCGCGAGCATCCCAACCAAGAAAGGAGCTCACGCAACCATGCGCAATCTCTTCATCGGACTCCTCGTCGTCGCGGCACTCGTCGTCGGCGGCGGGATCATCGCCCAGACGGCCTACCAGGCCGGGCTCTCGACAGCGGTCACGACGACCGCCGCGAGCGCGCCCGCCGGGACGGTCGTCACGCCGGTCGCCCCGGTGCCCTACCCGTACTACTACGGCGGCTGGGGTTGGGGTTGGGGCCACGGTTTCCCGTTCTTCGGGTTCATCGGGTTCTTCCTCTTCCTGTTCCTGATCTTCGGCCTGTTCCGCGCGATCTTCTGGCGCGGCCGTGGCTGGGGCGGACCCGGCGGTCGAGGTGGCTGGGGCGGTCCCGGCTACTCCGGCGGCCCAGGCGGCTACGGACCGGGTGGCGGCTACGGCAAGTGGGGCGATCACGACCATCGGGCGCGGTTCCAGCAGACGTTCGACGAGATGCATCGCCAGTCCCATGGCGAGGCCCCGTCGGAAGCTGCGGGCACGACCGCGCCGGGCACCACCCCGCCCTCACCTCCGCAGGACGCGGGCGCCTGACGCCCTCGACCTCGGCGAGCGCCCTCTCGGATCACGCCGGGAGGGCGCATCCGTGTCGCTAGGATGCCTCCCGTGAGCACGCTGTCATGAGCACGCTGTCATGAGCCGGACGATCCTCGTCGTCGATGACGAGCCACGGATCGTCGAACTGGCACGCGACTATCTCGAGCATGCCGGTTTCCGGGTGATCACCGCGAGCGAGGGACGGGCCGCGCTCGACGTCGTTCGGCATGACCGGCCCGACCTCGTCGTGCTCGACCTGGGCTTGCCCGGGCTCGACGGACTCGACGTGACCCGCGAACTGCGACGTGACGGATCGATCCCGATCGTCATGGTCACGGCTCGGGACGACGAGCTCGACAAGCTGCTCGGCCTCGAGCTCGGCGCCGACGACTACCTCACCAAGCCCTTCTCGCCCCGTGAGCTCGTCGCCCGGGTCAAGGCCGTGCTTCGTCGAACGGATCGACCGACGGAGCCGTCGGATGTGATGCGCGTCGGGGAGTTGCAGCTCGACGTTCCGCGGAT
Source organism: uncultured Chloroflexia bacterium (assembly GCA_963808895.1). GTDB lineage: Bacteria > Chloroflexota > Limnocylindria > Limnocylindrales > CSP1-4 > SPCO01. The sequence goes on along the minus strand of CAWEHL010000001.1, from coordinate 1,602,416 downwards.
GCGGACCGAGCTCGCCGGCCGCAGCATCGACCTCACCCCGACCGAGTTCACGCTCCTCGCGACCCTCGCCCGGCAGCCCGGCCGCATCTTCACGCGAAGCCAGTTGCTCGACGCGCTCCATGGGGTCGCGTTCGAGAGCTACGAGCGAGCGATCGACTCGCATATCAAGAACCTGCGTCGCAAGCTCGAGCCGGATCCCCGACAGCCGCGCTACGTCCTCACCGTGTACGGCGTCGGCTATCGACTGGCGGACGATCGATGACGGGATCCGGGCCGGCGGGACGAGCCGCAAGAGCCCATCGACCCCGAGGACTGGCGGGCCTATCGCCGCGAGATGTGGCGCCGCCGGCGGGCCGACCGCCGTGCGGGTCGGAACGGCCGCGGGGAGTGGCACGGTCCGCCCTGGCCGTTCTTCGGCTGCATGTTCGCGCTCGCCTTCCTGGTCATCGCCTGGGCGGTCGTCACGCTCATCGCGACGGCCTTCTCGCAGCTCGGGCCGATCCCGGTCTTGATCGCGGCCCTGGTCGTGCTGGTCGTCGCTGTTCGGTTCGAGTGGTCCGTTCCGACGGTCGGCGCGCGTGCTCGATTCGATCGTCGAGGCGACCCGGCGGGTCGAGGGCGGCGACTACACGACGCGTGTCAGCACCCCGTCGCGTGCCTGGCGGCCGATCCGCCAGCTCGCCCGCGGCTTCAACACGATGGTGGAACGGCTCCAGCGCGACGAGGACCAGCGGCGCACGCTGCTCAACGACGTCAGCCACGAGCTGCGGACGCCGCTCAGCGTCATCGCCGGGAACGTCGAGGCGATGATCGACGGCGTCCACCCGGCCGATGAAGCGCACCTGACCGCGATCCTCGACGAGGCGCGCGTGATGGAGCGGCTGATCGATGACCTCCGGACCGTTGCCTTGTCCGAGGCGGGGACGCTGACGTTGCACAAGGAGCCGACCGACATCGACCTGCTCGTCAGCGAGGTGGTCCGCTCCTTCGAGGGCTCGGCGGGGAGTGCCGGCGTCACGGTCCGTGCCGACGTCCCGGACGACCTCCCGATCCTCGACGTCGACCCGGTCCGCATCCGCGAGGTCCTCTCGAACCTCGTGGCGAACGGTGTCCGGCACACGCCGTCGGGCGGCACGGTCGTCGTCAAGGGCGAAGTCGCCGGGGATCGACTCGTGCTGCGCGTGTCCGATACGGGCCCGGGCATCGACCCCGACCTCCTCCCCCACGTCTTCGAACGGTTCGCGAAGGGTGCCGGCTCGACGGGGTCCGGCCTCGGTCTCGCGATCGCGCGGAACCTGGTCGTGGCCCACGGTGGGGAGCTTGCGGTCGAGGCCACGGGGAGTGCCGGTTCGACGTTCCGGGTGACCCTCCCGACCTGACGATCTGGTGCGTCCTCGCACCACATGTCGCGGCCGAGACACCGCGCGGGGACCCCGTAGTACGAAAGTACTCCTGCCAGCCGGGGGGCCGGCATGGGGGATAGAGGGGTCACGAATGCATCGGTCTGTTGCGGGCGCACGTGGCGCCCTTCTTGTGTCGTGCCTGCTGGTCGTGGGCTGCACGGCTACGCCGGCTGCGCCGTCCGCGCCGCCCGCGCCGCCCGCGAGCCAGGCCGCCATCGAGCCGTTGCCGGCGGCGACGCCCACGCTGCCCGACACCGGACCGTCGGCCTCGCCGAGTGCCGAGCCGAGCCCATCGGGAGATCCGGCAAAGCCGGCGTTCCCGGCATTCGATGCCTCGAAGTTCTCGAACGGCTCGAACATCACGAACGCGTGGCTGCCGCTGCAGCCGGGACGCCGTTGGATCGAGGACGGCGTCACGATCGAGGAAGGCGAGCGCATCCCGCACAAGATCGTCTTCACGGTCACGAACCTGACCAAGACGATCGAGGGCATCCCCACGGTCGTCGCCTACGTCGAGGACTGGGCCGACGGCCAGCTCGTCGAGAAGGAGATCGCCTTCTACGCACAGGACGACGATGGGGCCGTCTGGTATTTCGGCGAGCACCCGGAGGAGTACGAGGACGGCGAATTCGTCCAGGCACCCACGTGGATCGCCGGCATCGCCGAGGCCAAGCCCGGCATCAAGGTCTTCGCCGACCCGTCGGCGCAGACCCAGGCGCTGTATCAAGGCTGGGCACCGAAGGTCGACTGGAACGACTATGGGCGGCTCGATGAGCACGAGGACAAGGACTGCGTGACCGCCGGCTGCTTCAGCGACGTGTTCCGCATCGCCGAGTCGAGCGACGAGGAGCCGGGCATCTTCCAGCTCAAGTCGTACGCCAAGGACATCGGCGAGATCCGGACCGGCGCGCGTGGGGGCGGCGACTCACAGGAGGACCTGGCACTCAAGTCGAAGGCGCTCCTGAGCGGTGCCGCGCTCGCCAAGATCGACCAGCTGGCGCGTGACATGGAGACACACGCCTACAAGATCAGCAAGGACGTCTACGGCCAGACCGAGAAGATGCAGTAACCCGTTCCGTGGCGGGCGCCGCGGGCCGTGGGCTGCCCCGGGCCGTCGCCGGCCGCCGCCGACCCTACGGGCGCGTGACCCTCACATCGTCGACCGCGGCCTCGACCAACGAGTCGGGGCCGCCGTCCGTCGCCACGAACACGATGCGGATCGTCTGGCCGGCCCACGGCGTCAACGCGATCGAGGCCGACGCCCAGGCCGCCCGATCCGTGTTCGCCGCTCCTGTCTCGGCCCGCACCAGTGTGCGCGTGCCATCACCCTCCTCGACGAAGACCTGGAACGAATCGGCCGACGATGCGGTCGAGGCGTGGGCCAGGTAGTAGCGGAACGTCAACCTGCCCACAGCGCTGGGTAGCGCGATCGCCGGCGAGCGGATACTCGTCCGGCCGCCATCGACATCGTTGGCACTCGACGTCGAACCGGCGCTCGCACCGGTGACCAGCACGTATCGACCGGACGCCGCCGTCCCGGACTGGTAGTTCGTCGGTGCGGGATCCGCCCGTTGCCAGCGACCGCTCGTCGCCGTGTCGTCTCCGAGCGGGTTCACCTGCCATCCGCGGCTCAGCTCGATATCGTCGTAGAACGGCCCGCAGTTCGTCTGCACCTTGCCGATCGGCGAGTACAGACAACCAGCGACGTCGATCAGGTAGAGGACCGCCGACCGATTGCGCAGCGTCTCGCGACCGATCACCTCGTCCGGCGGATAGAAGCGGCTCAGCTCGCCAGAGGAGCGCGGATACATCTCCAGCGTGTACATGAAGATCCGGTGCCGGCCGTACGCCCAGTCGATCTCGTCGCCGTCGGTGATGTAGAGCCCGCTTGACTGCATCGCCCGATAGCCGTTCTTGCCGGCGATCTTCTGGCCGATCGCGACGAGCGCTGCGTGATCATCGCGGGTCATGTCGAGCGGGATGTCGGCGTAGGTGTAGCCGTACGGCCACAGGACCTGCTCGCCCGCGGTGTGGAACGTGATCGCGGCACGGATCTGCTGACGGCCGTTGACGACGCGGCTGTCGATGAAGTCGCGCATCGCCCGCGTCTCGGGCGCCGAGAACGCCTTCGGACCGCGGTAGGTCAACGACGCCGTCGAGCCCGATGAACCGCCGCAGCACCCCCAGTGGTAGTCGTAGTTCCGGTTGAGATCCGTCCCGACGTTCGTGCTGCCGGCGTTCGGCTGGCGGTTCTTGCGCCAGCCACGGTACGGGGAACCGGTGAGGTCGTATTCGCCGCCGTCCGGGTTGACCATGAACACGATGTAGATCTCGCGGGTGTCGACGAGGCGCTTGATCGTCGCGTCGGTCGAATAGCCGCCACTCAACCAGCGCAGCACGGCGAGTGCCTGCTCGACGGTCAGGTGCTCGCGGGCGTGGTGCAGCGCATCGAACAGGACCTCGGGCTCGTTCTCGTCGGTCGCGACGTTGTCCGAGATCTTGGCTGCCCAGATGTCGCGGCCCTGATAGCTCTTCCCGATCGAGAACTTGCGGACGATCGTGGGATGAGCCGCGACCGCCTTGTCGAGCTCGGCGACCATCTCGGCATAGCTGTGGTACCGCGAATCGGCCGGCGGGAAGTTCGCGGCGTGGACCGCGACCGGCGCGACGAGCGTGAGCAAGAGGAGGCCGACGAGGGCGGCGGGCACGGGACGCATGGCGGGCAGTCTGACGGCTGGACCGCGCCGGCGTCACCCCGCGATGGGGCTACGCGACAGACGTACTGGAACATCGCCGGCCCCTTGGGCGTCCGAGGGGCCTGACGGAGCCGACCCATGGGGGGTGGGGCCCGTCCACAGGAGGATCGCTCGATGAGATCGATCACTCGTGCCGGCAGGCGGCCCATCGCCCTCGCCGCCGGCCTCCTCCTGGTCGCGATCAGCGCGGCCCCCGCTCTAGCCTGCGGCGGGCTCATCGGTCCGAACGGGGCGGTCAATCTCCTGCGGACGACGACGCTCGCGGGTTACCACGACGGGGTCGAGCACTACGTGACGGCCTTCCAATTCGCCGGAGGCGGAGGGGCGTTCGGCAGCCTCACGCCACTCCCCGGGGTCCCGACGAATGTCGAGAAGGGCGGCGACTGGACCCTCCAGCGCCTTATCCGCGAGACCGACCCGCCAGTTCCGGAAGCAGCGCTCTTTGCCGCCGCGTCGGCGTCTGACCGCGCCGAGGTCCTGATGCAGGTCAAGATCGATGCGCTCGACCTCACCGTGCTCAAGGGTGGCGCCGAGGAGGTCGGCACGTGGGCCACGGACCACGGCTTCCGCCTCCCGCCGGATGCACCTGAGGTGCTCGACTTCTACGCGCAGCGAAGCCCGATCTTCCTGGCCGCAGCGTTCGATGCCGACGCGGCCGCGGCGCGCGGGCAGAACATCGGTGACGGCACGCCGGTCCACATCTCGATCCCGACCGACAACCCGTGGGTCCCATTGCGGATCCTGTCGCTCGGCAAGACCCAGAACGAGGTCGTCCAGGCCGACGTGTACATGTTGACCGACCAGTCGCCCGCGATGCTCCCCTACCCCGACGGATCGAACGGCATGACGCTCCAGCATTCCGCTCCGGCCACCGACCAGCTGCTTTCGGACCTTCACTCCGACCGTGGCATGGATTGGGTCCCGGACAAGGGCTGGCTGACCAAGATCGCGATCGATGCGCAGGCGCCGCAGCTCAGCTACGACCTCGCCGTCGACGTGACCGGCGCGAACGCGCCGTCGCGCGTCGCGGCAGGCCTCGAGATGCCAGGTGCCTCGGATCCGGCGGTCATGGCTGCGATCCGCTGGTTCGCCGGTATGTCGTTCGTCGGCCTCGGGATCGGTGCCGTGATCTGGCTCATCGCGAAGCACCAGATCGAGTCCGGGTTGCGCCCGGCGTGAGGGCCATCGGGCTCGTGCTGGCCTCGGTCGGACTGGCCGTCCTTGCCGCCGCGTGGACCGGAGCACCGGCCCGCGGCGGCGGCTCGACCCGGGCCGAGATCGGGATCCATTTCTCGCACTACACGCCGTCGGAGATCGTGGCGACGGCCGGCGTGCCGATCACGGTGACGCTCGTGAACACCGACCCGATCGAGCACGAGTGGTTGGTGGGCGACGCTGCGTTCCATCAGCGGCATCGGACCGGGACCGAGCAGCATCACGGGGCTCGCCCGAACGAACTGTCGCTGGCACCCGGCGAGTCGAAGACGACGACCGTCGTCTTCGATGCACCCGGGGAATATCTGTATATCTGCCACCTCCCCGGTCATGAGGCCTACGGGATGGTGGGCGTGCTCAAGGTGCTGCCGGCGTCGTAGCCCCGGTGGTGTCGTAGCTCCCGTGGCGCGCGTTGCCTGCGGTGATGCACGTTTCCTGGCGTCCGGCGCCGGGTCGTCCAGTGATGCATCACGGCTGTCGAGGAGGCCGGGCGCGGTCGAGGCCATCGGCGCCCAGACGCGGCCCCAAGCGCCTACCGAGGATCCAGCTTCGGCGGCTCGTGGGTGACCGGAGGCAGATCCAGGCTCCCCACCCACGCGGCGATCTCATCCGCGGCCGCGACCCACACGCCCTCCATCGACTGCGCCCGCTCGATCAGGCCCTCAAGCGCGATCGCACGAGCCGGCCGACCGCTCACGAACGGATGCATCGTCAGGTCGAACAGGCCGCCGACCTCGACGATCCCCTCGAGCTCCTCGAACCAGGCATCGCACACCACCGACGGCGCAAGGATCGGCGACGTCGCGTAGCCGGGCACGTAGTTGTAGCGATTCCAGTCGTCGAGGCTCCAGTGCATCGGCAGCTCGATGAGGCCTGACGCCCATCGGTACGGGTGATCCGAATCCATCATCCCGGAGCTGTAGGTGAAACCGTTGCGTGCCAGCAGATCGGGTGTCCGGAAATTCATGTCGCAGGACGGCGCCCGGTACCCGATCGGCCGGAGCCCCAGCACCGAGTCGAGGGCCTCGAGACCGCGGGTCAGGTAGCCCTGCTCGGTCGTCTCGTCCTTGCCGCGAACGCTCTCGTGCATGTACCCGTGGTGTCCGATCTCGTGCCCGGCATCACGGATCGAGCGGATGACGTCAGGCCACGTCTCGGCGACCCAGCCTGGGACGAAGAACGTCGTCCGGAGCCTCCGCCGGTCGAGCATCCGGAGCAGCCGCGGCACCGCGACCTGCGGCCCGTAACGCTGGTGCCCGATCACATCGAGGTAGTCGATCACCTCGGGGTGGTCGGTCAGCATGACCGCCTCGGCATCGACATCGAACGTGAACATCGCGGCGGCGCGGTAGCCGTCGGGCCAGCGGAAACCGGGGGGCATCGCGTCCATACGGCAACGATACTGGGTCGATGAGGGTGGATCCGGGTCGGTGACGACCGAGACGCGACGCGGCGACGGTGTTCGCGCGGTCGTCCTCGAGGAGATCGGACGACCGGCGGTCGTCCGCGAACTGGAGCTGATCGAGCCACGCGCGGGCGAGGTTCGCGTGCGCATGCTCGTGTCCGGCGTGTGCCACTCCGACCTGCACGTACGGGATGGCGAATGGGATCGACCGACCCCGATCGTCATGGGCCACGAAGGCGCCGGCGTGGTCGAGGTGGTCGGGCCGGGCGTGACGTCGCCACGGGTCGGGGAACTGGTCGCGCTGTCGTGGCTGATCCCGTGCGGTGTCTGCCGTTCGTGCCGTCGCGGCCGGATCTGGGAGTGCCCCGACTCGCCGTCGTATCGCCACACGCTGTTCGACGGCGAAACGGCCTTCCACGGAGGATCCGGTCGCGGAAGCGTCCGCTCCTACTGCGCCATCGCGACGATGGCCGAGGCGTCGGTCGTGCCAGCTGCGGCGGCCATCCCGCTCCCCGACGGCGTCGATCCCGGCGCGGCGGCACTCATCGGTTGCTGCGTGACGACCGGCGTCGGGGCGGTCCTCAAGACCGCCGCGGTCCCTGCCGGTTCATCGGTCGCGGTGATCGGTCTCGGCGGCGTCGGCTTGTCCGTCGTGATGGGCGCCGTCCTGGCTCGGGCGTCACGGATCGTCGCGATCGACCGGGTCGAGGAGAAGCTCGACGTCGCCCGTTCGATCGGTGCGACCGACGGCCTGCTCGCGGGCGACGACCCTGCCGAGACGGCCGCCGCCTTGCGTGACCTCACCGACGGCGGACCGGACTTCGTGTTCGAGGCCATCGGCCGGCCCTCGACCGTCGAGCTGGCGATCTCGTCGTTGCCGGTCGGCGCGACGGCAGTCCTCGTCGGCATGACGCCGATCGGCGAACGTGCCGGGTTCGAGGTCTTCCCGTTCGTCGACGGTGCGCGGCGGATCATCGGCTCGAACTACGGCTCGGCAGAGCCCGCGATCGACTTCCCGCGGTATGCGTCGTGGGCGCTCGACGGTCGTCTTCCGGTCGACCGGTTGATCGACCGTCGCATCGGGATCGACGACATCGAGGATGCGTTCGCGCAGATGCGCGCAGGGCGCTACGTCCGCCAGATCATCGAGTTCTAGACGGCTCGGGCGGTGTAGCGGGCTCGGCCGTGGAGGGCGCCTCGGACGGGGTGGGCGCCTCGGACCGTGCCGAGGTCACCGGTGGCAAGGCGTTCTCGTCCGGTGGCGGGAGGGCCGGCGGTTCGGGCTCCGCGATCGGCGGCAGCAACTCGCCTTCTGTGATCAGCCGCGATCCGCGGCCGTGGGTGACGAACGACCACGCCCAGCGTGTCAGGACGACGAGGCGGTTCGTGAACCCGATCAGGTACGCGATGTGGATGCCGAGCCATAGCAGCCACGCGGTGAAACCGCCCTGTTGGCCGAATGGACCCATCCACGGGATGTCGGTCACCGCCGACAGCCGGCCGATGACCGCGACGTCACCGTGATTGCTGTACCGGTATGGCTCGTACGGGCGGCCGAGGATGCGCCGACGGATCACCTTCGCGGCGTACGAGCCACCCTGGATGCCACCCTGGGCGACGCCGGGTGTCGCGCGTTCCGGTTTCCACGGCTGCACGGCCGCATCGCCGACGACGAAGATCTCCGAGTGCCCCCGGATCGTCAGGTCGGGGCCGACGATGACGCGACCGGCGCGGTCGGTGTCGGCTCCGGTCGCCGCCGCGACCTTCTTCGCGAACGAGGAGGCGATGACGCCTGCGCCCCACAGCACCGTCCTGGTCGGGATCGTCTCCTCGGTGGCATCGCGATCGGCGGTGGGCCGGACTCGCACGCGCGACTCGTCGATGTAGGTGACGGTCATGCCGAGGCGGACGTCGACACCGAGCCGCTCGAGCTGCCGTTTGGCCGACGCGGATCGACCGGGCGGGAAGGTCGGCAGCACCCGGTCCATCGCCTCGATGAGGATGATCCGGGCATCGGATGGGTCGATCGCCCGGAAATCGCTCCGGAGCGTGTCGCGCGCGATCTCGCCGAGCGAGCCCGCGAGCTCGACGCCGGTCGGGCCGCCACCGACCAGCACGAACGTCATCCACTCGCGCCGCCGTTCAGGATCGGCTTCCCGTTCCGCGGCCTCGAACGCGATGAGGATGCGCCGCCTGATCTCGATCGCATCCTCGAGCGTCTTGAGGCCCTGGGCGTGCTTGGCCCAGTCGTCATGGCCGAAGAACGTGTGATGTGCGCCGGTCGCCACGACCAGCGTGTCGTACGCGATCGGGCCGCCGTCCGAGACCTGGACCTCGTGCTTGTCGACATCGATGCCGACGGCCTCGCCGAGGATGACCGTCGCGTTCCGTTGTCGCGCAAGGACCGAGCGCAGGGGCTGGGCGATGTCGCTGGGGGCCAGGGCACCGGTCGCGACCTGGTAGAGCATCGGCTGGAAGAGGTGGAAATTTCGGCGATCGAGCAGGGTGACCGCGACCTCGGGGTCGCTCCGCAGGTTACGTGTGGCGTAGAGTCCGGCGAACCCACCGCCGACGATAAGGACCCGATGACGGGCCCACCCGGCAGGCGCGGCTGTCACGCCGCGGGCGTGTCGTCAGGATCCCGTGCGGGGCCCGGGCCGGCGACGACGGCACGTCGGGGGCGTGCGACAGCGGGTCGGCCGACGGGATGACCCGGTCCGACCGGCACGGGTGTCGGCGGTCTGGCGACCCGTCGCCCGTGGTTGGCCTCGGCCACCTCGGTCATCGCGGCCACATCGGGGAGTGCCGCGCGATCCTGCTGGGCCTGCAGCGCCTCGAGCGCCTCGTCCTCGACCCAGACGTCCTCGGCGCGTTCGATGCGGCTGATCGGACGCGGTTCGTCTGACAGGCCGCCGCCGAGGTCGAGCCCCGGGCCCATGGGCGTCAGCCGGATGGGCCCTGTCGGTTGGGCATTGATCACCTCGAGCTCCTCATCGGCCGGCGAGTCGCATCGATAGCAGCGCGACATCCGAAGCTCGTTGACCGAACGGCAGTTCGGGCAGACCCACATCGCAGATGCGTCCATGCTGCCGAGGCGCTTGGCACGCGGCTGCACGACGAACCGGTAGAGGAGCCAAGCCGCGGTCGGGCCTCCGAGCAGGACGATCGCGATCAAGATGGGCGGCACGAGGCCGATCCCAGCTCGCAGCGCTGTGAACCAGTGCTCGAAGTCGACCTGCACGCTATTCCGCCCCCTGCACGGCACTAGACTACACCGCTCCGCACCGATGCAAACCATCTACTCGCGAGCGCTCGCGCTGCGAATGTATGGCTGTCCAGGGGGCCGCTAGAGACGGGGCGGGCGACGGTCAAGCGTGGCGTGGCGCGGGGACGGGGCTCGGCGGAAGGGCCGCGGGATGACTCCCCTACTTGTCGCGCTCGGCCGCCGACGTGAGCGCCGCCTGGGCCGCGGCGAGCCGCGCGACCGGCACGCGGAACGGCGAGCACGAGACGTAGTCGAGACCGAGCTTCTCGCATTTCATGATCGATGCCGGGTCCCCGCCGTGCTCGCCACAGATCCCGATCTCGAGGTCCGGGCGTGTGGCGCGACCCTTGTCGACCGCGACCTTCATGAGCCCGGCGACCGCATCGTCCAGTGTCTGGAACGGGTTGGCCGGGAGGATGCCGTCCTCGACGTACTTCAGGAGGAAGCCGCCCTCGGCATCGTCACGGCTGTAGCCGAACGTCATCTGGGTCAGGTCGTTGGTGCCGAAGCTGAAGAACGCCGCGTCACGGGCGATCTCGTCGGCGGTCAAGGCGCCGCGGGGCACCTCGATCATGGTGCCGAACTTGTAGTCGACGTCCACGCCTGGGGCGGCCTCGTCGATCGACCTCGCCTCCGCCTCGAGGATCTCGCGCGTCCGCGAGAGCTCGTTTACGTGCCCGACGAGCGGGATCATGATCTTGGCGATCGGGTTGCCGCCGGCTTTGCGCACCGCGATCTGCGCATTGAGGATGGCGCGCGTCTGGATCTTCACGAAGTCGGGGATCATCAGGCCGAGCCGACAGCCGCGAAGGCCGAGCATCGGGTTCTGCTCGTGCATCGACTTGATGGCGGCCAGGAGCTGCTTGTCCTCCTCGCTAGCGCCACCGGTCGCCTCGGCGCGCGTCACCTTGACGAGCTGGTCCTCGAGGTTGGGCAGGAACTCATGGAGCGGCGGGTCGATCAGCCGGATGACGACCGGCAGACCGTCCATCGCCCGGAAGATGCCCTCGAAATCGCCCTGCTGGAGCTGCTCCAGCTTCGCCATCGCGCCGTCGAACGTCGCTATCGCAGCGCTCTCGTCCGTCGTCAGGGTGTCGCCGGCGGTCCGCTTCGCCTTGGCCCGGGTGGCCTGGTTCGCGACGAGGATCGCGTCCCGCACGATCTCGAGCCGGTCGCCCTCGCGGAACATGTGCTCGGTCCGGCACAGACCGATGCCCTCGGCGCCGTAGCTCCGCGCCTGGGCGGCTTCCTCCGGCTTGTCGGCGTTCGTCCACACGCCCATCCGCCGGACCTCGTCGGCCCAGCCGAGGATCTTCTGGAGCTCGGGCTGGTCCTCGAAGCGGGCGCTCACCGTCGGGAGGGCACCCATGTAGAGCGCGCCCGTCGAGCCATCGAGACTGACCCAGTCGCCCTCCTTGAACTCGGTACCGGTCACGTTGCAGTGCGCCTGCTTGCCCGCGTAATCGACCAGGAGGTCGGCGGAACCGGCGACGCACGGCTTGCCGATCTGGCGGGCGACGACGGCCGCGTGGCTGGTCGCCCCGCCCCGGGCCGTGATGATGCCCTGGGCCACGGCCATGCCGTGGAAGTCGTCGGGTGAGGTCTCGATCCGGACGAGGATCACCTTCTCGCCGTTGTTGACCCACTCGACGGCGGTGTCCGCGTCGAACACGGCGCGGCCGACGGCCGCTCCGGGTGACGCGTTGAGCCCGTTGACGATCTTCGTCGCCTGCTTGAGGGCGCCGGGGTCGAATGTGTCGCGCAGGAGCTGGTCGACATGCCCGGGTTCGATCCGCGCGATCGCCTCCTCCTTGCTGATCACACCCTCGTCGACCATGTCCGCGGCGATGCGCACCGCGGCGGCCGCCGTCCGCTTCGCGGACCGTGTCTGGAGCATGTACAGGCGGCCGCGCTCGATCGTGAACTCGAGGTCCTGGACGTCGCGGTAGTGCGACTCGAGCTGCTGCCCGATGCGCTGGAACTCGGCGTACACCTCCGGCATATCGGTCTGCATCTGGGCGATCTTCGGCGCCGTCCGGATGCCTGCGACGACGTCCTCGCCCTGGGCGTTGGTCAGGTACTCGCCGAAGAGGACCTTGGCGCCGGTGTTCGGGTCACGCGTGAACGCGACGCCGGTGCCCGAGTCATCACCCATGTTGCCGAAGACCATCGTCACCACGTTGACGGCGGTGCCGAGGTCGTCCGGGATCTGCTGGTTCTTGCGATAGTCGCGGGCGCGCTTGCCGAACCAGCTCGCGAAGACCGCCTTGATCGCGAGATCGAGCTGCTCATATGGGTCGTCCGGGAAGTCGCGCCCGGTGTCTGCCTTGACGATCGCCTTGAACTCGTCGACGAGATCGCGCAACGCCGCGGCGTCGAGGTCGGTGTCCTGCTTGGCGCCGTGCGCCTCCTTCGAGGCCTCGAGCGCGTGGTCGAAGCGCTCGCCGCTGACCTCCATCACGATGCGCCCGAACATCTGGATGAACCGGCGGTAGGCATCCCAGCCGAACCGCTCGTTGTTCGTGAGCGCGATGAGGCCGTGGAGGGTGTCACCGTTCAGGCCGAGGTTCAGGACGGTGTCCATCATCCCGGGCATCGAGAACTTGGCCCCGGAACGGACACTTACCAGCAACGGGTTCGACGGCTCGCCGAAACCCTTGCCCGTGCGCCGCTCGACCTCCTTCACCGCCTCCAGAACGTCGTCCCAGAGGCCTTGGGGCAGCTGCTCGCCGCTGGCGAAGTAGTCGTTGCAGGCTTCGGTCGTGATCGTGAAGCCCGGCGGGGTCGGCAGGCCGGCGATCGTCATCTCGGCGAGGCCCGCGCCTTTGCCACCAAGCAGGTCGCGCATGCCGGCGTTGCCCTCTGCCGCGCCGTCGCCCCACGCGTAGATGTAGCGCTTCTGTGCCTTGTGCGGTCGCTCCGTGGCGGCCGAGTCGATCGTCGTCGTCATCGGCGGATTGTACCCGTGGAGCGCCTCCGTTCAGGGTTGCGGGACGGTCACGGGGTCGGGATCGCCCTCGGGGATGCGATCGGCGGCTCGATACCGGGTTTCTGCCCGATCCAGAGTGTTCCGGCAGACTCGTGCAGCTGCTCAAGGACGGCGGGCGACGCGGACGGAAGCCAGCTCTTCTCGACCACGAGCAGACCGGGTTCGAAGTCGACGATATCGAGCTCCAGATGTTCGCCGGGCTGGGCGCTCCTCGGCGGGCCATCCTGTTCTCTCCCAGAGCCGATACTCGCCTCCGTCGCATGACGCAACGTCGAGGTCGGATGGGACGGTGAGATCGAGCTCCTCGTACAAGCGAGCCCGTTCCACCCGATGGCTTTTGGCGACGCCGTCACGACTGGGGGCGAACGGTGCCGGCTTGTAGTCGGCGGAGACCTTGGAGTCGGTAGCGGTGGGCCACCATCCGTTCAGCGCCTCGGTCAGGCCATCCTGGTTTCGCATGAGCGGCGGGTCCGCCGTGCCGAGCGTGGAGGTCTGCCAGTGGCAGGGGTCCAGGTAGACGCTCGCCACGCTCGACCAGCCCACCCTCGCGCGCGGCGATGTTCCGGCGTCCTTGGCCATGCCCTGTTCCCGCCCGAGCCACCCCGACTGTCCAAGAAGCGACGCGAGATAGCGAGCAGCCACCCGTCGGACCGTGCCATCGGGCAGGTACTCGTAGAGGTGGACGCGCTGTTCGTACCCGATGTGGTGGAGCGGCGCGCCATCCACGATCGAGGGCCACGACGGGATCTCGGTCGGCGGCGGCGTCGGCGAGGTCTCGGCGATCGCGGCAAACCGCTCCAGGCGGATCGAAGCGACGATCCTACCGAGCTCATCGACCCCGGCTCGCGGAGTCGTCGGATAGACCTCGCTGTAGGCGACGAGACGCGTCGACCCCACCTGGGAGATCCAGATCTGGTCGTGCTCGCCCGGCATCAGGGAGTGCGTCTGCGGGATGCCCCACAGGTGGAACGGGTCGTCGATGTTCGTGCAGCCGCTGAAGCTCTTCGGTGCATCCAGCGTGACGTGCTGGGCGGCATAGCCGCCGAAGTCCGTCGCGACCGGTCCCGTGACGAAGACCCCGCGAGTACCCGCAAGTGCTGCCGCAAGATCGTCGACGATCGGTCCGACCCGGACGAGCGAGCTCTCGGCCCAGTGGCACGGGATCCGGGTAGACGCCTTCGACAAGCGTGAAGGTGAGTGCGGCGCCGGCATCGCCGCCCGCGGACAGGGCGAGGGCCGCGGTGTCGTTGCCGAGGTCGACTCCTTCCCATCCGTCCGGAACGTCAAGGCTGATCCTTACCGGGAACGGATCGTCGATCACGTAACGGCCGATATCCAGCGGTCGAATTCTCGAACGGCCGCGGGATCGGCGCCACGCGCCATGCGCCTGTCGCGAGCGCGAGTGACGCCCCGACGAGCGCGAGCATCATCAGGGCGACCAGGAGCCGGGCCCACCGCGCCCTCCGGAAGGCTCCCTCGACCGCACTGATACGGCGGCGTTGCGCGGTCGTCGGGATGTCCGCCAGCACGGCATCGAGCACGTGGTCCGGCAGGCGCGTCGCCCCCTCCTCGAGCCAGGCGCGGACCACGCGGGTGGTGTCGAGCTCGGCCGTCATCCGACTCCCTCTGTCGCCGGTCGCGCGTCGGCTTCGAGCGCCGCCCGCAGACCCTGCATCGCGTAGTGGAGGCGGGAGCGAACGGTGCCCGGCGGAACGCCGAGCGTTTCGGCGACCTGGTCGATCGGCATGTCGAGGTAGTGGTGGAGCACGACGACCGCGCGATGATCGATCGACAGGCGGCGGAAGCCACGCTCGAGCTGATCGCGATCCACGACGAGGCCCGACGCATCGGACTCGGCCGCGGCCGACGGGAGCACACGCAGGGTCGGCGTCCAGTGGCGCGTCCGCCGGCCCTCGGCATAGCAGGCGCGAAGCAGGAGTCGATAGCTCCAGGCGTCGAACTTTGCTGGATCGCGGAGTTGTGGCAGATCGCGCCAGATCGAGAGCAGGGCCTGTTGGGTCGCGTCCTCGGCGAGGTCGACGTCACGCAGGATCCGCTGCGCGACGGCATGTAGCCGGTCGCCGATGGCGACGGCCAGCGAGGCGAATGCCTCCTCGTCGCCGTGTTGTGCGCGGGTCACTAGCTCGGTATCCATGCCCCGTCCGTACGGCCGCGGCGTACGTCGCTACCGGCCGCTCGCTAGATACGGGTGCGTCGAAGCCCGGATCGACTCGATATTCGTCGGTGGGCGTCGCCGGACGGTCAGTGGGGCGCTGCGCCGTGTCACAGCGCGACAGCTGAGCGCCGGTCAGTGCGCGGCGGCACTCCGGTCGACGCTGGCGGCCCATGTCGCGATCTCCGCCCGCCGCGACGCACCCAGCTTCGCGAGGATGTGCTCCACGTGCGAGCTCGCCGTCTTCGGGGCGATGCCGAGCGACTCCGCGATCTCGGCGTTCGTGAGGCCCTCCGAGATCAACCGCGCGACGTCGAACTCGCGTGCGGTCAACGGACGCCATGGCTCATCGACGGCGATCCGGCCGCGCGCCTGACGCACGAGCTCTTCGGCCCGCGACGATAGGCTCGGGCTCTCGAGCTTAGCGGCCGTCTCCCGAACCTCGGCTGCGATGGCGACCGCTGCTGCGAAGCGGCTGGCACGGATGTGTGCCGTAGCCAGGTCCAGCCTGGCCCACTGGCCCTCCCAGAGACGACCGTGCCGGTCCCAACCGGCTACCGCGGCCTCCAGCGACGTACGCGCCGTCCCGGTCGATCCGGCCGATAGCGCGACGAGTCCGGCGCCATGGTCGAGGGCGGCGCGGCCGAATGCCGGGGTCGCAGCGAGATGTGCGGCGCATCGCGAGAGCCATCCCTCGGCAGCGCCCGGGCGGCCAGCATTCAGGTACGCGCGGACACCGGTCACGACGAACGGCGCAAGCAGCGCGCGTTCGCTCGTTTCGATGCACAGCGCGAGCCCGGCCTCGCAGCGGTCGATGGCCTCCTGTATCCGTCCACCTAGGAGCGCTGTCTCCGCCAGCCCCCACATCGGCGGCAGGCGCCACTCGAGCATCTCGCTCGACTCACCGAAGGCGAGCGACTCCGTAAGCAGATCGCGAGCGCGGTCCAGCTCGCCCCGACCGAACGCCACGTAACCCAGGGACCAGCGCGCCATGTTCGGGGCGCGCCTGCAGCCGCGATCTACGACCGCCTGTTCGGCCAGCGGGATGGCGGCGTCCCATTGACCTGCTGCCCACGCTGTCTCCGCGATAAGGGCGGCCATGATGTGGGCGCAGTGCGACTGCTGGATCGAATCCGCATAGGCGAGTCCCTCGGCTAGGGCTGCCTCGCGCCTTTTCGTAGTCCATGACGCGGGTCGCCATCACGGCGGTGTCGCGAAAGGCGGTGACCCCTGCCTCCTCAGCGCGGTTCTGCCGCGCTTCATCGGCGAGACGCGCCATCGCCTCGAGGCCGGCATCCGGGTCGCCGGCCAGGATGTCGACCATCGCGAGGCGTGTCGCGATCGCCCACGCGGATCCCGGGTCCCCGGCTGCCTCGAACGCGGCGAGCGCCGGGACGCCGGTCCGGCGTGCCGCCGAGAAGTCGTTCGTATCGACCTCGAGGATGAGGCGGTCATACGAAAGCTCTCGTGCGACCTCGTCTCGTTCGTCGCCGGGCGGCACCTCGGCAAGCTCGGCCTGGGCCTGCTCGATCAGGGCGCGACGCTCGCTCACGGGACGACCATTTCGGCGCCAGAACGTGAGGATGTAGACGAGCAGGAGGGTCGCCTGGGCGGGTTTGCCGGCGGCTTGATACGCCGCCCGTGCTGCCCAGGTCATCTCTTCGGCGATCTCGTTCTCCTCGATCGCGCCGGCCTGGGCCATGTAGCGCTCGAGAAGTTCCGCGCGCTCGGCGTCCGGGAGGTCGCTCGGCATGTTCTCGACGGCCCGCCGGTACAGCTCGAACGACTCGCGGTGCGCGGATAGCCGAGCCGCTTCATCGCCGCCCGCCTTGGCAGCCTTGAACGCGAGCTCGTTCAACCCCGCACGCTCGTAGTGGAGCGATGCGTGGATCTCCGTCGCGCCGACGAGCGTGGCGCCGAATTCGCCCGCCCTGGCGTGGTAGCGGCGCCGATCGCGTTCCGGGATCGTGCGGTACAGCGTGTCGCGCAACAGTTGGTGACGGAAGTCGAAGTAGCCGACGTCGACGACGCTGAACCCGTATAGGTAGCCGTGATCGACGAGCTCTTGGAGCGGTGCATCGAGCTCGTCGACCGGAAGGTCCATCACGCCCGCGAGCACGGTCGGGTTGAAGCAGCGACCCATGATGGCCGCGGCCCGTGCAACGGCCTGCGCCTCCTTCGATCGATGGGCTGTCCGCGCGCGGATGGCGTCCTCGATGGTGTCGGGGACGTCCGCGGCGCGGATCGAGGCGGCATCGATGGGCCCGTCGGAGGCTCGGGCGGCAGCGATGAGCTCCTCGATGTGGAGCGGCAGTCCGTCGGAGCGCTCGTGGACAGCCCGGACGAGCTCGGTAGGGGCCGGCAGACCGGTCGCCAGCAGGAGCGTCGTCATCGTCGCGGTGTCCTCGAGGGACAGCCGCTCGAGACGGATCTCCTCGGCTCGGCGCTGTGTCAGCAGACGCGATCGCCAGTCACGGAGCGGCGTCCCGGGCGGCGTCTCGTCGCGGCGGTATGAGCCGATGAGGAGCAGAGGGAGCTCCGTACTGAACCGGGCAAGCTCGGCGACCGCTTCGAGCGTGATGTCGTCCGCCCATTGGAGGTCCTCGAACTTGATGATCGTCGGTCGGTCGATGCCGTGGCGGATCCGATCGACGAGGTCGAGGACGAGGGTCCGGCTGTATGCATCACCGCTGGCAGCCGCTTCATCGCAACGCGCCAGGAGCGCATCACCCAGATCGGCCATCGACTCGTCGAGGCGCATCGAACGGAAGAGATCGCGAAGTGCAGCGAGCGGGACGTCGGCGTCCTGCGGCACGAGATCGCCACCCGCGTAGCGGAACCCGTTCGCGCGAACACGGCGGATGATCGAATACACGAGGCGGGTCTTGCCGATGCCGGCTTCACCGGCGAGGAGCAGCGTCCTGCCGTGCCCCGCCGCCGCCTGCGCCGACGCCTCGTCGGCGAGGGTGAGGATCTCGTCGCGGCCGACGAGGATGGGGCACTGCACCGTCGTGATCACCGTCGTCATGCCGCGCAGTGTAGGTCGCCGACGACCCGTGTCATCGGTCGTTCGACCGATGACGGTCCCTCCGTGCGGCGCGAATGTGCCGCTCCACGACCCCGCGATGCGCAGGGGCGGAAGGGTGGAGGTGGCACATGGCACGACGACGGCGGCTACTCCTGATGATCACGCTCGGTGCAGCGCTGGCTGCGATGGGCTTCGGCCTGGCGATCGGGGTTGATGCGCAGTCCGACGTCCTGCGCAAGGTCCACAGCGTGACGGCGAAGTTCCAATCACTCGAAGCCGCCAAGAAGGCGGGCTACGAGCGGTTCTACGTCTGCACGGAAGAGCCCGGAGTCGGGACGATGGGCCAGCACTACGTCAACTTCAGCCTCGTCGGCGACCCAGTGCTGGATCCGCTCAAGCCCGAGGCGCTGGTGTATGAGCCGCAGCACAACGGCGGCTACAAGCTGGTCGCCCTCGAATGGGTGCGCCCGGGCCCGAAGACGAATCCGGACCCAGAGATCCTGGGGATCCCGATGAAGCACGTCGAGTCAGGGAACCGGTACGGGATCGAGCCCGACGGCTTCTATGAGCGCCACTACTGGCTATACAAGTCGAACCCGAACGGGACGTTCTCGGACTGGAACCCGAACGTGTCGTGCCGCGGCACGGGCGACAACGGCGGCTGATCGAGCCTCTTCTCGTCGTCACGGCGCGGGCGGGCCCCTCCCTGGCCCGTCCGCTTCGTGACGTTCGGCCCGGTCCTGGACGTCAGGCCGCTCGTCCTTCGCCGAGGCCCGGCCGGGTACCATCGTGCTCGTGACCGAGCTTGTGAACGCCGCGGCGCCCGGCGTCGTGGCGACCGACGACGAACGCTACAACGCGTCGCTCGTGAGGCGGGTCGACCAGCACGAGAACCTGGGCTACTTCTGGGTGAAGTTCGATGGCGACCCGACGCCGTTCGAACCCGGGCAGTACATGACGATCGGCGTGTTCGTCGACGGCCGGATCGTCCAGCGACCCTACTCGGTCGCGTCGGCGCCGGTGGACGCCGGCGACACCGGCTACGAGATGTATCTCCGACTCGTCCAGGGAGGGACGTTCACCCCTGTGCTGTGGGACCTGCCGGTCGGGCACCGGATGCGGATGATCGGCCCCAAGGGCAAGTTCATGCTCGAGCCCGACGACGACCGGATCCACCTATTCGTCAGCTCAGGCACGGGCAACGCGCCATTCATCGCGATGATGCGTCAGATGCTCGCCGATGGGCGGCCTCGGAACGCTGTCTTCCTGAATGGCGTGTCGTACGTGCAGGACCTGGGGTATCGCGACCTGGTCGAGCGGTGGGAGTCGACCGGCGAGTACCCCGTCCGCTACATCCCGACGGTCTCGCGACCGAACGACCCGGCGAACGCCGACTGGACGGGGCGGACGGGGCGGGTCGAGACGATCGTGGGCCCGATCTTCGACGAGCTCGGCCTCCGTTCGGATGACACCGTCGCCTACCTATGCGGCAACCCGGACATGATCCTCGCGGCTGAGCAGACGCTGCTCGAGGTGGGCCTGCCCGAGGAGGCCGTGAAGAAGGAGCTGTACTGGCCGAAGGGCAAGGAGCCGCGCGGCGTGACAGGCGCCGACCTGGCTGCGGCGATCGAAGCAGCGGAGGCGAACGCCGACCAATAGCCGACGCGGCCACGGGCGGCCGTGCGCTCCGCTACGTCGGCCTCTCAAGGCCGGCCGCAAGCGGAGCACACGAAGGATCGACCATGCGGTCATCCACCGGCGATCATCGGATCCCTGGGTCGGCGCCCCCGGATCGCTCCCTACACCGCGCGAACGCCACGACAGTGGTCAGGGCGCGACGCGTTGCCACTCCGGGAGGTACGGCACGTCGACGTCGAGCTTGCGGTCGTTACCGGCTCCCGTCGGATCCAGCAACCACAGGTCGCTGGTCGTGTCACCCGTGCCGTATCGCGCGAGGATGGACTTGCCGTCCGGCGCCCAAGCCGCCTCGGTGGGGCTCCCGTCGGCGAACCTCTCGCCGATCCTGACCGGCGTGCCGCCGGCGGACGAGACGACGCCCCAGTGATCCCCATCCGCCTCGAAGAAGTCGAAGAGGATGGACGCGCCGTCCGGGGAGAGCCAGGCGCGGTTCATCGAATACGGCTTGGGAAAGGCATCGTCCGGGACGCGTCGATCGGTGCGGGTCGCGAGGTCAAACAGATGAAGCCGTCCCTCGGCGCCCGTTTTCCATTCCACCCAAAGCAGCTTCGTGCCGTCCGCTGATGGGGCGATCGTGTTGATCCCGTGAAAATCGTTCGCCGGGATCAGCGGTTCGAAGGCCGTTCCATCCGCATTGACGATGAACAGAGCACATCGGTCTGTCACCGGATCGCCGGGACACGCTTGTCCGGGCTGCTCCGCCGCGATGAACACGAGGCGGCCGTCTGGCAGGAAGCGCAGCGTGATGACGTCTCGCTCGAGCGGCAGTGTCGTCACGGAGGAGCCATCGGTTGCGGCGACGTGGATGGAGGCAACGCCCTTTTCGTCAGCAAGGAACGCAATCTTCGACCCGTCGGGCGACCATTCGGACGCGCCGATGAATCGGTACGTCCCCGCCAGCGTCGTGCGATGCGCCCCGTCGAGGTCCTCGACGACGATCGTCGATAGCTGCGGTGACGTCTGGATGAGCGCGACACGCCGCCCGTCACCAGAGAGGAGCGGATCGGCGATGACGTCGGAGGCCGGGAGGACAGTCGCCTGCGCTCCGCTCGTTGGGTCAAGCGAGACGATCGCGCCATCCGGCCCGCGGTACATCAAAAGGCCGTTGCCGGCCGGGCCGAACGGTGTGGGTACACGGTTCTGCGAACCGGCGTACAACGCCAGACCGGCGGCGATCAGCGCGACCACAAGGGCAAGGACGAGCACCGGTCTCCAAGGGAAGGACCGCATCGAGAGCGGTCGTGCCGTGATCTCCACGGGAAGCCACCTTTCGGGGAAGCTCCACGCAGGCCGCTGGGTCGCCCCGGTGGTCTGGCGGAGCATGTCGTCGAAGTAGTCGGGCACACGCGCGGGGGCGAGCTCGGTCATGAGCTCCGGGATCGATCGCTCGAACCGGTCGAAGGTCGTCATGCGAGCTGCCCTCGGGCGACTGGCGCGCTCTCGGGGTCGATATCCGCCAAAGCGGATCGCATCAGCGTCATCGACCGGTGAAGGCGCGACTTAGCGGTGCCCACGGGGATCTGCAGCGCGGCCGCGATCTCGGGCACTTCAAGGTCGAAGTAGTAGCGCAGCACGACGACCGCCCGTTGGTCGGGCGGGAGCCGGCGAAGGATCTCATCGAGGAGATCGCGATCGGCGGCCCGGGACGAGGGGTCATCGATCGACGGGCCATCCGTCGGTGTCAGCTCCACCTCGATCGGGCGCCGTCCGCGACGACGAAGGATGTCGATGCAGGAGCGCGCGACGAGGCTCCGGAGCCAACCCTCGAACCGATCCGGATCGCGAAGGGATGGCAGGCTCCGCCACGCGCGGATGAACCCGTCCTGGACCGCGTCTCGCGCGAGATCGTGGTCCCGGAGGATCAGTCGGGCAGCAGCGTCCAGCCGCGCGACGAACAGGCCGGCGAGCACCGCAAAGGCGTCATGATCGCCTCGTTGCGCTCGTTCGACGAGTTCTCGCTGGTCCACGACCCACCCGACTACGCGGTCGGCGCGGCGATGTCGTCGCGCTCAGATGGTAGTCGTCGGGGACGGGCCGAAACGTTCCCTCGATCAGCGCGTAGCGCGCCCTAGGCTACGTCCCGCGGTAGTACGACGTCTGCTTGCGCGCCGCGAACAAGCCGATGCCCCAGGTCCCCAGGTCGATCAGCAGACCGAAGGCCAGGAAGATCCAGTTGACGATCGTCATGCCGTTCGGTGCGGCCAGGCCGTAGATCAGCGTCGTCCACGGCAGGAAGATGAACCCGAGCAGGAACAAGAACGGCGAGCTGTAGACGTTGCGTCCAGAACGTC
The DNA here is from genome assembly GCA_963808895.1 of uncultured Chloroflexia bacterium. GTDB lineage: Bacteria > Chloroflexota > Limnocylindria > Limnocylindrales > CSP1-4 > SPCO01. The sequence continues at coordinate 1,580,193 of CAWEHL010000001.1, read as the reverse complement.
GGGTCGTTGTACCAGCCGACGAGCAGCGCGAATCTCGGGATGATCGCGCCGAAGATGGCCATCATGGGTCCGCTAACCTCCCTCGTGCCCTCGACCGAACCGGGAGGCCGCTACGTCGCGTGCTCGAACGCCCTCACGTTGAGGCCGCGCTCGGTCGCGAGCGGCAGGATGACTCGCGCGGTAGTGCGCGGCTAGGGTGTCGTCCCCCCAGTCGTTCGCGAGGTCACGCCACACGGCGTGGATGTGGTTCGCCCCGTTCTGGGTGTTGTCGTACTCGATGAGCAGCCGTGGGCCACGCACGGCGTAGTAGTGGCCCCGACCGAGGCTCGGTCGGGCCTGCCCAGGCGAAGGTGGTATCGGCCAGGCCGTCCGCGACCGCTCGACGCCAGTCCTCCGCGGCGACGTCATCCGGCGCACGGCCCAGGTAGTGCCGGATCAACGCCTCGAAGCGGGCCTGCGAGTCCCGCGGCATGTCTGCGTGCGCGAGACCGCGGGGCACCCGACCACCGTCGGCTCGGGCAGCGTTCGATGTCAGGATCTCGGGCGGGGCGACGGCATCGACGATGGCGACCGCTCGGGCGTCGTCCGGCAGTCCGGCCATGAGCTCGCGGGCGAGGAGCTCCTCCCCCGTGAGTGTCCGCTCCCCCGCGCGCGGCCCGGAGGGGATCGATCGCCGGGTTCGCGCCGAGGAATGACGGCGTACTGCCCACGACGTCGTCCGTCGGCCACGGTCACGTGGATCGCGACGTGGTGCCCGCCGACCCGCCACATCCAGGGCGCGCCATCCGACGCGGATGGGTCGCCGAAGACGGCGAACCAGTACAGCATCGGATCACGGCGCGGCCAGTTCCCGCGACCGGACTCGCGCTCGATCCCGCCCAGAACGGTCTCCAGCGCGATGATCGGCTGCTGCCTCGCTCGCGCCGCGACGCGCTCAGTGCCGCACGAAGCATGGCCATCGCGGCGTCGCGCTGGGCTTGGTGCATGTCGCGTAACGCCAGGCCCTCGCGATCGCCGGGGGTGAACGCCCAGACGAACCGCTCCGGGTCGCCGAACGGGAACGTCGTCGCCGCGCGCTGATCGGCGTCGAGCAGCGCGAGCCAATCGAGTGACCGAGCGCGTGAGGTCGCTCGCGGTCATCCCGTCCGCTTATCCAAAGAGCGTCTGCTGGCCGTAGCCGGGCGCGCCTTCGAGCTCGAGCATGCGCCGCTTCGTGGCGAGACCTCCCGGTGCCGAGAACCCGGTCAGCTTGCCGTTGGCACCGACGACGCGGTGGCATGGCACGACGATCGGGAACGGGTTGCGGGCGAGCGCCGCCCCAACGTCGCGCGCCGCATCGGGCCGACCGATCGAGCGGGCGATCTCGCCGTACGTCACGGTCGATCCAGGCGGGATCGTCGCGCGTCGCCGCGTAGACCGCTCGCCGGAACGGTCGATGCCGCGCTCATCGAGCCCGATGAAGCGCAGGTCGAGTGGACGCCCCATCGAGGACGGCGACGATCCCGTCGATCGCGGCCTGGATCGGCGCCGGGACGACCACGCCATCCGCTGCCCGCGGCAGCTCATCGGTCCGGGCGCTCGGCAACCGGACGCTCGCAAGCGCCCGCGTCCGTCCAGCGGACGGCACAGGTCCCGAGCGATGTCTCGAAAGCGACGATCGATCCGTAGGTCTCCATATCCTCCAGAACCCGATCCGGCCCGGACTCCGTTGCGCTGAGGCCTGTGCCGATCAGCCGATCACGTCGATCACGCCGACCGCGCCGCGTCGAGCCGATCGAGGATCAGCTTCGTGACGCCTTCGACCGGGCACCCGCTCCTGCGCCATCGAGTCGCGATCGCGGACGGTGACCGCGCCGTCCTCGAGCGAATCGACGTCGACCGTGACGCACCACGGCGTCCCGATCTCGTCCTGGCGTCGATACAGCTTGCCGATCGCGGCCGTGTCGTCGTAGACGGCCATCACGTGTCGCTGCAGGTCGGCCTTGATGCGATGGCACAGCTCGACGATCTCCGGCCGCTTCTTGAGCAGCGGCAAGACCGCGACCTTGTACGGCGCGAGTTCCGGATGGAGCGCCAAGGAGACCCGGGTCTCGCCCCTGACCTCCTCCTCGCGATAGGCATCGATGAGGAACGTGAAGGCGGCACGATCCGCGCCGGCCGCGGTCTCGACGATCCAGGGGATGAGGTGCTCGCCCGTCGCCTGGTCGAAGTACTCGAGGTTCTCGCCGCTCGCCTCGGCATGGCGCGAGAGGTCGAAATCGCCGCGGTTGTGGACGCCCTCGAGCTCCTTCCAGCCGAACGGGAAGCGGTACTCGACGTCGACCGCCTTCTTGGCATAGTGCGCGAGCTCGTCCGGGGCGTGCTCACGGAGTCGAAGCCGCGACGGCGTGACGCCGTAGCGCTCGTACCAGGCGCGGCGGGCCGGCAGCCACTGCTCGAAGGCGGCGGCAGCCTCCCCCTCCGGACGGACGAAGTACTGCATCTCCATCTGCTCGAACTCGCGCATCCGGAACACGAAGTTCCCCGGCGAGATCTCGTTGCGGAACGACTTGCCGATCTGGGCGATCCCGAACGGCAGCTTCTTGCGCGACGACTGGAGGACGTTCTTGAAGTTCACGTACGAGCCCTGGGCGGTCTCGGGTCGGAGGTAGACGACGGAGGCGTCCTCCTCGACCGGGCCCATGAACGTCTTGAACATGAGGTTGAAGCGCCGCGGCGCCGACAACGGGCCGCCATCGACCGGGCAGCGCAGCCCGAGCTTCTGGACGATCTCGGGGTCACGCAGCTCGGTCGCCGAGAGCCCCTCCGTGCCGGGCAGCTCGTCCAGGCGGAAGCGTCGATGGTCGGTCTCGCATTCGACCAGCGGATCGCTGAACGAGCCGACGTGGCCGGACGTCACCCAGACCTGCGGGTGCATGAGGATCCCGGCATCGAGCCCGACGATGTCGTCGCGCTCCTGGACCATCGATCGCCACCACGCGCGCTTGACGTTGTTCTTGAGCTCGACGCCCAGCGGTCCGTAGTCCCAAACCGCGTTGATCCCGCCGTAGATCTCCGACGAGGGGTAGATGAAGCCGCGACGCTTCGATAGCGAGACGATCGTGTCGAGGTCGCGGACGGACGCCGCGACGTCGTCGGTGTCGACGGGACTGCTGGTCACGAAGGGATCTCCGCTGATACGCGACCGTGGCATGGCCGCGCGGGATGACTGGTCCACCGATCGTAGCAGGTGGTCCGGCGTCGGCCGCCCTCGGCCTGGCGGCGGCGGCGCGCGTGATGCGTATTTCCCGGCCTGAACGGAGGCTGCTTCGCCGTGATCCGCTTCGGCTGCATCATCGCTGCGCGGCTCCACCGGCCGAGCGGCCGGCTGGTCCCTGCGGGCTCAGGTCACCGCTGGCGAAGGCGCAGGACCGGGATGTCGCGATCGGTCTTCGATCGATATTTCGCGTACTCCGGCGCGTCCGTGGCGATCCGTGCCCACGCGTCGTCGAGCTGTGACCCTTCGAGGGTCTCCGCTCGGACCGCGATGCGACGCCCGTCATCGAACTCGATGGTCGCCTCGGGCTGCTGGGCGAGGTTGTAGAGCCACGCCGGGTGATATGCGGCCCCCGCCGTCGAGGCGATGATCAGCCACGATCCACCACCCTCATCGAGATAGCCGAGCACCGACTTGCGCGGCTTTCCGGACTTCGCGCCGACCGTCTCGAGGAGGAGTGCCGGGATGCCTCCCGCGGTGCGCATACGGTGTTGCCGGAACTGCCTGAGGACCATCCGGTTCCCGATCGCCATCAGGAAGTGCGGGAACGGGACGCCGCGCGAACCTTTCGGGGGCACCTTGACGGTCATGCCCTGACTGTACATCCGGGTTCGCCGCGCGGCAGCTGAGCGCTTCACCGCGCACACCCGCGCCGATGCCCTGGAAATATGCATCGCGGCCGCGCCAGCGCCCTCCCGCCGACGCGACTCGACCGACTCCGTTCGCGAAAACACCACTTGACATCGCCTCTGCCCGCAGTATCGTTCGGTCGTTCGACCGATATCGGTCAGTCGACCGAATCGGCACTCGAAGAGCCGAGGCAGAGCACCCGGCCGAGGACACCCACCGCGAGGAGCATTCGATGAGCTACGAGATCGAAGGACGGCTGCTCGAGGTCTGCACCTGCAACGTCCTGTGCCCGTGCTGGGTCGGCGAGGACCCCGACTACAAGACCTGCGACACGACGATCGCCTGGGGCATCGAGAAGGGCACGATCGAGGGCGTCGACGTCGGCGGCCTGACGATCGCGGTCTCGGCCCACATCCCGAAGAACATCCTCGAGCCCGAAGTCGTGGAAGGCCGTCGTCTTCGTCGACGACCGGCGACCGACGAGCAGCAGGGCGTCCTGCTCAGGCTGTTCACCGGGCAGCTCGGCGGCGCCGTCGCCGACCTGGCCGGCCTGATCGGCGAGGTCGTCGCGGTCGAGCGGGCGCCGATCACCTTCACCGTCGAGGGCGGCAAGGGCCGGCTGACGATCGGCACGCTCGTCGAGGCCGAGATGGCGCCGTTCATCGGCGCGACCGGCAACCCGACGACGCTCGCCGAGACGGTCTTCAGCACGATCCCGGGCTCGCCCGTCTACGCCAGCAAGGCGAGCCACGTACACGCGCGACGGCAGCAGCCACGGCATCCCGAGCGTCGACCTCCAGGGCCACAACGCGCTCCAGGGCCACTTCCGCTTCGCGGCCTGACGACCGGCCGAGGCCCGACCGATGTTCACGCCCGCGCACCTCCGCGACGCCGCGCCGCGACCGGGCGATCCTCGCCGGGTCGCTCGTCGCGCTCGCGGCGCTCGCCTGGCTCGCCGCTGTGGCTGTGGGCGGCTCGCCGTACGGGCCGCTACCTCCACCACGAGGGCGGCGTCGGCGCCGCTGCCCGTCGAGGCGGCGCCTGTTCACCGTCGGCTGGGTCGCTGATGATCGTCGCGATGATGCTGCCGTCGCAGCATCCCGCTCGTCATCACCTTCGGCGCCGCTCGTCCGGCCGGCGCCGCGGCCCGGCGCGCTCGTCGTGCTGCTGCTCGCTCGGCTACCTCGTCGTCTGGGCCGGGTTCGGCGTTCGCGGCCTGGATGCTCGATCGGGGGATCCACGCCGCCGTCGACGCCCTGCCGTGGCTGGCCGAGCATCCCCAGCTGATCCTCGGAGCGACGCTGCTCGTCGCCGGGCCTGTGGCAGTTCAGCCCGCTCCGCGACCGGTGCCTCGACGAGTGCCGGAGCCCGCTCGGGTTCGTCGTCAACCGCTGGCGCGGCACGTCCGAGCGGCGCGAGGCGTTCGCGATGGGCATCGCCCATGGCGCGTTCTGCGTCGGCTGCTGCTGGTCGCTGATGCTCGTGATGTTCGGCGTCGGGCTCGGCAGCCTCGCGGCGATGCTGGCGCTCGGTGGCCTGACGGCCGTCGAGAAGAACCTGCCCTGCGGCCGGCGTCTGACCCATCCGCTCGGGGTCGTCCTGATCCTCGCCGCCGTCTACGCGGTCGCCGCGTGAGCCGGGGGTCGTATGCTCGGCGGATGGTGGACGGCGACTGCCGGCGCGCTCCGGCGACGCGCGCCGAGCGGCGCGAGCAGGCGACCGCCGACACGCGCGCCTCGATCCTCGCGGCGGCCCGCGCACGGCTCCTCGCCGACGGTACGCCAACCTCTCGACCCGCGCCGTCGCCGAGGCGGCCGAGGTTCCGCTCAGCCAGATCCACTACCACTTCGGCTCGAAGCGCCAGCTCATCCTGGCCGTCCTCGACGCCGAGAACGACCGGCTCCTCGAACGCCAGCGCGAGATGTTCGACGGCGCCGCAGCCGCTCTGGGTCCGCTGGGAGCGCGCCTGCGACTTCCTCGACGTCGACCTCGAGTCCGGCTACGTCCGGATCCTCCAGGAGATGATCGCCGCCGGCTGGTCCGACGCGGAGGTCGCCGCAGCGGTCCGCGAGCATGATCGGCGGCTGGTACGGCCTGCTCGCCGAGGTCGCCGCGCGCGAGGCCGAGCGCGGCGCCGACTTCGGGCCTTCACGCCCGACGAGATCGCGGCGCTCATGGGCACGCCGTTCATCGGCGCCGAGGAGCTGATCCTGCTGGGCGTCACCGAGGCGACGCTGCCGGTGCGGTCGGCGCTGCGGAAGGTCGGGCAGTCCTGCTGCGGCCAGTTCGGCGACGGAGGAGCGCACCACCGATGACGCATGTCGAGCAGGCCAGGACGGCGCGATCGGCGTCGTCGCGGACCCATCGCGCCCAGCCGACGAGGCCGCGATCCGAGACGCTGCGTCCGGGACTACTATCGAGGGCTGGTACTCGACGGCGATGCCGACGCGGATGGCGATCGCGCGCTCCATCCGGAGCTCGCGAAGCGCGCGCTCGGCTCAGGATCGCTGAACGGACTCCGTGCCCGTCGACCGACGACTACCAGGACGAGATGGTCGAGGCGGCTGCGGCCGGGCGCCGGGCCGGCGCGAGTCCGGATCACGACGCTCGCATATCGCGCGTCGCCGAGCGTCTACGGCGACATCGCCAGCGTCATCGTCCACGCCGTGACCTACGTGGACTACTGCTCCATCTCGTCCGGACGCCAGGACGGCTGGCGGATCCTCAACGCGCTGTGGCGGTGGGCCGGATCGCCCAGACTGGCCCGCGCGCGTGAGCGGCGTCCAGCGCGGCGACAGACCCGCGCCCGCGACCCGGACGCGACAGGCTTCATCGAGCGCGATGGCGTGCGCGTGTTCTGGGAGCGCTATGGCGACGGCGACCCCGACGATCCTGCTCATGCCGACGTGGTCGATCTTCCACTCGCGGCATCTGGAAGTCCAGATCCCTATCTCGCCCGGCCTTCCGAGTCGTGACGTTCGACGGCCGGGGCAACGGCCGCTCGGACCGGCCGGCGCGAGCGCCGATGCCTACGCCGACACGGAATTACGTCGCCGACGCGATCGCCGTCCTCGACGTGACCGGGACCGGACCGAGCGCGCGGTCGCGTTTGTCGATGGGCGCCGGGTACGCCCTGCGGCTCGCGGCCGAGCATCCCGATCGGGTCAGCGGGCGCGTCTTCATCGGCGCGTCGGTCCCCATCCTCGATCGACCGAGGGCTGGGCCGGAGTGCAGGTGACTCCCGTTCGAGGACCGCAGGAGCACCGGACGGCGGACTGGCGCAAGTACAACGCCGAGTTCTGGCGGCGCGACTTCGAGGGGTTCGCGGCGTGGTTCGTCGGCGAGAAGATGTTCTCCGAGCCGCACAGCACCAAGCCGATCGAGGACGGGATCGGCTGGACGCTCGACACCGACGCCGAGACCCTCATCACCGTCGAACCCGGGCCGTATCTCTGGCCGCCGGCGAGTGGGGCCCGCGTGACCCGCACGAAGGCCGGGCGCTCCCGTTCGTCCGCCGCCTGCGCTGTCCTGTCGCTCGTGATCCATGGCACCGACGACCGCATCAGCTCGGTCGCCGTCGGCGATCGAGCTGCGCCGCGGAACTGGGCGCACCGCTGATCCGGATCGCCGGCGGCGGCACATGCCCGCTCGCCCGCTGGCCGGTCCTGGCGAACCGGCCGATCCGCGACTTCGTGCGCGGATCGCTGCCGGAGGCTGCCGGACCGGCGATCGCTCGACGGCCACCACCTGGACCCGCTACCTGGCGCGCCGCCGAAGGCGCTCTACATCTCGTCGCCGATCGGGCTGGGCCACGCCCAGCGCGACGTGTCGATCGCCGATGAGCTGCGCAAGCTCCACCCGGACCTCGAGATCGACTGGCTGGCCCAGCATCCGGTCACGGCCGTGCTCGAGACGCGCGGCGAGCGCATCCACCCGCTGAGCGCCGAGCTCGCCTCCGAGTCGGCGCACATCACCGCCGAGTCGTCCGAGCACGACCTCAACGCCTTCCAGGCGATCCGCCGGATGGACGAGATCCTCGTGAACAACTTCATGGTGTTCCACGACGTCGTCGAAGAGGGCGAATACGACCTCGTCGATCGGCGACGAGGCGTGGGACGTCGACCACTACCTCCACGAGAACCCGGAGCTCAAGCGCACGGCGTTCGCCTGGATGACCGACTTCGTCGGCTGGCTGCCGATGCCCGACGGCGGCGAGCGCGAGGCGTTCCTCACCGCCGACTACAACGCCGAGATGATCGAGCACGTCGAGCGCTTCCCGCGGATCCGCGACCGCGCCATCTTCGTCGGCGAGCCCGACGACATCGTGCCCGACGATTTCGGCCCGGGGCTGCCGGCCATCCGCGACTGGACCGAGCAGCCACTACGACTTCAGCGGCTATATCACGGGCTTCGATCCGACGCCGCTGATCGAGCGGCCGCGATGCGCTCCGCCGGGAGCTGGGCTACCGGCCCGACGAGCGGGTCGTCGATCGTGACCGTCGGCGGCTCCGGCGTCGGCGAATCGCTCCTGCGGCGGGTCATCGCGAGCTACCCGGAGGCGGCTCGCCGAGTCAACGGCCTGCGGATGATCGTCGGTCGCCGGGCCGCGGATCGATCCCGCCTCGCTCGGCGCGACGCCGGGCGTCGAGGTCCGCGCCTATGTCCCGGACCTGTACCAGCATCTCGCCGCGTGCGACCTCGCGGTCGTCCAGGGCGGCCTCACGACGACGATGGAGCTCGCGGCGGCGCGACGTCCGTTCCTGTATTTCCCGCTACGCAACCACTTCGAGCAGAACCGGCACGTCCGCCATCGGCTCGACGCGGTACGGCGCGGGCCGGTACATGGACTACGACGCGTCCCCGCCGGAGGTCATCGCCGCAGGCGATCGCCGAGGAGATCGACCGGCCGGTCGACTATCGGCCGGTCGAGTCGGACGGGGCGGCACGGGCCGCCGCCCTCATCGCGCCCCTGATCTAGGCCGGCGGCGCGTCACCGGGTGGCGCGTCGCCCCCGGCAGCCCGTCGCCCGGCAGCGCTGCGGCCAGGACGCGGACGGCGTTGCCGCCCATCACGGCGCCGATGTCGTCGTCGGACAGCCCCTCCGCGAGGAGCGCGTCGGTCAGCAGCGGCATGCCGGACGCATCGAACGGGGTGCTCACCGCCCCGTCGAAGTCGGACCCGATGGCGACGTGGTCCACGCCGGCGAGGTCGATCGCGCGGACGATCGAGCGCACGATCGCTCGGACATCACGGCCGCCGCACGCCAGCGGCCAGAATCCGATCCCGACGAGCCCGCCGGTCGCCGCGATCCCTCGGACGTGATCGTCGGCCAGGTTGCGGACGCCGGGAACGGCGGCGCGGACACCCGTGTGGGAGGCAAGCACCGGCCGAGCGGCCAGGCTGAGGACGTCGTCGATCGTGGCCGAGGACGCGTGGGCGACGTCCATGAGGAGGCCCGCCGACTCGGCGCGCGACAGCAGCACGCGACCCAGCTCGCGTCAGCCCCCCCTTGGTCGACGCCGTGCGCAGAACCGGCAAAGCCCGTGTCGAGCAGATGGCTCGGCGCGAGCATCCGGAACCCGGCCGCGCTGAGGATGTCGAGGCTGCCGAGATCGTCGTCGAGCGCCTGCGCGCCCTCGACGCTGAGGAAGGCCGCAGTGAGCGATCGATCGGTAACGCGTCGGGCGAGGTAGGTGGCCAGGTCGTCGCGGGTTTCGATGATCGTGAGGCGACCAGCCGAGTCCGCCGCCATCTCCCTGAGTCGGAGCGCGAGGTGGAGCGCGCGTGCCAGGCGGCTCCCCCAGGTCGGCCGCGGCCAGCGCTGCCCCAGCGCGAGGACCGTCACGAGGTCGGGGCGCGTCGTCGTTGCGATCCATGTTCGCCCCGAGCGGGACCTGCGTCGCCGCGGACAGGCCGACGAGCGCGACGCCGCCATCGATGAGGCGTGGGATGTCGAGGTGGCCGTACGAGGCGCGTCGGCGGAGATCGCGTCCCCACAGCAGCGAATCAGCGTGGAGGTCGACGACCGTCAGGGACCGGTGCAGTTCGACGGCCCGCGGCGAGGCGCGGTACGGGCCTCGCCGATGCACGCGATTGAGCGCGACGCTCGCCGAGGGGCGAGATGCCGCGCCAGTCGAGCGCCAGGCCGCCCACAACGAAAGCGGCCGAGGCCCCGAGGGCCCCGGCCGCGATCGTGGTAGCGCGGGTCAGGCGGCGCGCCACCGCTGCGTCATCAGTGCTTGTCGTTCTCCTTGACCTCGACCCGGGCCATCGACCGGCGGCGACCGCCGAGCGTGACGACCACCGTGGCGAGCGAACCCACCGCGAGGACGGTCAGGATGAGGCCGACGCCACTGGACGACGTACCGGTCGCGTCAAGCGTATCGGTCGGCGGCAGCGTCTTGGTCGGCACCCTGATGGGTGCCGGTCGTCGGCGCCACGCCGCCGTTGTCGGTCGGCTTGGGCGTCGGCGGCTTCGCGGTCGCCGTCGGCTGGACTTCCTGGCACTCGAGGTCGAGCGGCACGTTGCGCCCGATCACGTCCATCGGCGTGTAGCCATCGAGGCTGTCGTCAGCGACGAGGACGTGAGCGCGGAGCGTGTAGTTGCCGGCCGGCCAGGCCGGCGCCACCCTCGAACCCGTCGGCGAGGTCGCCATCACCGTTGACCCACGCGAACTGGCCGTGGCTCGAGTCGATGATCTTCTTGCCGTCGATCATGATGTAGGCCTCGTCCGTCCGCTTCTGGCGAACCTGCTCGCCGTTCTGGGCGAGGACGAGCGCGTACAGCTTCTCGAGTCGCAGTCGTACTTGAGGTACAGCTTCGCGCGCACGGCAGCGTTGGCATGGCCAGCGTCCGCCATGTTCGCGAAGAAATCGGCGCTGAGCGACCAGTCGCCCGTCGCGCCATCGACCGTGGCCGAGCCGGCGTTCGGCTGTGCGGCCATCGTGACCGGCGCAAGCAGCGCCGAGAGGAGCAAGGACACCGGTCGCGACAGTGCCAGCCGAGCGTATCGACGGACGGATCCGTCGACCTGTGAACCCCCGCATAGGGACCTCCTGGGTATCCGGGCCCAGCCCGGTTGCTTGATGAGCCGCCCGGGATCCCCCTGGTCCGACTCGGATGAAGACCGAGGCATCATGGCAGCGGCGGCGGTCGAGGTCCAGTACGAAACGGCTATTCGGAGGGTATCGACTCCGTTACAGCGACTCCACCTCGCATGCGCTCTCCCGTCTCGGACCCCACCCCACCGCTCAGACGGCGGTCCGGATCCTGTGGCGTCCGGGCACCGCGGGTCATGGGTCGAACGTCCGGGGCGAGGTGCCGCCTGGACGCCAGGTCAGGTCGCCGCGCGGACCTCGTCGAGGAAGGCGAGCGAGCGCGCCTCACGCTCGAGCACGTGACGTACGAAGTCGCGGAGGGCGGTCTCGACCTCCGCCTTCGACAGCGTGTCGAGAGCCGCAGGCCGGCGAGCGCCTCGATGTCGAGGCGCTGGTAGGCCTTGAGCAGCTTGAGCGCCTCGAGACTGAGCCCCGCCCGGTCGTGCGGCGGGCCCGGGCATCGCTCGCAGACGACCCCACCCAGCGGTGGCACCCAACGGAACCGCTCGTCCGACTCGAGGACGCGATCGCATTCGACGCAGCGGTCGACCTCGGGGCGGACGCCCAGCTCGTCGAGCAGGTGCATCTCGAACCAGCGCGCCACGCGACCCGGGGCCATCCCGGCGTCGAGCAGCTCGTACGCCCTGCGCAGCAGCGTGTACAGCGGCTCCGCGGCGTGGCGCTCCTCGAGGCTGCGATCGGCCAGCTCGGCGAGGTACCAGGCCGTCGCCGCGCTCTCGAGGTCGTCACGCAGGCGTAGCCACGCATGGCCGACGCTGACCTGGGTCACGACATCGAACGTCCGGCCCCGGGCAAGAGCGACGTTCAGCTCGGCGAACGGCTCGAGGCTGCCGCCGATGCGCGACGTCGGCCTGCGGATCCCCTTGGCGATCGCCTTGAGCTTGCCACCCGCCGGCGTGATGAGCGTGAGGACCCGATCCGCCTCCCCGAGATCGAAGCGCGACAGCACGATGGCGTCCGTGGTGTAGCGACGGGGGACGGGCATCTCGACACCGGACGGTACCACCGATATACGCGCCGACTCATCCGATGGCCGACTCAGCGGCGTACTCCGGACAGGCGCCGGTGCGGACGCGTCCCCCGCACCGGCGCTGTCTTCCGTTCCTGGTTGGCGGCCAATCAACAGGCTACTTACGCGGAACATGTTTCGGTGTACACTGCCCGCGATGACGACGGCCTCGCCGGATCTCGACCTCGCGGAGCTCATCGCCGACACCGAAGGCGAGATCGTCCGGCTCGTCCGGGACCGCGACCCGTCCACCCACGGGCTGTACGAGATGGTCCGCTACCACCTCGCGCTCGACGGGAAGGGTGGCAACGGCGGCAAGCGCGTCCGACCGCTCCTCGGCCTCCTCGCCTACGCGTCGATCGCCGGCGACCACCGCAACGCGCTACCGGGCGCTGCTGCCGTCGAGCTCGGGCACAACTTCAGCCTCGTCCACGACGACATCGAGGACGGCGACCGCGAGCGTCGCCATCGACCGACGCTGTGGACCGTGTACGGCGTGCCCGCAGGCCATCAATGCCGGCGACACGCTGTTCAGCCTGTCGCGTATCGCGCTGCATCGCCTGACGGAGCTCGGCTTTTCCGACGCCAAGGTGCTCCGGCTGATGCGGCTGTTCGACGAGACCTGCCTCGCGCTCTGCGAGGGCCAGTACATCGATATCGCCACGAGCGAGTCGGACGAGGTGATGTCGGTCGACGCCTACTTCGACATGATCGGGCGCAAGACCGCGGCGTTGATCGCCGCGTCGATCGAAGCCGGCGCGCTGCTCGCCACCGACGACGAGGAGGTCATCCGCGCGATACCGGGCCTTCGGCTGGGCGCTCGGCATCGCCTTCCAGCTCAACGACGACCTGCTCGGGATCTGGGGCGCCACGCAGGCGACCGGCAAGCAGGCGTCGGACGTCGCGCACAAGAAGAAGACGCTTGCCGGTGATCTACGCGGTCGAGCACGCCGGTCCCGAGGACCGCGAACGTCTTACTCGAGCTATATGCGCTCGACGACCCGTCCGAGGAGCAGCTCGCCGAGATCGTCCGGATCCTGGAGCGCGTCGGGGCACGCGATTACACGCGCGACACCGCCCTCCGATATCGCGACCAGGCGCTCGCCGAGCTGGATGCGGCGGGCGTGGTCGAGCCCGCCGCGCGGGCGCGCCTGCAGGAGATCATCGTCGGGGTGATCTCGGCCTAAGGTTCACCGGCCGAACGCGACGACCCCGTGCGCAGACGCGCTAGCGGTCCGCCTCGTCGTCTGCCGGCCCCGGCGCTTCGCGGTTCCGGACGACCAGCACCTTCGACACGCGCCGGCCGTCGGTCTTCTCCACGGTGAGCGTCAGGCCGTCGAGCGACACCTGGTCGCCCGGCCTCGGCACGCCGCCGATCCGGTGATAGATCAAGCCACCGACCGTGTCGTACTCATCCTCGTCCTCGAGCGCGACGTCGGTGTCGAACAGCTCCGCGAGGTCGTCGACCGTTGGCACGGCCGTCGACCCGCGCCTCATCGTCCGAGAGGCGCTCGATCATCGGCTCCTCGACGTCGTACTCGTCCTGGATCTCGCCGACGATCTCCTCGAGCAGGTCCTCGATCGTCACCAGACCGGCGGTCCCGCCGTACTCGTCGAGCACGATCGCGATGTGGACCTTGCGGCGCTGGAGCTCGTGGAGCAGATCGTCCACGCGTCATCGACTCGGGCACCAGGACCGGCGTCCGCAAGAGCGATCGAAGCGGCGGCGGATCGGGCGCTCCCGACTTCAGGAACGGCAGCAGGTCCTTCGCGTAGATGATCCCGATGATCTCGTCGACCGTGCCCTCGTAGACGGGGATGCGGCTGTGGCCCTCGGCGACGATCGTGTCGACGGCTTGTTCGATCGTCAGGTCGTGCGGCAACGCGACGATCGACGTGCGCGGCACCATCACCTCGTGCACGCGGCGGGTGCCGAGCTCGATGACCGCATTGATCATCTGCTCTTCCTCCGCCTCGAGGACGCCCTGCTCGCCGCCGCGTTCGACGATCAGGCGCAGCTCTTCGGCGCTGATCTGGACCTCGTCGGAGACCCTGGCGCCCGAACAATCCGGCGATCCAGTTCGTCACGCCGGTCAAGCGCGACGATAAGCGGCTTGAGCGCGCGCGCCAGGTACTCGATCGGCAGCGAGAGCGTGAACGCGAACCGCTCGGCGTTGGCGAGGGCGAGCGTCTTGGGCACGAGCTCGGCGAAGACGATCGTGAACAGGGCCAGCACGACGGTGACGATGCAGCAGCGAAACGCCCTGGGCCGTCCCCGGATCCAGCCCGGACTCCGCCAGGACGGTCCGAGCTGGTCGGCCAGGCTCACCGCCGCGAACGCCGAGGCGAAGAAGCCGATGACCGTGAGACCGAGTTGGGAGACCGCGAGGAAGCGACCGGGCTCGTCGAGCAACCGCTGCACGCGGCGCGGCCCCCGGCCGCCCCTCCTCGACGAGCTGCTCGACACGGCTCCGGCGGATCGAGACCAGGGCGATCTCGGCGGCGACGAAGAACCCCTCCAGCAACGTCAGGAGGACGATGATGAGGAGCTCGGTGACCGGCACGTTCACGCCGGCGGCTCCTCGGCCCCGGGTTCCGACGGTTCAGAGCGCTGAGCGGCATCAGCGTCGGCCGTGGGTTTCGGACGCTGTTCGCGGATGCGCGCAGGCACGCCGACCGCGAGCTTGCCTGGCGGGACGTCCTTCGTCACGACGGCACCGGCACCGGTCTTGGCGCCCGCGCCGATCTCGCGAGGCGCGACGATCATCGTGTCGACGCCGATGAACGCCCCGTCGCCGATCGTCGTCCGATGCTTCCGCTCCCGTCGTAGTTCGCGGTGATCGTGCCCGCACCGATGTTGGCGTTCTCGCCGACCTCGGCGTCGCCGAGGTAGCTCATGTGGTGCTGCTTGGAGCCGGCGCCGAGGTGGGTGTTCTTGAGCTCGGCGTAGTTGCCGACTTCGGCGCCACGACCGACGACGCTCCCCGGGCGCAGGTGGCTGAACGGTCCGATCGCTCGCCTCATCCTCGACGGCCGATGACTCGACGATCGACGCCCAGACCCGCGCCCCTCGGCCGATCGTCGAGTCGACGATGTGGGTACCGGGCCCGATGACGCTCCCCTCCCCGATCGAGGTCGAGCCACGCAGGATCACGTTCGGCTCGAGGGTGACGTCGGCTTCGAGCGTCACGTCCCAGTCGAGGTAGACCGTCGACGGGTCGCGCATCGTGACGCCGTCGCGCATGTGCTCCTCGTTGCGGCGCACGCGCAGGTTCCATTCCGCGGCGGCGAGTTGCGAGCGGTCGTTGATGCCATCGAACCGTCCATCGTCCTCGAACGCGACGGCGATCACGAGACGCCCGTCCTCGCGCGCGAGCCGGACCAGCTCGGTCAGATACAGCTCCCCGGTCGCACCGGACGGCTCCAGCGACCCGATCCGTCGGCGCAGCCACTCCGCGTCGAACGCGTACAGCCCGGCGTTGACCTCGTTGTTGGCGAGCTCGTCCTCCGTCGCGTCCTTGGCCTCGACGATCGATTCGACGGTGCCGAACTCGCCGCGGATGACCCGACCGAGCCGTGCTGGGTCGGCGGCGAAGACGCTGGCCAACGCGATCGCCGCGTCGTCCTCGCGTCGAGCGCCGAGCACCGCCTGCAGGTCCTCGGCGGTGACCAGCGGGACGTCGCCGGACAGGACGAGGATCTCGGCGGCGTCGTCCGGGACCACGGTGCGAGCGCCGCCCGGACCGCGTCGCCCGTGCCGCGCGGCTCGTCCTGCAGGGCGAAGTCGACGCGATCCTCGAACGGCGCGCGGATGGCGTCGACCGCCGGCGAGTAGACGACGATCGGCCGGGCGCTGCCGTCGTCCTTCGTAGCGACCTCGGTCCATGCGTCGAGGACGTACGCGAGCATCGGCCGGCCACACAGCTGATGGAGGACCTTCGGCGTCGCCGACTTCATGCGCGTGCCGAGCCCGGCCGCCAGCACGACGGCGGTCGTGCGCCCGGTCCCTGAGCTCACGGTCGATGCCGCAGGGTCGGGACTTGGAGGGTTCATGCGCGGCGTCGGGCGTGCGCGGGATGGTGGGCCCCGCTGCATCCGAAGCCCGACGGGCGAAGGGGTGCTGTCATCGGTCGGTCCGCCGGATGGTATGGGCGCCCTTGCGAGAGCGTCAAGCGAGGGCCCTCACGCTCGCGCACGTCACGGCCGGCGGGCGATCGCCTCGATCTCGACCTTGAACCCCTTCGGGAGCGCCGCCACCTCGACGGTCGTCCGTGCCGGCGGCGGATCCGGGAAGAACCGCGCGTACACCCCGTTCATCGCCGCGAAATCGTCGATGTCAGCGAGGAAGACCGTCGTCTTCACGACGTCCGCGAACGAGGCGCCGGCGGCGTCCAGCACGGCCCCGAGGTTGCGCAGCGTCCGCTCCGTCTCCTCTTCGACGGTGCCCTGGCGCAGGTCCTGCGTCTGCGGGGTCGATCGCACCCTGGCCCGCGCAGAAGATCAGGTCCCCCGCGACGATCGCCTGGCTGTACGGTCCGACGGCCGCCGGCGCGTTCGTGGTCGAGATCGCTTCTCGCGTCATGTGGACGCTTCCTCCTGTCGTGTCCGGATGGTCGTCGGGATGATCGATGCCGGGCCGTCACCGATGCTCGGGATCGAGCCCTCGGCGATGGCCGCCTCGACGGTGACGGCGGCGCCTTCGGCCTCGCCCAGAGAAGGATAGAGGGTCCACAGGGTCGGCCCGGAGCCGGACAGACCGATCGGCCGACCGAGGACGCGCGTCAGCGCCCTCCGGAGCTGCACGAGCCCGGGCGCGACCAGTGCCGCCGCCGCCATCAGATCGTTCGCAGACGCGAGGACGCCGGCGCGCGCGATGAGGTCCGTCGCGGACAGCCCGTTGCCGAGCTCCTGTGCGAGGTGCGCAGACGTCATCCGCACCGAGCCGTCGCCTCCGGTGCCGGCGTGCGACCCGTCGAAGACCGCGAAAACGTCGGGCGTCCGGACCGCGACCGCGGGCGTCACGAGCAGGATCCCCGGCTGGCCATGGACCCCGGTCAGCGGCGTGATCCGCTCGCCACGGCCCTCGACGAGCGCCGGACTGCCGGCCAGGAAGAACGGCGCGTCCGAGCCCACGGACGCGGCCACGGCGTGCCGTCGAGCGGGATCGAGCGCCTCGCTGGCCCCCCATGCCTCGAGTGATGCGTCGATCGCCGCCGCCGCATCCGACGAACCGCCGCCGAGCCCGGCGGCGACGGGGATCCGTTTCTCGAGTCGGGCCGCGAGCGGCGGTGTCGTGGGGCGGCCCGGGCCCTGCCCGATCGCCGTCGCGCGCCGCCGCGATCGCCCGGAGCACGAGGTTCTCCTCGAGCGGTCCGGCATCCATGCCGGTGACGTGGAGGCTGTCAGGGCCGGCGGTACCGGCCGGCGCCACGGTCAGCACGTCGTGCAGCGCGAGCGGTACGAACACCGAATGGAGGTCGTGGAACCCGTCGGCGCGGCGACCGACGACGGCGAGCGTGAGGTTCAGCTTCGCCGGTGCGAGCCGGACGATCGGTGTCTGGTGGGCGGCGTCGGTCACGAGCCGCGCTGACCGCGTCGATCGGGCGGCAGCGGGCCGAGCGCCTCGTGGAGTGCCAGCCACTCACCCACATCGAGCGTCTGCGGTCGCCGGTCGGGCGCGATGCCGGCACGCCGCGAGCGCCGCATCGATGCGCGCGGCGTCGAACGGCATCTGCCGGGCGAGCACGTTGTGGAGCATCTTCCGCCGTTCGCGGAAGGCCGCCTGGACGAGCCGCCAGAGCTCGTCCTCCTCCTCGACCGTCAGCCGATCGTCGGGCGGGTACGGCTCGACGACGATCACCGCGGAGTCGACGGCGGGCTCGGGCTCGAACGCTTCGGGCGGCACGAGGAAGGCGACCCGCACGTGCGCGTGGTACTGCACGAAGACCGACAGGTAGCTCATCTTCCCCGGCGGCGCCGCGATCCGCTCGGCGACCTCGCGCTGGACCATCAGCACCATCCGTCGCGGGCGCGGGGTCGCGCCGAGGAGCGCGTGCAGGATCGGCGACGTGATGTGGTACGGCAGGTTCGCGACCACGTCGTATGGCGGCGCCACGAGCCGGGTGAGCTCCTGGTCGAGCGCGTCGCCCTCGATCAGCCGCAGTTGGCCATCGGCGATCTCGGGCGAATAGCGATCGCGGACGAACGCCGCCAGGCCGCGGTCGAGCTCGACCGCGGTGACCGCCGCCCCGGACGCGAGGAGGCCGCCGGTGAGCAACCCCAGCCCCGGCCCGATCTCGAGCACGCCGCTCGCCCGGTCGCGGGTCCGCCTCGGCGAGGATCCGCGACAGGACGTCGGCATCGGCCAGGAAGTTCTGCGACAGCGAGTGGCGCGCTCGGAGGCCCGCCGCGCGGAGCGTGTCGCGAACGTCGATCGGGTCGATCGCCGCGGGAGCGGGAAGCGCGCCGTCCCGGCGTGCCATCAGCGTTTCGCGAGCGGGAGCGATGGCCGTGCGTCGAGGTCCAGGCGCGCCCGCTCGCCGGCCTCGAACCGACGGGCCCCGGCCGCGCCGATCATCGCGCCGTTGTCCGTGCACAGGCCGGGCCGCGGCACGATCAGCGGGATGCGCAGCTCCTCGGCGTCGGCCGCGAGCCGCTCGCGGAGGCAGCGATTGGCGGCGACGCCGCCGCCCAGCACGATCGATCGGGCGCCGGACGTCTTCGCCGCCCGAACGGTCTTGGTCGCGAGGACGTCGACGACCGAGTCCTGGAACCCCCACGCCAGTTCGGCGGTCGTGGCCTCGCTCAAGGGCGTCTCGGTGTCATCGGCTGCGATGCCCTCCGCCAGGCGGGCGTCGGCCACGATCCGTCCGAGCTGCCGTCTTGAGTCCCGAGAAGCTGAGGTCGTACGAGTCGCCCATCCATGCTCGCGGGAAACGGACGTCGCGCCGCGTCGCGCCCTCGGCCGCCTTCTGGATCGCCGGCCCGCCGGGATACCCGAGCCCGAGCAACCGACCGACCTTGTCGAACGCCTCACCCGCGGCATCGTCGACGGTCGTGCCGAGCAGCCGATACGTCAGGTGATCGGTCATCTCGGCGATGAACGTGTGGCCGCCCGAGACGACCGTGGCGATGAGCGGGAAGATCGGCTCCTGCCTGGTCGCCTCGTCCTCGCCCGGATCGAGCAGCCAGGCGGCGTAGACATGCCCCTCCAGATGGTTCACGCCGATCAACGGCACGTCATGGACCCACGACAGGGCCTTGGCGAAGTTGATGCCGACGAGGAGCGACCCTGCCAGCCCCGGGCCGTACGTGACGGCGATCCCGTCGATGTCGCGCCAGTCGACCGCGGCGCCCGCCCACGCCTCATCGAGGCACGGCACGATCCAGCGCAGGTGCGCCCGTGCCGCGAGCTCGGGCACGATCCCGCCGGTCGGCGCGTGCAGCGCGACCTGCGAGGCGACGACGTTCGAGAGGATCCGCCGGCCACCCTCGATGACCGCGATGCCGGTCTCGTCGCACGACGACTCGATCGACAGCAGGAGCGGACCGCTCACGCCTCGTCCTCGTCGGTCGAGGCGTCCCCATCGCTCGGGCCGAGTGGCGCCGGCGAGGACTCGAGCTCCGCGCGGCGCGCGGCGATCCGGTCGCGCATCGCCGGGTCGTCGAGCGGCAACGTCGTCATGATCAGCGCGTCCTCGTGGTCGTCGCTGTAGTAGCGCGGCCGCAACCCGACCGGCCGGAAGCCGTACTTCTCGTAGAGCCGGCGCGCGGCCAGGTTCGATAGCCGGACCTCGAGCGTCGCCTCGTGCGCGCGCTGGTCGATCGCGATGTCGAGGAACGCGAGGAGCAGCCGCTCGCCGATCCGCTGCCGGCGCCAGGCGGGATGGACGGCGAACGTCGTGATGTGGGCCTCGTCGACCATCAGCCACATCCCGCCGTACGCGGCGACCGTGTCACCGGCTCGCGCGACGAGGTAGTGCGCCAGCGGTTCGACTCGAGCTCGCTCCGGTACGCGTGCGGTGGCCACGGCGCGGTGAAGCTGGCCTGCTCGATCGCGTGGACGGCTGGCAGGTCCTCGAGCCGCATCGGCTCGATGACGACCCTTACCGGTGGTCGCGCGACCATGCCACCGATCCCGTCGGCCGCGCGGACCCCGCGCGGCAACGTGACGTACTCGGGGACGAGCGTCTCGAGCTGCGGGGGTCCGTCGGCCGCGAGGCTGCGCGGCTCCGAGGCGGACGAGCTCGTGCCCGAGCCGGCGATACGCAGCCTCACCGCGCTCGAGGGCATCGGCCGGGGCCCGTCCTTCAAGGTCGAGCGCGACGAGCGTCTCGCCCGGTCGCGCAGCGCGGGCTCCTCCCCCGCAGGCAGCGGCACCGGCCGCTGCGCCCGTCCGGACGACGAGTCGGTCCGACGGCCCGGCCGGCAACAGCAGCACAGCGCGCTGCGACGCCCGATGCCGCGAGCAGGGCCTCCCCGGTCGACACCCCGACGAGCGGGATCCCCAGTCCGTGGGCCATCCCCTTGGCCGTCGCGATGCCGACGCGCAGACCCGGTGAATGCACCGGGCCCGTCCCGACGACGATGCCGGTCAGCCGCGAGCGGCGGATGTTCTGCTCGCCGAGGAACCGCCCGATCGACGGCAGCAGTGTCTCGCCATGGCGATAGCCGGCGGGCCAGGTGGAGATGCCGTCGGCGATCGCCGCTCGGTGATCCGGTCGCGATGACGACCCGCGTCGTCGCCGTGTCGATCGCGAGGATGGCGGGCCGCCGGCCGTCGTGCGGGCCGGTCATGCGGCCGCCTCGAGGTAGCGGCGGTAACGGTCGCTCCAGGCGATGAGCGTGATCGTGCGCGGCTCGTCCCCGGTCCCGTCGATCCGGACGTCGAGGCGTTCGACGGGCAGCGCGTCGCCCAGGCGCTCCGGCCACTCGACGAGCGTGACGCCCTCCGACTGGCGCTCGTCGATCAGCCCGCCGGCGAGCGCGTCCTCGGCGCTGACGAGGCGATACGGATCGATGTGGAAGAGCGGCAGCCGGCCGTCGTATTCGGCCATCAGGACGAAGCTCGGCGAGGTGATGGTCTCGGTGACGCCGAGACCGGCGCCGAACGCCTTGGCGAGGTGCGTCTTGCCGGCGCCGAGATCGCCCCACAGGCACACGAGGTCGCCGGCCTCGTGCGACCTCGCCGAGGGCACGTCCGAGGCGCGTCGTCGCCTCCGGGTCCGGCGCTGACGACGACCCGCCGCTCCGCGGTCGGCTGCCACGCTCCCGCTCATCCGAACCGCTCGAGGTCGCCGATCGGCACCGCCACGACCGATCCGTCATCGAAGCGGACCGTGCCCGGCCTCCAGGTGGACGCCGCCGGCGAACCGCCGCTGGCCGACGAGACCGGCCCACGTCCCCTCGCGCCCCATGAGCTGCCCCGCCCGGATCCGGACGCGGTCGGGCTGCGGCGTCGGGACCTCCAGCTCGGGCTCTTCGAAGATCGAGCATCGGCGGGTCTGCCACGATCGCGACGTCGTGCCCCTCGAGCGCCTCGAGGATGTCCATGACCGGGCCCGCGAGCGGTCGGCGCACGGCGCCTTCGAGCACGAGGACGGCGAACGGCGGCAGTCGATGCAGGGCCGCTCGCTGCCGGTTCTCCGACGCGAGGAAGTCGCGCCGCTCCTTGCTCGCCAGCCCGGCGACGATGATCCCGCGCACGCCCATCGCCCGGGCGCGTGTCAGTGTCTCGGCATCGATGCGCGAGCCGACGACCAGGATCTTGCCGGCCAGGCCGACGTCGACCGAGCCGCTGCGCAGCTCGCCCTCGACCCACGACGCGACATGGAGCTGCCCCCGGGTCGGCCCACCGAGCGTGACGATCGCGCGCAACCCCCGGCCCGTCGCCCGGACGACGATGCCGATGCCAGGCCGGACGTCCTTGACGATGCCCGCGATCGGGCTGTCGAGCGGCTCGGTCACCTCGCCGTACGGCGACGCGCCAGCGGTCCCGCCACTCGAACAGCAGCTCACCGTCCGGGATGCGCCCGCCGGGCGCCGGGTCGGACGCCGGCGGCACCACGACGTCGCTCATCCGCGGGTCGCGAACGCGCTCGATGATCGGCGCGCCGGGAACGACCGTCTCCCCGGCGGCGACGAGCGCACGATCGCCCGGCGCGAGCGGGAAGCTCACCTCGATCGGTGCCTCGACCAGTCGTCGCATGCGGACGACACCAAGGTCGCGCCGGGCGGCTCCCGGGTCCTCGACGGCCGTCCGTCGCCGGGCCCGGCGGACCCGCCTCGCCCGCGTGACCGTTCAGCTCGTCGGTCATCACTCCGACCCCGCCCACAGCGACGACTGCCACGCGGCGAGCAGGTCGCGCCGGCGATCGGCCCGATCGGGAAGGCGCAACGGGACGTCGCGCAGATCGACCATGCAGGCCGCCGAGCCCGCCGGCGACGTCGATCGCGAAGTGCCGTCCACGGCCACCCAGCCGGACACGCTCGCGGAACTTGAATTCGGCGACGGCGGTCGCCCCGGGTGGCAGGTCGACGAGTTCGAGCCCGCCGGGCATCAGCTCGAGCTCGCTGATCCCGTCGCGCGCATGGACGGCCACGCGTCCCCAGCGACCTGCCGGCGCGCAGACCGGCCGGGGTCACGACGCTGCCGAGTGGCGCCAGCAGGTCGTCGACGAGATCCATGAGCAGGGCGCGGCGCTCGCCGGCGTCGGGGATCGCCCCCAGCGGGCCGAGCAGGCGCGCATGGTCGAGGGCGTACTGGCTCGCGCCGGGCCGGCGAAGGACGTCGATGTGCGCCAGCGCCACGGCCGGCGCGGGCACGGACGTCCAGACACCGCTGGCCGCGACGACGAGGTCCGGGACCGGACCGTCGTCGAAGCGCGAGGTCGCTTGCTGCGAGACGGACGAGGGCGGCGCGCGCGGCCGCCATCCGGAGGGCGGCGCCGTCGCCTGCGGCGTCGGACCACGGGGCGATCCGCAGCTCGCGCATCCGGTCGCGGATCCGATGCCGATCTGCCGGCATCGTCGACCAGGCCATCACGCCATCCACGACCGCGTCGTCTGGCTCGTCGGGCGCGACCGCGGCGGCCGGGACGACGCCAAGCCGGACCGTCGAGGCGTCGCCACCCTGGCCGGGGACCGCGACCGCACGAGCCGCCGCGTCGTGGCCGAGCATGATCGCGTCGACGCGCCGGTCGAGCACGTCCGCCAGCGTGCGTGCGCCGGTCGCCAGCGCGCGGCGCGGGTCGTCGGCCGGGAGCGCCAGTTCGAGGAGCAGATCGGCGAGCGGGTCGGCGCGCATCGGGTCGCGACGCCGGTCGTGCGCAGTGCCGGGGGACCGAGCACGACCTCGCCGGGCCGGGCGCCGACGTCACCGAACACGTCCAGGGCCTCTGACATCGAGCCGGACAGCACGATGGGGACCTCGGGTCGGCGCGTCGCCACAGCGGCGACGAGCGTCGCGAGCTCGCGGATCCCGCCGCGCTCATCGGCGCGTGGCGGGTCCCCTGCACCGACCACGATGCCCTCGACCTCGCGGTCGAGCAGGAGCCGGGTCATCGCGAGCGGATCGGTCGTCTCGGCGCTCGCCCCGCTCGTCCGCCAGCCGCTTCGAGCGGCCGTCGCCGACGAGCCCCGCGAGCGTGCGTTCCGAGCCGGTGACGATCGCCAGTCGCTTGGGACGGAGGCTGCGCACCTCGAGCACCGGGAAGTCGTTCCGCGGCAGACCGACGATGCCGAGGCCCTCCGCGACGATCGGATCCGTCGCGAGCGTGCGTTCGACCAGGAGGTCGATCGCGGGGTCGAGCTCGGCGCCGGTGGGGATCGCCAGGCTGCCGATGAGCCGCCACGCGCCGCCCGCACGACCGATCAGCGCGACCGACACGGTCGCCGAGCCGTGGTCGATCGTGAGGAAGGCGTGCGGCTGGGTGGTCACGGTCTGATGCTACCCGGACTCGCCGTGGCCGGCCGTCAGGAACGAGGTCGTCGTGCGGTCAGCCGTCCCAGACGAGCTCGTCGTCGAGCTCCTCGAGCCGGGCGATCGAGCAGCTCGATACCGGTGTCGTCGGCGAGGATCTCGGTCGCCGAGGCGAGGTCGCCACCGAACACGCCGCGCAGGACGGGGTCGAAGAAGAGCATCGCGTTCGCACCGAGCGCCCGGTAGGGCCGGCTGGCCTCGAGGAAATGGACCGCGGACGAGGTCAGGCCGCGGAGCTGGATCTCCCGGGCCACTTGCTCGACGAGTTCGTTGCGCTGCTCCTCGGTCGGCTCGATCGGGAAGCTCATCGCGACGGTGGTCGAGGGTTGCGGTGCGGTCGTGTGGGCGATCGCCGCCTCGAACGCCTGTACGCGGCGGCGCCACGGAGCGCGAACGTCACGTGCTCGATAGCCGGGCGACAGTGCGAGCTCGTCGCGCACGGTCTCCACGGTGATCCGTGCAGCCTCATCGAGAGGGAAGCCGCCGACGCCGGTGCCGAGGGCGGGAAACGCGACGCTCCGTCGCGCCGATCTCGCGCGCACGGGCCATCGCGCTTCGGACGGCCGCTTCGATGACGGGGCCGCTCGTCCGCCGATCGCGATCGAGCGAGACGGCATGGATGACGGCCCTGGCCGCGAGCGAGCCTGCCGGTGTCACGATCGCTTCGCCGAGGGGGACCGGTGCCTGGCGGACGGCGGCGAACTCGATCGCGTCACCGCCGGCGCGCTTGATGGCGCCGGAAACGCCGGTCGACATCCACAGCGAGAGGTTCGCCGGGTTGACGATGGCATCGACCTCGAGGTCGCAGATATCCCCGTTCCAGAGCTCGATACGCGCCAACTACCCTCTCCACCCCGTGAGCGTCCGCATCCCCACCACCGCTCCGGTCGCGGCATGGTACACCCGGGGTAGTCGCGCAGACATCGAGGTCACGACCTCCCAGGTGTTCGTGGTGCGCTGCCGCGCCAGGTCCTCGACGGTGATGCGTTCGTCGCCTTGGCATGCCGAGCAGCACGAACTCATCCTCGCGGTCGACCGGCGGGCCCGGGACGTCGGTCACGTCGGCCATGACCGCGTCCATCGTCACGTTGCCGACGAGCGGGACGCGCCGCCCGCGAACGAGCGCCTCCGCCCGGTTGGCGTTGGCGCGGGCGAACCCATCGCCGTAGCCGAGCGGCAGGGTCGCGATCCGGCTCGGGCGCTGACGTCGTGAACGTCGGGCCGTAACTGATGCCGTAGCCGGCGGGCAGGTCGGCGACCCGGACGGCGCGGGCATGGAGCGACATGACCGGGCGGAGGCGCGCGGCGCATCGTCGTCGGGGACCGCGTCGAGCTCGTCCGGGAGGATGCCGTAGGTCGACAGCCCGGGCCGGATGCCCGTCGAACGCACCGACGCCCATCAGCACGCCCGCCGCTGGCCGCGACATGCCGCGGCGGCACGCTCGGCCCGGTCGCCGCGAGCGACGCTGCGATGCCTCGTCGAACCGCCGCAGCTGGTCGCCGGTGATGCCGCCGTCCTCGCTCGCCTGGAGATGCGTCCACATCCCGACGAGTCGGGCGACGCGGCGACGGCCTCGACGCGTTCGACGATCGCGCCGACGTCCGATGGCAGTCGCCCCGCCACGGCCGAGCCCGGTCTCGATCTCGATCTCGAGCGAGCAGATCGCGCCGTGATCCCCCGTCGTGGCACCGGCGGCGGCCAGCAGCGCTTCGACGGTCGTCGGCGTCGCCCGCGGCCACGCTGATGCCCTCGCGCATCGCATCGTCGACGACCGACGGCTGGGACCGGGTACAGCACCCGGATCGGCACCGTCGAGCCCGGCGTCACGCAGCTCGAGCGCCTCGTCCATCGTCGCGACGCTGAGACCGTCGGCCCCCGCATCGACCAGCGCCCGCGCGATCGGGATCGCGCCATGCCCGTATGCATCGCCCTTGACGACGGGATGGACCGGGACACCGCCCGCCGCCGACGCGGAGCGTGCGCGAGGTTCGTCGGCGAGTGCCCCGAGGTCCAGCTCGAGCCAGGCCAGACGCGGGAGCGGCGGCAGCCCGGCCGCGGCGAGTCGCGCTTCGATCGACCCTTCGGCCGGACCTCACGCGCGCCCGGCGTCGCGCGTCCGATGGCGGTGCCGTCGCCGCCTGGGCGGGCTCCGCGGACCCGGAACCCGAGCCGCTTGTCGGTCGACTGTCGCTCGGCGATCGCCGCCAGCCGACGCCGGGCGATGGCCATCCCCTCCGGCAGGTCGGAGGCGAGGACACCGGCGTCGCCGAACCGTTCGCGCGCCCCCTCCCCGGCCAGGCCGTGGAGGTAGACGCCGAGCCGCGCGGCCGAGTACGGCGACAGTCCCTGTGCCAGGAGCGACCCGATCGCGCCCGCGAGGACATCGCCGGTCCCGCCGCTCGCGAGCGCCGGGTTCTCGAACGGCGCCACGACGACCTCGCCGTCCGGCGACGGCGACCACGGTCCGGGCGCCCTTCAGGACCACGACCTGATGCCAGACCGCGGCGGCATCGCTGGCCGCGGCGACACGTGCCGCATCGTCGTCGATCAGATCGCCGTCGGCATCGCGGCTCGATGCCGGCTCCCGACGCGGAGCCGGCTGAACTCGCCCGCGTGCGGCGTCAGCACGGCGGCTCGTCGCTCGCCCTCCCACCAGCCGTCCATCGAGGCGAGCGAGCGCAGCGCCTCGGCGTCCAGCACGAGCGGCGGTCGCTCCTCCCCGCCCGGGTCGATGCAGCATCCGAACGAGCTCGGCGGTCGCGAGACCGGGTCGCAGGCCCGGGCCGATCGACCAGTGCGTCGTGGTCGTGGTCGAGGATCCGTGCGAGGGACGGGCTCCGGGTCGAGCTCCTCGACGTCGTCCTCGGGCAACGCCATCGTCGTCGCCTCGACGACCTTCGCGGCGAACAACGGCTGGAGCGTCTCGGGCACGGCCAGCGTGACGAGGCCCGACACCGGCGCGACCGGCGGCGCGGCACACGAGCAGCGCGGCCCCGGCGTAGTCGAGCGATCCGGCGAGCACGAGCAGCTTGCCGAACGAGCCCTTGTGGCCGCGCTGCCGGGCGCTTCGGCAGGAGCGCGATCGCCGTCTCCTCGTCGAGCTTCGGCACGCCCTCCGGCCAGGGTCGCTCGTCGGTCGCAACCGGGGTCGCCCGGGCCGACGCCATCTGCCCGTCGTCCGAACCCGACCGGCCGCGCGCTCAGTCATCGGTTCGCCTCCCCGGCATCCGGAGCATCGGACGCGAGTGCTGCGGCCCCGTTGGTCTCGGCGAGGTCGCGCAGCCGCTCGATGCGTGGCGAGGATCCGCCGCTCGCGGTCGTCGAGTCGATCCTCGATGTCGGGCGGGAAGAGGTAGCGGCCGCCCGTCGTCCGGAAGCCGAAGGCCATCGCCACCGCGTAGTCCGCCTCGTGGCTGATCGTCACGGCGATGCGGCCCATGCCGAGCTGCTCGGCGCGGACCTGGGCTCGCCCGTGGAGGCGCACGGCCGGCTGGCCGGTCGGCAGGCGCTCGATCTCGATATCCCGCCAGCCGATGCCGCGGACGCCGAGCCCGAGCACCTTCGAGACGGCTTCCTTGGCTGCCCAGCGGCCGGCCATCGTCTCGGGTCGATCGCGGACGTAGCGCTGCTCGGACGGGGTCAGGACACGTCGAGTGAAGCGCGAGCCGAAGCGCTCGAGCGACGCGCGGATCCGTTCGACCTTGATGATGTCGATGCCGAGCTCGGTGATGCCAGCGAGGGCGGGTCATCCGCGGTCGACGCGGGACCGTTCACCGGGCGCGGCCATGGCCTATTCCACCGTGACCGATTTCGCGAGGTTGCGTGGTTGGTCGACGTCCGTGCCCGCGCGCGATCGCGACGTGGTACGCGAACAGCTGGAGCGGGATGATCGCGAGCACCGCGCTGAGCGCCTCGTGGGTATCGGGCACCCAGCAGATGTCGTCGGCGAAGCGCTCGATCTGCGGATCGCCCTCGGTCGCGACGGCGATGACTCGGGCGTCGCGGGCACGACCCTCCATCACGTTCGAGACGAGCTTGTCGTAGACCGACGAGCGCGTCGCGACCGCGACGAGCGGGCATTCGGCATCGAGCAGCGAGATCGGCCCGTGCTTCATCTCGCCGGCGGCGTAGCCCTCGGCGTGGACGTAGCTCACTTCCTTGAGCTTGAGGGCGCCCTCGAGAGCGGTCGGGTACGTGTAGCCGCGCCCGACGAACATGAACCCGCGCGAGTTGACGTATCGGCGAGCGAGATCGCGGATGCCCGACGCGTTCTCGAGCGCCCTGGCCGCGGCCGTCGGGCAGCGCATGCAGGGCCGCGCCGAGCTCCTGCTCCTGCTCGAGCCCGAGCGCGCCCGCGCGCCTTGGCGATGGCCGCGGCGAGGATGACCAGCGTCGTGACCTGGGCGACGAACGTCTTCGACGCCGCGACCGCGATCTCCGGCCCAGCCTGGAGGAACAGCACCCGGTGCGCCTCGCGGGTGATCGCGCTGCCGACGGTGTTGGTGACCGCGATGACCGGCGCGCCACGCTCTCGCGCGAGGCGGGTCGGGGCGATGGTGTCGGCGGTCTCGCCGGACTGGGTGACCGCGATGACGAGCGTCCGCTCGTCGATCGGCGGCGGGCTGTAGCGGAACTCCGAGCCGACCGTCGCGCGCGCCGGGATGCCGATCCAGTCCTGGATGGCGGCGGCGCCGACGAGCGCGGCGTAGTACGCGGTCCCGCAGGCGATGAGCTCGACGCGATCGATCGTGGCGAGCGTCTCCGCGAAGCCCTCGAGCTCCTCGAGCCAGATGTGGTCCTCGCGCGTCACCCGACCGGCGATCGCCTGGCGCAGCGACTCGGGCTGCTCGTGGATCTCCTTGAGCATGAAGTGCTCGTAGCCGCCCTTCTCGGCGGCCTCGGGCGACCAGTCGATCGTCGTGACCGTGCGCTCCTGCGGTGCGGCCGTCGACGTCCGTGATCGACACGCCGCTCGGGCGCAGGTCGGCGACGTCGCCGTCCTCGAGGAAGATGACGCTGGTCCGTGTGGGCGAGGATCGCGGCGACGTCGCTCGCCAGGAACGATTCGCCGTCGGCCAGCCCGACGACGAGCGGCACGTCCTTGCGGGCGCCGACCAGCCGGTCGCCTTCGCGGCGATGCATCACCGCGATCGCGTACGCGCCCTCGACCTGCCGGAGCGTCGCGCGGACCGCGTCGGCGAGATCGCCCTGATAGGACTCCTCGACGAGGTGGGCGAGCGCCTCGGTATCGGTCTCGGACGCCAATCGATGGCCGCGGGCCTCGAGACCGTCGCGAAGCTCGCGGAAGTTCTCGATGATCCCGTTGTGGATGACCGTGATCTCGCCCGTGCAGTCCTGGTGCGGATGAGCGTTGAGGTCGTTGGGGCGGCCGTGGGTCGCCCACCGGGTGTGCGCGAGGCCGATCGCCGCGTGCGGCGTCCGGTCGGCGATCGCCGCGCGGAGATTGGCGAGCTTGCCGGCCTTCTTCTCGACGAACAGGTCGCCGCCGTCATCGACCAGCGCGATGCCCGCCGAGTCGTAGCCGCGGTATTCGAGGCGGGCTAAGCCTTCGATGAGGATGGGACCAGCCTCCCGGGGTCCCGTGTAGCCGACGATGCCGCACATCGCGTCAGTCCTCCGTTCATCGTCCCGGACCGCGGCGCGGGACGTGGTGACGCCGTCCATGTGGGCACCGAAGCTAGTTTAGTCGCTCCCCTGCGAGGGCCGCGAGCGAGTCGGCCAGCTCCGTGACGAGCGCCTCGTCCGGCCCCTCCACCATCACCCGCAGCGCGGGTTCCGTGCCGGACGGCCGGACGAGGACGCGTCCCCCATCGCCCGAGTCGTGCGGCCGCATCCGCGATCGCGCGACGCAGGGTCGGGTCGCCCTCCCACTGATCCTTGTGACGAGCCTTCACCGCCCGCTGTTGCTGCGGGAGGAGCGGGATCGCCGCGGCGAGTGTCGCCAAGGACGCGGTGCGTTTGGTCATCACGCGCAGGACTTCGAGTGCGGTGACGATGCCGTCGCCGGACGTGGTGTGCTCGAGCACGATCACGTGGCCGGATTTCTCGCCGCCGAGCATCGCGCCCGACACCTGCATGCCCTCGAGGATGTACTTGTCGCCGACGGGCGTGCGCACGACCTCGCCTCCGGCCTGCCTCGACGGCACGCTGCAGGCCGCCGTTCGAGAGCACGGACACGACCAGGCCACCGGGCAGCGCACCCCGCTCGAGCCGCTCCAGCGCCAGGATGCCGAGGACCTGGTCGCCGTCGACGATCTCCCCATCGCCGTCGACCGCGATCAGGCGGTCGGCGTCGCCGTCGAGCGCGAAACCGACGTCCGCGCCGCGCGCGACGACTTCACGCGCGAGCGCCGCCGGCGCGGTCGCCCCGCAGCCGACGTTGATGTTGACCCCGTCGGGTTCGACGTAGATCGCGTCCACACGGGCACCCGTCGCCTCGAGGATCCGGCGGCCGGCCGCGCCTCCGGAGCCGTTCGCCCCGTCGAGCACGATGTGCAGCCCGCTGGCATCGATCGAGCCGGCGAGCCCTCGCCGATGGTCGAGGTACCGCTCGAGTGCGTCTGACGCATCGATCCGGCGGCCGAGATCGGCGTTGCCCACGCCGCCGAGCTCCGCCTCGCGCCAGATCAGGTCCTCGAGCTCGTCCTCGATGTCGTCGTCGAGCTTGAGACCGTCGGCGTCGAGCACCTTCAGGCCGTTGTCCTCGGCCGGGTTGT
Organism: uncultured Chloroflexia bacterium; assembly: GCA_963808895.1. GTDB lineage: Bacteria > Chloroflexota > Limnocylindria > Limnocylindrales > CSP1-4 > SPCO01. The sequence continues at coordinate 1,549,461 of CAWEHL010000001.1, read as the reverse complement.
GTGAGGCCGAGACCATGATCCCCGCGCGATACGGTCCGGTGCGCGCGAGGAAGGCCAGGGCGGGCGTCGGGACGACGCCGACCACGTCGACGTCGATACCGAGGCTCGTCGCGCCGGCGACGATCGCCGCGACGAACATGTCACCAGATCGACGGGTGTCCTGACCCACGACGATGGCCGTTCCCGGCTCGGCCAGCCGTCGCGCCGTCGCCCGCCCGAGGGCGAACGCCATGGTCGGACGCAGGTCGACATTGGCGACGCCACGGATCCCATCCGTGCCGAAGAGTCGTCCCATCGCCTAGCCCGACGGCGAGGCGCTCGGACGCGCCGTGACGGTGACCGGGACCTGTGGCGGACTCGCCGCCACGAGCGTGACGTTGGCTGGCAGGGTCGCGCCTACTGCGACATCGGTCGTCCCGGCCGCGAGTGACGTGACATCGAGGTCGGCGGCGAGGGTCGAGCCGATGATCCGGTCCAGGTCGACCGGATTCCCACCGACCGTGAGGAGGACCCGATCGACCCCGACCTCGTAGTCGAAGCCCGGCTGGGCGCCGATGATGCGCACCCCGACCTCGAACGTCCGCGTCGCCGTCACGGCCCGGATCGCCGATCGTGACCTTGACCTGCTGGGCGTCGAGGGCGATGACGCCTGTCGGTAGCGCGAGGGCGACGTCGACCATCTTCGTCTCGGAGAAGCCGCCGATCGGCGATCGGCTCCGTATCGATGCCGGTCAGCGCCTGCAATTCGTCGGCATCGCCTTCGACGGTGACGATGGGTGGCGCGACGGTCACCGACGAGATCTCGAACCCGCCCGCCGGCGAGCCTGTCACTTGCGGCTTGACCGGCAGGGTCTTCGACTGGCGGTTCGAGAAGACCGGGATCGTGACATGCGCCGACGCCGGCTCGACGTTGACCTGCGGGACCGCGTCGCCGACGCTGTCGACCGCGACGAGCTCGACGTCCTGGTCGACATCGATGCCCGACGACTGGATGACCACGCTCGCTCGCGCTACGGCGACCCGCTCGAGGACCGTGGCCGGGCCGATGACGTGGACCTGGGTCGGGTCGATGGTCTCGTCGCCCAACGTCATCGTCGGCGGCGCCTCGCCATGGTCGACCTGGACGGGCACGATCTTGTCGCCAAGCTGATCGAGGTCGACGGTCACGTTCTGCGGCTCGAACCCGAGCACGCGGACACGCGGGTCGACCGATTCGAGGTGGACGGGCAGGCTGACCGGACCACCGTTCGGATCGACGTCGGCGAGGTCGACCCACGCCTGGAAGTCGGACTCGATCGGCCGGACGTTGGCCGGTGTGAAGTAGCGGATCTCGGTCACGGGCCGGATGGACTGGAGGAGGAACGTGTCGGCTGGCTGGTTCCGCACGTCCACGGGGACGACGCCTGTCAGGGTCGCCGAGCTTTGTGACAGGACGAGGCCGCCGTACAGGAGGGTGGCGAGGCCGACGGCCGCGAGCTTCAACGGCCAGTTGTGGAGGATGACCCCGATGACTCGGGTCACCTGGGGGCTCGGGCCGCCGACGTCGGAGATGCGGGTTCCGGCGTGGACCGCCACGCGCTCAGGGCGCGCCGACGACCACCGTGTGTCGGATCGAGCAGCTGCCGGATCGTCCGGGCGAGCTGCGCCTCATTGAGGTTCCGGACGATGCGCGCCCGTTCCACGAGGCTGACCTGACCGTTCTCCTCGGACACGACCACGACGATCGCATCGGTCTGCTCGGCGATCCCGAGCGCCGCTCGGTGGCGGGTCCCGAACCGTTCGGCCTGCACCGTCATCTCGGCGAGCGGCAGCAGGACGCCGGCGGCGATGATCGTATCGCCGCGGATGATCACGGCCCCGTCGTGAAGCGCGGTCCGAGGCGAGAAGATCGTACGGATCAGGTCGGCGGAGACATCGCCATGGATCATGACGCCGGTCTCCGCGGTGTCCTCGAGCCCGGTCTCGCGCTCGAGCACGATGAGCGCACCGTGGCCTTCGGCCGAAAGCTCGGCGGCCGCCCGCGCGACTTCGGTCGCGATGTGGTCGACGACGCGCGAATCGGCCCCCGGCAGGACCCAGCCGAACGAGCCCACCCGACCGATGCGTTCAAGGGCGCGCCGGATCTCCGGCTGGAAGATCACGACGAGCGCGAACAGACCGACGACCGCGCCGCCCTGGAGGATGCGGGTCAGGAGCTCGAGCCCGAAGGCGACGGCGAGCACGTAGACCACGATCAGGACGCTCACCCCGATCACGAGACGCACGGCCCGGGTCCCCCGGATCAGGCTGAACAGCCAGTAGATCAGAAGGGAGGTGATCCCGATATCGACGATGGTGGACAGGTGAACCTGTTCAAGGATCGATCCGAAGAGATCCGACATCGCTCGACGAGTGTAGCATCGCGCCCCCTCCGGACCGCCCTCGCGGGCGCGCCCTCGTCAGGCGCAGATGGCCTCGAGACGTGGGTCGTCCGGCACTCTCGCCGCGACCTCGCATAGCCGTTCGCGCGTACGTCCGTCTGCGGACAGGTCGACGAGCTTCGACAGCAGCACGAGCTTGTCCGCGGCCACCGTCCGCCAGCCTCGATCGATGTACAGCTCCGCGAGGGTGATGTGCAAGGCGGGTTCGGCCGCATTCGTGGCGAGCGCCTGGTAGCACACGTCGATCGCGGCGTGGAGCTGGCCGCCGGCGCGGAACCCACGCGCTGCGCCGAGGGCGGCCTCCAGTGTTGCTTCGGGGGCGCCCGTCGCTGCAGCCGCCTCGACCGCGGCCATCGCCGCGGCCGGGTCGAATGGCGGTGGCGGTGGCGGTGGTTCCGGTCCGACGGGACCGGCCAGCCGTTCCCGGGCACGTGACAGCGCGACAGTGGCCGTCGCGGCGAGTCCCGGATCCGCGTCGGTCGCGTCGACCATCGCCTGGAGCGCGGCGCGGCGGCTGCGCCCTTCGGCAAGGTCGAGTGCATCGCCGATGAGGTCGAGGGCCTCTCCCCGCCGGCCTGCCGCGTCCACGACCGTAGCGAGGCGGTCGAGGGTCTCGGCCGCACGGATGCGGTCGCCGAGCCGGGTCAGCGAGTCGGCGCGACCGCGAAGCGCGGCTTCGTCGTCGGGAGCGCGCTCGAGCGCGCGTCCGAACGCGGCGTTCGCCTCGTTGGGCTTTCCGAGACGGATCAGTACCTGGCCGATGCCGACGTGCGGGAGCGCGCGATCCGGTGCGACGCGTCCAGCCTCGCCATATGCCACGAGCGCCTCGTCGAGACGGCCGCGCTGCGCGGCGACGTGTCCGCGCCTGAGCGCGTCCTTGTATCGCTCGTACAGGGCTGTCGCCTCGGTCACGCGGTCGCCCCGATCAGCTCGACGAGCAGGGCCTTCTGGACGTGAAGACGATTCTCCGATTGGTCGAAGATCAGGCTCCGCGGCCCGTCCATCACAGAGGAGGTGATCTCCTCGCCGCGATGCGCCGGAAGGCAATGCATCGCCATGGCACCAGGGCCCGCAGCGTCCATCAGGGCGTCATCCACGCGATAGGCAGCGAAGGCGTCGCGCCGCGCCTCGGTCTCGGCCTCCTGCCCCATCGAGGTCCAGGCGTCCGTGTACACGATGTCCGCACCGCGAGCGAGCTCCGCCGGCTCCTGTCCGAACACGATCCGACCGCCGTGTTCCCTGGCGCGCCCTTCGGCGATCGCCACGATCCGCGGGTCGGGTCCATAGCCGCTCGGGTGCGCGAGGCGGACCTCCATGCCGAACGTCGCAGCGACGATCGCGAGCGACTGGTACACGTTGTTGCCGTCGCCGATGAACGTGATCACCCGGTCGTCGAGCTGGCCGAGGTGCTCGCGGATCGTGAAGACGTCGGCGAGCGCCTGGCACGGGTGCTCGCGGAGGGTGAGGCCGTTGATCACCGGCACGTTCGCCTGCGCGGCCAGCTCGAGGACGACCTCGTGTGGCCCGGTCCGAGCCACGATCGCATCGACGAAGCGCTCGAGATTGCGGGCCACGTCGCGGACGGCCTCGCGGGCGCCCATCACCGCATCCTCGGGCAGGTAGATCGCCGCTCCGCCCAGCTGGGTCATGCCGGCCTCGAAAGTGACCCGCGTCCGCAGGCTCGGCTTCTGGAAGAGCATCGCGAGCGTCCGGCCCTGCAGGAGCGGTACCGCGTGTCGTCGGGTGGCACGGAACTCCGCCTTGAGCTCGCGCGCGGTATCGAAGACGCGGACGATCTCGTCCGCGGACAGGTCGGCCGCGCTCAGCAGATCGCGACCGCGAAGGCTGGTCGGGGTCGCCTCGACGCTCGTCACGCGCTCACTGTAGCGGCGGCTGCGATCCCCGCGGGACCCCCGGATGGTCCTAGGGTCGCCGCGTCAGGGACAGGGCGACGCAGGTGCGCGGCCGTCTGAACGCCGCATCCAGCAGCCGTCCTGAGGCCACGGACGTTGCCTGGGAGTCCACACCAACGCGTCGAAGGCGGCGGAATGACCGTCCCGAGGCCCTGTGTTGCCTGACAGCCAACATGAACGCGTCGAGCAGCCCTAGATGGTCGCTTCGAGTCCGATCTGTTGCCTGACAGTCAACAGCAACGCGCCAAGCAGCCCTAGATGGTCGCTTCGAGTCCGATCTGTTGCCTGACCGTCAACAGCAACGCGCCAAGCCCGGGCCTCGACCCCGCGGTCGTGCTTACCGCGCCCTAACCCGGTGGCGGCTGACGTCCCGTTATCGCTTCGTGTACTGAGGCGCCTTGCGGGCCCGCTTGAGCCCGTACTTCTTGCGCTCCTTCATCCGCGGGATCGCGGGTCAGCAGCCCGGCCTGGCGAAGCGGCAGTCGATGCGCATCCGCGTCGACCTCGAGCAGGGCGCGGGCGATGCCGTGGCGGATCGCGCCGGCCTGACCCGTGACGCCGCCGCCTTCGACCTTGATCATCGCGTTGAAGCGGCCCTCGGTCCCGGTGACCCGGAACGGCATGCGGACTTCGGCCTCGTTGACGGCGTTGCCGAAGTGCTCGTCGAGCGAGCGACCGTTCACGACGATCTCCCCCTCGCCGGGCAGCAGACGGACGCGGGCGATCGCCGTCTTGCGGCGACCGGTCCCGGAGTAGAAAGCAGGGATCGACATTTCGCTCCTCGTCAGGCGAGCGGCTCAGGCTGCTGGGCCTGATGGGGATGGTCGGCGCCGGCGTAGACCTTCAGCTTGCGCAGCTGCTGGGCGCCGAGGCGGTTGTGCGGCAGCATGCCCTTCACCGCGCGGCGGATGACCTCCTCCGGACGGCGCTCGAGGAGGTGACCCAGGGTCTCCTCCTTGAAGCCCTGCGGATAGCCGCTGTGGCGGGCGTAGACCTTGCTCTCGAGCTTGTCACTGGTGACGGCGATCCGCTTCGCGTTGAGCACGATCACGTGGTCGCCGCTATCGAGGTTGGGCTGGTAGGTCGGCTTGTGCTTGCCCTCGAGGACGCGCGCGATGCGCGACGCAAGACGGCCGAGGGTCTGGTCGGTCGCATCCACGACGAACCAGCGTCGCTCGATCTCGCTCTCACGGACCGCCATCGTCTTCGCGTTCATCGTTGCTCGCGTTCTCCGTCCATTCCGTCCCCGATCCGCGGCATTCGCTTGAGCGCCACGTGCCGGAGGCACAATCCCTTCGCCGGTGCTGCCGGCGGTTTAGGCGTCGATCCGGTATCGGCGAGTGCCGCCCGGACCGCATCCGTATCTCGTTTTCCAAGACCGACCTCGAGCAGGAGGCCGACCATCCGGCGGACCTGTCCCCGGAGGAACGACTCGGCCCGGACGTCGATGGTGACGTACCTGCCCGATCGACCCACCCGGACCGCGGTCACGGTCCGGATCGGGTCCCGGTCGCCGGTCCCGAAGGCCCCGAAGTCGTGCCGGCCGATGAAGGCCGACGCGGCTCGCGCCATCGCTGCCGTGTCGAGCGGTGCTCGTTCCCCGTGCGCCGTCCGTTCCCGGAGCGGACTCGGTGGCCCGTTCCAGATCGTGTACCGGTATTCCCGGTACCGAGCGGCGTAGCGGGGGTTGAACCGCTCCGCTGCCGGTCGGATGTCACGGATCGTGACGTCCCGCGGCAGGACCGCCGCGAGGGCCGTCTCGAGCTCCGAAACATCCAGCCGTCCCGCGTAGGAAAAGCCGATGACTTGTCCCAGCGCGTGGACGCCGGCGTCGGTGCGTCCGGCCCCGTCGACCCGCCGGACGACCCCGTCACCGAGGCGGGCCAGCGCGTCTTCCAGGGTTCCCTGGACGGTTCGCTTCCCGGGGTTCACCTGGAACCCTGCGAAGTCCGTCCCGTCGTATTCGACCGTCGCGCGATAGCGCCTCGGCGCAGTCTCTCGGCTGCCTTTGTGGTCGGCGCTCTGCCGGCCCATCCGTGCGTTGGCTCCTGCGCGTCCTCGCTCACGCACCTTCGGGTGCGCTCGCTCCGGATGGTCGGAGCCGCCTTCGGCTGGGCTCGGCATACCGCCGACGATCAGTTCTTGTCTTCGGTTAGACCAGTTCGATCTGGACGATCTCGGCCGCGTCGCCGCGGCGCTGGCCGATGCGGACGATCCGCGTGTACCCCGACGTCCGGTCGGCGTACTTCGGCGCGATCTCGTCGAACAGCTTGTTCACGACAAGCGGCTCATTCGGGAACTGCGCGACGACCGCGCGACGTGCTGAGAGATCGCCACGCTTCGCGAGCGTGATGACCTTCTCGACCTGACCGCTGATCTCCTTGGCCTTGGCCTCGGTCGTCTTGACGCGCTCGTAGCGCAGGACAGACACGGTCAGGTTCTTGAACAGCGCCAGACGCGGACCCTGCTTTCGGCTGAGCTTGCGTCCGCCGATCCGATGCGCCACGTCAGTCCTCGGTCTCGTCGTCGAACGGCTCGTCGCCCTCGAGGTCGTCGAGGCCGTCGGATTCGGTGTCCGGGACGATGAAGCCGCGCATCCGGAGCCGCTCCTTCATCTCGTCGAGCGACTTCTTGCCGAAGTTGCGCATCCGGAGCAGGTCGTCGTCCTTGAGCTGGAGCAGCTGCCCCACCTTGACGATGTTGTTGCGCTTGAGCGAGTTGTATGCCCGCATCGGGAGGTCGAGCTCCTCGATCGGCATATCGAGCATGTTCGGCGGCAGCGCGGCGACGCCGGTGGCGGCGGCCTGCGGGACGGCCGCCATCCCGACCGTCACGAACGGGCGGAACTGGTTGACCAGGATCTCGGCGGAGCGGCTGAGCGCCTCCTCCGGGCTGATCGTGCCGTCGGTCTCGATCTCGATCGTGAGCTTGTCGAAGTTGGTCATCTGGCCGACGCGCATGCTCTCGACCCAGTAGTTGACCTTGCGCACGGGCGTGAAGATCGCGTCGACCGCGATCACGCCGATCGGCAGCGCCTCGGCCCGCTCGGCGCCCAGATAGCCGACGCCACGCTCGACCGTGAGGTCCATCTCGATCGTCACGTCGTCGGAGTCGATCGTCATCAGGACGAGGTCGGGGTTGATGATCTCGACGTCGGCCGATTCAGCGATGTCGGCGGCTGTCACGGCACCGGCACCGCTCTTGATCAGGCGCAGCTGCACGGGGTGGGACGCGAAGCTCTTGAGGCGGAGCTTCTTGACGTTCAACACGATCTGGGTGACGTCTTCCTTGACGCCCGGGATCGTGGAGAACTCCTGGTAGACGTCGCGGATCTGGATGCTCGTCACGGCAGCACCCTCGAGGGACGAGAGCAGGACCCGCCGCAGCGCGTTGCCGAGGGTGACGCCGTAGCCGGCCTGGAGGGGTCCGGCCTCGTACTTGGCGTACGTGCCGACTTCCTCGACAGACTCGATCTGCGGGTTCTCGAGTTGTTCGATCATGTGGGTCCGGTTACCTCGAGTAGTACTCGACCACGAGCTGCTCGTTGAGATCGAGCGGCATCTGGTCGCGAGTGGGCGGTGTCACGATGCTCCCGACGAGCTTGTCCGAGTCGATCGTCAGCCACTCGGGCGCCTGGTGGTTGCGGAGCGTCTCCTTGGCGACCTTGAACGGTTCACGCGACCGGCGGATCTCGCGGACCTCGACCTTGTCGCCCGGCTTGAGCTGGTACGACGGGATGTCGGTCGGGACGCCGTTGACGGCGAAGTGGCCATGGGCGACGAGCTGGCGGGCGGCCGCACGGGACGGCGCGAAGCCCGCGCGATAGACGACGTTGTCGAGTCGCATCTCGAGCGAGCGGAGCAGGTTCTCGCCGGTCACGCCGGGTCGGTTCTCAGCGGCGATGAAGTAGTTGCGGAACTGCCGCTCGAGCACGCCGTAGGTCTTGCGGACCTTCTGCTTCTCGCGCAGCTGCAGGCCGTACTCGCCGACCTTGCGCCGGCGGACGCCATGCTGGCCCGGGGGCGTCGGGCGCCGCTCGAACGCGCATTTCTTCGTATAGCAGCGCGAGCCCTTCAGGAAGAGCTTCGCGCCCTCACGCCGGCAGATCCGGCAGACGGATGCGGTATAGCGAGCCATGGATCTCCGGGTGACCTAGACGCGCCGCCGCTTGGGCGGGCGGCAGCCGTTGTGCGGGATGGGGGTGACGTCGGTGATGGCGCTGACTTCGAGACCGGCGGCCTGGAGCGAGCGGATGGCCTGCTCGCGACCGGCGCCCGGGCCCTTCACGTAGACCTCGACCTGGCGCATGCCGTGCTCCATCGCCCGCTTGGCGGCACCGTCGGCCGACAGCGCTGCGGCGTACGGCGTGCTCTTGCGGGAGCCCTTGAAGCCGGCCACGCCGGCCGAGCCCCAGCTGATGACCGCGCCGTTGAGGTCGGTGATCGTGATGATCGTGTTGTTGAACGTGGCCTGGATGTGAACGTGCCCCTGGGGGACGTTCTTGCGCTCGCGCCGGCGCTGCTTGATCGCCTTCTTGCGTTCCGCCATGCCTTGGTCAGTCCCTCATCACTTCTTGCGCCGGATGCCGACCGTCTTCTTCGGTCCGCGTCGCTGGCGAGCGTTGGTCTTGGTGCGCTGGCCGCGGACCGGCAGGTTGCGCCGATGGCGCAGGCCGCGGTACGAGCCGATCTCGATGAGGCGCTTGATGTTCAGCGCGGTCTCGCGGCGGAGGTCGCCCTCGACCTTGTAGCGACGGTCGATCAACTCGCGCAGGCGGTTGACCTGCTCCTCGGTGAGGTCGCGGACGCGGGTGTCCGGGTTGATGTTCGTCTGGGTCAGGATCTTCTGGCTGGTGGGCAGGCCGATCCCGTAGACATACGTGAGCGCGACCTCGACGCGCTTCTCACGCGGGATGTCGACGCCGGCGATGCGTGCCATCGGTTACCCCTGCCGCTGCTTGTGCTTGGGATTGCTGCAGATGACCATCACCGTGCCGTGGCGACGGATGACCTTGCAGTTGTCGCAGCGTGCCTTGACGGAAGCTCTGACCTTCAACGGTTCCTCGATCGTGTTCGTTACGTGCGTGTCGTGCTTACTTGAGTCGGTACGTGATGCGGCCGCGGGTCAGGTCGTACGGCGACAACTCGACGCGGACGCGGTCACCGGGCAGGATCCGGATGAAATTCATCCGCAGCTTGCCGCTGATATGGGCGAGCACCCGGTGGCCATTCTCGAGCTCCACAGCGAACATCGTGTTGGGGAGCGGCTCGATGACCGTCCCCTCCACTTCGATCGCATCCTTCTTGGCCACAGGCTGGAGTGCTTCCCTTTCTCACGCGGAGTGCCGGCCCGGGCGGGCCGACACACGAACGCGTAGCGTATCAAAAAGCGCCGTTCCCGGCAAATACGACCGACGGGCGCCGACGGCCGTTCATACGGCCGTCAGGATCTCGGGACCGTTGCTCTGTCACGGCGATCGAATGCTCGAAGTGGGCGGCCAGCGAGCCGTCGATCGTCGAGACCGTCCAGTCGTCGTCGAGGACGTGGGCGCGGTAGTCGCCGAGCGTGAACATCGGCTCGATGGCGAGGCACAGCCCGGGCTCGAGCTTGCGGCCGCGGCGACCGGTCCGGTAGTTGGGGACCTGCGGCTCCTCGTGCATCTCGGTGCCGATGCCGTGCCCGACGAACTGGCGGATGATGCCGAAGCCGTGCGGCTGCGCGACGTCCTCGACGGCCGCCGAGATGTCCTCGATGTGGTTGCCCGGGCACGGCGGCGGCGATGCCGGCCATCATCGCTTCGCGGGTCGCATCGATGAGCGTCTGGACGCGGCTCGGGCGGCTCGCCGACGAAGAACGTGCGGGCGCGCGTCGCCATGCCAGCCGTCGACGATGGCGCCGGCGTCGATCGACACGATCTGCCCCTCGCGGATGATGCGCTCGCCGGGGATGCCGTGGACGATCTCGTCGTCGAGCGAGATGCACAGGCTGGCCGGGAACGGCCGGCGCGGGTTGATGCCCGGATAGCCCTTGAACGACGGGGTCGCGCCGGCGTCGCGGATGTGCGCCTCGGCCAGGCGGTCGAGGTGGGCCGGTCGAGACGCCGGGCTTGAGCTCGCTCTCGACGAGGGCGAGCACCTCGGCGACGATGCGGCCGGCGCGGCGCATCCGTTCGATCTCGGCGCGGCGACTTGCGGGTGACCATCGTCAGGCCTCGGCGCGAGCGGCGTCCTCGACGACCGCGCGGCAGGTCGCGCGAAGACGTCGTCGATCGGCTGCAGGCCCTCGACGCGGCGCAGGATCCCGGTCGAGGCATAGTGGTCGATGACCTCGCTGCAGGCTCGCGAGCTGCAGGTCGAGGCGGGCGCGGACGGTCTCCGGCTTGTCGTCCTCGCGCTGGACGAGCGGCGAGCCGTCGATGTCGCACGCCGCCGGGCACGGCGGGCGGGTTGGTGGTCTCGTTGTAGACGTGGCCGGCGTCGCGGCAGACCCAGCGACCCGACATGCGCCGGAAGAGCTCCTCGGTCGGCGACCTCGATGTCAGCGGCGCCAGGTCGACCGCCTCGCCGCGCTCGGCCAGCGCGTCGTCGAGCGCCTTCGCCTGGGCGCGTTGCGCGGGAAGCCGTCGAGGATCGCCCCGTCCGCGGCGTCGGGCTCGATCGAGGCGGTCGAGCAGCATCCGGATCGTGATGTCGTCGGGCACGAGCTGGCCGCGCTCCATGAAGCGGCGCGCCTCGAGGCCGATCGGCGAGCCGTCGCGGACGGCGGCCCGGAACAGGTCGCCGGTGGCGACGTGCGGGATCCCGAGCTCCTCGGCGAGCAGGGCCGCCTGGGTCCCCTTGCCCGCCCCGGGAGCGCCGAGCAGCACGATGACCTTCATGCGCGGTCCTCGGCGCGATGGCGTCACGGCGCGGTACGCTCGGCGGCGGTCATCGGATGAAGCCCTCGTAGTTGCGCATCATCAGCTGCGCCTCGATCTGCTTCATCGTCTCGACGACGACGGACACGACGATCAGCAGGCTGGTGCCACCGAGCCCGATCGCGCCGAGGTCCGGGAACAGCGATGCCGACGAAGCGTCGGCAAGACCGCGACGACGCCGAGGAACAGCGCGCCGGCGAACGTGATGCGGGACACGACCCGGGCCAGGTAGTCCTGCGTCGGACGCCCGGGCCGGATGCCCGGGATGAAGCCGCCGTTCTTGCGCAGCTGCTCGGCGGTCTCGTCCGGCTTGAACGTGAACGCCGTGTAGAAGTACGTGAAGCCGATCGTCAGCAGGAAGTACAGGACGATGTACAGGATCGACTGCGGGTTGAGCAGGGTGACGATCCCGTTCGCGATGTCGCGGACGATCGGGATCTCCGACGCCGTGAAGTACGACGCCAGCTGGACCGGGAACAGCAGGATGCTGACCGCGAAGATGATCGGGATGACGCCGGCCTGGTTGACCCGCAGCGGCAGGAACGTCTGGCCGCCCTGGTACATGCGCCGGCCGCGGACGCGGCTGGCGTACTGGATCGGGATGCGGCGCTGGCCTTCCTGGATGTAGATGATCACCGCGACCGCCAGCGATGGCGACGACGCCGAAGGCGATGAGGCCCGGCGATGTTCGGGTTGACGGTGAACGCGCCGATCGCGCGCCGGCGCCTGGCTGACGATGCCGGCGAAGATGATGAAGCTGATGCCGTTGCCGATGCCGCGCTCGGTGATGAGCTCGCCGATCCACATCAGGGTCGACGGCGCCGGCGGTGAGCGTGGCGATCTGGGTCAGCGTGTCGAAGCTGCCGAGGTCGAACGCGCCGGTCAGGACGCCGTTGGCGTTGAGGAGCGCCAGGAACCCGTAGGCCTGGAGCATGGCCATCGGGACCGACAGGTAGCGCGTGTACTGGGTGATCTTGTTGCGCCCGTACTCACCCTCGCGGCTGAGCGCCTGCAGCGACGGGCACCACGCCCTGCATCAGCTGCATGATGATCGACGCGTTGATGTACGGGTTCATGCCGAGCGCGATGACCGAGAAGTTCGACAGGCCGCCGCCCGAGAACAGGTTCAGCAGCCCGAACAGCGGGTTGCCCGCCAGGAACGGTTCGAGCTGGGTCCGGTCGATGCCCGGCACCGGCACCGCGGCCAGGAACCGGAAGACGATCAGCAGGCCGAGGACGACCAGGATCCGGCGCCGGATGTCCGGCGCCCGGAAGGCGTTCAGCAGGGATTCGAACACGGGCGCTTAGGCGTCGTCGCCGGACGTCGTCTCGGCGTCGTCTGGCGTCGTGGCGGCCTCTGCCTCCGAGTCGGTGGTTTCGGTGTCGCTATCGGCGGCGTCAGCGGCGTCCGCCGCCTCGCCGGCCTCGGCGGCTCAGCGGCCTCCGCCGTTCGACGTCTCGAGCCGGCGGTCGCCTTGGCCCGGCGCTGTCGGGCCGGCCGCTCGGCCTCGACCTCGGGCGCCTCTTCGGCGGGCGTCTGCTCGCCGTCGTCGGCCGTACTCGGCGTCGACCGCGTCCTCGGCGGGCGCCGGTCGCCGCCTTCGGCCTTCGGGGCGGCTCGGGTCCTTGGTCGCGTCGACCCCGATCGCCTTCGTCGGCCGGGTCGGCACCTCGAGGACGGACACGCTGCCGCCGGCGGCCTCGATCTTGGTTCGCGCGGACGCCGTGAACGCGTCGGCCACGACGAACAGGGGTGCGCTCAGCTCGCCGGCACCGAGGATCTTGAGCGGCTTGTCGAGGCTGCGAACCAGTCCGACGGCCCGCAGGATGTCCTGGTTGACCGTGATCTGGGCGCTGCCCTTCGACTTGCCCTTGACCTCGGCGCCCTGGGTCTCGAGCGCGCCGCGCTCGACGGCCGCGTCGATGTCGCCGACGTTGACGATCTCGTAGACGACCTTCCCGCGGTTGCGGAACCCGCGCAGCTTCGGGATACGGACGTGGAGCGGCGTCTGGCCGCCCTCGAACCACGGCGGGATCGAGCCGCCGGCCCGTGCCTTCTGGCCCTTGGTGCCGCGACCCGCGGTCTTGCCCTTGCCGGCGGCGATGCCGCGACCGACGCGCGTGCGCTCCGTGCGCGACCCTTCAGCGGGTCGCAGATCGTGCAATTTCATGGCTGCTCCTGGACCGCCTCGGCGTCGCTCGGACCGGCATCGCTCGCGGTCGCGGCCGCGGCCACGCGACGACTCCTCGGCGACCTCCTCCACGGACACGAGGAAGCGGACCTGACGGACCATGCCGCGCGTCGCGTCGTTGTCGGGGACGATGCTGGTCGAGCCGATGCCGTGCAGGCCGAGCGCCTTGATCGTCGCGCGGTTGCGGGCGATGTGGCTGATCGTCGACCTGGTCTGGGTGACCCGCAGCTTACCGGGCATCGGCCGCCTCCAGCGTCGGTGCCGGCTGGCCCGAGATGCGGCTCACGAGCTTGACGCCGCGCCGCGCCGAGAGCTCCTCGGCCGAGTGCAGACCGCGAAGCGCCTCGATCGTCGCGCGAGTCACGTTGACCGGGTTGGTCGACCCGTAGATCTTCGAGAGGATGTCGCGGATGCCCGCCGCCTCGAGGACGGCGCGGACCGAGCCGCCGGCGATGACGCCGGTGCCCTGCGACGCCGGCTTGAGCATCACCTTGCTGGCGGCGAACTCGACGTTGACCTCGTGCGGGATCGTCGTCCCCACCATCGGGATCTTGATGATGTGCTTCTTCGCGTCCTCGACGCCTTTGCGGATCGCCTCGGGTACCTCGCCGGCCTTGCCGAGCCCGGCACCGACGTGGCCCTGGCCGTCACCGACGACGACGACCGCGCTGAAGCTGAAGCGCCGGCCGCCCTTGACGACCTTCGCTACCCGGTTGATCTGGACGACGCGCTCCTCGAGCGCGAGCTTGTTGGGGTCGATGCGTGCCACGGTTGTTCCTCCCGATCAGAAGTCGAGACCGGCTTCGCGGGCGGCATCGGCGAGCGACTTGATCCGCCCGTGGTACCGGAACCCGGCTCGATCGAAGACGACGCGCTCGATCCCTGCCGCCTTCGACCGCTCGGCGATGAGCCGGCCGACGACGGCCGCCTCCTCCGACTTGGTCGAGCTGCCGCCCCGGAGATCCTTCTCCAGGGTCGACGCGGCGACGAGCGTCCTTCCGGACGCGTCATCGATGACCTGCGCATAGATGTGATTCAGACTGCGGAAGATAGCCAGACGCGGCCGCCCGGCCGTCCCCGCCAGCGTGAGGCGGATACGGTCGTGGCGCTTGCGTCGGGCAGCGCCTCGAGCTGGCGGTCTGCGTCATCGTGTCAGTCCTTCTCGGTTACTTCTTTCCACCGATCTTGCCGGCCTTGCCGGCCTTGCGGCGGATGTACTCACCGGCGTAGCGCACGCCCTTGCCCTTGTAGGGCTCGGGCTTGCGGGTCGCGCGCACCTGCGCGGCGATCTGGCCGACGAGCTCCTTGTCGATCCCGACCACCGACAGGCGCGTCGGGTTCTCGACCTCGAAGCTGATGCCATCGGGCGGATCGATCTCGATCGGGTGGCTATAGCCGAGATTGAGCGTGAGCTTGCGCCCACTCAACGCGGCCCGATAACCGACGCCGGTGATCTCGAGACCCTTCCGATAGCCATCGGTCACCCCGACGACCATGTTGTTCACGAGGGTCCGGGTCAGACCGTGGAGCTGCTTGTGGGTCTTCTGTTCCGTCGGCCGGGTGACGACCAGTCGAGCCGTCCTCCTGGCTGACGCGCATGTCCGGGTGCAAGGTGCGGGTCAGGCTGCCCTTGGGCCCCTTCACCGTGACCTGGCGCCCGTCGATCGTCACGTCGACACCCGACGGGACGGCGATGGGCAGGCGTCCGATACGCGACATCGTTCCCGCCTACCAGACGTACGCCAGGACTTCGCCGCCGAGCTGGGCCTGCCGCGCCTGTTGGCCGGTCATGATGCCCTTGCTCGTGCTGACGATGACGATGCCGAGGCCGCCGAGCACCCGCGGGATGTCGGTCTTGCGCGCATACACGCGCAGGCCCGGCTTGCTGATGCGCTTGAGGCCGGAGACGACCGGGACCTTGCCGTCGACGTACTTCAGGGTCAGGCGCAGGACCGTGCGCGGCCCCGTCCTGCTCCTCGGTCACGTCGGCGATGAAGCCCTCGTCCTTGAGGATGCGGGCGATCTCCCGCTTGGTCCGCGACGCCGGCACGACCACCTCGGTATGGCGGGCGCGCGACGCGTTACGGACGCGGGTGAGCATGTCCGCGATCGGGTCGGAGATGTTCATCGGTTTCCTACCAGCTCGACTTGGTGACGCCAGGCAGCTCGCCCAGGAGCGCACGCTCCCGGAAGCAGATGCGGCACAGCGCGAACCGCCGCATGTAGGCCCGCGGGCGGCCGCACACGATGCAGCGGTGATACGCCTGCACCTTGTGCTTCGGCTTGCGCGAGGCCTTTGCGATCATCGACTTCTTTGCCATGTGTCTCCCTCCCCGCGCCTACGAGGCGAAGGGCATGCCGAGGAGCTCGAGGAGCTTCTTCGATTCCTCGTCGGTCTTCGCCGTCGTCACGATGCTGATCTCCAGCCCGCGGAGACGGTCCACCTTGTCGTAATCGATCTCCGGGAACGCGAGCTGCTCGCGCATCCCGAGTGAGTAGTTGCCCCGCCCATCGAACGACTTGCCGGGCACACCCCGGAAGTCGCGGATGCGCGGCAGGGCGAGCGTCGTGAGCCGGTCGAGGAAGTCCCACATCCGCTCGCCGCGCAGGGTCACCTTCGCGCCGATGGAGTTGCCGGTGCGGAGGCGGAACTGCGCGATCGAGCGCTTGGCCTTCGTCACGATCGGCCGCTGGCCGGTGATGGTCGCCAGGTCGCCGAGGGCGTTGTCGAGCGCCTTGGCGTTGGTCAAGGCCTCGCCCAGCCCGATGTTGACGACGATCTTCGACACGCGCGGCACTTCGTTCGGGTTGGTGTATTCGAACTGTTTCTGGAGCGCCGGCACGACCTCGGCCGCGTAGCGCTCGTGCAGGCGGCTGGTCACGACTTCGCCTCCAGCTGCTCACCGCACTGCTTGCAGACGCGGACCCTGCGCCCGTTGTCGAGCGTCCGATGGCCGATGCGCGTCGGCTTGCCGCAGTTGCTGCAGACGAGCATGACCTTGGCGATCGGCAGTGGATGGTTGACGTCGAGGATGCCGCCCGGCTCGATGCGCGGAACCCCACCGATCCCGGAGGTCGACCCCTGGCGCGGCTTGGTGTGGCGCTTCGAGATGTTGATCCCCTCGACGACGACACTGACGCCGCCCGCCGACGACCCGCGCCGGAAGATGCTGCGTGTGCCACCGGGCGAGGGTTCGCGTCGGATGACCCGATCGACGGTCCCGCGCTTGCCGGCGTCCTTGCCGGCGAGCACGACCACGGTGTCGCCCTTACGGATCTCGGGCACCTTCGGGGATCGCCCTTGCTTCGCCGCCATCAGAGCACCTCCGGCGCGAGCGAGACGATCTTCATGTAGTTGCGGTCGCGCAGCTCGCGCGCCACCGGGCCGAAGATGCGCGTCCCGCGCGGATTGCCCTGGTTGTTGATCAGGACCGCGGCGTTCTCGTCGAAGCGGATGTAGCTCCCGTCCGCGCGGCCGTATTCCTTGTTCGTGCGGACGATGACCGCACGCACGACGTCGCCCTTCTTCACGGCGGCGTTGGGGATGGCCTGCTTGACGCTCGCCACGATGACGTCACCCACACCGGCGGTCGTCTTGAGGGAACGACCCATCACCCGGATGCACTGGATGCTCCGGGCACCGGTGTTGTCGGCGACCTTGAGGCGGGTCTGGGGCTGGATCACGATGCCGCCTCCGAGCGCTCCCCGGCGTCGTCGGTCTCGGCGTCGTGGGCCTCGGCGTGGCCCGTCTCGCTGTCGTCGGTCTCGGCGTCATCGGTCTCGGGCGCGGCGCTCGTGGCCAGGTCGGCGTCGTCAGTGGCGACCGCTGCCGCGGTCTCCGCGCCGTCGTCGCCTTCGTCGGACGTCTTCGCCCGGCCAGGGTGCGCCGCGGCGTGGATCGCCTCGGTGACCGCGGCCTCCTCGCCCACGACCGCCTCACCGGGCAGCCCGTGTTCGCCGGCACGCTGGATCACGCTGACCAATCGCCAGCGCTTGGTCGCCGAGATCGGCCGCGATTCCTCGATGAGGACGGTGTCGCCGATGCGCGCGTCGTTCGTCTCGTCGTGCGCCTTGAACTTCGTCGTCAGCCGGATGACCCGCTTGTAGAGCCGGTGGCGGGCAAGCCGCTCCACGGACACGACGATGGTCTTGTCCATCCGGTCGCTGACGACGCGGCCGACCTTCGTCTTCCGCTTTCCTTGCACCTTCGTGATCGCTCCTGTCATCGCGTGATATCCCTCAAGCGGTCCGGCCGAGCTTGCGCTCGCGCTGGACGGTCAGGATCCGCGCGATCGTGCGCCGCGTCTGCGGGATCGTGCTGTAGTCCTTGAGTTGTCGGGTCGAGAGCGCGAAGCGCGCTCCCCAGAGGTCCTGCTTGGCCTCGCGCAGGGCATCGTCGAGCTCCGCGTCGGACAGCGTGCGAACCTTCTTCAGGTCCACCTCAGGCCTCCTTCGCGCCTTCCCGGACGACCACGCGGGTCGCGACGGGCAGCTTGTGGCTGGCCAGCCGCATCGCCTCGACGGCGGCGTCGTGGTCGACGCCGGCCATCTCGAACAGGATCCGGCCCGGCTTGACGACCGCCACCCAGTGGTCGGGTGCGCCCTTGCCAGAGCCCATGCGGGTCTCGGCGGGCTTCTTGGTCGCCGGCTTGTCCGGGAAGACGCGGATCCAGATCTTGCCGCCGCGCTTGACCGAGCGGGTCATCGCGCGCCGGGCCGCCTCGATCTGGCGGCTCGTGATCCAGGCCGGCTCCTGGGTCGCCAGGCCGTACTCACCGAACGCGACGGTGTGACCGCCCTTGGCCATGCCGGACATGCGGCCGCGCATGACCTTGCGATGCTTGACGCGTCGCGGCATCAGCATCGCTCAGGCCCCCTGTCCGGACGGGCGCCGGCGCCGGCCAGCTCGGGTCGGCGGACCGGCTCGGGAGCGAAGTCGCCCCGGTAGATCCAGACCTTGACGCCGATGCGGCCGTACGTCGTGTGGGCGTGGACCTGCCCGTAGCTGATGTCGGCGCGCAGCGTGCCGAGCGGGATGCGGCCTTCCTTGTCCCACTCGCGGCGACCCATCTCGGAGCCACCGAGGCGGCCGGCGACGGCGATCTTGACGCCCTTCGCCCCTGCCTTCATCGAACGCTGGATGGCCTGCTTCATCGCCTTCTTGAAGGCGATGCGGCGGGTCAGCTGGCCGGCGATGTTCATCGCGACGAGATGCGCGTCGAGCTCCGGCTGGCGGATCTCCTTGATCTCGAGCTTGACCTTGCGGTTGCTGAGCCCGCCGATCTGCTGACGCAGGACCTCGACGTTCGCGCCACCCTTGCCGATGACGATGCCCGGCTTGGCGGTGTGGATCGTGACCGTCACGTGGTTGATGCCACGCTCGATCTCGACGCCACTGACGCTGGCGTTGGCGAGCCGCCGCTCGATGAGCGTGCGGATCGCGATGTCCTCCTTCAGCGAGGAGGTGTATTCCTTGTCCGCGTACCACTTCGCGGTCCAGGTGCGCGAGACACCCAGGCGGAAGCCGTACGGATGGACCTTGTGTCCCATGTCAGGCCTCCTGGTCCGCGACGACGATCGTGATGTGGGTCATGGGCTTATGGATGGGGAACGCCCGACCCTGCGCCCGCGGCTGGAACCGCTTGATCGTCGGGCCCTCGTCGGCGATGGCATCGATGATCGACCAGGTCCTCCGCGGACAGGTTGTGGTTGTTCTCGGCATTGGCGGTCGCGCTCTTGAGCACGCGGGCGACATCGGCCGCGGCCTTCTGCGGCATGAACCGCAGGAGGGCGGTCGCCTCCTCGACCGGCTTGCCCTTGATGGCAGCGGTCACGAGGCGCGTCTTGCGCGTCGAAGCGCGCTGGTACTTGGCGGTCGCGGACACACGCATCGAACGGCCTACTTCAGCGCCGTCGACCGCTCGGTGTGCTTGCCGTGCCCGCGGTAGTTGCGGGTGGGGCTGAACTCACCGAGCCGGTGGCCGACCATGTTCTCGGTCACGTAGACCGGGACGTGCTTCCGGCCGTTGTAGACGGCGATGGTGTGGCCGATGAACGTCGGGAAGATCACCGACGCTCGCGACCAGGTCTTGACGACCTTCTTCTCGTTGCGCTTGTTCATCTCCTCGATGCGGCCGAGGAGTCGGGCCTCGACGAACGGGCCCTTCTTGACGGAACGGGACATCTGCTCCTACCTCCCCGCCTACTTGCGATGCCGCGAGCGGACGATGAGGCGTCCGGTCGTCTTCGCCCGCCGGGTGCGGTAGCCCATCGCGGGCGCGCCCCACGGCGTCTTGGGCGGCATGCCGGTCGGGGACTTGCCTTCGCCGCCACCGTGCGGATGGTCGCGCGGGTTCATCACGACGCCGCGCACCTCGGGCCGCTGGCCCATGTGGCGAGCGCGACCCGGCCTTGCCGAGGTTCTGGTTCTCGTGATCGAGGTTGCTGACCTGGCCGACGGTCGCCATGCAGCCCATCGGGATGCGGCGCATCTCGCCCGACGGCATCCGGACCGTGGCGTAGCCACCTTCCTTCGCCAGCAGCTGGGCAGACGTGCCGGCGGACCGGACGATCTGGCCACCCTTGCCGGGTGTCAGCTCGATGTTGTGGATCGTGGTGCCGAGCGGGATGTTCGCGAGCGGCAGCGCGTTGCCGACGCGTGCCTCGGCCTCGGGCCCGGACACGACGACGTCGCCGACCTTGAGGCCGTGCGGCAGCAGCATGTAGCGCTTCTCGCCGTCGCGGTAGTGGAGCAGGCCGATCCGCGCCGAGCGGTTCGGGTCGTACTCGATCGTCGCGACGCGAGCCGGAACGCCGGTCTTGTCCCGCTTGAAATCGATCCTGCGGTAGTGCTGCTTCTCGCCGCCACCGCGGTGCCGGACCGTCATGCGGCCCTGGTTGTTCCGCCCGGAGCCACGCTTCTGCGGCCTCGAGCAGCGGCTTGTACGGCTCCTTGGTGGTGATCTCCTCGAAGGTCGAGCGAGTCATCTGGCGGAGGCCCGGCGAGGTCGGCTTGTAACTGCGAAGCGGCATCGTCAGACCCCCTCGAAGAATTCGATCTTCTGGCCCGGGGCCAGCGTGACGATGGCCTTCTTCCAGGGCGTGGTATGGCCGACGATCCGGCCGCGCCGCGTCCCGCGTCGCTTCTCCTTGGCCTTCGTGGTGAGGACGTTGACCGACACGACGGTCACGGCCTCCTTCTTGTAGAGCTCCTCCACGGCAGCCTTGATCTGGATCTTGTTGGCCTTCTCGTGGACCGCGAACGTGTACTTGCCGCGACCGGACTCGTCGATCGACTTCTCGCTGACGACCGGGCCGGACGATGATCTCGGCCGCGCTGAGGGCGCTCATGCGTCCACCTCCTTCGCGGCGCCGCCGTAGACCGTTCTCCATCCGCGCGCAGCGCGGGCTGCTCGATCAGGACGAGGTCGGCATCGATCAGATCGACGACGTTGAGCGAGTCGGCGAGGATCACGTTGACGGTCGGCAGGTTGCGCGCCGACAGCTCGAGGTTCTCGTCGCGCCCGGGCGCGACGAGCGAGCACGCGACCGTTCGCCTCGAGTGCCTTGAGGACGCCGGCGAGCTCCCGGGTCTTCATCGCATCGAGGCCGAAGCCATCGATGACCTTGACCTGGTCGTCGCCGAGCTTCGCGGTGAGCGCACCGCGCAGCGCGAGGCGCTTCATCTTGCGCGGCAGCCGCTGCTCGTACGAGCGCGGGTGTGGCCCGAAGACGGCCCCGCCACCGCGGTAGTGCGGTGCGCTCCGCGAGCCCTGCCGGGCGCGGCCGGTGCCCTTCTGACGGTAGGGCTTGCTGACCGCCGCCGCGGACCTCGCCGCGGGTGCGCGTGGCATGGGTCCCGATCCGCCGCGCCGCGAGCTGCGCGGTCACGACCTGATGCAGGACCGCGGTGTTGACCGGGGCCGCGAAGAGCTCATCGCTGAGCTCGACGTTGCCGACGGTCTTGCCGGTACGGTCGTAGAGAGGGGTCGACGGCATCGTCAGGCCTTCCTCACCAGGATGAGCGAGCCGCGCGCGCCGGGGAGACGTCCCCTTGACGAGCAGCAGGTTGCGCTCCGGATCGGTGCGCACGACGCGCACCTTCTTGATCGTCACGGTGTCATCGCCCATGTGGCCGGCCATCCGGACGCCCTTGTAGACGCGACCCGGCGTCGTGCCGGGACCGATCGAACCGGGCTCACGGTGATGGTCGGAGCCGTGGGTCTTGGGCCCGCGCTTGAAGTTGTGACGCTTGATGTGGCCGGCGAACCCCTTGCCCTTCGAGACACCCGACACGTCGACGTTGTCGCCGGCAGCGAACAGGTCCTCGATCGACACGGTCTGGCCGACCTCGTAGTCGTCCACGTTGTCGACCCGGAACTCGCGCAGCGTGGCCAGGGTCTGGGCGCCCTTGGGCAGGCTCTTGAGCTGGCCTGCCTCGGGCTTGCTGAGCTTCTTCGCCGGCTCGCTCCCGAGCTGGACGGCGGTGTAGCCGTCGCGGTCGGTGGTGCGCAGGCGCGTGACGGTATTCGGTTCGATGGCGAGCACGCTGACGGCCACCATCGTCCCGTCGTCCTGGAACACCTGCGTCATCCCGACCTTGCGGCCGATCAGTCCGATGCTCATCACATCTTGATCTCGATGTCCACGCCTGCAGCCAGGGACAGCCGCATGAGGGCATCGACCGTCTTCGAGGACGGATCCAGGATGTCGACCAGGCGCTTGTGGGTGCGGATCTCGAACTGCTCCCGCGAGTCCTTGTCGATGAACGGCGAACGCAAGACGGTGAACTTCTCGATACGCGTAGGCAGCGGCACCGGGCCGAGCACGTCCGCGCCGGTGCGCTGGGCGGTCTCGACGATCTGCGCCGCCGACTGGTCGAGCAGTCGGTGGTCGTAGGCCTTGAGGCGGATCCGGATCCGCTGCTTCGCCATCGGTCCTTACTCGTCGATCTTGGTGATGGCGCCGGCACCGACGGTCCGGCCACCCTCGCGGATGGCGAAGCGCTGGCCGACCTCGAGGGCGATCGGGGTGATCAGCTCGACGGTCATCTCGACGTTGTCGCCGGGCATGATCATCTCGGCGCCCTCGGGCAGCCCGATGGCGCCGGTCACGTCGGTCGTGCGCAGGTAGAACTGCGGGCGATAGCCGTTGTAGAAGGGGGTATGGCGGCCGCCCTCCTCCTTGGTCAGCACGTAGACCTGCGCGCTGAACTTGGTGTGCGGCTTGATCGAGGCCGACTTGGCCAGCACTTGCCCGCGCTCGATCTCGTCGCGCTCGATGCCCCGGATGAGGCAGCCCACGTTGTCGCCGGCCTGCCCCTCGTCGAGCAGCTTCTTGAACATCTCGACGCCGGTGATGACGATCTTGCGGGTGGGCTTGACGCCGACCAGCTCGACCTCGTCGCCGACCTTGACGATGCCGCGCTCGATGCGCCCGGTGGCGACGGTGCCCCGGCCCTTGATGCCGAACACGTCCTCGACCGGCATCAGGAACGGCTTGTCGATGGCCCGCTCGGGGGTCGGGATGTAGGAGTCGACCGCGTCCATCAGCTCCTGGATCGGCTTGTACGCGTCGTTGGACGGGTCGTCGGGTGCCTCGAGCGCCTTGAGCGCCGAGCCGCGGATGACCGGGATGTCGTCGCCCGGGAACTCGTAGCGCGACAGCAGCTCGCGCACCTCGAGCTCGACGAGGTCCAACAGCTCCTCGTCGTCGACCATGTCGACCTTGTTGAGGAAGACCACGATGTAGGGCACTTCCACCTGGCGGGCCAGCAGGATGTGCTCGCGCGTCTGGGGCATCGGCCCGTCGGTCGCGGCGACGACCAGGATGGCGCCGTCCATCTGCGCCGCGCCGGTGATCATGTTCTTGATGTAGTCGGCGTGGCCTGGGCAGTCGACGTGGGCGTAGTGGCGCGCGTCGGTCTCGTACTCGACGTGGGCGATGGCGATGGTGATGCCGCGCTCGCGCTCCTCGGGTGCGTTGTCGATCGACTCGAACGCGCGGTACTCCGCCTCGCCCTTCAGGGCGAGGTACTTGGTGATGGCCGCGGTCAGGCTGGTCTTGCCATGGTCGATGTGGCCGATCGTGCCGATATTGACGTGCGGCTTGGTGCGCTCGAACTTCTTCTTGGCCATCGCTGCTGCTCCCTAGACCTTGGACTTCTGGACGAGTTCCGAGGCCAGGTTGGCTGGCACCTCGGCGTAATGGCTGAACTCCATCGAGGAGGTCGCGCGGCCCTGCGACATGCTGCGCAGGTCCGTGACATACCCGAACATCTGGGCGAGCGGCACGAACGACCGCACCACCTCGGTGCCGGAGCGTGACTCGATCCCCTCGATCTGGCCACGGCGGCTGTTGAGATCGCCGATGACGTCGCCCATGAATTCCGTGGGCATCGTCACCTCGACCCGCATGATCGGCTCGAGGATCGTGGGATCGGCCTTGCCGAAGGCGTCCTTGACCGCCATCGAACCGGCGATCTTGAACGCCATCTCGGACGAGTCGACCTCGTGGTACGACCCATCGAACAGGGTCGCCTTGACGTCGACGACCGGGAAGCCCGCATACACGCCGGTCTCGAGCGTCTCGCGGATGCCCTCGTCGACCGACTTGATGTATTCGCGCGGGATCGTCCCGCCGACGATCTTGTCGACGAACTCGTAGCCGGCGCCCTTCTCGGCGGGCTCGAGCTTGATGACCGCGTGGCCGTACTGGCCCTTGCCGCCGGTCTGGCGGACGAAGCGGCCGTTGCCCTGCGCCTCGCGCCGGATGGTCTCGCGATAGGAGACCTGCGGCTTACCGATGTTCGCGGCGACCTTGAATTCGCGGATCATCCGGTCGACGAGCACGTCGAGGTGGAGCTCGCCCATGCCGGCGATGAGCGTCTCCGACGACTCCGGGTCGGTGTGGACGCGGAAGGTCGGATCCTCTTCGGCGAGCCGCTGGAGGGCGAGCGCGAGCTTGTCCTGGTCGGCCTTCGTCTTGGGCTCGATCTTCACCTCGATGACCGGCTCGGGGAAGGTCATCGATTCGAGGATCACGGGATGGCTCTCGTCGCTGAGGGTGTCACCGGTGAAGGTGTCCTTGAGCCCGACCGCCGCCGCGATGTCGCCGGCGTAGACGGTGTCGATCTCTTCGCGATGGTTCGCGTGCATCTGGAGCACGCGGCCGATGCGCTCCTTCTTGCCCTTCGTGGAGTTGAGGACGTATGAGCCGGCCTTGAGCGTGCCCGAGTAGACACGGAAGAACGCGAGCTTGCCGACGAACGGGTCCGCGGCGATCTTGAACGCGAGGGCGCTGAACGGCTCGCTGTCGTCCGGCGTGCGCAGGACCTCGGCGCCGGACTTCGGGTCCACGCCGATCATCGGCGGCACGTCGAGCGGCGATGGCAGGTAGTCGACGACCGCGTCGAGCATCTTCTGGATGCCCTTGTTGCGCAGCGCCGAGCCGGTGACGACCGGGATGATCCTCGTCGTCAGCGTGCCGAGACGCAGGCCACGCTTGATCTCGGCGATCGTGAACTCCTCGCCCTCGAGGTACTTGTGGGTCAGCTCGTCGTCCATGTCGGCGACGGCCTCGATCATCGTGTGGCGGTGCTGCTCGGCTTCGGCCCGCAGCTCCTCGGGGATATCCACCACGTCGATCTTGTTGCCCAGGTCGTCGCGGTAGTAGATCGCCTTCATCTCGACGAGGTCGATGACGCCCTGGAACTGGTCCTCGCGGCCGATCGGGATCTGGATCGGCACGGCGTTGGCGCCGAGGCGCTCCTTGATCGAGTCGACCCCGCGCCAGAAGTCGGCGCCCGTGCGATCGAGCTTGTTGATGAAGCAGAAGCGGGGCACGCCGTATCGATCGGCCTGTCGCCAGACCGTCTCGGACTGCGGCTCGACACCGGCGACGCCATCGAAGACGACGACCGCGCCGTCGAGCACGCGGAGGCTCCGCTCGACCTCGACCGTGAAGTCCACGTGCCCGGGCGTATCGATGATGTTGATACGATGGTCGCCCCAGAACGCGGTCGTAGCCGCCGCGGTGATGGTGATCCCCCGCTCTTGCTCCTGGGGCATCCAGTCCATCGTCGCGGCGCCCTCGTGGACCTCGCCGATCTTGTAGATCTTCTTCGTGTAGAAGAGGATCCGCTCGGTCACGGTCGTCTTGCCGGCGTCGATATGCGCGATGATTCCGATGTTCCGCGTCTTGGCGAGCGGAACCTGTCGTGCCACGGTCTTCCTAGGCTCCTGGGTCTACCACTTGAAATGGCTGAAGGCGCGGTTCGCCTCGGCCATCTTGTGCGTGTCCTCGCGGCGCTTGACGGCTGCGCCGAGGCCGTTCATGGCATCGACGAACTCGGCCGCGAGCTTCTCGCTCATGCTCTTGCCGCTCCGCTTGCGCGCCGCCTGGACGAGCCAGCGGACACCGAGCGAGAGCCGGCGATCGCCCCGGATCTCCACCGGGACCTGGTAGGTCGCGCCGCCGACGCGGCGCGGCTTGACTTCGATGATGGGGGTCGCGTTACGCATCGCCGCCTCGAGGATCTCGAGACCGGGGCGGCTGGCCTGTGCCTCGGCGCGGGCGAGGGCCTGGCGAAGGATGCGCTCGGCGAGGTTCTGCTTGCCGCCCTTCATGAGCTTGGCCGAGAACCGGGCCGTGATCCGGTTGGCCGGAACGACCTCGTACTTGGTCTTGCGCGGGATGCTCGTACGTCGCGGCATGCTACTTGGCCTTCGCGCCGTACTTGCTGCGACCCTGCTTGCGGTCGCGCACGCCGGCGGCGTCGAGGGTGCCGCGGATGATGTGGTATTTGACCGAGGGAAGGTCCTTCACGCGGCCGCCGCGAACGAGCACGACCGAGTGCTCCTGGAGGTTGTGGCCGATACCCGGGATGTAGGCCGTGACCTCCATCTGGTTCGACAGACGAACGCGGGCGATCTTGCGGAGCGCGGAGTTCGGCTTCTTCGGCGTCATCGTGCGTACCTGGAGACAGACGCCGCGCTTCTGCGGGGCGCCCGGGATCGACACCTGACGGCGTCGCAGGCTGTTCCAGTTCTTGCGCATCGCAGGCGCCTTGACCTTCTTGGTCTTGGTCTGGCGGCCGTGGCGCACGAGCTGGCTGATCGTCGGCACGAAGACGCTGCTCCTTCTATGTCATGACGGGGCGGTCTGGCGACCGCGGGGTCCGGTCCTCCTCCACTGCTGGACACGCCCGCGGGCGGTCCGGCCGGGACCGGTGCTGATGGGTGCTGGTGGCGGGCGGGTGTCGGCGCGGGACGCCGACGGGCGGACCCCTCCCGAGGCCACGAACGCGGAGTATATCGGTGGCCCGGAATCAGTGTCAAACGTGCGTGAGGCCCGCCGACATGGCGTGACCCCGGGTCGCCCCGGGGTCACGGATCAGCTGGAAGCTCGCGCGGCGATCAGGCCGGCGCGTCCTCCTTCTCGGCCTCGCCTTCCTCGCTGAGGAACGGGTTGGCCTCGTCGTCCTCGTTCCCTGCCGGGCTTGCGCCATCGGCCAGGAACGGATTGACGTCGCCATCCTCGTCGCCCGCGCCATCGCCACCGGCGATCTGCGCCGCGAGCGCCAGCCCGGCGGTCTCGTCGTCGCGCTCCCCGGTCCGTCCCTCCTCGAGGAACGGGTTGTACTCGGACTCGCCGAGACCCTCCAGGGCCTCACCGGCGAGGGCCTCGAGGGCTGCCTGCCGCTCGCGTGCCTTGCGGGCAGCGACGTTGGCGGGTGCCCCGGAGCCGGCCGGGATGAGCTTGCCGATGATGACGTTCTCCTTGAGTCCGATCAGGTGGTCCTTGGAGCCGTTGATGGCCGCCTCGGTCAGCACCCGGGTCGTCTCCTGGAAGGACGCCGCGGCAAGGAACGATGAGGTGTTCAGGGACGCCTTGGTCACACCCAGCAGGACGGTCTGGGCCGTCGCCGGCTCGCCGCCCTCGGCGAGGACCTGGTTGTTGTGCTCCTCGAACTCGAGCCGATCGACGAGCTCGGTCGGCAGGAGGTCGACGTCGCCCGGCTGGTCGATGCGGACCTTGCGGAGCATCTGCCGGACGATGATCTCGATGTGCTTGTCGTTGATCGTGACGCCCTGGCTCTTGTAGACCTTCTGGACCTCCCGCACCAGGTAGCGCTGGACGGCGTCCTTGCCCCGGGTGTCGAGATATTCCTGCGGGTTGATCGGCCCGTCCGTGATCGCATCACCGGCACGGATCTGCTGGCCGTTCTCCACGAGCAGCTTGGCGTTGTGTGGGATCAGGTACTCGCGCTCGACGACGTCCTCGGCTCGGACGACCAGGCCGTCCGAGGTCTTGACGAGGAATCCGCCGACCGGCGCTGCCACGTCGGTCGCGGTGCCGTTGGACCCGTGGCGAGCGATCACCTGACCCGCCGTGACCGTGTCACCGGCCGCGGCAAGCTGCTCGGCGCCCTTGGGCAGCGAGAGCGTGGTGTCGTACACCTCGGTCGAGACGACCTTCACCTTGGTCATGCCGTCGCCGCGGATGATCTCCACGATGCCGTCGATGTGGCTGATCTCGGCCTTGCCCTTGGGGATCCGAGCCTCGAACAGCTCCTCGACACGCGGCAAGCCCGCGGTGATGTCGAGGCCGGCGACGCCACCGGTGTGGAACGTCCGCATCGTGAGCTGGGTGCCCGGCTCCCCGATCGACTGGGCCGCGATGATGCCGACCGCCTCGCCCGTCCCGACCATCTCGCCGGTGGCGAGGTTGCGGCCGTAGCACGCGCGGCAGACGCCGTAGCGAGCCTCGCAGGTGAGGGGTGAGCGGACGAGCACCTCGTCGATGCCGGCCTCGTCGATGCGGCCGGCCGCCTCCTCGGTGATCATCTCGTTGCGCTCGACCAGGATCGGCGGCTCCTCGCCCTTCTTGACCTTGACGCTCGGATCGGGCAGCGCGGCAGCCGCCAGGCGGCCGACGAGCCGGCGCTGGAAGGCGCCCTTCTCGTCGCTCGACTCGGAGCGGATGATCCAGCTCCCCTCCTCGGTACCGCAGTCGTCGTCACGGGTGATGACGTCCTGCGCCACGTCGACCAGGCGCCGGGTGAGGTACCCGGAGTCGGCCGTCCGGAGGGCGGTATCGGCGAGGCCCTTCCGGGCGCCGTGGGTCGAGATGAAGTACTCGAGGACGCTCATCCCCTCGCGGAAGTTGCTCCGCACGGGGACATCGATGATCCGTCCCGACGGGTCGGCCATCAGACCGCGCATCGCACCGAGCTGACCGATGTTGCCCTTGTTCCCTCGGGCACCGGACGCGGTCATCATCGTGACCGGGCCCGCCGGGTCGAGCGACTTCATCATCTCGTTCGAGAGGTCGTCGGTCGTGTCCTTCCAGACATCGACCACCTGCTCGTAGCGCTCGTCCTCGGTGATGAGGCCGCGCTGGAACTGGCGATCGATCTCGGCGACGCGCTCGTCAGCAGTGACGAGACGGGCGGCCTTGTCCTTCGGGATCTCGATGTCGAAGAGACCGATCGTCATGCCGCCGCGGGTCGCGAACTCGAAGCCGACGCTCTTGATGCCGTCGACGAGGTGCGCCGTCTCCTCGGGACCGAGGTCGCGATAGCACCGATCGACCAGCTCCTTGAGGTCGCTGCGCTTCATCACGGTGTCGTGGAACCGCAGCTGGTCGGGCAGGATCTGGTTGAAGATCACGCGCCCGATCGTCGTCCGCCGGCGCTCGATCCGGAGTTGCTCCGTCTCAGCGTCCCAGACCTGGGCCTCGACGTCGATGATCTCGTGCAGCGTGGCCGCCGTCTTCTCGCGCAGCTGATACGCGAGGATCGCCTCATCCTCCGACGCGAACGACCGGACCGGCTTCTTCGAGCGCGGATGGGCGACGTCCATGGTCAGGTAGTAGCAACCGAGGACCATGTCCTGGGTCGGCGCCACCACGGGGCTGCCGTCGGCCGGCGACAGCAGGTTCGCGGTCGACAGCATCATCGTCCGCGCCTCTTCCTGGGCGGCCGTCGAGAGCGGCACGTGGACCGCCATCTGGTCGCCGTCGAAGTCCGCGTTGAACGCCGTGCAGACGAGCGGGTGGATCTGGATCGCCGAGCCCTCGACGAGGACAGGCATGAACGCCTGGATGCCGAGGCGGTGCAGCGTCGGGGCGCGGTTCAGCAGGACGGGGTGGTCCTTGATGACGTCCTCGAGGACGTCCCAGACCTCCGGCCGCACGCGCTCGACGATGCGCTTGGCGCTCTTGATGTTGTGGGCGAAGCCCTTCTCGACGAGCTGACGCATGACGAACGGCTTGAACAGCTCGAGCGCCATCTTCTTGGGCAGGCCGCACTGGTGGAGCTTGAGCTCCGGGCCGACCACGATGACCGAGCGGCCGGAGTAGTCGACGCGCTTGCCGAGCAGGTTCTGGCGGAACCGGCCCTGCTTGCCCTTGAGCATGTCGGACAGGCTCTTGAGGCGGTGATTGCCGGTACCGGCGATCGCACGACCGCGACGGCCGTTGTCGATCAGCGCGTCGCACGCCTCCTGGAGCATCCGCTTCTCGTTGCGGATGATGATCTCGGGCGCGCCGAGCTCGAGGAGCCGCTTCAACCGGTTGTTGCGGTTGATGACGCGGCGGTACAGGTCGTTCAGGTCGCTTGTCGCGAACCGGCCGCCATCGAGCTGCACCATCGGGCGCAGGTCGGGCGGGATGACCGGGAGGACCGACAGGATCATCCAGTCGGGCCGCGTGCCGCTCCGTCGGAAGGCCTCGATGAGGCGCAGCCGCTTGATGGCCTTCTTGCGCCGCTGGCCGGAGCTTGTCCGGACCTCGACGTGGAGGGAGCGAGCGAGCTCCTCGAGGTCCATCCGGCTGATGATCTCGCGGACGGCCTCGGCGCCCATGCCCGCGCTGAACACGCGGCCAGCCTTGGCCGACGCGCCGTACAGCTCGTCGAGGACGCGGTACTCGTTCTCGCCGAGCGTCATCATCGGCTTGATGGACTCGAGCTGGTCGCGCCGCGCGCGGAGCTCGTCCTTCAGACCCTGCGCCTGCTCCTGCAGGCCGGATCGCTCGTGCTGGAGCGTCTCATCGACGCCGCTCGAGAGGTCGGCGATCTTCTGCTCGACCGCGCGCTCCTCGTCGGCCTCGCGCTGCTGCAGGTCGGCGTTGACCTGCTCGCTGTATTCGGAGACGACCTTGCGCAGGCGCGCGGTCGCGTCCTTGCCACCCTTGCCGCCGGCGGCGACGATCACCTCGCCGGTCGGGGCGAAGGCGACGGCGTCTTCCGCCGTGCCGGTCCCGAGCTCCGCCAGGAGTGCCTCGGTCGCCTGCGCGGCGGCCGCGATCTCTTCGGTCCGCGCAGCCCGCTGGGACTCGAGGTCGGCCTTGGTCCGGGCGAGCTCGGCGTTGAGCTCGTCCTTCTGACGATTGACGTTCGAGCGAAGCTCATCCTCGAGCACGGCGAGCCGCTCACCGGCCTCACCGCCGCGACCCTGTGCCTCTTCCTCGATCGTCGCGAGGGCGCGCTTGCGGGCGTCCTCGTCGACGTGCGTGACGATGTAGAGCGCGAAATAGAGGATCCGCTCGAGGTTGCGAGGGCTGATGTCGAGCAGGATGCCGAGCCGGCTCGGCGTGCCCTTGAAGTACCAGATGTGGCTGACCGGGCTCGCGAGCTGGATGTGGCCCATCCGCTCGCGGCGCACCTTGCTGCGGGTGACCTCGACGCCACACTTGTCGCAGATGATGCCCTTGTAGCGGATGCGCTTGTACTTGCCGCAGTAGCACTCCCAGTCCTTGGTCGGACCGAAGATGCGCTCGTCGAACAGCCCGTCCTTCTCCGGCTTGAGCGTCCGGTAGTTGATGGTCTCGGGCTTCGTGACCTCGCCCTTCGACCACTCCCGGATCTGGTCCGGGCTGGCGAGCGAGATGCGGATCGCGCTGAAGTTATTGACCTCGAGCATGGTTCTCCTCCACGCCACCGCCTGGCTCGGCGACGTGATGCGGATCGGTGGCGAGCGGGGTCGAGCCGGCCGGGACTCGGCCCCGCGTGTTCGGTGTGGGCGTGCTGGTTACGGGAATGGCGTGCGTGACGGTCAGTCCTCGAAACCGGCGAGATTGATCCCGCCGAGATCCGGAAGGAGATAACCGGAGGCGTCGTCCTCCGCGAGCGGGATCTCCTCCTCGTTCTGGTCGAGGATCTCCGCGTTGAGCCCGAGGCTCCGGAGCTCCTTGATGAGGACCTTGAACGACTCGGGGACCCGCGGCGGCTGGATCTCCTCGCCCTTGACGATGGCTTCGTACGTCTGGACGCGTCCGAGGACATCGTCCGACTTCACGGTGAGCAGCTCCTGGAGGATGTTGGCAGCGCCATACGCCTCCAGGGCCCACACCTCCATCTCGCCGAACCGCTGGCCGCCGAACTGCGCCTTGCCACCGAGCGGCTGCTGGGTGATGAGGCTGTACGGACCGGTCGACCGGGCGTGGATCTTGTCCTCGACGAGGTGGTGGAGCTTGAGCATGTAGATGTAGCCGACGGTGATCGGTCGATCGAACACCTCGCCGGTGCGGCCGTCGCGGAGGTCGATCTTGCCGTTCTCCGGCAGGCCGGCGTCGCGCAACTCGTCCTGGATCTGCGCCTCGGTCGCGCCGTCGAACACGGCGGTCGCGGCCTTCAGGCCCTTCTTGTGGAGGGCCCAGCCGAGGTGCGTCTCGAGGATCTGGCCGATGTTCATCCGGCTCGGCACGCCGAGCGGGTTGAGGATGATGTCGACCGGCGTGCCGTCCGGCAGGAACGGCATGTCCTCGGCGGGCAGGATCTTGGCGATCACGCCCTTGTTGCCGTGGCGGCCGGCCATCTTGTCCCCGACCGAGATCTTGCGCTTCTGGGCGACCGACACGCGGACCAGCCGGTTGACGCCTGGCTGGAGGTCGTCGTTGAGCTCGCGACGGAACTCGCGGACCTCGACGACCTTGCCGCGCTCGCCGTGCGGCAGGCGCAGCGAGCTGTCCTTCACCTCGCGGGCCTTCTCACCGAAGATCGCCCTCAGGAGGCGCTCCTCGGCGGTCAGCTCGGTCTCGCCCTTGGGCGTGATCTTGCCGACGAGGATGTCGCCGGGACGGACCTCGGCGCCGATATAGACGATGCCCTCCTCGTCGAGGTCCTTGAGGGACTCCTCGCCGACGTTCGGGATATCGCGGGTGATCTCCTCGGGCCCGAGCTTCGTGTCGCGCGACTCGATCTCGTGCTTCTCGATATGGATGCTCGTGAAGAGGTCGTCGCGGACGAGCCGATCGCTGATGACGATCGCGTCCTCGTAGTTGCCGCCTTCCCAGCTCATGAACGCGACGAGCACGTTCCGGCCGAGGGCCAGCTCGCCCATCTCGGTCGAGCTCGAGTCGGCGATGGCCTGGCCATCGGCGACGCGATCGCCGACGTTGACGATCGGGCGGTGATTGATGCACGTGCCCTGGTTGGAGCGGACGAACTTCTGGAGGCGGTACTCGTCGAGCTCGCCGGCATCGGTCTCGATCGCGATGCGCTGGGCGGTCACGCTGGTGACCACCCCACCGCGCAGCGCGACGAGGACCTGGCCGGAGTCGCGCGCGGCGCGCTCCTCCATGCCGGTGCCGACGATCGGCGACTCCGGCTCGAGCAGCGGCACCGCCTGGCGCTGCATGTTCGAACCCATGAGCGCGCGGTTGGCGTCGTCGTGCTCGAGGAACGGGATGAGCGCGGTCGCCACGGAGACGACCTGCTTCGGCGACACATCCATGTACTCGATCTGCGAGGGACGCGCCTCCGGGAACGTGTCGCGGTAGCGCGACGGGATCCGATCGGCGGCGAAGTGGCCCGACTCGTCGAGCGGCGCGTTGGCCTGCGCGACGACGTGCTCCTCCTCCTCATCGGCCGGGAGGTACTCGATGTCGTCGGTCACGATCGGCCGGATCGGGAAGGCGTGCGCCTTCTGCTTCTTGAGCTCTGCGACCGCCGCGCTGTCGAAGGCCTTGCCCGCCTTCAGCACCACGCTTCCGGTCTTGGAGACGAGGTCCTGGCCGGCCTCGTAATCGGTCAGGTTCGCTTCGTCGTAGCCGACGGTCCGCTTGACCTTGCGGTACGGCGTCTCGATGAAGCCGTAGCTGTTGATGCGGCCGTACGTCGCCAGCGACCCGATCAGGCCGATGTTCGGACCTTCCGGCGTCTCGATCGGGCAGATCCGACCGTAGTGGCTGTGGTGGACGTCACGGACGTCGAACCCTGCCCGCTCGCGGGACAGGCCGCCAGGGCCGAGGGCGCTCAGACGCCGCTTCGACGTGAGCTCGGCCAGGGGGTTGGTCTGGTCCATGAACTGGCTGAGCTGGCTGCCGCCGAAGAACTCCTTCATCGCCGCCACGACCGGGCGGATGTTGATGAGGGCGTTCGGCGTCGCCTTGTCGATCTCCTGGATCGTCATCCGCTCTCGAACGACGCGCTCCATGCGCAGCAGGCCGATGCGGAACGCGTTCTGGATCAGTTCGCCGTTCGCCCGGATGCGGCGATTGCCGAGGTGGTCGATGTCGTCCTTGGGATGGAGCCCGCGGTTGCACTCGATCAGGTGGCCGACGATGGCCGCGATGTCTTCCTTGGTGATCGTCCGCTGCTCGCGCTCGAGCTCGAGGCCCATGCGCGACGCGACGCCGTCGAGCTTCTTGTCGAACTTGTACCGGCCGACCCGACCGAGGTCGTATCGGCGGAAGTTGAAGAAGAGGCTCTCGACGAGCTGGCGGGCGTTCTCGCCGGTGGGCGGATCGCCCGGGCGGAGCTTCTTGTAGACCTCGATGAGGGCCTCGGCCTGGGTCTTGGTCAGGTCCTTGTCGAGCGTGCTCGCGATGTACTGATGGTCGGGGTCGGTGTCGATCGGCGCGAACAGCGCGCTGATCTGGTCGTTCTCCTCGTAACCGACGGCGCGCAGCAGCGTCGTCGCCGCGATCTTGCGCTTGCGGTCGACCTTGACCCAGAGCTGGTCCTTGTTGTTCGTCTCGAACTCGAGCCAGGCGCCGCGGTTCGGGATGACCTTCGCGCTGAACAGCATCCGGCCGGACGCGAGGTCCTCGACCTCGCTGTAGTACACGCCCGGCGAGCGGACGAGCTGGCTGACCACGACGCGCTCGGCGCCGTTGATGACGAACGTGCCCTGATCGGTCATCCACGGGTAGTCGCCCATGTAGACGCGCTGGCGCTGGATCTCGCCGGTCTCCTTGATGAGGAGCTCGACGTTGACGTACAGCGGCTTGCTGAACGTCAGGTCCTTGGTCCGGCACTCCTCCTCGGAGTACTTGGGCTCACCGAACTCGTAGTCGAGGAACTGGAGCTCCATGACCTTGCCGGTGAAGTCCTTGATCGGGCTGATCTCGTCGAACAGCTCGCGCAGTCCCTTGTCGATGAACCAGGCGAACGAATCCAGCTGGAGCTCGATCAGATTGGGGATCTCGAACTTCTCGTAGCTGACGCCATCGACCTTCTTGTCGATGCGGGCGTACGAGATGCGACCCGACGGGGTCACGGCGCGAGTCGACGACTCAGCGGAAGACAGCATGAAACACCGCTCC
Organism: uncultured Chloroflexia bacterium; assembly: GCA_963808895.1. Classification (GTDB taxonomy): domain Bacteria; phylum Chloroflexota; class Limnocylindria; order Limnocylindrales; family CSP1-4; genus SPCO01. The sequence goes on along the minus strand of CAWEHL010000001.1, from coordinate 1,514,471 downwards.
TTGACGGAGGAGGAAGGAGAAATGGGGGGCCGCGCTCACAGAAGGAGTAGGATACCGCGATTTCGAGTCTTGTCAAACACCCCCGAATCTGTTAATGGGGCCAGCCGCCCCCTGGCGGGTGCCGCTGGGTTGGTTCCGGAGCGGCGGGGTGGGGTCGGCGGTCGTTGTCAAGTTGCCGTCCCGCGGCAACGGCGCCGTCGGATCGGGCCTGTCCCGCCCGGTTTCCATCCATTCCCGTCCCACGGGAGCAGACGACCTCCGATGCAGGTCAGGTGGCCCGATCTCCCGCCCCACGGCACGGACTGTTCGGGTTTCACCTGCCGCGGGAAAGCACGACCTCCTGCTTGCGGCCGATGACGTCTGTTCCCGCCCGGCGGGAATGTCGCGGGGACGAGCAAGCGTGCGTGGCGATCCGACGAGTGCCGCCGAAAGGAACTGGTCGGACAGAGCCGCGAGTCGTGAACCTCGTTGCGTGGCGATCGGAACAGCGCTGCCGAAAGGAACTGGTCGGACAGAGCCGCGAGTCGTGAACCAGTTGCGTGGCGATTGGACGAGCGCCGCCGAAAGGAACTGGTCGGACAGCGGCCGGTGGATGCAGCCGAAGGCGCCCGCGAGCAGGCGCTGCGAGCGCACTTCGGTGTGCGTGAGCAGGGCCGCGGAGTGGGCAACGCACGGATGCGCCGCCGGTCGCGGTCCTACTTGATCTCGACCTTGGCCCCCTGCTCTTCGAGGGCGGCCTTGATCTTGTCAGCCTCGTCGCGCGCGACGCCTTCCTTGACGGGCTTCGGCGCGGCGTCGACCAGGTCCTTGGCCTCCTTGAGGCCGAGGCCGGTCAGCTCGCGCACGACCTTGATGACCGGGATCTTGTTCGGGCCGACCTCGGACAGGACCGCGCTGAACTCGGTCTGCTCCTCGGCCGCGGCCGGCGCGGCTGCGCCGTCGCCACCACCGGCGGCGGCGGGCGCGGCGGCGACGGCGACGGGGGCAGCGGCGGTCACGCCGTAGCGCTCCTCGAACTTCTTGATGAACTCGGACAGCTCGAGGACGGTCATCTTGTCGATGGCTTCGAGCAGGTCGTCCTGGGAAAGGGCTGTAGCCATGGATATCTCCTTGGTCGATCTGGTGTGGATGTGGTTCTCGTGGTGAAGGTCTAGGCCTCGGCCTGGCGCTTCTGCTCGGCGACCTGCGCGAGGGCATAGCCCAGGTTGCGCAGCGGCGCGGCGAACAGCCCGGCCAGGGTCCCGACCGGCGCCTGCATGCCACCGGCCAGCTTGGCCAGCAGCACCTCGCGCGACGGGCAGGGCCGCCAGGCGCGTGACGGCGTCGGCGTCGATCGCCCTGTCGCCCAGGACGCCGCCCGTGATCCGCACGATCTTGTTGTACGGACGGGTGGCATCGAGGACGGCCTTGGCCGTGGCTGCCTCGTCGGTCCCGAACGCGATCGCGGTCGGGCCGATGAGCAGCGGGCTCGAGCGCGGCGCCGACCGTGTCGGCAGCCGCGATCCGCATCAGCCGGTTCTTGACGACGCGGTACGTCACGTCCTGCTTCGTCAAGGCTCGCCGGATCTCGGCGATCTCCTTCACCGTGAGGCCGCGGTACTCGGACACGATCATCGTCCGGGCGTTCGCGAGTTCCTCGCGAAGCTCGGCGACCGTGGCCTCTTTGGCCTCTGTCGGCATATGGCCTCCATTCGCTACGGCACGCGACCGGCGTGCGGCGGTGGGTCGTCCGGATCGGCTCCGGGTCTCCCCTGCGACGGATCCCATGGCAACCTCCCGAGGGAGGCCGACCCCGGCTCGCAGGGGCGCACCCACCGATGCGGTGGAGGCACCGACTGCCTCGGCGTGCTCGTCGTCGTCCCCTGCCCCACCGTTCGGGTGGCGGCTGGTCCGGTCCGACGGATCAAGTCCGGCACGACGACCCCGAAGGTCGCGCGCTACGGACGCAGGCTGTCTGCGGCGGTCCGTCTTTCTATCGTCAGATGGCGCGCCTCTCGGCCGCCATCGCGTCAATGGTGCCGGCGACCCGCCGGCGGGGATCAGGCGGCCGCAGCCGCCAGGGTGCGCCGGCACGTCGACCCGGATGCCCGGGCCCATCGTGCTGGCGATCGTCAGCGTGCGCAGGTACTGGCCCTTGGCACCCGACGGCTTGGCGCGGTTGACCGCGTCGACCAGGGCCGCGAGGTTGTCGACCAGCGCCTGCGGCTCGAAGCTGCTCTTGCCCACGGGGACGTGGATGATCGCGGCCTTGTCGACCTTGAACTCGACGCGGCCGCCCTTGACCTCCCTGATCGCCCGCTCGAGATCGAAGGTGATCGTGCCGGCCTTCGGGTTCGGCATGAGGCCGCGCCGACCGAGGATCTTGCCGAGCCGACCGACGATGCCCATCGAATCGGGCGTCGCCGAGCGCGACGTCGAACTCCATCCAGCCGGCCTCGATCTTCTTCGACCAGGTCCTCGCCGCCGACCTCGTCGGCGCCGGCGCGAAGCGCCTCCTGGGCCTTCTCGCCCTGGGCGAAGACGGCGACCCGGACCGACTTGCCGGTGCCGTGCGGCAGGACGACCGTGCCGCGGACCATCTGGTCGGCGTGGCGCGGGTCGACGCCGAGGCGCAGGTGCGCCTCGATCGTCGCGTCGAAGTTGACGGTCGTCGTCTGCCTTGACGAGCTCGGCCGCCTCATCGGGTGCGTAGAGCGCGCTCGCGGTCGACGAGCTTCGCCGCCTCCAGGTACTTCTTGCCGTGTGCCATGGTCGTTCCTCCTCGTCGGCCGGCGTCCCGGCCTTCCCCTGTCCGATGATCGCCGCGGCCCGGGGTGCGGGCGGCACGGGCGGCGCGGTCGGCGACGCTAGCCGACGACCTCGATGCCCATCGAGCGGGCCGTGCCCTCGATCTGCTTGGCGGCGGCCTCGATGTCGTTGGCGTTGAGGTCGGCCATCTTGATGCCGGCGATCTCGCGGACCTGGTCGCGGGTCACGCGGCCGATGTTCTCGCGCGCCGGCGGGCCCGAGCCCTTCTCGATGCCGGCGGCCTTGCGGAGCAGGTCCGCGGCGGGCGGGGTCTTGAGGATGAACGTGAACGAGCGATCCTCGAAGATCGTGATCTGGGCCGGGATGATCTGACCGCGCTTGTCCGGGGTCTTCTCGTTGTAGGCCTTCGTGAACTCGACGATGTTGATGCCGTGCGGGCCCAGCGCGGTACCGACCGGCGGCGCGGGCGTCGCCTCGCCGGCGGGCAGCTGCAGGGTCAGGACGATGCGGATCTTCTTGGCCACGGGGTCGGTCCGGTTCCTTTCTAGAGTTTCTCGACTTGCAGGAAGTCGAGCTCGACCGGCGTCTCGCGGCCGAAGATGCTCACCAGGACCTTGACCTTGTTGCGCTCCGGGTTGATCTCCTCGACCGTGCCGATGAACTCGGCGAACGGCCCGTCGGTGACCCGGACGCTCTGGCCCTTGGTGAACGCGACGCGGTACTTCGGCGTCTCGACGCCCATGTGCCGCAGGATCTGCTTGACCTCGGTCTCGGTCGAGCGGGATCGGCTCGCTGCGGACGCCCGGGATGTTGGCGCCGCCGACGAAGCTGGTGACGCCCGGCGTATTGCGGACGACGAACCAGCTGTCCGGGTCGAGGATCATCTCGACCAGGACGTAGCCCGGGTACACCTTCTTCTGGACGGTGTGCCGCTGGCCCTGGCGGATCTCGATCTCGTCCTCCATCGGGACGAGGACCTGGAAGATCTTGTCCTCCATGCCCATCGACTCGATGCGGTGCTCGAGATTGGTCTTCACCTTGTTCTCGTAGCCCGAGTAGGTGTGGATGATGTACCAGCGCTTCTCGGGCGCCTTGGTCTCGGTCGTGGTCGTCAGGTCGGTCATCAGCGTGTTCCTACGCCGTCGGCGGGGTGATCAGGTTGAGCAGCCCGACGAAGACGCGATCGAGGACGCGTGATGTACAGCCCGACCACGAAGCTGATCGCGAAGACCAGCACGGTCAGGTTGCGCACCTGCTCGCGGGTCGGCCAGCTGACCTTCCTCAGCTCGGACCAGACCTCATCGAAATAGCGTCGGAGTCGCTTCACGTCGTCGTTCTTCTCTCGCTTCAGGGTTGACGTGGCAGGGGCGATAGGACTCGAACCTACAACCGCCGGTTTTGGAGACCGGTGCTCTGCCAATTGAGCTACACCCCTGCGGCGGCGAGGCCCGGCCCTACTTCGCCTCGCGGTGAAGTGTATGCCGTCGCTCGCGCGGGCAGTATTTCATCAGCTCGATCCGGTTCGGATCGTTCTTCTTGTTCTTGCGCGTCGTGTACGTCCGCTGCTTGCACTCGGTGCAAGCGAGCTGGATCGTCGGACGGTTCTCGACTCTCGCCATGTCGTCCCTACTCGTCGATCTTGGTGACGGCGCCGGCGCCGACGGTCCGGCCACCCTCGCGGATGGCGAAGCGCTGGCCGACCTCGAGGGCGATCGGGGTGATCAGCTCGACGCTCATCTCGACGTTGTCGCCGGGCATGATCATCTCGGCCCCGTCGGGCAGGCCGATGGCGCCGGTCACGTCGGTCGTGCGCAGGTAGAACTGCGGCCGGTAGCCGTTGTAGAACGGCGTGTGGCGGCCGCCCTCCTCCTTGGTCAGGACGTAGACCTGGGCGCTGAACTTGGTGTGCGGCGTGATGCTGCCGGCCTTGGCCAGCACCTGGCCGCGCTCGATCTCGTCGCGCTCGATGCCCCGGAGCAGGCAGCCCGACGTTGTCGCCGGCCTGGCCCTGGTCGAGGGTCTTGCCTGAACATCTCGACGCCGGTGACGACGACCTTGCGGGTCGGCTTGACGCCGACGAGCTCGACCTCGTCGCCGATCTTGACGATGCCGCGCTCGATGCGCCCGGTCGGCGACCGTGCCGCGGCCCTTGATGCCGAACACGTCCTCGATCGGCCATCAGGAACGGCTTGTCGATCTCCCGCTCGGGGGTCGGGATGTAGCGAGTCGACCGCGTCCATCAGCGCCTGGATCGGCTCGTACGCCGGGTCGGCCGGGTCGTCGGCCGCCTCGAGCGCCTTGAGCGCGCTGCCGCGGATCACCGGGATGTCGTCGCCCGGGAACTCGTACTTGCGTCAGCAGCTCGCGGACCTCGAGCTCGACGAGCTCGAGCAGCTCCTCGTCGTCGACCATGTCGACCTTGTTGAGGAATACGACGATGTAGGGCACCTCGACCTGGCGCGCCAGCAGGATGTGCTCGCGCGTCTGGGGCATCGGGCCGTCGTTGGCCGCGACGACCAGGATCGCGCCGTCCATCTGGGCCGCGCCGGTGATCATGTTCTTGATGAAGTCGGCGTGACCCGGGCAGTCGACGTGCGCGTAGTGGCGCGCGTCGGTCTCGTACTCGACGTGGGCGATGGCGATGGTGATGCCGCGCTCGCTTCTCCTCGGGCGCGTTGTCGATCGAGTCGAAGGCGCGGTACTCGGCCTCGCCCTTGAGGGCGAGGTACTTCGTGATCGCCGCGGTCAGCGCGTCTTGCCATGGTCGATGTGGCCGATCGTGCCGACGTTGACGTGCGGCTTGGTGCGCTCGAACTTCTTCTTGGCCACAGGACCAGTCCACTCCTTAAGTCAGGTGCGGTCGATGCCGCTCGGTCTGGGGATCGGGCGATGGAGCCCACAATCGGACTTGAACCGATGACCTCTTCCTTACCAAGGAAGTGCTCTGCCAGCTGAGCTATGTGGGCCCGGTACCGATCGCGGGTCTATCGCGATGGATGTCGATGGTGGTGGGCAGGGAGGGAATCGAACCCCCACAGTCGAAGACGGCTGATCTACAGTCAGCGGAGCTCACCACCTGCTCAACCTACCCATTGGTGCGGACGGCGACCGGATCGAGGCCTGCGGCCTCGTGGTGGATCCGGCCACCGATGGACGTTCGCTGGAGCCGACGACGGGACTCGAACCCGGAACCGGCGGTTTACAAAACCGCTGCTCTACCAATTGAGCTACGTCGGCGCGACGGGCAGGGCCATACCGCAGGATGACCCATTCGGCGCCGAAGGATGATATGGCCGCACCCGCTCGATGGGTCAAGCGTCGGCGCCGTCCGGCGGCGACGACGGGTCCTCGATCGGCGGGCGGCGGCTCGGGCTCGGGCTTGGCCGGTGCGGGTTCGCGTCGACCGCTTTGATCTGGGAGCGGCGTCGGCGCGGCAGGAGGTCGCTCGTCGGCCGGCGGTCATGCGGTCGCCGGGCTGCCGGTTCGCCTGGGCCGCGGCTTCGGCGCGGCGTTCGCTCGGGCGGCGGCTCGCTCCGGCGGCGGTATGGCCAGCGGAGACGTCGGCGTCCTCAGGCCGTCCGGCGTCGCGCCTCGCGTCGCCGTTGCGCGAGGCTTCGAACAGGAGGATCGACCCCGCGACCGCGGCGTTGAGCGATCCGACCGCGCCCTTCATCGGGATGCGCATGAACGCGTCGCAGCGCCGGCGCACGGCCGGCCCAGGCCCTTGCCCTCGCTGCCGACGACGATCGCCAGGGCCCGCGCAGGTCGATCTCGCGGGCGGTCAGCGGCGCCTCGCCGTCGGCGCCGACGATGCGGACGCCATGCCCGTGGAGGTCGCTCGAGCGTCGCCGGCAGGTCGTCGACCGGGGACAGCAGGAGGTGCTCGACAGCGCCGGCCGAGGCCTTGATCGCCGACGGGCTGAGCGGCGCCTGCCGGTGGGTCGGGAAGAGCACGCCGTGGACGCCGGCGGCCTCGGCGCTGCGCAGGAGCGAGCCGACGTTGTGCGGGATCCTCGAGCGAGTCGAGCACGAGGATGAACGGCGGCTCGGCGCGCTCGCGCGGCACGGGCGAGGATGTCGTCGAGCGTGGCGAACTGCGCGCGGCTCGACGACGAGCGCGACGCCCTGATGACCGTCGAAGCCGGCGAGGGCCGTCAGCGACCCGCCCTCGACCTCGACGATCGGGATCCGCAGGCTGGTCGCGTGGAGCACGAGCTTCTCGAGCGCCGCGCGACGGTTCGGGACGACCAGCAGCCGGATCGCCGGGCGCCGCGCGGCGAACGCCTCCTCGACCGGACGACGGCCCGCGACGAGCTCCTCGTCCTGCGCCGAGCGCGTCGGGCGGCGGGAGGGCCGGCGGGTCGCGGCCGTCGGCGGCGGCCCGTAGGCCAGCTGGCCGGCGACCGGGGTAGCCGGTCGCCACCGTGCTCGCGGGCGGCGGTCGCGGGTAGCGGTCGCGACGCGTCTGGGTCCGCGGTCGCCAGCGGTCCGGATAGCGGCCGCGCTCCGATATGCGGCGCGGTCGGCCGGTATCGCGCCCCGGTCGCGGGTATCGCCCCGGTCGCCGGAAGGCGCCGGCCCGCGTCGGCGGCTCGGCGGGATCCGGTCGCGGGGGTACGGCGGCCGCGGCCCGACCCGGGCCGGATCGCACCGGGTCGTCGGGCCCGAGGCGGTCCGTACGGCCGCGGGCCGGACGCGGTCGTCCCGCTCGCGTCCGCCGCGGCGGGTCGTCGGTCGCCGCGGACGGTCGCTCGTGGCGGGCCGGTGGGTCCGGGCCGGGCTGCCGCGACCGCCGGGCCGCGGCCTGCCATCGCGGGGCTCGATCGTCGCGCGGTCGGTCGTCGCGATGGCCGCGCACCCGGCTGGGCGGGCATCCCGGCGATCGCGTCGTCCGGCCGGACGCCACGCCGACCTGCCGGCCGACGGCCGCGTTCGGACCCGGCCGTCCCGGCGCCTCGCGCCGCGGCCCGCCCTTCCGCCTTGCCGCCCGGGCGCTTCGCGGTCCGTCGCGGCGGCCGATCAGCCACGGGTCGTCTGCGGCGATCGCGTCGCCAGCGCTGCCCGTCGCGGGTGTCCTCGACGGCGACGCCCCGGTCGGCGAGCGCATCGCGCAGCCGGTCCGACGCGGCCCAGTCGCGCGCTGCACGCGCCGCCGCCCGCTCCTCGAGCAGCGCCTGCGAGCTCCGGCGTCGAGGCTCCGTCCGGGCCGTCCGGCAGGACGCCCAGGACCCGGTCGAGGTCGCGCAGCGATCGCGAGCGCGCGACCGGCGTCCGCGGTCGACAGCGTGCGCGCCTCGATCCGGCGATTGAGGTCGCGGACGAGGTCGAACACGGCCGCCAGCGCGGCCGAGATGTTGAGGTCGTCGTCGAGCGCCGCGCGCGAACGCCGCGCGCGCCGCGTCGAGCGCCGCCGTCGAGCGCCGGGTCGTCGGCGCGGTCCTCGCGGTACGACTCGAGCGCCGCGACCAGCGCGTCGAGCCGCTCGACGCGCCGCGCCGCCGCGGCGAGCGACTCGTCCGAGTAGTCGAGGCCGCGCGCGGTAGTGGACGGCGATGAGCGCGTAGCGCAGCGCCCGCGGCGAGACCCCGGCGTCGAGCAGCTCGCCGACGCGCGCGATGTTGCCGGTCGACTTGGCCATCTTCGAGCCGCTCGATCTGGAGGTGGGCGCAATGCAGCCACGTCCGCACGAACGGCTGCCCGGTCGCCGCCTCGCTCTGGGCGATCTCGTCCTCGTGGTGCGGGAAGATCAGGTCGATGCCGCCGGTGTGGATGTCGAACGACGGGCCGAGGTGGGCCATGCTCATCGCCGAGCACTCGATGTGCCAGCCCGGCCGGCCCTCGCCGATCGCGCGTCGACCACGACGGCTCGCCCGGCTTCGGCGCCCTTCCAGAGCGCGAAGTCGCGGACGTCGTCCTTGGCGTACTCGTCGGCCTCGACGCGCTCGCCGACCCGCAGTCTGCTCGGGGTCGAGCCGCGCCAGCCGGCCGTACGCCGGCCACGAGGCGATGCGGAAGAAGATCGAGCCGTCGTCGGTCCGGTAGGCGTGCCCCCGCTCGAGCAGGGTCTCGATGAGCGTCGACGATCTCGGTCGATGTGCTCGGTCGCCCGCGGCAGCACGTCGGGTCGGCGTCATCCGCAGCGCGTCGCGCATCCGCGAGGAACGCGCCGAGGTAGCGATCGGCCAGCTCGCCGATCGCCGTCGCCCGCGGCGGCGGCGCCCTTGATGATCTTGTCGTCGATGTCGGTGATGTTCATGACCCACGTCACGGGGTAGCCCGCGCCAGCGCAGGTGGCGGACGAGCAGGTCGGCGAACAGGAACGACCGGAAGTTGCCGATGTGGGCCGGGCCGTAGACCGTCGGGCCGCAGGAGTAGATGCCGACGCGCCGGCCTCGAGCGGCTCGAGCGGCCGCGTCTCGCCGCTGCAGCGTGTCGTGCAGGCGGATCGCTCATCGGGCCGCCTCGATCGTCGCGACGGCCAGCGCCGAGATCGACGCGGCCGGCGCCCTCGGCGCCGTCGAGGTTGCCGGTCGACGCCTTGACGTTGACGGCGCTCGGCGTCGAGGCCCGAGCAGCTCGGCGATCGCGTCGCGCATCGCGTCGAGGCGGCCGCCAAGCCGCGGCCGCGCGCCGACGATCGTCAGGTCGACGCCGACCGGGCGCCAGCCCGCCGCCGCCGAGGCGCGTCGACGACCGCCGCGAGCAGCTCGCGCGCTGTCGATGCCGCGCGGCGTCGCGGCATCGGCCGGGAACAGCCGGCCGAGGTCGCCGAGGCCGGCCGCCCCGAGCAGGGCGTCGGCGACGGCGTGGAGCGCGACGTCGCCGTCGGAGTGGCCGTGGAGGCGCGGCGCGCCGGCGATCTCGACGCCGCCGAGGCGCGAGCGGCTCGCCAGGCCCGAACGGGTGGCTGTCGTGGCCGATGCCCGATCCGTCGGCTGGCCGGCCGGCCGTCGAGCAGCGATGCGGCCCGCGTCGAGGTCGGCCGGGACGGTCACCTTGAGGTTGGCCGGATCGCCGGGGACGACATGGACGGCGATTCTACAGGCCTCCAGCAGGGCGGCCTCGTCGGTCCACGTCCCGCGGCCGGCCGCCGGCGACGGCCGAGCGCCTCGCGGAGCAGCCGCGCGCGGACGCCCTGCGGGGTCTGCGCCGCGACGAGCGCCGGACCGATCGACGGTCGCCGACGATCCGGTCGCCGTCGACCCGCTTCAGGGTCTCGGCGACGGGCAGGACCGGGATCGCCGCGCCGTGCCGTGCCGACGCGCGGCGACGACGCCGCGATCGAGCGCCGTCGGACGCAGCGGCCGCGCGCCGTCGTGGACGAGCACGACCCGCTCGCCGGCCGGGTCCGGGACCGCGCGCTCCAGCGCCGCGAACCCGGCGCGGACGGAGTCCTGGCGGCGCTCGCCGCCGGCGACGACGGTCGACGCCGGTCGCCGGCAGCCACGGCGCACCGGCGAGCACGGCATCGCGCGGTCCGGCGGTCGTCACGACCACGATCGCGCTCGACCTCGGCGTCGCCGGCCGCGAGCGCGTCGAGCGTCCAGGCCAGCAGCGGCCGGCCGCCGATCGGTCGCGCAGCGAGCTTGTCGACGCCGCCCATCCGCGTCGAGCGCGCCGGCCGCGACGACGATCGACGTCGCCGCGGTCGTGCCGCCGGCGCCGCGGCATCGGCCCGTCAATCGAGCCGCGGCTGGGCGAAGATCATCCGGCCGGCGACGGTCTGGAGGACGCGCGTGACCGCGACGTCGAGGTCCTTGTCGATGTGCCGGGCGCCGCCCTCGACCACGATCATCGTGCCGTCGTCGAGGAAGCCGACGCCCTGGCCGGCCTCCTTGCCCTCCTGGATGACGCGGACCCGGAGCTCCTCGCCGGGCAGCACGGCCGGCTTGACCGCGTTCGCCAGCGAGTTGATGTTCATGACCCGGACGCCCTGCAGCTCGGCGACCCGGTTGAGGTTGAAGTCGTTGGTCAGGATGACGCCGCTGCGCGCGCGGGCGAGCGCGACGAGCTTGGCGTCGACCTCGGGATCTCGCGGCACGTCGTCCTCGACGATCTCGACCGGCGTGCCGGGCTCCTTCTGCATCCGGTTGAGGATCTCGAGCCCGCGCCGACCGCGGTTGCGGCGGAGCGTGTCGGAGCTGTCGGCGATGTGCTGGAGCTCATCGAGCACGAACCGCGGCACGACCAGCGTCCCGTAGATGAACCCGGACTCGACGATCTCGGCGATCCGGCCGTCGATGATCGCGCTGGTGTCGACGACGATGCGCGGCTCGCCCGCTGCCGGCGCGTCCGCGCTGTCGTCGCCGCGGTCGCGGAGAGCCCGACCGCCTCGGCGGCCATGACAGGTCGCGCCGCTTGGCGACGGTCAGCCCGAGCATGCCGAGGCCGAGGAACAGCGAGACCCCGAGCGGCAGCACGTCGCCCGACGGCGCCGGCAAGTTGCGCCAGCGGCACGCCGAGCAGCAGGCCCATCAGCAGGCCGAGCAGCAGCCCGATCGACGGCGGTCACGAACTCGGCGGTCGACAGGTCCTCGACGCGGCGGATCAGCCAGCTGGCCGGGACGACCGTCAGATACGGCAGGATCGCGAAGCCGACCACGACCCAGGCGACGACCCAGGCCGCGAGCAGGAAGCCGCGCGTAGCTCGGCGTCCTGGAACAGGCCCTCGCCGGTCGTCGGCGAGGACGAGGCCCGACGAGGCCGCCGAGCGCAGCGCCAAGGACACGGATGTAGCGGATCAAGCGGTCGACCTCGGTGGATGGTCCCGGTCGTCCACGTCCGGACGGGCCCGGACGGGCGCGTCAGCCTAGCATCGCGGGAACGGCATCGCCACGAGCCCGGGGCCGTCGCCGAGCGCCGGCCGCGATCGCGTCGCGCAGCGTCGCGACCTCGACGATCTCGAGGCCCGGCACGTCGACCGGCGACGCCGCGCCGCGTCCCGGCCGCGGCACGATCGCCGGCGCGAAGCCGAGCCGCGCGGCCTCGCGCAGCCGCCGCTCGAGGCCGGCGACGGCGCGCAGCTCGCCGAGCAGCCCGACCTCGCCGATCGCGACCGTGCCCGGCGCGACCGGCCGGTCGCGCAGCGACGACGCGAGGGCGAGGGCCACCGGCAGGTCGAGGCCGGGCTCGGCGACCGATCAGGCCGCCGGCGAGGTTGGCGTAGACGTCGTGGCTCGCCGAGGCCGATGCCCGCCCGCCGGCCGAGCACCGCGACCAGCAGCGCCGAGCCGGTTCGGGTCGATGCCGCTCGCCTTGCGGCGCGGGCGTCCCGTAGCCCGGCCGGCGCGACGAGCGCCTGGACCTCGACGAGCAGCGGCCGGCTGCCCTCCATCGTCGGCGCGACGACGCTGCCGGGCGCCGGTCCGGCGTGGTCGGCGAGGAACGCCCGGGCCGGGTCGGCGACCTCGACGCAGGCCCGTCGCCGGCCATCTCGAACACGCCGACCTCGTCGGTCGACCCGAACCGGTTCTTCGTGCGCGCGGACGAGCCGCAGCGCGGCGTACCGCTCGCCCTCGAGGGTCACACCGCGTCGACGAGGTGCTCCAGCGTCTTGGGCCCGGCGATCGACCCGTCCTTCGTGACGTGGCCGACCAGCACGACCGCGATCCCCTCGCCCTTCGCGAACTCCATGAGCCGCAGCGGTCGACTCGCGGACCTGGCCGACGCTGCCGGCCGGCGCCGTCGAGCTCGTCGACGGTCGCGGTCTGGATCGAGTCGACGACGACCAGCGCCGGCCGCGTCGACCGGGCGACCTCGACGATCCGCCCGACGTCGTGCTCGGCGAGGACCTCGATCGCGCTCGCCGGCCGGCGCCGTCGAGCAGCCCGAGCCGCGTCGGCCCGGAGCCGGACCTGGCGCGGCCGACTCCTCGCCGGTCGCGTAGAGCACGCCGCCGCCGGCGACCGCGCGACGCCGGCCGCGGCCTGGAGCAGGAGCGTGGACTTGCCGATCCCCGGCTCGCCGCCGAGGAGGACCAGCGAGCCCGGGACGAGCCCGCCGCCGAGGACCCGATCGAGCTCGCCGATGCCCGTCGGCAGGCGCGGGACGTCGGCCTCGCCGATGTCGCGCGAGGGCGACGGGCGTCGGCGCCGGCGGTCGGCGCGCGCCGCGCGGCCGCGCGACGCGGCGCGGCGCGGCTCGCGGACGACGGTCTCGACGAGGCTGTTCCACGCGCCGCAGGCGCGGCACTGGCCTTCCCAGCGCAGGAAGGCCTCGCCGCAGCGCTGGCAGACGTAGCGGCTCGTGGCCGCGCCATGCTAGGCCGACGGGCGGCGACGGTCACGGCCTCGACCGGCGTCTCGCGGCTCGGCGGCGTGGATGTCCAGGCCGGCCTCGGGGTCCTTGTCGACGACGATCGTCGTGCCCGGCTCGTAGCGGCCGAGCAGGAGGTGCTCGGCGAGGACGTCCTCGATCATGTTCTGGATGACCCGGCGCAGCGGTCGGGCGCCGTAGGCCACGTCGTAGCCGAGCTTGATGATGTGCTCCTTGGCCGCCTGCGGTGACCTCGAGCGTCATCTGCTGGGCCCGGAGCTGGTCGCGCACGCGCGCGAGCATCAGGTCGACGATCTGGGCGATCTCCTCGACCGTCAGCGAGCGGAAGACGACCGTCGCGTCGATCCGGTTGAGGAACTCCGGGCCGGAAGTTGTTCTTCAGCTCGGTCGCGACCTTCTCCTTCATCAGCTCGTACGAGCTCTCGGCGCGGGCCGCGTCGGTCGTCGCCCTGGACCCGGAAGCCGAGGCGTCGAGTTGGTCTGGAGCTGCTTCGCGCCGAGGTTCGAGGTCATGATGATGATGCAGTTGCGGAAGTCGACCCGGCGACCCTTGGCGTCCGACAGGTGCCCGTCCTCGAGGATCTGGAGGAGGATGTTGAAGACCTCCGGGTGCGCCTTCTCGACCTCGTCGAGGAGCACGACCGCGTAGCTCTTGCGGCGGACGGCCTCGGTCAGCTGGCCACCCTCGTCGAAGCCGACGTAGCCGGGAGGCGCGCCGACGAGGCGGCTCACGTTGTGGCGCTCCATGAACTCGCTCATGTCGATCTTGATGAGCGCGTCCTCGCTGCCGAACATGAACTCGGCGAGCGCCTTGGCGAGCTCGGTCTTCCCGACGCCGGTCGGGCCGAGGAAGATGAACGAGCCGATCGGCCGCTTCGGGATCCTTGAGCCCGGCGCGGGCGCGGCGGACCGCCTTCGAGACGATCTCGATCGCCTCCTGCTGGCCGATGACCCGGCTGTGGAGCGCGTCCTCCATGTGGAGCAGCCGCTCCGACTCCTCCTCGGCGATGCGGGTGACCGGGATGCCGGTCCACATCGCGACGACCTGGGCGATCTCCTCCTCGCCGACCGTCGGCTGGTCGCCCGAGACCTGGGCCTGCCACTCGGCGCGCAGCGCGTCGACCTTCTCGCGTGGCGGTCGCCTCGGCCTCGCGCAGCGTCGCGGCCTCCTCGTACTCCTGGTTGTTGATCGCCGCGTCCTTCTCCTTGGTGATGCGGTCGAGCTCCTGCTGCGCCTCGCGCAGGGCGGGCGGCGCGGACGCGTGGCGCAGGCGGACGCGCGAGGCGGCCTCGTCGATGAGGTCGATCGCCTTGTCCGGCAGGTGGCGGTCGGTGATGTAGCGGATCGACAGGTCCGCGGCGGCCTTGACGGCCTCGTCGGTGATCGTGACCTTGTGGTGCTGCTCGTAGCGCTCGCGGATGCCCATGCAGGATCTCGATGGTCTGCTCGAGCGTCGGCTCCTCGACCATGACCGGCTGGAAGCGGCGCTCGAGGGCGGCGTCGCGCTCGATGTACTTGCGGTACTCGTCGAGCGTCGTCGCGCCGATGCACTGGAGCTCGCCGCGCGACAGCGGCGGCTTGAGGATGTTCGCGGCGTCGATCGCGCCCTCGGCCGCGCCGGCGCCGACGAGCGTGTGCAGCTCGTCGATGAACAGGACGGCGTCGTTGGTGTTGCGCAGCTCCTCGATGATCTTCTTGAGCCGCTCCTCGAACTCGCCGCGGTACTTCGTGCCGGCGACGAGCGACCCGATGTCGAGGGTCAGGACGCGCTTGTTGAGCAGGATGTCGGGGACGTCGCCGGCGACGATCCGGTGGGCGAGGCCCTCGGCGATGGCCGTCTTGCCGACGCCCGGCTCGCCGATCAGCGCCGGGTTGTTCTTGGTCTTCGCGGCCGAGGATCTGGATGACCCGCTCGATCTCCTTCTCGCGGCCGATGACCGGATCGAGCTTGCCCGCGCGGGCGGCCTCGGTCAGGTTGATGCCGAGCTGGTCGACGGTCGGGGTCTTGCTGGCGCGCTTCGTCTCCTGGGCGCTCGGCCCGGCCGACGAGCTCTGGGACAGGACGCGGATGACCTCGTGGCGGACCTTGTCGAGGTTGACGCCGAGCGACTCGAGGACGCCGGCGGCGATGCCCTCGCCCTCGCGGACGAGGCCGAGCAGCAGGTGCTCCGTGCCGATGTAGTTGTGGCCGAGGCGGCGCGCCTCGTCGATGGCCAGCTCGATGACGCGCTTGGCGCGCGGGCGTCAGCCCGACCTCGCCGACGACCGGTCGGTCGCCGCGGCCGATGATGAACTCGACGGCGGTCCGGACCTTGGCGCAGCTCGACGTTCATGTTCTCGAGGACGCGCGCGGCGACGCCCTCGCCCTCGCGGACGAGGCCGAGGAGCAGATGCTCCGTGCCGATGTAGTTGTGGTTGAACCGCTGCGCCTCGTCCTGAGCCAAGCGTCAGGACCTTGCGCGCGCGATCCGTGAACTTGTCGAAGCGGTCCATCGAGTCGAACGCCTGTTCCCTTTGCCGCGCCTCCGGGTGCCGCCTGAGCCATGCTAGCACGACGTTCGCGCCAGCAGCCCGGTGCCATCAGTACCGGTCCGCCGTAGATGGATTCGCCGGTCGACAGCCGGATGCCGGATGCCGGATGCCTCGCCGCGTTCCGGAAGATGCAAACGACCCGCCGGGTCGACCGGCGGGTCGATCGTCGGCGTCGCGGGGTCTGATCGGTGGCTTACGCCTTGGTCTCGTCCTCGGTCGCCGGCTCGTCCGCCGTCGGCCTCGGCCTCCGCGTCGCGGCGTCGGCGTCTCGGCCTCCGGCGCCGCTTCCGACTCGGTGACCGGCTCGGCTCGGCGGTCGTCGTGTCGTCGGCGCCTCGGCCGTCGACGGCCGTCGTCGGCCTCGGCGGTCGGCCTCGGCGTCGGCCTCGGCGGCCTCGCTCGGCTTCGGCCTCGGCGCTCGGCGACTCGGCGTCGGCGACCTCGGCGCTGCGGCCGTGCTCCGGCTCGGCGGTCTCGGCCTCGGCGCGTCGGCGCTCGGCCTCGGCGGTCGCTCGGCCTCGGCGGTCGGCCTCGCGGCTCGGCCTCGGCGGCTCGGCTCGGCCTCGGCGGCCTCGGCCTCGGCGGCTGGCTCGGCGCCTCGGCCTCTGCGGTCGCCGCCTCGGCGTCGGCCTCGGCGGCCGCGTCGGCCTCGGCCTCGGCGCTCGCGGCTCGGCCTCGGCGGTCTCGGCCTCGGCGTCGGCGTCGGCCTCGCGGCCTCGGCCGTCGGCCGGCGTCGTCACCCTCGGCCGCGGCCAGCTGCTGGCGGACCTGGGCGAACGCCGACGCGAGCGTGTTGTCGATGCCGCCCTCGGGCTCCTGGACCGCGTCGCTCATCGAGTAGCCGCGCTCCGGGCGCGGCCGGCGCTCGGCGCGCGGACCGGCCGCGCCGGCGGCCTGGCCGGGCTCCGGCGGCCGGTCGGGCCGGCGGCTCCTCGGCCTGCTTGAGGCTGAGGCCCAGGCGATGGCGCTCGGAGTCGAGCGAGATGATCTTGAGCTTGAGCTGCTGGCCCTCGTGGACGACGTCACCCGGATGGGCGACGCGCTGGTGGGACAGCTCGCTGATGTGGATCAGGCCCTCGAGCCCGTCGCGGACGCGGACGAAGGCGCCGAAGTTGACGAGCTTCGTGACCGTGCCGTCGATGATGTCGCCGACCTTGAAGTCGGCCACCGTCGAGTGCCACGGATCGGGCTGGAGGCGGCGGATCGACAGGCTGATCCGGCCGCGCTCGTGGTTGATGTCGATGACCTCGGCCTCGACCTCGTCGCCGACCTTGTAGCCGGCCTCGGGGTTGTTGACCTTGTTCCACGAGAGCTCGCTCTTGTGGACGAGGCCGTCGATGCCGCCGAGGTCGATGAAGACGCCGAACGGCGCGATCGAGCGGACGGTGCCGGTGACCTTCTGGCCGACCTGCAGGCTGCTGAACAGCTCGTCCCGCTTCTCGCGGCGCTCCTCGTAGAGCGCGACCTTCTCGGACAGGATCAGGCGGTTGGCCTTGCGGTTGACCTCGAGGATCTTGAGCCGGAGCTTGCGGCCGACGAACGGCTGCAGCTTCTCGGCGATCTCCTGGGCCGCGTCGCGCGGCTGGTCGTTCTGCGGTCGGCGCGGGAAGTCGACGATCTGGCTGATCGGCACGAAGCCGCGGATGCCGCAGTCGACGATGAGGCCGCCCTTGTTGTGGTCGATGACCGGCGCCTCGATGATGACGCCCGCCTCGAACTGCTCCTGCATCGCGCGCCACTTGCGCTCGAGGCCGGCGCGGCGCAGCGACAGGACCGCGTGGCCCTCCGGCGACTCCGGCTGGAGGACGTAGACGAGGACGGTGTCGCCGATGTTGAGCGGCGCCTGGCCCTCGCCGCCGTGGCGACCGAACAGCTCGCGGTTGCTGACGACGCCCTCGCTCTTCGCGCCGATGTCGACGAGGATCTCGTCCTTGTCGATGCGGACGACGGTGCCCTCGACGACGTCGCCGTGCTTGAAGCTCTTGATGTCGGAGTCCTGCTCGGCGAGCAGCTCCTCCATCGTGGTCGGCTCGGGGCCGAGGTCGCGCGGCGGCGCGGGCGGGCTCGGGCTCGGGCGCCTCGGCATCGGCCTCGGCGGCGGGTGCGTCGGCGGTCGTCTCGGCGCTGAGCGCTCGGCGGCGGGCGTCGGCGGTCTGCGACCGCGGCGGCGGCCGTCAGCCGTCGGCGGCGGCCTCGGCTCGGCAGTCGGCAGCGGCCAGCGTCGTCGGCCGCGTCCGCGTCGGCGCCTCGGTCGCGGCTCGCGGCGTCGGCGCGTCGGCGGTCTCGGCCGGTCGGCGCTCGGTCGCGTCGGCCGCGGTCTCGGCCGGCGTCGGCGGTCGCGGTCTCGGCGCATCCGCGGTCGCGGCGTCCGCGGCTGGCGGCTCGGCGTGTCCGTCGGCGCGTCCGTGGACGTCGGCTCCGTCGGCGCTCGCCTCGGTGGGGGTCTCGGTCTCGGCCGCGGCCGTCGGTCGGGCTCGTCGGCGACGGCGATCGCCCCTGCGGGTCGGTCAGACGCCTGCTGGTCCACCGTCGCGGCGGCGTCGGTGGTCGGCGTGGTCCCGCCCTGCTGCTCTTCGGTCAATGTATCGGTCTCTCCTGTGGTGGATTTGCTCCGAGAATCACGAACGGCCTGAGCGATGCTCAGGCCGGGTCCGAGGATCCGTTCGGGTGTGGTCCGTGGTGATCTAACTCCGCGGTCCGCTCCTTCGCGCTCGCTGTGGCCTGATTCCGCTCTTCAGCTGTCCGCCTCTCGGGGCCGGGAGAGTCTAGCACAGGGGTTCTACGCAGCAACAATCGGCTACGATCGGCAGCCGTGCCCGAACTTCCCGACCTGACCGTCGTCGCCGAGGCGTTCGACGCCGCGCTCCGCGGGCGGCCGATCGACGGCGGCGACGCGCCCGGTCCGCTGGCCGTCCGAGGCACGCCGGCGGAGCTCGAGGCGCTCGTCGGACAGACCGTCACGGCGATCCGGCGGCGGGGCAAGTTCCTCGAGATCGACCTCGATCGCGACCGGGTCGTCGTCAACCCGATGCTCACCGGCCGGTTCCAGCTCGCCGCGCCAGGCGCGAAGCTCGCCGTCGAAGACCGCGGTCGTCCTCGGGTTCGGCGAACCGCGGCCGACGCCGGGCGTTCGAGCCCGCGCGCGTGGACGCGTGGCGCGGCGTGGCTGCCGGCGGACGATGCCCAGCCGGAGGTCCGCTATCGCGACCCGACCCAGATGGGCAAGGTCTATCTGCTGCCGGCGGGGTCGATCGGCCGGTCCCGGGCCTGGGCGCCGACGAGATGGGCCCCGAGGCCGACGATCCGGACCTGACGCTCGAGGTCTGGCGCGACCGGATCCGCAGGCACCCGGGCGAGCTGAAGAACCTGCTTCGCAACCAGGCGTTCGTCGCCGGGATCGGCAACGCCTACAGCGACGAGGTGCTGCACGCCGCGCGGCTGCTGCCGTTCCGCAAGCGGTCGTCGCTGGCGGCGGAGGAGGTCGATGCGCTGTACGACGGGATGCGCACGACCCTCGCGCAACGCGATCGACGTCCTGCGCGAGCGGGTCCCGCCGACCTTCGAGACGCAGGTCCGCGACTTCCTCGCGGTCCATATGAAGGGCGGGCAGGCGTGTCCGCGCTGCGGGACGAGGATCACCGAGGTGAAGGCGGGCGGCTTCGTGACGTCGTACTGCCGTGGCTGCCAGCGCTGATGCGCGGAAGAACTCGACGGCGCAGGAACGTCCGTCTAGGGCAGGTCGAGGACCTGGCCGACCCGCAGCCTGCGCGGGTCGTCGATCTTGTTGAGCTGGGCGAGGACCTGCCAGGTGGTCCCGTGCTCGGCCGCGATGCCGCTCAGCGTGTCGCCGCGTCTGGACCTTGTAGGTGCCGGCTCCGCCGATCCCGCCGGGGCCGCGTCGGCTTGGGCGTCGGCTTCGGGCGGCTCGGCGCCTGGGTCTTGGCGGGTGGGGCGGCGGTCGCCTCTCCGCCGGACGGGACGAGCGTCGGGGTCGCAGCCGTGCCGCTGGTCGCGTGGGAAGTCGCGTCCGACGGCGCCGCGGACTCGACGGCGGCCGGTGATCGCGTCGCACCGGGCTCGACCGCGGCGGGTCGCAGCCGGGCCGCCGCCCAGGCGAGTGATCGCCAGCGCGCCGAACGCGACGGCCATCAGGGCGACGAGGCCGCCCTGGCCGATGCCGCGTTCAGGCAGACCGGGCATGGCGAGGGTGATGCGGCCGCGGTCGAGGACGAGCGGCGCCGTCCGGGTGACCGGTCGGTGGAGCGGCTTGCTCGAGGACGGAGCCGGCTTCCTCGAACGCGGTCATCGCCGCGACGTAGGTGCTGCAGCCGACGTGATCCGCGACGAGGCACAGACGGCGCTGCTTGTCGGTCGCGAGGATGGCCGCCGGCGCGACACGGCATGACAGCGGTGTTCGCGCGAGGCGCTCGATGCACGCCATGCACCGTCGGAGCCGAGCAGGTACGGACAGACCGCAGCCGTCGCCGGCGCGGTGGACAGGGCGGTTCCCGGTGCCGCGATGTCCGTCATCGGACCGGAGGATAACGCGCAGCGCTGCAAACGATCGGCCGAGGCTCTTGGTCGGCTCAGCGGCCCCGGAAACGCAAAAATCCCGGCGACGACCTATTTTCCCGAAAGGCTGCCCTCTCAGTATCTTCGGCGCTGGAGAGCTTGACTTCCGTGTTCGGGATGGGAACGGGTATGGCCTCTCCGCTAGAGTCACCGGGATTCGTTGCGTCTGGACGTGTCGGCAGCGGCACGCAGCGGGTCCGCGATGGGACCCGGCGGGCGCCGGAAGAGATCTTCGATCTCGGGGTGAGTCGTCAAGGATCTGATCACGATCCCAGCCACTGACCCCTGGTCAGGTGCTGAAGAGGTCAAGCCCTCGACCGTTAGTACCGCTCAGCTTCATCCGTCACCGGACTTCCACATGCGGCCTATCGAACAGGTGGTCTCCCTGCGGTCTTACCCGGTTGACCCGGTGGGGAACCTCATCTCGAGGCGAGCTTCGCACTTAGATGCTTTCAGCGCTTATCCCGACCGAACATAGCTACCCAGCGGTGCCCCTGGCGGGACAACTGGCACACCAGCGGTTCGTTCACTCCGGTCCTCTCGTACTAGGAGCAACTCCTCTCAAGTTCCCTACGCCCACGGCGGATAGAGACCGAACTGTCTCACGACGTTCTGAACCCAGCTCGCGTGCCGCTTTAATTGGCGAACAGCCAAACCCTTGGGACGTACTTCCGCCCCAGGATGCGACGAGCCGACATCGAGGTGCCAAACGGTGCCGTCGATGTGAACTCTTGGGCACCATCAGCCTGTTATCCCCGGGGTAGCTTTTATCCGTTGAGTGATACCCCTTCCACTCGGAGGTACCAGATCACTAAGCCCGACTTTCGTCTCTGCTCGACTTGTGGGTCTCGCAGTCAAGCTCCCTTATGCCTTTGCACTCTTCGGCTGGTTTCCATTCAGCCTGAGGGAACCTTTGGGCGCCTCCGTTACCTTTTAGGAGGCGACCGCCCCAGTCAAACTACCCGCCTGACACTGTCCTGCGCCCGGATCACGGGTCGCGGTTAGAACCGAGATCCAACAAGGGTGGTATTTCAACGTTGGCTCCACCGAGGCTAGCGCCCCAGTTTCTCAGCCTCCCACCTATCCTACACAAGCTAAATCCCAATCCAATGTCAGGGTGTAGTAAAGCTCCACGGGGTCTTTTTGCCCTGCCGCGGGTAACCTGCATCTTCACAGGTACTTCAATTTCGCCGGATCCCTCGTTGAGACAGCGCCCAGATCGTTACGCCATTCGTGCGGGTCGGAACTTACCCGACAAGGAATTTCGCTACCTTAGGACCGTTATAGTTACGGCCGCCGTTTACCGGGGCTTCGATTCGAAGCTTGCACCTCTCCTCTTAACCTTCCGGCACTGGGCAGGCGTCAGCCCCTATACGTCAGCTTTCGCTTTCGCAGAGACCTGTGTTTTTGCTAAACAGTCGCCTGGGCCATTTCACTGCGGCTTCGATCGACCGCTTGCAAGCAAGCAGCCGCGAAGCGCCCCTTCTCCCGAAGTTACGGGGCCATTTTGCCGAGTTCCTTAACGAGGGTTCTCCCGATCGCCTTGGTATTCTCTACCCGCCTACCTGTGTCGGATTGCGGTACGGACACTATTGATCTCGCTAGACACTTTTCTCGCCAGCATGGCTCACTCGAATCGAGGCAGAAGCCCCTTTCATTCGCTTCTCGGGGTTGAATGACCGGACGGATTTACCTGTCCGATCCCCCTACCTGCTTAGACGCGTATAGCCAAAACGCGCTCGAGCTACCACACCGTGTCATGCCATCGCTCCCACCTGGGATCAGATCCGGGACTTGGACACGGCTTGCGCCGGCCTCCTCCGTTCTCCTACCCCCAGGCGAC
>CAWEHL010000001.1:0-1487500 GCA_963808895.1 uncultured Chloroflexia bacterium | reverse complement strand
AGCGAGGACGAGGTCCTGGAGCATCTCGACGTCCTCGGCGTCGACGACCGACGGATCGATCGTGATGCTGACCAGCTCCTGCTTTCCGGTGACGGTCGCATTGACGACGCCGCCGCCAGCGGAGCCGTCGACCGTGGCGGCCTCGAGCTCCGTCTGGACCCGCAGCATCTCCTGCTGCATCTGCTGCGCCATGCGCTGCAGGTTGCCCATGCCCATCGTGTGCGACTCCTCCTCGTGTGCTCGCGTCAGTCTGACCGATGCGCCCGTCGGGCGTGGCGGCCGCTCGCCGTCAGTCGACCTCGGCGACGTCGACGAGGTCCTCGCCGAAGATCCGGCGCGCCTCGGCGACCAGGTCATCGGCGGCGACGAGCGGCGCGACCTCGATGTTCGTCGCGACCGAGCGGACGCTGACATCACGGCCCAGATGGCCGCCGACGACCGCCTCGACCTCCGCGCGCCGGCGCTCCGCGTGGTCCTTGAGGAATGCCTTGGCCTCCGGGAACCCGAGCGTCACGACGTTGCCATCGACGGCGATCGGCCGGCACTCGGTCAGGACCGCCCGGGTAGCCGGTCGCACCGACCCGACGATCGCCGGCCAATCGCTGACGAGCCGATCGAGCTCGTCGCCGACGCCGACCGATACCGCGACCGGCGCGCGCTCGGAGGCGGGCTCACGCTCGGGCTCGGGTTCGGGCTGATCCGGTGTCGCGGCGGTGTTCGGTTCGGGCTCCGGTGCGGCGGCGGCCACCGGCTCGGGCTCCGCGGTCCGTTTCACCGGCTCCGGCTCGGCTTGTATCAACGCAGGCGGGGCTGCGGGCGCTGGCGCGGGCGCGACATCCGCCGGCGCGGGCGCGACATCCGCCGGCCTGGCTGGCGCTGACGTGTACGTCTGGACCTTGGCCGGGACGGGCGCGGGTCCGCCTCGCGCTCGCCCCTCTGCCGCTGCAGGGATCGCCGCGGACGGCTCCACGCCTGGACCACCGAACAGGGCGAGCTCGAGCTGAAGGCGGAGACCGCCGATGCTCGCCCGATCAGGATCGATCGCGACGAGCCGGCGGGCGACGGCGACGTACGTGGCGCGATCCTCCGTCGCCGGGTCGACCAGGCGCGCACGGACCGCGTCGACGACCTGGTCGAGCAGCGCGCGCGGGTCACGGCCGCGGTCTTCGAGCCCGTCGAGGATCGTCATGCCGGCGGCGGCATCGCCCGTCTTGAGCGCTTCCACGAAGCCGTCGACCGCGGCCGCATCGGCCATACCGAGCAGGTCGCGGACCGCCGCTTCGGTGATCGTTTCGCTCGTCATCGAAAGCAGCTGGTCGAGGATCGACTCGGCGTCGCGCATCCCGCCGGCGGCGAGCCGGGCGATGAGTGTCAGCGCTGCGGGCTCGATCGTCCGCCCGTCGGCCTCGAGGATGCGGGTCAGCTTGCCCTCGATCTCCGGGACCGTGAGGCGACGGACGTCATAGCGCTGGAGGCGCGACAGGATGGCGGGCGGGAATCCTGATGGCTCGGTCGAGGCGAACATGAACATCGACGAACTCGGGCGGCTCCTCGATGCGACTTGAGGAGGGCGTTCCAGGCGTCGCGTGTGATCTGGTGCGCCTCGTCGAGGATGTAGACCTTGCGACGGAGGTGACCGGGCGGATAGGCCAGCCGATCGCGTAGCTCGCGGACCTCGTTGATGCCGCGGTTCGACGCAGCGTCGATCTCGAGGACATCGAGTGTCGTCCCCTCGCGGACGGCGACGCACGCGTCGCACGTATCGCACGGGTCGCCGTCCTGCAGGTTCGTGCAGTTGACGGCCTTGGCGACGATCCGCGCGAGGGACGTCTTGCCGGTGCCACGAGGGCCGACGAACAGGATCGCGTGCGAGACGCGGTCCGTGCGCACGGCATTGCGCAGCGTCTCGACGACCGCCTCCTGGCCGACGATCTGGCTGAAGGTCTGGGCGCGCCAGCGTCGATAGAGCGCCTGGTGCGGTGTGGTGGAGCTCACGACCTCCTCGCGTCGACGGCGGGCGGGTCCGAAATGCCGTGCACCCTCCGTCGATCGTCCGCTGCCCGGGCCCACCATATCGAGCGGCTCGGATCAGGCCGTTCCGCGGCACCCGGCGATGATCGCTTAGTGCTGCTTCCTTCCGGACCTGACACGGTTCGCGGTTCGCCGCTGCGCGGGACCCGATCCTCAACGTCGCACCGACGGGCGGCGACCGAGAACGGAGACCTCGAGAGGGGATTCGGCCCTGCTGGAGCGGATTGCAGGCTACAGGGCACCGCTAGTTCCCCGCCTAGCACGGCTCCGGAAGGATAGCAGGCGCGGCCCGGGCGCCGGTCGGGGCCGTCCAGACCGCGCGGTCATGGGCGAAGTAGACACGGGCCGGGCGCGAGGTCGCGGAGGCGCTCGATCGATGCGTCGTACGCCTCCGGCTCCGGCGCCTCACTCCGGCCTTCGATGGCGTCCGGGTCGCCGTCCCATTCCCCGACCGAGTAGCAGGCCTGACCGGCGAGCACGATCGTCTCGGCGCCGGTCGTGACCACGATCGATTGATGGCCTCGCGTGTGGCCGGGCGTGGCGATGATCCGGATGGACGGTGTGATCTCGTGGTCGCCGTCGACGAGTAGGTAGGCGTCTGCTCCCGGGGCGTCGATCCATTCGAGGACGGTGTGGTCGGTCGTGTGCGCGAGCTCCCACTCCGCCGACTGGACGTGGATCGGCACGCCGGGCAACGCGCCGTTCTGGCCGGCATGGTCCGCATGAAGGTGGCAGTTCGCGACGGCCGTCACGTCGCGGAGGTCGATTCCCGCGTCGTAGAGCACCTGCCTGATCGGCCGCGGCACGGGGTGGTATGTCGCGTCCAGCTCGGCGTTGCCCGAGCCGAACCCTGTGTCGAACAGGAAGACGCCGTCCGGATGCCGGACCGCATAGCCGATGACGACACCCTGCCGCCCGGCCGGATCGCGATCCGGCAACCGAAACGTGGCGAGTTCGAGGGGGATGACGTCGATCTCGATCATCGTGCCAATTCGAACGGGTCCTGCTCCGAGACAAGATAGACCAAGGCAACGGGATGACCACGACCGATCGTCGGAGCGATGTTCGACCGGTATGATCGGGTCGCGCGGCCGTGCCGCCCCGATCCACCCGCTCGATGGATCGGCGATTCGTGCTTGGCTGCTGGGTGAGCCATGCACATCGCGAGTCGAGATCCGGAGGGCATCTCCGGACGAGAGATCGTGACCGAGCCGTGGCTCGTGCTGATCACGCGGATGGGTGTGGGGATCAGCCGAGATGCGTACTACCGTCACCGCATCCGCGTCGCCGAGCTCGCGCTGGCGCGGTCCCTGCGTGCCCAGACGGATAGGTCGTTCACGTGGGTGCTCGTCCGCGACGTCCGGGCGCCGGCGTGGGTCGATCACGAACTGGAGCGTCTCGCGACGGGTATGTCCTTCGACATCTGGAAGCGCGACCCGACCGTCGAGGGCATCAATCCGGTCGACCGGCCCGCCGTCCGAGCCATGATCGCCCAGCGTCCGACGATCCTGAGCCGATGCGACGACGACGACTTCCTGCATCGCTCGTACGTCGGCCGGACCCGAGGGGAGCTTACGGGACGGACGCCGCCGAGCGCGGTGACGTTCGTCCAGGGTGGGTATCTCTTCGGAACGGAGGTCTACCGCAAGCGCTACCCGTGGTTCACCGCCGGCCTCGCGGTGCTGCCCGACGAGCGGGCGCACATCACGCCGTACCTCTTCAATCACCCCTCCTTCGGCAGGGAGATGCGTCGCAAGGGCTTCGAGGCCCGAGAGATCCGGAACACGGATCCCATGTGGTTGCGCACCGTCAGCGCCACGTCGGACTCCGCATCGCGACGCCGCCTTCGCCTACATTTCTGGCAGCGGCCGGCGAGCGTGGACCTTGGTGAGTTCGGTGCGACCGATGACAGCATCGCGCTGCTTGCGCGGACGCTCGCAATGGCGCCAGTCTCAAGGAACGCCCAGCCTGGGCGCTCGCTGCTCGCGCAAAAGTGGGCCCTCGCCCAGCAGATACGGACGATCAGGAAGACGCCGGTCCCGTCAGCGGAAGACGAAGCAGAGATCCAGCGCTTGACGAGCGCGCTCTACGACCTCTGACCCACCGCGATCGCGATCGTACGGGGTAACCCCCGATGGTGGAGGGATGGCGGAGAGGGCGGGATTCGAACCCGCGACGGGTTGCCCCGAACCGCATTTCCAGTGCGGCGCCATAGTCCACTAGGCGACCTCTCCCGGACACGTCAAGACCGGTCGGATCGCGCCGACCGGTCCGTCGTGATGAGTGCTGGCGGAGAGGGCGGGATTCGAACCCGCGGTGCTTTCGCACACCGCTTTTCGAGAGCGGCACCATCAACCACTCGGACACCTCTCCGCCTTGAGGATACCAAACGACGTCGGGCCGACCCGGAACCTGGGACTTGCCGGGAAGGGGGTCAGACGGTCGAGCGGGCGGCGTACAGCGCTTCGGCCTCATCGCGCCGGATACCGCTCACGACCTTGATCCGGCGTGGCAGCGACGCATGCTGCGCGAGCTGGATCACGGTCCCGGCGGCGCCGTCGCGCGTATTCGGCAATGCGAAGACGAGCGCCTCCACGTCGCTCTCGAGCAGCGCCCCGACGCACATCGCGCACGGCTCGATGGTCGAGAAGATCGTCGCATCGGCGAGTCGGCTGCGACCAAGCCTGCGCGACGCCTCACGAAGCGCGACGATCACGGCATGGGCCGTCGGGTCGTCGGCCTGTTCGACCTTGTCATGCGCGCGGGCGACCATCGCTTCGTCGACCACGGCCACGGCCGCGATCGGTCGCTCCCCGTGTTCGAGGGCGAGCTGCGCCTCCGCCAGTGCCTCGCCCATGAAGAGCTCGTAGTTCATCGCGGTCGATGCTAGCAGACGCCTATCGCGCTTCCGGCGTCGGCACCACCGAACCGCAACGCGGCGCCCATCGCGGAGCGGCTACGATTCAGGGACATGTCCATCCAACGGATCGCCGTCCTGACCGGCGGCGGCGATGTCCCCGGTCTGAACGCCGTCATCAAGAGCGTCGTGTACCGGGCCACCGAGATGGGCCACGAGGTCATCGGTATCCGCCGCGGCTGGGAAGGCCTCACCCACGTCCAGCCAGAGCTGCCCGGACGGAGGCGGCAGCGGGTACGTGCGACGCCTGGACCGGATCAACACGCGAACCATCGAGCGGACCGGCGGGACGATCCTCCACACGTCGCGGACGAACCCACGCAAGATGCGCGCCACCGGATTGCCGTCCTGGCTCGGGAAGACGGACCGTGAGCGCTATCGCGTCGACGAGGACCTGTTCGACCTGACCCCGCTCGTCCTGGAGCACCTCGACGCGCTCGGTATCGAGGTCCTGGTGACGATCGGTGGCGACGACACGCTCTCGTATTCCCAGGTCCTCGCCGACGCTGGCGTCCCGTTGATGGCGATCCCGAAGACGATGGACAACGACGTCCAGGGGACGGAGTACTGCATCGGGTTCTCGACTGCCATCACGCGCGCCAAGGAGGCCATCAACCGGCAGCGGACGACGCTCGGGTCACATGAGCGGATCGGTGTGTTCCGGATCTTCGGCCGCGATGCCGGGTTCTCGGCGCTGTACACCGCGTACGTGACGTCGGCCAGGTGCGTGATCCCGGAGGCGCCGTACGACCTCGATGCGCTCGCCCGGTTGCTCAAGGCGGACCACGCCGACAACCCGAGCCACTACGCGTTCGTCATCACGGCCGAAGGCGCGATCTGGCAGGGCGCCCACACGGCCGACGTCGGCGAGGCCGATGCCTTCGGCCATCGCCACAAGGCGAACGTCGGCGAGGCGCTGGCCTACGAGCTGCGCGCCCGGACCGGCATCGAGACACTCGCGTCAGAGCTGACGTACGACCTTCGCTCGGGCGAGCCGGACTCGATCGATTCGATGGTGGCGACGACGTTCGCCAACGTCGCGATGGACCTCATCCAGGATGGCGTGACCGGCCGGATGGTGGCGATCCAGGACGGCAAGTACGCCCATACCGCCCTTCCGGACCCGGCGCTCGGTCCACGCCGCGTGGACGTTCCCGTCATGTACAACCCAGAGCGGTTCCGGCCGCGCTACGACGGCAAGCTGGGCGACCCGATGCTGCTCGTCGGGCTCGACTGACCTCGGCTCGCGTACGCGGGCCGGCGAAGCTAGTGCAGCGGCAGCCGATAGACGGAACCCGTGTCGTGCGCGCTGACCCAGGCGGCATCATCGTCGACGGCGACGCTGCCGCTGCCTGACGGCGGGCCGTACCGGTCGACGACCGCGTTGGTGGCGGGATCGATCGTCACGACGAGATCCTGTTCGATGCGCACCCAGACCCGTCCCCCACCGACGGTGATGTCACCGCCCCGGATCGGGACATCCGAAACATGCACCGTCGCGACGACGTCGCCGGCGCCGGAAACGCGACTCACGCTACCGTCCGCCTGATCCATCACCCAGACGGCATCCGGCCCGACGGCCAGGAACCGCGGTCCCTTGCCTACCTTGATGCTCATCGAGGTGGTCGGGTCGGCAGGGTCGAGGCGCAGGAGCGTGTCGGTCGCGGGCACCGTGACCCACACCGCGCCGAGGCCGACCCGGGCGGCGGCGGCACTCGAGGGGAGCGGCCACTGACCGTCGACCTGGTTCGTGACGGGGTCCAGGCGCAGGAGCTGATGATCGCTCGAGATCAACCAGACACCGCTCTCGCCGACGCCGATCGACCCCTCCTCCTGGATCCCATCGATCGGCAGCTCGATGAGGGGCGTATCGAGCGATCCTGTCCCCGGGTCGATCCGAGCGAGGAGATGTCGATCACAGCTGCCGGCCCACAGGCTGTCGAACCCGATATCGAACGCGAGGCAGATCACGCCCGGGATCGGCACGAGGCCGTCCGGGGTCCCCGTCGCGCCGTCGAGTCGCCGAACGCCGCCCACGACCGCTGCCCAAGCCGAGCCTCCCGCGACGGCCAGCCAATCCGGTTTTCCCGAGACGTCGATGTGCTTCGCACCGGCGGCGACGATATCGACGCGCGTCGCGGCGGAGCCGGCGGCACTGGCGCTCGCCGACGGCGACACGCTGGCCGATGTCGCCGGCGACGTCACCGGCGGCACGAGCGTGCTGTTGCAACCGACCGCCACGAGCGCGAGGGCGAGGGCGAGGACGCCGCCCGCCACGCCGGGCCGGCGAGCCATCAGTCGTCGAGGCCGGACAGTCCGCGGATGGACCGAGCGAGAGCG
This sequence comes from uncultured Chloroflexia bacterium, assembly GCA_963808895.1. Classification (GTDB taxonomy): domain Bacteria; phylum Chloroflexota; class Limnocylindria; order Limnocylindrales; family CSP1-4; genus SPCO01. The sequence continues at coordinate 1,480,212 of CAWEHL010000001.1, read as the reverse complement.
GACATGTCGTCATCGCCGTGGCCGTCGGCGACCAACCCGTTCTCGAGTTGGGCGGCCAGGGCGCTGACCGGGAGGGTCGCTCCCAGCTGCGCGGCAAGGTCGAGGGCGATGGCGAGGTCCTTGCGATGGAGCGCGACCTTGAATCCGAGCGGGTAGTCGTTGTCGATCATCCGGCCGCTGCGGTTCGCCAACACCCAGCTCTGCGCCGCGCCGCCTCCGAGGGCCCCGACGACCTGTTCCACATCGAGGCCGGCCTTGATCGCGAGGACGATCCCCTCCGCGACGCCGAGGTAGGCGCCCGCGAGGATGACCTGGTTCACGGCCTTCACCGCCTGTCCGGCGCCGATCGGGCCGACATGGGTGATCGTGCGACCGAGGGCGTTGAGGACCGGTCGCGCGTGCTCGACATCGCGCTCGTCACCGCCGACGAAGATCGTGAGCGTCGCGTTCTTCGCACCTTCACTCCCACCCGATACGGGCGCATCCACCATCCGCAGCCCGCGCTCGCGAAGTCGCGCGGCGAAGTCCCAGCTGCCGGACGGCGCGATCGTCGAGCAATCGATGATGAGCGTCTCGGCGCGGGCGGCGGAAGCGACCCCGTCGTCCCCGAACAGCACCGCTTCGACGTCCGGGCGTGTCCGACACGCAGATGACGACGATCGGGGTGTCTGTGACCGCCTGGGCCGGTGACGACATGATCTCCACGCCGAGGTCGGCGAGCTCCGGTGCCCGCCCAGCGGTGCGGTTCCACGCCGTCACGGCGAAGCCCGCGCGTGCCAGGTTGGCGGCCATCGCCGCCCCCATCGTGCCGAGCCCGAGGAACGCGACCTTGTCCATGGCCGCCATGGTACGGGCCGTCGACGTCCGGGCCGAGTGTGTCTACCGGTCCCTAGTGCGGGCGCCGTCGCATGTCGGTCGTCGCGAGTGACTGTTGGGTCTGGATCGCGACCGAGTCCGCCACTGCCGCCTGCTGCGCGGCGCCCGGCGCGCCGTGACAGGACGTCGTCCCGCTATCGGTGAACGACTGCCCTGCGATCGGGATGAACTGGAAGTCGTACGAGGTCGAGTGAAGGGTGAGCTTCAACACGCCGTAGGTGGTGCCGTTTCGGACTTCGCTGTTGGCCATCACATTGCTACCGAAGCCCACGAGCGCCTCGCCGCCGGTCCCGACGACGATCTCGCGGATGCCGAAGGACGGGTCCGCGGCGCCGGCGACGGTCTGGGGTGCGAACCGCTCGTAGCCGTGGCGATGACCGGCGATCACGAGGTCGACGCCCGCGTTGTACAACGTCGTCCATAGCGCGGCGCCGGTAGTCGCGATCGCACTCTGTGTGGACGAGAAGCGCGGGTGATGGAAGATCGCCGCCGTGCAGCTCGCGGGATGGGCGGCGAGATCGCTCTGGAGCCATCTGTTCTGCGCCGAGGTCGCGTTGCACCCACCAGTGACGCCCGGGTTCCCGCAATTGGTGTTGAGAACCACGATGTGCCAGTCGCCGAGATCGTAGCTGTAGTAGGCCTGGCCGACGTTCCCAGCCGCCGACCCGAAGTAGCCGAAGTAACCGGCCGCGGTGCTCGAGCTGTCGTACTCGTGGTTGCCGATGACGGGCTTGGTGCGCGACTTGTGGCGACCCCAGGTCGGGTCATAGCAGTTGTTGTAATCGGTGGCCGTGCCGTTCGGGTACGCATTGTCGCCGGCGGCGAACACGGTGCCGGAGATGCCATCAAGGAGATTCGCCGTCGAGTTGTCCTGGGTACGGCTGCAGTCAGCGATGTCGCCCGCGCCGACGAGGACCGGGTCGCCCTGTCCGGCCGGGCTGACGCTGATCTGCTTGGTCGCCGGCGTTCCCGGGCCCTGGCCGTTGCTCGGCGTCAGGGTCACGGTGTAGTTGCCGGGATCCGCGTAGGTGTGGGTCGGGTTCTGGAGCGTCGAAGTGTTGTTGACCCCCGAGTTCGGGTCGCCGAAGTTCCAGCTCCAGGCAGTGGGGTTGCCAGTCGACTGGTCCGTGAAGGTCACCATCAGGGGAGCCGTGCCGCTCGCTGGAGCCGCCGTGAAGGCACCCGTCGGAGTCGACCCGCCGCCACCGCTACCGCTGTCGATCACGAGCTGCGGCGGGTTGGAGGCAGCCTCCTTGCTGTTGGCGATCAGGCTGTTGGTGTTCGTGCTCTTGAGCGCGAGGGTCACCGGCTGGCCTGAAGTAACGAAGCTCGTCGGCAGGCTGACCTCGACGTAGGCGTTCAGCGTCGGGGCCGTGAAGTTCGTCGGCGTCCCGGAGATCGGCGGGGCGTTGTTGAAGTTGATCGTGTTCTCCGCCCACGACGGGTTCCCAAGGTTGTAGACACCGTTCGTGTTCGTGCTCTCATCGGTCACGAACAGGCGCAGCTTCACCGAGTTGATCGTGCCGAGCCCGGACGGGACGTTGAAGCGCAGATACGACCGATAGTCGGAACCTGTCCCTGGGTCCTCGCGCGTCCGGATCGACGCCAGCGAGCCGTAGTTCGTCGTGGCCGAGTCGGACTTGACCTGCGCGTCAGCGGCGGGCTGAAGGGTCGTGGTCGTCGGCGGCGTGGGGGTCCCTGTCGGCGTCGAGGTAGGGGTCGACGTCGGCGTCGAGGTGGGGGTCGATGTCGGTGTGGACGTCGGCGTCGAGGTGGGGGTCGATGTCGGCGTGGACGTAGGCGTCGAGGTGGGGGTCGGGGTCGGCGTATCCGTCGGCGTCGGAGTCGGCGTGTCGGTCGGCGTCACTGTCGGCGTCGGCGTCGGGGTCGGATCGTCGAACACGACGACGAGCTGCGGCTTGTTCGTCGCGTCTTCCCGGCTGCTGAACGCCAGGTTGTTGTTGCCGGCCGACTTGATGAAGAAGGTCTGGAGCTGGGAGCTCGTGATCGCCCCGGCGCCGAGCGGGATGTCGTTGTAGCCGGTCGTCGCCACCGGCACCGACGCGATCGAGCTGGCCTCCGGAGGCGGCGCGTTATTGAAGTTGATGGCGTTCTCGGCCCAGCCCGAATCCGAGACCCGGAACACGTTCTGGGCGTTCGGCGTGGGATCCGAGGGGACGAAGAGGCGCAGCGTGACGGACTGGATCGTCTTTCCGGCCAGCCCACTGACGTCGAACTTCAGGTAGGCGCGGTAGGTCGGGTCGGTCGATGTCCCGGCACCCTCCCGGGTCCGCAGCGGGTTGGTCGAGCCGTAGTTGTTCGTCGGCGCGGCGGCCGCGACGTGGGCGTCAGCGACCGGCGTGAGGGTCAGGGTCGTCGCGGCGCTGGTGCCAGCAGGGAGAAGGCCGGCAAGCACGACCAGTGCTGCGACCGTGGTGACGTAGATCCCCGCGCGCGCTCGAGCCACTCCCCCACCCCCTGATTGGCGGTGCTCCTCACCGCCCGACCTGTATCGGGGCAGGGTAACCCGAAAGTCCTGTGCTTGTCGAAATCACGTTGCAGGGCGGCAACGGCTCGTCGGCTCGTCGAAGGGATTGGCGCGCCCGGCGAGACTCGAACTCACGACCTTTAGGTCCGCAACCTAACGCTCTATCCACTGAGCTACGGGCGCCGCGTGCCGTCGATCTCGGAGGTGGCGGAGAGGGAGGGATTCGAACCCTCGGAGCAGGTTACCCCACTCAACGGTTTAGCAAACCGCCGCACTAGGCCTCTATGCGACCTCTCCGTTCGAACGGCGGCGCAAATGCTATCACGGGGTCTTTTCACCACCCCCGCCGGTCGGGGAGCCGCGTTGACAGCGACGTGACCGCACCGCACACTGCCGTGCACGCATGAGCCCGACCTTCTACTTTCGATGCCCGGCATGAGCGTCCTCAGTCACTGAGACCGAGGGCACGGGTCGTGCCGGGCGAACGAAGCAGAGGCGAGACCTCTGCTTTTTTGTTTGGCCGACCTCGATGAGCGAGGAGTCAACAGCGCGATGTTCGTCGTGATGGCCGCAGGAGCCAGCGAAGCCGAGGTCCTGGGCGTCAAGAGCCGGATCCTGGCAGAGGGTCTGACGCCGTTCGACCACCAGGATGTCGATCACGTCGTCATCGCGGTCGTCGGCGAGATGGGCGGCCGCAAGCCGGCCCTGCTCGAGAGCTTCGCCGCGCTACCCGGGGTCGAGCGGGTGACGCCGATCAACCGGCCGTTCAAGCTCACGTCGCGGGAGTTCCACCCGGAGGACACCGTCATCCGCGTGCTCGACGCGGCGATCGGCGATGGGTCCTTGACCGTGATGGCGGGCCCCTGCTCGGTCGAGAACCGTGACCAGCTGTTCGAGACGGCCGACGCCGTCGCGGCCGCCGGGGCGACGGTCCTCCGAGGCGGCGCCTTCAAGCCGCGGACGAGCCCGTACGCGTTCCAGGGTCTGGGCGTCGAGGCGCTGCGCTACCTGGCGGAGGCGCGCGATCGTACGGGGCTTCCGATCATCACCGAGGTGATGGAGCCCTCCCAGGTCGACATCGTCGCCGAATACGCCGACATCCTCCAGATCGGCACCCGCAACATGCAGAACTACTCGCTGCTTCGGGACGTGGGGCGGGTCGCGCGGCCGGTCATGTTGAAGCGCGGCTACGGCGCCACGGTCGAGGAGTGGCTGATGGCCGCCGAATACATCGTCAGCTCGGGCAACCCGAACGTGATCCTCTGCGAGCGCGGCATCCGGACGTTCGAGACGTATACCCGCAACACGCTCGACCTTGCGGCGGTGCCGCTGCTCCACCACCTGACCCACCTGCCGGTCATCGTCGATCCGAGTCACGCCACCGGGAAGCGCTGGCTGGTCCGGCCGCTGGCGATCGGTGGCGTCGCCGTCGGGGCCGACGGCGTGATGGTCGAGGTCCATCCCGACCCGGATGCTGCCCTCTCCGATGCCGAGCAGCAGCTCGACCTCGACATGTTCCGTTCGTTGATGGACGCGATCGTGCCGGTCCACGAGCAGGTCCGCGCCCTCCACGGCGATCCACTCCCGGCCGCCGTGGGTGCGGGATCGGTCGGCGGCGCGTCCGCCGGCGCGGACGGACTGGCGAAGCATTGATCACGGCTGACGTCGCCACGGTCCGGTCTGCCGCGCGGTTGCGCGGTGACCTTCGCCTGCCCGGCGACAAGTCGATCAGCCATCGCGCGCTGATCCTGTCGACGCTGGCGTCCGGCGAGAGCCGCATCACCGGCGCGGGCGACGGCGCCGATGTCCGCTCGACCGCGGCGATCATGCGCGCGCTCGGGGCCACGGTCGAGGTGCGGCCCGACGACGATGGCCGGAATGTGGCGTATCGCGTCGTGTCAGCCGGCGCGGACGGCCTCCGCGAGCCGGACGCGATCCTCGATTGCGGCAACTCCGGCACGAGCCTGCGGCTCATCGCGGGCGTGCTTGCCGGGCTGCCGATGACCGCCGTCCTCGACGGCGACGCGTCGTTGCGCCGCCGTCCGGTCGCTCGTATCATCGAGCCGCTGCGTCGGATGGGCGCGGTGCTCCACGGTCGACGCGCCGATTCCCTCCCTCCCCTCACCGTGGTCGGGCACACCCCGCTGCAGGGCACGGACCACACCACGCCGGTCCCATCGGCACAGGTGAAGTCGGCCGTCCTGCTGGCGGGTTTGCGGGCCGACGGTCGGACGACGGTCCGGGAACCCGTGGCGACGCGCGACCACACGGAGCGCATGCTGCGGGCGCGAGGCGTACCGGTCGAACGAGCGGAGGACGGCGACGCTGTCGTCGTGGCGCTGGAAGGAGGGACGGCTGTGCGAGCGATCGATCAGCGCGTGCCGGCCGACGTGTCCGGCGCGGCCTTCTGGCTGGTTGCGGCGGCCATCCATCCCGACGCGGAGTTGACCCTGCACGACGTCGGTGTCAACCCGACGCGCCGCGCGATCGTCGACATCCTGCCGCTCGATGGGCGCGGACATCGAGGAACGGCGGCTCGACGAGGTGGGTGATCCGTCCGTCGGCGAACCGGTCGCCGATCTCATCGTTCGTTCCTCGGAGCTGCGGGCGGTCGACCTCGGCCCCGCCGACGTCGCGGCGGCGATCGATGAGATCCCCGTCCTCTGCCTTGCGGCGACCCAGGCCCGCGGCACGACGACGATCCGTGGCGCCGGAGAGCTCCGCAACAAGGAATCGGATCGCATCGCGGGCATCGCCGCCGGACTCGCCGCGCTCGGTGCCGAGATGACGGTCGACGGTGACGACCTCGTCATCCCCGGTGGACAGCGCCTTCGCGGCGGGACCGTGGACAGCCTCGACGACCATCGCCTCGCGATGACGTTCTCGGTGGCGGGCCTTATCGCGGACGACGGGACGACGGTCGAGCGTTCGGGATCGGCAGCCGTGTCCTATCCGGGCTTCTTCGCCGATCTGGAAGGGGTGCGAGCATGACGAAGCGGGTCGTCCTGATCGGTCATCCGGTCGCGCATTCGCTGTCCGGGGCGATGCAGCAGGCGGCGTTCGACGAACTCGGCATCGATGCTCGGTACGAGCTCTGGGACAAGCCGCCCATCGAGCTCGCCGATGCCGTCGCCGAGTTGCGGACCGACGACTTCCTCGGAGCCAACGTCACCATCCCGCACAAGGAGCGGGTCGTGCCCATGGTCGACCGGCTCACCGAGGAGGCCACGGCGACCGGAGCGGTCAATACGATCACGCGCGAGGGCAAGCGCCTCGTCGGTCACAACACCGACGTCGCCGGATTCAAGGTCGCCCTCGACAAGCTGGTCGGGCGCCAGAAGATGCCCAAGCAGGCCGTGATCCTCGGCGCCGGCGGCGGCGCGCGTGCGGTCGTCTACGGCCTGATCCGCGAAGGATTCCAGCGGGTCGTGGTGTTCAACCGCCACCTTCACCGGGCCGAGGGAATGGTCAAGCACTTCTCGCGTACGGCGTCCCATATGGAGCTCCGCGCGATGCCATGGCACGAATCGATCATCGAGTCCGAGATCGCCAAGACGAAGGTCTTGATCAATGCGACGTCGATCGGCCTGACGAGCGACATCAGCCCACTGCCCGCCGAGGTGCTCAGCGACGAGCTACTGGTGCTCGACCTGATCTACGCGAAGACGCGACTCCTCCGTGACGCTCACGCGGCCGGCGCGACGACGCTCGACGGCGAACTGATGCTCCTCCACCAGGGAGCCGCGGCGTTCACGTTGTGGACCGGTCAGCCGGCACCGCTCGAGCTGATGCAATCGAAGCTCGGCGAGGCACGCGCCGGTGGTCTCCGGTCGGCGGAGGGCGAGCCGACCGGTGAACCCGCGGTGGCCGCCGCCGAGTGACCGCGTTCCGCTTCCTCACTGCGGGCGAGTCGCATGGACCGGCCCTCGGCGTCACGATCGAGGGCGTGCCTGCTGGCCTCCGCCTGACCGAGGACGCCATCGCGGCCGATCTCGCCCGCCGGCAGAAGGGCTACGGCCGAGGCGCGCGCCAGCAGATCGAACAGGACCGAGCCGAGATCCTGGGCGGTGTCCGCCATGGCGTGACGCTCGGCTCCCCGGTCATGCTCCTTGTCCGGAACCGCGACTGGGAGAACTGGACGCGCGTGATGCAGGTCGCTCCGCTGTCGGACGACGAGGCGCGGACGCTCGCCGAGCTCGCCGACGGCGGCGACAAGCGAGCAACCCCGGTGACGCAGGGTCCGGCCGGGCCATGCCGATCTCGCGGGTGCCCTCAAATACGGATTCAACGACGTACGCAACGTGCTCGAGCGCGCGAGCGCGCGCGAGACCGCCGCGCGTGTCGCCGCCGGCGCCGTCGCGCGGGCCTTCCTGGGCGAGTTGGGCGTCGAGGTCTGGTCGTTCACGGCCGAGGTCGGCGGGTCGCCGTCGACCCGGCGAACTGCACGCGGTCGCGGGAGGAGGCCGACGCATCGCCGCTGCGCTGCCCCGATCCGGACGCCGAGGAACGGATGATCGCGCGCATCGACGAGGCGCGGTCGAACGGGGACACGGTCGGAGGCATATTCGAGGTCGTCGCGCACGGTCTTCCGATCGGGCTCGGGTCGTACGTGCATTGGGACCGGCGGCTCGACGCCGCCCTCGCAGCGGCCGTGATGAGCATCAACATCGTCAAGGGTGTCGAGTTCGGCCTCGGATTCGAGCAGACTCGTCGCTTCGGATCGGCGGTCCACGACGTGATCGGCGGGCGCGATGAGGCGGGTCGCTGGGTCCATCGCTCGAACAACGCCGGTGGGCTGACCGGCGGCGTGACCAACGGCGAGCCGCTCGTCGTCCGCGGCGCGGTCAAGCCGATCTCCACGCTGGCGCGACCGCTCCCATCGGCCGACCTGATCACCGGCGAGGCCGTCGAGAAGGCGCATTACGAACGGTCCGACATCAGCGTCGTCCCGGCGGCCGGCATCGTCGCCGAGGCGATGGTCATGCTCACGCTCGCGAGCTTCGTCCTCGAGAAGGTCGGCGGCGACACGGTCGCCGACGCCGCTGCCAACCTCGCGACCTACAAGGCGCGGATCGCCGAGCCGCTCGACGCGCCGGTAGCCGGCGGCGCGCGTCAGGGCGACGGGTCGCCCGATGGACCGGTCGCGGCACACCACGGATTGACCGGCTCCGACGAGGCCGGTTCCGGCGGCGACGACTAGGCCGGCGCGATGGACATCGTCCTGGTCGGGCTGCCGGGGAGCGGCAAGAGCGTCGTCGGGAAGCGGCTTGCCAGCCGACATGCCGCGACCTTCATCGACCTCGACGAGCGCATCGAACGGACCGACGGACGGCCGATCCCGACGATCTTCGCCGAGGACGGCGAGGCCGCATTCCGACGGATCGAACGCGATGCGGTCGCGTCCCTCGGCCCGGCCGATCCCGGCGCGCCCATCCGCGCGTGATCGCGACGGGCGGCGGAGCGGTCGTCGATCCGCGCAACCGCTGGGCGCTCTACCGCGGGCGGATCGTCGTGTGGCTGGACGGGCGACCCGAGGTGCTCGCGCAGCGACTTCGCCGATCGCCGCACGTACGGCCGCTCGTCACCGGCCGTGACCCGATCGGCACGCTCCGGGAGCTCGCCGCGAAACGGGAACGGTTCTACGCCGCCGCCGACATCCACATCGCGGGCGTCGCCGACGTCGCGACGGTCGTCGCCGCGGTCGAGAGCCATCTCGCCGAGCGGGAGCGCGCGCCCGAACCGGGCACGCGGCTGCTGTCGGCATCGACGCCGATCGGGCGGATCGTCATCGGTGACGGGATCGCCGCGTCGGCGGTCGATGCAGCGCTCGGGCGTCTCGAGGCGCGGCGCGCGATCATCGTCTCCGAGCCCGGAGCGTGGAACGCCGTCGGGTCCGGGATCGCGGCAGGGCTCGAGGAGCGCGGGCAGACCGTCAGCACCGTCCTGCTCCCCGAAGGCGAGGCGGCCAAGCGGCTGGCGGTCATCGAGACCGCCGCCAGTGAGCTCTGCCCAGCACCACATCGCGCGCGGCGAGCCGATCGTGGCCATCGGCGGCGGCGCGCTCGGGGACACGGCCGGCTTCCTCGCGGCGACCTATCTGCGCGGCATCCCGATCGTGCACGTCCCGACGTCGCTCGTCGCGCAGATCGACTCATCGATCGGCGGCAAGACCGCGGTCGACCTGCCGGAGGGCAAGAACCTCGTCGGTGCGTTCCACCAGCCGACCGATATCGTGATCGATGTGTCGTTCCTCGACTCGCTCCCCGAGCGGCATCGGCGGGCGGCACTCGGCGAGGCGGTCAAGATGGCGGCGCTGGGCGACGAGCGATTGTTCGAGTTGCTCGAGCGACGCGGCGACGCGATCGCCCGGGGAGATGCCGGCTCGTCCGGCCGAGGCGAGGTCGCCGAAGTCGTCGAGCGCTGCGCCTGGGCCAAGGTCGAGGTGGTCGTGGCGGACGAGCGTGAGCGCGCCGGTGGGACCGGGCGGATACGCTTGAACCTCGGCCACTCGCTCGGGCACGCGGTCGAAGCGGCGGCGGGGTTCGAGGCATTGCTCCACGGCGAGGCTGTGGCGTATGGCCTGCGCGCCGCGTGTCGGATCGGCGAGGCGGTCGGGGTCACGCCGCCCGAGCGGTCGGCGCGGATCGGTGCGCGTGCTCGACGGCTTGGGTCTCGCTATCGACCCGCTGCCGTACGCTCTCGACGACGTGCTCGGACACCTGGCGCTCGACAAGAAGCACGAGGGCGGCAGACTCCGCTGGGTGTTGCCGACCGAGCCGACGGCGTCGAGATCCGCAGCGACGTGCCGGACGAGGTCGTCGTCGAGGCTGCCGGGTCGCTGCTCGCCGCCGGGAGCGCGTCGATGACCCGCGTGCTGGTCCTGCAAGGCCCGAACCTGAACATGGTCGGCACCCGCGAACCGGAGATCTACGGGTACGAGACCCTCGACGAGATCCACGCGGGCATCGCCGAGCGGGCCGGCGGAGCTCGGTCTGGATGTCGACTTCTTCCAGTCGAACCACGAGGGCGCGCTGATCGACCGTCTGCATGCGCGCGACTTCGATGTCGCGATCGTCAACGCGGGCGGGCTGACCCACACGAGCATCGCGTTGCGTGACGCCTTGCTTGCGTCCCAGCGCCCGTTCATCGAGGTGCATCTGTCGGATCCGTCGACGCCGCGAACCGTTCCGCCACGTCAATTACCTGCACGACATCGCGCCTCGAATCGATCGTCGGGCAGGGCGCCCGGGGCTACCACCTTGCGCTGGAGTCGATCGCGCGACGCGGGAACGATGCCGCCGCCGAGGCCGGGGCATCCGGTGGCTGAGCGGAGCCGCCGGAAGGCCCCGGAAACCGCCGAGTTGCGTCGACTGCGGCGGCGGATCGACGCACTCGACCGACGCATCGTCGCGCTTCTGAACGAGCGCGCGCGCGTCGCGCGCGAGGCGGGGCAGGCCAAGGCCGACGCCGGCCGCACCGCCGTGCGCGACGCGGAACGGGAGCGCGAGATCCTGCTGCGCGTATCGATGGCGAACGAGGGGCCCATGCCGCAGGCCGACCTGCTGGCGCTGTATCGCCGGCTGTTCGCGGCGACACGCGCGCTCGAAGCTCGCGACCGCCGACGGCCGCGGGACGCGGACGCCGGGGGTGGCGACGCCTGACCACACCGACGGCCGACGACCTCCAAGCGCCGGACCGGCTGACGCGGTTCGCGCCCGCCCCGACCGGGTATCTCCATCTCGGCCACGTCGCGAATGCGGTCTGGACCTGGGGCCTCGCCGGGCGAAGCGGCGCCAAGGTGCTCCTGCGGATCGAGGATCACGACCGGCAGCGCTGCCGCCCGGAGTTCGACGCCGCGCTACTCGAGGATCTCGAATGGCTCGGGTTCCGGGCTGATCTCGGACCCGTCCGCCAGACGGACCCGGACGCCGTCGCCGCATACGAGGTCGTCCCTCGAGCAGCTCCGGGCGGATGGGCTGATCTACGGCTGCGACTGCACCCGAGCGACCTTCGCGCAGTGGGCTGCCGAGCATGGGCGGCCCTGGTCGGGCCCGGGCTGCCCTGGCGAGTGCCGCGAGCGAGGAGTGGGCGGGCCGGTGATGCGGGCCACGCTCGGGGGTGGACACGAGTCGTGGACGGATCGCATCGTCGGGGAGCGCCAGGGCGACGTCGCAGCGAACGGCGACCTGCCGGTCCTCGACCGACATGGCAACTGGACGTACGGGTTCTGCGTCGTGGTCGACGACCTGCGCCAGGGCGTCGACCTCGTCGTCCGGGGCGAGGACCTCCTGGCAGGCGACGCGCCGCGCAGATCCGGCTCGGACGGCCGCTCGGACGCGGGAGCGCCGCCCGCGTTCGCCCACCACCCGCTCGTCCGCCGACCCGATGGCAGCAAGCTCTCGAAATCGGCCGGCGACACCGGCGTGCGCGAGCTCCGGGCCGCGGGTCGATCGCCGGACGAGGTCGTCGCGCTTGCCGCATCGGCTACCGCGATACCCGACGGAACCGAGCTAGCCCGGGTCGGAGCGGTCCTCCATCTCCCAGGCGTGATCGAGCGCGTGCCACGCGATCCGCCGCGCCGCGTACCGCTGCGTCCACTTCCGTTCCGCGAGCGGGCCGCCGTCCGATGGCCGTCGCAGGACCTCGAGCATCGCGGCCCGTTCCGCTTCGACCGCCTCGCTGCTCGCCGAGGTGGGGCTCGGGCAGTCGGACGCCGATCTCCCGGGCGTAGCGCATGGTCGGCTTCGATGACGTGGCCGATCATCTTGTCGCGGTCGCGACCGCCACCGCGTGGCCCTTTCCGGAGTGACGCCGGCGCCGCGGCGCGCGACCCTGTCGAACACTGTCCACGCCGCCGCGACGAGGTCCGCCAGGCGCTCCGCGTCGGCGGCGTCACCAGCCGGTCGATCGGCGTCCGTGATCGCGGATGGGACCCCGAAGTCCGTACCGCTCCCGCCGGGCACGCTTTCGACGATGTCGAGCATGTCGTTCGTCGACGTTCGGCAGCTGAGGCCTGCGGTCGCGGCGACGACGCGCGTAGCGCGGCGCGTACCCGATGAGCGCCGTGCGGGCCAGTTCCGGCGTCTTGCCGCTGCGAGCCCAGCCCGGCCAGTCGATCAGCCCAGGCGAACGCCTTCTTGGCGCCGGCTCTCCTCGGCGATCCGTAGATGTCCGCGAGCCATGGCCTCAGGATACGGGCGGCCCGGTCCTCGCTGTCAGGTCGCGTCGCTCGGGTCGGCCGGACCCGAGGCGCATCGAGCCGGGCCTCGATCGCGGCCGAGCCGCTCGGCGATCGTCGCCCATGCTCTCGGTCGAGTCGCTTCGTCCCGCTCACGCTGGCGCTCAGCGTTCTCGGCTCGTCGCTGGCGCTGGGCGGCATCGACGAAGGTCGACGTGATCAACGCCGTGACGATCGTCGTGAACCCGATGGCGACGATCATGACGACGCCGGCGACGAACCGGCCGAAGCCCGTGTCGGGCGTGACATCGCCGTAGCCGACCGTGGTGATCGTCTGGAGGGTGAACCAGATCGGCCGTCTCGAAGTCCGGGATATTGCTTCCCGCCGAACAGCCAGATGACGACGCTGCCGATGATGACGACCGCGACCGTTACCGCGATCGTCAGGACCGTCGCGTTCCGAAGCGACGACGGATCGGCCTGGAACCGGTCGATCTGGCGCCGAAGCAACGGCGGTCTGGGCGGCCGGCATCGTCGGCAGGATAGTGCAGGCGTCTAGCGGCGCCGTCGCCTCCTCGCAGAGCGGCGGCCAGCGTCCGCGCGCCCTCGATGTCGCGTCCGTCGGCGCCGAGCGCATCGACCAATGCCGACGCGACGACGACGCCATCCGCGCCGGCCGCTGGCGATCGCCGCCACGTGCTCCGGCGTGCTGATCCCGAAGCCGACCGCGACCGGCACCGGCGACACCGAGCGGACGTCGGTGACGAGCTCGCGCGACCTCGGGCGCCAGCGCCGACCGCGCACCGGTCAACCCGATCAGCGACACGCAATACGAGGAATCCGCCGCTGCGCGCCGCGACCATGCGCCCGCCGCTCCGGCGGCGTGGTCGGGGCGACGAGATAGACGACGGCCATGCCGACGTCGCGGGCGACCGCCTCGAAGGGGCCGCCCTCGTCAGGCGTCAGGTCGGCGACGATGACGCCGGCGGCGCCCGCACCGGCGAGTCGGCGCATCACCGCCTCGCCGTCGCCGCCGCCGATGACCTGGTTCGCGTAGCCCATCGGGACGAGCGGCAGGTCCGGGCCGCTGCGCGCCGATCCGCTCGATCAGGCGCAACGAGCCCTCGAGCGAGGCGCCGGCGCGCAGCGCGACCTGCGACGCACGCTGGAGCGTGGCCCCGTCGGCGAGCGGATCGCTGTAGGGCAGCCCGATCTCGAGGATGTCGGCCCCGGCATCGGCGACGGCGAGCGCGATCGCGAGCGCTCGTATCCGCGTCCGGGTAGCCCGCGACGACGTACGGGATGAACGCGGCCCGACCCTCGTCCCGCGCCGCGCCGAAAGCAGCGGCGAGCCGGCGTCGCGCCGGCGGTGTCATTCGTGCCGGTACCGGCGCCGTGACGGCGATCGTCATCGGACTGCCTGGCCTCGGCCGCGGCGACCACGGCCTTGGGCGCGGTCCGGCGCCACGCCGTCCGGATGATCTTCCTCGAGGATGCCTCGATCGAGCCCGTCGAGCCGACGTTCGACCCAGCCGAATCGACCGACGTACGGCGCGACCGCGACCGCGTCAGGGAAGGCGGCGATGAGATCGGTCTGCTGCGCCTTGTCGGTCCGGATGCTGGCCGACCCGCCTTCCTGCCCCGTGATCAGGTAGATCTTGTCCTTGACCCGGAACGTGACGTCGCCGGCGTGCTCGGCGTCGCCCCAGGTCTCCTTCTCGATGCGTGCCCGGGAGGCCGAGGCAGAACGCGCGCAGTTCGTCGATCGTCATCGGGCGCTCGCCCACGGCTCGACGTCGTCGAACTTCGTGAGGGCCGCGAGGTCCTTGTCGCCCCGACCCGGAGAAGCCGAGCAGGACCAGGAGCTCCCGCGTCGGCCTCGAAGCCACCGGGCAGACCCTCGACCCCGGCGAGGACCTTGGGCAGCGCGGCGATCGCGTGGGCCGTCTCGAGCGCGGGCAGGATCCCCTCCGCCGGGTCGTCGCTTTCATCGCGGCGACCGCCTCGCGATCGGTCGCCGCGGCGACCTCGAGCCGACCGGCCTCGGCGAGCGCCGCGAGCTGCGGGCCGATACCCGGGTAATCCAGCCCCGCCGACGCGCTATGCGCTTCGACCACCTGGCCATCGCCGTCCTGCAGCATCAGCGAACGCGACCCGTGGAGGATGCCCGGCGACCCGCCGAGGATCGCCGCCGCGTGCTTGCCGGTCTCGATGCCGTCGCCGGCCGCTTCCGCGACCGCGAGTCGGACCGCGGCTCGCCGATGAAGCGGGCGAGCAGCCCGATCGCGTTCGACCCGCCACCGACGCACGCGATGGCGAGGTCCGGCAGCCGGCCCTCGAGCTCCTGGAGCTGCGCCGCGGCCTCGTCGCCGATGCGCCGCTGGAGATCGCGGACGATGGTCGGGTACGGATGCGGGCCCATCGCCGAGCCGAGCACGTAATGCGTCGTCTCGACGTTCGTCACCCAGTCGCGCATCGCCTCGTTGACGGCGTCCTTCAGCGTCGCCGTACCCGGAGGTGACGCTGCGGACCTCGGCGCCGAGCGCACGCATCCGCAGCACGTTCGGCCCCTGGCGTTCGATGTCCTCGGCGCCCATGTAGACGACGCACGGCAGATCGAGCAGCGCGCACGCCGTGGCCGTCGCGACGCCGTGCTGGCCGGCACCCGTCTCGGCGATCACCCTCGACTTGCCGAGGCGCCGGGTGAGCAGCGCCTGGCCGAGCGCGTTGTTGATCTTGTGGGCCCCGGTATGGGCGAGGTCCTCGCGCTTGAGATAGAGGCGGAGCGCCGGGACGGACCCGCCCCGCGAGCCGGATCGCCTCCGCTCGAGTCGCCTCGGCTAGACGGTCCGCGCGGTAGACGGGCGTGGGCCGCCCGGCGTATCGGGCGAGAAGCTCCCGGAGGTCCGCCCAGAAGACCGGGTCGTGGCGCAGCGCGTCGTACGCGGTCTCGAGCTGGACGAGCGCCGCCATGAGGGTCTCGGGGACGTATCGACCGCCGAGGTCGCGTTCCATGCCCCAACGCCCGCGCCGGTCGGCATCGAGCAGTCCGGCGTGGACCGGCGTCGGTCCGAAGGCCGTGTTCGGGCGATCGTCGCGCGCCGCCTTCGCGCGCTTCACGAACAGCGCCACCTTGAAGGGGTCCTTGCGCGGGCGTGTCGCCGTCGGTCCGAGGCGCCTCGACACCCGAGCTCACGTCGACACCGACGGCCGCGATGTCCCGTAGGGCGTCGGCGACGTTGGCGGCCCCCAGCCCACCGGCGAGGACGACCGGGCACCTCGCGCGCGATCGCGGCCGCGACCGTCGGGTCGGCGCGGACGCCGGTGCCGCCGGGATATGGCCCACCCGCCGTGTCGATGAGCAGGCGCTCGGCGCCGCGCTCGAGGAGCGTTCGACCAGTGGCCACCGCCTCGTCGGCCGATCCACCCGGGCTCAGGTGGAGCGTCCGCCAGGCGGATCGCTGGCTGGCCACGACCCGATCGATCGAGTTCCGACCCGGTGTACTGGATCGCGTCGGGGTCCACGGCACGGATCGTCTCGTCGAGCAGCGCGTCGGGCGCGTCCGCGGTGATCAGCACGATGCCCGGATGGCCGGCGGCGCGCGCGACGGCCGCGAGGTCGTGCGCTTCCTGCGTCGACAACGCCCGGGGCGTCCCGGGCACGATGTTCAATCCGATCGCATCGGCGCCGGCGCGGACCGCCGCCTGGACGCCGAGCGCGTCGGTCACGCCGCAGATCTTCACGAACGGTCGACGGGCGACGTTGGCCGGGTCATCGGGCTGCCGACCGGCGGCGACGAACGCGGCCGCCTCGGCGCGCGCATCGTCGCTCCGCATCAGCGCCTCGCCGACCAGGGCGGCGTCGAACCCGAGCGCCCGCCAGCGCCGCGATCGTCGACGCGTCGCGGACGCCCGACTCGGCGATGACGATGCGGTCGTCGGGGACGACGGCCCGCAGCCGATCCGCCCGCTCGGTATCGACCTCGAGGGTTCGAAGATCCCGGTTGTTGATGCCGATGAGCCGCGCGTCGGTCGACAACGCGGCGTCCAGCTCGGCCTCGTCGTGCGCCTCGACCAGCGGTTCGAGGCCAAGCTCGAACGCTTGCCGCACGAGGGCCGCCAGGGCGTCGGCGGGATGGAGGACCGCCAGCAGGAGGACGATGTCGGCACCCGCGGCGCGCACCATCGAGCAACTGCCGCGCGTCGACGACGAACTCCTTGGCCAGGACCGGGATCGAGACACGGCGGCGCGGACGCGTCGCAGGTCGTCGATCGAGCCGCCGAACCAGTGCGGCTCGCATAGGACGGAGATCGCGGCCGCACCAGCCTGCTCGTACGCGCGTGCGCGCGCGACCAGGTCCTCATCGTCGGCGGCGATCCGCCCGGCGGATGGCGACGATCGTTTCAGCTCGGCGATCAGATGCAGCCCCGGCGCGGCGAGCCGTTCGGCGATCGGCCGCGGCGGCGGCGCCGCGGACGTATCCATCGGCCGTGCCAGCTCGGCCTCGAGATCGGCGCGCCGTCGGGCAGCGATCTCGTCGACGACGCTCGTCCGCGACGCGACGGCCGTCATGTCGTGGCTGTCTCGGGAACGTGCGCGGTGCGCTCGGCGCGGAGTCGCTCGAGCAGGTCGGTCGCAAGCCCCGCGTCGATGGTGAGGGCGGCCTTGTCGATGCCGGCTCTCGAGCTGCTCGACCTCGCCTGCCACGAGGAACGCCGCTCCCGCATTGAGCAGGACGACATCGCGCTTCGCCCCGGGTTCACCGCGGAACACGGCCTCGATGGTCCGGGCGTTCTCATCGGGTGTCCCGCCGGCCAGGCGGCTCGTCGGCGTGACGCTCAGCCCGAGCTTCGACGCCGGGATCTCGTGCCGCTCGATGCCGTCGGGGCTGACGTGATAGAGGACGCCGGTATCGTCGAGCGGCAGCTCGTCGATGCCCGAACCGTGGATGACGAACGTACGTGCCGTCCCGAGTCGTTGGGCGACTTCGGCCATCCGCGGCGCGGCGGCGGCGTCGCCGACGCCCAGCAACTGGCGGTCCGCACCGGCCGGATTCGTCAGGGGGCCGAGCAGGTTGAACGCGGTCCGGACGCCGATCTCGCGGCGCGTCGGACCTGCGTGCTTCATGGCAGGGTGGAAGGTCGGCGCGAACAGGAAGGCGAACCCGTTGGTCCGGAGCGCCTCGGACGCGGACGTCGCGTCGTGATCGATCCGGATGCCGAGGGCGTCCAGCACATCGGCGGAGCCCGCCTTTGACGTGATCGCCCGGTTGCCGTGCTTCGCGACGGGGATGCCGGCGGCGGCGACCACCAGCGCGGCTGCCGTCGAGATGTTGAAGGTCCCGCTGCCGTCGCCGCCGGTGCCGACGACGTCGATCGTGCCGGCTGGGGCCTCGACCGCGAGCACACGCTCGCGCATCGCCAGGGCGAACCCCGCGAGCTCGTCGACGGTCTCGCCGCGCATGCGAAGGCCCATCAGCAGCGCCGCGAGCTGGGCCGGCGTCGCCTCGCCGTCCATCACGGCACCCATCGCGAGCCGCGCCTCATCGATCGTCAGCGACCCACCTTCGACGATGGAGGCGAGCGCTGCCCGGACCGCGTCACTCATCGCGAGCCTTCCTCGCCACCGACGACGGCCGTCGTCGCGAGCCCGGCCGTCGCGAACGAACCGGTCGCGGCGTCGAGGCGCGCCGCTTCGCCTTCCCCGGCCAGCCGGAGGAAGTTGGCGAGCAGGTGCGGCCCCTGCGGCGTCAGCACGCTCTCGGGATGGAACTGGACGCCTTCCATCGGCAGCGCGACGTGACGGATACCCATGATCACCCGGTCGACCTCGCTCATCGCGGTGACGCGGAGGACCGGCGGCAGCGTTGCCGGATCGACGGCGAGCGAGTGATAGCGCGCCGCCATGAACGCCGGCGGCATGCCCTCGAGCAGGCCGGCCCCATCGTGGGTCACCTCCGTCGCCTCGCCGTGGACGAGGGTCGGCGCGCGGACGATCGAGGCGCCGTAGGCGGCAGCCATCGACTGCATGCCGAGACACACGCCGAGCAGCGGGATCTCGCGCTCGGCGGCGACCTCGACGGTGGCCACCGACACCCCGGCGTCGTCGGGATCGCCGGGCCCGGGCGAGATGACGATGCCGCGCAGGTCGCTGGCCGGGTCGTCCGCGAGTGCCTCGAGGCCGGCGCGATCGATCGCGTCGTTGCGGAACACCCGCACGTCGGCACCCGCGGCCTGCAGCGCCTGGACGAGGTTGAACGTGAAGCTGTCGTAGTTGTCGACCACGAGGATCATCGCGCCGCCTCGACGGGCTCGACGGGTTCGTCCGACTCGTCCCTGACTCGGGGCGCTTCCGGGATCCCGGCCGCCTGTTCGATCGCGCGACGCAGCGCCGCGGCCTTGTGCTCGGTCTCTTCGAATTCGGACTCGGGGACCGACCCCGCGACGATGCCGGCACCCGTGTGGACGTGCGCCTGGCCGTCCTTCAGGACCGCGCTGCGGATGGTGATGGCCGTGTCGAGGTTGCCGTCGTAGCCGAGGTAGCCGACCGCGCCGCCGTAGAGGCCGCGTCGCTCGCCTTCGGCGGCGGCGATGAGCTGCATCGCCCGCACCTTCGGTGCGCCACTCAGCGTCCCGGCCGGGAACACGGCCTTGAGCGCATCGAGCGCGTCGAGCTCGGGCTTCAAGCGACCCTCGACGTGCGACACGAGGTGGAGCACGTGGCTGTAGCGCTCGACCTCCATGTACTTGCTCACGGTCACCGTGCCGGCGCGGCTCACCCGTCCGAGATCGTTGCGGCCGAGATCGACCAGCATGACGTGCTCGGCCCGCTCCTTCGGATCCTTCTGGAGCTGCTCGGCCAGGATCTCGTCCTCGCGGGCATCGATGCCCCGTGGCCGCGTGCCCGCGATCGGATGGGTGGTCAGCTTGTCACCCTCCGCCTGGAGCAGCAGCTCCGGCGAGGCGCCGACGACCTCGAACTGCGGCGTACGGACGAAGAAGAGATATGGGCTCGGGTTGACGCGCCGAAGCGATCGATACAGGCCGATGCCGTCGAGCGGACGCCCGGTCGATGGGTCGGTCGGGAGATCGAACGACTGGCGGCGAGCGAGGACGACCTGGATCGCTTCGCCGGCCGCGATCGCATCCTTGGCGACCTCGACGGCGTGGATGTACTCGTCGCGCCCGAGGCTCGTCTCGATCGGGTCGCTGAACGTCGGCGCGCCGTTCGTGCGCGTCGGTGGGCCTGCCAGCTCCGCAGCGCTCGGCCGAGCCGTCCGCTCGAGCGCCTCGAAGATGGCGTCCTCCGCGATCCGGTAGCGGCCCTCGAGGTCAGGCGCGTCCGTGTGCAGCGACGCGATCGCCGAGAGCGTGTGGGTCAGGTGGTCGAAGACGAGGACGAGGTCGGTCTCGATGAAGGCGGCGGTCGGGACGCCGATCGGGTCGCGTTCGGGGAGCGGGACGGTCGGCTCGAAGGCGGAGACGGCGTCGTACGAGATCGCCCCGACAGCACCGCCGGTGAACCGCGGCATGCCCTCGGTCGGCTCGACGCGGCGGCGCGGGACGAAGCTCGCGGATCGCGTCAAGCGGGTCGGCTGCCGCGACGGTGTCGACCGGCAGGTCCGGACTGTAGGTCGGGACCGTAACGGGCCTCGTCTGGATCCGGGCGAGGCCATCGCGGACCTCGAGCAGGCGACGGGGACCGACGCCCAGGAACGAGTAGCGGCCCAGGCGCTCGCCGCCCTCGACCGACTCGAGGAGGTATGCCGGATCGCCCGTGTCGAGGCGCAGGAAGGCGCCGATCGGGGTCTCGAGGTCGGCCGGGCGCGTGGCGCGCAGCCGGATCGTGTCGGCGCTGGCGGCGAGCCGTTTGGCCTGGCTGAGACTGATCGGATCGGCGGTGGTCATCGCTGGTGCCTCGAGAATCAAGAACGACCGTATCGTCCCCGGGACGAAAGGTCGTGCCTTCCGCGGTGCCACCCTCATTCGGCGATGCCGCACTCGCTTGACCGGCGGCCCGGGTCCGGTGGTCCGCCTCGCGGACGGTCCCTGGCGATCGGCGCTGCCCTGTATCGCTGGCGCTCTGCGCCGGAGCCTACTGAGCGGGGGTCGCGACTGATCGCTGGCCCTGCCGTTCGGTCCGGAGGCTCCCGGGTCCATTCGCCGCCGTCGTCGCCCCGGTTTCCACCAGCCACCGGGTCTCTCTGCCGACTGCTCGACGGGTACTCGTCCCGTTCATAGCCCGTCTTCGTGATGTCGGCGGAGTATGTGGCGGGTCGCGCGGGGCGTCAAGCGTGGGGTCCTGGTACCCCCACTGCCGCACGCGGCATTCCTGGCAGAAGCTTCACCCGGGGATCCTTATGACACGAAACGGGCCTCGATCCGGCAACGCTTTCACCTGGTGACGTCGTACGCGCGACAACGGCCGATCTCGATTTCGACCCGGCGCCATAACGGTCTACCCGTGCAAATCCCGCCAAGTCTCAGGCTCCCTTAGGGGACCGGCGGCTCCGGCCGACCCGGTTCCGCATCGCCCCGCGGTTCGTACCCGCTGCACTGCACGACCGGCAGGTTCGGGTAGCGTGGGAAGCGCGGATCGGTCGTGGAACGTTCGCAGAGGCGGAACGTGGAACCGCGGCGCGTCTCGACGATGCGCGAATGGCGGCACGTCCCGCACAGGCCGGGCGCTGGGGTGGTCACGTGGCGGAGAGGGTGGGATTCGAACCCACGAAGTCTTTCGACTCTGCGCTTTTCAAGAGCGCCGCCTTCAACCGCTCGGCCACCTCTCCGGCGGGAAGGGTAGCAGCGCAGGGTGGCGCGGTCGGTCGAGGGCTATCCTCGACTCGACGAACTCGAAGAGGTGACGGGATGGGGATGACGGAAACGGCGCCGGCTGCACAGGGCACGTTCATGGTCCAGCGTATGGGCGCCGAGGAGGGCCCGTTCACGGTCGCCGAGCTCCGATCACAAGCGAAGGACAACATCCTTCGAGCCAACTCCCTGGTGAAGCGCGCGGATGGGACCGGCGCGTGGTTCCCCGCGGCCGAAGATCCCATATGTCTTTTCGAACAAGGACTGGCTCACGGCTGTGCTGTTGTCACTGTTGGTGGGTTGGCTCGGGATCGATCGCTTCTATCTCGGCTACACCGGCTTGGGCATCGTGAAGCTCCTGACGCTGGGGTTCTTCGGGATCTGGGCCTTGATCGACCTCGTGCTGATCATCATGGGTCGACTGCCGGACTCCGATGGGCTCCCGCTCCGCCGGACGAACTGACGGCTAGCCCGCGGTGATCGAATCGCGCCCCATGTACCGGCGCAGCACCTCGGGTACCTCGACCGATCCGTCGGGCTGCTGGTACGTCTCGAGGATGGCGGCGACGACGCGCGCGAGCGCGAGACCTGACCCGTTGAGCGTGTGGACGAGCTCGGGCTTCGCTCCGGCCTCCGGTCGGTAGCGGATCGCCATCCGCCGGGCCTGGTAGTCCCGGAAATTCGAGCAAGAGCTGACCTCGAGCCAGCGCTCGACGCCGGGCGACCAGACCTCGAGGTCGTACTTCTTCGCCTGCGTGAAGCCCATCTCACCCGTGCTCATCAGCAGGACGCGATACGCGAGACCGAGCCGCTGCAGCAGGATCTCGGCGCGCTCGGTCATCCACTCGAGGGCCGCCGCCGAGTCCTCGGGCCGCTCGAACAGCACCATCTCGACCTTGTCGAACTGATGGACGCGCAGGATCCCGCGCGTGTCCTTGCCGGCAGCGCCAGCCTCCCGTCGGAAGCACGGCGTGTAGGCCGCGTAGCGGATCGGCAGCTCGGCCGCATCGAGGATCTCGTCGCGATGCAGGTTGGTGACCGGGACCTCGGCGGTCGGAACCAGATACAGCTCGTCGCGGGTGACGACGTACATCTGGTCTTCCTTGTCCGGGATCTGTCCGGTGCCGGTCGCGGATGCGGTGTTGACGACCGCCGGCGGCCACACCTCGGTGAAGCCGTTCTCCTCGCGTGTGGACGTCGAGGAACCAGGAGATGAGCGCGCGCTGGAGCGCCGAGCCCGCGCCCTTGTAGACCGGGAACCCGAGCCGGCGATCTTGGCGCCGCGCGGGTTGTCGATGATGTCGAGCGCCTCGCCGATCTCCCAGTGGGGCTTGCGGGTCCACGTCGCGCCCCGGCCGCCGCATCCGCGCCGACCTCGCCCTCGACCGGTGACTCCTTCGCGCAGGATCTCGCCCCAGGTCCGGACGGTCACGTTCGCGTCCTCGCCACCGACGGGCACGTCGGGGTCGGCCGGGTTCGGGATGCGCAGCAGTGCATCCTCGACCGCGGCTTCGACCTCGGCGAGCTCAGCATCAAGGGCCGTCGATCCGCTCGCCGGCCGCGACCGACGCTGCCTTCAGCTCCGCGACCTCAGGGCCGTCGGCTGCCGCGCCGCCCTTGATCGCCTCGCCGATCCGCTTCGAGGCGGCATTCCGCTCCGCCTTGAGCGCCTCGCTCTCGCCGAGCAGCTGCCGGCGACGTGCGTCCAGCTCGAGCGCACGGTCGACGACCGCAGGGTCCTCGCCCTTGTCGATCGCACCCTTGCGGATGGCGTCCGGCTCGTCGCGCAGCCGCTGCAGTCCGACGCTCACTGGACGCGCTCCCGCCAGCCCGCCGGCCTCGGCCGCCCGGCCGATGACGAACGCCGGATCGAGGCTGGCCAGCAGCCAACCGGCGCGCGGCCCGTTCGTCCGATCGAGGAACGCCCGGTAGATCGCCTCGAACGCTCGCTTGACCCGGCACGCCCTTCGTCGGTCGCGACGGAGAAGATCAGGGTCTGCCAGGCATCGCCGCTCGCCGGCTCCTCGCGCGACGCCCGCTCGCCGAGCCTTGCGAGGAATCGACGCTGAGCCATGTCGAGCTCGGCGGCGGACGGCCGGGACGGCATCCATGCTGGATCGTCAGGACCGCCGATCCAGGAGCGTACGTGTCGAGCCACGCACGGGCCGCGACCGCCCGACGGTCAAGGAGCGCGCGCTCGTGATCGGTCAGGGCGCTCCCCTTCTCCCGCTCGACCCGCCCGACGACATCGACCCCGGGCACCTGGATGAGCATCGCCAGATGCGCGAACGGCGGTCGGAACGCGTCGGCCTCGGCGGCGACGTCGGCCTCTGGATCGACCAGCGAATAGCGGAACGTCGCCTCATATCCGGGCGGCAACTCGCCACGGACCTCGCGTCCCGCGGTCGCCGCCGCGAACTTGTCGAACTCGTCGAAGAGCCGCGGGATCTGCGTCGGTGCCCTCGGGATCGAAGTCGATGGCGTGGTTCGGTCGCGGTCGAAGGAACAGGAAGCGGAGCTGCTCGGGCGGGACGACCTCGGCGATCGTGTGCGCGGCGGCGCCGCGACCCTTCGAGGTCGACATCTTCCGTCCGCCGACGTTGAGGAACTCGTACGGGATGTTGAGCGGCGGTTCGCGCTCGAACACCTCGCGGGCGATCGCCTCGGACCGGTCGCGCGAGCCGCCGGCCGTCGCCAGGTCCTTCCCATTCGGCTCGATCGTCACCCCGAACAGCGACCACTGCGCGGCCCACTCGAGGTTCCAGGGCAGCTTCGCGTTCCCACCGAACGGCGAGACCCAGCCGCTCTGGCCGCAGCCCCGGGCCCACGTGACGAGGTCCGGCCGGCACTCGTAGAACACGCGCTCGCCGTCCCACTCGGTGACGATCGTCGTCCCGACCTTGCCGCAGTTCGGGCAGATGACGCTGATCGGGTGCCAGGTGTCCGGGTGCTGGACGTTGGCGACGCGCTTGTAGATCTCGCGGACGAGCGCAGCGCGGTCCAGAGCCGTGCGGATGAACGGATCCATGTCACCGGCCGCGTAGTGCTCGCTCATCCAGTAGTAGCGGTCAGGGATGGATGCCCGAGACCCGCGAACGTGTCGATGAACGTCTGAGCGTGGTGGCGCGCGTAGGAAGCGTGGCAATCGCCGGCCTGGTCGGGGACGTGCGCGAGCGGACGGCCCATCTCGTGGCTCGACCGCGTCGGGCGTCAGGAGCGCCTGGGCATCCATCGGGTCGAGGTCGTCGACCCCGTAGAGGAGCGTCGTCTCGATGCCGTTGGCCCGGAGGGCGCGCGTGATCGCATCGAGGATGACCGGGCCACGCAGGCTGCCGACATGGACGGTCCCCGACGGCGTCTTCGAGTCGTTGACGACCTGCGGGCCCGCGTCACGGACCCGCTGCGCCAGCTCGTCCGCCCAGTCCACGGCGCCTCTTAGCTGATGCTCGGTGATCTTGTAGGTGAAGTCGCCGGCCGGCACCTTCACCACGACCTTCTCGCCCTTCTTGCGACCCAGCAGCGATCGGCCGACGGGGCTCTCGTTCGAGATCCGCCCTTCGGCGGGCTTGGCCTCGGCCGAGCCGACGATCGTGAAGGTCTCCTTGCCGTCCTCGCTCTCGACGCTCACGGTCGAGCCGATCTGGACGTGGTCGGTCGAGTGGTTCTCGTCGATGAGGACCGCGTTCTTGATCAGCGCCTCGAGCGTCTGGATGCGACCCTCGACGAACGCCTGCTCGTTCTTGGCGTCCTCGTACTCGGCGTTCTCGGTGAGGTCGCCGTGTTCCTTGGCGTCGTGGATGCGGTCGGCGATCTCGGGACGACGGACGTTGGTCATCTCCTCGAGCTCCGCGCGGAGCTTTTCGAGGCCGTCCTTGGACAGGTAGGTGGGCTTGTTGTTCACGATCGGTCCCCGCTTAGGCGAGGTCGCGCTCACGTGCACGACCGGGTGGTCGGTCAGCTGATAACAAAAAGGACTTCAGGCTCGATCGCGGGCTCTCCGCGCGCCTGAAGTTCCCAGCCGGACGCGAATGGTAGTCGCGCTCCCCGGTGGGTGTCAAAAGGCTTGGCGGGGGCCGGGAACGGTCGCGTCAGCCGCCCTCGGCCAGGCGGTACAACCGGCGTTTGACGCGCTGCAGCGAGCCACGGTCCGGCAGCGCGACGAAGAGCGTGTCGTCGCCCGCGATCGAGCCGGCGACCTCGGGCCAGCGCGCCCGGTCGAGCGCGGCGGCGATGGCGTGGGCAGACCCCGGCAGCGTTCGCAGGACGAGCAGCAGCCCGGCCTCGTGGATCTCGAGCGGCAGGTCGGACAGCAGCTTGCGTGAGACGGTCCTCGCCCGATGTCTCCGCCTCGATGAGGCGCGGTGGCAAGCGCATACGCGGTCGTCCCGTCGCGCGTGACCTTGATCAGCCCGAGCTCGGCGACGTCCCGGCTGATCGTCGCCTGGGTCGTGCGGAAGCCGCGCTCGCGCAGTGCGGCCGCGAGCTCGAGCTGGGTCCGGATCGGGCGCTGGGCGACGAGGTCGCGGATCTGCCCGCTGGCGGAGCTGCTTCATCACCTCCATGCGCGACGCGCTCAGCGCGCCAGCCAGACGATCAGCACGACCGCCGCCAGGATGAATCGGTAGAGGACGAAGACGTCGAGCGAACGGGTCCGCAGGTAGCCGAGCATGAAGCGGATCGCGATGACGCCCGAGACCGAGCGACGCGACGAGACCGACGATCAGCGGGACGACCTCGACGGTGACGCCGGCCTCGCCGGTCACCAGCTTGCCGACCCTCGAACAGGATCGCGCCTGCGGTGATCGGGGTCGCCATCAGGAATGCGAAGCGGGCCGCCGACTTCGCGGTCGAGGCCGGCGAAGCGAGCCGGCCGAGATCGAGATGCCCGAGCGGCTGATGCCCGGGCACGAGCGCGATGGTCTGCGCCACGCCGATGCCGACGGCGATCGGGAAGGTCACGTCATCGACCGTCTTCGTCCGAGGGCCGACGATGGTCGGCGATCCACAGGATCACGCCGCCGACGACGAGCGTGACCGCGACCAGGCCGATCTCCCGGACCTGGGTCCTCGAAGAAGTCGCTGAACAGGGCGCCGACGATGGCGGCGGGGATCGTCGCCGCCACCAGCAGCCACGCGAGCTTGCGATCCGGGATCGCCCGCGAACGATCGATCGCGGATGGCGGCGAACCCGGCCGGGATGAGGCGGAGCCAGTCGGCGCGGAAATAGACGAGCAGCGCGATGAGCGTCCCGAGGTGGAGCATCACGCTGAACGCGAGCGACGTGAGGAACGGGTCGGTCCATCCGAACAGCCACGGAACGATGATCAGGTGTCCCGATGACGAGACCGGCAGGAACTCCGTGAGTCCCTGGACGATACCCATGACAAGCGCCTGGATGATCGTGTCCATCAGGAAGGCTGTCGCGCCTGATGGCCGCGCGCCGCGTCGCCGCCTGCGCTCGGTCGCTCACGCACGTTGAAGTGCGCTCGCGAGCCATGATCGGCGGCTCCTTGCGCGCGGCTCACCATGCGCGACGATGGTCGATCGCTCGTGCTACCGGATGAACAGCGGGGCGAGGACGAGCGTGATCGTCGCAAGCAGCTTCACGAGGACGTGCAGCGACGGGCCGGCGGTGTCCTTGAACGGATCGCCGACCGTGTCGCCGACGACAGCCGCCGCATGAGCATCGCGTCCCCTTGCCGAGGACGTTACCGTCGTCGCTCTTGAGGTTGCCCGACTCGATGTACTTCTTGGCGTTGTCCCACGCGCCGCCGCCGTTGTTCAGGGTGGTCGCGAGCATGACGCCGGCGATGGTCCCGACCATCAGCAGACCGGCCACCGCCTGGTAGCCGAGCAGCAGGCCGACCAGGATCGGCGTCGCGACGGCGACGAGGCCCGGGGCGACCATCTCGCGCAGCGCGGCGCGCGTCGTGATGTCGACGACCCGGGCGTAGTCCGGGCGCTGGGTGTAATCCATGATCCCAGGCATCTCGCGGAACTGGCGCCGGACCTCGATGATGATCGACTGCGCTGTCTTGCCGACCGCGCGGATGGCAAGGCTGCTGAAGAAGTAGGCGAGCATCGCGCCGATGAGCGCCGCGACGAACACGCTGACGTCAGCAAGGTTGACCGCCGTGAGGAGCGGCCCGCCACGGTTGGTCTGGATGAGATTGACCTTGTCGATGTACGCGCTGAACAGCAGGAACGCTGCGAGTGACGCGGACGCGATGGCGTAGCCCTTGGTGAGGGCCTTGGTCGTGTTCCCGACCGCATCGAGACGGTCGGTGATCTCGCGCGTGTGGGCCTCCGCGCGGCTGAACTCGGCGACGCCACCGGCGTTGTCGGTGATCGGCCCGAAGGTGTCCATCGCCAGGATGTAGGCCGTCGTCATGAGCATGCCCATGGTCGCGACCGCGGTCCCGAAGATGCCACCGACGTCCTTGCCCTCGGTGTTGAGCAGACCGGCCTGCGAGCCGAGCCAGTGCGACGCGATGAGCGCGACGCCGATCGTGATGGCGGTGACGACGTCGTCTCGAAACCGACCGCCGTACCGCTGATGATGTTCGTCGCAGGTCCCGTCTTCGACGCCTCGGCGATCTCGCGAACGGGCCGGAAGCTGCCCGCGGTGTAGTACTGGGTGATGTAGACGAACACGACCGACGTCGCCAGGCCGACGATGCCACAGAAGAAGAAATAGACCCACGTGGGCAGGCCGCCGGCCAGGCCGGTCGCGCCGTTGGTCTGCATCATCACGTACGTCGTGATGCCGAGGCCGATGACGGACAGGAGCGTCGTCACCCAGTAGCCACGGTTGAGGATGTTCATCGGGTCCTCGGTCTCGCTTGCCGCGGACGAAGAACATCGCCACGATCGTCGCCAGGAGACCGAAGGCACGGACGACGAGCGGGAAGAAGATCCACGCTTCGGGATTCGGCCAGCCGGCCGATTGGCGATAGCGAACGCCGCGACGCCGAGGATCATCGCGCCGATGTTCTCGGCGGCGGTCGATTCGAAGAGGTCGGCGCCGCGGCCGGCGCAGTCGCCGACGTTGTCGCCGACGAGGTCGGCGATGACGCCCGCGTTGCGCGGATCGTCCTCGGGGATACCCGCCTCGACCTTGCCGACGAGGTCGGACCCGACGTCGGCGGCCTTCGTGTAGATGCCACCGCCCAGCTGGGCGAACAGCGCGACGAACGATGCCCCGAAGCCGAAGCCGACGATCAGGAATGGCGCCTGGGCGACGGTCATGTCGGCGACGAGCGTCGATAGAGCGTGAAGATGCCCCACACGCCAAGGAGCGACAGCGAGACGACGAGGAAGCCCGGACACGGCACCACCGCGCATCGCGACCTGGACGGCCTCGACGAGGCTTCGTCGAGCGGCCGAGGCGGTCCGGACGTTCGAGCGAACGCTGATGAACATGCCGATGATGCCCGGAGGCCATCGAGCAGATGGCGCCGACGAGGAAGGCGATCGCCGGTCAGGACCCCGATCGGGCGCCGGCCGAGCTGCCGAACGTCGGCGACGTCCGGAGTCTCGACGAGGGTGATGACGACGCCGATGATCACGGCGCCGACGATCGCGAGCGCGGCGATCGTCGTGTACTGGCGCCTGACGAATGCGTCCGCGCCCTCCCGGATCGTGCCGGCGACGGCCTGCATCTCAGGCGTTCCGGTGTCGCGCGACAGCACGTCGCGGGCGAGGTACAGGGCGAAGAGTACGGCTGTGATCCCGGCGATCGGGATCAACAGTTGGAGCGCACTCGCATCCATCAGGGTCGTCGGGTCCTCCACTGGGAGATGTGACCGGCACCCGATGCGTGGCACGAGAGCGTGCGCCGTCGCCGCCGGGGTCCGGGGAGTGGCCGCTGGTCCCCGTCGGCATGCACCGCTGGGTGGGACCTTTCAGGCCGCGGGCGAGTGTAACAAGGCCCTGATCGGCGGGTCAAACTCGGCTGCCGACCGGAAGTATGCATCGCCCACGGGCGCCGATCGCCCCCAGCGGCCGCCTCCGGGCGCCGCCCCTATACTGCCGGACTTGTGAGTCAACGACCCGCGCTCGGGTGTCTCTTCGAGATCGTCGAGACGCTCGTCTTGACGCTCCTGATCTTCTTCGTCATCCAGAACTTCGTCGCTCAGCCGTACAAGGTGCAGCAGAAGTCGATGCAGCGGACCCTCGAAGAGGATCAGTACGTGCTCGTCGACAAGCTCACCCCGCGGTTCGACGCCTACAACCGTGGCGACATCGTCGTCTTCGAGCCGCCCGAGGAATGGGGCGAGGCCAACACGCCGTTCATCAAGCGCGTCATCGGCGAGCCCGGCGACACCGTCGAGATCCGCGACGACGGCCTCGTCTACATCAACGGCATCGCGCTCCACGAGCCGTACCTCTACGCCGAGGAGGCCGGCGGCGACCCGCAGCCGACGACCGCCCCCCTCGAGCAATCGAAATGGACGGTCCCCGAGGGCGAGCTCTTCCTGATGGGCGACCACCGCGCCAACTCGGCCGATTCGCGTACGTTCGGCCCCGTCCCCATCGATCGCGTCGATCGGCCGCGCCTGGCTGCGCTACTGGCCGCTCGAGCGCGTTCGGCATCCTCCAGACCCCGACCTACCCGAGCCTCGCACCCCGCCACCCCATGACGCCGTCCGGGACCCGGGCGTGAACCCGATCCTCGCGGCGGTCGCGCTGGTGGTCGTCGCCGGGACGGTCGTCGCCGTCGCGGCGCGTCCCCCTCGCGTCGCCATCCTCGGGCTGGCGATCGTCCTCATCGGCTCGCCGGTCCTCGCCGATCCGCTGCCGGCGCCACTCGGCCTCGCGTCGCGGTTCGTCGGGGCGATCCTGCTGGCATACCTGCTCTGGATCGCGGCGCGCGACCGCGGGCGCGTCCGCGGGCCAAGCCCACTCACCGGCGGGTCGCGTATCGGCTGGCCGGCCGAGGCCCTGATGGCCGCGTCCGCGTTCGTGGTGGGTTTCGCGGCGCACGGGCTCGGCGCGCCGGCGCTCGGGTCGTCGTTGGCGAGCGCCGCGGGTTTCGCCGTCGCGGCGCTTGCCGTGTCTGCGACCGTCACGGGCGTCGACGTCGCTCCGCGTGGGGATCGGATCGCTGCTGCTGATCGATGGCGCGCTCCTGGTCCGTGCCGGGCTCGGTGGCACGCCCGACCAGCTCGAGCAGCTCGTCACCACGGGGGCACTCGTCGTCGTCGCCGCCGCGATCGCGACGCTGGCCCGAGCCGCGCTCGCCGATGGCGCGGGCGGGTTCGACTTCTCGGCCGACGGCCGAGGGTCCCGACGCCGCGAACCCGACGCTCATCCGATCGAGCCGCGGGTCGGCGACATCGTTCGATGACCGGATGAGCCTGCTCCCGTTCCTGCTCCTCACGGGCCTCGGCACGATCGCGGTCGTGGCGCTTCGGTCACGCCCTCGCATCGCGACGCCGGTCGGTGTGGCGGCGTTGTTCCTCGCGGTGGTGGCCGCCGCCCTGATCCGGCCCAGTCAGTCGATCGGGATCGGAACGTCGGGCATCGCCACGACCGAGTACCTGCGCATCTTCCTGTTGCTCGCCGCCCTCGCCACGCTGCTGCTGGCGATCGTCGGCGAGGCGACCGAGGACCGAGGTGATGCCCCGGCCGTGGCGCTCGGGCATCCTCGCGACCTGCGGCCTGGCGCTATCGCTGCCCGGACGCTCGCGTCGCCGTGCTTGCAGCGACCGCGGGCGGAGCCTTCGGCGCGCTCGTCACGCTGGTGCCCGATCGCGGGCGGACCGGCGCGACGGTGGGGACGCGCGTCCTCCGAGCCACCGCGGTCGCCGGGACGATGGCCATCGCCGCCGACGGCCTGGATCGGCCGCGACCTGAGCGAGCTCGCCGCTCAGCCGATCGTCTTCGGGCTCGCCTACCTCGCGTTCGCGCTCGCGGTCGCGATCCGGTTCGGGGCGATCCCCGCGCACCAGTGGGCGGCTCGGCTCACGGACGCGGTGCCCGAGACGACCCTGCCGCTCGTCACGGCGATCGCCCCCGCAGCCCTGGCGATCGTGGCCCTCGCCTGGGCCGATGCGTCGATCGCGCCGCTGGCGCTCGACCTGACGTCGGTCCGGTTCGTCGTCCTCGCCGTCGCCATCGCATCGATCTTCCTGGCGTCGGTCGCCGCATTCATCCAGGACGACATCGAGCACATCGTCGGGTACGCGATCGTGGGCGATGCCGGGGTCGTGATGCTCGCGGTCGCGGCTCTCGACCCGGCGGCGTGGGCGCCGGCCCGCATCTGGATCCTCGCGTTCGTCGTCGCCCGAAGTGCGTTCGCCGCGTGGGCGGCCGCGACGCGGGCGACGTTCGGGACCGGCCGGGTGGCGGAGCTGCGCGGGTGGGCCCTCCGCGCCCCGATCCTCGGCGTCGTGCTCGGTCTGGTCGTCGTCGCCAGCATCGGTCTGCCGGGGCTCGCCGCGGCGGAGGCGCGCGGCCAGCTGATCTCGCTCGTCCTCGAGGGTCCGGTCGCGGCGATCGTGATGCTCGGGACGCTGAGCCCGCTCCTCTATTACGGGCGCCTCTTCGCCGTCGGCATCGACCGGACAGGGGGCATCGAGCGTGTCGGCTGGCGCCCAGCCTTCGATCGCATCGATCTGACCAATGTCCGTGTCTCGCTCGGGCGTGCGTGGGCGGACAACCGGAACGTCACCGCGACAGCGGGCGCGGCGGTGCTGGCGATCCTCGCCCTGTTCGTCTCCGCCGGGGCATTCGGCGGGCCACAGGCGGCCGCGGGGCTGCCGCCGGTCGTCGGCGAGAGCGTCGAATCCTTCGGGCCGGGTGAGTCGGAGGCCCCGGCTGCGTCCGACGCGCCAACGGTCGAGCCGTCACCGGGCGCGGCGTCGACGACACCTTCCCTCGAACCGCCCGGGCTTTCGCCGGAGCCGTCGTTCGAGCCGCTCCCGACGACCTCGCCGACCTAGCCCTGGGTCACTCCTCCGGGGCGAGCACCCAGCGGTCGACGTCGCGTTCGTACTCGTGCAGCTCGTCGGCGCGGAACCAGAGTTCGAGCTCGGTCGTGGCTGCTTCCGGCCCGTCCGACGCGTGGACGATGTTCTGCGCGGTCTCGAGCGCGAAATCGCCGCGGATCGTGCCCGGCGCGGCTTCGTGCGGCCGCGTCGCGCCGTTGATGGCGCGAACGACGGAGATCGCGTTCGGACCCTCGAGGGCGAGTGCGACGAGCGGCGCCGACGTGATGAAGTCGACGAGTCCCGCGAAGAACGGCTTCTCGCGGTGGGCGGCGTAATGCCGCTCGGCAAGGTCGCGATCGACCTGCACGAGCTTCAGCCCCACGATCTTGAGCCCTCGGTCCTCGTACCGGGTGAGGATGCGACCGGTCAGCTGGCGCTGGACGCCGTCGGGCTTGACGAGGACGAGGGTGCGTTCGGTCACGCGGGGTCTCCTTCTGACGGGGATGGGTCGGGCGACGCATCGGCCGACGCTGAGTCGGCTGCGGAGGGGTCCGACGACGATGAGGCATCCGGCGGCCGGGCCGCATCGGCGTATGCACGCCGCGCGTCGAGCTCACGGCCGACGAGACGATACGCATCGCCGCGTACGAACGCCAGACCGGGATCCTGTCGGTCACCGATGACATCGATCACGGCCGGCGCGAGCGCCGGGGCGATCCGCAGTACCAGCGCGAGCTGGAGCGCCGCACCGCCGTCGTCGCCGGACTCCAGGAGCTGCCGGCCGGTCTCGAGCGCCTCGTCACCAGTGGGCAGCGACGCGTCGACCGCTGCCGCCGATTCCGCCTCGGCCTCGGCGGCCGCCGCTAGATCGTCGTCCCATAGGCCGGCACCCGATGTCGTCGCCATCTCACCGGCAAGGTCCTGCGATGCCGAGCCCGCGACCCCCGGAACCCCTCCGGCCGGCTCTCCGGACGAGCGTGGCGGTCGTCCGCCGACTGCCGCGCCCAGGATGTGGGCTGTCGAACATCGTCGTCGGCGACGGAGGTGGCGCTGCCGGGTCCGGCGGCCAGGCCGGGCTCCGCGGCATCCCGGCGAAGATCGTGTCGATCGAGCCGTCCGCCGCAGCCAGCGCCTTCGCGGCGAGGCGGCGAGCCTCGCTGGGCCGGCCGCGCGCCGCGGCCGCCTCTGCCGCGACGATGAGCGCGAGGACCGGGCCCTCGTCGTCATCGATGACCAGCGCGGCGGCCTCGCCTGCGCCCGTGATATCGCCGGTCCGCCAGCGCGCCTCGGCCAGATCGATGACGCCCTCCGCATCGAGCATGTCCTTGCCGGCCAGCGTCTCGAGCTCGGCACGGGCGAGCGACAGCGAGCCGAGACGGAGGTGGAGTCGGGCGAGGACGAGGTCGGGCGAGCGCTGCGTCGTCGGCGCGGACGGGTCGCTCATGCCGGGAGTCGCAGGTGGCGGTCGAGCCCGCGCAGGGCGCGAGCCGGCGCGACCGCTGCCAGCCGCAGCCCCTCATCGACGACGAGCGCCGCCGCGAGCCGCTGGATGTCGTCGGCGGTGACGGCCTCGATCTCGGCGAGTGCCTCGTCGACGGTCAGCACGCGGTCGTGCAAGGCCTCCTGGCCGCCGATCCACGAGGCGACGTGGCGGGTCTCGTCCATCCGCAGCTCGAGGCCGCCCGACAGGTAGCGCTTCGCTCGCCCGAGCTCATCGGCGGGGATGGGCTCGTCGCGAAGGCGTGCCAGCTCCACCAGGATCGCCGCGAGCGCATCGTCGAGCGCGTCGGGATCGACCCCGGCCGAGATCTCCATGGCGCCGGCGTCGGCGTAGTCGACGAGCCCCGACGAGATGTCGTAGGCGAGGCCGAGTTCCTCGCGAACCGACTGGAAGAGCCGGCTGCTCATCCCGTCGCCGAGGACGGCGTTGAGCAACGAGAGTGCCCACGCATCGGGGTGGTCGCGGCGCAGCGCCGGGAGGCCGACGACGAGCTGGGCCTGCGCCGTCGATCGCTTGCCGACCAGGACGCGCTCGCCCGGCCGGCAGCGCGGGCGCTGGCGCGAACCCCGGGACCACCCCGTTCCCGGTCCCGAACGCGGTCGCCGCGAGATCCACGGCGGCCCCGTGGTCGAGGTCCCCGGCGACGGCGACGACGGTGTTGGCGGGCCGATACGTCGTCCGCCAGAAGTCCCGGATCGTCTCGTCGGGGAGGGCGCGGATGTCCGCCTCGTCGCCGCAGATCTCGCGGCCGAGCGGTCCGTCGCCGAACATCGCGGTCTGGAACAGGATCTGCGCGTACTCGGTCGGGTCGTCCTGGTAGCCGCGGATCTCCTCGATGATGACGCTCCGCTCGCCCTGCGATCTCGTCGCGCGCTGAGCCTCGGGCCGGACGATCAGCTCGCCGATGACGTCCATCGCCGCGGCGCCGCCTCGCGCTGCGGGACGCGGACCCAGTAGACCGTCGACTCGCGGTCGGTCGCGGCATTGAACGAGCCACCGACACCCTCGATCGCCTCGCTGATCGCGCGCGTCGTCGGGTACGCCGTCGTGCCCTTGAACGTGAGGTGCTCCATGAAATGGGCGACGCCGGCCTCGGCCGCGCTCTCCAGGCGCGAACCGGCCAGGACGTACGCGGCGATGGAGACCGAACGCGCCCCGGGCACCCGGGAGCTGATGACGCGCGGCCCCTCAGGCAGCGCGGTCCGTTCGAACATCGCGACGGATGGTACAGGAAGGCCTCGCCCGCGCCGACCGCCGCGCCTGGCGTCGGCCGCCGGCCGAGCGCACCGGTCGAGTCGCATGCCGTCGACCCGGCTATCCTGTGCCCGGACCCGCTGCGGTCCCGTCCCGAGGCAGGCCCGGTCGCGTGCCGGTGGAGGAGGAGGTCCTGGTATGAGCCGACGACTGTCGTGGCTGACGGTCCTGATGACCGTGGCCGTCATCGCTGGCGCGTGTTCGAGCCGGTGGCACGGCCACCACGGCGCCGACCGCGGCCACATCCGGCCGGAGGCGTCGGCATCGGCTCGACCGCGCCGTCCGCGAGCGCCGGCGGCTCACCGGCATGCGGCGGACTGCGCCGGAACGGGCACGCAGGGCGGCGCCGACCTGCAGATCCCCGACGTCGAGGAGGGCAAGTTCAACGTCGCGATGGTCCTGATCGGCCCACACGACGACGGTGGCTGGAGCCAGGCCCACTACGAGGGTCTCCAGTACATGTGCCAGAACGTGCCCGACACGCACGTCGCCTACATCGAGCTCGTGCCCGAGGGCGCCGATTCCGAGCAGGTCTTCCGCAGCCTCGCGCGCAAGGGCTTCAACTTCATCATCGGCACCTCGTTCGGCTACATGGACCCGATGGCGACCGTCGCCGAGGAGTTCCCCGACGCGACGTTCCTCCACCTCACCGGCTACAAGTCGAACGGCAAGAACTTCGGCAACTTCTTCGGCGCCATGGAGGACTTCAAGTACCTCGCCGGCATGCTCGCCGGATCGCGCGCGAAGAAGGACGGCAACCCGAAGCTCGGCTACATGGCCACCTTCCCGATCCCCGAGGAGCTCCGCCTCGGCAACGCGATCATGCGCGGCGCCAAGGTGACCTGCCCCGAGTGCACGATGGACGTGCGCTTCATCAACACCTGGCACGACCCGGTCAAGGAGCGCGACGGCGCCGCGTCGCTGTTCGACGCCGGCGCGCAGGTCGTCTTCACCGGCGCCGACACGCCGGCCGCCGCCGACGTCGCGCAGGAGAAGGGCAAGTGGGGCGTCACGTACGACCACCCGAGCTCCTGCCATGTCGAGAAGTGCCTGACCGCGCCGTACTGGATCTGGGGTCCCGAGTACGCCCGGATCGCCGAGCAGGTCAAGGCCAAGACCTACACCGCCGGCTACGAGTACTTCGACGCCAACTCGAAGGCCATGGGCCTGTTCGGCTTCATGGACGGCGAGACGCCGCAGCCGGGCATCGCCGACCTGCCGGCAGCAGACGTGACGAAGGTCAAGGAGACCCTCGCCACGATGCTCGGCAGCGAGCACGGCTCGCTTCGACATCGTGTTCAACGGCCCCATCAAGGACAACACCGGCAAGGAGCTGCTGCCCGCCGGCCAGAAGCTCGAGCAGTCGGACCTCGACCAGTTCCCGCCAGGCGCCCCGGGTTCCGAATGCAAGACCTGCATGTACTGGTGGAACGACGGCATCACGGTCGAGCTGCCAAAGCCACTGTCCTAGGTCGGATCCGATCGAGCGGGCGTCGGGTGATCCGGCGCCCGCTCGACGATCCGCCTCCGACCGATGACCGGCGACCGAGCCACTCGCGCCCCCGGCCGCCGTCGACATCCGCCCGCCATCGAGGCGGTCGGGATCGTCAAGACCTTCCCGGGCGTGCTCGCGCAACGACCACGTCGACTTCGACCTCCGCGCCGGGCGAGATCCACGCGCTCCTCGGCGAGAACGGGGCCGGCAAGAGCACGCTGATGAACGTCCTCGCCGGGCTGTATCGACCCGGACGAGGGTCAGGTCCGGGTCGGCGGCCGAGGCGTCGAGTTCCGCTCGCCGCGCGACGCGATCGCCGCGGGCATCGGCATGGTCCACCAGCACTTCACGCTCGTGCCTTCCCAGACGGTCGCCGAGAACGTGCTGCTCGGCCTGGACCGGCCGCGGTTCCGGCTCGACCTCAAACGGACCGAAGCCGAGGTCGACGCGCCTCGCGCGCGATGTCGGCCTCAAGGTCGATCCGCACGCGCCGGATCTGGCAGCTATCCGTCGGCGAGCAGCAGCGCGTCGAGATCATCAAGCTGCTGTTCCACGGGCGCGCGGGTCCTGATCCTCGATGAGCCGACGGCCGTGCTGGCGCCCCAGGAGATCGCCGAGCTGTTCGCGACGCTGCGCTCGATGGTCGCCGACCGGCGCGAGCGTCGTGTTCATCAGCCACAAGCTCGGCGAGGTCCTGTCGATCGCCGACCGGATCACGGTCATGCGCGCCGGACGCGTGACGGCCGCCGGGATCGACCCGAAGGGCGTCACGCGCGCCGACCTCGCCCGACTGATGGTCGGCCGTCCGGTCCTCGAGCAGCTCAAGCGGACCGACGTGGAACCAGGACGGGTCGTGCTCCAGGTCGAGGACGTCCGCGCCGACAACGACCGCGGGCGTGCCGGCCGCTCCGCGGCGCGTCGCTCGAGGTCCGTGCCGGCGAGATCGTCGGCATCGCGGCGGTCGCAGGCAATGGCCAGTCCGAGCTCGCCCAGGTCATCACCGGTCTGCGGACGTGCACCGGGCGAGTGATCGATCGAGGGTCGCGACCTCGCCGGCGCGTCCGGCGCGGGAATGCGATCGCCGCGGGCGTCGCGCACGTGCCCGAGGATCGTGCGGGCGTCGGCAGCGCGCCCGAACCTTTCGCTTGTCGACAACCTCATCCTGCGCGCGTTCCGCCAGCCGCCGCTCGCCCGCGGACCGTTGCTCGACGAGCGCGCCGCGCGCGACAAGGCCGGTGGACTGCGCCAGGCGCTACGCGATCTCGGCGCCCACGCTCGATGCGCCGGTCCGCATCCTGTCGGGCGGCAATCTCCAGCGCCTGATCCTGGCGCGCGAGATCGATTCGTGCTCCGAAGGTGCTCGTCGCCGTCCAGCCGACTCGCGGCCTGGACGTCGGCGCCATCGAGGGCGTCCACCAGTTGCTGCTCGACCTTCGGGCGAAGGGGACGGCATCCTGCTGATCTCCGAGGAGCTCGAGGAGCTGCTCGCGCTCGCGGATCGGATCCTCGTGATGTACGAGGGCCGTATCGCGGCGAGCTTCGACGACGCCGTCGGGCTCGGACATCGATGCCATCGGCCTGCAGATGACCGGCGGCGACGAGACCGCGGCGCGACCCGCGGCAGCGGGCGGCGATGAGACCGCGGGGGGCGCGGCAACGATGAGCGGCGACCAGTCGACGAGCGGCGACCAGCCGCCGGGCGGCGACGCATGATCGCCCGGCTCGAGCCCCGCGGTCAGCCGCCTCGCTGGCTGTCGCCGCTGCTGACGGTGGCGGCCGTGGCCGTCGCCCTGCGTCATCGGCGCGATCGTGCTCGCGCTGGTCGGCGGCGACCCCGTCAGGTCGTACCTCCACATCGTCAAGGCCGCGTTCGGCGACATCGGCGTCCTGTCCGACACGCTGGTCAAGGCGACGCCCCTGATCCTGACCGGCCTCGCCTGTGCCCTGGCCTTCCGGATGCGTCTCTGGAACATCGGCGCGGAGGGGCAGTTCCTGCTCGGTGCCTGGGGCGCGAGCTTCGTCGTCCTCGGCCTGGGACTGCCCGAGGGCACGCCGGCGATCGTCCTGATCCCGGCGATGATGCTGGCCGGGGCCCTCGCGGGTGCTGTGTGGGGCATCGTCCCGGGCGTCCTCCGGGCCCGCCTCGGCGTCAACGAGATCATCACCACGCTGATGCTCAACTACGTCGCCCTGGCCTGGGTCCAGTTCTGGGTCTTCGGCCCGTGGAGCGAGGG
This sequence comes from uncultured Chloroflexia bacterium, assembly GCA_963808895.1. Lineage (GTDB taxonomy): Bacteria > Chloroflexota > Limnocylindria > Limnocylindrales > CSP1-4 > SPCO01. Next base: position 1,441,441 of record CAWEHL010000001.1, on the reverse strand, counting down.
CGGATTCCAGCAGACCGCGACCTTCCCCAAGGAAGCGTGGCTCCCCCGGCTCACCGACTTCGGCAAGGACATCCCGTTGTTCTCCGGGCTCACGACCCACCTCGGGATGCTGTTCGCTCTCATCGCCACAGCGATCGTCTGGTTCGCCGTCTCGCGCACGCGCTGGGGCTATGAGATGCGGCTCATCGGTGACAACGCGCGTGCCGCGCGCTACGCCGGGATCGATATCCGGCGCTACATCGTCGTCGTCTTCGCGATCTCCGGGGCGCTCGCTGGGCTGGCGGGCATGAGCGAAGTCGCGGGGTCGGTCCACCGCCTCCAGGACCGCATCTCTCCTGGATACGGGTTCACCGCGATCATCATCGCCTACCTGGCGCACCTCGGACCGTGGCGCGTCGTGGTCGCGTCGATCCTGTTCGGCGCGTTGATCCTCGCCGGCCGCGAGATCCAGCCCTCCGGCGTGCCGGCGATGATCCAGGGGATCATCCTCTTCTGCCTCATCGTCGCCGACGTCGTTCACGCGGTATCGGGTCGTCATCGCGCGGCGTGCGGCGGCGACGACGTGATCGACCTCACGCTGATCCTCGCGGCGGGGGTCGCGAGCGGCACGATCCTGCTCTTCGCCGCGGTCGGCGAGATCTTCGCGGAGCGCTCCGGCGTCCTGAACCTCGGGGTCGAGGGGATGATGCTCATGGGTGCGGTCGCCGGGTTCTCGGTCGCCGCGTCGACGGGCGACCCATGGATCGGCCTCGTCATCGCGATGCTCGCGGGAGCCGCCCTGAGCCTCATCCACGCGGTCGTGACGATCCACCTGCGTGCGGAGCAGGTGATCTCCGGGCTGGCCTTGACGTTCCTCGGCTCTGGTGTGGCCCGTGTCCTCGGCGACGGTCTGTCGAACGCCGGCGCGATCCAGACGCTGCCCCGGATCACGATCCCCGTGTTGTCGCAGATCCCATTCCTGGGGCCGATCCTGTTCCGCGAGCAGAGCATCCTCACCTACGTCGGTTTCGTGCTCGTGCCGATCGCGTGGTATTGGATCGACCGAACGCGCCCCGGCCTCAACCTCCGCGCCGTCGGCGAGCGACCGGCGGCCGCGGACGCCCAGGGCATCGATGTCATCCGCGTCCGCTACGCGTACGTGCTCCTCGGAGGACTGCTCGCCGGACTCGCCGGGGCGACCATCACCCTCGCCATCTCGCCCGGCTGGTTCGGCGACCAGACCGTCGCGGGACGCGGCTGGATCGCCGTCGGGCTGGTGATCTTCGCGCAGTGGAGCCCGATCAGGGCCGCGCTCGGGCGCCTACCTGTTCGGAGCGATCTTCCGGTTCATCCTCGACCTGCAGGGCGTGAAGACGATCTTCGGCTTCGACAACCCGTTCCAGGCTGGACGGTCGGCGACGTTCTTCCTCGAGATGCTGCCGTACCTGTTCGTCGTGGTCGTCGTGATCATCGGATCACGCGAGGCGCTTCGACGCCGGGTGGGCGCGCCGGCCGCGCTGGGGATCCCGTACGTGCGAGGAGAACGCGGGGCCTAGCCCTATTCGTCCTCGGACGACTCGAGCCCGAGCAGCTCCATCTGGACGTACTCGCTCGTATCGAACTCGAGCTGACGTGGCGCGAACGGCGATGCACTTTCGGCATCGGCGCCGATCGGGGCGAACTCGACGATCACGCGCTCATCACCCTGGACCAGCGTGTAGACCAGCAGCTGGTCGGGCCGGGTCTCGAACTCGAGATGCTCGAACGAATCGATGTTCAGCGTGATCGCCAGTGGCGTGAAGTAGGTCGACGTCTCGGGCGCGTCGGTGACGATCCGTTCCACCCAGCCCGTGCCGTGCGCCACGACGTCGCGGCCGCGCATGTAGCGATACGAGATGGTCTGCTTCAACAGGGGCTTGAGGAGATGGAGCATGTCGGTCGGACTGGCCACGACACCCTGGTTCACGAAGAACTTGGCGGGCGGCGACGTCGACACGTTCGTCTCCTGCGGGTCGATGGCTGGGGGCGCCTCCGGGACGAGGGCGATGGTACCGCAGGCGGCGGGGCGCGGGAACGGCCTTCGGACCGATGTCCTCCGCCGAGCCGACCGATGGCGCCGCGTATCATCCCGGCCATGTTGCTGGCCCTTGACATCGGCAATACGAACGTCACGGTCGGGCTGCTGCGGAACGGCGCCCTGATCGCGACGCGTCGCGCTGCGACGGCGCCGCGCGCCACCGCCGATGAGCTCGAGGTGCTGCTCGACGAGCTGCTCCACCTCGACGGTGCATCGTTCGGCGACGTCGACGCGATCTCGTGCGCCTCGGTCGTGCCCGCCTTGACCGCTCACGTCGAGACGATCGCGGCCCGCCGGGAGCGGTCGCTCACCCTGGCTCTCGCCGGGACCGTGCCGCTGGCCATCCGCACGGAGCGACCCGGTGAGGTCGGCGCCGACCGGCTGGTGAACGCGCTCGCGGCAGGGCGGCTGTACGGCACGCCGGCGGTCGTCGTCGACTTCGGGACCGCCACGACGTTCGACTGCGTGGCGGGCGACGGAGCCTACGTCGGCGGCGCCATCGCGCCGGGTCTCGAGCTCGGGCTCGAAGCGCTGGCGGCACGGACCGCCAAGCTGCCTCGGATCGAGCTTCGGGCACCGGACCGTGCGATCGGGCGCGACACGGTAAGTGCCATGCAGGCCGGCACCGTCTTCGGCTATCAGGCGCTCGTCAGCGGCCTCCTCACCCGGATCCGTCGCGAGCTCGCGGATCAGGCCGGCACGGACGTCGATGGCGTGCGCGCGATCCTGACGGGCGGCCTCTCGGCGGCGCCGTGGGCGCAGGACCTCGAGGGCATCGACGCGATCGATCCGGACCTGACGCTCAAGGGTCTGGCGATCCTCCACGCCGAGGTGGCCGGCGGCGAACCGCTGGAGCTCGGACTGCCGTGAGCGGCCGTCTCGAGGGACGGCTGATCGGGCTCGGCGTCACCGGCTCGATCGCCGCGTACAAAGCGGTCGAATTGCTCCGGCTCCTTCGCACCGAAGGCGCGGACGTCGTCGTGATGCTCACACCGGCCGCGACCGCGTTCGTCGGCCCGCTCACGTTCCAGGCCCTTTCGCGACACGCGGTCGAGACCGACGTCCTTGCGCTCCTGCCCGACGGGCGCATCGGCCACATCGTCGTCGCCGACACGGCGGACGCGATCGTCGTCGCCCCGGCGACCGCGCATTGGCTCAGCGCCATGGCCAGCGGGCTGTCCGGCGACGTCGTGACCGCGACGACGCTCGCGTCGAGCGCGCCGGTGGTCGTCGCACCTGCGATGGACGGCGACATGTGGACCCACCCCGCCACCCGCGACAACGTCGCGCGCCTCCGGGATGCGTTCGGTTACACGATCGTCGAGCCCGAGGCGGGCGAGCTCGCGTCCGGTCAGACAGGCATGGGGCGGCTGGCCGAGCTGCCCGCCATCGTCGATGCCGTCGTCGCGTCGATCGGCTCGCGCCCGGTCCGCGCGGCCGACGTGCGTGCCCGCCCCCCGACGGTCGAGCCCGTCCGCGAGGCCGACCTGACCGGACGACATCTCGTCGTCAGCGCGGGCGGCACGCGCGAATCGATCGACCCCGTCCGGTTCATCGGCAACCGCTCGACCGGGAAGATGGGCGTCGCCATCAGCGAGGCGGCGCTCGCGCGCGGGCGCACGCGTCACGCTGGTCGCGGCGAATCTCGATGTCGCTCCCCCATCGGACGCCACGGTCGTGGCCGTCGAGTCGGCTGCCGAGATGCGCACCGCGCTCCACAAGCTCACCCACGCCGAAGACGGGCGCGCGGGATTCGATGCACTCGTGATGGCCGCGGCGGTCAGCGACTTCCGGCCGTCGACCACGGCGGACCGGAAGCTGGAACGCGGCGGCTCGCTGACCCTCGAGCTCGAAGCCGACCCCGGACATCCTTGGCCAGATCGCCCGGATCGCGCACGGCACGGACCGGGAGGGCGGGGTGACGTACGAGCCGATGACGCCGCGGCCCTTCCTCGTCGGGTTCGCGGCGGAGACCGGCTCACTCGACCGGGCCGCCGACAAGCTCCGGCGCAAGTCACTCGACCTGCTCGTCGCGAACGACGTGTCCGAAGCCGGTTCAGGGTTCGGGACCGACACCAACCGCGTGACGATCCTCGAGGCCGACGGCAGCCGGGCGGAGCTCCCCTTGATGTCGAAACGGGCGGTCGCTGACGAGATCCTCGACCGCGTGGCGCGTGCGCTGGACGACCGTGACGCCGCAGCGCAGACTGGCTGACATGAGCGTCTCCTCCGACTCACCGCGTCGTCTCACGGTCGCCGACATCGCCAAGCGCTATGCCGACGGCGAGCGGCTCGCGATGTTGACCGCCTACGACTACCCGACGGCCCAGATCCTCGATGAGGCCGGGATCCCGATGCTCCTCGTCGGCGATTCGCTCGGCCAGGTACTGCTCGGCTACGAGTCGACCGTGCGCGTCACGATGACGGAGATGCTCCACCACACCAAGGCCGTGGTGCGTGGCTCGCGGCAGGCGCTGGTCATCGGCGACATGCCGTTCCTGAGCTACGCGTCTGTGGATGAGGCGCTCGAGAACGCCGGCAAGTTCCTGCAGGAGGCGGGCGCCCAGGCGGTCAAGGTCGAAGGCGGCGTGCGCTCGGCACGGATCATCGAAGCGCTCGTCAAGGCCGGGATCCCCGTCATGGGCCACATCGGCTGGACACCGCAGGCACAGCACGGACTCGGCGGCAAGGTCAAGGTCCAGGGCAAGGACCGGTCGCAGGCGCGCGCCCTCCTGGCGGATGCGCTCGCGGTCCAGGAGGCAGGCGCCTTCTCGATCGTCCTCGAGCTCATGCCGGCCCAGCTCGCCGGCGCCATCACCGACCGGTTGCGGATCCCGACGATCGGCATCGGGGCCGGCCCGCTGTGCAGCGGCCAGGTCCAGGTCGTGACGGACCTGCTCGGCCTCGGCGACTTCATGCCGCGCCACGCGCGGCCGTACGCGAACCTGCGCGAGACGATCGGCGAGGCGGCGCTGGCCTACGCGGCCGATGTCGCGGCCGGCGCGTTCCCTGGCGACAAGGAGACGGTCCGGATGGAGGACGCCGTCCTCGACGAAGCGCTAGGTCGTGGCGCCTCGGATCGAGCCGCGGGAGAGATGCCGCTGGCGGGTATCCCGCTCGACCGCGACCTCTAGGGACTTCGGCGGTGGCGCAGCCGCAGCCCGCCGCCACGACGCGCGTCGTTCGCACGAGGGCGGACCTGCGCGACGCGCTCGCGGACGTGCGCGCGACCGGTCGGCCTCGTGACGACGATGGGCTGGCTACACGACGGGCACCGCGCGCTGATGCGTCGCGCGCGAGACGACGACGCCACGACGGTCGCGACGATCTTCGTCAACCCGCGGCAGTTCAACGAGGCGTCGGATTACACGCAGTACCCGCGCAACGAGGCGCACGACATCGCGATCTGCGAGTCGGAGGGCGTCGACATCGTCTTCGCGCCGCCGGTCGAGGAGATCTATCTGCCGGGCTTCGATACGACGGTCTCGGTCGGAGCCGTCGCGAAGCCGCTGGAGGGCGCGGCACGCCCTGGTCACTTCGACGGTGTCGCCACCGTCGTCGCGATCCTCTTCGACCTCGTGCGTGCCGATCACGCCTACTTCGGCCAGAAGGACGCGCAGCAAGTGATGGTCATCCGGCAGATGGCCCGAGACCTCGCCATCGGGACCGACGTCGTGACCTGCCCGACCGTCCGAGAAGCGGACGGGCTCGCCCTGTCATCGCGCAACGTTCACCTCTCGCCCGAGGAGCGGAGCGCGGCCACCGTGCTGCGCCGGGCGCTGATAGCGGCGCGGGATGCCTGGCAAGCGGGCGAACGCTCGGCTGAGACGCTTCGCGCGCGGATACGCGACGAGCTCAGGACCGAGCCCCTCGCGAAGACCGAGTACGTCTCGGTCGCCGACGCCGACACGCTCCAGGAACTGTCGACGGTGGATCGGCCGCGCGCTCGTATCGCTGGCCGTGCGCTTCGGCGAGACGCGACTGATCGACAACGAGATCCTCGATGCCGATGCTGAGGAGGATCCGGGAACCGAGGTGCGGCCACAGGTGTACGGAGGCTGAACAGCCACCACTCCGAGGTCAACCACCATGTCGCGTCGAACCGCCACCCTCAGCTTGCTGCTCGGCATCACTGCGAGCGTCGCCCTCGCCCTCCCGTCCCTCGCAAAGGAGGGGGCAGAAGCCAAGCTGGATACGGCGATCCACCGCGATGCGGCGCCCGGATCGACGATCGAGGTTGGCTGGTCGCTCTTCCAGGTCGTCGATGACAAAGAGTCACCGTTCTCATCGCTCGGGCGTGTATATGCGCCTCGAGGGCAGTCGATGGCAAGAGCTCGACCGAGGTCGTCGGCACGGAGTCGCCGATCGGTTCCGGCCATTACAAGGCCATCGATCCAGGTCCCGGAGAGTGGGATCGGGGAGGTGGAGGTCGGGTTGAGGGGCGAGTCGTGCACGGCGGCCGATGACTGCTCGCGGTCGGACATCATCTTCCCGCTGACCGACGACTCGATGGTCACGGGTCATGCACCCGCGGCGAAGGCGGCGGCGCCCATCGCGTCGACGCAGCCCGTGGCCTCCACGCCGGTCGCGGCTCCGCCGGTCTCGACGACGCCGACCACCTCCGTGAGCTCGCAACTCGCTCCGCTTGTGGGCATCGGCGTCGCCATGGCGATCGCGGCCGGAGCCGCTGCTCTGATCATCGGGCGACGGCGGACGGTCGACGTACCTGCCGGTCGCTGACGGGCAACGTCGCTGATCGGCAACGACTGACGGGGACGGCGCGGGTCGCGGCCCCGGCCCGCGCCGACCCGCCGATCAGCCCGCCCGGCTCCCGCCGAAAGCCGCGACAGGGCGGGCTGCCGACTATGCGGCGAACTCGACCTCGGTGGCGACCTCGAGCACGCGGTCGATGAACAGGTGCTCCCAGACGAGCGCCTTGATCTCCTCGATCTTCTCCCGGTCGGCGATGTGCGTCTTCACCAGCAGGTCGTGGATCTCCGATGCGACGGCGTACGTGTCCTCGGGAACGATGGTCGCGAACAGATCCGCGTGTCGGATCGCATCGATGACCGTCTTGCGCGGCGGATAGCCGCCGGTCAGCACCAGCCCGAGCGCGTCGCCGGCGGCGGGCGCCCCGATGAGGTGGGCGTGGACGATCGCTGCGATCACGTCCTCGCGATCGCCCGGGACGATCACGAGCGACCGCTCGCCGATGCGCTGGAGCATGTGCTCGGGCTCCATCGCCCCGATGGCGACCCCGCCGATGACCTGATCGAGATCGGGACCCGGGTGGATCGTCTCGCCGTGGATCCCCTCGAGGACCATCGCCAGGGTCGGGTTCGAGAGGATCTTGCGGTACGGCAGCACGCCGAGCAGCGGGATGTCGTGGCGCTCGAGGCCGCGCTCCAGCGTCCGTGCCAGGTCCGGCTTCGCGGCGAGGTCGACCTTGTTCACGATCGCGCCGGCGACGCGCACCCCCGCTCGCTCGAACAGCGCCTTGTTGAGGACGATCTCGTCGATCGGCCGGCCGACACCACCCTCCGACACGATCACGGCGGGCGAGCCGAGCATCGCGGCGACGACGGCGTTCGATAGGCCGATCACCGCGCCGACCCCGGCGTGTCCTGTCCCCTCGATGAGGAGGATGTCGCGCTGCTCGGACGAAGCGCGCGTGGGCGGCACGGATCCTGCGCGGGCAGGTCTTCGACCACCTTCCCGTCGATGTACGCCTGGGTGAACCCGCGCGGGATGTGGACCGGGCTCATCTGCCCGAGCGGCTCGCCGAGCTCGAAGACCGTCTTCATCAGCACGGCGTCCTCGTCGGCCGGGCACGCCGTCCTCGATGACCGTCCGTTGGCCGACGGGCTTCATGAACCCGGTCGATAGGCCGCGCCGCTGGAAGCCATCCATCACGCCGAGGCTGACCGTCGTCTTGCCTCGGTTCTGGCCGGTCGCGGCGAGGTAGAGATGCTTCATCGGGCGTCAGCCCGCCTTCGACCCGAAAGCGTTCGCTCGACGCGAACCGGCGACCTCGGCACGGGCCGAACTAGCCGTGCGCTCCGGTCTTGCGCTCGACGAGGCCCAGAGCGTCGCGCAGCCGCGCGATGGTCTCGGCGTCGACCGCGTCCGATTCGAGGTACGGGCCCAGCCGCTCCAGGATGTCGGTGACCAGACCGAGGAACACGCTCGCATCGGCCACGAAGAACTGCGGCTCGTTGTTGTAGCGAACGAGTGTGAGGCGGCCCTGGAGGACGCGGCGCTCCTCGACGTGCGCGACCTGCGTCGCGAAGTTGTGGCCCTGGATCCCGTCGGGGTTGTTCAGGAAGTTCAGCGCGTTGTCGATGGCCAGGCCGAACCGCGCACGCCACGCCACGAGGCGCTCGTGGACCTCGGACGGGATGCGCACTTCGGCGACCTCGTCGAACACCTCGGGAGCGACGGTGAGCAGACCCACGAGCGTCGTTCCGGCGCGCGGTCCGAGCATCACCTGCAGGCTTCGCTCGAGCGTGAAGACCTCCGAATCGAAGCGCGGGCTGGTGATGACGTCGGTCAGCAGGTCTTCGACGTTGTCCAGCACGCCGGGCTCACCGACGGCGTTCGAGAGGTGGAGGATCTCCTCCTTGAACAGGAATTTCTCTTCGTGGTCGAGCATGCGCGCCACTCTAGCATCGGCCACGCCGCGTCTCTGACCCCCCGACGGTCCTCCATACTCGGGCCGTTCGGCAGGAGGCTCCCGTGGACGTTCGCTCAGCGAGGATCGGTGACGTGGACCCCGTCGCGCGCTGCATCACGCTGGCGTTCGCGACCGACCCCGTCTGGGAGCCCGCCCTTCGACGAGCGGACGGGCGCACCGACCATCTCGAGCCCTACTGGCGCGGGTTCGTCGCCGCCGCTGTCGACCAGGGGACGGCGTTCATGACCGACGGCGGCGAGGCCGTCGCCATCTGGGTGCCACCGGGCGGCGACGAGCTGCCACCGGCCGGCGTCGACGCGCTCGACGCATTCCTCGAGGACAACCTGGACACCGACGCGGTGCGGGCGATGCACACCCTGTACGACCGATTCGAGGCCAGTCGTGGACCGCTCGGCCCGCACTACTACCTGAGCCTTCTCGCGACGCACCCCGACCATCGCGGCCGAGGCGTCGGCCAGGCCCTGCTCGCGGCCAACCTCGCGAGCTGGGACGACTTTGGCGTCCCGTCCTATCTCGAGTCGACGAACCCGGCCAACGACCACCGCTACGCCCGGGCGGGCTTCCGCCCGATCGGCGGGTTCGAGACCGTCCTCGATCGGGCCTGGGTCACGGCCATGTGGCGGGACGTCGGCGGCGCCTCCGTCTGACAGGGCGCCGCAGCGTCGGACTAGAGGCTGAACCCGGGTGGTTCCTCGAGATCCGGGTGCGCATTCCTGAACGTTGTCGCCGCCTCGACCGTCCGCAGCCACTCGTAATACACGCCCTTCGCGTGGACGATCACGCCACCGGCCTCGGCGATCCGTCGCAGGCCGTGGTCGTGCATGGACTCCGGCGAGTACGTCGCATCCGCGACGACCGCCACCCGGAACCCGCGGTCGAGCAGACCGAGGGCCGAATGCGCGACGCAGACATCCGTCTCAGCCCCGATGAGCACGGCCGTGTGCCTACCCGTCGTCTCGACGGCCTCGGCGATCTCCGGCACGTCCGCCAACCCGAAGACGGGCTTCGTGAAGACAGGCGTTCCCGGCGGCAGGGCCTCCCTGACGACACCCTCGGTCGGGCCGTTCCGGTCGGGCTGCTCCTCGGTCACCACGATGGGTACCTCAAGCGCGGCCGCGACGCGGACGAGCCAGGCGATCCGCGCGACCACATCCGCAGCCTTCGCCGCCGCCGGCTCGGTCGCCGCGACGAAGCCTGGCTGGACGTCGACGACGATGAGGACGCAGTCCTCGCGCTCGAGCAGCCGCGGAACCCGCGTCACAGTGCTTACGGGTAGAGGCCGCGCATCTCCATCGCGTCGGCGACGCGTCGAACGGCCAGCAGGTAAGCCGCCGTCCGCATGTCGCACTGCTCCCGGCGAGCCACGGCGAGGACCTCCTGGAAGGCCCGGACCATGATCTCCTTGAGCTTCTCGTTGACGACCTTCTCCGACCAGTGGTCGCGGTTCAGGTCCTGGACCCACTCGAAGTAGCTGACCGTCACGCCGCCGGCGTTGCACAGGATGTCCGGGATCATGAACGTCTTCCACGACTTGAACAGGATCTCGTCGGCCTCCGGTGTCGTGGGCCCGTTGGCCGCCTCGGCGATGAGCTTGGCCTTGACGTTGCCGGCGTTCGCCGCGGTGATCTGGTTCTCGAGTGCGGCCGGGATGAGGATGTCGCATTCGACTTCGAGTACCTCGGCGTTGCTGATGTCCTTCGCGCCGGGGAAACCCTGGACCGTGCCGTGCTCCTGCTTCCAGGCGATGACCTTCGAGATCTCGAGGCCATCGGGCGCGTGGATGCCACCGGTCGAGTCGGACACGGCAACGACCTTCGAGCCTTCCTCGGAGATCAGCCGAGCGGCGATGGACCCCGCGTTGCCGAAGCCCTGGATCGCCACGGTCGCGCTCGGCAGCTCGATGCCGAGGTGGCGGGCCGCTTCGATGATGCAGTAGACCGTGCCGCGAGCGGTCGCCTCGTTGCGGCCCTCGGAGCCACCGAGGCTGATCGGCTTCCCGGTCACGACGCCCGGGACGGTGTACCCGGCGTGCATCGAGAAGGTGTCCATCATCCAGGCCATGATCTGGGCGTTGGTGTTGACGTCCGGGGCCGGGATGTCCTTCTCGGGGCCGACGAGGACCTCGATCTCGGTGAAGTATCGCCGGGTCAGCGCCTCGAGCTCCTTCTGGCTGAGCTTCTTCGGATCGACGACCACGCCGCCCTTGCCGCCGCCGTATGGGATGCCGACGACCGCGCACTTCCAGGTCATCCACATCGCGAGGGCTTTCACCTCGTCGAGCGATACGTCCTGGTGGTAGCGGATGCCGCCCTTCGCCGGGCCGCGGCCCAGGTTGTGCTGGACGCGGTGGCCGGTGAAGACCTGGACGCTGCCGTCGTCCATGTGGACCGGGAAATGCACGGTGAATTCACGGCGCGGCTCGCGCAGGACGAGCCGCATCCCCGGATCGAGATTCAAGCGCTCAGCAGCCAGGTCGAACTGTTGCTGCGCGACCTCCCATGCGTTGATGCGCGCAGCGACGTGCTCGGTGGTCATCGAAGGAGAAACCTCTGTGTCGGGCGGCCTCCCCGGGCCGCCGCCTCGGTCTGGGTCGTCTCCCGGACGACCCCACGGGGCGCATCGACCGGACTTCCGACGGTAGGCCGTGTCCGCGACGCGCGACTCATGTGCGACGCGGAGTATAGCCGCGGAAGCCCCGCTAACGCCTCCCCGATGGTACCGGTCGGCAAGGTTGTCGCAACCGTACCGCAACCTGCCCGGCGTCGCAGATGCCTATCGGACCGGCGCCGGCCGCGCTCGCCGGCGCCCGCCGCGCTGGTTCAGCTCGGGCGGTAAAGGATCGCCGCGCCCACGCAGCCCGGCCCGACATGCGGTCCGACCGAGGCACCGACGATCTCGACCGACACGGCGTTGGGATCGATGCTCCGGCAGGTGCTTCAACAGTTCGGCACGGAACGCGTCGATGTCCGGCGTTTCGGAGTGCAGGATCGCCAGCCGCTCGACCGGCTTCTCGATGATCAGCTCGATGAGCTCGGTCACGTGCCTTGGATCGGGTCCGGACCTTGTCGACGGTCGTGACCTCGCCGTGCTTGACCATGATCACCGGCTTGACCGACAGCAGCGTCCCGATCGCTGCCTGGGTCCCGCTGATACGGCCACCCTTCTTGAGGTACTCGAGGGTCTCGAGCGCGAAATAGATGCGCATGATCGAGGGCGCGCTCTTCGAGCTCGTGGGCGATCTCCGACGCCGGGCACGTCAGCCTCCGCCAGTTCCAGGCCCATCCGTGCGAGGAGCCCGATCGCCATCGAGGCGCTGAGCGAATCGACGATGTGGATCTCGCGGTCGGGCAGCATGTCGCGCGCGATCCGGGCGCTCTTGATCGTGCCCGACAGGGTCTCGGCGACGTGGATCGCGACGATCGCCTCGGCGCCCTCGGCGAACGCCGCCTCGTAGGCGTCGCTGAAATCGCCAGGCGAAGAAGCCGCCGTGGTCGGGAAGGGCGCGTCCGGGGCGGTCATCCGGGCCCAGAACTCGGGTCCGCTCATATCCACGCCGGCCCGGAACGACTGCGTCGCCGAAATTGACGATCAGCGGGATGACGTGGATACCGGATGCCGCGGCTTCGGCGGGGTCGAGATCGGACGCCGAGTCGGTGAAGATCGCGACGCGAGCCACCTGGGACTCCTCCTCCCGACGACCGTTGGGCCGGTCGTTGCCGGGCATCATACGAGTCGCGTCCAGCCGTTCCGCTACGCTTCCGGGGCATGGATCGTTCGCTGAGGGCCGTGCTGGCCGGCACATTCACGCTCCGTTTCAGCACCGGCCTTACGGGTGCGATGCTCGCGATCTACCTCGCCCAGCTTCCCCAGCATGGCGGCGAGGCGATCACCGCGACGACCCTCGCGCTCCTCCACGCGATGTTCTATGTCGCGGAGCTGGTCCTCTCCCCTGCCTTCGGGATCCTGTCCGACCGCATCGGGCACCACCGGGTGATGCTGTTCGGGCCGGCATTCGGTGCGGCGGCGGTGATCCTGACCGGCCTGACGACCAATCTCCTCGTGCTCGGCGGAACGCGCTGGCTGGAGGGCGCATCGACGGCGGCCAGCGTCCCATCGATCCTCGGGTTCATCGCGATCGCCACCGCGACCGACGAGCTGCTCCGCGGCAAGATGTCGGCGCGCTTCGAGGGGGCCACGTTGCTCGGGCTCGGCGCCGGCTTCGCGATCGGCCCGATCGCGTTCGCGACGATCGGTCCGGCGGCGTTCTTCCTGAACGCGATCGTGTACGGCATCTCGTTCCTGATCTTCCGGACGGTCGAGGATCCGTCCGGTGAAGCCGAATCGATCCAGCCGCATCACATCGGGTTCCGGCGCTACCTCGAGCTGACGAAGAGCGGCCACGTCTGGGTCCTCGCGCCGACATGGATCGCGGTCAATGCCGCCATCGGGCTCTGGTTCAGTCAGTCGATCTTCCAATTCGCCCAGGCGAACCCGCGCTTCCCCGACCAGGTGCTGATGCAGGGGTTCACGGCCGCTCAGATCTCGGCGGCTGCCGTCGTCATCGGGGTCATCTTCGGTGCCGGCTTGCTCTATTGGGGCAACCGGTTCAAGAGCCTGCGCCGGACGACGATCATCCTGTACGGCATCCTCGGCGGCGGAGCCCTGGTCGCCGCCGGCATCGTCATCAACCACTCGACCGGCCTGCCGTTGATCCTGCCGATCGTCGCCGCGGGCGTCGCGGCGTTCGGGCTGTTCGTGCTCGCCGGCGCGACCCCCGCGGCGCTCGGGCTGCTCGCCGACATCTCCGAGCGGTTCCCGCGGGACCGTGGCGCGATCATGGGCCTGTACTCGGTCTTCCTCGCGATCGGGCAGATCATCGGTGCGCTGATCGGCGGGATCGCCGCCGATGCGCGCGGGATCGATGGCATGCTCATCGCCACCGTGATCCTGCTGCTCGTCGCGCTCGTGCCGCTCGCCCAGCTCCGACGAGGCGAGGAGGAGCTGTCGGCACTGCCCCGGCGTCCCGATCCGGCCTCGGGCCGGCCATCGGCATGAGCGAGCGGCCGCTCGTCCCGGCGGCGCTCGCGCGAGGCGCGCGCGGCGCGGTCGTCGCACCGCACCACCTCGCCACGGCCGCCGGTCTCGGTGTGCTGCGCGCCGGCGGCTCAGCGGTCGACGCGGCGATCGCCACGAACGCCGTGCTCGGCGTCGTCGTGCCGCAGAACTGCGGCATCGGCGGCGACGCGTTCTGGCTGATCTGGGACGCGTCGTCACGTCGCCAGCTCGCCCTCAACGGATCCGGCCGGAGCGCCGGCGCGATGGACGCCGCGCGGTTGCGTGCTCGAGGGTCACCGGCGCGTGCCGTTCCTCGGGCCGATGACGATCAACGTCCCGGGCGCCGTCCGGTCGTGGGGCGACGCGCACGCGCGCTACGGGCGACTGTCGCGGGATGCGGTGCTGGCGCCGGCCATCGAACTGGCACGGGACGGCTTTCCCGCCACGGACGACTTCGTCGACGACGTCGAGGCGATGGCGCCGCTGGCGCGCGGGGCGGTCGACGGTGACGGGTTCGACCGTGTCTTCCGGCCCCACGGCCGCGCATGGCGGCCCGGCGAACGGGTCCGGCTTCCGGCGCTCGCGGCGACGCTCGAGACGCTCGCCCGTGACGGCTTCGATGCCTTCTATGACGGCGAGATCGGCGACCGGCAGGCGACCGCGTTACGCCGCCGCCGGGTGCCTCATGACCGAGCTCGACCTCCGCGAGCACACGTCCACCTGGGGCGAACCGATCGGCATCGACTACCGCGGCGTTCGGGCGACGACGCACCCGCCGAACAGCTCGGGCGTCATCGCGCTGGAGACCCTCGGCATCCTGGCGCAGCTCGAGCCGCCCAGACGCGAGGCCTTCGGGCCGGCCGGCGTGACGGACCCCGCCTGGATCCACGCCGGGCTCGAGGCGTCCAAAGCTCGCGCTCGCCGACCGCGACCGCTACCTCACCGACCCTGAGGCTCGTGACGTTCCGGTCGCCGACCTCCTCGACCCGGCCCGCCTCGCCGACATCGCCGCCCGCATCGATCCGTCGCGCACCGCCGAGGCGGCCGTGGCCGTGAACCCGCCGGCATCGGCGACACCGTCTACATGGCGACCGTCGATGGCGAGGGCAATGCGGTGAGCCTCATCGAGTCGAACTGGGCCGGGTTCGGCTCGGGCGTCGTCGATCCGGAGACAGGCATCCACTACCACAACCGCGGCGCCTACTTCAGCCTCGAGCCGGATCATGCGAACGTGCTCGAGCCTGGGAAACGGACGCTCCACACGCTGCTCCCCGGGATGCTGTTCCGTGACGGTCAGCCGGACCCGTGGATCGTCGTCGGCTCGATGGGCGGTGACGCCCAGCCGCAGATCCACGCCCAGTTCGTGAGCGCCGTCGTCGATGGCAGACTCGATATCGCGACCGCCGTCGCCGCGCCGCGCTGGTTCATCCAACCGCGCGAGCTGCTCAGCGCCGCGGTCGATGTCTCGTTCGAGCCGCGCCATGCACCCGGCGTCGCCGAGGCGCTGCGCGCCCTTGGCCACCAGCTGGTCCCGACCGCCCCCTTCGACAGCAACGTCGGTCACGAGCACGCGATCGAGCTCGTGGACGGCGGTCCTGCCGCGGGTGGATCGCTCGTGGCCGCCACCGACCCGCGGAGCGAGGGTCTTCCAGCGGTCTGGTGAGCTCGCGTACGTGTGCGATACTCCGGGTCGCCGGTGACGGGCGAGCGCTCACACGACGTCGTCACCGGCCTCTTTTTTCGTCAAGCGAGCGAAGCCGGAGTCGCCCGTGACCTCGAACGTGTCCCAGAACTACCCGTACACGAGCGAGAGCGAGGCCGATCGCGCGGCGACGGTCCAGCGCCTCCTCTCCGAGCGCGACGGGCTGGCCGCCACGATCGAGGCGGGAGCTACACCGCTTGACGCGCAGGACCGCTGGTGGGTCTGGAAGTGTCCGACCAAGGGGTGTGACGGGCCTGTTGCACACCTGTGGATACGCGGCCGACAAGCACGCCCTCTTCGTCGTGTGCGACGGGACCTGCGGAAAGACCTTCCTGCGCTGAGTCCTCGGACTGATGGCTACGGCCCGTCGCCTCAGTCCTTGGAGCGCCGCGAGTCAGTTGACAGCCTCTGCCGTCGGCTCGCCCCCAGAAGCACTCACGGCGAGTCGCCGGCGCGTCCTGGTCGATGCCATGGGCATCGCCGTTTCGGCGATCGGCTTCGGTTTCGTCTACGGCCTGTCCGCGCGAGAGGCTGGGTTCTCCCCGATCGAAGTCCTCGCGATGAGCGTGCTCGTGTTCGGTGGGGCGTCGCAGTTCGCCGCCGTGGGATATGTCGCGAGCGGGCTGGCCTGGCCGGGGATCGTGCTGCTTACCGCGTTGCTGAATGCCCGTCACTTGCTGTACTCGGCGGCGCTGGCGCCGTGGCTGTCCGGTGTCCCGTTCCGGCGGCGCGCCGTGATGGCGCATCTCCTGACCGACGAGGCCTTCGCGCATCTCGATCGGGCACTTCCGTCGACTCGGCTATACCGATGCGTGGGGCTATTGGATGGGCGCGATCGTGTCGACGTTCATCCCCTGGACACTGGCGACGGTCGCCGGGGTGATCCTCGGCGGCCAGATCCCGGACCCAGCGCGGCTGGGCATCGACATCATCTTCCCGGCCGCGATGATCGGGCTGTCGGTCGGTCTCCTCACGGGTCGACGCGAGATCGTCGCGGCGATCGTCGGCGCCGGTGTCGGCGTGGCGGTGGCGCTGTTGTCGAGTCCCGCCGTCGGCATCATCGTCGGCGGACTGGTCGGGCCGTTGGCCGGGCTGGCCGTCCCGGCACGACTGGCGCACGAGACGGATCCGCTCGCCATCCGGGACACCCCCGCCGACCCTGAGGCGGGGCGATGAGCACGGACCTCATCCCGCTCGCGTTCCTGATGTTCCTCGTCACGTATCCGAGCCGTGCGCTCGGGCTGCTCACGCCCTGGCTCGACCGCCTGCCAAGGATCGGCTTCGACTACCTGCAACTCGTCGGCCCGGCGATCCTGGCGGCACTGGCCGCGGTGTCCGTGATGGTCGTCGTGTCGGACGAGGGCACGCCGATGTTCCACGTCGGGGTCGAATGGATCGCCGTGCTGGCGTGCCTCGCGGTCACCGCGTGGCGGCGAAACCTGCTGATGGGGTTGATCGTCGCCGTGGCCATCGTCGTGATCGCCCGCAACCTGGGGCTCGCCGCGATCCCCGCCTGAGCGTTCGGCGGTCAGTGACTCACCGCGCGGTGCGCATCGACCTCGATCTCGACCAGCAGACTCGGATGCATCAGACCGGCGACGGCGACCATCGTCGCGGCGGGCCGGATGTCGCGGAACACCTCGCCGTGGACGGCGGAGAGCGCGTCCGAGAACGCCATGTCGGTGACGAACATCCGCGTCCGCACCACGTCGAAGAGCGTGAAACCACCCTCGATCAGCGCCCGCTCGATGATCTCGAAGATCGCCCGCGCCTGGCCGGCGACGTCACCTGGATGCAGTGACGCTCCGTCCGGTCCCGCGTCCGTCGTGCCGGCGACCCAACAGCTGTCCCCGATGACCACCGCCCGGCTGTAACCGGCGATCGACTCCCATGGGCCGCCAGACGAGATCCGGCGGCGGGTCACGAGCGGAAGCGCGGGTCGTCCTCGCGCCACGTCAGCACCTGCGGGTCACGGGCGATGGCGAGCAACAGCCCGGCCAGCAACGTCGTTCGCGGCACGATCGAGTCGACATCCAGGTATTCCGCCGGCGAGTGGTCGTTGCCCCCGATCGGGCCGAGGCCGTCGAGCGTCGGAACGCCCATGCCCGACGTCGAGTTCGCGTCGGACGCCCCGCCGGTCGCGGTGTCCTTCACGTCGAAGCCGAGACGCGCCGCGATCGCCGTGGCGTGATCGACCAGGCGTCCCGACCGCTCGAGCTTCTCCATCGGCAGCCACGCGACGCGGACCTCGAGATCGACCGTCGTGTCGGGCACCTCCCTGGCCGCGGCGATGTCGCGGACGGCCGCTTCGACCTCGCGCAGCCCGTCAGCTGTCGTCGAGCGAACGTCGACATCGAGATCGCACCGCTCGGCGACGACATTCGGTCGCGTCCCGCCGGCGATCTTCCCGACGTTGACGGTGACCCCGTCCCATCGACCGTTGAGCGCGTGCAGCTCGCGGACGATCCGTGCCGCCTCGAGGATCGCGCTCCGCCCCTTCTCTGGCTCGACGCCGGCGTGCGCCGCTCGGCCGTTGATCGCGATCCGCGTGTCGAGGATGCCCTTGCGCGCAGAGACGATGTCGCCGTTGGCGCGGGCACACTCGAGCACGAGGGCAGCATCGACGTCGGCTGCCGCCGTCCGGATGTGGACAGACGACGTCGGCGACCCGATCTCCTCGTCGGGGTTCGCGATGAACGTCAGGCGTTCGAACGGGAGCTCGCGAACCTCGCCGAGGATGGCCCTGACCGCATACAGCCCCGCGAGCAGGCCCGACTTCATATCGGTCACACCCGGTCCGTACGCGACGCCGTCATCGATCCGGAACGGGCGATCCGCCGCGGTGCCGGGGTCGAACACGGTGTCCATGTGCCCGATCAGCAGGACGCGCGGGCCGCGTGGCGTCCCGCGGAACGTCCCGACGACCGTCGCACCGTATCGACCGCTCGGGTCGGGGCGGACGTCGACATCGGCGCCCATCCCCTCGAGATACGCCGACACCCAGCGCCCGATCTCGTCGACGCCAGCGGGGGTGTACGACCCGCAGTCGATGTTGACGAGGCGCTCGAGATCGCGCAGGTAGGCCGGCAGATGGCTGGTCACCGACGCGCGCAGCGCGTCGAGCTCGAGGACTGCGTCGGCACCTGTGGTCTCGGTGGTCACGCGGGCAGTCTATCGACTGGCGACGGCTCGGCGAGTCACGAGCCGCCGTCACGTGTTGCTATCCTGCCGGGACCGTGCGCCTGGTCGAGATCCGTTTGCTGGAGGGGCCGAACGTCTACCGGCTCGAGCCGGTGGTCAAAGTGGAGCTGGCCCTCGGTCGGCGGCGCACCTGGTACGGCCAGCGCGACCCCGGCCGGCACGCCATCGTCCGCCTCGGCGCCGCCGTCCCTGCCCACGACTGGCCCGATCCCATCGCGGCGATCGCCGCCTGGGTCCGGCGCTTGCGTGCCGACCACGGCGAAGGGCGCGGCGGACTCGCCGTCCATCGCTCGTCGGACCCGGGTCACTGGATCATCACGTTCCCGTGGCTCGGCGAGGAGCGGGCACGGACGTTGACGGACGCGGCGCTGGCCCTGGCTGAACGGGACGTGTCGCCGTCGCGCACCGCGCGGCTCACCGGCGCCCAGGAGCGCACCCTCGCGCGCTGGACCGAGAAGATCGAGGCCGCGCGGACGACGCCGCCACCCTGGATCCGTGACGCGGACCGCAGGGTCCCAGCGATCTCGATCTCCGGCACGAACGGCAAATCCACCGTCACGCGACTGATCACGCACATCCTCGTCGGCGCCGGGAAGCGGGTCGGGACGACGACGTCCGACGGCGTCCTCATCGACGAGCGCATGGTCGAGCCCGGTGACTGGACGGGACCGGGCGGCGCGCAGCAGGTGCTGCGTCGCTCCGACATCGACGTGGCCGTCCTCGAGACCGCGCGTGGCGGCATCGTGCTGCGCGGCATGGGCTACGAGTCGAACGACGCATCCGTGCTCACGAACGTCTCGTCCGACCACCTCGACCTGCAGGGCATCCACACGCTCCCCGAACTGGCCGAGGTCAAAGCGACGATCTGCCGGGTCACGAAGCCCGATGGCTGGGTCGTCCTCAACGGCGACGATCCGCTCGTCGCGGCCATCGCGCGGCGCGTTCGCGGGCACGTGGCGTTCTTCTCGACCGCGACGCCGACCCCGGCCGTCGTCCGACGCCACGTCGCGGCCGGCGGCCGGGCCTACCTGATCCGGGATGGAGGACTGACCGAGCTCGAGGGCGACCGCGCGTCATCGATCGTCGACGTGCGGCGCGTTCCGATCACCATCGGCGGGCTGGCCCGCCACAACGTCGCGAATGCCCTCGCCGCCGCGGGCGGGGCGCGTGGTTTGGGCGCAACGCTCGCGCAGGTCCGCGAGGGACTGATGGACTTCGCGCCGTCGTCGGACCGCTCGCCGGGGCGGCTCAACCTGTTCCGCCTTGGCTCGCGGGTCGTCATCGTCGACTTCGCCCACAACGAGGCCGGCATCTCGGCGGTCATGGACGTCGCCGAGGGGATCGCCGCCGGTGGCGCCGGCCGGACGGCACCGATCACCGTGATCATCGGGACCGCCGGGGATCGACCGGACGACACGCTACGGGGTATCGGCCGGATCGCCGCCGCAGCGCGCGCAGCGCGTCGCGATCAAGGAGACGCTCAAGTACCTGCGCGGCCGATCGGCCGCCGCGGTCGTCGGCGAGCTGATGGCGGGCGTGAAGGCCGGCGGGATGGCGCCGGCCGACGTGCCGGTCTACCGCTCCGAGACCGCGGCGCTGAAGGCGGAGCTGAACGGCGCGGCGACGAACGGGCACGGCCGCGGAGCTGACGCTCCCCGCGTCATCGTCCTCATGTGTCACGAGGAGCGCGACGAGGTGTTCGACCTGCTCCAGTCCCTCGGCGCTCGCCCGGTCGATATCGCCTCGGAGCTGACGACCATCGTGCCGAGACTCCAGGAGCGACCGCGCCGCGCCTGATCGATGGCCGAGGGGCGCCGCGATCCGGCGAACGTGGCAGGGTTTTCACCCGGGGACCGTTATGGCACCTCGCGTGCCGGATCCTGGCAGAACGTGCGTGGGGTGACGAGTTAGGCGGCGAATAGCGACCTGAGCAGCGGATGGACTGACATTACGGTCTACCGGTGAAACTTCTGCCAGATCCGGCCTGTGAGGGGCGCTCGGCGGGCCGCCATCCGTGCCCCACGCGCCGCGGCCACCAGGCCCGGACGTCAAGCCGGTCCGCGAAGGCCAGGTGGACCGGTGGCCCCGACAGTTCGAGGCCCTGCGCCGAGGACAGCGTCTCGACCCGGAACTCGGCCTCGGCCGGTCGCAGTGGCCACGCCGCGTGGGCGATCGACGCCGACGACACGCGACCGCGGCCATCGACCGCGAACAGCCGCAAACGGTCCGTGAGCCACCGGTCGAGCGAGCCTGGCGGTGCCGGCCGCGCCGGGCCGGTCGGCCGATAGCGGACATCGAGCTCGGCGGGACGCCCGCGTCGATCGAGCCGCGTCGAGCGGTACACGACGGCGTCGCCGTCCCGCACCATCGACATCCGCGCATGGAAATACGGCAGGTGGAACCCGAGCCTCGCGCCTTCGACCGCCAGTCGCCGACCCGCATCGAGGCTGAAGAACCAGACGCCGCTTCGCTCGCCGTCCCGGACATAGGTCCGCACATTCACCTCAGGGAACACGCTGAGGTACGGAACCGCGGGAAGGCCCCGTGGCGCGACGTCCTCCATGCCGAAGGGCACCACGCCGAGGTAGGCACGACCCTCGAACGTGTCGATCGCCAGCGAGGACGGGATCAGCGGCCGGAGCGCGGCGGGATCGACGACCCAGTGGGCGAACAGCAGGTCACGCCAGCGCATGCGCATCACCCACGGTCGTCCCGATAACAGGCTACTCACCAGTAGCACGATATGGCTCGGGCTGGCGGCGGGTCAAGCGCTCGCGGGATCGGCGACCAGCAGGCCGTCCTCCACCTTCCAGCCGATCCGGACGCGATCACCGCGCTGGAGCTCGCGAGCATCGGCATCGCGGGGCTCGCGGATCGACACCCGCTGTCCCCACGGCAAGGCGAGCTGGTACTTGATGTCGGGACCGAGGTAGAGCACCTCGTCGACGGTCGCGTCCGTCGTGTTGAGGCCGTCGGCGGTGGCACCATCAGACAGGACCCGCATCCGCTCGGGCCGCACGACGAGCGCGGCTGCCGCTCCTGGACCCACGTCAGACCGACTGGCCGACGCCGCGCCGACCCGCCAGCGCGCCTCGTCCCGGGTCATCCAGCCACCGGCACCGCCGTCGACCTCGTACCGACCGCGAAGGATGTTCGATTCACCGATGAAGTCGGCGACGAACAGCGAGGCGGGCCGGTCGTACAGGTCCGCGCCCGACCCGAGCTGCTCGATCCGACCCATGCTGAAGATGGCGATCCGGTCGCTCATCACGAGCGCCTCTTCCTGGTCATGGGTCACGTACAGCACGGTCGCGCCGAGCTCCCGGGACACCCGGATGATCTCGAGTTGGAGCGATTCGCGGAGCTTGCGGTCGAGCGCCCCGAGCGGCTCGTCCATCAACAGCAGCCGCGGCTCGAAGACCACGGCCCGCGCCAGCGCGATCCGCTGCTGTTGCCCGCCGGAGAGCTGTCGCGGATAGCGATCGCCGTACGATCCCAGCTTCACGAGGTCCAGCGCCTCACCGACCCGCTTCTTGATCTCGGTGCCGGGCCGCCGGCGCATGCGCAAGGGGAAGGCGACGTTCTCGGCGGCCGTCATGTGCGGGAACAGCGCGTAGTTCTGGAAGACCATCCCGACATCGCGACGGTGTGGCGGGACGCGGGTCATGTCCGCGCCGGCGATCTCGATCGAGCCCGAGGTCGGTGCCATGAACCCCGCGACCATGCGCAGGGTCGTCGTCTTGCCCGATCCCGACGGGCCGAGGAGGGTCAGGAACTCGCCCGGCCGGACGTCGAGGTCGATGCCATCGACGGCGACGCGCTGTGCCGAAATGCTTCGTCAGCGCGCGCAAGACCAGTGCTGGGCGATCCGCCACGCCCGGACGAGTGGGCGGCAAGGCTTCGGCCGTCATGCCGGCGCCTGCCGTCTGACGAAGACGAGGACCAGCAACAGACCGGTCGTCACGACGAGCAGCGTCGTGGACACCGCGGCGACGGTCGGATCGACCACCTGGCGGACCTGCTCCCACATCTCGACGGGGAGCGTCCGGAAGCGAGCGGATGTCATGAAGATCGCCACGACGACCTCGTCCCACGACGTGATGAACGCGAAGATCGCGCCCGCGACCACGCCCGGCAGGATGATCGGCAGGGTGATGTGCATGAAGCTCCGACGGGGGTTCGCGCCGAGGTTCGCGGCCGCGAGCTCCAGGTTGCGATCCATCGTCTGGAGCGACGTCCCGACGTTCACGACGACGAACGGCAGCGCGAGGGCGGTGTGTGCGAGCACGAGTCCGAGGACCGAGCCGCTGATCTTCCACTGCACGAACAGCCCGAACATCCCGATCGCGATGACGACGACGGGGACGATCAGTGGCGAGAGCACGAGCCCGTTCACCAGCGAGCGCCCGGGGAATCGACCCCGACTCAGCCCCAGCGCCGCCAGGGTCCCGAGCACCGTGGCGAGCGCGGCGGTCAGGACCGCGACGATCAGGCTGTTGACCATCGCGGTCGACCATTGATGATCGGTCAACATGTGCTCGTACCACTGGAGGCTGAGACCCTGGGGCGGGAAGCTCAGGATCTCTGCCTCGGTGAAGCTCATCGGCACGATGACGAGGGTCGGTGCGAGGAGATAGAAGATCGTCAGCGCCCCGAGCGCAGCCATCAGGATCCGGCGCGGCTGGCGCCAGGAATCACTCACGGCTCAGTCCTCGCCGATACCGCTACCGAACACGTCCTGCAGGCGCACAGCCCGCGACGCCACGAACAGGAACGCGAGCGTGATCGCGACCAGCAGGACGCTCATCGCCGTCCCGAACCCCCAGTCGAGGCGTTGCTGGATCTGCTGGACGATCAGCTGGCTGATCATCTGATCCTTGAGCCCGCCGAGCAGCGCGGGCGTGATGTAGAAGCCGAGCGCGAGGACGAAGACGAGCAGGCATCCCGCCAGGACACCGGGCAGGCTCAGCGGCACGAAGATCCGCAGGAACGCCGACGCCGGTGACGCGCCGAGGTTCGCCGCGGCACGGCTGAACTCCGGGTCGATCCGCCGCATCACGGCATACATCGGCAGGACCATGAACGGCAGCAGGATGTGGGACATGCCGAGGATCACACCCGTCGTCGTGCGGATGAGCGTCAATGGCTCGGAGATCACCCCGAGGTCCAGCAGGAAGCGGTTGATCACGCCGGTGTCACGGAGCAGGACCTGCCACGCGAACGTGCGCACGAGCAGGCTCGACCAGAACGGCAGCAGGACCGCGATCAGGAGGAGGCCGGCGACGCGTCCAGGGACGATCGTCATCAGGTAGGCGAACGGGTAGCCGACGACGAGGCACGCCACGGTCGCCAGGAGCGCGATCCAGAACGTGTTCGTCAGGACCCGGACATACGCGCCCTGCGCGAAGAACTGCTCGTAGTTGGACAGGCCCGCTCCCGGAGGGTCATTGAAGCTGCGAAGCGTCATCGCCAGGAGCGGGATCAGGAAGACAGCGACCAGGAAGACCACCGCCGGCAGGGCCAGCGCCGACCAGCGGTTCACCCGCGGCCGGCCGCCGGCAAGGCTCGGCCACGTGCGGCTCCGAGCCTCGTCGGCGGTGGTCATCTCCCGATCCCTGGACGGGCGGATCAGCCGCCCTTCCAGGCCTGCCAGGCGGCGTCGATCTCGTCGAAGTGTTCGCCGAGATAGGCGTCGTCGAAGTACGCGGAGTTCTCGTCCGCGTTGGTCACGGAGAGGTCCTTGACCATCGCCGGGTTGGCGGTGGACTTCGTGTTGGTCGGCCCGTACGGGATGTACTGCGACGGTCCCGCGTTGTTGGCGGCGCACGAGGCGTAGGCGATGAACTTCATCGCCGCGTCCTTGTTCGGCGAGCCCTTCGGGACGACCAGGTAGTCGGCCGTGACGATCTGCTGGTTCCACTGGATCTCGACCGGCTTCTTGTCGATGTTCTTGGCACTCCACCCACGGCCGTTCCAGATCATCGACATCGCGACCTCGCCGGAGCCGATGAGCTCCTGCGACTCCGCGCCCGACTGCCAGAAGACGATGTCGTCCTTGATCGTGTCGAGCTTCTTGGTCGCCCGCGCGAGATCGAGCGGATAGAGGTCCTTCGGCGCGACGCCATCGGCCATGAGGGCGAACTCGAACATCCCGCCCTCGGAGTAATCCCACGCTCCGCGCTTGCCGGGGATCTTCGTGGTATCGAAGTAGTCGGCCCAGCCCTCCGGGACCTTGCCGGCGGTCTTGTCGGTGTTGTAGGCGAGGACGACACCGTACGTGATGTCGGGGACGCGGTAATCGGTGATGCCGAGGTCCGCGTTCATCTCGTCCTTCGGGATCAGCGTGAAGTCGAGCGGCTCGAGCAGATCCTTGTGGACATCAAGGCCGAAGTCGTTGCCAACGTCGACGACGTCCCACGTGACCTGGCCGGACTCCACCTGGGACTTGATCGTCGCGTTCGACGAGTTCTCATCCTCGGTGAACTTGACGCCCGTCAACTGCGTATACGGCTCGAGCCACGCCTTGCGCTGGGCTTCCTGGTAGACGCCACCGAACGACGTGAAGCTGAGCGTCACCCCGTCCTGCTTCGGCGGGTTGCAGGCAGCCGACTCGGCGGCACTGGCACTCGCGGACGCCGACTCGCTGGGTGCCGGCTCACTGGCGGACGGCGCTTCCGAGCTCGGAGCGGCCGATGTGGCGCCACCTCCTCCCGAGCTGCATCCGACGACGATCGCGGTGGTCGCGAGGAACGCGAAGATGGTGCGCGAGCGCATGCTCAAAACCCTCCTCCTCGGCGAAGTGCGGGCGACCCTGGCGAGCTCCTCCACCCGGACGGCTGCATCGTAGCCCCCGGGCGCAACGGGAACCAGATGCGTCCCGCCGCTGCCCCCGGTCGCGCGGCCGCCGAGGCCGTTCGATCGGGGCGTTCGAACCGACCCCAGATGCGAAGATGGACGTGATGCGCGGGCTCGTCCTCGTCAACGGACGCGTCTTCACGGCTCGACCGGGCGAGCCGCCGTTCGACGGCGGCGTGGCGATCGTCGGCGAGCGGATCATCGCGGTCGGTGGTGACGCCGCGGTGCGAGCGATGGCGCCGCCCGGATGCCCTCGAGGATCGACGTCGACGGTCGCACGATCCTGCCGGGCTTCATCGACCCGCACAACCACCTCGCCTTCACCGGCGCCGAGCTCGCCGTCGGTCGACGTGCGCTATCCGGGCGTCGCGTCGATCGCGGATCTCGTCGCGCGCATCGCCGAGGTCGCCGAGCGAACCCCGGACGGGGCCTGGATCCGGGCCGTCGGCGTGAACCCCGAGCAGTTCCCTGACGGTCGTCTCCCGACGCGCTGGGACCTCGACGAGGCGACCCGCGTCCATCCGGTCCTGGTCCAGCACATGAGCGGTCATCACGCCCTGGCGAACACGCTCGCCCTGCAGCAGCGCGGTGTCGGCGAGGACGCCGCGGATCCGCCGGCGGTCGACTCGTCCGCGACGACCAAGGCCGGCTGACGGGCTACTGCCTCGATGCCGCTCAGGCCCTGGTCGTCCCCGTGGACGTCGACATCGGCCATCACGGGCCAGGCTTCCACGACGACGCGCCCCTCGACGAGATCGTCGGCGACATCGACCGCGCGTCGCGCGCCTACCTCGCCGCGGGGATCACATCGATCGTCGACGCACAGGTGACCCGGCGCGAGCTCGACGGGTACCGCGCCGCGCGCGAACGAGGCGTGCTCGGCGTCCGTGTCACCGCGATGCCGATCTCATCACAGCTCGACGACTACGTCTCGCCATCGGCATCGCCGGGCCGTTCGGCGACGACCGCCTGGCGATCGGGCCGATGAAGTTCTACTCCGATGGCGCGCTGACCGGCGGGACCGCAGCGTTCTCGCACCCCGTATGGACCGAGCGGCGAGTTCACCGGCTCGCTCTACTGGCCGTCCGAGGACGATTTCCGCGATGCGATCTCGCGCGCCCACGCCGCCGGCTGGCAGATCGGCGATCCATGCGCAGGGCGACCGGGCGATCGACCGCGTGCTCGATGCCTACGAGGCGGCGCTCGATGCGCATCCCGCGCGCCGACCATCGGCACCGGATCGAGCATTGCGGCGGCCCGCGACCCGACCAGCTCGAGCGGATGGCGCGGCTGGAGTGTGGGCGATCGGGCAGCCGCGCTACTTCTGGGACGCGGGCGACGCATGGCTCGCGCTCACTCGACGCAGCCAGGCGTCCATCGCCTCCAGCCGTACCGGGAGATGACCGAGGCGGACGTCCGATTCGCCCTGTCGAGCGATGCGCCGGTCGCCTCCTACCGCCCGCTCGACACGGTCATCTCAGCGGTGACGCGAACCACCGTCGGTGGCAGCGTCATCGGCGAGGGTCAGACGCTGACCGTGGATGAGGCACTCCGCGCGTGCACGCATCACGCTGCGGCAGTCGTACTTCGCCGACGACCGCCTCGGCACGCTCGAGGTCGGCAAGCTCGCGGACGTCGTCGTCCTCGACGGTGACCCGTTCGCGACCGCCGCGGACCGCCTGGGTGAGATCGCCGTCGAGCTGACGGTCCTCGGCGGGGAGATCGCTCTACGAGCGCGGCGCGCCGCACGGCGACGAGCGACAGCATCTCGTAGGCGAGGTTGGCCGCGAGGAACGCGGTCTGGCCGGCCGGGTCGTAGGCCGGGATGACCTCGACGACGTCGAAGCCGACGAAATCGATGCCGGTCGAGCCGGCGCACGATCGCGAGCGCGTCATGCGCCGACAACCCGCCCGGCTCCGGCGTGCCCGTCCCGGGCGCGAACGCCGGGTCGACGACGTCGATGTCGAAGCTGATGAAGGCGGTCGCGCCCTCGACCCGCTCGCGGATCCGCTCGGCGGTCGCCTCGGGCCCGATGTCGAGCACCTGCTCCGTCGTCAGGTACTCGAGCCCGAGCTCGTCGCGGAGCCCGGTCCAGTCGCTCGCGGTCGTAGATCGGCCCGCGCAGCCCCACCTCGATCGAATGGGCGACGTCGACCAGCCCCTCCTCGATCGCCCGGCGCATCCACGTCCCGTGGTTGTACTTCTCGCCGAAGTAGCTGTCCCAGGCGTCGGTGTGCGAGTCGAAGTCGATCACCGCGACCGGCCCCTGCGAGCGCGTCGCCCGGAGGTGCGGCAGCGTGCAGGCGTGGTCGCCGCCGATGAGCAGCGGGACGACGCCGGCCTCGACGATCGGCGCGACCGCGCCCTCGATCGCCTCGTAGCTGCGCTCGATGTAGCCCGGGCACGATCGGCGACGTCGCCGTAGTCGACGCACGACAGGATGTCGAACGGCTTGACGTCGAGGTTCGCGTTGTAGGGCCGCAGCATCACGCTCGCGGCGCGCACGCCGTTCGGGCCCGAACCGGCCGCCGGCGCGGTAGGTGACGCCGGTGTCGAACGGGACGCCGACGACCGCGAGGTCGACCTCCTCGAGCGTCCGGACGTACGGCAGCCGGGCGAACGTCGACGGCCCGGTGAAGCGCGGGCTCTTGAGCGAGTCCTCCGGGACGTAGCGCGGCGGACCGGAGCGCGGCGCGCTCCGTCCGGCTCATCCCTCGGGTGCCTCGAGCTCGCCCGGGTCGGCGAACGCCGTGCCGCCGCGGGACGCGCCGGTCGCCGACATCGCCTCGCGGTAGACGGCGATCGCGTCGTCGACGCAGCACACGACGAGGTCGCCCGGCATCGCCCGCCGAAGCGCCGTGCGGACGGCGGTCATCTCGTCGAGCACCTTCTCGGCGCGCGTCGCCCGCGACGTCCCGTCGGACTTGGCCGAGCGGACGCCCTCGATGACGTGCGCCGCGGTCTCGCCCGGGCGCACGGCCGCGCAGGTTCTTGTCCTCGCGGACGATGATCTCGTCGAACGCGCCGGCGGCGATCGCGCCGTACTGGCGCTGGTCGTCGTCGCGCCGGTCGCCCGGGATGCCGAGGACGCCGATCGCGCGGCCGTTGCGGGCCTGCGGTGCCGCTCGCGCCGATCCGGCCGGCCTTCGTCTGCGGCTCGACCATCATCCGCTCGCACGAAGTCGGCGAGCTGGCGCATCCCGTCGACGTTGTGGCAGTAGTCGATGACGACGCGGACGCCGCCGACGTCGAGCAGGTTGAGCCGGCCCGGCGCCTGGAAGAACGACGTCGAGAACGTCCGCAGGCCCTGGCGGATGTCGTGGAGGTGCGCGCCCGACGCCCATGCCGCGGCGGCGGCGGCGAGCGCGTTCGCCACGTTCATCCGTGCCCGCCCGCCGAACGTCGCCGGGATGAGGTGCGTGTAGAGGACCGGCATCTTGCGGCTGCCGAGGCGCAGGACGATCAGCTCGCCCTCCTTGGTCGGCTCGAGGCAGAACGCCGCGTTGCCACGCGACGTGTGGCCGTCGACCCGGTCGAAGCCGTCCTCGCCCTTCTCGGTCGCCATCGTGAACAGCACGACCCGCCCGGCGCAGTGGCGGCCCATCCGGTAGACGTGCGGGTCGTCGGCGTTGAGGACGGCCGTCCCGGAACGCGGAACCGCCTCGACCACGACGCCCTTGACGTTGGCCAGCTGGCCGATCGAGTCGATGCCGCCGAGCCCGAGGTGGTCGCCGGTGACGTTGGTGACGACCGCGACGTCGTTGCGGTCGTAGCCGAGCCCCTCGCGCAGGATCCCGCCACGCGCGACCTCGAACACGGCGGTGTCGACCGTCGGGTTCTGGAGGACCATCTGGGCCGACTTCGGGCCGGACATGTCGCCCTTCTTGATGAGCCGGCCGTCGACGACGATGCCGTCGGTCGAGGTCATGCCGACGCGCCGGCCCATGAGCTTGAGGATGTGGGCGATCATCCGGACGGTCGTCGTCTTGCCGTTCGTGCCGGTCACCGCGATGATCGGGATGCGCGACGGGCTGCCGGGCGGGAAGAGCGCCGTCGATGACGGGCCTGCGCGACGTACTGCGGCTCGCCCTCGGTCGGGTGGGTGTGCATCCGGAAGCCCGGGCGCCGCGTTGACCTCGACGATCGCCCCGCCGGTCTCGCGGACCGGGCGTCGTGATGTCGGGGCAGATGAAGTCGATGCCGGCGACGTCGAGCCCGACGATCTGCGCGGCCGTCTCGGCGATCTCGACGTTGTCGGGATGGGCCTCGATCGTCCGGTCGATCGACGTCCCGCCGGTCGACATGTTGCCGGTCAGCGCGAGCTTGATCCACGTGCCGTCGGGCGGGACGTCGTCGAGCCCGAAGCCCTGGTCGCGGACCAGCTCCTCGGCCGCCTCGTCGACCTTGATCCGGGTCAGCACCTTCTCGTGGCCGATGCCGCGGCGCGGGTCCTGGTTCGCGATGTCGACGAGCTGGCGGACCGTGTGCTCGCCGTCGCCGGTCACGCTCGCCGGCACGCGCTCGGCGATCGCGGCGACCTTGCCGCCGATGACGAGGCAGCGGTAGTCGTTGCCGGCGACGTACGTCTCGACGACGACGTCGCCCGATCGGCTCTGGGCGAGGGCGCCCGGGAAGGCGGCACGGACCTGCTCCTCGGAGCGCAGGTCGAGGTGGACGCCGCGGCCGTGGTTGCCGTCGAGCGGCTTGACGACGCACGGGAAGCCGAGCCGCTTCGCGACCGCCGACGGCCTCGTCCTCGGTGGTCGACGACGTCGGCGCGCGGGACCGGCAGGCCGGCGCAGTCGAGCAGTCGGTTGGTCAGGCTCTTGTCCGACGCGATGTCGACGCCGATCGCGCTCGTCTTCGACGTCATCGTCGCCCGGATCCGCTGCTGGTGGACGCCGTGGCCGAACTGGACGAGCGAGTGGCGGTCGAGCCGGATGAACGGGATGTCGCGGCTGACGGCCTCGTCGATGAGCGCCTGGGTCGACGGCCCGAACGCCTGGCGCTCGGCGAGCCGGATGAGCCGCTCGAGCTCGTTGGCGAAGTCGAAGAAGATGCGCCTGGTCGTCGGGCGCGACGAGGTGGTTGACGAGCGCGACGGCCATCCGGCCCGCCTCGAGCCCGACCGCCTCCTCGCGGTACTCGTAGATGCAGTTGTACTGGCCGTGCACGCCGGCCGAGCGGGTCTTGCCGTGGCGGACGTCGGTGCCGGCGAGGTTCTGGAACTCGAGGGCGATGTGCTCGGCGATGTGGCCGGCCCAGGTGCCCTCCTGGAGCCGGGTGATGAAGCCGCCGCGCCGGCCGAGCGAGCAGGCGTGGTCCTCGAGGGTCGGCAGCAGCGCGACGAGCGCGTCGCTGAAGCCCGGGATCCGGTTGGACGGGAACTCCTCGAGGACGCCGAGGTCGACGAGCATCCGGATGACCGGCTCGCGCGCCCAGTAGTTCGGGCCGCGCAGGACGCGGGTCTCGAGGATGCGCAGCGTGGGCAGCGGCGTGGTCGGGACGGCGGTCGCGGGCGGAGTCGCGGCGCCTTCGGGTCCGCGCGCTTCGAGCGGGGGCGCTTGGGCTTGGCGGTCGGCTCGGCCGTCTCGGTCACGCTCGCCCTCCTGCGGTACGGGACGGCGGACAACGGACCGGTGCAGTGTACGGCGGCCGATGCGCGGCGGGACGCTAGCTCGACGCGGCCTCGCCGCCGCGCAGCGCGTGGAGCGTCGGCGCGAGGACCCGCTCGCGCCGCTGGAGGTCGAACCGGTAGCCGGCCGGCAGCGAGTGGAGGACGACGCCGCTGATCATCAGCGGCCGGTGGCCCTTGACCTCCCAGGCGTCGGTCTCGGAGCGCGCACCGTCGACGACGGTGATCGACCCGCGGCCGATGACCTCCATGACGTGGTCCGGGCCGACGACGCCGGCCGTGTCCTCGTCGACGCCGAGCCCGAGCAGCGACGGGTTCTGGGCGATGAGGCTGAGCAGCCGGCCGAGCCGGTTCCGCTGCTGGAAATGCTGGTCGATGATGACGCCCGGCAGCACGCCGAGCCCGGCCGCGATCTGGGCCATCCGGTGCTTCGGCGTCGCGCCCGACGCGCCGAACGCGATCATGTGGCTCGACATCGCCGATGCGCCGGCGCTCGTGCCGGCGACGACGGCGCCCTTGCGGAACTGCTCGAGGACCGCGTCGGCCAGGCGCGTCCCGCCGATCGTCGACGACAGTCGCAGCTGGTTGCCGCCGGTCATGAAGATGCCGGTCGCGTCGCGCAGCGCGAGCGCCGACCGTGTCGTCGTTGGCCTGGGCGCGGGTGACGGCGTGGATCGCCCGGACCTTGCTCGACGCCGAGCTCGCCGAGGACCTGCTTGTAGCGCTCGCCGGCCAGCTCGCCGAGCGACGACGCGGTCGAGATGACCGCGACGGTCGCGTCGCGACCGCCGGCGAGGCTGGCGAAGCGGCTCAGGATGACGCGGTCGCGGACCTTGTCCTCCGCGCCGCCGATGATGATGACGTGTCCGTCGCTCACGGGCGTTGACTGGGCTCCCCTGGGCTTTCGTTCGCGACAGGATACCCGGCGCGCACCGGTCCGGACGGATGTCGCGTGCGGACGACGCCGTGCGAGAATGCCGGCGCCATGGCCGACGCCCAGCGACCGCCGGAACTGCAACCGGTCCCGGGCACGGCCCGGGGGCGGGGTCGGGTCGTCGTCGGCTGGCAGGACCTCGTTCGGCCAGCCCACACGACGCCGGGCCGGCGTCTATCGACGGGCGATCCGGCGCGAGCTGTCGCGCCTCCGCGATCCGCGCCATTTCGTCGCGATCGTCCTGATCAGCTTCGTGTTCTCGCTGCTCGCCGCCGGGCATGATCGGTCGCGGCGAGGCGGCCGGTGCCGACGCTCGCGCGTACTGGGCCGGGGTCCGCATCTGGCTCAACGGCGGCGACCCGTACCACCCGACCGGCCCGTTCCTGCCGTACGTCTACGCGCCCGTGGATGCTGCCGCTGTTCGCGCCGTGGGCGCTGCTGCCGTGGGACGTGGCCTGGGTCGTCTGGCGCGTCGGGACGATCCTGCTGCTGCTGTGGACCGTCGACTGGGCCTATCGCCGCCGGCCCGCTGACGACCGCGCTGATCATCGTGTTCCTCGCGTTCCCGGTCGGGGCCAACCTCGACACCGGGCAACATCAACCTGCAGCTGACGCTGATGCTGTGGGCGGCGCAGTTCAGCGGTCCGCGGCTCGGCGGCGCGCTGTGGGCGCTCGCGACGTGGATGAAGTGGGTGCCGGCGATCGTCTGGCCGATCCTGCCGCGCTCGACCACGTCGCTGGGGCCTGGTCTGGCTGGCCGTGTCGATCGGCCTCAGCATCGTGCTGCTGCCGCTGACGATCGTGCAGTTCCAGGCCCTGTTCGGCGTTCGGCGCGCGGCCGATCCGCCTCGACTACCTGGTCTACCTGTGGGCGTTCGTCCCGTGGCTGTATCGGACGGCCTGCCGGCCCTCGAGGCGCGGCGGCTCAGCCGACCGGCAGTCCCGCGGGTTGACGCTGTGACCGAGGCGGCTCCACGACCGGCCGCAGCGTGAGCGCCGCGATCACGTAGTACGACGGCCCCGAGCAGGTACGCGGCCCGCGGCCCGAGCCCCGAGCCCGAACCCGATGTTCACGGCGTCGAGCAGGAGGCCGCCGGTGGCGACCGCGATGACCGTCGACGACGTCGTCGCGACGTTCGAGAGGCCCATGTAGCGACCCGACGAGGCCTTCGGGATGATGTCGGTCATCAGCGCCCAGTCGACCGCGAGGAACGTGCCGGCCGAGGCGCCGAACAACGCTCCACCGACGATCGCCAGCGGGACCGCCGGCGCGAGCGCGGCGAGGGCGATGCCGACGAAGCCGATCACGCAGCTCGCGTAGATGACGGGCTTCCGCCCGATCCGGTCGGAGATCCGGCCGACGGGATGATCGCGATGACGTTCGCGATCACGATCGTGACGAGCATCACCAGGTTGGTCGAGTTGGCGGCGTCCTCGTCCGAGGCCGTGCGTCTGTTTGAGGTACGTGAGGATCAGGTTGACGAGGATGGCGCCGCCCATCAGGAAGAAGAAGCGCGACGTCAGCAGCCAGACGTACGAGCGCTCCTTGAGGACGTCGGTGCCCCACACCTCGCGGGCGATCGTCGCCCACGACTTGCCCGTTCCGTGGCTTGGGCGGCTGGCCGTCGCCGACGCGCAGCACGACGGCCGCCATCGTGACCAGCTCGACGATGCGCGACCGCGAAGATCGCCAGCTTCGATCTGGCCCGCCGAGCACGGCGACGGTCGACCAGGACGAACCCGGTCACGTTGCCGAGGATCTGCATCAGCCCGACCATCGCGCTCGCCAGGCCGACCTGCTTCTCGGGCGACGAGGTCCGGGCACGTAGCCCTGGAACGGCCCGCGGGCGATGTTCGTGCTGACCGCCAGCAAGGCCGCGAACGCGCCGAGCATCAGGATCGTGTTCGACAGCGCGATGCCGGTCGAGGAACACGAGGTCGAGCAGCGAGCCGATGACGATGTACGGCTTGCGCCGGCCCCAGCGACTCACGGTGTAGTCGCTGATCGAACCGACGGTCGGCTGGATGAGGATCGAGATCACCGCGACCGGGATCGACAGCAGGAACAGGATCCGCCCGACTTCGAGCGGGTCGGCCGCGAACGGGCCGAAGTTCACGCGGTTCTGGATGAACAGCCCGACCGCGCCATCGATGGCGGTCAGGCCGAGCCAGTACAGCGAGATCCGGATCAGGTGGCCCGAGCGGGAGCGTGCGTCGGTCGGGCCGGACGTAGGGCTCCTCGGTCGAGATCGGTCGGCCTGCGCGGCGTCGGCCTGCATCGCGAGGTACCTCTTGGGCGGAGGTGTCGGTCCCCGTCGTTCGGATGCTACGACGCGCGGATCGGCGTCCCGTTACGGTCGAGCGTGACGGCGTCGCCGACGCGCACCAGCCGACGCTCGGTCGCGCCCGTCGCGGCGTACCTGAACACCGACCGGTCGAGCGAGTAGATGCCGGTGCTGGCGATGCCGATCCGCCCGAGACGGAACGTGAAGATGGGGTTCTCGGTGTTGCCGGCGTAGTGGACCGCCGTCCCGTCGGCCGTGAGGACGGCGAGGTTGGCCTGGCCGCCGAACGCGTGCGTGAAGCGCGCGCGAGTCGATCCGGCGCGTCAGCCGGCTCCCGCCACGCGTCCTCGAGCCAGCGCGCGCCGACCTCGGTGTCGGCGCGACCGTGGATCCGGCCCTGCGGCCTGGTACTGTCGGTCGAGCCGCGCGCCACTCGCGCAGGTCGCCGTTGTGGCTGAACGCGAACCGGCCGGCCGGGTCGTCGAACGGCTGCGCGTCGGCGAGCTGGAGCGTCGAGAGCCGCGACGGTCGGCGGAGATGGACCAGGACGGCGGTCGTCTCCTCGCGCACCGACCGCTGGCGGCACCGTCGGTGTCGTCGCGGAACGCGCGCACGTCGCGGTGGCTGCACAGCCGACCGTCGGCGCGTGACCCACGCGGCGCCCCAGCCGAAGCCCGCGAGCCCGTAGCGCTCGAGCCGCTCGGTGAACGGCCACAGCTCGTCGATCCGGAACGGCTCGGCGGCCCGGGCGACGAACTGCTCGCACATCGCCGCGATGATACGCGCCGTCGAGCGGCGCCCGGCGGCGACGCGCCACGGCCGCGATGCGACCTAGGGCGCGAGGCGGCTCTGGATCTCGTGCTCGTACTCCGGGAAGTAGCGGCTCACGACCGACAGGTCGAACGACGGACAGGATCGACTCCTTCGGCTCGCGCTCGAGCAGGAAGTCGAAGGTCTCGTAGAGCAGCCGCTCGACCTCGCCGTCCGTCGTGGCCGCGGCCAGCCGCGCGCATCCTCGGCGGCTGACCGTCACGTCGTGGGCTCGACGTGCTATCCGCGGTCGTCGCGGACCGTGACCGTGCAGCGCCAGCCGCCCTCGGTCGCTGGCTCGCAGTCCGGTCTCGATCGTCGCTCATCACGTCCTCCCTGGCAGCTCGGGCACCAGTACGTCGTCCGCGGCGATCTCACCGCGGACGCGGGCCCGAGCGGATCGGCGTCCCGCATCGCGGGACACGGCCGACCCGCCCGTCGATACACCTTCGTCGGCGCGCGTCCCGGCGCGATGCCCTGCGCTCTGGGTGAGCAGCCGTCGCGCCGTCGCGATCAACCGGTCGAGTGTCGCGTCGTCGAGCTCGCGCGACCGGAGCGAACGGGTCGACGCGCTCCGCGAACAACGTCTCGTTGCGCCAGATGTTGCCGATGCCGGCCAGCGCGCGCTGGTCGAGCAGCGCCGCGCTGATCGACACCGCCGCGCCGCTCCGGTGCGCGCAGCCGGCGATGCGCCTCGGCGCGCATCGAAGTCGGGCGAGAGCAGGTCGGGCCCGAGCCGCGACGAGCGTCGGATGGAGCGGTCTCGGCGCGCGTCTCGAACAGCTCGACGACGGGGGCGTCGAAGCAGACCGCGACCGTGCCATCGACCTCGAGCACGAGCCGCGCCCGACCGGGCGGGCGGCGCCAGCGCTCGCCGGGTCGGTAGCGGTGCCACGAGCCGTTCATCCGCAGGTGCGTCCGCAGTTCGAGGCCGCCGTCGAACCGGATCAACAGGTTCTTGCCCTGCGCCTCGACCGCGTCGACCCGCTTGCCGATGACCCGCTGGATCTGCGGGACGGGTCCCGGGTCCCTGGGCGCGTGCCGCCACGCACGTCACGGCCGACGAGGTAGGGCCGGAGGCCCGCCGCGGTCCGGAAGAGCGTGTCGCCTTCGGGCATGGCCCGAGCCTAGCGCGCCGCGCGCAGCGTCAGCCCGCGATAGCCGGCGGCGAAGCCGGCCTCGAGCAGGCGATCGCGCCACGGCGAGTCGCGCGACGGCGACGCCATCGACCTTGCGGATGACCAGCTCGCGGAGGCGGCCTGCCGTGACGAGCGGTCGTCAGGCCGCGCAGCGCGCGGCTCGCGCGATGTTCGGGTCGTCGGCCGCGGGAAGGGTCTGGAGCGTCGAGCCGCCTCGCTCCAGGTACAGGGCGGCCACGCCGTCGACGAGGACGACATACGCGCCAGCCGCGCGCTGGAACGGGCGGCGATCATCGTCGCCGCGGCGCGGCCACGGCGAGCGCGGCGCCGTACGGGTTCGCGGGGTCCGCGGCGGCGAGCACGTGCACAGCGGGCGCGGCCGATCCCTCCTCGCCGTCGCGGACCGCGCGCAGCCGGTCGAGCGCGCCGGCGAGCGCGAACTGGGCGGCGCCGAGGCCGTCGACGAAGTAGCCGCGTCGGATGCGGCCCGCTTCCTCGAGCGCGCGGAGGACCGGATACACCGCGGAGAAGCCGCCCTCGACGGCCTTCGGCGGCGACCGCCTCACGGGTCAGCACGCCGTGCCGTTCCAGGAGCGCGAGCGCCTGGGCGTGGAGGCGTTCCGTCGGGGCGATGTCCTCGACCGGTTCGACCAGCGACCAGCGGCCGGCGGCCTCGGGCGGACCGAGCGCGGTGAGCCGGCCCGGCCGTCCGCGACGAGCGCCCGAACCCGATCCCGAGGGACGCTTCCAGCGAAGGGCCCGGAGCGGCGCGAACGTGTCGTTGGTGACCTCGCCGGCCCAGACGAGGTCCCAGAGCGCATCGAGCATCTCGCGGTCGGATCCGCCGCCGGCCGCAGCGTGGATGGCTCGATAGAAGCTCGCGCCGCGAGTCCGCGAGGTGCTCGCGGATCGCGTCATGGCGTGGCCCGGCGGGACGCGCGGCGGCGTCGTCGTTCGCATCGACAGGCGCCTGCCGGCCGCAGGATCTCGCGACCCGGCCGATAGAGCGCGATGCGGCCGTCGTCGCGGCCGAGGCTGCCGCGGCCGACCCACGCCACCTCGCCCATCGCGCCCAGCTCGTCGAGGAGCCGCGGCGTGTAGCCAGGGACGCGGGCCGGCAGCACGTCACGCTCCAGGACCGACGCAGGGATGGGCACGCCCGCCAGCTGGTCGACGACTTCGGCCAGCCGCTCGAGGGCGGCCGATCCGCGGAACGGCGACGGGTCGGCGCCGGGGCCGGTGACCGGCGCGATGCCGTGCCACGCCGGGAGGAAGCGGCCAAGGGCTGCGGGATCGACGGGCTCGACCTCGCGTCGCAGCCGGGCCAGCGATCGTCGTCGGAGCAGACGCAGGACATCGGGATCGCACCACTCACGCTCCGCACCGCCTGGCCGGAACTCCCCGCGGAGGAGCGTGCCGGCGGCGAGCAGCCGCTCGAGCGCGTCCTCGACGATGCCGACCGGCAGGCCCCAGCGCGCGGCGGGCTCCGGCGTGAGGAACGGCCCGTGGGTCCGTGCGTATCGTGCCAGCAGCCCGTCGAGTGCCGCTGCGGCCGGGGCGAGGAACGCCTCCGGCACGCCGACCGGTGCCGTGACGCCGACGCCATCGCGGTATCGCGCGACGTCCTCGATGGCGATCCAGCGCTCGTCCCGGGCGATCCGGACGCGTGACGGCGCGCCGGCCCGACCGCAGCTCGTCGAGCCAGGCATCGGCGGCCGCGTCGGTACCACCGACGACCCGTGCCGCCGACCTCGTCGGTCGACAGGTCGCCGAGGCGCCGCAGCAGGTCGTGCGACCTGGTCGACGGTCGTGGCCTGGCGCTCCTCGGTCAGCGCCTGCAGCGAGAGCTCGAGGTCGGCGAGCGCCTCGGGATCGAGCAGCTCGCGGAGCTCCTCCTGGCCGAGCAGCTCGCGCAGGAGGTCGCGGTCCAGCGTGAGCGCGCCGGCGCGTCGCTCCGCGAGCGGCGCGTCGCCCTCGTACATGTATGCCGCGACGTAGTCGAACAGCAGGCTGCTCGCGAACGGACTCGCTCGTGGCGTCTCGACGCCGTGGATGGCGATCTCGCGGCTGGCCACGCCGCGGAGGATGTCGCGCAGCGCGTCGAGGTCGAAGACGTCGGACAGGCACTCGCGGTACGTCTCGACGAGGATCGGGAAGCTGCCGTATCGACTGGCGACCGCCAGCAGGTCGGCGGCACGCTGGCGCTGCTGCCATAGCGGCGTCCGCGTGCCGGGGCGGCGCCGCGGCAGGAGCAAGCGCGCGCGCCGCGTTCTCCCGGAACCGGCTCGCGAAGAGCGCCGAGTTCGCGACCTGGCCGACGACCAGGTCCTCGATGTCCTCGGCGGCCGGGAACAGCAGCTCCTCGACCCCGTCGACGCTCCCCTCCCCCTCGGGCAGCCGGATCGCGATGCCGTCGTCCGACCAGATCGTCTGCACCTCGAGCCCGAGGCGATCGGCGAGGCGGGCCTCGATCGCGAGCGACCACGGGGCGTGGACGCGGCCACCGAACGGGGTCAGCAGCGTCAGCCGCCAGTCGCCGAGCTCGTCCTTGAACCGCTCGACCACGATCCGCTTGTCGGTCGGCAGAGCGCCCCGGTCGCGTCGCGCTCGTCCTCGAGATAGGCGAGCAGGTTGTCGGCGGCGCGGTCGTCGAGGTCGTGGTGTTCCTGCAGCCGTCGCGCGCGTCTGGGTGCGGCCCTTGGCCCCGCGCTGGAGGTCGTCCTCGATCTCACCGACGAAGGCGCCGAGCGCGCGCCCGAGCTCGATCGGCCGGCCGACCGCGTCGCCCTTCCAGAACGGGAGCTTGCCCGGGACGCCGGGCGCGGGCGTGACGGTGACCCGGTCGTGGCTGATGTCCTGGACCCGCCACGAGCTGGCGCCGAGGATGACGACGTCGCCGTGCATCCCGGCGCGGAGCTCGTAGACCATCTCCTCGTCGAGCTCGCCGACGCGTCGCCCCGGCGTCCCCGCCTCGCCCTCCATGAAGACGCCGAACAGGCCACGGTCCGGGATCGTGCCGCCGCTCGTGACGGCGACGACCCGCGCGTCCCGGCGGCCCTCGATCGTGTCGGTGACGCGGTCCCAGACGAGTCGTCGGCTTCAGTTCCGCGAATTCGTCCGATGGATACGCGCCGGCGAGCATGCCGAGCACGCCGTCGAGGACGTCTCGCGTCAGCGTCTCGTACGGCGCGGCTCTGCGTGACCGTACGGAAGAGGTCGTCGCCGCTCCACTTGTCCATGACGGTCATCGCGACGATCTGCTGGGCGAGAACATCGAGCGGGTTACGCGGGATACGCGTCTGCTCGATCTCGCCCTCGTGCATGCGCCTGCGTCACGACCGCAACCTCGAGCAGGTCGCCGCGGTACTTCGGGAAGATGACGCCCTTGCTGGGCGCGCCGACCTGGTGACCGGCACGGCCGACTCTCTGGAGGCCGCGGGCGACGCTGGTCGGGCTCTCGACCTGGATGACGAGGTCGACCGCGCCCATGTCGATGCCGAGCTCGAGCTCGAGCTCGTGGCGACGAGCGCGGGGAGTCGGCCGGCCTTGAGCTCCTCCTCGATCTCGAGGCGCTGCTCCCGGGCGATGCTGCCGTGGTGGGCGCGGACGAGGTCCTCGCCGGCGAGCTCGTTGAGGCGCTGGGCGAGCCGCTCGCTGAGCCGGCGGCTGTTCGTGAAGACGATCGTGCTCTTGTGGCTCCGGATCAGCTCGAGGATGCGCGGGTGGATCGCCGGCCAGATGCTGCTGCGCGCATCCGGGCTGACCGCCGGGCCGCCGGGCTGCTGCTCCTGGGGCAGGACCTCGCCGAGCGCGGCCATGTCGTCGACCGGGACGACGACCTCGAGCTCCAGCGGCTTGCGAGCGCCGGCATCGACGATGGTCACCTCCCGATCCGGGCCGATCCCGCCGAGGAAGCGGGCGATCGTGTCGAGCGGCCGCTGGGTGGCGCTCAGGCCGATGCGTTGTGGGGTCTCGCGCGTGTCGCGCGTCGCGGAGGCGTTCGAGGCGCTCCAGGTCAGGGCGAGATGGGCGCCGCGCTTCGTGCCGGCGATCGCGTGGACCTCGTCGACGATCACGTGCTCGACGTTCCGGAGGATCTCGCGGGCCTGGCTCGTCAGGAGGAGGTAGAGGCTCTCGGGCGTCGTGATCAGGATGTCGGGCGGTCGACGGGCGATCTCGCGGCGGTCCTCCTGCGGCGTGTCGCCGGTGCGGCTGGCGACGGTGATCCGCGGCGGTTCGTCGCCCTGCCTCTGGGCGGCGAGGCCGATCCCGGTCAGCGGCGCGCGGAGGTTGCGCTCGACGTCGTAGGTCAGTGCCTTGAGCGGGGAGATGTAGAGGACGCGGACGTGGCCGGGGTCGGTCCCTGGTCGGGGGCGGGGTCGGATCGCGAGCGAGGCGGTCGAGGGCGTAGAGGAAGGCGGCCAGCGTCTTGCCACTCCCCGTCGGGGCGTGGATGAGCGTGTGCTCGCCGCGCGCGATGGCCTCCCAGCCCGCGCGCCTGCGCCTCGGTCGGCGCCTCGAAACTGGACTCGAACCACGCGCGAACGGCCGGCGAGAACGGCGCGAGCGGGTCGGCAGGGACGATCGTGGCCACGGGACTCTGGAGTATAGGCCCGTGGTGCCGTTTCGACCAGTTGTTCTGTTTCTTGTTCCGCGCGTGCGGCCCCGCGGACGCACCCCGCGCCGAGCCGGTTGCTCGCACGGGAGAAGACCCGTCGAGTTGGCCGTCAGCCAATGTTTCTGGCCTCTACGCCCTGCCTTTCCCGCCTGACACGGGAACCTTTGGCTCGGAGCCAGCAAACACGGACGAAGCGCCGGGCCGTGGCGTCCTCGACCCGAAAATATTGGCTGACTGCCAGCGGTGTTACGGCAGATGAGTGAACGGTGACCGCCGCTGGGTTGAATGCTCTTCGTGACTTCGAACCGAGCCAACCCACGAACCACGATCGGTCGGCGTACAAAGGCGACTCTGTCCGGCGCGATGGTCGACCTCGAGCGCCTGCGTCGCGACGCCGGTATCTCGCGGCGGCGCGTCGCCCTCGCAGCGGGAATCGACCCTGGGTACCTCACCCAGTTGCTCGCGGGTGACCGACAGCCGAGCGTCGCCGTTCTTGTCGCTCTCGCGACCGCCCTCGGCGCCGACCTGTCGATCCGAGCGTTTCCCACGACTGGCCCCAACATCCACGACCGAACCCAGGCACGCATCGTGGAGGAACTCGTTCCGGATCGCACACCCCACCTGGCGTCGATCGGTCAACTCCCGGTAGTCCGCCCAGCACGCGGTTTCATCGACGTCGTCTTCGATCGTCGCCGCCCGCCGGACGTCGTCGCCAGCGAAGTGCACACGCGTATCGATCGTCTCGAGCAACTGATCCGCTGGGCACAGGAGAAGGCGCAGTCTCTCCATCCTCTGACCTGTGGGCGTCGACCGCTCCTGATGCCGATGTGCATC
This sequence comes from uncultured Chloroflexia bacterium, assembly GCA_963808895.1. GTDB lineage: Bacteria > Chloroflexota > Limnocylindria > Limnocylindrales > CSP1-4 > SPCO01. The sequence continues at coordinate 1,399,622 of CAWEHL010000001.1, read as the reverse complement.
GGCTGCTCGTGCTCCGTTCGACGACGGCGACCCGGGAGATCGCGAGACGGTTCGAGGCGACGCTACGCACCGCATACCCGGCGCGAGCCGCCGACGTCTACGCGGCGCTGACCGAACCCGACCGACAGTGGCCGGGCGACGGCATCCTCTGGGCCGACGTCCGCGGCGACATCGCGCGCATCCTCGACCGTCCGCCACGCAACGTCGCCCTCGGCCGATGACCCACTCCGACGATCCAGAGGCCGGCCTTGTCTGTAGGCGGCGACCCCTAACGCAGCCGAGCGGCGATGGCGCCGGGTCGATCGACCTCGTCGCCTCATCTGCGGGCCCGACCTCGAACCCAGCACGCTCGAGCAGGCGGCGGGCGATCGACGCACGGACCGCCCGCGGCAGCGGATCGATCGGATCACGTTCGGCGAGAGTCGACGACCGCGGCCGATCCGGACGCCGCGTGCGCGTTGAGCAGCGCGGTCGCGATGCCCTGTCGTCGGTAGGTCGGGGCGACCCCGAGCGGCCAGCAGCTCGCGCGTGCCGTCGCCCGGGTCCGCCGGCGCTGAGACGGCGAGCCCGACCACGGACGACCCGACCACCGCCGCCGAGACCGCCGCCGGTGCCGGTCCGCGCAGCGCGGCGGCGACGAGCGCGTGGCCGTCACTGGCGTCAGCCGGCGCGATGACGCGCGGCAGCAGCGTCAACCGCGACCATGCATCGGCATCGATGCCGGGCACGATCGTGGGCGTCCCTGCGGGGTCCGCCGCAGAGCCCGACTGCGCCGCCACCGCCGCGAGCGGCGACCACCAGTCGGCCTCCATCGCGAAACGGAGCAGCCGCGGGACCACCACCGCGCGATGGATCGCGGCCAGGCCCACAGCCCGTTGCTCGGACGCCTCCTGGTTCAGGTCGTACGGAACGCCGGCGTTGACCTCATCGTCGAATCGCTCGGGGAGTGGCGCCTGCCCGTACCGTGCCGCCTCGTCGGCCCAGCGCTCTCGCCACGCCTCGGGTGTCGAGCTCGGCGCGTCGCGGTGCGCTCCCGCCAGCCAGGTCAGGGCCCAGGTCCGCGGCACCACCCGATACGCGTCGTATCCGCCGCCACCCGTCGCCAGCCACCGGCCGCCGCCGTAGCGATGCGCGACCGCATCGACGAGGCGTGCCGCCTTCCCATGCGCGGTGGTCGTCACGTGAAGATGTGCGAGCGGATCCCACGCGTGCGAGTCGGCGCCGTGCTGCGACACGATGAGGTCGGGCCCGAACGCGGCGGCGAGCACCGGCAGATACGACTCCAGGATCGGATACCACGCGGCCTCGCCGGTGTACGGCGGGAGCGGCACGTTGACGGCCGTCCCTGCAGCGACCCCCTCCCCCACCTCGTCGGCGTCGCCGGTCCCGGGGAACAGGTAGCGGCCGCTCTCGTGGATCGAGAACGTCAGGACGCCTGGGTCATCCCAGAAGAGCGCCTGGACGCCGTCGCCGTGATGCACATCCAGGTCGATGTACATCACCCGAAGCCCATCGCGACGGGCACGGGCGATCGCCAGCGCCGGGTCGTTGTAGATGCAGAAGCCCGACGCACGATCGCGCATGGCGTGGTGGAGGCCACCGCCCGGATGGAAGGCGTGCTCGGCATCGCCCGTCGAGGATCGCCTCCATCGCCCGCATCGAGCCGCCCGCCACCGCCGCCGACGCCTCGTGCATATCGGCGAATGGCGGGTTGTCGCCCCAACCGATCCCCGCCTCCATGGGTCCGAACGGGTCGACCGAGAAGCGCCGCACGACCTCGATGTATTCCTGGACGTGGCACAGCCGCAGGTCTGCGTCAGGCGCCGGCTCTGGGGCGAGACCTGGCTCGGCACCGACCGCTCGAAGCAGGTCGATGCCCGGCCCGAACCGCCGTGGCGTCAGAACGTGGTCGGGCCCGAAGTCGTAGTCGGTCGAGCGAGCGCCGAAGACCAGCAGCATCCCGGCACGATACCCAGTCCCGCCCGCGCTACCATCCGGCGATGGATATCTGGGTCGTGCTCGTGATCATCCTCGTGGCCGTGATCGTGTGGCGAGGTCCGAAGACGCTGCCGCAGCTCGGCCGGGCGTTCGGCCGCGGCGTTCGCGAGGCGCGCGAGGAGGCCGCCAAGGCCCAGGCGGAGATCCAGACGCGCACGACGACGGACCCCGAGGAGCGCGAGGAGAGCGCGACTACACCCGCTCCGACAGCGCCGCCCGCCACACCCCCGACGCCGCCCGCCGCGCCCCCGACCGATCCGACTCCACCGAGCGCGAGCTGACGGTCGACGGGTGACGCCCGACGAGCTCGCGGCCCTGACCCGGCGGCCCGAGCCCGGACCACACCGCAGCACCATCGAGATCGGGGGCGTCGCGACAACGACGCTCGCCGACCTGCCGCCCGAGCGCGACAAGCTCCTGTTCGTGGGGCTCAACCCGTCGCCGGTGAGCGTCGAGGCCGGGCATTACCACCAGGGCCGGATCGGCATGCGCTTCTGGCAGCGCCTGATGCATGCGGGCATCATCCCGGCGGGCACTCCTCTCGAGGCAGCCGACGACGCGCTCGTCACCGCGGGCCATGGGATCACGGATCTCATCAAGCGGCCGAGCCCGCGCGACGAAGCGCCCGACGACGAGCTGCGCGAAGGCGTCGGGCCGCTGTGGCAGAAGATCGCCCTCTGGCGCCCGGGCGCCGTCGTGTTCATCTACAAGCGGGCCGCCCAGATCGCCGCAGGGCGCCCGCTCGAGGAACACTGGGGTCACATCGCGGGGATGGCCCTCGCCGGTCGACCGTGCTTCCTGATGCCCGGCCCGTACGCGACGACCGAGCAGGTCGACGAGGGCCTCAACCTCCTGCGGAACCTGGTGAAGTCGCTGCCGGTGGATCGTCCGTAGCGTCGGCGTCCGCAACTGATGCGTCCTCGGCCGACGCGTCAGCAGAGCCCGTCAGCGTCGGCAGTCCCAGCACGAACGCGACGATGAGCAGCGCCCACGCCGTCCAGGAGATATAGGCGAGCAGTGAGAGGAACGGTCGGGAATCCGGCCCGAATGGCACGAGGCTAAGCGCCGGGAAGATCAGCCGGAACCCGAATAGGATCGACGTCGCAAGGGCGGCCACGCCCCACGCTCGACGCGGCGTCTCTCGGGCGATCCAGCCGCTGATCGTCACGACGGCGAGATACGCCCAGGCGAAGGTGACGACGGCACTGAGCACGACACCGATGAGCACCTGGACGATCAGCATCGGTGACGCTTCGGCGGGGAGCGCCGTCAGCGCGGTCAAGCTGACGAGCGACCCCACGACGGCGAGCGCCGCGAGCCAGACCGTGAGCGGGCGCTCGGCCTTCGTCGCCTCATGAAGGCGCGCGTCGGAGAGCCCGGCACCGACGTACACCAGCCCGAAGATCGTCAGCAACAAGGTGAAGACGCGGAAGGCGAACTCGGCCGGCGTCTCCGCCAGTAATGATGGGTCATCGACCGGAGTGAGCCCGCGAAGGAATTCGCGGATCGGGTCCTGGAACGCACTGAGCAGCTCGCCGATCGACAGCAGGATCACCCCGAACACGAGGATGCGCAGGCTTCGGCGGGCGTCGGGGTGTCGATAGAACAGCGCGACGCCGATCAGCGGCGCGGTCATGGACGGTATCCACGACAGGACGTATTCGACCGCCGACTTCGCATCCCCCGGCACGACCGAGGGCTGCCACGCCTCCAAGAGGCGCCAGAACTGCAAGAGGACGATGACGACGAAGAACAGCAGCCACGGCGACTGGCGGGTCAGGGTGTCCGGGAGATGTGGCGGGCGGGCGTCCGGGAACGGCTTGACGCTCGAGGGCTCGGTCACGAGTCGGAGTCTAGGGCTGGATGTCCACCGAGCCACCGAGCGTCGGGTGCCACTGACCGCAGCCGCGCGACCGACGACCGCAACTGCTCCTCGTCGACCGGCCCGAAGACCGACCGCCGTCCGCGCACGCCGTCAAGGTCACCAGCGATCACGAACCGTCCATCGCCGACGACGAGTGCCGATGACGCCCGCTCGAGGCCTGGCGTCCACACGAGGCGCAAGGGGACGTCGCCCTCGTCGATGATCGAGCCGTCGTTCAACTCGGTGATGACGTACGGCACGTGGTTGCTCGCGTACGGACCGCCGAACACCATGATCCCAAGCTGTTCGCGGATCGATTCCGCTCCGGCCGCGTGGTCCGGCTCAGCGCACGTCAGCGCGATCGCCTCGATCGTGCCGCCTCGCCGTTCCGCCTCCTCGACCGCGCGGTCGAGCCCATCCCCGGTCGGGTCGCCCGGGTCGACAGCACGAACCTCTTCCGCCCGACCAGGTAGCTGTCGACCGGCTGACCGGCGACACCGCCACCCGCCGGCATCTCGATCCGGACGATGTCTGTCGGCGACGCCCTCGACCTCGACCTCCCCGAGCGGACCCGGCGTCAAGCGCCTCGCGGATGTCGTCGATCGACGCGACGTACGCGAGCTGCGTGAGTGTGCGTCGACGTCGGCACCCACATCTCCAGGTCGCCCGCCGCCATCGACTCGAGCGCGTCGATCGGCCGATGCCAGGCGTGGGCCGCGACCTCCTCCCCGACCAGCGTAGACTTCGACGCCCTCCGGCGCCACCGCAGCGAAGAAGCGCGTGTCGAACCGGCGTCGGAGGTCCGCGGCGTCACCCATCGCGACAGCGGGACGAGCAGATCGGTGCGAAGCCGCAGGTCGAGTCCCTCGACGATCGCTGGCCAAGCCGACGGCGAGCCGAGCAGGCGCTCCGCGCGCGTCCGCCGAGGTCAGCGCAGCCCCGGTGGTCCGCCAGCAGGATGCCGACCTCCTCGAACGCCTCGCGGATCGCGGCGATGTATGCCCCGAGCGCCTCGACCGGCGGCAGATCACCACCCAGCGCCACAGCCGCCGCATCCGGTGAGATCACGCTGCGCGCCTGGACGGCGCGGATCGAGATCCGCCTCGTCGACTCGCCCACCCGGGAACACCTGGACGTCCGGCGCGAAGGCCATCGACGCCGGCCGGTGCGTCAGCAGCGCCTCGAGGCCATCGCGCCGGGGTCGCAGCAGGACGACGGTCGCGGCAGGTCTTGGGCTCCGACACGCTCACGCGGACGGACTGGCGCTGAGCTGTCGATGAGCGCCGCCGTGGTCGTCACCGGCAGCTGGCAGACGAAGTCGCGACAGACGTAGGCCGTCGGTTCGCCGTCGACCTGCGACCGATCGTGGAGCAGGGGGACCGCCGACGTCGCCCGCGGCCTCGGCCGGCGCCGCAGCGAGCACCTGGAATGGGTCGCCACGTCGACCAGACCGGCGCGAGCAGCGCCCGCGTCTCGACGCTCGACGGGATCGCCGACGACCGCGACCTCGACCGCGTCACCGGCGGCGAACGAGGCCGCGACGAGCCACTGCGCGAAGCCGGTCGGGTAGCGGGCCATGAGCGGCGCGACCGTGCCGATCGCCCGTTCCGCGGCGTCGCGATACCGCCCCTCGCCGGTGAATGCCGCCAGCCGCAGCAGGACCGTCGCCGCCATCGCCGCCGCCCGACGGGACCGCGTTGTCCTGCGGGTCCTTCGGCCGCGTGATGAGCTGCTCGTGGTCGACTGGCCGTGTCGAAGAAGCCGCCCGTCCGGATCGGCGAACCGCTCGAGGATCGTGTCGGCGAGCCCGCGGGCCAGGCGTGAACCAGCGCTCGTCGAACGTCGTCTCGTACAGCGCGAGCAGGCCCTCGGCGAGGTGGGCGTAGTCCTCGAGCACGCCCGCACCGACCGCCCGGCCGTCCTTCCACGACCGCTCGAGCGACGCCGTCCTCGGCGAGCAGCCCGCCGACGATCGCCTCGGCGGCCTCGATGGCCGCGGCCGTGTACCGCTCCTCGCCGAGCAATCGACCGGCCTCGGCGAAGGCCGCGATCGCCAGCCCGTTCCAGGCGGCCAGCGCCTTGTCGTCCCGCGCCGGCTGCGGCCGCCGCGCCCGCGCTCCAGCAGCGCGGCCCGCGACGCCGCCAGCGATGCCTCCAGCGCCTCGTCGTCGCGGAGCGGCGGCTCGTCTGACGTCGGCCAGACCCGCGACAGGATCGTCACGCCCTCCCAGTTGCCGCTCGTCGGTCACGCCGTACGCCGTCGGCGAACCGCTCGCGCCTCGCCGTCGCCGAGCACCTCGCGGATCTCGGCCGCGCGCCAGGTGAACGTCGCGCCCTCCATCGCCCTCGGTGTCGGCGTCCTGGCTCGATGCGAACGCGCCGTCGTCGCGCCGCAGCTCGCGCAGCATGTAGTCGAGGACGCCGATCGCGACCGTCGCGATATCGAACGGAATCGGCCCCGCCGAACGCCTGAGAGGCATGGAGGTAGACGCGCGCGAGCTGCGCGTTGTCGTAGAGCATCTGCTCGAAGTGCGGGCACGAGCCAGCGGGCGTCGGTGGCGTAGCGATGGAAGCCGCCCCCGAGCTGGTCGCGGATCCCGCCGTCGGCCATCTTGTCGAGCGTGAAGCGGACCATCGCGCCGGGCGCCGGGTCGCCGGCGGCGATGCGGCGCAGCAGGTACTCGAGCGTCATCGGCTGCGGGAACTTGGGCGCGCCGCCCCACGACCCGTTGCGGGTATCGAACCGGGCGTCGAGCGCCGCGTTGACGACGCGGAAGAAGCCGGCGTCGATGACGGCCTCGCCGCCCGGGATCGCGGTCCGCGTGCTCCTCGACCAGCGCCGACGACCAGCCGCTGGCCCGCGGCGGTCACCTCGTCCCGCTGGGTCCGCCACGCCTCCGAGACGCCCTCGAGCACCTGCCGGAACGACGGCATCCCGTGGCGCGGCTCGTCGGGGAAGTACGTCCCGCCGTAGAACGGCTGGCCCTCGGGCGTCAGGAAGACGGACATCGGCCAGCCGCCGCTGCCGGTCATCGCCTGGACGGCGGTCATGTAGATCGAGTCGAGATCGGGCCGCTCCTCGCGGTCGACCTTGATCGAGACGAAGCGGTCGTTCAGCAGCCGGGCGGTCGTCTCGTCCTCGAACGACTCGCGCTCCATGACGTGGCACCAGTGGCACGCGGCATAGCCGATCGACAGGAAGATCGGGCGGTCGAGGAGCTTCGCGCGGGCCAGCGCGTCGGGCCCCCACGGCATCCAATCGACCGGGATTGTTCGCATGCTGGAGCAGGTACGGGCTGGTCTCGCCGGCGAGGCGGTTGGGCATCGATCGATGGTACGCCGGACGCTCGGAGACGGCCCGTGGAGCGGTGCGTGGCGGTCGACGCGAAGCCGATCGATGCACTGAGGCAGATCAGCGCATGGATAACGGCGAGTCGAGGGAGACATCAGGTATGGTCCGAAGTCACGCGCGTCGGACTAGGCTTCACGACCCTGGCGAACCGCGGGGCGGCCGCCGGTCATAGGGGGTTGCCTGTCGTGGAGTGCAGGCCGTCGTGAGACGGGTGATCGTCGGGGTCCTGGTCGCCATGCTCGGCGTCTGGGTTGATCGCGCCCGCGGGCGCGCTCGCCGCGTCGCCGTCGACCGGCGTCCCGAAGGTCGTCGCTCATCGTCGGGCCGGCCGGCGCCGCCACCGACCGCTACCGCGCCGAGGCCCGCGCGGCCGCGGCCCTCGCCCGCCACTACACGCCGGACGTCACCGAGATCTACTCGCCGAACGCGACGTGGCCGGCCGTCAAGGAGGCGCTCCAGGGCGCGAGCCTCGTCATCTACATGGGCCACGGCAACGGCTGGCCGAGCCGCTACCGCGACGCCCTCTATCCGCCGACCCAGAACGGCTTCGGGCTCAACCCGACGGCCGGCAGCGGCGACGACACGCATCAGTACTTCGGGGAGGGGCCGATCGCGCAGAGCATCCGCCTCGCACCGAACGCCGTCGTCCTGCTCAACCACCTCTGCTACGCGTCGGGCAACAGCGAGCCCGGGCTCGCCGGAGGGCACGCTCGCGATGGCCAAGCAGCGGGTCGACAACTTCGCCGCCGGGTTCGTCGAAGGCCGGCGCGTCGGCGGTCGTCGCCGAGGCGTACGACGACCCGAACCACATGGTTCGATGCCGTCCTGGCGGGCCGCGGCGGCGATCGAGTCGGCCTGGCGACGCGCCCCGACGGCCAACGGCAACACGCTTCGCGTTCGAGAGCTCGCGCAGTCCGGGCTACGTCGCCGAGATGGATCCCGAGCACGCGGCGTCCGGGTTCACCCGCTCGATCGTGCTCAAGAAGGGGCTCGCCGTCGCGCGACGTGCTGCGTCCGCTCGCGGCACGCAACGTCGGTCGTGACCGTCCACTGTCGATCCGGCCGACGTTGGTCCCGAGCCTCGTCGGGCACCGGCCTCGCGCTCAAGACGCCGGTCCTCCGCTCGACGGCGGCCGGGCCGGCCGCTCTGGTACCGGATCCCGTACACGGTCGCCGGCGCGCGACGAGCTTGCCCGACGGGATGCAGGCCAGCGTCCGCTGGGACCCGCTCGATCCCGCGCCGGCTCGGCCGGCGCGAGCACCGGACCCGACAGCGCCACCCGACTTCGGGCTCGTCACGCCGGAGCGACTCGGCGACGTCGTCGCGCCGACGGCGCTGCGGATCGACACGAAGTACGATGTCGATCCGCGTCAGCAGCGCCGGCGACGCCGGGTCGCTACCGGCTGACGGTGATGCTCCACGACAAGGACGGCGTCGCCTACGACGCAGCCAGCCAGGCGCAGCTCTCGCCGCTGATCGTCCGCCTCACCGGCCCGAACGATGCGGCGTCTCGGCGCCGTCGAGCCTGGACCTGCAGCCGGGCGAGGCGCGCGGGCTGACGCTCTGGGTCACGAACCTCGGCCGCGCGGCCTGGGGCACGAAGCCAGTCGCGGGGACATCGAACGGCACCAACCGAAAGCCGGTCGGCGCGCGTCGCCGGCCACGCACGCTCAGCTCGTCGGGACGTGGGTCGCCGCTCGGCGTCACCGACGACCGCCAGGTGGAAGCCGCCGCGGCCGCTTCGGTCACGCCGGTCGAGCTCGCCAGCAGCATTCGCGCCGCGCGCGATCGCACAGGCCGACGCTCAGACGTTTCGCGCCGACCGCGGAGGGCGACTACCTGCTCGTCATCGACATCGTGACCCCGGAGGTCGGCTCGCTTGCGGCGCAGGGCGTCGAGCCGACGATCGTCCGCGTCCACGTCGCGGAACCCGTGCCGGTCGCCACCCCGGCGACCGACCGCAACCCCGGCCCCGCAGCCGTCGCCCACGACGTCGCAGACGCCGGCGCCGACGACCGGCGCTTCCACGTCGCCGCTACCGCTGCAGCCCGAGGACTGACCGTAGCGACCGGCTCCCGTTCTACCATCCGACACGATGGTCGAGAGCAACACGGTCGACGGGTTCCTGCCGTCGGTCAACGGCCTCCATTTCGCCAACCGGTATCCCTCCGGCCCGACCGTGAAGCTCGGCGTGCTCGACCCGCGCTGGGTCGGTGTCGGCGATGCCGAAGCCGGGCTGTGCGGCGGGATGAGCTGGTTCGTCCGGGAGTGGTTCGAGGAGGGCCGGACGGTCCCGTCTGACATCGTCCGCGCCGGCCAACGGCTCTCCGCTCTTCAAGGCGATCGTCCGGCGCCAGGTCCTGTCGCTCGACTGGCTCCGCGGTCCGGTGCGAGTTCTGGCTCGCTGCGCTGGTCCTCGCCGCAGGGGCTGCGCAAGAGGACGCTCGAGGTCGAATGGCCGCGGATCCAGGCGCTCGATCGATGCGGGCCGCCTGCCGATGCTCGGGCTGGTCCGCCACCGGGGCTGGAACCCGTTCGAACTGAACAAGGACCACCAGGTGCTGGCCTTCGGCTACGACACCGCCGGGCCCGACGGCCCGACGACGATCCGCCTCTACGACCCGAACTGGCCCGACCGCGACGACGTGTCGATCACCCTGCTCGGCGGCGGGTTCATGCAGTCGACGGGCGAGCCGCTCTTCGGGTTGATCGACCAGGGCTGAACCCGGCCGAACTCGACCTGTAGCGCGGGTACCGGAACGACCGTTGACAGCGACCCGCGGCCCTCTATCCTCAAAATCGTCAGACGACTGACGATTCAGGACCGCGATCCCTGAATGAACTCGGAGGGCGACGCGAGCGTGTACGCGATCGGCTGCGATGTCGGGTCGCAGAGCCTGAAGGGCATCCTGCTGGACCCGTCGGGCGCGATCGTTGCGGAGGCTTCCGCCGCCTACAAGGTCCAGTACCCGCATCCGGGCTGGGCACAGCAGGACGCCTCGGATTGGCGAGCGGCACTGGGGAACGTCGTCCGCTCGCTGCTCGACTCAGGACGCATCCCGCCGACGCAGGTCGACACGCTCGGCTTGGCCTCCCAGGTCGACGGCCTGGTCGCCGTCGCAGCGGACGGGGAGCCGCTGCTCCCGGCCATCATCTGGCTCGACCGGCGAGCCTCGGCGCAGGTCGCCGCATTCGATGGGCTCGACGAGACGGCGATCCGCCGCATCACCGGCTTGAACCTCGATGCGTCGCACGTCGCTCCGAAGATCCTGTGGCTCCGTGACACCCATCCCGACGTCTACGAGCGCGCTGCCGGACTTCTCCTCCCCGGCAGCGCGCTCGTCGCGTGGCTCACGGGCGAGCAGGTCCTGGACCATGCGAATGCATCCTCGACGCTGCTCTATGACGTGTCGGATCGGACCTGGTCTCCACAGATGCTTGAGACGACGGGTCTCGACGCCGATCGCCTCGGGGCGATCTGCGGCGCCGCCGAAGTCGCCGGTCCACTCCGCCGCGCCGCGGCGGAGACCATCGGCCTGACGTCGTCGACCCGGGTCGTCGTCGGCACGGGCGACGAACACGGTGCGAGCCTCGGCGCCGGCGCGATCCGTCCCGGCATCGTCGTCGACATCAGTGGGACCGCCGAACCCGTCGCCGTCGCAGCGACCGAACCCATCATCGACGAGACCGGACTCGTGGAGACACACGCCCACGCCGATCCGCGGGTGTGGCTCGTGGAAAATCCGGGCTTCGTGTCGGGCGGCAGCGTCCGCTGGTTCCACGATCTGTTCGGCGGCGTGGCCTTAGCGGACCTCGACCGCGAAGCGGGAGCGGCGGGACCGGGGAGCGACGGCGTGACGTTCCTGCCGACGCTCTCCGGCTCGACTGCACCGCGTTGGAACGACAGAGCGCGCGGCGTCTTCGCGGGCCTGTCACTCAACCATGACCGCGGCACCATGTTCCGCGCAGTCCTTGAGGGTTGCTCGTTCGCACTACGTGACATCGTCGACCGTCTCGACGCCATCGGTCTTGCGGCCGATGAGATCCGGGTGGTCGGCGGCGGAGCACGCAGTCCGCTGTGGCTTCAGATGAAGGCCGATGTGACCGGCCGGCGCGTACGGGTGCTCGCGAACGACGAAGCGACCGCTCTCGGCGCGGCGATGCTCGCAGGCGTCGGCGCCGGAACCTTCAGCGATCTCGATGAGGCCGTCGCCGCACTCACCGTGCTCGATCCGGCGGTGTACCACCCCGACCACGCGACGACGGCTGACTATGACGAGGCATATGGCCGCTACCGCGGCTTGTTCGACGCGGTCGAGCCGGAGTTCGCGAGGCTGCCGGCATGATGGACCCGGTCGCTTTGCCCGACCCCACAGCTCTCGACGACCTGCGCGCTCGGCTGGGCCCGACCCGACGGCCGATCGGCATCCGTCGGATCCGGCAGGGCCCCGACGTGCTCGACTACCTCGTCGACGACGTCGCGGAGTTCCGACAGGACGGCGATGTCCTTGTCGTGATGGATCGGACGCCGATGACGCGGCGCGGCGCGGACCTCAAGGCGACGGTGGTCGACATGCTCAAGCGCCGATTCCCCACCCGGACTGCCGTGCTCGGCACGGTCGGCGAGGAGCTGCACGCCGATGAGGCGGCAAGCGCCGAACTCGACGGTCAGGTGTCCGAGGTCGGCTGTGTGGTGTCGGTCGGCTCGGGCACGATCACCGATCTGGCCAAGGACGCCTCGATGCGCGCCGGCGGCATCCCGTTCGTCGTCGTCCAGACGGCGGCCTCGGTGAACGCGTTCTCCGACGACATGGCGGTCCTGCTGCGGGACGGTGTGAAGCGGACCGTTCCGTCGCGCTGGCCGGACATAGTCATCGCCGACGTCGATGTCCTCGCGTCGACACCCCACACCATGCATCTCGCTGGCTTCGGCGAGCTGTGCTCGATGTTCACCGCGCCGGCCGACTGGTACCTCGCAACCGCGATCGGCATGGATGACACGTTCGACGCTGGGATCGTGGCGCTGTTCCGCGATGGCGCAGACGCGGTCCTTGACTCGGCGTCGAGGATGCCGTCGATCTCGAGCGATCCCGCCCTGCTCGAGGAGCTCGCCGGACGCATGGCTCTGACCGGGATCGCGATGGGGGTCGCCGGTCGCACGGCGCCGCTCTCCGGGACCGAGCACCTCGCCAGTCACCTGCTCGACATGCGCGCTGCAGCTGGCGGATCGGACACGGCCCTCCACGGCGCGCAGGTCGGGGTCGCGAGCATCGTTGCCGCCACGATCTGGCACGACACGCTCGACTGCTTCGATCCGACCGTCCTCGAACGCAGCGGCATCGCCGACGATCCGGCGACGATCGAACGACTGGTTCGCGATGCCTTCGACCCGCTCGATCCCAGCGGCAGCATGGCCGAAGAGTGTTGGCGCGACGTCCGCCGCAAGGTCGAACGGTGGTCGACCATGCGCTCGAGCATCCACGCGTTCATCGCCGACTGGGATCGACACCGGACGGCGCTGAAGCAGCTCGTCGTCCCGCCGGATCGACTACGCAACGCGCTCGTCGGTGCTGGTGCACCGTCCACGGTCGGAGAACTCGACCCGCCGGCGGGCGCCGAGGTCACGAGGTGGGCGATCGCTGCGCTCCCGCTCATGCGTGACCGCTTCACGGTCGCCGACCTGCGCTTCTTCGCCGGTGACTGGGGACCTGCGACCGTCGCGCGACTGCTCGAGTCATCCGCCGTCCTGGGCGCGACCGTGCCCGACGCGCCGACGCAGCGGACGATTAAGGAGGTGTCGTGATCGAGTTCATCTTCATGCTCACGCGCAACGACCAGACCGTCTCCGATGCGCATGAGGTCTACGAGACGCTCCGCGACACCGGCCTGCGATACGTCGGCTTCAAGGACATCGGGCTGCCACCTCCGAGCTGCGCGACCTCGCCGACGCAGATGCGCGCCGACGGCCGCGAGGTCTTCCTCGAGGTCGTCTCGGAGCGCGCCGAGGACGAGCTGCGCTCCGTCGAGGCGGCGCTCGACATCGGCGTCGACTGGCTCATGGGCGGCACGCACGCCGACGAGGCGCTGGCCATCCTCGACCGGGTCGGGCCACCCGGAACGCCGGGCCGACCGAAGTACTGCCCCTTCCCCGGCCGCGTCGTCGACCACCCGAGCATCCTCGAGGGCACGATCGACGAGATCGCCCAGAGCGCTCACGACCTGACCGCCCGCGACGGGCGTCGATGGGCTCGATCTCCTGGCCTATCGCTGGCAGGGCGATGTCCCGCGCTCGTCCGCTGCGGTCGTCGACCGGCGTCACCGGCCCGGTCATCGCCGCCGGCAGCGTCGACTCAGCCGAACGGATCGACGCCTTGGCGAAGGCCGGCGCGTGGGCGTTCACGATCGGCGGCGCCATCTTCGATCGCCGACTGCCCGCCGGCCACACCGTCCGCGAACAGGTCGAGTGCGCTCTTGCGATGGCGGCCGCGGCCGCCGGAAGGGAGGTGGTCACCGACGGTGCCTGACGCGACGTAGCCCGAAGCGCATGGCGATCGATCGATGAACGCGAGGCAGAGGAGGAGACATGTCGGAACGACCAACCACGACAGCACGCGATCCCGCGACGATCACGCGCCTCGCCATCGAGCGGCGGATGTCCCGCCGCAACTTCCTGGCGGCCGGGCGCCGGTCTCGGCGCCATCGCCCTCGCGGGCTGCGCGCCGCCCGCAGCCGCCGCCCGCCGGCACCATCGGCAGCCGGCGCGGCCGCCCCGAGCGCTCGGCGCGAGCGCGTCCGCGTCGGCGGCCGCTTCGGCGAACCTCGGCGACACGCTCACCCTCGCGACCTGGCCGAACTACCACGAGCCAGGAGGTCCTCGACGACTTCACCGCCGCGACCGGCGTCGCGATCAACGTCAGCGTCTACGGCTCGACCGAGGAGATGGAGGCCAAGATCCGGGCCGGCAACTCGGGCATCGACGTCGTCGTCCCGTCCAACTACGCCATCGAGGGCTGGGTCGCCGACAACGCTCATCGAGCCGCTCGACTACGCCGAAGCTGCCCGGATTTCGTGAAGGCCGACTGGAACGCGCTGTTCATGGACCAGGCCTTCGACAAGGGCAACGCCGCTCTCGATCCCCAAGAACTGGGGCACCACCGGCATCGCCTACTGGAGCTCGAAGGTCAACCCTGGCCGTCACGAGCTGGAAGGACTTCTTCGACTGGCCGGCACGACGTACGAGGGCAAGGCCCTGATCGTCGACCACCAGATCAGCTCGTTCGGCTCGGCGGCGGTGGCCATGGGCTACTCGCTCAACACGATCGATCCGACCGAGATGGCCGCCGTCGAGGCGATGCTCACCGGCCCTCAAGCCCAAGCTTTTCGCCATCTCGTCGGACGTCCAGCCGCCGCTGCGCGCAATGGACACGTGGCTGTCGATCGCATGGACCGGCGACGGCGTGCAGGTCGGTGCGCGACAATCCCGACGACGCCAAGTACGTCGTCGCCAGCGACGGTGGCGAGCTCTGGATCGACAGCTACACGGTCGCGGCCGATGCACCGCATCAAGGACGCCGCCTACGCGTTCCTCAACTACATCACTCCAGCCGGCACCAGGCCGCGGCGGAGACCGAGTTCTGCCTGTTCCCGCATGCCAACGACAAGGCGACCGCGCTGCTCGACCCGGCGCGTCAAGAACAACCCGGTCGATCTACCCGACCAGCCGATTTGCTGGCCAAGCTCGAGTACGCGGTGAATGCCACGTACAACAGCCCGGAACGCGCCGAGGCCTGGGCACGCATCAAGGCCTCGGCGTAGGTCGCCGAGGCGGCACCGATGACGTCGGCAGGTCGGGCATGCGACGGACGCTCCGCGAGACGCGGTCCGGCTGTCCTGCTCGTCCTGCCGACGGCCCTCTGGTACCTGCTGTTCCTCGTCGCGCCGCTCGTCGTACTCGTCGTCATGTCGGTCGGCGAGCGGTCGCCCAACGGCGGCTACGCTGCCGGCGTTCACGCTCGACGCAGTACGGCAACCTTGCCGACCAGGATCACGCCGCTGATGAACACGCTCGGCCTCGCCGCGCTCAACACGGCGATCTGCGCGATCGTCGCCTTCCCGGTCGCGTACACGCTGGCGCTCAAGGTCCGCGGCACGTGGAAGCTGGTCCTTGTCGCCCTCGTCGTGGTGCCGTTCTGGACGAGCTTCCTCATCCGGACCTACGCCTGGATGACGCTGCTCGGCGGCAACGGCATCCCGCGGATCCTGGGCTGGATCGGCTTCGGCGACATCCAGCTCCTCAACACGCCGTTCGCGGTCTCGCTCGGGCATCGTCTACAACTACCTGCCGCTCATGGTGCTGCCGATCTACGTCAGCCTTGAGCGGCTCGACGAGTCGTTCCTCGAGGCGTCGCGCGACCTCGGCGCCGGACCGATCGCGACGCTTCGCCAGATCGTCCTGCCGCTCGCCGCGCCCGGCATCCTGTCGGGGATCGTGCTGGTGTTCATCCCGGTCATGGGCGAGTACCTGATCCCGATCCTGCTCGGTGGCGGCAAGACCTACTTCCTCGGCAACGCCCTCGCCGACCTGTTCCTGCAGTCGCGGAACTGGCCGTTCGGCTCGGCGCTGGCGGCCGTCTTCGTGGCCGGGATGATCGTGCTCGTGGCGCTGCTACCTGGCGCTGTCGCGTCGACTGGTCAGGGCCGGGCGGGAGCAGAGCCTGATATGACGGCGCCGCGCGGTGAGGCATCCGAGCGCTGGGGTCGAGCGACTCGACGAGGCTGGCTACACGCTCCTCGTCTTCGCGTTCCTGTTCCTGCCGATCGTCATCGTCGTGGTCTATTCAGTTCAACGCCGGCCGCCACGTGCACCGAGTTGCTCGGGTTCTCGACGCAAGTGGTACGGCGAGGCGTGGTCCGATCGGTTCCTGATCGAACGCTCTCGCGCAACAGCCTCACGATCGCCACGCATCACGGCGGTCCTCGCGACGATCCTGGGGACGGCGTCGGCGCTGGCGATGGACCGGCTCGGGAGCCGCAGCTGCGCTGGCTGTTCGAGCTGCTGACCTATGTCGCGATCATCGTGCCGGGCATCGTCATCGGCATCGCCACGCTGATCTTCATCGTCACGGCGTTCGACTGGCTCAACCCTTGGATCGCGTATCTCCGTCGAGCCGCGGGCCGCCGCAGCTCGGGCTCGGCCTCGGCAGCGTCATCGCGGCGCACACGCTGTTCACGATGGCCATCGTCAACGTGCTGGTCCGAACACGCATGCGGGGCATGGACCGAACGCTCATCGAGGCGTCCGAGGACCTGTTCGCAACGCCGTGGCGGACGTTCGTCCAGGTGACGTTCCCGCAGCTCGCTGCCGGCGATCGTCGCCGGCGGCCTGCTCGCGTTCACCTTCAGCTTCGACGACTTCATCATCGCGTTCTTCACGCGCGGGCCAGGACCAGACCGTGCCGATCTACCTGTTCGCATCGATCCGGCGCGGCGTGAGCCCCGAGGTCAACGCGATCGCGACGGTGCTGCTCACCGTGACGATCGTCGCGATGGTGCGTCGCAGGCCTCGTCTACCGCCGCGGTCAGCGACGGTCCGGCGGTCGCGGCGGATCGCGCGGTGGCGACACCGCCGTCGCGGGCGTGCCGCTCGCGCCTGGCTCCGCAGCCGGCCGACGGGTCGTCCTGATGGCTCGAGCGGTTGCGCGGCCGCTCCTGACCGACGTCGTTCGAGACGGGCTCCGTCGCGCCGTGATCACGGGCGGCTACGAGCCGGGCTCGAAGCTCCCGAACGAGGACGCGCTTGCGCGAACGCTTCGGCGTCAGCCGGGCCACGATCCGCGAGGCGTCGCGTGGGCTCGTCGAAGAGGGCTATCTCGTGCGCCGGCAGGGGTCCGGGACGTTTGTCACTGCGCGACCGCTGTTGCGGAATTCGCTCGATACGAACTTCTCGTACACCGCGTATCTCGAGTCGACCGGCGTGCGCGCCGGGCGGCGGATCCTGGGACTGCGCGAGGTGGCCGCTGACGAGGTCGTCGCGGAGCAGTTGCGGATCGAGGAGGGGGCACGGGTCGTCGAACTGACACGGGTCCGGACCGCGGACGACAGACCTGCGGTGTACTCGGTCGACCGGATGCCGGCCGACATCGTCGATGCGGAGCGGGACCGGGAAGGGCTCGGCGGCTCGCTCTACTCGCTGCTCGCGGGTCTCGGCCACCCAGTGCGCCACGGCGAAGCGGCGGTTGAGCCGGCTGCGGCGGATGCCCGATTGGCGGCTGTCCTGGCGGTGCCGGAGGGGACGCTGCTCCAGCACCTCGAGCAAGTCGATGTCGACGCGTCGGGCCGCCGCGTGCTCTATTCGCTGGAGTGGCACGTACCGAGCGTGATCGAGTTGCGGGTCTACCGACGAGGACCAGGCACGGCCGACTGACATCCGAGGTGTCACAACTGATCGGCAACCTCAGGGCATGACTCGATCGGCTACACTCGGACGTGCCCCCTACATCCGTCACGCACGAAGGGCCCCGCATGACCGATATCGACCTCGTGACCGGTGGTGAGACCGGTCGCCGACCGACCGTCGCGGAGCTGTTCGCCGGCGTCGGGGGCTTCCATCTCGCACTCGATCGCGCCGGTTTCGACGTCGTGTGGAGCAACCAGTGGGAGCCGGCGACGCAAGGCGCAGCACGCCTTCGATTGCTACGTCCGCCACGTCCGCGAACGGCGACTTCCAGCGGTACGGGCGCGGCGAGCGTGGGATCGCGGCGCCGACCGGAAGGCCTCGGGCTGACGAGCACGAGGCCGTCGAACGAGGACATCGCCAAGGTCCTGGACAAGTTCGAGGCCGAAGTGAACGCGGTCGGTCGGCGAGCGACGTTCGCCATCGATCCCAGACGTCGATGTCGCTCGTCGGCGGGTTCCCGTGCCAGGACTACTCGGTCGCGCGGACCCTGCGCCAAGCGCACGGGCTCGTCGGCAAGAAGGGCGTCCTCTGGTGGGAGATCCATCGCCTGCTTCGGCTGAAGCTGGCGACCGGTCGCCCGGTCAAGCACCTCTTCCTCGAGAACGTCGACCGGCTGCATCAAGTCGCCGACCGGACAGCGAGGGCGCGACTTCGCGGTGATGCTCGCATCGCTGGCGACCTCGGCTACGAAGTCGAGTGGCGCGTCGTCAATGCCGCGGACTACGGGTTCCCGCAGAAGCGCCGACGCGTCTTCATCATCGGTCGACTCGGGCGTCGCCGACGGAGACCCGACGCGACCAGCTGCACGACGCACGGGCGTCCTCGCGCGGGCGCTTCCAGTCGCGGGCGAAGGGCGTCTTCGACTGGACGCCGATCGCGCTCGACCGGACGTCAAGGTCGTCAGCGACACGTTCGAACGTCGGGCCGAAGCCAGACGCCGTTCGGGAACGCCGGCGTGATGCGGATCAGCGCGACGGGCGCGGCGCAGCCGTCTGGACGACGGATGTCGCGCCTGTCTACGACGGCGAGCGACAGGTCCTCGGCCGACGTCCTCGAGGCCGACGCAGACGTTCCCGCGCAGTTCTTCGTCGAGCGGCGACGAGCTCGCGAAGTGGCAGTTCCTCAAGGGCGCGAAGAGCCTGACGCGAATCAGCCGCGCGACCGGGCATCGAGTACACCTACGACGAGGGCGCCATCCCATTCCCCGACCCGACCGACGCGCCCTCGCGGACGATCCTCACCGGCGAAGGCGGCGCGACCCCGTCGCGGTTCAAGCACCTCATCCAGACCGAGGACGGTCGATATCCGGCGGCTGACGCCGCGCGAGCTCGAGCGGCTCGACGGCTTCCCGGGCGACTGGACCACGGGGATGTCCGACGGCAAGCGCGCCTTCATGATGGGCAACGCCCTGGTGGTCGGCGTCGTCGAGCGGATCGCGCGACGAGTTCGATCGAGGACGTCGCCAGTCCGGTCGCCGAGCCAGCGGAGCGCCGTCGGCCTCGTAGCGCTGTGGCCGGACTGCAGCTTCCGAACCCGCCGCCGAGCAGCCCGGCCGTTCGCAACGTCATGCGGGCCAACCGCGCCCGCAACACCGGGCCTGAGCGGCGCCTTCGCGCAGCCCTGCGCGAGGCGGGCCTAGGCGGCTATCGGCTCAACTGGCGGAAAGCGCCCGGCCGACCCGACATCGCCTATCCGGGCCGCAAGCTCGCGATCTTCGTCCACGGCTGCTACTGGCATCACTGCCCGCGTTGCTACCCGAACCTGCCGAAGTCAAACCCGGATTTCTGGGCGCGCAAGTTCGAGCTCAACCGTGAACGAGACGCCCGGAAGCGTGACGGCCTCGAGTCGGTCGGTTGGACCGTTATCGAGGCTTGGGAGTGCGACCTTCGCGAGCGACTCGGCGAGGTCGTCGAGGCGATCTCAAACCGGCGGGTAGCCCGTGCTTGACTCCCGCGGTCCGCGCCGGGTACCCCGGAATACGGAGCTCGGCGTCGAAATGTCCGTCGTGAGTCCGACCAGGAGGATGGGCGTCGGAACGACCCGCTTCATCTGCGCAAGCCAAGAGCGACACACGTCGAACGTTAGGACGGCGCCGTCCATTCGACCCCATCGCTTCAGAGTGGCGTCCGCGGTGATTACGACGCCGACCTCTATCTGCCCGTCGGGACGCACGTACTCAGATTCACCGGCGATGCTTAGCTTCGTAAACTGCCAAGCGGTCGCCTCTGCGTGGTTGAAGGAGACCTCGACTCCTACCTTGTCTCTTTTGAAGTCCATCGTCCACGCACGTAGTGGACCTTCTTCAACAGGCGCGTTACGGCGGGCTGGTGCAACCTCGAATGGATTCTTCGAGGGCGGATCAAACAGCCTGACTTGACGGTGCCAGTTGGGACGGCCAAGGCCATGCTCGGTGCTGTCGAGCAGCGCATTGACGGCAGTCTGAGCGCCCGCCGGCGGTTCCCTGCGGCTAGCTATATCTTGCTGACGCAGTTCGACTAGCTCGATCGTAAGAGCGCCAAGAACATCAGATATGTCCGACCACGCCTCGGTACCCTCGAGGAGCCGGTCAGCCATTCGGAAGGACTCCAGTTTGAAATCCATATGCTGCCTCCTAGAACGGCGTCGCGTTCCAGGGTGACCGCGACGGCGTGAACAGCGCGTCGGCGCGTTCGAGCGCGCCGTCCTGGCATGCGCGCACCCGCCCGGTGACCGCCAGATCGACGAACCGGAAGCCGCCCAGATATGCCGCAGCCAGCGCCGCGATGTCGAGCTCGAGATCCGGCGCCAGATCGGAACGGGTGACCGTCGCGCGACCGTCCGCGACGGCCAACTCCCACCGGCCGACATTGGCCTCGAACATGTCGTCCACGACGTCGAGCACCAGCGTGCCCGACCCGACGTACCCGCGCGCTTCGAGCGCCGCCGGCAGGTCGAGGATCCGCAGCCACAGGCCGTCAGTGACGGTCAACCCCAACCGTCGCGGCTCGAGCAGCATGTGCTGCAAGGGGTGCGGGACCGGGGCCCGTCGCCCGGTGATCGTCCGGACGAGGTCCATCGACAGCAGCCACTCCCACAGCACCTGCTCGGCATCGGGGTCGAGCGCGATGACCTCCTGCACGCTGAGCGTCTCTGACGGCCCGGTCGCCGACCACCCCTGCTGGATCCGGTAGATCGCGAAACCGCGCGGCTCGCCATCGACCTCGAGCAACGCCCGGAGCCTGACGCCGTCGCCGTGGCGCAGCCATTCAGGGTCAGGCAGCAGCCAATCGCGCCAGCGCGCTTCGACCCGGTCGAGCGCGCCCGGCGTGCGCGGCCTCACCTGCTCGTAGATCCGGCTGAATACAGGGAGCGCCTCCGAAGGATCGACCAGCCTGACCCGCGCGCCGGGACCGAGATCGACCGGCCGACGGAAAGTCGTCGACGTCGGGTCGAAGCTGAACGACGACGCCATCGAGGCCTGGCCGAACCCGAACCGCTGGTAGATCGCGGCCTCTGAGGCGAGCAGCACGGCGACCGGCTCCTCGTGCTTCCGAGCATCGTCGAAGAGCCAGTCCATCATCTCCCGAAGGAGGCCCTGGCGCCGGAAGTCCGGACGTACGCCGACGCCGGTGATCGCGCTCACCGCGACCTCGCCGCCAGGCACGGTGAGCCGCATGCTGTAGGCGCCTGCGGTGGCGACCCATTCGTTCCCGTCGAGTGCGCCGACGGAGCGATCGAACTCCATGACGCCGCGCTCGGCTTCGAGCTGCTCCGCCGACGGCGATCTCGCCGAATGCCAGGTACAGCGGCGCCATATAGGCATGGAGCTCGTCCGGACGCGGGCTTCGAAACGTCAGCTCGTCGGGCATCGCCGAATCGTGCCACGCCGACGGAGTCCCACGACGAACGGGCGCACACTGGCTCAACAGATGCGCACCGCGACCCTCGACCGCGTCCTCGCCGTCCTCGTCGTGTCGATGGCGGGAACCGGGCTCCTCGCGTTGAAGTCAGGTGGCCTCGACGCGGCCTGGGTGTTCACCATCCACGGCCTGATCGGAGGCGCCCTCCTCCTCGCGACGCTCCTCAAGGCACGGCGATCGCTGCCGCCAGCGATCCGCGCCGGGCACATGAGCGCGGTCGTCATCTCGCTCGTCGTCACCGTGGCGATCGCGGGCGCACTCATCGGCGGCTACCTGTGGGTCGCCTCGGGTCGACTCCTGGCGATCGGGCCTTGGACCGTGCTGTCCTGGCACGCGTGGTTCGGTCTCGCGCTCGTGCCGCTCGTCGTGATCCACCTGCTGCCGCGACGATGGCGGGTGCTCAGGCCGCCGGCGCGAGGCGGGGTCTCACGACGGACCCTGCTGGTGACCGGCGGGCTCGCCGTGGCTGGCGTCGCCGCGTTCGGTGCGACCGCGATCCTCGAGCGGCTTCTGGGCGGGACGCGACGCTTCACGGGATCGCGCCTCCTGGCCCGGGGGTCGATACCGCCGGCGACGACGTTCTACGGCGAAGCGGCGCCGGCGATCGATATCGACGCCTGGCGCCTCCGCGCGGACGACCAAGCCCTATCGCTCGACGAACTTCGCGCGCTCGGTGAGGTCGACCAACGCGCCGTCCTCGATTGCACCTCGGGTTGGGCAGTCGAGACGACCTGGCGCGGCGTCCCGCTGCGCTCCGTGATCGACATCCCGGCCACTGGAAGCGTGCGTGTCCGGTCGGTGACCGGCTGGTCGACGGTCCTCGATCACGACGAGGCGAGCCAGGCCCTGCTGGCGACGGGCGTCGGCGGTACACCACTGCCCGTCCTGAACGGCGCTCCGTGCCGGCTCGTCGTCCCGAGCCGCCGCGGCCTCGACTGGGTCAAATGGGTCGACGAGGTGTCGCTCGCCTGATGCCTCGACCGGGCTATCGGCGCTCGGTGCCCAGCGACAGCTCTGGCGCCTCGAGCGCATCGAGCCCCGCCCCGCGCTGCTCATTCGCTCGGACGCGGTCGATGTACGCCTGCGACTTCGATATCTCCTCGGACAACGCGTTCACGGTCTTCTGCATCGAGTCGAGCGCGTTGACCTTGAAGGAATTGATCTCATCCATCGTCGCGTAGATGTTCTGGAACGCCGCCTTGAGCTTGTCGAGCTCGACCGTCGACGATGCTGCCTGTTGGCCGATCGAGGTCGACTGCGTCCGCAGCATCTCGGAAGTCGATTCGATCAGGTTCGAGGTCGTCGCGTTGAGCGCCGTGATCTGGTCGAGGACGAGCTTCTGATCAGCGAGGGCCTGGGCGACGATGACGGCCGTTCGCAGCGCCGAAACGGTCGTCGTCGTCGCACGCTGGACGCCCTTGATCAGCTCGAGGTTGTTGCGCCGGATGACGTCGAGCGCGAGATAGCCCTGGATGCTCACGGCAAGCTGCGTCAGCAGGTCCTGGTGCTTCTGACGGACGTCGAAGAGCAGGTCCTCCTTGAGGACTTTCGCCCGCTCCGGGTCGACCGCCTCGATGGCAGCGATCTTGGCGCCCACCGCTTCGTCGAGCCGCTGGGCGAGATAAGCGTATTGGCGCAGCCGGCCCATGACGGCCCACAGGTTGACCTTCTCCTGCTCGATCGCGGCGTTGTCGCGCCGGAGCTCGTCCTGACCGTGGTAGAGCGCCGTGATGATGGCGTCGAGCTGGTGCTGGCTGGAGCGGTACTTGTCGAAGTAATCGCGCAGTCGGTCACCGAACGGGATCAGCCCGAACAGCTTGCGCGGCTTCAGCATGTCGCCCTGGCCCGCAGGGTCGAGGTCCTCGACCTTTCGCCGCAGGGCTAGCAGCGACTGGCTCACCTCCGACGCGTCCGTCAGTCCGCCGTTCTGCACCGCAGCGAGAGGCTTCTCCAGCAGGCGGTTCGAGACGGACGCCGAGGCCCGGATGTCGTCGTCGCCGAGCTTCGCGATGTCCCGGATCTTCTTCGTGAACTCCTGGCTGTGGGTGTCGACTGATGACACGCTGTCGACGTACTCCGCGACCATCGTGTCGAGTTTCGCCCGATCGGTGTCGCTCAAAGGGACCGACCCTTCCGCCTGGGTCGTTTCAACCGGCGCGACCGGCTTCGGCGCTTCGAGGACGAGAGAGTCGGCCGTCGTGCTCGGAGCGGCCGGTGTCTCGGCAGAGTCCTCGGGGGACGGCGGGGACACGTCCAGGGTGGGTTCGGTCACAGAGTCCCTTCCTTGCTCATAGCTCACGCCGCCGATCTGACGCCTCGTGTCAGGCCAATCGAAACACGCCCTTGTCGGGCCAGCAAGCGTCCCTTGCCCAAGGTGATGCCCGCCGGCTGTCTACCCCTGGCCCATACCGGCGGCTCGGAGGTCGCTGCTGAGCTCGAGCAACCACGCCTGGTAGTCGATCACCGGATTGCCGTCGTATGCAGCCTTCCCGATCGACTGACGCAATTCGTTCGAGAAGCCGCGTTCCGCTTGCTGGAGCCACCCAGGCATCGCGCACGTCCCGACGACGCCTGACTTGCGCGCCTGCTCGGTGACCGCGACCGCCAGCAGCGTCTGCATCCGCTTGATGAGCACCGACTTCTGCTCGTCGGCGATCATGTCCGGACCATCGATGACGGCACGCATGGACGCATCGGCGGTTGTCGCGAATTCCGCCGCGAGCTCGTCGCAGGTATCGGCCTGAAAGGCAGGGATGACCGGCTGGAACGGCGTCGCCGCGGGCCCGCCGGCACATGCGCCCAGCGCCAGAGCGGCCACGACGACGACGACGGTCCGGACCGCGCTCATACGGGCGGCAGCTCCTGCGCGTCCGTCTGCGCCGCCGCGAACAAGTCGCCGACCTCAGCCAGACGTGCGGGCAGTGTCCTGACCGTCCACCGGTCCGGGCGCAGCTCGGGGTCGTCGAGCTCCTCCCACGTGATCGGTGCGCTCACCGGAGCACCCGCGGCGGGTCGGACGGAGTACGGCGCGACAAGCGTCTTGATCGACGCGTTCTGCGTGTAGTCGAGCCGAGCCCGGCCCTTGCGGGCCTTCGTCGCCCACTCCCAGGAGATGAGATCCGGGACGGTCGCGCCCACCGCCCTCGACACCCGCTCGACCCACCCGCTCGTGTCGCTGAAGTCGTACCTGCCCTGGACGATCGGGATCCAGATCTGGATGCCGCGCTTGCCGGTGGTCTTCGGATAGCCGCGGACGCTGAGGTGCTCCAGGGCGGTGCGATAGAGCCGGGCGAGTGTCAGCGTCTCGTCCCACGTCGTGTTCTCGCCCGGGTCGATATCGATGTAGGCGAACGTCGGCTGCCACGGCTCGGGCAGCTTGCCGGTCCAGGCATGGATCTCGAAGCTGGCCTGGTTCGCGAGCCAGGCGAGGCTGCCGGCATCGACCGCGAGGAGGTGGTCGTTGGCATCGCGGTCCTCGCGACCTTCGACACCCGTCTCGTGCCACCTCTTGAGCCACTTCGGCGCCGTCTCGGGGATGTCCTTCTGCCAGAAGCCCGGCGCGGCGGCGCCGTTCGGGAATCGATGGAGGTTGAGCGGTCGATCCCAGAGGTGCGGCAGCATCGTCGGCGCGATCGACGCGTAGAAGCGGATCAGCTCCCGCTTCGTGATCGGCGGCTCTGCGTCGCCGTTGGCGCCTGGCGCGCCCGTCGAACAGCGGCTTGTCGAGGTTCGTCAGCTTCAGCTCGCGTCCACCGACCGTCCAGACGCCCTCCTTCCCGAGGTCGTCCAACGCCTTGAGCTCGGCGGCCGTCGGAGCGTCGAACTCGGGAGTCGCGGGGGTCGACGTCGCCTTCGCCGCGGCCTTCGGCGGCGACTTCGCCGACTTCGACGGCTTCGATGAGGTCGGCTTCGATGGCATCGGTGGCTCCTGGTCCTCATCTGTGGGTTCCGGTTCGGCGGCCTCGGCTTGCGCGGATCGCGGTGGTCGTAGCGACCGCGGTCTCCTTGACGACGTCCCTCGGCTCTCGACCCGAATCGATGCCCTTGTACGCCGTCTGGCGGACCTGCCCATCGCGCGTCCAGCCACCGATCTCGGCCCGGATCACGATCTCGGGCCGCACCCAGGTGACGTCGCGTAGGTCGCCACCCCATCGACCACGGTAATCCTTCGGCGGCGCCGGGTCGAACGGCGGGTCGTCCTGGACCAGCGGCTCGAGGCGCTTCAGCAGGTCCTTGCCGGATCATTCCCGTGAAGCCGCTCCCGACCTTGCCGGTGAACCGCAGCTTGTCGCCCTCGTACACGCCGATCGCGAGCGCACCGAGGTCGCGGGCGTTGCCACTCCCCGGCGTCCAGCCACCGACCACGAACTCCTGCTCGGGACGGATCTTGATCTTGAGCCATGCCCCGGAACGGCGACCCGGCTCGTATCGGGAACGCCGCAGCTTCGCGACCATCCCCTCCACCCCGATCGTGCCGGCGGCGTCGAAGAACGCCTTCCCCTCCCCGACGACGTGCGACGCGAAGCGGACCCGGGGGTGGTCCTTGAGCACGCTCCGGAGCAGGCGCTTGCGGTCCTCGAGCGGGACGTCGAGCAGCGATCGACCATCGAGGTAGAGCAGGTCGAAGACCTGGTAGACGAGGCCGGTCGCCTCCTTGTCGCCGAGCTTCGTCTGGAGGAGGCTGAAATCGGGCCGCCCGTCGTCGTCCAGGGCGACGACCTCGCCATCGACGATCGCTTGCTGCGCCTCGATCCAGCGGTTCGGGGTGCCGAGCAACCGCGGGAAGTAGGTCGCGGCGTCGTTGAGGTTGCGGGTCAGGATCCTGGTCTTGCCGTCGTCGACGACCGCCTCGACGCGGAAACCGTCCCACTTGATCTCGAACAGCCAGTCGTCGTCGTCGAAGGGCTTGCTCGGCGAGCGTCGCGAGCCATCGGCTCGATCTTCTGCGGCATCGGCGCAGGCTTCGCTCCGGCGAGGTCGATCTCGGCGACGGCCGCCGGCGCCTGGCTGATCCAGATGGCGTCGCGGTTCTCCTTGACCTCGTCGTTCGTGCGCCCGGTCTTGACGCTCTGCGGGTGATCCTCGGCGTCCCATCCGGCTTCGGGCTGCTTCGTCCGACTTGTGGATCAGCAGCCACTGGTCGCCGTCGTCGCCTTCGAAGGCGCGACTGCCGCCTCGACCGCTGGTCCGCACGATCGTGAACCGGCCTTTCAGCTTCTCGCCGTTGAGGCGGAACTTGAGCTCGCCCTCGTTGACGCTCTTGCGTCCATCGAGCGTCGGGGCCTCCGGCTCCCAGGTCCCCCAGTCCCACACGATCACGTCGCCCGCGCCGTATTGCTTGGCCGGGATGACGCCCTCGAAGTCGAAGTACTCGATCGGGTGGTCCTCGACGTGGACCGCCATGCGCCGGACCTTCGGATCGAGGGTCGGGCCCTTCGGGACGGCCCACGAGACGAGGACGCCGTCGATCTCGAGCCGGAAGTCGTAGTGGAGTCGGGTCGCCCGATGCCGCTGGACGACGAACCGGCCCGACTGCGCCGCTGGTCGCGGTCGCGATGTCGGGCGGCGGCTCGGGCGTCTTCCCGAAGTCGCGCTTGCGGCGGTATTCCTCGAGGGGCATGTCGTGGGGAGTGTGCCGCAGGCGCGGTCGCGAGGGCCGGCCTCCGGGAGCCTCACGGGCGCGGAACGTGGCGGCGAACCGTGGCGGCGGACCGTGAGCGGCGAACCGCGCCCCCGGAAGCGAAACGTGGCAGATGTTTCACCGGCAGACCGTTATGGCAGTTTTGGGATCCCGGCATGACGTGATCTGGCGCTTAACTCGTCACGGATGGCAAGTTCTGCCAAGAAAGCCGGCGCGAGGTGCCATTACGTTCCTGGGGTGAAAGATCTGCCGAGAATGGCAGCCGGCGCGGCCGATCCGTGCCATATATTCGTGCCACGGTTATTCGGCAGCGGTCCGAACCGATCCGGACGCTCAGACGGTCGATCGGTGCGTGGGCCGGGACGCGGACACCGCCAGCAGCTGCGGATCTCGCGCCGAGTATTCTCCCGGCGAATATCTGGCAGTGAGGCCGCTGGCAGCATGGGCCGCCGGCAGCAAGCCCGCCGGCAGCAAGCCCGCTGGCAGCAACCCCGTTGGCGGAACCCCGCCGATACGGCCGAAGCTACGCTGTCTTGCGCTTCCGAGCGGCCGGCTTGGCCTTCTCTTCCTCGTCCGATGGCTTCGCTCGCGCCTTGGACGCGGCGGGCTTGCGCGCCGCCTTCTTCTCGCGTGCCTCGGCAACCGACACGGGCTTCTCGGCTCCGGATTCGCGGGCGGCCTTGGCGGCCGACACGGACGCCTCGAGCGCCGCCATCAGGTCGACCAGCTTGCCGGTCTCCTCGGGCTCCTCGATCTCGACGGTCTCGCGGCCCTCGACCTTGGCTTCGATGATCTTCTCGAGCGCGTCGCGGTACTCGTCCTTGTACTGCGCCGGGTCGAACTCGCCGGTCATCGCCGACACGAGCTGCTTGGCCATCTGCAGCTCGGCGGGCTTGAAGTCGAACTCCTCTTCCGGCAGGTCGAGCTCCTTCATCGATCGGATCTCGTCCGGCCAGTGGAGCGTGGTCAGCAGCAGCGTCTCCGCAGAAGGGATCGAGTGCCGCGAGCGCCTCGCGGTCCTTGATGACGACCTTGCAGATCGCGGTGAGGCCCTCGTCCTCGAGCACCGACTTGAGCAGGTAGAACGCCTTGCGGCCGATCTTGTCCGGCTCGACGTAGTACGCCGACTTCACGAAGCGGACGGCGTTGTCGTCGCGTTCCGCCTTCGTGAACTGCTCGATCTCGATGCTACGGACGGTCTTGAGCGGGACCTTCTCGAGGTCGTCGTCGGTGATGACGACGTATTCACCGGGCGAGTACTCATAGCCCTTCACGGTGTCGCCCCGCGAGATGGCCTCGTCCTCGACCGGGCACCAGACCTTCATCTGGATGCGCGACAGGTCCTCCTTGTGGAGCATGTGGAAGCTGATGCCCTTGGAATCGGTCGCGAGATAGAGCTTGATCGGGATGGTGACCAGACCGAACTGGATGGCCCCCTTCCACATGGCTCGAGCCACGGCGTCGGAACCTCATGTAGCAGCGCCGGTTCTTCCGGCCCGGCGCATCGGCTGCCACCATAGCGCACTCGGGCAACAGCCCGGTCAACGGCGAGCGTCCTCGCGCTGCGCGTGCCTGACGGTGCGGCGCTCCGCTCGGCACCCGCCTGACGGTGCGGCGACCGGCCGTTCGCTCCGCCGCGCGGCGGCCAGACACTCAGCTCAGGACGAGGAACCCATCGAGCGACACCGTCGGCCGACCCGACGTGCCGCTCACCCGCACCTCGATGGTGTGCGTTCCGGCGACCGACCAGTTCCCGACGTAGACGACCTTCTTGTACGTCGCCGTCGACGAGTAGAAGTCGACCGTCGCGTGGTAGACGCCGTCGATGTAGATCGAGGCCTTGCCACGCGTCGCGTTGGTGGGAGCGAGGACGGCGACGGTACGACCGGTGAACCGGTACCGAGCGCGGGCGCCTGCCTGGCTCGAGCTCGTGACCCAGCCATCGGTGGACGAGGCGCTGGCGTAGCGCAACCACGTCCCGCTATAGGTCACGACGCCCGAGCGGTCGCTGACGGTCGTCGGTGTCAGCGACGCTGTCGCCAGCGCCCACGGACTCCACGAGCCGTCGCTGTCCTGCGCTCGGACGCGGAACCGATGCGCCGCGCCGACCGCGAGCCCCGAGAACGTCGCCCCTCGAGTCGACGCGCTCGTCGCGATCGTCCAGCCGTACGCTCCGCCATTGACGCTTCGCTCGACCTCGTAGCGAACGATCGTGTCGGACGGGTCGGTCGCGGCCGCCCAGGTCGCGCGCATCGACACCGTCGTCACGCCGGTCGAGGAGCGGCCGAGCGTGCTCGACTTGAGCACGGTCGCGATCGGCGCCCGTGCGGTCGGGATGTCGGCGGCAACGTTGATCGCGAGGGTCGTCGACTTGGTCCGACCCCAGTTCGTCCCGGTGACCTGCACGTGATACGTCCCCGGCTTGGCGTTCCGTGGCGCCGTCAGCCGAACGGTCCCGCTCGTGGCCGTCCAGCCGAACAGGCTCGGCGCCGGTAGCGAGGCGGTCCAGCCGCTCGGGACGCTCGACACGCTGAGGCGGACGCGCTCGAAGAACGTCGAGCTGCGGAACACGTTGAACGGCACGTTCACCGTTCCGCCCTTCGAGGAGATCGTCGCCGTCGACCCCGGCGAGACCGAGAAGCGTGCCGAGCGAACCGATGCGGCGACACGTTGAGCAACGGCTCGTGGTACGGGTCGGGGTCGGTGTGCGTGTACCAGTTGCAGATTGCCGAGGTAGCGCAGCGACTCGCGGACCTCGGCCGGTGTGGCGAGCGGGCGGGATGCCTTGTACAGCGCAACGGCACCGGTGACGTGCGGGGCCGCCATCGAGGTCCCGGACGAGTAGGCATAGGTCGGCCCGGGCTTCGTCGAAAGGATGCATTTGCCCGGCGCGATGAGGTCGACGTCCGACCCGTAGTTGCTGAAGTCGGCGAAGGTGTCGTCCCGGTCGTACGTGCCCCACGAATAGCAGCTTGTTGCCGCCACCGCCGCCGGGTCGGCCGTCCGTGTCGGCGAGTGCCGACACCGTGATGGCCTCGTTGTACGCGGCGGGCACGAAGCCGGCGGCGCTCCGGCTCGCATTGGCCGCGGCCGCGACGACCGTGATCCCGGCCCGGTACAAGCGGCAGATCGCCTGGTGAAGGATGTCCTGGTTGGTGTTCCCGCAGTCGGCGTCGTCGGAGCCGGTCTTCGCGACGCTCATGTTCACCGCCTCGATGAGCGGCCGCGACGAGTCGTTCGGGTCCCGCTGGGCGAGGATCCAATCGAGGCCGCAGACGTACCAC
Organism: uncultured Chloroflexia bacterium; assembly: GCA_963808895.1. Classification (GTDB taxonomy): domain Bacteria; phylum Chloroflexota; class Limnocylindria; order Limnocylindrales; family CSP1-4; genus SPCO01. Next base: position 1,369,127 of record CAWEHL010000001.1, on the reverse strand, counting down.
GACAGCAGGCCCGCGCCGCCCGAATTGAGGATGCGCACGGCCCAGAGCCGCACGCCGGGCGCGACGCCCACGACGCCCCACGTGTTGTCCTTGGCGCCGACCGTTCCCGCGACATGTGTCCCATGGCCGTTCTCGTCGTACCAGCGCGTCCGATCGGCCGAGCTGCAGTTGTAGCCACCGGCGATGTTCAGGTCGGAATGAGGGCCGATCCCGGTATCGACGATCGCGACGTCGGCATCGACCCGCTCGTCGATCCCGTTGATCTTGGACAGCGCCGAGGTCGGCGTGCCGATCCGCGAGATGCCGGTCGGCATCGACTGCGCCTCGATCTCGACGACCTCGTCGGGTACGACGGCGGCGACGTTCGGGTCGGCGAGCAGCGCGGCCCGCTGCGCCTTGTCGAGCTTGGCCGCGAAGCCACGGAACGCGTGCCGGAAGGCGCGGTCGGCGATCGTCCCCTCGCTTTTGCGGTGGGCGCTCGCGACGGTCGTCGGGTCCGCGTTGCCCTTCAGCATCACGAGGTAGTGGCCCGCAGCGATCGGTCGGCCCTGGCTATCGACCGTCGACGGGCGTCGACTTCACGGGAGTCTTGGGCCTGGCAGTCCGCGGGGCCGCCGCAGACGGCATTGGGGACACCGCCGTGCTCGCGGCTGGCGTCGGTGCGACCGACGCGTCGGGTTCGGCAGACGGCGCCGCGCTCGGGGTGGGATCGATCGGCGTCGGCTCAGGCGGGGCCGGCGGCTCCGGGCTCGCGACCGGGGCGGTCGCGACCGGGTCGACGGCCGGTGATGGGTCGGCGGCCGCGACCACAGAAACGCCGGAAAGCGAGATCAGGGCGGCAAGGGCAAGGGCACAGATTCGGCGCAATCCGATCTCCGGACTCGATGCGTCCCCGGTGGAAGCCACTCGCCCAAGGCTGTGATCGGGCGCGACTCGTCCCTATCTTCCCGCACATGCCAAGTCGTGCGTAGCGCCCGGTGGTCCCAATGACGGCTAGTCAACGCGTTCCGACCCAGGAACCGTTGCGGGACCGAGTCGGCGTTCAGTTCGCCGCGGTGCGGATCTCCGCCTCGGCTTCCGTCACACGGGTCAGGATCGCGGCACGCATCTCGTCGAGCCCGGTCCAGACGGTCTTGGTCGCCGTCGAGATCGATGTGAGCTGCGACTTCAGCTGGCGGACCAGTTCGAGCTGCTCGCGGATACCGACGAGGGCGGCAGCGATCGCCGCCGCGTCCACGGTCACGTCCCGCTCGGCGAGGGTGGCGAGCGCGAGCAGCCGCGCCAGCCGGATGGCTGCCTCGAGCGTGGCGGGCTCCGGCGCGTCGGGGTCGATGACGCAGTAGACGTCGCCGGCCGCGATCGTGAAGGGTGCGACGCCTCTGGGGGCGTGTGCCGGCGTGAAGACGACCACGGCCACGGCCGCGCCGCGGTTCTCGCGTGCCTCGCGGAGCTCGTCGCGCATCTGGCGCGTCGACATCGGGCGATCCTTCGCCTCGATCACGACCCGGAGGTCACAGCCGCGCGCCACCGTCGGGTCGATCGTCAGGACGAAGTCGCCCTTCTTCGAGCGCATCACCGTCCCGGCCTCGAGGGTCGTCCGGTCGACCATGTCACCCGATCCCCGGGCGATATCGCCGAGCATCGCGTCGATCAGATCCTCGAAATCGATGCCCTTGGCCGCGGACCGCGCCCGTTCAGCGCCGCGTGCCGCGGCCGCTGCCTCGATCGCCACGAGCCGCTCCTCGATGCCCTTGAAGCCCGCTGCGATCTCCTGGCGGAACTGATGCATCGGCGAATTGAGGCGTGTCGGGTCGAGGAGGTGGGCGAGCTTGGACGCGTCGCCATCGAAATAGCGCTCGAGCATCGTGCCGATCCGACCGATCGCGCTATCGCGCTTCTTCTCGTCGAACAGCTCATCGACCATCGACCGCAACGCCCCGCGGTCCCCGAGGAACTTCTCGAGGGTCCGCGGCAGCCGTCCGTCGCCGTCGGCGAAGTTGGCACGGAGCGTCTGTTCCAGCGCGGTCGCCGCTCGCTCGTTGACCTGCTCGGCCTGGCGCATCATCCGCTCGAACTCAGTGCGCACGGCGTCGACGTTGACGGTCACGCCCACGTCCTGGAGCGCGAGCAGACCGATCCGCAAGGCGCGCTCGGCGAGGGCCTCACGCTCGGCGGCCTGGCGCTCCCCAAGGAACGCGGCAAGCGCCGGGTCCGAGATCGACAGGCGCTCGATGACGATCCGATCGCCCTCGAGCCGGACGGTGGGGTGTAGCGGGATGATGTGCGCTTCCATGACCCGACCGTAGGACCCACCCGTGACATCTAGGCGTGTCACGGCTGAACGACCGTCCGTCGTACGATGGGCTCAGATGCGATCCACCCGTCTCGCGCTCCTGGTCTTGGTCGTGCTCGCGACGGGCCTCGCTGCTCCTGGCGCATCGCTGGCGGCCGATCCCCCATCGCCCGCGACGACCCGCGACGACATCCTCGTGCGCTACCGCGCGAACACGACCTCTGCCGAGCGAAAGGCCGTGGCACGCGACCTGAACCTGTCGCTCATTCGCATGAGCCGCAGCGGCCGGACTGCCGTCCTGCGCGGGAAGGGCGTCTCCCCTGCCACGGTCCGGCGGGAACTCGCCGGCGATCCGCGGATCAGCGCGGTCGGCCAGAACTTCCGGCGCGAGATCGCCGCCGACCCGACCGACGAGCAGTACTTCAAGAACGAATGGGGCCTCAACAACACGGGTCAGACGATCTCCGGCATCGAGCCGCAGACCGGGGTGCCCGACGTCGATATCGACGGGCTCGAGGCGCTCCGCGTCCAGCAAGGCAAGCCGAGCGTCGTCGTCGCGGTGATCGACGATGGCGTCGACTTCAGCCACCCGGACCTCGCGGGACGCAAGTGGACCAACCCCGGCGAGACGCCCGGCAACGGCGTCGACGACGACGGCAACGGCTACATCGACGACATCAACGGCTGGGACTTCTGCCATGACGACGCGTCGGTCCACGATGCCGGCCACGACGGTCACGGCACGCACGTCGCCGGGACGATCGCGGCGTCGCTGAACGGGTCGGGCGTCGTCGGCGTCGCCCCCGGCGTGTCGATCATGGCGTTGAAGTTCATCGATGACGTCGACAACTGCGGGATGGACGACCAGGCCATCGAGGCGATCGACTACGCGGCGAACAACGGCGCGACGCTCATCAACGCGTCGTGGGGCGGCACCGGCGCGAACCCCGTCCTCGACCAGACCATCGTCGATTCGAAGCTGCTGTTCGTCGCGGCGTCGGGCAACGCCGGCGTCGACCTCGACGCTCCCGGCGAGGACTTCTATCCCGCCGAGTCGAACGCGGCGAACGTCCTGACCGTCGGGGCCATCGACCAGACGGGCCAGCTCGCCGGACTTCACGAACTACGGCGCGACGAGCGGTCGACCTCATGGCGCCGGGCACGAACATCCTCTCGACGTTCCCCGCCCAGGGCGGCTGCAGCCCGTGCTACGCCTGGAGCGACGGAACGTCGATGGCCGCTCCCCATGTCACGGGCATCGCGGCCCTCGCGTTGAGCAAGGCCAGCGGCCCGATGAGCGCCACGACGCTGCGGTCGCTGGTCCTCGCCAGCGCCGTCCCGCTCCAGGCAGCGAGCTGCTTCAGCGTCACGGGACGCCTCGCCAACGCGTACCGCGCCGTCACGAGCGCGGGCCCCACCGCCATCGCGCCGTGCCAGTGGCGCTTCGACGTCGGATCCGTCGTCGGCTCGGGCATCAGCTCGACGGTGTCGTGGCAGCCGGCGACCGGCACGGCCACGGGGAGCAGGTACGTCGTGCTGCGTCGGCGCGAGACGGGGCCGTGGTCGACGATCTCGACCCAGACCGGTCGGTCGATCCGGCAGACGCTGACCTTCGGGACGGCGTACCGGTACGCGACGCGGACCCGGACGGTCGGATGGCTCGCTCGGGCCGGTCGCGTACGGGCAGTACGTCGAGACCACGCTGTATCAGGAAGGGACGAGCCTCGCCAAGTACTCCGGCAGCTGGACGACGACCTCGTCGAGCACCGCGAGTGGCGGCAAGCTGCGGACGTCGACCCAGGCCAACGCCTACGTCGAGTTCCAGCGCGCGGCCACGGCCACGGCGATCATCGGGCGCCGCGGGCCGACGAGCGGCAAGGCCAAGGTCTACGTGGATGGCGTCCTGGTCTCGACCGATCGACCTCTATCACTCGACCGCGCAATCGCGTGTCGTGCTCTTCAGCCGGGCGTGGTCAACGGTCGCGACGCACAAGATCCGGGTGGTCCTCCTCGGGACGGCGGGGCGCCCCCGCGTCGACATCGACGGGTTCGCGATCGCCCGCTAGCGAGCAGGGCAGAACCGCCACGGAACGGGGAGCTGCCTCAGGACCCCCGGTACGTCGTCATCGAGAACGGCGCCAGCAGCAGCGGCACGTGGTAGCTGCGCTCCGGGTCCTCGACCCGGATATCGACCGCGATCTTCGTGAAGAACGAGCCGTCCTCGTGGGCGACGTCGAACTCGAGTCGATAGTCCCCGGCCTGCATCGGCCGCTCGAGGAGGTCGCGGACCCGACCGTCGGCATCGGTCAGCGCCTGGGTCATGCGCATCGCGCCGCCCTCGCCCACGCCCAGTCGAGAGAGCGTGACGCGGACACCGGCCGCAGGCACCCCACGTTCCGTGTCGAGGACGTGGGTGCTGATCGTCGGTCGCTGCTCGCCGGGCTCGGCGGTCACGCTATCCTCCCGCCATGGGCACGCTACGGATCGAGGTCGGTGACCTGCACTTTACCGCCCGCTGGGAGCGCGGAGGCGCCCCAGACGATCGACGCGATCCGCCGGATGCTCCCCATCGAGTCGAAGCTGATCCACTGCCGCTGGTCGGGCGAGTCGACGTGGATCCCGTACGGCGACTTCCGGCCGGGCATCGACTACGAGAACCACACCTCGCATCCCTCGCCCGGGATGCTGGCGATGTACCCCGGCGGCATCAGCGAGTGCGAGATCTTCTTCCCGTACGGGGCCTGCACGACGTCGTCGAAGGTCGGTCAGCTCGCCGCCAACCACTTCGCCTCGATCGTCCCCGACGACGGCTGGCAGGATCGCCTGCGGGAGGTCGGTCGGCGGGCCCTGTGGGACGGCGCCCAACCGATCCGCATCTCGGAGACCGAGGCCTGACCGACCTCGTCGTTCGCGGCGGCACGATCGTCACCGCCGACGGCTCACGACGCGCCGACCTGGCGGTCGACGGCGGGCGGATCACCGCGATCGAGCCGATCGCTCGAAGGGCCGGCGGCTGCCGCGGAACGGGTGATCGATGCGACCGGGATGCTGGTCCTCCCCGGCGTCGTCGACGTCCACACCCACACCCGTGTCGCGACCGACGCCGAGCCGGATCGCTTCTTCCAGGACTCGGTGGCCGCGGCATTCGGCGGGACCACGTCGTTCCTGTCGTTCAACAACCCGGGCACCGGGTCGTCGCCCGCCGCCGAGCGCTCGCTCCGGACGGGACTGACGGAATGGCGCGCCGCCACCGACGGCGATAGCGCCATCGACTACGGCCTGTCGCTGGCGATCTCCGGCCACGCCGACGACCCGCTCTCGGAGCTGCCCGCGACGATCGATGGCGGGGTCGCGACGTCGAAGGCGTTCATGGTCTTCGACTTCCGCCTGCCCGACCAGGCGCTCTTCGACGCGATGCGGGTGATGGCCGATCGCGGCGGGATGCTCCAGGTCCATTGCGAGGACCCGGTGCTGCTGGACCACGCGGTCGCCGCGGCGCTTCAGCGTGGTGACACGCTGCCACGTCACCATGCTGCCTCGCGACCACCGTATGTCGAGGCCGTCGCGACGGCGCGCGCCCTGGCGTTCGCCCGAGCGACCGACTCGCCCGTGCACGTCGTGCATCTCTCGTCGGCGGCCGCGCTCGACGAGGTCCGCCGCGCCCGGGCTGCCGGCGTCCGCGTCTCGGCCGAGACCTGCCCGCACTACCTCGTCCTTACCGAGGAGCGTTACGAGGACGCGGATCCGGTGCGCTGTGCGTGCTATGTGATCTCGCCGCCACTCAGGTCGACGTCCGACCGCGACGCGTTGTGGGAGGGCCTCGCCGATGGCTCGCTCGACCTCGTCGCCACGGACCATGTCCCGGATCGCGCCGGCGTCGAGAAGGCCGAGGCCGCCGCCGGCGTTTCGTTCGATCGGATCTCGAATGGCGCCCCCGGCATCGAGACGCTCCTGACGATCGTGTACAGCGAGGGCGTCGCGACGGGGCGCATCACGCTCGAGCGGATGGTCGACCTCTTGGCGACGACACCCGCCGCGCGGTTCGGGCTCGCGCGGAAGGGCGCGCTCGAGGTCGGCCGAGACGCGGACATCGTTGTCTTCGACCCATCCGCGCGACGGACCATCACGGCCGATTCGCTGCATCACACGAGCGACTACACGCCGTACGAGGGGCTCGACGTGACCGGGGCCATCCGCGACGTCCTCGTACGGGGTGAGGATGTGATCCGCGATGGCGCATTCGTGGGCCGCCGCGGCTTCGGCCAGTTCGTCGAGCGAGGTCGGATCGGCTAGGCCGGGCTATCGCTACGCGGGCCCGGCCGCGAGGCGGACCGCCGCCTGATGCATATGTTCGCCCGACCGGCGGTCGGTCCGCGGTGATGCGCTTCGGCTGCATCAGCTTCGACATCGACGCTCGTCCATGGTGGTCGCGGACTCCCGTCCGCTGGCGGCGCGCGCGCGAGGGTCGAACCTGACGGCGAAATGCCCGCTTCGACTCCTCCTCCGCCTCGCGCGATCCGACGACTGGCCAAGCCGGTCGCCGTCGTCGCTGTCCTCCTCTTCGTCGCCGTCCAGGCACTGATGCCATCGTCCGGCGGCGCACGCCCGACCGGCCTGGCATCGATCACCGAGCTGGACGCCTGGTTCGATCGACAGATGGGCGACGCCGCGATCCCGGGGGCGGCCATGGTCGTCGTGCGCGACGGAGAGGTCGTCGATGTGCACACCTACGGGGTCGCCGACGACCGCGGCACGCGGATCACGGGGTCGACGCCATTCATCATCGGGTCGCTCACGAAGTCGATGACGGCGCTGGCCGTCATGCAGCTCGTGCAGGCGGGGCGGCTCTCGCTCGACACGCATCGTGGTCGACGTGTTGCCGGACTTCGCGTTGGCGGATCCCGAGGCCACGCGGGCGATCACGATCCGTGACCTGCTCGACCAGACGAGCGGGCTGTCCACGGTGGCAGGGCTGCGGCCCCTCTCGATGCCGGTCACGTCGCTCGAGGCACGGATCGATGAGCTGCACCAGGTCGCGCCTGTCTCGGCCCCGGGCGTTGCGTACCACTACTCGAACGCCAACTACCTCGTTCTCGGACGGATCGTCGAGGTCGTGTCGGGAACCGACTTCTCCACCTATCTCCGGACGCATGTCTTCGAGCCGCTCGCCATGCGCGAGGCGACGACTGACATCGAGACCGCACGGGCGAACGGACTGACGCTCGCGCATCGACTCTGGTTCGGCCAGGCGCCGTCAAGCACGCCGATCCACCGCGAAGACATGGTGCCCGCCGGTTTCGTCGCCGCTTCCGCGGACGACATGGGCGCCTACCTGCTCGCCCAGCTCGGCCACGCCCCGGCGGTGGCGAGCGGCGACACACTCGAATCGATGCATACGGGCATCGCGCTCGACGGGACTGCCCGACCAGCGCTACGGGTTCGGCTGGTTCGACGGGATGCTCGGTGGGACGCGCGTCGTCAGCCACACCGGCAGCACGACCGACATGGCGTCGATGGCCCTGCTCGTCCCTTCGTCGGATCTCGGCGTCGCCATCCTGATGAACGGCACGAGCACCCTGTACGAGACGCTGCACAAGCCGGACACGATCGGCCTCGCGGCGACGGCGCTCCTTCTCGGCCAGGACCCGCCCGGCACGATCGAGTTGCTCTACCCGACCTTCACCGCCCTTGCGGCGATCGTGGTCCTGGTCATCGGCTTCGGGATCATCCGGCTGGTCCGGAGACCGATCGTCGTGGCTCCCTCGGGCGGCGGGCCCGAGCCATCGTCGGAGTCCCACTGGCGGCGCGCCGCTCGATATGCATACCGCGGGTACGTGGACGTCGTCGTGCCGGTCGCGATCATCCTGTTCGTGCCTGCGTACTTCGCGACCGGCTGGTCGGTGATGGCCCGCATCGACGTGGGGCAGGTGCTGCTCGCGATCGCCGTGCTCCGTTTGGTCGATGGCGCGATCCGCGTTGGCCGCATCGGCCTCGCGAGGCGCCGACGGCCGACGACCGCCGCGACGGTGGCGTTCAGCGCGCGCTGAGGCCCCGGGGCGGGCGGCCCGACAGCGTCGCCGATCTCGTCCTCTCCGTCCGCCGGCGCCGAACGCCGGAAGCCGGACCGCCCGACGCGCGCCACGGACGATTCCGGCATCATCCGGATCATGAAGAGCCAGCCCGTCGAGCGCATCGCCCCAGGCCCCGGCCAGGAATCCGTCTGGGACTACCCTCGTCCGCCGCGGGTCGAGCCCGTGCGGGAGAGGGTCCGCGTCGTCGTCGATGGCGTCGAGATCGCTGCGTCGGTCGATGCGTTTCGCGTGCTCGAGACCGCAGGCGCCCCCGTCTACTACATCCCGCCGCGTGACGTCAGGATGGATCTCCTTCGAACGAGCACCCAGCGGACGTATCTGCGAGTGGAAGGGCGCGGCGACGTACCACTCCCTCGTCCTGCCGTCACGCGAGATCCCCGACATCGCGTGGTCGTATCCCGAGCCGAACGCAGGCTACGAGGAGATCCGCGACCATCTGGCGTTCTACGCATGGAAGGTCGACGAGGCCTGGGTCGGCGACGAGCGGGCGACGCCGCAACCGGGCCATTTCTACGGCGGCTGGGTGACGTCGCGTGTCGTGGGGCCGTTCAAGGGCGGCCCGGGCACTGCCGGTTGGTGACCCGCGCGCCCTACTCCAGGACCGCGTAGGCCCGCAGCGTCAGGAAGTCGGCGAAATCATCGTCGAGCACGAGGTGGTCGAGCAGGTCCCAGGCGTCCTTCAGCCGGCCTTCGCGCGGTCCACCGAGGCGCTCCAGCTCCTCGTCGCGGATCTGTCCATAGCGCTCGATCGGCAGGATCCCGCGGGTCCGCCACAACCACAGCTGGGAACGGGCGATCTCGGCCGTCGCCGCGTCCTCCATCAGGTTGTCGATAGCCGCGGCGCCGACGCCCTGCAGCCACGAGTCGAGATACGCGAGCGCGACGCGGATGTTCGCGCGGATCCCGGCGTCGGTCACCTCGCCACCCTCGACGCCGAACCGCGCCAGATCGGCCGCCGCGATACCCGCCTCAGGTCGTCGCGTCTTCTGGTTCGGCGCGTCGCCGAGCACCGAGTCGAAGATCTCCGTCGCGAGCGGGACCAGGTCGGGGTGCGCCACCCACGTCCCGTCGAATCCGTCGCTCGACTCGCGCTCCTTGTCCTCCCGGACCTTGGCCAGCGCGCGCTCGGTCACCTCGGGGTCGCGCCGGTTCGGGATGAATGCGGCCATCCCGCCGATCGCATGGGCTCCGCGCCGATGGCAGGTCTCGACCAGCAGCTTCGTGTACGCGCGCATGAACGGCACGGTCATCGTCAACTGCGCGCGGTCGGGTGACTCGAGCGCCGGCGACGCTCGGAACCGCTTGATGACGCTGAACAGGTAGTCCCAGCGCCCGGCATTGAGCCCGGCCGCGTGCTCGCGAAGCTCGTACAGGATCTCGTCCATCTCGAAGGCGGCCGTGATCGTCTCGATCAGGACGGTCGCCCGGATCGAGCCACGCGGGATGCCGAGTCGCTCCTGGGCGAACACGAAGACCTCGTTCCAGAGACGCGCTTCGTGGTGGGACTCGAGCTTCGGCAGGTACAGGTACGGCGCGGACCCTCGGCGGACCCGCTCGGCGCCGTTGTGGAACAGGTACAGACCCGCATCGAACAACGAGGCCGACATCGGCGTCCCGTCCACCTGGACGTGGCTCTCGACGAGGTGCCAGCCCCGCGGCCGGACGACGAGCTGGGCGGTCCGTTCGCCGAGCCGGTACGACTTCCCCTCTGGCGACTCGAACGCGAGCGTGCCACGGACGGCATCGATGAGCGCCGCCTGTCCGCTGACGATGTTGGCCCACGTCGGCGAGAGCGCGTCCTCGAGGTCGGCCATGAACACGCGCGCCCCCGAATTGAGGGCGTTGATCATCATCTTGGGCTCGGCCGGACCGGTGATCTCGACGCGCCGGTCATCGAAGTCGGCCGGTGCCGGAGCGACGGTCCAGTCGGCCTCGCGGACGTCGCGTGTCCCCGGCAGGAAGTCGAGCGTGACGCCGTTCTCGAGCTCGGCCTGGCGTTCCTGGCGTCGCTGCAGGAGGTCGATGCGCACCTGGCCGAACCGACGCTGCAGGTCGGCGACGAAGGCGAGGGCGTCGTCGGTCAAGACCCAGTCGGAACCCGGGACCGGCGGACCCGTGACGACGACGCCGTCGAGCGCCATCAGTCCGCCGCCGAGCGACGCACCGTCGCCTCGATGAGGCCGTGTGGCTCGGTGGTCGCGACGTAGACGAGCCGGTCGTTGTCGATGCCGAACTGGTCGAGGTCGACCGTCCAGTGATGCAGGTTCGGGAGCACCATCCGCACCTCATCGAGCTCCTCGTGCCGCTCGAGCATGGCCTTGGCCATGATCCAGATCGAGGTCTGGACGCTCGGCGAATCGTGGTCGGCGAAGACTTCCAGCAGCGTGCCACGGACCGCTTCCCACGTCGCATCGAAGTCGACGTCCGGCGGCGCCATAGCCGCCAGATCGCGGTGACCTTGGTCGCCATGAGGCGGTCGTCGGTCTCCGCCAGCGTCGTGAACCGGTCGCGCGGAAAGCCCGAGAACGCCGATCGCGTCGTCTTCATGACGATCAGGTCCTCGATGCCGGCCTCGACCACCGTCGCGTCGCGCCCGACCGCGACGGTCGCGACCCGCGTCCCCTCCCCGGTCCGGACGAAGGCGTCCGGCGCCGGGCGTGCCGTCGACGTCGATGGGGCGCCACGCATGCTCGCGGATGTTCACGGTCGCCCGGTCGACCTGCTCGAACTCGAGGAAGTGCCGCCCGAGCACGGCGGCGAAGTCCTCGATCGAGCCGGTCAGGTGGTCGGCGGCGAGGGCATAGGTCGTGTTCTTCATCGTGTCGGTCGCGACGACCAGCGAGTTGTCGCCGTCGACGTGGGCCGCCGTGAAGTCGCCCTCGAGCGCGATCGCGACGGTCAGGTCGCGGAGTCGATGCGGTGTCGTGTCGCGGCCGACGCGCACGAGGCGGATGGCGGCCTTGCCGTAGCGGTTCGGGCCCGAGCTCGATCATCGTGCGGTCAGCTTGCCATGACGGTCGATGGCGATGTCGACCACGGCGTCGAGGGCGCGGTGCAGCTCGGTCGTGCGGTCGGCCTCGATCGCGCGTGCCATGTCGGGGAGCAGCGCCTCGCGCGGGCGGCCGGCGACGAACACGCAGTAGCGAAAGCCGTGGCGCCGCCTCGTACGCGTCGTTGAGCCGCTCGAGCTCGGCGGCGACGTCCAGGGGCGTGCCCGTTCCTTCGGCGGGCGTGCCGGTTCCCCGGTCGTACCCCTGTTCGATGTAGCTCATGCGCGAGACTGTTCCGGGCGGCGCACCGAGGCGGGGGTGCGCATCGATCAGCTCGATCTGCTCGGCCTCGGGCATGGCGTGGGCGATGTCGCGGGCGACATGGAAGAGAAGGTCGGGCGATGCGAACGGGCCGGCGGCCTCGAGGCGGTCCAGGAACCGAGGTGCCCCCTCGAACAGGGTCTCGAGCGTCGGTCGGTCGAGCGTCAACGGGATGGACGTCAGCGAGGGCCGCGCGAGCGGCGGCTCACCAGCCGCCGGCGTCGCGGACGATCCGATGCAGCACGCGGGCTGCGACGAGCCGCCGGTACTCCGCGGTGGAGCGGACGTCGTCGATCGGTGCCAGCTCGCCGGCGAGGGTCTCGGCGGCGGCGTCCGCCGTCTCGGGTGTCGGTCGCCGGCCGTCCAGGGCGGCTTCCGTCGCGGCGGCACGGATCGGGGTGGCGGCCACGGAGCCGAGAGCGACGCGCACGTCGCGCCACGTCCCGTCGCCCTGCCACGCCACGGCCATCACGACCTTGCTGATCGCCTGGGCGCGGCGCGTGCCGACCTTGCGGAACCGCATCTCGCGCCCGGCCGCGAGCGGCAGCCGGATGCGGAGGATCAGCTCGTCGTGGGCGAGCGCCGTCTGTCGATAGCCCGTCCAGAACTCGGCCGCCGGCACGTCGCGCTCTCCCCGTTCCGAGCCGACGACGATGACCGCGTCCGCGGCGAGCAGGACCGGCAGCGTGTCGCCGGCCGGCGAGGCGTTCGCGATGTTGCCGCCGAGCGTGCCGCGGTTCTGGATCTGGGCGGCCCCGATCGTCGCGGCCGCCTCGACCAGCGCCGGAACGTGCTCGCGGCACAGCGCCGAGCGCCGGATGTCGGTGTACGTCGTCAGCGCGCCGAGCGTCGAGCGCATCGCCGTCGATGGCGATGCCGCGCAGGGCCTCGATCGCCCACAGGTCGACGACGCTCGCCGGGGGCGGTGCCAGTTCCCCGGTCAGCGCTCACCATCAGGTCCGTGCCGCCGGCGATCGGCCGCACCGGCATGTCCGCGGTACCGGCCGCAAGCGCGGCGTATGCCGTCGGCCAGGTCGCGGGGGCTCGAGACGGGTGGCTCGATCGACACGGCCGGACGGTCAGTCGCGCCCGCGACGGCGGCCGAGAAGGAGCAGGGCGAGCGCGGCGAGGAGGCCGAACCCGGCGATGACCTGGCCGCGACGTCATCGTCGGCAGCGACGCCGACGATGCGGCTGGTCCGGGGTGCGGACGGCGTCCGAGGCCTCGCGCCGTCTGGCCGGATTGCTCTGGTGAGCCTGACCCGTCGTGATGCCGTGCGTCGAGGGCGTCGTCGGTGAGCGCCGGCCGATGGCCGTTGGTCGGCACCGCGACGCTGTCGCCGGCGCTCACAGCGCACCGCCGCTGGCGACGAGCGCGATGGCGTCGACGATCTTCGTGTAGCCGGTGCAGCGGCACAGGTTGCCGGCGATCGACTCGCGGATGGCGTCCTCGTCCGGGCCGCCGCCGGCATCGAGATAGGCGCGCGCCGCCATCAGCATCCCGGGCGTGCAGATGCCGCATTGGGCGCCGCCGGTGACCAGGAAGGCGTGCTGCAGCTCGTCGAGGCGTGTCCGACGATGTCGCCGCCGGCGCGAGGCCCTCGACGGTGCGGATCTCGCGCCTCGGCCACCTGGCAGATCGGGAACGAGGCACGAGTCGACGGGAGCGCCATCGACCAGGACCGTGCACGCGCCGCACTCCCCTTCGCCGCAGCCCTCCTTCGTGCCGGTCAGCGCGAGGTCCTCGCGCAGCACGTCGAGCAGCCGGCGCATGCCGGGCACGTCGACCTCGACGGCCGTCCCGTTGACCGAGAACCGGTAGGCCGTCACGAGGTCGAGCTCGCGCGCCGGCGCGGACTCCGCGGGTCGCAGGCCCGTGACGTCGGGCCGGTCCGTCATCGCGCCCAGGATCCGCTCCGGGCGTGGCCGGCAGGTCGCTGATCCAGACGCCGGTCGCATCGGCGATGGCGGCGACGACCGCCGGCGCCCCGACGTCCATCGGCAGTTCGCCGACCCCCTTCGCGCCGTGCGGTGCACCGCTGAACGGCGCCTCGACGAGGATCGTCGAGATGCGCGGTGCGTCGAGCGCGGTCGGGATGATGTACGTCGCGAGGCGGTCGTTGAGGTACCGGCCGTCGCGCAGCTTGATCTCCTCGATCGTGGCGTAGCCGACGGCCTGCAGCGTCCCGCCCTCGACCTGGCCCTCGGCGAGGACCGGGTGGATGACCCGGCCGATGTCGTCGGCGGCGACGACGTCGCGGACGTGGACCTCGCCGGTGTCGAGGTCGACCTCGACGTGGGCGACGCAGGCCGCCCAGCCGAACGCCGGGTAAGCATCGCCGGTGTAGGTCGCGTCGTCGAACGGCGTGCCGCCTGGATACGGCTCGAACTGCTGGTCGATCCGCGTCGCGCCGTGGTCGCGCGGCGTAGGCCACCACCGTGTCGCGGAACGTGCCGCCGGTCGCGGTCTCGACCTGCTCGCGCAGACGACGAGCGGCCTTGATCGAGCAACCCACCGACGACCATCGCGGTCCGCGACGCGACGGTCGGGCCGGAGTCGGGGACGTACGCGGTGTCCTGCGGGCGCGATCTCGACCTCGCCCTCGTCGAGCCCGAGCGTCTCGGCGACGAGCTGCGGGAAGATCGTCTTGGTCCCCTGCCCCATCTCGGTCGAGGCGGTCAGGATGCGGACGCGTCCCTCGGCGGTCAGCTCGATCGAGGCGACCGACGCGAGATGGACCTCGCCCGAACCGGTGAACCCGGCGCCGTGCCAGGCCAGTGCCAGCCCGATGCCCGAGGCGACCGCCGCCTTGTCCGTACGGAGCGCCGAGCCGGGGATCGTGCCGGACCCGGCGCGCGCGTTACGGGCGTCCGCGGTCCGGTTGCGCAGCCGCGACGAATTCGGCTGCCTCGGCCGCACGCTCGAGGACCTCCTCGCCCGCGACGCTGTCCTGCAGGACCTGGCCGGTCGGTGTCGTGTCGCCCTCGCGGTAGACGTTCCGCCGCCGGATATCGAGTGGCGAGATCGCCGAGTCGCTCGGCGATCCGGTTGAGGTGCGTCTCGGCGGCGAACTCGGTCTGCGGGCGCGCCGAACCCGCGGAACGCGCCGTTCGGTGGCGTGTTCGTCCGGGTCGCCCTGGCCCGGATGCGGACATTCGGGCAGCGGTACGGGCCGCCGGCGTGGATGGCGCCGCGCGACAGGACGACCGGCGTGAGCGTGCAATACGCGCCGCCGTCCATGACGACCTCGATGTCCTGGGCGATCGAGCGTCCCGTCGCGGGTCACGCCGGTCCGGTGGCGGACGATCGCCGGGTGGCGCTTGGTCGTCGCCGCGATGTCCTCGTGGCGGTCGTAGATCATCCGGACCGGCTTCTGCGCCTTTCGCGCGAGCAGCGCCGCATGGAGCGCGATGACCGACGGGAACTCCTCCTTGCCGCCGAACCCGCCGCCGGTCTCCGCCTGGACGACCCGTGCGGTGTCGTCCTCCAGCCCGAGCCCCTTCTTGAGCGCGGCGTGGACGTAGTACGGGCACTGGAGCGAGCCGGTGACGGTGACGCCGCCCCCGTCCGTCGGGACGGCGATCATCGCGTTGTTCTCGATGTAGAGCTGCTCCTGGTGGCCGACCCGGTACTCGCCCTCGAGGATCAGGTCGGCGGCCGCGAAGCGCGGCATCAGGATCGCCGCGCTCGATCGCATACGCGGCGAAGACGTGGTCGGATGCGTCGGGGTCGAAGACCGCGGGCAGCTTGGTCGTCCGGGCCCTGGCCCGGCGACGCGCCTCGCGGAGCGTCGCCTTGTCGGGCGCCGCGATCAGGGCGAGCGGCTCGGCGTGGTGGAGGATCTCGCCGCCGACCGGCACGAGGATCGGCTGGTCGTTCTTGATCGAGCTGACGATGTTCTCGCCGGGGATGTCGTCGGCGGTGACGACGACGACCTTCGTCCAATCGAACGCCGGATCGAGTTCGAGCGCCTCGAAGCGTCGCGTGCGCGTCGGTCGAGCGGATCGTCGCGCCGTACCACGCGCCGGGGACGACGATGTCGTCGGTGTACAGCGCGGTGCCGGTCAGCTTCGCCGGGCCCTCGCGGCGCAGCGGCGCGGCCGGGCGGGCGCGGCCCGGGACCGTCGTGCCGGGTGGGATGACGAGCGCGTCTGGGACGGACGTCCGGGTCGTCATGCCCGCGACGATACCATCGCGGACGGGCCATCCCACCCGCTCAGCACCGGACTGCTGTCGACCTCACCGGACCACTCCACGACCGGTGTCGAGCAGCACCGTGAATCGCGTGGCAGCGGGTCGACACCGATCCAACGGCTGCTGGCGCCCGTATCATCCGGGCCCGCCGGAGACGGTGGCGCGCCCGAACCATGCGTGGCGCAGCAGGGGGGTAACCCTGAGATGAACGTCTCGTTCAACAGGCGTTCGCCTTCGTCGTCGGGACGATGGCCGCCGGGATCCTGGTCGCGATGGTGTGGCCCGCGCTCGGTCGCGCGCGCAGAGCAGCGCCATTTCGCGATGGTCGACGTGCTCCTTGCCTCGTCCTACATCGGGACGTCGCGCGGTGCCGCGCCACCGTCGCGCGGTCGGCGGACCACCGTTGAGAAGCGCCGAGCGGCACGTGCCGAGGAACCCGAGGCCGGTGGCGATGGCGCCGATCGACGTCCGAGCGCGCACGAGCTCGTCCGATGCACATACCGCTGTGCTCGATGCCGCGTCCTTCGAGGCCGTCGTTTCGCAGGAGGATGCCCGCGAGGAGCGCTATCGGCGCCCGACGACGGTCGTCGTGCTCGAGCTCGACGGGCTCGAGCGGCTGGTCGATCGGCTCGGTGAGGCAGCCGCCGACCGAGTCGAACCGGATGTCGCCGACACCATCGCGAAGCTGGCCCGCCGCTCCGACTACGTCGCGCGGCTCGCACCGGGCCGGTTCGCCGTCCTGATGCCCGAGACCGACGAGATCGTCGCCATCAACTACGTCGAGCGGATCCGCCAGGCCTGCGACGAGTGGCTCGAGTCGGGCGCGATCGCGATGCGGCTGGCGATCGGCTGGGCGAGCACCGCCGGCGCCGCGTCGGTGACGACGGCGAGGCAGGTCGCGGTCGATCGGATGCATCTCGAGCAGCGGACCCACGCTCGGCTAGCCGCCGACGGCAGCGGAGACGCGGCAGCCGGCTGAGGCAGGCTGGATCCGGCTGAGCGCGGCCGGATCCGACGTCGGTCGACGGGTCAGTCGACCCCGAGACGGATGGCTCGACCCGGTGTCGCGCCCGTGTGCTCGCCATCGCGCACGACCAGCGTCCCGTTGACGATGACGTGCTCGATGCCGGATGGGAACCGGCGCGGTTCGTCGTACGTGGCGTTACTGCGGATCGTGTCGGGGTCGAACACGACGAGATCGGCCAGGTTGCCGTCGCGGATCGTGCCGCGCTGCCGGAGCCCGAGACGCGCGGCAGCCGCACCGGTCATCTTCCGGACCGCCTCCTCCAGGCTGAGCAGGCGCTCATCGCGCACGAACTGGCCGAGGATCCGCGGGTAGGAGCCGTAGGTCCGTGGGCTTGGCTTCTCGCCGATGAACGTCGAGTCGGTACCCACCATGCCGACCGGATGCTTGACGAACTGGGGCAGGGTCTTGGTCCACGGCCCGCGACGTGACCTGGTTCACGCCGAGATCCTCGGCGAGCAAGAGGTCGCAGATCGTGTCGACGGGGTCGGTGCCGGCCTCGGCCATGACGTCGGCGAGCGTCTTGGCTTCCCAGCGAAGCAGGTCGGGGCGCTGGAAGTTGCCGAGGCGAAGATCCGCCCAGCCGGCGGGGCTGGTGTAGGCGGGTGCCATCTCCTTCTTGAGACGCAGTCGCGTACCGCCGTCCGCGAGCCGTTCCTTGAGCACGAGCGGCCCGCCGGCCTGCACCCACTGCGGCAGCTGGATGAGCAGTCGGGTGCTCGCCCATTCGTACGGATAGGAATCGAAGGTGACGTCGAGGCCCTCGGTGCGGGCGTCGTCGACGAGGGCGAGCAGCGTGTCGGCACCGCCCGGGTGGGTCTCGCGGTGATAGAAGTGGGTGATGTGGGCCGGCGCGCCAGAACGACGGCCGATCTCGATCGCCTCCCTGAACGGGTCGAGATAGCGGTCGCCGAGCGTGTACCGGACGTGGCTGTGATAGAAGCCACCAGCGTCACCTGCGACCTCGCTCAGCACGGCGAGCTCCTCGGTGGTGGCATAGCTGCCGGGCGGATAGTCGAGACCGGTACTCAACCCGACCGCGCCCTCGACCATGGCGTCGCGGAGCGTGCCGCCCATCCGATCGAGGGCGGCGGCGTCGGCGGGGAGGTCGTCCCATCCGAGCGCGTCGATCCGTAGTTGGCTGTTCCCGACGAGCGTCCCGACGTTGACGCTGACCGTGTCGTCGTAGCGGGCGAGGTAGTCGGCCAGGGTGCGCCAGTCGTAGTCGATGTCCGGGCGGCCATCGAGCCCGGAGTCGAGATGGACGAACGCCTCGAGGTCCTCCCGCCGACGGAACGGGGCAAAGCCGTTGCCGTCGACGCCGACGATCTCCGTCGTCACGCCCTGGCGCACCTTGGGCTCGTGACGGGGTTCCTTGAGGATCACGAGGCCGCCATGGCTGTGAAGATCGATGAAGCCGGGCGCGACGACGCGGCCCGTAGCGTCGAGCGTCATGGCGGCGTTTGTCGGGGGCTCGGCATCGGGTGGGAGCAGGCGCATGCGGTCGCCTTCCACGACGACGGTGCCGGGGCGGCCCGGCGCGCCCGTCCCGTCGACGATGGTGCCGCCGGTGATGAGGAGTCGACGCTGTCGGTCACGAGCGCTCGTTCACGGTGATGGGGCGGTGTGCACCAAGCGACCATATCTGACGCATCGAGTGATCTGGGCTGTCTTGGGACCTTCCGCGGGGCCGCGTGGGTGCACCTATCGTTGGAAGCACCTCAAATGTCCGACGTCGGGTGCCTGTCGTGACACGAACTGACTCCGCGGACAACGCCGGGTCACCGAACGGTCACGTGGTGACCGGGCGGACCTATTCAAACGAAGATCACCGCCGAGCCGCCTGGGTGCCGTCCCATTCGGAGCGCGCGACGGGCCTCTCGGGATGGCACGGTGTAGACATCCGAGATCATCGAGCCCGCCGCCTGGACCGCGACCCGGTTGCGCGGCGTGTCGGAAATCACGAGGAGGACCACGTCGACGCCGGCGTCGCGTGCCTTCAGCGCGATGCGGCGGAGTTGTCCTTGGGCGTCGTAGACCCTCGTCTCAGCCTCGGTGTGGAGCGGCCTATGGACGGGTTCGAAGCCGCCGATGACAGCGTCCCACGCTCGAAGGTCGCCTTGGATCGGCAGTGCTACCTCGGTCCTCATCGTCAATGTCGGGGCGATCGCCTTTCGCAGGCGATCAAGGAGCGCGATCTGACCCGCGTCGCGAAGCGGCACAGGACCCGGGAATGCGCGAAGCCGAACGTCGAGTCCCACGACGGCGCCGACCTTCGCGAGTTGCACCGCGCTTGCGTTCGGCAGCGCAGCGCGTTCGATCCGACCCACCTGGCTGTACGACAGGCCGGCTGACTTGCCAACCTCACGCAGGGTCTTGCCTGCCATCAGACGAGCCGTTCGAATGTCGGTTCCGACCGTGACCAGATCGAGTCGGGCGCGGCGAGCGCCTCGATCGGCAGCCCTTTCACGGTCTGGCATGCGCCGATCATCGCGATCGCCCCTTATCAGCGGGTCAACCGAGCGCGGCCGGCCCCTCCAATCGGCGGCCTCGGACCCAGGCCGCCCGGACCATGTCGGGATGTGCGCGGAAGATCAGGCGGCTCGCGAGGTCCTCGGGTTCGTCGTCGACGACGCCGGGGATCGGCGCGATGTACGCAGGGTCGATGGCGATGAGGTCCGCTTCCTTCCCCGCCTCGAGCGAGCCGGTCGCGTCCTCCAGCCCGAGCGCCTCCGCCCCGCCCAGCGTCCCGAGGCGGATCCAGTCGAGCGGGCTCAGCACCCGCCCCGTCTCGACGCCGGCAACGCGCCGCGCGTTCTGCGCATAGAAACCCACCCGCATCACGCTGAAGATCGACAGGTCCGGCCCGCCGGCGACATCGGAACCCAGACCCAAGGTCAATCCGGCGTCGAGGTATCGCCCGAGTGGCATCACGCCCGACGCGAGGAAAAGGTTCGAGATCGGGCAGTGGGCGACGCGCGTCCCCGTCTCGACCAGGCGCGACAGCTCCCGGTCCGAGAGGTGGACGGCGTGGGCCAGCACCGTCCGCTCGCCGAGGCCGCCGGCGCGGTCGTAGACATCGACGTAATCGATCGCATCCGGGAACAGCCGTGCGACCTCGGCGATCTCGCCCTGGTCCTCCGACACGTGTGTCTGCCAGTAGGCGCCGGTCGATGCGGCGAGGGCCGCCGACTCGCGCAGCAACTCCGCGGTACACGACACGGCGAACCGTGGCGTGACGGCGTAGCGCAGTCGGCCGTCGTCCGCCCCGTGCCAGCGCTCGATGAGCCGGGCGCTTTCGGCCAGCGTCCGATCCAGGATCGTGGACGGCTCGATGGTGGCGTCGTACGTGACCCGATCCATCATCACCTTGCCGACGATCGCGCGGATCCCGTGCGCCTCGGCAGCCCGGAACGTGGCGTCGAGGCTGGCCTCGTACACCGCGCCGTACACGAGGGCCGTCGTGGTGCCGGCGGCCGCGAAGGCGCGCCACGCCGCGGGCGCGACGCGCTCGGCGGTCGGGACGTCGAAGTCGCGCTCCAGCGGGAAGATGTAGCGCTCCAGCCATGCCAGCAGGTCCATGCCGGCACCGAGCCCGGCGTTGGGTAGCTGCGGCAGGTGGGCGTGGAGGTCGACCATGCCGGGCATCAGCACCCACGGCCGTAGGTCGACCGACTCGTCGGCCAGTTCTGGCCGCTGCGACGCGGGGCCGACGAACGCGATGCGGCCGGCTGCATCGACTGCGAGCAGGGCATCTGGCTCGTGACGGGTGCCGCCGGCGCCGAGCGGCGTCAGCAGGCGGCCGCGCAGGACGAATGGGGGTGTGGCGGGCAGGTCCACGCGCGACAGGCTACCGGACATGGAACGACCCGGATCGCACGATCCGGGTCGGAGGCGTTCGACGACGGCGCGAACCGCTAGCGCTTCTTGCCGCGGACCTCGAGAAGATGCGCCGTCCACTCGGACCCACCGCGGTCGATGGTCGCCGAGCTTCCGTGCCAGCCGCACGTGCAGGTGATCGTCTGCGCCTGGTGCTTGTACTCGTCGATCACGTGCTTGAAGGGCTCGTTCGCGACGGCGGGCTTGACGGGCGGTCGGCTGTTCAAGGGAACCTCCTGCGCATGGACGGACCCGGGTCCGTGGGTCAACGGGGGTTGCTTATTCTAGCCGTTCCGGCCGATTCCCGCTTGATGGCCGGGCCCGCGCGCACCCGGCGAGCAAGGACGCCTCAGTCCGGCCCGAGGTGGTAGCCGATCCGACGCGGTAGCCGGCTGAGCTCGCGCAGAAGGCGAGACGGCGACTCCCCACGCTCCTCGATCGACTCGCGGCGAGCAGCCGCCTCCCGCACCAACCGCGCACCCGACGAACCGTGCCGGCTCGGGCGGGAAGCGTCGTGGCGCGCCACCATTCGCCAGCGGCAGCGCCAGCGCCGGATCGGCCGACGCTTCGACGGCGCGCGCAGCGAGGATCCCGCCCGCGACCACGGACGGGCCGACGCCGTTGCCGCTGTAGCCGTGCACGTAGTGGATCGGCCGCCCGGGCACGGAGCCGAACCACGGAAGGTGGTCGCTCGTGACGTCGATCGGCCCACCCCAGGCGTCCTCGATGCGGACGTCGAGCAGCGACGGGAACAGCCGCCGAAGGCCCGCAGCCGCGCGTCGCACGTCGTCGAGGGAATCGGTGAACACGTCGCCGATGCGCCCGCCGAACCCGGCCGTACCACCGCCACCGCCGAGCGCGATGCGGCCGTCGGGTGTCGTGCGCAGGTAATGCAGCGTGAAGCGCGCGTCGGCGACGCCCTCGCCGCCCGTCCACCCGAGGTCGGCCAGACGGTCAGGGATGGGCTCGGTCAGGACGATGTACGACGACCATGTCACGAGCCGGCGTCCGAACCATGGCCAGGCTGCAGCCCACGCGTTCAGACCCAGCACGGCCGAGGCTGCCAGCACCTCGCCGCCTCCTGCCGCCGATCGGGTTCTCACGCGCACCGGACGGAACCCCACGCCGTTCCCGCGTCGTGACGGCGCCCGCCGGCCACCGGCACCGATCGGGCCGAGCGCACCGCGCCCGTACCCGTCGATCTCCACCGCTTCGGTCCCCTCGAAGATCGTGACCCCACGCTCGAGCAGGACGCGCCGGAGACCGCGCGCCAGCGTCGCCGGCTGGACGGTCGCCGCGCCGGGCATGAACACGCCGTCGCGGAACACCGGCGAACGGACCCTCGCCGCGACCTCGGCCGCCGACAGCGGCACGACTTGTCGCCCAACCCGTGGTCCCGCAACGCCTCGACGCGCCTCGTCCCAGGCGCCGTCCTGCGCAGGTGCCGCGCTCACGGACAGCGATCCGGCCTTCGTGAACCAGGCATCGATGCCGTGCGTCGCGCAGAACGCGCCGACCTCGTCGACCGCCGCCTCGATCGCCTCACCCATCTGCCGTGCGCCCACCGGCCCGTAGCGTTCCAGCAGCGTCGGGAACTCGTCCCACCAGTTCGTCACGAACCCGCCGTTGCGGCCCGACGGACCACCGCCGCAGATGTCGGCCTCGAGCAGCGACGACGCGCGCGCCTGGTTCGAGCTCGCGTGATGCGCAGCGCGGTCCACAGCCCGGTGTAGCCGCCGCCGACGATGACGACGTCGGCCGTCGTCGTACCTCGCAACGGGGGCGCCGCGGCAGCCAGATACGGCGCGGCGGCCGACTCGGCGGCCAGCGCCTCGCGTAACCACCACGAGCGGCGCGAGCCGCTCGGTCGGACGCCGCCGAGCATCTAGACGGTCCGCTCGAGCATCGACTAGCCCGACTGGGGCAGCAGGCTGGTGTCGATGAGGTCGTCGGCGGTGACCGGGTTCGGCACGAGACCGAGATCCGTCATGAACGCGACCGACTTCTCCCAATCCGCTGGCTCGATCGCCCCGAGGCCCTTGCTCTCCTGGACGGGCCCGCGCCAGACGTCGATCGTGGCATCGAGGATGGCCGCCTGGGTATCACGCTGCGCCGCGAGGTCCGGAACGGCCTTGATCGCCGCATCGAGACCCTTCTCGGGGTCGGCAGCGATGTCCTCCATCGCGTGGAGGGTGGCCGCGACGAACGCAGTGATGGCGTCGCGCTTCGACTCGAGCGCGGCCTTCCCGACGATCGAGCCCGTTGCCGGGGAGCGGCGTGATCTCGTCGACGCGGAGGACGTTGACCTTCTCGCCGGTGAGCTCGCAGCTGGACGGGCTCGTTGTTGGCGAAGCCCGTCGCGGCATCGACCGCGCCCTGCGCCACCGCAGCGCCCTGCCCGAAGTCGGGGTACTCGACGATCTGCAGGTCGTCGGGCGTGAGGCCCGCTGACTTGAGCAGGGCCTGGAGCATGATCCAGGACGACCCGTAACTTCCCCGGGATGCCGAGCTTCTTGCCCTTCAGGTCCTTGGCCGCCGCGATGCCCGAGGACGCCTTGGCGAACACGATCGACGGGAACTTCCCGTAGATCGTCGCGATGTAGCTGGATCGGGAAGCCGTTGCTGACCGCCGGGATGACGCTGGTCCCGTCGGCGAGTCCGAGGTCGAGCTGCGCCCTGGCCGACGAGCGCGGTGACGTCGTAGTCGGTGCCGTGGCGGAACGTGACGTCGAGCCCGGCCTCGTCGTAGTAGCCGGCCTGGTCGGCGAGATAGAACTGCGCGAACTGGACGCTCGGGATGTAGCCGAGCCCGACCGTCAGGGCGACCGGCGGCTGGCTCGGCGTCGGCGACTCGCTTCGCCGCTCGGGGACGCGGACTCCGACGGCGCTGTCGCTGAAAAGGGACCGACGCTACCCGGCGAGGCACCGGCGCCTGGGCCACAGGCGGCGACGAGAACGACGACGGCGAGGAGAAGGATCGAGCGACGAAGGGGCACCGGGACCTCCTGGGTGGGCAGGTTAGCGGGCGCCGACGAGGCGACGCTCGATGAGGACGACGACGAGGTAGAGGACGATTCCGACGGCCGCGATGGTCAGAAGCGTGGCGAACATGAGCGGGATGTCGAACAGCGATCCCGCGGGCGAGGTTGATCAGCACGCCGAGGCCCTTGTCGGCACCCGCCCACTCGCCGACGATGGCGCCGACGACCGCCAGCGTCACGCCGACCCGCATGCCACCGAGGATGCTCGGCAGCGCCGCCGGGATCTCGAGGGTCGTCAGCACCTGACGGCGGGTCGCACGCAGCGATCGACCGAGCTCGAGCAGGCGGGCGTCGACCGAGCGGATGCCGACCATCGTCGCGACGGCGACCGGGAAGAAGACGATGAGCGCGCAGATGACGACCTTGCCGAGCAGCCCCGGCCCGAACCAGAGCGCGATCAGCGGCGCAAGCGCGAGGATCGGGGTCGCCTGGGCTGCCACGAGGTAGGGCGACGCCAGCCGTTCGATGACCGCGCTTCGGGCGAGCGCGTAGCCCGACGACGAGCGCCGCACCCGCACCGACCGCGAAGCCGAGCGCGACCTCGACCAGCGTCGCGGCGAGATGCGGCTGGATGGTGCCGGCGGACCAGGCCGACGCCCAGCGTGTGAAGACGGAACCAGGTGGCGGAAGGATGAACGGCGGAAATCCGCTGACGATGACGACCAGCTGCCAGAGCACGAGGAATCCGACGAGCGCGGCGACGACCGACGCGACCGCGGTGCGGCTCATGCGGCGGCCTCGTCGCCGAGGTGATGCCGGATCGCCCGGGAGGTGCTCGTCACCACCGCGGCGTCGAGGTCGGCGATCGACCTCGGCCGCGGCAGCTCGACGGGGAGCTCTGCCACCACCCGACCGGGTCGCGCCGACAGGACGACGACCCGGTCCGCGACGAGGATCGCCTCCGCGATGCTGTGGGTCACGAGCAGGATCGTCGGCGCGGCGCGCTCCCACAACGCAAGCAGCTCGAGGTCGAAGCGCTCGCGACTCAGGGCGTCGAGGGCGCTGAACGGCTCGTCCAGCAGCAGGACGCCGGGTTCGAGCGCGAGCGAACGAGCGAGCGCCACGCGCTGCGCCTGACCACCGGACAGCTCCGCCGGCCGGTTGCCGAGGACCGACCGGTCGAGCGCGACGAGCTCCGTGAGGGCGCCGAGCCGTTCGCGACGGCGTTCGGCGGGCCACCCGGCGAGCTCGAGCGGGTACGTGATGTTGTCCGCCGCCGAGCGCCATGGCAGCAGCCGCGGCTCCTGGAAGACGAGACCGATACGCGGATCCGGACCGGTGACCGCCTGCCCATCGAGCGCCACGCGCCCGGCGTCGGGCGTCAGCAGCCCCGCGATGACGCGCAGGAGCGTCGACTTGCCCGAGCCGTTCGGTCCGATCAGGGCGACGATCTCGCCGCCGCCGACCGTCAAGCGCAGGTCGTCGAGCACCGGCAGTCGACCGCCACCCCGGATCGGGAAGGACAGGTCGACGGCGTCGACATCGATCGCCCCGGGCCGGGTCATCGAGCCGACTCCGCGAGGAGTGGACGGAGGGCCGGGTAAAGGCCCTTGTAGATGGCGTATGCGCGGTCGTACGTTGCGCGCGTCTCGGGCCGTGGCTCGAGCCGGCGCTCGATACGAGTCATCGAACGGACCGCGGTCCGGACGTCCGGGCTCGCGCCGATCGCGACCGCGCCGAGGATCGCGGAGCCGAGCACGGCCGTCTCGAGGACGGCCGGCACGAGGACCGGAAACCCCGTGACGTCGGCCTTGATCTGGTTCCAGGTCTCGCTCCGTGCCGGGACCGCCGCACGCGCGCATCGCGCTGACGTTCACGCCCGGCGGCGAGCATCGGTTCCGCGACGTGGCGGATCGCCAGCGCGCTGGCCTCGAGGATCGCCCGGGTCAGATGCCCGCGACCGTGGCCGAGCGTCAGCCCGACGAACGCACCCGTCGCCTGCGGGATCCCAGATCGGCGAACGCTCGCCGGCGAGATACGGGAGGAAGACGACGCCCTCGGCACCGGCCGACCGTCGTGCCGGCCTCCTCGAGAAGGGCCTCGGTCGTCGCAGGACCACCGACTACGGCATCGCGGAACCAGTCGAGCGAGCGGCCCGTCGCCGCCATCGCGGCCCCGACGCTGTACAGCCCGGGCAGCGGCGCGGGCGTGACGAACGCCCCGGCGACCTCGACGGGCTCGTTCCAGTACACGCCGAACCCGCCGGCCGAGCCACCCGGGTCGTACGCATCGCCGGCTTCCGTCAGCCCCGCGCCCAGGTAACTCGCGAATGCGTCGTTGGTGCCACCGGCGACCGGGATGCCGGGGCGCAGATCCGAGCGCACCCGCGGCCACGCCACTCAGCGTCGCCGACGACGGGCTCCCATCGCCGTCGTCTCGGGCAGCCGGTCGACGCGGAGACCCGTAGCCGCACCGATCGCGGCGGGATCCGGCCGCGCCTGGCCAGGGACGGCGGGCGCGGCAGCCACCCCGGTCAAGCGGAACGCGAGCCACTCCCAGGTCGTGAGGTACCAGCACGCTCGGGCGGCCGCGTCGGGCTCGTTGCGCTCCAGCCAGAGCGCCGCGGGCAGTGGTCCGAGCGCCCAGCCGCGGATGCCCGTCGCGTCGGCCAGCTCCTCGCCCTCGCTGGTCGAGCGCGTGTCGAGGAACGTGATCGCGGGACGGACCGCCGCTCCGCAGCGCGTCGACCGCCACCAGCGTCGGGCCATGGCCGTCGACGCCGATGGCGACGACGTCGACGGCCTCGGGCGGTCGGAGTGCGTGGACGGCGACCACTACGGCCGACCACCATGCCTCGGGATCCTGTTCGGCGCGGCCGTCCGGTCCGACATCGAGCCCGTAGCCGGCGCGAGCGATGGCGAGCAGCCGGCCGTCGAGCGCGACGAGGCCGACCTTCACCTCGGTCGTCCCGAGGTCGATCCCGAGGATCGCCGCCGCTGGGGTCGTCACGCCGTGCTCCCGTCGTCGAGCGCGACCACGGCCTCGGCCGTCGCGACGTCGGTCACGAGCGTCTTGACCGCCCCCGAGCGAAGCGCACCGAGGATCGGCCCGACCTTGCGCTCGCCAGCGGCGACGCCGATCGCGACGGGAACGTCGTGCAGCGCACGCGCATCGAACGCAAGCACCCGCTCGCGCAGGGCCGGACAGAGGAACCGGCCATCGATGTCGAACGGCGCGATGAGGATCTCGCCGACCGCTGCGCCGTCGCTGAGCTCGTGCGTGACGTCCGGTCCGAGCGATGCGACACCCCACGATGGCCCGCCGATGCCGAAGAGGGCGACGTCGAGCCGATCCCACAGATCGATGACGGCGCGAACACCGGCATGGCTTTCGAGCGCCTGCTTCGTCCCTGCGTCGTCGAGGAGCCCCGGCGCCATCAGGCCGTGCGGCTGCGCCCCGAGTGCGTCGGCGACGCGCCGGAACGGGTCCCGGTCCGGACTCGGTCGACCAGTAGCCGCCCGCCAACGGCACGACCGTCGCCCGGATCGGCGTCACGGCATCCTCGAGTGCATCGGTCACGGCGCTGACCGAAGCCCCGTCGCCGATCCCGAGGATGGCGCCGTCGCGGACGCTCGATCGAAGGACCTGCGCGCCGAGGCGGCCGACGATCCGTCGGGTCAGATCCTCGGGCCCGGCGAGCGTCGGCGCGACATGGACTGCCGTCGAGCGAGAAGCGATCCGCGAGCTCGTCAGCGGCCGGCGAGACCGCGGCGTCACGATCGATGATGCGGATCTCGACGACGCCCTCGGCCCGTGCGCGCTTGAGCAGCCGGCTTACCTGCGGGCGGGTCAGACCGAGCCGGTCGGCGACCTCGTTCTGTGTCTCACCGAGCTCGTAGTAGAGCCGGCTGACCTGGACGAGCAGGTCTCGGTCGTGGCTCAAGCGAAGCCCGCGACCAGCGATTGCACAGATGTCCGGAACAGATGTGCATCCATGTCGCCGCATCATCGCGGCGCGGCGGAGCCGCGTCAAACGCTCAGCCGGCGAGGAGCGTCGCGACCTCCTCGCGCTCGCTCGGATCGAGCGCGGGCCCGAGTCCGCAGCCGTGCGGAGCAAGGCGCGTCCGCCGGTCGATATCGCCGGCGGCAAGGCGGATGGCACCGTCGTGGAAGCGCAGCTCGCGCGTCATCGGCGCCGAGAGCACGAGCCGGCGCCGATCTCCTCAGCCGCCTCGGCCTGACGGCCCAGGCGGTACAGGGTCCAGGCGAGCAGGTCGTGGCCGGCGGCGTCCGGCCGCGCCTCGACCGAGGTCCTGACGCGCCCGAGGAGCGCGTCGTTCGCCCCGCCGTGATCGACCTCGAACCGAAGTAGTTGCCGGTCGAACGTCGTCGCCTGGATGTCGCCCAGCTGCTCGATGAACCGGATCGTGTCGATACGCCTTCGCCGCGTCCGGGTCGGCGGGGTTCGCCTGTCCCGAGCAGATCGCCGAGGAGCGCGAGCGCCTCGGGCTGCGGCGCGATGCTCGTGGCGCGACGGAGGCCAGCGATCGCGTCGGCCGTCGATCCCTGGAATGCGTCGATCCGCGCCAGGCCGATGAGCGCACCGACGTCGGTCGACCTGCTGTCCAGGGCTGCGATGTAGCTCGCTCGCGCCGTCGAGGCGTCCCCAGCGAGTCGCGCGTACTCGCCCGACCGCGTAGTCGTAGATCCCGAGGTCCTGGACCTCGTCGTGCGACGGCCGCCGTTCGAGCCTTCACGGCCAGCTGGACCGCCCGGGAGGCCTCACCGGTGACGGATGCGAGCCTGCCTCACGGATCAGGATCGCTGGTCCACCTGTGGACTCGAGTACCGCCAGATCCTTCCGGGCGTCGTCGATCCGGCCGAGCTCGAGCTCGGCATCGAAGCGGACCGCGAGCGCAGCTGGCGCGCCAGGAACGGCAGCGAGGATGCTCGTCGGCTGTCGTCAGCGCCTTGTCGAAGTCGTGCAGGGAGACGAGCGTCGAGGCTTGCGCGAGCTGGGCTTCGGTGTCTCCGGGCTCGATCGCGAGCGCCTGGCCGGCCGCGTCGAGCGAGCGCTGGTAGTCGCTGAGGTCATAGCTGAGACGACCGCGGCCCTGGTAGAGCACCGCAAGGTTCGTCGCCGCGAGGTAGTCGTGTGGGTTGGTCGCGAGGTTCTTCGACCATGCCGCGATCGAGTGGTCGACCTGTTCGAGGCTGACGTTCGGCGCGCTGCCCGCATCAAGCGGCGCGGCGTCGGTCGGTGCGGCCCTGCCGGGAGCCACCACGGCTGGTGCCGCCGGTCGAAGCGGAGCGGTGGCAGGCCGCAGCTCTGACGCGAGATAGGTCGCTCCGACGATCGCCAGCGCTGCCAGGACGAAGCCTGCGGCGCGGGGACCGCGGCGCGATCCGGAGAGGGTGAGGAGGCTCATGGTGGTCGCGTCCCATCCGAAAAAGGAAGGCGGGAGGCGGCCGGTCGGCCGCCTCCCTGGGTCCGACCTAGTGCGGCTTGCCCAGATAGGGGAAGCTCGACAGGTAGTCGGTGTGCGGCCCGACGCCGTCGCTGGGCACGGCGCCGTTGGCGTCGCGATCCGAGAACAGGCCGAGCGGGTCACCGCCGGTGGTCACGTTCAGCTCGACGTCGATGACGTCGTCAGCGAGAGCGCGGCCGTTGAGCGGCGCGGGTAGCGTGCTCGAGCGGCTGTAGACGAGCACGTCGGGGATCAGGACCCCGGCGAGCGCCGCCGCCTGCGCGTTCGAGTAAGCGCCTTCCGTGTCGAGGCTCGAGAAGAACTTGAGGCCGTCGATGACGTTCTTGCGGAACTTGCCGTCGTAGGCCGTGGCCTGGCGACTTGGCGCGGTCCGGTTGAACAGGTCCTTGTCGGCGACCGGGTTGAAGACCGTATTGATCGCCGGGCGACCCATCTGGTCACCCGCGTGCCAACGGCCGTCGCTGCCGGTACTGCGTGGTCGCCCAGACGCCGATGGTGTCCGGGAGCTGCGAGTTCGGGATCGACAGCACGATCGCGTTGGTGTTGAGGTTCGCGAAGAAGTCGGTCGGGTGGTTGCCGAGCGCATCGCCGCCGACGGCCGTGCCGGTCTTGAGCTTGGTCGTCGTGCCGATGAAGCCCGTCAGGTCGAAGAAGAACGGGTCAGACCGAACCCCGGCCCACGCCCTGAGGCTGTAGCGGGTCTTGGCGTTGCCTCCGTTCGACTCGCCCCAGGCGACGGTCGTGCCGTCGCTCGAGCGACCGGGCGTTCTGACCCGGTGTACTTCGTGATCCGGTAGTCCTGCTCCGGGTTCTTGTCGTCGCTCGTCACGATCGACGCGGCCGAAGCGGGCGACGTAGGCCAGGTCGGCCTTGTTGTCGCCGTTCTTGTCGACGTTGACGATGTAGCGGACGTTGGTCCCGAAGTTGCCGCCGAACAGGTTGATGGCCGGGTTGACGGTCATGGCGATGACCGTGCGGTTGGCGTTGTCGGGCGCGCGGAAGACGTAGACATCGTTGATGTCGCGGTCGCCGTGCTCCGAATGCGGGGCGATCTGCCCGTTCGCCGTCGCGCCGCCGAGGGCGGGGGCGTCGAGGTGGTCGGCCGCGTTGGTCAGGATCGGGGCGACGCCGATGGTCAGCGCCACCACCGCCGTGCCGAACGCGGCCAGCTTCCTGGGAAGACATGGGGGATGCGATCCCTCCTTTTCTGGAGTGGCGACCGGGCTCCTCCACGGGCCCCGGCCGATCGGATCGCCCCGACGACGTCGCGACTCTTCCGTCGTGGCTCGTCCGGTCATGCGCAGAGAGCGGGCGGGCGGATGAGTCGCCCGGGGGAATGGGTGCGCCAGCGCTAGGGCAGCACCCTCCCGGGGTTGAGCAGGCCCTGCGGGTCGAGCGCGCGTCTTGATCGCGCGCATCACGCGGACCGCGTCGGCCCCCCGCTGCTCCTCCAGCCACTCGCGGCGGGCCGATCCGATGCCGTGCTCGCCGGTCACCGTCCCGCCGAGGTCCAGCGCCGCCCGATACAGGTCCGCCTGGACGGCCTTGGTGACGACCTCGCCGCGCGGGTCGCCGCGCTCGAGCACGAGGTCCGGGTGGAGGTTGCCGTCGCCGGCGTGACCGAACGTCCCGATCCGCACGTCGTGCTTGGCGGCGATCGCCTCGATCGCCCGCAGCATGTCCGGCACGCGCGACCGCGGCACGCCGACGTCCTCCATCTTCACGTCGCCGAGCTTCTCGAGCGCCCAGTGGGCGGCCCGGCGTGCCTGGCGCAGCATGTCGGCCTCGGCCGGGCGTCTGCGAGCGGACCGTCGTCGTCGCGCCGACCCCGACGCAGACCGTCTCGGCACGCGCCAGCTCGTCGTCCGCGGCCGCGCCGGGCAGGTCCGACTCGATCATGAGCATCGCGGCGGCGTCGCGGTCGAGGCCGAGCTGCGTGGACGTCGTCGACGGCACGGATCGTGAACCGATCCATCAGCTCGAGCGTCACGGGCGACAAGCCCGCGGCGGCGATGCCGGCGACGGCATCGCCGGCCGATTCGAGCGTCGGGAAGAACGCCAGCAGGGTCGACCGCGGGTCGGCGGCGTCGGGCGCAGCCGGAGGGTCGCCTCGGTGATGAGCCCGAGCGTCCCCTGCGAGCCCGACGATCAGGTGGGTCAGCGAGTAGCCGGCGACGTCCTTGACGTTCTTGCCGCCGGTCCGGATGACGCTGCCGTCGGCCATCACGACCTCGAGCGCCGAGCACCGAGTCGCGGGTCTGGCCGTACTTCACGCAGCACAGCCCGCCCGCGTTCGTGCCCGAGGTTGCCGCCGATCGAGCACATCTCGAAGCTCGCCGGATCGGGCGCATAGAACAGGCCGTGCTCGGCGACGGCCGCCTTGAGCCGGGCGTTGATGACGCCGGGCTGGGTGACGACGCACAGGTTGGCGGCGTCGATCTCGACGATGCGGTCCATCGCCGTGAACGCGACGGTCAGCGCGCCGTCGATCCCGGCTGGCGCCGCCGCTCAGCCCGGAGCCGGCACCGCGCGGGACGATCGGGACGTCGAACTCCGCGCAGGTCTTGACGATGCCGACGACCTGGGCCGTGTCGATCGGGAGGGCGACCGCCCCGGGAAGCCCGGCCGGGATGTACGGCGTCTCGTCGTGGCGGTACGACTCGCGATCCGTCTCGTCGGTCAGCAGCCGCAGGTCGGGAAGGCGGGCGCGGAGCGGCGTCGATGAACCCGTCGGTGACGATGCCGGCCGCCATGAGCCGCCAGTGTAGGGCTGGCGCCAGCCCGCGCCGGACCGGGGTGGACGACACCCGCGTACGATTCGCGCGATGACCAGGGGGATCGCGTCGCCCGCTCGCCGCCGCTGGGGCTGGCGCTGCTCGCTGGTCGCCGGCGATCGCCGGCCCGGCGTTCGCGTGCGACCCGCGTCTGTCCGATCTCCACGACGGCCGCACGATCGAGCGACCCGACGTGTCGCAGGATCTCGGCGCAGTGTCCGGGTCGACGACGCCCGCGAGCGCGACGACCGCAGCGCGCACGGCCGATCACGCCCGGTTCGGTGAACCGCACGAGCGCCAACCTGACGGCCCGCTACCTCGTCGGCCTGACGCTGCGGTTCGGCGAGCCGGTCGTTCCAGGCGAACACGGTCGCGACGATCACGAACACGTCCGGCGGCCCGATCGACCGCGTCGAGTTCAACACGATCGCCGCCCGGCTCGGCGGCGATGCGCCTCCACATCGTCGAAGTCGACGGCCGGCGGGTCACCGCCAAGGTCAGCGACCAGACGATCATCGTCCCGCTCGGCGGCATCCTGGCCGCCGGCGACAGCGTGACGGATCCGCGTCCACTACCTGGCGACGCTACGCAGCTCGCTGGCCGGCTCGAACTGGATGTTCACGCGAACCAACGGCATCGTCGACGCCTACCGCTGGATCCCGTGGGTCAGCCGCGCAGACGCCGTTCACCCGCCCGAACCACGGCGACCCGTTCGTCACCCCGGTGAGCCCGGAGGTCATCGTCAACGTCCGGACCGATCGACGGCTGGTCATCGCCTCGACCGCCGATCGCGTCTCGCAGTCGAGCGAACGGCCTGACCCAGCGGTTCGTGGCGCGCAACGTACGCGACGTGACGATCACCGCCGCGCCCGACTTCCGGACGGCGACCGTCGAGCGTCGGGTCGAAGAAGGTCCGCTACTACTACCGCTCGTCGGCGAACCGGGCGCTCATCCTCGATGCGGCGGCCGATGCGCTCCGCGCGATGCAGTCGCGCCTCGGGCCGTACCCCTACTCGATCTACAAGGTCGTCCAGTCGGCGGGCGGCTACGGGATGGAGTCGCCGGGTCTGACCTGGATCCCGTTCGGCGGTCGGCAGCGCGAACCTGCGCTACCTCGTCGCCCACGAGACGGCCCACCAGTGGTTCTACGGCCTGGTCGGCAACGACCAGGCTCGCCAGCCGTTCGCCGACGAGGCGGTCGCCGACTTCGTGGCACGCGACGTGACCGGCGACGCGTCGCGCAAGCCGCTGCGCGACGGCTCGGCTCGACCTGTCGATCTATCGCTACAGCGCCGCCTGCTACTACGAGATCGTCTACATCCAGGGCGGCAACCTGCTCAACGAGTGCGCGCGTCGGATGGGATCGACGCTGTTCTGGTCGACGCTGCGCGCGTACGTCGCGGCGCGGCGCTACCGGATCTCGACGACGCCGACCCTGCTCGACGACGCTCGACGACGCGACGCCTGTCTACCTGTCGGCGCTCTTCCGGCCGCGCTTCCCGTCGTTCTACTGACCGCGGGCACCACCAGAGACGACGGCCCCGGCGATCCGCCGCTCCGCTGCCAGTGCCTGCGGCATCTGCCGGAAGGACGGCCGGCAGCACCGGGTTCCACGCTCGCCAGGCGACGACCAGCCACGCCGAAACCGCCGCGTTCGACCGGTCCCCAGCGGAAGCCGTAGGCCTCGCGGATCGGCGGTCGGCAGGAGCGCCAACGACGGCCACAGCGTCCAGTCGTACAGCCGCGGATGGCACGCCGGCTCGTGCCAGCGCCCCGGGGAGTGGCGGGTGCAGGATCGACCTCGGCGAGGTCCCGCGCCGTGTCGCCGACCTTGCACCGGCCCGTCCGGGCCCATCTGCGTCCGCGAGATACGTCTCGAACGCAGCCGAGGTCGACGGGCAGCGTCGCGGTCCGGCACGCCGAAGGCCCGGGCGATCGGCTTGGTCTCGTCGTAGAAGCGCGCCGCCTCGATCGCGACTGCACCGGGCCGGCCCACGCGTCGTTCGCGACGATCGTCGAGTCGACCAGCGTCGCGTGGACCCACATCGACAACGCCGGGTCGCGCGCGCTCGTAGCCGCGTCCCGGTGATCCCGCGATGGAGCCCGTTCAGCCGGCGGATCTCGGCGCGCGCCGCGCCGGTCGAGCCGTAGATGATCCGCAGGTAGCTGCGGAGCGTGCCGTCGAGCCGGCGCCACGGGTCGGTCCGGAAGTCCGAATGTTCGTCGACGCCCGCAGCGACCGCCGGGTGGGCGAGTTGCAGCAGCAGCGCCCGCGGCCCCGCCCCCAGGAGGAGCATCGCCTCGCGATCGAACCGCCATGCCTCCGAGTCCGGCCCGAACATCCCGGGGTCGGCGGACATCCCTGGCTCACGACGTTGCGTATCCACCTCGAGCACCATAGCGGGACGACGCTGGAGGCACCGTTGGGACGTTGGGGAACGGCGTTCGACGCAGATCGACTGGCGACGCTCGAGACGCGGATGTGGAAGGCCTACTACCGACGCCAGCCGGCGCGCCTGTTCGGCTGGCTCGTGCTCGCCCTGCGTGAACAGGCCGGCGCGCCATGGCCGACCGCGTTGATCGCGAGCGTGCAGTTGACCCGCGCGGCCGCCGGCTTCGCGAGGGCGACGGGCGACTACGACCGATACGCGAGCGACATCGCCGGAGCGTATCGACGGCTCGGCCTTCCCGATGACGTCGACGCCGAGGACGTCGCACGGCGAGAGCTCCGCTGGTGGGTCGTCCGGCGCGAGATCGGGCTTCGCGGCAGGCGAGGCTGCCGGGGATGCCATCACGCGCCTCTATGCCGCGCTCTACGAGGTGCCCGAGTCCAGGGTCGCCGAGGCCGGCACGCCTGCGCGGGCTGGCTGCCGAGGTGCGCGATCGTGGCGCGACCGCCGATCCGGACGGACCGAAGGGGTCGGGTCGAGCGTACTGGCCCGAGGTGGCGCGGCTGCTCCGCGATTCGCTACCGGTCGCTTGAAGAGCGGCGGTCAGCGATCCTCGGGTCGGCGACCGATGAACCACCATGCGGCCGGGAAGACGCCGGCCGCGACGACCAGTTTGGCCGCGTCCCAGAGGAGGAACTGGGTCATCCCGACGCGACACGGCGGTCTCCCAGGGCATGCCGAGGGTCACCTTCAGCCACGGGACGCCGATCGCGTAGATCACGGCGGTGCCGATGGCCATGGCCGCCAGCGAGCCGCCGAGGTGCCGATCCCAGCCGAGCTCTGCCAGCCGGCCGACGATCGCAGCCGCCACGACGAACCCGACGAGATATCCGCCGGTCGCTCCGAGGATCTTGGCGACGCCCGAGTCGCCTCCGGCGAATACGCCGACCCCGAGAGCACCGACCGCCAGATAGAGCAGCAATGCGAGCGCCCCACGTCGGAAGCCGAGCGCTCCGCCGACGACGAGGACGCCGAAGGTCTGGCCGGTGAACGGCACCGGTTCCACCGGGATCACGACCTGGGCCGTGAGCGCGACGACCAGAGCGCCGGCGACGATCAGCGCGATATGCCGGACGCGCGTCGGGGTGCGCTCGGCGACGGCGACCGGGAACCAGGAAGTCAGCGAGGGTGATGCCGCGCTCGGCGGCAGTGCTTCGGTCGAGTCGCGGCAGGGCGATCGTCAAGCGAGACTCCGAAGGCAGGTCGTCGGGGGGCGCGACCTCGCGGCGAGTCTAGCATCCTGCTCCGGACGGGAAAGGGGCGGTCAGCCCACGTTCGGATGGGTCCCGGCGACCGCTAGCCGCACCGGTCGGCGAATAGCACCGACCACATCTTGCGGCCGTCGGCCGCCTTGAATGCACCGACCCCGATCGCGTCCCAGCGCGCCTCGAGGATGTTGCTGCGGTGGTCCGGCGACGCCAGGAACATCGCCTGGATGGCAGCCGGCGCCACCTCGTCGGCGTCGTCGTCCCAGCCGATGTTCTCCCCGGCCAGCTCGTAGCAATAGCCGTCCAAATCGAGCCGCCGGAACACGTTGCCGACACCCGGGATGTCGTGGCTGAAGTACCCGCGCTCGACCATGTCGCGGCTACGCCATCGAGCCAGCGCGCGCAGGGCTGTGTCGACGACCAAGGTCGCGTCGCCCGCGGCATGACGAGACTGGTCGGTCTCGGCGATGAGCGCGCGCTCGGCTTCCGCGCTGAACGTCCCGGCCGCCCAGCCGCCATAGAGGTCGGGCCCAGCTGACGTCGCCCCAGGCAGTGCCAACAGCGCGACCGCAACGAGCCCGACGACCACGGCCAGGCCGATCGGTCCGCGACTCGGGATGCCGGACAGTGAGAACGCCACGACCGGACGGTCGCCTCGGCGCCCTCCTGCGTCTCCCGCGCGAAGGTCCCACTCCCAGAGCGCAGCGGTACCGACCGCACTGCAGCTGGGATCCCGATGGTCGACCGCGGCCGGCGTCAGGCAGCTGGCTCAGGGGCATCCCGCTCTGGGAGCGCCCTGAGCGCCGAGCTGCCGTCACGCCGTCGTTCCGCCGCTCGCTCGACCAGGGCGGTGCCGGATCGAGCCTGCCGCGAGCGTCGCGCCGACGCCGATGCAGCGGCAAGCCGCCGGCGAGCGGTAGACGTCACGACCGCATCGCATGTCGGGGCCTTGGCGGCGAGGTCCCGCCGAGGGGGCCATGAGCGGTCGCCGCCGGGATCTGCGGTCGCGATGATTCCGTAATGGGTCGCCAGCCCGTCGCTGGCGCGACCTGACCGCCCGACAAGCGACCCTTGGAGCACGACCCGCGGCCGGTACGCGGGTCCACGTCAATGTTCCGAGGAGGCCACCCCACGTGAGGACGTTCCCGCGCGCGCCGCGCACAGAGGGCGATACGCGGCCGATGCGCATCGGCCTGCTCGCACCACCCGTCGTTTCGCTCCCGCCGCCCACCTATGCAGGCACGGAGCGGATCGTGACCTCCCTCGCATTGGGTCTTCACGCGCGCGGACATCACGTGACCGTGTTCACGACCGGCGATTCCGACCTGCCCTGCGAGGTCGTTCCCGTCGTACCGCGCGCACTCTGGCGCGAAGGTCTGAACGGCGACCTGGGTGTCTACTTCCAGATGGCCGTCGCTCGCGCCTGGGACGAAGCCGATCGGTTCGACCTCATCCATTCGCACGTGGAGACCCAGGGGTTCCAACTCGCGGCCCACGGCCCCGTCCCCGTCGTGACGACGCTCCACGGCCGGCTCGATGTCGCCGGGGCCACGCAGTACATCGACGCGATGCCGTCGATCCCGCTCATCGCGATCAGCGATAGCCAGCGGCGATGGAACCCCGACGCGAATTGGCTCGCCACCATCCACCACGGCATCGACTTCACGACGACACCGACAGGCACACGTCCGGGCGACGATCTCCTGTTCGTCGGACGGATCACGCGTGAGAAGGGCGTCGACTACGCCATCGAGCTCGCGCGACGGACACGCCGTCGTCTCGTGATCGCCGCCAAGGCGCACGAGCGCGAGGAGGAGGAGCTTCTCGAATCGGTGGTGCGCCCGGCGATCGATGAGGGCGTCGTCGATTGGCGTGGCGAAGTCGACAGTGCGACGCGAGACCAGCTGATGGTCCGGGCGCTGGCGACCGTCATGCTCGGCGCGTGGCCGGAGCCGTTCGGCCTCGTAGCGATCGAGTCGATGGCGACCGGGACGCCGGTCATCGCCAGACGAGCCGGCGGCCTGACCGAGACGATCGATCACGGTGTCACCGGGTTCCTGGTCGACGACATCGACGAGGCGGCACTTGCCGTGACACGCGTTGCCGCGCTCGACCGTGGCGTGATCGCCAGCAAGACGCGCGAGCGCTTCTCGGCCGACCGGATGGTCGATGCGTATGAGGCGGTCTACCGGCGGCTCATCACGCCGGCGGCCGCAGACCGACCCCCGATCGAACACCAGCCGATCGAGGCCGTATCCGAGCGATCGGAACGAAAGCTCGAGCGTGCAGCCTCTGCTGGCGACCTCATCGCTGCCGTGACGCGCTGAGGCCGCAGCGGGACGATCGTCAGGACGAGCGCGAGGTCGCCTCCGTCACGAGGGCCTGCGCCTCGGCGAGCAAGCGCTCGAGATGCTCGTCGCCTCGGAAGCTTTCCGCGTAGACCTTCGCGACGTTCTCCGTCCCTGACGGGCGGGCCGCGAACCAGCCGGCGTCGGTGGTCACCTTCAGACCGCCGATCGGTGCTCCGTTCCCGGGCGCGGTCGTCAGGATGGCGGTGATCGGGTCGCCGGCGAGCTCGGTCGCCGTCACGTCCGATCGCGCTCAGTGCGCCGAGTGCGGCCTTCTGCTCCGGTGTCGCCGGCGTGTCGACACGTCGGTAGACGGGGTTCCCGAAGCGCTCGGTCAGGCGCTCGTACGATCCGAGCCGGACCCGAGCTGCACCACCATCTCGCAGGCGAGCAGGTCGGCGATGATGCCGTCCTTGTCGGTCGTCCAGACCGTGCCGTCGCGGCGAAGGAACGACGCACCCGCGCTCTCTTCACCACCGAACCCGATCGAGCCGTCGATGAGCCCATCGACGAACCACTTGAAGCCGACCGGGACCTCGACGAGGCGACGACCGAGGGACGCGACGACGCGGTCGATCATCGATGACGACACCAGGGTCTTGCCGATCCCGACGTCGGCCCCCCAGGCCGGCGCGCCGAAGTCGGCCCCACCGAACAGGTACTGCGATCGGCTGCCGAGAGGAAGTGGTTCGGGTTCATCAGGCCCGCGTCGGGGTGACCACGCCGTGTCGGTCCGCGTCGGCATCGTTGCCGACGGCGATATCGAACTTGTCGCGCAGCTCGACCAGCCTGGCCATCGCGTACGGCGACGAGGGGTCCATCCGGATCTTGCCGTCCCAGTCGACGGTCATGAAGCCGAACCTCGGATCCACCGTCGTCGTTCGTCACGGTCAGGTCGAGTCGATGCCGCTCGGCGATTGCGCCCCAGTAGTCGACGCTACGCACCTCCCATCGGGTCGACCCCGATGCGAACGCCGGACTTGCGGATCATCGCGAGGTCGATGATCGACGGCAGATCGTCGACGTACCGGCCCATGAAGTCGTACCGCCCCGCCCGTGAGCGCACCTCCTCGTCGCTGGCACGGGGGATGCCGTCGAGCCCATCGCCGCCCGATGCCTCGAGGATCCGGTTCGCCTCGTCCTGGATCCAGCGCGTGACGTCGGTGTCGGCCGGCCCGCCGTTCGGCGGGTTGTACTTGAAGCCGCCGTCGTCCGGCGGGTTGTGCGACGGCGTCACGACGATCCCGTCGGCCAGATGCCGCCAGCTGTCCTTCGGCCGGTTCGCGACGATGATCGCGTGCGAGACGGCCGGCGTCGGCGTGTACCCATCTCGATCATCGATCCGGACGTCGACACCCCGCTCCACGAGGACGCTCAGCGCTGTGCGGGTAGCCGGCTCCGAGAGGGCGTGCGTGTCACGGCCGAGGAACAGCGGCCCGCTGTAGCCCCGTTGGTCGCGGTAACGGCAGATCGCCTCGGTCGTGGCCAGGATGTGCGCCTCGTTGAACGCGTTGCGGAACGAGGAACCACGGTGGCCCGACGTCCCGAACGCCACGCGTTGGGCCGGGTCGGACGGGTCGGGTCGGCGGTCGTAGTAGGCGGCGATCAGCGCGTCGACGTCGACGAGGGACGCCGGGTCCGCCGGTCTCCCAGCGCGTTCGTCAAGGGCCACGCAGGCATGATGTCACGGCTCGATCCTTGGGACAGTGGTTCCCCTCTGCACCGCCCAGACCGCACCAGACCGCACACGACCGCACACGACTGGTTCCAGCCCGCACCACCCCGAACGCCACCGCACCGTGGAGGTGTTGCCAAAACCTCCTCCGACGGGTACGGTCTCAACCCCCACGGAGCGGAATAATGGATCAGAAAGACGACTCGATCTTCCCGGACAACGGCCACCTCAACGGCACGTCCGAGGGCGGGACGACGGGGTCGACCGGGGTGAGCGAGGCGCCGGCCGCCGGGCGGGCGACCGAAGGCGTCGCAACCGGCCTCCGACCTGGGTTCCTCGCCGAGCTTGCGGTCGCCATGCGCGCCACCGCGCAGAAGGAACGCGAGCGCATCGCCGCGCGCGTCGCCGACGACGCCGCCGCACACGTCGAG
This sequence comes from uncultured Chloroflexia bacterium, assembly GCA_963808895.1. Lineage (GTDB taxonomy): Bacteria > Chloroflexota > Limnocylindria > Limnocylindrales > CSP1-4 > SPCO01. Next base: position 1,328,978 of record CAWEHL010000001.1, on the reverse strand, counting down.
AAGGTTCGCGCGCGAGCGGCGATCGAGACCGACGAGCTCAAGCGGCTGGCCGAGGAGGACGTCCAGCACATCCAGGACTGGTCGACCTCCGAGATGGAGCGGATCCGCGGCGAAGCCGACAAGAAGATCGAGGATCGCCGCTCGAGCCTCGAGGAATATCTTCAAGCAGCACGACTCGATCATCGATACCGAGATCGAGGGCGTGAACGAGGCCGTCAGCGGCTACAGCGCGACGCTCGATCGCTATCTTCGAGGAGCTCGCGCAGTCCGAGGACCCGTCGACGATCGTGGCGCGCGCCGAAGCGCTCCCGGCGCCGCCCGACCTCGACCAGGTCCGCGCGCAGGCGCGTTCCCGCGCGGTCGCCGCGTTCGCAGCGGCCGACGAGCCCCAGGTCGCCGAGGCCGCGGCGCCCGAGCCGGCCGCCGTGGCTGACGCCCCGGTCGCGGAGGCCATGATTGAGACGCCGGTCACGGCCGAGGCGCAGCCGGCAGAGACGCCCGCACCAGAGACGTCCGAGGAAGCGATGTCACCCGAGGCCACGGTCGGCGCGATCGCCGCCGACCCGACGCCGATGGCCGACACGCCGACCGTCGAGACGCCGACGGTCGATGAGAATGCTCCGCTCGCATCCGCGATGGCCGCAGAGGCCGCCACGGCCGACCCGGCGAGCGCCGAGCCTGCTGTCGCCGAAGCCGCGACGTCCGAACCCGAGCCGATCCCGGTGATGGATCCGACGGCGACTGCTGAGTCGACCTGGCCGGCTTCGGAACCGACGGCGTCCGAGCCAGAGCCCGTCGCCGCGACGGTCGATCACACGAGTGCCGCCGTCCGCCTCCTGCGTTCGGTCGCGCCGTGGACCGCGCCGACCCACGCTGGAACCGGCGCCAACGATCGGTCCGAGTCGGAGTAACTCGGCGCCCGGAGGGCGCACACGACACGAGGAACGGCCGCACCGCGACATCGGTGCGGCCGCTTTATACTCCGCAGGCCTCGTCCATCGGCGCCCCGCGCGCTTGCCACGGACGACTGCGCCGCGGTGGCCTTAGCTCAATGGGCAGAGCATCGGATTGTGGCTCCGAAGGTTATGGGTTCGAGCCCCATAGGCCACCCCAACTCCCTTCGCGGGACCGCTGGGTCGCCAGCGTGAGCTATTCGACGGGACCTTCGACGTCGTCGTAGACCCGGGCCTCATGGAGACGCCCTGTCGCCCCGCGTTCGTATACGGCGACACCTGCCTGATGGGGCATCTCGACGCTTCCCCACTGGACCGCGTTGAACTCCAGGGCCGTGCGCGTCCCGTCCTCCGTGACGGTGCAGTGCTCGAGCGTGATCCCGCCGCCCGCGCTGAAGAACCGGGCGAAGAACTCGCGCAGGACCTCGCGGCCACACACGCGGAACTCACCGCCCGCGGGCTCGCGGAAGCACCCATCGTCCTCGAACGTGGCCGTGATCCGATCGGTGTCCCCGGCGCCCAACGCCGCCTGGTACTCGCCGACGATGTCCGATTCACGCACGTTCGGATCGCGCGACAGGACTGGCGGCCGGATGACGTGATGGCCGAGGAGCGGCCACTGGCTGTGGTAGATGCGGACGGCTAACTGAGCGGTGGCCAGGTCAGGCTCCACCACGACCGCGACCGGCAGCGAGAAGGTCCGGTCATCCTGCGTGAGGTCGACGTCGAACTCGCCGACGACCCGTCCCTCCCCGATCGTGGTCGCGATCGCCCGCACGCGCCGCCTTGCGGACGCGCAGCCATTCCGCCGACCAATCGCGGTACGCCTCGAACGAACCTTCGCCCACGATCCGGCCCGACTGCGGATCATCGATGCGCAGGTCAAGCGGCGCCTCATCCAGCCGCCCACCCGCCTGATCGACGACCGCCTGGAACTCCGGAAGCCACATGAGCCAAGGCTACCGGCGGCCGATGGAAGACGCAGCAGCGCCGCGCAGTCGGACGACCGGCGAGCCCGGCGGATCCCGTTGCCGTCGGCACCCCGTGGTCGCATAGTAGCGGGCGCTCGGACGGGGGAGTCTGGGGGGCTTAGGGAGAGGAGGGTCTCCGTGGCGTCCACGACCGTTGAGGGTGAGCCTCGAACGTAACGCGATCGGGCTGACCGAGCTGCTGTTCCAGTCCATCACCCACATGGCGCCGGCCGTCGCCACCGCCCTGTCCATCGGGGCGGCGACGGCCTTCGCGGGCGGCATCACGCCGCTCGCCGTCGTCTTCGCGATGATCGCGGTGCTGTTCACGGCGTACTCGATGAGCCAGCTGGCGAAGCACCTGCCCTCGGCGGGCGGCATGTACACCTATGTCGGCCGTGGGCTCGGCCCGTTCCTCGGTTGGCTCGTGGCCTGGTCCTTCGCGCTCGCGGAGCCGCTGGTGATGCCGATCCTGCTCGGGCGGGTTCGGGTTCTACGGCGCGATCCTGCTGTCGAGCTACCTCGGCATCGACTTCCAGTACGCGTGGGTCGGCCTGGCGATCCTGTGCGCGGTCGTCGTCTGGTGCCTGACCTATCCGCGGGATCGCCCTGTCGACGCGGACAGGCGTCATCCTCGGCGCCATCGAGATCGTGATCTTCCTGTTGATCTCGACCCTGCTCATCATCAACGCGCCGAAGAACACGCTCGACGTCTTCATCCCCGGCAGCGATGGCGTCCTGCCCGCGTTCCAGGGGATGATCTTCTGCCTGCTGGCGTTCGTCGGGTTCGAAGCCGTCGCCCCGCTCGGGGAGGAGGCCCGCGAGCCACGCCAGACGATCCCGCGGGCCGTCATCTGGTCGGCCGTCCTGGTCGGCCTCTTCTACGTCTTCAACTACTACGCGGCGACGGTCTATTTCGGTCCGGACAAGATGAACGGAGTTCTACACGTTCAACAACGGCGATCCCGTGGGGCTTCATGGCCGACGCCGTCCTGCCGATCGGCGGCCTGCTCGTCGTCCTCGCGATCCTGAACAGCTGCCTCGCGAACGCCAACGCAGGCGCGAATGCCGCGACCCGGTCGCTGTTCGCGATGGGCCGTGCGACGCTCATCCCGCGTGGTTCGGCGCGGTCCATCCGACGTACAAGTCACCGGTCAACGCGGTCCACTTCCAGGCGGTATTCGGCCTCGTCATCGCGCTCGCACTGGGCTTCATCCTGGCCGATGACCCGTTCCCGGGCAGCGGTCCGCTGAACGTCTACGTCTGGCTCGGCACGATGATCGGGCTGCTGTTCGCCCTCATGTACATCGCGGTGAACCTGGCGTGCATCGGGTTCTACCTGCGCGAGGGCCGGAGCGAGTTCAACGTCCTCAAGCACATCGTCGTGCCCGATCCTCGGCGTCATCGCGATGATCCCGGCCGTGCTCGCCGTCATCGGCGGCGTGACGATCCCGATCCTCGATCTCGAGCTGCCGCCGTACGAGAACTCGCTGCGCTACACGGCGCCCGTCGTCGGCATCTGGCTCGTGATCGGGGTCGTCGCTTACTTCGTGCTGCGCTCACGGAACCCCGAGGCATTGGCACGGGTCGATGACGTCTACGGCGGGGACAGTGTCGTGACGGCGGAGGGTCGGACCTCGATCTGACCTTCGTCCAGGCGGCGGCCGCCCCGCGGTCGCCGCGCCCATACCGCCCGGTCGTGACCGGGCGCCCCCTCAATCGAAGATCGACAGCGGGCAGTGCGCCGTGACGACGACGTTCGGCATGTCGACGATCTCGCTGATCCGCAGGTCGATCGCGACGCTCGTCAGCAGGTAGGCGTCGATCGGCCGCGATGCCATGCTCGCGTCCGAGCCAGTCGATCATCCGGCCGACGGCGTCGCGGGCCGCCTCGTTGAGATCCGGCCCGACGCCGTCGGTCGCGTAGCGCCGGCCGACCGGCGTCGGCACGTCAGCCGTCAGGAACTCCGGGCCGGTCAGGTGCAGGTCCTTGCGCACGGTCAAGCCGGACGAGCGCCCGCATCGGCGTCTCGATGGCGGTCCCGCACACCTCGCCATCGCCCTGGGCGGCGTGGCCGTCGCCCATCGACATGCCGGGCACCGTCATGGAAGACCGGCAGGAACAGCGTCGAGCCTGCCGTCAGGTGGCGTGTGTCCATGTTCCCGCCGTGGACATCGGGCGGGATCGTCGATCGTGGCCCGTCGATCGGCGCGACGCCGATCTCGCCGCAGAACGGCACGATCGGGACGCGGACGCCGGGCAGGAACTCCGCTCGCTCGCCGGGGCGCGGCACCTTGGTGATGCGCAGGTACGGGTCGGGGAACTGGTCCGCCAGCAGTCCGAACCCGGGGATGTTCGCGGTCCAGCCCCAGTCGGCCGGCTCGAACTCGAGCAGATCGATCTGGAGCGTGTCGCCGGCCTGCGCGCCCGCGACCGCGATCGGACCGTTGACCTGGTCGACCCGGTCGAAGTCGAGTCGGCCGAGATCCTCGACGGTCGAGTCGGCCGTCAGCTGGCCGCCTGAGGCGTCGAGCAGGTCGAACTCGACCGTCGAACCGCTCTCCACGGTCTCGATCGGCGGGATCGCGGGATCCCACGCGAGGTGGAAACGATCGCGCGCGACGTGGACCGCCGGTGTCGTGGCCATCGAAGAACCCTCAGCTTCCGGCGGCCAGGGCCGCCACCTGCGCCGATGCCCCCTCGAGGATCGGCTCGCCGTGCCCGACGAGCAGCGTCTCGAATGTCAACCTGCCGAGCTTCGACGACCGTCGCCTTCGCCTGGGCCGCGTCCTCCGTGAACGACGGGTTCGACCCGTCCAGGGTCGCCGGACGCCGTGCGGAGCGCGTCTCCGGCGACGAGGATGCCGCCGGCTTCATCGAGCACCGCGACGTGACCGATCGTGTGCCCCGGCGTCGCCACGATCCGGAGCCCGAAGACCATGTCTCCGTCCTTGACCGATGTCAGCGGACGCGGTGAGGTGATGCTCGGGAGGTCGGCCTCGCCCGCATAGCCCGTCGCCGCCGTCGCGGCACCGAGGACCGCCCCGATGCTTCCCGCGTGGTCGGCGTGCTTGTGGGTGAGGATCACATGGCCGACCTGGGCCCAGTCGAGCCCGGCCGCCGTGATGGCCTCGTGGATCGCGCCCTCGCTACCGGCGACACCCGTATCGACGATCGACCGCCTCCCCCGCCCGGACCAGGACATACGCGGAGACGAAGCCGAGGTTGGCACGTTGCCATGTGACGCCACCAGCGGCCGATGAGGGCGGCGCGCCGGCCGAGCCCCCGGACGCACCAGCCGAGCCGGCAGCACCCGACCCGGCGGACGAGCCTCCGCCGGCCGCCGGCGCCCCCGCCGACGATGCGGACGGCCCACCGGAGCTCAGCGCGGTGGGACCGCAACCGGCGACGCTCAGCACGGCGAGCGCGATGGTCCCGCGGCTCGCGTGGACGAGGAACGAGCGGCGGCTGAGGTCCATCGCGTGCGTCATCGTCGGACGATGGTACGACGGGCGTCCGACCCCGGATCCGCCGCACGCGAGGACGAGAGGTCCCGTTCCCCTTGCGACAGGGCGGCGACGCCCGTACGATGCGACGACCCTGCGCAGCCACGTACGGGGTCCGTCCACGTCGCGCCGACAGGCACGACATCGCTTCGGCGACTGGGATGCATGGACCCGCGATGGCCGTCAGGTCGGAGGACTGCGCCATGGCGACGGTGACGTTCGATAACGTCAACAAGGTCTACGGCGATTTTCACGCCGTGAAGGACCTGAACCTCGAGATCGGCGATGGCGAGTTCATGGTCCTGGTCGGGCCGTCGGGATGCGGCAAGACCACCAGCCTGCGGATGATCGCCGGCCTCGAGGAGATCTCGAGCGGCGCACTCCGCATCGGCGATCGGGTCGTGAACGACGTCGCCCCCAAGGATCGGGACATCGCGATGGTGTTCCAGAGCTACGCCCTCTACCCGCACATGTCGGTCCGCGACAACCTCGCGTTCGGACTGAAGCTGCGCAAGGTCTCCAAGCAGGAGATCGACCGGCGGGTGAAAGAGGCCGCGGAGACGATCCAGCTCCAGAAGCTCCTCGAGCGCAAGCCGAAGGAGCTCTCCGGCGGCCAGCGGCAGCGCGTCGCGCTCGGCCGGGCGATCGTCCGCGAGCCGGCGGTCTTCCTCATGGACGAGCCGCTCTCGAACCTCGACGCCAAGCTGCGCGTCCAGACACGCGCGGAGATCGCCCGACTCCACCAGCGCCTCAAGACGACCGTCGTCTACGTCACGCACGACCAGGTCGAGGCGATGACGATGGGCTCGCGCATCGCGGTGATGAGCGAGGGCCTGCTGATGCAGGTCGGCACCCCGCAGCAGCTGTACGACCACCCGGCGAACCGGTTCGTGGCCGGCTTCATCGGCAGCCCGGCGATGAACTTCGTCGAGGCCGAGGTGACCGACGGGCAGCTCAAGGGCCCAGGCGACTGGTCGATCCCGGTCCCGCCGCGTGCGCGCAATCAGCTGAGCGGCGGCCAGCGCGTCGTCGCCGGGTTCCGACCCGAGCACCTCGAGATCGGCGAGGTCGACGGCGAGGCGGGCTCGTTCCGCGCGCGTGCCGACGTCGTCGAATACCTCGGCAACGAGGAGCTGCTCCACGTCAGCGCGGCCGACCAGGACATCGTCGCCATCGTCGACTCGGACCATCGCGTCCGCCCGGGCGACATCGTCGACCTCATGATGCCGCTCGAGAAGCTGCATCTGTTCGACCCCGAGACGGGCGAGACCATCATCCAGCAGCCGGCCGAGGCGGCGGCCTGACGGCCGACCGACCGTCCAGCGACACGACGGCCCCGGAGGATCCCTCCGGGGCCGATCCGCGTTCGCCCGACGCTCCGCCGCACACGATCGACGACCTGCGCGAACGCGTCGTCGAACGGCGCGTCGTCCATCGCGGCGCGTTCATCGAGTTCCGTGTCGACACCGTCGAGCGGGCCGACGGATCGCGCGCGACCCGCGACTTCGCCGGCCATCCAGGGGCGGTCGCCATCGTGGCCGTCGACGCTGCGGGTCGCGTCGCGCTGGTCAGGCAATGGCGGCTGGCCGCGAACGACGCGTTGCTGGAGATCCCCGCCGGGGGCCTCGATATCGCCGATGACGGGTCGAAGGAAGACCCGGATCTGGCGGCGGCTCGCGAGCTCGAGGAGGAGACCGGACTGCGGGCCGGGACGTGGCGCAAGCTTGGCGCGTTCTACTCGGCACCGGGCTTCACCGACGAACTGATGCATATGTACGTCGCCACCGAGCTGACACCCGCCGATCCGGACGGCCGGCTCGGGCCGGACGAGGATGAGCGACTCATCCTCGAATGGCGTCCGTGGCAGGACGCCGTGTCGCTCGCCGAGACCGGTGGCATCCGGGACGCGAAGTCGATCGTCGGGCTGTTCTGGCTGGCGCGCGTGATGGAGGCCGAGGGCCTGCTCTAGCCGGGCGGTCTGCTTCCGGCCTCCGGCGGCGGGCCGAGGCGTGCGAGGGCATCGCGGTACAGCGACGACTCAGGGCTCAGCGCACATGCCATCCGCAGATGGGTCCGTGCTTCCTCGCGTCGGCCGAGCCGTTTCAGGCTCTGGCCCAGCGCGTAGTGGGCGTACGGCGCGGAGGGATCGAGCTCGAGGATGCGCTCGAACGTCGCCCGCGCCGGCTCGGGCTGACCGGAGTTGAAGTAGGCGCGCCCGAGCGCCTCGAGGATCGACGCCTTACGGGGCTCCAGTCGGTCCGCGCGTTCGAGCACGATCGCCGCCTGGGCGTGATGGCGAGACGCGAGCAGGGCCTGACCGCGCTGGAGCAGCTCGTAGGCCGATTCGTGCTCGCCGCCCTGGTCGGGTGATCGCTCGTCCACGGTCTCATCCTCGCACGACCCGGCGCAGAAGGTCCCTGATGACGAGGTCGAGGACGTATCGCGGGTGTGACGGCGGTTCAGTCGTCGGTTCGAGCACCGGGCGTTGGGCCGCGCTTCGTCCGGCGATCCTTCGACCCGCGCGACTCCAGCCACGGCAGGAGCATCGCGAGGCTCGTCTCGACGACCTCGTCCGGCGCGAAACCCCTGGCCACGAGCGCGTAGTGCAATGGCGGGCCGACGACGGAGCCGACCATCGCGACCGCGAGGGCGTCATCGCCCATGGGCCGGACCGCCTCCTCGACGAGCCGATCGAACTGTTCCTCGTACATCCGCGTCGTCTGCTGGAACGCCGGGCGTCATCGACGCGTCGGCGGTGAGCACGAACCACCAGTCCTGTCCGCGCCCGTAGAACGCGACGAGTTCGTGCGCGAGCCGAGTCACCCGTTCCGACGGCGTGTCGAGCCCGTCGAAGATGTCGGCGTCGGGGAGCGCGAGGTCATCGAGGATCATCGCGCCGACCTCGTCGAGCAGTGCCGGCTGATCCGGAAAGTGGTTCCGGACCGTCGCCTGTGCGACGTCCGCCGCCTTGGCGATGGCCGGGACGGTCGCGGCGCGGAGGCCCTCGGTGCGGATCAGTTCCAGCGCTGCCCGGACGATCCGTTCACGCGTCTCCGACATCTGTTCCGCACGGCGCCCGAGACGATAGTTGCGCGGCAAGTGACCTCCCGGGTAAATTCATTGACTTTGTGGGGCAGTCAAATTACGATGGCCGCACCAGCCTATCACCACCACGAGGTCAGTCATGCTCTCGGACACGCAGCTCTACCCCGCAGCCGGCGCCTCGGCCGTCGTCGCGCTCATCGCGCTCGTGATCTCGGGCGTCGCGCTGGCCCTCTTCTTCGGCGGCGCGGGCGCGTTCTGGGGTCCGGTCAACGACATGTTCCTGGTCGTGACGGTCCTCGCGCTGATCCTCCCGATCCTCGCCGTCGATCGGCTCGCGGCGCAGGAGGGCGTCGGATGGATGCGCTTCGTCTCGATCGCCGCGATCGTGGGCGCGGTCGTGATCGCGGTCGGTCAGACGGCGCTCGTCCTCGGGTTCCTCACGCTCGACGGGTCGTACGTCACGGGCGGCGTCGGGTTCATCGGCGTCGTCGTGTGGCTCATCGCGCTGCCGGTACTCGCATTCGCCAGCGGTGTGCTGCCACCCGCGGTCGGCTGGGCCGCGATCGCGGTGCTCCTGCTGATCGTGGTCGAGGCTGTCGTGGCGATGGTGATGATGGGACCGCTCGTCGCGGTCGCGTCCGTGGCGCTGGTCGCCGCGCTATCCGCGTGGCTGTGGACGCTGTCGTCGACGCTGCTGGCACGGTCGACCGCCTGACCCCACTTCGGGCGCCTCGTCGAGCGCCCCATGTCCCAAGCGGCGAGCGAGCATCCCGCCATGCTCGTCCGAGGGGCTCGCAGCGGTCGGCTCGAACCTCCCGTGTTCGAGCCGGCGAACCAGTGCGGGTCCGGCGGTCGGTCGGAACACCGGGCGCCCCGGGCGAACGGGCGCTTCGGAAAGCCTGCGTCGGCGTAGACCGCCTGGCCTGGGCGACCCCCGGGTCGGCGACCGCCTAACCGGAAACGACGTCCACGACCTCGCGGTACTGGCTCAGGTCGACCGGTTGGAGCCGCGGTGAATAGGTGATCCCCGGGATCCGGCCCCGTTTTGCGATCGGGCGGCCGTCGATCTCCTTGATGTCGCCGGTGAAGTCGATCGGCGACGCGCCGCTGATGTACGACCCGACCGCATACGAATCGACCGGCGCGCCGGCCTCCTTGAAGTACCGGACGCGGTCCGGGGTCAAGCCGCCCGAGACCACGATCTTGACGTGCTGGTAGCCCTCCTGGTCGAGCCGGGCTCGGATCTCGGTCACGAGGTCCGCCGTCACCCGGCCCCGCTCCGACGGCGTGTCCAAGCGGATGCCGTACAGCCGGTCACCGAGTGCGTGCGCGACCCGAAGGGCCTCTTCGGCCTCGTCCTTGAAGGTGTCGACGAGCACGATCCGCGCCACGTCCGGCCCGAGATGGCGGTCGAACGCAAGAGCAGCTTCGACGGTGTCCCCGAAGATCAGGACGAGCGAATGCGGCATCGTCCCGGTCGGGGCCAGTCCCGCGAGCCGCGCACCGGCCGGCGTCGATGCACCGACGCATCCCCCGACGATCGCGGCGTAATCGAGCACGTCGGTGATGTCGGGATGCACGTGCCGTGCCCCGAAGCTGATCACGGGCTCGGGCGCGGCGATGTCGACGATCTCCCGGGCGGCGGTGGCCCAGCCCGTCGATTGCGCGAGCATCCCAAGGAGCGCGGTCTCGTACAGTCCGAAACGGCGGTAGCGCGCGCGGATGCGCAGCACGACCTCGCGCGGCGCGATCCGATCGCCGTCCGCTAGTGCCTCGACCTGCGTCTCCGACGGGTCGCAATCCGCGAGGACGTGACCGAGCAGGTTCTTCGCCTCATCGATGCCACACAGCACCGCTTCGCGGCGCGTGAAGACCTCCATCGTGACGAGCGGATCGAGACCCTCGGCGTCGAGGATGCTCTCGGCCCTTGCGAAGTAGACGTCGGCGGAGTCGCCGGACAGGATCTCGTGGGAGGGTCGGGCTCGCTGGATACCCATGCAGTCGGGCTCGGCTCCTGGTGCAGGCTCCATCGGAACGACCGGCACCTCGGGTCGCGCTCCCTCCGGCTCCGGCGAGGCGGCGAGTGTAGACGATGTGCGGACGGGAGCGACTCAGGTTCGGAGGCGTGTCGCTTGCATCCTCCGCCGCCGCCGTCGTGTTCGTCGGAACCCGACGATCACGAGGGCGAGGAAGAACAGCAGCGCGATGACGATGGTCGCGACGCTGAAGGCGCGCCCCTGGCCCGTCGGCTCGGCGTTCACCCAGGACGCCGCGGCCTGATCGGAGGCCTCTGCGGACGCGCTGAGGTCGCCGCGAGCGAAGGCGTCGCGAGCGCTCGCCAGGTCGGCCTCGGGTGACTGGCCCATCAGCCCGAGCTGCATGAGCGGGCTTGTTTCCGCCGGTCGTTTCGCGACTGCGGCGACGTAGTGGTCGATCGCCTGCAGCTCGGCACCACCCTCGGCGATCGCGTCATCGAATCCGTCGTCGTCCTCGAACGCCTCACGCAAGGCGGACGGCGCGGCCAGGCCCGCCGCGTTCGCTGCTGCTTGCACCTTGGTGCGCAGCTCCAGCACCGACGTCGCCCCGCCCATCAGCTCCGTGGCCTGGTCGAAGCGCCACGCCCGCATCGCGTCGCGGATCGACAGCGGGACCAGCCAGTCACCCACCGACGAGACGAACGCCGTGTACTTCGTGCGCGCGATCTTGCGCGCATCGAGGAGCGGCAGGTCGGACGGACGGGCCACCCACGTCCGCCACAGGTCGTCGTATGAGACGCCCGTCCGTTCCTCGAGCAAGTCGAGCAGCGCCCGCCAATCGACTGCGCCGGCGACGACCTCCTCGCCCCCGGCCGTCGGCTGGTACGCGCTGATGCGGTCGGCTGCATCGGCCCAGACGTCGCGGAGGCCGCGGTCACCGGCTCGCTTGGCGATCTCGCGTGCGAGCACGAGGGTCGCCGCGTACGCGTAGTCCTCCTGGGCGACCGGGAGCGTGCCCACGGCGCCCCACGCGTTCAGCGGGATGCGCGACTTCTGCAGCGCGGCGGTGAGCCGATCGGTCGTGACCTTGAGCTTGAGGTCGCCGGCGGCCAGGGCCGCGTAGTACGAGGCGAACGCCTCGTTCGACCAGCGGTCCGCCAGCAGCGAGCCGTTGAACCACGTGTGGGCGGCCTCGTGGAGGACGACGAAGTCATCGGCGTAATAGGCGATCGCGACCTCGCCGGCTGATGGGTCGAAGATGCCGGCATAGCCCCCGGTCGATCGGCTGACCGCCTCGCTCACGACGAGCGGCTTGTCGTAGTCGGGCCATTCGAGGCCGATGCGCTCGCTGAGCGCCGGCAACCCCTTCGCCAAGAGTCGACGGATGCGTTGTCCCCACGCGACGTCGTCGGACCAGGCCCGGACGGTGACTGCCACCTGCCGTCCGACGACCGTCGGGGTGATGGTCGTGTCCCGGTAGGCGCCAGGTCGGTCGCCGACGAGGTACGCGAAGAAGTCGAGCGGCGCGGACAAGGGTCCCGTCCGGTAGACGATCCGCCCGTCGGAGAGGGTCGTCGGAGCGGCGATGTGACCCGCCTCGACGGCGATCTGATAGCCCTTGGGAAAGACGACGGTCACCGAGCTGCCCGATGTGCTGTCGCTCGCGAACGCCCAGACCGGGAACGACACGAGCGTGTCGCCGATGCGCAGGTCACGCGTCGCCTTCCCGCCCGGATCGCGGAGATCGAACCGGAGTCGATACCGTGCGGTCTTGCCGCTCGAGAGGTCCTTCGCGAGGTTCAAGCGAAGCAGCGTGTACGACGCCGTCCGCCGGGCGACGCTGACCGTCGGCCGACCGCTGCCGGCCCAGGTCGCGCTGTACGCCGTGGCTCCGGGCAGGACCGCCAGGAACGCGTGGTCGAAGAAGTAGCGCTTGGTCGTCGTGTCGTGAAGGCGGTTCGTGAGGGTGAGATCGAGCGTCACGCGAACACGGTGCTGGCTCGGCTGGACGTCGTAGTGGGCGTCCGACACGATCGTGAGATCGGGGGTGGCGGCACGGACGTCACGAGGGGCCGTGGCAGGAAGAGCGCCGGCCAGCGCCCCGACCGCGATGAGGAACGCCAGGACGAGTCGGGCGAGACGCGCGGTGCTCATGTCTGGGCGGCGGCCCCGGCCGCCGGATCGCCCGCCGCGGCGTCGCCCTCTGCGGCGGCGCCCTCTCCGTCCACGTCGACGTCCAGCTCGCCGAGGCGGCCCTCGTACCGTGCCAACAGGGCGCCGTTGCGCGGCGTTCGAGTCGACTGGTCGGGGATCTTCCCGCCGAACCACAGCCAGTCCGCGGACTCCTCGAGCAACCGGTCCGCGATGCCGACGATCCGTGCCAAGGCCAGCCCGAGCTGATCCTCGGTCGGCGGGACCGGCGCGTCGGCGATGGGCAGCTCGATCGTCAGCAGCGGCCGCTCGTCGTCGCTCACCGCGAACTTCGCGAACGGCAGCTCGTCATTCCAGCGCAGGAGCTTGCGGTACGACTTGCGGAACATGTCGTTGATCGGCGGGGCGAACTGGGCCCAGCAGATGAGCGCGAGGGTCGGGTCGAGGATGATCGTCACCCGAAGGTCGAACCGGCGGCGACCGTCGAGCACGAGATCCCAGCTGGCGATCCCATCGCGCTCGGCCTCGATCCACGGGCTCGAGTCCCAGGTCGGAGAGCCAGCGCTCGACGTCGGCCGGCCGCAGCGCGGGTGCGCCGGGATCGGCGGAAGGCATGGCCCGCGGAGTCTAGCCGATTCGGTCGATCCGCCCTTGCGCGGCGCCTATCGCGCGACGCCCCCGACGAACGAACGGTCAGGAACGTCCCTGCGCCGCGGCCTCGGATACCGGTCCGACGCCGACGCCGGCGCGGCCGTGGTCGTGGGCGTGACGCACGCCGGGCTTCATCTCGACGGATTCGCCGCTCTTGATGACCTTCTTCGTCCAGTCGGAGATGCGGACGTCCTCGGCCACCTTCACGTTCCGGCCGAGCCGCGTCCCGCGCGGGACGACGGCGCGCTTGCCGACGACCGTGATCCCGGTATTGAGCCGGGTCGGCTCCTGGCGGTTGGGCCGGTCGTCGTACGGTCCCGTCCCCACGATCGCGCCCTGGCCGACGACGACCTCCTTGTCCAGGATCGCCCGGTCGACCACCGCACCCGAACGGATGACCGAGTCGAACATGACGATCGAATCACGGACGACGGCGCCGACGTCGACGCGCACGCCCGGCGAGAGCACCGAGTTCACGACCGTGCCGTTGATGATGCAGCCGTGGCTGATCAGGCTCCGGTGGACCTGGGCGGTCGGCCCGACCTTCGCGGGCGCCCGCTCCTCGGATCGGGTGTGGATCACCCACTCGGGGTCGTAGAGGTCGAGCTCGGGTTCGTCCTCGAGGAGCGCCATGTTGGCCTCCCAGAAGGACTGGATCGTCCCGACGTCCTGCCAGTAGCCGGAGTAGCGATAGCCGAAGACGCGGGCGCCGGCGTCGAGCATCTCGGGGATGATGTTGCGCCCGAAGTCGACCCGCTCCTCCGACAGCCAGCGCCGGAGCGTCTTCTTCGAGAAGACGTACACGCCCATCGACGCGAGGTCACTCTTGGGCTGCTTGGGCTTCTCCTGCCATTCGGTGATGCGGTCGCTCTCGTCCATCGCGAGGATGCCCATCCGCGACGCCTCCGCGAGCGGCACGCGACGCACGGCGATCGTCACGTCCGCCCGGTGGCGGCGGTGCGCGGCGATGAACGGCTGGTAGTCCATCTTGTAGATGTGGTCGCCGGCCAGCACGACGACCGTGTCCGACGGGTCGTGCTCGATCGACGTTCATGTTCCGGAGGACCGCGTCCGCCGTCCCGCGATACCACTCGGCGACGCGGCCGCGTGACGACGTACGGCTGGAGGAGCTTGACGCCGCCCTGGTTGCGGTCGAGGTCCCACGGCCGGCCGAGCCCGATGTGGTCGTTGAGCGAGCGGGGGTTGTACTGGGTCAGGACGACGACGTCGTGGAGGTCCGAGTTGACGCAGTTCGACAGCGTGAAGTCGATGATCCGGTACTTGCCGCCGAACGGGACCGCAGGCTTCGCGCGCTCCTGCGACAGGATCGACAGGCGCTCGCCCTCGCCACCGGCGAGGATGATCGCCATCGTGCGCTTTGCGGCCACGGCGCGCCTCCCGGAGTCGCTCTGGGGGTCCTGCTCGTCGATGCTAGCACGCGGCTCGGCGACGGCTCCGCGCGCTCGGTGTCAACGCTCGGTGAACGCTGTGACGGTGCGTCGGCACCCGCCGTGACCGCCTCGACGACCTAGATGAACAGCCTCGGGTTCACGAAGTCGTCGTTGAGCTCGACCATCCAGTGGAGGTGCGCACCGGTCGCATGACCCGTGCTGCCCTCGTAGCCGATGACCTGGCCCTTCTTGACCGATCTGCCCGACGTCGACCGGGCGCTTCGGCTGCATGTGCGCGTACCACGTCCGCAGGTTCCCGGCGTGGGCGATCACCACGATCCACGCCGGATCCGGAGCCGTCGGCCCAGTTCCAGCCGACGTAGACGACCTGCCCGCCGGCGGCGGCCCGGATCTGGCGCCCCGTATGGCCCGACGAGGTCGATCCCGTTGTGGAAATGGGCGCAGCCGTGGCCCGGCGCGTAGTACTCGAACGTGCTGCAGCCGTATTCACCGCTGACCGTGAAGCTGTCCATCGGCCAGCGCATCGACCCGTTGAACTTGCTCGGGATGTTGCCCTTGGCGACCTGCCGGCGGATGAGGTCGTCGATCCTCGACTGGAGCTTCTTCTGGTCGGCGGCAGCCTCGCCGGATGATCGCGGCGGCGTTGCGCTTGTTGCGCGCCAGGGCGACGAAGCGGGCCCGCTGCTCGGCCAGCGTCCGGGCGACCTGGCGCTCGAGGATCCGCAGCTCCTGCTTGGTCTCCTGGAGACCGCGCATCGCCTTGTCGAGATCGCGCTTCTGGGCCGCCGTCTGCTGGCGGAGCACGTTCGTTCGGTCGCGCGTGTCCGCGACGTTCTGGTGGATGGCGGCGAGCGCCTCCTTCGCCTTGGCGATGCCCTCCGCGAGCGCCTTGTCCTGCTCGCCGACATCGATGTAGTAGCTCATCTCGGCGAGGAGATCCGTGAACGAGCCGCCGGACAGGAACGTCTCGAGCGGGGACGTGCGGTCGGTGTCATACGCACTTCGTACGCGGTCCGCCAGCTGAGCACGGCGCTGAGCGAGCTCGAGGCGTTTCTGGTCTTCCTGCGCGACGACCTGCGCCAGCTGTTCGTCCATGTCCGCGAGCTGGGCGACGAGATCCTTGTAGACGGCCTTCACCTGGTTGATGCGCGTCTGCATCCGGGAGATCTTCTTGCGCACCGCATCGAGGTCGGCGCCGACCTTGTTGAGCTGCGTCTTCGTATCCGCGATCTCGGCGGCGAGCCCCTGCTGCAGATCGTTGATCGCGGAGATCTCGGCCTTCTGCTTCGCGACCCGCTCCTTGAGCGCCGCCTGCTTGGCCTTGGCGTCCGACAGCTCGTCGGCCGAAACACTGGGGCTGGAGGCGGGCGCGCTGAGCAGCCCGGTCACGAGCGGGAGCAGCAGCATGAGGGTCGGCAGGTGTCGCCGGACATGCCGTCTCGGCCGGGGGCCCATCGGGTTCGACCAACCCGTGACTCCAGGACTAGCGGCCTCTGGTGGGACCTGGCGATCCGCTCGGAACAGGCGGCGGATCACGAAGGCGACGTCATCGTGGCGAGTAGGCTCCGTAGGTCGATGCTGTCGTAACGGGGGGCACAGCACCGGGCGACGGTCACACCCGCCGGACGGGTCGCCGTCCTCGACTGGACACGGCCGCAGGACGACGCCGGGATCCGGCTCCCCGGGATGATACCCCGTCGGGTCCAGCGTTCGGCCGTGAAGTCTAGTTGTGAAGGCCCCGCGCGTCGGATGGGCTGATGGTCATGGGGTGGTACGGGGTGCCGTGCTGACGGCGAGCGCGGCGGCGACCGAGTCGGTCAGGCAGTCAGAACCGGATCAGGACCGCCCACAGCGCGCCGATGATCAGGAACGGGCCGAACGGGACGAAGCTCCGGCGACCGATCCGTCGCGTGGCCAGCAGCACGAGCAGTACGACACCCGCGACGATCAGCCCGAACAGCGTAGCGCTCAGTGCGCGATCGCCGCCGAGCATCAGGCCCATCCCTGCCAGGAACTTGACGTCGCCCATCCCGAACGCGCCGGCCCCGAACGGGATCGACGGCAGATACAGCACCGCCGGGATCAGCACTGCCGCGAGGACCGCGACCAGCAGCGCGCCGTCGACGAGCGGGTTCCGACCCGAGATCGCGTAGACCAGCGCCAGCGGGATGACCGGAAGCGTCAGCTCGTCGGGCAGGACACGCTGGTCGAGATCCGTGGCGAGCCCGACGATCAAGCGTCACGAACCACGCCCCGAATGCGATGAGCGCGAGCGTGTCGCCCGCGAAGCGGAACGGCAGCAGGCCGAACGCCAGCGCCCCGCCGACCGCGCAGACGAACGTCCGCCAGTCGACCGGTCGCCCCGGCGGATGCTCCTCGTCGTGCTCGGGCCAGCGGGTCGCGAAGCGGTCGGCAGCGACGCCGAGCGCCGCGCCCGCCGATCGCGAGGACGACGGCGAGGAGCTCGTTCGTCAGGCGGCTCCGGCGAGCGCCAGCTCGACGAGCGTGGCATGCGAGACGCCGGTCGCCCCGCGCGCCCCGAACGGGAGCGGCTTGCGGTAGTAGCCGGTGCCGGCGATGTCGAGGTGGACCCACGGCACCTCCGCGAACTCGCGCAGGAACAGCGCGCTCTTGACGAGCGAGCCCTCGGCCGAGCCGGCGTTCTGGAAGTCGGCGTACCAGCTCTCCATGTCCGGGACGTAGTCCTCGATGAGCGGCAGTTGCCAGTACCGCTCGCCCGCCCGACGCGCCGCGGCGGCGACCTCGTCGTACCAGTCCTGCGGCCGACCGAACGCGCCGGTCACGAGGTGCCCGAACGCGCGCGCCACCGCGCCGGTCAGCGTCGCGACGTCGACGATGTGCGTCGCGCCGAGCCGCTCGGCGTAGGTCATCGCGTCGCCGAGGATCAGCCGGCCCTCCGCGTCGGTGTTCGTGATGTCGACCTTCTTGCCGTTCAACGCGGTCACGATGTCGCCCGGCCGGGTCGAGTGCGGACCGGGCATGTTCTCGACCGCCGGCGCGACCGCCAGCAGCGGCGTGCCCGGAGCGAGCCGCGCGACGGTCTCGATGGCGGCGATCACCGTGCACGCGCCGGCCTTGTCCATCTTCATCTCTTCCATCCGGTCGGATGGCTTGATGCTGATGCCGCCGGAGTCGAAGCAGACGCCCTTGCCGACGATCGCGAGGTGGCGGTCGAGCTTGTCGCGCTGCCCTTCCTCGCCCGAGCGCATGAGGATCATCCGCGGCGGGTTGTCCGACCCGCGGCCGACGGCCATGAACATGCCCATGCCGAGCTCGGTCGCGCGCTTCTCGTCGATGACGTCGATCCACAGGCCGTTGCGCTCGGCGATGGCGCGGGCCTCCTCGGCGAGGACCTCGGGGTACATCTCGTTGGCGGCGCGGTTGCCGAGCGTCCGGGCGGTGTTGGCGCCCTCGCCCGATGATCACGCCACGCTCGCCGGCGGCCTTGATCGCGGCCGCGTCGCCGCCCGGAGCGACGAGGATCAGCTCGTCGAGCTGCGGCGGCCTCGATTCGATCTCGGGGCGGTAGAGCGCCTTCGGGTCGTAGGAGCCCTCGACGACACCGCGGGCGACCAGCTCGGCGGCCGTCGCGGCATCGCCGTCGAAGCCTGCGGCGTCGACGAACGGCGACAGCCAGACCGCCATCGATGTGGACGACACGGCCGGCGAGACGCCGCTCAGCGGTGGCGGCGACGCGGACCGTCGACTCGCGGTCGATCTCGTCGGCGTCGCCGGCGCTGACCGTCACGAGCCAGCGGCGCCGGCAGCTCGCCGCCGCGCGTCATCGCGGTCGTGTAGCGCCTCGCGCGCAGCTCACGGATCTCGGCGAGCGCGCGCGAGCTCGCCGCCGGAGCGACGATCGAGCTCGTCGAGCGCGCCCTCGAACGACGGTTCGCCGACGAAGGGGATGACCAGGACGTCGGCCGTCGACGTCCCATGGCTGATCGGTGACGACACGAAGCTGCACGGTGGGTGTGGATCCTCCCGGGGATGGCACGCCGCTCGCGGTGCCCCGATCGCGGCGGTCTCGTGGTAGTGGCGGCAGTGTACCCGCGGCCGAGCGCACCTATCCGCCCCGGACTGGACCCCCCGTCGCGGTGGGGCGCCGGGTCACCGGGCGCCTGCACGGGCCAGGCGGACGGGCAGCCTCAGGGCCCCGCGTCGACCGGCGGCGCGAGGGCCTCTTCGAGGTCGCTGTGCGCCTGCTCGATGTCGATCGGCGGCGTCGTTGATCCCGCCCTGGCCGATGTCGGCCATGATCAGCACGAGCGATCGGGTATCGGGCGGCAGCCGGTCCTTGGCCGCCTGCTCCTTCTCGCATCGCCTTCGCGGATCTGCCTCGGTGCTGGCGCCGCGCTGGACCGGCCACGTACAGCGCCCGAAGGGCGACGTCGTAGCGCTGGCTTCGGTCGAGCCATTGGTCGAGCGTCGACGACGTCGACCGTCGCCTTCAGCTGGTCGCGCAGCTTCTCGGGCGTCGGCGATGGCCGTGTCGGCGTCGTCGAGGTGCCCGAGCGCGTCGGGTACTCGGCCTTTCGACCGGCGGCGGCCGCGTCGACGACGGCCTGATCGTGGCCGCGAGGAGTCCGGACAGTCGGTTCGCGCGCAGCGCGCCGACCGCGAGCGGCGTCCAGGCGGCATCCAGTCGACTCGGTCGACGTGAGCCCGCCGAGGTACGCCGCATGGCGATCGACGGTGTCGGGCGACAGCTCGTAGGTCGGCCGCCGGTGTGCCGACGATCGGGACCTGGTCCAAGCGCGCTCGCGGATCGCGCTCGGTCCGCGCCTTGATGTCGGCGACGAGCTGCGTCCCCTGCGCGGTGGCGGCGTCGACCGTGTCGGTCTCGTTGCTCGCCATCGAGGCGAGGATCGACGCGCGCCTGCTCGCCGAGCGCGGCGACGTCGTTCGAGAGCGTGCGCAGATCGGCCTCGACGGCTGTCGAGGGAGGCGTTCACGATCGCGTCGCCGTGGCCCGTCCGACCGGTGCGGTCGGTGCCGGCCGGCGACGGGCGTGTCCATGCCCGCCACGACCCCCGCCGCGCCGAGCGCGATCAGCGCCGCCGCGAGGAGCCAGACGATGTGCGAGACCTCCCTGCCGGACAGAGTCGAAGATGCCGAGCCAGCGCTGTCCTCCAGGTGGTCAAGGCGGGGTGGGTGGCACGGACGGAAGGGCGTCCGCGTGGCCGGGGCCCGCGGGATCGTCCCGCGGTCGAGGCGGCGGAATCGTAGCATCGGCCGATGACCGACCCCCGATCGACATCGCATGCCCGCGACACGACGCGGGCAGCCCGTCGACGGCTGCTCGAGGCGATGCCGAAGGCCGAGCTCCACCTCCATCTCGATGGCTCGTTGCGGATCGCCACGGCGATCGAGCTCGCGCGCACGCGCGGGATCGAGGCGCCAGCACGACTGGTTCGGGATGTCCGAGGCACTCGTCGGGGAGATGCCAGGCGACGTCGCAGGCCGAGCTGCTGAAGCGATTCGACCTGCCGATCGCGCTGATGCAGGACGCCGAGGCGCTCGAGCGGATCGCGGCCGAGCTCGTCGAGGACAAGGCCGCCGACAACGTGCGCTACGTCGAGATCCGCTGGGGACCGCTGCTCCACGTCATGGGCGGGCTGTCGCTCGCCGACGGGATCGCGGCGGTCGTCCGCGGCGCGCGTGCTGCCGCGATGCGGACCGGCATCACGGTCCGCCTCATCTCGACGGCGCTGCGCTCGCACGACCCGGAGCGGAACGTCGAGCTGGCAGAGACCGCGGCCCGGTTCATCGACCACGGGCTGACCGGTTGGGACCTTGCCGGCCAGGAGGCGGCGTACCCGGACCCGCTGGTGCACGCGCGCTCGTTCGAAGCGGCGCGCGCGAACGGGCTGCAGCATCACGATCCACGCCGGCGAATGGGGCGGCGGCGGCGCAGGTCCGGCGGGCGTTGGTCGTCGACCCGGAGCGCATCGCCCATGGCCCGGGCGCGATCGACGACCCGGCGCTGTGCGCCGAGCTCCGCGCTCGTGGGATCACGCTCGACCTCGCTCCCACCTCGAACTGGCAGGCCGGCGATCGTGCCGTCGGTCGCGGAGCACCCGATCGGCCCGCTCTACCGGATGGGCGTCCCGGTCACGCTCAACACCGACGACCTGACGGTCTCGGACCTGAAGCTGTCCGAGGAGTACGTCAACGCCGCCGAGCAGATCGGGCTCGCGCTGCCCGACCTCTGGGCGATCGACCGCCATGCGCTCGATGTCGCCTTCGTCGACGAGACGACGCGCGACCGTCTGCGCGCGGACTTCGACCTGTGGGCCGCGAATGTCCCGGAGCTGGCCGGCCCGGGCGGCTAAGCCTCGAAGGCCTCGAGCGCAGCACGGCGAGCTCCTCGGCGTCGGCGGCGACGGCGTCGGGTCGCTCCTCCGGCGGCAGGGCATCGACGTCCGCCTGCGTCGCGATGCCGGTGAGCATCAGCACGCTTCGCGCGCCGATGGCCTTCGCGCCGGCGAGGTCGGTCATGATCGCCGTCGCCGATCGACGATGGCGTCCGCGGGCGAACGCCCGACGGCCTCGGCGGCCAACTCGAACAGGTGCGGCTCCGGCTTGCCGATCGACAGCGGCGTCACGGACGTGGTCGCCTCCAGCGCCGCCGCGATCGAGCCGGCGCCGGGCCGAAGCCCACGCTCCGTCGGGTAGACCGGGTCGCGGTTCGTCGCGATGAACCGGGCTCCGGCACGGATGCAGTCGGCGGCCGCGGCGATGCGCAGATAGGTCAGCGCGGGTCCAGCCCCGTCACGACCGCGTCCGGGGCGCCGGCGGCAGCCCAGCCAGCGATGCCCTCCTGATGCATACGAGTGGCTGCGTGCCCGGCGGTCACGACATCGATACCGACGTCGCGCAACTCGCGCTCGAGACCGCTCGCGCCGAGCGTCAGCACGCGCCGGATCCCGGGTTCGTGCCGCTGGATGTGAAGCGCGGTCGCTCGAGACGACGAGACGACACGATCCGCCGAGACGGGACAGCCCATCCCGCCCAGGCGGGTCACGTAGTCGGCCCGGTAATGCATCGAGTTGTTGGTGACGTAGACGACGTCGTCGCCGCGGCTGGCACGCGCCGCGAGCAGCGCGGCGACACCGGGGACGGGTTCCGTGCCGCGATAGACGACACCGTCGAGATCGACGAGAAGGAGCAGGCTCACACGGCCGATCGTAGCCGCCGTCCCGGCTCAGCGTCCGAGCCGCGTACGATCGGGTCGATATGCCGACGTCGCGCGAGCCGCTGACCGACACCGAACGACTGATCGTCGACGGGTCGAACCTGCTGCCGGCGCTGGCGCGTTCGAGCGGCGGCGTCCCCCAGGCAGCGCTCATCGGCCGGTTGCGTGCCGCGATCCCCGCTTCGATCGCGCGTCGAGCTCGTGTTCGATGGCGCACCCGATCCCGGTCTCCGCGGCCAGCGGATCGCGGCGGGCGTGACGGTTCGGCACGCCGGTCGACGCACCGCCGATGAGGCGATCCTCGAGCTGATCGAGCGCGCCGGGCCGACGTTCGCCTCCCGCCACGCCGACGCGATCCTGGTCGTCACCGATGACCGTGAGCTCGCCACCGGCGTCCGAGCGCGCGGCGCGCGGACCGCCGGGACCGGCTGGCTCATCGCGCGCCTCGATCGACCTAGGCTGGCGTCGCCCTCGGTCGGGAATCGGCGACCGCCCGCCTCGCAGCCGAGCGACCCCGACGATCACGAACGCACCCCCTGGAAGCCCGGTCGGGGTGCCACGGTCAAGAAGGGCAACCCACGCCGTCGACGGCCCTCGTCGGGTAGCATGCCGTCGTGACCATCGTCGACACGCTGAACCAGATCTGGAACTCGATCCTTGAGCTCACCAAGGTCTTCGTGATCCCGGACTGGAGCTCGGTCATCGGCCTGTTGCCGATCCTGATCTTCCTCGGGGTCGTCGGGCCGCTCGTCACGTTCCTGATGCTCGGGATCGTGGTCTACCAGGTCGCGAAGCCGCGGCCGCGCCTGCAGCTCACCGAGGGCCCGCAGGTCGCCGAGGCGGGTGCCGATGGCCAGCCGATCTTCCCGCCTGGCCTTCCGTTCTGCCGGCAGCACGGGCTCATCTACTCGAGCGGGACCGTCCATTGCGAACGCGGTGGCGAGGACCTGTCGGTGATCTGCCCGATGTGCGGGCTGGGCCGTCCCGCCGCCATCGATACCTGCACGAACTGCGGGCTCGTCCTCAACGTGAAGTCCCGGCCGGTCCCCGTCGTCCGGTCGAGCGGTCCCAAGCCCGGCGGCGCCGCGGTCGCCTAGCGGTTCGTCCGCCGCCCGGCGCAACCCTCGACGTCCTCCGAGCGTCCACAGAGGCAACGACCATGGCCGAACTGTCATCGATCCTCTTCCCCATCGGCGTCGTGTTCGTGGCACTCGCCTTCGCCGCGCACGTCGGCCACGCTGTGATGCTCGCGAACGGCCGGCGAGTGGCGCTCCCCGCGATCGGAGCCTCGGCGCAACCCGCCTACGCGGGCGTGGCGACCGGATCGTTCGTCACCTCGACGACGGTCGCCGCAGGCTCGTCGCACGGCCGTCGCCGCCTCGCCCAGCCCGCTGTCGCGCGCGGCCTCCTGGCTGACGGTCGCAGCCGTTGCGGTGCTCGGGGCGTCGATCCTCCTCCGCGGCATCGTCGTCGGACGCGGGCCGTGGGGGAACATGTTCGAGTTCACGGTGGCGTTCGCGACCTCGATGGTCGCCGGGTACGAGTTCCTCGCCCGCCGATACGCGATCCGCTCGATCGGCTTCCTGCCGCTCGGCGTCGCGCTCGCCCTGCTGCTCTATGCCTCGTCGCTGCCGCGCGAGATCTCGCAGCTCGTGCCGGCGCTCCAGAACCCGCCCCTGCTCACGATCCATGTCGGCATGGCGGTGCTGTCGTACGGGATCTTCGCGACGTCGTTCGCGGCCGGCGTGGCCTACCTCATCCAGGGCCAGAACGATCGATTCGCGTGGCTGCCGTCGCACAAGGTGCTCGACGAGGTGGCGTACCGGGCGGTCATCATCGGCTTCCCGATCTTCGCGACGATGATCATCCTCGGCTCGTGGTGGGCATCGATCGCCTGGTCCCGCTACTGGGGCTGGGACCCGAAGGAGACGGCCGCGCTCGTCACGTGGCTCACCTACGCCGTCTACCTGCACGCGCGCAACCAGCGCTCGTGGGCCGGCCGACCAGCCGCCCTGCTGCTCGTCGTCGGGTTCGGCATGGTCCTCGTCACGTATTCGGGCTCGCTCTGGTTCTCAGGCCTGCACGCGTATAGCGGTCTCTGATCGCCTATGGCCGAGGCGCCGACCGACGCTCCGGTCATCGACACCCACGGTCTCGCCAAGCGCTATGGCCACACCGACGCGCTGATCGACCTGACCCTGCGCGTCGAGCCGGGCGAGGTCTTCGGTTTCCTCGGCCCCAACGGCGCAGGCAAGACGACGGCGGTCAAGCTGCTGCTCGGGTTGGCGCGCGCGACCGGCGGAGGTGGCACGGTCCTCGGGGCGCCGCTGGGCGACCGCGGAGCGCGTCGGGAGATCGGCTACCTCCCCGAGCTGTTCCGGTATCAGCCGTGGCTGCGCGCCCGGGAAGTGGTCGAGCTGCACGGGCGGTTGCGGTCGGCCGTCGGTGGCGAGCGCCACGTCCACCTCAGCCGCTGACGTCGCAGCCGCGCTCGAGCTCGTCGGGCTGGCGGATCGAGCAGACGACACGGTCGGTGGCTTCTCGAAGGGGATGCAGCAGCGGCTCGGGCTGGCGGTGGCGCTGCTCGGGGCGCCGCGTCTCGTCATCCTCGACGAGCCGACCTCGGCGCTCGACCCGGTCGGGCCGGGCGGACGTCCGATCGATCGTCCGGCGGGCCGCCGACGCCGGCTCGACGATCTTCCTCAACAGCCACCTGCTGACCGAGGTCGAGCGGGTATGCGACCGCGTGGCGGTCGTCGACCACGGGCGGGTGCTGGCGAGCGGCCGGATCGACGACCTGCTCGGCGAGTCCTCCGTTCGCCTGCGTGTGACCGACCTGGCGGCCGCCGATGTGGCCGAATTGCGCCGGTTCGGGCGGGTCGCGGTCGGCGAGGACGGCTGGCTCTCGATCGCCGGTCTCGATCCAGAGCGGGTGCCGGACGTGGTCGCCGCGATCGTGTCGGTCGGCGGACGCGTGCATGCGGTCGAGTCGGGTCGGGTGACGCTCGAGGACCTGTTCATGCGGCTGGTCGGCGGGGCGTCCGCGTCGTCGAGCGCGGGGGCGGGGGCGAGCGCCGGCGCCCGTGGCACGCGAGACGGCGCCACATGAGAGCCGCCTGGATCATCGCGCGGCTGACGGTGGCGGAGGCGGCTCGCCGACGGATCCTCTGGGTCCTGCTCGCGCTGACGCTGCTGAGCGTCCTGCTGACGACGTGGGGCGTCGAGCGGCTCGTGACGCTGGCGCGCGAGGGCGACACCCCCGCGAACGAGATCGAGATCCAGGTCGGCGTGTCGCAGGTCCTGATCCTCGTCGCGTTCATGTTCAGCTTCGTGCTGGCGATGACCGCGGCCTTCCTCGGGGCACCGTCGATCGCGTGCGGATCTCGAGTCGGGCGTCGCCCACGCGATGCTGGCTCGCCCGATCCGCCGGGCCGACCTCGTCGTCGGGCGATGGATCGGGCTGGCGGCGATCGTCCTCGCATATGCATCGCTGTCGGGGTTGCTGGAGGTGGCTGCCGTGCGGCTCGTGTCCGGCTACTCGCCGCCGCAGCCATGGCTGGCGGTGGTCTTCCTGTCGGCCCAGGCGATCGTGTTGCTGACGTTCGCGATGCTGCTCAGCACGCGGCTGCCGGCGATCGCGAGCGGGGCGGTGTGCGTGGTGCTGTTCGGGCTCGGCTGGATGGCCGGCGTGTTCGCCGGGATCGGCCGGTTCTTCGACGCCGGGCCGCTTGGTCGCGGCGGCGGAGGCGTCGCGCTGGCTGCTGCCGTCCGACGGCCTCTGGCGCGGGACGATCTACGCGCTCGAGCCGTCGGTCGTCATCGCCGGGATCGTCGGGGTGGGCGGCCCGAGAGCCGCGGCGAACCCATTCTTCGCGTCGACCCCACCGCCGATCGAGTTCATCGTCTGGTCGGTCGTGTGGATCGCGGCGGTGCTGGCCCTGGCGACGTGGTCGTTGTCGAGGCGCGATCTATAGCGACGTAAGCGGCCGGTGAGGGTCGGCCGGCAGACTTGTCGCCGTGGGCACGCGCGAACGCCCGATCGACCGCGGCCGCCGCCTGGCGACCGCCGACCGGATCCGGATCGGCCATGAGCTTCGCGTCGCACGGCAAGTCGTCGGCAGATCGCTCGACTCGGTCGGCGCCGAGTCGCGGATGTCAGGCGCTCATGTCGGACGGATCGAACGAGGCATCGTTCGTACGGTGAGCCTTGAGCAGCTGGGGTGCCTCGGATCGATCGTCGGCCTCGACGTACGCGTTCGCACGTACCCGGGCCCGGCAGCGATCCTCGATGCCGGGCAGGTCGCGCTTCTTGGCCGGCTCCGCTCGCGCCTACCCGGGCGCCTCGGGTTCCGCACGGAAGTGCCGCTCCCGATCCGAGGCGACCAGCGCGCGTGGGACGCGATGATCGACCGACTGCTCGGGACGGCCGACCAGCTGCCCGTCGAGGCAGAGTCGCGGCTGATCGATATCCAAGGACAAACGCGTCGCACGATGCTCAAGCTGCGCGACAGCGGACTCGAGCACGTCCTCGTCGTCGTCTCCGATACGCGCAGGAACCGCGAGGCGCTCGCCGGTGCAGCCTCGAGCCTATTGGCCGACTTTCCGGTCGCGCCGCGGCAGGCGATGGCCGCGCTCGCGACGGGTCATCACCCAGGCGGCTCGGCGATCGTCCTCCTGTGATCGAACACGGGACGTTCGAACCGACCGGCGAACCGGCGCTAGTCCTCCGATTCGATCGCCCCACGTTCGAAACGAGCACGAACGACCCGGATCAGGGCGGATTCGCCGGTTCATTCGCCCGGTCGAACACCGGGCGTTCGACGGGCCGGCAGAAACCCCGGGCTCGCCCGAAGGCCCGAGGGTCCGGCACCTAACCTAGTGTCGAGGACCTAGTGCCGCGTCGTGGCCCAGGGCGGGATCACGTCGGTCGGCATGCCGGGTTCGCCCGGACCCCGCGACCGCCGATTGCGGTCACGCGCCGACCCCTCTCCCGGTGGCAGCCACCCGGCGACCTGCGCCTCGGCCACGGCCGATGCCGCCTCCAGCGAACCCGGCGACCCAGGCGACGATGCGGCCGGCTCGGCTGCGGCTTCCTGGGCGACCGGCTGCGGGAAGAAGCCCTCGCCGGGGACCTGCCGCTCGGGCGGCGCAAAGTCGCGGAACGGGATGATCTTGCGTCGAACTTGTCGAGTAGCTCGGGATGCGCTCGCTCGACCTCGGCGAACACCTCCTCGAGCTCGTCGCCGATCAGCTCGTCGCGCTCGATCAGCGCCTTCGCCAGGTGGTGGATGGCCGGCTCCTTCTCGCGCAGAAGCCGCTCGGTCTCCGCGTACAGCTCGTCGAGCATCTCGTGCGCGGCGACGACGAACGGAGCCGGCGGGAACTGGCCCGGCTGCATCGGGGCGATGAGCTTCGTCGGGCCCATCGCCGAACTGCGACGACGTAGTCGGACGGCCGCGTTGGTGGCGCGCCTGGAGGTCGCTCGACGGCCCGGTCGACAGCGTGTCGAGGAACCGGTTCTCGACCACGTGGCCCGCCAGCGAGACCATGATCTGCGTCTCGATCCAGCGCGCGTACAGCGACGTCCGCTCCTCGAGCGGCTTCTGCTGGACGTAGCCGAGCGCATGGCCGCGCCGGATGATCGTGGCCTTCGAGATCCGGTACGACGGCCGCAGGTAGCGCGCGGCCACCGCGTGGCCGGCCTCGTGGTAGGCGGTCTCGCGTCGGTCGGTCAGGTTCCATGAGCGGATCGGCTGCTTGAGCCCCATCGTCCGCTCGTCGGCGGCGTCGAGCCAGTCCTTGTAGGTCAGGAACTCGCGACCCGTCCTCGTGGGCGTTGATGAGGGCCTCGTTGATGATCGTCTTGATCATGATCGGGGTCCAGCCCATCGAGTCGGTGACCAGCAGCTCCATCGGGATATCGGGGTCGTGCTGCTTCTTCGACAGGTAGTGCGTCGATGATGTCGCGCCGGCCCTCGGCGTCGGGCTCGTGGACGACGATCATCCGGTCGAGCCGACCGGGCCGGATCAGCGCCGGATCGAGGACCTCGGGCCGGTTCGTCGCGCCGATGACGAAGACGAGCGGCTTGTCGTCGACCGGCCCGCGGACGAGCCCGAACCAGCGCAGGATCTTGTAGCGCCAGCGGTCCTCGACGAGGTTCGCGAGCGAGTCCATCTGGTTGAGCAGGGTGTTCAGCCCCTGGCTGCCGCCCATCATCATCCCGCCCATCATCATGCCGCCGCTGCTCTGCGCCGCCGCGGTTCATGCCGATCGAGTCGATCTCGTCCATGAACACGATGCAGGCGCCGCGCTGCCCGGTCCGGGGCGTACTTGCGGCCGAGCCCGCGCGCGTCGCGGAAGAGCTTCATGATCATCAGCTCGGTCATGCCCCAGAACATGCCGCGGATCGAGCTCGCATCGATGTAGATGAACGGCAGGTTGCGCCTCGGCCGCGATGCACCGCGGCGAGGAACGTCTTGCCGGTGCCCGGGCGCGCCCGACAGGAGCATGCCCTTCGGCATCTCGCCGCCGCGCAGCTCGAACTCCTTGACGCCGCGCAGGATGCCGACCGTGGTCTTGGCGTGCTCGAGCAGGTCCGGCTGGCCGCGGTAGTTCGTCGAACGACATGCCGATCTGCGGGTCGTCCGGCGTGACCGTGTACTTCCGCGGCCGCGACAGGAACCAGAACAGGAACCCGAACTGGACGATCAGGTAGAACGCGGCGAACGACAGCTGGAGGGCGAACGCCGGGATCGACGCGATGATCCCGAACACGCTCTGGATGAACGCGACGGTGCCGCTCGACGCGATGAGTGCCGTGAGGACGACAAGGACCAGTAGCAACCGCCACAGGTTCCGGTTCCAGACGAAACCCAAGTGGCCGAAGAACCCGCGAACTGCCGTCATCGGAAACCCTCGATCTTTCCGTCATTCACGAGAATGACCAGGTTGATCGCAAACGGGATGCCATCCTCCCGCTGATAGTGCATCAGGATCTCGGTCGCGGAGCGCGTCCCGTCGACCGACGTGCCGAGCACATCGACCGAGTCCACGTGCTGGATACCGTACTTCGTCATCTCGTTGGTGAGAGTCGATGTGCGGGTCGTGATCGAGCGACGAGCGGATCGCATCCGCGTCGTTCACGGCGAGTGCGGCGATGAACTCCTTGGCCGCCGGGGGAGCGTCCTGAGCGGTCACCGCGGGGTCGCTCGTGAGCGCAGTCGGCGCCGACCGCGTCGCGAGGAAGAGCGTAGTTGCCGATCGCGATGCCGCCCACGAGCAGCACGATGCCGATGACGACCGTCAGGAGCGCCTTGACTGCCCCACCGACCGCCCGACGGCGGGCCATCCGTCGCTCGGCCTTGGCGTCGGCTGCGACCTTGGCGTCCTCGGCTGCCTTCGCTTCGGCTGCTGCGGGGTCGCTCGCGGCGTCGATCGTCGCCAGCTGCCTCCGCGGTCGTGTCGGCGGCTGCCGCATCGGCGGTGACGACGGCCGCCTCGCTCGCGACGGGATCGGACGCGGTGTCGGTGGTCGTGCCGCCCTCCGTGGGAGTGGCTTCCGCGGCCGCGGCCGCTTCGGCGCTCGCGGCGGCTTCGGGGGTCAGGGACGCATCCGGGTTCGGGACGGGCTCGTTCGCCGCCGGCGGCATGACCTCGTCCGGCGACGGCTGCGTCCTCGGGATCCGGCGCGGCCGCCTCCTCGTCCTCGGGACGGCGAGCTGGCTCGGCACTCATGGCGTCTGCACCGACGGTGGCGGGTCGATCAGCTCGACGCGCCCGGCCTGGGTCGCGACGCGCCAGGCGAGCTGACCGTCGGCGCCGGAGTTGTCGACGACGTGGGACGCATACGCGTGGAGCGACAGCCCCTTGCCGACGACCCACGACCCGAGGTGGACGGGCGGGTCGACCTTGACGTACTCGGCCTTGACGCGCGCCGACTTGGCCTTGATCGCGGCAGAGACGCCGAGGAGGTCGAGCGTGGCCTGGTCGTCGGCGACGTACGCGGTGATGAACTGCCGCGCGACGGGCGACTCGGCGGTCCGGGCTTGCGCCTCGGGCTTCGGCGTGAGGTCCTGCGCGATCGACGGGCACGAGGAAACCGATCAGGGCCGCCGATGGCCAGCGTGGCCCCCGCCCGACCCAGGCGGCGTCTCCAGACCCCTCGTCGACGCATCGATCCTCCGTTCTGCGGTGAACGTGTGCCGCGCAGTGTAGTGCCGATCTCCTGAACGCGGCGAAAACGGCGTGCGCCGCTGCAACGCAGGATTCGTCGCGAACGGGCGTTTCGGATGCCGACGTGCGGCGACGCGGAGCCGGCCCGCCACGGTCCAGCGTCAGCGCGTGCGCGTCACCTTGTTCAGGTTCCGCGGCCGCTCCGGGTCGAGGCCGCGGGCGTCGCGTCAGGTGCATGCGCGTGGAGCTGCCCGACCGACGATCGACACGATCGGACCGAGCCATTCGGGCGTGCCCGGGGCGAGCGCGAACGGCCAGCGCGCGAGCGCGAGCGCCTCGGGCTGATCCGACACGACGGCGATCGTCGGCGTCGAGGTCGTCGCGAAGCCGCTCGCAGCAAGCGCGACCAGCGAGCGCCGCCGTCGGACCGGGCCGGACGGTCGCCAGGACCGGCACGCCGGGCTCGAGCAGCGCGAGCGGCCCGTGCTCGAAGTCGGCCGCCGAGTACGGGTCGGCGAAGACCCGGGCGAGCTCCTTGAGCTTGAGCGCCCACTCGCGCGCGGTGGCGTACTCGTACCCGCGCGCGAGGACGAGCAGTCGGTCGGCCGCGGCCTGGTCGCGCGCCATCGACTCGACCGCGGGCTCGAGCTCGAGCGCCGACGCCATCGCGTCGGGGATCGGCGACGAGCGCCGCCGCGTCGGCCGGGTCGCCGGACAGCGCCGCCGACAGCGCGGCGATCGCCAGCAGCTCGGTCGTGTACGTCTTGGTCGCGGCGATCGCCAGCTCCGGCCCGGCGCCGAGGTCGATGCGACGTCTCCGCGGCGAGCGCGAGCGGCGACGCCGGGTCGTTGGTGATCGCCAGCGTCGGCGCGCCCTGCGATCGGCCGGCCTCGATGACCGCGACGACGTCGGGCGACGCGCCCGACTGGCTGATCCCGACGACGAGCGATCGATCGAGCCGCGGCTGCGCGCCGTACAGCGAGATGACCGACGGCGTCCCGAGCCCGACCGACAGCGCGTGCCGGACGCCGAGCACGTACTGCGCGTAGATCGCCGCGTGGTCGCTGGTGCCGCGCGCCGCGATGACGACGTGATCGACCTCGTGCGCCCGGATCGACGTCCGCGAGCGGCCCGACGACATCCGGCGCCCGGCGCGAGGAACCGGCGCGCGACCTCGGGCTGCTCGAGGATCTCGTCGCGAGCGTCATGCCGCGGACGCGGCGACCGGCAGCGGCCTGGCGCCTCGGCATCGCCGGCGAGCACGGCGGCGAGCGCATCCAGCGAGCCCGGCAGGATCGAGTACGTGGCGAGGGCCGTCACGCCCGCCGGGTAGGCGGCGACGTCCCACGGGCCGCGCATCGCGACGGCGATCGTCGGCGTCCCGGTCGCGGCGACGGCGTCGACCAGGTCGAGCTGCGACGCGCAGCCGGTGCGCGTCGATCGTGCCGATGACCGCGAGGTCGGCGGCGGCAGCGCGGCTCGCGGATCGCGGCGATCGACGCCGCGTCGGGTTCGGGTTCGACGACCACCTCGTCCACGTCGCCATGGTATCGGCGCAGGGCGGCCGCGAGCGCCGGTGCGACGGTCGACGAGGTGTCGGCCGGCGTCAGGTCGGTCGGTCGCGGCATGACCGCGAGGACGCGCCGCGACGGTCGACCAGCCGGACGGGCAGCAGCCCGGCCGGATCGCGGACCAGCGTGATCGACCGCGCCGCAAGCTCGGCGGCCAGCGCCGCGGTGCTCCGGCGCTCGCCGACGACGTCGATGTCCGGCGCGGTCGCCGAACGAGCGCGAGCCACGCCCGGAGCGCGGCAAGCCGCCGTTCCGTGGCGGCCAGCTCTCGGCGTCGAACAGCCCGCGGCCCGCCGCATCGACCAGCGCCCCCTCGATCGCGCTCGCGCGCCGCCGGATCGGCCGCGGTCAGCAGCAGGTCGACGCCGGCCCGGATCGCGGCGACGACGTCAGGACTGCCGTCCGGACCGCAGACCGACGCCGGCCATGTCGAGCGCGTCGGTGATCGACACGCCATCGAAGCCGAGCTCGCCGCGCGAGCAGGTCGGTCATCGACGGCCCGCGACAGCGTCGCCGGGCAGGCCGCCGCGACCGCGTCACGGCCGGCAGCGCGACGTGTGCCGACATCGCGACGCGCGCCCCGGCCGCGACGGCCGCCCGGAACGGCACGAACTCGCGCGCATCAAGGACCGCGCGCGAGGCCGCGACGGTCGCGCCGCCGTGGTGCGGATCGGCGGCCGCCTCGCCCGCGCCCGGGAAGTGCTTGATCGATGCCGCGACGCCCGCCGACTGCAGGCCGCGCACCATCGCCGCTCCGTGCCGCGCGACGAGCGCCGGATCGTCGCCGAAGGCACGGATCCCGAGAGCCGGGTTCGACGGGTTCGACGCGACGTCGAGCACCGGCGCGTAGACGACGTTGACGCCCATCGCGCGTGCCTCGAGGCCGATCGCCCGCCCGACCCGCTCGGTCAGCCCGTCGTCATCCACGGCGCCGAGCGCCATGTTCCCGGCGAACGGCGTCGACCCGTCGCCGAGCGCGATGAACTGCCCGGCCTCCTGGTCCGCGGCGATCAGCAGGTCCGCCGCCCCGCCGCCGCCTGAAGCGACGACGTCAGGGCGCGGACCTGCCCGGCGACTGGACGTTCATGTGCCGGAACAGCGTCAACCCGGCCGCCGGCGCCGCCCGCAACCGCTCCGCGACAGCCCCGGCAGCACCTCGTCCCCTCGAACGCGAGCATCACCCGCCCGAGGATCGCGTCGCTCGCCGCCGTCACCCCTTGACGGCGCCCGACAGCCCGCGGACGAAGTAGCGCTGCACGACGACGAAGAACAGCAGGATCGGCACGACGGTCATCGTGACGCCGGCCGCGATCGACCGGAAGTCGGACGAGAAGAAGCCCTGCAGCGCGGCCAGCCCGACAGGCAGCGTCATCCCCTTCGGCGTGTGCAGCATCAGCGACGGCCACAGGAAGTCGTTCCATGACGTGACGAACGTGAAGATCGCGACGGCAGCCAGCGACGGACGGATGATCGGCAGCAGGATCGACCACCAGATCCGCCACTCCCCCGCCCCGTCGACCCGGGCCGCGTCGACCAGCTCGTCCGGGCACGCCGCGGAACGCCTGGCGCAACAGGAAGATGTTGAAGGCGCTGACGATGTTCGGGAAGATCAGCGCCGGCAGCGAGTCGTAGTAGTGGAAGACGTTGACGGCCAGGATGAAGCTCGGGATGTAGGTGAGCTGGGCCGGCACGATCAGCGTCGCCAGGAGCAGGTAGAAGACGAACTCGCGACCGGCGAACCGCATCTTCGCCAGCGGGTACGCCGCCATCGCGGCGACCAGCATGTTGAGCAGCCCGGTCGCGATCGCGACCGTCGTCGAGTTCAGGAAGTAGTTGGCGATCGGCAGCGACTCCCAGACACGCGCGTACGCCGCAAGCGTCGGGTCGTTCGGCAGGAACTGCGGCGGCACCGAGGTGATCGGGTCGGCCGGCCCCTTGATCGACGTCAGCAGCATCCAGGCGAACGGGAACACCGTGACGACGGCGACCGCGGTGAGCACGGCGTACCAGCCGCCGTCGCGCACCCATCGACTCCCGCGCGTCGCCCGTCGACGCGAGCGCTCGGCGATGCGGATGTCGGCGACGGTCGTGATGCGTCGCGGTCATCGCGCCGCGGCCCTGGCCCCGCTCGAGCAGGCGCACGTTGACGATCGAGAAGCCGAGCGTGATCACCAGCAGGACGATCGCGATCGCCGACGCATACCCCGCGTTCGAGCGCTCGAACGCCTGCTGCCACAGGTAGAAGACCATCGTGACGCCGCTGTTCAGGATGCCGCCCGTCCGGTTGGTCAGGACGTAGATCTCGTCGAAGACCTTGAGCGCCGCGAGGCTCGAGATGACGCCGACGAAGACGATCTGCGGCCGGAGCGCCGGGATGCTCACGTACCAGTGCTTCTGGAGGTCGTTGCAGCCGTCGATGCGGGCCGCGTCGTACAGCTCCTCCGGCACGTTCTGCAGACCCGGCCAGGAAGATCACCGAGTAGTAGCCGATGCCCGCCCAGATCGTGAGCAGCATCGCGATCGGCAGCACGAGCGAGGGCGTCGCGAGCCACTGGATCGGCTCGTGGATGACGCCCCACGACAGCAGGATCGAATTGATGAACCCGCTGCGATCGAACAGCCACCGCCACGACAGCCCGATCGCGATCGAGCCGCTCACCGCGGGCACGAAATACAGCGCCCGGTAGATGTGGATCCCGCGCAGCCTGCGATTGACGACGATGGCGAGCGCGATCGACAGCCCGATCAGGATCGGCGTGACGAGCAGATAGACGAATGAGTGCACGAGCGCGAGCTCGCAACACGTCGTCGCCGAGCAGCCGGACGAAGTTGTCGAGGCCGATGAAGACCGGCGGCCGGACGATGTCGTAGTCGGTGAGGCTGTAGTAGATGACCGCGGCGATCGGATAGAAGACGAAGACGCCGAGCAGGATCAGCGCCGGCGCGAGGAACAGCGTACGGGGTGAGTCGGCGGCGTCAGTGTCATGACCTCGACCCTGGGTAGGGATCGGCCCGCCTCCTGGGGGAACGGAGGCGGGCCGACATGGTTCAGCTAGCTCTCAGTCGAGCAGCTTGTTGGCCTCGGCGACGGCGTCGGTCAGGGCCTGCTGGGCGGGCACGTCGCCGAACAGCGCCTTCTCGACGGCCGCGAGGACGACGGCGTTGACGTCACCCTTGTTCGGGATGGTCGGAACGATGTCCGCGTACTTCGAGATCGCCGCTTGCGCGGAGCCGCGCGCGCTGTCCTCGATCAGCGGGGACGTGGAGCTGAAGTACGGATCCTCGAACGCCTTCGCCGACGAGGGATAGACGGCCGACTGCTTGGACAGTTCGGTCAACGTGCGAGCGTTGGTGAAGAACTGGGCCAAGCGCCATCGACGCGTTCGGGAACTTGGTGTCGGCCTTGACGGACATGCCCATCAGGCCCTTGCCGATGACGCCGGACTTGCCGACCGGCGCCGGCACGACGGCGAGGTCGCCGTAGAGCTGCGCGTTGTTGGCCTTGACCTCACGGATGAGGTTCGGGCCGGTCTGATAGAACGGCGCCTGGCCGGCCGAGAAGATCAGCAGGCCGATGCGGTCGTCCTTGGTCGTCAGCGCGGCGTTGTCGACCGTGCCGGCCTTGACCATGTCGCGTACATCTGCAGCCACGCGACGCCCTCGGGCGAGTCGAACGTGAACGCTGTGCCGTCGTCGGACAGGACCTTGACGTTGCCCTCGTAGACCATCTGCGCGAGCAGGTCGTTGACGGTCAGGCGCAGGTCGCAGACGACGCTCGCCTTCTCCTTCAGGGTCTTGCACAGGGCGGGCAGCTCCTCGACCGTCTTCGGGAAAGCGGCGGGATCGAGACCGGCGGCCTCGAAGAAGCGCTTGTTGATCAGCTCGACGCTGACGCCCTGATAGAACGGGAACTGGTAGTTCTTGCCGGCGACGTTCTGGGACTTCCACAGCCCCTCGAAGTAGCTGTCCTTGACCTCCTGCGGAACGCTGTCGAGCGGCAGCAGCAGGTTGCGGGTCGCGTAGTCCGACACCCAGCCCTCACCGACCGACAGGTTGATCACGTCCGGCGCATTGCCGGCCGCGAAGGCTTTCTTGAGGTCGTCCTGGAACGTCGCCTGGTGGTCTTCCCACTTGACCTCGACGCCCGGATACGTCTCCTTGAACCGGCTGATCGTGTCGGCGATCCACTTGTCGAACGTCGGCGACAGCCAGAACGTCCAGACGCTGATCGACGGCGTTCGGCTCGATGTCCTTGATGACCGCCTCGGCCGGATCGGCCGCCAGCGGCGGTCGGCGCGGCCGACTCGGCGGCCGCGCTCGCAGATGCGCTCGCTTCGGTGCTCGGCGCCGCGCTCGGCGCTCGGCGCGGTGCTGGGACGTCTGGCCTGCGCAGGCCGAGATGACGAACAGCACGCCCAGCAGTAACCCGAGATGGCGCTTGATCTTGGTGTCCATCGCTCCTCCTTGGTGCTCCTTCCCCTGCGGGTGTCTCCGTGTCTCGCTTCGGTGGTACGTGGCGCTTCCGTGGTCGCGCGGTTGACGTGGGATCGGCTGATCGAGCTCTAGGCGTGGCTCACCACCTCCGATCCTCATCCGTGGTCCGAGCGATCGCGGTCCTCGCCACGGCGACGGCGCCCCATGCGCCGGCCTCGGCTTCCGGTGGCAGGACTTCGACGATGTCGGCCGGCAGCAGCTCCCCGGCGAGTGCCGAGGCTTCCCGGAGCCGTTCCAGTTCCCGGCGCAGCGGGGCCTCGAACGGGGAGCCGGCATGGGACACGCCGCCACCGACCACGACGCGCTGGACGTCGTAGGTCATGACCAGCGTGTGGATCGCCCAGGCGAGCCGTCGCCCGACGTCATCGGTCAGGTCGATCGCGGCTCTGGTCGCCGGCCGCGGCACGCTCGTAGACCTCCTTCGCGGAGGCCGCGCCGAGGCGCCGGGCGATCGATGGACCGGAGGCGAATGCCTCGAGGCAGCCGTGCTGGCCGCACTGGCAGCGCGGCCCACCAAGCTCGACGATCGCGTGCCCGATCTCCCCGGCGAGACCGCGGGCGCCGCGGTGGAGCTTGCCGTCGAGCACGACGCCGGCCGCGATGCCGGTCCCGACCGCGAGGTAGGCGATGTCCTCGGCGGCCATCGATGACGTGGCGCTCGTACAGCCCGACCGCCGCGGCGCGGACGTCGTTCTCGATGACGACCGGGCGTTCCGAGCGCGGTCGCGAGCCCGTCGCGGAGCGCGAAGTCGGTCCAGCCGAGGTTGACCGCGAGGGTCACGTGGCCCCGTTCCGGGATCGACCCGACCGGGGACGCCGACGCCGACCGCGGCGAGGTCCTGGCGCCGCAAGGCGGCGCCGCGGAGCGCCTCGTCGAGGCACGCAGCGATGGACGCGACGGCGCCGCCCTGGTCACCCACGGAGGAGGCGTGGGTGGCACGACCGAGGACGGCGCCGTCGGCGTCGACGATGAGGGTTGCGATCTTCGTGCCGCCGATATCGATACCGGCGACCGGGCGGGGCGGATCCGCTGGCCGTTGCGTCGTCGATCATCGATGCACCGTGAGCCCGAGCTCGCGCGTGAGGAGCAGCGCGCAGGCGCCGAGGAGCGTGACGTCCTCGCCGGTGCCGCCGTTCTCGATGACGGTCTCCTGGCCGGTCGCGGCCAGGCTGCGGGACGTGGCCTCGTCACGGACGGCGTCGAGCCACGGGTCGCCGAGCGTCGTCACGGTCCCGACAAGGGCGATGTGGCGGATGTCGAGCGCGGCGACCAGGTGGGCGATGGCCCCGCCCAGGGCTCGGCCGGCTGTGCGGACGGCACCGAGGGCCCCTTCGTCGCCGTCGATCGCTTGCTGCGCGAGGGCCTCCAGGGATCGAAGCGCCGGTGTGGCGGATGATCGCCGGGGCGCTGGCGACCGTTTCGAGGCAGCCGTATCGACCGCAGTGGCACGCGTCGCCGTCGCGGTCGATGACCACGTGGCCGATCTCGCCGGCCGCCTCGTTGTCGCCGCCGAACAGCTGGTCCTTGAGGATCAGTCCGGCACCGATGCCGCGACCGACCTTTATGACCGCCAAGTTCGCCGGCCGGGCGTCGCCCTTGAACAGGTACGTCGCGAAGGCGGCGGCACGGCTGTCGTTGGCGACCACCGTCGGGAGGTCGTGGCGCTCCTGCGAGGATCTGCGCCAGCGGCAGGTCCTGCCAGTCGAGGCTGACCGCCCAGCGGATCGTGCCGGTCTGGTCGACGATGCCCGGCGTTCCGACGCCGATGCCGAGGATCGGGGTCGTCGCGGCGGCGCGCACCTCGTCGATGAGCTCGTGGACCAGCTCGAGTGCCTGGTCCCCGTCCCGACCCTCGAGGTCGCGGCTCGTTCTCGCCGCCAACTCGCCCCGGAGGTTCGCGAGCGCCGCCGTGAAGGTGCGCTCGCCGAGGTCGAGCGCGATGATCGTGCGGGAGTTGGCATTGAGCGCGACGAGGGTCGGCTGCTTGCCGCCGGTGCTCGGGCCTCGGCCGACGTCCTTGGCGAGGCCATCGCGCTCCAGGTCGCTGACGAGCTCGCCGACGCTGGTCCGAGTGAGGCCGGTGAGTCGGGCGATGTCGGCGCGGGAGATCGGCCCGAGGTCGTAGAGCGCACGAAGGACGAGCGCGGCGTTGTGCGCGCGCGTCTGGGCGTGGGTGGCCTTCGCCGAGAATTCCGTGCGTTCCGCTCGCCCCATGCTGGGTTTGCGCCCCTCCAGGCTTGCCGGGCGAACACGCCCACGACTTCGTCCGCTGACTGGACAAAGCGCATCCTAGCCAGGGTCGCGACTTTGTCAATAGCTCGGACTAAGTGCGTTCGGGCGGGCAGCCTGGGAGCCCGGGATCACTCCCCGCGGCGCTCCAGCAACCGTTCGAACGTCCGCGCGTTCGCCACCGCGCAGGCCCGATGGTCGTTGTTGAAGTAGACGTACCCGTCCTTCGCGCCCGCGACCCGATCGACCCACGAACGGAGCGCCGTCCTCCCGTAGCACGGCCGGGGAACTGCCCTCCCCTGATGCATACGGACATAGGTCCAGGTCGCCGGGAACCACAGCGGCGTGATGGGCCGTGAGTGGCGGTCGGCCAGCACGAACGCGGCGTCGTGCCGGCGAAGGACGTCGCACAACGCCGGCACGAACCAGCTCCTGTGGCGCGGTTCGACCGCCACTCGGACCTCGGGCCCGAACGCCCCCAGCGTGCGGTCGAGTCGATCGAAGTCGGCATCCATCGACGGCGGCAACTGCAGCAGGATCGGTCCGAGTCGATCGCCCAAGATCAACGCCCGCTCCATCAGGAAGTCGACCGATCCCTGTGGGTCGACCAGTCGCTTGATGTGGGTCAGATATCGACTGGCTTTGACCGCGAACACGAACCCGTCAGGAACTGCATCTCGCCAGCCCGCGAAGGCTGATGCGGCAGGCATCCGGTAGAAGGTGACGTTGAGCTCGACGGTCGCGAAGTGCTCCGCGTAGAACGTGAGTCGATCGCCGCCCTTGATGAAGCGCGGGTAGAACGGTCCGCGCCAATCCTTGTAGTCGAAGCCGGACGTCCCGACGAGGATCGCCATGTCGGCGAGCCTCGCGCGTCAGCCGCTACGGGCGCGCCATCCCTCGAACGTGCGACGTTGCGGACCTACACTCCGCCGATGCGCGGTCGCCCGCTCGCCCTCGCGATCCTGGCGGTGATCGTCGCGGCGTGCGGTGGGACACCGGGGCCTTCGAGCGCGCCTTCGACAGCTGCCGCGGCCTCGGCGAGCGGCAGCTCGTCGACCGACCTCGTTTCCGACGTCGACGTCGGTGGTCGGACGATGCATCTCGTGTGCGTCGGCGCCGCGACCAGCGGCGAGCCCACGATCCTGCTCGAGTCGGGCGGCGGTCTCGGCTACGACTCGTGGTCCCAGGTCCTTACGGGGATGCAGGCCAAGCATCGACTGTGCGCATACGACAGGCTCGGACTCGGGGCGAGCTCGCAACCGGCCGAGGCATCGCGGACGGCGCAGGACCAGGCCACCGACCTGCGCAAGCTGCTGGATACCGCGGACGTCCACGGCCCGTTCGTGATCGGCGCGCATTCCTTCGGCGCCATCATCGCGACGCTCTTCACCCAGGCGAATCCGGACGATGTCCTGGGGTTGGTGTTCGTCGACCCGCAGGCGCCGCGCCAGTCGGCGGCCTTCCTCGAGGCGCTCCCGCCCGCGGCCTCGGACGACCCGTCGTCGCTCAAGGAGATCCGCGACGTTCTTGAGGACTTCGAGACCGACCCGTCCCAGAACCCGGAGCACGTCGCGATCCGCGAGAGCGGGGCCAAGGCATCGGCGGCTCTCGACGCACCGGGGCCGTTCTTCGGCGACCGACCGGTGGTCGTGCTGACTGCCGGCAACCCGCCGCCCGACTTCTCGACGATGCCGCCCGAGGTGGCGCGTGCCCTCGCGACGGCCCACGAGGCCGCCCAGCAGGAGCTCGCCGACGAATCGACGGCGGGCTCCCGCGAGACCGTGCCCGACGTCGGCCACAACATCCAGGACGAGAAACCGCCGGCGGTGATCGATGCGCTCGAAAAGGTGCTCGCGGCGTTGAAGAGCTAGGAGATCGGCCGGACCCGCCGGACCCGCCGGACTCGCGGGACCCGCCCCGTCGGGGCGAGCGGCCGGGCGGCGCGATCAGTCCACATCGACAGCGCGGCGACCGGATCCGTCGGCCGGCTCAGCCAGCCACGCCCGCATCCGTCGGGCGTCCGGCGGGGAAGGCGGCCCGAAGGACGGTCCGATGCTGCGGCGAGGCGCGCTCGGTTCGTCCTGCCCGCCGCGACGATGACCCACGTCGAGACCGTGAGCGGGTCCCAGCCGCGGTCCCGGACGATCTGCGCGGATCAAACGAGCCTTCTCGTCGACCTTTCCGATCAGCTGATTGACGTCGACGATGTCGGTCTTGAGCTCGATCACGAGGATCGCGCGACTGCCGGGATGCCAGGCGACGATGTCGACGACACCACGTTCGCCGTAGATGGCGTAGGACACCTCGGGGGCAAGGACCCATGCGGGGAAGCTCGCTGGCGAACCAGCGCGCGACGAGCTCGTGGAGCTGGGAGTGCTTCGCGTTGAGCAGGCGGTCGAGGTCCTCCAGCGCGCCACCGCGGTACGAGATCGACACGGACGTCGAGCGCCGCCGCGACCCTGCGGATCAGGTCCAGCGTGAGCGATCCGGGATGCCCCGCTCGAGCCTCGAGATCGTCGCTGGCGATACGCCGGCCTTCGCCGCCAGGTCCGCCTGGCGCCACCCACGGCTTAACGCGGATCGCCCGGATCGTCGATCCCGAATCGCTGGTCATCCATCCAGCGAGTCTGCCGATCGACGCTCTCCGACAGCTTATCTGGCAGGGCTTTCACCCGGGGACCGCTATGTCAGGCGTCGTCGAGCCTGAGTGGGGCGATTCTGGGCGATATCTCGTCACAGGGAGAAATCCTTGCCGCAATCGGGCGCCACCGCTTGCCATAACAGTCCGTGCGGCGAATAGTCTTGCACAAAACAGCACGCCC
Source organism: uncultured Chloroflexia bacterium (assembly GCA_963808895.1). Lineage (GTDB taxonomy): Bacteria > Chloroflexota > Limnocylindria > Limnocylindrales > CSP1-4 > SPCO01. Next base: position 1,287,805 of record CAWEHL010000001.1, on the reverse strand, counting down.
GTTCGGTTCGACGGCCGTGGACAACCCGCTGACAACCCACGCAACCATCGTGGAAAGGTCGGCCGCCTGTTGTGGACCAGTGGCCCCTGAACGTGGACGAGCACGGATCGTGCGTGGAAAGCGTCAAACCACCACATGTAGCGCTCGGGCACGAACAGCAACCACAACATCTTGTGTCAAAGGCTTGACTCGCGGCCCATCGAAGCGTAACGTTCGACGGGTCGGAACATCGCCTGAGAACGCCCGATCTGACGCTCCCACCGGATCCAGAACGCCGGGAAGAGTCGCCCCCAGGGGCCCTCGACGACATCGCGACAGCAGAGATGCGGCAGCTACACGGCTTCCGCAGGGGATGAGGTGAGGAGAGACCAGATGGCCCGAGCGAACGGCCCCCAGGCCCGACCGTACGCCGGACACCCGTCATGGATCGCGTCGAAAAGTCGACGAAGGCGACTCGCCGGCAAGCCGGCCCGTGGGGCGCCAGCTTCGATGGCACGGATCCCAACGGGAAGCCGACCAAGGGCCTGACGTTCGAGCGCCGCTGGACGACGCCCGGCATCCATCCCTACGACGAGATCACCTGGGAGCGCCGCGACGCCAGCATCGGCAACGAGTCCGGGAAGAGCGTCTTCGAGCAGAAGGACGTCGAGGTCCCGAACTTCTGGTCGCAGCTCGCCACCAACGTCGTGGTCAGCAAGTACTTCCGCGGCCACCTCGATACCCCGGAGCGCGAGACCAGCGTCCGCCAGCTCATCGACCGTGTCGTCAACACGATCGCCGGTTGGGCCGAGACCCAGCACTACTTCGCCAGCGACGAGGACCTCCGCACCTTCCAGGCCGAGCTGACCCACCTGCTCGTCCACCAGAAGATGAGCTTCAACTCGCCGGTCTGGTTCAACGTCGGCATCGAAGAGAGGCCGCAGTGCTCGGCCTGCTTCATCAACTCGGTGCAGGACTCGATGTCGTCGATCATGGACCTCGCCAAGACCGAGGCCATGCTCTTCAAGTTCGGCTCGGGCGCGGGCAGCAACCTCTCCACGATCCGCAGCTCCAAGGAAAAGATGTCCGGCGGCGGCACCGCCAGCGGCCCCGTCTCATTCATGAAGGGCTACGACGCCTTCGCCGGCGTCGTGAAGTCGGGCGGCAAGACGCGTCGCGCGGCCAAGATGGTCATCCTCGACGCCGGCCATCCCGACGTCCTCGAGTTCATCGACTCGAAGCTCAACGAGGAGAAGAAGGCCTGGGCCCTCATCGAGCAGGGCTACGACCCCTCCTTCACCGGCGAGGCCTACGGCAGCGTCTTCTTCCAGAACGCCAACCACTCGCGTCCGCGTGACGGACGAGTTCATGAAGGCCGTCGAGAACGACCAGGAGTGGACGACCCACAACGTGGTCGGTGGCGGGCCCGCGGAGACCTACAAGGCGCGCGACATCTTCCGGCGCATGGCCGACGCCGCCTGGGTGTGCGGCGATCCGGGCATCCAGTACGACTCGACCATCAACGACTGGCACACCTCGGCGAACACGGATCGCATCTACGCGAGCAACCCGTGCTCCGAGTACATGTTCCTCAACGACACCGCGTGCAACCTGGCGAGCCTCAACCTGATGAAGTTCGTCGACGCGGACGGCGAGTTCGACCCCGAGGCGTATCGGTACGCCGCCAAGGTCACGATCACGGCGCAGGAGATCCTGGTCGACAACGCCAGCTACCCGACGCCGAAGATCGAGGAGAACAGCCACAAGTTCCGGCCGCTCGGCCTCGGCTACGCCAACCTCGGCGCGCTGCTGATGAGCCGTGGCCTTGCCTACGACTCCGATGAGGGGCGCAACTTCGCGGCAGCCCTCACCGCGATCATGCACGGCGAGGCGTACAAGCAGTCGTCGATCATCGCGCGCGACCACGGCGGCCCGTTCCAGGAGTACAAGGTCAACGAGGCGCCGTTCCTGCGGGTCATCGGCAAGCACCGCGACGCGGCGTACCGGATCCCGGTCGCCGGCGTGCCCAAGGACCTCGTCCGTCACGCCCACCAGGTCTACGACGAGGCGCTGGCTCTGGCAAGAAGCACGGCTACCGCAACGCGCAGGTGACCGTGCTGGCCCCGACCGGGACCATCGCCTTCATGATGGATTGCGATACGACCGGCGTGGAGCCGGACATCGCGCTCATCAAGTACAAGAAGCTGGTCGGCGAGGGCTTCCTCAAGATCGTCAACCAGACGGTCCCGTCGGCGCTCAAGAAGCTCGGCTACACCGCGGAGCAGGTCGAGGAGATCCTCGAGTACGTCAACGATCGCGAGACGATCGAGGGCGCTCCGCACCTCAAGCCGGAGCACCTGCCGGTCTTCGACTGCGCCTTCAAGCCGGCCAACGGCGTGCGGTCCATCCATTACATGGGCCACGTCCGGATGATGGGTGCCATCCAGCCGTTCCTCTCCGGCGCGATCAGCAAGACCGTGAACATGCCCGAGGCGGCGACGGCCGAGGAGATCGAGCAGGTCTACCTCGAGGGCTGGAAGCAGGGCCTCAAGGCCATCGCGATCTACCGCGACAACTCGAAGCGCAGCCAGCCGCTGTCGACGAGCAAGAAGTCGGGCAGCGACGCCATCGACACCGAGACCGTCGCCAAGCTCAAGAAGGAGCTCGAGAAGGCGCAGGCAGAGGCGGCCCTGCCCCATCGACGGCGCCTGCCGGCCGAGCGGACCGCGGTCACCCACCAGCTTCGACATCGCCGGTCACGAGGGCTACATCACGGTCGGCCTCTATCCCGACGGCCAGCCCGGCGAGATCTTCCTCAAGATGGCGAAGGAGGGCTCGACGGTCTCGGGTCTCATGGACTCGTTCGCAACGACCGTCTCCGTCGCGCTGCAGTACGGCGTTCCGCTGCGGGACCTCGTCAACAAGTTCGCGCACGTCCGGTTCGAGCCGTCGGGCTTCACCGGCAACCAGGAGATCCCGATCGCGAAGTCGATCGTCGACTACATCTTCCGGTGGCTGGGCTCGCGGTTCCTGTCGACCGAAGAGAAGGCGACGCTCGGGCTGATCGACCGCTCCGCGATCGACGCGCCGGCGGCTGAGGCTTCGACGCTTGCCGCGGCTCCGGCCGTCTCCACTTCCACTCCGCTTACCACTGGGCAGAGTGCAACCTCGGCGTCGGGAGGTTCGGCGTCGAGCCCGGGGGCACAGCCCGATGCCTCCGAGGCGGTGGCTCCTCCAACCGCCTCGGAGGCTACTCCTCCCGATAAAGGGGCAGTCTCGGAGAGCGCCTCGGAGTCCGGACCACAGGGGTCAGGATCCGAGGCCGCTCCCCGGGAAGAGCTGGCGGTGATCGCGACCAACGGTCACGCCAATGGGCATGCGGCCAACGGCAACGGCAGTGAGTTCACCGGTCGGCAACGGTGGCGGCGGCACGTCGACAGGGGCCATCACGATGAGCCTCGGCGCGACGAAGGTCAGCTTCCAGACCCAGGCGGACGCCCCGTCGTGCGCCGAATGCGGCTCGATCATGGTCCGCAACGGCAGCTGCTACAAGTGCCTGAACTGCGGGAGCACGTCCGGCTGCAGCTGAAAGCCATCGACCCCAGACCCCAAAGAGCCCGGTCCGACGACCGGGCTCTTTCTTCTGGGACTGCCGAGGCTGTCGTCGCGTGTGCAAAGGGTGGCCCATCCTACTTTCGTGCCCACGACCCTGACTACTGATCGGCTGCTACTGCGCCACTGGCGCGACGACGATCGAGCGCCCTTCGCCGCGATGAACGCGGATCCACGCGTCATGGAGCACTTCCCGGCGCCGCTCACCGCGCGCCGAAAGCGACGCGCTCATCGACGAATTCGAACGTCGCTTCGATCCCGCGCGGCTTCGGTCTGTGGGCCCTCGAGCGACGGGACACGGCGCATTCATCGGCTTCACCGGACTCGCCGCTGTGCCGTGGTCGGCGCACTTCACGCCGGCCATCGAGGTCGGCTGGCGACTAGCCCCCGAGGCCTGGGGACACGGATACGCGACCGAGGCCGCCCGCGAGGCTGTCCGCTTCGGCTTCGAGGATGTCGGGCTGGACGAGATCGTGTCGTTCACGGTCCCAGCCAACGTCCGCTCGCGCGCGGTCATGGAGCGACTGGGCATGACCCACGATCCCGCTGACGACTTCGACCATCCACGTCTGCCGATGGGTCATCCACTACGACGTCACGTGCTGTACCGACTTGACGTGCGCGGTGGGCGGCCGCTCAGAGTCGCGACCAGGTCTTCATCGATCTTGATCGACGCCACGATCGCTTCGGCCTCGGCGAGCTGCGCCGACGTCGTCTGGTCGCGGATGTGATGTGGCCCGGCTGGCGAAGCCACAGATTTCGTCGCCGGCTAAATGCTGAAGTCGCCGGCCCAAGGCCGGCGACTTCGAGACCTGTGAGTGCCGCGGACCGTTCAGTCCGCGCCGGCCCTCAGGGCGCGAGACCAGCCGGGGCCGTCAGCGTCCCGGACTCCACCGTCTCGAAACCCGTAAGGTCGAGCGTGGGTAAATCGACTGCCTTCAGCCAGGCGTCGCAGTCGCTTGCAGTCGATGCGTCCTCCGAAACCCAGATCCCGATCTTCGCGGGCGAGCCAAGCTTCATGATGACCGCCGACCAGTCTCCGGCGCGCCCGCCTTCGACGTTCGACTTCTCGGTCTTGCCGCCAACGGCCCACATGTCGCCGCTCTGGGCGGCACAACCCAGCTGAACGGTGTGGGTGCCCGAGCCGATCTGCGTCACGGCCGTACCTGAAACGCTCGTGCCGTCGGCGACCGCGTCGACGGTGGTGGTAGCGGCCTGTCCGTGGTACTTGAACTGGACGGCCCCACCGAACCCGCCGGTCGCGCTCGCCGAGGCAGCCGGTGCGGGTGCCGAGGCCGCAGGCGCGGGACTACCCGCCGCCCCGGCGCAGCCGGCGACGAGAACTGCCGTGACAAGGACGCCGAGGACCGATCGCATGCTCATCCCTCCATCGGTTGATTGAACCTCTGCAAGGAATGGCGTCGAAAACGGCCGAACTTGTCTAAGAAAGTCGCCGGCCATCGCCCGCTCCACGAGCTCCCGCTGCATCGGGCCTCCGATGGGTGCGCGTCCGACGTGGTCGCGCTACTCCCTATGAGTCAGCGTCGTCGCGATCTATCTCCGTCTTTCGATCGGCCAAGTTCGCGATCGCGTGGTACGGTGGTGGTTCGCCGCCTCTTGCGGCGGAGCTCCGCGTGGTCGCCTCCTCGAACGGACCGTGCGTCGGCATACGAGTTCGAGAACATCGGGAGGGTCATGATGGCCACCGGTACCGTCAAGCGCGTCGTTTCCGATCGGGGCTTTGGCTTCATCGAAGCCGAGGACCAGAAGGAATACTTCTTCCATCGAAACAGCCTGGAAGGCTCGCTCGACTTCGACCGTCTCGCAGGTGGCGAGCGTGTCGAGTTCGAGGTGGAGCAGTGCCCCAAGGGCCCGCGCGCCAACAAGGTGCGCGCCGCCTAGGCTCGCGTCTCGCGGGTCGACAGCCCGCACGACTAGACTTCGACCCGGGTCGCTCGACGATCCGGGTCGAACGATTCTTCGGCTCGGGCCGTGCCGCTCGCATCGAACACGGACCGCCGGGACGAACGGAGGCTGACGGTGAAGATCGGCGCGATCGTCCCGCAGGGTTGGGTCGGCGAATACGACGGCTGGGATCCACTGACGGCCTGGAAACGGACGACGGCCGTCGCCCAGCAAGCGGATCGGCTCGGCTTCGAGTCGATCTGGCTGTTCGACCACTTTCACACGATCCCCAGACCGACCGACGAGATCACGTTCGAGTCGTTCACGACGCTGTCGGCCCTGGCGGCGATGACCAGCCGTGTCCGCCTCGGTCACATCGTCATCTGCACCGCGTTCCGGAACCCGGCACTCACGGCCAAGATGATCTCGACGATGGACACGATCAGCGAAGGTCGCATGGAGCTCGGGATTGGGGCGGGGTGGAAGCGTGACGAGTGGCTCGCCTATGGCTACGGCTTCCCGGAGACGCGGGAGCGCCTCGGCCGGCTCGGCGATGATCTCGAGGTGATCAGCGCGATGCTGGCGGGCGACAAACACCAGCACGCGACGTTCGATGGTCAGTACAGCAAGGTCCGCAACGCGATCAACGTCCCGAAGCCGATCCAGCGCCCCAGAGTGCCGATCATGGTCGGCGGCAACGGACCGAACGTGACATGGCGGCTCGCCGCGCGGTTGGCCGATGAGCTGAACCTCGACGGTTTGTCGCCGGACGAGGTCGGTGACGCGCTGCCGACGATCCGCTCGCGCTGCGAAGAGGTCGACCGCGATCCGGCGACGCTCGCGATCTCGGTTCACATATGGACGGAGACACTGGGCATCCCCGGTCAGCGGCGGGTCGACTTGCTTGCCCGATACCGCGAGACCGGCGTCGACCGCGTCATGGGGCTCGACACGGGCGCGGCGACGTCGGATGAGGCGCTCGAGGCGCTAGCGGACGACGCGCGGACCGCGGGTGTGGAAATGGCTGCTTCGGCGAGCGACGCCTGACGATGTGCCAACGAAGCGCAGGTCAGCCGGCGCTGTCAACGGTGCGGTGGACTGGGTGGTTCGCTCGGAACATGTCATTCGGGTCGTACCTTTGCTTCGCCGCGAGCAGGCGATCGAAGGTCGCCTCCGGATAGATCGTCCGCGGATCCACCCGCGTCTCGGCGAAGTTCAGGTAGCGACGACCGCTGTCCCACGGCGCCATCGCCTCGAGGACGCGACGGGCGTGATCCTGGACCGCACCGAGCATCGCCGGATCGAACGCCAAGCCGAACGTGAACAGGACGAACGGCTGCTCGATCGCGTCGAGCACGCCGTGTTCGGCTGAGCCGGCCGCCAACGCGCCACCGAGCTGGCGCACCTCGATGTGCAGCAGCGGTGAGCCGACGAAGATCTCGACCAGGCGGTCGATCGCCTCCGGCGGGCAGGTCGTCCAGGAGCGTGCCATCGCCGTCGTACGGAAGGGGCTCCTCCGGGTCCATGTTCACGAGGCTCAGGTCGCTCGGCGGCATCATCGTGAACGAATTGAGCTCCGGCTCGAGCGCGCGGATCGGTCGAAGCAGGTCGATGCCGTCCGCCTCGCTGCCGATGATCGCCGCCTCGACGAGCACGAACGAGCGACCTCGCAGGTGCTCGGGCAGGAACGGCGCATCCGGCAGCTGCAGCATCCGCCCCAGCGACTGGCACGTGTCCGGGAGGTCGTCGATCCAGTGACGCCAGGCCGTCAGTACCTCGCTGGCCCGGTCGATAGGCCAGAAGAGCGCGCCCGCGTAGACCTCGGTCAGCGGCAGGAGCTGGAACTCGAGCGCGGTGACGGCGGCGACGTTCCCCCCGCCACCGCGGAGCGCCCAGAAGAGCTCCGGTTCGGTGTCGCGATCGGTATGGACCTGCCGCCCGTCGGCCAGGACGACGTCGGCGGCGACGATCGAATTGCAGGCAAGCCCATGCGCTCGCCCCAGCCAGCTCAACCCACCTCCGAGCGCATAGCCGACGACGCCGACATCGGCGGATGTGCCCGACAGGAACGCAAGATCATGCTCGCCCGCGGCCAGCGCGAGCGGTTTCGCGAGGACACCGGCCTCGACCCGGGCCGTCCGCCGGTCCGGGTCGATCCGGATCCCGCGCATGCGCTCGGTCTTGAGCAGGAGGGTCGGCTCGTCCCAGTCGATCGTGCCGGCGTTGTGGCCACCGGCGTTGAAGGCGATCGAGAGGCCGTGCTCGGCGGCGACCTCGACGGTCGCGACGACGTCGGCCGCCGACTCGGGCAGGACGATCGCGAGTGGCCCCTGGTCGACGGCGAGGTTCCAGGCACGACGCGAGGCGTCCCATGCCTCGTCACCCTCGAGGACGACGTCGCCACCGAGCCGCTCGCCCAAGGCACGCAGCGAGCGAGTGACGTCGTCGGTCGCGATGGCTCCGTCGACGGCGGCCATATCGGTCCCCTCCTTCATCGATCGCGGCGAGTCACCACGATACCCGCCGCCGATCGAGGCGGTGTGTCAACGCCTTTCACGCGACCGCCTCGTATCTCGTCTCGGGTGCAGAGACGAGAAAGGAGGCCCACCCATGAGGGTCTTTGTCGCAGGCGCCGGTGGCGCCATCGGACGTCGGCTCGTGCCGATGCTGGTCGCTCGCGGCCACCAGGTGACCGGGACCACATCGCGGCCCGAAGGAGCCGAGGTCGTCCGCAAGCTGGGAGCGACCCCGACGGTCGTCGATGGTCTTGATGCCGTCGGTATCGGCGAGGCCGTGGCGCGCGCCGAGCCCGACGCGATCATCCACGAGATGACGGCCCTTTCCGGTGCGCCGGACTTCAAGCACTTCGATCGCTGGTTCGCGCTGACGAACCGGCTTCGGACCGAAGGCACGGAGAACCTGCTGGCGGCGGCGAAGGCGAGCGGCGTCAGGCGATTCGTCGCGCAGAGCTTCACCGGTTGGAGCAACAGCCGGGAGGGTTCCTGGATCAAGACCGAGGAGGACCCGCTCGATCCGGATCCGGTCAAGGCCCAGACGCGAGACACTCTCGGCGATCAGGTTCCTCGAGCGGGCGGTGCTGGAGGCGCCGCTCGAAGGGATCGTCGTCCGCTACGGCGGTCTCTACGGCCCGGGGTCGTCGGAGACGCTGGTGGAGCTCCTGGACAAGCGGATGTTCCCGGTCGTCGGTTCTGGCGCGGGCGTCGTGTCAGCTCGACACATGTCGACGACGCCGCCGGTGGGACCATCGCGGCCCTCGAGCGCGGCCGGCGCGGCATCTACCACATCGTCGACGACGAACCTGCGCCGGCTCGGGTGTTCATCCCGGAGGTCGCGAGGCCGTGGGCGCCCGGCAGCCGATGCACGTCCCAGCCTGGCTGGGCCGCCTGCTCGCCGGCGAGGTCGCGGTCACGATGATGACTGAGGGCCGAGGGTCATCGAACGCCAAGGCGAAGCGCGAGCTCGGCTGGCAACCGATCTGGCCAAGCTGGCGGGATGGCTTCCGGCACGGGCTCGAAACACCCGTGCCGCTGCCTCCGCGGGCGTCCGAGATCGACCTTGAGGCAAGCTCTGCGGCGTGACGCCTCGTTGAGTCCCATGTCGCCGACGCCTATGTCGACCTCCGCCCCCTGCTGTTCTCCATCGCCTATCGGATGTCGGGGAGCGTCAGCGAGGCGGAGGACCTCGTCCAGGAGGCGTTCGTCCGATACCAAGGCGCCCTGGCGGACGAGACGGGCATCGGATCGCCAAAGGCGTATCTATCGGCGGTCGTCACCCGACTCGCCATCGACCATCTCAAGTCGGCCAGGGTCCGGCGCGAGACCTATGTCGGCGAGTGGCTGCCGGAGCCGCTGGTGACCGATGCGGGTGCCGGCGATCCGGCGGTGCGCGCCGAGCTGGAGGAGACGCTATCGATGTCGTTCCTCGCCCTGCTCGAGCGGCTGACGCCGGTCGAACGGGCGGTCTTCCTGCTGCATGACGTATTCGACTACGACTTCAACGAGGTCGGCCGGATCGTGCGGAAGTCGCCGGCGACCTGTCGCCAGCACGCGGTCCGAGCACGTCGCTTCATCGCCGAGAACCGGCCTCGGTTCGATGCCGACGAGACGCGAGCGCGTCGAGCTGATGGATCGGTTCTTCGCGCGCAGCCGAGCGAGGCGACGTCGACGGCCTGATCGCGGTCCTCGCCGAAGACGCGATCGTCTACGGCGATGGCGGTGGCAAGGTCCCGCAGTGGTACGTGCCGATCACTGGCGCAGCGAATGTCGCCAAGCTGTTCGCGACGATGGGTCGCCAGCTGCGGCGCCTCGGGTCGACGCTTCGAGCGGCACCTGGTCAACGGCCAGCCCGGGGTGATCTTCCGCGGCCCGCACGGCGGCGTGATGTCGGTCATGTCGTTCGAGGTCGTGGATGGCCGCGTCGCCACGATCCGTTCGGTCGTGAACCCGGACAAGCTGCGTCACCTTGGCCCGGTGGAGAGCCTCCGGGAGGTGATGGAGGGCGCATGGGAGCTCGAGCGCGCGCAGTGATCCGCTTCAGAAGATCAGGACCACGTTGCCGACCTTGTGCCACGTCTCGACGTGGCGGTGCGCCTGCGCGACCTGCTCGAGCGGGTACGTCCGATCGATGACCGGCCGGTAAGCGCCGGCCTCGATGAGCTCCTTCATGAAGCGGACGTCGGCCTTCGATCGAACCGGCCGCTCGCGAACCTGAGCCTCCGGCTGCCGAACCAGCGGCTGCGCGATCCACCAGGCGAGCGTGTCGAGCTTGTGCGGCCCGAAGTCGGTCTCGACGTAGATCCCGCCGGGCTTCAACGCGCGCTTGCCCCAGTGGAAGGCGTACTTGCCGACGGCGTCGATGACGACATCGAAGACCGGGCCTCGCTTCGTGAGGTCCTCGCGCGTGTAGTCGATGACCTCGTCGGCGCCGAGCGAGCGCACGAGCTCGACGTTCTTCGTGCTCGTGACGCCCGTGACGTGCGCGCCGAGGTGCTTCGCGATCTGGACGGCCGCGGTCCCGAGCGACCCGGACGCGCCGTAGACGACGATCCGGCTGCCCTCCCCGACCTCGCCGCGACGCGCAGCGTGGCGAGCGCCTGCATCGCGCCGTCGCAGACGGCGGCCGCCTCCTCGAAGCTCAGATTCGCCGGCTTCTGCGCGATCGAGCCGCGTTCCGGGAGCCGGATGTAGTCGGCGTGCGCACCGAACAGCCTGACGAGCCCGAAGACCTCGTCGCCCGGCGCGAACTCTGTCGACCCCCGCCCCGACGGCCTCGACGACGCCGGCGAAGTCGACGCCGAGCGTGCGCCACCTGGGCCGTCGGAGCCGGCGAACAGGCGCCAGACCCAGGGCGATGGGCGCCGGATGTGCGTGTCGGTCTGGCTGACGGTCGAGGCGCGGACGCGGATGAGCACCTCACCGGCGGCCGGCACGGGCCGTTCGACCTCCTCGATGTGGAGGACCTCGGGGGCCCGTATCGATCCTGGACGACGGCACGCATCAGCGTCGCGACCACCTCGAGGCGAGCTCGTCGGGCTGGGGTGGTGGGCCCGGCAGCGGGTCGGCTCCCGTCGACCTCAGTCCTTCGAGGAACAGCTCCAGGTATCGCTGGCGCAGCTCGCTGCGTCCGTCGCGCGTCGCCCAGGCGGATCGACGACACCTGCTCGAGGATCAACGACAGGTCGTCGACAGCGATGTCGCCGCGCAGGCTCCCGGATCGCTTCGTCCGCTCGACGATCGCCTCGTTGAGCTCGGCCGCCCGCATCGACATCGCGTAGAGCTCCTCGTCGGGGGCGAACGTCCCGGCCAGATTCATCGTGATCGCGACGGTCTGTGCTTCCAGGAGCCGTTCCATGAAGTCGGCGAATGCCGTCCACGCGTCACGGTCATCGGCGACGGCTGCCTCGGCGATGTCGAGGTACTGCTGGAGGCCGTCGCGCGCGACCTGACGCAGCAGATCCTCCTTGTTCGCGTAGCGCCGGTACAGCGCGCTGATCCCGACGCCCGCACGCGCAGCGACCGCCGACATCGGCGCTTCGGGGTCGTGCCGTGAAGACCTCCCGCGCAGCCTGCCGGATCAATGGGTCGTTGCGGCGCGCCTGGGCTCGGCGGCCGCTGAGCGGACGTTCAGCGACCGCGAGCCCGACCCCGATTCCGGCGTTTTCATGCTGGACAAGATAGCCCTTCTTGGCCATAATGGAACGGAACACTTTATTCCGTTCCAAGCAGCGATACGGAGGCATGGACCATGAGCGACGCGACCATCCGGCCCTTCACCTTGGACATCCCGCAGGCCGACCTCGACGACCTGCGCGATCGACTCGACCGGGCGCGGTGGCCCGACGAGCTCGCCGGCGACGTCGATGACGGGATCGAGCAGTCGTACGTGCGCTCCCTCTACGACTACTGGCGGGATCGCTACGACTGGCGGGCGACCGAAGCGCGGATCAACGCCCATCCGCAGTTCACGACCGAGATCGACGGCCAGAACGTCCACTTCCTCCACGTCCGCTCCCCCGAGCCGAACGCATTGCCCCTGGTGGTGACCCACGGCTGGCCGGGCTCGATCCTCGAGTTCTTCGATATCGTCGGCCCGTTGACCGACCCGCGGGCGCACGGCGGCGATGCCGCCGACGCGTTCGACCTCGTGATCCCCTCGATGCCGGGGTACGGCCTGTCGGGCCCGACCCACGAGCGCGGCTGGAGCAACTACCGCATCGCCGCGGCGTGGGTCGAGCTGATGCGCCGGCTCGGCTACGAGCGCTACGGCGCGGTCGGGAACGACGCAGGGTCGATGATCTCGCCGGAGATCGGCCGGCTCGATCCCGAGCACGTCGTCGGTGTCCACGTCACCCAGGTCTTCGCCTTCCCGTCCGGCGATCCCTCGGAGTTCGCCGACCTGACGCCGGAGGAGATGACCGAGCTCGGGACCCTCCAGTGGTTCTTCGAGAACAAGATGTCGTTCAACAAGGCGTTCTCGGAGCAGCCGCAGACCGTCGCGTACGGGATCACCGACTCGCCGCTCGGACTGCTCGCCTGGAACGCGCAGCTCCTCGGCGAGGACCTCGACGAGGACTTCCAGATCGCCAACGTGATGCTGTACTGGCTCACGAAGACGGCCGCCTCGGCCGGCCGGCTCTACTACGAGAATGCCCACGTCCAGGATCGGCCCACCGAGCCGACGACCGTGCCGCTCGGGCTCGCCGGGTTCGGTGGCGACTTCAGCGGTATCCGCAAGTTCGCCGAACGCGAACACAGCAACATCGTGAGCTGGAACATGTATCCGAGCGGCGGCCACTTCGCCGCCCACAAGGCACCGAACGAGCTGGTCGGCGATATCCGCCAGTTCTATCGCTCGCTCCGGTAAACCGGCGACTCAGGACAACACCAAGCCGCCGGTCCCACGGGCCGGCGGCTTCTGAGCGCAACAAAGCCAGAGACCGTGCGTCTCTTGCGCATGATCGACCGGCTTCGCTCGTTGTTCCGCAACCACGGCGAGGCGACCGCCATGCTCGGCGGTGGGGCCGCCATCCTCGTCGTGATCGTCATCGGCATCCTGGTCCTGCAGAGCGCGATGCTCCCGACCGGTCGTCGCACCCCGGCATCGGTCCCGACGACACCCTCACCGAACGCTTCGTTCGCGGTCGCGTACGCATCGCCGTCGGCATCGCTCCCGGCCTCGACAGCAAGGCCTCTTCAAAGTCCCATCGACGAGGAAGGGGGTTACCTCGAATCGCCGGACCTCGACGCACCGACGGCAACCCCGGACGCCACCACCGCTCCGACGGCGAAGCCGACGCCCAAGCCGACGGCGACCCCGGAGCCGACACGGACTCCCACCCCGACTGCGACCCCGACCGACGATGGCTCGGTCAAGTTGATCGTCCGTGACGCACGCAACGGCTACGAGAGCCACATCTTCCATATCGCCAAGGGCGACAGCGTCGCGGCGACCGTGGAGCTGATCGTGAACGACCTGGACCGGTCGCTCTGCTCGTTGATCCAGGCCGTCCGACCGGACGATCCGGCCATCGCGGCGCGGGACATCGCGCTCGAGCCGTTGGCCAAGCAGACCGTCGACATCTTCGATGGGTGGAATACCTTCAGCGCAACCTGCACGACCGAAACCGGGCCCGTCGGAACCAGCCTTCGGGCGGTCGCGCGCGACGGTCAGCCAGAGGCATGCAAGGGCTTCGAGTTCGCCCGTGACGACATCAGCGTGACCTCGTTCGACGAGCTCGCATCGGGCGTGATCGGGACCTGGGTCGGTTGCGCGACCACGCCCTGGACGCCCATGTACAAGGTCACGTTCGTGCTGCGTGAGGACGGCACGTACAGCGCCAAGAGCGGCGAGGGCCTTGATGGCCAGCGGATGCTCGCGCTGTACTACGGGACGGACAAGGACTCACCGCTCAAGCGGTACGCGCTGACCGACCTCCAGGCGAGCGGTCTTGGCCTCGGTGAGATCGACGTCTACTTCGGCGGCGACTCGGTCGTGCGCGATGACTTGCGGAACATCCGCTTGATGGGCGACAAGCTCGAGTTCGAGATGTTCCATTTCGGCCAGTACGGCCCGATCGCGTTCCGGCTCAACAGGGTCAGATAGCGACCCTCGTCAGCTCGGCGCCGTGAACGTCGAGGCGCCGACCATCAGCGTCAGGACCGCAGCGTTTGCGGCGTAGATGTCGTCGCCGGCCGTCCCGACCGTGAAGAGCGTCAGGGTCCCGGCCGAGCCGTAATCGACGATGTAGGAGAGCCGTGACGTACCCGCCTCCAGGTTCCCGGTCACGGCCTTCGTCTCGCCTTCGACCATCGTCGCGGGCAGCCCGTCGATCTCGAGGTCGACCGTCTGGCGGATCGTCCAGGAGGCCGTCGTCCTTCGCCTCCGCGACGACATCTGCATAGGCGGCCGAGGACGTCGCGACCATGATCGCGGTCTTGAGGGTCGCCGGATCGCTCGGGACCGTGATCGGGTCGCGGTCGAAATAGCGGCAGGCTAGGTCCGCGGGCTCCGACAGCGTCGACCATGCCGCCGGGTAGGAGATCGTCCCGAGCGCCGTGGCGTCGGTCGCCAGCAGGTCGCAGGTCGAGACCGTCGGGCACGATGATCGGCGGCACGCTCGGCGCCGGGGTCGGTGCAGGCGTCGCGCTCGGTGCCTCGGTGGGGGCCGTCGTCGGTGCCGGCGTCTTGGTCGGCGCGGGCGTTTCGGTCGGCTTTGGGGCGGCGGTCCCCGCCGGTGTCACCTCCGCCGACGGTTCCGCGCTCGGCGACGGCGAGGCCGCTGCTTCTGGTTGCGGCCGGACGAGCGCCACGAGCATCGACCCGCTGCGGTCCGTGAGCAGCATCGCGTCACCGCGTCGATCGAGGAACGCTGTGCCCTCGATCGCCTTGAGGAAGGCGGTCTCGACGGCGGTCGCCTCCTCATCGCACGCCTTCTGCGTCGTCGCGAGCCGGCTGATCCGGACGTAGTTCCCATTGGTGCCGTACGTTCCGCTGAACGTGTTACATCCGGAGAACCCGCCGACGCTCGCCAGGCCGAACACGACCTCGAGGGCAGGCTCCTTGGGTGCGGCGACCACCGAGCTGCCGTCGGCGTAGGAGTCGACGTTCCACGTCCCCAGCAGCGGGTTGCGCGGCGCGGCGTCGAACACGAGGAGCGTCGCGCCCTTGGCCCCGAAGATCGTGAGCGTCTCGCGCTTCACCGAGTAGAAGCGGCTCGCCTGCAGGTTGGTGATGTAGGTCTGCTCGAACGCCATCGACTCCTCGTCGCAGGCCATCAGCGTCAGCGCCGGCTGCGAGATCAGGAGCGTCCGGCCGCCCTGGCGGTAGACCGCGTTGTAGTTGTTGCAGCCGCTCAGGCCGACGACGCGACTTCGGTCGAATTCGGCGTCGGCGTATTGCGTCTCCGGGACGATCGCGAGGGTGTCCCCGTCCGCGTACGAGCGAAGGATCCACTCGGTGCCCTCGATGACGCCGCCGGAGCCCGGCCCGGCCGAGCAGGCCGCGAGCAGGAACGAGGCGAAGGCGATGAGCAGGCTGACGCCGAGCAGCCGATGGTGACGGTCGCGCATCGTCCGCATTGAAGCGTCCGAACGTGGTCTCCGTAACACCCGAATTGGGTGACGTGAGCGTGGAGCTACCCGTCCGGGAACCCAAATCGGTGTCGCTGCGCCATTAGCATCCGAGCGGGACCGAACGGCCCCGCGACAGCGGAGCGACCGTGGACCAGCGAGACCTCGTCAGGCGCGCACAGCAGGGTGACCAAGACGCCTTCGCTGTGCTGGCCGGCGCGGCCGTCGCGCGGCTGGACGCGGCTGCCCGGCTGATCCTCCGGGACAGCGAGCTCGCGCGGGACGCTGTCCAGGATTCGATGGTGCGAGCGTGGCGCGACCTGCCCGGGTTGCGCGATCCGGACCGGTTCACGCCATGGCTGCACCGACTTACCGTGAATGCCTGTCTCGACGTGGCGAGACGTCGCCAACGTCGATCCATCGAGGTCGAGCTCACGCCGATCGCCATGCCCTCCGTGGCGGACGCGACGGCCGAGTTCGCCGACCGTGAGCTCATCGACGACGCGCTCCGACAGCTCGAGCCCGAGTTCCGGGCCGTCGTCGTGCTCCATTACTTCCTCGGGATGCCGCTGCAGGACGTCGCGGTCTCGATGCGGCATCCCGGTCGGGACGGTCAAGTCGCGACTCCATCGCGCGCTCCGGACGATGCGCGTCACGCTCGAGAGCGCGGACGACGCGCCCGAAGCCGTCCCGGGAGGGCAGTTCGCATGAGTACGGCTCGACCCGTCGAAAGCCGTCTGCCGGAGATCCTCGAAGGGATCTCAGCGCCGCGGACGCCCGACTACTTCGATGACATCCTCGGCCAGGTCAGCCGCACGCGGCAGCGACCCGGCTGGAGCTTCCCCGAAAGGTGGCTTCCCATGACTGCGCTCTCTGAGCGGGTCGCGACCGCGCCGCGCATCCCGATGCGCATGGCGGTCGTGCTCGCCTTGCTCCTGCTCGGCCTGGTGGTGAGTATCGTGCTCATCGCGGGTTCACAACGTCCCGCCGTACCGGCGCCGTTCGGCGTGGCCGGCAACGGCGAGATCGTGTTCGCGGACACGACGGGCGCGATCGTCGCGGGCAACGTCGGCGACGGGACGACCAAGGTGATCGTTCCGGGGTCGGGTCATTCGCGGCCGGTGTTCTCGCCAGATGGCCGTTCGCTCGCCTATCTCCAGCGCGGACTCGCGGGCGGTTCGGACATCGTCGTGTCGAACGCCGATAGCGGTTCGCCGCGAGTCGTGAACGCACACCCGATCGGTGACGTCGGCCATTTCGGCTGGACGCCCGACTCGAAAGCTGTGGTCGCGGGTATCGGCGCAGCCGCCTATGCGTTCCCAGCCAATTCGAAGGGCGACCCAAAAACCATCGTCGAAGGTGACGGAGTCTCGAACTTCAACTACCTCGACGCGCAGAACAACGTTATCGGCGATCTCTTCCGTCCGCCGAACGGCGACGAGATCCTTGTCGTGAAACAGGGCGGGGGTGCGACGGGCCTGTATCGGCGGCTGGTTTCCGGAGGCGAGCTGATCCCAGTGATCACCGCTGCCTCCTCGCCAGTGCCACTTTCCGATGTGGTCAGCCCGCAATGGTCTCCGGACGGGACCAAGATCGTGTTCTCGCTCCACAGTCCCAGCGATCCGAACTTCGGGCGTGCATACGTGATCAACGCCGATGGGTCGGATCTCAAGCAGGTGAGCCCACTGCCGACGCCGTCGGACGCGGTCATCGATGAGGAGCACACGGCCTGGTCGCCAGACGGTACGCGGATCGCTTTCGGCCGGTGGTTCATGTACCCGGACGGCAGTGTCGATCCTCGACCCGTCATCGTCGTCAACCTGACGACCGGTGCCGACCTGGAGATGTCGAATCGCGAAGTCAATGGCTATGGCGGTTGGTTCTGGTCGCCAGACGGGAAGAGCATCCTCGAGATGCCGAACGACCAAAGCGAGCACGCGGGGCAGGTCCTGGTCGTCGACGCCTCGACCGGTGAGTTGCGCACACTTGGATGGACCGGTGATTTCTCGCAGGCGCCCAGCTGGCAGCGGACGGTGCCGAAGTCCTAGTCCGGCGGGAACGCGGCCGTATCGCGGTCGACGATCCCGATCGTCGTCGCGGCAGCACCCGCGTACGTGTGCAACAGGGCGTCGAGGTCGGCGAGGGCCGCCTCGACGTCCTGACGTGCCTCGGCGTGGTGCCCTTCGACCGTCACCAGCACGTCGGTCGTGGACGCCGAGCTCGCGCTCTCGGCGGATTGACGCCAGCACCATCGGCGAGCTGCCACGTGGCCCGCCTCGTCGATGAAGATCACCTCGCCGGGCTCGGGCTGTTCGGTCGCGCCTGACCCGAGATCGGTGAACGACTCATCGCCGGTCGCCGGCCGCACCGTCAACGTACCCGTGATCGAGCCGCGGTCGAACATCGCGACCGGCAACGCGTACCGGATGCTGACCAGGTTCCCGATATCGACCAGCGTGTTGATCGACGGGATCGATCCCTGCTTGGTCAGCCGGCGCAGCAGCGCCTCCGCGGCCGACCGATAGGCCGTCGGGTCGACGCCGAAGCCGCGGAAGGCACGTCTCCAGGCGAACAGGCTCGGTACCTCGGAGAGCGGCGTCTGGCCGATCCGGTCGAGCACCGCTCCTTGCTCTGCCGCGAATGCCGCCGCGAGGTCCTGCGGAGTCTCGCCGCCGGTCAGCCCATCCGCGAGGAGCACCCCGCCGACGACATCCGGGAACTGCCAGACGATCTCGGGGTCGTAGCGGAACCGGGTCATGCGGCTAGTGTGCCCTGCGGTAGGCTCGCCACGTGGTCGAGAGGGCAAAGGGCGGGTACCGGGCGTCGGAACCCCAACCCGTCACCTACGTCGAGCTCTTCTTCGATCTCGTGTTCGTGTTCGCGGTCACCCAGCTGACCGCTCTCACGGCGCACGACCTGACGCCCGGCGGCATCCTGCGCTCGATCCTGCTGGGCTGGCTGATCTGGTGGGCGTGGACGCAGTTCACCTGGACGCTCAACCCCGCCGACACGACGCACCCGACGGTCCGTGTCGTGACCCTCGCCGCGACCGCTGTCGCGCTCGTGATGTCGGCGTCCGTCCCCCAGGCCTTCACGACCGATGCGCTGTGGTTCGCGCTCCCCTACGTCATCGTGCGCGTGCTCGGCTTGGGACTGCAGGTACGAGTGGAGCTGGAGCGCGTCGGCGAGAACCACCGCGGCGTGTACCGCTGGGCGACCTTCTCGGCGGTCGGGCTTCTGCTCGTGCTCCTCGGCGCGGTCGCGGATCCGGGTATCCGTCCGTGGATCTGGCTGCTGGCGATCGTCGCGGATCTCGTCGCTGCAGCGATGGCCGGTCGGGGCGCGGTCTGGGACATGGACCCTGCGCACCTGTCCGAACGCCACGGGGCGTTCGTCATCATCGCGATCGGCGAGTCGCTGATCATCGCCGGCACCGCGGTCGCGAACCTGGAACGATCCGTCGCCCTTGAGGCGGCCGCCGCCGGGGCGATCCTCGTCGCATCGCTCCTGTGGTGGACCTACTTCGGCTGGCTGAAGGAAGCCCTCGAGGAGGCATATGCGCTTGTGCCGCCAGAGCGCAACGGCAACGTGGCACGCGATGCGTTCAGCCTCGCGCACTTCCCGCTCATCGCCGGCATCGTCGGGTTCGCGGTCGCGCTCGAAGGGATCGGGACGCACCCGGACGAGCCGATGTCGGTCGCCATCCTCGCATCGCTCGGGGTCGGCGTCGCGCTCTTCGTCGGGAGCTCCGCGCTGTCCTTGCGACTCGCGGGTGGCCCGCTCCTCATCCCGCGCCTCGCGATCCTGGGGCTGATGCTCGCGGCGGTCGTCGTGCTAGCGTCCCTGCAGCTGCCACCGGTGTGGCCACTGCTCGTCGTCGCGGCAGCCCTGTTCGCGATCGTCCTGACCGAAGGCGCGGGTCCCGAGACGGAGCACGTCCCTCAAGCGGCGGGCATCCGGTCAGACTGACCGAACGACGCAGCATCGTGGAGGCTGTCGATGGGATCGATCGCATCTGACGATCCGTCCGCTGAGGCGGACACAGCGGGAACGTACGCCCCTTCGCTCGACCCGATCACCGAGCGCATCCTCCACGCGCTGCCGGGCAACCAATGGATCTGGATGGTGTCGTGGGCCGGCCTCTCCGTGTTGTCGCCTCTTGTCTTCAGCACGCTGGTCCGGATATCCGGTCGACCGTTCCCCGCGGATGCCTTCGCGCAAGCGTCGTGGACACAGATCGGCCTGGCCTGGGCGTCACTCATCCTGTTGTGGGGGTGCGGCCGACTGGGCGAGGAAGCACGAGCGACGCGTGACGAGCTCCGACGAACAGGGCGGGTCGAGGTGCCCGCGGGTCTCTTCGCGGCGATCGCGCGCATCGACGGCCCGATCCTCCTTACGGCGATCGTGGTGTCGATCACGCTGGCCGAGAACTGGGCGACCTACGGTCCGCTGCCTCCTCTCGTCACCCTGCCGCTCTTCATCGCCTACATGCTGCCGATCATGACGTTCGTCTGGGTCTACATCGCGATCCTTGCAGACATCAACCGCCTCGGTGAGCTGCCGGTCGTTCTCGATCGATTCCCGCAGGACCGAACGATGGGTCTCGGGCACGTCGGGTCGCTCGCCTCCACCGGCATCGGGCTGCTGCTGGTGGCCGCCGTCCCGGTGCTGGTCGCGGGCAGTGACGAACCCGGGACCTTGGCGATCAGTCTCACGCTCGTGGTCGCGGTCGTCGGCGTGTACGCACTGTCGATGTGGCGTCTCCATCGGCAGATGGCCGCGGCCAAGCAACGCTACGTCGACACGGCCCGCCAGCTCTACGCCGATGCCTATGCCCCGATCCGTGAGCGACCCGACCTCGAAACGCTCACGGCCGCCTCGAGCGCGCTATCGGTCGCCCAGTCACTCGACCAGCGCGCGACAGGCCTACCGACATGGCCCATCGACGAGGGGACGGGGAGGTTCGTCGCCGTCATCATCACGGGCGTACTGACCAGCATCATCGTCCGCGCACTCTTCGCGGCGGTCGGCTCCTAGGGAGACCTAAGCTCCGCTTGCGGTCGACGAACGCCTGGAGCCGCTCTTTCGTCTCTGGCGAGCGGAACGAGTCGATCTCGGCTTGGGTCTCGAGCCGCATCGCCGCTTCGAACTCGAGATCGAGGCCGTCGTGCAACGTCCGCTTCGTCCATCCCACACCGACCCGCGGGTACGCGGCGATCCGATGGGCGAATGCCTCCGCCTCCCCGAGCAGCGCCTCGGCCGGCACGACGCGGCTGACGAGACCGATCCGCTCGGCCTCCTCCGCATCGATGTCCTCTGCCGACAATGCGAGGTAGAGCGCCCGGCCAAGGCCGACGATCCGCGGCAGGAGGTACGTCATGCCGCTGGTCGGGCTGAGGCCGAGCGGCGTGTCGGGGAGGCCGAACTGCGCCCCGACGGCCGCGAACCGGATGTCGCACATCAGGGCGAGCTCGAATCCGCCAGCGAGCGCGTATCCGTGGATGGCGGCGACGGTCGGCTTCGGGCAGGCGCGAAACGCCGCCGACAGGCGCATGTAGCGCGAGATCGTGTCGGCGAACTGCCGCTCGTCCATCGCGTGCATCGCGGTGATGTCGCCACCCGCCGAGAAGGCGCGACCGCGGCCGGTGAGCACGGCGGCTCCGATCGTCTCCGAGCGGCCGACCGCTTCGATCGCATCGAACAGCTCATCCAGCATCGCGTCGCTGATCGCGTTCAGCTTGTCGGGGCGGTCCAGCGTGATCACAGCGACGTCGCCACGTTCCTGGACTTCGACGACGGCCACTATCCGGCCTCCCCTCGATAGCTGCGGATCACGCGTCGCGTCTTGCCCTCCCCCGCGATCGTGCCGGGCTCGACGAGCGTGACATCCGCCGTGAAGTTGACGTCACGCCGGACGCGTTCGACGACCTGGAGGGCGAGCGTCCTGCGCCGCTCCTCGGGGACGCCGGGCGCGATCTCGACCGTGAGCGGGACCGGATAGTCGATCGGCGGTGGTCGGTCGAGATCGACCTGGAACTCCCCGGTCAACTGCGGTGCGAGCGTCATGAGCGACGTCTGGATCGCCAGCGGGAAGACGTTCACACCCTTGACGATGAACATGTCGTCGGATCGCCCGAGCACACGGAACCGCCAGCTCGTCCGCCCGCAACGACACGGCTCGGTGAACACCTGCATCACGTCGTGCGAGCGCATCCGCAGCAGTGGGCTCGCCTCGCGTCGGATCGACGTGTACACGATTTCCCCTTGCTGGCCGTCGACGAAGGGGAGGGCGTCGCCGGTGTCGGGGTCGATCAGCTCGGCGACCGCGAAACCGATGCCCCCGAAATGGACGCCGTCGAGCACGTCGCACTCGCCGGAGTGGAGCCCGAGCTCGCCGGTCCCGTACTGGTCGCGGGCGACCATCCCCCACGCCTCCTCGACCCTCTCGCGGTAGCCGGGCACCTGCAGACCGGCCTCGCCCGAGAAATAGCCCTTGCGTAGGCCGATCCCCCGCGGGTCCAGGCCCATGCCACGAGCCACCTCGGCGAGACGGACCGCATACGACGGCGTAGCCCAGATGCCGAACGGGTCCGCGAGCCCGGACATCATCGTGAGCAGCCGCTCCGAATGACCGACACCGAATGGGATCGTCGCCGCGCCAAGCGTCTCGAATGTCATGTGATCGCTGAGCCCGCCTGAATACAGGTTGTAGTTCATGCACTCGAACACAACCTCGCCCGGACGACAGCCCATCGCCCATAAGGCGCGGGCGCCCATCTCGCCGTAGTCGCCGATGTCCCGGCGGGTGAGGCCGATCCGGATCGGTTGTCCGGTCGTGCCACCCGTCGCCTGGATGCGAACGATCAGCTCGAGCGGGGCGCACTGGTTGACGCCGAGGAGCGTCCCGTCGGCTTGCGAGGCAGCGACCTCGGTCTTCTCCATGAAGGGAATCGCCGGGAGGTCGTCGACGCCGCGGATGTCGGCGGGTCTGAGGCCGGCGGCGTCGAGCTTGGCGCGGTAGTACGGGCTCGTCTCGTACGCGTACGCGATCTGATCGACAAGACGCCCGTCCTCCAGGCGGCGTCGCGCGGCTGGCGACAGCGTCTCGATCTCCTCGTTCCAGAAGCGCCGATCGGTCACGTCGACAGCTTCGCGCATCGCGTCTCGGCCGCGCAGCCCGGGCGGGTCACCGGAACCTCCTCCGGGTAGGCTTCGAACATGGCCGAGCCGGTCGTCGTCCGCCTCGCGGACATCCGGGCCGCCGATACCGAGATCGCCGGCGGCAAGGGAGCGAACCTTGGCGAGCTCATCGCCGCCGGGTTTGCGGTGCCCGACGGGTTCATCCTGACGACTGCCGCGTACGCCGCGGGCGCTCGGGCAGCCAAGGTCGATCCATCGAAACCGGACGATGCCGCGGAGCGCCTTCGGTCGACGGCGGTCCCCCGCAGCGTGGCCGACGCGGCACTCGAGGCCTATGAGGCGCTCGGTGGCGGCTCGGTCGCCGTCCGCTCATCGGCGACCGCTGAGGACCTCCCGGGCGCGAGCTTCGCCGGCCAGCAGGACACGTATCTCGGCATCGACGGTGGTGACGCGCTGCTCGACGCCATCCGGCGATGTTGGGCATCGCTCTGGAACGACCGAGCCGTCGCGTACCGGGCCGCGATCGGCATCGATGACGGGTCCGTCGCGCTCGCGGTCGTGGTCCAGCGCATGGTCGACGCGCGTGCGGCCGGCGTGCTGTTCACGGCCGACCCGATCACCGGTCGACGCGACACGTCCGTGATCGACGCGATACCAGGGCTCGGCGAGGCGCTCGTCTCGGGGGCCGTGGTGCCGGATCATTTCGTCGCCGATCCGGAGACGGGCCGGATCACGGACCGCGTCTCCCGCGGAAACGAGCCCGTCCTCTCCGACCGACTGATCCGCGAACTTGCCAACGTCGGTGTCCGCATCGAGGACGCACTCGGCGGCCCCCAGGACATCGAATTCGCCATCGATCGCGATAACCACGTCGCGATCGTCCAGTCGCGCCCGATCACGACGCTGTACCCGTTGCCCGCCGATGGCCTGGACGACGCCGTCTACTTCTCGGTCAGCGTCGCGCAGGGCTACTTCGACCCGATCACGCCGATGGGCAACGAAGCGTTCCTTGCGATCGGTCGCCAGGTGGTCGCAGTGTTCGCGCGCGGGGACGCCGCGGCGCCCGTCACGCCGCGATCGCCGCTCGTCGTGGCCGGCGCTGCGTCCGTTCGTCGATGTCACGCCGGTCCTGCGCGACCAGCTGGGTCGCGAGGTCCTCGAACGGATGGCCTCGATCGCCGAGGCTCGCAGTTCGGTGGTGTTCCGAAAGCTCGGCGCACGACCCACGGTTCCGACCGCGGCGACGGCTCCCATTCGTGACGCTCGCGCGCGTGCTGCCACTGGTCGTTCGGTCGCGCACGCCGCTCTATGCGTTACGGCTGCTGCAGTCGCCTGCGCGTAGACGCGCCAGGACCCTGCGCGAGGTCGAACGGGCGACGCCGATCCCGCGGAAGCCCGACATGACCGCCACCGAGCGCCTTGACGAGATCGACCGCTTCGCCGCCGTTACGCTGCCCTACGTCTTCCCGCGGCTCGCTCTCGATGGTCGTCGCCGGGATGATTTCGTACATCGCGGCTACACGCCTGCTGGGTGACCGGGCGACCCCCGACGAACTGCTGACGGTCACCCGCGGGCTTCCGCACAACCCCACCACCGAGATGGATCTCGCACTCTGGGCCCTGGCCCGAGAGATCCGGTCGGACCCGGCGTCCGCGGCGCTGATGGCGCGTCAGTCGGCGACCGACGTGGCCGATGCCTTCCACGCCGGGGCAGCGCCGCCCGTGCTGCAGGCCGGGCTTGCCGTCTTCCTCGACCGCTACGGTTTCCGGTCGGTAGGCGAGATCGACTTCGGCGTCCCGCGCTGGTCCGAGGACCCGACCCATCTCATCGGCGCCCTCGCGAACTATCTCCAGCTCACCGATGAGGCGCTCGCGCCCGACGCGCAGTTCGAGCGTGGGGCTCGTGAGGCGGAGGCGATGATCGCGACGCTGGTCGGTCGGACCAGCGGGCCGAGGCGGCGTCTCGTTCGATTCTTCCTGGGGCGCGCCCGAGCGTTGATGGGCTCGCGTGAGATGCCGAAATTCATGCTGATCAAGCGGATGTTCACACCACTCCGGGAGACGCTCCGGCCGGTCGGCGAGGAGCTGGCAGCAGCCGGCCGCATCGAACGACCCGAGGACATCTACTTTCTGACGCAGGCTGAGGCGCGGGCAGCGGTGGCCGGCGCCGACATGCGCTCGGCGGTCGCCGCCAACCGGGCCACCTACAAGCGGGAACAGGCCCGACGACGGATCCCGCGCGTCCTTATGGCTGACGGGACGGACGCCGAAGTGGCGCTCGTCGAGGCGGTCGAGGGGGCCGTCCGCGGGACTCCTGCCTCGCCCGGTTCGGTTACCGGGGTCGCACGCGTGATCCTTTCGCCGCGCGGCGCGCACCTGGAACCGGGCGAGATCCTCGTCGCGCCATCGACCGACCCGGGATGGACACCGCTGTTCCTGACCGCGGGAGGCCTGGTGATGGAGATGGGCGGGATGATGTCGCACGGCGCGGTCGTCGCTCGGGAGTACGGCATCCCGGCGGTGGTCGGTGTCGATGGCGCCACGGAGCGCATCGCAACAGGCGACACGATCACAGTGGACGGGTCGACTGGCGTCGTCACGACGCCATAGGGCGATCCCGGCACGCGCCGGCGAGACCCTGACGGCGATTGAACAGTTCGTCGCGAAACGGCGCCTTACTTGTTAGCGCGGCCTTGAGCGAAGGCTCCCCGAACCCTGCGCTGCGCGACTGATGAGGAGGGGCGGCGATGTCCGGACCCCAGCGACCGAGGGCCCGCATCCGGCTGGCACTCGTTTCCGTCACCGCAGGGCTCGTGCTCGCTAGCGCGATCCCGTTCGCGTCGGCATCGGCCGCCGAGCCCGCGAGCATGCTGCTGCAGTGGAACGAGCAGGCGCTCGGGGCCATCTTCACCCCGGCGCCAGCCGGGGCTGGCCAGACGCCGCCGGTCGGCTCGATCCATCTGGCGATGGTCGAGACCGCGGTTTACGACGCGGTCAACGCGATCGACCGCGGTCACGAGCCGTACCTGCGGAACCTGCCGCGGGCCTCACGCTCGGCGTCGAAGGCCGCCGCAGTCGCCACGGCGGCACACCACGTGCTCGTCGGGCTCGTCCCGGCACTCGCGGACAGCATCAAGGCGAACCTTGATGCGGCCTACACGGCATCGCTCGCGATGATCCCGAGTGGCTCGCGAAAGAACGCCGGGATCTCGATCGGTGCCGCAGTCGCCGCGAAGATGTTGGCGAACCGCGCGAATGACGGCCGCTACGTGCCGTACGCGTTCACGCCCGGGACCGGTAAGGGTCAGTGGCGCCCCGAGCTACCCGCCTTCGTCAGCGACCCGTTCGCGTGGGTGAGCAACGTCAGGCCGTTCGCCATCGGCCGCGCGTCGCGCTTCCGGACGGCCGGCCCACTCGACCTCAGCAGCGCCGCGTACGCGCGAGAGCTCAACGAGGTCAAGTCCCTTGGTTCGGCGACCAGCACGACCCGGACGGCGGCCCAGACGGCGCTCGGGATGTTCTACTCGGCGAACCCGATCGTCATGCTCAACAAGTCGCTGCGCGACATCGTTGCCCGAAAGGGGCTCTCGATCACGCGGGCGGCGCGGCTGTTCGCTATGACGAGCATGTCCGGCGCCGATGCGCTGATCGGTTGCTGGGACGACAAGGACCACTACAGCTTCTGGCGGCCGATCACGGCCATCCGGAACGCGGCTATCGATGGCAATCCGGCCACGACTGCTCAGGCCGACTGGCTACCGTTGCTGCCGACGCCGCCGTACCCGGATCATCCGTCGGGCTACAACTGCCTCACGGGTGCGACGACCCAGGCGGCTCGTGAATTCTTCGGCACGAACGACGTGCGGATCACGCTGACCAGCCCGGTCACGGCCACGAGCCGCACGTACAGCCATCTCAGCAGCATCGTCCACGACACCATCAACGCGCGCATCTACCTCGGGTTCCACTTCCGGACGCCCGATGTCCAGGGCGCGAAGCTGGGTCGCCAGACGGCTGCCTATGTTGCCGCCCACTACTTCGAGCGGGTCGACTGACGTCGACCTCGATCGACCCGACGGGCGCCGCGCGAGCGGCGCCCGTTCTCGTTGCGGCTTACGCCGCGGGGTCGCGCTACTCGTTGCTCTCGCAGCCGAGCCCGTCCTCCTCGGCGTCGAGCATGTAGTCGTCGGGCCCCTTGACGGTCACCGGGGCCTTGCCCATCGCTCGGACCTGCGCGCAATCGAGGTCCTGGACGATCGGCAGACATGGGTCGTACGAAGGATGGCACTGCCCGGAGCTGCCGGCCGAAACGACACCCTGCGGACTCGCCCCGGCCCCTGGCGCGACGGCCGCTGAGGCGCCTGCGGCGGCGGGCGCCTCCGGCGCGATGCTCTTGCCGAGGCCCCAGATCCCGACGCCATCGGCCTGCGCCTTCGCCTGCGCGGTCGTGAGCTCACGCACGTACCGAACGTCCGGCGGGAACGTCGAGATCTGCGCATACCCGAGCCGCACGAGCTCGAGGTTCACCAGCACGTAGCTCCCGCCGCCATCGACGAGCCACACGTCGCGGAGCAGCCGCCCGAACCGGTCGGTGTCCGAGACCTCGCGCTCGAGGTAGACGTCCTTGCCCTCGACCAACCCGGAGTTCGCCGCCGTCGCGGCGTCGGCCAGCCGCTTGATCGCCGGGATCGGTCGCGTCCGGTTCCGGGGTATCCATCCCGATGTAACGGACCGGGAACTCGGTACCGTCGATCGAGACCTTGATCGTGTCGCCATCGGTGATGCTGGTGACCGTCGCGAACTGGGTCGAAGCGGAGGGCTGGAATGCCGGTTCGGTGACGATGCCCGGCGAGGCGGGCCCACTGGCCCCGGGTGACTCGCCCGTGAGCGGGGATGCATCGACACCGCTCAGGGGCGTCGGAGCTTGCGATGCGCTCGAGCTCGAGCGCGCCATGTTCGAGAGCGCGCTGAAGCCGAGCAGCGCCGCGAGGAGGATGATCGCGATCCGGGTCAGCGTGAGATCGGGACGACCCGCGAGCACCCGCCGCCGGCGGACCTGTTCGGTCGGTGCCGGCGTCGCGACCGGTGGGGCGGTCGCGGTCGTCGTCCCCGGCGCAACGTGCGCGCCCGCGACGCTCGCGGCGACTGGCTCCGGCGACGGGAGCTGAGGCGACGTCCGGCGATCGAGCTCCTCGGCCGGAAGCGCGCCGGGTGGTGGCCAGGCGACCGGGGTCGGTGAGGGCGCCAGGGTAGCTCTCGCGACCGGGGCCGCAGCGGGCGGGGCCGGACGCGGCACCTTGGGTGTAGCGGCAGGCGTTGCTGGTCTGGCCGTCGGGGCCGCCGGCGGCGCAGACAGGCGAGCCGCAGCGGCGACGGCGGCGGCTGGGACCACCTTCGTCGGGCGAGCCGGAGTCGGCTGGGCCGGCCGGGCCGCCGTCGGTGGTGCAGCGGGTCCCGGAGGACGCGCGGCCGGCGCAGCCGCCGTGGCGACCGCAGCAGCTCGTGCCGCAGCCGCGGGAGCGTTCGCCCGAGCTGGCGGCGGAGCGGGTGCCGGCGGTGGTACCGAGGGAACCGCACTTGGCTGAGGCGGGCCCGCTTGTGCCGGCGCGGCCGCTGGTGGACCGGCCGGCGTCCGCCGCGGGGCCGCGGCCGCCGTCGCGGCGGATGGGTTGACCGCCTCGCGGAGCTCGGTCGCGCTGACGACCGACGACCGCATCGGCGCCGGCGCCTTCGGATCCGCCGGCCGGCGCTGCTCCGGTGCCAGCAGCTCGTCGTAATCGAAGCCGTCCTTCGGACAGAATTGGAAAAAGCCGACGCGCTGCGTTCCGCATTGCGGGCAGAAACGTGCTTCGCCGGTCATCGGGCGGCCTGGGATCGCTGGCTAGCTCGGCCCATCGTCATCGACTCGGACCGCCCATCCTACCCGGGCTGCCAAAACTACGGCCCTCGGGAGGACTGCCTACTCGGTAGGCGCCCCGAATTGTCCCCGGTGCTCGACCGGGATCAGCGGCTTTTCCCCTCGCACCTTCAGCTCCTGGACGGCCCACGTGTTGCCATCGGGGTCGGCGAAGCCGAAGAACGTGCCGCCATCATCCGGGGAGAACTGCATGATGTCGCTGACCTCGACGCCCCGGTCGAGCAGCTCCCGGCGAGCGGCTCGCGCGTCGGACACCACGAGCTGCAGTCCACGGATCGAACCCGGTGCCATCTCGCGCTGCGACGGCAGGTCACCGAAAACGATCGAGCAGCCCGATCCGCGCGGCGTCAGCTGGACGACGTGCATCGCGTCGGTGTGCGTGTCGTGGTCGAGGTCGAAGCCGACCTTGTCGCGATAGAACTCGACCGCGCGGTCGATGTCGCTGACCGGCAGGATGACGACTTCGAGCGTCCAATCCATCGGGCGTCCTCCACTCCAGGGGGCGCCCAGCCTAGCGTTGCCGGTCGACCGTGTTCAGACGGGCTTGTCGAGCGTGACCTCGATCATCGGCGAGTAGGCGGTCATCGCGTCGACGTTCTGGTTGTGCCAGGCATTGCTGACCACCCACTCGGCGGTAGCGCGGCGCTCGGCAGCGTCCGTGATGACGCGCGCCGTCGCGGGGAGATCCGTCGACAACGGCCCCTTGATGTGGACCGTCAGCCGAGGGTCCGCCTCGAGATTGACGAGCCAGGCGCGCTTCTGCTCGCGAGGCTGGCCGGTGATGATCAGCCGACCGTCGATGTTGTGGAAGACGATCTCGATCCGCCGCGGCTGTCCCGTGCGTCGACCGGTCGTCGTGATGTCGATCAGTCCGCCGCGCGAGAGGAACCGACGGATCGCGTCGGTCTCGGCGGGATCGCGCGCAGTGCGCGCATCAGATGTTTGTTGCATGTGCAACAACATACGCCCGTCGCTTGCGTTCCGCAAGTGACCTGTTGCGCGGCGCACGGGGCGCGGCGCGGGATCGACCAACAACGCGGCGACGTGATCTATGCCAGATATTCGCCCGTGGGATGTTCGGCATCGTCCCGGGCCGTCCGTCCGCCGATCGGCCATGATGCGTGCGTGGGATGCCTCCTCCGTGGGCCAGGACGAGCCGATCATTCCCGAGACGGATATCTGGCACAAAGAGGCATCGCCAACCCGATCCCGGCGGCAGCCGTTTACCGCCGTTTTGATGCCCAGGTCGGATCGTCGCCCGCGAGCCACTCGGTCGAGAACCGGCCTGCGCCGTGGATCGCGGTCAGCCGCAACTCCCCTTCGCCGCTGTTCACGAAGCCGTGCGCCTCGCCGGCCGGGCTGACCACCACGTTCCCGCTCTCGACGACGACCGAGTCGTCCCCGATCCGGAACGTCGCCTGCCCGGACTCGACGATGAACACCTCCGGGTATGGGTGGCGGTGGACCTTCGGTCCGACACCCGGCCGGGAGTGGACGAGGATCACGCTGAACGGCACGTCACCGTGGTCGGCGCCGACGAACTCGTGTGAGTGTTCGGTCGGCTCGAGTTCGTCGAGCGGGACGATCGACGCCATCGTCAGACCCAGAACGTGTCGTGGCGGAGCATGAACGCGGTCCGCTCGTCGTCGGTCATCGACTGCCCCATCGATACGCGCGCGAGCGTCTCGAAGTAGTCCTCGCGTGGCGCGCCCGGCGCGAACAGGATCAGCATCGATGCGTCCTCGCTCGGACTCGTTGCGGAACCCGTGGATGCCGCCCTCCGGCACGAAGAGGAAGTCGCCCTGCCGGGCATCGATCCACTCGCGACCGTCGTAGAGCCGGACCGATCCCGAGATCACGAAGAAGGACTCCGAGATCGACCGATGGAAGTGCGGATCCGGACCGCTGCGTGCCGGGGACATGTTCCAGCGGTACAACCCGAACTGCCCGTTCGTCGACGCGCCGGTCGCCAGGAACTCGGCGGTGACGCCATTCTTGTTGCGGACCTCGGGCGTACCGGCTCGCCGGAGCCGCGCGTTCACGAGCCCGGGTTCGCCGTCGTACGTGGCGGGCGGATAGGCAGATGGCGGTGCCGGCGGTGGGTAGGACATCTTCGAAGCCTACCCGTCACGGACTACGCCGGAGGGGGCTCCTCGCTGTGGACGGCGAGGATGTTGCCGTCCGGGTCACGGAACCAGGCGATCGTCGGGCCGCCATCCGGGCCGGGCCGGGCGATGCCCTTCTCGTCCTGATCGAATCCGTCGAATTGGGCCATCTCGACCCCGCTCCGCGCCAGGTCGTCGACGGTCGCATCGACGTCCCGGACCGGGAAATTGAGAACGGTGTATGTCGCCGGTACGAAGTCGTCCTTCGAATAGACCAGCACGCGCTTGTCGCCATCGAGCCGCAGCTCGAGCAACTCGCCGCCGTAGAGCTCGTTCACGTCGATGCCAAGGGTCTCGGCGTAGAACCGCTTCTCAGCGGCGATGTCCTTGGCAGCGAAGCTCGAATACGCGTTCGTCGTCGGGAGCATCGGGCACCTCCTGCGAGGGCCACGATGCTAGGCGTCCCGACATTACGGCGGCATCAACGCCGCACCACCGCACACGGAGCAGCAGCCGGCGTCCGATGGGACGTCCGGCTGCGGGAGGGCGCTTGTGACGTGGCTTACGCGAAGGTCCGGCGCGTCCAGTCGTCGCCGATCCGGTCGCGCGAGTCGACGCCCTTGCGGATCGCCGCGGCATCGATCAGGGCCAGGATCGCGAGGATCGTCCCGATGAACGTCAGCAACTCCATGTCGATCTCCTTCGTCTGTGGTGGCTTGCGTTCGTTGAGACGATAATGACGCGGAACTGGTCATCTGCTAAGGTCCACATCGATGGTTAGAACGAGGACCAGATTCCCGACCGAGCTGCTCGTCGAGCTTCGCAAGGACGACCCGCTGCCCCTCCATCGGCAGCTCGAACAGGAGCTCCGGGGGGCGATCCGGACAGGCCGGCTACAGCCGGAGACCGCGCTCCCGTCGACGCGCGTCCTTGCCTCGCAACTGGACCTGTCGCGCGGCGTGGTCGTCGAGGCGTACGAGCAGCTCGTGGCCGAGGGATATCTGACCAGCGTGCCGGGTGGCGCCACGAGTGTCGCGACGCGCGCTGCGGTAGCGACATCGGCGCGACCACGCGCTGAAGCGACCCCCACGGTCCGGATCGACTTCGCGTACGGGCGCCCGGACGTGACCTTGTTCCCGCGCCAGATATGGCTCCGGTCCTTGCGCCGGGTCCTGATCGAGGCGCCGAGCGAGCGTTTGACATACCTCGATCGGCGCGGCGCTCCGGAACTACGGGATGCGCTGGCCGCGTATCTGAACCGCGTTCGTGGCACCGCAGCAGTAGCGAACGACATCATCATCTGCAACGGCTTCGCGCAGGCCATCGACCTCGTCACGCAGCTCGTCAAGGCGCGCGGTGGTCGCCGGATCGCCGTCGAAGACCCCGGGGACGCCGATGGTCGCGGTGCGGTGCTCCGCCACGGGCTCGAAGCCGTGCCACTCCCCATCGACGATGGCGGCATCTCGGTGGACGCCCTGCGCGACTCCACGGCGGATGCCGTCTTCCTCACGCCGGCGCACCACTACCCGACAGGCGCAGTGATGGCACCCGATCGTCGCGCCGATCTTCTCGCCTGGGCCGACGAGCGCGATGCCCTGATCCTCGAGGACGACTATGACGCGGAGTACCGCTACGACCGAGAGCCCATCGGCGCGATCCACGGACTCGCGCCAGAGCGCGTCATCTACGCCGGCTCGGCTAGCAAGACGCTTGCACCCGGGCTGCGTCTCGGCTGGATGGTCGTGCCGCACGGCCTGGTGGACCCGCTCGCGGCGCTCAAGGAGGCGAACGATCGAGGGTCGGCCAGCCTCGACCAGCTGGCGTTCGCGGAGTTCCTGTCGAGGGGCGAGTTCGACCGTCATCTTCGACGGATGCGCCCGATCTATCGCGAGCGGCGGGATGCGCTGCTCGACGCACTGAAGCGCTACCTCCCCGACGTCCGTACGATCGGGGCCTCTGCCGGCCTCCATGTGCTCGGACTCCTGCCGCGCGGCGTCGACGAGGCGAACGTGATCGAGCGCGCCCTTGCCTCAGGGGTGAAGGTGACCGGGCTGCGGCACACGTACAAGGATCCCGACCGGGCCCCGGGTGGTCTCATCCTCGGGTACGGGCAGGTGTCGGCCGCCCAGATCGATGAGGGTGTGCGGCTCCTCGCGGCGGCGGTCGCGTCCGCGACCTAGGTCAGTCGGTCTGCTCCTCGGCGTCGCGCCCGCGCCAGCGTCCGAACCGGTGCCACACGCGTTCCGGCGGTGCCGGCGTGGTGCGGCGGTGGACACGGATGCGCCCCGGGCGGGTGGGTGCCGCCCCGGGGCGCGAGGATCGGCGGGGAGTCGGGAGCTAGCGGCCGCCGGTGAACTGCTGCTCCCCGGGCTTGAGGGCCCTGAAGCGGAGCGCCGACCACCTCTCGTCGACCGAGACCTGGCTGATCGGGCGGAACCCGAAATCGGCGAGGATCGGCCAGAGCGAGTCACGGTTGATGTCGGCCTTGTTGCCCTTCGGATACAGGACCCACAGATTTCCGGACCCGAGGAGCGCGCTGCCATCGGTCGCGAAGCGCCGTCGGACGGACTCGCCGTCATCGGCGATGACGATCGACGTCGACGCCTTGGCTGGATCGCCTGTCGCCTCGACGCCGTCGGGCAATGGACCGAGAAGATCGCCACGGGCCTCATCCGAGACCCAGAGCGTCGAACCTGGCTTGATCAGCAGCTTGTCGGCGACGGACTTGTCGGCCATGTCCGGACCCCTTTCAGCGACCGAAGAACTCAGCCAGCGCCGGACCGAGCACCGTCGGGTCGACGTTGTGCTCCTGGCCCTCGAGCGTCTTGACCTGTGCATCCGGCACGACGTCGGCGATGGCCTCCGCAGTCGGGCCCATGAACCCGAAGCTTGCGGCGCCGACGAGGATCAGCGTCGGGACGGCGAGCCGACCGGATCTTGTCGACCGGCAGCGAGTAGTCGCCCATGATCTCGGCGTCGTAGGCGAGCGTGTGGGCGAGCGACTCGGTCCACTGCCACCACGGCTGGCTTCGGGCGGAGGCCACGAACTCCTCGGGCATGCCGACGACCTTCGCCATGAAGTATTCGACGGCGTCGCCGCGCCGATCCTGCGCGACGAGGTCGCGGTAGATCTGGGCCGTGTTCGGATCGGGCTTCGGGCGGCTTTCGTCGACGATGTACGGCGGCTCCCAGAGCGCCAGCTTGGCGACCGGTGACCCAGCCGCTGCGGCGAGCAGGGCCAGCGCCGCGCCGGACGACGAACCGTACAGGTGCGCCTTCCCGCCGGCGGCTTCGATCACCGCATCGATGTCCTCGATCTCCCGCTCGACGGCGTACGGCTGCGTGTCGCCCGAGGGCCCGCGGCCCCGCCGGTCGTAGTTGAAGACCGTGTAGTCGTTGGCGAGCTGGTCCGCCAGGCCGGCGTTGGACGATCGGTCGACCGAACCGCCACTCACCAAGACGACGGCCGGGCCCGTGCCGAGTCGGTCGTAGGCGATGGTGGTGCCGTCCTTGGACGTCGCGTACTGAAGTGTCGTGGTGGGCATCGTCTGTCTCCTTCGTCGTGCGTCGATTTCTGAGGGTTGGTCGCGCGTTGGTCTTCCAGCCTGCCCTATCACCACCTAGTCGGAGCCGCGACACGCTTCTCGACATGGTCCAGCCGCGGTTTTCCGACCGTTCGTCGGCGTCGAACCCGGGATGTTCGAACCGACGAACGAACCTGCGCCAGGGCCGGCAACGTGCCGGCTCAGCGGCCCGGCCGAACGCCCGGCGTACGAAACGACGAACGACCGCCGGTCCAGCCGTCGGTTCGAACATGGGGTGTTCGGCGCCGGACGGTTCTCGACATCGGTCGGACGCGAGTTCCGTGATTCTGCAACGCGGGGCCGGCATGGCACGATGTCGAGACGGCGATCCCAGCTTCGACCTTCCTGTGACGGCGCCCGAACGAGGCCCGCGCACAGAACAGGAGACCACCGTGAAGTACATGATCCTCATCCACTCGAACATGCAGTTCTGGCAGGAGAGCCTCTCCGAGGAGGAGGTCAACCGCGTCCTCGGCAATCACTACAAGGTGATCAACGAGACCAAGGCGTCCGGCGAGCTGATCCGGGTCGAGGGCCTCGGCAACGAGCAGACGTTCATCGAGTTCCGGAACGGCACCCCGGCCGTGACCGACGGGCCGTTCGGCGAGGTCAAGGAGCAGCTCGCCGGGCTGTTCCTGGTCGACGTCGACAGCCTCGACCGGGCCAAGGAGATCGCCGGACCGCTCTCGGAGTACGGCGTCGTCGAGATCCGGCCGATCATGGAGGACGCCGGGGCGGAGATGTGACCGCGTCCGACCCGACACGGGGCCGGGCACCCGACCGGTCCGGGACTTCCGACCGCGACATCGAGGACCTGCTGCGCGAACTGGCGCCGCAGGTCCTCGCCGCGCTCGCCCGGCGGAACAGCCAGTTCGACGCCGCCGAGGACGCCGTCCAGGAGGCACTGCTGACCGCCTCACGGCAGTGGCCCGACGACGGCGTCCCGGACAACCCACGCGGCTGGCTGATCACCGTCGCCCAGCGCCGCCTGACCGACCAGCTCCGATCGCGACGTCGCCCGCCAGCGGCGCGAGTCGGCCGCCGCCGCGCTCCTGCCGCCCGAGGCGTGGCACATCCCGGCGCCGGAGATCGATGACGTCGAACCGCAGGCAGACGACACGCTGACGCTGCTGTTCCTGTGCTGCCACCCGTCGCTCTCGCCGGCATCGCAGCTCGCGCTGACGCTGCGGGCCGTCGGCGGCCTGACGACGGCCCAGATCGCCGCGGCGTTCCTCGTCCCCGAGGCGACGATGGCGCAGCGCATCAGCCGCGCGAAGGCGACGATCGCCGGCTCCGGTGGCCGGTTCGAGATGCCGCCCGACGCCGAGGTCCCCGATCGACTACGGCGTCGTGCTCCATGTCCTCTATCTGGTGTTCAACGAGGGCTACACGGCCTCTTCCGGCGACGACCTCCAGCGGCCCGAGCTTGCCGCCGAGGCGATCCGCCTCACCCGCGACGTCCATCGGCGACTCCCGGACGACGACCGAGGTCGCCGGGCCTGCTCGCCCTGATGCTGCTGACCGACGCGCGCCGGCCCGCCCGGACCGATGGCGACGGCAACCTCATCCCGCTCGCCGACCAGGACCGCTCGCGCTGGGACCGCGGCTGCGATCGACGAGGGGGTCGCCATGATCACGGCAACGCTGCCTCGCGGCCGGATCGGCCCGTACCAGCTCCAGGCGGCGATCGCTGCCGTCCACGACGAGGCGGCGACGCGCCGAAGACACGGACTGGCGCGAGATCGTCGCGCTATACCGGCTGCTCGAGCGCGTCGCCCCCAACCCGATGGTCACGCTGAACCACGCCGTCGCCGTCGCGATGGTCGATGGTCCGGAAGCCGGCCTCGCGATGCTCGACGAGCTCGAAGCCGACGAGCGGATGGCGAGGCACCATCGACTCGAGGCCGTCCGCGCCCACCTGCTCGAGATGGCCGGCGAAACGGCCGCCGCGCGGGCCGCGTATCGACTCGCCGCCCAGCGGACGACGAGCCTTCCGGAACGGCGCTACCTGGAAGGCTCGCGCGTCGCGCCTCGCCTAGCTGAGGGTCCGGGGTCAGTCGCCTCGGCACCCCAGTCGATGTACGCGCGGACGGAAGTGGACAGCGGCAGGATCGTCCGCGATCACTGTCCCGTCGGGTCGCATCGCGGTACAGCCCGAACTAGCCGTCCTTCTCGAGGCGGAAGACAAGCCATCGACCGTCGGGCGAATACGACCCGAGGTACGCATTCGTGACGCCGTCGTGGAGATGCGTCAGGTCGGCGACGATGGCGTGCCGTCCGGGACGCATCGTGACGATGTTGGCCGAGTCGTCCGGGTCGAAGTGGTTCGCGTTCTCGGTCACCGCGATCCGAAGTCCGCTGGGCGCCCAGTCGGCCTTGACCGTCTCATCGGCACTGTACGGACGGATCTGCTTGACATGGCTGCCGTCGATCCAGGCGGTGAACAGGCCACGTGCCGGCTCCTCGTTCGGCGCCGGACCGACCAGCGACCCGTCCCAACCTTGGAAGCTGAGCCTTCGCCCATCCGGCGACACGTTGGGATCGGTCACGAAGCCGTTCGGGAATGGGCCGAGCACGCGGCTCCTGGTGGATCCCGTCGATCCTTCATCCGCCAGATGGCGTCGTCGTTCGAGGCCTCCGTGTAGCGCTGGAAGTAGATCCATCGCCCGTTCGGCGAATACGACGGCTGGTCGTCGAACACGCCGGCCGGCTGCGGCAGCATCGCAGGTGGGTGCCATCGGCTCGGACGATCGCCAGTCGCGCCGACGTCTCGGTCCCCAGCGCGAACACGATCCGATGGCCGTTCGGTGACCAATCCGCGTTGAGGGCGTCGCCGGCCACGTGGGTGATCTGCCGCAGCCCACCGCCGCTCGGGCGAACCGTGAACATCTGGATGCCCGCAGAAGTCTCAGCTGAGAACACGATCCTGCCGTTCTCCCCGGGCATCGTCGCCGACGCCACAGCCGGCAGCGCCAAGAGCGCGACGAGCGCGCCCAGGATGGCCATCGAACGCATGCGCATATCAGATCCTCCTTGCATCTCGATCCGAACCCCGATCCTTGTCAGGGCAGCCGCTGCCAGCTCCCGTTACCAACGTTCCCCGGAGCCGGGATCCGGACGGCAGGCGCCACGCCTTCCGGGTCCAGCACGAGGAGCTGGTAGAAGCCATCGGTGTCGTTGCCGACATAGCTGTACAGCCGCGTCCCATCGGGCGACCACACCGGCGGAGCGAGGTCGGCCGGTGTCCGCAGCTCGACGACCCGCGAGCCGGCGCGATCGCTCACGACGACATAGGCGCGCGCCGACCCGTCCGCGGGCGCACGCGCCCAAGCAAGTCGGTTGCCGTCGGGTGACCAGCTCGGGGAGAACTCTGGGCTGGGGTCGTGTGACAGGTTGGTCACGCGTCGACCCGTCGGCCGAGACCGTGAAGATATCGAGTTGGTCATCCTGCACGGCGCTCACGGCGATCAGCGCACCATCCGGCGACCAATCGGGCCACAGGACGATGTCCTTGAGAGACGCGAGCTCGTGTTCGTTCGACCCGTCCGGGGCCACGGAGTGCAGCGTGGTCGACGCCTCGCTGACGAAGACGATGGTCCGTCCGTCGGGTGCCCAGGCCGGGTCGATGCCCTTGAGTGCCGGATCGGTGATGCGTTCGACCCCACCGCCGAGATCGGCGACGAAGATCGACGTGCCGCCGGCCGTGTCGCTCGCGTACGCGAGCCGGTCACCCGCCGGGGACCAGCTCATGCTGCTCGGCTGGTTCAGCGCCTCTTCTCGCTCTCGAAGCGTGACACCGCTTGCGAGCGCCTGGCGCGAGCCGCCGTACTGGTCGACGACGGTCAACTCCCACGGCTTCCCGGCTCCGTCCCGATGCCAGAACGCGAGGTGCAGGCCGTCGCGCGACCAGATCGGGCTGATCGACTCGCCGTCCTTCGGCACGAGGACGTGTCGCTGCGTCCCATCCATGCGTGCGACGACGATGCCGTCGGCGGAATCCATCGTGATGAATCCGGCGGTGGTCAAGCCGAACGGCGGCGCGGGCCGCGGTGACCCGACGAGGATCACCGCCGCCACGATCGCGATGACGAGCAGCAGGAGGGCCCCGGCCACCAGCAGGAAGCGGCCGCCCGCCACGGCCCGCCGTGCAGTGGCCCCCCATATCCATCGATCCGAGATCAGCCAGGCCCGGCGGCGCGGCGTGTCGGCCACGCGGCTCGAGCGTCTCGCCGAGCAGACCCGCCGGCGGCGACGTCGGACGGACGTCGGCCAGCCAGGTCTCGAGGGTGCGGTCGAAGTCGCTCGCCGTACTCATGCCGTCCGACCTCGCTCGATGGGAACGACACGGGCGTCCGCGTCGAGCGCCGCGCGCATCGTCCGCTTGCCGCGATGCAGGCGGGACTTGACCGTACCGAGCGGGATCCCGAGGACATCCGCGATCTCGGTCAACAGGAAACCCTCGATGTGGTGCAGCACGATGACCGTGCGCTCCTCGATGTCGAGACGTCTGAACGCCCGGTCGAGTTGGTCGCGATCGATGAGACCAGGTAGCGCGTCAGGGCCACCTCGCTCGTCGACGACCGCGTGGATCTCGACGAGGCGCCGACGCCGCTCGCGGCCCGCCTCGCGGTAGCAGCAGCGGACGAGGACACGATGGAGCCACGCTTCGAACCGGTCGGGATCCCGGATGGCCGAGAGGTCGCGCCAGGCGGTGACGAGCGCTTCCTGGGTGGCATCCGCCGCTCGGTCCGGGTCGCGGAGGATGAGCGCCGCGACCGCATACAGCCGGCCGATCGAGGCCGACGCCAATGCGTCGAACGCCTCACGGTCGCCGGCCATCGCGGATCGGACCAGCTCTCGATCCATCGTCCCTCCGGATCGCGCACATCTTCGTGCCTTCAACGAGCAATGGGCGAGGGGTCGCGCAAAAGGTTCCCGAATCCGTCGTCGGCTGCGCTCCGCGGAGCGCTTACGGTCGCGTCGCCCTCGAGTCGTTCGCGGAGCAGGCGCTGTGGCACGCCCGTGACGTCGAGACGCTCCGCGCCGAGGAAGCGCTGCATCCGCTCGACCCCGCAGGCGAACGCCTCGATGAATGCCGTCGTCGGTCGCGAGTGGCGTCGTCCTCGAGCCAGAGGCCGAGGATCGCGAAGGTGGCGGTCGATCGCTCGAGCCGTCCGTCGAACCGCGCGACGAGTCGATCGCCCCACAGGACGGGCAGCGCGTAGTAGCCGAACTTGCGCTTCGGCGCCGGCGTGTACACCTCCCAGATGTAGTCGAAGTCGAACAGCGTCGCGGCTCGCTTGCGGGCACTGACCGGGTCGAGCGGCGCGAGGAAGGTCGTCTCCTCGATCGTCGAGGTCGCCAGCGGTCGCCACGACCGGGGCACCCGACCTCGCTCCACGGTCGCGATGTCGGCAGCGTCCTCGGCGAGCGCCCAGCGCACGCCCCGCCAACCATCGACTTCGATCTCGATCAGGCCACCGTCCCGGACTGCCTTGTCTCGCCACGCAACGACGGCCTGCCGCTCCCCTTTGTGGTACAGCGCGTACGAACCGGTCAACGGTGAGATGCCCTCGAACGCGACGTGCTTGCGACGCATGAAGTCGTCGGTCTCGGCGTCGGAGGCCTCCTCGAGCAGGTCGGCGCGGCGCGATCGGCCTCGGTCGGGGCGTACACCCGCTCGAACCGCTCGCGGTGGTGGACCATCGCGTCGCCGATCCGCCACAGGTAGTAGAGCGCGACCGCGCTGTCCTTCCGACCGCGGTAGGAGTCCGTGCGCTTGCGGCTGGCCATCGTGAAGTCGCGATTGGCGACCGTACCCCGCTCCCGCAGGACCCGGCGCATCTCGACGATCGTCTCGTGGTGCTCGTGCTCGACCTCGCGCCAGTGGCCCATCTCGCGCTCGCGGCGCATGAGGTTCCGCCAGTAGGGCAGCTCGTCCATCGGGCGGACCGCGAGCCAGCCGCCCCAGTCGAAGAACTTGCGCTCGGTCATAGGTGAGCCGCGCCCAGTCGTCGAGCTGGTAGTCGATGACGCGGCTGTGCAGCATCAGGTCCTGGGCGCGCGCCATGATGGCGAGCGGGTCGAGCTGGAGATGCTCCATCGCGCGCATCGCGCGCTCGGTGCCGTGGACGCCGCGCCACCGTCGCCCGGGCCAGAGGCCCTGCCGCCCGAGGATGAACCGGCGGGCCGTCTGGGGCGAGATCTTCACCCGGCGAAGCCTAGCGGCGATGCCGTCGCTCCGGCGACCGCATGGCCGACGTAGGCTTTCGACATGGCCACCGACTCGACGAGCGACATGACGGAGACGACTCGAACACCGACTCGAACCTGCGCGACATCGCCGACGTGCCGGCGATCGACGTCTGGGGCGAGACCGTCCAGGCCCGCGTGATCGTGGGCAACAACGCGAGCCTCGCGGTCGTGGAGCTCGGTCCGAACGCGATCGTGCCCGAGCACCGCCACGAACAGGAGCAGCTCGGGCTGTGCATCAAGGGGTCGATCACGTTCACGATCGACGGCGAGCGGCGCGAGCTCGGGCCCGGCGGGACGTGGCGGATCATCTCGAACGTGCTGCACGACGGCGTGGCGGGGCCGGATGGCGCCATCGTGGTCGACATCTTCTCGCCCACCCGTGCCGACTGGGATGCCCTTCCCCGGTCCGCGCCGCGGCAGCCGCGCTGGCCTGAGGCACGCGAGCCTCGGGGTCTAGCGCAGCGCCGACGCAAGCGACAGCTGCTCGGGGGTGGGTGGCGCGAGCGGCGGAGTGGCATCGCGTCCCTCGCCTGCACCGTCGCGCTCCGCCGATACGGGCGCTCGACGGGGTCGTCGGTCGGCGATCCCGTGCTGCTTGGCCAGCTCGCGGACCTGCCGCTTGACCGGCTCGAGGACGTCCTTCGCGACATACGCGCGGCCGTCGTAGAGCCGCTCGTACGACGGCAGGAGCTCGGGCCAGTCTCGCGCCAGGTTCTCCAGAAAGTGCTCACGCGTGCCGGGCCTGAGATAGAGCACGTTGGTCCAGACCGCGGTCGCACCGGCATCGCGAGCTGCCTTGACGACGTCGGCCATCTTCGCCGGGTCGTCCGACAGCCCGGGAAGGATCGGGGCCATGCCGACGGACGCGTCGATGCCGGCGTCGATGAGCGTGCGGATCGCGCGAAGGCGCTGACGCGGGGGCGCCGTGCCGGGCTCGGTCTTCCGCCAGACCCCCGGGTCGAGCGTGGGGATCGAGAACGTCACGCCCACCTTCGCCCTCGCTGATGCGTAGGTGAGGACGTCGACGTCACGGACGATCAGCGGTCCCCTCGTGATGATGCCGAGTGGGGTCCGGGCATCCCCGAGGGCCTGGAGCGAGCCGCGCGTGAGGCGGAAATGGCCCTCGGCGGGCTGGTACGGGTCCGTCGCCGTCCCGACGACGACCTGCTCGCCCTTCCACGACTTCCGGGCGAGCTCCTTCCGCAGGACCTCGACGACGTTGGTCTTCACCCGGATCGACGTACCGTAGCGGGCGTCGGATGGCCGATCGGCCATCTTCTCGAAGGCACGCACGAAACAGAACGTGCACTGGTGGACGCAGCCCATGTAGGGGTTCAGCGACCACTTGAAGCCCATGCCCCGAACGCGGTTGAGGGCCGTGCGGCAGGGTTCGTCGCGGTAGGTCGGGCCGCATGATGGTCAGTATAGAACGGACGTTCTATCCACGCACGGGCTGGCCAACGGCCGTCACGAACGCGGCGTCGGTGCCTTCCGAGCCTCGAACCCCAGCTCTCGTGCCTCACGGACCGTCATCCGATCGGTCCGGCGCCAGGTGAAGGCCGTCGCGATGCCGTCCCAGACCGCCGGCAGCTCCCAGTACGCCGAATGTGACCGCGGGAAATCCCGGCCCGAGTGGACGCGAAGGTCGACCACGGTCGCGAGGCCATCCGTCCGTCGGAACAGAGGCTCGGCGACGAAGGACAGGAAGTCCCGGCTGTCGTATACGTTCAGCCACGGAACGGGGAGGCGCGGCGGATCGGCCTCGTCGTACGGCAATGATGGGATCGCATCGAACGTATAGAGCAGCGGCGCCTGCGACCCGACGGTGACGCACGCCTCGACCGGGGCGTCGGGCCACGAGGCGACGAGATCGACGAGCGCGATGCCACCGAGGCGACAGCCCGACGGGCAGGACCGTCCGCCCGCGCGCCGCCTTCGCCGTCTTGGCGAGCTCCCCTTGCAGCACGTCCTGGATCGAGTCGCGGTGCTCGTGGTAGCCGATCACGTCGGCCAGCATCTGGGCGCCGACCGTATCGAGCAGCATCTCGCGCCGGCCCTCGAAGTAGTTCGTCACGAGCTTCAGGACAGCCGCGCGACCCACGCCCCGTGGCACGTTCGAGATCGAGATCGCCGCAGGGCGAGCCCCGCGATAGAGCGCCTTGCGCCAGTTGCCGAGACGCAGGCCGGATCGTCGCCGCCACTCGGGGGCGACGACGCGGACGTCCCAGCCGCGGCGGCTGACCTGGTCCTCGATCCGTGCGACGTTCCGAGCCAGCCCCTCGGACGTCTCGTTCGCGCCGTGGACGAAGAACAGCACACCGCTCGGTGGCGGTGGTGGCGGAGCAAGACGTGGACGCGTTGCGCCCGTCGGCGGCATGGGACGAATGTAGCGTCCCCGTCGTCGCCCGAAACCCACCTATGCGAAACCGACCCCGTCGCTCCTGACGTATCCGTCGCTGAACCCCAGCCAATTACGGAGACGACGCGATGACACCTGACAGCCGACCATCGAAGCTATTGATCGCCGCATTCGCCGTCACGGCGATCGTGGCGGCCTGTTCAAGCAGCGGCGGCGGAGCAGCCACCACGGCGCCATCGGCCGCCGCCCCGTCAGCTTCTGCCTCTGAGGCCGCGCCCTCGGCATCGGCGTCGGAGTCGGCCTCGGCGTCGGCCTCGACCGCCGCAGGCGGCGCAGTCGAGCTCAAGCTCGCGACCGGCGCGCTTGGCAAGTTCCTGACCGACGGCACCGGCAAGACGCTTTACATGTTCACGCCGGACGAGGACCAGGCCGCGCCGACGTGCAACGACGCCTGCGCCGCGAGCTGGCCGGCCCTGACCGCCAGCTCGGCGTCAGACGTGACCGTCGGAGATGGTCTCGACCAGTCGAAGATCAAGCTCGAGGCCCGCGCGGACGGCACCCAGCAGGTCGTGTACGGCGAATACCCGCTGTACTACTTCGCCAAGGACTCGGCTGCAGGTCAGACCAACGGGCAGGGTCTCAACAGCAAGTGGTATGTCGTGGGCGGCGACGGGGAGCCCATCAAGAGCTAACGCACCCGGGGTTCTTTGGGGGGACGGAAGCGGCGGCGCGAGCCGTCGCTTCCGCGATTCAGGGCTCGATCGAGCGAGCTTCCTCGGCCGCCCTAAGCGCGAGCGGCCACCCTGGTCTTGCCCGACGCGGCACCTGCCTTCGCCCGATCCTTGAGGATCTGCCCGGCGGCGAGCTTGCCCGGTGCCCCCATCACGCAGCCGCCGGGATGCGTCCCGGAGCCGCACTGGTAATAGCCGTCGATCGGCGTCCGATACTGCGACCAGCCGGGCGCCGGCCGGAAGAAGAACATCTGCGGCGCGAAGAACTCGCCGGCGAAGATGTTTCCCTCGGACAAGCCGACGGTGCGCTCGATATCGAGCGGCGTCCGCACCTCGCGCTGCAGCACGAGGTCGCCGAACCCCGGGAAGAACCGCTCGAGCGTCCGCTGGACGGTGTCGCCGAGGTTCTCCTTCTCGGAGTCCCAGTCGCTCTCGCGCAGCTTGTACGGCGTGTACTGGATGAAGCAGGACAGGACGTGCTTGCCCGGAGGCGCCATGTCGGCGTCGATCGTCGACTGGATGGCGCAATCGATATAGGGCGCCTGCGAATACCAGCCGTATTTGGCGTCATCGAACGCCCGCTCGAGGTAGTCCATCGAGGGGCCGATGTTGGTGAAGCCCCGGAACTGGCTGCCGTCGAGGTCGCCGAACGTCGGCAACCCATCCAGCGCGAAGTTGACCTTCGAGCTCGTGCCCTGGAAGCGGAAGCGTTCGATGTTCTCGACGAGGTCGTCGGGTAGCTCGCGCGGGTTGACGAGCTCGAGGAAGGTCCGTCGCGGGTCGAGTGCGCTCACGACGGTGTCGGCGAAGTACTCCGTCCCGTCCTGGAGTGCCACCCCGGTCGCGCGGCCGTCCTTGGTGATGACCGAGTCGACCGGCGACTCGAGGCGG
The DNA here is from genome assembly GCA_963808895.1 of uncultured Chloroflexia bacterium. Classification (GTDB taxonomy): domain Bacteria; phylum Chloroflexota; class Limnocylindria; order Limnocylindrales; family CSP1-4; genus SPCO01. The sequence continues at coordinate 1,243,239 of CAWEHL010000001.1, read as the reverse complement.
ATCTCGGCCCCGAACGACTCGGCGGCCCGTGCCAGTACCTGGGTGAACCCGCCGTTCCCCTTCTTGTGGAAGGCCCATGCACCGAACTCGCCGTCGTGCTCACCGATCGAGTGGTAGAGCAGCACGAGCCCCGACCCCTGCGAGCGCGGGCCGACCTTCGTCCCGATGATGCTCGACGAAGCCAGGTAGCCCTTCAGCAGCTCGGACTCGAAGTAGTCGTCGAGGAAGTCGGCGGCGCTGCCGGTCAGCAACCGGACGGCGTTGTGCAGGACCCGCTTGTCCATCTTCTTGAAGCGCGATCCGACGTTCGCCAGCGCGATCATCTCCTCGGGGTCGTCGCTGAAGATGTCCGGCGGGACCATGTCAAGCAACGGCTTGATGGCCTGGCAGACCATCTCCATGTCGTGGCTGTACTGGTCGTAGGCGTCCGCGTCGTGCTTCGAGTGCCGCGCGATCTCCTGCTGGTTCTGCCCGTGGTCCTGGGTGAACATCAGATACTCGCCGTCGAGACCGGGCGCGAACGTGTTCGACATCAGGAGCGGCATGAAGCCGTGCTTCACCAGCTCGAGGTCGTGGATGATCTCGGGTCGCAGCAGGCTCAGCGCGTACGAGAACGTCGTGAACCAGAAGCCCGGCCGGAGCTCCTCGGTGATCGCGGCGCCGCCGACGAGGTGCCGGCGCTCGAGGACGAGCACCTTGAGCCCGGCCTTGGCGAGATACGCGCCATTGACGAGACCGTTGTGCCCGCCACCGACGACGATCGCGTCGTAGGTGCGGTCTGCCCGGCTCGTCGCCCTGGTCGACTTGCTACCGTTCCCGTTCTTCCCGGACTTGCTGGACTTGGTCGGCTTCGGCGCGGTCATCGTCATGTCAGGCCGTCTTTCGCTCCGGGTTGTAGAGCGGCAACCGTGCGACGTGCGCGGCGACCTGCTCGTAGTGGTGGTCGACGGTGAATTCCAGGTTGACCTTGGTCCCGAACGTGGCGAGGTCCGGGCGGACGCGGGCGATCGCGATGTGGCGCTGGAGCATCGGCGAGTACATGAAGCTCGTCGCGTAGCCCACCCGTTCGTAATCGTCGTCGTAGAGCATCCAGTCCTCGACGACCGGCGCGTGGTCCTTCGGGGGGATCAACCCGGCCTCGTTGTAGACGCGATCGTAGTCCCGCCAGTCGACGACGAGGCCGCGCATCGCCCAGCGTGAGGTCTTGTCGGCGATCTCCTTCTCGAGCGCCTTGCGGCCGATGAATGCCCGGTCGTCGGTCTTGAGGTCGCGGAACATCCAGGCCCAGCCGAGCTCGATCGGCGTCGATCGGTGCGCATCGTTCCAGGCATACCGGCTCGAATCGAAGTCGGCTTCGAGCAGCAACAGGCCGGCCTCGATGCGGAGCATGTACAGCGCCGCGAGCCCGAACGGCAGGACGCCTTGTCCCTCGATCGAGTCCCACAGCGTGTCCCAGACGTGGAGCGCATCGGGGGTGTCGATCCAGATCTCGTACCCGAGGTCACCGCTGTAGCCGGTCCGGCTGACCGTGACCCCTGCGCCGCCGATCTCGCCCTTCGCGACACCGAAGTACGGGATGTGCTCCATCTGCGGGACGAGCTGCTTGAGGAGGTTCCGACTGCGCGGGCCCTGGAAGGCGAGGGTGCCGATCTCGCGGCTGACGTCCTCGATCTGTCACGTCGAAGCGACCGATGCGGTCGGCGAAGTACGCGTAGTTGGGCTCCGCGGAGGTCAGCAGGAACTCGTCCTTGCCGGGCCGCAGGATGACGCCGTCCTCGATGACGAAGCCGCGATCGTCGAGCCAGCACGTGTACTGGGCGTTGCCCGGCTGGCAGGCACGGATGTCGCGTGCGAGGACGCCGCCAAGGAAGGTCTCGGCGTCTCTGCCCGGTGATCCGGTACTTGAAGAGCGGGCTCGTGTCGAAGATGCCGGCCGCGTTGCGGACCGCGAAGTACTCGAACTTGTCGGACATCTGGTAGCGATCGGCGGCCAGGTGGCCGCGACCAATGGCTCCAGAGCTGTGTCTCGTTGAGGGCGCTCGTTCGCTCGTGGAACGGGGTGGTCCGGATCAACGGCGTGTCCTCTGCTTCGTCCCTCTGACGGTGGCGCGACGATAGCCGCTATTGGACGTTTGCGCAATATCGTCCTACCCTGCGGGCGTGACCGCGCCACCTGCCCAGCCGAAGCGGATGACCCCCGCCGATCGCCGAGATGCGATCGTCGCCGCGACGGTGGAGGTCGCGCGCCGAAAGGGCCTGGCGTCGACGACGGTCCGCGACGTGGCGGCCGAGATGGGCACCTCGTCGGGACTCATCCATCACTACTTCGAGTCGATGGACGATGTGCTGGCCGCGGCGTTCGAGGTCGTCGCGCGGCAGGACCTCGGACTGTCGGCCGGGCTCATGGCCGACGCGGCGACGCCGGTCGAGGCGCTTCGGATCTTCTTCCGGACCTACACGCCGGCCGACAAGGACTGGGCGTTCCAGCTCTGGCTCGACGCGTGGGCCGAGGCAGCTCGCCGTCCCGCGGTCCAGGCGACGTCCCGTCGGCTCAACCTCGAGTGGCAGGCGCTGCTCGAGCGGACGATCCGCGCGGGTGTCGCCGGCGGGTCGTTCCGGTGCGCCGACCCCGCCGCGGCTGCGTGGCGGATCCTGTCGCTGCTCGACGGGCTGGCGCTCCAGGTCGTCGCCCATGGGACGACGATCACGCGTGCCGACGTCGTCGCGTGGTCGACCGCGGCCGCGGAACGCGAGCTCGGCTTGGCCGAGGGGCGTCTGGCCTAGCACGGCACGGACCCTAGGCGCGGACCTCCTGGCGCATGAACAGCACGTACGCGACGCGAAGCACGCCACCGTCAGCGCGACGAGCGCCGACCACCTGCGGCCAGACGAGGATGAAGCTCTGGTCGAGCGAGAGCAGCGACGGGATCCGCTGCTGCGCCTGGGCGTAGCCCGATCGTCGCCGGCGTCGACACCGTGGTCACCTGCGGGTTGAGCAGCGCCAGCGACGCCTCCCGGTACAGCGTGTCCGGCAGCAGTCGCTGGAGCATCTCCTGGACGCCGATGTTCTGGAGCGACATCCTCGCCCGATGCTCGGTCGTGAGCGGCGCGACGAAGCCGCCGACCAGCGAGCACGATCAGCCCGCCGAAGAACGTCAGCAGCAGCCACGTGCCGAACCCGATCGAGCGCCGACGTCGCCGCCCGCCGGACGCCGACCGACAGCAGCATCCCGAACGCGAGCCACAGCGCGACGTACGATCGAACGTCACGAGCATCCACAGCACGATCCGCAGCAGCTCGTCGGCCTCCGGGACGATGCCCAGCCGGATCAGGCCGAACGCCGTGACGCCACGCGACCATCACGACGAGGACCAGCGCGATGACCGCGAGACCGGCCGCGAACTTGCCGTTGATGACGTCGTCGCGATGGATCGGCTGCGACAGGAGCCGCGGCAGCGTGCCGTTCGGCCCGCTCGCCGTTGATCGCGTCGAACGAGAACGCGAGCCCGAGCAGCGGCCCGACGAGCGCGAGGAACCCGACCACCGACGGCAGCGTGATCTGGTCGTTGACCGTCGGTGTCGAGCCAGAACAGCGCGATGAAGAGCGCCGGGAAGCCGGTGGCGCCGCGACGGCGCGTCGCGGATCTGGCCGCTGACGAAGTAGAGCGGCACGGCCGCAGCGAGGGCCAGGACGATCAGCAGGACGACGAACCGCGACGACAGGAGGTGGTCGCCGAACTCCTTGCGGGCGACGACCATCCAGCCGGCGCGCGGGATCGAGCGCGCCCTCGACGGCGTCGTGGTCGTCCTCGGCCGGCGTTCGCGGACCGCGCCGGTTCGACCGCTCGTGGTCGTCGAGGTCATGCGGGCACCTCCCGGCCGTCGCGGCGACCGCGCTCGACGCGGCGATCCGCCGGGTCGAGCGACGGCGCGGCGGTAGATGTCCTCGAGCGACGGCACGACCGGCACGGATCGACGTCAGCGGCAGGTGCTCCGCCGCGACGGCCGCCAGCACCGCCGAGCGGACCGTGCGCCGGGTCCGCACCGCGCTCGACCGTCGAGGTGCCACGGATCGCCGGGCCGGACGCCGTCGGCGATGGACGTCGACGCCGCTGACCGCGCGCCAGGACGGTCCTGCGCGCGCGCCTTCGTCGTCGTCGGTCGTGGAGGTCGAGGCCGACCTCGAGCATGCTGCTTGCCCGTCGCCGAACCGCTCGGCGAGCTCGGCCATCGTCCCCTGCCCGATCAGCCGGCCGGCGGAGAAGATGCCGATCCGGTCGCAGACCGACTGGACCTGGTTGAGCAGGTGGCTCGAGAGCAGGATCGCCATCCCGCGCTCGCGCGACGAGTCGCGCGCAGCAGGTCGAGGATCTCGGCGACGCCGAGCGGGTCGATCGCGGTCGTCGGCTCGTCGAGGATGAGGACGTCGGGATCCTTGACCAGCGCGTCGGCGATGCCGAGCCGCTGGAGCATGCCGCGCGAGTACGTGTCGACCCGGTCGTCGGCGCGGTCGGTCAGGCCGACCTGGTCGAGGACCTCGTCGATCGTCTCCTCCGTCTCGTCGCTTGTCGATCCGGTTGAGCCGGGCCGTGTAGCGCAGGTTCTCGCGGCCGGTCAGGTCGCCGTAGAAGCCGACGCTGTCGGGCATGTAGCCGACCCGCCGCTTGACCTCGAGCGGGCCGCGCGCCGGATCGAGCCCGACGACGCGGGCCGCGCCCGTCGGTCGGCTCGGTCAGGCCGAGCAGCATGAGGATCGTCGTCGTCTTGCCGGCGCCGTTCTGGCCGAGCAGCCCGAAGATCTCGCCGGCGCGGACCTCGAGGTCGAGGTGGTCGACCGCGACGAGGTCGTCGTAGTGCTTCGTCAGGCCGCGCGTCCTGATGCGGATCGGCGCGGCGGCGTCGCTGCCGGACCGGCGCCCGCCGTGGCGGTCGGCGCGGCGGCCGGCCGGCGCCCGGTCGCTTCTTGGACGCGATCCGCCCGGACTCGCGCTCATCGCCGACCGTAGGTCCGGAAGACGTAGAACAGGCCGGCCAGGATCAGCGACGATCAGCCGATGCCGACGAACGCCCAGATCGGCGAGGTCTCGACGGTGAACCGGATCTCGGCGCTGGCGCCGGTCGCGTTCTCGGTCGAGCTCGCCTTGAACGTGACGACGTAGTCGCCGGCGACCGCGTCGCCCGACGGGGTGATCGTCGCGGTGATCGCTGCCGACCTGCTGGGGGTCGATCGACTGCGAGGCCGTCGTTCGGGTCGAACGTGACCGTCCAGCCGCTCGGCGGCGTGCCGTCGAGCTTGACCGCGGTGATCGGCGCCGTGCCGGTGTTGGTGATCTCGAACGTCTGCTCGTCGTCGGCGACCCGGCCGAGCCGCGCGTCGACAGGACGTCGTCCGGGGTCGACAGCGTCATGCCGAGTACGAGCCGGTGATCGCGATCGACAGGTCGGCATCGATCGTGCGATCGCCGGCCGTGCGCCGTGACCTTGATCGGGTACGTGCCGCGCCGGCGCGTCCTCGGCGGGCTTCGCCGTGACGCTGATGCTCTGGGTCGAGCCGGCCTTGACGACCGTCGAGGCCGCCTGGTCGCGCCGGTGAGCGTCGTCGTGATGTCCCAGTCCGGTCGGGCCGGTCGCGGTCGCCGAGACGGTCACGTCCTGGGCGGTGTCGTTCTTGAGCGTCAGGTCGAACGTGAACGTCGTTGTCCGACGCCCCGGTCAGCGTCGGCGTGTTCGTCGTGAGCGTGATGTCGCCGGCGGCCTCGGCGTTGACGCGGATCGAGATCGGCAGCACGTCCTCGGCGCCGCCACCACGCGCGGTGACGCGGATGCGTCGACGTGCTGTCGGTCGCGTCGGCCGGGACGGTGACGTCGAGGCGGACGCGTGCCGGGCTTGCCCGGCGCCGACGGCGACGCCGTCGACGACGTTGCCGCCGCCGATGAGGCTCGCCGTCCAGCCGGTCGGCACGCCGCTCAACGACAGCGCGACGTCGGCGGCGCGCGTCGAGGAGACGGTGAGGTCGAAGCTGACCTTGGAGCCCGGCGCGACCGCGACGGCGGGATACGGAGTCGTGACCTCGAGGCCGTTCGTCGGCGGCGACGGTCGGCGCGAACGACACGGCAGGACGAGTGCCGAGATGACGAGCGCGGCCGTGACTGGCGCGCGCCGCGCGACCCTGCTCCGCAAGGTGTCCCTCCTAGGAATGATGTCGAGACATGGTCGGCTGGACAGCGCCGACGAATCTGCCAAAGTCGGGCGAGACGATACAACCACCGATTCGATTCAGGCTTCGATTCGGAAATCCTCAACCGTTGGCGCGTGCTCCGTCGGCACGGGCGGCCGACGGTCGGTCCGGCGCGCCGCGTATACTTGCGGCGGTGAGCCTCTATTCGCTGGCCGGGCCGGGCAGTCCGGGTGACCCCGGCGACCTGATCGCGCCGACGCTCGTCGCCGCTTTCGATGGCTGGGTCGATGCCGGCAGCGCCGCGACGACGCGCGCTCGAGCAGCTGCTCGACGACGCGGTCGACGGTCGCGACCTTCGATGCCGACGCGCTGTTCGACTACCGCGCGCGTCGACCGACCCTCCAGATCGTCGACGGCCGTCTCGCCGAGCTCGACCTGGCCGGAGCTCGTCGTCCGCCGCGTGCGGTTCGGCGAACGCGACCTGCTCGTGCTGGCCGGCCCCGAGCCCGACGACCGCTGGCAGGCGTTCGCGGCGACGATGGTCGAGCTGGCCCGACGCGCTCGGCGTCGTCGAATGGATCAGTCTCGGGGCGATCCCGGCGGCCGTGCCGCATACCCGCGACGTGCCGATCCTCGGCACGACGTCCGAGCCAGGGCCGGCTGCGCGGCGACATCCAGCCGGGCCCGGCCGGCTTGCTGCGGGTCCCGGCGGCCGCGATCAGCGTCCTCGAGATGGCGATGGCCGAGGGCGGCATCCCGGCGGTCGGCTACTTCGCCCAGGTCCCGCACTACGTCTCCGGGCCGTACCCGGCGGCGTCGGTCGCGCTCGTCGAGGCGCTGGGTCGGCACCTCGGGGTCATCGCTGCCGACCGGCGACCTCGCCGAGGAGGCGCGCCAGCTCCGGACCCGCCTCGACACCGCGACGGCGCTCGAGGAGACGACACGGACGTACGTCGAGCGGCTCGAGGCGATGGTCGATGAGCAGCGGCTGCCGTCGGGCGACGACCTGATCGGCGAGATCGAGCGCTTCCTGCGCGAGGGCGGCACCGAGGGGCAGCCACGCAGTCCTGAGCCCGGCGAGCCGCCAGCGATACATGACAAGTCCTGTCACGTACTGCGCGTATCCTCGACGCCGATGCGCGCCAGTCGCCTGGTCAACCTGCTGCTGCTGCTCCAGACCCGCGGCGGGATGACCGCCGCGCGAGCTCGCCGACGAGCTCGAGGTCTCCGTCCGGACGGTCCACCGCGACGTCGAGGAGCTGAGCGCCGCCGGCGTCCCGATCTTCGCCGAGCGCGGTCCGCTCGGCGGCATCCGCCTCGTCGACGGCTACCGGACGCGGCTCACCGGCATGACCGCCGACGAGGCCGAGGCCCTGTTCCTGTCCGGGCTGCCCGGGCCCGGCCGCCCAGCTCGGCCTCGGCACGGTCGTGGCCGCGGCCCAGCTCAAGGTGATGGCCGCGCTCCCGCCGGAGCTGCGCTCGCGCGCCTCGCGCCTCGTCGCAGCGCTTCCATCTCGATGCCGCCGGCTGGTTCCAGGCCAACGAGGAGGTGCCCGCACCTCGCGACGCTCTCGACGGCCGTCTGGGACGGGCGGCACGGTCGCGGTCGAGTACGACCGCGGCGACGAGACCGTCGATCGCGACGCTGGGTCCGCTCGGGCTCGTCCTCAAGGGCGGCGTCTGGTACGTCGTCGCGGCCGTCGACGGCCAGATCCGCACGTATCGAGCGTCGCGGGTCGTCGGCGCGACGCTCCTCGATGAGCCGGTCGAGCGAGCCGAGGACTTCGATCTCGCGGCCTTCTGGACCGAGTCGAGCGCGGCCTACGAGCGCGAGCAGCCGAGCGTCGTCGTCGACGTCCGCATCCGCGAGGACCAGGCGTGGCGGATCAACCAGGTCTTCGGGACGCGGGACGCTCGATGCCGGCGAGCGGCGTCGAGGAGCCGGACCGACCGGGCACGATCCGGCTCCGTCTTCGACTGGGGTTCCCGGACGAGGTGCCCGGGCTGCTGTTCGCCTGTGGTCACAACCTCGAGGTGCTCGAGCCGCCGGAGATCCGAGACCGAGTGGTCATGCTCGCGAACCGGATCGCCGAGCGCTACCGCGAGGCTGCGCCGTGTCTCAGCGCGAGGCTGCGCCCGACGGGCGACGCTGAAGGCGCGGCGCCGGTGTCGAGCGATCGTCTTGCGCGGTCTTCGGGTCGCTGCCTTCCAGGAGCCGGCGTCGCCGCAGCCCGGCCTGGATCTCTTGCTCTCGCTCCGCCTGGATGATCCGTGCCAATTCGATGTTGAACATGTGGACAGTGTCGCGCGCGTACCTGCCGAAACCGGTCATGTTTATAGGCGTTCGCGTGGACGTTCGGTGATGCATGAACCTCGGGTGCGCGAAGGGGTCGGTTGGTGATGCAGTTCGGCCGCATCAAAGGAGGGGACCCGGATGGATACGGCGCGAACGCGCCCCGTCCTGCTGGTCGTCGTATGCAGGCGAGGCGCATCGCCGAGAAGACCGCCGCGCGTCGGCACGCAATGTGCATCGCACGAGCAGGATCGCCCCGCCTGGCCGCCCCCAGGCCGCCCGGTGAGGCCACCACCTGGCCGCCGATGCGACCCGCCGCCACGACCCCCAGACACCGCGAGGCCGCTCGACGTCCCCACGCGCGAGCGGCCAAGGCGGTGAACTGTTCGATATTCGGTTGTCTGGTGCGCTGTTGGTGCAGTGCGCTATTCGGTTGTTCTTCAGTTGTGCAGCGTTCTGCGGACCGCCGTCCGGCAACTGTTGCCGGCTCCGTCGTCACCCGGCATCCCGCCGGAGGAGCGACGCGCCGCCGGTCGATGGTCTTGATGTCCGGCGGTCCGTTTCGTGCTGAGGACACCGTAGGCGCACGGCTGTTAGGCGCCACCTGCCATCCGACATGAACCTGCATGGACAAATGTCCATACTCGGCGCCCATGGCAGCAGTACAAGGCGAGGTCGTCGGGCTCTCCCGGGCGGAACGGTTCGCATCGGCAGAGCGCCGCATCGGCCGGGTCACCATCGGTGCTCGACGAGCTCGTGACGTTCCCGGGTACCTCGACGAAGATCGGCCTCGATCCCATCGTCGGGCTGATCCCGATCGTCGGCGACGCGGTCGCTGCGCTGGTGGGTGGTTGGGTGATCCTCGAGGCGTCACGGTTCGGCGTCCCGCGCATCGTGCTCGGGCGCATGCTGATCAACCTCGCCGTCGATCTGGCGATCGGCGCGATCCCGCTCATCGGTGACATCTTCGACCTCGCTTCCGCTCGAACTCGAAGAACCTGGCGCTCTTCCGCAAGACACGCGCTCGACCCGGAGGCGTCGACCCGCGGGGAGCAGGCGCTGTTCATCGGCCTGGCGGTGCTCATCGTGGGGATCGTGTGGTTGATCGCGACCGCCGTGGGAGCGTTCATCGGCTGGCTCGGTTCGACCCGGATCTGAGGGTCACGCCACAGGTAGACTCCGGCGCGATGCCGGAACCCCGCCACGTCACCGCGACGCGCTACGTGACGCCGTTGCGCGAGGGCGGCTCGCTCCCGGGCCTCGTCGAGGCCGACGACGACGGGCTGTACGTCGTCAAGTTCCATGGTGCGGGCCAGGGTCCGCGTGCCCTCGTGGCCGAGTGGCTCGCCGGCGAGATCGCGCGTGCCGTCGGGTTGACCGTCCCGGAGCTCGTGTTCATCGATGTCGATCCGGGCCTCGGCGACGCCGAGCCCGATGAGGAGCTGCAGGACCTCGTCCATCGGAGCGGCGGGCTCAACCTCGGCCTCGATTTCCTGCCCGGCGCCCTCATGTTCAACCCCGGAGCCGATCCCGACGTCGACCCCGAGATGGCTGCCGAGATCGTCTGGCTCGACGCGTTCGTCACGAACCCCGACCGAAGCGCGGTCAACCCGAACCTGCTCATCTGGCACGGTCGAACGTGGCTGATCGACCATGGCGCGGCACTCTACGTGCATCACGCGTGGCGCGACCCAGACGCGCATGCGGAGGGCGCCTTCGAGCGCAGCCGCGATCACGTCCTGCTGCCATTCGCCGGGGACGTGGCCGCGTGCCGACGAGCGTCTCGCCCCGCGGCTTGGACGCGCCTTGTTCGAGGAGCTCGTCAGCGCGATCCCCGACCACGTGGCTCCCCGACGACGCGGGCATCGGCGACGCGGCAGCCCAGCGGCGAGCCTACGTCCGCTACCTCGAGCGCCGGCTGGCGGCACGTCACCGGTTCGTGGAGGAGGCCGATCGTGCCCGACGAGCCGCGTAGCCCCTACCAGTACGCGATCATCCGCGTCGATCCCCCACGTCGAGCGCGGCGAGGCGGTGAACGTCGGCGTCGTGCTCCTGTGTCGGTCGCACGATTTCGTCGGCGCCCGAACGTCACTCGACGAGGCGCGGCTGATGGCGATCGCTCCCGACGCGGACGTGCCGTCGATCCTGCGACATCTCGAGGCGATCGACCGCGTCGCCGCCGGCGACGCACGCGGCGGCCCGATCGCTCGCCTCTCGAGCGCCGAGCGGTTCCACTGGCTCGTCTCCCCGGCCAGCACGATCATCCAGCCGTCCGAGGTCCACACAGGTCTGACCGAGGACCCGGTCGCGGAACTGGAGCGCCTCTTCGTGACGCTCGTTCGCTGAGCCCGCGGTCGAACGCGACCGCGCCGAGGAACGACGCCGCGCCGACCCCTCACGCGGCGCCGACAGCGTCCTGAGCCGCGGCCAAGGCGTCGTGGAGCGTCTCGCCCTGCGCCGGGCTCGCCGCCGCGCCGACGACGCGCAGATCCGCTCCCAGCCGCCCCGCGACCTGGTCGGCGCATGCTGAGCGGACCCGCTCGATGAGCGTCTCGGCTTCCGCCTCCTCGGTCTCCGGCAGCAGGACGTGGAACCGGTCCGCAGCAGCGCGTGTGACGCGATCCGTCTCCCGCGCATGGAAGCGGACGATCTCACCGACCCGTGCCGCGATCCGATCCGCGCTCCCAGGGGGCGTCAGGCGAAGCCGGATCACGACGACGCTCGCCGGCCGACCGTAGCGGGCCATCCGGGCGTCCTCGTGGCGCAGCGCGACATCCCAGTCGGGGCGCGTATCGAGCGGCACCGGGCGAAGGCTGGTCGGTCGCAGCCGCGCCGGTCGCGGCGCCTGGCGAACACGCCGGCGCCGGCCTTCGGCGGCGGACCATCGAGGAACGCCTCGATGACCTCGCCGACGCGCTCGTCGTGCTGGTCGTCGGGCATGACGAACCGCTGGCGACGGCCGCTGCGCGGCGTCGCGGCGAGGTGCAGGCGGCGGCGTGTCGTCCGGCAGTTCCGACATGGGGGACGACCAGTCTAGTGCGGCCGGACGGAGCCGGACCTTGCATATGCCCCACCGTGGGGCGCCGGCGCCCAGCCGCGTCGGCCGATGCCTAGGAAGACCCTAGACGCTCACCGCCAGCGAGGTCCTCGGGTACCGGCGGGTCTGCGGGGCGTACTCGGCCCAGGCAGCCGCCAGCCGGTCCACGGCCTCGCCGAGCCGTTCGGGCTCGGCCCCGTACGCGATCCGGATGTGGTCGCGGAAACCGCCGTCGGGCGAGGCCAGCGGCCCCGGGCGGACGATCACACCGTGCCGCGCCGCGAGCCGGCTGAACTGGACCGCATCGGCGTCGGGCAACCGGACCCAGAGCGACAGGCCACCTTCCGGCGCGACCCACTCCCAGTCCGGGAGCCTTGCGGCCAAGGCCTCCGTGATGATCGTCCGGCGCATCCGCAGCGGCCTCGCGCGTGCAGGCGACGACCTCATCGACCCGCTCGAGGACGCGCGCGGCGATCGCCTGGGTGATCAGGCTCGTCGCATGGTCAGCGACGATCTTGCCCGGCGACCAGGCGGTCGACGTCGCGCGCGTGGCGCCCGGATCCAGCCGATGCGGAGCCCACCCCAGGCGATCTTGCTCAGCGAGCCGAGCGTGATGACGCGCTCGCCCTGGTCGAAGGCGGCGATGGGCGGCGGGACATCGAGCCCGAGGCTCGTGTCGGGTGTCAGGTCCTCCACGACGTGGAAACCGAACTCGGCCGCCGACCGCGCCAGCTCCCGCCTGCGGTTCTCGGGCATCGTCGCGCCCGTCGGGTTGTGGTACGTCGGGACGACGTAGGCGAGGCGGATCGGGGCGTTCGCGGCGAGCAGCCCCGCGACTTCGACGCGCGGGCCGTCATCGTCGACGGGCATCGGCAGCAGGCGATTGCCGGTCGTGCGGAAGGCGTCGATCGCACCGATGTAGGTCGGGTTCTCGACGACGACCGCGCTGCCCGGTCCGCCGATCTGCGAGGCGACGAGATGGACCGCCTGCTGGGCGCCGTTCGTGACGAGGACCTGGTCCGGGTCGGTCGGGACCCCGAGGCGGCCGAGATACGCGGCGATCGCCACGCGAAGACGTGGCCAGCCGAACGGGTCGTAGCCCATCTCACCGAGAAGCGCCGGGACATCCTCTCGCAGCGCGGTCTCGATCGCTGCAGCCGACGGCCGGGCCGGCGGGCAGCGCCCCGATCGTGAGCTGGATCGCATCGGGATCCGTCGGTCGGCGACAGCCCGCTCGCCCAGCCGACGCCCTCGCGGATGCGGACCGGGATCTCGGCATCGGTCTCGGGGCGCGGGTGTCGGAGCGAGATGCGAACAGGCCGGGGCGTCGCGACGCGACCCGCGTCCCGCTGCCCTGTCGGCTCCGAGCGAGACCAGCAAGGCGCAGACGGTCGTAGGCGGCGACGATCGTGGTCCGGCTGAGTGCCAGCTCCCTGGCCAGCTCGCGTTCGGCGGGGAGGCGCGTGCCCGGTGGCAGGAGGCCCACCTCGATAGCGCGCGTGAGGGCGTCGGCGAGCTGTTCGTTGAGCGGGTCGGCGCCGGTCGGCCCACGGGCCGATCAGCTCGACCAGCGCTTGTGGCGGTGACCATCGATTGCCTTTTCAGTCCACTTTGGTCTGAATTGGCTATTTGGCATCTCCGTCATCGATGCCAATATGCGCCATCAGACCAGTCCACTGTCAAGACTGGAGGACATCACTCCAGGTCGAAATGGACCGGAAAGGATGGGATGAGATGAACGCTTGGATGGCCGCGGTGACGGCGATCATCGTCATCGTCCCGTTCCTCGTGCTCGCGATCGCGTCGATCCGCTATGGCGTCGACTCGCGGCCCGGCATCGGCGAACGCGACAACCGACCCTGGCTGGTCGGCTGACGAACGACTCCAGCGCAGGCGAACGACCCCGGTCTCCCCGGGGTCGTTTCGTGTCCGGGGTGCGACAAGGTGCCCGGCGCAGCGAGGAGCCGGTCAGCCTTTCTCGGCCCTGAGGGCAGCCTTCTTCGCCCGCTTCCCTGCCTGGTACGCGGCCAGCGCCTCGGCCGAGTCGACATCACCGAGGGTCGGGTGCGTGGGCATCACCTTGTCCATCCCCGGCAGGGCGACACCGAGGCGCTTGCCCGAGGATCGCGATGATGCTCTTCGCCTTCATCTCGCCGATCCCCGGCAACGCCAGCAGGCGACGCTCGAGATCGGGTCCGTCAGCTGCCTCGGACCAGATCCGGCTCGCATCGTTGCCGTAGTCGCGGGCGATCGCCGCGCACAGTTGCTGGACCTTGCCGGCCATCGATCCCGGGAATCGGTGGAGCGCCGGGCGCTCGCGGAAGACGGCGTCGAGGGTCGCGGGATCGGTCGCCGCGATCCTGGCGGCGTCCAGATGGCCCAGCCTGCGCTTCAGCTCCACGGGGCCGCTGAACGCTTTCTGGACGGTCACCTGCTGGTCCAGCGCGAACCCGATCAGCAGCGCGAGCGGTTCCTCGACGAGGAGGCGGTCGGCGGCGTCATCCCCGGTGAACGGCAGGCGGTCCATCGTGCTCGGCATGCGCCCATGGTAATCGGCGCCGACCTGCCCTTCGCCCAGGCCGGTAGTCCGTCATATGTCCATGCGTATTCGGCACGGATGTCGGCTGGCGTGGCGGCATCCGGGAGCCAACCTGTGGATGACCCGATCAGACCGGTCGGGCAGCACAAGGAGACCGAGATGGCTTCGACCCCGATGGTCCGGGCAGACGTCTACGGACTCCTGCCCTCGATCCTCATCCTGCTGATGTTGATCCTCGCGAGCCTGGGGATCGTGGCGCACGCCGCGACGCTCTAGCCCCTCCGGATCCGAAGCACTACCTCTGGGCGGCCACGGGCCGTCCGACCCTCGGCCCCGCGCGACGTACCCCCCACGTCGTGCCGGGGCCTCCGCCTTTCTGGCCGCGAATGGCGAGGCCCGGCATCCCTGCCGGGCCTCGTTGCGGTCGATCGCGCGTCGGGGTCAGCCGCCGGCTCGCCACTGACCGGCGGTCAAGGTCAGGCTGCCGACCACAGAGCGCCAGTACTTGCCGGCTTGCGGCGGATCCATGTGGGCGCGGGCCCAGTAGGTCCGGGTCGAGGTGACCAAGAAGTCGCGAGCCCCGCTGGCACTTTGGCTCGACATGAAGATCGAGTCCATCGTCCGGTTCGTCGTGAACAATGACCGGATGTGGGGCGAGATGCTGTTGATCGCCTCGGCGAAGACGGCCCGCGCACCCGTCCGCAGGAAGCCCGCCCCGTAGTTGTCGACGCGCCGGATGGCGGTCGCCTTCGTCGGGTTGGCGGAGCCCCATTCGGAGTTGCCGGACGCGTAGCAGAGGCGGTTCAGGAGCACGACCGCGTTCTTCGCCATCTGGATATCGCGGTCGACGTAGTACTCGCCCCAATACTTGACGTTGTAGTTGCCATTGCCCGACGTGGCGTTGAGGCCTAGGCCGTCCTTCGTGTAGCGCTGGAAGACGCCGTACGGGCTCGGGTAGCCGTTGCCATGGCCGAGGTAGATCAGGAGGTTCGCGCCCTGCGCCGCGCGCTTGACCCTCGTCCATGTGGCGTATGGGCTATAGATCTCGGTCACCGACGCGCCGTAGGAGCGGGCAAGGCTGGCGTACGTATGGGCGCTGGTGCGGTAGTTCGATGTACTCGAGCCCGCGGGTCCGACCACGACCACGACCTTGATCGAGGCTGCCCGCGTCGTCTGGGGGCTGGCCAGCCCGACGAGACCGATGACGGCGAATGCCATGAGTGCGCTGAAGATCACGCGATGTGATCGGCTGACGGACGCCCGCTGGGCGCCGATGGGACGAACCGGCAAATCCTTGCCTCCTCTCTGCCGGAACATCGCGTGGGGACGCGATGACGGTGGGGGTGCCGCCCGACGGCTGAGCAGAGGCGCACGGATCGACGCACGAACCGAAGACCGCGGTGAGCGCGGCTCGAGGCGGGTGCCACAGGCGTGGGGGACGCTCGTGGCGTGTCGAGTACGGACTCGACGGGATGACAGGAAGTCCTGCCGTGGGGGGCGGCGAGTCTTCTGTTGGGCCCTGTCTACCGGGACTCGGTGGATGCGAGTCCGAGGCCGGAGTATCGCACCCATCGTGGGGGCCGTCTCTAGCCAGAGGTCCCATCCGGGCCTCCAGGACCAAGTTGCAAGGTCTTTTCGGTGCCTCCGCGCACCACGATGGGACCGTGGCCACACCACGAGACGACGCTCCGACCTGAGGCGCATGTCCGTTTTCGGCTATGCTCGCGGATGGCCGCCTGGCCGCAGCGATCGATCGCGCGCGACGGGCGCCGCCGTCGCGCTCCCGCGGATCCCGCCAGCCGACGGCCAGGATCGCATCCCAGGAGCAACACTTGACCTTCGAATCGCTCGGCCTGACGGCCGACCTGCTGCAGACGGTGGCCGACGAGGGCTACACCGAGCCCACGCCGGTCCAGGCCGCAGCCATCCCCCTCGTCCTTGAAGGCCGCGACGTCCTCGCGGCAGCCCAGACCGGCACCGGCAAGACCGCTGCGTTCACCCTTCCCATCCTCGATCGCCTACGCGGCCACGCCAACACCTCGTTCTCCCCGGCACGCCACCCGGTCCGCGTCCTGATCCTCGTGCCGACGCGCGAGCTCGCCGTCCAGGTCGATGAAGCCGTGCGGACCTATGGCCGCACCGTGCCGTTGCGCTCGACCGTCGTCTACGGCGGCGTCCCGATGGAGCCCCAGATCAAGGCGCTCCGAGCCGGGGTCGAGATCCTGACCGCGACGCCCGGCCGCCTCCTCGACCTCGTCGGCCAGCGCGTCGCGAACCTCGGGCAGGTGGAGGTGCTCGTTCTCGACGAAGCCGACCGGATGCTCGACATGGGTTTCATGCCCGACATCCAGAGGATCCTCGAGCTGCTTCCCAAGCGCCGTCAGAACCTCATGTTCTCGGCGACGTTCTCAGACGACATCCGACGGCTGGCCGGCACGATCCTGCGTGACCCGGCGACCGTCGAGGTCGCACCCCGCAACACTGCCGCCGAGGCGGTCCGCCAGCTCGTCTACCCGGTCGATCGCGACCGAAAAGAGGAGCTTCTCGCACACCTGATCCGGAGATACGACCTGCACCAGGTGCTGGTCTTCACTCGGACGAAGCTCGCCGCCTCGCGACTCGCCTCACGCCTCGATCGCGACGGCCTCGAGGCGGTCGCGATCCACAGCGACCGCTCGCAGCCCGAGCGGACTCGGGCGCTCGAGGGCTTCAAGACCGGCGAGATCCGCGTCCTCGTCGCGACCGATGTCGCGGCACGTGGCCTCGACATCGAGGACCTGCCGGTCGTCGTCAACTTCGAATTGCCGTGGAACCCGCAGGACTACATCCATCGCATCGGGCGGACCGGTCGGGCGGGTGCGACCGGCGAGGCCATCAGCCTCGTGTGCATCGACGAGGTCGACCTCCTGCGCGGCGTCCAGCGCATGCTGAAGCAGGCGATCCCATGGACCGTCGAGGACGGCTTCGTCCCCGACCGCTCGGTCGAGCCGCGGCCCGTCGGGATGCGCAATGGGCACGCTCACGTGGGCCGGGAGCATCACGCGCGCCGGAAGCCCGTCCGGTCACGATCCGGCGCCGGTGTCGGATCGGGCGGAGGCGCTGGTCGCTCCGGCGGCCGCAGCCGTCGTTCGCGAGGGCGCTAGCGCAGGTCGCCGGCCCTCCCCGAGCCTACGACGCGCCCGCTTCGGCGACGTCGGCGTGGATCATCTCCGCGCCGGGGAAAAAGAAGCCGAGCATCAGGTCGCACGCGACACTCTCGACGCCGTACCGGTTGACGAGCGCATGCTGACCGGCCAGCGTCGCCGATGCCTGCGGGTCGGACGCTGACCGCGGAGAGATCCGGACGTCCCGCAACTGGACGAAGTCGCCGGTGGGGCGGGTCAGGGCGCGCCCGGGGTCGAACCCCGGGAAGGTCGGCATCTCACCCTCGACCAGGTAGGGACCGATCTCGAGGCGGATCCCGTGCCAGCTGGCGTGGACCGGTGCCCCGGGCTCGCCGTCACCGACGGCGACGAGGACGTCATCGATCGGGATCGAGACGCCGGAGCTCGGCCCGGTATGGCCGCCGAGCGGTTGCCACTGCACGCGCTCGAGGGTGAGCACGCGGTCGTGCTCGAGGACCTCGCGGAGCGAGCCGGCACGCGCCAGGGTGCCCCTGGCGATCCCGCCGGCCATGTAGGCGTCGACACGTATCGGCATGCTGCCCCCGCAAGCGTGCCGCCCACGGTGCCGCTCACACGCGCGCGCGACAAGTGACCTTTCCGTACTCGTGCGGGGTCGCCGGTGGTCCGGCCGGCGCGGATCGACGCTAGCGACGCACCCGGCAGACGCAGGTGCGATCGACCGGCGTGAGGGCGAGCTTCAGCAGTGACCGGACGATGGGCGCCGGGTCGGTACGGCTCTGGTTGGTGACGACGGCGATCGACACGCCTTGATCTGGGATGTAGCGCATCGCCGACCGGAACCCCAGCAGGCGACCGGAATGGCCGAGTGTGCGGAGCCCGTCGATCTCGACGACCTGGGTGCCGTAGCCGTACGGGATCGACGACTTCAACGCGGCGGTGGTGCTCGGATCGACCATCGCGGCAAGGTATTCGGGTCGGAGGACCTGGCCGCCGTACAAGGCCTGCGCCCAGTGCGCGAGATCCCGAGCCGTCGAGGCGAACCCGCCCGCACCACCGGCGGCCGTGACGACCGATGTGAATGGGACCAGCGGCGTCCCGTCGGTCAGATCGATAGCGGGCGCCGCCGTCGAGGTCGAGGTGAATCGATAGCCGTGGGCGACGTCGGTCGGCGGCGGATCCTCGGGCTGATACCAGGTGTGGTCGAGCCCGAGCGGCTCGAGGAAGCGCTGCTGGACCTGGTCGGCGAGCGGCCTCTTGCCGGCGGCCTCCGCGACCATCCCGAGGAGCAGGTAGTTCGTGTTCGAGTAGTGCCAGCTCTTGCCGGGCTCCGAGTAGGGCTTGCCGAGGTATCTGAGCGCGAGCGTGGCGTCCCACCGGCGGGCGGGACGCGATAGCAGCTGGTGGTCGATGGACGGATGGAAGAAGAAGTCGCGCAGGCCACTCGTATGGTCGAGCAACTGACGGACCTTGATCTTGACCGAGATCTTCTTGACGGCCGGGAGGTAGTGCCGCACGGATGCATCGAGATCGACGATCCCGTCCTCCGCGAGCGCGAGGATGAGCGCGGCGGTGAAGGTCTTGCTGACGCTGGCGATGGCGAACGATGTCTCGCGTGTCACGGGCGCCCTGGTTCCGATGTCGGCCATGCCGCTGACGCCGGACCAGGTGGCGCCATCGGGCAGGACGATGGCGACGGAGATGCCCGGGATGCCGTAACGCTGCCGGAGACGGTCGAGTCGAGCCTGCAGCGCGAGACGTGTCTGCGGCGCGAGACGAGGGCGCGTGATCGACACGGGCGGTCGGACGACCGGCGGGTTGCCGGCCTGCGGCCCTGGGCTCGGCGCGACGATGGGTGTCGGGCTCGCCTCCGGCGTCGCCGCGACGGACGGCAGTGGATCGACTCCAGCTGGCTCACTCGGGGCGGCGGTCGGCGTCGGGCCGGCGCTCGGCACAGGGGTCGCGGCGGCCGCCGGGTGGAGTGCCACGGACACGACCGTCGTGAGCAGCGCGATCGGCAGGAGCAGGAAGGCCCGCCGGACCCGCGTCCGACGTGGCTGGCGTGCGGCCATGCAGCCGGGACCATACCCCGCGGACGCCACCGCTACCATCCCGGAGTGCCAACCCATCTTGTCCCGTCGCCCCGCCGGTCATCGCGTTCCCGGTCGTGGGCTCCCCGGTCATGAATGCGCCCGAGCTGCTGCGCGAGGTCGGGCTCCTCGCCGACGGGCCCGCCGTCTGGGGCTGGCCCGGCCGGCCGGTGCCGGCGAGCGGGGGCGGCGTCTTCCTCGTCGAGTCGACCGCGCCCCTGACGCGTGCGCCCATCGAGCTGACACGGGTCGGCAAATGGATCGAGCGCGTGCCATCGCTGACGATCGACGGCGAGCGGCCCACATCGAAGGCCATGGCGGCCCGGCTCGGCGCGTTCTGGTTGCCGTCGCAGACGGTGTTGTACGTCGGGTCGTCGTCGAACTCGATCAGCGGACGCGTCGCATCGATGCAGCGGACGGCGCTCGGCGATCGTCGGCCGCATTCGGGCGGCCATTGGCTCGCCACGCTTGATCCGCGGACGTCGATGCGGGTGTGGTGGGCGGCCACCGACGCCATCGAGGAATACGAGGACGCGCTGTTCACGGCGTTCGAGGCGGGGCTTGTCCGTGCGGAGGTCGCGTCGTTGCCGGACTCGTCCGTCGTGCTGCCGTGGGCGAACCTGCGACGGCCGACGGGCGAGCGGAAGGCGACCGGTATCGCCGGATCGCTGCTCACCGAGGAGAAGGTCGCCGTTCCCCCGTCGCGGGTCGTCGTCGTGCCTGACGGCGATGCCGAGGGTGCGCGGGGCGAGCCGCCGGCCAAGCGGGTGCGCGCCCAGCCCGCGCCGGCGCCGCGGTCACGGCCTACGACGTCGCGAGCCGCAGCGGCCGCCTCGGTGTCGTTGACCGCCGAAGGTGCCGAGCGGATGCGGGTCGAGCTTCGCGAACTGACCGAGGTCAAGCGGCCCGAGGTGATCGCTCGGATCCGCACGGCGAAGGAACATGGCGACCTCAAGGAGAATGCCGAGTACCACGCCGCGCGTGAGGAGCAGTCGTTCCTGGAAGGACGGATCCAGGCGATCGAGGCCCGACTGCGGACCGCCGTGATCACCGAGGCGCCGGCCGCCGGTGAGGGGGCGGATATCGGCTCGACCCTCACCGTGGAGGTCGACGGGCTCGAGGCGGTCTACATGCTCGTCGGATCGTCAGAAGCGAACCCTGCCGCCGGACGGCTGTCGATCGTGTCGCCCGTGGGGCGCGCCTTGGTCGGGGCCCGTGCCGGCGACGAGGTCGCGGTCGAGACGCCACGGGGCCAGGCGACGTACCGGGTGGTGAAGGTCGAATAGCGGGCGAGCATGGAGGCGGGGTGAGCGTCTCGCGGAGATCCGCGCGGAGGCAGCCCCTAGCCCTTCGGGCCGTCGACCAGCTTGTGCTCGACCGCGTAGAGCGCGGCCTGGGTCCGTGACGCCAGCCCGAGCTTGCCCAGGATGTTCGACACGTACGTCCGGGCCGTCCGTTCGGTGATGAACAGCTCGGTGCCGATCTCCTTGTTGCTCATCCCCTGCCCGAGCAGCCGCAGCACGTCCTTCTCGCGATCGGTCAGGGGCTCGGCGAGCTCCTCTTCCGGCGACTTCTTGGCGCGCATCCGCTGTGCGAGCAGCCGCGCCACGGCCGGGTCCAGATGCACCTCGCCGGCATACGCGGCACGAACGGCGGCAGCGACCTCCTCGGCCTCCGCATCCTTGAGCACGTACCCCGACGCGCCGGCCTCCAACGCCGAGGTCACCTTCTCCTCCTCGATGAAGGAGGTCATGGTCACGATCTCGGTCTCGGGGCGCTCCGCCTTGATGCGACCGATGGCGGTCACGCCATCCATGTTCGGCATCAGCAGGTCCATGAGGACGACGTCCGGCTCGAGGCGACGGGCCATCGCCACGCCCTCCGACCCGTCGGCGGCCTCGCCGACGACCTCGATGTCTGGCTGATGGTCGAAGAACATCTTCAGCCCCATGCGCACGACCGAATGGTCGTCCACGATGAGGACACGGATGGGCGCGGACTCGGGATCGGACACATCGACTCCTGGCGCTGTGACGGCGTCGGTCGAGGCTGGGGGCGCGGGACGACCGGGGAGCGAAGTGGAGTCTAGCAAAGGACCGCGTGCGCGCAGGGTCTAGGCGGCGGGCTTCACGCCCCGGCCGGCCGCGACGATGGCGGCCGTCAACTCGGTCGGGCGGAAGGTCTTGCGGACGAAGCCGTCGGCGCCGCTCGCGAGCGCTGCGGACTCGAGCGAATCGGACCAGCTCATCGCGAGGATGCGAACGCCGGGAAGCTGCGCCCGCAGACGGGTGATGAAGGCGATCCCGCCATCGACCTCAGGCAGGCGCGGGTCGACGACGACGACATCGGGGCGATGGACGAGCGCCAGATCGAGCGCCTGACCGACCTGGCCGGCGCTGGCGACGACCATGCACTGGCCGCTGATCGCGAGAAGCCCGGTCAGGCTTTCCCGGATCCGGTCATCCGCATCGACGACCAGGACTCGGAGCGGGCCGTCAACGCGGGGGCCGGACTGAGACATGTCCCCATGGTGGGGCGGAACGGTCGGACGCGAAAAGGGACGCACGCCGGGAGCCGGTCTCGGCCGGATGACGGTGGACGCCTACGTCATCCGTCGCGGATGGAGGCTGCGTCGGGCGCGGCGCCGGTCCGCATCCCCGCCGCGGCCTCCAGCGCTGCGAGTGCCTCCGATCCCATCTGTACCTCGACCGTCGTCCCCGACCCGCCGCGCTGATGCAGGAGAACTCGGCACCGACGCGCTCGGCTCGGGCGCGCATCCCGGCGAGGCCGAGATGCCCATCCGGCACGGTGCTCGGGTCGAACCCCTTGCCGTCGTCCTCGACGCGCAGCCTCACGATCGAGCCCTCGCGCCGGACATCCACCCGCACCCGCCGTGCGGCGGCGTGCTTCACGACGTTGTGGAGCGCTTCCTGGGCGATCCGATAGAGGACCTCCTCCGCCGCTAGCGGCAACCGATCCGTCAGATCGGTCTCGACCACGATCGGCAGGCCGAGGCGGCCCTGGAGGGCGCTCGCGTGCGTCTTGAGGGCGCGCACGAGCCCGTCCTGCTCGAGATTGCCCGGTCGCAGCTCGAAGATCAGCGCGCGCATCTCGGCGAGCGCCTCGCGCTGCAGATCCCGCAGCTGGGCCAGCTGGTCGCGGGCCCCGTCCGGGTCCTTCTCGAGCAGCATCTCGACCGAGCGAGAGACGAGCGTCATCGAGAACAGGGCCTGCGTGACCGAGTCGTGCAGCTCGCGCGCGAGGTGCGCCCGCTCTTCGCCCGCGGCCAGCTCACCCGCCTGCCGACGCAGCTCGTTCTCCAGTCGGACCTGATCGCTGACGTCACGCGTGGCGCCCTGGATCCCGGCGAAGTTCCCGTCGTGGTCGACGACGCCGATGGCACGGACGTCGACCGGCACGCGGCGGCCGTCGGGGCCGACGAGGATGAGCGCGGCTTGCTGTTCTCGCGTCGGGTCGGCGACGAGCTCATCCCAGCGATCGCCAGCCACCGGCCCGCTCGACTGGTCGACGAGGACCGAGAAGTGCTCGCCGAGGACGTCCTCTGACCGATGGCCGGTCATCCGCTCGATCGCCTCGGAAAGGAAGGTGAACCGCCCCTCGGCGTCGGTCGAGAAGACGACGTCGGGGGACTTCTGCACGAGGAACCTGAACCGCTCCTCGGATTGGCTCAGCTCGCGCTCGAGCCGCAGCCGCTCGGAGATGTCGCGTGCGACGCCGTTGATCCCGACCACGACCCCGTCCTCGACCTTGGCGAGGACGTTGATCTCGAGCGGGCGTGGCGTCCCGTCGCCGTCGAGGAAGTCCATGCGGATGGAGTGGACGGTCGTCGGCTCATCGAGCACGGCTTGGTAGCTCGCGGCTGCGGCCTCTTCCCAGCCGGGCGCCACCTTGTCGAAGAACGGTCGACCGAGGCTTGCGTCCAGGTCCCAGCCGAGCATCGTCTTGGCTCGGTCGGAGAGGAACGTGTACCGGCCCTCCGCGTCGGTCGCGAAGACCATGTCGGGCGAGGACGACGCGAGGGTCCGGTAGCGGTCCTCCGATGCGCGCAGGTCGCGCTCCAGGCGATCCCGATCGCGCATGTCGCGGACCGATCCGTTCGCGCCGGCGAACTTGCCATCCTCGTCGAGCGTGGCGATCGCGATGAACTCCGCGGCGACCGCCGACCCGTCGCGGTGGCGGAGGTTCAGCCGGCCGCGAACCTCCTGCGAACCCTGCTCCATCTGCGCCGTCCAGTCGCTCTCGGCGACCTCGCGTGACGTCTCGTGGACGAACGCGCCGAAGTGCCGTCCGAGCAGCTCATCGGGCGTGAAGCCCCGTCAGCCGCTCGATCGCGTCCGACAGGAACGTGAAGCGCGCCTCGCCATCGATCGACCAGATCACGTCCGGCGCGTTCTGCACGAGGAAGCGATAGCGCTCCTCCGACTCGCGCAGCTCCCGCTCGAGACGCGCCCGCTCCGAGACGTCCCGGACGGTGCCCTGTGCCCCGACCCACTCGCCGTCCTCGAAGACGCCTGCCGTCGTGACCTCGGCCGCGAAGGTCGTCCCGTCGCGGCGGACCAGCGTGAGCGGCACCCGGTCGATGAGTTCCGGATCGCGTCCGACCGCGCCGTACCGCTCCCGCGCGAACGCCATCGAGTCGGGGTGGGTCAGGAGACCGAAGTGCTGGCCGATGATCTGCTCGACCGGCCAGCCGAACAAGGTCTCGGCGGCGTCGGCCATGAACGTGAAGATGCCGTCCGCGTCGGCGCGCCAGATGACGTCGGGCGTGGTCTGGACGAGGCCGCGGAAGCGCGCCTCCTCGCGCGTGACGCGCGCGAGGAGGTTCGAGTTCGTCAGCGCGATGGCGGCCTGGTCGGCGAGGCCCTGCAGCAGGTCCAGATCGTCGGCCTCGAACGTGCGCGGCGACGACGTCGAGATGGCCAGCGTCCCGATGACCTCGCCGCCCGGGGCTCGCAGCGGCGCCGCGGCCATGCCCACGAGGCCCATGCGGGTCGCGGCGGAGTCGTCGTCGGGCTCGTGCGGGATGCGCTGGTCGGTCATGTAATCGGAGGTCCAGACCGGCACACCCTGCTCGGCGGCGAGCCCGTTGATGCCGCCACCGAGCGGGAAACGCATCCCCATCAGCCACGTCCGCGTCGCCTCGTCGGCGCCACCGGCGACCACGACCGGGATCAGGTAGCCGCCGTCCGGTGCCATCCGGGTGAGGTGGGCGCCGTCGGTGTCCAGCAGGCGACGGGCTTCCTCGACGACCCGCTCGAACAGCTCGTCAGGGTCGGTGAGGGCGGCGATCCGGGCCGTGATGTCGCGCAGGGACCGCTCGGTCTCGGCGCGGCGGGCGAGCGCTCGCTTCGATCGCTCGAGCTCGTCGATCAGGCGCGCATTGGTGATGGCGATGGCTGCCTGCTCGGCCAGACCGCCGAGTACGGCGATGTCGATGTCGTCGAACGCGTTCGGCTCGTGGCTCATCACCTCGATGGCGCCGAGCGGGCCCGCCTCCCCGATGATCGGCGCCGCGATCAGGCCGCGGACGTTCGCCAGTTCGGCCAGCGAATCGGTCAGGACGTCGTGTTCGAACTCGGCGGTCCGGTAATCCTCGACATGGATGACGCGCGCCTCGGCGACCGCCTTGCCCGCGACGCCCTGGCCTACCCGGAGGCTGTTGAGCTTGAGGGCCTCGCGCTGGGCCGCCGGGAGACCAGCGTCGTACGCCCAGACGAGGGTGTCGCGATCGTCGTCGTACTGGTCGATGACGGCACCATCGGCGCGCAGCAGCCGGCGCGCCTCGTCGACGATCGCCTGCAGGACCTCCTCCGGCTCGTGGAGGGCGGTGACGCGCGCCGCGATCTGCCGGAGCGTTCGCTCCGCGTCGGCGCGCCGCTCGACGTCGGCCTGCGACCGAGCGAGCGCCTCCATCAGGTTCGCGTTCACGATCGCGATCGACGCATGCGTGGCCAGGGCCGACAGCGTCTCGACGTCGGACTCGGTGTACGTGCCGGGTTCCCGCGACACGACCGACAAGACGCCGAGCGGCCGCTTGTCCTCGCCGGTCAGGGGTACAGCGATGACCGCCCGGATGCCGGCTCCGCGTGATGAACTTCTCGATCCCTGGGGTCGTCACGAATCGCGGGTCCGCCAGGTAATCCGCGGTCATGTACGCCCGCTGGTCCTGGAACGCGAGACCCGCCACGGCGTGACCGGGCTTGATCCCGCCTGTGCGGCCCCACTCGGGGACATCGCGCATCGCGTCGCCCGCGGAGTAGGCCCACAGCAGCGACTCGGACTCGTCGTCCCAGAGGTCGATGCGCGAGCCATCCGAGTCCAGGAGGCGCGCCGCCTCGACGACGATGCGGTCGAGGACCTCGGTCGGGTCGAGGATCGAGGAGACCCGGACGGCGATCTCCCGGAGGGTCCGCTCGGCATCCGCCCGACGGGACGTCTCCTCGCGCGACGCCTCGAGCTCGCGGATCAGGCGTACGTTCGCGATCGCGACCGCGGCCTGGTCGGCGAGCCCGGCGAGCACCGCGGCATCCTGCTCATCGTAGGCATCCTGGCGCTCGGCGTAGACCGTCACCGAGCCGATCACCTCGCCGCGCCGGAGCAGCGGTGCCGCGATGACCGAACGGATCCCGGTCTCTTCGACGAACCGATCGCGCTCGGGCGTATGCCGGAACCGCGCGTCGTTCATGTAGTCGCCGCTCCACTCGACCTTGCCGGTCGAGAGCGTCAACCCGGAGACGCCGGCGTCCTGCTCGACGTCGACCTCGTCGAGGAACGCGGCGTCATAGGTGAGCCGCGTGTCGGTGTGGCGATAGCCACCGAACGACACGTCGCCCGGGTCGAACAGGTCGATCATCGCGCCGCTCGACCGCAGGATCCGCGTCGCGGCATCGACGATCGCCTGGAGGAGCTCATCCTGGTCCCGCATCGCGTTGACCGACGCGGCGATCTCGCGCAGCGTCCGTTCCGCCTCGGCCGTGCGCTCGAGGGCCTCGCGTGATTCAGCCAGTTCCGCGATCAATCGAGCGTTCGTGATGGCGATCGCCGCCTGGCTCGAGAGCGCGCGGATCAGCGCGGCGTCGTGATCGCCGAACGCGTCGGGTCGGACCGAATAGACCTCGATGACGCCGAGCGGCCCGCGCTCACCGGTGATCGGGGCCGCGATCATCGAGCGGAAGCCGGTGCGCTCGTAGAAGGTCGTGTTCTCCGGCCCCGGCGGGAACAGCGACGCGAGATCGTCACCCGCGACCACCACCCGGTCCTCGGCGACGGCGACGCCCGTGGCGCCCTCCCCCACGGATATCCAGAGGAGTGCGCGTTCCTCGTCGCTGAAGCGCCGACCCAGCCCGTCGTCGTAGGCCCAGCGCAGGTTGCCCGAGTCGGGATCGAGCAGGTCGAGGATCGCGCCCTCCCCGCCGACGAGACGGCTCGCGAGCTCGACCACCTCCTGGAGGATCTCGGCAGGGTCACGGAGCGCTGTGATCCGCGCGGCGATCTCGCGCAGCGCCTGCTCGGCGTCCGCCCGGCGCGCCAGATCGCTTCGCGAGCGATCGAGCTCCTGTCGTGAGCGGTCGAGCTCTTCGATGAGGCGCGCGTTCGCCATCGCGCTCGCCGCGTGCTCGGCGAGCGCGCGGACCAGGGCGATCTGCGCCGCATCGAAGGCGTCCTTGTGCTTCGAGAAGGCGCCGAGACCTCCGAACACCTCGTCGCCCGCCAGCAGGGGCGAGACGACCATCGAGGTGATCCCGAGGTCCGTCGACGACCCGATCGGCTCCCGGCGAATGCCGGAACTGCGCGTCATTGACGTAGTCGGACGTCATGACCGTCGCTCGCTTCGCGACGGCAAGGCCGAACATCCCGACGCCTGGGGCGAGCTCCAAGCCGCGGATCCACTCGCGCGTGCGCGCACGCTTGATACCGGCGTCGTGCGCGAAGCGTAGGTTCCCCGAGGCCGGGTCCATCAGATAGACCATCGCGCCGTCCGCGTGGAGCAGACGCGCGGTCTCTTCGACCGCCGCGGTCAGCAGGGTGTGGAGCGCGCCGTCGCCGCCATCGGGGTCCTTTCGTCGGCGAGCGGTACGCGCCCCGGTGCCGTTCGACGACGTCTTGGCCCTGCGACGGGTGGTCGTGGATGGCACCGAGGTCGTCGACGCGCGGGCACCGGCGTCGGGCGTCGCGGGCCCGGGTTTCGTCGACTCGGCTTTCGCCGACTCGGCCGAAAGGTCGGTCGAGGGGTCGGTCGACTCGGACGTCGAGGCGGGCGTGCGCGGGCGACGGGATCGGGTCGTGGTCATCGGGAGTTGAGGATACGCCCGGCTTCCGAACGGCGAGCATCGCCGTTCGGCGATGCCATCTACGTCATCCGGCCGAGGCGTGGGTCGTCGTCGGGCGGCACCCCGACGGGGCCGAGCGTCCGGTCGTTTCGGCGTCGCTTGCCGGGCGCCGAGGCGGGGTGCGCCGATCGACGATGCCTCCTGTCACCGACCGGACTGATCCGGCACCACCACGCAGACGAGGTCCCGCTGAGATGTTCGCCGCTCGAACGCCGCTCCGCATTTCCGACGTCGTGATCCGCGCCGCGATCGTCGGTCTGGCTCTTGCCACCGGCTACATCCACCTGAAGCTTGGTGGACTGCTCTTCACCCTCAACGCGCTCGGCTACTTCACCGCCGCCGCCGCGATGGCCGTGCCGCTGGCGCTGGCAGTTCGCTTCCGCTGGTTCATCCGGCTCGGCCTCATGGGCTATGCCGCGACGACGATCATCGCCTGGGCGCTCCAGGGCCCGTATTTCCAGCTCGCATACATCGCCAAGGGCATCGAGGTCACGCTGATCGCGCTCCTGGTCATCGACTTCGCCCGCCACGACGGCAATCCCGTCAACGTGGTCAAGGCGCGAGCTCGCCAACCTGAGCACCTTCGTCGCCAAGGCTCGCGGCACCGCGGGCGCCAACGCCTAGACGGTTCCGCGCTAGGGTTAGCGCGAACATCCACCAACCGATCGAACGAGCCGCGTCGCGAGGCGCGGCTCGTTCCTCGCGCCAAGGAGAACGACCGATGAAGCGAGTGTTCCAGGCTATGGCCCTTGCCGGGCTCGCAGCCATGACCGTCGCCTGCTCCTCCGGAGGGTCGGGCAGCACCCCTGCCCCCACTGCAGCATCCAGCGCCGATGCGTCTGCCTCGGCCTCGGGCGGCACGACCGTCGTCGCGAAGGACATCGCGTACCAGCCGACGTCGCTGAGCATCCCGGCGAACACTGCGACGACGATCACGTTCGACAACCAGGACGCGGCGCCGCACAACATCGCGATCAAGGACGCCTCGGGCGCCCAGGTCTTCAAGGGCGAGATCGTCACTCAGCAGAAGATCGACTACAACGTGAACGCGCTGCCGGCGGGAACCTACTCGTTCTGGTGCGAGGTCCATCCCAACATGACGGGGACCTTGACGGTCCAGTAGCCAGCGTCCGTCGCCACTCAACGACCCCGGGCCTCGTGCCCGGGGTCGTTGCCATGTGGAGGCGACACGGTCGGGTACCGTTCGCGTTGACACGACAACGGGAGCACCGATGCTCGAGATCGATGACCTCGCCAAGCGCTACGGATCGGTCGTCGCGCTCGACGGGGCGACCTTCACCGCGCGGCCCGGCCGGATCGTCGGCTTCCTCGGGCCGAACGGCGCGGGCAAGACGACCACCATGCGCTGCGTCTTCGGCCTCGTCGAGGCCGATCGAGGCCAGGTCCGCTGGAAGGGCGCGCCGGTCGACCGCGAGACACGGCTGCGGTTCGGCTACATGCCGGAGCAACGCGGCCTCTATCCGCGGATGCGCGTCCTCGAGCAGGTGTCGTACTTCGCGCAGCAGCACGGGCTCGGGCAACGCGCGGCCGATGACGCCGGCCGCCGCTGGCTCGACCGGATGGGGCTGGCCGATCGCGCGAAGTCGAAGCTCGAGGAGCTCTCGCACGGCAACCAGCAGCGCGTGCAGCTGACCGTGGCACTGGCGCACGAACCTGAGTTGCTCGTGCTCGACGAGCCCTTCTCCGGACTCGACCCGCTCGGGATCGCCACGATGACCGAGGTCCTCCAGGAACGAGCGCGGAGTGGCGTCGGGGTCGTCTTCTCAAGCCACCAGCTCGACCTGGTCGAAGACGTCTGCGAGGACGTCGTCATCATCGCCCGCGGTCGGGTCGTGGCCGCGGGCGCCATCGATGAGCTGAAATCACGGTCCGGACGACGTCACCTCGAGGTCGAGGTGGTCGGGTCGGACGGGACCTGGCTCGACGGCGACGGCTCGTTGACCGTCCTCGAGCGCGATCGCGACCGGGTCAAGCTGCTCGTCAGCGACCAGGTCGATCTCGACGCGCTGCTCCAGCGCGCGCGGGCTGCCGGCGAGGTCCGGACGTTCGCGTACCAGCCGCCGAAGCTATCGGAGTTGTTCATGGAGGCGGTGACACCCGTTCCGAGCGGCGGCGGCGCCGCGCCGGTCGCCGAGGGCCGGTCATGAGCCGCTGGCGAAGCGTCTGGCTCGTCGCCAAGCGCGAGATCCTCGAGCGCGGTCGAAGCCGGGGCTTCCTCTTCTCGGTGGCGTTCACGACGCTCCTGGTGATCGGGTCGTTCGTGGTCCCGAGCGTCCTGTTCGGCGACAAGGACACCAAGACGATCGGCGTCGTCCAGCCGGCCCCAGCAGGCCTCGACGTTGCACTCACCGCGACCGCCGACCGGGTCGACCAGACCATCAGCGTCGTGCCCTACGACGATGCAGCGGCCGCCCAGGCCGCCCTCGACGAGGGACAGGTCGACGCGGTGCTGGCCGTCCCAGCCGACCTGTCCTCCGCGGGAACGCTCCATTTCGCGAAGGAACCGGATCAGGCGATCACCCAGATCGCATCGGCGGCGGTCGTCGCACTGCGGGTCCAGGGGGTCCTGACCGAGGCGAACATCGACCAGAGCGCGCTCGCTGCCGCGCAGCAGGTACCGACCGTCCAGTCGCTCCACCCGCAGACCGACGCCGACCAGGCTCGCTTCCTCTTCGCCAACATCGGGGCGGTGCTGATCCTCGATCGGCATCTTCAGCTTCGGCTTCACGGTGCTCACCGGCGTCATCGAGGAGAAGCAGAGCCGCGTCGTCGAGGTGGTCCTGTCGACGGTCCGCCCGCGCGACCTGCTGATGGGCAAGGTCCTCGGCATCGGCATCCTCGGTCTCGTCCAGCTGCTGGTCTTCGTCGTCGCAGCGATGGCTGCGGCAACGCTCACGCGACGCTTCACGCTGCCCGAGACGACTCCCGGCGCGATCCTCATGCTGACGATCTGGTTCGTCCTGGGGTACGCGCTGTACTCGACAGCGCTGGGCTTCCTCGGCGCCCTGGCCTCGCGGCTCGAGGAGGCATCGAATGCGTCGACACCCGTGACGATGATCGCGATGGTCAGCTATTTCGTGGCGATCTTCGCGGTGATCAACGATCCATCCGGCATCGTGGCTCGCGTGGCGACGTTCATCCCGGCGTCCGCGCCGTTCGTCGTGCCGTTGCGCGCGGCCTTCGATGCGATCTCACCCGTCGAGATCATCGTCGCGATCGCCATCACGGTCGCGGCGATCTGGGTGCTCTTCACGATCGGCGCGCGCGTGTACGCCGGGGCGGTGCTGCAGACCGGCGGCCGGATCAAGATCCGCGACGCGTGGCGCTCCGCGGTCGGCTAGCTGTCGAGCGGCTCGAAGAGTCCCGGCAGTCCGCCGGCGTGCCAGAAGACGATCCGCTCGCCGTCCCACGCGCCTGAGCGAACGCCGTCGATGAGGCCTGCCAGCGCCTTCGCCGTGTAGATCGGGTCGACGAGGATCGCCTCGGTCCGGGCGAGCAGATCGCCGGCCGCCTGCGCCGTCTCGGTCGGCCGCCCGTACCCCGCGCCGATGAACGCATCGTCGAGCTCGATGTCCGCGGGTTCGACGACCGTGCCGAGCTCGGCCGCCGTCCCTGCGATCACCGGCCGCAGCTCCTCGGCCGAGCGGGCCGCGACGATGCCGGTGACCCGCGTCGCCGATCGGAGGCCCGCGAGCAGCCCCGCCTGCGTCCCACCGGTCGCCGTGGCGAGGACGACCCGGTCGATGCCAAGGGCCTGCGCGTCCGCCTGAGCCACGACCTCCTGCGCGGCCAGCAGCTGGCCGTAGGCGCCGACCGCCCCGGTCCCGCCGACGCCGATCACGTATGGTCGCCCGCCGCGGGTCGCGACGTCGTCCGCGATCTCGGCGACCGTCGACTCGCGCTCGGCCCGGTCGGCCGTCGCGAGCTGGTGGACGGTCGCGCCGAACGCCTCGCGCGAGACGGACGCCCGGCCCAGGCGGATCGAGCGGCGGCCCGGAGAGGACGAGATGGACAGCGAGGCCGGCGCGCGCCCCGGCCGCGGCGGTGAGGCGCGCGTGGTTGGACCACCGACGCCCGCTGGTGATGAGGGTGTCGGCACCCTCGGCGAGGGCGGCGCCGACGAGGAACTCGAGGTTCCGCAGCTTGTTCCCACCGAACGCGAGCGGCAGCAGGTCCTCGCGCTTGATCCAGATCTCCGTGCGGGCGCCCAGTGCCTCGCAGAACCGTGGCAGCGGCTGGAGCGGCGACGGCCCATCGAAGAGCGGGAAGCGCGGCGGGGATGCCATCGGGCCCGATGGTAGCGACCTATCATCGGTGGATGGCCACCCGGATCTCCCCGTCGGACCGCGTCACGACCGTCGGCCAGCACGCCGGCATGGAGCGCTCGATCGCGATCTCGCGGCCG
Organism: uncultured Chloroflexia bacterium; assembly: GCA_963808895.1. Lineage (GTDB taxonomy): Bacteria > Chloroflexota > Limnocylindria > Limnocylindrales > CSP1-4 > SPCO01. Next base: position 1,211,201 of record CAWEHL010000001.1, on the reverse strand, counting down.
ACCGTCGGCTCGGAGCGGCTCTATTCGTCGATCGTCTCGACGGCGCCCGGCGACAAGACGCGGATCCATCACCACGGCGACTGCGAGACGTCGATCTACATCGTGTCGGGGAGCGCGCGTTACACCTGGGGCGCGACCGGTCTCGAGCACGCGATGTCGGCCGCCGCCGGCGACTTCATCTACATCCCGGCCGGCGAGATCCACGTCGAGGAGAACGCGAGCGCGAACGAGCCGCTGGTCGTCGTCCTGACGCGGAACTGCCCCGACTCGCATGTCGTGTACCTCGACGGCGGGCCGGACGGCGCCGACGACGTCCCCGCACCCTGCTGACCGCGGTCGCCGGATGAACGGCAGCTGGCAGGACCGGACGTTGCTGGACCTCCTGACGAGTTCGGTCTCGAGCTGCTGCCCGAGCACGAGTTCCCCACCGACGGCTGGTCCGGCGCGACGTTCACGTGCCATCGCCGACAGCGATGGCCGCAGATTCGTCCTGAAGCGGACATCGCTGGCGATCGACTGGATCGCGCGAGCGACCCGCGACGACCGAGCTCCGCGAGGGCTGGCTCGCCGCGCTGCCCCAGGGCGCCCTCGCGTGGATGCCCGGCTCGATGGTGCCGTACCTCGGCGCGGCCGCCGACGGCGACGGCGTGGCCATCCTGATGCCGGACCTCTCCAACGAGCTGATCGCCTGGGAGCGGCCGGGTCACGACCCGGCGATCGACCGCGCGACGCTTGCCCGGGTCGTCCGCGCGACTGGCTCGGCTCCATGCGGTGCCGTGGACCCGCGTCCTCGATGGGGCGCTCGAGCGACGACGGCGACGAGGCGCCACCGTGGTGTCCGCTGGCCGAGCGGCTGACCCTGCTCGCCCCGACATCGGCCGCCCGCTATGCCGCCGACGGCAACCCGGTCGGCGACCGCTTCCTCGAGGGCTGGGACGCTGTTCGACGGACGCGCGCCGACGGCTGCGCGCGACCTCATCGACGCGGCTCGACGCGGACCCTGCGCCGCTCGTCGCGGCGCTCGACCGGCTGCCGGGGCTCGGCCTCCACGGCGACCTCAAGCTCGCGAACGTCGCCCTGCTGCCCGGACGAGCGCGTCGCATTCATCGACTGGCAGATGACGCTGGTCGCGCCGGTCGCCGTGGAGCTCGGCTGGTTCCTCGTCTCGAACAGCGCCTCACTTCCGCTGGCTCCCGACGCGATCGTCGAGGGCTATCGCGAGGCCCTCGCGTGGGATAGCGGCCGCTGGGGCAGCGAGGGCCACGGGCGGGATTTCGACGGGCTGGTCGGCGACTGGGAGGCCCAGCGCGACCTCACCGGATCGTCGGACTGCTGTTGCGCGGCTGGCGCAAGGGCCTCGACGCAGAGGCGGGCATCGATGCTGCCCTCCGGCGTTACCGCGGCCGATGACCTGGCCTGGTGGTGCGAGCGAGCGACCGAGGCGGCTGAGCGTCGACTGTGAAGGACGGAGCCTACGCCGGCGCGGCGAGGTCCCGCCGCGGGAACACGCACGAGCGCGTAGCCGATACCGGCGACGATGACCGCGCCCAGGATCGCGAAGTCGCGTGCGTCGGGCAACCCGGTGAGGGCACGCCGGGCGTCGAGGTAGTGGAAGAGCGAGTAATCCTGGAGGAACGCGGCGTCCGGCCATAGCGAGCCGACCGCTTCGAGGAAATACGACACGAGCACGAACGCCAGGGCGACACCCAGCGCCGGCGTGAGGCGGTCGAAGGAGACCGACGCCCCGAGGGCGACCGCTGCGAAGGCGCCGTACAGCAGCACCCCGTTGAGCCACAGCAGCGGCAGGTTCCCCGCACCGAGCTCGTCCAGCCGGCCCGTGGCGGCAGCGCCTGCGAACGTGCCGAGTGTCTGTGCGGCGACCGTGAGGCCGACGAACAGGGCCGTCGCGAAGGCAGCCGTGAGATACAGGACGCGCCGCGAGATCGGCCGCGCGAGCAGCACCTCGAGCGTGCCCCGCTGGCGCTCGCCGGCGATGGCAGCCCCCGCGAACCCGACCGCGAACACCATGTTCAGAGCCACCGCGAACGGATGGATGAACCCCAGCGCCACCGAACCCGACAGCGAGAAGATGTCGCCGCCGCCGAACTGGGCGAACTGCGGCGGGATGATCCCGCTGTCGAGGATGCTGCGGAACTGCTCGCCGAATGCGTCGTAGATGACCGGCAGGATCGCGCCCCAGATCACGAGCCCGACGGCCACCAGCGGCAGCCGGAAGCGGTTCGCGCGCAGGACATGCGCGAGGTAGGCCCGGTTCATGCGGGCCACCGCAGCGTCGACGTCGTCGGCGTAGAACTCGAGGAACGCGTCCTCGAGGCGCGCGGGTTCGATCGTCAGGTCGTGGATCCTGGCGAAGGCGATGGCGGCCAGGAACGGCGCGACGTCGCCCTCGAGACGGCAGGACAGCCGGTCGCCGGTCACATGGACATCGCTGACGCCGGGGACGTACTCGAGCATCGGCGCGTCACCGTCGAAGCGCAGCTCGACGTTCCGCTTCCGACGGGCGAGCAGCGCGGCGACGTCCTCGAGCGCGACCAGCCGGCCGCGCCGCACGATCGCGACTCGATCGCAGATCCGCTCCACCTCGGACAGGACGTGCGACGAGAAGAAGATCGTCCGGCCCGCCGCGCGGAGCTCCTCGAGGATCTCGTAGAACGCGCGCTGCATCAGCGGATCGAGGCCCTCGGACGGCTCGTCGAGGATCGCCAGCTCGGGATCGTGCTGGAGCGCCTGGATGATGCCGAGCTTCTGGCGCATGCCGCGCGAGTAGTCGCGGACCGGGCCGTCGCAGCGCATCGGCGAGCTCGAGGCGATCCAGCAGCTCCGCGCGTCGGGTCGGCGCGCGTCCGGACATCGCGGCGAGCTCGTCGAGGAGTCGCTCCCCGGTGAGCCCGTCCCAGAACGCGATGCCACCGGGCAGGTAGCCGGTCCGTCGGCGGATCTCGACCGAGCCGCGATCGATGTCCTGCCCGAGGACGTGCGCCACGCCGGCGCTCGGATGCAGGAAACCGAGCAGCAGCCGGATCGTCGTCGACTTGCCCGCGCCGTTCGGGCCGAGGAAGCCGAAGATCTCGCCCGGCTCGACCGCGAGGTCGAGGTCCGCCAGCGCAGGTGCGAGCTGGCGGCCGTACTGCTTCGTGAGCCCGTGCGTCTCGATGACGGCCATCGAGGGGAACCCTACCCCGTGGCTCATCGTGCGCGCACCGGCGACGAGACACCGTCCGCCCCGCAGACTTCACATTCGACGACACACGCACGGAGGACCCGCGATGCCCAAGCATGTCCCGAACCTCCCCGGTATCGAGGCCGGGCCGTATCCGTTCTCGCAGGTCGTCGAAGCGAACGGCTTCGTCTTCCTCGCCGGTCAGGTCGGCGATGCGCCGGGCTCGCACGGCGCGGTACCCGGCGGCATCGAGGCCGAGACGCGGGCCATGCTCGAGAACGTCGGCCGCCTGCTCGACGCGGTCGGGCTGTCACTACGCCGACGTCGTCAAATGCACGGTGTACCTGCGTGACTTCGGCGATTTCGGCGCGATGAACAAGGTGTACCGCGAGTTCTTCCCGCAGGACGCGCCGACACGGGCGACGGTCGGCGTCACGGCGCTGGCCGCCGACTATTCGGTCGAGATCGAGGTGATGGCCACCCGCTGACGCCCGCGTCCGGCGCGACGCTGTCGAGACTCAGGCGCGGATGGCCGACAGGAAGGCGGTGACGCGATCGAGCGCGTCGTCGAGCACCGGCAGCAGCCCGTGACCGACCTTCGGGTATGTGTGCAGCTCGACCGGGCCACCGAGACGCCCGACCGCATCGCGGAGCAGCTCGATGCGCGCGAAGGGGTCCGATTCGCCTGACAGGAACAGGGCCGGACAGCCGATGTCGGGGAAATGGGCCGTCCGCGCCGCCGTCCGGTCTGGCGAGCCGGGCGGATGGAGCGGGAAGGAGAACAGGACGAGCGCGGCGTACGGCGACCCGGGTTCGGCGGCAGCGAGGCTGGCCACCCGACCACCGTAGGAATGACCGCCCACGACGGTCGTGGGGTCGTCGGGGACGACTCGTGGAAGGCGGGAAGCGCCTCCTCGGCTTTTCGCTTCGGCAGATCGATCGCGCTGGCCTCGATGCCGCGGCGACGAAGGCCGTCGACGAACGGCTTCATGCTCGCGGACGTGCCCGACGCGCCGTGGCCGAGAAAGCAGTGGAGTGCCATCAGGCCGGTAGCGTAGCCTTCGCCGATGACCGACGGACTCACCCGCTGCTGGTGGTCGCTCTCGACGGGACGCGGCGCCGGATCCGCGGATGGTCGCGTACCACGACACCGAATGGGGCGTGCCCATCCACGACGAAACCGAGCTGTTCGAGCGGTTAGCCCTCGAGTCGTTCCAGGCGGGCCTGTCCTGGTCGACGATCCTGAACAAGCGCGAGGCGTTCCGAGCCGCGTTCCAGGGGTTCGATCCGACGGTCGTCGCGCGGTTCGACGATGACGATCGCGCTCGCCTCATGGCCGACGCCGGCATCGTCCGCAACCGCGCCAAGATCGACGCGACGATCGCCAATGCCGACGGGGTCCTGGAGCTCGCCCGGGAGTTCGGGTCCTTCGACGCCTATCTCGCGTCGATGGTGCCCGGGCCGCCTGAGCGGCTTTCCCCAGGGTCGACCGGCGAGGACATCCCGGCCAGCACGCCGGTCTCGGATGCCCTGTCGAAGGACCTGAAACGCCGCGGATTCGGGTTCGTCGGGTCGACGATCATGTACGCGTTCATGCAGAGCGTCGGCCTCGTCGATGACCATCTGCCGGGCTGTTTCCGGTACGGCGTCGTCGGTGTGACACGCTAGCTGTCACGTCGCTCGGATCGAGACTCCCGCCCATCGAACCAGCGATGGACCCAAGGAGTCGACGAGATGATCAGCATCGATTGCCCGATGTGTACCGGTGAAGCGCAGGTCGAGGGCCGCCTCGACGCGGTGACCTGCGAGGGCTGCGGCGTGACCATCGAGATCGCGCCGGACCCAGCCGACGTGCTCGACCTCGCCGCCTAGCCGGCGGACGGGACACTCGGCAGCGTCGTCGCCCGCCGAAGCGCGCCGATCGGCGCGAAAGCGAGCGTGAGGACCGACGAGGACGAGGCCCATCGCGGCGAGCGTCGTCGACCCGTCGGTCAGGTCGATGAGCGCACCACCCACGAGCATCCCGATGGGCTGAAGGCCGAGCGAGATCGTCCGCGCGGTGCTGCCCACGCGACCGAGCAGCTGCGTCGGGACTCAAGTTGCTGCGAGCGGTCAGGTACGTGACGAGAACGACGCTCTGCGCGGCACCGGCGATCTACGCGGCGCCGAGCAGCACCGGGATCTGTTCGGTGCGCGAGACCACCGTGAGCAGGATGCCGGTCGTGAGCGTGCCGCCGAGCAGGAACGGCGCCACCGCCCGGCGCGAGGTCCTCGCGGTCAACAACGCCCCGATGACCGTGCCGATGCCGTAGGCGGTGAGCACGAGCCCGAGGATCGTCGCGTTCTGCGCCAAGTCGCGGGTGACGTGCACCGTCAAGGCGGCCACCAGCGGGGCGAGCGTGATCGAGACCAGGCCCCAGAACAGGATCATCGGCCGCAGGACCGGGTGATGGACGATGAACTCGATGCCCTTCCCGGATGTCCGCGACGAGGCTGGCTTGGGAGCGCTCGGCGGGCGCGCGAAGGTCGCGCCGGATGAACGCCAGGACGAAGCTTGAGATCGCGAACGAGGCGGCATCGATCGCGAGCGTGAGACCCGGCGCCGATCGTCGCCGCGAGAAGCCCGGCGATCGCGGGCCCGATGATGTAGCCGAACGAGTAGACCGCCTCGAAGATCGAGTTGGCCCGGGCGAGCTGCGGCCGTCCGACCAGGATCGGGACCGACGCCGTGTAGCCGGCCAGGAAGAATGACCGGAGGATGCTCATCGGCGCCGTCACGAGGAGGATCACCGCCAGCGTCGGGCCACCCAGCACGACCGAGATCGGGATGAGGGCGGTCAGCATCGCGCGCCCGAGGTCGGCCAGGAACATCATCCGCTTGCGGTCGCTCCGATCGGCCAGCGCGCCCGCGATCATCCCGAAGAAGAGGTCGGGCAGGGTCGAGAGCGCACCGACCACGCCCATCCAGAGCCCGGAGCCCGTCAGCGCAAGCACGAGCAGCGGCAGCGCGGTGAAGCTGACCGCATCGCCGAGCGCGGAGACACCTTGGGAGGTGAGCAAGACCCGGAAGTCGTGGTTGCGTCCGAGCGGGACGTGTTCGGGCACCAGCGGATGGTACGGGCGCGCCACGCCGGGGGCTGGACCGACCCGCTAGCATCGGGTGGCCCCCACGAAGGCGAGGGCGAGGGGGCTATCCAGGAGGGATGATGGACACGCGCAAGTACCTGGCCGAGCTGGTCGGCACGTTCCTGTTCCTGACGATCGGCTACGCGTCGGTCGCCGGCGGCAGCGGCGGCCGGGGTTTCTACGCTCCTCGTGGTCCCGTTCGCGTTCCCGCTCGGCCTGCTCGCCGCGATCTTCGCAGTCGGCCACATCTCGGGCGGGCATTTCAATCCCGCGGTCACAGTCGCCGCGGTGCTCGACAAGCGCACCGACACGACCGACGCGATCGGCTACATCCTGGCGCAGGTCATCGGCGCCATCGGCGCTGCGGCGGTCGTGTATGTCGTCGCGGGCCAGGCGGCGGTCGCGGCGGGGATCACGCAAGCCCGGAGGGAACGTAACGGATGTCGGGGCGCTGATCCTCGAGATCATCCTGACGGCCGGATTCATCCTCGTCATCCTCGTCTCGACGAAACGGGCGCCAGGCCTGGCGCCGCTCGCGATCCCCCTGACGCTCGTCGGAATCCACTTCGCCGCGGCATCGCTGTCAGGTGCGTCGGTCAACCCGGCGCGGTCGATCGGGTCCGCCCTGCTCGGCGGTGACCTCAACGGGCTCTGGATCTACATCGTCGCACCGATCATCGGCGCCGTCGGTGGCTGGGCGTTGTTCCGGCTCCTCGATGAGGACGCCGTGGAGGAGGTCGCCGCCTAGGGCACGCGTCCGTTCCGCGACCGCGCCCGCACTCCGATCAGGACCAGGATCACGACGATCACGGCGATCAGCGAACCGACCAGCGCGAGGGTGCCATCGCCCGGCACGAACGGCCCGGCGACCGACGCCGGCGAGGTGGACGCCGTCGGCGAGGCGGCCGGCGTGGCACTGGGTGCGGCCGGGCTTGCCGCCGCGCTCGGGGACGCAGCCGGCGCGGCGAGACCGAGGTAGCCCCCGACACCCGTCGTGAAGAACGGCGTCGTCCCCTTCGTCGCATCGGGCCAGCCGCTGAACCGGTCGGTCCGGTGCGCGTCGAGCTCGTCGTCATAGAAGAGCACGAGGTACGGCGCGTCGTCGTAGACCAGGTCGAGCATCCGGCGGACGATCCCCTGGCGCTCCTCGAGGGTCGGCGCGCGTCGCTGGGCATCGAATAGCCGGTCGTACGCCGGCATTCGAGTAGCTGCTGTCGCTGAGCTTCCCGATCTGGTCGGTCGTCAGGAGCGATAGCAGGAAGTCCGGATCCGGCGACCCCGACCAGCTCCAGAGCACGGCGTCGTACTCGGCGGTGCCGCCCGCCTCGGGCGTGTACAGCTGCTCCGCGAGCGTGTCGGGCTCGAGGCCCTTGGGCGTGACGCCGATCCCCACCCGCTTCCAGTGGTCGGCGACCGCCAGGGCCGCTGCGAGGTACCGCGGGTCGGACGTCGGATAGTAGAGCCGCAGGTCGATCGGCTTCCCGTCGAGGTCCTCGCGGGTACCGTCCTCGTCCGAATCGACGTACCCGGCAGCCTTAGCTGCTTTTCGCGCTTCGGCGACGTCGAAGGGTCGGGGGTGCGACGGGTCGCTGTGGAACGGTTCGCTCGCTGGCGGGATGAGCGTCGTGGCGGGCGTCGCGTGACCGTCGACGGCCGCATCGACGATCGCCTCGCGGTCGAGCGCGTCGTCGAGCGCCTCGCGGAACTTTGGGTCCCGGACGGCGGAGGTCGACGCGCCACCGCCGTCGATCGGCTGTCGCGTACGTGTTGAAGGCGAGGTGCGTGAAGCCCGACGCGGCGCCCTGGACGACCTCGATGTCCGGGGCCGCCGTGGAGGCGGTCGACGTCGCACGGCGCGATACCGCGGGCGTAGTCGATCTCGCCGCGCGCCAGGGCCGCGGCAAGCGAGGCCGGGTCCCGGTAGAACCGGAAGTCGACCTCGTCGACGAACGGGCGGCTCGCCCCAGTAGTAGGGGTTCCGGACGAACCGCGCCGAGGTGCCGTGCTGCCAGTCGACGATCTGGAACGGCCCGGACCCGACGACCGGCGGCTCACGCTGGAAATCGGTGGCGGCAGCCGCGAACGGGACGCTCGACCAGATGTGCTCCGGCAGGATCGGGACGAGCGCCCCGAGCAGCAGGGTCGTCGGGCTGGCGGTGGTCAGCGTGACCGTGTGGGCATCGACGAGCTGGACGGACCGCAGACCTGCCGCACGCACCAGGACGTCGCCGTAGAGCGACAGCGGATGATCGGCGCGTCCATCGGCGTGCGTTGCGCCGGCGAGCGGCAGGTCGTTCCCGCTCGGTGCCCACGGCCCGATGTACCTCGGGTCGCGGCTCGTCAGCAGGTAGCGGAAGGTGAACGCGACGTCGTTCGCATCGGCCGACCTCGCCATCCGACCAGCGCATCCCGTCGCGGATCGTGAACGTCCAGCGTCGTGCCGTCGCGCGACCAGCTCGTAGCGAACCCGGTCGGCGCGTAGTCGCCGTCGGGGCCGACCCCGACGAGGTCGTCGTACTGCAGGTCGCATGCCTCGGCCGACGAGCCGATGAACGCGAGATTCGGATTGATCGAGTCGAATTCCTGCGATCGTTCCGATGCGCAGGGTCCGCTCGCCGTCGGCGCCGGCGACCGGCGGCGCGCCGATGCAGATCGCCACGATCGCGCCGACGGCGACCAACGCTGCCGCCCCCCGGCAGCCCCGGGTCATGGCGCGGGCGCGGCGTCCACCACCGGCAGGGCCCGGCCCCCGGCCGTCGGCGACGGGCTCCGCCAGCCAGCACGCCGACCGATGGCCTCCGCCGAGATCGAACAGCGGCGGCGACTCGACGCGGCAGCGGTCGAACGCCTTCGGGCAGCGCGGATGGAACCGGCATCCGGACGGGATGTGCACGGCGTCCGGCGTCTCCCCCTTGAGGATGGTGCGCTGCGGCCGACCAGCACGGTCGACATCGGCTCCGGCGAGGGCGACACCGACACCAGCGCTTCCGTGTACGGGTTGCGCGGCGTGCGGATCACCTCTTCCGCCTTCCCGATCTCCATGATCCGGCCGAGGTACATGACGGCGATGCGATCGGCGATCACCCAGGCGAGCGACAGGTCGTGGGTGATGAAGAGGTACGTGAGCCCGCGCTCCCAGCGGAGCGCCAGCATCAGCCGCAGCAGCTCGGTCCGGATCGAGACGTCGAGCATCGACACGGGTTCGTCCGCGACGATGAGCTGCGGTCCCGATCACGAGCGCACCCGCGATGACCACCCGCTGGCGCTGCCCGCCGGACAGCTCGTGGGGATAGCGGGCCGCGTATTCCTCCGCGGGCCGGAGGCCGGCCGCGTCGAGCGCGCCGAGCACGCGCTCGCGGCGCTCGCTCGGCGGAGCCGAGCCCGTTGACGACGAGCGGCTCCGCGACGAAGTCGTAGATCGTCTGCTTCGGGTCGAGGGTCTCGTACGGGTCCTGGAAGATGATCTGGACGCGGCGGCGGTAGTCGCGCAGCGCCGAGCCGGACCAGACGCTCGGTGACGTCGGCTGCCCTCGAACGTGATCGTCCCGGCCGTCGGTCGCTGCAGCTTCACGATGACCCGCCCGATCGTCGTCTTGCCGCTGCCCGACTCGCCGACCAGCGCGAGCACCTCGCCTCGCTGCAGGGTCAGATCGACACCGTCGACCGCACGGACGACCGCTGTCGGCTGGCGCAGCATCGTAGTCGAGGATCCCGCCGCCGATCGGGAAGTGGACCTGGAGACCGTCGAGGCGGAGCAGGTCGTCCGCGGTCGCGCCCTCGCTGGCGTGGCGCCCGTCGGGCCGTGGCCGTCGCCGGTCGGGCCGTCGCCGGTCGGCTGGCCGTCGCCGGCCCGTGGTTCCGTGATCATCCGGCGGCCGCGGCTGGCATCTCGCCGACCGGCGCGGCGGCGGGACCGTGACCGGCACCCCGTCACTGCCGACCGGATACAGGTGGCACGCGACGCGCACGCCGGCGAACGTCGTCTCGGGCGGGACCACCTCGCGGCACACCGTGCATGACGAACGGGCAGCGCGGTGCGAATCGGCAGCCCGGCGGCGGATGGCGCAGGTCCGGCGGCTCGCCCGGGATGACGTCGAGCGTCCGCCGATCGGCGTGGATGTTCGGGAAGGCCGCCATCAGCTTCTGGGTGTACGGGTGGCGCGGCCGTCGGAAGACCTCGTCGACCGGTCCTTCCTCGGCGACCCGGCCCGCGTACATGACCATGACCCGGTCGCACGTCTCGGCGATGACCGACAGGTCGTGCGTGATCAGGATCAACGACAACCCGAGCTTCGCCGCAGCTCCTCGAGCAGCTCGAGGATCTGGGCCTGGATCATGACGTCGAGAGCGGTTGTCGGCTCGTCGCCGATGACGATCGCCGGGTCGCACGCGAGGGCCATGGCGATCATCGCCCGCTGGCGCATCCCGCCCGAGAGCTGGTGCGGGTAGGCGTCGCCGCGCTTGCGCGGGATGCCGACGAGCTCGAGCAGGTCGCCCGCGCGCTTGCGCGCCGCCTTCGGCGACTCGCCGAGCCGCTCCTCGATGGGCTCGGCGATCTGGTCCCGGATCCGGCGCACCGGATTGAGGGCGTTCATCGCGCCCTGGAAGACGATGCTGATCTCGCGCCATCGATACCGGCGTAGCGCGTTCTCCGATCTTGGGCACGAGGTCGATGCCCATCAGCGAGATGCTCCCGGACACGATCTTCGCGTTGGCCGGCAGGATCCGGACCAGCGAGAGCGCGGTCGTGGTCTTGCCGCAGCCCGGATTCGCCGGCGATGCCCAGTGCCTCGCCGTGCTCGAGCCTGAACGACACACCGTCGACGGCCCGGACCGGGCCCGACCCCGTCGAGAAGTACGTCTTGAGGTCCTCGACGACGAGCAGTGGCGCGGCCGGATCGGCGAGCTTCGGCAAGGGCCGCTGCCGGCGCTGGGCGGCGGTCGTGATGCCCGCGCTTGGTGCGACCTCGTCGATGGTCGCGACCGAATCGATCGCCTCCTGCTCCTCGAGCTCCTCGGTCTCGACGTCCGGCGGCGTGATGCCGTCGCGTGCTGAAGGCGGGATCGGCAGGCTCATCGACGGTTCCGCCGGCGGGGATTGAGCAGGTCGTCGAGGGCCGTCCCGAGGAGCGTGAAGGCGAACACGACGAGCACGATGCACGCACCGGGCGGGACGAAGTACCACCATGCGCCGAGCGTCGCCGCACCGACTTCCTCTGCGGCGTTGAGCAGCTGTCCCCACGACGGCTGGAACGGATCGCCAAGGCCGACGAAGGACAACGTCGTCTCGGTCAGGACGGCCCCGGCGAATACGAGGACCGCATTCGCGACGATCAGATTCACCACGTTGGGAAGGATGTGGCGCCGGACGATGTGCAGACGGCCTGCGCCGATGACGCGAGCGCGGTCGACGAACGGACGCTCCTTCAGTGACAACGCTTGCGCTCGAAGGATCCGGGCCGTTGACGCCCAGCTCGTGATGCCGACGACGATGACGATCACGATGAGCGTCGTGCGGATCCCGAGCACCGTCGAGCCACTGCCGATCACATCCGAGATGATCGGCGCCAGGATGAGCGCGAGCACGAACGTCGGCAGGACCAGGAAGAAGTCGGTGATCCGCATCAGGACGCTGTCGAGCTTGCCGCCGGCGAACCCGCCGACGATGCCGATGACCCCTCCGAGGAACACGGTGATCACCGTCGCCAGGAACCCGATGACCATCGAGATCCGCGTGCCGTGGACCGTCAGGTTCAGGATGCTGCGACCGAGCTCGTCGGTGCCGAGCGGGAACTCCAACGAGGGTGGTTGGAGGCGGCCGCCTGTCGCCGTCGTGGCGGTCTGCAGCGGCCCGACCAGGACCTCCGGGATCGCCGCGAGCACGACGAAGACCGACGATGATGACGAGGCCGAAGAGCCCGTCCCGCCGTGCCACCAACTGGCGCGCGAGCGAGGGCTCGCGGGCTGGAAGCGAGACCGGTCCTGCGTCGATCGTCGCTGCGGGCGTCGTCATGCGCGCACCCGGGGATCCAGCCGGCCATAGATCATGTCGGCGCCGAGATTGGCGAAGACCACGGAGATGCTGAGCACCAGGAAGATGCCCTGCAAGCACCGCGTAGTCACGGCTCTTCAACGCATCGACGGTCAGTGTCCCGAGCCCAGGCCAGTTGAAGACCACCTCGACGGTGATGGCGCCCGCTACGACGTACCCGAGGTTGATCGCGATCAGCGAGACCGTCGGAAGCATCGCGTTCGGGAGCGCGTGGCTCCGCAGGATCCGGGAATCGGTGATGCCTTTGGCGCGGGCGGTCGTGATGTATTCATCGGACATCGTCTCGATGATCGAGGACCGCATCAGGATCGAGTACTGCCCGATGAGCCCGAGCGCGACGGTCGCCACCGGCAGGACAAGGTGCGCCGAGCACATCGGCGATGTACGCGATCGGCGAGTCGTGCTGGATCCCGAGGGTCGTCATGCCGAACGACGGGAACCAATGCAGGGTCGACGCGAAGACGAGCAGCAGGATCATGCCGAGCAGGAAGTACGGCATCGAGTAGAGGATCAGCGAGACTCCATTGCCGACGAGGTCAACCGGGCCACCACGCCGCCATCCGGCGTACGCGCCAAGGCGAGACCGATGACGATCGCGATGATCTCCCCGAGGCCGAACAGCAGCAGCGTCGGCCCGACGCGGCTTCCGATGACCTCGGTCACCGGCCGTCCCTGCTCGGCCGAACGAGTTCCCGAGGTCGCCGCTGGACGTCGCCGCGATGTAGGCGATGAGCTGATCGGGGATCAGCGGCTTGTCGATGCCCCACCGCTCGCGGGTCTGCTGGATCGCCTGCGGTGAGACGTTCGGGTTACGGGCGAGGATCCGTTCCGGCGACCCGGGCATCGCCCGGAACAGGATGAAGTTCAGGAGGACGATCAGGAAGATCGTCAGCGCCGCCTGACCGAAGCGGCGGACGATGAACCGGGTCGCCACGGTCGCGGGTCAGTCGACGGGCAGGCGGTCGAGGCACGGCCCGAGCGACGCCGGCCGTGCCTCGCGTGTGCCCGACGATCACTCCTCTTCGGTCGCCTTCGCGCCGCGTCGGCGGACGTGCCAGCGTCCCGACGATCGCGACGACCACGACGGCCCCGATCGCCGAGCAGCAAGCCGGTGTTCGCGCCGACGAGCCGCTCGTCGGCGAGCCGGTATCGCCAGGCGGCCGGCGTCGCTGACGCGCCGGCGGACGGCGCCGTCGCCTCGCTCGCGGACGGGCTCGGCGCGGCGGTCGCGTCGGTCAGCAGCGTGTAGCCGATCGGCCCGAACTGGAACAGCGGCGTACCGTTCTCCGGCGGCTGGTTCTGCCAGCCCCCGAAATGGTCGGTGCGGTAGGCGTGCAGCTCCGAGTCGAAGTACAGCGGGATGTTCGGGACTTCCTTGTAGAAGATCTCCTGCATCTCCTTGAGCATCGCCTTGCGCTGGGTCTCGTCGATGGTCTGGCCCTGCTGCTTGAACAGCTCGTCGAACCGCGCGTTCGACCAGAACGTGTCGCTCGATCCGCCGATCTGGTCGGTCGTGAACGGCTCGAGCAGCGAGGTCGGATCGACGTCGCCGACCCAGCCCCACATGTACGTGTCGAAGTCGGCCTTGCCCGGTGGGTCGTACTCGGGCGGCGTCAGGTCGACGAGCAGTGTGTCGTCCTCGGTGACGCCGGCGCTGACCTTGATGCCGAGCTGCCCCCACCACTCGGTGATGAACTGGGCCGCCGTCGCGAGCTCCGACTCGGATGCCGGCCAGGTCATCCGGAGGTTGATCGGCTTGCCGTCCTTGTCGAGCCGGTTGCCCGACGCGTCCTTGACGTACCCGGCGGCCGTCAGCTTCTCGTCCGCCTTGGCGAGGTCGAAGATGGCGCAGGACGGACGGGTCGGGTGGGACATACCACTTGGCCTGGAACGGCGGCAGCAGGCTGGTGCCAGGCGTGCCGTGGCCGGCAAGGACCCGGTCGACGAGCTGATCGCAGGTCGACGCCCCAGGCGAGCGCGTCGCGGAACGCGGGATCGGCGGTGGCGCGCGTCGAGGAACCGCCGCCCTTGATCGCCTTCGGATAGCCGTTGAAGGTCAGATAGGAGTAGCCGTTCGCGAACCCTTCGACGGGGACGATGTTCGGTTGTCCCTTCGAGCGAGTCGAAGGCGTCCGCGTTGATGCCGCGCGCGTAGTCGAGCTCCCCATTCTTCAGGGCCTGGGTCATGGTGTCGTTGTTCTCGAAGTGCGTGATGATGATCTGGTCGGCCGCGCCCTGCTTGCCCCAGTAGTCCGTGTTCCGCTCGAACCTCATGAACTGACCGGGGACGTATTCGACGGCCTGGTACGGGCCGGTGCCGATGACCGGCGGGTCGTTCGCGAAGAAGCCTTCGGCTTCGGCGTTGGCGATCTGCTCGAGGGAGTACTTCTCCCAGATGTGCTTGGGCAGGATCGGGACGTATGCCGCAAGCAGCAGCGGCGTCGGCGTCTCGGTCGTGATCTACGACGGTCTCGGGATCGATCGCCTTGACCTACTTCACGCCCGCTGACGACACGTACCCGTCGAGATAGCCGGAGCCGAGGGTGGTCTCCTTGGCGAGCGCGTCGAGCACGAACTCGTACGTGTAGACCACGTCATCGGCCGTAGCCGGCTGACCGTCGGACCACTTCATCCCAGGTCGGATCTTGAACGTCGTCGTCTTGCCGTCCTCGGACGTGGTCCACGACGTCGCGAAGCCCTCGGTGTAATCGAGGTCCTTGTCGTACCCGACCAGCAGGTCGTAGTTGAGCGTGAAGACCTCGTAGTCCAGGACGTAGACGGACTGCCACGGGTTGAGACCCGAGAACTCCTGGTCCGTGCCGACCTTCAGGATCAGCGGCGCCGTCTGCGGCATGGACGCTGGTCGTCCCAGGCGCCAGCGCGGCGGCGATGAGCCCGACGATGGCCAGGATTCGGCCCGCACGGGCGCGGATGGTCGAGCGCATCGACTCCTCCTCCAGGACGATCCGTCGCCTCTCCCAGCGGACCGCCGTTTCCTCACCGATCAGGGCCGTCGCCGGCCGGATCGGCGGTACCGTCGCACACGCCGCGGTCCGCGTGCAAGGAAACGTGTCGCTTGATGCGCCTCGGCGGCGGCCGCGGGCCTCAGACGAGCGGATGAGCGACGGCGTCGGGGTCGAGCAGCGCCGCCCGATCGATCCGGAACGCCCCGATCTCGCCCTCCGACGGCGTGCTCCCGTCCAGGGCCAGTTCGGCGAGGATCCGCCCGATGACCGAGGCGTACTTGAACCCGTGCGCGGCGCCGAGGCCGACCACGACCCCGGGCGAGTCGGGAAGCCTGTCGAGCACGAAGTCGCGCTCCGGGGTGAGCGTGTAGAGGCACGTCTTCGTGTAGATCTCGGTCGTCCCGACGCCAGGCAGGTGTTCGCCGATGAACGGCACGCACGCGTTGTCGCGATCGCTGGGTCCGGGCTCGAACGTCCGGGTCGCCGGCGTCGATCGGCTGTCCGCCGGCGTCCTGGGCCACCTTCGGGCCCGGCCTCTCCGTAGATCGGGGAAGCCGTAGAAGGACGGATCGTCCATCCAGATCCAGACCGGGAACCGCTCCGGCGCGAAGGGGGCCGGGTCGGGCGCGGCGAAATACGTCACCTGCTCCTTCGTCACGGTCAGCGGCAGGCGACGGTCGAACGCCGCCAGGAGCTCGTTCGTCCAGGCGTCGGCCGTCAGGATCACCCGTCCGGCGCCGTACGTGCGACCCGCCGGCGTCGACCTCGTAGGCGCCGCCGACCTCGCGGATTGCCTCGACCGGCGACTCGGCGCGGAGCAGTCGCGCCCTGGTCGAGCGCAAGTCGGCGATGGGCGACGTTGCCGCGATACGGGTCGGCGATCCCGCCCTGCGGCTGGTACATGCCGATCGACGTCGTCCGTGAGTCGCCACGCGGGCCAGCGCTGCTGGATCTCCGCGGCATCGAGCAGCTCGAACGGGACGTCCTCGGCGGTGAGGCTGTCGGTGTAGTCGGCCATCGCGATCGCGGGATCGGCCGGCCACAGATCGAGCCCGCCGGTGATGGTGACGATCCGCTCGTCGGCCTCCGCCTCGACGATCGACCAGGATGCGAAGGCCCGCTTGGCGAGCCGGACGTAGTCGGGCCGGTGGTAGGAGAGGCGGATGATCCGGCTGTGATCGGCCGATGCGCCGTTGGCGTGCCCGAGCTCGAACCGCTCGAGCCCCAGGACGCGCAACCCAAGTCGGGTCGACGCCCAATATGCCGCGGCCGACCCGAGTGCCCCGAGGCCGACGACGATCGACGTCGAAGTCGTCGCGGAGGGCGTCCGTCACCGGCCGTCGCTCGATCGAGCGCGACCCGCAGGATGGCCGCCACGCTCATCGCATCGGTGATCCGCCCATCGCGGGTCATCGCCACGGCCTCGTCGAACGGCACCCAGCGGAGCGCGAGCGACTCGGTCGGCTCGGGTGCGGCCTCGCCGTGGTCGGAGGTCGCGGGCCACGAACAGGACGGCCTCCTCGTCGGTCACGGAGTTCGACAGGTCGAGCCGGCCCAATCTCCCGCCACTCGCGCGCCTCGACGCCCGGTCTCCTCGCGCAGCTCGCGCTGGATGCCCTCGAGCGGCGTCTCGGTCGGCGGGCACGCCGCCCTCGGGGATCTCCCAGGACGGCGCGGTCGAGCGTGTAGCGATGCTGCCCGACGAGGACGATGCGGTCGTCGTCATCGAAGGCGACGACGCCGGCGGCGAGGTTCTCGAAGTGGACGACGCCGTAGATGCCGGGGCTGCCGTCCGGGCGGGACACCTCGTCGTGCCAGACGGTGATCCACGCGTTCTCGTACGCGACGCGCCGGCTGTGACGGACGAAGCGGCCCTCCATCGAGCGCATCGTCGCACGGCGCGAGCGCGCGTCGTCGGCGCCGCGCCGGAGCGGCCCCTATCCTCGCCGCGCCGATGACGTGATGCCCGGCCCGGCGCCCGAGCCCCGGTTCGACGTTCAGGTCGACTGGGACGTCACGCATCGTCGTCCGCGACGGCGTCGGAGCTGTCGGCCAACATCTGGCGCCCGATCGCGCGACGGTCGGACCGGAGCCGGCGGGCGAGCGCTTCCCGGCGATCCTCGAGATGATCCCGTACGGGAAGGACAACTGGCGCCGGAACGCGGACACGACGCGGGGCGAATGGTTCGCGGCGCGCGGCTTCGCCCTGTGCCGGCTCGACGTCCGGGGCACCGGATCGTCGGGCGGCGTCGCCCTCGACGAGTACACCGCCGACGAGACGCGTGACGGGTTCGACGCGGTCGAGTGGCTGGCGGGGCAACCGTGGTGCAGCGGCGACGTCGGGATGTGGGGGATCTCGTACGGCGGCTTCACGTCGATCCAGGTCGCGACGCTGCGACCGCCCCACCTCCGCGCGATCGTCCCGGTCATGGCGACCGACGATCGCTACCTCGACGACGTCCACTACCGCGGCGGCTGCGTCACCGTCAGCGAACTGTCGCAGTACGCGGTCAGCCAGGTCGCGATGAACGCGATGCCGCCGACGCATCGTTCCGGGGCGCGGGCTGGCGTGACGAGTGGCTGCCGCGGCTCGAGGCGACGCCGCCGTGGCTGTTCGCCTGGCTCCGCCATCAGACCGACGGCCCGTACTGGCGGCAGGGCTCGCTCGCCCCCGACTACGACGCGATCGAGGTCCCGATCTTCAACATCGGTGGCTGGCACGACTCGTACGTCGACCCGGCCTTCCGGATGCAGGCACCGCTGCCCGGCGCCGTCGCACACGCTGGTCGGCAACTGGGTCCATTCGTGGCCACATGACGCGTATCCGGGCCCGAACCTCGACGAGCTGCACGAGATCGCCCGCTTCTTCGACCGCCACCTCGACGGCGTCGACAACGGCTGGGAAGACGAGCCGGCCGTCGTCTGGTTCGAGCACGAGTACGCGCCGCCCGTGCCGTTCCCGGCGTCGCTCCCGGGTCGCTGGCGGGCGGCATCCGCGTACCCGCATCCGGCGACGACCGTGCGAACTCGTGGCGCGTTCGGGCGACGGGTCACTCGACGCCGCCGGCGACCCTGACGAGCGGCGTCGGACGCCTTCCGCCACCGCCCGACGACAGGCACGCAGCGGACCGCTGTCCTGGGGCGCCGGCGACGCACCGAACGGTCTGGCACGCGACCTGCGACCGGACGAGGCGGCCGGGCCGACGTACACGAGCGAACCGCTCGCCGAGGCTCTCGAGGTCCTCGGCGTGCCCGAGGTCGTCGTCCACCTCGAGGTCGACGCGCCGGTCGCGATGCTGTCCGTCCGGCTCTCCGACGTCGCCCCGGACGGGACGTCGGCGCTGGTGAGCGCCGGCGTGCTGAACCTGACCCATCGACGCTCGCACGCCGACCCGGAGCCGCTCGAGGCCAGGCGTCGTCGAGGAGATCCGCGTCCGCTGCGCACGGCCGGCTATCGCTGGCTGCCGGGCCATCGGCTCCGCGTCGCGATTGCGTCGTCGCTGTGGCCCGTGCTCTGGCCGTCGCCCTACCCCGCCACCTTCCGCGTCCATCGCGGGCGGCGACCGCCAGTCCCGGCTCGAGCTCCCGGTCGTGCCGCCCGCCGGCGGCGAGGGCGATGCGGCCGGTGCCCGCCTTCCGGACCGATCCGCCGACCTGCGCTGGCCGATCACCGGAGGCCGCCGACGGCGCCGGCCCGCCGACGACGACCCACCGGTCTGGCGGATCGAGGCGAACGTGCTCGACGGGTCGGTCACGGTCCACTTCCACGACGGCGGTGAGGACATCGTCCCCGACGGCCGACGGCTGTACGCCGCGGAGACGATCCGCATGACCGCGTGGGACGGCGATCCGGCACGCGCCGAGCTCGACGCCGACGTCGTCTATCGATGGCAGGAGCGCGATCCGGCGCGGAACGGCGAGCTGACCCGGATCGAGATCCGGGCGCGTTCGCACGCAGCGCAGCACCGTCTCCGACTTCGACCTGTCGGTCCGGCTCGAGGTCGACGTCGACGGCGACCGCTTCTTCGAGCGCGACTGGCAGCGAGACCATCCCGCGCCACCTTGTCTGATCGGCGCTAGCGGGCGCAGGCTCGCCGACGTGATACACGCGCGCGTGGTCAGACGTGACGATGCGCATCAGCCGGAAGGCCGAGTCCTTCACCGAGTCGGTCATCCGCGAGATGAACCGGGTCGCGGTCGCGCACGGGGCGGTCAGCCTGGCGCAGGGCTTCCCCGACTTCGCCTGCCCGCCGGAGCTCAAGCGGGCGGTCGCGGATGCCGTCGACGCCGACATCAACCAGTACGCGATCACGTGGGGCTCGAAGCCGCTCCGCGATGCGATCGCCGAGACGACGCCGCGCCACTTCCCGGGCTTCGGCGAGATCGACCCGGAGACCCAGGTCACGGTCACGTGCGGCGCGACCGAGGCGATGATCGCGGCGATGCTCGGCCTGCTCGATCCGGGCGACGAGGTCGTGATCTTCGAGCCGTACTACGAGAACTACGGCCCGGACGCGATCCTCTCCGAGCGCCGTGCCCGCGCTACGTGACCCTCCACGAGCCGGACTGGTCGATCGATCCGGACGAGCTTCGCCGGGCGTTCGGCGCCAGGACGCGTGGCCTCGTCCTCAACTCCCCGCACAACCCGACCGGCAAGGTCTTCACCGCGAGCCGAGCTCGAGCTCATCGCCTCGCTGTGCATCGAGCACGACGTCATCGCCTTCACCGACGACATCTACGAGCACCTCGTCTACGAGGGCGAGCACATCCCGCTCGCGACCCTCCCCGGGATGGCGGAACGGACGGTCAGCATCCACTCGATGTCGAAGACCTACTCGGTCACCGGCTGGCGGATCGGCTGGACGATCGCCTCGCCAGAGCTGTCGCTCGGGATCCGGCGGGTCCACGACTTCCTCACCGTCGGCGCCGCCGCGCCGCTTCAGCATGCGGCCGTCACCGCCCTTCGCTTCCCGGATAGCTACTACGCCGATCTCCTCGCCGGCTATCGCGAGCGACGTGACGTCCTGGTCCCCGCGCTCCGAGCCGCGGGCTTCCGAGTCCACGAGCCGCGTGGCGCGTATTACGTCATGACCGACATCCGCGACTTGGCCGAGCCGGGCGAAGACGACGTCGCGTTCGCGCATCGGCTGATCCACGACCCTGGTGTCGCGGCCGTCCCGGGCTCCTCGTTCTTCTCGCGGCCCGAGCTCGGTGGATCGAAGCTGCGCTTCGCGTTCCCCAAGAAGATCGAGACGCTGGAGGCGGCCGTGGAGCGACTCGCTCGCCTGTCCTGAGGCGACCCCGCGGGTCTGACGTGACCTCGCGGCGTCGGATCAGCCCGCTGGCACGTCCGGGATCGCCTCGCGGACGATCGCGAGGATCTCGCTCCGGGCGTCGGGGCCGTCGTAGCGCAGGAGCGGATCGGCGACCATCGCGCGTTCGCGGATGTCGCCGTCGACGCGCGTGTACAAGACCGGGAAGATCGCTCCGGTCCCATCGGCCTCGAGCGTGACCGCGACGGCGTTCGGGCCGCCGTCATCGAGGAAGTGCGTGAGCGGCTGGACGCCGTCGTCGACGAGCCCGGACGCCGGGATCGACCGTGAAGACACGGGCCAGGTACGCCCGCTGGTGCCACAGCTCGGGTGCCTCCGCGAGCTCGCCGGCGATCGTCCCCACGATGTCGCCGACCGCCACCGCCGGTCGGTCGACCGACTTCCCGAACCGCGTCTCGGCCATGTACCGGGCGAGGACCCGGGCGTTGTATCGCGCGCCATGGACGGCCCCCGAATTGGCCGGGACGCCGTGCTTGACGAGGCCCTTCGCGGCCTGCCCGATGGTGCCCGCGAAGAAGACGCCGGGTAGCGTCGTGCTCTCCCACCACGACGAGAGGACG
The DNA here is from genome assembly GCA_963808895.1 of uncultured Chloroflexia bacterium. Taxonomy (GTDB): domain Bacteria; phylum Chloroflexota; class Limnocylindria; order Limnocylindrales; family CSP1-4; genus SPCO01. Next base: position 1,189,983 of record CAWEHL010000001.1, on the reverse strand, counting down.
GGGAGCCGCGAGCGGCCGCTGATCGAGCAGCCGATGTCCGGCAGATCGAGGAGTGGCGTCACGAAGCCCGTCGCGGAGATCACGTCATCGACGTCGATGGCCAGCTCGTCGCCGTTGTCGGTCCGGCGGAGATGCACGGTGAGGCTGCCATCGCCGCCCTCCGTCCGCTCGATGCGGTCGAGCGCCGCGTTGAGCACCGCGACGCCACCGCCGAGCACGAAGTCCTCATACGGCTGCACGTACCGGGCCCGAACACCGGCCAAGGAGTTCGTCTGGACGGAGAACTTGGCCGGTGACGGCGATACGAGCGCGATCGAGCAGGCCCAGGGCAGCAGGCCGTTCGCCAGCTCGAAGCCGGAGTTCTGCTTGCCCAGCATCAGCACCCGATGACCGGCGTAGCTCTCGGCGGGGCGCACATCCGCGTAATGGTGGGTCAACTCCATCCCGATGCCGGGCGGCGAATAGGGTTCGGCGACCCCGACCGCCACGACGAGGACCTCGGCGCGGTATTCCCCGTCGGTCGTCTCGACGACGAAGCCGCCGCCGTCGGCGTCATCGACGCGGCGCGTCGCGGTCCACCTGCAGCCGTAGCGGATGGCGACGTCGGCCCGCTCGACGAACAACCCGAGGTTCTCCTCCATCTCCGGTCGGGACGGGAAATACGAGCTGCCGTCCATCAACCCAGGCTGCAGGGCACGCGCCTCCGGCTCATCGGCGAGGAGGCTGTTCCAGTCGTAGCGCTCGTACGCCCGCGACCCCTCGCGGTACGGGGGCATGCGGCTTCGTCCACGACAGGAGGCGCTGGAAATGCGGCCAGCGGCGGAACATCCCGCCGGGCGAGGGGTCCTCCGAGATGACCGCGTGCTCGATCCCGTTCCGCCGGAGCGCGTACGAAACCTGGAGTCCGCCGGGGCCGGACCCGATGACGACGACCGGGTACGCGCCCGGCGGGAACGGCCGGGTCGACTCGGTCACGTCCCCGTGCGATTCGCCGCTCGGAGCCGGCGCGTCTGCGACTGGAGCATGCGGTACATCACCTTCGGATGGCTGATGAGGAATGACTCGAGCTGCGGTCCGGGCAGCACCAGGCAGCGCATCTGGCGGGTCGCGATGACATCGGCGATGGCCGGGCACCCCGATCAGGATCGCCACCTCTCCGAAGAAGTCACCGCGCTGGAGTCGAGCCAGCTCACGGCCATCGGCTTCGACCCGAGCCTCCCCGTCGACGATGACGAAGAACCCAGAGCCCGACAGGCCCTGGTGCACGATCGTCTCGCCCTCGGCGAACATCCGCTCGTCGAAGATGTGGATGATCGCCTCGAGTTGTGGCGCGGACAGGTCGGAGAACAGGCCGAAGCCGGAGATCGCGTCGATCAGTTCGTCGCGGTCGATCATGATGCGCATCGTGCCACGCGGACGTCAGACGCGTTCGGTCGCGGATGTGTCGTCTCGGCGACCTTGACGCTCGACGGCCGCGCAGCGCAGCATCACCCACGGATGGAGACCGGCACGACCATCACCCCCGATGACCGCGCGGAACTATTGGCCGGCGCTCCGCTGCTCGCCGGCATCGACGCTGCCGGGCTCGACGCGATCGCCCAGCGAGTCGTCGAGGTCGAGTTCCCGACGGACCACGTGATCGCCCGCCAGGGCGAGGTCGGCACGGGCTTCTTCATGGTCGCTCGGGGGGCCGTCCGCGTCGTCCGCGATGGAGCGACCATCGCGCGCATCGGCCCGGGCGACTTCTTCGGCGAGCTGTCGGTACTGGACGGGCGGCCGCGTGTCGCACAGGTCGTGGCCGACGAGCCGACCGTGTGTCTCGCCCTCGCGACGCTGGGACTTCGAGGCGGTCGTCACCGAGCAACCGGCGGTCTCGTTGGCGATCATGCGCGGGCTCGCCGGACGGCTGCGCGGTCTCACCGAAGCCGACCGCCACTAACGGCCCGGTCGGTCACCCGCGATGCGCCAGGACCAGGGACCCCCGACCGGCACGGTCACGTGTCTCTTCACGGATATCGAGGGCTCGACCCGCATCGAGCTCGCGCTCGGCACGGGGCCGTATCGTGAACTCCGGGAGCGCCACCGCGACTTGCTGCGCGCGGCCTTCAGCGCGCACGACGGTTACGAGCAATCGACCGAAGGCGATTCGTTCTTCGTGATCTTCCGGCGACCGCTCGATGCGGTCGCGGCGGCCGTCGAAGCCGAGCGGGCGATCGAGAACGAGACGTGGCCTGAGGGCGTCGATGTCCACGTCCGGATGGGGATCCACACCGGCGAGATCGAGTCGGTCGGGAGCGACGTCATCGGTTACGACATCAATCGGACCGCGCGCATCGCCTCGATCGCCCACGGCGGCCAGGTCCTCGTCAGCGACACGACGAGGGGGCTGATCGCAGATGCGCTGCCCGCGGACGTGACGTTGCGCGATCTGGGGCCGCAGCGCCTCAAGGACCTGCGGGCACCCGAGCGGCTGAGCCAACTCGTGGTCACCGGGCTACGGGACGCGTTCCCGCCGTTGCGCTCGCTCGACGCGCGCCCGAACAACCTGCCGACCCAGCTCACCACGTTCGTCGGGCGGGAGCGCGAGGTGGCCGACGCTCGCGCTCTGCTGGTCGGGACCCGGCTCTTGACGATGACCGGACCGGGCGGGACGGGGAAGACGCGGCTATCCCTCCAGCTCGCGGCAGAAGCGGCCGATGACTTCCCGGCGGGCGTGTGGTTCGTCGCGCTGGATGCGGTCCGGGACCCGGCGCTGGTCGTGCCGACGATCGCCCGCACGCTCGGCCTTGCGGAGACGGCCAATCGCGCGTCGATGGACGTCCTTGCGGGCGAGGTGGGTGAGGGGCACGTGCTGCTCGTCCTCGACAACTTCGAACAGGTGACGGAGGCCGGTCCCGACGTCGCCGAACTGCTGCGACGCTGCCAGAACCTCAAGGCGATCGTGACCACGCGCATCCCGCTGCGGGTCTCCGGCGAGCAGGAGTACCCGGTGCCAGGCCTGCCGGCGCCCCCAGACACGACCCACCTGTCCGAGATGGAGCGGTTGAACCTGCCCCGTGAGCTGCGCGAGCTCGATCTCGACACCCTCACCCAGTTCGAGGCCGTTCGGTTGTTCATCGCACGGGCGACCGCTGTCCGTCCCTCGTTCGAGGTCACGAACGCCAACGCTCCAGCGGTCGCGGGGATCGCCGCACGGCTTCACGGCATGCCGCTCGCGATCGAGCTCGCCGCCGCTCGCGCCAAGTTGCTCACGCCCGACCAGATCCTCGCCCGACTCGAACACCATCTGGACCTGCTGTCGGCCGGGTCGCGCGATCTTCCTGAGCGCCAACAGACGCTGCGCGGCGCCATCGGCTGGAGCTATGACCTGCTCGATGACGGTTCCCGCCGGCTGGTGGATCGGCTTTCGGTCTTCCGAGGCGGCTTCGATCTCGAGATGGCGGAGCGTGTGTGCGGTCCGGCCGACGAGGTCGGTGGCGACGTCATCGAGCGGGTCGGCGGGCTCGTCGACCAGAGCCTCGTTCGCCTCGACGAGACCCACGCGGAGCCACGATTCGCGATGCTCGAGACCATCCGCGAATACGCGGCCGAGATGCTGGCCGGGCGTGGCGATGCCGAGGCGATCGCCGACCGCCATGCATCCGCGATGCTCGAGCTCGCCCAGGAGGCGGCTCCCCGGTTGTCGGGCAGCGACCAGCGGATGTGGCTGGATCGACTCGAGCGCGACCACGACAACATGCGTGCTGCCCTCGACTGGGCCGTCGCCAAGCCCGACCCTCCGCTGGGCGTGCGGCTGGCGTCGAGTCTCTGGCGGTTCTGGCAGCAGCGGGGCTACCTCAACGAAGCGCGCGCACGGTTCGAGCAGATCGAGGCGAAAGGCTGGTCGCTCGATCCCGTCGATCCAGGCACGGTTCGCCGAGGCGTATCGGCGGCATCGCGTATTGGCAATCGGACGCCCCGACGGCCCGGCGGCAATACGACGAAGCGTTGCGGCTCTGGCGCGAGATCGGGGACAAGCGGGAGCTGGCCAACGCGCTCTACAACCGAGCCTACGCCGACATGATCGACATCATGGCAGGGACCGCCGCACCGCCCGGGCCGGGCGCGGTCGTCCCGACGCCGGCGCTGGACGAGGCCCTCGCGATCTACCAGGAGCTCGGCGACACGGGGGGCGAGGGAAACATCCTGTGGGCCCTTGGGAGCGTCCACTACTTCACCGCGAACGCGACCGAAGCGGAGTCGTGGTACCGCCGCTCCCTCGAGCTGCATCGCACCGCCGGCAACCGCACGATGGAGGCGTGGTCGCTCCATATGCTGGGGCTGGCGATCCTCGGTCAGCGCCGGTATCTCGACGGTCTCGAGGTCGTCCGTCACGCGCTACGCCACTTCTACGAGGCGGGCGACGTCGCCGGCATCACGCTCGTCCTCGACGACCTCGCGATCGTCGCTGTCGGCCTCGGCGATCCCGAGCGTGCCGGCCGGCTCTGGGGCGCTGCTCGACATCTGCAGCAGCGCACCGGCACCGGACTCGCCGACTACGTTCAACAGAACAACACCCTCTTCGGGGTGCCCACAGCGAAGGACGCGGTCCCGCCCGACCAGCTCGAGACGCTCGCGTGCGGAAGGCGCGGCGATGTCGTTCGACGAGGTCGTCGCGTACGCATTGGAGGTCCCGGCGAGCGAGCTGCCGGCGCCGCATTCGGAGGTTCCCGCGTGATCGAAGCGACCTCGGTCGGATACCCGGCCATCGCGATCATCGACGAGGACGACCTGGCGCAGGCGGCGGACGCGACGGAGGCGGCGGGCACAGCCGACGTCGATCCAGGGACGGTGATCCTGACCTGCGCGAACTGCGGTGCCCAGATGGACGAGCGCAAGTGCAAGCTCATCTGCCGCTGCGGCTACTTCCTGTCCTGCTCCGACTACTACTGACGACCGGCCCGCCCCAGCGGTTCGGCTAGACTGGCGGTCGATGGCAGCCGAGCCGATCCCTGCGCCCCGCCCGAAGACGGGCATCCCCAAGAACCCCGGGCGCCGCGAGCTGGGGATGACGGCGACGCTCCTCTTCCCGAACCGCGAGATCGTCGAGCAGTTCTACGTCCCGATCATCTACACGGCGTGCCGGACGTGCTACTCGGAGATGCCGCCGGAAGAGATCTTCCGCAAGTCGGTCGACGGCGAGTTCGACCCGGCGAAGATGCAGAAGCTGATCGCCTCCGTGATCGAGTCGGGGCACGGCTCGACCATCGAGCACATCGTCTTCACGTTCGGCATCACCGGGGTGTCACGGACGCTGTCGCATCAGCTCGTCCGGCACCGCGCGGGCGTCGCGTTCGACCAGCAGAGTCAGCGCTACGTCAAGTTCAAGGGCGCCGCGACGATGCTCCCGCACTCGATCGCCGAGGGCGACGAGGCGTTGCGCGAGCGGTACGAGGACCAGGTCTCCGGTGCGCTCGAGCTGTATGGGGAGATGCTCGAGGCAGGGCTCCCGGGCGAAGACGCCAGGTTCGTGTTCCCCAACGCGACCCGGACGAACCTCGTGATGACCGCGAACCTGCGGGCGCTGATCCACATGTCGGGGCTCCGGCTGTGCACGATGGCCCAATGGGAGATCCGCCGGCTCTTCCAGCTGATCCGCCAGCAGATCTTCACGGTGTCACCGTTCCTCGGCTCGTTCCTCGCGCCGAAGTGCGTGCCGCTCGGCTACTGCGACGAGTTCAACAACCGCGACGAGCACTGCCCGATCCGGCCCCACAAGGACAACGTCCTTGGCGCGTGGGCCGAGAAGGCAGCGGCGGCGAAGGCCGCGGGTCGGGAGCTGCCGCAGGTCTGACGGGCCGCCCGCTAGCGAGTAGGCGCGCCAAGCGATGCCTCACAGACAACGTTCTCGTGCGTTAGCCGGCTGCTGGGCGACCTACGACGCGTTTCGTTGCCCGCCAGCCAACGATCGTCGCGTCAGGCGACCGGCGGTCGGCCTTGGGCCCCGGATCGTCGTCTGCCAGGCATCACTCGGCGGCGGAGCTGGTGGGGATCTTCGTACCCGTCCCGGTCAGCCGGCGTCGACGAGCTCGATCCCACGGTCTGCGGCATCCGCGGCAAGGAACGCGAACAGGCGCTCCCCCTCCGCCTCGATCTCGGCGCGTTGCTCCCCGGTGACCGGCACGTACAGCGTCACCGTCATCGTGGCGGCCTTCTTGTCGCGTCGGATGCGCCATGCGGCGCCGACGTAGCCGTCGACCAGCACCCCGCCCTTCCAGACGAGGTCCTCGATCTTCACGCCGCCGACCAGGATCCGCGATCGGTCGTCGTGCGACAGGAAGACGTTGTCGTACTGCGGCAGGAACCGGATCGGTGCCGGCAGGTCCGGGTCCCCGATCGGCGCATCCTCGACGTCGAAGAGCTCTCGGCCAGCCTCGTCGCGGAACGTGCGCAAGCGCGGCCGCAGGCCATCGACCACCTCGCGCAGCCCGGTGAGCCACGACCAGACACGCATGTCCGCGACCGACGCAGGGCCGAAGACGGCCAGATATCGCAGCACGAGGTCCTCGACGCTCGGCGCGGCCTCCATCGACGCTCCGAGCCAGGCCTCGGCGGTCGTGTTGGTCGGCCGGCCGTCCGGCCCCAGAGTCCGCGGGGTGGGACCTGGACGAGCGGCAGCAGGAATCGGGCGGCATAGGCAAGCGACGTCGCGTCGCGATCCGGCCAGTCGGGCGCCATCGCCGCGCCCAGCTCCGACGGCGTCATCGGTCGCTCCTCCAGCAGCGCACGCGCGCGCGCGACGACGGCGTCGAGATCGACGTCGACCAGCCGCTTCGCGAACGGGCTGCTGCGCCACGACCGGGTCATCACGTCGGCGAGGATCGGGTACTGCGCCAGGGCATCCCGCGCGGTGACGAGGTGGAGCGTCCCGCGCAGCAGGCCCATCCGCACGACCTGCCGCTCCTCGATCGCGCGGCTCAGCTCCGTCGGATCGAAACCGTCGATCCGCGTCCACAGCCCGACATACGGGTCGATCGGTTCCTGCGCCTGCATACCGACGAGGAGCTCGACGACATCGAGCGCCGGCCGGCGGACCGGCTCGAGCAGCAGCTGCCGAGCGAGCAGCGTCCGGTTCAGGGTCCGCCGCGACAGGACGACCCCCGATCGGACCGTCGTCACGCCTGGCTCGCGCGCTCGAAGGCTTCGAGGGCGTCGCTGGAGAACAGCACGAACGTCACCGACTCCAGCGCGTCGGGGTGTTCGGCTATCCACGCGTCGACCGTCTGGAGCGCGACCGCCGCGGCCAGGTCGACCGGATAGCCGTAGATCCCGGTCGAGATCGACGGGAACGCGACGCTCCGCGCCCCCTCCCCCGCCGCGACGTCGAGCGAGGTCCGGTAGGCACTCGCGAGGAGATCCGCTTCACCAGCCGAGCCGCCTCGCCAGATCGGCCCGACGGCATGGATCACGATCCGTGCCGGCAGCTGGCCGGCCACACTGACGACGGCACTGCCCGTCGGGCAGTGGCGGCCGCGGCCGTAGCGGTGCTCGAGATCGGCCATGACTTCGGGGCCGCCGACCCGGTGGATCGCGCCGTCCACGCCGCCGCCACCCGCGAGGGCGCTGTTGGCGGCGTTGACGATGGCATCGACCGCCACCCGCGTGATGTCGCCCTGGACGAGACGGATCTGCGTCACCTGCCCGGGTCGAGATCCTCGACGAACCGGCGGATGACCTTTGCGAGGCGTGGTCCTGCGGACGCGCCCGCTTCGAGGACTTCCTCGTGCGTCAGGGGCTCACCGGTGTAGCCCGGCACCGGCGTTGGTCACGAGCGACACCCCGCAGACCTCGAGCCCGACCCAGCGAGCGGCGATGCATTCGAGGACCGTCGACATGCCGACCGCATCGCCGCCGAGCGCAGCAAGCATCCGGACCTCCGCCGGCGTCTCGTACGTCGGGCCGCTGAGCCCGACGTACACGCCCTCGCGCATGTCGACGCCCTCGGCCGCAGCGGCCGCTTGAGGGCCGCGCGCAGGCGCGGGCTCCAGGCCTCGGTCATGTCGGGGAACCGAGGCCCGAGCTCGTCGGCGTTCGGGCCGATCAGCGGGTTCCGGCCGGTCAGATTGATGTGGTCGCGCATGATCATCAGCGTCCCGGGCCCGAACGACGGATCGAGGCCGCCGGCGGCGTTGGTCAGCACCACGATCCGGGCGCCGAGCGCCTGGAACAGCAGCACCGGCTGGATGACGAGGCCAGGGTCGTTGCCCTCGTACAGGTGGAAGCGGCCCTGGAGCATGACGACGGACCGCCCGCCGAGCCTGCCCGAGCAGCAGACGTCCGACATGACCCGGGGCCGTCGCGGCAGGCCATCCCGGGTAGCTCGCGGAACGGGATCGCGACGGCGTCCTCGAGGTCATCGGCGAGCCCGCCGAGCCCCGACCCGAGCACGATCCCGACCTCGGGCTCGACCGCCGTCTGCCGCCGCACGGCATCGACCAATGCCGCCATGCGCTGCCGGCTGGTCGATCGGAGGGATCGGGCGGCGTGGATCGACGGTGTCGATGTCGGCGACGGACATGGCCTCCTCGCGTGGGTGCGCGCCGCCAGCATGACAGGCGGGAGGCCGGGTCGTGGGAGGGACGGGAGGGGCTTCGTCGCGCCCGACGGAAGTATCGACACCGGGATGCCGATCGCGTCCCGCCGGGCGCCTACCCTGGGACGGGCCGCGGTGAGACGGCCGCGCGACCCTGGGCAACGAAGCGCCCGAAGCGACCGGCGGCGGAACGAAGGGCCCTTGATGTGATCTCGGTTTCCTGCGGTCCTGTCGGCCCCTTCGGGCACGACCTACGGTATCGGCCGGGTCGGCGACGGGTCAACGCGCTTATCCACGAACATCCGACCGATCATCGGAGGCGTTGTCCACGTGATCCGGACCGGTGTGGTCGGGGTGTGGATAACCCTGTGGACGGAGGGCCGCGGGACGCGCCTCGGACGGCCCGTCAGCCGCCCATCGCGAACATCTCGATCTGCGGCAGGTCGGCTCGTCGACTGGGACCGCAGCTCCGAATAGCGATCGTCCCGCGCCCGCCATGTGTCGGCGAGGAACGCGAGCAGCTCGTCGTCCGTCGACCCGTCGCGGAGCACCGCCCGCACGTCGCGGCCGGCGACGGCGAACAGGCACGTGTAGAGCTTCCCGTCGGCCGACAGCCGCGCCCGCGTGCAGTCGCGGCAGAACGGTCGCGTCACCGACGAGATGATGCCGAACTCGCCGCGCACCGTCGAGGTACCGATACCGGCCGGCGACCTCGCCGCGATACGCGGGCTCCGAGGGTTCGGCCGGCCACGCTCGAGGTCACCATCTCGACCAGCTCCGCCGCCGGGCACGACCTCGTCGAGCCGCCAGCCGTTCGAATGCCCGACGTCCATGTACTCGATGAATCGCAGCGTCACGCCGGTCTCGCGCGCCCAGCGCGCCATCGGGACGATCGAGCCCTCGTTGATGCCGCGCCGGACGACCATGTTGACCTTGACCGGGGTCAAGCCGGCCTCGAGGGCGGCGTCGATCCCGTCGAGGACCTTGGCGACGGGGAAATCGATCCCGTTCATCGCGCCGAAGACCGCGTCGTCGAGCGAGTCGAGGCTGACGGTCACCCGTCGCAGGCCGGCATCGGCCAGTGGCTGGGCCAGCGCCCGCAGCGCGGCGCCGTTCGTCGTGAGCGTGAGGTCGAGTTCGCGTCCGTCAGGCGTTCGCAGCTCCGCGAGCATCCTGATGAGTTCGCGGCAGACCGCGCCGGACGAGCGGCTCGCCGCCGGTGATGCGGAGCTTCTCGACGCCGAGCTGCGCGAACGCCGACGCGGCACGATGGATCTCCTCGAACGACAGGACCTGGTCCTTCGGCAGGAACGCGTAGTCGCGCCCGAAGATCTCCTTCGGCATGCAATAGGTGCAGCGGAAGTTGCACCGATCGGTGACCGAGATCCGCAGGTCGTGCAGCGGCCGGCCCAGCACGATCGATGGGCTGGCCCTGAGGAACGGTCGCAGTAGCGGCAGCTGTGGCCTCGGAGCCCCGTGGCTGCGTGGATCGCGTGTCCATCGAACGTCCATCGTAGCGCCGAACGCGTTGCACCCGCACAACGCGACGATGCGCCGGCCAGCCACAGGTACGACCGGCGTAAACCGCTGGTACCACTAGCGGACTCCACCACACCAAACACCGCTGGCACGATGCCTTCACGCCCCGAAGCGCCAACTTTCCGACGAGGGATCCACGCATGGCATCGACCGACGCGAAGAGCGGCTTCCGTCTCCCCTGGAGCACGGATCGGAACGAGTCCGACTGACCCGGCGGCCGAAGCCGGCGACCAGACGATCGACGAGGCGCCGCCCCAGGGCGCCGTCGGCGAGGGTGTCGCGACGCCCGGAGACGGCGCCGGCCGAGGTCACCCAGGACCAGGGATCTGCGGCCCCGTCCGCACCGGGCCGCGGCCGCGCCGAGCTCGGAAGCACGCCGCTGCCACCAGCACACCTCCTGCGCGCAAGCCGAACAAGTTCATGGCCGACCTGACGAAGGCCATGCAGACCGCGGCGGAGTCCGCCCGCGCCGACGTCCTCGAGAAGTTCAACGCCGAGGCCAAGGCCCACATCGAGGGCATCCACGCCAGCACGGCCGACGAGGCGACCGCAGCTCCGCAAGCGGGCCGACGACGATGTCGCCGTCGATCCGCGAATGGTCGAAGACCGAGATCGCGCACATCCGCGAGGAGACCGACGAGCGCATCGCGCATCGGAAGGATGTCCTCGAGCGCGAGATCGAGGCGCATGCCGCGCAGATCGAGGCGCGCATCGAGCGCGTCCAGACGCGCGTGACGCAGCTTCGAGGCCGAGATGGCCGCCTTCTTCGAGCGCCTGCTGGCCGAGGACGATCCGACGCGCTTCGCCGCGATGGCCGAGACCCTTCCCGAGCCTCCGTCGTTCGATCATGACGATGTCGCCACGGCCGAGTGGACGGCCCCGGTCCAGACCTCGGTCGAGGTCGAGCCAGCACCGCAGCCGGCCGATGCCTGGGGCACCGCACAGTACGAGCAGGCGCACACGGATGCGCCGGTCGACGCCACGGCCGAGGCCGATGTGAGCGGCTGGGAGTCGCGTGCGCCTTCCGCCGAGACGAGTGTCGACGCCCCTGTGGCGGAGGAACCCGTCGCCGAAGCACCCATCGCCGAAGCCGCCGACGTCGCCGAAGCCCCCGTCGCCGAAGCACCCGTCGCTGATGAGGCCGTCGAGGCCGCGGCCGACCCGTACAGCTGGCAGCCCGAGCCCGCTCCGGACGCGCCGACCTATGACGAGACGCCCGCGGTCCAGCCCCAGTACGAGGCCACAGCGGAGCCGACGGCGGACGACACGGGTGATCTCTTCAGCCTCCAGGCCGAGGCATACGCTGCAGCCGAACGAGCCGGCAGAGGGTGCCGATCCGCGCCTCGCGGCGCTCGGGTTGGACAGCGACTTCGCCGCGCCGAGGCCGAGGCCGCCGCATTCACGGCCGAACCGACCACGGACGAGCAGGAGATCCCGACGATCGCCGACGACGCGCTCGCCGCTCGACTGGCCGGCCTCGTCGCCGAGGAGCCCGCGACGGCGAGCGAGGTCGGCCTCGACCCGCGTCGTCGTGACCGGTCTCGTGAGCGTCGCGAGCATCGCCGGCTTCAAGCGCAACCTGCACGCGTCGAGGGCGTTCGGTCGGTCGGCGTGTCGTCCGGACCCGATGGCGAGTTCGTCTTCGCCGTGACCCACGATCCGGGCCTCGACCTGGCCGATGGCATCGCCACCCTTCCCGGCTTCGGCGCCCGCGTCACGAACGAGGCTCCCGGGCGAGCTGACCGTCGCGGCGCGCGACCCCGAATCGGAGGGCTGACATCGTGGCCCGTCCGGCCATCGCCGTCGCCCTTCCCACCAGCGAGGCCACGCCGGTCGCGGCCGAGCTGCGCGCGGCCGGCTTCACGGTCGCGACCGTCACCCACCCCGACGAGCTCGAGGCTCTGCTCGCCAGCCGCCGCGACGTCGCCGTCGCGATCCTCGACGGAGAGACCGACCTCGACCAGTCGCTCGAGTATTACTCGCTGCTCCGCGAGAACGGCCAGCCGATCCCGGCCTTGATGGTCGTGTCCGACCGGGCGCTCGCTCGGCTGGACGCGGGCGGCAGCGGTGTCGAAGACGAGTACTTCACCCGACCGTACTCGGCCGAGTCGCTGCGCTGGCGCGTCGAGGCGATGTGCATCCGCAGCCAGACCGTGGACGACGGGTCCGGACCGTCCTGCAGGGCGGCCCGATCGAGACCGAGGGCTGGAGCTCCCGGGCGACCGTCCTCGTCGTGTTCAACCCCAAGGGCGGCGTCGGCAAGACGACGATCGCGACGAACCTCGCGTCGGTCCTCCAGAGTCGAGGCGGCCACAACGTGCTGCTCGTCGACGCCGATACGGTCACCGGCCACGTCACGACATCGCTCGGCATCGACGGCGTGCGGACGCTCGCCGACAGCTGGCACGACCAGGCCGAGGGCGGCCCTCGCGAGGGGCTCGCCGAGATCGCGTCGGCCCATCCCTCGGGGATGCGGGTCGCGTCGCTCACGAACTCGCCACTCGATACCGACATCCTCGAGCCCGAGCGCGTCGACCGGACGCGATCAACGCCGCGCGACGCGGCTTCGACTTCGTCGTCGTCGACCTGCACCCGTCGTACAGCCGGCTCAACCAGGCGATCTTCGCGATCGCCGACCGGATCCTCGTCCCGGTCACACCGGACGTGCCCGCCATCCGGGCGGCCGTCCAGCTGACCGACTACGCAGCCGAGCTCGGTGTCCGCGATCGCCTGGCGCTCGTGATCAATCGGGCGAACAGCGGCGTGGCTGTCGCGGACATGGAGCGCACCGTCGGGATGCCGTCGATCGCGCTCATCCGGTCAGGCGGCCTGCTGTTCGTGCGAGCCGCCAACGAGGGTCGGACCGTGATCGAGATGTTCCCCAAGGAACGGATCACCGAGGACTTCGACGCGCTGGCCGACCGCGTGCTCGGCACGCCCGCCGCGCCACCGCCCGTCAAGGTCCCGTTCGCCCTGTTCAACCGAGCGAAGACGACCGTGCGCGCCTAGGGTCCGTCGAGCGTGGCGGGCGCCCAAGGGCACCGCTGGGCGCCGCGTGGGCGGCTCAACTCGATGCATGGATCGCGCCGCGGCGCGCGACTTCCCGCGGTGATGCGCTTCGGCCGCATCAACGAAGGATCCTGTCTAGCCCGGCGGCGTCCTTAGCAACGAGTCCAACCTTTCCAGGCGACGCCGTGATGCAGGCGAAGCGCATCAAGACCGAACGGCGCCCTGGGCGGCCAAAAATGTGCATCGCCGTGTCGTCGGCACCGTGTCGTCGGCAGCGCGTCGTCCGCACGAGCGCGACGCATGACGCGCGTCCTGGCACGCGACCTCACGGACGCGACTAGCGCGAGCGGTCCTGCCAGCTGACCCCGCCCAATGGGGCGCCCGGCAGCTTCTGGTGGCGCTCGCCGGTCCGCCGGTCGACCTGTTCGATCCCGCGCAGGTAGAAGCGGTTCACGAGGATCGCGTCCATCTCCGGGCGCGACAGGCTTCCCGTCAAGGTATGCCGTCGCCTCGACGACCGGTACGAACATCTCGGTCGCCCGATCGAGCAGCCGCTCCGGCTCCGAGCCGGGATGAAGGAACACCGTTCCGACGACGCGGAACGGCGGCACCTCCAGCGCGACGTCGTACGACACCTTGTGCACGCGGATGCGCCGTTCGCTCCTCGTCGTTCAGGGGCGGCAGCGACGTCTCGCTCGCGAGGACGATGATCAGGTCGTACGGGTCGACCGCCTTGAGACCTGGCGCCGGCGCGAGGGGCTCGGAGCCGTCGACCGGCGCCCACTGGACGTCCGAGATCGTCATCGACTCACGCTTGTTCAGGGCGTCCGACAGGCGGCCGCTGACCTCCATGTTGCCGACGATCCGCCACTCCTCGGTCAGGCCATCGAACGGGACGCCGCGCCCGGAACGGGGGTGACCCGGCGCCGGCTGACCGGCAGCAGGCGCCTTCCCGGCGCCGTCGACCTTCTTCCGCTTGAGGAAGTCGAACGGCACGCCTCAGTCCTCGGCCTTCCAGCTCTCGGCGCGGATCGTCTCGACGACGTTCGGGTCGGCGAGCGTCGTCGTATCGCCAAGAGCGCGCTCCTCGGCGATGTCGCGCAGCAGGCGGCGCATGATCTTGCCGGAGCGGGTCTTGGGCAGGTCGGGGGTGAAGAAGAGGAACTTGGGCTTCGCGATCGGCCCGATGACCTTGGCGACGTGGCCGCGCAGCTCTTCGCGCGAGGCCCTCGCTCGGCTCGGCAGTGCCGCGAAGGATGACGTAGGCGAAGATCGCCTGGCCCGTGATCGGATCGTTCTTGCCGACGACCGCCGCTTCGGCGACGGACTTGTGATCGACCAGCGCCGACTCGACCTCGATCGTCGAGATCCGGTGGCCCGATACGTTCATCACGTCGTCGACCCGCCCGAGGAGCCAGAAGTAGCCCTCGTCGTCGCGCTTGGCACCGTCGCCTGCGAAGTACATCCCCGGGAAGCGGCTCCAGTAGGTCTCCTTGTACCGCTCGGGGTCGCCGTAGATGCCGCGAAGCATCCCCGGCCATGGCCGCTTCAGGACGAGGTAGCCGCCGCCACCGAACGGGACGCTGTTCCCGTCACCGTCGACCACGTCGGCCTCGATGCCCGGGAACGGGAACGTGGCACTCCCCGGTTTCGTGGTGGTCACGCCGGGGAGTGGCGAGATGAGGATCTGCCCGGTCTCGGTCTGCCACCACGTGTCGACGATCGGAGCGCGACCGCCGCCGATGTTCTCGTGGTACCAGAGCCACGCCTCGGGGTTGATCGGCTCACCCACCGAGCCGAGCACCCGGAGCGACGACAGATCGTGCTTGGCCGGGAATGATTCGCCCTGCTTCATGAAGGCGCGGATCGCCGTCGGCGCGCAGTACAGGATGTTGACCTTGTACTCCTCGACGATCGACCACCAGCGGTCCCACGCCGGCGTATCGGGCGAGCCCTTCGTAGAGGACGCTGGTCGTCGCGTTCGCCAGCGGCCCGTAGACGATGTAGCTGTGGCCCGGTCACCCAGCCGATGTCGGCCGCGCACCAGTACACGTCGTCGGGCTTGAGGTCGAAGATCATCTCGTGGGTGTAGCTCGTCCCCAGGAGATAGCCCGCGGTCGTGTGCATGATCCCCTTGGGCTTAGCCGTCGTGCCCGAGGTGTACAGCAGGTACAGCATGTGCTCGGAGTCGAGCGGGACATGCGGGCAATCGGCGGCCTGTCGATCGACGATGTCGTGCCACCAGACGTCGCGGCCCTCGTGGAACGGTCGTCTCGGCTGCCTCGTCGCCGAAACGGCGGACCATCAGGACATGCTCGATCGTCGGGCTGTTCGCCACCGCGTCATCGACCGCCGCCTTGAGCGGCATCGCCTTCCCGCGGCGATAGCTGCCGTCGGCGGTGATCACGAGCTTCGCCTGGGCATCGTTGATCCGGCCGCTCAGCGCCTCGGCGGAGAAGCCGGCGAAGACGACCGTGTGCGGCGCACCGATCCGCGCGCACGCCAGCATCGCGATGGGCAGCTCGGGGATCATCGGCATGTAGATCGCGACGCGATCGCCGGTCCCGACGCCGAGCTCCTTGAGCGCGTTGGCGGCCTTCTGCACCTCCCGATGGAGGTCGGCGTAGGTGAGCGTGCGCATCTCGCCCGGTTCGCCGATCCAGTGATAGGCGACCTTGTCGCCGAGGCCGTTCTTGACGTGCCGGTCGACGCAGTTGTACGCCACGTTCAGCTTGCCGCCGATGAACCACTTAGCGAACGGCAGATCCCACTCGAGCGTCGTGGTGAACGGCTCGTCCCAGTCCAGGCGCTCCCGTGCCAGCCGCGCCCAGAACTCGACCGGGTCTGCCTCGGCCTCGGCATAGAGATCCGGTCTTGGCGTTGGCCTGGGCGGAGAAGGCGGCGTCAGGCGGGAACCTGCGGTTCTCGGCCAGGAGGTTCTCGATCGCGGCCGACTGGGACGAGGTCGCTTCTGCGCTCACGGACACTCCTCACGGACTCTCACTGGCCCGGCCATCCTACCGCGCCGTGCCGGGCACGGACGGCTGCGGGTCAGCGGGCTTGATCGCGCCCCGGTGTGTCGATCCCATTGGCGTCCAGCGCGGCGATCAGGCGCTTGCGGTACTCGCCGGCCGCCGCCCACTGGTCCGAGGCGCGGACCGAGCCGAGGATCTTCAGGGTCACGCCCTGTTCGCTGATCGCTTCGACCCGCTCGACGCGAGGCGGCTCGAGGATGCTGCTTCCGCCAGGCGGGGTCGGCCTTCATCGCCTGGCCCACATCGTCGACGACCTGGATCGCACGATCGATGTCCGTGCCGTAGGCGACCGTCACGTCCTGGTTGATCCTCGCCCAGACGCGCGTCAGGTTCGAGGCCACCTTGATCTCCCCATTCGGGATCGTATGGACGACGCCATCGATGTCGCGGACCGTCGTGCGCCGCAGGTTGAAGTCTTCGACCGTCCCCTCGACACCTGCCAGCCGGACGACGTCGCCCACGCTGAATTGGTTCTCGACGAGGATCAGCGCGCCGGTCAGGTAGTCGCGGACGAGCGTCTGGGCGCCGAAGCCGACGGCGATCCCGATCACGCCGAGACCGGCGAGCGGCCGGGCCGATGTCGAGAGCCCGAGCTTGTCGAGGATCATCAGCGCGGCGATCACGACGATGAAGAACTGGATCACGTTCGCGCACAGGCGCTCGAGCGTGTCCATCCGCTTCTTGAGCTCGACGGCGCTCAGCTCCTGGGCCGTTCCCTCGGTCGCCTCGCGATCGAGCAGCGCCTTGACGATGCCGTGGACGAACAGGCTCGCGGCGCGGATCGCGATGCCGGCGACCACGATGATCAGCAGGATCGGCAGCAGCGTGTCGACGGACGAAGTCGGCGACCTCGGCCGACGTGAACTCCGGCATGGCTACAGCCTATCGAGTAACGGCCGTGCGCAGTGGCAGCGGCCGCGGTCGGCGCTCGTGCGGATCTAGGCCGTCGCGTGGACCGGGGTGGGCAGCCTGGCGCTCCGGCACGGTGCCGCCCAGGCGGACCGAGATCGCGGCCGCAGCCTCGCGGGCCTGCGCTGCCAGCTCCGGGATGCGTCGGGGGTCAGGCGGAAGGCCGGTCCCCAGATGTCGACCGCGGCGATCACGTTGCCCCGGGCATCGTGGATCGGGGCGGAGACCGCGTTGAGCCCAAGCTCGTACTCGCCGATCGCCGTCGCGTACCCGCGTCGGCGGATGCGTGCCAGCTCCTCGAGGAGTGGCTCGAGCTCGATGATGGTGCGCTCCGTGTACTGGACCAGGCCGCGGCGGACCATCCGCAGCACCTCGCGCTCGGCGAGCGACGACATCAGGACCTTGCCGGACGCCACGCAGTGCAGCGGCGTGGACCGCCCGGTCCAGTCGCCCACCGCGATGAGGTTCGGGCCGTCGACCTGGGCGACGGTCAGCAGCGACTCGCCGTCGAGGATGCCGACGCCGGTCGTCTCGTGCGTCAGGCGCGCGAGGCGCTCGAGTTCGGGCATCGCGATGCCCGCGCAGGTCGAGCGTGCGTTCGGCGCGCTCGGCGAGGCGGATGACCACGAGGCCGAGTCGGTACTTGCCGGTCTCGTCGTCCTGCTCGACCAGGCCGCGCTTCTGGAGCGTGGCGAGCAACCGGGACGCGGTCGACTTGTGCAGCCCGAGTCGGCGGGCGAGCTCGGTCACGCCGGCCTCGCCCTGCGAATCCCCGAGGGCCAGCAGGAGCGCCGCCGCACGATCGACCGAGCGGACCGCGTTACCGTCGAGGACCATCGCCGCGCGCCTCGATCAGCCCGCTGCCGGCGACGCCATGCCGCCGTGCGGCGTCACATGCAGGCCCGCCCGAGCCCGCTCCTCGAGGGCCACGTCGAGCGACTCCTCGAACGCGGTCAGCACGCGGTCGATGATGTCCGCGTCGGCGTGCGCCTCGCAGATGAACCACGGCTCGCGCGAGTCCGGCTCCGGCATCGCACCTCGTGCGTGCATCCCGATGGCGATGGCGTCGTACAGCTCGTGGTCGCTCGTGGCCCAGTCGCGGTACTC
The DNA here is from genome assembly GCA_963808895.1 of uncultured Chloroflexia bacterium. Lineage (GTDB taxonomy): Bacteria > Chloroflexota > Limnocylindria > Limnocylindrales > CSP1-4 > SPCO01. Next base: position 1,171,812 of record CAWEHL010000001.1, on the reverse strand, counting down.
GGTCGGGACCTCCTCGCGGAACATCATCCCGAACATCGAGGGATGACCCGTGAAGTGGTACGGGATGCCGACCGGGTCGAGGATCTCCTTGATGCCGTCCTGGATCGTGCGGCCCGTCGCGTGGATCGTCTCGAGCGCGTTGGTGTCACGGATGATCTGGAGCGTCGCGACCGCGGCGGCCGCCGCGACGCGGTTGCCGGCGTACGTCCCGCCGTGGCTGACCTTGTCGGGCAGCAGCTCCATGATCTCGCGCCGACCGCCGAACGCCGCCGCCGGGATAGCCGTTGCCCATCGCCTTGGCGAACGATGCGAGGTCCGGCTTGATCGCCGAAGTACTCGGCCGCGCCGCCCTCGGCGAACCGGAACCCGGTCTTGACCTCGTCGAAGATCAGGAGGATCCCGAACTCCTCGGTCAGCGCGCGCATCTGCTGGTGGAAGCCCTCCTCGGGCAGGATGCCCTGGGCGTTGCCCGAGGACCGGCTCGACGATGATCGCCGCGATCTCCTCGCCGCGCTCCTCGAACAGCTGGCGGAGGCGCTCGATCCGGTTGTAGCGAGCCGGGATGATCGTGTCGGCGACCGCGCTCGGGATGCCACGGCCCCAGGCGAGCGCGACCGGCGCGTCGGGGTCGCCCAGCTCGGACATGTCGTCCGGACCGACGCTGATCAGCGCGTAGTCGTGGACGCCGTGGTACTGGCCCTCGAACTTCACGATCCGCTCGCGGCCGGTGTAGGCGCGGGCGAGACGCATGAGGTGCATCGTCGCCTCGGTGCCCGAGACGGTCATGCGGGCCATGTCGACCCAGCCGGTCAGCTCGTTGATGAGCTCGATCGTCCGGATCTCGTCCTCGCTGGTCAGGCTGAAGCTGACGCCCTTGCGCATCCGCTCGTTGACGTAGTCGTCGACGCGCGGGTCGCCGTGGCCGAGGATCACCGGGCCGTAGCCCATCCGCAGATCGACGTACTCGTTGCCGTCGGCGTCCCAGACGAGCCCGCCCTTGCCCGCGATCGACGTAGATCGTGCTCTCGCCCCAGGCCCGGAAGTTCGAGTCGGTGCCGCCGGGCAGGTGCTCCGAGCGCGCGCCGGTACAGCGCCAGCTGGCGCTCTCGGCGGAGGCTGGGGGTGACTGGCGGCGGCGGGCTCGCTGGCCATGAGGTCCTCGGGTACGGGTTCGGACGGCCCGGTCCGTGGGACGGGCGTTGCGCGATACGGGACGCGCGGGACGCCATCTGACATACGGCCGCTGTCGGCCGTCAATGCGAGATTCGTGCGTATCGCAACCGGTGGCGTGCGAATGACCGCGAACGCAGGCGGTTGAGCCGTGTGACCCGCATCCGCCTCGGTGAGCGACCGATCGGCTCAGTGCCACCCGCCGATGATCATCCCGACGAGGACGAGCGCGACGACGTGGTACCCGCCGCTGATGGCGAACCAGTTCAGCGGCTTGGGCTTGTTCGGGATCGAAGACGGCATCGGTCGCCGTGACCGTCAGCGCGTACCCCATGCCCGACGACGAGCCCGAGGACGACGCCCTTCGCTCGACCGTGTCCGTGCCGGTCGCCTTGGCCAGCAGCGCGGTCGACCGCGGACGCGATCAGGTAGAAGATCGGCCGGCCCGGCATAGCTCACCGGGTTCATCTGTGGGCGTGGCCGCGACTCGTCCCAGCCGATCGCCGCCATCCATGGCTTGCCGAACACGCGCCGGCGCGAACCAGGCCGCCCCGACCACGAAATACACGACCGCCGCCGACGACGACGGCCAGCCAGTTGATCCCCGCGACATCCAGCGTCATGGGCGTGACCTCCTCGCGACCCCCTCGGCCGGCGCAGCGTAGACCGCCACCGACGGTCGTCGCCCAGCGTGCCACGATGCGCTTCGTGACCGCCACCCGCGCCGACGTCGCCGTCTCCTACTGGCTTCGCGACCCGGCACCCGCCGGGATCGCCGACCCGCCGCTCGCTGCCGGGCGAGCGGCTCGAGGTCGACGTCGCCATCGTCGGCGCCGGGTTCACCGGCCTGTGGACCGCGATCGCGCTGACCGATACCGACCCGGCGCTGCGCGTCGCGGTCCTCGAGGCGGAGACCGTCGGATACGGCGCCAGCGGCCGGAACGGCGGGTTCTGCGAGGCGAGCCTGACGCACGGCCTGGCCAACGGCATCCGCCACTTCCCCGACGAGCTGGAGACGCTCGAGCGCGAGGGCATCGACAACCTGCCGGCCTCATCGCGTTCACGCGCGAGCACGGCATCGACTGCGACCTCGAGGAGACCGGCACGCTGTCGCTCGCCGACCAGGCCGTACCAGGCCGACGAGTTCCGAGGCGTGGGTCGACGAGGCCGCCGAGTACGGGGAGCACCTCGAGTTCCTCGATCGGCGATGCCGCCCGCGCCGAGGTCCACTCGCCGCTCTGGCAGGCCGGGCTGTACCGGCCACCCGGGCGCGACGTCCTGCTCGATCCCGCCAAGCTGTGCCGCGGCATCGCGCGCGTCGCGCACGAGCGTGGCGTCCGGATCCACGAGGGCACGCCGGTCAGCGGCCTCGAGCGACGGGCCGGCGGCGTCGCCGCTCGCGACCGACGGCCGGCGCGCCGCGTCGAGCGCCGCGACACGTCGTCGTCGCCACCTCGGCCTACTCGGGCTGGCTGGGCCGGCTTGGGTCGACGTTCGTGCCGGTCTACGACTACGCGCTCGTGTCCGAGCCGCTGACGCCGGGACAGCGCGCGTCGATCGGCTGGCAGCGACGGCAGGGCCTGTCCGACGCCAACAACCAGTTCCACTACTTCCGGCTCACCGCCGACGACCGGATCCTGTGGGGCGGGTACGACGCGATCCACCACCGCGGCAGCCGGGTCGGACCGGAGCTCGACCGGCGGCCGGCCACGTTCGAGCGGCTCGAGGCCCAGTTCCTCCGGGCCTTCCCGCAGCTCGAGGGGATCGCCTTCCCGTATCGCTGGGGCGGCGCGATCGACACGACCTCGCGGTTCACCGTGACCTTCGGGCGTCTGCTCGGCGGCCGGGTCCTCTACGCGCTCGGCTACACCGGCCTCGGGGTCGGGGCGAGCCGCTGGGCGGCCGGCGTCGTGCGCGACATGATCCTGCGGCCGGACGAGGACCGGCTGCGGCTGCGGCTCGTCACGAGCCCGCCGATCCCCTTCCCGCCCGAGCCGTTGCGCTCGCTGGCGGTCGACGTCGTCCGCCACGAGCTCGACCGCGCCGACCGCGACGGAGGGCCGGCGCGGCCTGATCCTGCGAACGCTCGACGCGATCGGGATCGGCTTCGACTCCTAGGGCGGAGGCACCGACTTTCGCCCGGGAGGCTGGCGGGTCAGGCCGGGGTCGTCACCCAGGTCGGCAGCTCGCGCGCGAGCGTCGCGAGCGGCAGCGAGCCGTGGCCGAGCACCTGGTCGTGGAACTCGCGCAGGTCGAACCGTGACCCATCGCGTTCCGCGATCTGGCGGCGGAGCGCCTGGATCTGGCGCTGGCCGAGCATGTAGGTCAGCGCCTGGCCCGGCCAGCAGATGTAGCGGTCGGTCTCGATGACGGCGTCGGTCTCGGACAGGCCGGCGTCGTTGCGCAGGAAGTCGATCGAGCGCTGGCGCTCCCAGCGCAGCGCGTGCATCCCGGTGTCGACGACGAGCCGCGCGGCCCGCCAGGCCTGCGCGTCGAGCATCCCGAACCGCTCGCCCTCCGAGCGGTAGAGCCCCATCTCGTCGGCCAGGCGCTCGCTGTACAGGCCCCAGCCCTCGACGTACGCGCCGCCGACCATCCGCGCGCCGAGCCGGCGGAACGTGATGAGGTCCGGGTTCTCCATCTCGAGGGCGATCTGGAAGTGGTGGCCGGGCGCCGCCTCGTGGTACGTCGTCGACGCGAGCTTCGTGTACTTGCGCGACGGCAGGTCGTAGCCGTTGGCGTAGTAGATGCCGTGGCGCGTCGCCCGTCGCGGATGGCGGGTAGTAATAGGCGAACGGCGCGTCCTTCTCCTTGTACTCCTCGACCGGACGGACCTCGAGCCCGGCCTTGGGCAGCCGGCCGAAGTACCGCGGCGCCTCCGCCATCGCGCGGTCGATGTCCTCGCGCGCCCGAGCGACGAGCTCGTCCTTGCGTCTGCGGCGTGTTGCCCGGCGTCGGTCTCGAGCGAGGCGCGGTAGGCCCCGATGTCGTCGCCGAAGCCGGCGGCAGCGGGCGATCGCGCGCCGCTCGTCGTCGATCGCCGGCGAGCTCCTCGAGCCCGATCCGGTGGATCTCCTCGGGATCCATCTCGAGCGTCGTCCAGCTGCGGATCGCGGTCCGGTAGATCGCGTCGCCGTTCGGTGCCGACCAGATGCCCGGCTCCTCGCGGCTGGCGTGGCGGTACTCGCCGCGGAGCGTCTCGAGGAACGCGGCGTCGGCTGGATAGACGACGTCGCGTACGATGTCGCGGATCCGTTCACGGTCGGCGTCCGAGGCGCCCTGGACGCTCGCTCGGGATGATCGCCGACTCGATCGGGATCGCCAGCATCCGCTCGAGCTGCGCGATGACCCGCTCGGTGACGATCGACGGAGCGGTGAGCCCGTGCCGAGCGCCTCGCGCAGGATGTCCGCGTTGGCGGCCATGAACGCCGGGTAGGCGTGCAGTCGCGCGATGAACGCCTCGAGGCCGCTCGGGCGTGTCGACCGGCTGGAAGGCGGTCAGCTGCGGCAGCAGCTGCTGCGGTCCGCCCATCTGGTCGACCACGCGGAGCTGGTAGAGGCCCTGGTCGTCCTCCTCGACCGCCAGCTCGCCGATGACCTGGAGCATGTCGCGGGTGATCCGCTCCTCGGTCGAGAGCGCCATCGACCGGGATGGCCGCCGCCTCGGCGGCGGTGCGCTCCATGAGCGCTCGCGCCTCGGCCCGGCCCGCGGGCGACGGATCCTCGAGGCGGTCGGCGTAGCGCGTGTCGCCATAGAACGTGGCGGTCGTCGGGTTGAGCTCGAGGATCCCCTCCCAGAACCGGTCGGCGAGGTCGTTGACGGGGGGCGGACGTCGGCTGGTCGGTCACGCGCGGATGCCTCTCGGTGCAGGGACGCGCTGGCCGCGGCAGGTCGCGGCCGCGATCGGCCGCTAGGGTAGCGGTCCGCGGCCCTCAGCCGCCGAACAGCGGCATCTGCTCGCCGCCGCGCTCGACGACGGGTCGAGGCCGAGGAGCGGCTCGAGGTCGTCGAGGTCGGGCCGCTCCGCGGCGAGGAACGTTCGGAGGTGGTCCCACTTGATGATGTTCCAGCCCTGCTCCTCGATCGCGGCCCGCAGGAGCGGGGAGCGCTCGAGCTTGTGGCGGATCGAGATCGGTTCGTTCCGGGCGCGACGACGAGGAACCGGACGAACCGCTCGTCGGTGCCGATGCGGGCGTGGCGGCGGAGCAGCGGCTCGCCGAGCATCGCGGTCCACTCGACCTCGAACATCATCGCGAGCTTGCCGCGGATGTACCAGATCGCGTCGACCTGGGAGAGTGCATCGACCGCCCTGCCGATGCTGCCGAGATAGGCGCCCTGCTCGCGCTCGTCAAGGACGTCGCCGAGGTGGCCGCGCCCGTGTCGGCGGCCCTGCTCGCGCTCGGCGAGCCACACCCGCAGGCCGAGCCGATGGCCGGCGTCGGCGATCGTCGCCAGCAGGTCGGTGTGCTCCTGGCTCCGCGCAGGAGGTCGTCGGCGGTGACGAGGTGGTCGGGCGTGCTGGCCAGGCTGCGATAGCTGTCGAGGCAGGCGCGCACGAGCGTCTCGTCGGGCAGGTCGTGGCCGGTGAACAGCGTCGCGATGCGGTCGTAGAAGGCGGCCTCGGACAGCGGTCCGGCGGTCGACAGCAGGCTGAACACGGCCCACTCGACGCGATCGGCGAGCGGCGGGGCGGCGCGCCTCCTGGTCGGTCGCATCGGCCAGCCACCAGCGCCCGGGCTCGATCTCGGTCAGCCGCCGCTGGTCGGGCCGCGCCAGCTCATCGCGGATCAGGCGCGAGCAGGCGTTCGACGGGATCGGGTCGCGCCTCGGCGGTCGCGACCGCCCGTCGCGTCGATGACGGGCGGTCCTGACTCGCCTTCGGCGAGCTCGGCGACGGGGCCTGCGGCGGGGCCGGTCGGCACTGTCGGGGCCGTCGGCATCGCCGGCGGTGGCGGAACGTCCCTCGTCGACACGTCGCTGGGCCGCGTGCCGGCCGAGAGCCGCCGGAGATGACCGGACCGGTCGAGACCGACGAGGATCTCGCCGAAGAGCCGCTCCATCCGGGCCGGTTCGCCGCGTGCGCGCAGCGTCTCGATGGCCGCTTCGGACACGACCTTTGCGGCATCGGAGGGCGAGAACGGCCGCTGGTCGAAGCGTTCGGGCGGCGCGAACAGGCCCTTGCCCGGGACGATGTCGGGGTCGCCCGACCCGCCGGGCGAATATGGCAGGGCGACGTTCGCCCGGGTCCGGGGCCCGGGCGGGACGGCCGCGCCCGGCGGCACGAGCTCGATCACGCCGGCGCCGGCATCGTCGGGATCCGACTGGCGCGCGACGACGACGCGGTAGCCGGCGGACGCAGCACCGATCGCGACGGCCGCGAGCGCCTCGGCCCCGCCGTCGACGAGCTGGACGACGCGGCCGTCCCGGGCCATCGACGGCTCGACTGCGGCCAGCGAACGCCCGACGGTGACGGCCTGCCACGACCACGGCGCCCGCAGCGATTGATCGGCCAGGGCGTCGACCGGCAGGAGCGCGGCCGCCTCGCGCCCGAGGGTCCACGCCGATACCGTGGTAGGCCATCGCGAGCCGCTCGAGGCTCGGGCGCATCGGCGGCTGGCCCAGGACCAGGCGGACCTTCGGGTTCGATGCGTTCGCCCGGTTGAAGCCATCGCCGTCGCTCAGCGCCCGGACGGCCGAGGGACTGGAGACGGCCAGCACCGCCGTAGCGGAGCCCTCCGCGAGTGCCTGCAGATCCTCGCCGAGGCGAGCCTGCAGCGGCCCGAGCGCACCGCCCTCGAGGTGCTGGACGAAGCCGCGAACCTGGCCGGAACCCATCCTCGAAGGCGAGCCACGGGTTCCGCTCGCGCCACTGGCTGGTGCCCGGCAGCCGAACATGGCCACCCGCGACCCGGAGCGCTCCGCCCCGACCCGCGCCACTGGCGAGGCGGCTCGAGGGGATCAGCGCGTGGAGGAGCGCGAGCCGCAGCGCTGCGAGGACCGGCGCGGCCCGTAGGTCCGCCTCGATCCGTTCCATGATCGCGGTCAGCGCGAGCAACTGGCGCGGCGTGTGCAGATCGAGCAGCTCGTCGACCAGATCCGGCGCGCCATCGACCGCGGGGAACCGCTCACGCGCCCAGGCCCGCGACGCGCCGCCGTCGGGATCCTTCGTCGCGCGCTCGAGGTCTTCGAGATCGAGGGCGCCGTGGCGCGCCTCCGACCCACCGCGCATATCGCGGCAGACCGTGCAGCGATAGGTCCGCTGGACCGGCTGTGGCGGCGCCTCGCCCATCACCCGACCACGTGAACTCGTCGGCGACCAGCATCCGGCCACAGGTCGCGCACCGTGTCGCGAAGAGGTCACCCATCGAGACCTTGAGGCTCGACTCGCCGCGTGGCGACGCCGACATCCCCTGGAACGCTGCGTCGAGGTGGCGCACGTCCGGCGGGCGGAGGACGACCTCCGCCAGCATCCGGGTCAGCGGGCTCGATTCGATCGAGATCGCGCGGCGTTGACGGTCGACCGCGGCGCGCGCCACCCAGCCGCCTCGACCGGCCAGATCGGCGACGACGTCGCCGGGTCCCGTGTGCGCCTCGATGCGCGCGGCAAGGAGGAGCGCCGGCGGCGCCGGCGCCAGCCGCTCGAAGACCGGGAGGTTGCCGCCCACGTCGGCGCGGGAGGCGTGGTGCCGGACGGCCATCTGGCGAATGCTACCTCCCTCGTGCCAGCCCTCCGGCGTGGCACGAGGGACCGAGACGTGCCCGCGTTGCGAGCCTACGCCTCGTCGAGCTCGTCCTGCTCCTCTTCGAAGGCCTCGTCGGTCGTCGCTTCCGGAGGGAGCACCCGATCGAGGTCCTCGATCTCCTCGTCCTCCTCGTCGTCCTCGAGATCCTCCTCGAGCTCCATCTCCTCGCGGACGAGCGTGCCCTTCGTGTAGGGCCGCAGGTCGGTGGACTTCGCGGCGGTCGGGAAGCTGACCTTGCCGTAATTGCTCGGGTCCTGGAACGTCTCGCGGATGATCAGGCGGACGTCCTTGTCGCCGAGGCTCGTGACGCCCGCCGCGTACTTGTTGCCATCGGCGATGAGCTTGAGCAGCCGGGCCGCGACGCGCGGCTCGACGACACCGATCCGGACGCCGTTCGAGTGCGCGATCAGGCGGCTGCGCTCCGGGACGAGCTCGACGGCATCGCCTGGATTGACCTGGGCGAGCTCCTTGGGCGAGGCCAGGTCCGTCAGGAACGCGAACCCGGTCTTGCCGGTCTCCTCGACGAAGATGCTGACCGGTGCCTTGCTGCCTTCCTGCGCCGGCACGGTCTTCTCGCCGGCGGCGTTGAGCAGGACCTTGAGGCGGTCGATGTTGCGCTCGGCGATGCGGTTCGTCGGGTCGAGCGCGAGGGCGGTCTGATAGTGCTCGCGGGCCTCGCCGAGCGATGCCCAGCTCCCAGAGCGCCTTGGCGAGGCGGTTCTCCGCTTCGGCATCCGGGCCGAGCTCCAGCAGCTTGCGGTTGGTCGTCGGCCGCGTCCTCCCACTGCGCCGCTGAGGCCTGCGCGATCGCCTGCTCGGCCAGCTGGCGCTTGGTCCGGGTCAGGTTGACCGGACTCTGCTGGTTGGTCTCGACATCGGGAAACGTCACGGGCTCGTCGTCCTTTCAGGTCGCTTCGGGGCTCGGCGTTTCTAGCATCGGTGAGGGGCCGCGTCAAACGGGGACCCTCGATCGTTCACGGTGGAGCCGTGCGCGTCAGTCGCGGATCAGCAGGTTCAGGGCGATGACCGCGACGCCGAGCACCGCGAGCAGCGCCGTCTGCCAGATCCAGCGGACGTCGCGCCGTCGTGACGGGACCGGCGGCATGGAACGCGTCCCACAGATAGAAGGTGAGGGTCAGCAGGGCCGGGCCCATCAGGCGCGGGATCTGGACGAACCGCAGCGCCGCCGCCGCGATAGCGATCGCGATGCCGTACGTCGCGGCCGACCAGAGCGCGTCGCGCAGGGTCGTCACGCGGAGCGCAGCCGCGCGATAGCCCAGCAGGAAGGCGATCACGGCATCGCCGGTCGCGAGCACGAGCAGGTCGCGCCGTGGCAGTGGCTGACCGGCGATCCCGCTCGTGCCGGGCTGGGCGAGCCCACCGGGCACCGTCGCGGCGACACCGACGAACGCGAGGAACGCGACGATCAGTGTCGTGACGAGCACGGTCGTACGGAAATCCGCGTCGAGCCCGCCCGGTGACGACAGGATCCGGGCCTCGAGGGCGAGACAGCGCTCGATCAGGAAGCCCGTGACGATCAAGGCCGGCACCAGCGCCAGCCCGAACGGGACGAGCCGGATGGCACCGAGACAGGCGACCGCGGCGACCGCAGGCAGGATCAGCGACTCGATCGGGATGCCCGAGCGCGTGGTCCGCCGCATCGACGGTCTCGTCGTGCAGCACCTGGAGGCTGCCGAGGATGACGGCACCGAGCAGGAAGACCGCGACGAACCAGACGCCCGGCGGCTCGATCAGCCGGGACAGCCCGACGATCGTGACCGCGGCGAGCGCGAGGTCGCGACGGCCGGCCCGATCGTCCTGCATCGCCGGGATGGTACGCGAGGCGGATCCCGCCGCTGGCAGCGTCATACGCGGTCCGGCTTGCCCGCCACCCACGCGAGCAGGTCGGCGCGCGACCGTGTGTTGATCACCTGCGCCGGCTCGACCCACGCACGCCGCGCCTGCGTGACCCCCCATCGAAGGTGGTCGTACTCGGCGATCTTGTGGGCGTCCGAGTCGATCGACAGGGTGACCCCCATCGCCGGCGGCGCGGCGCGCCCGTTCGACCGCGAGGTCGAGGCGATGCGGCGACCCGTTCATCTCGAGGATCGTGCCGGTGCGTGCCGCCTCGCCGTAGACCGTGTCCCAATCGAGGTCGAGATCGTCACGCGTCGCCGATCATCCGGCCCGACGGATGGGCGATCACGTCGACGTGCGGGCTGCGGATCCCGTTGAGCGTCCGCCGGGTCAGCTCGGCTTTCGACTGGCGGCGCGAGACGTGGACCGAGGCGACCACCAGATCGAACCGTGCCAGCAGCTCGTCCGGGTAGTCGAGCTCACCGTCCGCCCGGATCTCGAGCTCGCAGCCGTGCAGCAGGCGGAACCCCTCCGGTGGCGTCTCGGGTGGGGCTGTGCCCTCGGCTTCCTCGCTGGCGTAGCGGGCGTTGAGCTCGGCGATGATCGCCCGCTGCTGTTCGACGCGATCGGGCGTCAGCCCGCGCGCGATCGCGAGCGACTGGCTGTGGTCGGTCAGGACCTGGAACGCATGACCCCGGCGGCGGGCGGCCTCGGCCATGACCTCGATCGAGTGCGTGCCGTCGGACCATTCGGAGTGACTGTGCAGGTCGCCGGTCAGGTCCCCGAGCCGGATCAAGGCCGGCAGGCGGCCCGCGAGGGCTGCCTCGATCTCGCCCTCGTCCTCACGCAGCTCGGGTTCGATGTATGGCAGCCCGAGGAACGCGTATGCCGCTTCCTCGGTCGGCGAACGTCCTGAGCTCGGCGTCTCCGCCGGTCAGCGGCTCGCCGTCCTCGCCGATCCGCAGGAAGCCCTTCTCGGACAGACTCCAGCCCATGTCGCGGGCCCGCTCGCGGAGGCGGACGTTGTGCTCCTTCGAGCCCGTGAAATGGATGCGGTACGTGCCCGCGGCGCCGGGCGGCATCACCATCAGGTCGACCTGCGGGCCTCGGCAGGGCGCGCACTGCGGCCTTGTACCCGCCCTGGTTGAGCACCTGATCGACGATCCCAAGACCGGTGAAGCGCTCGATGAGCCCGGGTCCGTCGTCGGTCTCGGCGAGCAGGTCGAGGTCGCCGATGCTCTCGCGCTTTCGTCGGAACGAGCCGGCCGGTTCGATGGTGCTGACGCCGGGCGTGTCGGTAAGGGCTTCGATGAACCCGAGGATCGTCGCCTCGGCGCGATGGAGCAGCATCCGCTGCGGCGTCGTCTCGAGACGCCGGATGCCCTCGAGGATCAGCGTCTCGGTCCGGTCGCTCAGACCCTTCAGCGTGCGGATGCGGCCTTGCTCGGCGGCCGCGCGGAGGCCGTCGATCGACACGATGCCGAGCTCGACCCAGATCTGGCGGACCGTACGTGGACCGAGCCCCGGGATCCGCAGCAGCTCGACGAGGCTCGGCGGGACCTCGGCGATCGAGCTTGTCGTAGTAGGCCATCCGGCCTGTCGTGACGAGCTCGGTGATCTTGTCGCTGATCGCCGCACCGACGCCGGGGATCTTGGGCGCGTCGCCTGACCGATACGCGGCGACGAGGTCGACCGGACTGCGCCCGATCGCGTCCGCCGCGCGGTGGTACGCGACGGTCTTGAACCGGAGCTCGCCCTTGACCTCGAGCATGTCGCCGATGTCGTGGAAGATCCGGGCGAGGTCGCCGTTGGTCAGGCGTCGCTCTTCGGTTTCGGCGTCATCACGGAGGTCGGCGTCGGCGGGCTCGAGGTCGGGGTCGTCCGGGCTGGTGGCGGGCTCGTCGATGTCGAGCGGGGCGACCTCCGGTGTCGACGCAGCGTCGGGAGTCGGAGCGGCCTCGGGCGGCGGATCGGTCCGGGCGACGCGGCGGGGCATGGCGGCGATGGTAGCCGGCGACGTCGCCCGATGTCCCCGGCTCGCCGCTCGCGCGGCCGTCCCTACGCGGCGACCACCCGGTCGCGCCCCGCGCGCTTCGCGCTGTAGAGGTTCTGATCGGCGATCTGTGAGCAGGTCCTCGATCGCGTCTTCCGGGCCATGCGCGACCGCGACGCCGACCGACACGCTGACCGCCGGCACACCGAGCCCGCGCAGGTCGAGGCCACGCACCGCCGCGCGGATCCGCTCGCCGACCTCGACCGCCACCCCGGGTGCGGGATTCGCGCAGCAGCACGACGAACTCCTCCCCACCGAACCGGACCGGGACGTCGTCCTCGCGGACCGCCGAGACGATCGCCGCCGCCACGCTGCGCAGGACCGCATCGCCGGTCGCGTGGCCGTACGTGTCGTTGAGCGCCTTGAACCGGTCGATGTCGATCATCAGGATCCCGACGGCGTCGCCCGCCCGCCGGCCATGCGCGAGCAGCCCGACGAATTCGTCGAAGTAGCGCCGGTTCGGGAGCCCGGTCAGCGCATCGGTCGACGCGCGTGCCTCGGCATCGCGATGCGAGACGGCCCGCGCCAGCGCCGCCGATGCCTCGACCGCGGCACCGTTGAGGATCCGTCGCGTCGACTCCGGCCAGGTCGCCCCGACCCGGCGCGACACGACGATCGCCCCGACGACCGCCTCGCCGACGGCCAGTGGCGCGGCCATCACCTGGCCGAGGCCGTAGACGTCCCGGACGCGGCGCGCGATCCGCTCGGCGATCTCCGCCGGCCGTCGCCGGCCGGCCACGGATCGTGGTCGTCGAGGTCGCTGAGCGGCAGCGGGGTCGAGTGGGTCGGGATGCCCGGGCGGAGGCTGACGAGGTGGGCGGACAAGCGAGCGGCCTGTCTCGTCGCGCCGGACCACGACGACGTGGTCGGCGCCGGTCGCGCCGACCGAGCTCCTCGGCGATCGCGTCGACGATGGCATCCGGCGACACCGACCGCGACAGGCCGCTCAGGATCCGGGCGAACGACTCGGCCTCGCCGCGACGGCGGGTCTCGAGATCCGCGACCGCAGCGCCGTGGACGACCGCCGCGACCCCGGCGACCGACGACCACGACGAGGAGGGCGCGATCGGCGAACGACGCGTCGGGCGCGAGAGCGCCTGGAGCAGCACGATCGCGGCGAGGAGCAGGAAGGCGCCGGAGAAGATCCACCAGGACCGGCGGATCCGGCGATCCGACGGATCCATCGTGGCGCGTCGGTGCGCGGGGTGGATCGGCTCACGTCGGGAATACAGGATGCGGCCCCGAGGCGCCGCCGTCCACCAGCGACCCTGGTACCGATGGCTAGGCGCGGGCTGGTACTTCCGTCCTGGTCGGGCGCGAGCCGACCGTGCGCGCCCGTCGCGCTTGACCTGGTACAGGGCGCGGTCGGCGCGGGCGATGAGCTCGGTCGCCGTCCGGCCGTCGGCCGGGAACGTGGCGGTGCCGATCGAGGCCGCGATCGGGCACCGGCCCGCGCTGCTCGCCGACGAACGGCTCGCTCGCGGAACGCGTCGAGGATCCGCTCGGCGGCGTGCGTCGCCTCGGCGGCGTCGGTCTCGGGCAGGATCACGGCGAACTCGTCGCCGCCGTAGCGGGCCGGGACGTCGGAGGCCCGCAGCGTCGCCCGGATCAGCTCGGCGGCCCAGGTCAGGACGCGGTCGCCGAAGAGGTGCCCGAACGTGTCGTTGACGAGCTTGAAGTCGTCGAGGTCGAGCATCAGCACGCTCAGCGGCTGCTTGTTGCGCTGCGCGCGGACGACCTCCTCGCCCATCCGCTCGTGCAGGTAGCGGTGGTTGAAGAAGCCGGTCAGCGGGTCGCGGTCCGCGCGCTTGCGGGCGTCCTCGTAGAGGCGCGCGTTCTCGAGGGCCATCGCCGCCTCGTTGGCCATCGTCCGCGCGACCTCGAGCTGCTGGGCGTCCCAGCTGGACTAGCGTCCTCGAGAACAGCTCGACGAGCCCGATCGCCTGGCCCTTGGCGACGAGCGGCAGCATCACCAGCATCCGGATGCCGTCGCGGCGCAGCAGCGCGACCTCGGCCGGATCGGCGGTCGGGTCGTCGGCGTCGATGATCACGGTCACGCCGCGCTCGAGGACGCGCGACGGTCTCGGGGTAGCCGGCGACCTCGAAGAACGGCTCCATCTCCTCGAGTCGAATCGGCCGGGTAGTAGCCGAGCGACTCGAGCCGGCCCGGACGGACGGTCCCAGTAGCTGATCGCGCACTCGTCGACGCCCATCGCCCGGGCGAGGTGGCCGGCCATCAGGTTGGCGACCTGGCGCGGGTCGAGGCTCTCGGACAGCTCGCCGCTCATGTCGAGCAGCCGCCGCAGCTCGCGGGCGAGGTCCTGGCTGCGGGTCAGCAGACGGGCGGTCTCGAGGGCCGTCGCCGCGTGGTCGGCGAGGATCGTCAGCAGCCGCAGATCGTCGGCGTCGAAGCCGTCGAGGCCGAGCTTCGAGAGCGTGATGACGCCGACGGTCGACCTCGTCGTAGCGCATCGGCACGACGAGCATCGATTCGTCGATGTCGTCGGTGCCGGCGATGGTCGCGCCCCGCGGATCGCTGTTCGCATCGTTGATGAGCAGCGGCTCGCCGTGGAGCGCGACCCAGCCGGTGAAGCCCTCGCCGAGCCGGCAGCGCAGCAGGTCGAGGTCGACCTCGTTGTACGCGCCGACGCGGCCCTCGAACGCGATCGGGACGACCTAGTCGGGCGGCTCGAGCAGGTACACCCGCGCGTTGTGGTAGTCGATGATCCGCCGCGTCTCCTCGACGATCGCGCGGCCGACGGCCTCGACCGAGGTCGCCCGGCTGAGCCGGCCCGACGCCGCCTGGAGGACCGCGAGCTGGCCGGCCTTCGCCTCGGTCTGCTCGAACAGCTCGGCGTTCGTGAGGGCGATCGCCGGCGTGCGTCGCGAGCGTGGTGATGAATGCGACGTCGCCGTCGGTCCAGTCGCGCGGCTCGCGCGTGCACGCCGACAGCGCCCCGATGACCCGCTCGTGATGGGTCAGCGGCGCGACGAGGTCGCCCGCGAACTCGACGATGCCGCGTAGCGCTCGACGCCCGCGTGCAGGGTCGGTCCGGGCGTCGGTCCACGCCATCGGTCTGACCCGTCCGCAGCGACCTCCGCCGACCCAGCCTTCGTCGGATGCCGAGGACCGGCAGCGCCGCGGCGACGTCGTCGTCGATGCCCGCCCACGCCGCGAGGTGCAGGCGGTCGTCGCGCAGCAGGCGGATCGTGACGTAGTCGACGCGGAGCGCACGCTTCGTCTCGTCGACGATCGTTCGGAACAGCTCCTCGGCGATCGTGCGACGCGGCGAGCTTCTCGGCGATGCCGAGGACGCTGTCCAGACGCTCGGCCAGCTCCGATTCGAGGCCGCGCAAGGGCTCGGGAGCGTCGACGCCTCCGTCTCGGCTCCGGCGAACGCGACCGAGGCGACCGAAGACAGCCGGCCTCGGGGGTGAGCACCCGACCCGGGGCGCGCGTCAGCAGCATCGCGGGGTCGCACACGCGCGGACATCGGGCGGATGGTCCCATCCGCGGGTCCCGGGACGCCCCTCGCCAGCGGTACCGGCGACGGGCGGAGGTGGTCCTAGGTGGTTGTCCGTAGGTGCTAGGTATCGCGCGAAGGCGAGGGCACCGGCGACCGCCGGGCGTGGAGACCGAGCTCACATCATCACGAGGCCGCCATCGACGGCCAGGACCTGCCCCGTGATGTAGCGCGCCTCGTCGGACGCGAGGAACGCGACGGCGTCGGCGATCTCCTCGGTCGTGCCGAAGCGGCCGAGCGGCGTCCGTGCGGTGATCTCGGCCTGGAGCGCCTCGGGCAGGTCCTGCGTGAGCTCGGTCAGCACGAAGCCCGGAGCGACGGCGTTGACCGTGATCCCGCGCGACGCGAGCTCGCGCGCGGTCGCCTTCGTCAGCCCGATCAAGCCCGCCTTGGCCGACGAGTAGTTGGCCTGGCCCATCTGGCCGGCCTGACCGGACACCGAGGTGATGTTCACGATCCGGCCGGCGCGTGCCTTGAGCATCGGCCGGGTCACGGCCTTCGTCATCCAGAACGCGCCGAACAGGTTCGTCTCGAGCACCTCGCGCCAGGCCTCCTCGGACATCCGCATGATGAGGTCGTCGCGGGTGACGCCCGCGTTGTTGACCAGGATGTCGACCTTGCCGAAGGCATCGAGCGCCGCCTTGACGACGGTCTCGGCCGACGCCGGGTCCTTGACGTCGCCCTGGATCGAGAGCGCCTTCGTCCCGATCGATCCGATCTCATCGGCGGTCGCCTTGGCCGCCTCGGCGTTGCCGCGGAAGCTGAATGCGACGTCCGCACCCTGGCGGGCCAGGCGCAGGCCGATGGCCCTGCCGATCCCCCGCGAGCCGCCGGTCACCAACGCCGCCTTGCCGGTCAGATCGATCATCCGCGGACCTCCGAGTGGGCGCGCTCGGGCTCTCCGGGGACGACATCGTCGAGCGGCACGTCGACCGGACCTGGTCGGGCGAGCAGCTCGACGAGGGCCTGGGGGATCGGGTCGACGGAATCCCAATCGACCGGCAGCCGGACATGGACATCGTCGGCATCGACCGCCGCCTCCCCCGCGCGACCGCGGGCCGGGTCGGCCGTCCATTCGACCGTCACCGCACCGGACGTGAACCCGGCACCGAACGCGACCATGACGATGTTGTCGCCGACCTGGACGCGACCCTCGTTCACCGCCTCCGCCAGCGCGATCGGGACCGACGCGGCGGACGTGTTGCCGTACCGGTCGAGGTTCACGTACATCTTCGACATCGGCAGGTCGAGCCCCTTGGCCACGGCCTCGACGATGCGGACGTTAGCCTGATGCGGGATGAACAGGTCGATGTCGGACGGATCGAGCCCCGACTTCCGGACCGACTCGAGCGCGGTCGTCGCCATCGTCTTGGTCGCGAACCGATACGTCTCGCGGCCCTCCATCCGGATGTAGTGCTCGCCACGGGCGATCGTCTCCGCGGACGGCGGGCTCTTCGCACCGCCCGCCGGCAGCCAGATCATGTAGGCGCCCTCGGGGGCCGTCGTCAGCTCGATGCCGAGCGCGCCGCCCGGCTCCGTCGCTCGCCGACAGCACGACCGCTCCGGCGCCATCGCCGAACAGGATGCAGGTGCTGCGGTCCGTGTAATCGAGGAACCGCGTCAGCAGCTCGGCGCCGATCACCAGCACGTGCTTGGCGATGCCGCTCGTGATGTACGCCTGCGCTGTCGCGAACGCGTAGACGAAGCCCGAGCAGGCCGCGGCGACATCCATCGCGGCCGCCCGCTTGTTGCCGATCGCTTCCTTGACCAGCGCGGCGGTCGACGGCATCCAGTAGTCGGGCGTCAGTGTGGCGAGCAGGATGAGGTCGATGTCGTCGGGGTCGATGCCGGCCGTCCTGATGGCCCGCATCGAGGCGACCGCAGCCATCGACGCCGTCGTCTCGTTCGCCGCGGCGACCCGCCGCTCGCGGATGCCGGTCCTGCTCACGATCCACTCGTCCGACGTGTCGACCATCCGCTCGAGATCGGCGTTGGTCAGCACGCCGGCGGGCGCGTATCGCCCCCAGCCGGTGACGTGGGCGCGGATCGGCTGCGTCCCGTCGGTCATAGCGGCTCGACCTCGATGAGTGGCTGCTTCGCCTTGACGAGCGTGCCGCTCTCCGCGACCACGCGGACCACGCGCCCGGCGAGGTCCGACTTGATCTCGTTGAACAGCTTCATCGCCTCGATGAGTCCGATGACCTGGCCGACGGCCACCTCGCCACCGACCGCGACGTAGGGCGCCGAGCCGGGTGCAGGTGAGGCGTAGAAGATCCCGGTGAGGGGTGCCTTGACCGACGGCTTCGCGGCGATAGCCGGCTCTCGGCCGGCCGTCGAGGGCTCACCGCTCGTCGGGACGGTCATCGTCGCCGCGGCTGCCGACGACGCCGACAGGTTCGTGACCGTGATCGGGGCGAGCGCCGAGGGCTTGCGCAGGACGAGGCCCGTGCCGCCCGACTCGACCTCGAGCTCGGTCAGGTCCGACCGGTCGAGGAGCGCCGCGAGCCGGTCGATCAGGCGCAGGAGCTCGATGTCGCCGTCGTCCGTGGGCGGCACGACGGCCTCGCGCCACCGCCGCTGGCTCGGCAACGGACATCAGCCCGCGGATCGTCCGCCGGGGAGCGGTGCGCCCGGCTGGACGTCGTCGGTCATGCGTCCCACCGGCGGAACAGCAGCGCGGTGTTCTGCCCGCCGAAGCCGAACGAGTTCGACAGTGCGAGGTGGACGTCGTGCCCGAGCGCGGAGCCCGTGACGAGCGTCATCCCCTCGGCCTTCCGGGTCGACCTGGTGAAGGTTGAGCGTCGGCGGGATGCACGAGTCGCGGATGGTCATGATCGTCGAGACCGCCTCGATCGCGCCGGCGGCGCCGAGCGTGTGGCCGATCATCGACTTGTTGGCGGTGACAGGCACCGACGCCGCGCGGCTCGCCGAGGATCGTCTTGATCGCCTGGAGCTCCGCCTTGTCGCCCTCGGGCGTGGACGTCGCATGGGCGTTCACGTGATCGATCTCGTCGGCCGACACGCCGGCCTTCTCGATGGCGCGCCGCGCCGCCCGGACCGCACCGATGCCACCCGGCGCCGGGAGCGTGATGTGCGAGGCGTCGGCCGTCGCGCCGTAGCCGACGAGCTCCGCGAGCGGCTCCGCGCCGCGCGCCTGCGCGTGCGCGAGCTCCTCGAGGACCACGACGCCGGAACCCTCACCGCATCACGAACCCGTCGCGGCTCGACGTCGAACGGGCGCGACGCAGCCTCGGGATCGTCGTTGCGCGTCGACAGCGCGCGCATCGCCGCGAACCCTCCGACGAGCGTCTCGAAGATGCCGGCCTCCGAGCCGCCCGCGAGCATCACGTCGGCGTCGTCGCGGCGGATCGTCTCCCACGCCTCGCCGATCGCGTGGCCGCCGGTCGCGCACGCGGAGACCGTGGCGAAGTTCGGGCCGGTCATCCCGAAGCTGATGGCGACCTGCCCCGAGCCCACGTTCGGGATCCCATAGGCGATGAGGAACGGGCTGATGCGGTCCGGGCCGCGGGTGACGTCGGTCGTGAAGCCCGTCCTCGAGCGTTCCGACGCCGCCGAGCCCGGTCCCGAGGATCACCCCGGTCCGCTCGGCCAGCTCGCCCTCGAGCCGTGCCGGGCAGGCCGGCCTGGTCCATCGCCTCGCGTGCGGCGACGAGCCCGAACTGCATGTAGCGGTCCATCCGGCGCTGGTCCTTGCGGTCGATCACGCGCGCTCGGGTCGAAGCCGCGCACCTGGCCCGGCGATCCGGACGCTCAGCCGGGACGGATCGAACGCGTCGATCGTGCGTCACGCCGGACCGGCCGGCGACCATGCCCGCCCAGGTGCTCGGGACGTCGTTGCCCGAGCGGCGTGACCAGGCCCATGCCGGTGACGACGACGCGGCGCGAGCTCATCGGACCAGCTTGCCCGTTCGGACGGTCGCGGCGCGATAGACGTCGCCCGCGAGGCCCCGCGCGGAGATGGCGTTCGCGACCGCCAGGGTGTCGAACTCGGTCCGGCGGATCTCGGCGCTGACCTCGCCATCATCGATATCGATCGAGCGCCCACGAGGCGGTCGGCTCGCCATCGAAGACGTAGCCCGCCGAGCCGTCGTTGACGATGACCTTCCAGCCGAGGTCGCGGACCTCGGGCAGGTGGGTATGGCCGCAGACGATGACGCGGGCATCGGTCCGCGCGACGCCGCTCGATCGTGACCGACGGGTCGAGGTTCTGGTCGAAGCCCGACGTCTGCGAGCCGGGCGAGGCATGGCAGACGAGGACGAGCGTGTCGTCGTCGGTCCGGATGCGGCGCTCCGACGGGAGCACGGCGCAGCCAGTCGACCCGCTCGTCGCCCGAGTGCGTCGTGCGCCCATTCGGCGGCCGCCGACGATCGCGTCCGGCACGCCGTCGGTCATCCACGGGAAGGCAGCCGCATAGTCGAAGTCGGCCACCGCGACGTCGGTGTTGCCGGCGATCACCGCGGCGCCGTCGCGGCAGACGCTCGCGCAAGGCGGTCGACCACGGCCGCCGGCTCCGGCCCGTTGAGCACGAGGTCGCCGGCGACGACGATCCGGTCGGGCTTCTCGCGAGTCACGTCGGCGAGGACCGCCTCGAGGGCGGCGATGTTGCCGTGGACGTCGGAGAGCGCCGCGATCCGCGTCATCGCAGCGTGCCCTTCGGGCGGGATGATGAAGCTGAGCAGACCCTCGCAGGCGACCTCGCCGTCGACCGTCGCGACGCCGCGGCCCTTGCCGAAGCGCGAGCCGAGCTTCTCCATCGTGACCTCGAGGCGGAGCGTGTCGCCCGGCGCCACGATCCGCTTGAAGCGGACGTCGTCGATCCCGGCGAACAGCCCGATCCGGTCGCCGAACCCTTCCTGCTTCGCGACGTAGACGGCCATCGTCTGGGCGAGCGCCTCGACCTGGAGCACGCCGGGCATCACCGGCAGGCCCGGGAAGTGGCCGGCGAAGAACCACTCGGTCGCGGTCACGCCCTTCTCCCCGACGATCCGCTTCGCCTCGGCGTCGTACTCGACGATCCGGTCGACGAGCAGGAACGGGTGGCGGTGCGGGATCAGGCGTTCGATCTCGGCGGTCGTGTGGACGATGCTCGGTCACGGGGGCTCCTGGGCGGGGTAGGCCTTCAGTCTGGGCGACGCGGGCGGGCGGCTGCTGGGCGGCGTGTGCAGGTCTGCACGACCGTCATACGCGAGCGGCCGCCGCGAGGAACGCCGCACTGCCGACGCGGTCGAGCAGGTTCGTCGTCATCCGGCCCTCGAGGAACGTCTCGGACGCGAGCAGCGCCTGGTGGATGTCGACGTTGGTCGTGATGCCGTCGATGACGAGCTCCTCGAGGGCCACGCGGCCGCGGGCGATCGCGGTCGCTCGATCCGGGCCCCAGACGATGAGCTTGCCGAGCAGCGAGTCGTAGATAGGGCGGCACCTCGTAGCCGGTGAAGAGGTGCGAGTCCATCCGGACGCCGGGCCCGCCCGGGGCGTGGTACCGCTCGACGGTGCCGGCGCCGGGCCGGAAGTCGTGGGCCGGGTCCTCGGCGTTGATGCGGAACTCGATCGCATGGCCGTCGAAGTCGATGTCCGCCTGGGTGATGCCGAGCGGTTCGCCGGCGGCGATGCGCATCTGCATCGCGACGAGGTCGAGCCCGGTCACCGCCTCCGTCACCGGATGCTCCACCTGGATCCGGCAGTTGATCTCGATGAAGTAGAAGTCGCCGTGCGCGTCGACGAGGAACTCGAGCGTGCCGACGTTCTCGTAGCCGGCGGCGACGACGGCGCGGATCGCTCGCTCCGCGAGCTCGGCGCGTGCCGCGGGCGACAGTGCCGGCGTCGGCGACTCCTCGAGGATCTTCTGGTGCCGCCGCTGGACCGAGCAGTCGCGCTCGCCGAGGTGGACGCCGTGGCCGTAGCGATCGACTGCGACCTGGACCTCGACGTGGCGGTTCTCGTCGAGCCATTTCTCGAGGTAGAGCGAGTCATCGCCGAACGCGGCCTTCGCCTCGCTGCGGCACACCTTGAGCACCGATTCGAGCTCGCGCGGCGTGCGCACCATGCGCATGCCCTTGCCGCCGCCGCCGGCCGATGGCTTGACCAGCACCGGATAGCCGATCCGCTCGGCCTCGGCCAGCGCGTGCTGGTCGTCGCGGAGCATGCCCGTCCGAGCCCGGGATCGTCGGCAGGCCGTGGGCGCCCAGCAGCTGGCGCGTGCCGGCCTTGCTGGCGAATCGCTCGAGGACGTTGGCCGGCGGGCCGATGAACGTCAGGTCGTGGGCCGCGACGACCTCGGCGAAGCCCTCGTCCTCGGACAGGAAGCCGTACCCCGGATGGATCGCATCGCACCCGGTGACGAGTGCCGCCGAGATCGACCGCGGACGCCGAGAGATACGAACGCTGCGCCTCGGCCGGGCCGATGCAGATCGCCTCGTCCGCCAGACCGACAGGGAGCGACTCGCGGTCGGCTTCGCTGTACGCGACGACCGACTCGACCCCGAGGGCACGGCACGCCCGCAGGATCCGCAGGGCGATCTCGCCCCGGTTGGCGATCAGGACCTTCCTGAACATCAGAGCGCGCGCATCGCGGCGGATCGGACGAGGCTGGGGGACACCGCTGGTGAACGACGGGACATCAGATGGGGCCGCTGCCGTTGGTCGACATCGGCACGCCGAACTCGATCGTGATCAGGTCCTGCCCGTACTCGACCGCATCGCCGGCCTCGACCAGGCTCGTGCCGACGACGCCGTCCATCGGTGCGACGACCTCCTGGGCCACACCGAGCATGTCGACGGCCCCGAGACGATCGCCCGCGCGGACGCGCACCCCGGCGGTCAGGTCCTTGCGCGGCTGGAAGATGCCGACCGCGGGCGACGTCGCGACGCTTCGCGATTCCGAGCGCACGGTCGCGTGCGACACCGCGTGGGCCTGTCGTGGCGAGGACGCGTGGCCCCGCTCGCTCGGCCGATCGGTGGCCCGGTCCGATGCGCGGCGATCGCGTGTCGCCGGACCGCCCGGCCGGCGCAGGCGGACCCGCCAGGCCCCCTCGCGCACCTCGAGCTCGCCGAGCCCCGTCGCGCCGAGCTTGGCGATGAGCGCGGGCAGCAGCTCATCGGTCAGACGGTCGATCGCGGCGTGGTCCGCGGCGCGCTCCGCCGGATCCCGCTCGAGACGGGTATCGCGTGACGTGGGTTCGGACACGCGCTACACCTCCTCGCGAGCCGGTGGGTCGTCATCGCGCGACCACACCTCGACACCCGACGAGACCCCGGCGAGCCGGATCGAGCAGGTCGCGCAGGCGATCCGCCAGGCTCCGGTCGACGCGCCCGGGGACCTCGGGACGGGCGACCTCAGTGTAGGCGCCCAGAGCACGGTAGCGTCGGTAGCGCTGCTCCACGAGCGACATCGATCGGCATCGCGGCGAGCGCGTCGAGCCGATCGACGATGATCGCGCGCAGCCGGTCCGCCGTCGACTTCGGGCTCGGCGTGCGCGCCCTCGCCGGGTTCGGGGACGACGATGTCGACCACCCCGAGGGCGTGCTGGTCGGCGGCCGACATCCGCATCGCGGCGGCGGCGGTCGCTGCCTCGTCGGCCGTGCGCCACAGGATCGACGCGCAACCTTCCGGGCTGATCACCGAATAGACCGCGTTCTCGAGCGCGATCACGACGTCCCCGACGGCGATCGCCAGGGCCCCGCCGGAGCCTCCCTCGCCGGTGATGACTGTCACGATCGGCGTTCGGAGACGGGTCATCAGGCCGATCGACCGGGCGATCGCCTCGGCGATGCCGCGCTCCTCGGATTCGGGTCCGGGATGGGCGCCGGGCACGTCCACGAACGTGACGATCGGTAGGCCTGCGCGCTCGGCGAGCTCCATCACCCGCATCGCCTTGCGGTAGCCCTCGGGATGCGGCATCCCGAAGTTGCGCCGGATGTTCTCCTCGGTGTCGGCGCCCTTCTGCTGTCCGATGACGGCGACGCGGCGTCCCTCGATCCGCGCGAGCCCGGCCACGATCGCGGCGTCGTCGCCGAACAACCGGTCGCCGTGGAGCTCGACGAACTCGTCGGCCATGGCGTCCATGAATTCGAGCGTTCGTGGTCGGCGCAGGCTGCGCGCGAGCTGGACGCGCGCCCAGACGTCGTCCTTCGCCGCGCTATCGAGCGCGGGTAGCACCGCCGCCCCGTCGTCGTCGACCGCCGGCACGGTCGGCGGCGGTTCCGGTCGGCTGCTCCTCGTCACCGTCGGCGCCATCGCCGTTGGCGAGCTCGCCGACGCGATCGGCGAGGGTGGTCAGGAACGAGAACGGACGGAACGCGGGCACGTCCTCGATCGGTTCGGGCTCCTCGAAGGCGCCGCGCGCGGGGAGCAGGCGGAGCAGGCTCGCAAGCTCGTCGTGCAGCTCGGCACGCGCCACCACCCGGTCGATGAACCCGTGGCTGAACAGGAACTCCGACCGCTGGAACCCGGGTGGCAGCTCGGTCGCGATCGTGCCGGCGGTGACGCGTGCGCCGGCGAACCCGATGAGCGCGTCGGGCTCGGCGATGTTCACGTCACCGACCGCGGCGAACGAGGCGAACACGCCACCGGTGGTCGGGTCGGACAGGACCGACAGGTAGGGGACGCCGGCCGCGCGGAGGCGCTCGAGCGCACCCAGCGTCTTGGCCAGCTGCATCAGCGCGAGCGTGCCCTCCTGCATCCGGGCCCCACCGGACGCGCTGATCGACGATCAGCGGGACCCGCGCGGCAAGGGCGTGCTCCGCGGCACGCGTCACCTTCTCGCCGACGACGGCGCCCATCGAGCCGCCCATGAACCCGAAGTCCATGACGCACAGCGCGACCTCATGCCCGCCGATGGCGCCGGTCCCCCACACCGCGGCGTCGCGCATGCCCGTCGCCAGCTGCGCGGCGGACAGCCGATCGGGGTACGCCTTGAGATCGACGAATCCGAGCGCGTCGACCGACTGCAGGCCGGGATCGCGCTCGCCCCATGTCCCGGGATCGAGCAGATGCTCGATGCGAGCCTCGGCCGACAGGCGGAAATGGTGTCCACAGGTCGTGCAGACGCGGAGGTTCTTGTCGAGCTGCTTGTTGAACAGCATCGTCGAGCAGGTCGGACACTTGGTCCACAGGTCGGGCGGATAGACGTCCCGGCGCGCGCGGAACGACGGCAGCTTGAGCGGCATCAGACGAGCCTCGCCCGGGAGACCGCGCGGACCGCACGGGACATCGGGTCGACCGGTGGCCGACCGCGGCGCCATGCGACATAGGCGGCACCGGCGAGCGAGATCGCGGCCGAGGTCAGCACGCCGCCGATGACGACAGGTCGAACCTGTCCGCGCGCGTCGACCGTCGCCGGTCGCCCGATCGGGAGCTGGAGGATGTCGGCGGCCGTGTCACGACCCGACGCCGCGGCCGCGAGGTGGGCCGAGACCGCCTCGACGAATCGGAACGACGGGTGGTAGCGCGGCAAAGCGGCGAGCGCGTCGGCGGTGGCTCGCAGCTCGGCCGGGATGTCGGCGGGATCGCGCGGTGCCCGCGCGAGCAGCGACTCGAGGTACCGGTCGACGACGAACGCCTCGATCTCCCCGTCGCGCGTCGACCGCTCGAGGGTCACGCCCTCCCCTCGCCACGCCCGGCGAGGTCTCGCGCCGCGGTACGGAGGCCGCGATGGATGAGGACGCGTACCGCGCCCTCCGAGCGCTCGAGGATGGCGGCGATCTCCGCCGTCGACATCTCGTGCACGAAGCGCAGGATCACGGCCCGCCGCCGATCACCGGACAGCCGATCGATCGCGGCCCAGGCCGACGTCGCCGCCTCGCGGTCGACCACGGTCGCCTCGATGTCGAGCGGGTCGGGTGTCGCGATCGCGTGATCGAGCGGAGCCTCGGGTCGGCGACGCATCCGGCGGCGTCGTTCGGCGATGACGTTGCGGGCGATCCGGAAGAGCCAGACCCGGAACGTCGAGGCGTCACTCCCGTCCTCGACGCTCGCGCGCTCCTGGAACCGGGGCAACGCCGACAAGCGCGGACAGGAACGTCCGCTCGGTGGCGTCCTCCGCCTCGTGGTGATCGCGGAGCTCGTAGACCGCGAAGCTGTACACCTGTGCCACGTACTTCCGATAGAGCGCGTCGAAACGCGCGGGATCCGCGCGCGCAGCCTCCACGAGCGACCGATCGAGGTCGAAGGGGGCGAGCCGAGCGCGATCGGCCTCCACGGGCCGCATCACCTTCCTCAATGCCGGTCGGGCCATGGCGTTACACCCCGCCAGGAGTGGCGACCCGCACGGCGAGCCGGACATGGGCGATCTCGCCGACGAAGACGGGGCGGCCATCGACCAGGAGTGCGCCCGTATCCATGTCAACGCCGGTGGCGGTCACGGTCGACTTCGCGCCGTCCGCGCCCACCAGGTCGACGGCGCGATCCGTGGTGACCTGGCGCTCGCTCCAGCCCGGACCGTCGAACTGCCCGTGGCGAAGGTCGTCGACGCGCGGCCCCAGCCGGTCGAGGAAGGACGTCGAGCAACGCGGCGTGGTCGATCGGGCCCGGACGCCAGCTCGGCCAACGACGTCATCGCGTCCGCGAGATCGGGCGGGAAGTCGCCACGCGGCCAGGCGCCGTTCACGCCGATCCCTATCACCGCGCGCGGATCGTCGGTCCCGATCCCGTCGCTCTCGCCGAGCACGCCGGCCAGCTTCCTCAGCCCGCCAGGTCCCTCGACGACGAGGTCGTTCGGCCACTTCAACGCGATCGTCCCCGACGGCAGCCGGGCGATCTCCTCGCCCGCATCGGCCATCGCGAGCGATGTGATCGCGGCGAGCCGCCACAGCTGATCCGGGCGCAGCCAGATCGGGCGGAACCCGAGCGATAGCAGCAGCGCGCCGCCGGCCGGCGCCGACCAGATCCGGCCCTCGCGTCCCCTGCCGGCGGATCTGCTCGTCCGCCACGGCGAGGCAAACCTCGGGCGTGCCATCGGCGAGCCACGTGCGAACGACGTCGTTGGTCGAGCCCACGACGGCGAAGCGTTCCTGGCGGCTGATGAATGGGCGCATCAGGGGCAGCTCAGCCGGCCGCCGCGACCTCCACCGGCTCGGGGCGCTCGAGCTCGAACGCCTCGTGGAGCGCACGGAGCGCCGTCTCGAGCTCGTCCTCGGCGATCATGCAGGTGATCCGGACCTCGGAGGTCGAGATCATCTCGATGTTCACCTTGGCGTCGGCGAGCGTCCCGAACATCCTCGCCGCGTAGCCCGGCGCGTTGTGCAGCCCGGCGCCCACGATGCTGACCTTCGCCACCGAGGCGTCGGTCGTGAGCTCGCGCGCGCCGAGATCGCGAACGACCGGATCGAGCGTCTTCTTGGCTTTGCCGAGCTCGACCTGCGGGACCGTGAACGAGAGGTCCGTCTCGCCGCCATGGCCGACGTTCTGCACGATCATGTCGACGTTGACGCCGGCCGCGGCCAGCGGTTCGAAGATCGCCCGGGCGATGCCCGGCCGGTCGGGCACGGCGACGACCGTGACCTTGGCCACGTTCCGGTCGTGGGCGAGCCCGCGGACCTTGTTGCGCTGCTCCACGAGCGGGTCCTCCTTGATGAGCGTTCCCGGCGCGTCCTCGAACGAGCTCAGGACCTCGATGACGACCGAGTTGATCCAACCCAGTTCGACGGCCCGGACCTGCATGACCTGGGCACCCTGGTGGGCAAGCTCGAGCATCTCCTCGTAGCCGATGACTTCGAGTTGGCGCGCGTGTGGCACGAGCCGTGGGTCCGCCGTGAAGATGCCGCGGACGTCGGTGAAGATCTGGCATCGATCGGCACGCAGCGAGGCGGCGAGGGCGACCGCCGTGGTGTCGCTGCCGCCACGACCGAGCGTCGTGAGCTCCATCTCGTGCGCCTGCGCCGCGCTCTGACCCTGGAAGCCGGCGACGATCACGACCTTGCCGTTCTCGAGCTCGGCCTGGATCCGGCGCGGCTCGACGCCCGCGATCCGCGCACGCCCGTAGGTCCCGTCGGTGGTGATGCCGGCCTGCGGACCGGTCAGGCTGATGGCCGGCAAACCGAGCGCGTGGAGGGCCATCGACAAGAGCGTCGCGCTCTGGTGCTCGCCCGTCGCGAGCAGGACGTCGAGCTCGCGCGGGTCCGGTTCGTCGGTGATCGCGGCGGCGAGGCCGAGAAGTTCGTCGGTCGTGTCGCCCATGGCCGAGACGACCACCACGAGGTCATGACCAGCGGCGCGCTCACGTGCGATCCGTCGCGCGACCCGCTTGATCCGGTCCGCACCGGCGACCGACGAGCCGCCGTACTTCTGGACGACCAGGGGGGCGGGCATGCGGGGCATTCTACTGCCGCGTTTCGGGTGCTCCGAACAGGAAGCGTTGCTGAAGGCCCCGTTCGGCGCGAGATGCGACCATCGACCCCTCGATCCCCTGACCGGTGCGAAGGAGCCCGACATGTGCCACGACCTCGATAGCCGACCTCCGATCGTCGCGATCGCCGGAGGCGCTCTCGATGGCCGGCGGGTCGAACTCTCGGCGGCGGACGGCAACGCGTTCGCCGCCTACCGCGCGCGACCGGCCGAACCCAGCGGGGCCGGGATCGTGATCCTGCCGGACGTCCGCGGGCTCCACCCCTTCTACGAGGAACTCGCCCTTCGCTTCGCCGAACGCGGCATCGACGCGCTCGCGATCGACTATTTCGGGCGCACCGCGGGTGCCGAGGCGCGAGGCGACGCCTTCGAGCACATGCCGCACGCCGAGCGGACGACCTGGGCCGGCATCTCGAGCGACATCGCCGCCGGCGTCGATGCGCTGCGCACCGAGGGCATCGACCGGATCTTCACGATCGGCTTCTGCATGGGTGGCCGGATGTCGTTCCTCGCCTCGACGCTCGGTCTGCACCTCGCGGGCGTCATCGGGATGTACGGGACGCTCCAGGGACCGTGGCGGAACGATGCGCCCGCGCCGCTCGATCGGATCGACGACGTCGCGGCGCCGGTCCTCGGGCTGTTCGGCGGCGCCGACCAGGGCATCACCGCCGAGGCGATCGGCGCCTTCGATCGCGGCCTGGACGAACGGGCCATCGACCACCGGATCGTCACCTACCCGGACGCGCCGCACAGCTTCTTCGACCGGAAGGCCGTCGACTACGGCGCGGAGAGCGAGGCGGCCTGGAACGAGGTCATCGCCTTCATCGGGGCGCACCGGGACGCGACCGCGTAGGTCGACCAGAGCCGGACGTCAACGCGCTACGGTCGTGTCGCGCCGACCCGCGGACTCGGTCATGGCGCGGGCACGAGGCTCCTGCGCGTCGAGCTCGGCGCTGGCGCGTCGAAGCCAGTCGGCGGCGCCCCACGCGAATGGCAGGACCCCGACAAGCAACGGCGCCGGACCGAACACGAGCGACAGCAGCGCGACTGCCGCCCCGACCCCGACGGCGAACGGCGCCAGGGTGGGTGATGGGATCCGTCCTCGCTCATCGAGGAGCGGACGCTCCGGGTCGCGCGGCCGCGCCCCGGTCGCGCTCGCCTGCCAGTCGCTACCGGCGCTCGCCAGCAGCAGCCCGATGATGCCGGAGGCCACAGCGAACCCGCTGAGCAACAGCGTTCCCGCGGGCTCGTAGCTCACGAACCAGTACGCGCCGGCGACGACCACCGCGAGGGCCGCGATGCCCTGGAAGACGCGCGCCTCGGTGGGCGACCGGACGCCCACCAACGCGAGGAGCCGTCTCATGACGCGCCCGTGACCGGACCGGCGCGGGCCTGCTCCGCCGCGATACGCGCGTCATACACCGGCCGTGTGGACCGGATCGGCGGGAGGGACTCGAAATCGTGCTCCGGCGGCGGCGAGGTCGTCCACCACTCGAGCGAGTTGCCGCCCCATGGGTCGGCCGGCTGGTCCGGCGCGCGGCGCAGCGTGAGGACGACGTTCACGAGGAAGGCAAGGAATCCGAGCCCGAGCAGGAGGCTGCCCATCGTGGAGACGAGGTTGAGGCTCCCCCAACCGAGGTCGGGCGAGTAGTCCGCATAGCGGCGCGGCATCCCGTCCGCACCGAGCTGGTATTGGGGGATGAACGTCGCGACGAAGCCGATCGTCCACAGCCAGAAATGCGTCTTGCCGAGGCGTTCACCGAGCCTGCGCCCGGTCATCTTGGGGAACCAGAAGTAGAGACCCGCGAACATGCCCATCAGCGACCCACCCACGAGCACGTTGTGCATGTGCGCGACCACGAAGTACGTGTCCTGGAGGTGGAAGTCGAGTGGCGCCGACGCGACGATCACCCCGGTGATCCCGCCGAGCGTGAAAAGGTAGATGAACCCGGTCGCGAACAGCATCGCGGTCGGGAACGTGAGGCGGCCGCCGATCATCGTCGCGATCCAGTTGAAGATCTTGATGCCGGTCGGCACGGCGATCAGGAACGAGGTGATCGAGAAGAACGGCAGGCTGATGACGCCGGTCGTGAACATGTGGTGCGCCCAGACCGACATCGACAGGAAGCCGATCAGGATCGTCGCGAGGACCATGGCGCGATAGCCGAAGAGCGGCTTGCGCGAGAAGACCGGGATGACCTCGGACAGGATCCCGAAGAACGGCAGCGCCAGGATGTACACCTCAGGGTGGCCGAAGAACCAAAAGAGGTGCTGCCACAGGATCGGATCGCCACCCTCGGTCGGGACGAAGAAGGAGGCCCCGAACCGTCGGTCGAGCAGGAGCATCGCGAGCGCCGCCGTGATGGCCGGGAACGCGAACAGGATCAGCAGCGACGTGACGAGGATCGTCCAGGTGAACATCGGCATGCGGAACATCGACATGCCCGGGGCGCGTCGCGTGAAGATCGTCGCGACGAAGTTCACCGCACCCATGATCGAGGCGATACCGGTCAGCGCCAGCCCGACGATCCACAGATCGGTCCCGGTCGAGCTGCTGAACGTCGGTTCGTTGAGTGGCGCGTAGCCGGTCCAGCCGACGTCCGCCGGTCCACTCTGGGTCAGGTAGCCGGACAGGACGATGATCCCGCCGGACAGGAAGAGCCAGAAGGACAGTGCGTTCAGTCGGGGGAAGACCATGTCGGCCGCGCCGACCTGGAGCGGCACGAGGTAGTTCGAGAAGGCCGCCACCATCGGCGTCCCGAACAGCAGCATCATGATGGTGCCGTGCATCGTGAATGACTGGTCGTAGCTCTCGACCGACATCACCTGGAGACCGGGTTGGGCCAGCTCGGCGCGCATCAGCAGCGCCAGGACGCCGCCGACCATGAAGAACGCAAAGGCCGCGACCGCGTACATGATCCCGATCCGCTTGTGGTCGGTCGTCGTGAGCCACACGAGCGCTGAGCCCGCGGGCGGCACCGGTCGAACGGTGATCGCACCGGTCGTCATGGCGAGCCGGCCGGGAGGGACGTCGCCCCTGGGGAAGCCTCGGATCCACTAGCGCCGCCGGCGCGCTCCGACGCCAGCCACGCCGTGTAGTCCTCCGGCGAGACGGCGCGCACTGTGAACGGCATGGCTGAGTGGCCGACCCCGCAGAACTCCGCGCACTGGCCGTGGTACGTGCCAGCCTCTTCCACCGTGACGTCGAAGACGTTCTCGCGCCCTGGGATGACGTCGCGCTTGAAGAGGAACCTGGGCACGTAGAAGGAATGGATGACGTCATCGGAGCTGATCACGAAACGGATCGGCTGTCCGGTCGGCACGACGACCTCCGGCCCGGGGATCCCGAGCCCGCTGACAGCGACGCCCTCGGTCGGGTAGTCGAACGACCAGCCCCAGCGGAACCCGCGCACGTGGATCTCGGCCGCAGGCGTCGCAGCGCGGGCCTCTGTCCGTGAGAGCACCGCAAGCGTGCCGACGAACAACCCGCCGACGATCAGCAACGGGACCCCCGTCCAGATCGCTTCGATCAGGTCGTTGCCCTCGACCTGCCGGGGTTCGCCGCGGTCCCGCCGTCGCAGCACGCGGTACCGGATGATCGCAAAGGTCGCGAGGGCATAGACGAGCAGGAAGACACCCGCTGCGATCACGACGAAGACGTCGTACAGACCGCCGATCTGGCGGCCCTCGGCGGTCGCAGCCGCGGGCAGGCATCCGCCGACAAGGAGCGCGACGACGACCGACAGCAGCGCGAGCCGGCCGGGGTCGCGGCCGGGTCCGCGACCCGAGGCGCCGCTCATTCGCCGATCTCCTCGAAGCCGCCGTCGGGGCGGCGGACCACGGCACGACCGGCGATCGGCGTCGAGGGGTGGTCACCCTCGCGGAGCCGTGCACGGCACAGTCGATAGGTCACGATCCAGGCGGCGACCGGCAATAGGACGGCGAGCCAGCGGAAGAGCCTCGTCAGGAACTCGACGTCGAACCCGAACTGGAACGCCAGGACGTCGTTGCCACCGGCCAGGGTGAGGACTGCGAAGAACGTGAGGATCGCGACACCGGTCGCCGTCCTGACCGGGTGGTCCCACAGTCGATCGAGGATGTGGTGGGCTCGGTAGTCACGCGTGTAGCGGGCCTCGATGAACGGCCACAGCGCGACGATCGTGAACAGGATCCCGGGAATCACGATGCCGGGGATGAACGGCGAGGGGATCGTGATCCCGAGGATCGTCGGCTCGAAGGACGGGAAGATCCGTAGCGCGCCGTCGAGCCAGCCGACGTACCAGTCGGGCTGGGCCGGTGAGCTGACGACGGCCGCGTCGAACGGCCCGAACAGCCACACAGGATTGATCTGGAAGAGGGCACCGAGCAGCGCCACGATCGCGG
Organism: uncultured Chloroflexia bacterium; assembly: GCA_963808895.1. Lineage (GTDB taxonomy): Bacteria > Chloroflexota > Limnocylindria > Limnocylindrales > CSP1-4 > SPCO01. Next base: position 1,139,719 of record CAWEHL010000001.1, on the reverse strand, counting down.
CAGTCAGGAAGAACAGGCCGCTCGAGAGGAAGGCCTGGCTCGGCCAGAACGCTCGGCCGACGACGTTGTCCTCACGGGCCCGGCCGCCGCGGAACTGGGTGTGCTTCTGCAGGACGAGCAAGGCGATGTGACCCGTGATCAGGGCGATCACCAACCCTGGCAGCAGCATGATGTGGAGCACGTAGAACCGGCTGATGAAGGCGCTCGTCGGGAACTCGCCGCCGAACGCCAGCGACGCCACCCACGGACCGATGAGCGGGATCGAGAGCGCGGCGGAATATGCGATCCGGGCGCCGGTCCCCGACAGCAGATCGTCCGGCAGCGAGTAGCCGGTGAACCCCAGTGCGAGCGCCAGCACCAGTAGCGTGAACCCGATGATCCAGTTCACCTCGCGCGGCCGGCGGAAAGCGCCGGTGAAGAAGACGCGGCAGAGGTGGAGGGTCACCACCCCGACGAAGACGAGCGCGGTCCAGTGGTGGATCTGGCGCATCAACAGACCGGCCTTGGTCTCGAAGCTGATGCGAAGGACCGAGTCGTACGCGGCGGACACCTGGGCGCCCGCCATCGGCGCGTATGGCCCCTCGTAGGTCACCTCGGAGGCACTCGGGACGTAGAAGAACGTCAGGTAGGTGCCGGTCAGGACGAGGATCACGAAACAGAAGAGCGCGACTTCGCCGAACAGGAACGACCAGTGGTCGGGGAACACCTTGCGCATCCCGGCGCGGACGACGCGCGCGACGCTCGTCCGCTCGTCGAGCCAGCCGAGCACGCCGCCGATGCGTCCAGACCTCGGGTCGGTCTCGTCGGCGGGAGTCACATCGAGGTGACTTCGCCCCGGCGCCGGCCGGTCGCCGGCGCTCATCGATACATGTCCCAGAAGCTCGGGCCGACCGGCTCGGGGAAGTCGCCGAGGGCCGTGAACGTGCCGTCGGCCTCGAGGCGGAACGGCAGTGCGGGGAGTGGCCGGGCCGCCGGGCCGTTGATCGGGCGAGCGCCGTCGAGGACGTCGAACTCCGACTGGTGGCACGGGCAGATGAGGACATGCTCGTTCGACCGATAGAGGCCGACCGGGCAGCCGGCGTGGGTGCAGATCTTCGAGAGCGCGACGAACTCGGTGCCCGAGGCCTCGCTCGCATCAGGGCCGATCCGGATCAGCAGGGTCGCCGCGTTCGGATCAGCGCTGTCGCCGTCCGGGAAGACGGTCAGGACGCCACCGACCGGCACCTCCGAGGCGACGACCGGTGGTCCGCCGTCGGTCGCCAGTCGCCGCCCCGCCCGCCAGCTGGTCTCGAACAGGCTTCGACCCGGCGCGGGTCCGAGCGAGAAGACCGGGATGGCGAGCGCCGCGGCGAGCGAGGCGAGGGCGCCACCGAGCGCGACGACGAGCAGCCGCCGCCGGGTGAACCCGGCCTCTTCGGTGAGGGTCTCCTCCAGCTCGGCGATCTGGGCCGGGTTCACGCCGACCGGCTCTCGCGGCTCGATGTGGACCTGCGCGGGGATCAGCCGCTGACCCCACACGACGATCCCGGCCCCGAGCGCCCCCAGCGCACCGAAGAGCAGCAACCCCTCGATCTGCGTCTGGCCGCCGAGGATATATACGACCAGCAGGGCGAGGCCGCAGGCGACCGTGACGCCGAACAGGGCGAGGACGATCCGCTCGGCACGTCGTTCGTCCGGATCCGGATCCCTCGAGATCTCCTTGGGCGCCGGGGCTTCGGTCGGGAGGCGCCTCACGGGAGCGGGTCTTCGGGCGGCTCGCCCTCAGGTGACCGGCGTCCGACGAACATCGTCGCGAGCACGAACAGGACGAGCCCGATGCCGATCGCGACGAACCCCTCGGCGACGGCGCCCAGACCACCGATCTCGAGACCGCCGGGCGACGGCCCGTCCTGTAGCACCTGGACGTACGCGGCGATCGACGCTTCCTGGTCCGCGCTGAAGGCGAACTTCGGCATCGCACCCGGCCCGATGCGCATCGCCTCGACGATCTCCGTCGGGGTCGCCTCGTGAAGGTTCGCGGCGAGGTTCCCGCCTCCGATCGCGTTCCCGCCTCCTGTCGCGCCGTGGCAGGCCGCGCAGTTCGCGATGTACAGCCGCGACCCGTTCGAGACGTCGCCGCCGCTCGTGACCTTCGGGATGTCCGGTCCGGCGCCGAGGGACGCCACGACGCCGACGAGCTCCTGGATCTGCTCGTCGCTGAGGACCGGCTGCTGGCGCACGACGGGCTGGCCGGGAGCCGACAGCGGCATCCGCCCGGTCCGCAGGTAGAAGTCGGCGCCCGCGGCGCCCGCGCCGACGAGCGATGGACCGTAGGCCGTTCCCTGGCCCTGCGTCCCGTGACAGCTCGCGCACTGGCTCTGGAAGAGCGCCGTCCCGGCCTCGGTCACGGCGGCCGAAGCGCCCCCGACCGACTGGCCCGGTCCCGTGCCGCGCGACGAGGTCAGGGCGCCCGCCATGGCGGGCAGTGGTCCGCTCACGGTGATGATGGCGACGACCGCGAGGGCTGCCGCCCAGCCGCCGAGAGCGCGAAGATCCGGACCACCTGCCGCGGGGCGCAGGTTCACGAGTCGCTACCTCGTCCGGGACGTGAGCCTCACTCGGCCCTTCTCACCGTCCACATTCCCATGGACGCCGACATACCGTGGCCGTCGGCGCCTGTAGAAGGTAGTACGCGCGCGTTGCAGGCGTCGCCGCATCGCCGCGGGCGCGATATCCGCGGATCAGCGACGGGCGAACGTCCAGGCCACGGCCACAAGCACGACGAAGATGACGGCCCAGAGCAGGCCGTTGGGAAGCACGCGCTCGCCGTCGGCGACGAGACCTCGAAGGGCGGCCCCGATCGCATCGAACGCGCCCCCGATGAGCCCGCTGATCCCGCCTCCGACCGAACCGCCGAGCTCATCCATCAGATGGCCGCCGGGAGGACCTTCGCACCGGCATTGCGCGGCTCGACGACGTGGACCTCGCCATCGAGGTCGTTGTCGGCGGCGACGGCGACGAACGCGGCTTCGACCCGCGAGATGCCCGTCATCGAGTCCGCGAAGGCGAGGATCGTCGAGCCGGCACCCGAGAGGCAGGCGCCGAGCGCACCGGCCTCGCGGGCTGCGGCGACCATCTTGGGGAACTCCGGGTATGCCGCGGCGCGATACGGCTCGTGGAGCCGGTCGACCGTCAAGCGGGCGAGCATGTCGCTCTTGCCCGCGGCGAGACCCGCGACACCGAGCGCAACGGCGCCGAGGTTGGCGACCGCATCGTCATAGGGGACCGTCCCGGGCAGCGCCTTCCGCATCAGGTCGGTGGCGAGCCGCCGCTCCGGGATGAACAGCACGGCCCGCAGATCGCGCGGCACGTCCATGCGGATCGCTTCCACCCCGCTCGATGTCGCCGATGACACCACGAACCCGCCGAGAAGGGCGGCAGCGGCATTGTCGGGATGCCCTTCGATACCGGCCGCGATGCGCAGCTGCGTCGCGGTATCCAGCGGTCCGCCGAGCAGCGCGTTCGCGGCCACGACACCGGCCACGGTCGCCGCCGCCGACGAGCCGAGACCTCGGCCCATCGGGATCTCGTTGCGCATCTCGATGCGCCAGCCGACGCCCTCCGGCAGCTCGCCGCGCGCCGCACCCATGGCAGCCTCGAGACCGCGGACGAACCGGTTGTCGCGATCCTCCGCGAGCTCGCCACGACCCTCCCCATCCACGGTCAGCTCGATCTGACCGCGGCTCCAACCGCGCACCTCGACCTCGACACGATCGACCATCCCCAGCGCGACGCCGAGACAATCGAACCCGGCCCCGAGGTTGGCCGATGACGCCGGCACCTCGACGATCACGCGTCGACCGTCGAGCTCCGCGAGCCAGTGGGCGACCATCGGTCAGGCCCAACCGAGCGCGACGGCGACCGCACCGAGCGTCGGCGCGGCCTCGATCACACCGGGCACCTCGCGCTCGGCGGTGTGCGGATCCTTCAGGCCGTGACCGGTGAGCACCGCCACGACCGTGGCGTCCGGATCGAGCACCCCCTGGGCCGCCATCTTGCGCACCCCGGCGACGGAGGCCGCGGAGGCCGGCTCGCAGAAGACCCCTTCCAGCCGGGCGAGATCGCGATACGCGGCCAGGATCTCGTCATCGGTCACCGCCTCGATCCGTCCGCCGCTCTCGTCGCGGGCGGCGATCGCCTTGTCCCACGACGCCGGCGCCCCGATCCGGATCGCCGTGGCGACGGTCTCCGGTCGATCGACCGGCCGGCCATGGACGAGCGGTGCGGCGCCCGCCGCCTGGAAGCCCCAGAGCATCGGCCGCGACGTGACGATGCCCGCTTCCGCGTAGTCACGGAAGCCGGCCCAGTACGCGCTGATGTTGCCGGCGTTGCCGACGGGGATCGCAAGGATGTCCGGCGCCCGGCCGAGCTCGTCGCAGACCTCGAAGGCGGCGGTCTTCTGGCCATCGAGGCGGAACGGATTGACCGAGTTCACGAGCGTGACGGGATGGTCGTCCTGCTCCGCGAGCGCACGGACGATCCGGAGGGCGTCGTCGAAATTGCCATCGACGGCCACGACCCGGGCCCCCGCGGCCAGCGCCTGGAGCAGCTTGCCGAGCGCCGTCTGGCCGCGCGGCAGCACGACGATCACGTCGAGGCCCGGCATGGCCGCGCCGTAGGCGGCAGCGGACGCGGACGTGTTCCCGGTCGACGCACACACGATGGCACGGGCACCCGCTTCGAGCGCCTTGGCGACGGCGACGACCATGCCGCGATCCTTGAAGGAGCCGGTCGGGTTCTGGCCCTCGACCTTGAGGTACAGGTTCGGAGCGCCGATCGCCGGCCCGAGCCGCTCGGCCCGGACGAGCGGCGTCCCACCCTCGCCGAGGCTGAGGCGAGGCGTCATGTCGGTGACCGGCAGGATACCGCTCGGTAACGGTCGATCAAGCGCGGTCGTGCTCCGCCCGTCGACGCCGACGACACGGCGTCAGTCATCGACCGGGTAGAGCGTCACGTCGACATCGTCGGGCAGGATCGCGGCGAACGCGGCCCGTGCCTCGTCCAGGGTCGCGACCTCGGTCCGGATGGCCGTGCCGTCCTCGAACTCGACCGACGCCGCCCGATCGAGGGCGGACGGCAGCGGGCCATCGATCTGCGGCAACGGTGGGCAGGAACGCGAACCAGCGCCGCGGGCCGTCGAGCGGATCCACCGCCGGGACGGCGCCGCCGGTTGCCGCGGGCAGGCCTGCCCAGGTCGAGCCCGACGCCGCGCGCGACCGCGACGAGGTCGCCGAGCACCGCGCTGCTGGTGGCGGCACCGCCGGCGCCCGGCCCGGCGATCCGGATCGTGCCCAGCGGCTCGGCCTCGATCTCGATGCGGTTGGTGACGCCGTCGGTCCAGCCGAACGGGCTGTCGGACGGGACGGCGGTCGGGATGACGGCGGCTTCGATGTCCGTCGCCGCGGCGGCTGGCGGTCGCGAGCAGCTTGATGGTCAGGCCGAGTGCCGCCGCGCCCTCCATCTCCTGGTCGGTGACCCCGGTGATGCCCGGGCTGCCCCATGCCGCGGGCCGTCGGCGGGCGACGCCGGACGCTCGCGGGATCGAGCCAGCGCCCGAACGCAAGGCGCGCCGAGGATGACGAGCTTGTTCACCGCGTCGTCGCCCTCGACGTCGCCCGACGGGTCCGCCTCCGCGTAGCCCTGCTCCTGCGCCTCGCGGAGGACGTCGTCGTACGGCTGGCCGTCCTCGGCCATCGCGCGTCAGGATGAAGTTCGTCGTGCCGTTGACGATGCCGCGGACGCGGATGATCTCGTTCCCGGCGAGATCGGCCGCGAGCGGCGCGAGGATCGGGATGCCCCCGGCGACCGCCGCCTCGAAACGGAAGGCCGCCCCGCTCGCGGCGCGCCTCGGCCTCGAGCTCGGGCCCGTGATGGGCGATGACCGACTTGTTCGCGGTGACGACCGGCTTGCCGGCGCCGAGCGCCGCGATGATCGAGCGTCCGCGCAGGCTCGATCCCGCCCATCAGCTCGACGATGACATCGGTCTCGGGATCGGCGATGACGTGGGCCGGGGCGTCGGTCAGCAGGTCGGCCGTCAGCCCGTCGCCCGCGGCTCCTCGCCACATCCCGGACGGCGACCGCGACGACCGTGAGCGGCGCGCCATCGGCGGTGACGAGGCGGTCCGGCGTGGTGCAGCAGTCCGTCGAGGACGGCGCTCCCCGACGGTGCCTGCGCCGAGCACGCCGACGCGCAGCGGCGGACGGCTCATCGATGGGGTTCGTGACGGGAGACGGGCATCGGTCGAATGGTAGCCCGCGCCGTGATGGCGGCGACGCGCTAGAGCAGCGACACGCTGGAGGGGCAAGGCGGCAGGCCGTCACGGGGACCGAGGGCGAAGGACCGTCCAGTACACTCCGCGCGCGATGGCGACCGAGATCCTCCCCGCCCCGTCTCCGGTCGCCGAGCGCGCCCCGCGCCCACGCATCTTCTCGGGGATCCAGCCGTCGGGCGTGCCGCACATCGGCAACGACCTCGGCGCGATCCGGAACTACGTCAAGCTCCAGTGGGAGTACGAGGCGATCTACTGCATCGTCGACTACCACGCGCTGACGAGCCTCCACGACGCCGCTCGGCTGCGGCGCCAGACCCGCGAGATGGCGGCCGGCCTGCTGGCCCTGGGTCTCGACCCCGAGCGCTGCACGCTGTTCGTCCAGAGCCATCGCCCCGAGGTGCACCGAGCTCGCCTGGCTGCTCACGACCGTGACCCCGGTCAGCTGGCTCGAGCGCACGCCGACCTACAAGGAGAAGAAGCAGAACCAGCCCGATGACATCAACCACGGGCTGCTGACGTACCCGGTCCTGCAGGCCGCCGACATCGTCATCTACAAGGCGTCACTCGTGCCGGTCGGCAAGGACCAGGCCGCCCACCTCGAGCTGTCGCGCGAGATCGTCCGCGCGTTCAACAGCCGCTACGGCGAGACGTTCCCGGAGCCGCAGGCGGTCCACACCGAGGCGCCGATCGTGCTCGGGACGGACGGTGTCCGGAAGATGAGCAAGTCGCTCGGCAACACCATCGACATCTTCGCGGCGGATGATGTGATCCGGAAGCAGGTCATGTCGATGGTCACCGACACCAAGCGCATCCTCCGAACGGACCCGGGCCGGCCGGAGGTCTGCAACGTCTGCCAGCTCCACCGCTCGTTCGGCGACGACTACGAAGAGATCTGGGACGGCGAGCGGACCGCCCGGACCGGCTGCGTCGATACGAAGCGCCTGCTCGCCGACCGGATCATCGACCACTACGCCGAGGCTCGCGAACGCTACGCGGAGCTGATGGCCGACCCTGCCCGCATCGACCGGATCCTCGAGCGACGGCGCCGAACGCATCCGACCGATCGCCCAGGCGACGATGGACGAAGTCCGCCAGAAGATGGGGCTGCGCTAGATCGTCATGCTCGAGGCGTTCCCGCCGGGAGGCCGCGACCGCCGCCTCGTCAGCGCCATCCTCATCCTCGGCGGCGATCGTCCTCACCTTCCTGGCGATCAGCCTCACCGCCGACGGCATCTTCTACTTCGGCGACACGCTGCTCACGTTCTTCCTGGCCTGGCTGCTCGCATTCATCATCAGCCCGATCGTCACCCGGATCGTCGCCGCCATCCCGCGTCTGCCGCGCGAGGCTGCGACGGTCCTCGTCTACACGGCGATCGTGGCGGCGCTGGTCTTCCTCATCCTCGTGGTCGCCCAGGCGCTGTCGAGCTCGATCAGCCAGTTCGTCGCGTCGCTGCCGAACATCCGCGCGAACATGCACGAGATCGTCGCGCCGATGCAGGCCTGGCTCGACTCGATCGGGCTCGACGCAGGTCGACCTCGCGACACAGGCCCTGGCGGTCCTCGACAACCTCGACAAGATCGCCGGGCAGCTCATCGTCCCGCTCCAATCGATCGCCGTCGCCAGCGTCGGGGCGATCGGGACGATGCTCATCGTCTTCATCCTGTCGATCTACATGGTCATCGATCGCGACCAGATCATGGCCTTCCTCTTCCGGCTCGTGCCGCCCACGTACGCGGAGGAGGCACGGCTCCTCCAGACGGCGACCGCCCGCTCGTTCGGCGGCTTCCTGCGCGGCCAGTCGTTGATGGGCATCGTCTATTTCGCGGTCGCCCTGTTCGCGCACCTCGCGCTGGGACTCGGCGCTGACCGCACTGTCGGCAGTGGCGGCCGGCGTGCTCATGGCGATCCCGTTCTTCGGCCCGTTCATCGCGTGGGCACCACCGGTCCTCGTGGCGCTCTTCACCAAGCCGGAGGCCTTCCTGCCCACGCTCGTGATCATGGGCATCGGCTGGCTGCTGGTCATGAACGTCCTGCAGCCGCGGATCATGCAGGGCGCCGTCGGCATCCATCCGATCGTCGTCCTCGGGTCGGTGCTCGTCGGCTCCAAGATCGCCGGCATCCCCGGGGCGATCTTCGGGATCCCGATCGCCGCGGTCGTGTCCGCGTTCTTCTTCCACTTCCTGCATCGCACGGCCGGCGACCGGAGCGTGGCGGGCCGCGCCGCCAAGCGGGTCAGCGAACGCGAGGGGCGGCCGGTCGTCGTGCCCCGTGAACCGACCCCCGGCCAGGCCGTCGACGTCCCCGAACCATGAGTGACGACCCGACCACCCCGGACGAAGCCTCGACGCCGCGCGAGGCCGAGGCCGTTCGCGAGGAGTCGGCACGTGCCGAGCCGCGCGGATCACGACAGGGGCGTGCCGATCAGCCGGACATGACCCGGGAGCGTGCGCGGAGCGAGCGACGCGACCTCGACAAGGAGCGTGGCGAACCACTCGCGGGCGGCGCCGGTCGCGGCGGCCCGCGCGCCCTGCGCACACCGAGCCGGCCGGTGCCGGAGTGGACGAGTCGACCGCGCATCCTCGTCACGAACGATGACGGGGTCGAATCGCGCGGCCTCCTCGCCCTCAAGCAGGCCCTCGACCAGATGGGTGACGTGACGGTCGTCGCCCCCGACACGAACCAGAGCGCGGTCGGCCATCAGAAGACGCTCATGCGGCCACTCCGCGTACGAGAGCGGACGCTCGAGGATGGCTCGCTGGCCTACTCGGTCGACGGCTCGCCGACCGACGCGGTCAGCCTCGCCTTCCTCGGGTATTTCGGGCACGGGTTCGATCTCGTGGCGTCGGGCATCAACTACGGGGCCAACCTCGGGGACGACATCACGTATTCGGGCACGGTCAGCGCCGCGATGGAGGCGGTCATCAACTCGTGCCCAGCGTTCGCGATCTCGCAGGAGTACTACGAGCACCCCGATTTCACGCTTGCCGGCTACGCGGCCACGGTCGTCGCGCGGAACATCCTGCGCGAGGGGCTGTCCCGCGGCGAGCTCATCAACGTCAACGTCCCCGCCGTCACGATCGAGGAATGCGAGGGGATCGAGGTCACCAGGCTCGGCCGCCGCGTCTACTCGGACGAGCTCGTCGAGCGCCTCGATCCGCGCGGTATCCCCTACTTCTGGATCGGCGGACCGCCACCGTCCGGGCTTGCCGTCCCCGGGACGGATTTCCACGCCGTCGTGAACAAGCGGATCGCCGTCACCCCCATCCACCTCGACCTCACCGGGCGACGGCTGCTCCGCCGGCTGAAGACCTGGCAGTGGGACCTCGAGCCGGGGAAGATCGGATCCGGGAAGCGCAGGACGCGCGGCCGCGACGAGGCCGACGACCGTTCCTGACGACCCGCGGCATCACACGTACCATCGACGCGACCCCCACCGCAAGCCGCACGGAGGCCTACCCGATGGACGAACTCTCCAACCTCAGCCGGAGCCTGGGGAGCGCCGGTGGCGCCGACGTCGGAGCGACGATGGGCGATCTTGCGGGCGCCATCGACGAGACCGGTGGGGTCGACGGCCTCGTCGACCGGCTGCGGGCCGGCGGGCTCGGCCCGGAGGTCGACTCGTGGGTGTCCACCGGAGCCAATCAGCCGGTCGACCCGCAGCGGCTGGGAGCCGCCCTCGGGCCGGAGACGACGCAGCGCCTCGCGAACAGCAGCGGCCTCGACATCAGCGCGCTGCTGCCGCTCCTCGCAGCGTTCCTCCCGCAGCTCATCAACATGCTGACCCCGGAGGGGAAGACGCCCGCAGGTGGCCTGAACGGCGCGCTCGGCAGCGGCGGGCTCGGCGACCTCGGTGGGCTCCTCGGCGGGTTGATGGGCGGTCTCACCACCGGCGGCGCGTCGGCGGCGGGTGGATCCGGCAGCCTCGAGGACGTGTTGGGCGGGCTCACGGGCCGATCCGACACCGGCGAGGGTCGCTGAGCGACGAGTCCGGGAGCGACGAGGGTCGCTGGCCGACGCTGACGGATGTCCATGCCCGTTCGGTGACTCCCGGCAGCGGTCACCCACGCGTGCACCGCCGATGCTGCCGACATGGACAGCACCGCCGCCGCCATCCGCGTCGAACGGTTCCTCGAGACGGAACCGGTGATCTGGCTGTCGTCGATCCGCCCGGATGGCGCGCCGCATCTCGTGCCGACGTGGTTCGCCTGGGACGGCGAGGCGATCATCATCCGCTCGAAGTCCCACGCGAAGAAGGTGCGCAACCTGGCCCTCGACCCGCGGGCGATGGTGGCCCTCGGCGATGCCGAGGATGACTTCGATGTCGGCCTGCTCGAGGTTCGCGCCGAGGTCACGATCGGGGCCGATGGACCACCTGCGCCCCTGCCGGCTGCATTCGTCGCCAAGTATCGCCAGCGGATCGCCGAGCTGGGGCTCTCCCAGGCCGAATTCGCCGCCACATATCCAGCGACGATCCGGCTGATCCCGGCACGCGCCCTCGGCTGGCACGGCCGTTCGACGCCACGGCTCGTGGTGGGACGCGGTCCGCCGCCTCAGCTTCGGCCGCCCGGCGGTCGCGTTCGGCGCAAGCGCCGCGTAGGTCCTAGCGGAGCGTGCGCTCCGCGTGGCGCTCGAGGCGTTCGAGTGCCGTCGGCAGGTCGGTCCGCCCGAAGCCGAGTCGGAAATGGTTGCCGCCATATCCGAACTGCGAACCGGGTAGCAGCAGCACGCCTTCGGCTTCGACAAGGCCGGCGGCCCACTCGTCGATCGACACGCCCGGCACGGTCAGGCGCGGGAAACCGACGGACCCGGCACGCGGCCGCACCCAGGCGAAGCGGTCGCTCCAGGCGTCGAAGAACGCGTCGAGGCTCGCGAGGTTGTCGTCGACGATCCGGCGCGACCGCCGAAGGACGGTCTCGCGTGCCCGGAGACCGATGAGCGCCAGCACCTCCGAAGGCGCCGACGAGCAGATCGTCGTGTAGTCCTTGAACCGCGCGCAGCGCTCGAGCACGTCGCGGTCGCGCGTCGCGAGCCAGCCGATCCGAAGTCCGGCCATCGCGAACGACTTCGACATGACGCCGAGCGAGATCCCCCTTGGCGACGCATCGGCTCCGGCCGGTAGCCGGTCCGCTTCATCGAATTCGAGGAACCGATAGACCTCGTCGACGAGGAGGTATGCGCCGACCTCATCGGCCAGCGCGACGACGGCGTCGAAGGTCGAGCGATCCGGCAGCATCCCGGTCGGGTTGTGCGGGGCGTTGACGACGATCAGCCGCGTCGCGGACGTGACCTGCCGGCGCAGCGCGTCGACGTCGATCGCCCACGCGGTTTCCTCGCGCAGCTCGTGCAGCGTCACGTCGGCGCCGGTCGCTCGCGCGACCTCGTACAGGCTCTGATATCCCGGCCAGGTCACGACGGCGTGGTCGCCCGGCCCAAGGAGCACGTTCGCGAGACAGAAGATGGCCTCTTCGGCGCCGGCGAACACGAGGACGTCATCGGGTCCGAGACCTTCATGGAGCGAAGCGATCTCGGCGCGGAGGAGCGGGTGGCCGGTCGACTCGGTATACCCCAATGTCAGCCCGTCCCACATCGCTCTGGTGTTTTCGTCGGCCAGGTCGAGCAGCTCCGCCATCGGGTAGCCCTGCACGTCCGACGCGCACAGGAGGTGGTCGACGGCGAACTCCCAGCGGGCGAAGTAGCGCTCGAGGGCGAAGTCGGCGATGCGCATCGGCGCCATCATCGCCGACGGCCGAGTCGCCCGGCACGCAGATATGCTGAGGCGCATGACCGGGCGGACGATCGTCATCTGTGGCTCGCCGACCGCGCTCGGAGGCCACTTCGGGGGCATGGAGCGTGCGCCGACGCTTCTGCGGGAGCTGGGTCTGCGCGACCGCCTTGCCGCCCGCCCGGGCCTCGCCGGCACGACCTGGCTGGACCATGGCGATGCCGCCAACGACCCGGGCTGGGTCGCCGATCCGGACCCACGGGCGAAGAACCTCGACCGTCTGGTCGGCTATCTGGGGCGGCTGGCGGCGCATGTCGAGACCGGTCTTCAGCAAGCGGATGGCGACGCAGGCGAGCTGCTCGTGCTCGGCGGTGACTGCACGACCCACGCAGGCGCGATGGCCGGCATCCGGCGTGCACGTCCGGGGATCCGGCTCGGGCTTGCATGGTTCGACGCGCACGGCGACTTCAACACGCCGGACACGACACCGTCGGGCAACGTCTGGGGCATGCCGTTCGCGATGGCCTGCGGGCGAGGCGACGCGCGGCTCGTGGCGGCGGCCGAGGGGCCATCGGTCCGGACGCTGGACGCGGGCCTCTTCGGCGGTCAGGTGCTCGACGAGACGGAGTCGCGGATGCTCGCCGCGAGCGGGGTCGCGCAATTCGGCCCGGGGATGCTGGGCGATCCGGCTGGGCAGGCAGCCGCGGCCGCGTGGGCGGCCAGCGTGTCGCGCCGCATCGACGCGTGGTACATCGCGTTCGACATGGATGCCCTGGACGCGTCCGGAAACTGGGCGATCGCGATGCCCGAGCCCGACGGGCTGACGCTCGGGACGGCTGCCACCGCAGTCCGCGCGATCGCGACCAGTGGCGCACCGGTGATCGGGTTCGGGGCGACGGCGATCATGGAGCGCGAGGGTGCGGACCTAGGCGGCACCGTGCAGGCGGTCGCGGTACTCGCGGAGGCCGCCCTCGCTCCTGCGGATGCGGCGGCATAGACGAGGCTAGTCGAGCCGGACGAAGCCCTCGGCGACCTGGCGGAACGTCGCCTCGTCCATCCCGGTGGAGACCGCCAGCCAGCTCGGCGTATCGGCCCGACCGACGACGATCGCGTAGCCACCGTCGTCGAGCGTGACGAGCGTGCCCTGCCGGTCACCATAGGCGGCCTCGCCGCTATCGGTGCCAGCCGGGACGCAGCCGTCGGACGTCTCGCAGAAGCCGCCCTGCTGGAGCGTCAGCGTCGCACCGGCCGGGCCCTTGTACCCGATCGACAGCTGTCCGACGCCACGACCGCTGTACGTGCCGCTGGTCACATACCAGCGGGCAGGCAGGACCGGGCAGTACACGGGCCAGTCGAGGTTCTGCGCCGCGTTCAGGAAGAACGTGCGGTTCTCGTCGGTCCCGGTGCAGGCCGCCACGGCCGCCTCCGCGGACTGGGACGCCCCGCTGCTCGCCCGGGCGGTCGAGGAGGGCGATGCGGTGGCGTCCGGCGAGTCCGTCGGCACATCCGTCAACGACGACGATGGCGACGGCTGGAGAGTCGAGCTCGGGGCCTCGGACGACGGGGACGACACGGCCGCGGAAGTACTCGGCGACGACGTGCTGGCAGCGCCCTGCTCCCCACCGATGCAGCCCGCCAGCGTCAACGCAGCCACGACTGCGGCCAGGAGCGGGCGTGCGGCGACCGCGCGACCCGGACGGGCCGGAGTGGGTGGGATCACGCCGACGAGCCTAGCACGGCCGACCGGGCCGACCGCTCCGGCACCTGGATCCGGCGCATCGCGGCCGGTTCCACCAGGTCATCGCGCGAGATCTGCCGGCCCTCCCCGATCGCGAGGGCATGCATGAACGGCCCGGCGTGCGTGACGACGACCGTCGGCCGGCCGACCGCGAGGAGGTCGCCCCAGGCCGCTGCGATCCGTGCCCGCAGCGAAGCGTGCGTCTCACCGCCCGGCCAGTCGATCTCGAGGTCGCCTCGCGCGAGGGCGGCAGCCACGTCTGGCGCCAGCGCTTGCAGCTCGTCGAACGTCCGGCCCTCGGCGATCCCGACGTCGGCCTCGCGCCACCGCTCATCGAGCTCCGCTCCTGCGAGTCGGGCGGCATCGACGATGGCCGACGCCGTCGCGACGGCGCGACGCGATGGGCTCGACACGACGCGAACGTCGGACGGCAGTTCCCGGCTGAGCGACGCCGCGAGTCGGCGTGCCTCGGCGAGACCGGTGGGTGACAGCGGCGGATCGCTGATCCCGCAGTAGCGGACGCCCGACCACGACGTCGCTGCATGCCGCACGAGGATGATCTCGGCCATCGTCAGGCGACAGTGCTCGGGTCGGCGGGTCCTGCGACACCGGCGCTCTCGAAGGTCGCCATCCCGTCGCGGATGGCGACGGCCGCGTCGACGAGCGACATGGCCAGCGCGGCGCCGGTCCCTTCGCCGAGCCGCAGGTCGAGCTCCAGCAGCGGCCGCAGCCCGAGGCGTTCCAGGACGACGGCATGACCAGGCTCGACGCTGCGGTGGCCTGCGATGCAGCGAGACGCGACCGCGGGCAGGAGGCCCGCCGCAAGCAAGGCGGCCGCGCCGGTGATGAACCCGTCCAGGATGACCGGGATCCGGGCGCCCGTCGCGCCCATGATCACGCCGACCAACACACCGATCTCGAATCCGCCGACGGAAGCCAGCACACCGACCGCGTCGTCGGGATCGGGCGCGTTCTGCGCCAGCGCGCGGGCGACGACGTCGATCTTGCGGGCGTGGGTCGCGTCGTCGATCCCGGTGCCGCGTCCCGTGACGCGCTCGGGCGGAAGCCCCGTCATCGCCGCGGTGATGGCACTCGCCGCGGTCGTGTTGCCGATGCCCATCTCGCCGATCCCCACGAGCGCGATGCCGTCGCGCTCGAGCTCATCCGCGACGCCGAGCCCGATCCGGATCGACCGGAGCGCCTCATCGCGCGACATCGCCGGGCCGGCCGTCATGTCGTCCGTGCCGGCACGGATCGGGAGCCGGATCAACCTGGTCGCGCCAGACCCGACGGACGGGATGTCGCCGGCGACGCCGGCGTCGACCACGCTGACGGTCGCACCGGCGCCGCCCGGCAAGCACATTGATCGCCGCCCCGCCGGCCAGGAAGTTGGCGACCATCTGTGGCGTCACGTCGGCCGGATACGCGGAGACGCCCTGCCGTACGACGCCATGGTCCGCGGCGGCGACCACGATGGCGCGCCGCTCGAAGGTAGCGACCGGATCGCCGGTGATGCCGGCAAGCTGGATCGCCAGCGATTCGAGTCGGCCGAGACTCCCTGGCGGCTTGGTCAGCGAGTCGAGCCGCGCCGACGTCGCGGCCATCGCCCCCTCGTCGAGCGCCGCCGAGCGCGGCGACACGTGCGATCGCATCGTCGAGTGCCCTGCCGTCGTCGATCATGGCGGTCCCTTCAGCGTCACCGGTAACCCAGCCACGAACAGATACGCCTCATCGGCCATCACCGCAAGCCGCTGGTGCGCGATACCGACGAGGTCGCGATACGCGCGCGCGTTGGCGTGCATCGGCACGATGCCTAGACCGACCTCGTCGCTCACGACGATCGCGGCGCCCGGACGGGCTGCGAGCGCGCCGTACGCCTGCGCGACCGGTCCGTCGAGGATCGGGTCGATGGCGGGCGCACCGTCCCCAAGCAGCATGGCGAGCCACAACGTCAGGCCGTCGATCAGGATCGGCTCGGCCGGCTCGGTCGCGGCTATGGCAGCCGCAAGGTCGCCGCCGACGTCGATCGTCGGCCACTCGGGCGGGCGCTCCGCCCGGTGCCTGCGGATCCGATCGTCGAGCTCCGGGTCCCCGGGTAGCGCGGTCGCGAGGAACCACGCGCGGCCGTCTCCGGCGAGGCGCCTGGTCGTCGCGAGACCGAACCGGCTCTTGCCGCTCCGGGTCCCACCCAACGCGAGGATCAGCGGGGTCGCCATCTCAGGAGCACGATCGCGGCCGCGATCAGCCCCGCCATGACCGAGAGCTCGATGAGCGCGCCCATGCCATCGCCGTCGAGGCCGCCGCGGAGCGCGACGACGATGGCGCCGGCCGCACACCCGGCGATCAGCGTCGCCAGCACGGCGATCGGCACGATCAGGCCGCCGATCGGCACGAGCGCGACCGTGACGATCCCCACCGAGACCAGGGCGACCACGGCGTCCGTGAGCGTGACGCGATCGGCGAACCACGCACCAAGCGTCGTCGTAGGGGCCGGCCGGAGGCCCCCGAGCACGATGGTCACCACGATCGGCACCACGCGCGACGCGCTCGCCACCGCCACGAGGACGAGCCCGCCGCGGATGCCTCCCTGGGGCGCGAGGCTGACGAGCGCGACGACGTCGGCCGCCACCAGGAGCAGGATCGCGACGACGCCACCGGTCCCGAGGTGCGGATCCTTCCGGGCGCGTTCGGCGGCATCAGCATCTCGAGCCATGACGGCGTCGGCGGTGTCCCCGAGGCCGTCGAGGTGGATGGCGCCCGTGACGATCGCCATCGTGGCGATCGCGGCGACGGCCGCGATCCACGGTTCACCGGCCGGGCCCGCGAGGAGCGCGAACGGGATCGCGCCGACGAGCCCCACACCCGCGCCGACCAGCCCGAAAGCCGCCGCGCCCGGGGTGTCCGTCGTCGCCGTCGCCACCGGAAAGCGCGTCAGCAGCGCCACGGCGCTGCGCACGGTCGACATCAGGCCGCCCCGACAGGAAGCCGGACGAGGGCCGGATCGACCCCGAAGACCTCGCGGATCCGATCCGCCCGGAGCGTCTCCCCGGGCGTGCCGTCCCCGACGATCCGGCCGGCCGCCAGGACGACCACCCGCGGGAAGAAGTGGGCCGCGAGGGCCAGGTCGTGGAGGACGGCGATGACGGTCGTCCCGTCCCGCTCGTTGAGGTCGACGAGCAACTCCATCACGTCGACCTGGTGGCGGATATCGAGGTGGGTCGTCGGCTCGTCGAGGACCAGGATCGGGGCAGCCTGCGCGACGGCGACGGCGATGAACACCAGCTGCCGCTCGCCCATCGACAGCTCGCGCATGTCGCGACGACGCAAGTGGGTGATGCCGATCCGCTCGATCGCACCGTCGACGGCCGCGACGTCGGTCGGGCGAAGCCCGGTGATCGGCGGTTCGTGGGGCAGACGACCCAGCGCGACGACCTCCGCGACCGGCATCGCGAACGGCAGGTCGGCGACTTCCGGCACGACGGCGATCGTGAGCGCCAGCTGCTTGCGCGGCACGTGCTCGACCGGCTCGCCGAGAAGCTCGACGGTCCCCGCGCGTGGCGCGAGGACGCCGGTCATGGCCCGGAGCAGCGAGGACTTGCCGGCACCGTTCGGTCCGACGAGGGCGAGCCGCTCGCCCGGCGCGACCGACAGCTCGGCACCATCGATCACCGTCCGTCCGGCATAGCCGACGGTCAGCGCCTTGGCCGCGATCGCGGGGATCGCGGAGGCGATCGCGGTCACAGCTCGTAGCCCGAACGGCTGCGGTGCAGCAGGAACAGGAAGAACGGCGCGCCCAGGAGCGCCATCACCACCCCCACCGGAACGTCGCCGACGAGCCGGGCGCCGAGATCTGCCGCCGACAGGAGCGCGGCACCCGCGATGGCTGAGATCGGGAGGACGCGGTGAGCGGCCGGGCCGACGAGCAGGCGCACGACGTGGGGTACGACGAGGCCGACGAAGCCGATCAGGCCGCTGATCGCGACAGCGGCCGCGGTCGCCATCGACGCCAGCGCGAGCAGGACGCCACGTTCGCGGCTGACGTCGATCCCCAGGTGGCCGGCCGCGGCATCCCCGAGGAGCATCCCGTCCAGCGAGCGACCACGCGCCATGATCAGCACCGACGAGCCGATGATCAGCGGCGCCGCGACCACCAGCCGCACCCACGACGAACCACCGAGCCCGCCGAGCAGGAACGAGAAGATCTGGCGCAGCTCGACGCCCGAAACGTACATCGCCATGGTCAACACCGCGGCGAGGACCGAGCCGACCGCGTAGCCGGTCAGGAGCAGTCGCGTCAGGCCGCCGGCGCCGCCCGTCCCGCCCAGTCGGAAGACCAGCCACGCCGACGCCAGCGCGCCGACGAACGCCAGACCGTGCAGCAGTCCGAACTCGACGACGACGAGCTGGACGGGCAGTAGGACGGCGATCGCCGCGCCCACCGCCGCCCCCGATGCGGTGCCGAGCACGTACGGGTCGGCGAGGGGGTTGCGCAACAGACCCTGGAACGTCGCCCCCGCCACCGCCAGCGCACAGCCGATGAGCATCGCGGTGAGGACGCGCGGCAGCCGCAGGTCCCAGACGATCACATCGGTCGCCGGGGAGACGGTGACGCCGATATCGATCCCGAACAGGCGCGAGAAGATGACCGCGAACGTCTCGGCGGGCGCGACCCGGACCGAGCCGAGACCGACGCCGAGGACGAGGGTCAGGAGCAGCGCTGCGACCGCGACTGCGCCGACGACGAGCGGGCGGGCGCGGACCCACGCGGCGAGGCCACCTGCCTCGACGTCACGCGAGAGCGCGCCGGCCGCCATCGTCGCTACGACGCCGCCGGAAGCGTGACGTCAGGCCAGATGGCCGAGGCGAGCGTCCGAAGACCGACCGGAAGCCGGGGTCCGGGCCGGGTGATCTCGATGTCGTTCACCGGCCGGATGTCGCCGTCTACGGACGGCCGTGAACGCATCCCAGCCACGACGCTTGGCGACGGCATCGGGGGTCGGTGAGTAGAACGGGTTCGTGCCGAGGATGATCAGCTGCGGATCCTTCTCGATGAGCTTTTCGAGGGGGATCTCGTACGTGTTCGGGTCGCCGGTCGTGATCACGTCGCCTCCGGCCATCGTCACCATCTCGGCCAGGAACGAGTCATCGGCCGGGGCGTAGATCGCGCCGGTCGTGTCGTCGTATCCGACGTCGTAGAACACCCTCGGCTTGGGCGACTGGCTCGCGACCGCCGACGCCACCGCATCCATATCCGCGCGCATCGCGGTGGTCAGCGACTCCGCATCGGCGCTCGTGCCGGTCGCCGTCCCCAGGAGCTCGATGTCCTTGAGGACGCCCTCGACGCTCGGCGCGTAGATGACGACGACCGGGACCTTGAGGTCACGCAGCTTGGTGATCGATTCGGCCGGTGTGAAGCCGAGGCCACCGGCGACGACGAGGTCGGGCTCCAGGGCGACGACCTTCTCGACATCGACGCTGGAGAACGTCGCGACGTTGGGCAGTGCCGTCGCTTGCTGGGGATAGTCGCTCCCATCATCGGTCGCGACGACGCGGTCGCCGGCACCGAGCTGGAACAGGATCTCGGTCGTCGCAGGCGTCAGGGACACGATCTTCTTCGGTTCGGCGGCGAGCTCGACGGACGTGCCTTCATCGTCGGTGATCGTGACGGGGAAGGCAGGGGTGGGGCTGGGGCTCGGCGATGCCGCGGCTTCGCTCGCGGCGGCCGAGGGGCTGGGGGCGACGGATGGAGCGGGCGACGACGATGCGCCGCCGGACGAGCAGCCGCCGACGATGGCGGCGAGAAGCACGACGAGAAGGGCGACGCCGCGGCGTCGATCCGTTAGGGACATCGAACGGGTCTCCGGTAGCGGTGGCCGGAGGGGTCGCGTCGATCGGCGTGAGCGCCGGACGCGATGGACCCCTCGCTTCGACGTATCGAACGAGGGGTCAGGTGGTCCGGTGCACGGGGCTTGCCTACCTTTCTCTCGAAGGTTCGAGCATGCACCGCGGGTCGGCGACCGGACTTCCGCCCGAGGGCGGTTCACCGTAGCGGGACTGTGCCGGAATCACACCGGCTTCGCGACCACGTGGCGATCGTCTATGACGACCGCCGGAGCGTAGCACACGGGCCGACGCGCTCCTCGTCCCACGCTGGCCGCCCGGATAAGTGGCAGTGCAGAAGCCCTCCGTAGGATGCCGATCTCGCCCCCTCCCCGCCGGCTCGTCAACCCGCCGGTGGGAGGCCTTCGAACATGGAAACAAGATGGTTCCGCCGCCTGGGACCGGGCGTCGCTGCCCTCGGGGCCGTGGCCGCGATCGCCTCCTCGACCGCAGGGGCGCCGCCGGCGTCCTGGCGGCCGCCGGCCTGTCCTGGGCCGCCGGTCCTCACATCGGGCGCGATCGGCACCTGGTACCGCCTGGACCCGACACTCGCCGATGGCACGTACGTGGGACAGCGATTGTCGGTCGGAGCGGGATCGATACCGGCACGTCGACTCGACCTCGAGCCCGAATCGTTCGTGACCGGCCCGTCGGGGGGCACCGTGCTCACCGGGTCCGACGATGGGCGCCGCTCGCGACTCTCGCTGATCGATGTCGCGGCTGGCTGCGCCTGGTCCCTCGGCTTATCCACGGACGTGATACGGAACGGCGTGCTGGCCGCGGACGGCGGCTCGATCGTCGAGAGCCGCGTCGACCGGAGAACGAGGGCGGACCTCGGCGTCTGGCGGAGACCGCTGGACGGGAGCAGTCCCGCCCGTCTCCTCCCGCCGATCGCCGCCGATGACCGGTTCGGCCCGACGTGGCTGACGGAGCTCGCATGGGGCGACGACGGCTCGACCCTCGTCGTCGGGTCATGCGGTGAGACGGCCTGCCGGTACCGCCTGCTCCCGGATACGGGCGCGGTCATGACGATCGCGGACCCGGACGTGGGTTCTCTCGTGGGTCTCGCCGGCGACCAGCTCGTGGCGCGCGGCGCATGTCGCGGCCTGCCGTGTCCGATCGTGTCGGTCGATGTCCGCGACCGTTGGCGTGCGTCGCTCGTGGATGCGGCCGGGCGCGCCATCCTCGCCCGAGACGGTGGAGGTCGATCGCTGGTCGTGTACGAGTCCGATCCGGACGGATCCACGCTCGAGGCGATCGCACCAGATGGCCACGGCGCGGCCACCCTCGCCGCTCCGCCACCGGGGCTGCGTCTGGTCGCCGATGCGTCGTGGTCGGGCGGATCCGCCGAACACCCTGCCGAGGCGCTCGTCTTCGGGCCCGACGGACGGCTGCCGATCGACGGATCGCGACGGGCGCTGGTGCGTCAGATCGCCGGTGGGCCGACGGTCGCGCTTGATGAGGTGCTTCGATGAATCCCTTCCGACGCGCGCATCGGCGCTGGCGAGCCGCGCTGGTCGTCGCCCTGGCGGCGGCGTCCGTGACCACCCCGGTCCTCGCGCATGACCCGGATCCGGCCCTCGGCGGCGGGACATACGACCAGAACCAGGCGCTGGAGTTCCGCTGGCGGTCGGGGTCGGAGCCACCGAGCGCGATCCGCAGCGCCGTCCTCGCTGCGGCCGGCGACAGCAACGCGAGTCGCGCCTCGAGGGCGGCCACGTTCGGTTACGACAGCACGGCTGCGAACCCGATCGGCTATGGCACCGGAACCTGTGGCGTGAACGGCTTGGCGTGCTTCACCCGGACGGTCCCGACCGGCTTCACGATGTGGTTCCGCGAGCACGGCCGCGTCTTCGACTGGGGCACGCTCCGCTGGTGCCAGATGCAGGCGTCACCCACGAACGGCTGCTACGACGCCGAGACCATCGCGCTCGACGAATTCGGGCACGTCGAGGTCCTGAACCACCACGTGAACTTCGCTGACGAGAGCGACTACACGGACGCTGTCGTCCAGACCTACTCGCGGACTCGCCCGAAGACCGGTTGGGACATGCACGCCTACGGCCCTTGCGACACGGCGACGCTCCAGATGAAGTACGACCTGCCGACCCTGTCGTCGCTGTATTCCCGCTGCCTCGATGTCGCGACGGTGCTGACCCTCTCGATCAGCGACACCTCGATCCCGTATGCGGGTCTCGTCGACTTCACGGCCTATCTCAAGGCCGCCACGAACACCGACTACGGCCGCTTGAGCGCCAACCCGATCGGAGGACGGACCGTCCGGCTGCAGCGCCGTGGGATCGGGTCGACGACGTGGACGAACCTGGTGACCTTGCCGCCGTCGTCGACCGCCGGCACGTATCCCATGTCGCTGCGGCTGTACGGCACGGCCGACTTCCGTGCTGTCTTCTCGACCCCATCGAACGAAGGGATCCGTGGCGACACAAGCCCGATCGTCCGGATCACGGTCGCGCCGTGCACGGCGAACTGTCCCCTCGAAACGTCGGCCGGATGAGGAGGACGACGATGCGTATCCGTGCTGTTTCGCTCGTGTTCGCGCTGCTAGCAGTCGGGTGCACCTCGAGTCCAGGGGGGCAGACCGTCAGCTCCCCGGCCTCGGTCCCGCCTGCCGCGTCACCGGGCAGCCCGACGGCGACTGCGGCGACGTCGAGCGAGACGACCGCAGCATCACCGCTCGCGTCCCCGAGCGATGTCGCCCCGGCCGACGGCCCGCCCGCCGCTCGCCTGGCGGCCGAAGGTGGCGACCCCGTGACGGGCCAGCTCGGCACGTACGTCTGGGGCGATCAGGGCTCCGACAGCCCGTGGCTCCCGGGCGCCCCGATCGCCGTCGGGAAGGGCGAACCGTTGACGGTGAGGCTCAGCCCGCGGACGACTATCGCGTCCTGGCAGGCACGGATCGTCGACGCCGATGCGAGCGGACCGGACGGAGCCCGACCGGTCGGCAGGGGGTCCGGCACACCGCGTTTCGAGGCGCCCAGGCGCGGCGCGTGGACGCTCGAGGTCCATCTCGCCTTCGCCGATGGGGCCGGGGACGCGAGCTACTTCTGGCGGCTCGACGTCCAGTGATCCGACGGGCTGGGACGCCCGCTACGGGCGTCCCCCGATCACGCCTCGGACGCGACCGGCTGTCCCGAGGAGAAGATCGAGACCTGTGCGTCGTCAGGCAGCATCACGCCGAAGACCTTCTGGAGCGCCAGCGTGTGCGCACACGATCCCCAGCTCTCGAAGTAGTGGCAGGTGCAGCGCCACTGACCGGCTTCGAGGGCGACGTGGTGCGTGTCGTTGTCACCGCGGAACGTCAGCGAGAGACGATCGATGGTCATCCGATCGAGCTCTCGCGCGTAGCGATTCGCCTTCTCGACCTTGCCGATGAGGGAGCTGTGCATCGCGTGCATCCTCCGTCGCCCGAGGGGCGCTGCCGAGGCCGCTGTCCGGTCTGCACCTCCGACCGGTGGTAGCGGTCGCGTCCCTGAAGCCTACACCCGAGGCCCGGCCCGGTCATCCCCGAATTGTCCCGGATCAGGGGGCGTTGGTCCCCTCTCGACCGAAGTCGTCCTGGAGTCGGATCACGTCATCGAGCTCTGGAGTGGACACCTCGATGAGCTCGCATCGTTCGATCGACTCGAACCGATGGACGCGTCCTGTCGGGATCCAAGCGGCCTCACCGGGACCCAGCTCGTGCTCGCGGACGACACCCTCGTCGTCCTCGAGATACAGACGCAGGCGACCGGATAGGACCAGCACACTCTCGTCCTTGATCTCGTGGCGCTGGAGCGACAGCCGCTTGCCGGTCTCGATGACCAACACCTTCCCGGCGTATCGATCCGTGTGGGCCCAGATCAGTTCGTGGCCCCACGGCTTGTCGACGCGCGCGGTCATGTGCCGCGCACCAGTCGCTCACCCGCGTCGACCATCGCGTCGCGTGCCTCGGCGGACGTCGCCTCGGTGTAGACGCGAACGAGCGGCTCGGTGCCGGATGTCCGGATCAGCAGCCATGACCCGTCGGCGAGGAAGAACTTGAAGCCGTCCTTGGTGTCGAGACCGACCGTCCGGGCGACGGGCTCACCGGCGAGCTCGGATGGTCCGGCCGCCGCGAGGTCGACGAGGAGGCGCCGCTTGACCTCCGGGTACGCGGCGCGGTCGACGTGCACGTCGATCCGGCGATAGAACGACGGACCGGCGATCTCGTGGAAATCGGCGATCGCCTTCGAGACCGGCCACCGACCGGCCGCCTTCTCCCGGAGGAAGAGGTCGAGCAGCAGAAGGTCGGCATAGATGCCATCGCGTTCCGGCAGATGCATCCCGAAGCCGAAGCCGCCCGACTCCTCCGCACCCATCATGGCGCCGGTCTCGATCATCCTCGGGCCGATGAACTTGAACCCGACCGGCGTCTCGAAGGTCGCGATGTCGTAGCGCTCGCCGAGGCGCCCCGCCATCGACGTGTTGTTCACGCTGATGACGACGGGGTCGCGCCGGCCGCGATGCTCGGCCAGGTAGTACATCAGCAGACCTGTGACCTGGAGCTGATGGATGAATGTCCCGTTCTCGTCGGCCGCACCCGCGCGGTCGGCGTCGCCGTCGAGCAGCAAGCCAATGTCGTAGTCGCCGTCTGCGATGAGCCGCAGCGCCTCGTCGACATTGGGCCGGATCGGTTCGGGGTTGATCCCGCCGAAGTACGGGTTTCGCTCCTGGTGGATCTCATGGATCCGGATCGTCCCCCCGCCAAGCAGCCTCGGGATCCACCCGGACCCAGCCCCGTAGAGCGGGTCGACGAGCACGGAGAGATCGGCGGCCCGCAGGGCATCGAGGTCGACCGTCCGCCGGACGAACCGTTCGTATCCCTCGAACGGGTCGAACCGCTCGACCAGGCCTGCCGCCTCGGCGTCGTCGAGCGGGCGTCGGTCGATCGGCACACCGCCGTTGACGGCGAGCCGAGCCTCGATCGCACTGAGCATCTCCGGCCCGCCCGCCGCGCCGCTCGGCGCCTTCACCTTGAACCCGTTGTCGACCCACGGGTTGTGACTTGCGGTGATCACGATCCCGGCGGCTGCACCGCGCTCCACCACCTCGTAGGAGCTCATCTGCGTCGGCACGGCGTGACGTGCGATGGCGACCGGGATGTCTCGGGCGACGAGGACCTCAGCGGCGGCGGCGGCGAAGTGCTCCGAGGCGAACCGCCGGTCGTAGGCGATGACCACGCCCCGTTCCGTCGAACGTTCACGCTCGACGTACTCGGCGACGCCATCAGCGCAGCGCCGGACGTTCTCGAACGTGAAGTCGTCGGCGATCCGCGCACGCCACCCGTCGGTCCCGAACACGATCGACGTGGGCGTGATGACACCGGCAGTAGCGGACACTCAGCCTCCAGCCTGCGCGCAGCGGTCGATGAGCGACTCGACCGCGTCGATGTCGGGCGCCGACCCGCGCAGCAGCGCGATGGGCTGCGCGGCCGTGATGCTACCGCGCTGCGGCGGAGCGATGACACCGAGGCGGCCGTCGACGCGTCGCACCACGAGGTCGTCGCGCTCGACCAGGGCGGTCTCGCCCGGTTGCACGACCGCCCCGGCGCCGTGCGCTCCGATGGCCGCAAGCAGCGCCGTCCATGAGCCCAGGTCGGACCACGCCACGTCCATCGCGCCCATGACGACCTGCCCGTTGCGAGCCGCGCTCTCCATGACAGCATGGTCGATCGAACGCGCCTGCTGGATCGCCTCGTACGCCGATTCGAGGAGCATCGGCGCTCCCACCATCGGACGGAGCGTCTGGAGGAGACCGGTGAACCGCCCGAGTGCCCCCGTGATCGCGCTGCGTCGCCACAGGAAGATCCCCGCGTTCCAGGCGACACCAGGCTCCTTCAGGAGCATCTGCGCGCGCTCCTGGGTGGGCTTCTCCTCGAACCGGTCCAGCTGATAGGCGGTCAGCCCGGAGACATCCCGCTTGGTGTCGAGCTTCGGGATCAGGTAGCCGTACTCCGTGGCCGGACGAGAGGCCTGGACGCCGAACGTGACCAGGGGCCCGTCGACATCGAATGCGTCGGTCGCGAGGCGCTCGGCCTTGTCGAGGACCGACGTATACACGCCTTCTGACGTCGGCTCGATGTAGGCGTCCGCGGGGACCACCAGCATCACCTCGTCATCGGGCTTGTCGATGGCGATCGCGGCGTAGGCGATCGCCGCCGCGGTGTTGCGGCCCATCGGTTCGAGCAACACGTGCGCGTCCGGCAGCTGGTCCCGGACGAAGCGCTCATAGCGCCGCTCGGTGACCACGGTGACCGCGTCGGGCGCCACGGGCAGGCGCCGCGCCGTCGCCTGAAGGAGCGTCTCGCCGCTCGGAAGCAGGGGCAGGAAGGGCTTCGGGCGCTCCGGGCGGCTCAGGGGGTGGAGTCGTGTCCCCCCGCCTCCAGCCATGATGACCGCGTACATGCGCCGTCCATCCTAGCGCCGGCCGGAGGCTCCGACCGATAGGGCGTCACTGGGCGAGGACGACCCACTTCCCTTCCCAGATCACGCTCCGCTGCCACTCGTGGTAGCGGGTGAACACGTCGCGGAACTGGGCGACCGTGAGATACCTGTAGGGCCACCGGTCGGTCGACGTGCCGAGCGGTCCGCTGACATACAGCCCGAGGAGCGTCTTCCTGGCGGGTTCGTCGAGGTCGTACGTCAGCTTGTAGCCGAGGACGACCCAGGCATGCGTCCCTGAGTAGACCGTGACGCCGACCGGGTTCCGCGTCCGGGCGATCGACGACCAGATCGAGTTGATCGCTTCTTCCTTGTTGGTGTAGGCGCGCGGGTAGTACGGCTTGCCGTTGGTGAAATAGCGCAGCGTCCAACCCCAGCCCTGCGGGTCGTTGCCCTTGGTCGCATACCGATAGCGGTTGTGCAGGCGCGTCAGCTTGTAGATGTACGCCTGGCGCGAATACGACCGATTGCTCGTGCCGAGCACGAGATTGGCTATCGATTGGACGGTGGCAGGAACGCACCAGTAGTTCGTGTACTGGCGGACCATCGCCGAGGACCGGTAGAGGTTCCGGCTCTGGACGACCGAACCCTGCGTCGGCGTCGGTGTCGGCTTGGGCGTCGCGGTCGGCGACGGGGTATCGGTCGGGTCGGGCGTGTGGCCGACGGGCGCGCTCGTCGGCTCGGGTGCGGCCGTCGGCGCTGGGGTCGGGTCAGGGGTCGGGGCGGGCGTTGGTTGCGGCGTCGGCGACGGATCGGCTGCCGTGTCGAGGGTCGGCGTCGCCGTCGGGTCCGGCGACCGACGCTGTCGGTGCCGGGGTCTCGTCCGCGAGGACCGACCAAGGCGAGGCGCCGAGCAGCATCGACCCGACGATCGTGGCAAGGATCGCGCGGGGCAGGCGGCCATGGGCCGTGGCTCGTCGCTCCATGCCGGACAGCCTAACGAACCGGCGCGACCCCCTGCGCCCTGCCGAAGGTACCTCCCGGTGCGCTGAGACACCGCTGTCGCGCGCCGAGGCACCGCTGTCGCGCGGAGAAGCGCCCATGTCGGGCCCGGAGCGCCGACCCAGGATCGCCGGCGCTCAGAAGCTCGGCGGCGTGATGCAGAACAGGACGCGTGCCGGGCCCGAGCCGTGGTTCACATTCCAGTGCGGGACGCGCGACGGGTACGTGATCGCGTCGCCTTCGCGCAGGACGTAGTGCTCATCGCCGACCCACAGGTCCAGGACCCCCTCGAGGACGACCACGACCTCTTCGTCGGAATCATGGGTATATGGATCTGCTCCGGTCCCGCCGCCCGGCTCGATCGTCGACATGATCACCTGCAGCCGGCCGGACATGTTCGACGTGAGGAATTCGTCGACCGCCCGCAAACCCTTGTAGGTGACGCGGCGGCGCGCCTCACGGCGAACGACGCGCCCGGTGTCGCCCTCCTCGGCGAACAGCTGGGCGATCGAGAGGTCGAGGGCACGAGCGATCCGATGCACGGAGGCGATCGACGGGCTGGTCACATCCCGTTCGACCTGCGAGAGGAAGCTCTCGGTGACGCCCGCGCGCTCGGCGACGTCGCGCAGCGTCAAGTGGCGCGCCTGACGCATGGACCGGATCCGGGTGCCGAGTTGGAGCTCCGTCGCCACGGGCCGGGTGTCCTCCACTGACCGGGCGTTCTTCGCGTTCCTGAAGTATAGGTTCAGCTTGCCACGAGGTGTCCCGTTGACAAGGGGTCAAGACTGCGAGATTCGAACCATGTTTCCGTTGACGCAGCCGACCGGCGCTCGTAGGATGCGTGGGCCTGTACCCCAGCTACAGGACGTGCCCGGTGCCCACACCATCGCGCGAGGACCGCCGTTGACCGCATCCCCGACGATCGACGCCCGGCCTGACGACGCTGCCGCGCCCAGTCACGGCGCAGCGCCGGCGCGGCGCAATGCCCCTGATGTCGAGATCCAGGGCGTCACGAAACGATTCGGCCCTGTGACGGCAGTCGACGGCATGGACCTGGCGATCGAGCGCGGCGAGTTCTACTCGCTGCTCGGCCCGTCGGGCTGCGGCAAGACGACGACCCTGCGCATGATCGCCGGTTTCGAGCAGCCGACCGAAGGGGAGATCTTCCTGGCCGGCGACCCGATCGCCGGCGTCCCGCCGTACCAGCGCAACGTCAACACCGTCTTCCAGCATTACGCGCTGTTCCCCCACATGGACGTCGCGCAGAACGTCGGGTACGGGCTGCGTCAGCGCAAGGTCGAGAAGAAGGAAGAGGCGCGCCGCGTCAGCGAGGCGCTCGACCTCGTCCGTTTGAGCGGATACGAGAAGCGCCGGACGTGGGAGATGTCCGGCGGCCAGCAGCAGCGCGTCGCGCTGGCGCGCGCGCTCGTGAACCGGCCGACCGTGCTGCTCCTCGACGAACCGCTGGGCGCGCTCGACCTCAAGCTACGCAAGGAGATGCAGCTCGAGCTCAAGGCGCTCCAGCGCGAGGTCGGGATCACCTTCGTGTATGTCACGCACGACCAGGAAGAGGCGCTCACGATGAGCGACGTCATCGTGGTCATGCGCGATGGACTGATCCAGCAGAAGGGCGACCCGACGACGCTGTACGAGCGTCCATTGAACCGGTTCGTGGCCGACTTCATCGGGACCTCGAACTTCATGGATGCCACCGTCGTCGAGGCGCTCGGCGACGGCCGCGTCGTCGTCCGGACCGGCCGTGGCCTGACGTTGCGCGGCGGCTTGACCGACCCGGACCGCCGTCCTGCGGCCGGCGACGCCGTCGTCGTCGCGACGCGACCTGAACGGCTTGAGGTGATGCCAGGAGATGGCGTCGGTACCGCCTCGGACGGCATCACCCAGATCCAGGGACGCGTCCAGCAGGGCACGTACCTCGGCGACCAGACGGAGTATCGGGTCGCCACAGAAGAGGCGGGCGAGCTCGTCGTCCGCCACCAGAATGCGGCGGGCGCGGGGGGCGCCCCGGGGGTCGGTCCGGGTGACCCGGTGGTCGTCCGGTGGCAGGAGGAGGCCAATCTCATCCTCGGCGGGTGAGGTTGTGACGACCCGGGTCGACCGGGAGGAGGAGATCGACATGGCAGACCAGGAACTCGAGCGCTACGTCCGTCAGATGCGCTGGCAGTTGGAACGGATGCCGATCAGCCGGCGTGGCTTCATGTGGGCGGGCGCCATGTCGGCCACGGCGGCGTTCCTCGCGGCGTGCAACAGCGGTGGCGGCACAGCGACGGCGGCGCCGTCGAGCGCGGCCCCGTCGACCGCCCCCACGTCGGCCCCGTCGGCGTCCGAGGCCGCGGTGGAGTCGCTCGGCCCAGAGCCGTCCTTCGAGGTCCCACCCGACATCGAGAAGGAACTCTTCATGTACAACTGGTCCGGGTACGTGGACCCGAACAACATGAAGTTGTTCCAGCAGGAGTTCGGCGTGGACAAGTTCACGTACGACACCTTCGACAACAACGACGAGATGATGGCCAAGTTCCAGGGCGGAGCGACAGGGCAGTGGGACATCTGTTGCCCGACCATGAACTACGTTCCAGCGCTACGCGACCAGGGCTTCATCCAGAAGCTCGACAAGGCGCGGATCCCCAACCTCAAGTACATGGACAAGGCGTTCATGGGGCAGTGGTGGGACCCGACAGACGAGTGGGCGGTCCCGAAGGACTGGGGTACGACCGGTATCACGGTCCGGACCAAGGACGTCACGGAGCCTCTCACGAGCTGGCGTCAATTCCTCGACCTCGTCCCGAAATACTCTGGCAAGGTCGTCTTCGTCGATTTGCCTGACGACGTCTTCATCGCCCCGCTCAAGGCGAACGGCTACTCGCTGAACTCTGACGTCAAGGAGGAGCTCGACAAGGCGCAGGAAGAGCTGATGAAGGTGGCCCCGCACATCCTGGCGCTCGACTCGAACACGTATCAGGACAAGATCCGGACGGAGGAGGCTGTTCTCGGCCTGACGTGGACCGGCGGCATCCTGGATCTTCGCGACAAGGCCGAGACCGCCGACGTCGAGTACATCATCCCTGACGACGGGACCGTGTTCTGGCTCGATACATGGGTGGTGTTGGCGAATCCGCCGCATCCAGTGGCAGGCCACGCGTTCATCAATTTCATCCACGAGCCGCATATCCAGGCCATCGAGACCGAGACCAATCGATACGCGACGCCGAACGACGCGGCCAAGCAATTCATCGATCCGAAGATGCTGAATGACAAGGCACTCTTCGTGTCCGACGACGTCATGGCCAAGCTCGAGGCTCAAAAGGACAACTCGGCCATCACGCAACGCCAGGACATCTGGGCGGAGTTCAAATCGAAGATCGGGCAAGGCTGAGACGTCAAGCTCGGAAACACTGATGGCCGCCTCGACGGAGGTCGCTTCGGGTCAGGGCCCGCCGCGCAGGTCGGTCCGGTCATCGCTCGTCACCGGCCTGCTCCTACTGCCCGCGAGCCTCTGGTACCTGGTCCTGTTGGTTGTCCCGCTCCTGATCGTTCTGGTCATGAGCTTCGGCAACAAGGGTAGGTTCGGGGGGTATGAGCCCGCCTTCACGCTCATCAACTACAGCGACGCGCTGGATCCGGACCGCATCTCTCCGTTTGTGACGAGTCTTGCCCTCGCGCTGTCGGGCACGTTCCTTTGCCTCTTGATGGCGCTGCCCATCGCGTATTTCATCGCGACCCGGGGCGGTAGGCGCAAGTCGCTTCTGATCGTCCTGCTGATCGTCCCGTTCTGGACGAGCTTCCTGATCCGGACCTACGCCTGGCTGACGATCCTCGGTCCAGAAGGACTCGCCGGGTTCATCGGCCATCTCATCGGCGATAGCAGTTTCCGAATCCTCGGTACGCCATGGGCGGTCCTTCTGGGAGTGGTCTACGGCTACCTACCGCTCATGGTGTTCCCGATCTACGTGACCATGGAACGGATGGATCGCACGTTGATCGAGGCATCCAAGGATCTCGGTGCGACCCGCTTGGCGACGTTCCGCCAGATCACGCTGCCGATCACCGCGACCGGCCTCATCACCGGCAGCATCCTCGTGTTCATCCCACTGATGGGCGAATACGTCATACCCGCGATCCTCGGCTACGGGCGCGTCTTCCTGATCGGCAACCAGCTGGTCCTCCAGTTCCTCGACTCCCGCAACTGGCCGCAGGGCTCGGCAAGAGCAGTCGTCTTGATCGCCATCATGCTCGTGTCGATCGTCTTCTATCTGTGGTTCGTCAATCGGGGCCGACGGTCACGGGAGGTGAGCGTGCTGTGACCGTGCCTGCGGCGCCGATCACGCATCCGGACATCACGCACGGGGTCGAAGTCGCGCCTCGCCGCGCCCGTCCGCGTGGCAGGGCTATGGACGGACTGGTCGAGGGTTGGCTACGTGGTCACACCGTCCTCGTCTATCTGTTCCTCTACGTCCCGATCCTCATCGTGGTGATCTTCAGCTTCAACGCCACGAATTGACGCGTGACGCAGTGGGAGGGCTTTAGCCTCCGCTGGTACGAGTCCGTCCTGCATGACACCGTGGTTCAAGCGGCACTGTTCAATAGCTTCCGTGTCGCTATCGCGACGGCGATCATCGCGACGGTCGTTGGCACGATGGCGGCGCTCGGCTTGGGTCGCGCCCCGCGCTGGTTCCGCGGCCCGTTCGAGGCGCTGACCTTCATCTCGATCATCGTCCCCGAGATCGTCATCGCTCTTTCGACGTTGGTCTTCTATTCGACGAGCTTCGACGCCATCTACCAGCTATTCCACGTCCGCTTCAAGCTGGGGTACGAAACCATCGTCGGAGCACACGCCCTATTCAATATCAGCCTCGTACTCCTCCTCGTGCGAGCCCGGCTTTCCGGCATGGATCGGACGCACGTCGAGGCAAGCTATGACCTGTACGGCACACCCTGGCGGACGTTCTGGCAGATCACGTTCCCGCAACTGCTGCCTGCCATCGTCGCCGGCTTCCTGCTCTCATTCACGTTCAGCTTCGACGACTACGTCATCACGTTCTTCGTTTACGGCGCAGGCCTGACGACGCTGCCCCTCTACATCTTCAGTTCGATCCGACAAGGCGTGACGCCCGCGACGAATGCGATCGCGGCGATCATGCTACTGATCACCCTGACCGTGCTCGTTGTCGGCCAGTTCCTCGTCTGGCGGAACGCACGGCGAGCCGGACAGCGCGGGGCACAGGCCTCGGTCGCCGGGATGATCGCCGAGCAGTCGGGCTAGCCGGACCAGCGAGCCAGCCATCGACCTCGTCGACCCCACCCGCGGACCGACCGCGTCGCAGGCCGCGGGTCTGACGCTTGCCACGGCCAGAGACGTCATCCGGGCCGCCCAGGAGGAGGCGCGCAGCATGCGTGTGGCGATGACGGTCGCCGTGGTCGACGCGGGCGACCAGCTGATCGCGTTCGAGCGGATGGACGGCGCCGACCTCGTCGGCATCACGCTCGCGCGCGACAAGGCATTCAGCGCGCTGCTGAACCGGATGCCGACGCGCGACATCGCCCTAGTCGCGCAGCCAGGGACCGAGTTCTACGGGTACGACTCCCTGGCGGGCGGACGGATGGTGATCTTCGCCGGCGGCATGCCGCTCGATCGCGATGGGGTGCTGGTCGGTGCCGTCGGCGTGAGCGGCGGATCGGCCGAGCAGGACCAGCGGGCCGCGGATGCGGCCGTGGCTGCCTTCAGCGCGACCGGGGCCGCGCCCTAGTCCAGCAGCGACAGGGCGAACGCCAGACCGAACCCGAGCGTCGTCATCAGCCCGGCCAGGTTCCCGGCATTCTCGAACGCCTCGGGGATGAGCGTGTCGGCGAGCATCGTCAGGATGGCACCGCCCGCGAACCCGAGGATGAAGGCGTGCACCTCACCCTGACCGCCCGCGAGCAACGTCGCCCCGACCAGCGAGGCGATCGCGGAGGCGATCACTACGATCGACCATAGCCGGATGATCCTCCAGCGATCCCAACCACCCTTCTGGAGTCCTGCCGTCCCGGCGATGCCCTCCGGCAGGTTGGACAGGAAGACGGCTGCGAAGAACGCGAGCCCGGTCTCGCCACCGCTTGCGATCGTCAGCCCGAGCACGATCGACTCGGGGACGCCATCGAGTGCGGCACCGAGCACGATCGCCAGACCCGAACCGGGGGACTCCGGACCGTTGACGGAGCCCATGCCCTCGCCGCCCAGACCGTCGATCAGCCGATCGCCGAGGAAGAAGACGACCGACCCGAGCGCCAGTCCGGCCGCCAGCGGGATCTGCCCACCGATCGCAACGGCTTCTTCGACGAGCTCGTAGGCGACCGAGCTGATGAGCACACCGGATCCGAACGCCATGATCAGCCCGAGCTGGCGCTTCGGGACCGTGCGGACGAGCGCGATCAGCGCCCCGATGATGAGCGACGAGGCCGCGATGGCGCCATAGGCGCCGGCGAGGAGGCCCACCGATCAGGCCGCGGGGATCGGCTCCGGGGTCGGCTCGGGGAGACCCGCCTCGGACGCGAGCAGTGCCGCCTTGTCCGTGCGCTCCCAGGGAAGATCGAGGTCGGGGCGGCCGAAGTGGCCGTACGCGGCGGTCTGCCGGTAGATCGGCCGCCGCAGGTCGAGCGCCGCGATGATCGACGCCGGCCGTAGATCGAAATGACGCTCGACGAGCGCCTGGATCTGCGCGTCGTCGATGCGCCCGGTCCCGAATGAATCGATGCTGAAGCTGATCGGTCGGGCGATCCCGATGCCGTAGGCGACCTCGACCTCGAAGCGGTCCGCCAGGCCGGCGGCGACCACGTTCTTGGCGACCCACCGTGCGGCGTAGGCGGCCGAGCGGTCGACCTTGGTCGGATCCTTGCCCGAGAAGGCGCCGCCGCCGTGGCGGGCCATGCCTCCGTACGTGTCGACGATGATCTTGCGCCCGGTCAGGCCGGCGTCGCCCATCGGCCCACCGGTGACGAAGCGACCGGTCGGGTTCACGTGCATCACCGGGTCGACCTCGCGCAGCTCGCGCGGGATCGATGGCAGTACCACCGACTCGACGACCTCGGAGCGCAACCGCTCGGGACGCACATCGGGGTCGTGCTGGGCGGAGACGACGACGGTCCGGACGCGCACCGGCACGCCGTGCTCGTACTCGACCGTCACCTGCGTCTTGCCGTCCGGGCGGAGGTAGGGCAGCTGCCCGGTCCGGCGCACCTCAGAGAGCCGGCGAGCCATCCGGTGGGCGAGCGCGATGGGCAGGGGCATCAGCTCGGGGGTCTCGCGGCAGGCGAACCCGAACATCATGCCCTGGTCGCCGGCCCCCAGCTCGAAGGATGGCGCGGCGTCGTCGCGCACCTCGAGCGCGGCATCGACGCCTTGGGCGATGTCCGGCGACTGGCCCTTCACCGACACGAGCGTCCCGCACGTCTGGTAATCGAAGCCGTAGTCCGCCCGCGTGTAGCCGATGTCGCGGACCGTGTCACGGACGATCGACTGGAAATCGACGTAGGTGTGCGTCGAGATCTCGCCGAGGACGAGGACGAGCCCGGTGGTCGTCGCGGTCTCGCAGGCGACGCGCGCCTCCGGATCGTCACGGATGATCTGGTCCAGGATGGCGTCCGAGATCTGGTCGCACATCTTGTCGGGGTGGCCCTCGGTGACCGATTCCGAGGTGAACAGGTATTGCGCGGCGTCGACGATGCTCATCCGGCCGAAGGGTAGCACTCAGTCCCCGGCCCGCACCGCCTCCAGGTCGAGCTCCAGTTCGATCCGTCGCAGGGTCGCGTCGTTGATGACCCCGTCGTCGCGGAGCTGGATGACCGACTCGCGCTCGGCGAGCAGGACCGCCGACCGGATCGCCCGGTGGTCGAGGGCCTCCTGCTGCGCCTCGTCGAGCGGGATGTCGCGGGGCGCGACGTGCGACACCTCGTGCTCGAGCTCGTCGCGGATCTGGTCCAGCAGCGGGAGGTGGTCCGGATACTCCTCGCGCAGTGCGATGACGCGGGTGAGGCCGGCCTCGACCGCGGTCAGGCGCGCGTGGGTCTCCTCGGCCGCCATCCCGTCGCCGATCGCCGAGACGCCGAGCTTCCGGATCAACCACGGTAGCGTGAGACCCTGGCCGACCAGCGTGGCGAGGATCACGCAGAACGTCAGGTAGAGGATGAGCGGCCGTTCGGGGAAATCCGGGGCGAGCGCCAGGGCCGCCGCGAGCGACACGACGCCACGCATGCCGGCCCACGAGACGACGGCAGCGACACGGAGCGGTCGGTACGCAGCGCGCTCCTCGGCCGTCATCGGGCCTCGGGTCAGGTAGGCGGCCGGGACCACCCACACGATCCGGGCGATGATGACCGTCAGGCTGATCGCGACGCCATAGCCGATCAGGACGTTGGCCGGTGTGGCCGACAGGCCGGCCATGATCGTCGGGAGCTGCAGTCCGATGGCCATGAACACGACCGCATTGATCGCCCAGATCACGATCTGCCAGGCGCCGCTCCCGAGCAGCCGCGCATCCGGGGAGAGGACGCGTGCCGCTCGCCGTCCGGTGATCAGACCGGCGACCACGACCGCGAGCACGCCGGACATCCCTAACCGCTCGGCGAACAGGTAGGTGAGGGGCGGCGCGATCAGGGTCACCGCGATCTCGAGCACCGGGTCGCCGGTCTTGCGCAGCAACGTCGTCATGACGAGCCCGATCAGGCCGCCGACCAGCAACCCGCCGATCCCGATCACGAGGAAGTCGACGGTGGTCGCGGCCGGCGAGAACGCGATCGCCCCGATCGCCACCGCTCCCGCTGCGCGGTAGAGCGTCAGCGACGTCGCGTCGTTGACGAGACTCTCGCCCTCGAGGATCGTCACGATCCGACGTGGGACGCCGAGCCGCCGGAAGATGGCGGTCGCCGCGACCGCATCCGGTGGCGCGACGATCGCGCCGAGCGTGAGCGCAGCCGCGAGGCTCATGGTCGGGATGACGGCCTGCGCGACCAGCCCGACGGCGACGGCCGTGAACAGGACCAGGCCCACTGCCAGTAGCAGGATCGCGCGCGCGTCCGCCCGGAAGTCGCGGATCGGCGTGAAGTAGGCGGCCGCGAAGAGGATCGGCGGCAGGAACAACGCGAAGACGAGGTCGGGCTCGAGCTCGACGTGCGGGAGGTTCGGGAACAGGCCGAGCAGGACACCGGCAGCGAGGAGGAGGATCGGCTCGGCGATGGCGACCCGCCGGGCGAGGTAGCGGATGCCGACCGCCGCGGCGAGCAGCAGCAGGACGAGCTCGATGGCGTCGAGGGCCGTGGTCGGCGGCATGTCAGGCGGGGCGCGTGCGGGGCGGCGGCAGGCTAATGACCCGAGGCGACGCGCGTCGGTCGCTGCCACGCCTCGATGCCATGGAGCTCGAGCGGCGGGAGGTCATCGGCCGGGGTGAACCCGAAGACCGCGCCGAGGAACGAGAGCCGCGCTTCGAGCGTTCGGCGCTGCGCGGTCTCTCCCCGGAAGCCGTGCCCCTCGCCCTCGAAGGCGAGATACACGTACGGGATGCCTTGGCCTTCCAGGGCCGCTGCGAGGGCCTCCGCCTGCGCTGGGGGCACGACCCTGTCCTCGAGCCCCTGCAGGATCAAGACAGGCACCGAGATCTGATCGAGGAAGTGGATCGGTGAGCGATCGCGGTATCGCTCGGCCATCGCCGGATATGGGCCGATGAGGCCCTCGTCGTAGCGCGATTCGAACTTGTGGCTATCGTGCGCGATCATCTCCAGGTCGGCGATCCCGAACGCGCTGATGCCCGCAGCGAATACGTCGCGGAAGGCGAGCGCCGCGAGCGCCGTATAGCCGCCGGCACTGCCACCTTCGATGGCGAGCCGGTCACCGTCCACGTCGCCGCGATCGACCAGATAGCGTGCGGCCCCGACGCAGTCGTCGACATCGACGATGCCCCACTGGCCCTGCAGCGACTGTCGGTAATCCCGCCCATAGCCCGTGCTGCCGCCGTAGTCGACATCGACGACGGCGATGCCCCGCGACGTCAGGTACTGGAAGGTCAGCTCGAGCGCGTTGACCGCAGCGGACGTGGGCCCACCGTGCGCGCGCACCAGGAGCGGTGGCAGCTCGCGGTCGGACGCCGCGGCGTCCGGATTGACCGGTCGGTAGAACAAGGCGTGGGCCATCCGCCCGCCAGCGGTCGGGAACGTGAGCGGTTCGGCGACGGAGATGTGGTCGGGATCGACGCTGATCGATGTCGAGTGGCGCAGCACCCCCGACGTCGTGAGTGTCGCCGCGTCGAGTGACACGATCGTCGCGGCGACGGTCGGGGTGCCGACGTTGGCGACGATCCCGGCGGGGCCGACCCGGAGCGTCCCGATGTCGGTGTACGGCGAGGCGACCTCGCCCAGGCTGTCACCGGGCGCGATATGGAAGATCCGGTCGCGGCCGCCCGAGCGGCCGACCCCGACGAGGGCGCCGTTCGGCAGGAACCCGTACGACGACCGGTCGAACAGCCAGGCCGGATCGGCGAACTCCGCCTCGATCGGCGTGAGGTTCTCGAGCCTGGGACCCGGCGCCAGCCGGTAGATGTTCCACCAGCCCGTCCGGTCGCTGACGAAGTGCAGCAGCCCGTCGGACGACCATTCCGGTTGTGCGATCGACTCGTCGACCCCGCCCGCCGCGAGATCGCTCGACCCGAGACCGCCGTCGTCGAGGAATGCCGCGACGCGCAGCCGCGATGCGTCCCACGGCATGTCCGGGTGATCCCATTCGAGCCACGCGAGCCGCCGGCCGTCCGGGGATGGACGGGGTGCAGCGAGGAAGTCGGGGCCTTCGTAGAGGACACGGATGGGCCGGTCGCCGTCCAGCCCGACATCCACGAGCGCGGCCCGTGGCTCGCCATCGCCGCTGTGGTCCTCGCGGATCGCGAGGAACCGCCGCCGCGCCGGATCGAAGCGCATGTCCGCGAACCGGTAAGGACCCTCGGGGGTTAGCGGTTGGGGGGTGTCATCGCCCGGGTCGAGCCGGTAGAGGCGGCAGTCCTTGAGGTGCGAGAACAGGACCGTCCCGCCGGCCACGACGTAGGCCCCGCCACCGTACTCGTGGACACGTGAACGGACGTCGAACGGCGGCGGGGTGACATCGCGCGCGACGCCGTCGGACGATCGCATCACCAGCACGCTTCGGCCGCCCTCGGCGGGGCGACCCTCGAGCCAGTACACGTCGTCGCCGTCGACCCACGGATCGCTCAGCCGGACGACCGCGCCGACGAGGTCGTCGATCCTGATCGGCGAGGGCCAGCTCCCGAACGGGAGCGTCAGCGGTCCCCCGTCCTCCGGCTCCAGCTCGATCGCGGGGCCATCGACCTCGTGGTCCATGCCTCGAACCCTAGCGCCGGCCGTCGCCCGATGGGCGGAGCGTCATGTCCCGTGCTGCCAGGACGCGACGTAGGCGGACTGCTCGGGCGTCATCGGTTCCAGCTGGATGCCGAGGGCGGCGAGTTTGAGTCGGGCCACCTCGGCGTCGATCGCCTCGGGCACGACGTAGACCCGCGGCTCGAGCTCGGCGTGATGCTTCGCGACGTATTCGGCGGACAGCGCCTGGTTCGCGAAGCTCATGTCCATCACGGCTGCGGGGTGGCCCTCGGCCGCCCCGAGGTTGACGAGGCGTCCCTCGGCGATCAGATGCAGCTTCTTCCCGCCCAAGTCGAACTCCTGGACGTTGTCACGGACCTCGCGGACGTGGCCTTCGGCGAGCTCGCGCAGGGCGGCAAGGTCCAGTTCCGCATCGAAGTGACCGGAATTGGCCATGACGGCACCGTCGCGCATCGCTTCGAAGTGCTCGCGGCGGAAGACGTTCAGGTTGCCGGTCGCCGTCACGAACAGCTCGCCCCAGCGCGCGGCATCGGCGTGGGTCATGACCGCGTACCCGTCCATGAGTGCCTCGAGCGCGCGTACCGGATCGACCTCGACGACCGCGACATGGGCTCCGTGGCCGGCCATCCGCGATGCGATGCCCTTGCCCACCCAGCCATAGCCCGCGACGACGACCTTCCGGCCGGCGATCAACATGTTCGTGGCGCGGACGATGCCGTCGAGCGTCGACTGGCCCGTGCCGTACCGGTTGTCGAAGAGGTGCTTGGTCTGGGCCTCATTGACCGCAACGACCGGGAAGCCAAGCGCGCCGTCCGCGGCCATCGCCTTGAGCCGGATCACGCCGGTGGTCGTCTCCTCCGTGCCGGCGAGGACCTCTTTGACCTGGTCTGGCCGGTCGCTGTGGAGCAGCGAGACGAGGTCGCAGCCGTCGTCCATCGTGATCTGCGGGTGCGTGTCCGCGACGGACTTGAGGTGGTCGTAATAGGTATCGCGATCCTCGCCGCGCCGGGCGAAGACGGCGATCCCGTATTCGGCGACGAGTGCGGCAGCGACGTCGTCCTTCGTCGACAACGGGTTCGACGCGGCAAGCACGACCTGTGCGCCCCCCGCTTTCAGAGTCCGCATCAGGTTCGCCGTCTCGGTCGTGACGTGGAGGCAGGCACCGACCCGGATCCCGTCCAGCGGCCGGTCGCGCTCGAACCGCTCGCGGATCAGGCGCAGGACCGGCATCTCCCGCTCCGCCCATTCGATACGCCGCACACCCTCGGCAGCCAGGCCGAGGTCGGCGACGTCGTGGGCCGGCAGGATCGCTTCGGTGGTCATGGGCGGTCGGTCTCCTTGCGGACGAAGAGTCGGCGCAGTGGCGCCGCAAGGTCCGCCCACGGCGGGCCGAGTCGATGGATGAGCCGTTCCTCGAAGCGGGCGTGCTCGCTGTACCCGAGATGGCGGTACGCGTTGATCGCGGGCGGGTTGTCGGCGCGAACGTTGAGCACCACCTGGTCGCAGCTCCGCAGGAGCTCAGCCGTGACGGCACCGGTGACGGCCGTGGCGAAACCGCGGCCCCGGTAGTCCGTGTGGGTCAGCACGTTGCCGACGACCGCGAGACGCGCGGCCTGGCTGATGACGTGGGTCCCGGCGGCGGCGATCAGGCGACCGTTGACCCGCATCCCGTAGTAGACGCCATCGGCGATGGCCGTGGCCGGCAGCCACGAGGCGAACCCGAGCTGGTAGAGCCGATTGAGCTCGCCGATCTCGACGGGGAGCAGCCGCTGGACGGTCGCCGGGTACGGCTTGAAGTGCGCTCGATCTACCCACATCCGGACCATCTGCGGTCCGGCGTCGACGCGGTAGTGCGGCTCGATGGCAGGGAGCATCTCCTCACGAGCGGCGATGTACGCGGCGCGCGGCCGGATGACGTCGCGAAGCACAGCACCGATCCCATCGCTGCGGCCCATCACGAACAGCGGCTGGGGCGTCGGTCCGGTGTACTCGAGCCCGACCGCCACCATCTGATCGCCGTCGTACGCGGCGCCCCAGCGCGTCCGGCTGAACTCCCGATCCTCGAGGTCGCAGATGGCGTACGCGGCATACAGGCGGTCCTGGGTCAGGAAGGCGCGCAGCGCCGCGCGATCCGTGGTCACGCGAGCGACGGTCGTGGGCCGGCGCGTGATCGCGACCGTCGCCATCAGTCGGGGGTCGCCGGAGGCGTGGCCGTCGCCGCAGACGCAGCGGCGGCCGGAGACGTGGCGATCGCCGCGAAACCGGGGGCCTTCGATCGACGGAGCTCGCGCGCCGCGACGGCTTCCGCGAGCGACGTCGCATAGGGCGGCCGGAGCACCCCCTCCTCGGTGACGATCCCGGTGATCAGGGCGGCCGGCGTGACGTCGAACGCCGGGTTCCGCACGTCGGTGTCGGGCGGGGCGATGCGGACGTCCCGGAACATGAGCACCTCGTTGCCGGAGCGCTCCTCGATCGGGATGTCGGCGCCGGACGGCGTGTCGAGATCGATCGAGCTGACCGGTGCCGCGACGAAGAACGGCACGTCGTGGCGTGCCGCGAGCACGGCCAATGTGTACGTCCCGATCTTGTTCGCGGTATCCCCGTCGGCGGCGACGCGGTCGGCGCCGACGATGACCGCGTCGACCTCCCCCTGGGCCATCAGGTGCCCGGCGGCAAGGTCCGGGATCAGCGTATGCGGTACGCCGGCCTGGGCGAGCTCCCAGGTGGTGAGCCGCGCGCCCTGGAGATAGGGGCGCGTCTCGTCGACCCAGACGTGGAGTGGCCGGCCCGCGTTGTGCGCCGCCTGGACGACACCCAGCGCGGTCCCGAACTGGCCGCACGCCAGCGGACCGGTGTTGCAGTGGGTCAGGATGCGCAATGGCCGGCCCTCCGGGAACGGCAGCGCATCGAGGCCGAACGTAGCAAGACGTCCGTGATCCTCGGTCGTCTCGAAGACGAT
Organism: uncultured Chloroflexia bacterium; assembly: GCA_963808895.1. Lineage (GTDB taxonomy): Bacteria > Chloroflexota > Limnocylindria > Limnocylindrales > CSP1-4 > SPCO01. The sequence continues at coordinate 1,098,319 of CAWEHL010000001.1, read as the reverse complement.
GGTGTCCGCCTCGCGCCGGATGGCCGTGGCGATCGCATCGCCATCCTCGGACAGCTCGCCGACGGCCTCGTACGCCGCCATCACGCGGTCGACCGCCCAGCGCAGATTCACCGCGGTCGGGCGCGCGTTGCGCAAGACGTTGGCGGCGCCACGCAGCGTCGCCCGTCGTGCGTACGGACCGGTGGTCGCGTTGGCTCGCGCCGTCAGGGCCATGCCGATCGCGGCCACCTGGCCGATGGCCGGGGCACCTCGGACGATCATCTCCCGGATCGTCGCAGCCGCCATGGCCGCCGACTTGATCGGGAACTCTTCGAGCGACTCAGGCAGCTTGCGCTGGTCGATGACATAGAGGACGCCGTCGGCCTCGCGGAACGCGGCCCGGAAACCGGTCGGCGACGGTGGGGGTACCGGCGCGGTCGGCGCGTACGCCTGGGGGTCGAGGATGGCGCTCGCCGCCTCGGCGGAGGCACGTTGGAGGGCCTGTGCCGCGCCAACGACGGTCACGGCGCCCTGGACCATGTCGCCGGCGAACTGGCGGAAGAAGCGGCGGCGCGCGAGATCGGCACCCCCACTCTCCGGGGCGGCGGGAGCGGCACTCATCGGAGCGGCGGGATCTGCGTCGGTGCGGTCGGGGTCAGCCATGGCGGGTCGGTCGATGGCGCAAGGGGTCGATGCGCCGGTCAGTACTTGACGACGCTGGTCACGCGGCGGCCGTCGAGTCGCTCGCGACCCTTGAGGAACTCGAGCTCGACGAGGAAGGCGAGGCCGATGACCTCGCCCTTCAGGCGCTCACAGAGCTCGATGGTGCCCTTGACCGTGCCGCCGGTCGCCAGGAGGTCGTCGACGATCAGCACCTTCTGGCCCGGCTCGATCGCATCGCGATGGATCTCGAGCGTATTCGAGCCGTATTCGAGCGCGTACTCGACGGTGATGGTCTCGGCCGGCAGCTTGCCGAGCTTCCGGACGGGGACCAGGCCCGCGTCGAGCTGGTAGGCCATCGGGGCACTGAAGATGAACCCGCGCGACTCCATCCCGACGACGATGTCGACCTGCTCGAGCTTGTACGGCTCCAGCATCAGATCGATCGACTCCTTGTAGGCGCCGGGGTCCTTGAGCAGGGTCGTGATGTCGTAGAAGAGGATGCCGGGCTTCGGGAAGTCCGGGATCTCGCGGATCCGTTCGCGCAGCGCCTCGGCTGACATCTGGATGGGGTCCTCCAGCATGTGGTGTTCGGTTCGGCGGACGAGGTCCTGGGCGGGTGCCGAGCCGGGCGGAAAGTCTACCGCAGCAAGCGTGGCCGGCCGACGTTGCAGACCGGCCGATGATCGATCGGCGATGGGTGTGGCGCGCGAACCGGCTTGGTGGTCAGGCGCCGCGTGCCACGGCGACCGTGCCGACCGGCTCTTCGGTGGCGACCGCGTGCAGTCGACCGCTCAGGACGACGCCCAGGAAGGCGACGCCGACGGCGACGGCGAAGCCGACCGCGAGGCCTCCCGCCGGGTTCCCGGTCGAGCGGACCGAGGCCGCCACGAGCGCGCCTGTGATCCCCGTCCCGAGTGCCGTCCCGAGGGAGTCCGTCAGCGAGATCGCGGACGACGCACGGCCTTGCTCAGCCGTGGGCGCCTCGCGCAGCACGATGAGCGCGAGCGGCGAGTACGCGAGGCCCATCGCGTAGCCCGCAACGGCGAACGTGGGTAGCGCCGCCCACGGCGACACGGTCGGTACCAGCACGATCATGAAGCTCGCCAGGCCGACGACGAGGACCATCACGCCGATCCGGACGAACCGTTCCGGCGGCCAGCGCTTGCTGAATTTCGCCTGCGTCCAGGACCCGGCCGTCCAACTGAGCGTGGCAGCGGTCAACGCGATGCCCGCCTGCGCCGCGCTCAGGCCACGCCATTCGACGAGTGCCAGCGCGACGTACGCATCGACGGCGAAGAACGCGAACGTGATGACGCCGCGCATCAGTACCGTGGCGGGGAGTCCCCGAGCCGCTCGAAGCGTGCCCTCCGGCGTCAACCGGCGAAGCGCGAACAGACCGATGACCGCGCCACCGATCCCCAGCACGACGAGGAGGATCGGCTCGCCGCTCGTGAGGCCGGCGAGGAGCAGACCGGTGCCCAATGCCACGAGGATCGCCAAGGGTGCGCGGTCGCGAAGCGTGGCCGCATTCGGCGCGTCGTTCGGGTCAGGTCCGATCGTCCGGATGGCCGGGAACGCGATCGATGCCGACAGGACGATGAGCGGCAGGAGACCGAGGAAGACCCACCGCCAACCGAGGGTCTCCCCGACGATCCCGGCCAGCGCGGGCCCGATGACGCCCGGCAGGATCCACGCCGTCGACAGCGTCGCGAACATCTGCGGACGGAGGTGCTCGGGCAGACTCCGCCCGATCGCAACGTACGCGATCGGTGGCACGGTCCCGGCGCCGAGTCCCTGGACGAAGCGCGCGCCGACGAGCACCTCCATCGTCGGCGCGAGACCGCCGACGATCAGCCCGGCGGCGAAGAGTCCGATGCCGGCCGCGAACGGTCCACCGAGCCCGCGCCGGTCGATCAGGCCGCCGACGAGGACGATCCCGATCAGCGAGCCGAGCATGAACGCGGTGAAGACCCAGCCGTAAAGCTCGATGCCGTTCAACTCGTCCGCGACGATCGGCATGACGGTCGAGACCGCCAGCGCCTCGAACGCGACGAGCGTGATCGTCAGCACCAGCCCCACGATCAGGCTCCGCCGGCCCGGCGCCCATAGGCCGTCGTGAGCCCTGGGCATAGGCTTCTGTGGGGTTTGGCTGACCGACATGGGCCAAAGTGTGCCGCGCATCGTGTTACGGCGCGTCGGCCGTCCGTCGCGAAGGGCTACGTCAACCGTCTCGCAGTGCCGGGCGCGCGCAGTTCAGGCCGTGCGGCCCAGGATCTCCAGCAGCATCCGGACGAACATCGGCTCGTCAGCGTCCGTCGCGAAATGGACGTTCGCGGGCTTGTCCGTTCGCGGTCGGAAATCGCATACCGTCCGCCCCGCCGACAGGTCGGACTGGACCTCGACGTCGACGGGGATGAACTCTGTGGTGAGGATCGTCGGGTCGATGATGGCGCAGACCGCCAGGGCGTCGTGGACGGGTACGCCACCTGTCCGATCCTTCACCGGCTGCGTCGCCTCGTAGCCGTCGATCCGCTGCCGGACGAACTTGGCGGCCGCCTCGCCTGCCGGCGTGCCGAGGTCGTGGAGTCGCTGCGCGTTCTCGGCCGAGACGCGGGCCCGGTGGGTGGCGTCGAGCGGCACCATCCGGATCGGCCGCCCGCAGTCCACCACCACCCGGGCCGCCTCGGGGTCGAGCCAGAAGTTGAACTCGGCCGACGCGGTCTGGTTCCCCTCGTGGTGGGCGCCGCCCATGATCACGATCTCCGGGATCGTCTCGAGGATGCGCGGCTCCTTGACGATCGCCACGGCGATGTTGGTCAGAGGCCCGACCGGGCACAGGACGATGTCGCGGTCCGACGCCAGGTACGTCTCGATCAGCCAGTCGACGGCGTTCCCCGGGTGGAGCGTGGCGCCGTGCGAAGCCGGGGGGAGGTCGAGCAAGTCGCCATGGATCCGCTCGGCCATGCCGCGCGAGACCTGCGGCCGCGCCATCGGCCGGTCCAGGCCGCGGATCACCGGGATCTCCGGCATCCCGATCCAGTCGAAGACGCGAAGCGTGTTCTCCGTGGTGTAGTCGACCGTGGTGTTGCCGTTGACGGTCGTCGCACCCACCAGCTCGAGGTCCGGCGAGAGCGCAGCGGTCATGAGGGCGACGGCGTCGTCCGTGCCCGTATCGACATCGAGGATCACTTTGGTCGGCATGCCGACAGTCTGGCGGATGCGGAGACGGACGCGGCTCAGCCGGCTCCGACACCCTCCGCACCGAGGCGCGCGACGACGGCCTGCGTCAGACCCCACGCCTTGAGGGGATCGGGCGGCACGCGGATCCGCACCTGGTTCGAGGCGAACGTGACGTCGGTCGGGCGGACGCCCGGCAGGCCACCGTCACCGAGCAGGCGCATCGCGACGGCCCGTGTCAGCCCCGCACCGAAGCGCACGACGAGCCGGCCCTCCTCGCGGGAGATCGACGAGACCCCGGCCTCCTCCGCGGCGAGCCGCAGCTCGGCGACCTCGACCAGGCGAGTCACGGAGGGGGGCATCGGCCCGAAGCGGTCCGTGACTTCCTGCCGGAACGCGGCGATGTCACCGGCGGTCCGCGCACGGGCGAGGCGCCGATACAGCTCGAGCTTCTGCGCCTCATCGGGCACGTAGTCGTCGGGCAGGTGGGCGTCGACCGGCAGATCGACGACAGCCTGCGGGGCGATGACGATCGGGGCGCGACCCTCACGGGACGCCTTCTGTGCCTCCACCGCCTCAGCCAGCATCCGCGAGTACAGGTCGAAGCCGACGGCGGCCATGTGCCCGGACTGCTCCGCCCCGAGGATGTTCCCGGCACCACGGATCTCGAGGTCCGACAGGGCGATCTGGAACCCGGCGCCGAGCTCGGATGCGTTGAAGATCGCCTGCAGGCGCTTGCGCGCCTCATCCGACAGTCGCTCACGCCGGCGGTACAGCAGATACGCGTAGGCGCGTCGCGACGAGCGACCGACACGCCCGCGGAGCTGGTAGAGCTGGGCGAGCCCGAGGGTATCCGCGCGGTCGATGATGATCGTGTTGGCGTTCGGGATGTCGAGCCCGGATTCGATGATCGTCGTGCAGACGAGCACGTCGGCCTCGCCGGCCGCGAACGCGATCATGACCTTCTCGAGGGCACCCTCCGGCATCTGGCCGTGGCCGACGACGAAGCGCGCGTCGGGCAACATCCGGCGCAGCTGCTCGGCCTGCGCCTCGATCGTCTCGACGCGGTTGTGGACATAGAAGACCTGCCCGCCCCGATCGAGCTCGCGCAGGATCGCGTCGCGCACCAGGCCTGCCGACGCCTCGGCCACCCGCGTCTGGATCGGCAGGCGATCCTCGGGCGGCGTCTCGATGACCGACAGGTCGCGGATGCCGGCCATCGCCAGGTTCAGCGTCCGCGGGATCGGGGTCGCGGACAGCGTCAGCACGTCGACCTCCCGGCGGAGCTGCTTGAGCCGTTCCTTCGAAGCCACGCCGAACCGCTGCTCCTCGTCGACCACGACCAACCCGAGGTCCTTGAACCGGACGTCCTTCGACAGCAGCCGATGGGTCCCGATGACGACATCGACCGAGCCCTCGGCGAGGCCCGTGAGCGTCGCCGCCTGTTCACGAGCCGGCACGAACCGTGACAGCAGTCGGACCTCGATCGGGTAGGCGGCGAACCGCTGGCTGAAGGTCGCGTGGTGCTGGGCGGCGAGCACCGTCGTCGGTACGAGCACCGCGACCTGCTTGCCGTCCTGGGTCGCCTTGAACGCACCGCGCAGGGCCACCTCGGTCTTGCCGTAGCCCACGTCGCCCACGACGAGGCGGTCCATCGGGACGGTGCGTTCCATGTCGGCCTTGACCTCGGCCGTTGCGCGCAGCTGGTCGACCGTCTCCTCGTACGGGAACGACCCCTCCATCTCCGTCTGCCATGGCGTGTCATCCGAGAACGGATGACCGTCGGCGCTCTGCCGTGCGGCGTAGAGCGCGAGCAGGTCGTCGGCCAGCTCGGCGACCGCCTTCCGGACACGCTGCTTCGCCTTCAGCCATTCGGTGCCGCCGAGCTTGCTAAGGGCCGGCCGCTCGGCGCCGGCGTAGCGCGTGACGCGCCCGATCTGTTCGACCGGGACGAAGATCCGGTCGTCCCCGGCGAACGCCAGCTCCAGGTAATCGCGCTCCTCCCCGGCCCCACCGCGTCGAAGCATCTGCTGGTAGCGAGCGACGCCATGGTCGATGTGGACGACGAGGTCGCCGGGCGTCAGCCGCTCGAGCAGGTCGCGCGGGACGACACGTCGGAGGGCCTTGGGGCGGCGAACGCGGACCGTCCCGAACAGCTCGCGATCGGTCACGAACGTCAGCCCGTCCGGGCCACCGGAGAAGCCGCCGTTCAGGCTCCGCCCGACGAGCGCGATCGCGCCGGGCGGCGGTGGGGCGTCGATGCGGTCGACGACCGCCGTGGCGTGCCCGGCGTCCTCGAGGATCTCGGCGAGGCGCGGCGCCTGGTCCGAGGCGAGCACGATGCGGGCGCCGTCCGCGCGCCACGCCTCGATCGCATCCGGCAGCCTGCCGGCGCGGCCGAGCGGCAATCCGGGCTCGCGCCATCCGAAGAGATCGCCCGACCCGCGGCTCCCCCCGGCCATCGCGACGTCCGCCGGCGGCTCCGACTCCCAGGTCAGCTCGAGCGTCCTCGACGCAACCAGGCGGGCCTTCCAGTCGCGCGCCGGCAGATACGTCGACTGCCAGTCCTTGGGCAGCTCCGCCGCCTCGACCAGCTCGGCCCGCCGCTCATCGGCCTGGCGCCAGAGGAAGCCGGCGGCCTCGGCGACGTCGCCGGGTTCGTCGATCACCAGCAGCGCTCCGGGGTCGATATGGTCGAGCGCGGTCGACGGCGCCAGGTACGGTGCCCAGACCTCGGCGGCGTCGCCGACGGTGAGGGCCCGCGATCCTTTGGCGACCTCTCCTGGGACATCGGCCGGCGTCGCGGACGGTCGGAGCGGGTCGTCGGTCGTGCCCTCGAACCGGGCGAGGTCGCCGGCGAGCCGCTCGGACAGCCGGTTCGCCGCACGCCCGAGTCGACCGCGGATGTCGGCGGCGCCGGACGCTGGTAGCAGGAACTCCGACGCGGGGAGGAGCGTGGCGTGCTCGACGCGGCCCGTCGTGCGCTGGTCGGTCGGGTCGAAGGCGCGCAGCGAGTCGATCTCGTCGCCGAAGAATTCGATCCGGATCGGCAGCTCCATCGACGGCGGGAAGACATCGACGATCCCGCCCCTGCGCGCGAACTCGCCGCGACCGGCGACCTCCGTGACAGGCGAATACCCAAGTTGGAAGAGGTCGCGCAGCAGTGCGTCCTGGTGGAGTCGGGCGCCGACCATGAGCTCGCGCGGTTCGGCGGGCAGGTCCTCCGGGGCGATGGTGTGCTGCAGCAGCGCCTGGACGCTCGCCACCAGCACCCGCGCGCGCCCGTGTCGCCAGGCCGCCAGCGCAGCGACGCGTGCCGCCGTCTCGTCGGCGACGAGCTCGCTCCGCTCGTAGGCGAGCGCGGTCCGCGGATCGACGACGGCGACCGCCGCCGGCTCCCCGAGCCATGCCTGCAGCTCCTCGGCGACACGGTCGCCGATCTCGGCATCCCGGGCGATCCACACGATCCGTTCGTCGAGCGCCAGCGCTGCCGCAAGGTACGACTTCGCACCGTGCGGGACGCCGACCACACCGGCATGCCGCCCGACGCGACCTACGTCCCCGGGCGACCCGATCCGTTCGCGTATCGTCTGGAACGACCCTGTCGCAGCGAGGAGTGGAGGCAGGACCGACAGGTCGGGAAGCCGGTGGCCCGACTTCCGCGGCTCCTCGCGGCGCCGCTTGCGTGACGGTGCTCGCACCGTTTCCCGTCGAGCATCCTCGACTTCGGCGTCGACCGCCGCGACGTCGAAGTCGACGGCGTCCTCGTCGACCCGCGGCGCGTGACGGGTCGCGAACTCCTCGGCAACCCGTTCGGCGATCCGCCGGTCGCGGCCGCGCCGGCCGCGGAGCGTCGGGGGTGTCGACTCAGGCATCGCCGCCGCCTCGTGGCAGGACGCGCCGCCAGCCCGTGCGCGTCCGGCGGACGCCGTTCTCATCCGGCGGGCCGTCGACCTCACCGGGGGGCGCGAGTCGCGTCACGTCGGCCTCGCGAAGCTGGAACGTGTTGAAGCGGTTGGCGGCCTTGCTGGTCCCCTCGCGCGCCCATGCCTCGACACCGTCGGCCGCCGCGTCGAGCAGCTCGTCGAGGCGCTGGACCTCGTCAGGCTCGAAGCGCGACAGGACATGGTCGCGGCCGTTTCGCACGGGGTCGCCGATCCCGATCCGGAAGCGGCTGAACTTCTCCGTCCCGAGCTCCTCTATGACCGAGCGGAGCCCGTTGTGCCCGCCGTGGCTGCCCGCCTCGCGGAACCGCAGCTTCCCGAAGGGCAGCGCGAAGTCGTCTGCGATCACGAGCAGGTCGCCCAGCGGCGCATGCTCGCGCGCGAGCACCTTGCGTACGGCCGATCCGGAGTCGTTCATGAAGGTCAGCGGCTTGACGAGGGTGAGTTCGAGCCCGTCGTACCGGCCGACGGCCACGTTCGAGGCGTCGCGCTGCCGCCCACGCCCGGACAAGCCGGCCCGCTCCGCGAGCCGGTCGAGCACGAGCCAACCGACGTTGTGACGCGTCCCGGCATACCGCTCACCCGGATTACCGAGCCCGACGACGACCTTCACCATCCCTCCGGACAACACGACAGGACCCGAATCCCGTCCGACCAGGTGCGCGGCGGGGACCGCCAGGTCGCGGGAGGGCCTGACGAGGATGGTACCGCGGGACGGGCTAGCGGTCGGTCTCGCCGCGACCCAGGAGCCGCTGTTCCACGTCACGCATGGCGCGCTCGTCCGAAGCCGTCGCGTGGTCCCAGCCGCAGATGTGCAACGTGCCGTGGGTCACCAGCAGGCGCAGCTCGTCCGCGGGCGACCAGCGGACATCGCCCGTCTGCCCGCCGCGGCCTGCCTCGGCCTGCTCGATCGCCCGCTCGACCGAGACGACGATGTCGCCGAGGTGGATGCGGCTGCCGGGCGGTCGAGGGACGTCGAGTGCCTCCCCGCCTGGGATGAAGGACGCTGGCGGCAGCAACGGGAACGACAGCACGTCCGTCGGGCCGGTGTGGCCCATATGGGTGACGTTGAGGTCGGTGATCTCGGCGTCGTCGGTGAGGATCAACCCGATCGATGCCGGCGCGGGCGCTCGCGCGTCGTCGAGGGCTCTGCCGATCGCTGCGGCGAGGCTGGCGATCGACGCGGGCGATACGACCCCGTCCCGCAGGTCGACGTCGATCCGCCACGGCCGTCGATAGATGGCTCGGCTCACGACTCGTCCCGGGTCACGAGCTTGACCGGTCGCCTCCCCCTGCCGCCTGTGCCCGGCGTGATTCGAGCTCGACGACCGTGTTCTGCGGGTAGGCGATCCGCGTGTGATACATGCCGAGCAGCTGGGCCACGAACGCGTCCTTGATCCGCTCGAGATCACGGAATGTCAGGTCGCACTCGTCGAACTGACCGTCGGCCACGCGCTCGTCGATGATCCGCGAGACCATCGCCCGGATGGCCGGCTCGTCGCGCGACTCGAGCGAGCGGACGGACGCCTCGACGCTGTCGGCCAGCATGATCAGGGCCGCTTCCCGGCTCTGTGGCTTCGGACCCGCGTGGCGGAAACGCCGCTCATCGACGGCCGCTGCGGCCTTGGCGCCCTCCACCGTATCGGGCCCGCCATAGGGCTCCGCAGCGCGTTCCCGTGCGCGCGCCAGGAAGTAGCTCATCACGGCCGTGCCGTGGTGCTGCGGGATGTACGCGATCAAGGCCTTCGGCAGCTTGGCCGCGTAGGCCGTGTCGATGCCGTCGGCGACGTGCTGCTTGAGGATCTGGGCGCTGACTTCGGGTTCGAGCTGGTCGTGGATGTTCTCGCCGCCCGCCTGGTTCTCGATGAACGCGAGCGGATTCGAGAGCTTGCCGATGTCGTGGTAGTACGCGGCGACGCGCGTCACGAGTGGATCGCCGCCGATCGCCTCTGCGGCGCGTTCCGCGAGATTGCCGACCATCAGCGAGTGGTGGTACGTGCCGGGCGTCTCGACAAGCAGTCGCCGGAGCAGCGGTTGCGACGGATTCGCGAGCTCGAGCAGCTGGAATACCGTCAGGATCCCGAATGCCGAGCCGAGGACGGCGAACGTACCGACCGCTGCCACGGATGACCCGGCGGCAGAGGCGGCCGAGGCGAACCACAGCTCAAGGACACCGCGGATGTCGCGGGTCCCGAGTAGCGAGAACACGGAGACCACAAGCGCGTTGACGACGAACACGACGATGCCGGCCTGCACGAACGTCTGGAGCCGGTCGCCCTTGCGGATAGCCAGGATGCCCGCGAGACCTCCGAAGAAGATGTAGCTCGCGAACTCGAGCGACGACCCGGCCAGGGCACCGCCCATGACGGCGACGAGCGCCATGACGATCGTCGCGACCGACGCGTCGAGGAGGATCGTGAGCACCATCCCGATCGCGGCGGTCGGAAGGAAGTAGCCGAGCAGCTCGCGACCTGCGGTCACCTTCAACGCGACCGAGACGCCGACGAACAGCAGTCCGATCAGCAGCAGGACGTTGCCGCGGTGCCAGAGCGTCGGACGGAACCGCCAGATCCAGGCGAGCAGGATCGTCACGGCCAGCACCGCCAACAGGAACCAGCCCGCCAACGTGGTGACGTCGAGCGGTGCGTCCTGGCCGAGCCCGAGCGCCTGGATCGCCTCGAGGTCGGCGGCGGTCAGTGGCGTCCCGTTGCGGACCACGACCTCGCCCTGGGCGATGTCGACCTCCACGGGCTGGACGTTCTCGGCAGCCCGGTCCTTGGCCTGATCGGTAAGCGTCTGGCTGAACGATGAGTTCGCGACGATGAGCGGCCGGATGATCTCGGCCGCCAGCATCCGCTCGGCCTCATCGAGGTCGCCGCCCATGCGGCTGGCGATCGTCGCCCGTGTCTCTGCTGCTTGCGTGTCACGAAGCTCGGTGCGTTCGGTGGCGTCAAGGACGCGCGCCGCCTCCGTGCGGATTGCGGCCCAGCGCGGTGCGTCGAGCTTCTCGAGCGTGGCTTGCGTCGTGTCGGTCAGGCCGGGGATGGCCGTCTGGAGGAGCGCGGTCCGTTCCGCGGGCTTGAGATCGGTCGCAAAGGCCGTGTCGACCCTGCGGACCCGGTCGATGAACGCGTTCGCCTGCTCGTTCGCGATCGCGATCGCCTTGTCGGCGGTGAAGTCGAACTGGAGCGGGACGGCGGCACGCGCCTCGGTCTTCGCTTGGTCGGTGAGCGTGCTGCTCGTGAACGAGATCGCCTTGGGAGCGGCGATGTCCTCGCGGACGAGCTCGCCGACCCGATAGTCCACGGGCGCCGACGGCAGCAGGTCGACCGCCATGATCGCGGTCAGCAGGAGGATCAGGACGGTCGCCGCGACGGCGGCGCGGGATGCGTCATTGCGGGTGAATCGCGCCAGGACGGGCGCGCGCTGGGTGAGCATCAGTGACCGGTCTCGTCGTGGACCGCGAGATCGGCTCGCGCAAGCACGCTGGCGACCTTCCCGCTCACGACCTTGCCATCGGCGCGGCCACGGGTTCGCGGCGCAAGCCAGCCCATCACCTTGCCGAGGTCGCGGGCGTTGGTCGCGCCGGTCGAGGCGACGGCCTCGTCGATGAGCGTGTCGATCTCTGCGTCCGACAGGGCCTGCGGGAGGTACTCGGTCAGGATGTCGATCTCGGCCTCTTCCTTGGCGGCGAGGTCGGCGCGTCCGCCCTTCGTGTACGCCTCGACCGACTCGCGGCGCGTCTTGACCTCGCGGGTGAGGACGGCCAGGTACTCGTCGTCGGTCAGGGGGCGCTGGTTGCGCTTCTCGATGTTGTAGGCGGCGTTCGAGGCCATCCGCAGGACGTCGCGACGCAGCGCATCACCACCGCGCATCGCGGCGGTGATGTCGGTCTGGATGCGATCTCGAAGGGACACCGGTCTTGGCTACCTCGGGCGGTCGTCGCAGACGCCCGTGGGGCCGCAGTCGTCGGTGGCGGTGGATCCGCTCAGCCGGCCTGCGTACGGGCGTTCTTCTTGCGCTTGGCTTCCTTGCGCTTGCGCTTCACGGACGGCTTCTCGTAGTGCTCGCGTCGGCGAGCTTCGGCGAGGATGCCGCTCTGCTGGATCTTCTTGTTGAAGCGACGCAGGGCGCTCTCGAACGTCTCGTTCTCTCCCACTCGGACTTCAGCCAATCGGTGTTCACCTCCTCCGACCAGGATCTCGAGGCGCTCCTCCGGCGCGGCCGACCGACCGGAACGAGCGGCACCGCGGCCAGGGGCCGCAGAGCCGCCGGAGTCTACCCGAGGGGTAGTGGACGGTCAAACGTCCAGAAACGCCCTGTCAGAGCGTCGGAACGCGCCCTCCGAGCGCGAGCAGCCAGTACAGATCGAGGACCGCGACGACCGCCCAGAAGCCGATGATCAGCGTCGGACGGCGGAGGAAGCACTTGCTCCAGGACACGCCGAGCGTGATCGACTTCGCGTAGAGGACGATCGCCACGATCGCCACGACCAGCACGAAGACCGCGGGCGACACGAGCCAGGCGATCAGCCCGACGGTCCCCATCCGGCAGAACGTGAACGCCAGCCGCTCGTACTTCTCCGGCGGGCTGAGTGGCGGCCGGACATAGCTCGCAGGACCGACGGCACCCGTCGCACCCATCACACCACCCCCACTGATCGACGCGATCGGACGTCGTCGAGCAGGACCAGCTCACGCGCTGGGACCATGCCCGCGGACGTCGTTCGACGCAGCCCGCCGAACAGCTGCCGCGCGCAGAACGGCACGCGAACCGGATTCGCCTCGCCATCCGTGGAACCGACGTGCACGCAGCACTGCTGGAGGCGTTCGACGTTCAGGGTCCAGGCATCCATGAACGACTTGACCGAGAAACGCTTGACCCGTAGCGCGATCTCCTCGACGGCCGCCTGTCGATCGAACATCCATCGCCCCAGGCTCTTGACGAACCCGGTGACGCCGAGGTCGCACGCATCGCAGATCCGCAGGAGGTGGTCGATGAGCTCGGGGCGCGAGACGAGCGTGGTCTCCGACATCAGCCCGACGAGTGCCGCCCACATCGCGTCGTCGGGGGCGATGCGGTTCGACACGAGCCCGAGGTACGCCTTCAGTCGATCCTCGCCGAGAAGGCCCGGCACCGATCGCCAGTCACCCTCGTCACCGCGGATGAAGTACGTGATCGACGAGCAGTCGGGGTGCGAGCACGGCAGGGCGATGAAGTCGTCGGCGCCGATGCGCGTGGTCTGATCGTCGAGCCGGCCGAGCGTCCCGGTCGTCGTGACGCGACGCATCGGGTCGATCGGGCTCGATCCGACCGGATCCGAAGACCGGCTGGAACGCGACGCCGGCGATGTAGTCGGTATCGAGCGCGAAGTCCGCGATGGCACCGACCTCGCGGTCGTTCACGCCCTCCGCGACGGCGACGGCGAGCGTCGTGAAGACCCGCTCCGACGCAAGCCGGCGAAGTGCTTCGGCCTTCATGTCGCGCAGGTCCTCGCCACGGTGGTACAGGTGCGACTCGAGCTCGAAGCCATCGAACTGCAGATAGACCTCGACCCGCCCGCGCAGCCGACCGAGAGCCGCCACGAACCGATCGTCCCGAGCCACGCGGATCCCGTTCGTGTTGAGGATCACGCGCGTGACGTTCCGCTCGGTGGCGGCCTCGATGATCTCCAGGACCTCCGGATGGACCGTCGGCTCGCCGCCGGACAGCATCAGGACGTCGACCCGGCCACCCTCGCGCTCGATCGACGCGTCGAGCGAGCGAAGGATGTGCGGGAGGCGGGCGAATCGCCCGATCCCGGGCGCCGCGGCGGCGAAGCAGGTCGGACATTCGAGGTTGCAGTTCTCGGTGATGTCGAGGAGCAGCACGCACGAGTGCTGGGTCTGCAGGTCGCCGAGGCCGTCCGCGTACCCCATCGGGATCGGTGCGTCGTTGCCGACGGTATCCGGGATGATCCGGCGGGTCGGCGTCCGCCATTGCTGCAGGTATTCCCAGCGCCGGTGGTCCTCCTCGTACAGGCTCACCACCTCGCCGTGGCCGCGCCTGCACATCCGCCGCAGGTAGACCGATCCCTCCATCGCGACGAGGTTCCCCTGGAGGATGTCGGTCTCGTAGTCGATCTCGCGATCGGGATCCTCGGAGAAGCAGCGGCCGCACACGGTCAGGACCATGCGAAGCGGTGTGAAGGGGTAGAGGTCGAGCATCGAGCTTCTCCTGCTAGCCGGTGACTGGTCGCGAGAAGACGCCGACGACGATGCAGATCCCCAGGATCCCGAGGACGACGACCAGCGGGATCCCGACCGCGAGGAGCACGCCCCAGCCAAGCCCCGACGACAGCGATGGGCGGGTGTCCTTGAGGAGCGCCCAGCCGGCGATGCCCACGATGATCAGCCCGAGCGCGGCCGCAGCGGCGATATCGCCTGCGCCGGCCGCCCCGATGAGTACGCCACCGCCGTACAGGGCGACGACGAAGCCGATCGCGACCGCGACCACCGAGCCGGTGTTGGTGCGCCGTTCGCTCGGGATCGCGGTACGGCTCGCGGCCGACTTCCATGCCGCGTCGATCTCGGCGTCCGTGTAGCCACTCTTGCGGGCCGACGCCCGGAGCGCCTCCTCCGTGTAGCGGTCGCGGTTCGTCCTGACGTACGCCGCAAGGACGCCGACGCGGTCCTCGGCGACCGTCGGCACGACTGGCTCGCGCCCTTCGGCTGGCTGAGGCTCCTGACCGACGTCGTCACTCATGCGCTCGCCCCTCGTGCTGCAGCCGGCACGGGCGCCGGGGGCACGCGATAGGCGCCCCGCCGCCACTGTCTGACGAAATGGGCGACCAGGAGGCCGATGAGCGGGATCAGCACCCACTGCGGCCCTGTGAGACCCAGCGCCTGTGGCTCGTTACCGCGGACGAACTCGACGAGGAACCGGAACACGGCGGCGGCCAGCAGGTACAGGCGCAGGCCATCGCCCGGCACCGGGACTCGGTCGCGGTAGCGGATGATGACGATGACGGCGACCACGCAGAACGCGATCTCGTAGAGCATCGAGGGGTGCATCGGAAGCTCGCAGCCCGGACACCTCACGAAGGCGGCAGCCGCCGCGGGCGGCACGCTGATGCCCCACGGCAGATCGGTCGGTGTGCCCAACGGCAGCTCCGATAGGAAGCACCCGACCCGCCCGATCGCCGTTGCCACCGGGATGGCAAGGAGGTAGGCGTCGCCGGTCGACCGGGTATAGCCGAGCGCACGCTTGGCGATCGCGATCCCGGCATAGCCGCCCGCGAGGGCGCCGATCAGGCTCTTCCCGCTGTGCTCGATCGCCACGCTCAGGGGGATGCCATCGAGTGCCGTGTAGTACTCGAGATGCTCCCACGCGGTGATCACGCGGGCCCCGATGAGACCCCCGGCGACCGCGGCGATCGAGATGGTGACGATCCGATCGTCGAGCCAGCCGCGCCGACGCAGGTCGCGGTAGTACAAGACCAGGCCCACGGCCAGCGCGATGACCGTGAAGAGGTCGTGGGTCAGGACACGCCAGGGACCGATCTCGATGGTGGGCACCATCGGAGGGATCGTAGCCCTCCGGCGTCACGCCATGCGCAGGGCAAGCCATGCGCCGTATGGCGACGTCGCCGGATCGGGCGCCGGCCTCCTGCGGATCCGGGCGATGGGAGCCCGCTATCCTCGGCGAGCATGGCGGGCACCCTCATCGACCTGTTGGACACGGCGGTCACGCGCTACGGCGAGCGACCGGCGCTCGGGCTGCGCCAGGACGACGGGTCGACGATCCAGTGGACGTACCGCGAGCTGGATCGCCGCGCCCGGATCGCTGCGTGGCGACTGCGCGCGCTCGACCTGGAGCCGGGTGACCGCATCCTGACGTGGAGCCCATCGACGCCCGCGCTGCCGGCGGCCTACTACGGCGCGATGCACGCGCGGCTGGTCCTCGTCCCGCTCGACCTGCGCATGTCCGCCGACGCGGTGGAGATGATCGTCCGCGCATCGGGCGCGCGACACCTGATCCTGGGCACGGGTCGCGACGCGCCCGACCCGCGCGAAGCCGGCCTGACCGACTTCCCGACGACCACCGTCGACGACCTCTGCCGCGGAACCGGCCGAGGACGACCCGCTGTTCCCGCCGGACTGGGAGGCGCGACAAGCGTCCTGGAAGCGCCCCGAGGCGGACGAGACCTTCGAGCTCGTCTTCACGAGCGGGACGACCGGCACGCCGAAGGGCGTGATGCTGACCCATGACAACGTGGTCGCATCCATCGAGTCGTTCCACCGGATCGTGCCGCCGATGGAGCACCGGCTCGTGTCGCTGCTGCCGCTGTCGCACCTGCTCGAGCAGGCCGTCGGGCTGTACTACGCGCTCGATGTCGGTGCCGACGTCCTGTACGTCCGGAGCCGCAATCCGCGCGTGATCTTCGACGCGCTGCGCGATCAGCGGGTCACGAGCATGGTCGTGGTGCCGCAGATCCTCGACCTGTTCTGGAGCGCGATCGAGCGCGAGGTCGCCAAGCGCGACCGAACGGCGACGTTCGAGCGGCTGCGCGGCGTCGCGCGGCGACTCCCCGTCCCGATCCGCCGCTGGCTGTTCCGGAGCATCCACCAGCAGCTCGGCGGGCATTTCCGATTGTTCCTCTCGTCCGGCGCGTTCCTGCCACCCGCGCTCCAGCAGGGTTGGGAAGACCTCGGCGTCACCGTCCTCCAGGGCTATGGCGCGACCGAGACCGGGACCGGGTCGTGCACGACGCTCGACGACCACGGCCTCGGCACGGTCGGACGCGTCCCGGCGGGCATCGAGATGCGGCTGGCCCCGGACGGGGAGATCCAGTTCCGGGGTCGCACCGTATTCAACGGCTACTGGAACGCGCCGGAGCTCACCAAGGCCGCGTTCACCGATGACGGCTGGTATCGGACCGGCGATCTGGGGCGCTTCGACGAGGACGGCCGGCTCATCCTCAGCGGCCGGCTCAAGGACATGATCGTGCTGCCGAACGGCTTCAACGTGTATCCCGAGGACATCGAGAACGCCCTGCGGATCGCGGGCGTGCGCGATGCCGTCGTGCTCGAGACGGATCCCGGCCGCATCGAGACGATCGTGCTGGCCCTCGACAAGGAAGATCCCGCCGCAACGAAGACGCGGATCGAGACCGCGGTCAAGGCGGCGAATGCGACGCTCGGCCCGAACCAGCGGATCGCTGGCTGGCGGCTATGGCCGGGCGAGGACTTCCCGAGGACCCACACGCTCAAGATCAAGCGGGACCCTATCAGGTCGTGGGTCGCGGCGGGTGCGGCTGGGACCGGTGCCCGCTAGGACGGGACCTGAACGCCGGTCCCGAGCGTCTCGAGAGCCGTCTGGATATCCGGCTGGAGTGGATCTTCGGCACCCGCCGGGACCCACGTATACAGCAGGACCGTCGGTCCGACCAGCCGGATGATGTGGCGCGCCCCGAACGGCGACTGCACCTTGGCCGGGCCGGTCGCCAGATACGCGGCCTGCGCCGCGGCGGCTTCGGCCGCCGCCGTCGGATCGGCGAACTCGTACACCACGATGAACCCCTCCTGCGGCGCCTTGGGCAGGATCACCTGGTAGAGCGCGCGCGGGGTCGTCGTGAACGTCGCGTCCTCGGGAGGGCGGAACTCGGCCTGCGAGTCCTGCAGGACGAGGTTCTTCGTCCCGAGGGCCTGCACCAACTCGGTCCTCGTCTGCGCGACCGCCGGCCCGACGGTCCGGGTCGGGCCCTCGGTGACGGCCGGGACCACCGACGGCGCGACGTCGCCGGTCGACCCGCCACAACTCGCCAGCAGCAGGCCGGCGGCGAGTGCGAGCGCCGTCGGGCGCGCGATCGTCAGCCCGGCGGCCATGCGAAGGCGCGGCCGCCCATCAGGTGGATGTGCAAGTGATCGACCGATTGACCGCCCCACGCGCCCACGTTCGACACGAGGCGGTAGCCGGCGTCGGCGATGCCCTCCGAGCGGGCGAGGTCGGATGCGACCGCGAGCATCCGCCCCACGAGCGGGGCATCGGCGTCGCTCAGGTCGAGGGCGGACGCGATGTGCCGCTTCGGCAGGACGAGGATGTGCGTCGGCGACGCCGGCGCGATATCGCGGATCGCGAGGACGTGATCGTCCTCGTGGACCTTCGTGGACGGCAGGTCGCCCGCGACGATGCGGCAGAAGAGGCAGTCGGTCGCCATCACAAGCTCGGCTTGGTGCTCATGAGGAAGCCGATCACGCCGACGAGCCCGGCCATCAGGTATGACACGTACCGCTGACGCTTGGCGCGCTCGCGCCACATCTGGTCGTCCGGCGTCGCTTTGACCCCGATCAGGCGTCGCAGGTTCGGTCGCTGGATGAAGAACGCCAACCCGAGGTTGAACGCGTAGATCGCGAGCGCGATGAGGAGCCACGGCTGCTGGAGGAGCGTCGGGCCGAGGGCTGCTACGAGTCCGAGACCCGTGATGGCCAGCCCCGCCCCGATGATCACGGTGCCGTGCGACTGGCCCCACAGCAACCCGCGCACGACGCGGCTGTCGGAGTCGACGGTCGCGCGCCGCGTGCGCAGCGCGAAGGGCAGCAGGATCGACGGCAGGAACAGCAGGATCGCAAGCGTGATGTGCGTGACGAGCAGGATCGGGATCAGGGGGCTCGGCATCGGGCCGATCGTACCAGCGGCGGCCCTCAGGGCCCTCGGAGCTCGATCGCCACCCAGTCGCCGTCGGCCGTTCGCTCGGTGACGCGCAGTCCCGCGGCCTCGAACGCCGCTGTGACTTCCGCTTCGCGGTCGATGAAGATGCCCGAAGCGACGAGCGTGCCGCCGGGCACGAGCTCCGCGTGCAGCGAGGACGCAAGGGGGATCAGGACGCCGGCGACGAGGTTGGCGAGGACGACGTCGAACGGCGCCTCGCCGGTCGGCAGCGACCCTTGGCGCGCCTCCAGGCGGCGGTCGAGGTCGTTGCGGGCGGCATTCGCGACGGTCGCTTCGACGGCGATGGGATCGGTGTCGACACCGAGGACCGTCGCTCCGCCGAGCTTGAGTGCGGCGATCGACAGGATGCCCGAGCCGCAGCCGACATCGAGCACGCGGGCACCGGCGATCCGGCCCTCATCGGCGACCCGCTCGAGCGCGGCAAGACACAGGCGGGTCGTCGGATGCAGTCCGGTCCCGAAGGCCATCCCGGGGTCCAGAGCAAGCACGACGTCGTCGGATCGCGCGGTGTGCTCGCGCCACGTCGGGCGGATCACGAGCCGACGCCCGATCCGCATCACCGGGAAGAACGCCCTCCAGGCGTCCGCCCAGTCAGCGGCCTGCACGGTCCGCGTGCGCAGCTCGCCGATCTGCCGCAGGCCGAAGGCCTGGAGATGGCCGAGCGCATCGGCGACCCGGGCTGCGGCGTCCTCGGCGGCTGCCGGTCCGCCCGGTCCGTCGCCGATCGGCACGTAGCCACGCACCACCGCAGGCCGGCCCGGATCGATCCGGGCACCCAGTCCCTCATCGACGAGGTCGAATGCCGGCTCGACGGTCGTGCCGCCGGTCGCGACCCGCCCGAGGATCTCGCTCACGGCTTCGACGGCTTCCGGGTCGGCTTCGACTGCGAGCTCGAGCCACGCACCGGCCGTCGATCGCACTGCGTCGTGGGGCGCTGGCGTCACCCCAGACCGAGCTTGTCGAGGATGCCGCTGTGCGGCGGCGGGACCGTCTCGCCCGATTCGCGCGCGAACTGTTCGAGCAGCTCGCGCTGCTTCTTGGTCAGCTTGCGCGGTACCTCGACATCGATCATGACGTGGAGATCGCCACGTGACCCCGACCGGCGGAGATGGGGAACACCCTTGCCGCGCAGTCGGATCGCGGTGTCTGGCTGGGTGCCGGGCTTGATCTCGACCTCCTCCTCACCGTCGACCGTCGGCACGGTGATGGTGGTGCCGAGTGCCGCCTGGGCGATCGAGATCGTCGCCTCGTAATAGAGCTCCGTCCCATCGCGACGGAGCGATGGATGCGGCGCCACGTGGACGACCACGTACAACGAGCCGGAAGGGCCGCCGCGGGGTCCGACCTCGCCCTCGTTGGTGAGCCGGATCTGGTGGCCCTCGTCGATGCCCGCGGGGATCGTCACCCGCAGCGTCCGCTTCGCTTCGAGGCGACCTTCGCCGTGACACGTCGGACATGGGCTGTCGACGATCTTGCCCTCACCTCGGCAACGTGGACACGCTGACACGTTGACCATCTGGCCGAGCATCGTCTGGCGGACGCTTCGGATCTCGCCGCGGCCCTCGCACTGCGGGCAGGTCGTTGCCTCGGTCCCGGGCGCCGCGCCGCTGCCGGAGCACGTGTCGCAGCGCGCGAGCGAGCGGAATTCGATCTCCTTCTCGGTCCCCTTGACCGCCTCCTCGAACGTGATCCGCAGGTCGTACCGCAGGTCGGAGCCGGGCTGCGGGCGGCCGCGCCGAGCCGTTCCGGTGGCGGCGCCGCCGAAGAACGCATCGAAGATGTCGCTGAACCCGCCGAACCCCTCGAAGCCGGCCCCCGCGGGCCCGCCATCGACGCCGGCACGACCGAACATGTCGTAGCGCTGGCGCCGCTCAGGGTCCGACAGGATCTGGTACGCCTCGCTGGCCTCCTTGAATTGGTCCGCGGCAGCGGGGTCCTTGTTGACGTCGGGATGCCACTGCTGCGCGAGCTTCCGGAACGCGCGCTTGATCTCGGCGTCCGTCGCCTCGCGCGGGACGCCGAGGACCTCATACAGATCACGCTCGGTCGTGGCCATAGACCCGGAAGTCTACGAGAGGGCTCCCGCTTTGGCCGCGACCAGGACGTCGTCGAGCATCGCGGGCGTGAGGACGCCCGTGAAGGTGTTTTGCTGGCTCGGGTGATACGTCCCGTAAAGACGGTACGGTCCGACATCGACCGCCGCCCCATGGCCGAACCGCGGCTTGACCGGGAGGCGATGCCCGTTCGCCGCCATCGCCCGGAGGGCAGCGTCCCAGCCGTACGCGCCGAGCGCGACCACCGACCGAACGCGGTCGAGGAGCTCGAGCTCGCGCTCGATGAACGGCGCGCAGTTGTCGCGCTCCTCCGGAAGCGGTTTGTTGCCAGGCGGCGCGCAGCGGACGGCGGCGGCGACATAGGTGTCGATGAGGGTGAGCCCGTCATCGATGTCGCGCGATGTCGGCTGATTCGCCAGACCGGCGCGATACAGCGCGGCGACCAGGAAGTCGCCCGAGGCGTCGCCGGTGAAGACGCGGCCCGTCCGGTTGCCGCCGTGCGCCGCCGGCGCGAGGCCGACCAGCAGGATCCGCGCGTCGGGGTCGCCGAAGCCCGGCACCGGTCGACCCCAGTACGTGTCATCCCGGAAGCGGGCGACCTTCTCGCGCGCGACCTGCTCGCGCCACGCGACGAGACGCGGGCAGCGCCGGCAGACGACGACCTCGGCGGTCAGGGCCGCGAGCGCGACCCGATCGGTCACGTCAGGAGCAGCTTGTCGAGCCGGCGCGAGACGACGAACAGCCCGGCGAACCCGAGGACCGCGAGGTAGGCGACGTGGAACAGGATGACCGGGGTGATGTAGCCGACCGTCAGCGACCGGATCAGGTCGACGCCCTGGTAGAGCGGTGTGAGCCGGACGATGACCTGGAGGACCGGCGGGTATGTCTCGATCGGGTAGAAGGTCGCGGAGAACAGGAACAGCGGCAGGACGACCAGCTGGATCAGGTCGAAGTCCTGCCAGGTCTTCATGAACGATGTCGCCGCCATGCCGACCGAGGCGAAGGCGAAACCGACCAGCAGGGCCGCCGGGAAGGCGAAGATCACCCACGGCGAGACGACGAGACCGAGCACCAACATGACGACGAGGAAGCCGATGGCGTAGAGGCCGCCGCGGATCAGCGCCCAGATCAGCTCGCCGACCGCGATGTCGCCCGACGAGAGCGGTGTCGCCAGGATCGCGACGAAGGTCTTGTCGTAGTGCAGCTTGAAGAAGAAGTTGAACGTGCTCTCGTTGATCGCCCCGTTCATCGAGGCGCTGGCAAGCAGCGCCGGTGCGACGAACAGCTGGTACGAGATCTCCTGGCCACCCGGCCCTGCGACGGTGCCGACCAGCGTGCCGATCCCGAAGCCCACGCCGAGCAGGTAGAACAGCGGCTCGAAGAATCCCGACAGCAGGACGAGCCAGCCGTGGCGGTACACATACAGGTTCCGCTCGACGAGCCGGAACGAGCGGCGGCTGCCGATCAGGAACACCGAAGTCAGCGGGAGGGCAGTCATCCGCGCACCAGCTTGGCTTCCACGGTCCGGATCGCGGCGAACGTCCCGACCGCAACGAACGCGATCAAGATCGCCAGGTGGACGATCGCCAACTGGAGGGTGGGATCCGTCCCGAACGTCCCGAGTGACAAGCCGCGGGCGAGGACGACGCCGTGGTACAGCGGCGTGAGCCAGGCCAGGGGCTGGAGGAACGGCGGCAGCCCCTCCACCGGGAAGAACGTGCCCGAGAAGATGAACAGCGGCGTGATGACGAACCGGAAGATCGCCGCGAACCGGTCGGGGGTCCGCTGGGTCGCGGAGAACGCGGCGATCGGCGCGCCGAACGCCAGCCCGGTGAGGACAGCGACGGGGATCGCGAGCACCACCAGCGGCGACAGCGCAGCGCCGAACAGGATGATGATCGCCGTGAAGACCGTCGAGATCAGTGTCAACCGGGCGACGATCCAGAGCAGATTGCCCAGCGCGATGTCCCGGCTCGTCAGCGGCGTCGCGTACATCGCGTGGAAGATCCGGCTCCAGACGAGCCCGCCCATGATCGGGAACGTCGCCTCGAACGATCCCGCCTGCATCGCGGTCGCGACCAGCAGGCCCGGGGCGAGGAATGCGAGGTACGGCACGCCGCCGAGCGCGCCCTGGGTCGACGCATCGACGTAGCCGCCGAGCCCTAGGCCCATCGCCGTCAGGAACAGCAAGGGCGTCAGGAACGAGCTGAAGATGCTCGCGCGGAACGTCCGTTTGTACGACAGGAGGCGATGCTCGAAGACCCGCCCGATGCCACCGACGGCCGAGGGCGACGGGATCTGCGGCGTCGCGGTCCCTGCGCTCATCAGTCGATCAGGGAGCGCCCGGTCAGCCGCAGGAAGACGTCCTCGAGGGTCGACCGGCGGACGAGGACCGTCTCCGGCTGGAGTCCGCGAGCGTGGGCTGCCGCCACGGCGGCCTCGCCATCATCCGCGTAGAGGAGGACGCGGTCGGGCAGACGCTCGATGCGCTCCGCGATCCCGTCGAGCTGTCCATCGAGCGTCTCCTGAACGCCCTCGGGGAAGCGGAGCTCGGTGACCTCCCGGGTCGAGTACTGCTCGATGAGCGAGCGCGGCGACCCTTCCGCGACGATCTTCGCCTTGTCCATCACGACGAGCCGATCGCACAGCTGTTCGGCCTCGTCCATGTAGTGGGTCGTGAGGACGAGCGTCACGCCACGCTGCTTCAGGCGGTACAAGCGATCCCACAGCAGATGGCGGGCCTGGGGGTCGAGGCCGGTCGTCGGCTCGTCGAGGAGCATCAGGTCGGGTTCATTGATCAGGCTGCGGGCGATCGTGAGGCGACGCTTCATCCCGCCGGACAGGTACTCGACCTGCGCATCCGACTTCTCGGTGAGCTGGGCGAACTCGAGCAGGTCATCGGCTCGCTTGGCGCATTCGGTGCGGCTGAGCCCGAAGTACCGGCCGTAGATCAGCAGGTTCTCGCGGACGGTCAGTTCGGTGTCGAGCGTGTCCTGTTGCGGCACGACGCCGAGTCGGGCACGGATGCGTGGGCCGTCGCGTTCGGGATCCTGACCGAGGATCCGAAGTGTTCCGCCGGACATCGGCGAGACGCAGCCGATCATCCGCATCGTCGATGTCTTGCCGGCGCCGTTCGGGCCGAGGAAGCCGAACGATTCGCCGGGCGCGACGTCGAAGTCGATGGCGTCGACGGCGACGAGGTCGCCGAAGGTCTTCGTCAGCCCGCGGGCATGGATGAGCGAGGTGGTCGAAGGCGGCGCGGCATCGCGCGCGCTCGATTCGACGAGCGTGTCAGGCATGGGCGCGCATCGTACTCCCGACCCATGCTCCTCGTTCGCAGGCCTAGCATCAGCGTGAACGACGACTATTTCGTTCGGGTGACGCCGCGGCGCTCGAGGCTCTCTGCGCAGGGGTCTCGTAGCAAGCGTCCTGGTCGGGAACGGCTCCTATCGGAAACTGGCTACGCCGCAGTAGCAAATGGGTGTATGATCTGCTGGACCAGAGATCCGCGTTAGGAGCCACTCCGATGGCCGCCATCCCAGGACCAGTCACCGAACTGCTCGAGAGCGCGCTCGTGGCAGAGCTGACGGTCGTCGACCCCAACGGTCGGCCCGTGACCTATCCCCTCATCCCGTTGTGGGACGGCGAGCGCGTCTACATGACCTCGTCGACCCTGTTCAGCCGCAAGCTGGAGCACATCGGGGCGAACGCCAAGGTCTCCGTGTCGATCACGGACCCGATCTCGGTCGGCGGTCGAACGGATCGCGCGACGATCCAAGGCGACGCCAGGGTCATCGACGACGACCCGCATGGCGGCTGGGAACGTCTGCTGCCGATCTGGTCGGCGAAGGAGCCGGCGATCGTCTCGTTCCTCAAGGCGCGCGTGGCGCTGCCGCTCTTCTTCGAGCGCGCGCTCATCGAGATCTCCCCGCGCCGTGTCCTGTACTGGCCATCGGGCGACGCATCCACGGCGCCGCAGATCGTCGAGCTCGGGAAGGAGGCCGCGTGATGCGTTCGACCCCCGCGATCGACGCGCGAGCCGGCCTCGACAAGCTCGCCACCTACCCCTTCCAGATCGCGACCTGGGTGGACGACAGCGGGTACCCCGTCTCGGTCGCCGTCCAGGCGTCCGTCGACCCGGGGACGCTCACCGCGACGTTCGACCCGCCGGCAGGGCTTGCCATCCCGACGGACCGTGACGTCTCCCTGACCGGTTCCCATATCCGACCGCAGCCCGGCTACGGCTACGACGAACGCCGGCACGTGACGGTGTGGGGCCGCGTGACGCCGGGGATGCGCCCGGATCCGATGTCACGCGTCCTGACGCTCGCGGCACGTTCCGCGTGGGGCTGGGACGAGTCAGAGACGCCGTTCTTCGAGTATTCCGAGCGGTCCGTGCCCCGCTCCCGACGCTATTTCGACGCGTTGTCGTCGGAACGCGGGACACCGGTCAAGCCCCGTCTGTCGTTCGGGTTCCTGGCCTTGCGATCGACGCGGCTTCCGTTCCTCACCGCGACGATCGTCCCGGTCGTGCTCGGCATCGCGATCGCCGCGAGCCACGGCGTCTTCGACCTCTGGGCCGCGGCACTGACCGTGATCGGCGCCTCGTTCGTACAGCTCGGGCTCAACGTCGCGAACGACGTGTTCGACTCGGTCCAGGGCGCCGACGACGCGAACGTCACGCCGACGCAGTTCAGCGGCGGGTCACGCGTGATCCAGTACGGGCTCGTCTCCCTCCGCCAGATGGCGACCCTCGCGACGGTGTTCTACGTGCTGGCGGGAGCGATCGGGCTGATCCTGCTGGCGACCCGTGGATCGACCGCGCTGCTGGTCATCGGGGTCGTCGGGTTCATCGTTTCGCTCGGGTACACCGCACCGCCGTTGAAGTTCGTGTATCGCGGGCTCGGTGAGATCGCGGTCGCGGTCGGCTTCGGGCCGTTGATGCTTCTCGGCGCATATGTGGTGCAGACGCGTGGAGCGTTGGCCTGGGAGCCGTTCGTGGCGTCGATCCCGATCGCACTGCTCGTCGCGCTGATCCTGTACGTCAACGAGATCCCGGACCGGCGAGGCGACGCGCACGCCGGGAAGCGGACGCTGCCGGTGCGGTTCTCGCCCCGGGCGGTCGTGACCGGGTACAACGTCGCAGCGGCGGCCGCCTACGTCGCTGTCGTGGCCGGCGTCGTGGTCGGGATCCTGCCGGTCCCGACGTTGCTGATGCTGCTGACGATCCCGCTCGCGCGGCAGGTCTCGGCAGGCCTGATGCCGAACTACGACAACCCGTATGGGCTGATGGCGTACATGGGCGTGAACGTCCGACTGCACCTGTTCGCCGGCGTCCTGCTGTTCGTCGCATACGCGATCGTGATCGCGGCGATGGCCGTCGCTCCGGGGGTCGACCTCTTCATCGGCTAGGCCGGGCGCGACGCCGAGCGCCGTTCCTGGCTAGTCGACAAGCGCCGGGTACGTCCGTGCTACGTCCTCGCACGGACGCGTCCTGTTCCACGGCGAGGCCTTGGATCGGCTGCGTGACAGTCGATGGCCGTCGGGACGAGCCGATGACGAGCAGTCGGCGAGTCCCGCCCGGTCCGCGCGAACGCGGGGGCCTAGACCTCCTTGAACTCGCCCTCGACGGCCTCTTCGCCCTCGCCCTCGCCTTCGCCTGAGCCGGCGCCCTCGGCGGCACCGTCGCCGGTATCCGCGCCGTCACCACCCGCGCCATCGTCTTCGCCGGAGCCGTTGGTCGGGCCTGCTTCGGACGCCGAGGCCTGGTAGGCGGCGGTCGAGATGCGCTGGAGCGTCTCGGCGAGCGCCGACATCCCGGACTGGACCGGCGCGATGTCCGAACCCTTGAGTGCCTCGCGCAGCGACGACACCTGGTTCTCGACCTCGAGCTTGTCCTCGGACGGGACCTTGTCGCCCAGGTCCTTGAGCGTGCGCTCGGCCTGGAACGAAAGGGCCTCGGCCTGGTTGCGGGTCTCGACCTCCTCGCGCCGTTGCTTGTCCTCATCGGCGTGGGCGGCGGCGTCGCGGACCATCTCGTCCACGGCATCCTTCGACAGCATCGACGACGCCGTGATCCGGACCTGCTGCTCCTTGCCCGTGGCACGGTCCTTGGCCCTGACATCGAGGATGCCGTTCGCGTCGATGTCGAACGTGACCTCGATCTGCGGCACGCCACGTGGGGCCGGCGGGATCCCGTCGAGGATGAACCGGCCGAGCGTCTTGTTGTCGGCTGCGAAGTCGCGCTCGCCCTGGAGGACGTGGATCTCGACCTGCGACTGGTTGTCGGACGCCGTCGAGAAGACCTGCGACTTGGATGTCGGGATCGTGGTGTTCCGCTCGATGAGCTTGGTCATGACGCCGCCAAGCGTCTCGATGCCCAGCGACAGCGGCGTGACGTCGAGCAGGAGGACGTCCTTGACGTCACCCGCCAACACACCGGCTTGGATCGCCGCACCGACGGCCACGACCTCGTCGGGATTGACGCCCTTGTGGGGCTCCTTCCCGTCGAACATCTTCTTGACCGCCTCGACGACCGCCGGCATGCGGGTCTGACCGCCGACGAGGATCACCTCGTCGATATCACCCGGCTTGAGACCGGAGTCCTTCAGCGCGGCCTTGACCGGTCCCTCGGTCTTCGAGACGAGGTCGGCCACGAGGTCCTCGAGCTTGGCCCGCGTCAGCGAGATCACGAGGTGCTTGGGGCCGGATGCGTCGGCCGTGACGTACGGCAGGTTGATCTCGGTCGTCGACGTCGAGGACAGCTCGATCTTCGCCTTCTCGGCGGCCTCCTTGAGCCGCTGGAGGGCCTGCTGGTCCTTCGAGAGGTCGATGCCCTGGTCCTTCTTGAACTCGGCCAGTAGCCAGTCGATGACGCGCTGGTCGAAGTCGTCGCCGCCGAGGTGCGTGTCGCCGTTGGTCGCCTTGACCTCGAAGACGCCCTCGCCGAGCTCCAGGATCGAGATGTCGAACGTGCCGCCGCCCAGGTCGTAGACGGCGATCTTCTCGTCGCCCTTCTTGTCGAGCCCGTAGGCGAGGGCCGACGCCGTCGGCTCGTTGATGATCCGCTTCACGTCGAGACCGGCGATGCGCCCCGCGTCCTTGGTCGCTTGGCGCTGGGTGTCGTCGAAGTAGGCCGGCACGGTGATGACCGCCTCGGTCACCTTCTCGCCGAGGTACGCCTCCGCATCGGTCTTGAGCTTCTGCAGGATCATCGCGCTGATCTCGGGCGGTGAGTACGTCTTCCCGTCCGCGAGCTTCACGGTGATGCCGTCCGAGCTCGGGTCCTTCGCGACGTTGTACGGCACGAGCTCGCGCGACCGCTTGACCTCGGGGTCATCCCAGCGGCGGCCCATGAACCGCTTGATCGAGTAGACGGTGTTGGTCGGGTTGGTGACGGCCTGGCGCTTCGCGAGCTGGCCGACCAGCCGCTCGCCGGTCTTGGTGAAGGCGACGACGCTTGGAACGGTCCGGCCGCCCTCCGCGGATGCGATGACGGTCGGCTCGCCGCCCTCCATGACAGCGACGACGGAGTTCGTGGTGCCGAGGTCGATACCGATGATCTTGGCCATGGTCTGTGTCTGCTCCTGGTCGGATGGTCTTCGGGTTCTTCGTTCTGTGTCTGGTGAGGTATTAGTTCGGACGGTCCATCTCGGCGCCTGCCGAGTCGGCGTCGTTTCCGCCGGCGACCGCCACGAGGGCCGGTCGCAGCACGCGATCGCGGAGTCGATACCCGCGGCGGACCTGCTCGACGATCTCTCCCTCAGGCCGGCCTGTGCCGGGCACGTTGGCGATCGCGTCGTGCTCGCGCGGGTCGAACGGTGTTCCGGGCTCGGCCGGGATCGCGCTCACACCCTCGCTCTCGAGCAGCGCTCGCAGCTTGCGGTCGATCGCCGCCACGCCCTCGAACCAGGCATCCTTGGCGATGGAATCGGGACGTGCGTCGATGGCCCGGTCGAAGTCGTCGGCCACCGCGAGCACCTTGCGGATGAGGTCCTCACCCGCCAGACCGAGATCGCGCTCACGCTCCTCGGCCGTCCGCCGCTTGAAGTTGAGGAACTCGGCGCGCTCGCGCTGCAGCGCGACGAGATACTCCTCCGCCTGCCGCTTCGAGTCCTCGAGCTCGCCGCGGAGCGCCTCGATGTCGGCGAGCAGCTTGGTCGGCCGGATATCCAGATCGTCGGCGCGCTCATCCGCGCGGGTGCGCTGCGCTCCCTGGGGCACGGGTCGGCGTTCAGGCATAGAGATGGTCCACCAGTTCGTCCATGAGACCGGACACGAACGAGACCGTGCCGATCGCGTTGGGATAGCTCATCCGGGTCGGGCCGAGGACGCCGACGACACCGATCGCGCTGCCCGGTCGCCCGTACGGGGCGAGGATGAGCGTCACGCCGTGCATCTCCTCGCGCGGGTTCTCGGCACCGATGACGATGCGGATCCGGCCGGAGCCGGCGACGCTGCCGACGAGCTCGCCGAGGTACGCCCGGTTCTCGAGCGCGCTGAAGACCTGCCGCAGCTTGTCGCTCTGCGCGAACTCCGGCGCCTCCATCACGTTCAACAGGCCGTCGCTGAAGACTTCTTCGACCGCCGCCGCGTCGTAATCGCGCAGGATGCGGATGATCCGCGCGCCGACGCGCTGGGCGAGCCGCTGCGTCCGCTCGGTCTCGTCGAGGTCCGCGAGGATCTGCTCGGCCGAAGTCGTCGTTCGATCGAGCAATCGTTCGTTGAGGAGACCGGCGACGGCGTTGAGCATCATCTGATCGACAGGCTCGTCCTCGTCGACCGTGATCACGGCCTGCTTGATCGCCCCCTCGCGCAGCACGAGGATGAGACTCGCCATCCGCTCGTTCACCGATACCAGATCGATCCGCCGGATGTGCGCGGCATGGGGCTTCGCCGGCGTCGCGATGCCGGCAGCGCGGGTGAGGCCCGCGAGCGTCGTCGCAGCGAGGCGGAACCAGTGCTCGCTCGCGAACTCGACCTGTCCGAACTGGTGCCGGATCATGAGTTGCTCGACGGCAGGCAGCGGGACAGCGTCGGCGATCGACTCCACGAAGAAGCGGTAGCCGGCGTCAGTCGGGACCCGGCCGGCGCTCGTGTGGGGATGCGATAGCAAGCCAGCCGTTTCGAGCTCGGCGAGGATGTTCCGTACCGTCGCGCTCGACACGCCGAGGCCGTATCGGTCGACGAGCGCCTGGCTCGCGACCGGCTGTGCCGTCGAGACATATTCCTCGATGACGGCCCGAAGGATCGCCTGCGAGCGGAGGTCCAGCGGGCCGAGTGGGCTGCGGACGCGTCGCGCCAAACTCGTGCTCCCGTGGCGTTAGCACTCTATGGGTCAGAGTGCTAACAGATGTGCTGGCATCGTAGCAGCGCGCTGCGGCGAGTGTCAACGCGCGGGATGCGCCGATCCGGTCCCACCTTCCCGGAGACACGCGACATCTGCCTGACGATGCCATCGACGGATGTCCATGGTCGACGCGCGGCCATCGGACGACCCTGTCGCGATGCGGCTTCCAGGAGGGATGGTCGGGCATCGCGTGCACCAGGAGCGCATCGCATGACCCCGCGACAGATCGATCTGATCAGGATGAGCTGGTCGGCGGTCGAGCCGATCTCGGACGCGGCCGCGCGCCTTTTCTACGACCGGCTCTTCGAGCTCGACCCTGCGGTCAAGCGGCTGTTCGCCAAGACGGACATGTCCGCCCAGCGCGCGATCCTCATGCAGACGCTCGCGTTGCTCGTCTCGAGCCTCGACGATCTCGAGCGGGTCGTCCCGGTCCTCGAGGCCCTCGGCCGCGTCCACGCCGGATACGGCGTCCGTCAGCGCCATTACGACACGGTCGAAGCGGCGCTCCTCTGGACGCTCGACCGCGGCCTTGGCGACGCCTTCGATGACGAGACCGCCGACGCATGGGCGACCGCGTACAGCATCGTGGCGTCGGTGATGATCGAGGCTGCCGCGGACGGCGTGGACGAGAGCGCCGCCTGACCGAGCCGGCTGCAAGCGACCGGGCACGCGGCGCGCGGCACGCGGGCCGCGGCGTCAGACGAGGCGCGAGAACAGTTCGTTGGAAAGGAGCCGGCCGCGTGTCGTGAGCACGACGCGGTCCCCATCGGTCACCGTCAGCAGTTCCGCGGCCAGCGCCCAGCCGAAGACGTCGGCGAGCGGCGGCTCATGGGCCGCGGCGAGCGGCACGCCCGTGTCGAGCCGCAGGCCGAGGATCAACCCCTCGATCGCCGCGGAGGGACCGTCCAGACGTTCGGCGCCGCCCGGCGGCAGGCTCGCCGGCGTCCCCGCGAGCGCGGCGACGTACGCGTCGAGGCGTGCCGCGGTCCAGCGCCGGTCGCGACCATCGAAGGCGTGGGCGCCCGGCCCGAGCGACTCGTGGGGGCGACGCTCCCAGTACACGAGGTTGTGGCGGCTCTCGTGGCCCGGCCGCGCCCAGTTGGAGATCTCGTAGCCCCGATAGCCGGCGTCCTCGAGCGCAACGACCGCGTGGTGATACTGCCCCGCTGCCCGGTCCTCATCCTGACCCGGCCGGACGGCGTCGCGCCATCGACGTGCGCCCTTCGTGGTGACGAGATGGTCGCCCTCGGGACCGGTCAGTCCCTCCGCGACGGGGTCGTCGAGCGAAAGGGCATACAGCGAGAGGTGGTCGGGGGCGACCTCGAGGGCGGTGTCCAGCGTGCGCATCCAGGTCGCCATGTCGGTATCGGGGATGTCGTACAGCAGGTCGATGTTGATGGACGGGATGCTGGCGGCGCGGGCGGCTGCGACGGCATCGACGATATGCCGCGCTCGATGACGCCGGCCGAGCTTGCGCAACTCCGTGTCGTCGAACGACTGGGCACCGAACGAGATGCGCGTGATCCCGGCCTGGCGCAGGGCCGCAGGATCACCGCGCTCGTCGGGTCCGGGGTTGGCCTCGAGCGTGATCTCCGCGTCGTCCGCTAGCGCGAAGCGCTCCCCCACCCGACCGAGCAGACGCACGACCTCGTCGGGCGGAAGCAGGGACGGCGTGCCACCGCCGAGGTACACCGATCCCAGCGGCGCCCGACCGCCAGGTCCGGGCGGCCCGAAGGTCGCGTCAAGGGCATCGGCCCGCAGCTCGAGCTCGATGAGCAGCGCGTCGAGGAACTGCCCGATCCGGTTCCGCGGGCCACGCGCGGCCGACCCGGCGATGACCACGAAATCGCAATAGGGACAGAGCGAGATGCAGAACGGGAAATGGATATAGAGCGCGACCGGGGGTCGCGGAGCCGACGGGACGGTCGGGCTCATCACTCCCGTTGCGCGGACTCCCGTGACCCGATGACCCGCCAGCCGTCCGGCGGTCGACGGCGGCGGTCGATCTCCTCGATCTCGCGGCCCTTCGGAAGGGTCTGCCCGGTGTGGCCGGTCGCGAGGAACACGGCGAAGCGCGTCGCGGCGTGACCAAGGAACGCCGCGGCGATCCCGCCCGTCACGGCGGTCAGCCATCCGGCGATGAGGCCGATCGCGAGCGTCAATACCAGCAGGTAGCGATCGCGTCCCGGCGCGCCGAGGCGGGTCGTGAGTACATAGAGCAGGGTCTGCATGATGTTGGCGAGATTCGCGTCGAGGCCGACCGCGAGCAGCGATCCGAAGATCGCGCCACGGAACGTCGCCTCATCGATGAACGCGGTCGCAGTGGAGTTCAGCAGCGCGCCCGGGTACGAGCGGATGTCGGGAAAACGGATCCGCTGATAGCGGAGCGTCGCGAAGGCGAGCGCCTGCGCCACGCCGAGCCCCGCGAAGATCAGCCCGCCGGTGACAGCCCCGAGTCGGTCGCCCGTCCCCAGGAAGAGGTCGCCCTGCGGCGACGGGTGGATATAGGCGATGGCGATGACGAGTGCGGTGCCGAGGCCGTACCAGGCGAGCCGGCGTCGGACGCGCGGCCGCTCCCCGTCGCGCGTCGATTCGTAGTACTCGGCGACGCCGAACCGCTCCGCATCGAGCCGGAGCAGCACCAGCAACAGCGTCAGTCCGATGACGATGAGCCCACGCGAGAGGTCGAACAGCTCTTCCACGGAGCGTTACGCCTCGTCCATGCGCAGCATCGCGAGGAATGCCTCCTGCGGGATCTCGACCGACCCGACCCGCTTCATCCGCTGCTTGCCTTCTTTCTGCTTCTCGAGCAGCTTCCGCTTGCGGGTGATGTCGCCACCGTAACACTTGGCAAGTACGTTCTTGCGCATCGCGCGAACCGATTCACGGGCGATGACGTTGCTCCCGATCGCCGCCTGGATCGGCACTTCGAACATCTGGCGCGGGATCAGCTCCTTGAGCCGTTCCGCGAGAGCACGCCCCGTGGACTGCGCACGATCGCGGTGGACGATGATGCTGAGGGCGTCGACCGGCTCGCCGTTGACCAGGATGTCGACCTTGGCCAGGTTCGCCGCTCGGTAGCCCAGCTCCTCGTAATCCATCGACGCATAGCCCTGGCTTCGACTCTTGAGCTGATCGAAGTAGTCGACGATCAGCTCAGCGAGCGGCATCTCGAAATGAAGCACGACGCGGGTCGGGTCGAGGTACTCCATGTTCACGAAGTCGCCGCGCCGGTTGGTCGACAGCTCCATCAGCGCGCCGATGTAGGCGCTGGGGGTGACGACGCTGAGCTTGACCCAGGGCTCCTCGATCGCCTCGATGTCCGATGGGTCCGGCAGGAGGGACGGATTGTCGACGACGACCGTGCCCCGCCCGTGCTGGAGCTGGACGTGGTACTCGACCGATGGCGCCGAGGCGATCAGGTCGAGATCGAACTCGCGCTCGAGGCGCTCCTGGACGATCTCCATGTGCAGGAGACCGAGGAACCCGCAGCGGAACCCGAACCCCAGGGCGACCGAGCTCTCGGGCTCGAAGGTGAAGCTCGCGTCGTTGAGATGGAGCTTGTCGAGCGCATCGCGCAGCAGCGGGTAGTCCTCGCCGCTGACCGGGTAGATGCCGGCGAACACGAGGCTCTTCGCCGGCT
Organism: uncultured Chloroflexia bacterium; assembly: GCA_963808895.1. GTDB lineage: Bacteria > Chloroflexota > Limnocylindria > Limnocylindrales > CSP1-4 > SPCO01. The sequence continues at coordinate 1,064,800 of CAWEHL010000001.1, read as the reverse complement.
GGTAGCCGGGGAGCGGGCGGGCTGCGGGGTGGGACTGGGTCGTGACGGTATCCCCGACCTGCGCCTCGCGGACGTTCTTGAGACCCGTGGCGATGTAGCCGACTTCGCCGGCGGTCAACTGCTTGACCGGCACGAGCTGCGGACGGAACACGCCAAGCTCGAGCGGTTCGGCGGTCGCGCCGCTGCCCATCAGCCGGATCGCATCGTTCGTCTTCAGGGTGCCCTGGGCCAGGCGCACGTAGACGATGACGCCCTTGTAGGCGTCGTAGTGGCTGTCGAAGATGAGTCCCTGGACCGGGGCTGCGGGGTCGCCCTTCGGGGCAGGGATGCGCTCGACGATCGCCTCGAGGATCTCGGGAACCCCGGTGCCGTCCTTGGCACTCGCGAGGATCACCTCCTCGCGCGGGATCGCCAGGACGTTCTCGAGCTCCTCGATGATCGTGTCGGGATCGGCCGACGGAAGGTCGATCTTGTTGAGCACCGGGATCAGCGTCAGGTTCTCGCGGAGCGCGAGGTGGACGTTGGCGAGCGTCTGCGCTTCGATGCCCTGGGTCGCATCGACGACGAGGATCGCGCCTTCGCATGCCTGGAGGCTGTGGCTGACCTCATACGAGAAGTCGACGTGCCCCGGGGTGTCGATCAGGTTCAGGCCGTATGTAAGCCCATCCTTCGCCGTGTACTCGAGACGGACGGCGCGGGCCTTGATCGTGATGCCCTTCTCGCGCTCGAGGTCCATCGAATCGAGGACCTGGCTCGTCATCTGGCGCCGGTCGATCGTGTGGGTCAGCTCGAGCAACCGATCCGCGAGCGTCGATTTGCCGTGGTCGATGTGCGCGATGATCGAGAAGTTGCGGAGGCGGTCTTGACTGATCGACCTGGCTGGCGGGGAGGTCACGAGGCCGGAGTGTAGCCGGTGCCGGATGCCTCCCCGGCTGTAGCCTCCATCGCGATGCCCCGCGTCGAGCCGTCCCCGCGCCGCCTGCCCTTGTCGCATCGACGCGCCTTCGTCCAACGCCACACCCGGCTCCGCGACGTCGATGGCGTGCCCGGCATCCGACTCCACCTTGCTGACGCCGTCGACCCGCTATGGCATGCCGACCGAGGAGGCGCTCGCGGTCGATGGCGCGCCGATCCCGTTCTGGGCCTTCGCCTGGGCGGGTGGTCTGGCGCTGTCGCGCTGGCTGATCGAGCATCCTGACGAGGTCGCCCATCGATCCGTGCTCGACTTCGCGACGGGGAGTGGCTTGGTCGGGATCGTCGCGGCGCGAGCTCGGCGCGACCGTCAGCGCGGTCGACATCGACCCGTTCGCAGAGGCCGCCGTCGACCTGAACACGCGCGCGAATCGGGTGCGCGTGACGTATTCGACACGTGACCTTCTCGACGACCCGCCGCCCGCGGTGGACCTCCTCCTCGCGGCGGACACGTGGTACGAGAGTCCGCTCGCCGACCGTGTCCTGCCGTGGCTCAAGGAGGCATCGGCGGCCGGCATCCGCGTCCTGATCGGGGACCCCGGGCGCAAGTACCTGCCACCGCCGGTCGAGTCCGGGTTCGTCGAGCTCGCGCGTTACGCGGTCAGGACGACGACGACCCTCGAGGACCGCGACGTGGTCGACGGCCGCGTGTTCGAGGTCCCCTAGTCGCCCCATCCGTCGCTGGGTCCGGCGGTCGTCCTGTGGTACCATCCGCCCTCGCGTCCGGCGCTCACCCCGTGCCGTCGCCGATCGTCAGCCCACTCGACACATCCATCAGAGAGGTTCCCCTTGGCCAAGACGCCCCGCACCTGGTCGGGCGCCCGTTCGCCGTCAGGTCTCAAGCGCGTCCGGCAGACGGCTCGCCGCAGTGAGGTGCTCGCCCCTCGTCGAAGCGCCGCGAAGACGTACGTCGCGAAGGCCCTGACCGCCGCCGCGAGCGCGGACGCCGAGGCCACGACGACGGCGCTCATCGACGCCCTCTCGGCCCTCGACCGCGCGGCCAAGGTCGGCGCGATCCACCCGAATGCCGCCGCTCGCCGCAAGTCCCGGCTGACGATCAAGGTCAATGCGGCGCTCGGCGGATCGGGCGTTGCCACCGCCGGCCGCGTCACGAAGCAGGCCGGTAGGTCCGCCCAGGCGAAGGCCGCCAAGGCGCGCATCGCCGCCGGCAAGTCCACCAAGGCGAAGGGTGCCCAGACCGCGGCCGGCAAGGCCCGGGCCGCGTTGAGCAAGACCGCTCGCGCAGAAGCCGCGGCTCGCGAGGCCACGACACCGACCGAGACGGCGCCCGCCAAGCCGACGCGCTCGACGACGAAGGCATCGACTTCGAAGACGAGCGCTGCGAAGTCGACGGCCAAGTCGACAGCGACCAAGCCGACGGCGACCAAGCCGGCCGCGCGCAAGACGACCGCGCGCAAGACGACGAAGTCCTAGGGCCGCATCGCCTCCACGCCTCCAGGCCCCCACCGCGCCCCGTCCCCCCGCCGCATCGACGCCCCGGGCCACATCCCCGGGGCGTCGCGGTGTCTCTCGCAGCGAGCGGACCAGCGCGCCGCGATCAGGCCGGCGTCGTCACCGAGCCGTCGCGGACGGTCGGCTTCGGGCGGGCGAGGCCATACAGCACGGCGCCGGCCAGACCGCCGGCGGTCGTCACCAGGAAGAGCGACCCCGCGACGGTGAACTGTTGCTGCCAATAGAGCGCCCCGAATGAGGCGGCGTCGACGGCACCCGCGGCCTGGAGCTCAGGCCCGCGGCCGAGCGCCACGTAGCGCGCGTAGACGCAGTCGCCGCCGGTCGAGCAGGTCGGCGCGATGACCTGGCCGGTCGACGGATCGAGACGGTTGAAGTCCGGGTACCCGCTATCGGCGTAGAAGAAGATCGCCTTGAGCAGCAGGATCAGGCCAGCGAACGCGAGGCCCGTCACGGCGCCGGCAAACGCCCCATTTCGAAGGATCCGCGACCACGGCCCCGCGCGTCGGTCCGAACGCTGGTTCGCGTAATAGCCGATCAGCAGTCCCGACGGCACCGTCAGCAGCCAGATGAGCGGCTCGATCGGGATGATGAGGATGAAGCTGACCGCGATCGTGACCGCCATCCCGATCCCGACATAGGCCGCGGTCACGGCCCCGCGATCGACGAACCGGGTCACGACCCGGCGAGCGCGCCGCGACCGAGGTAGCGTGCCCCGTCGCCGAGCTCGCCCTCGATCCGGAGCAGTCGGTTGTACTTCGCCACACGCTCCGAACGCGACGGGGCGCCGGTCTTGATCTGGCCGGTGCCCATCGCGACGACGAGGTCGGCGATGGTCGTGTCCTCGGTCTCGCCGGAGCGGTGCGACACGACCGCTGCCCAACCCTCCGAACGCGCGAGTTCGATCGCCTCGATCGTCTCGGTGAGCGTCCCGATCTGGTTGAGCTTGATCAATACTGCGTTCGCGGCACGCGCGTCGATCGCTCGGGCGATCCGCGACGTGTTCGTCACGAGCAAGTCGTCACCGACGAGCTGCACCCGGTCGCCGAGTCGCTCGGTCAGTCGTCCCCAGCCCAGCCAGTCGTCCTCGGCCAGGCCATCCTCGATCGAGACGATCGGATAGCGCGACGTCCAATCGGCCCACAGGTCGACGAGCTCGTCGCTCGCGAGCGTGCGACCCTCCTTGGCGAGGACGTATCGGACGGTGTCCGCACCGGCGGCCCCGTCCTCGAGGAGCTCGGTCGTGGCCGGATCGAGCGCGATCGCCACGTCCTCGCCTGGCCGGTAGCCCGCTCGCTCGATCGCGCGCAGGATGACCTCGACCGCGGCTTCGTTCGAGGCGAGCGACGGCGCGAAGCCGCCTTCGTCGCCCTGTCCGGTCGCGTGTCCCTCGTCGTGGAGGATCGCCCGCAGCGCGGCGAAGATCTCCGAGCCGGCGCGAAGGGCGTCGCTGTAGGTCTCGACGCCGACCGGCATCACCATGAATTCCTGGAAGTCGGTCGAGTCCTGGGCGTGCTTCCCGCCGTTGAGGATGTTGAACATCGGGACGGGCAGGACGCGTGCGTTCGACCCCGCCGAGGTAGCGATAGAGCGGCAGGTCGTAGGCCGCCGCCGCGGCGTGGGCTACGGCCAGCGACACACCGAGGATCGCGTTCGCACCGAGCTCGCCCTTGTTCGGCGTCCCATCGAGCTCGATGAGCAATCTGTCGATGCCGACCTGATCCGTCGCGTCGAGCCCGACGAGCTCCGGCGCGATACGGTCGGTGACGTTGCGAACGGCGGTGAGCACGCCCTTGCCGCCATAGCGATCCTTCTCGCCATCGCGAAGCTCGACGGCCTCGTGCGCGCCGGTGGAGGCACCGCTCGGGACGGCAGCCCGGCCGACGGAGCCGTCGACGAGCACGACGTCGACCTCGATGGTCGGATTGCCGCGGGAGTCGAGGATCTCGCGCGCATCGACCGCGTCGATGAGGGTCACTTGCGGCTCGCGGTCTTGGCCGGCGCCTTGGCAGGCGTCTTCGCCGGCGACTTGGCAGGCGTCTTCGCCGGCGACTTGGCAGGCGTCCCCTTGGTCGACGCTGACTTGGCCGTCGCCTTCTTGGCAGGCGCTTTGGACGCCGCGGCCGGCTCGCGATCGAGCAGGACGTCCACGCCGGGCAGCTCTCGTCCCTCGAGGAACTCGAGCGAAGCGCCGCCACCGGTCGAGATGTGGGTCATCTTCGATGCGAGGCCCTGACGGGTGATCGCCGCGACCGAGTCGCCGCCACCGATGACGACCGTCGCGCCATGATCGGCCCGATCGGCGAGCATCCGCGCGACCGCATTCGTGCCATGCGCGAACGAGGGGATCTCGAAGACGCCGAGCGGCCCGTTCCAGAAGACGGTCTTCACGTCGGCCAGCGCGTCGACCATCAGGTCCTGGCTCTGCTTGCCGAGGTCGACGATGTGCCAGCTCGCCGGGATCTTCTCGGCCGAGCAGCGTCTTGTACTCGGTGCCGCGGGTGACCTCCTTGGCCACGATCACGTCGACCGGCAACACGACCCGGACCCCGTTCTTCTCGGCGCGTCGCGAGGATCCGCCGCGCGTCCTCGACTCGATCGGGCTCGGCGAGGCTCTTGCCGATCGTCTTGCCCTGCGCGAGCAGGAAGGTGTTGGCCATGCCGCCGCCGAGCACGAGCAGGTCGACCTTCGTGAGCAGGTTGTCGATGACCGCGATCTTGTCGCTGACCTTCGCGCCGCCGAGGATCGCGGCGAACGGGCGCTCGGGCGATTCGAGGAGCTGGGAGAGCATCGTCAGCTCGCGCTCCATCAGGAGTCCCGCGTAGGCGGGCAGGAGCTCGGCGATGCCGACGGTCGAGGCGTGCGCGCGATGCGCCGTGCCGAAGGCGTCGTTGACGTAGACGTCCGCGTACGACGCGAGCGTCGACGGCGAACGCCGGGTCGTTGGCCTCCTCTTCCGGGTGGAAGCGCAGGTTCTCGAGCAGGACGATCTCGCCCGGGCGCATCCGCTTGAGCGCGTCCTCCGTGCCGACGCCCAGCGCATCGCCGGTGACCGGCACGTTCCGCCGGATCAGCTCGGTCAGGCGCTGGCCGACCGGCCGCAGCCGCAGGCTGTCCGACGACCTTGCCGTTGGGCCGGCCGAGGTGGCTCGCCAGGATGACGCTTCGCGCCGGCCTGGACGAGCAGGCGCGATGGTCGGGATCGCGGCACGGATCCGCGAATCGTCCTGCACCTTGCCGTCGGCGATCGGGACGTTGAAGTCGACGCGCACGAAGACGCGCTTCCCGGCGACATCCGCGTCGCGGACCGTGAGCTTGTCCATGTCGATGATCGGGCTCGGTCGCGGGTCAGGCGGCGGCGACCGGCAGGCGGGCCGCGACGAAGGCGATCAGGTCGGCGACGCGGCAGCTGTAGCCCCACTCGTTGTCGTACCAGGCGATGACCTTGACCATGTCGCCGCCCAGCACCATGGTCGACTCGGCGTCGACGATCGACGAGCGGCTGTCGCCCTTGAAGTCCATCGAGACGAGCGGCTCGTCGGACACGCCGAGGATGCCCTCGAGCGGGCCCGCCGCGGCGGCGCGGAACGCGTCGTTGAGCTCCTCGACGCTCGTCGGCCGGCGCACGGTCGCGGTGAAGTCGACGACGCTCACGGTCGGGGTCGGCACGCGCAGGCTGAAGCCGTCGAACTTGCCCTTCAGATCGGGGATGACGAGGGCGAGCGCCTTCGCGGCGCCGGTCGTGGTCGGGATGATGTTCTGGCCGGCGACTCCGGGCGCGACGCGGGTCCTTGTGCGCGACGTCGAGGATCCGCTGGTCGTTCGTGTAGCTGTGGATCGTGTTCATCAGCCCCTTCTCGATGCCGAGCAGGTCGTGGACGACCTTGGCGGCCGGGGCGAGGCAGTTCGTCGTGCAGCTGGCGTTGCTGATGACGTGGTGGGTCGCCGGGTCGTAGCGCTCCTCGTTGACGCCGAGGACGATCGTGATGTCCTCGTTCTTCGCGGGGGCGCTGATGATGACCTTCTGAGCGCCGGCGTCGATGTGCGCCTTGGCCTTGGTCGGCATCGGTGAAGATGCCGGTCGATTCGAGGACGATGTCGACCCCGAGGTCGCCCCACGGCAGCGCGGCCGGGTCCTTCTCGGCGAGGATCCTGATCTCGTGGCCGTCGATGATGATCGAGCTGTCGCCGGCGCGGACGTCGCCGTCGTAGGCGCCGTAGGTCGAGTCGTGCTTGAACAGCAGCGCGTTCATCTCGGCATCGACGAGGTCGTTGACCGCGACGACCTCGACGTCAGGGGCACGCTCGATGAGCGCCTTGAGCGACTGGCGGCCGATCCGGCCGAAGCCGTTGATGCCGACACGGACTGCCATCGTGGGGACCTCCTGCGGCCGCTGTCGGACCGCTGGTATCGAGCGCGCACACTGCGCGCGTTCGGATCGATCCTCGGGGAACCAGCCCATTCTAGCAAAGGGTCACCCGGCTTCGCCCCGGCGTTGGCCAGCCGGCCCACAGGACGTGCAGACAGGACGGCCCCCGCCTCGCGGCGGGGGCCGTCTTTCCTTGCGTGGCGATGATGCCGGGGTCAGCCGCCGATCCTGAAGACCTTGTTGCCGCAGATCGGGCAGGTGCCCTGCAGCGCCGGCTTGCCGTTCTTCATGGTGATGCGCTGCGGGTTCTGGACTTCGACCTTCCGCTTGTCCTTGACGCAGTAGGCCTCAGCCATCTGGGCTCCTCCTCGTTGGGCCGAGCGTCACGGGAACCCGTGTCTCGTATCCGCTCCTCGGTGTCGCTAGGTCGTCCACAGCGACGGGCGCCAGCGGTCCGTCGATGCGGTGCGCTTCTGCGCGTCGATCTGTGCCAGCACCAGCAAGCTTTCGAGGCCGGTCTCGACGCAGGCCGCCTCCGCGGCGTCCTTCATCGCTCCGCCGATGAACTCGCCGGTCGTCCGATTGGCGTACACCGCGCAGACGACGCCGGCTCGACAGCCGGCAAGCGACGCGAACACCAGCAGGGCTGATGCCTCCATCTCGAAGTTCATGACACGCTGGCGCGCCATGTCCTCCGCCAGGTCAGGGTAGCGGATGGGCAACTGCGGGATGGGTCGCCCCTGCGACCCGTAGAACCCCGGTGCCGTCGCCGTCACCCCGACGTGGTAGCGGTGACCGAGCCGCTCCGCCGCCTCGATGAGCGCCGTGACCGCCTCGTAATCGGCGACCGCGGGATACCCGTCGTGGACGTACCAGCTCGTCGTCGTCTCGAGGCGGACCGCTCCGGTGGTGATGACCAGGTCACCCAGGCGCATCTCCGGTTGGAGGGCCCCGCACGAGCCGACCCGGATGAAGGTCGGACGCTCCGTGATCGCCAGGATCTCAGCCACGACGATCTCGACATTGTCCGTGCCGATGCCGGTCGAGACGACCGACACCCGCTGACCCTTGTACGTGCCGGTCGCCGATGCGAACTCCCGGTGTCGGTGCTCGAGCTCGATCGAATCGAAGCGCGAGGCGATCCGTGGTGTCCGGTCCTGGTCCCCGGGGAGGAGGATGTACTCGGCCAGTTCGCCCGGTCCGAGTCCGATGTGGTACTGCCGTTCACCTTCTGGGACCGCGATCCTGCGGTCTCGAGGACGTCTCGACGCGGGTTTCCGCGTTCGGCAAGACCTCTCCTCGCTCACGTAGCGTGCTTCGCTGGCGCGAAACTCGGGCGAGGATAGTCCGGCGATTCTGCGAGCGTCAAGCACGGCCACGCACGAATTCGTGCGTGCGGGAGGCCCGTTCGGCCACGCTCGGCCGCCCATCAGTCGACGTTGCCGGGCCGTGTCGCCGCTGGCGCGTCGTCCGGTACGCCCGCCGGGAGCCCGGTCAGGGCCGCCAAACGAGCGGCCACGCGGGCAGCGAGCAGCCGTCCGACCGTGCCGTCGACGGAGGACGGTCATGCCCACCGAAGCCGACGGCGATCGCCGAGCAGGCCAGCCAGCCCTGCACCGGCACCGGGCAGCAACAACGGGTCGACGATGGCGGCCGTCCGGACGTCATCCGTCGTCGCCGACGGCAGCGGAGACGGGCTCGGTGACGGGTCGCTCGACGCCGCGCCGTCGAGGGCGCTTGCCGAGGACGACGGCTGTCGGGTCGTCGACGACGACCGCCAGCTCACCGTCGGGTCGCCGCTCGACCCGCCCGGTCACGTTGATCGCGTCGCATGGCTCGATCAGGTCGACGAGCGAGTCCGCGTCGCCGGTGAGGACGATCGGGCCGGTGGCCGTGCCATCGTCGAGCGTGAAGCCGTCGGATCGGAGGTCGACGACGAGCCCGCCGACCCGGACGGTACGGCCGAGAGCGGACTCGAGGTCGACGAGGTCGGCGTCGAGCGCGTTCCGTCGGTGACTGCGCACGGCCGCCGCCGAGGCGCTCTCCGGCCGACCAGCGCGTGGGCCGGTGCTCGAGCCGGCTTGAGCCGGTGGCAGCGACGCCGGTCTGCCGGACGTCGGCAGCCGAACGAGGCAGGATCGAGGCGCGCTTGTCGATGCGCTCGGGTAGGCGGGCCGGACGATCCCGGTGACGTCGGCGATGCGTCCCTCGGTGAGCGCCGTGTTCGGGATCCGAGCACCCGGCTGCCCGAGGACGACGAGCATGCTGCGCAGCCGACGGCGATCTCGGCGCGCCATCGTTCGCCGAGCTTGTGAACGCCCTCGACGCGGCCCGTGACGGTGACGAGCCGCCAGGTGTGGGTGGACGTGAGCGGACCCTGGACGCGCAGCGGCGCTGGCGCGGCTGCGGAACCGCGGCGCTCGACGGTGTCGGCGCGCAAGCCGCGGCGCCCCGTAGGCCTGTCCCGACCCTTCCGGTCGCGCGAACGCGCGTCCCGACCGACGGCGCCGGGGCGTCCTTGGGGAGCAGGACCTCGATCGCACCGGTGGCGTCCTGGACCACGATCCGCCGTCCCGAGCTGTCGAGCAGGCTGGCGCCGGCGGTGACCGCGGCCTCGATCGCGACGTCGCGGTCGGTCGTTCGCAGCGCGGTCGCGATCGACGACGACGGTCGGGCCGGCTGTCGCCGGAGCTGCCGGGCGCGCGCCGGAGGCGCCGGGCGTGGGCGCCGCCGCCAGGAGCGTGACGTCCTCGCGCGTCTCGGACCCAGACGCGGTACCCGTCGAGCTCGCCCTTCTTCGTCGCGCGCTGACCGGCGATCCCGACGATCCGGTAGCGCGCTCCCTTCACGAACGAGGCCGATGCCGAGGCCGCTCGAGCGCGTCGGCCATGACCCGGACCGTGCGTCCCGGACGACGTCTCGACGAGGAGGCTGATGTCGCCGCTCGTCGCCTTGCTCGGTTTCGCGAGCGCGGTACCCGTGAGGCGGACGAGGCGCGCCTTCGGTCGCCTCGCCCGGGCCCGACGCAGGGAGATCGATCGGCGACGGGATGAGCCGCGTGCCTTCGAACGTGATGCCGCTCGCAACCTGGGCGGATCTCGAGTCTGGCCGTACGGATCGGCGAGTCGGCCGGTCACGGCGACGAGCCGTCCGCGAGCCGGCGGCGCGACACCCGACGGGAGCTTCACGACGATGCCGGCCGTAGCGTCCGCTATCGCGAACAGGGCCGGTGTCCCGAGGCGACCGGGTTCGGCGGTGACCACGCCCCGCACCGTCACCGTCGTCCCGACCGGAAGGGCGCGCGCGGCTGCGATCGTCAAGCCGCTCGGGGACGGGCTCGGCGCGGGCGTGGCAGAAGCCGTCGGTGTCGGGCTTGGGCTGGCCGTGGGAGTCGCGGTGGGCGTCGCCGTCGGCACCGGCGTCGGCGTCGGTGTCGCAGCGGGCGTGGCAGTCGGCGTCGCGGTGGGCGCCGGCTCGACCGAGAGATCGCCCGGCGACACGCACGAACAGGCGATAGCCCGCTCGGCACCGGTCCCCGTGCTGTCTCGCTGGCCGAGCGGCCCGATGGCCGTGATGAGCGAGCCCACCGCGAGGACACGGGAGGCGAGCGCTGCTCGGCGTGACGATGACGCGAAGCGGGCCAGACCCATCGTCGATGGTCACGGCGGTCCCGTCGGCGAGGGCATCCGGACCCGACGGTGATCGCACCGCGACACCTCGAGGCGACGACCCTCGAGGTCTTCGATGGCCGCCCCCGTCTCCGTGCTGAACGGTGCCGGGATCGTCGTCGAGCCCGGCCGCCACGACGTCCGTTTCGCTCGCGCGAAGCGTTCGCTGGGCGAAACGGTCGTCGATCGACCCGCGGACGACGACCGAGGTCCCACGCGGCAGCTGGCTCGCGACGACCGCAGCGTCCAGGTAGATGGCGATGCCGCCGGTCGCGTCCTCGACGAACCGCCGTGCGCCCGCTCTCGAGCGCCCCGAGGTCGGTCGTCAGCACCCCGGCGACCGTGGCGGCGGATCCGTCGGGCATCGCTCGCGCTTCAGCGATCGGGGTGATCGACGGTGTCGGCGAGGCGGTCGGCGTCGGCGTCGGGGAGGGCGAGGGCGACGGGGTCGACCGTCGGTTCCGGTGTCGGTGTCGGTCGCGGCTCGGGGGTCGGTGCCGTCGTCGGCGTCGGCTCGGGGGTCGGCGTCGGAGTGGGCGTCGGTGCGCCGGTCGGCATAGGCGTCGCAGTCGGATCCGGCGTGGGAGCCGGAGTGGGATCCGGAGTCGGTGTCGCAGCCGGCGTCGGACTCGGTGTCGCCGTGGGGCTCGGCGTCGGCGTCGGTGTCGGCGTGACGCCGGGCACGGCCGGCGAGGCGAGGTTCTGCGGACCCGGCGTGCCCGAGATGAACCAGTCCGTCGCGTTGTCGTTCGTGTCGGTCGCGTTGCCGGCTGCGCCGCCAGGGCGCCGCTCGAGGCTCGATGACGCAGGTGGCGCGGCGATCGGCGATGCCCTCGACGAAGGCGTTGGTCGCATCGCCCCAGCCGACCGCATCGATCACGGACCCGCCGACGACCCGAAGCGCGATCGCCCCACCGGTCGCGGCGAACCCGCCGGTGTACGTCGCGTCCCCCGACGCCGACGATACGAACCGGCGCCGTTCACGACGAGGATCCGCCGGCCAGGCGCGAGGATCGTCGATGCGCTCCACGTCGCCTTGCGCGTGACGGTCGACCCACTCGACGTCGCGTAGACGACCTCGAGCCCGATGAGGTCGACAGGCCCAGCGCCCTGGTTCGCGATCTCGACGAACTCGTCGGACGCACTCGATCCGCCGGTCTGGACCTCGGACACGACCAGGGTCGAGACCGGCCAGGCACCGTGGCCGCGAGGGCGACGCCTCGCCCGAGCGGGATGGCGGCCGCCGGCAGGCTCGACAGGCACAGGGCGACGACGAGAGCGAGCGCGACATCCGCCGCGCGCCGGACGCGTTGCATGCGTGACCTCCCGGCGGGGACCGAGCGGGCGGCGGCGCACGGCCATCGAACCACGAGGCGCTCGACGCGCACCAAACCACAGATGCACACGCGCTCACCTGACGCTCATCGCGCACGTCATCCACTACGATGGCGCGCACCCACCCCGGCCCCCAAGACCGCACCCAGGAGACAGCGTGGCGCGCGCCAAGAGGACCCATCGGGCCGAGGCCCGTCGACGCTATCGGAGCGAGCAGTCGCTCGCAGCCCAGGACGACGCCGACACGATCGACGGTTCGGACGACGCCGCGCCGCCTGCGCGAACCGATTCGTCGGCCGGCACCGCCCAGGCGAGCGCGCCCAGGCAGGGTGTCGGCAACGCCTTCCGTGCAGCATTCCGGCCGGTCGACATCCGGTCGGACCTACGGGCGCTCCCGCAGCTGGTCCGTCACCGCGCGCTATGGATCCCGGTCGCGATCACGATCGCGACGACCGTGCTCTTCATCGTCATCAGGCCGGAAGGCCGGAGCGACCTCCTCGGTGTCCTGACGGTCTTCCTCTATCAGTACTTCGTCGTGACGCCAGCGATCGGCGGCGTCTTCATCGCGGGCTTCCTGGCGCCGAAGGCGAGCTGGCTGTACGGCGATCCTCGTCGGGCTCGTCGCGGCGATCTGCTACTCGTTCCTCGTCGTGCGCGGGTTCATCGGCGCCGCTCCCACCGCCGATACCGCAGAACCTCGCGCGCGACGTGGTCCTGGCCTCGTTCTTCCTCTCACCGATCATCGGCGCGTTCTTCGCATCGACCGCGGCCTGGTACCGGCGGTTCCTGTACCTCTCGAACCCGAACCGTGGGCGTCCGAAGAGCAGCGGCACGCCGTCTCGCCCCGACGGCCGGACGCGATCGGCGAACCAGAAGGCCTCCGCCCGCCGCTAACGGCCAGGTCTGCAACTTCTGAGTGCGTGAGCGAGGACCGGACGATCCAACGCACGTCGCGTCGTTCGGACGCGACAGCCCTAACCGAGCCTCCTCATCCCGGCGTGGCCCATCTGTTTGACGCCGGTGGGTTGGCGTGGGCCGCCGGCCGCGGCGGCGACATCGGGGAGTGCCCGAATCGTCGTGCGCGATCAGGTTCACGACCGACCCTTCCCGCTGCAGCTCCCCGTCGACCAGCAAGAGGGCGTGGCGTCGGACGACGCCGCGTAGCCGCTCCCAGGTCGATGGCCAGAGCGTGACGTTGACCATGCCGGTCTCGTCCTCGAGCGCGAGGAAGACGGTGCCCTTCGCGGTCATCGGGTGCTGCCGGGTGACGACCAACCCGCCGACCCTGACCCGCCCGGGCCGCCGATCGGCCAGCGACGCATTCGTCACCGCCCCCAGCGTGTCGAGCGCGCCGCGGAACAGGCCCACGACCTGGCGCTTCGCATCGACCCCCAGCACCGCGTAGGCATCGCCGATCCGCTCCGACTCGGTGATCGGCGGCAGCGACGGCACATCGGTCGCGGGCAACCGCAGGTCCATCGGACGTCCGGCGGCAGCTCCCCGTTTGCCTGCTGCGCGACCGAGCGCTCGTACGGTCCGACCGTCCATCCGGCCCCGCGACGCACCCGCCACCTCGCGGAGCTGCCACAACAGCTCGCGCCGCGGCCGGTCCAGCGAGTCCATCGCGCCGCTCCGGATGAGCCGTTCGAGCACCTCCTCGGGCAGGTCGGTCCGCTCGACGACGTCGACGAGGCTTCGGTATGGCCCCCGCGCCAGCTCCGCATCGAGCGCTGCCTGGTGCTGTTCGCCGATCCCCTTCACGAGGTGCAGCCCGAGCCGCACGCCCCACCCGGCGCTCGATGGCGGCGTCCACCGCTCGCGTGCCGCGCCTGAGGGCACGACACAACCGGACGACTTCACCGCCTCCGGCTGCGCGTCCGGCCCGACCCATTCGCTGGTCGTCCTGTAGGACGACGCGTTGATATCGACCGGCAGGACCGCGACGCCGTGGCGCTTCGTGTCGTTGACGAGGACCTCGACGGGGTAGAAGCCCATCGGCTGGGCGTTGATCAGCCCGACCAGGAACTGGGCCGGATAGAAGAGCTTGAGGAACGAGGACTCATATGCGGTCCGCGCGAACGCCGCGGCATGCGACTTGGCGAACCCGAACGAGGCGAAGGCGGAGACCTGTCGGAAGAGCTCCTCGGCGTCCTCCTCCGACATGCCCGGTTGCTGCAGGCAACCATCGACGAACCGGCGATGGAGCTTTTCCATCTCACGATTCGAACGCCACGTGCCCATCGCTCGGCGGAACCCATCGGACTCCGCCGGCGTGAAGCCGGCGACCTCGATGGCGATGCGCATCACCTGCTCCTGGTACAGGATCACGCCCATCGAGTCCTTGAGCACCGGCTCGAGGCTCGGGTGCAGGTAGGTCACGGGTTCGAGACCCTGCTTGCGCCGCAGGAACGGGTGGACGGCATTCCCCTGGATCGGCCCTGGCCGGATGATCGCTACCTCGACCACGAGGTCGTCGAGGCTCTTGGGCTTCGACTTGGGCAGCGTCTGCATCTGTGCCCGGCTCTCGACCTGGAACACCCCGACCGTGTCGGCAGCCTGGAGCATCGTGAAGACCTCGGAGATCTCCTCCGGCAGCTTGTCGAGGTCGAGGCAGACCGCGCAGTCATGCTCGATGAGTTGGACCGTCTCGTCCATCGCGGCGAGCATCCCGAGACCGAGCAGGTCGAGCTTGATGAGCTTGAGCGTCTCGATGTCGCGCTTGTCGAACTGGACGACGACCCGGTCGACCATCGTCGCCTTCTCGAGCGGTGCGATGTCGATGAGCGGCGCCGCGGTGACCAGCATCCCGCCTGAATGGATCGAGAGATGGCGCGGGAAGCCATCGATGCGGGCGCAGAACTCGAGCCAGCGCTCCCAGTGCGAGAGGCCGACCGTCGAACCGCCGCGAGCCTGTGGCGCGGGCTCCGGCTCGATCCGTGCCACCGAACTGGTGTTCGCCGGCGTCGGCGGCGGGTCCCACATCGACGGCCGACCGAGACGGTCGGTCTTGCGCGGTGGCGGCAGCGCCATGCCGCTCTCGTCGTCCACCTCGACGACGGTGGCGGCGTCACCCGGCCGCTGTCCCGGATAGCCCGTCCCGCGGCCCGCCCGGAGCCAGGCGACGCTCGCCGGCGTATCACCCGGTCCACCTTCGTCATCGGACGGCCCACGACGGATCGTGGTGACCGGAGCGAGCGGGTCCTCGCGGAAGGCCGCGGTATCGGGGTCCGTCTCCTCGTCGCGCAGCCAGGCGAACGGCTGTGGCGCATCCGGATCTTCGGGCTTCGGTGGCTGCTTCCAGGGCGGCACCTTGCCGACGAGCGGAGGCCGTTTGTCGAGCCGGCCCATCTGGTCCACGAGCTCGTGGCCGATCGCGGCGTCATCCACGGCTTCGATCGCCACCCGCCGAGCATCCTCCTTCCGTGGCAGCCTACCGTTCCCCGCCTCCCCGGCCCCGCCGGTCCGGATCCGGCCGCCGCGGGCGTGGTCCAGCTGGCCCATCGAGTCGGTCAATCCCTGGGTCGCCGCGATCTCGACGGGTGCCAGCTCGGTGGTGCTCGGGACGTCGAAGAACTCGGCGAAGCCTCCGTCGGCTTCGAGATCACGCCGGACCATGACGCTGTCGTAGGTCTCGAGCGCCTTCGCCACGCGATCGACCAGCGGCCGCGGGAACCCGAGCGCGTAGCCGATCTCGCGGACGGCCGAACGCGCTCGGTACGTGACGAGGTTGCAGACCATCCCCGTGTGCTCCGGGCCGTAGCGTCCGTAGATGTACTGGATGACCTCCTCCCGCCGCTCGGAGCTGAAGTCGATGTCCACGTCGGGGTAGGTCGTACGGCCGGGGTTGATGAACCGCTCGAACAGCAGGTTGTGGGTGATCGGCTCCACCCGGCTGATACCGAGCGTGTAGGACACGATCGAGCTGGTCGCGCTGCCTCGCCCCTGGGCCGGGATGCCCTTCTCCTTGGCGAACCGCATCAGGTCCCAGCAGATGAGGAAGAACTCGGCGAGACCGGCTCGCTCGATGACATCGAGCTCGTGGGCAAGCCGCTTCACGACGGCCGAGGTCAGCGGGTGGTAGCGCCGTCGGGCGCCGCCCCAGCACAGTTCGGACAGATAGGAGAACGGCGTCTCCCCGTCGGGTACGGGGAAACCGGGAAACCGGTACTGCTCGAACTCGAGGTCCACGGAGCATGAGGCGGCCAGCTCGACCGACGTCGCGATGCCCTCGCGCCAGGCCCGCGCGGTGTCGACGTCGAAGTCGGCGGCGAGCGCGGCCATCTCGTCGCCGGACTTGATGAACGACTCGGCATCGGGTCGGCGGAGGTCGCCCAGAGTATCCAGCGTCCGACCGTGGCGGATCGCCGTCAGGACGTCATGGAACTCGCGCTCGTCGGCGGTCGCGTAGTGGACGTCGTTCGTGACCACGACGGGCAGCCCGATCTCATCGGCGAGCGCCGCGGACTCCGCGACGAGCCAGTCGTCGTCGGGGAGCAGGTGATGTGACAGCTCGATGAAGAACCCGCTCGTCGACGGGCCGTCGCCGCGTCCGAAGATCCCGGCATACCGTTCCGCCGCGGCTCGTGCGCCGGCGCGATCGCCGACCCGCAGGCGCCGGGCGATCTCGCCGTCTCGGCAGCCCGACAGCGCGACGACGTCGTCGTGATCATCCTCGAGCAACTCGTGGCGAAAGCGCGGGACCGCCTTCGTCCCCGCCATGTTCGCGCGCGAGATGATCCGACTCAGGCTCCGCCAGCCGGCCGGCGTGCGCGCCAGCAGCACGAGATGGGGACCGCGGGCCCGCGAGCCGATGCCGCGGTAGTCCTCCTTCACCGGATCGCGGTGACCGGGAAGCTTCGCTCGCGTCGGCCGAGGCCGGACCGGCCGGCCCTCGACGGGGGCCAGAGCCTCCGCTATCGCGTCCGCTCGACGACGTCGCCTGCGACGCGGCGGGATGACGACGGAATCCGGATCGGGAACGGCTGGGTCCAACAGCTCGATCTCCGTCCCGACGACACCGTGCAGTCCCGCCTCCTCGGCGGCACCCATGAACCGGACCGCGCCGTAGAGACCGTTCCGGTCCGTGGCGGCGAGAGCGGTCAGCCCGCGCGCGACCGCCCGCTCGACGAGATCGTCCGGGGCGGAGGCGCCGTCCAGGAACGAGAAGTTGGTGTGCGCGTGGAGCTCGGCGTAAGGAGTCGTCGCCACGTCGATCGCCTCGTTTCCGGGGGCGAGAGGGGGCTTGACAGTATAGAACGAATGTTCATATCGTGCACGTGAAACAACTCAGTGGGCTTCGGCGTCTCTGAGGCATGCACGCACCCACCACCATCGATCGCCCGATCCGACCGGTCGCCGTGACCGCGCTCCGGACGGCCCTCGCGGTCGTGGGCGCGCTGCTCCTGATCCTCGTCCTTCTGCCCGCGCTCCTCGCGGTCCAGGCGACGACGATCTAGTACCACAATCCGTCTCGGCGCCTGGGGGCTCGGGACGAATCGGCGGCCTCGACCGCGATGGTCGTGAGCCGACCCGCCGGATCGCTGGTGAGCATCGGTCCGGCCACAGGACCCCGTCGCTGGGGGCGACGGGGTCCTGTCATGTCTGGCGTGCGGAGTCGTCCGCGGCGGCGTTTTCCTTTTGCGTCATTTCCGCGAACACAGCGTTCATCAGCTCGCGTCAGGGTCATACCCATCGACTGCTTTCGACCTCCCAGGACCTCGCCGCGTTGGGGGCGGCGGGGTCCTGTCTTGCCCGGGCTAGACTCGGGCGATGTCCACGCGAGCTCGCCGCCTCCTGCTGATGATCCCCATGGCGTTGCTGATGACCGGCTGTGCCTCCACCTCGCCGTCGAACCCCGCGCCGTCGGGCGCGCCGAGCGAGATCCCGACGGCAAACACGCCTTCGGAGACGCCGGGCGAGTCGAGCCAGGCGGCTGCGTCCTCCTCCCCCGGCGCTGGCCAGACCGAAACCGAGTGGGGTCGTATCTGGGATACCGTCCCGGCCGGGTTTCCCCGGTTCCCCGGCAGCAACCCCGCCGACGACGCCGCCGCTGACCCGGTGAGCGCGAGGTTCGCGGTCCGGGGCGGCGATCCACAGGCGATCGCGACGTGGATGCAGGGCGCGCTCGAGCAGGCCCACCTGAGCACGGTCGGTCTGAACGGTCCGGCCGAGGATGGCAGCTTCGTCCTGGACTTCGCCGGAGACGGGACGTGCCGGGTCCAGACGACGATCGCGCCACTCGGCGACATGACGTTCATCAGCGTCCTGTACGGGAGCGACTGCCCGGCGACCCAGATGTGACCGAGTCGTGACACGCGCCGCGACGGCGCCAGGCTATGCTGCGCGCGACGCCCGAGAGCGTTCGTCCGGACGGGGGAGTTTCGGTCAGATGCAGACGACGGGGCCTCGCGACCTCGGCGCGCTGATCCTCGCGATCGGCGTGCTGCTCGTCCTATTCATCGTCAGCCTGAGCCTTGGCGCGCCGCTCCGCTGAGCGCGAGCGCCGCCCTCGCTGGCGGTCAGTCGTATAACCGCTCCAGGTGCCAGGTGCCCGCGATGCGGTCCTGGTAGATGAGCGCGAGCCAGCGCTCCCCGACGACCTTCGCGTAATCGCGGGCGATCGGGTCGCGCCACCACGACTCCTCGACCCTCCATCGATTGCAGACCTCGACCGCCTCGCGCCGACCGTTCCAGCGGATCGCGACGAGCCGACCGTCAGCGTCGATCTCGACATCGATGCGCGGATGCTCGCGCAGCAGGCGTGTCACGCCCTCGGCCTCACGCGGTCGAGCCCTCCGGCCCGACGTTCCCGAGACCCACGCCTCGCCAGCTCCAGCGGTCCTCGGGAAGCGGCGCTTCCGGGTCGCCGATCGCGACCCGCCTGACCCGATCCTCCCCGTAGGTCAGTGCGAGCCGTGCGAGCTGCCAGTCCAGCCTGGCGGTCCGGGCGGCTTGAGGCACGAACAGCGGCAGTTGCTGGCCGGCGGCCGGTGTCGTCCCGCGCAGCTCGAGCTCGAGTCGCTGGACCGCGGCCGGCGGCGGCTCCCGTTCGAGCCTTGCGAACAGCAGCCGCTCGACCGCCTCGGCGTCCGCGGTCGGCTCGGGGAACCGTTGCTCGACCTCGATCCGGGACTCGGTGCCGTTCGGGGCGAACGCGAGGTCGAGCTCGAGGGCCAGGATGGCCCGGTCGGCGGCGAGGCCACGCGCCGTGAGCTGAGCGGTGAGCCCGGCGACGAGCCGATGGAGCACGAACCGAAGCGGCTCGAGGTCCTCGACCGGCGGCTCGATCGGCAGCGCGAGCGCGAGGCGCTTCGTCGCACGCCGCGCCCGGAACGGCTCGGTCTCCTGGCCACGTGCCCGTGCGTGCAGTCGACCGCCTTCCTCGCCGAACCGGGCGATGAGCGCCGACATCGGCAGCTCGGCGACCTGGCCGATCCGGCGCAGGCCGAAGCGAGTCAGGCGGGCGCGAACGTCGAGATCGGTGGTGAGCAGGCCCGACGGGCGATCCGCGAGGAAGGCGGCCTCATCACCGGCCGGGACGATGAGCGGCGTCGCTGCCTCGGCTGCCATCGCCGCGATCGTCGCGACGAAATGCGTGCCGGCGATGCCGACCCGTGGCTGCACGTCACCCGGGAGTGCCGTCGTGACGGCGTCGACGAGCCGTTCCGCCAGCGCTGGCTCGGGACCCCACAAGGGGCCGAGGCCGTCGATGCCGACCTCGAACAGCCCGAACGACACGGAGCGTGGATCGGCACTCCCCGCGAGACTCGGGCTGGAATGCCCGAGCGCCTCGAACACGGCCTCCGCAGCACCCCGATCCGCCTCGGGATCGGGATCGATGAAGGTCGCCTCAGGGACGAGTCGATGTGCGCTCCCCAGCGGCATCCCGCGCCGGACGCCGAGCGCCCGCGCGCTCGGATCGGCGTCGATGACCGACCCCGGGCTCCAGGGTCGACCGCCCAGCACGAGCGGACCTCGGAGTGGGGAGGGCTCGGAGCGTCGGGCCAGTGCCAGATGGAGGGGCAGGTGCGGTAGGAACAGGTGCAACCGTCGCATCGTTGATCTCGCGATCGGGGGCCTCGTGTACGGGGGCTGGTCGGACCCTGGCCGGGGCCTGGTCCATCAACAGGGCGTCCCGGACGAGACACGTGTCCCGCTCGCCGCCCTCGGCGTAGAGGATCCGGAGCGTCGCCCGGCGCCCCGGCGGCCCGTGGCGGTTGTGCGCCACGAGCGCTTCGGTCCGTTGCCCGACGACGTCGCGTCCGAGCCGGACCCACGACCGGCGCGCCAGCTCGAGCCGGATCCCGGTCGACTCGGCGACCGCGGTCGGCAAGGCCGCCACCGAGCCCGGGCGCATCGAGGATCAACAGCAGCGTCTCGGCGCGACGCGCGAGCGCCGCGAGCCGATGCAGCCGATCGCCGATCCGTGACGGCGTGTCGGTCCGTGCCAGGCGCCCACCGGGCAGGTCGAGGACGAGCAGGTCGACCGACCGGCCGGCGAGCAGGCTCCCCGCGATCGACAGACCCTCGTCGAGGCTGGCCGGCGTGATGACGACGAGCCAGTCGAGGTCGACGCCGCGGGCGACCGCTTCGACGGGGTCGAAGCTGCGCGACAGGTCGAGCCAGGCGACGACCGATCCCTCGGCCTGCGCCTCGGCGACGACCCGCAGACTCAGCGTGGTGCGCCCGCTCGTGCCCGCTCCCCGGATCGCGACACTGGCCGACTTCGGGAGGCCGCCGGGGCCGAGGATCGCGTCGAGTGCCGCGAACCCGGTCCGGATGACGCGGTCGTCGGGCCGAGGGTCGTATCGTGGGGTCTCGTCGGGCTCCGCCGGAGCGGGCGCCAGGGCCAGGGCGCCGACGACGCTCGGAGCTGCGGCACCCCAGCGGGCCCGGAGGCCCGCGACGGCGGCGTCCACATCACCCCGACCGGTCGACATGAGATGCCTAGGATAGAACGTATGTTCTAGTCAGGCAAGCCCGGAACCGCTCGATCGACGTCATCGAGTCGACACGGCTGCGGGCCTACGCTCGACCTACCATGCTGTCGATGCCGAGCCCCATCTCCGACGTGGCGATCCCCGCGGCGCCGATCCTCGTCGTCGATGACGATGCCAAGATCGTCCGGCTGGTGCGGACCTATCTCGAGCGAGACGGGTTCATGGTCGTGACCGCATCCGACGGCCCGGGCGCACTCGACGCCATCGAGCGCCACGCCCCAGCGCTCGTGGTCCTCGACCTCATGCTCCCCGGGCTCGACGGTCGTGCCGTGATCCGGGCCGTTCGTCGCGACGATGAGTCGGGCCGCACGCCGATCCTCGTCCTGTCGGCGCGGAGCTCGACCCTCGACCGGATCGCGGGACTCGAGGACGGCGCCGACGACTATCTGCCCAAACCGTTCTCGCCGGCCGAGCTCGTCCTTCGCGTGAAGTCGATCCTGCGCCGGACCGCGCCGTCAGCGAGCGGGCAGGATCGTCGCGACGCGCCGGTCGATCCGCTACGCCGACCTGACCGTCGACCCGGCACGCCACGAGGTCCGCCGAGGCGACACCGCGGTCGATCTCACGCCCGTCGAATTCAAGCTGCTCTCCGCGATCCTCGCGGCCGACGGTCGCGTCCTGAGCCGGGACCAGCTCCTCGACGCCGTCTACGGCCACGAGTCGAGCGACATCCTCGATCGGACCATCGATGTCCACATCCGCCGCCTGCGGGACAAGCTCGATGACGACCCGGACGCGCCGCGCTACGTCCAGACGGTGCGTGGCGTGGGCTATCGCGCGGCACGGACCTAGGCAGTGATCACGCGCGGGATCGCGGCGCGGATCGCGTTGGCGGCCGTCGCCAGCGCGGCCGTCGGGCTCGTGATCCTCGCGGTCGGCGTGGCCGTGGTCGGGGCGGACGTGTTCACCGCACTGATGATGGAAGCCGGTGACTCGGCAGAGCACGCGCGGGAGATGTACGACGGGTCGGTCACGACCGTCGTCATCGCGGCCTCGATCGTCGCCGTCATCGCGAGCGTCGGGCTCGCGGTGGTGCTCGCCCGGATGCTCACCCGACCCCTGCACGAGATCGGCTCGGCGGCGCGCCGGATCGCCGACGGTGACTACGCGGCACGCGTCCCGCGCGACGGGCCCGAGGAACTCGCCAGCCTGGCCGACTCGTTCAACCAGATGGCCGCGTCGCTGGAGCGCCAGGAGCAGATGCGACGGGATTTCATCGCCAACGCCGCGCACGAGCTGCGGACCCCGCTCACCAACATCCAGGGCTATCTGGAGGCGCTTCGCGACGGGGTCATCGTCGCGGACCGGGCGACGTACGAGTCACTCCACGAAGAGGCGGAACGGCTCGTCCGGCTGTCGCGCGATCTCGACGCGCTCGCCGAGGGCGATGCCGGCACCACACCACCGAAGCTCGTCGAGGTCGACCTGGCGATGGCGCTCCGATCGGCGCTGGACCTGGCTGCCGCCCTCGATCGAACGCGCCGGACTCCGACTGGACGCGGATCGGCGTGCCACCGACACTCCCGGCCCGGGCGGACCCGGATCGACTCGCCCAGGTCCTCGCGAACCTGCTGTCGAATGCCGTTCGCTACACGCCACGCGGCGGCGTCGATCACGGTCAAGGCCGAACGCCGACCGGACGACATCCTGGTGTCCGTCGCGAACACCGGCGAGCCGATCCCGCCGGACGACCTCGACCGTGTCTTCGAGCGGTTCTATCGCGTCGAGAAGTCGCGCGACCGCGCGCGTGGCGGAGCCGGGATCGGGCTGGCGATCGTGAAGCAGCTCGTCGAGTCGGCCGGCGGCCGCGTCGGTGCGGAATCCGGCGACGGCCAGACGCGCTTCTGGTTCAGCCTGCCGGCCTGAGACCGCCCTCGCTCAGGGCAGACCGATCGCGATCATGCCCACGAGGATCCCGCCAAGCCCGATCCACTGCGTCGGGCGCAACCGTTCCCCGAGCAAGGCGACCGCGACGATGATCGTGACGGCCGGCCCGAACGACGACGCGAGGCCGACCAGCCACGTCGTCGCGCATGCTCCAGGCCGTACGCGAAGGACGCGAGACCGAGCACATCGAGCGCGCCCGCCAGGATCACGAACCAGATGACCCGGGCGTCGGCCGCGCGAGCCTCCGTCGCCGTCCTCACCCTCGATGATCGGTGCCGCGAGGCGACGGAAGACGGTCAGCGCGACCACCAGCGACGAGCGTCGACAGCACGGCGTTCGCCGTCCGCGACACGAGCACCACCTCGAGCCAGGGAGCGCGATCGATGACGATGTCGCTGATGATCGTCATCGTCGCGAACAGCACCAGGGCGACGACCGCGAACGCGACGCCGGGACTCGCGAACCGCGTCTCGCGCCAGCCCTGATCGAAGGCGAGCCCGGTCAGGACGACGCCGATCGTCGCGATGACGGCACCGGCCGCCTGCACGGTCGTCAGCGTTTCGCCGCGGATCAGCACGGCGAGCACGACCGTCAGGCCGCCGTACGCGGCGACCACCCGCTCACGACCGCGATCGGGCCGATGCGCAGGCCGGTGAAGTAGGTCGAGTAGGCGCCGGCCCCGGCCAGTCCGACGAGGCTGCCACCGACCAGCACGAACGGGTCCGTGGACAGCCGCGTGCCGGTCGCGACGGCCGTGACCCACGACCACGGCCGCGCCGACGATCTGCATCCCGGTCGTGACGCGCAGCTGCCGATCCGCCGGCTCGCCAGCGCCGAGAAGAGGTCGAGCGTGCCCCAGCAGACGGCAGCGGCGAGTCCGGTCAGCAGTCCGATCGGCATCGGCGGAGCCTAGAGGCGGGCCCGTCGCGTCGGTCCAGGGTCGCACGCCGCGCGACGACCGGGCCCGTCCGGAGCGGCCGAGGACCCCGTGCTACACTCGGTCGCCCGTGGGGATGTAGCTCAGCTGGGAGAGCACCGCGTTCGCATCGCGGGGGTCAGGGGTTCGAGTCCCCTCATCTCCACCACCGTCCCGGCGATGATCCCCCACACACGATCCTGCGCGGACCTGTTGGCGCGCATGTCGCTTCGACCGAACCCGCTAAGCGCGAGTGAAGGACGCGATACGCGCCCGATGAGCGCGGCTCCTCACCATGCCGCGCATGAAGACGCTCAAGGCCCACAAGATCGCCAAGGAGGAACGCCGGGGCCGGCGGAAGGCGAGATCCCATCGGCGACCTGACGGTCTCCGGCTCCGCCCACTGGGCGGGACGTTCGAGCCGGGGCTGGCGGAACGGATCCTCGCGGCATTCGAAGGCTTCGACCCGACCGGTCCGTGGTCCGAGATCGCACCGCGGGTCGTACCCGTCCTCAAGCGGGTCCATCACCCGTATCCGGCCGAGATGGCACCGATCCACATCCGTGTCCCGCCCGGCATCTGGACGGGCTTCGGCATCGACCTCGGGCCCGCGTTCTCACATGTGAGTCAGACGCTGCTCGACGGCTGGGGTGTCGACCACGCCACCCTGCTCGGCACCGCGCTGACGAACCTGACAGACCTCGTCTGTCGCGAGGGTCCGATCGTCGAGACCGTCCCGGTCGACGGCATCAAGGTCACGGCCATCCAGGGCCAGGGTTGGGGATCCTCGCTGATCCTGGTGCCGGAGTTGCTCCGGCCGATCCTCGGCCCGACGCCGCGGGTCCTGCTCGCCCCGGTGCGGAATACGCTGCTTGCGCTGCCCGATGACGTCGAGGACGGCCTGGCCATCGATCTGTGGCAGGCGATCGCCCACGGGGCACACGACGAGCTCGATGTGGATCCGCTGCGCTGGACCGGCTCGACGGTCGGGCTGCTGAACGACGGAGCGCTCGGGCTGCCGAACTAGGCGATCGTGAGCGCTTGATGCAGCTCGGCCGAATGGTCGTGGAGCCAGCGCCGCCAGACACGATGATCCGAGCGGCGCGACGCGACCAGCGCCCAGAACCGCGGGCCATGACCGAACACGCGGAGATGCGCCAGCTCGTGGATCACGACCGTCTCGAGCGCTTCGGGCGGCGCAAGGACCAGCCGCCAGGAGAACGACAGGCGACCGGTCCGGGCCGCGCTCCCCCATCGGGTTCGGGGATCGCGGAGGGTCACTCCCTTAGCGGTGACGGCCAGCTCGGCTGCGTGCTCGGCGATGGAGATGTCGATCGCACGCCGCGCCTCATCCTTGAGCCAGGCCTCGAGGACAGTGCCGTCGGTGCGTCGATCGGCGGCGACGCGATGGATCACCAGCTCATCGTCGAAGGCCACGACACCAGAGCGGCGGATCCCCGACACGGCCGGGACCACACGGATCCGATGGAGCCGGCCACGGAACGGGATACTGCCGCCGTCTCGCGCACCGCCGCGTGCGGCGATGCGCTGAGCCACCTCCGCCTGACGGCCGAGGTGCTTGCGGAGCCAGGGCTCACGTTCCGCGAGGAACGCGGCCGCACGACGCTCGTGCTCGGGCCTGACGGTCCGGGCCGGGACCGTGACGACGACGCCTCGCTCCGGGTGGATGACGACACGCAACACACGGGCACGGGACGACCGCCGCAGGGTGTACGGGAGCGGGCCACCGGGTAGCTCGGCGATCGCGGTGGCCTCGGACGTCACGGTCGGATGATGCCATCTCGCACCGGGCACGGGCCCGCGGGACGCGTTCGGACATGGGTCGTGGCGTGACACCGGACCGTCACACGCCGTTTGGTACACTCCGAGGCCCGTGGGGCTATAGCTCAGCTGGAAGAGCACCTGCATGGCATGCAGGGGGTCCGGGGTTCGAGTCCCCGTAGCTCCACCAGATCGAGACACCGCCGATCCTCACCCCTCGCCGACGGCGGGGGGTGAACCGTCTCCGGCGGTCGGGAGCAGGGGTGCGCGATGACACGCACCCACCAGAGGCCGCAGTCGTGACCGAGACCGCCGAAAGCCGAAGCAGGGTCGAGCGCTACGACCCATCCGCCATCGAGCCGCGCTGGCAGGCGCGGTGGGCGGAGCTCGGCCTGTACGAGACCGACCTGCAGGATACGTCCAAGCCGAAGTACTACCTGCTGACGATGTATCCGTATCCGTCCGGCGACCTGCACATCGGCCACTGGTACATCGTCACGCCGAGCGACGCGCTGGCCCGCTTCCGGCGGATGCACGGCTACAACGTGTTCTTCCCGATCGGATTCGATGCGTTCGGGCTGCCCGCCGAGAACGCGGCGATCAAGAGCGGCGGCCACCCGTTCACCTGGACGATGAAGAACATCGAGAACATGCGCCGGCAGTTCCGGACGATGGGCGCCACGTTCTCCTGGAAGCACGAGGTCGTCACCGCCGCCCCCTCCTACTACCGCTGGAACCAGTGGCTGTTCCTGCGCTTCCTCGAAGCGGGCCTGGCGTATCGGCAGCGCTCGGCGGTCGACTGGTGCCCCAACGACGGCACGCTGGCGCGCGAGCAGGTCGAGGGCCCGGAGCGGCGCTGCTGGCGCTGCGGCGAGCTGGTCGAGAAGCGCGACCTGGACCAGTGGTACCTCAAGACGACCGCGTATGCCGATGAGCTGCTGTCGTTCGACGGCATCGATTGGCCGGAGCCCATCAAGATCCAGCAGACGAACTGGATCGGCCGCTCCGAGGGCGCCGAGATCGACTTCGCGACCGCTCCCTCCGACGGCTACCCGGGCGGCGACACCATCCGCGTCTTCACGACACGGCCGGATACGCTGTTCGGGGCCACGTTCATGGTCCTGGCGCCGGAGCACCCGCTGGTCGACACGCTGACGGCGTCAGACCGCCGAGGCGAGGTCGGCGCATACGTGGCGCAGGCCCGACGACGGACCGAGATCGACCGCCTGTCGACCGACCGTGAGAAGACCGGTGTCGAGATCGGGGCCGACGCGATCAACCCGGTCAACGGCGAGCGCATCCCGATCTTCATCGCCGACTACGTCCTGGCTGGCTACGGCACGGGCGCGATCATGGCCGTGCCGGCGCATGACGAGCGGGACTTCGCGTTCGCGAGGCAGTTCGGCCTGCCGATCAGACGCGTGGTCGCCGCGCCCGGGACTGCCGCGGACGAAGCGATGAGCGATGCATACATCGCTCACAGCGCCGACGAGCGGCTGGTCAACTCCGGCCGGTTCGACGGGATGTCCGCGGACGAGGGCGGGCGCGCGATCGTGGACTGGCTGGCCTCGGACGGCAAGGCCGAGCCAAAGGTCACCTATCGGCTGCGCGACTGGCTGATCAGCCGGCAGCGCTACTGGGGCACGCCGATCCCGATCATCTACTGCGAGCGCGATGGCATCGTCCCTGTCCCGTTCGAGGACCTGCCGGTCCGCCTGCCGGAGAACGTCGACTATCGCGGTCGAGGCGACAACCCGCTGAACCACGACGAGGCCTTCCTGTACGTCACCTGCCCGGTCTGCGGGGAGCTGGCGCGGCGCGAGACGGACACGATGGACACGTTCGTCGACTCGTCCTGGTACTGGTATCGATATCTGTCGCCCGGCAAGGAGGACGGCCCGGTCGACCGCGCGCTGACCGAGGCCTGGACGCCCGTCGATCAGTACACCGGCGGTGCCGAGCACGCCGTGATGCATCTGCTGTACAGCCGCTTCTGGACGAAGGCGATGCGCGACATCGGACTGATCTCCGACGACGAGCCGTTCAAGCGGCTGTTCAACCAGGGCCAGATCCTGGGCGCCGATGGCGAGCGCATGTCGAAGTCGCGTGGCAACGTCGAGGACCCGGACGACCTGGTCCGCCAGTACGGCGCCGACACGATCCGCCTGTTCCTGATGTTCATGGGTCCGTGGGACCAGGGCGGCCCGTGGAGCCCGAGCGGGATCGGCGGCGTGTACCGATTCCTGAACCGCGTCTGGACGGTGACGCTGGATCCGAACGGCCGTGAGACCGGCGACCCCGATCCGGGCAGACTCCCGACCGGCGAGAGCGCGGCGGATGCGGCGGCCTCGATCCGCGCGGCTGCCCACCGGACCCTGCGCGACGTCACCGAGGACTACGAGGGCTTCCGCTTCAACACGATGGTCGCGAAGCTGATGGAGCTCTCGAACACGCTGTATCGCTATCGCGGGACCGAGGTCGCCGGGGATCGTGAGTGGAACGAAGCGGTCCGGCTGCTGCTGCTGATGCTGGCGCCCGCAGCGCCGCATATCACCGAGGAGATCTGGAGCCGGCAGGCCGCAGCCGCGGGCCGCGAATGGACGTCGATCCACACCGAGACGTGGCCGGAGGTCGACGAGTCGGCCATCAAGGTCTCGGTCCGAGAGGTCCCCGTGCAGGTCAACGGGAAGCTGCGAGCGCGGATCGTCGTGGCCGCCGATGCGCCCGAAGAGCAGATCAAGGCGGAAGCGCTGGCCGATCCGAAGATCGAGGCGATCCTCGCAGGACGAACGCCGGAGCGGATCGTCGTAGCCGGCGGCGGGAAGCTCGTCAACATCGTCGTTCGAGACTGACGACCGACGAACGCGAGGGTCTCCGGTGCCGCACACCGGTACGGACGCCCACGCGTCGTGACATCCGCGCGCACGAGGCGTACCGTCTGCCCCCATCGGAGGTCGAGTTTCGGTCGGCCCGTCGAGCCCCCAGTCGCGATCGTCGGCCGGAGTCAATGGGAGGGACGCCCATGACGGCCGTCCGCGAACGGACGATGGCACGAGACGCCGGGGAGGACGCCGCCGAGCACGCGGATCGGCGCCAGCACGTCGATCGATACGCGATCGAGCGCGCCAAATGGGACGCGCATGCGGCCGCCACCGACGACCGGATCAAGGGCGCTCCGCCGGGCGAGGACTTCGGGACGTTCGCCCGCCGGCAGAAGCTCCTCCCGGGGGTCGCCGAGTTCCTGGGTGACCTGCAGGACCGGCAGGTCATCGAGTACGGCTGCGGGCTCGGGCAGCTCACCGTGCTCCTCGCGCGGAGCGGCGCGCGGGTCACGGCGTTCGACATCTCTGCCCACAGCGTCGAGATGACCCGCAAACGTGCACATTTGAGCGGCGTCGAGGATCGGATCACGTTCGCCGTGGCGGCCGGCGAGCGCTTGCCGTTCAAGGACGCGAGCTTCGACCTCGCGTTCGGCAAGGCGGTGCTGCACCACCTCGATCCCGAGTCAGGCTCGCGTGAACTCGCGCGGATCCTTCGGCCGGGCGGTCGGGCCGCGTTTTCCGAGCCGCTCGGGACGAACCCGCTCGTCCGGTTCGCCCGGGACCATGTGCCCTATCCCGGGAAGCACGAACGTGGCGCGGACATCCCCCTGCGGCACAGCGACGTCGAGGCGTGGATGGCGCCGTTCTCGACGGCAGAGATCCAGGGCGTCCAACTGTTGAGCATGATCGAGCGCGGCCTGGGCTTCCACAGCCGTGTGCGGGTCCTCGAGGAGTACGACCGCCTGTTGTTGAAGCGCTGGCCGGGGCTCTGGCCGCTCTGTCGTTACGCGGTGCTGACGCTCACGCGTTGAGGGCCGGCGTCGAGACCTTCTCGCTCGACGAACCGGCCTTCGACTTCGCACGGTGGCGCGCAGCCTTGGCGCGATTGCCACACGTCGCCATGTCACACCAGCGACGCCGACCCGTCCGCGAGGTGTCATAGAAGACCCATCGGCACCGATCGTTGTCGCAGATACGGATGCGCTCGGGCGTGCCGCTGGTCAGCTCGGTCACGAGCGGGTCGCAGAGGCGGGCCAGCGCGTCGTCGATCGGGTCGCCGACGTGTCGATGGTCGACCGCGACGCAACCGTCGGACGACGGCACGAGCTCGATGACCTGGCGCGCGTGAAGGGCGCGGTTGACCGTGTCGAGAGCGCCCGACTGCGGGGGCCGATGGTCGACGATCGCATCCGAGACCTCTCGAAGCGCGCCGCGGACCGCGTGGATCCGGGCCAGGTCTCTGGCGGCTGCGCCGGGGTCCTGGTCGGTCTGCTGACCGAGCCGCTCTGCGCCCTCCGCGTGGATGACACCGCGCTGGACGAACCAGGACAGGGCATCAGGAAGGGTGGGTAACCGCTCCAGCGGGAAACCATTCTCGAGGTCGTAGGTGTTCACGAAATCGAAGGTGTCCTCGAGGTCCACGTCATGCGCGTGATGCCCACGAGGGGTCGGGTCCGAGATCGCGATGTGGGGTACTGATTCCATTTCGTTAACCACTGTATAGCTGTTGACAGGTTACGCGCAAGGGGCTAAAGTACGAGACGTAACCGATAAGTCACTCAAAACGGGTTACGAGTAACTGGAAAGGACCGATCATGGAGCTCATCATCATGCTCGTCGTCCTGGTCATCGGCTTCGCTGCCCTGGACCTTGGCTCCGTCCGCTTCGGTGCGGACTCCCGGGATCAGCTGCCCGACACCCACGTCCGGTAAGCACACCGTCCCGTTAGATCACCTGGAGGCACTGTGAATTCCTACTACGCCATGCTAGCCCTTGACCTCGCCGACGATCGTGCGCGCGAGGCTCGGGAGCGGCGGCTGGCGCGGCTGGCTCGCGAGGGCCAGATGGAACAGCCCTCCGTCCTTCGACGGGGGCTTGCCCGAGCCACCGCAGCCGTCAGTCTGGGCGCCGCAGCCATGACGCGTCGCCTCGACGAATGCGTCGCCGACGACCTCGGTCGCACGCTGGCTGTCGCCGACTGACACGCGCCAACGCACATCCCAGCGCAGGAGAGCGCCTGCCCCTCCCGGCAGGCGCTCTTCGATTCCCGACGCCGACCGCGTACGCTGCGCCCGATGTCTGATCCCGACGTCGGTCGAGCGACCGCCGCAGTCTCGTGGGGCGCCGACCGCATCGACCTCTTCACCGTGGCCGACGACCGGTCGCTCGTCCATCAGTCGTTCGACGGGCGATCGTGGTCCGCGCCGACATCGCTCGGCGGACGGCTGGCGTCGGTGCCCGCGGCGACCGCCTGGGCGGTCGACGAGCTCCAGGTCTTCGCGATCTTCGACGATGGTCAGCTGTGGAACCGCTACTGGGACGGCGCCTCCTGGCACGACTGGGAGTCGCTGGGCGGCGAGCTGACCGGCAACCCGGCTGCGTCGTCGTGGAGCGCGGACCGCATCGATGTCTTCGCACCGGGCCGCGACGGCCGCGTCTGGCACCGCTGGTGGGACGGTTCGAGATGGGTCGGATGGGAGCAGCTCTGATCCGTTGAGGGCGCTCCTCGAGGATTGAAGGTCACGACAGTCCTTGAAGCACATACCGTGTGAGCGCCGCATCGCTCTTGCGGCGCCACAGACTGGCGTGGAGCGTGGAGACCGACGTCGTGAAACGGGCCCAGCGAGGCGATCGCGCAGCTTTCGGGTTGCTCGCCGCCGAGATCGCGACGCGCTTCCTCGCCATCTCCCGCAGGATCCTTCGGGACGTCGATCTCGCCGAGGATGCGACGCAGCAAACGCTAGTCGCGATCTGGCGGGATCTGCCACAGCTCCGCGACCCGGCGCGCTTCGACGCCTGGTCGTACCGGCTCCTGGTGCGCGCCTGCTACGCCGAAGGGCGACGGAGCCGCCAGTGGTCGCCAGAACCTCCGGATCCTGCCGGCTGACGAGCCGTCGGAGTCCAGCGGGCTTGATGCGATCGTCTACCACGACCAGCTGGAACGGGCGATGCGACGCCTGTCGGTCGACCATCGGACCGTTCTGGTCCTGCACCACTACGCCGATATCCCCGTCGACCGGGTGGCCCAGATCCTGGAGATCCCGGTCGGCACGGTCCACTCTCGACTCCACCACGCGATGCGCGCGATGCGGGCGGCACTCGATGCCGACGAGCGCCCGGCGGCAGCGGAGGCGACCCGATGACGACCGAACGCGATCCGCGCACGGGCATCGTCTTGTCCTGGCTTCACGAGGACGCCCACGAGGACGCCGAGCGTGTGCTGCTGCGCGCCCTCGACGAGGTCGACGCCACATCACAGCGCGGGCGCTCATGGCCCGCGCGGAGGCTTGCCGACAGGAACTCCTTCGCCAAGCTGGCGATCGCCGCTGCGGCCGTCGTCGTGATCGCGCTCGCCGGCATCCAGTTCCTGCCACGCTCCGGGACGTCGGGTGGGCAACCCAGTCCCACGCCAACCCCGACAGCCACACCGGCCTTTGCGCAGCTCACCAAGGGCCCGCTCGCGCCCGGTCGCTATGCCCTGTACGACGGTCTGGTGACATCGATCGCGGTGCCCGCGGGTTGGATCGGCAAGCCACCATTCGTCCGCAAGATAGGTGCCGATGGGGCCGGCCTGTGGTGGGGTCCGACCGGGCCGGTCAGTCAGGTGTTCTCGGACGCCTGCAAGGGGTCGAAACTCACGCCGGTCGACGGGACGATCCGAAGTCTGGTGGATGCGCTCGACGCCCAAGTCGGGATCGGACGCCACGGTCAGCGAGGTCACGCTCGGCGGTCTCCCTGCCACCCGGGTCGATCTCGTGAAGGACGTGGCCTCGTGCTCGGGCGGCGCCGACGCCGGGCTCAATCTCTGGTCGAACCCGACGGGTATGACCGCGTTGTCCCCGGGAGCACGCGGCATCGTGTACGTCCTCGAGAAGGACGGCGAGCTCGTGGTCTTCATCGGTATCGACTACAAGGCTACGGCGAGCGACGTGGCGGAGCTCGAGGGGGTCATCGCGTCCACGCAGTTCGGCCCGTAGGAGAGGCCGGGTCGACGACCGTCCCCTGAGCCTCCAGCGACGCGGCGACGTCGCAGCTAACTGGCAGATAAGCCAGCCTTGCTAGTGTCCGGATAGACGCCCGTCGACGCCGGAAGTGCCCCCGACGCCGGCGGGCGTCGTACCCAGCTGCCTCGTCTCCGCCAGCCAGGCTTCGCCCGTTCTCGCGGATTGAGCTTAGCTGGGAATCATGTCTCGACGACCCTGAACAGACGCCAACGGTCGGGAACGCCCTTCAGCTCGTGTTCGCCCCTGTCTTCGAACTGCAGACCCGACCCTGCAACGAGATCCTTTACGGTCTGAGAGACCACAACCTCTCCAGGGCCAGCGAGCGATGCAACGCGAGCGCCGATGTTCACAGCGATCCCGCCGACCTTGTTGTCGATGACCTCGCACTCCCCGGTGTGAATGCCCGCACGGATTTCGATTCCGAGATTGCTGACCGCGCGGGTAGCCGAGAGTGCGCACCGGATCGCGCGCGCCGGGCCGTCAAACGAGGCGAAGAAGCCGTCCCCGGCGGTGTCGATCTCCACACCGCGGTAGCGGGCTAACTGGCCTCGGATCCGCTCGTGGTGGTGCTCGACGAGCTCCTTCCACCTTGCGTTTCCAACCTTGGCTGCGTGCTCCGTCGACCCGACGATATCGGTGAATAGGACGGTGGCCAGAACGCGATCGAACTCCGCCTCCTCCCGTCGCAGCTCCGTCAGGAACTGCGCGACCACCTCGAGCACCTCGTCCTGGTTCGGCTCCGCCCAGGCATGAGTCCGGCCGGGGAGCTCGACCAGCCGCGCGCCGGGAATTCGCTCTGCCATATACCGCGACTGTTCCACGGGCTCAATCTCATCCCCGGTCCGGTGGATCAGTAGAGTCGGCGCCTGAATTCGCGGCAGGATGTCGCGGATGTCGAGGTCACGGTACGTACGTTCGATGGCCGCGGCGTCTCCCGGGCCTGCGGCCATCCTCATCCACCGCGCATACCGGTTGACCCATTCCGGGTCCGCGCCGAAATCGGGCCAGGCGATCCGAGCCTCTTCCTCCGCGAACGCGTAGGTCCCCCATCCTCGGTCTACCCGCTCCAGGTACTCGGCCCAGTCTTCCTCGGACCAGGCCCACGGATAGTCGGCTGCCCAGAGCCCGCGAGCGGACGACGCGTATGCGACAAGCCCGATCACACGGTCGGGGTAGGTCGCGCCGAACAGTGCGCACACGGCGGTGCCGTCCTGCGCGCCGAAGAGCACGCTGCTTCGAGAGCTGGCGTCGTCCATCACAGCGCGGAGATCGTCTACCCGAGCCTCTACCGTCAATTGGTACTCGCCCTGCACGAGATGGTCTGACAGTCCGGTTCCGCGACGATCAAAGATGAGGACGCGCGAGAACGTGGCAAGCCGCCGGAGATAGGCGGCGGCGACCGGCCACTGCCAGACTGCCTCGAGATTCGTCACGAATCCCGGCATGAACACCAGGTCCATAGGACCGGACCCCAATACCTGGTACGCGATGTGGACGCCGTCCACCGTCTTCGCGTAATGGGTCTCGGGGATCACGCCGATAGTCTCCGCCGGAGCGGTCGTGCGCCGCAAGCACTTCTCGACGCTCCAGAGTTGGCGGTCAGGCTTGAGCGATCACGGATGATCGGCAACACAGCAGTACGCGACTCACCATACCGGGCCCGCCGCCGCCGATGCGAACTCGCAGCTAATCGCCAGATAAGCGGGCCCTGCTAGGGTCCGGAACGAGACGCCCCGCCTGACGTCGGAAGTGCCCCCGACGCCGGCGGGCGTCGTGATGTCGAGACCCGCCCACCGCCCGCCGCGGAGCGCGAACGTTGGAGCCGAGCTCGACCCCGCCGTGGCGCGTCCTCGAGACGCCGCCGAGCGACGCGCCGGCAGGTCGGTCAACGACGCCGCCGCCTGGGAGGCCATCGTCCGCCGTCGCCATGAAGGTCGTGGCGGGTACCGTCGGTGCGGTCGCGTGCGCCGGCCTTGCCATCGCCGTGGCCGTCAGCGGCAGTGGCGGCGAGGTCCGCATCGACGGCGGATCGCCGCTGCCGGGCGTCGAGGCCTCCGCCGATCAGCGTCAGGCGGGTGGGTCTTCGGGGAGCGCGCCCGTCGGCGGCGAGGTCGTCGTCGAGATCGTCGGCGCCGTCCAGGCGCCCGGTGTCTATCGATTGCCGACCGGCGCACGCGTCGCGGACCTGCTCGAGCGAGCGGGCGGCTACGGACCGCGCGTCGATGTGGCGCGTGCCGAACAGGAGCTCAACCTCGCTGCCCCGGTCAAGGACGGCGAGCACATCCGGGTCCCCGCCCGGGATGACCCGGCGACGAAACCGCCTTCCGCCTCTGGGGCCCCAGCAAGCGGCGGGACCGGCCCGGTCGATATCAATACGGCGACGCAGGCCGAGCTCGAGGCGCTGCCGGGCGTCGGCCCGGCGACGGCGCAGAAGATCATCTCCGCGCGGGAGGAAGCCCCGTTCGGAGCGGTCGATGAGCTGCGGTCACGGGGCGTCCTTGGGCAAAAGACGTTCGAGAAGCTGCGCCCGCTCGTCACGGTCGGCTAGCGTGCCTCGTGGCGGCTGGATCGCGAGTGGCGCGGTGATCGCGTCGTTTGCCGTCGTCGCCGCGGATCGACGCCTGCTCGCGGTCGTCGTCGCCGGTGTCGGTGTTGCGCTTCTCATCGGGGCACTGGTCAGCCGACGACAAACGCCTCTCGCCGGGTTGGCGCTCGGGGCAGCCCTGATCGCGCTGCGGGGCATGACGCTACCCGTCACACCGGCGCTGGCCGGGACACCGACCGACGGGCCGTGGACGATGATCGTCGAGTCGATCGGATCGCCGCGGGACGGCAAGCAGGTGGCGACGCTCCGCACGGTCGAAGACGGCGCGACCGGGTTCCGGCTGGCCGCCACGCTGCCGCGCTACCCGGCGATCGAACCGGGTGATCGCGTGGAGGTCGACGGCGGTGTCCGGCGTCGACCCGACGGTCCGTACGGCGACTACCTCGCCCGGACCGGAGCGTGGGGAACCCTCGACGCGCGGAGGCTCGTGCTCCTCGATCGTCCAGTCGACCCCGCGACGGCACTCGAATCGATCCGCCGCGGCGCGGGCGACCTGCTGACGCGCGTCCTTCCGGAGCCGGAGGCCGGCCTGGCGGCAGGGATCCTCATCGGCCTGCGCGACCGGGTCGACCGGGCGGTAGCGGCATCCTTCACGACGGCCGGCGTCAGCCACGTCGTCGCGATCTCGGGCTGGAACATCGCGATCGTCGCCGCGGCGATCGCCACCGTCGCGGGCCGGCTCGGGCGTCGGCGACGAGCCGTGGTCACCGCTGTCGCGATCCTCGCCTACATCCTCTTCGCCGGTGCGTCGGCCTCGGTGCTGCGGGCCGGGGCCATGGCGGCGCTGGTGCTCCTCGCGCGCGAATCCGGCCGGGCAGGGCGAGCGGCGGCCGCGCTCGGCTGGGCCGTGGCGCTGCTCCTCGTCGCCGATCCGCGGCTCATCGGCGATGCGGGCTTCCAGCTCTCAAGCCTGGCGACGGCCGGGCTGATCGCGTGGGCGACGCCCCTCAGCGAACGGCTGGACCGATGGACTGGCGGCCACCTCCCACGCTGGCTGACGGAAAGCCTCGGCGTGTCCCTGGCCGCACAGGCCGCGACGTTGCCGGTCGTCCTCGCCTCGTTCGGCCGGCTCGCGCTGATCGCTCCGGTCGTGAACCTCTTCGTGGTCCCGCTCGTGGCGCCGGCGATGGCCGCCGGGATCGTCGCGTTGCTCGGCGGCGCGATCGTCGCCGCCGGGGCGCCGAGCGCCGTCGGGACGATCATGGCGGCGCCCGGCTGGGTAGCGCTCCGGCTGATGATCGGGATCGTCGATGTCGCGGCCGGCATGCCATTGGCGAGCGTGACGCTCGAGCCGCCGATCGGGCCGATCGTCGGGATCCTCTCGATCGTCCTATCCGGCGTGGTCGTCGGGGCGTTGCGCCGCCGTCGGCCCATCCTGAGTGCGCCGACGTCCGCTCCTACCGTTGACAGGCGCGACGTCCCATCGAGGCCGTCGGAGAGGTCGTTCCGCCTCGCGACCACTGCCCTGGTCATCACGATGACGATCACCGGGGCCGTCGTCGTGAGCCGCTCGGGCGGTGTCGCGCGGGTAAGCGTGCTGGACGTCGGCCAAGGCGATGCCATCCTCGTCGAGGGTTCTCGCGGAGGGCGGCTGCTGGTCGACGGAGGCCCGGATCCCGACCGGCTGCTCGTCGAGCTGGACAAGCGCATCCCACCGTGGGATCGGCGGATCGACGCCTTGATCCTGAGCCATCCGCACGAGGATCACGTCGCGGGTCTTGCCCTGTTGCTCGATCGATACGCCGTCGCCCGCGTCTTCGAGCCGGGGATGCGTGGTCCTGGCCCTGGGTATGCCGCCTGGCTGCAACGGGTCGGCGGGGCGGGTCATCACCCGCGTCTGTCGATCGCCGCCGGCGACCACCTGACGGTCGACGAGATCGGCCTTCGCGTCCTGTGGCCGATCCGTGGCCAGGTGCCGCCCGAGCCGCCGGACACCGGCACGGGGATCAACAACGTCTCCGTCGTGTTGCTCGGAACCGTCGGCACCCACCGTTTCCTGCTGGCCGGGGACGTCGAACAGGAGATCGATCCCAGCCTGCTCGCCGAAGGGCTACCGACGGTCGATTTCCTCAAGGTCGCGCATCACGGCAGCCGGACCGCGACGACGCAGGCCTTCGTCTCGACGGTCCGTCCGCGCGTCGCCGTCGCGTCGGCAGGAACGGGCAACCCGTACGGGCACCCCGCTAGGTCGACGCTCGACCGACTCGCCGCGGCCGGCGCACGCGTGTATCGCACGGATCGGGACGGCACGGTCGGCGTCACGTTCGATGGCGCCGGGATGTCGGTCCGGACGTCGCCACGACGGGGCCAGGCCGTCCCGGTGAAGACGGTGTCGGTCGCGGTCCGTCGTTCGTTCCTGTGCGACGTCCCGATCCAGCCCTTCGTGCAGCCCGTTCGCGCGGCGTCCGTCCAGACGGAGCCCGGACGGCCCTCGGCGCTCGGCTACCATCGGCCCGATGACGCCCCGACCTTCCCCAGCGACTGCCCGGCGGTCGCCGCGACTGACGAGCGCAGGCGATCCGCGGCGTGAGCAGCCGGTCACGTGATTGCGCCGCTGCTCTACATCTGGGGCGACGACGAGCTCCTCGCGGAACGCCTCGTCGCGCGATTCGCCGCCAAACTCGGCGAGGAGATGGGTGCATCGCTCGAGCGGTGGGACCTGCGGGCCGACCCGACATCGGCCTCCGCGGACGCGGCGCAGCTGTACGAGCGCCTGGCCACGCCCGCGATGTTCGGCGGTGGGACGCTGGCCGTCGTAGCGAACCCGGGGGCGCTGGCCAAGCGGAATGACACGCGCGATCGCGTGGTCGAGACGATCGGGCTCATGGCGCCGGGGCACGCGCTCGCGGTCGTGGAAGCGGCGCGGTCGAATGCCAAGGGCCCCGGCATCCGACGCCTTGCCGACCCGATCAAGGCGGGCGGCGGGACGATCGCCTCCGCGATGGCTCCGCGCCCGACCGCCCTTGCCGCGTGGATCACCGATGAAGCCCGCGATCGTGGGCTCGTCCTTGCCGGTGGCGCGGCACGCGAGCTCGCAGACCGGCTCGGAGCGAGGGTGACCGAGGGCGACGTCGACCGCCGCTACCTGAGCCGCATCGCGTCAGGCGAGCTCGACAAGCTCGAGCTCCGCCACGCCGTCGACGAAGGGCCGGTGACTCCCGAGGACGTGCGAGCGCTCGTGGCCGAGACGACGCCTGCCTCCGTGTGGGCCCTCAGCGACGCCGTCGGGGAGCGTCGAGTCGACGTCGCGACCGCGACCCTCGATCGACTCCTCGACTCGACGCCCGAGCCGGTCATCCTCGCGGTCCTGCATCGGCGGATCGTCGAGCTCCTCGAGATCGGCGACCGCCTGAGCGGCGGCCTCAACTTGCCTGAGGCCGCGCGGGCGATGGGGATCAGCAGCGAGTTCCGGGCCAAGACGCTGGCGAGCCAGGCGCGGAAGTGGACGACCACCGAGCTTGCGGCTGCCCTGGGATCCCTCGTGACCCTCGACGCGATGGTGAAGAACGTCGCCGGCTACGCGTCGGACGGCGCCCAGCGTCGACTGGCGTTCCTGCTCTGGATCCGCGATCGGGTCACGCCCGGCCAAGGCTCGCCCGGTTGAGTGGTGGCCGGAACGGTCCCGTCTGACCCCGGGACCGACCGACGCTCAGGCCGTCAGTCGGCGGACGACCAGGCCTGCTCCTGGACCACGAGATCGCTTTCGATAGCGAAGACGCATCGGCCTTCGGCGAGATCGAGCAACTCGATGAGGTCAGGATCGATGTAAAGCTGCGAGCAGTCCTCGCACAGCCCGCCCGGGATGCCGAAGCACAGCCGCTCGCTCCGGTCAGGCAGCCGGAACGTCGTGTCGAACCGGGTCGTGATGAGCCGGTGACCGCAGGCGGGGCATCGATCGCGGGAGGACATGGCCGGATGCTGGCATCACGACCGCGCACGCCCCCATGACCCGTCAGTACCCGACCCGTTGGTACCGGTGAGTGGGCGACGGGCGCCCGCGCTACTGGACCCGGAGGATGGTCTTGGCCTCGGACCAGTGCTTCTCGAGACCGTAATAGTCGCGCTCGGGCGGCGTGAAGATGTGCACGATGACCGAGCCGTAGTCGAGCAGTACCCAATGCGATGCGGCCGTGCCCTCACGCCCGATGGGGCGGACCTTCTCGTCCCGAAGCGCCTCGATGATGCCGTCCGCGATCGCGTCGAGCTGGCGCTCCGAGCCACCTGAGGCGATCACGAAATAGTCCGCCAGGGTCGTCAGGGGCGCCAGCTCGAGGACGACCATGTCGGCGGCCTTCTTGTCCTCGGCCAGCTCGACGATCCGACGGGCGAGGTCGAGCGGCTCTCGCTCGGCGCCCTTGGCGGGCGCCTTTCGGGTTCGCCTCGGGAGCCCGTCAGCCTTGGGGGCGACGGCGTCCGGCAGCGCGGGGTCGGTCACGATCGATGGTCCCTCCGGTGGTGCTGGTACAGGCCATGGTCGCCGATATAGGCCGCGACCGCATCCGGCACGAGGTAGCGGACCGAACGTCCCTCGGCTGCCCGCTGCCGGATCTCCGACGCCGAAAGGCGGATCTGCGGACCGTCCATGAACGCGAGGGCGGCCCGCGCACCAGGGAACTGACGCGGGACCAGGTCGGGGTCGGCATCGGCGTATCCGACCCGCGGTGCGACGATGAGATCGGCCAGATCGAGGATGCGTCGCGGCTCGCGCCACGTCCCGAACTCGCCGTACGACTCAGCTGACAGGATCAGCGCGAGGCGCTCGTCCGGAGCCGCATCGCACAGCGCGGCCAACGTGTCGACCGTGTACGACGGTCCGGACCGTTCGACCTCCAGGCGGCTGACCTCGAACGCGGGGTTGCCCTCGACGGCGGCCTCGACCATCGCGAGACGGTGTTCCACCGGCGAGATGTCCCGACCGGGTTTGTGCGGAGGCTGCGCCGCCGGGATGAACAGCACGCGCCGGAGCCCGAACGTGTCGCGGGCCGCCTCGGCGACGGCGAGGTGGGCGAGGTGGATCGGGTCGAACGTCCCGCCGAAGACGCCGGTCGCGCCCTTCAGCCGGTCGTCCGTCACGCGTCCTCCCAGGGCTTCGGCTCCCATTCGAGCTCGGAGCCCCCGATCCGGACGAGGTCACCGGGCGTGACGCCGGCCCGCCGCAGCTCGGCGTCGATGCCCATCCGCTCGAGGTCGCGCTGGAACCGCTCGGCCGATTCCTCGATGTCGAAGTTCGTCTGCGCGCGATCCGTTCGATGCGCTTGCCGCGGACGCGGAACGCGCCTTCGCCGTCGCGTTCGATGACGAACCCGTCGCGGCATCGACTCGATCCGGTGGACCACGACGCCGGCGGGTTCCGGGGGCGACTGCGAGCGCTTCGGCGTCCGGCAGGAGGCTCGGCGACGTCGCCTCGGAACGCGTCGAGCCCCTCCCCGGTCGCGGCGGCGATCGCCGACGACGCCCGCCCCTTCTGCGCGGCGTGCCTTGGCGAAGGCGGGCCACGCGTCGCGGGCCGCCGGGAGATCCAACTTGTTGAACGCGACGAGCATCGGCTTCTCGAGGAGGGCTGGGTCGTGGGCGCGCAGCTCTTCGCGGATCACCTCGTGGTCCCACTCCGGGTCGCGCGACGCAGCCGTCGACGACGTGGACGAGGACTCGCGTCCGCTCGACGTGGCGGAGGAAGGCGTGGCCGAGGCCAGCCCCACCCGACGCTCCTTCGATCAGGCCCGGGACGTCGGCGATCGTCGGCCGGCGCTCGCTCGTCGTCGAGCTCCATCACGCCGAGGTTCGGCTCGAGCGTGGTGAACGGGTAGTCGGCGATCTTCGGCTGGGCCGCGGTGACCGCGGCGAGCAGCGTCGACTTGCCGGCGTTCGGTAGACCGACGAGACCGATGTCCGCGATCAGCCGCAGCTCCAGCCGGAGCCAGCGCTCCTCGCCTGGCTCGCCCTTCTGGGCATGGCGCGGGGCCTGGTGCGTCGCGGTCTTGAAGTGGGTGTTCCCCAGTCCACCGCGACCACCGCGCGCGACCATCGTCCTGCTGGCCGGTCGCGACGAGGTCGGCGAGCAGCGCGCCGGAGCCATCCTCGAGGACGGCGGTACCCGGCGGGACGTCGAGGATGAGGTCGTCGCCGGCCTTGCCGTGACGGCGCGCTCGTTCTCCGCGCCCACCGGGCGTGGCCTTGAAGTGGTGCTTGTACTGGAAGTCACGGAGCGTCGTCTGTCCGGGATCGACGTTGCAGGTACGACCGAGCCGCCTCGACCGCCATCACCACCGTCGGGTCCGCCGCGTGGGACGTGTGCCTCCTTGCGGAAGGTCGCGGCCCCGTCGCCTCCATCGCCGGCGCGGACCCAGATCTTCACGCGGTCGAGGAACATCGGGCCAATTCTCGCACGGGGTCCGGAGGGCACCCGGCGCGGGGCCGCCGGCGGACCGGGGTCAGTCCTGGCCGACCCTAGAGGTACCCGAGCGGGTTGACGCGCGTGCCGCCGTCCCAGACGGGGCCGCGCCACACCTCGAAGTGGAGGTGGGAGCCGGTCGCGAAGCCCGTCGCGCCCATCCGCCCGACGCGCTGCCCGCGACCGACCGTCTGACCGCGCCCGACCGACACGCGCGACATGTGGTTGTACGTCGTGTACAGGTTCGAGCCGTGGGCGATCCAGACCTGGTACCCGCCGCCGTTGTTCTTCCAGCCGGCGAAGATCACCGTCCCGGACGCCGCCGCGAAGATCGGGTCGCCGGTGGAGCCGTCGATGTCGATCGCGTAGTGGCCGTAGTGGAAGTACTGGCTGATGTGGTGGCTCGTCGTCGGCCACGGCATCCGGCCGCCGTTGTAATGCGCGCGGCGGCGGAGCGGACCGTCCGCCGACCGCCGTTCGAGCGATGGACCTGTCGGCCTCGTGACCAGGCTCTTCGGGTGCGTGCGCTTGGGCTTCGGCGACGCGTGATCTCCGACGCCGCGCGCACCCGGCAGCATCAGGACCTGCCCGACGACGAGGTTGCGGTCGTCGAGGCCGTTCGTGGTGAGGATGTCGTTCTCGTCGACCTTGTACCTGGTCGCCAGCCCCGTGAGCGTGTCGTTCGGGCGTGACCTCGACGACGACGCCGCTGACCGGCGGGATCCGCAGCTGCTGCCCGATGTGGAGCTCGTTCTTCGACTTGAGCTTGTTCGCCCACCAGAGCGTCATCATCGAGATGTCGAACTTGTTGGCGATCGTCGCCGAGGGTGTCGCCCGACTTGACCTTGTATGTCCGCAGCAGGTCGCTGCCGTCGGGGACCGATGTATCGACCGCGACCGGCTTGAGCAGCGTGCCGTCGTCGAGGAACGGACCCTGGATGTGGGCCGGGGCACCGACGACGGGCGACCGCCTCCTCGAACCGGTTCATGCCATCGAGGCCGGATCCGAGGTAGCCCTCGGTCAGGGATGTCGAGTCTCCGGTCGCCGCACCGTCGGTGCCGTCGCCCGAGGCAGTGCCGCCGTTCACGTAGTCCTCGACGATCGAGCCGGTGTCCTCGTCGTTCGATGTGCCGGCGATGCGCCAGCCGTGGGCCGGGGCCGTCACCGGTCGGACCGCCGGTATCGCCTCGCGGGCCGCCCGGCGTGACGCTCAGGAACGATGCCGAGAGCAGGATCCCGGCCGCTGCGATCGCGACGACGCGCTCATGACCGAGGCCCGCGACGGACCGTCGCAGCACCGGTGACAGGATCCACGAGATCTCACGCGTCGAAAGGCGCCGGGGGCGGAGCGATGGGCGATGCAGCGCGAGCTGAGGGCGATGCAGCGCCAGGGCGGGCAGCAGCGTCAGCCGGCGACGACGTGGTCGCGGAAGCGGATAGATGTGCCGAGACGTCAGGACGTAACCGCGGTGTACTCGATCAGCGACCGCGCTCGACCGAGGTCGGCTCGGGCGTGGGATCGCGGTCATCGAGTCGATCGAGGTACGGCGCACGCGGCCAAGGACGCGCTGGACGCCGACCGACGCATTGAGCAATACGGTCTCCTGACGTGAGGACGAGCCCGGGCGCGTGGGTGGGTGCGCGTGGATGGGGGCGTAGGGGGCCCGTCCGGGGTCGCGGTATCGAGGCTGGGGGTTCTCGTTCGCGGCCGCGTCC
The DNA here is from genome assembly GCA_963808895.1 of uncultured Chloroflexia bacterium. Taxonomy (GTDB): domain Bacteria; phylum Chloroflexota; class Limnocylindria; order Limnocylindrales; family CSP1-4; genus SPCO01. The sequence goes on along the minus strand of CAWEHL010000001.1, from coordinate 1,021,642 downwards.
GACCAGTGCCGGACCTACGACATCGCCCGGAAGGTACCACTTGTGTAACAAGCGTGGCAAACGAAAGCCAGTCGAAACCTACATTTCCGTGGCGTGAACGCCACGCCGGTGCGCGGCCGCACCAAGGCCGAAGGGCGCCCTAGGCCTCGAGGTTCTTGGTCAGCGACGCCAGGAACTCGGCGTTGGACTGGGTCTTCGAGAGCCGGTTGAGAAGGATCTCGATGCCCTCGTTGGTCCCGACCGCCGACAGCATGCGGCGCATCGTCCAGACCATCTTGAGCGTGCCCTCTTCGAGGAGCAGCTCCTCGCGCCGGGTGCCGGAGCGCTGGACGTCGATCGACGGGAAGATCCGCTTCTCGGCGAGCTTCCGGTCGAGGATGAGCTCCGAGTTGCCGGTGCCCTTGAACTCCTCGTAGATCACGTCGTCCATGCGCGAGCCGGTGTCGACCAGGCAGGTGCCGATGATCGTGAGCGAGCCGCCCTCCTCGATGTTCCGCGCGGCCCCGAAGAACCGCTTGGGCGGGTAGAGGGCGATCGGGTCCAGACCGCCCGACAGCGTGCGGCCGGAGGGCGGCAGCGCCAGGTTGTAGGCGCGCGCGAGGCGCGTGATCGAGTCGAGCAGGATGACGACGTCGCGGCCGGTCTCCACCTGCCGCTTGGCGATCTCGAGCGCCATCTCGGCCACGTGGGTGTGGTTCTCGGTCGGCTCGTCGAAGGTCGAGGAGATGACCTCGCCCTTGACGCTGCGACGCATGTCGGTGACTTCCTCCGGCCGCTCGCCGATGAGCGCGACCATCAGGAGGATGTCGGGATAGTTGGCGCTGACGCCGTTCGCGATCTGCTTGAGCAGCATCGTCTTGCCGGCCTTCGGCGGGCTGACGATGAGCGCACGCTGACCCTTGCCGAGCGGGTTGACGAGGTTGATCAGACGCTGGCTGAGGTTCTTCGGGTCCGTCTCGAGGTTGATCAGCTCGTCGGGGTGGACCGGGGTGAGGTCGTTGAAGACGGGTCGCCGTCGCGCCGTATCAGTGTCGACGCCGTTGACGCTGTCGACGCGGAGCATCCCCCAGTACTTCTCGGCCTCACGGGGCGCGCGGACCGCGCCGGCGATGCGGTCGCCGATGCGGAGACCGAAGCGGCGGACCTGACTGGAGCTGACGTACACGTCCTCGGGGCTCGGCAGCAGGCCATGACGGCGCATGAAGCCGAAGCCTTCGTCGACGATGTCGAGGATGCCGCTCGCATACGCGTGGCCGGCATTCTCGGTCTGGCGCTGGAGGATCCGGTCGACGAGGTCGTCCTTGCGCTCGCCGGTGCTGGTATCGAGCTCGAGCTCGCGACCGACCTGGCGGAGCTCGTTGACGCTCATCTCGCGAAGATCGTTGACGGCTAGGTCATTGCGCTCGCGCGCGGCCTCGACTTCCTGCTGCTCTTCCCACTCGGTGACGGGGGCGCGGAATGAGGACTGACCGCGGCGTCGCGGTCGACGATTTCGGGAACGCTGGTCTGGGCTGGGACCGGGCATGTTTCGGGATTCCACCTGATACGTGGTGCATTGGGGTGCGATACGGCTCACACGAGGCCTAGGCCTCTCTGCCGTTCGCTGGGGGCCGATCCGGGTACGCGCAGAATCGCTGCCGCGAGCGCGGTCTCCGGTCGGGATGCATGGATCATAGACCCGCGACGAAGTCCGCGTCAACGCTTTCGAACACCCGGTCGTACCGGGCGCGACCGGCCCATGGTCGTGGGCGACGACCGGTCCTCGCCCGCGGCAGCGCTCTTCGGCGACGATGGTCGCCCATAGCGATGGAGGGATCCGCATGCGGACCGGACTCGGGGTCGACGACGTCGCCGACCTGCTCGACCAGCCACTCATCGCGGTGCTCGCCACGCGCCGTGCCGACGACTCGATCATGCTCTCGCCGGTCTGGTTCGAGTGGTATCAAGGGCGGGATCGATATCTGGGTCCCGACGGTCGAGGGCGGCAAGGTCGGGCACGTACAGCGCGATCCGCGCGTGACGGTCGTCGTCGCCAACTCGGAATGGCCGTACAAGGGCTTCGAGCTGCGCGGCGAGGCGACGGTCTCGACCGAACCGGACGATTTCTATGGCGCCCTTCGACGCACGGCATTGCGCTACTCGGGTCCCGAGGCGGCGGACCGGATGGTCGCCGAGTACGCGCCGGGCGCGGTCATCCGCGTGGAGCCTGGCACGGTCCGAGCGTGGGACTACGAGGACGAGGCCTGACCCGATCGGCCTGACGGCTACGATGCGCGCGTGCCCGAACCAGCCGATGACCGTGTCGCCGCGCTCCGCCGATCGGCCGTCGCGGAGCGCATCCGCCGCCACCGCCTGATCGCGATCCTGCGTCGGGTCGAGCCGCAGGAACGGCTGCTCGAGCTCGTGTCCGAGCTTGCGGCTGACGGTGTCCGCGTCCTGGAAGTGACCTTCGACGGTACCAACGCCGCCGAGGATCTCGTCGCTGTCCGGGAGCGACTCGAGGCGGACGGCAGTGACGTCGTCGTCGGCGCCGGCACGATCGTGACACCGGGACGGCTTGAGGCGGCCCTCGGTGCGGGCGCCCAGTTCCTCGTCGCCCCGACGCTCGACCTCGCCATCGTCGAGCAGCGCGATCGACCGAGGCGTCCCGGTCATCCCAGGGGCGTATTCCCCGACCGAGATCGCCCTGGCATGGGATTCGGGAGCGACGTTCGTGAAGGTGTTCCCTGTCTCCAGCCTCGGACCGAGCCACATCCGCGAGCTGCGTGGGCCGCTGCGCGAGATCGAGCTCATCGCCACAGGCGGCGTCGACGCGACGAACATCGCGGCGTATCTCGATGCAGGCTGTGTCGCGGTCGGCGTCGGTGGTGCGCTCGTGAAGGCGGACCGCGCCGGACGGCAGGCGATCATCGCGGCGACGTCGTGACCGGCCGGCTCGAGGGCCGGGTGGTCCTCATCACCGGATCGACCGGGATCGCGGCGGCCACCGCGGAGCGTGCCGCAGCCGAGGGCGCAGCCGTCTTCGTCGTATCGCGCGATGAAGGCCACGCGCGCGCGCTGGCCGAGCGCCTCCCGGACGCCGGCTGGGCGGCGGGCGACCTGCGTGACGAGCCGGCGGTCGATGGGGCCGTTTCGGCGGCAGTCGAGCGGTTCGGGCGGATCGATGCGCTCTTCTCGGCGGCTGGTGGGAGTGGCCGGCCGTTCGGCGATGGCCCGATCCACGCGATGACCGGCGACGCGTGGGATCGGACCCTCGCGCTCAACCTTCGCAGCCATGCCCTCGTGGCGTCGCGCGTGATCCGTGTGATGCGCGACCAGCCACTCGGTGACGACAGCTCCCGCGGCTCGATCCTGTTCCTCGGCACGGTCCTCGCGACCCACCCCGTCCCCGAGTACTTCGCGACCCACGCGTATGCGGCCGCGAAGGGTGGCCTCATCTCGCTCATGACCACGATGGCCACGACCTACATCGCCGAGGCGATCCGTGTGAACCTGCTCGTCCCTGGGCTCACCGAGACGCCGATGTCCGCGCGCGCCGCGGGTGACCCGGGCATCGTCGAGTACATCGCTCGCAAGCAGCCCCTCGCCGGAGGGCTGCTGGATCCCGACGACATCGCACGCGCCGCGCTCTTCTTCCTGTCGCCCGAGTCGCGCGCGGTGACCGGGCAATCGCTGGCGGTCGATGGAGGCTGGTCGATCGTCTCGACGTCCGCGACCGACCCGTCCCCAGCCGAGGGGTCTGCGGCCGAGCCGACGGCGTGACCGCCTTCGTCCGGACCGTCCTCGGCGACGTCGCGCCCGCCGCGCTCGGCATCACCTATGCGCACGAGCATCTGGTGATCGATGGCGGCCGGGCCGTCCAGCTCGAGCCCGACTTCGAGCTATCCGACGTCGACGCGATGGCGACCGAGGTCGGCGCGGCGATCGAACTCGGCCTCGGGGCCGTCATCGACGCGATGCCGTGCGACTGCGGCCGAAGCGCGCCGAAGCTTGCCGAGCTGTCGCGCCGGACGGGGCTCCACATCGTCGCGCCGACCGGGCTCCACCACGACCGGTTCTACGGCTCCGCCCATTGGTCGCATCGGCTGGACACCGACCAGCTCGCGCGACCTCTTCATCGCCGACATCGACGACGGGATCGACAGGTACGACTACTCGGGACCGATCGTCGAGCGGACGCCGCATCGGGCCGGCGTGATCAAGATCGGCGGGTCCGAGGGCGCGCTGAGTGAGCGCGACGTGCGCGTCTTCGAGGCCGCCGCGGCAGCCCACCGACGGACCGGGGCGCCGATCCTGACCCACTGCGACAAGGGAACGGCTGGCATCGACCAGGTTCGCCGGCTCGCCGATGGTGGGGTCGACCTCGGCCATGTCGCGCTGAGCCACGTCGACAAGGTCGTCGACCGCGGGTACCACCGGGAGCTCGCCGCGGCCGGCGTCGCGCTCGAGTACGACGGATCGTTCCGCTGGGGTGACGCGCCCAACGGCACGCTGGCGTTGCTCGAGTGGATGATGGAGGACGACCTCCTCGACCGTGTCGTGCTCGGGATGGACGCCGCGCGGCAGGGGTATTACGCGGTGTACGGTGGACGCCCGGGGCTGACGTGGCTGCTGGACGGCTTCACTCGAGCAGATGGAGGAGCGCGGTCTCGGGGCCGACGTCCGGCGTCGCCTGTTCGTCGACAACCCCGCACGGATCTTCGCGTTCGCTCCCACGGATCGAGGGACCACCCCATGACCGACGCCCTCCGCACCAGCGTGGTCGGGTCGCACGCCCGGCCGTCGTGGTTCGTGTCGGGGATCGACGCCGCCGAACGCGGCGAGTTCGGTCCCGCGGACCTCGCGGAGATGCTCGACGACGCCGTCGATCTCGCGCTGCGCGACCAGGAGGACGCCGGGATCGACCTCGTGACCGACGGGGAGATGCGCCGTGCCGGCTTCTTCACCGCGGAGTTCTACAAGCACGTCAGCGGACGTGCGCGCGCTCGTCGCAGACCGGCGGCTCGGCGTCGGCGGGCACGACCAGCAGCACCGGTTCGAGGTGCTCGAGCCGATCGCCGCGCCGGACGGACTCGGCGTCGTCGAGGAGTTCCGCTTCGCGCGCACGCGCGCGCGAAGGCCGCTGAAGGTGACGCTGCCCGGACCGTACACGCTGTCCGGCCGACTGCGGACCGGCCACGGCGAGGTCTACGAGACGCGCGACGCTGCCGCGGAAGCGTTCGTACCGATCCTGCGTTCCGAGCTGGAGCGCCTGGTCGCCGAGGGCGCCGACCACATCCAGATCGACGACCCGTCGCCGGCCATCCACCCCGATGCGCCATCCGACTTCGCGGCGCTGTTCAACGCCGCCGTCGAGCCGATCGTCGGTCGGGTGCGGCTCGGCGCGCACCTCTGCTTCGGGAACTACCTCGGCCGGCCGCTCGCGCGGCGGACGTATCGGCCGGTCCTCGACGCGATGCTCGGCGTTCCGGGTCGATGAGCTCGTGCTCGAGTTCGCGAACCGCGAGATGGCGGAGGTCGACCTCCTCGGCGAGATCGCCGCGGCTGGGCGAGACGTCGCCGCGGGCGTGGTCGACGTCAAGAACTATCACCTCGAGTCAGCCGAGGAGGTCGCCGAGCGGATCGACGCCGTCCTGGCCGCAGGCGTACCGGCTGAACGGCTGAGCCTCGTGCCCGATTGCGGGTTCAGCCAGACCGCCCGCTGGGCGCCACCGCCAAGCTTCGTGCCCTCGTCGCGGGTCGAGACCTCGTCGCCGGCCGACCACGCGTCCCCGCCACAGCCACCTGAAGGAGGACATCGTGGAGAGCCATCGCATCTCGATGCTCGGGACCGGGCTGATCGGCGACTTCTACACGGCGACGCTCCACGGCCAGCGCGGTCGCGACCGGGTCCAGGTCGTCTATTCGCGGAGCGAGGACCGCGGCCGCGCGTTCACGGAGCGCTGGGACATCCCAGAGACGACGACCGACATGAAGGCGGCCATCGAGCACGCCGAGACCGATGTCGTCGTCATCGGCGTGCCGAACTTCATGCACGAGGAAGCGGTCGGGCTCGCCGCGGCGGCCGGCAAGGCGGTGCTCTGCACCAAGCCGCTGGGGCGCACCGCCGACGAAGCGAAGCGGATGCTCGAGGCCGTCGAGTCGGCCGGCGTGTTCGCCGGCTACCTGGAGGACCTCGTCTACACGCCCAAGACCCTCAAGGCCGTGACGGCCGTCGAGGGCGGGGCGATCGGCGCGGTCACCTGGGTCCGGTCACGGGAGACGCACCCCGGACCGCACTCGGCGTGGTTCTGGGACGGTCGGCTGACCGGCGGCGGCGCGATCATCGACCTCGGCTGCCACTGCATCGAGATCATCCGCAACTTCGTCGGCAAGGGGAACCGGCCGGTCGAGGTGATGTGCCACACCGACACGCTCGTCCACCCGATCAGCGACGAGGACAACGCGATCGCCCTCATCCGCTTCGAGTCGGGGGCGATCGGCCAGTTCGAGGTCAGTTGGACGTTCCGTGGCGGGATGGACCTGCGCGACGAGGTGGCCGGCACCCACGGGACGGTCTGGCTGAACCACTTCCTGCGGACCGGCTTCGAGATGTTCACCGCGGGTGGCGGCACGGGCTACGTCGCCGAGAAGGCCGAGACCGAAGCCGGCTGGCTGTTCCCCGTCGGGGACGAGTCGTCCGAGCTGGGCTATGTCGACATGTTCAGCGACATGTTCCGGGCCCTGGAGGCGGGTGAGCAGCCGCGCGAGACGTTCTACGACGGCTACGTGGTGAACGCGGTCATGGACGCCTGCTATCGCTCCGGGACGAGCGGTCGCTGGGAGGCGGTCGAGCTGGATTGGCGCGGCGGCGCGACGGCGCGGATCGCATCGACGCCCGAGACCTTCGAGGGCCAGACCGTCATCAAGCGCGAGATCCTGCCGGACGGGCGGCATCGGCTGATCGTCAAGGACCCGGCGTCGGGCGACTTCAGCGACCGGATCGTCGCGGGATAGCGTCGCGGGCTGACCCTAGCCAGTCGCGGGCCGACAGCGCGGGCTAGCGTCGCGGGCTAGCCCACGCTACCCAGCACGCGCGAGCGGCGCGTCGCCGGTCAGGTCGGACGCGCCCGAGGGCGATCCGGCCTCGAGCCATCGGCCGATCGATCCCCGCGCGAACAGCTGGTCGACGACCATCGCCGACGCGCCGATCACCCCGGCCAGGCCACCCAGCGAGGAATGGGCGATGCGCAGGTCGCGCGTCGCCAGCGGCAGCGAGCGGCGATAGACCGTTTCCCGGATCGCCGCGATGAACAGCTCCGGGCTGTTGGCCACCCCGCCGCCGATCACGATCGAGCGACGGGTTGAAGAAGTTCACGACGCTCGCCAGCATCGAGCCGACCCGGCGGCCGGCCGACTGGAGCATCGCGACCGCGACCGGATCGCCGAACGATGCGGCCCGCGCGACATCCTCGGCGGAGACGTTCCCGCTCTGGTCGAGCGCCAGCGCGAGCCGTGCGCTCGAGCCGTCGGCGGCGGCCGCCTCGCCCGCGCGCGCCAAGGCCGCGCCTCCGGCGTACGCCTCCAGGCATCCGATGTTGCCGCAGCGGCACACGACCGACGGGTCGTCCGAGACCTGGATGTGGCCGACGTCACCGGCACTCCCCTGTGCCCCGCGGTGCAGCCGTCCGTCCGAGATGATCCCGGCGCCGATCCCGGTCCCGACCTTGATCACGACGACGTTGTCGTGGCCGGCGGCGATGCCCGATCGCCACTCGCCCATCGCCAGCAGGTTGACGTCGTTGTCGACCCAGACGGGTGCCCCGTATCGGGCGGCGAACCGCTCGCGGATCGGGTAGCCGTCCCAGCCCGGCATGATCGGCGGCGAGATCGGCCGACCCGAGCCGAACTCGACGGGGCCCGGGACGCCGATGCCGATCCCCCAGAGCCGACCCGGCACGTCCTTGGCGCTCCGGAGCAGGAGGTCGAACAGCGCGTCGACCCGGTCGAGCTCGGCGTCCGGCCCGTCCTCGATCCGGGCCGGCTCGTCGTGATGGCCGAGGATCCGCCCGTCGAGCGTCGTCAGCGCGACGTCGATGCTCGTCGCGCCGAGGTCGGCAACGAGGAGATGGCCGGCCGTGGCTCGGAAGGCGAGCTGTCGCGGCGGTCGGCCACCGGTGCTCGGGCCGACCGGACCCTCGGCCACGAGGCCCCGGTCGATCAGCTCGCCGACGCGGCGGCCGACGATCGCCCGACCCAGTCCGGTGCGCTGCACGAGCTCCGAGCGCGACCGCGATCGCCCGAGTCGGATCTCGTCGAGGACCGTGACCAGGTCGTCGAGCACCTCGTCGGGCAGGGGCGAGGGCGTCTCGGGATCGGGCTGGTCGACCACGGCGCGATCATAGGGCCTCGGTGCACGAGAAGACGACTTTTGCTCTTGACAGGCCAAAGTACGATCAGCCACAGGCACGCGGAAAACGGTTGCTACGTCCCGGACGTGCGCCGTGGTCATCTAGACTGTCTAGACAGTCCCAAGACTCGCGCCAGGCTGGAGGAGGCCCGACGCCCTTGGTCAATCGCGCATCGATCGGCGCCGCTGTGATCGGCACGGGGTTCATCGGCACGGTCCATGTCGAGGCCCTGCGACGGATCGGCGTGAACGTGCTCGGCGTGCTCGGCAGCACCGCGGAACGTGGAGCGGCACGGGCCGATGCCCTCGGCGTCCCGAAGGCCTACCCCTCGCTCGACGAGCTTCTCGCCGACGACGGCCGTCGACGTCGTCCACGTCACCTCGCCGAACGACCTCCACGTCAGCCAGGCCGCGGCGGCATTGCGCGCCGGCAAGCACGTGGTCTGCGAGAAGCCGCTCGCGATGACCGCCGAAGAGTCCGCGGGCCTCGTCGCGCTCGCCGCCCGAGACCGGCCTCGTCAACGCGACGAACTTCAACATCCGCTACTACCCGCTGAACCAGCACGCGCGAGCGCTGATCGCCGACGGCGGGCTGGGCGAGGTCCGCCTCGTCACGGGCCGCTACTTCCAGGACTGGCTGCTCCTGGACAGCGACTGGAACTGGCGCCTCCAGCCCGATCGCGGCGGCGCGCTCCGGGCGGTCGGCGATATCGGCTCCCACTGGCTCGATCTGATGACGTTCGTCACGGGCCAGCACGTCGCGTCGGTGATGGCCGACCTGACGACGTTCATCGGCACGCGCCAGGAGCCGACCGGGCCCGTCGAGACGTTCTCGACCGACCGGTCGAATGAGACGGTCGAGCGCGAGATCGCCACCGAGGACACGGCGACGATCCTGCTCCGCTTCGACGGTGGAGCGCGCGGCGCCGTCAGCATCTCGCAGATCAGCCCCGGCCGGAAGAACTCGCTCGTCTACGAGATCGACGGGTCGGACGCCGCCTGGGCCTGGGACAGCGAGCGGCCCGACGAGGCGTGGATCGGCCACCGCGAGCGGCCCAACGAGATCCTGATCCGCAACCCCGCCCTGATGAACGACGCCGGGCAGGCGGCAGCCGCCTTGCCGGGCGGCCATGTCGAAGGCTTCTTCGACACGTTCTGTGCCCATTTTCGGGCGGTCTACGCCGACGTGGTAGCCGGGCGACCCTCCTCCTCGCCCGGCTACCCGACCTTCGCCGACGGCCACGACGAGATGCTCGTCGGCGACGCCATCGCCCGCAGCGCACGCGAGGGACGCTGGGTCGATGTCGACCGCACCAGCCGGCGCTCCGTCCAGCACGGTTCGACCTGGAGACACACGCATGAAGCTCGGCTTCCTGACAGCCCCGTTCCCGGACACGCCGCTGATGGAGGTCGCCGACTGGGCCGCAAGCGCCGACTTCGAGGTCCTCGAGATCGCCTGCTGGCCGAAGTCGACCGGGCCGACCCGCCGCTACGCCGGCACGAGCCACATCGACGTCAAGGACCTGTCCGACGACCGGGCGAAGGAGATCGTCGACGAGATCGCGTCGAAGGGGCTGTCGATCTCCGGGTCTCGGTTACTACCCGAACCCGCTCCATCCCGATCCCGAGCACCGCAAGGAGGTCACGGACCACCTCAAGGCGGTGATGGTCGCGGCGCGGAAGATGGGCATCCCGCTCGTGAACACGTTCATGGGCGGTGACGCGTCCAAGAACATCGACGACAACTGGGACGAGGCGCTGCGGGTCTGGCCCGACATCGTCGAAGTTCGCCGACGACCAGGGCGTGAAGATCACGCTCGAGAACTGCCCGATGCTCTTCTCGTACGACGAGTGGCCGGGCGGCAACAACATCGCGACGACACCGCGACAGTGGCGGCGCATCCTCGAGCAGTGGGGCGACACGATCGGCCTCAACTTCGACCCGTCCCACCTGATCCTGCAGATGATCGACATCCAGCGCTTCCTGAAGGAGTTCGGGACGAACGTGCTCCACTACCAGGCGAAGGACCTGATGATCGACCGCGACGGGCTCTACGAGCGCGGCATCTTCTCGATGGGGATCGGCTGGCAGATCCCGCGCATCCCCGGGCTCGGCGAGGTCGACTGGGGCATCGTCCACGGCGAGCTGTACCGCCAGGGCTACGAGGGCGATTGCATCATCGAGCACGAGGACCGCCGGTTCGAGGGGACCGACGAGAAGGTCAAGCAGGGCTTCCTGATCGCACGTGACGTGCTCAGGCCGTATTGCCACTGACATGACCGACGCCATTTCGATCGAGACCCTCACCGAGCGCGACATCGCGAAGACCATCGACCATTCCCTGTTGCGGCCCGAGCTCGATGACGCGTTCATCGAGGACGGCTGCCGTCTCGCGGCCGAGTACGACGTCGCGTCCGTGTGCGTGCGCCCCGTCGATGTTCCCCGCGCCGTCTCGATCCTTTCCGGCACCGACGTCGCCGTCGGCACGGTCATCGGTTTCCCCCACGGTGGCCAGCCGACGGCGACGAAGGTCTTCGAGGCCAGACGGGCGCTCGATGAGGGCGCGACCGAGCTCGACATGGTCATCCAGATCGGCGCGCTGCGGTCCGGTCGTGACGCCGACGTCCAGGCCGACATCGCGGCGATCGTCGACGTCGCCCACCAGCGCGGCGCGATCGTCAAGGTCATCTTCGAGAACGCCTACCTGACGGACGACGAGAAGATCCGCGCGTGCCACCTGTCGGAGGCGGCCGGTGCCGACTTCGTCAAGACGTCCACGGGGTTCGCCCCGGGTGGCGCGACCCACGACGACCTGCGGCTGATGCGGGCGAACGTCTCACCGCATATCCAGGTCAAGGCGGCGGGTGGCGTCCGGACGCTCGACGCGCTGCTCGAGGTGATGGCGCTCGGCACGACGCGCATCGGCGCGACGGCGACCAAGGCGATCATCGACGAGTTCCGCGCGCGCAAGGCCGGTCGGGCCGCCACGACGGCGGCCGCCGGCGACGGGCGACGGCAGCGCCGGCGGCAGCTACTGATGACCGCCGCGACGGCCGTCCCGGTGCTCGCTTGGCTCGACGAGGCGCGTCCCGTGCTCGACCGCCTCGCCGACACCCAGGCCGAGCGCGATGGAGCAGGCCAGCCAGTGGTGTGCCGAGGCGATCGGCTCGGGCGGGCTCGTCACACCTCTTCGGGACCGGCCACTCGCGCATCCCCGTCGAGGAGATGTTCCCGCGCTACGGCTCGTATCCCGGGTTCAACCCGATCGTCGAACTGTCGATGACGTTCCACACCCAGGTCGTCGGCGCGAACGGCCAGCGGCAGGCGATGGCCATCGAGCGCATGTCCGGCCTCGCCGAGGTCATCCTGTCGAACTTCTCGTTCGGACCGAGCGACGTGATGATCGTGTTCTCGGCCGGCGGCACGACCGCCGTTCCCGATCGAGATGGCACGGGGCGCGAGGGCTCGCGGTCTGCGCGTCGTCGCTGTAACCTCGCTCGCGCAGTCGACGTCGACGGGATCCGGACACCGTCGCCGGCGACCGCCTGGCCGACGAGGCCGACCTCGTCATCGATCTGTGCACGCCCCACGCCGACGCGCTCGTCGCCATCGATGGCGTCGATACCCCGGTCGGGCCGGGCTCGACGCTCGCGGCGGTCGCGGTCGCCAATAGCATCAAGGTGCGGACCGCCCAGCTCCTCGCGGAGCGTGGGGCGTTGCCGCCGACCATCACCCGAGCCTCGGTCGTCGGCGCCGAGCGCTCGCGGGCATTGTTCGATGCCGCGTACGAGGAGCATGCGCGACGCATCGCTCGGGCTCATCGCCGGGGAGGGGTGATGACCGGAGTGATCGAGCGAAGGAGGTGGCGCCGATAGATCGCAGATGATGCGACCAGGGGTCGTCACGCTGGCCGACGCGACCAGATCGGCGCGTCGTTCCCTAGGAGGAGGATGACGAATGATCCAAGGATCCACCCGCAGGAAGCTGTTCGCGTGGGGCGCCATCGGCGCCCTCGTGGCGGCCTGTTCCAGCGGAGGTGGCGCCGCGACGACCGCGCCGAGCGCGTCGACAGCGCCGTCCGAATCGGCGGCGGCGTCCGAGCAGCGCCGGCGGCATCGCCCTCGGCGGCCGCCAAGCAGTACACGATCGGCTACTCGAACGCGTTCGGCATCGGCAACGGCTTCCGCGAGGAGCAGCTCTGCACCGCCAAGGCGCAGGCGCTCGTCTCGGGCCAGGTGTCGTCCGGCACGTGGACGAACGAGAAGGAAGAGACGTACCCGCAGCTCCAGCAGATCCGCGACCTGATCGCGAAGAAGCCGGACGCGATCATCTTCAACCCGAACGGGCCTGACGTCCTGAACCCGGCGCTCGCCGAGGCGAAGGCCGCCGGCATCAAGACCGTCGCGCTCGACGCGTATGTCACCGACCCGGACACGCTGAACATCTCGAACGACCAGGTCGCGTACGGCTATGTCGGCGCGAGCTGGCTGTTCAAGCAGCTCGGCGGGAAGGGCAACGTCTACTACATGCGCGGCCTCGCCGGCCACCCGGCCGACAACGACCGCCACCAGGGCGTCATGAAGGCGCTCTCGGAGAACCCCGGCATCAAGCTGCTGCCGAACAACGATGGCGTCGCGACCGGCTGGGATCCCGCACAGGGCACCAAGCTGATCACCGACCTCATCAACAGCGGTGGCTATGACAACGTCCAGGGCATCTGGACCTCGGGCATCGACCAGCAGGTCGTCGACGCGATCAAGGCCGCCGGCAAGCCGTTCGTGCCGATCGTCGGCGCCGACCTGAAGGGCTTCGTCGAGATGCTGCTCAACAAGAACGGCGGCTACGACGGGCTCAAGGGCCTCGCGGTCTACAACCCGGCGGCGATCGGCGGCGCCGGTCTCAACCTGGCGCTCAAGGCGCTCAACGGCGACACCATCGATTCCAAGGACGTGACCGTCAAGGACTCGACCGGTGCCGACGAGCAGATCAAGGCCATCTTCCTGCCGACGCCGGAGTCGTATGACAACACGACCGACGCAGGCAAGGCCAAGCTGCAGGAGATCGACGTCGAAGGCCTCAACAACCTCTGGCCGGTCAGCTGGTACATCAACGGCTGGACCGACTACTCCATCGACCAGATGCTGGCCTGCAAGGGCCCGGGCGAGTAACCCGGGCATCCGACCCATCCAGTCACGCGAGCGGGAGGCTGACCCAGCCTCCCGCTCGTGGCATGCATCGAAGGACATGACCGACTCGACGGCTGAGCTCATGCTCGACGCGACCGGCATCTCGAAGGCGTACGGCGCCGTCGTCGCGCTGCGCGATGCCTCCCTTGCCGTCCGACCCGGCGAGGTCCACGCGCTGATGGGCGCCAATGGCGCCGGCAAGAGCACCTTCGTCAAGATCCTGACCGGCGCTGTCCGCCCGGACCGGGGTCATATCAAGGTACGCGGCCGCGAAAGCGCAGCCAGCTCCCCGCGCGAGGCGCGACGGCTGGGTCTCGTCTCGGTCTACCAGGAGCCGTCGCTCGCTCCCGGACCTCGACCTGCGCTCCAACCTGCGCTTGACCGAGACGCCGGTCGACGCGTTCCGCCACTGGCTGAACGAGCTCGGGCCACCCGCCGCTCGATCTCTCGACGCTTGCCCGCGACGTGCCGCTCGCCTCGCTGCGCATCGTCGACCTGGCCCGCGCCCTGGCGATCGAGCCGGACGTGCTGCTGCTCGACGAGATGACCGCGGCGCTGCCCGCCGACCTGACCGAGCATGTGCTCGACGTCATCGGCCGCCAGCGGGGCGGCAAGGGCTCGGTCATCTTCATCTCCCACCGGATGATCGAGATCGCCGCGATCTGCGATCGCGCGACCGTCCTGCGCGAGGGCGCGACCGTCGGCGTCGTCGACGTGACCGCCGGCTCCGAGGAACGCATCGTCGAACTGATGCTCGGCAAGGTCGACGAGCTGCCCGAGCGGACCGACGACGTCGCGCCAGGCCGCTGCGGCCGCGGCGATGCGGCGCCACCCCGCGGCTCGCCGTCAAGGGCCTCGGCGTCGGGCACGGCGCTCGAGGACGTCTCGTTCGACGTCTACCCGGGCGAGGTCCTGGGCGTGGTCGCGCTCGAGGGCCAGGGCCAGGACGAGCTCTTCGACATCCTCGCCGGGGCGATCCGGCCGAGCCGCGGCGAGGTCCTCGTCGATGGCATCGCCGGTCTCGTTCCGCCATCCGGCCGACGCGATCCGGGCCGGCGTCGTCTACATCGCCGCCGACCGGGCGGAGGCGCTGCTGATGCAGCGCTCCGTGCGCGAGAACATCTCGCTGCCGGGCGTCGCGACGCTGCGTCGCTGGGGGCCGATCGACCTCGGCCGGGAGCGCGACAAGGTCAGCAAGGCCGTCGACACGCTCCAGATCGACGCGCGCGCGGGCGCCGAGGTCCGACGCCTGTCGGGCGGCAACCAGCAGAAGGTGACGATCGCGCGCTGGGTGACCGACGGCGTCCACACGATGCTCTGCTTCGACCCGACGCGCGGCATCGACATCCGAACGAAGAACCAGATCTACATCCTGCTCCGCGACCTGGCCGAGGCGGGTGCCGCGATCCTGCTGTACACCTCGGAGCTGAAGGAGATCCAGCTCGTCTGTGACCGGGTCGATCGTGATCTTCGGCGGGCGGGTCGTCGCGCGAGATCGACGCGCGCGACGCCGATGAGCCGACGCTGCTGCGGGCGGCGTACAACCTGCAGCGCGGACGCCGAGCTCCCCGAGGAGACCGTCGCGGAAGCGGTCAGTGAGCCGCAACCGGTCGAGGCGGCCGTGGCGACGGCCGATGTGGCGACCGCCGTTGCGCCTGCGCCGCCCGTCGAGACGAGCTCCGGCGCCGACGCCATCGAGGAGAGCGAACGATGACAGCGGCGGCACAGCCCGCCGACGGCGGGGAGCCCCGACGCCATGGAAGCGGTGCGTCGCGCGGCGCGGCGCAACACGTGGATGCTCGGGCTCCTGGGCTTCCTCGCCGTCCTGCTCGTCTTCACCAAGCTCATCCAGCCGAACTACGGCGCCGACCGGCATCCAGGGCCTCGCGGTCTCGGCCGCGGCGCTGGCCCTCGCCGCCGTCGCCCAGGCGATCGTCGTCATCTCCGGCGGCATCGACCTCTCGATCGGGGCGATGATGGCGTTCACCAACGTCGTCGCCGCGCAGGCGATGCGTCAAAGCCGACGACCAGACCGGCGTCGCGATCGCCATCGGCGTGCTCCTGCTGGGTCTCCTGATCGGCGCGATCAACGGCGCGCTGATCGTCGCGACGCGCGTCGCCGACATCATCGTGACGCTGGCGATGTCGTTCGTCTGGGCCGGCTGTGCGCTCCTCGTCCTGAGCGTGCCGGGTGGCCAGGCGGATACCTGGCTGACGCAGCTCGCCAGCGGCTCGATCCTCACGGAATGGCTGCCGAAACCGGCGCTCCTCGTCCTGCTGATCATCGCGCTCATCTGGATCCCGCTGCGGCGATCGCGCCTGGGCCTGTCGCTGTATGCGATCGGCAGCGACCAGCTGGCGGCCTTCCGAAGCGGCGTTTCGGTCGGGCGGACGAAGATCATCTCGTACGCGCTCGCCGGGCTGTTCTCGGCACTCGCCGGGCTCGCGATCACCGCCAACACCGGCATCGGCACGCCGCTCCCCGGCGGCTACACGCTGACCAGCGTGGCGGCGGTCGTGCTCGGCGGCGTCAGCCTGGCCGGTGGTCGAGGCGGTGTGTTCGGACCGATCGTCGCGGTCATCATCCTGTCGCTGATCCGCACCGACATGACGTTCCTCAACCTCAACTCGAACCTCGCGACCGTGACGCAGGGCGTCATCCTCATCGTCGTGGTCATGTTCGGTAGCCTCGCGGCCCTTCGGCGGAGGCGGGCGTGAGCGGCACGCCCGCGACGGTCGCCGAGCGGCCCGAGAGCCCGGCCCAGACCGTGATGCGCACGTTCCGCGACCGGCCCGTCCTCCCGCTGCTCATCCTGCTGGCGCTCCTCGCCCTGGCGTTCATCGGCCTGAACCCGAGGACGAACGTCACCGAATGGGTCGGCGTCGACGCTCCGCGCGGCGATCCCGCTGGCGATCCTGGCCGGCTGTCAGACGATCGTGATGCTGACCGGCGGCATCGACCTGTCGGTCGCGGCCACCGCCTCGATGGCCGCGTTCGTGGCGGCGTCGCTCCTCGAACAGCAGGGGCTCGCGGTCGCGATCATCGTGCCGATCGTCATCGCCGTGATCATCGGCGCCATCAACGGCGATCGGCAGCGGCGTGTTCCGCGTCCACCCGCTGATCATGACCCTGGGCATGGGCCTGGTCGTCTTCGGCGCGTCGAATGCGTGGCAGCTGCTGACCGTCAAGACGTCGTCGGGGGTGCCACCCGAGATCCGCTCGATCGGCTCCGCCACGGTGCTCGGCTTCCTCCCGGTCAGCCTGCTCGTCTTCATCCCGGTGGCGCTGATCATCGTGATCGGCCTCCGCCGGACGGGCTACGGCCGCCTGCTGTACGCGATCGGTGACAACCCGATCGCCGCGCGGCTGTCCGGTGCGCGTTCGTGGCAGGTCCTGGTCGTCCTGTACGCGATCTCCGGCGTCCTCGCCGCGATCGCCGGGTACCTCATCTCCGGCTTCACGAACGTCGCGAGCGTCACGCTCGCCGACTCATACCTGCTCCCGTCGGTCGCTGCGGCGGTGATCGGCGGGACATCGATCTTCGGTGGCCGAGGTGGCTACACCGGCACGATCGTCGGCGCGCTGATCCTCACCGTCGCGACCTCCTTGCTCTTCTCCCTCGGGTTCCCCGAGGCCGTCCGGCAGATCCTGTTCGGGCTGCTGATCGTCCTCGTCGCGGCCGGCTACGCGCGGGTGACCGGCGAGACCTGATGGCCGAGAGCGGTCGCGAGGCCCCGAGCCGCCACCTCGGTCTCGACCTCGGCGGGACGAATATCAAGGCTGTCGTCGTCGAGCACGATGGCGACGAATGGCGCGTGCTCGATCGCGACCAGGTCGGGACGCCAGCCGCCCAGGGCCCGGATCGCGTAGTGGCACGGCTCGCGGAGGTGGGCGCCGAAGCGATCGGCCGCTGCCCGGGTGTCAGCACGGTCGGCATCGGCATCCCCGGGCTCTACGACCCGGCCGCCGGCACGACCCGCTTCCTCGTGAACATCCCCGGCGCATGGGCCGGCAAACCGGTCGCGGGTCCGGTCGGTGACGCGCTGAGCCTTCCCGCCGCGATGATCAACGATGCCCGCGCGTTCGGGCTGGCCGAGCTACGGCTGGGGGCAGGTCGAGGGGCCCGAGCGATGATCGGGTTCACGCTCGGGACCGGGGTCGGCGGCGTGATCGCGATCGATGGCCGCATCTACCAGGGACGCGACGGCACCGCTGGTGAGATGGGCCATCAGACGCTCGACCCCGAGGGACCGGCGTGCGGCTGCGGCAACCGGGGCTGTCTCGAGGCCTATGCCCGAGCCGACCGGATCGCCGAGGCGTGCGGGACGCGGACCGTCGAAGAGGCGATCGAGCGCGCCCGGGCCGGTGACCCGCGAGCACGTGCGGGGCTGGAACGGGTCGGTCGATACCTCGGGGTCGGGATCGCCAACATGATCACGACGATCACGCCGCAGCGCGTGGTCCTCGGCGGCGGGGTGGCCGCATCCGCCGACCTGCTGCTCGACACGATCCGGGACGAGGTGCGCCGCCACGTGTTCACGACGAGCCTCGAGGGCGTCGAGATCGTGACGGCCGAGCTCGGGACGTGGGCGGGCGCGATCGGTGCGGCGATCCACGGCGCGGAGCGGGCGGAGGCGGCAGCGGCGGCTTCCGCGGCCGGACGGACGCGGCCGCGGACCCCGGCGGTCCCAGCGTGACCGACGTCGGTTACCAGCCCCAGTACCGCCAGATCGAGCAGGCGCTGCGCGAGCGGATCGCAACCCTGCCACCGGGCGCCAAGCTCCCGTCCGATACGGACCTGTGCGCCGAGTTCGGCGTCAGCCGGATGACCGCTCGGAATGCGATGGAGCGCCTCGCCGCCGACGGGCTGATCCGCCGCGAGCCGGGCCGCGGCAGTTTCGTCAATGCGCCCCCACCGCACCGTCGCGCGAACCGATTGATGACCTTCTCGCAGGAGATGCGCCGGACCGGACGCGTGCCGACCTCCCGGGTGCTGACGCGGGCCGTGCGTCCCGCGACCGCCGCTGAGGGCGCGACGCTCGGCATCCACCAGGGCCAGTCGGTGGTGGTCCTCCGTCGCCTCCGACTCGGCGACGACGAGCCGATCGCCCTCGAATCGACCGTGCTCGTCGGTGCGACGGCGGACGCGGTGCTTGCCGCAGACCTCGAGACCGGGTCGTTGCACGAGACGCTCGGGCACGCCGGGTTCGTGCTGTATCGCGGGACCGGCACGATCTCGGCAGCCGCGGCGACGGCCGAGGACGCACGCCTGCTGGGCATCGGTCTTGGCGATCCGCTGCTCATCGAGCGGCGCGTCATCACCGACGGATACGGCCGTCGCATCGAGGCGACCGAGTCGCGCTACGTAGCCGGTCGTTACGGTCTCGACGTCCAGTTCGACGTCGAGCTGCCCGACGACGCCCCCTCCCCCGGTTGACGACGCAGACGATCGCCGGGCGGCTGGTCCTCGACGACCGTGTCGCTCCCGGCCGCCTGACCATCGACGACGGGCTGATCGCGGCGGTCGACGTCGACGGCGGCGGCCGCGCGGACGACGCGCCGTACATCGCCCCGGGCTTCGTCGACGTCCACGTCCACGGCTGGGGCGGTCACGATGCGATGGGCGACGCAGCTGACCTCGACGGGATGGCGCGAGCCCTGCTCCGGCGGGGCGTGACCTCGTTCCTGCCGACGGCGGTGACGGCTCCGCTCGATGACCTGAACGCCTTCGCCGAGCGGGTGCGGGGATGGATGCCGAATGCGCCTGGCGATGGAGCCGAGCCGCTCGGGTTCAACCTCGAGGGCCCGTTCCTCGCGAACGCGCGACGCGGCGCACATGACGAGACCCAGCTGCGGGCCCCGGCGGATGTGCCGCCGGCGACGATCGATGCCCTGACCGAGGGGCTGCGCCTTCTGACCGTGGCGCCCGAACTCGCCGGTGCCACGGACCTCATCGGGATGCTCAGCCGGGCCGGCATCGCCGTGTCGCTCGGGCATTCGGCGGCCCTCGTCGACGAGGCACGCGACGCGTTCGCGGCGGGTGCCACCTCGACCACCCATCTCTTCAACGCGATGAGCGGCTTCGAGCATCGATCGCCCGGGCTGGCGGTCGCGGCACTCTTGGAGGATGACGCGTACGTCGAGCTGATCGCCGACGGGATCCACGTCCACCCTGCCCTCTGGGAGCTCATCACGCGACTGAAGCCGGCTGACCGGCTGCTGCTCGTGAGCGACGCCGTGCCGCTGGCGGGCACGGGCGATGGCCGGGGCCGGATCGGCTCGCTGTCGGTCGACGTCAACGGCTGGCGATGCACGGTGGTCGGGACCGACACGCTGGCCGGGTCGGTCATCGCGCTCGACGCGGCGGTTCGGAACGTCGTCGTGGCGGGCATCCCGCTGCCGGCCGCGGTCGCTGCCGCGGGCCGCAACCCGCTGGCGCTCCTCGGCATCACGGATCGAGGTCGGATAGCGGTCGGCCAGCGGGCCGATCTCGTCGAGCTCGACGACGACCTACTGGTCCGTCGCGTCATGCGGGCGGGCGTCTTCATCGACGCCTGAGGCGCGACGTTACCGATCGAAGAATCGCAACTCCGCGTCGACCAGCCCATCCTCGATCGTTAGCAGCGCCCACGAATACCCCGGTTGGCGGCGCTTGTCGGTCGGGGAGCCCGGGTTCACGAGCAGTGTGCCGCCAGCCATCCGCGTCACCGAAGGGATGTGGGAATGCCCGAAACAGATCGCGGCAAGGTCGGGCTGCCTGGCGAACGCGAGCCGCGCGCGCTCCGGCGTCGTGATCTGCGCCGGGCCGATGTGCCCGTGCGTGATGCCGACCCTGACGCCTTCGAGCTCGACGACCGGGGCATAGCCGAATCGCGCCGCGAGCTCAGGTGGGTCGTTGTTGCCGGCGACCCCGTCGACCGGCGCGATCTCCTCGAGCAGCTCGACCACGAACGGATCCGTCCAGTCGCCGCAGTGGATCAGCCGCTCGACCCGGACCTCACGGAGTTCGGCGACGAGCGCCTCCGGCAGCGACCGCCCGAACCTCGGCAGATGCGTGTCCGAAACGACCCCGATCCGCATCGACGATCAGCGCCTGGTCAGCGCCGAGGCATCGCCTGGAACGTCTGCTCGATCTCACCCAGCAGTCGGACAGTCGCGGCCGTCACGACCTGGAGATATCGCTCGCCGAACTCCGGGGTCGCGTCGGTCGCGTCACCCCAGGTACCCGAGTGGGTCGCCCGGTACACCGACCCGGGGTTCGAGAAGAAGAACGCGGTGTGGACGGCGGCGGGGTTGGACGCGTCCGGGAACGGTGGCATCTCGGCATTCGCGGCGTCCTTGTCGAACAGGTCGGGGTCGATCGCCATGACGGCCGACATCTCGCCGCGGTTGGCATGCAGACCGGTCGTCGGACCGAAGAACTCGGACGCCTCCTCGGCCGTCATGCCGTCCCAGTAGTTGACCGGGAATGCGTCCGTGCCGTCCGGGAGTCGATCGGCCGCGTTGGCGCACGCATACGCGATCGCGAGCGTGTTGTCGTAGTGGCCGTTCAGGAACACGATCCGACGGAAGCCGATGTCGGCCAGGCCGACGGCGACGTCCTCGATCAGGGACATGAATGTCGGGATGCGCAGGTACACGACCCCGGTGAAACCCTTGTGCGGGTATGACAACCCGTAGTTGATGACCGGCGCGACCGCGGCGTTGACCTGCGGGGCGGCGCGGCGCGCGACCTCGTTCGGCACGAGGACGTCGGTGAGCAGCGGGCCGTGCGGGCCGTGCTGCTCGGTCGAGCCGACCGGCACGATGACGGTCTGCGACTGGCGCAGGAACGCCTCGACCTCCGGGTTCGTCATCTCGCCAAGGAACACGGTCGCTGGCTTCATCGCGCGCCTCCTCGTGGTTTCGCGGGGTTGTCGCTCAGGCGACGGTCGTCGTCAGTTCGCCGATGCCCTCGATCCAGCACGTCACGACGTCACCGGGCGCGAGATGACGGTCCGGTCCGGGCGGTGTCGTGAGCCGTGCCGGCGTGCCGGTCGCGATCAGGTCGCCCGGCTCGAGCCGAATGTGGGTGCCGATGTACGCGAGGATCTCGCGGATCGCATAGCGCATCTCGCTCGTCCGACCGTCCTGGATCGCCTCGCCGTTGATCGTGCAACCGAGGCGGACATCGGTCGGATCGAACTCGTCGGCCGTGACGACCCACGGCCCGACCGGGCAGAACCCGGGCATCGACTTGCCGAGCAGCCACTGGTCGCCGTCGAGCCACGGGTCGCGCGACGAGATGTCGTTGACGATCGTGTAGCCGAAGACCGTCGCCGTCCGGGCCGACCACGACACCGAGCTCGCACTCGGGATCGACGTTCGGGGTCAGCGCGCGATCCCACGCCAGGACGTCGCCCGGTCCGGCGATGGACGACGGCGCCTTGCCATAGATCAACGGCCGCTCGGGACGGGGAGCTGCGCCCGGGCCGTCGTAGTTGAGGCCTACCGTGTAGATGGCGCCCGGCTTCTCGACGGCGATGCGCATCGGTCAGGCGGTCACGGTCGGGTCGGCGAGCAGCGGCGCGACAGCGGCGCGCATCACGTCGGCCATCCCGCCGACGCCCGTCCAGCGCTCGAACGCGATCGCTGCCTGCTGGATCAGCATCTCGGAGCCGTTGGCGGCGTTGAGCCCGCGCGCGCGGGCGGCGGCCAACAAGGGTGTTTCCGGCGGCACGTAGACGCAATCGAACACCGTCGCGTGCGCCGGCAGCGCGTCGACGTCGATCGTCATCCCGGGAGCGATCATCCCGACCGTCGTGGCGTTGACCGCCAGGTCCGCTGTGCCGAGCGCATCGTGAAAGGCATCGGAATCGAGGCCGGCGACGAGACGATCGCGCCGTACCGGCACGGCCGAAGCGATCGACCAGCGCACGAGCCGCGTACACCGACCGAGCACCCACCATGACCCGCTTCACGCCGCCGCCAAGCAAGGCGAACACGACCGCGTGCGCGGCACCGCCCGCGCCGGCGACGACGGCGTTGGTGCCGTCGAGCGGCCGTCCCATCGCGAGCTCGACGCCCGCCCGGAACCCCGGCGCGTCGCTGTTGAACCCGATCAGGCGACCGTCGTCGCTGCGAACGACGTTGTTGACCGCGCCGATCGCCTGCGCGTCGCCCTCGACCTCGTCGACCAGCCCGGCAACGACCTGCTTGTACGGCGCCGTGACGCCCAGGCCGAGCCAGCCATCCCCGCGCGCCCCCGCGACGACACCGGCGACCTCGTCGGACTCGACCTCGCGGAGGACGTACCGCGCGTCGATGCCGCAGGCATCGAAGGCGGCGTCGTGCATGACCTGCGAGTGGCGCCGCTTGAGCGGCTTGCCGATCAGGGCGACCTGGCGCGTCACGAGGCGACGGCGACCCGATCCCGGTTCGGCTTCCGGACCGGACCGGCGGAAGCGGGGAACTGCACGTTCGGGATGATCTCGTCGACCCACGCCTGGAGCTGCTTCGGGTCGGGCGTCATCGTGTGGAGGATGAACTGCTCCACGCCGGCATCGACCCGCGCCTGGAGCGACGCGACGATCTCGTCCGGCGTCCCGAACAGATAGACCGTCTCGAGGTACTCCGGGCCCCGCTCGCCGCTCATCACCTTGAGGAACGCGCGGTGCTGCTCCTCGCGCGCCTTCTCGGGATCGTTCGTCAGCACCAGATGCAGGAAGTTCTCGTGGGCGACCGAGAGGCCGGCGGGATCCGCCCCGTTCTCCTGGAAGAACGTCTGCAGCTCATCCCAGTCACGCCGGATATCGGGCGGCGGGCAGGTCGGGCGCGGGATCCAGCCGTCGGCACGAAGGGTCCGCGCCTTGACCGACTCGACGAACCTGGGCACGTCCGGCGACTTCGGGTTGGCGAGCTGCGAACCACCGCCGACCCACAGCGCGGGTCGCTCACCTGTCCGCGGCTCGATGAACACGTCGTCGACCGAGTAGTACTTGCCGTGATAGGTGACGGTCTCGCCCTCGAGGAGCGGCAGCATGATGTCGAGCATCTCGTCGGTCCGCTTGCCGCGTTCCGTCTTGTGGACGCCGACCGCCTCGTACTCCGCGTCGTTCCAGCCGACGCCGGCGCCGAGCACGACGCGGTCGTTCGAGAGGAACTGGAGCGTCGCCAGCTCCTTCGCAAGGAGCACCGGGTTGCGCAGCGGCATGATCAGGATCGACGTCCCGAGCCGGACCCGTTCCGTCACGCCGGCGGCCACGGCCAGCGACAGGATGGGCTCGAGCCAGTTCACCGAATAGAACCGCTTGCCGACGAGCAAGTGGTCGGTGATGAACAGCGAGTCGAAGCCGAGGTCCTCGACCGTCCGGGCGAACGCCTTGATGCCGCGGGCACGCTCGGGTCCGTCGCCCTCCCAGACGTAGGAGGGCAGGAAGACGCCGAACCGGCTGACGTCACTCATGGGGCACGTTTCCTCGTTCGGGTGGCTCGATGGGCGCGGTCATCGACCGCGGTACTGGGGCTCACGCTTGGCGAAGAAGGCTTCGGCGCCTTCGAGCATGTCGTCGGTCGCGAAGACGCGATCCGAGGCGTCGAGCTCGGCGGCGAGGCCGGTGGCAAGATCGGCATCGCTCGCCAGGTCGACGAGTCGCTTGGCCTCGCGGACCGCGACCGGACCGCGAGCCGCGATCTCCGTGGCGATCTCGTCCGCGGCGGCCCGCGCCTCTCCGGCTGGGACGACGCGGGACACGAGACCGATCCGCTCGGCCTCGTCAGCGGTCAGCACGCGCCCGGTCAGGATCAGCTCCTTGGCCCGTGCCGACGCCGACGACCCGTGGCAACCGTTGTGTCCCACCGGCGCCGGGCGTGACCGCCAACCGGACCTCGGGCAGCCCGAGCCTGCTGGTCTCGGACGCGACGCGGATGTCGCAACACAACGCCAGCTCGAGACCGCCTCCGAGGGCGTTGCCTTCGATCGCGGCGATGGTCGGCATCGGCAGGCGGGCGAGCCGATCGGCGACGCCGGACTCCAGGGCGTGCCGCTCGCGGCCATTCGGGCCGCGCTGCGATTCGAACTCCTCCACGTGCGAGCCGGCGGAGAACGCTCGGTCGCCCGCGCCGGTCACGACGACCGCTCGGACGTCGCCCGGGAACGAGCCCTCGAGGATGTCCAACGCGGCGCCCATCTCGGTCAGGAGCTCGCGGGTGACGAGGTTGAGCGGCGGGTTATCGAGCGTCAGGTGGGCGATGGTGCCCAGCTCGAGACGGACGAGGCTCATCGGGCGGCCGCCGGGGCGCGGGTCGGTCCAGCCGCGCAGGGCCCGCCGCCGCGAAGTCCTCCGCGAGCCCCATCGGCCCGGACGCGTAGATGCGGCGGTCCATCTCGCGCAGGTCGTCGGCGACCCGCGGTCGGAAGCCCATCTGCCCGAGGACGTCGCGCTCGACGTCGATGCCGGGCGCGACCTCGATCAGCACCAGGCCGTCGTCCTCGAGCGCGAACACCGCCCGGTCCGTGACATAGCGGACCTGCTGGCCGCGCTCACGCGCCAGCCGACCGCTGAACGAGATCTGGCGGACTTCCGGCACGAACTTCGGCAGCGATCCCTCGTGCACGACGCGCACGCCGTCACGCGAGATGTCGAGCTCCAGCCCCTGTGCGGTGAGCGTGCCGACGAAGTTGATGCGCGGCGTCCGGGCGCTGATGTTCGGGAAGCCGCCAGGGCCGCGGACGCGCCCCTCGAACGCGTGGACGTTGACGTTGCCCTCGGCATCGACCTCCGCGAACGACAGGCTCGCGATGTCGAGCCCGCCACCGTCGTAGAAGTCGAACATGTAGGGCTGGTCGATCATCGCCTGGTAGTTGAAGCCGGCCCCGCCCTCGTTGCCGGCGACCGGCACGCCGCCGAAGATGCCCTGCTCGACGGTGAGCACGAGCTGGTCGGTGACCCCCTCCTCCCACGCGACCCGGCCGATGAGCTGGCTG
This sequence comes from uncultured Chloroflexia bacterium, assembly GCA_963808895.1. Taxonomy (GTDB): domain Bacteria; phylum Chloroflexota; class Limnocylindria; order Limnocylindrales; family CSP1-4; genus SPCO01. Next base: position 996,100 of record CAWEHL010000001.1, on the reverse strand, counting down.
ATCCCGAAGCCGAGGTTGCAGATCGCTCCGCGCGGGAACTCGAGGAGCGAGCGGCGGGCGATGATCTTGCGGACGTCGAGCGGCAGCGGTGGCTCGTCGGTCACGGGCTTGCGCAGCCGGCCGCTGTAGTACGGCGAGTCCTGCGTGATGTACGTCTGCCACTGGTCGGGATCGACGTAGACGTGATCGACCAGGGCGCCCGGGACCTTGACGTCGCGCAGCGGAAGCGATCCGCGCCGCGCCAGCTGGCGGACCTGGGCGATGACGATCCCGCCGCTGTTCCGGGCGGCCATCGCCATGGCGAGCATCTCGCCCTGCACGGCCTCGCCCTCCATCGTCAGGTTGCCGTCCTCATCGGCGGTCGTGCCGCGGATCACGGCGACGTCGATCGGGAAGGCATGGAACAGCAGCCACTCCTTGCCGCGAAGCGTCACGACCTCGACCAGGTCGTCGGTCGTGCGGCTGTTCTGCTTCCCGCCGGTCTGGCGCGGGTCGACGTACGTGCCCAGCCCGACGTGCGTCACCAGCCCTGGTCGCCCGGCGGCGATCTCGCGCATCAGCTCGCTGAGGACGCCCTGCGGGAACGAGTACGACTCGAGCTCGTTGGCCTCCACCAGCGCACCGAGCCGCGGCTCGTTGCCGATGTTGCTGCCGATCGTCCGGCGCATCAGCCCGGGCAGGCCGAGCTGGGAGAAGCCGCGGTCGGCGAAGTCGCCGATGCCGACGACACGGACGGTGGTCAGGTCGCGCGGGCGGCCCTCGGCCTCGTAGACCGTGGCGAGTTCGTCGATGAAGCGCTGGGGTAGCGCGTGGCCGGCTCCCGACCCGCCGATCACGACGGTCGCGCCGTCGCGCACGAGCCCGACAGCATCGCGGACCGAGATCACCTTGCCGTTCGCGCGCGGACGAGACTCGGTCATGGCATGTACCCGCCGGCGTTCGGGTTGAGGGTCTGGCCGGTGAACAGCGACGCCCGGTCGCTGAGCAGGAAGATCGACGGCCTCGGCGACCTCGTCGGCCCGCCCGAACCGCCCGAGCGCCATGTCGCGCAGGCGGGCCTTGCCGGCGTCGCTTTCGACGAGGTCGGTCGTCATCTCGGTCAGCGTCACGCCGGGCGCGACGGCGTTGATCCGGACGCCCTTCGTGCCGAATTCGCGGGCGAGCGACCGGGTCAGCCCGATCAGACCCGCCTTCGCGGCGCTGTATGCGGCCGTCTCGGGGATCCCCATCTGGCCGAGCCGCGACGCGATGTTCACGATCGAGCCGCTGCCCTGCTCGAGCATGACCGGGAGCGCCGCACGCATCGTCCGAAAGCACGCCGTCAGGTTGGTCGCGATGACGCGATCCCACTCCTCCGGCGAGAGCTCCAGGGTCGGACCGACGCTGGTCCATCCCGGCGTTGTTCACGAGACCATCGATGCGCCCGAAGCGCGCCATGACATCGTTGACGAGCCGCTCGGCCTCCGTGCCCGCCCCGATGTCGGCGCGCGAACAGTTCGCCGTCGGACCCCGGCCTCGCGAACGCGCGCGAGCGTCCGCTCTGCGCCATCGCGGACGTCCCGTAGTGGACCGCGATCGTGGCGCCCTCCGCGGCCGCCTTGACCGCGACTTCGGCACCGATCCCCCGGCTGCTGCCCGTGATCAGCACGACGCGCTCCGCGAGCTGCCCGCTCAAGCGCCGACCACCGCTTCGCCGCGCCGCCCTTCGCCGCGGCGCGCGGCGATGACTGGCGCGGCCGCAGGAGCCCCGGTCGACGCACGCATCGCGAGCTCGGTCGGCAGCACCGTCCGCTCGAGCGGCTCTCCGTCGAGCACCCGCGCGGCCTCGGCGAACCCGCGGCGGCCCATCTCGCGCAGGGGCAGCCGTACCGTCGACAGGCTCGGCGAGGTGATCGCAGCGACCGGGACGTCGTCGAAGCCCGCGACGGAGAGCTGCCCCGGGACGTCGATGCCGAGCTCGGCCAGGCGGGCGAGCGCGCCCATCGCCAGGGGGTCGTTCGCGCAGGCGATCGCCGTGAAGGGCGCCGCTCCGCCGAGCAACGTATCCACGCCGAGCGCGCCGCCCTCGCGGTCGAAGCTCGTGTGGATGACGAGCCGCTCGTCGAACGGCGATGCCGGCCACCTCGAGACCACGGCGATAGCCGGCCAGTCGCTGCCCGCGCGACGAACAGCGTCGATGGCCCGGCGAGGAAGGCGATCTCGCGATGCCCGAGCTCGACGAGCGCGGCGATCATGCTGGCCATCCCTGCCTCGTTGTCGATGCCGACGTCGGCCGGGCCGAGCGCGTGCGGCGACAGATGCACGACCGCAGCACCCTCAGCCGCGCATCGCGGCCAGGTGCTTCTCGATCTCCTGGTTCGCGTCGGGGTCGTCGAGACCGCTCGCCGCGAAGATCACGCTCGCCGCGCGCATCGAGCGGAGCAGGCGGACGTACGACGTCTCGCGTTCCGCGTCTCGTTCCGACGAGCAGGTGATGACCAGGTAGCCCGACGGCGACGCGGCATCCTCGACGCCGCGGACGACCTCGGCGAAATACGGGTCGGTGATGTCATGGACGATCACCGCGACGACCGGGATCTGGCTTTTCAACAGCCCTCGGGCGAGCGCGTTCGGCACGTAGTCGAGCGCACGCGCCGCGTCGAGCACCCGTGCCCGCGTCGCCTCGCTGACCGGGTAGTCGGCGGACGACACCACCCGTGACGCCGTCGCCGTCGAGACGCCCGCGAGTCGCGCGACCTCGGTGATCGATGCCATCAGATCGCCATCAGAACGGGAACGTCGGCGGCTCGTCGCGCACCGTCACCCACTGCCACTCGGTGAAGTTGTCGAGGTTGGCCTCACCGCCGTAGCGGGCGCCGTTGCCGGACATCCCGGTCCCGCCGAACGGGATCGTCGCCTCGTCATTGAGCGTTCCGTCGTTGACGTGGACCATGCCGGCCTTGATCCGGTTGGCGACAGACAGGCCGCGCGAGAGGGACCGCGAATAGACCGCGCCGACGAGACCGTACTCGCTGCTGTTGGCGAGCGCGATCGCCTCCTCGTCGGTCCGGAACGTCGTCACCGGCGCCACCGGGCCGAAGATCTCGTCGGTCCATGCGGGCAGGTCCTGGGTCACGTCGGCGAGGACCGTGGGCTCGTAGAAGAGGCCCTCGTGCCCGCCACCGATCACGAGGCGCGCACCGCCCGCCACCGAGCGGTCGACGATGTCCGCGACGCGCCGGACCTGCTTCTCGTTGACGATCGGCCCGAGCTGGACGTCCTCGCGGTACGGGTCGCCCATGCGCAGGCCCTCGGCCTTCGATCGCAGCGCCTCGACGTAGTCGCCGGCCACGCTCTCGTGGACGATGTGGCGCCCGGCCGCGAAGCAGACCTGCCCCTGGAACTGGAACGATGAGAAGGCACCGGCGGCCGTGGCCGCGGCCAGGTCCGCGTCGTCGAGGACGATGAACGCGTTGTTCCCGCCGAGCTCCAACGCGACCCGCTTCAGGCGTGCCCCGGCGAGCTCTCCGACACGCCGACCCGCGGCCGTCGAACCAGTGAACGACACGACGTTGACGTTCGGGTCGGTGACGAGCGCCTCGCCGACGTCAGCGCCACCGACGACGATCTGCAGCAGGCCCTCGGGCAGCCCCGCCTCGCGGAACACCGCCTCGAACATGGCACCGCCGATGACCGGCGTCTGCGGATCGGGCTTCAGGATGACCGCATTGCCGAGGGCGAGTGCCGGCGCGACGACCCGCATCCCGAGCACGCTCGGCGAGTTCCAGGGCGTGATGGCGCCGACGACTCCCGACCGGGATCCGCCGGATCATCGAGAGCCGGCCCTTGACGACCGTCGGGACGAGCGAGCCGTACGGCTGCCACGGCAGCGTCGACGCGCTGAGGATCTCGCCGAAGGCGAAGTTCGACTCGTGGTGCATCTTGCTGTGCGATGCGCCGGTCTCGCGCATCGTCCAGGTCCCGAACTCCTCGCGGTTCGCCTCGTAGATGTCGGCGGCCTTGCGCAGGATCCGGGCCCGCTCCTGGTACGAGGTCTCGGCCCACCCCGGCTGCGCGGCCTTCGCGGTGGCGGCGGCCCGCGCGACGTCCTCCGCAGTGGAGCCGCTGACCGTCGCGATGTGCCGGCCCGTCGCCGGCTCGACGATCCTGGATCGGAGCTCCCGTCCCGGGCTCCCAGCTCTCGACGAAACGGCCGAGCCAGCCCGTCGAGGTCTCCGTGGTATCCGGAGCGAGCGTGGCCATCACTGTCCTCCTTCGCCGGACGCGGCGGCGGTTTCTGCGGCCTCTCCGGCTGCGTAGCGCTCCGCGTACGTCTGCGGCGCGTCCGCGACGACGGCGCGCTGGCCGGTCGACGGGTCACGCCAGACCGGTCCGCGCGCAAGCACCGCATCGATCAAGCCTTCTTCGAGATACGGCGGGGTACTCCCACGAGCGCAGCTCCAGGGCCATCTGCCCGGGATAGCCGATGAGATCGCGCACCTGGGTGTCCGTGTAATAGCCGCCGACGATCACGAGCTGGAGCGCGTATAGCGTCGCCGGCTCGTCGCGGCCGAGCGTCTCGAGCCGCGCGGCGACGTCGTCGACCGAGCTCGGGACGGAGCGCTACCCGGAGCGGCCCGAGCAGGTCCGGCCGAGCGTTGAGCACGAACCGCAGCCGCGCATCGCTCAGGACGTCGGCCGCGGATGGCATGTCTCCGGCGGCAGGGATCAGCCGATTCGCCACGGCCCGGAGCGTGGCGACCTCCGTCGCATCGAGGGTGGCGAGCGGATCACCGACCGCGGCGCTCATGCCGGCACCTGCTGCTCGAAGCGCGTCTCGATCATGTGGTCGGCGGCGCGCAGTGCGATCGACACGATGGTCGACGTCGGGTTGACGCCGGTCGACGTCACGAAGCACGACCCGTCGACGACGTAGAGGTTGGCCACGTCGTGCGCCCGATTCCACCGATCGACCACCGAGCTGGTCGGGTCGTCGCCCATCCGCGCCGTCCCCAGCAGATGCCAGCCCGAGTAGCGCATCAGCCGGTCGACGTCGATCTTGTAGGCGCCGGCCGCATCCATCGACTCCTTCGCCCGCTCGATGTGGAAGTCGAGCATCCGGCGGGCGTTGTCCGCCATCGTGTAGTGGACCTCGGGGGCCGGGATGCCGTCGGAGTCCGTCACGGTCGACGAGAGCGTGATGTGGTTCGCCTCGTCCGGGAGGTCCTCGGCGAACAGGCCCCAGTTGGCCCCGTGGCCGAGGTGCGTGCGGACGTGCTCGTGGTGATCGGGGCCCCAGATCTGCTCGCCGGCGCGGCTCGGCAAGGCGGTATTGATCGGGCCACCGGTCGGGGCGAGCCCCCAGCGCGCGCCGCGGACGAAGCCGCGCTTCTCGTCGGTCTCGTAGAACTCGAGCGACTCGATGAGGTCGCCGAACTGGCCCTGCCAGCTCATCAGCGGGTCCTCGAACAGGCCGGCGACGTTCGCGAACGGATGCATCATCAGCCGCTTCCCGACGAGGCCCGACGAGTTCGCCAGGCCGTCGGGATGGGCCGGCGACGCGGAGAGCAGCAACAGCCGCGGCGTCCCGATCGCATTGGCCGCGACGACCACCACTCTCGCCGGCTGGAAGTGCTCCTCTCCGTCCCGGTCGATCCAGGTCGCGCCGGTCGCGAGCCCCTTCGCGTCCGTCTCGATCTTGCGGACGCGCGCGCCGGTGATGAGCGTCGCGCCGCGGGCGATCGCCTTCGGCCAGTGGGTGAGGTCGGTCGACGCCTTGGCGCCCTCGTTGCAGCCCGACTGGCACGTGCTGCGCTGGACACAGGGTCGGCGGCCGTCATACGCGACCGAGTTGATCGAGTTGAACTCCGGCCACCAATGCCAGCCGAGCTTGGTCATGCCGCGGGCGACCTTCATCCCGGCCGAGCCGATCGGCAGCGGCGGCATCGGAGCGTCCTCGGTATCGGGTGGGTAGGCGGGGTCGCCGGGCAAGCCCGGACACGCCGAAGTCGCGGTCGGTCCGGTAGAAATACGGCAGCAGCTCGAAGTAGTCGATCGGCCAGTCGTCGGCGATGCCGTCGAGCGAGCGGACCCGGAAGTCGGACGGGAGGGCGCGCGGCCAGGCGCCGGCGAAGATGATCGTCGAGCCGCCGACCGCGTTGTACATGAGCGGCGAGACCGGCGTGTCGTCCTCGACGATCGGGTAGTCCTGGGACAGGCCGCGGATGTTCGGGCTGGTCGCCCAGTCCTTGCGCGCCTTGAGCTCCCAGTCGAGCTTGTTGCCCGGGTAGTCGGCCCGATCCATCCAGTCGCCCTGCTCGAGGCAGACGACGCTGAAGCCGGCCTCGGACAGGCGCTTCCCGACGACGCCGCCGGACGCGCCGGCACCGATGATCAGGACGTCCGCGGGCTCTTGGGTCACGGCAACTCCTCCGAGAGTCAGGGAACGCAGCCTGGAAGGCTACTGATCGTCTTCGACCCCGATACCCTCGGCGATCGCCGCCACACGCTCGGCGCGGACGATGTCGACGACGCGATCGCGGAGCTTCGCGAGGTCGGTGCCGGCAGCAGCACGGAAGAGGTAGACCTCCCGGTCCTCCTGGATGAGATCAGAAACGCCCTCGAGTCGGCCGAACTGATCCGCGAGGCTTTCGAACCGCTCTTCCCCGAGGGCCCACTCCGCGGTCTCAGGGATCCAGATCTGTGCGTTGAATCGGTCGTGCGGGCCGTACGTCCCGACCTCGATCTCGTCGAGCGGCAGCGCGTCGTCTTCGTCCATGGCGTCAGGACGCCGCTGCGACCGCGGAGACCCGCTCGGACAGCAGGCCGACCTCGCGCAGGACGTTCGCCAGGTGCTCACGCTCCTCGTCGCGGATCGGCATCAACGGTCGGCGGACGTGCGCCGACTCGAGGACACCGAGGATGCGCAGACATTCCTTGAGCCGGACGCGGTAGTCGCCGACCGGGGCCGCGAAGACGACGTCGGCGAGCCGCTGGACGCGGCGGCCGAGCGCCATCGCCTCGTCGGTCCGGCCGTCCTGCCAGGCCCGGATCATGTCGACCTGCTCGCGGGTCATGACCGCACCGAAGCCGATCAGCGCACCGGTCGCGCCGAGCAGGAACGACTCGAGGATGAAGTTGTCGTTGCCGGTGAGGAGCGTGATCTTCTTCGGCAGCTGTTCGAGAAGGCGAGCCGTGTCGACGAACCGCCGCGCATCGAACGACGCTTCCTTGATCGCGACCACACCATCGACCTCGGCCATCGCCTGCAGGACGTCGTTCTCGTAGTTGACGCCCGCGAGCGCCGGCTGGAGCTGGAACAGGATCAGCGGCAGGCCGACCTCGGCGATCGCGGCGTGATACGCGACGGGCACCGCTGGGTTCAACGGGGAGCTGAGGTAGGCCGGGATCGGGAAGACGAGCAGGGCATCGGCCCCGGCCGCCTTGAAATCCCGTGCCTGGCGGACGGCGGCATCTGTGGATGGCCCGGCGAGGCCCGCGACGATCGGCGTGTCGGTCACGTCGCGGACGATGTTCAGGATCCGGACCTTCTCGTCGTGGGTGAGATGCGGCCCCTCGCCGGTGTCGACGTTGATCGCCAGCGCGACCGGACCCTGCGCGACCACCCAGGCGATGTACTCGCGAAGCGCAGGCTCATCGATACTGCCGTCGGCGTGCATCGGCAGGACGGTTGCCGGGATGAGGCCGTCGAGATCGAGCGCCATCTGCGTCTCCGCTGTACTCGGGGCGACGGAAGCGGTAATCGTTTTCTATCCTACGCCTGACGACGCTCGACCTGCACGCGGACGGCGCGCCTGCCATGATTCCGCCCCACCCTGAGAGGAGTCCGATGACGGACCTGGAGATGTTCAGCCTCAAGGATCGCGTCGCCCTCATCCCGGGCGGCGGCGGGGGCATCGGGGCGCCCATGGCCGAGGCGCTGGCCAAGGCGGGAGCGAAGGTCGCGGTCGCCGGCCGGACGGCGGAAACGCTCCAGAACGCCGTGGGCCTCGTCACTGCGGCCGGCTCCGAAGGCCTCGCGGTCACCGGTGACGCGACGAGCGAAGACGACGCCGAGCGGATGGTCAAGGAGACCGTCGACCGCTTCGGGCGGATCGACATCGTCGTCAACGCCGTCGGCGGTGGCGCCGGCAAGGTCCTCCACCCCGCGGAGGAGTACCCGCGCGATGCGTGGGACTGGATCATGGAGCTCAACGTCCGGAGCACGCTGATCCCGACCCAGGCCGCGGCCCGGTCCATGATCGAGCGCGGTGAGGGCGGCGCGATCCTCAACATCACATCAGTCCGCGCGATGCTCGGCATCAACGCCGGCTACTCGGCCTACGTCGCCGCGAAGGGCGCGATCGCCTCGTTGACCCGCCAATGGGCGACCGAATGGGCGAAGTACGGCATCCGCGTCAACGCGATCATGCCGACGTTCGTCGATACGCCCCAGGTCGCGATGCTGCTCGGTGACCCCAAGTTCAAGCAGGGCATCGTCGACCGCATCCCGCTCGGGCGGGTCGGCGAGACGAAGGACATCGTCGGCCCGGCGATCTTCCTCGTGTCCGATGCTGCGTCGTTCGTGACCGGACAGGTGCTCGGCATCGACGGCGGCCTGACCGCGACCCAGTAATCCCCTTCCCGATCGAGCTCACGGAGACCCGCATGCCTTCCACCATCGAGATGGAGCAGGTCACGCCCAACGTGTTCACGAACACGAAGCTGCGTGGCTGCAACCCGAGCTTCGTCGTCACGTCGGACGGCGTCGTCGTGATCGACACGCCCCAGCTGCCGACCAAGGCCGTCGCGATGCGCGCCGAGGCGGAGAAGCACGGCCCGATCCGCTACCTCATCAACACCGAGAACCACGTCGACCACATCTTCGGGAACTACTGGTTCCGCGGCGCGGGCGAGGTCGTCAACCACAAGGCGCTGTGGGACATCTTCATGGACCCGAACGCCGCGCTCGACCCATTCGCCTATGCGCTCGAGGCGATCCCGACCGACGACCCCGAGGCCGCACCGCTCATCCCCGATCGCGACGACTACTACGCCGACCTGCCTCGCGGGACCGTCGTGTTCACCGGCGACCTGCTGAAGTTGAAGGTCGGCGACCACACGATCGATTGCCACTGGACGCCGGGCCACACGCCCGGCCAGCTGGCGGTCCACGTCCCCGAGGAGCGCGTCGTCTTCACCGGCGACACGATCTTCTCCGGCGTGCAGACCTGGCTGATGACCTCGAACGTCGACCAATGGCTGGAAGCGCTCGAGACGATCCGCGCGCTCGACGTCGACTACGTCGTGCCGGGCCACGGGCCGGTCGTCACGCTCGATTACGTGCAGACGCAGCGGTCACACCTGATGGCCTGGAAGGCCGCGGTCGCCGATGCCGTATCGAAGGGCTGGTCGCGCGAGGAGACGATCGCCAAGCGTCCGGTTCGACGACCAGTTCGGCCCGGTCGACGTCGGGCAGGCCTACATGATGGATCACATCCAGAACAACAACGCCGGGTCGCTCTGGGACAAGCTGACCGCGACGGGCTACTCGAAGGGCCGCTGACTCGGGCCGGAGCCATACGAGATGCGATTGCAGCGACGCCGGTTCAGCGAGGCGACGGATGTGCGCCGATTTCCGCATGGCCACATCGAGGTCGTCGAGATGGACGACAACGTCGTCGGGCGCATGACCTACGAACCGGGCTGGCGATGGTCGGCCGATATCAAGCCGGTCGCCGGCGGCGAAGCCTGCCAGTTCCACCACCTGGGCTTCACGGTGTCCGGCCGCCTGCGCGTACAGATGTCCGACGGTGCGGAGCTCGAGACCGGCCCGAACGAGGTGTTCGAGTTCCCGCCGGGGCATGACGCCTGGGTCGTCGGCGACGAGCCGTGGGTGGGGATCGACTTCGAAGCCATGCGGACGTACGGCAAGGACGTTCATCCGGAGGCCGATCGCACGCTCGCATCGATCGTCCTTACGGACATCGTGGATTCGACCCGACTCGCCGGTGAGATGGGTGCCGTTCGCTGGCGGGAGATCATCGGGGCCCATAACAGCCGAGCCATCGCCGCGATCGATCGCCAGCGTGGCCGGCTCGTGAAGACGACGGGCGATGGCGTGCTTGCCTCATTCGACTCGCCGGAGCGGGCCGTCCGCGGAGCGATCGCCATCCGCCGGGTTGCCCACGACCTCGATCTCCGGATCCGCGCGGGCGTGCACAGCGGCGAGGTCCAGGTCACCGCGGACGACGTGCGTGGCATCGCCGTGCACACGGCGGCCCGCATCATGGCGGTCGCGGGTCCCGATGAGATCCTGGTTTCGGCGACCGTCATCGATCTCATCGACGGCTCCGACCTCGAATTCGAGGATGCCGGGTCACATGAGCTGAAGGGCTTTCGTGGCGAAAGGCACCTGTTCCGGTTGATCGAGAGCGATCGGCCTAGCTGACCCTCCTGTCATCAGTTCGCCATCATCGACTCCTATCCTCTGTCCATGAGTGACACCAAGACGACCTTCCCCACCACCAAGTCCGATGCCGAGTGGCGGGCCGAGCTGACTCCCGACCAGTACAAGGTCCTTCGCCAGAAGGGCACCGAGCGAGCCTTCACCGGCGAGCTCTGGGATGAGCATCGCCAAGGCACCTACCGCTGTGCCGGCTGCGGCGCCGAGCTCTTCGACTCGGGCACGAAGTTCGAGTCCGGCACGGGCTGGCCGAGCTTCTTCGCGCCGACGAGCGCGAACGCCGTTGCGACCGAGACCGATCGCTCGTTCTTCATGACCCGCACCGAGGCGATGTGCGCCAACTGCGGCGGGCACCTCGGCCACGTCTTCGACGATGGACCGAACCCGACGGGCCTGCGCTACTGCATCAACTCGGCGGCGTTGAAGCTCGACACCGAGGGCTAGCCCCAGACCCACCCGCGCGTGCCTATGCTCTCGGGGATCGGCGACGATCCCGTCGAGACGAGGAGGGGCACGCGCGATGTACACGGCCACCAAGGACCTGATGCTCCCCACGACCGTCACGGGCTCGTGGCCGAGGCCGCGCTGGTACGACCAGGGACTGTGGGGCCGGCCGCTCGATACGGCCATGCTCGACGTCCGCTTCCGCGAGCAGTTCCTCGATGCACACGCGACCGTGATCGCCGACCAGGAACGTGCCGGGCTCGACATCCTCACCAACGGCGACTACCACCTCGACGAGGACTTCGCCGGCCGGTCGTGGCACCACTACCCGCTCCAGCGCTGGAAGGGCCTCGAGCACGAGGAGCTCCAATACGAGGACTCCCGTGACGGTCTTCTCGACTTCCTGCCCGGGACGCTGATGAACGAGATCGAGACGACCTGGCGCTGGCCGCGCGTGGTCGGTAAGGTCGAGCACGACCCGAAGAACCCGCTGGAGTACGCGAAGCTCTGGCGCATCGCCCAGGCGAGAGCGGCGTCGGGCAAGCCGGTGAAGTTCGGCACGTGCTCGTCGCAGGTTCTCGCGATCTTCCTCGACAGCCACACCTCGCGATACGAGCGCGACGACAAGAAGCAGCTCATCTGGGACATGGCGACGGCGATGAACACCGAGCTCCGCCAGCTCGCGGCCGCAGGCGCCAAGGTCATCCAGATCGAGGAGCCGACGATCCACTTCACCGCCTGCTTCCATCCGGAGCAGACCGAGCTGCTCGACTTCATGGTCGACGCGTTCAACCACGAGGTCGAAGGCCTCGACGACGTCGAGCTGTGGATCCACACCTGCTGGGGCAACCCCAACATGCAGAAGGTCTACAGCGGCGAGTCGTACGAGAACTCGATCGACATCTATCTCAACCGGCTCAAGGGCGATGTCTGGACCGTCGAGGCGACCGAGAACGAGCTCGCCCAGATCGACCTGTTCAAGCCGTACGCATCGAACCTGTCCAAGAAGATCGCCGTCGGCGTCGTCAGCCATCGACAGCTGCAGGCCGACCTCGCGCCCGTCGTCGCGGGTCGAGCGCGCAAGGCGCTCGAGGCCATCCCGGCCGACAAGCTGATCCTGTCGAGCGACTGCGGCTTCGGCCGGCAGGGGTTCAACCGGACGGTGGCGTTCTTCAAGGCGGCCGGCATCGCCCAGGGTCGCAACATCGTCCTCGAGGAGCTCGGGCTGGAGCCGCGCTACGTCGCGGCAGCGGACGCCTCACTCCAGCCGGACGTTCGACCCGATCACGAGCCGATCACCCACCTGCCGTCGCCCTGGCGCTGACGAGCCCTCGCGCCTACGACGCCGCCGCGGCCACCGGCACACGATCGAACGCCGCCTGCAGCTCGTCCGGGCGGATCGGCTTCGACAGGTAGTCGTCCATCCCGGCGGCGAGGCACGCCTCGCGATCGCCCTCCATCGCGTTGGCGGTCATCGCGATGATCCACGGCCGATGGTCGCCGCCCGCTGACCGGATCCGCCGCGTCGCCTCGAGCCCGTCGAGCTCCGGCATCTGGACGTCCATCAGGATCACGTCGTAGGCCTCGCGCTCGTTGGCCGCGATCGCCTCGAGGCCGTCGCCGGCGATGTCGGGGGAGAGCTCCATGCGCTCCAGCAGGCGCGTGGCCAGCTTCTGGTTCATCGGGTTGTCCTCGGCGAGGAGGATGCGCAGCGGGCGGTCGCGCGACCCGGTCGCCACGGGGACCCGGAGGGCATCGCCGTCCGCGCCCGCTTCGACCGCTTCGACGGGCGCAGCGGACGTGACGAAGGCGAGCTCGAACCGACTGCCCTGCCCCGGGATGCCGGGGCTCGTCGCGGTCAGTGTCCCGCCCATCAGCTCGGCGAGCCGCCGGCTGATCGCGAGCCCGAGACCCGTCCCGCCGTACTTGCGGGCGATCGACGCATCGGTCTGGCTGAACGACTGGAACAGCCGCGACATGCCTTCCTCGGTGATGCCCATGCCGGTGTCCTGGACGGACAGGCGCACCTGCCAGCCGCCGTCGACGGGTTCGGTCGCCGTGGTCAGCGTGACGCTGCCGGTGTCGGTGAACTTCACCGCGTTCGACAGCAGGTTCAGGACGATCTGCCGGATCCGGCCGGGATCGCCCACCAGCCGCGGGGCCTCACCGGTCGACACCTCGCGCAGCTCGATGCCCTTCTTGTCGGCCAGTGGCCGGATCAGCTCGGCCGCTCCGTGGACGGTCGCGCGCAGGTCGAACGGGATCGACTCCAGATCGAACCGCCCGGCCTCGATCTTCGAGAAGTCGAGGATGTCGTTGATGATCGTGAGCAGCGCCTCGCCGGACGTGCTGATGCTCTCGGCGTAGTCGCGCTGCTCGGTCGTCAGCTCGGTCGTCAGCAGGAGCCCGGTCATCCCGATGACGCCGTTCATCGGCGTCCGGATCTCGTGGCTCATCGCCGCGAGGAAGGCGCTCTTGGCCTGGTTCGCTGAGTCGGCCTCCTGCCGGGCGGCCTTCAGCTCGACCGTCCGATCCTCGACCCGGCGTTCGAGCGTCTCGACGTCGCTCTTGAGCTCGGCGGTCATCGCGTCGAAGGCCTCGGCGAGGACGCCGACCTCGTCCTCCGAGCTGGATCCCCGATCGGGCGTCGAGGTCGCCCTGCCGGACCTTGGTCGCGGTCGCGGCGAGGGACAGGATCGGCCGGGTCACGCGACGCGCCACGAACCACAGTGCGGCGGCGAGCAGGGCGGTCGACGTCAGCCCGACGATCGCGATGACGAGGGCCAGCTGGCGCGCCGGCGAGAACGCCTCGTCCTGCGTCATCTCGGCGACCAGTCCCGCCTGACGATCCGGCAGCCAGCGGTACACGCCGATGACCGGCGCGCCGGTCGCGTCCGCGTACAGGCCCCGGCCACTCTGCGCGGCGACGACCGCGTCGACGGCGCTCGAGCGAGGGGCCGCTGCGCCCTCTGCCGGGGCGCTACCCTGGATCAGGACGCCCTCCGGCCCGACGAGGAACGCCTTGCCGGTCGTCCCGAGACCGGTCCGCTCAACGACGATCCGGTCGAGTCGCGCGAGGCTGAGGTTCGCGGCGATGACCGCGACCCGCTGGCCCTTCCCGTCCGCGTCGAACAGCGGGGTCGCGACGGTGATCGTGGGTTGGCCCGTGAGTGGCGAGCGATAGGTGTTCTGGACGGTCGTTCGGGCGGAGCCCGTCGTGAAGAAGTCCTCGGTCGCGACCGACGCGCCCTCGTGGCCCGGGAACGTCGAGAGCTTGACGGTACCGGCGAGGTCGACGAGGAAGATCTCCTCGGCATCCGCCGTCTGCGCGACCATCGTCGCGAGGAGCGCGCGCAGTCGTTCGTCGGCATCGGTGGCGATAGCCGGCGGGGTGGCGGGGTCCAGCAGGTCGCGCGCACCGTCGCCGACGCCGGGCATGAGGTTGATGAAGCACCACGTTGCGGGTCTGCTCGTCGATCCAGCGATCGAGGGCGTCGGCCTTGATCCCCACCACAGCATCGAGCCGGTCGTAGACCGACGCGGTCAGGTCATCGGTCGCACGGACGTACACCACGGCCCCGACGACCACGACAGTGATCGCGGAGACCAGGAGGAACGACGCGACCAGGCGCGCCCGGAGGCTGCGGCGGAGGGGGTTCCGGCCCGCGCCCGGGATGCGCGCCATCTGTGGCGTTACGGCTCCGTCTGGTCGAGCGTCGCGAGGTCGAACGCCGCCGGCCTGCGACGCGTAGTCGTGGTCGAAGAACTTCAGCGAGAGCTCCTTGAGCTTGCCGCTCGCGTGGAGATCCTGGACCGCCTTGTCGATCGCGGCGAGGAAGGGTCCGGCGGCGAGCGTCAGGTCGCGGTCGACGTAGCCCGTCTTGTTCGTGAAGTAGGCCGGGGTATCGAGCTCCTTCAGGTGCTGCGCCCTTCGCGATCGCCGCGAGACCGACGGGCTCGCTGCACAGGAACGCGTCGAGCTTGCCTTCGGCGGTCGCCTCCAGGCCTGGGATCTCGGTGTTGAACGTCACGATGTTCGGCTTGTCGACGACGAAGTCGACCTTCTGGCCGGGCAGCTCGAGCGTCCGGTCGAGATACGAGTGATGGGTGCAGCCCGAGCAGACGCCGATCTTCTTGCCCGACAGGTCCGTCGGCTTGGTGATGGTCGAGTCGTCCTTGACGAAGAAGCTCGCCGGGGTCGAGTAGTACGGCTGCGTGACGTAGAGGCGCTTCATCCGGTCCGTGGTGATCGCACCGGAGCCCCAGGCGACGTCGTAGCGGTCGCCCCAGCTGCCCGGCGATCATGGCGTCGAACGGGGTCACGACGAAGCACGGCTCGACGCCGAGGGCGGCCGCGACGGCTTGCCGGTCTCGGCGTCGTAGCCCGTCATCTCCGGCGCAGTCATCTCGTTCGGGCCGCATTTCGTATCGGCGGCGCGGGTCGCGCCCTCGACCTTCATCGACTGCGGGGCGTAATCGGGGTCGGTCCACAGGACGAGCGTGCCGCGTGCCTTCACCTGCGCCAGCTTGTCGGTGGTCGGGTCTCCGGCCGCCGCGGCTGAGACTGACGGGCTCGCGACGGGCGCGGATGTCGCCGAGCTTCCTCCGCTGCCGCTGCTGCCGCACGCGGCGAGGATGATCGCGACCGACGCGAGGGTGATGCCGACGCGTCCGTGCATGCCGTGGATGCGCACCTGACCCTCTCTCTCCCGATCAGCCGTCTTGGGCGCAGCTGGTGCCTTTTCGCGGACGTGAAGGTCTGGCACGCGCGCCGGTGGTCGCGGGGATCCGCGCACCCGAAGACGGGTCGGGAGTGGCGGTGCGCGGATGATACGCGCGCCCTGTGCCAGCGCGTACGAGAAAGGACCGCCTCCCCAAGGGGAAGCGGTCCGTGCTGGCGGCTAGGATCCGGGCTACCGGGTCAGGACCGGCTCGCCCCGATACGCCTCCTCGAGCTTGGCGATGTCGATCTTCGTCATCTGAAGCATCGCCTTCGTCGCCCGTTCGGCGGCGTCGTGGTCGCTGCTCTCGAGCATCTCGTTGAGCTGACGCGGAACGACCTGCCACGAGACACCGAAGCGGTCCTTCAACCAACCGCACACGCTGTACTCGCCGCCGCCCTTGACGAGGGCGTCCCAGTAGCGGTCGACCTCGGCCTGGTCCTTGCAGTCGACCACGAACGAGATCGCCTCGTTGAATCGGAAGTCAGGACCACCGTTGAGTCCGACGAATCGGGTGCCATCGAGGGTGAACTCGACGGTCATGACGTCGCCCTTGCGATTGCTCGGGTTGTCGGCCGCCGCGCGGACGACCTTGTCGATCCGGCTATTCGGGAATGTCGACGTGTAGAACTTGGCAGCCTCCTCGGCCTTGCCATCGAACCACAGGCATGGGGTGATGTTCGGCACGGTTCGTGCCTCCTCTCCGTGTTGACGGTCTGCGGATGACAACAGCATGGCACGCGGCCGGTCGGCAGGACACAACGCGCCTCGCCGACCGGGGTTGCACGGGCCTAACGGGGGCGTAACACCCGCTCGGGCGGCGTCAGCGCGGGGCCTGAGCGCGACCGACGACGATGTCTTCGTCCCCGGGGTGTCGCGTCAGATAGGCCTGGACGTACTCGCAGATGGCGATCACCCGGAGCTCGCGCGCGCGTGCATCGTCGAGCGCGTATCGGACCAGCGCCGACGCCACGCCCTGCCCCTCGTATTCGGGTGGAACCTCGGTGTGCACGAGGGCGATACGACCGTGTTTGACGACGTACTCGAGGAAACCGGCGAGCACGTCATCGAGGCGTGCCTCGTAGCGGGCGCGCTCGGTGGCGTCGGTGACGACGGGCTGCACGGGATCGGGCACGTCAGGCGCGGCCAGCTGCTGACTCCTCCTCGCGGGTCCGGCCGGCGAGCTGGATCAGGTCCTCGTGGAGCTCGAACCAGATGCCGTGGTAGCTGTCGACCCGCGGTGATGCGACGAACCGACCGTCGCCGCCTTTGGCTGCCTCGAACGCCCGGTCTGAGCCGCGACGCCGTAGTCGCGGAAACGAGCGATCGTCGGCTCGATCGGCCCGAGCCACGCCGCTCGCGTCGGCGTGGATCGCCGCCAGGCGTTCGAGCACGCCTTCGTCGTACTCGGCGTCCGTGTGGTCGTTCGGTGTCTGCGGGTCGCGCATCTGCCAGGCGGTCACGACGTCCTTCACACGATGGTCGATGTCGAGGAACGCATCGAGGGCCGCAGTGCGCTGTCGAAGCGCCCCACGCGTCGCGCTCCTTGGCGAGTGTCGTCCTGGGATCGCGCGTCGCCCGGCGTCGGTCAGCTTGTACGCGCCGGCGGACGACTCGACCAGGCCCTCGCGCGACGAGCTCGTCGACGACCGGCTGGACGTCGTCCGGCGTCGACAGGACGGCGTCCGCCACGCCGTCGAGCAGCGCGAACCCCTTGATCGCGATCGACCCGAAGGACGGTGTCGGGGTCGATGGCCGACGCCGGCGGCCTCGCTGACGGGCTCAGCGGTGCTGCCCCCGTCGTCGACCTCGATCCCGGCCGCGCGCGCCCATTCCAGCAGGGTGGCCGCTTCGGGCGCGATCTCGCGTCGTCCCGCCGACGGCGCCCTCGAAGACCTCGCCCGTCCCGCCATCGATCGTGATCACCTGACCGACCGCGCAGCGTCCGTCTCGCCGATCGTCACCCCGCGGCCATCGACGTTCACGGCCTCCGCGCCGACGACCGCGGGGATGCCCCAGCCCCGAGCCACGACGGCCGCATGACTCGCGAGGCCGCCACGGGACGTGAGGATGCCGGCGGCCTTGGCCATGCCGTGGACGTCGTCGGGCGACGTCTCGGCGCGCACGAGGATCGCGGGCGTGCCGGCTTCGGCGGAGGCGATGGCAGCGTCGGGATCGGTGACGATCGGGCCGGTGGCGACGCCCGGCGAGGCGGCGAGGCCGGTGGTCAACGGCGATGGCATCGATCGAGCGCTCGGTCGTGACCCGCGGCGGGTCGGCGAGCAGCGGCAACACGCGTCGAACGGCCTGCTCATGGGTCAGCGGGAAGTCGGGATCCTCGGCCATGTCGACCGCGATCCGCAACGCGGCCTGCGGGCTGCGCTTGCCGACCCTGACCTGGAGCAGCCACAGCTTGCCGTCCTCGATCGTGAACTCGATGTCGCACAGGTCGGCGTAGTGGTGCTCCAGTCGCTCCGCGGCCGCGCGTAGCTCGCGGCGCCACGCTGGCAGATCCGCGTGTCGAGCACGGCGATCGGCTCGGTCTGATGGGTGCCGGCGACGACGTCCTCGCCCTGCGCGTCGAACAGCACGTCCCCGTACAGCTCGGGCTCGCCGGTCGCCGGATTGCGCGTGAACAGCACGCCGGTCCCGCGAGTCCGAGCCCGCGATTGCCGAAGACCATCGCCTGGACCGTCACGGCCGTACCCAGGTCGTCGGGGATGTCCTCCTTGGCGCGGTAGGCGCGGGCGCGGTCGCTCTGCCACGAGCGGAAGACGGCCTCGATCGCCAGCCGGAGCTGGCGCCACGGGTCCTCCGGGACGTCCTCGACGCCGACGATCGACCGGAAGGACTCGACGAAACGCCGGCGGCACTCTTCCGCGAACTCCTCGTCCCGTGCCACGTCGCCGAGACCGCGCGTCGTCTCGTCGTTCAGCCCGAGGTCGAGGATCGTGTCCATCATCCCCGGCATCGACACCGGCGCCCCCGAGCGGACGCTGACGAGCAACGGGTCTGCCGGATCGCCGAACCGCCGACCGACCTTGGCCTCGACCTCGGCCATCGCCGAACGGATCTCATCATCGAGGCCGGCCGGCCAGCCGCCGGCGAGGAAGCCTCGGCAGATGCCGGTCGTGATCGCGAACCCGGGCGGCACCGGCAGCACGAGGTCGCGCGCCATGACGCCGAGGTTCGCCGCCTTGCCGCCGACGAGCGCCTTCGCCTCGTCGAGGGTGTCGCCATGCGGTTCGTCGAGGGCGTAGACGGATCGGGTCATGGGGCGCCCTCCGCGCCATCCAGCTCCTGGAGCGCCCGCCAGACGCGCTCCGGCGACATCGGCAGGTCCCGGATGACCGCGCCGGTCGCGTCGGTCACGGCGGCCGCGACGGCCGGCGAGACCGGCAGCAACGCGCCCTCGCTCATGCCCTTCGACCCGTACGGCCCGGGACCGTCCTCGTTCTCGACGATGTCGCTGTCCATGTCGGCCGGCAGGTCCATCGATGTCGGGATCCGGTAGTCGATCGCGCCGAGGTTCCGGATCCGGCCGGCGTCGTCCCAGATGTAGTGCTCCATCAACGTGTGGCCGAGGCCCATGATCGCCGCGCCCTCGTCCTGGCCGCGGACCTGGAGCGGGTTGAGTGCCTTGCCGACGTCCGACACCGTCACGTACTTCGGGATCGAGATGTCGCCGGTCTCGCGGTCGACCTCGACCTCGACGGCCGTGCAGTTGAACTCGTAGAACGCGGCGGTCCCGCCGAGCGGGTGGTCGGGCTCGGCGTCCTTGCGCATCTCGCCGATGCCGATGATCTCGCCACCGAGCCGGCCGAGCCCGCGCCTGACGACATCACCGATGGGCAGAGACCGGTCGCCGATGCGTACCTGGCCGCGCTCGACGGTGATCGCGTCCCCGCCGATGCCTTCGAGGTCGCGCGGCCATCGCCCGCACCTTCGCCTGGATGTCGCGGCAGGCGCGCAGGACCGCCGTCCCCATGAACACCGACGATCGACTGGCGGACGTCTGCTGGTCGTACGGCACGACGGCCGTGTCACCGCTCACGACCGTGACCCATTCCAGCGGCGCGCCGAGCTCGTCCGCGGCGATCTGGGCGAAGATCGTGCGGGCGCCCTGGCCCATGTCCGACGTGCCCGCGTAGACGACGACGCTGCCGTCGACCAGCAGGCGGACGGTCGAATACGACAGGCCGGTCGTCGGGCCCGACTTGAGGCCGACCGCGATGCCCCGCCCACGGCCGGGTGGCGTCGGCGACGCCCAGTCGATCATCTCGGCCGCCCGGCGGACGGCCACCGCCCAGTCGCCGTCGGCTGGCGTATCGCCGGGGATGAACGCGTCACCTGGCTTGGCGAGGTTCTTGAGGCGCAGCTCGAGCGGGTCGATGCCGAGGGCGCTCGCCGCCTCGTTCATGTTCGATTCGACGGCCCAGATCTGCTGGGGATTGCCGAACCCACGGAACGCGGTGGACGGCACCGTGTGCGACAGGACGCTGCGGGCGACGATCCGGGCCGCCGGGCACACGTACGGGCCCATCGACGTGTAGCTGCCCTTCGCGACGGTCCGGTCGGCGATGTCGGCGTAGGCGCCGATCTGGTAGTTCGCCTCGACGTCACGGAAGACCAGGGTGCCGTCGCGTCGGAAGCCGGTGCGGACGTGGACCTGTGCCGCTCCCCGGCGGACCGCCTGGAACGTCTCCTCGAGCGTGAGCACGAGACGGACGGGGCGGCCGGTCGCGAGCGCCATGAAGGCGAGCAGCGGCTCGTACTTCGCGTGCTGCTTGCCGCCGAACGCGCCGCCCGGGTCGGGGGCGTGGACGCGGACCTTGGCGAGTGGCAGCTTGAGCAGCTCGGCGATGACGCGCTGGAGCCAGTTCGGGTGCTGGATCGCGCTCCAGATCGCGATGCCGTCGCCGTCGGGCGCAGCCATGAACGCGTGCGGCTCGATCGCGAACTGGGTGACCATCGGGAACTGGTATGTGCCTTCGACCACGACGAGACCGGGTTCACGTTCCGCGGCGTCGACGTCACCCCAGGCGTGACGGTGCTCGTGGAGGACGTTGGTGTCGGCGTGCGGATCGTCCGGACGGAGCGACGGGTCCTGGACGAGCGGCGCGTCGGCGGCGAGCGCCGCGTCGAGCGTGTAGGCCGGCGGGAGCTCCTCGTACTCGACCCGGACGAGCGCCGCCGCCTCCTCGGCCGCGTCCTTCGACTCGGCGGCGACGGCGGCGACGGGGTCGCCGTGGTACTTCGTCTCGCCGGTCGCGATGACCGGCCGGTCCCGCCGCTGCGGTCCGAACCGCGGCATCGGCGACGGGCAGGTCGCGCGGCGGACATGACGAGACGGACGCCGGGTACGGCGCAGGCCGCCGTGTCGTCGATCGCGCCGATGCGTGCCCGAGCGACGGGGAGCGTGACCAGCTTGACGTGGAGGACGTCGTCGAGCGGGATATCGGCGACGTAGGCCTGGCGGCCGGTCACCCGGTCGAGGCCACCGACCCGTGGCGCGCGCGCCCCGACGACCTCGCTCATTGCGGCGCGACCTGGGCGTCGGGCGTGGAGGCGACGTCGGTGGTCACGGCGTGTCGGATGCGCGGCGGGCTCGGCGACCGCACCGCGTGTCGCGGCGAGCTCGACGGCCTCCATGATCTGCTCGTAGCCGGCGCACCGGCACAGGTTGCCCGCGAGGCCCTCCTCGATCTGGGCACGGGTCGGGTGCGGGACGTCGTCGAGTAGCGCCCGCGCCGCGACCAGCTGCCCAGGGATGCAGAACCCGCACTGCGCCGCGCCGGTCTCGAGGAACGCCTCCTGGAGCGGGTCGAGGCGATCGCCGGCCGCCAGCCCTTCGACGGTCGTGACCGCCGCCCCGTCGGCCTCCACGCCGAGCATCAGGCACGAGTCGACGCTCAGCCCGTCGACGATGACCGTGCACGCACCGCACTCCCCGACGAGGCAGCACTCCTTCGTGCCGGTCAGCCCGAGGTCGTCGCGCAGCATCTCGAGGAGCGTGTGGTGCGGCTCGACGTCGACGGTTCGGCCGCGGCCGTTGACGGTCAGCTCGATGCGGGTCGTCACGACGGCGATCCGCTCGCGGGCGTCCCGGACGGCTCGGATCGCCATCACCCGAAGCATCGCGAGGCGGTACTCGGGGCTCGCCCGCATCGATGTCGGGGACGGCGCCGCGGCGACGAACAGCTCCTCGAGGCGTTCGCGCACGGCATCGTCCGTTGCAGTCGGGTCCGCCAGCGTGCCGGTGTCATCGACGGCCAGGACGGGCCGCGGCCCGACGCTCCCGTACGAGACCCGCGTGGTGCCCCTGTCGTCGATCGCCACGGCCAGCGTGACCGATGCGAGGTCGTGGCCGCGCCGGCGGGTCCGGCGGGCATGGACGGACCCGCGGGCGCCGGTCGGAAGGGGCATCTCGATCGCCTCGACGAGCTCGCCCCGCGCCAGCGTCGTCACGCCCGAACGGACGAAGAAGTCGTCGAGCGGGATGACCCGTCGCCCGCCCTGCCCGACCGCGATGACGCGCGCCCCGAAGACAAGCAGCGCCGGCGCGGTGTCGGCGGCCGGCGAGGCGTTGCAGATGTTCCCGGCGAGCGTCGCGCGATTCCGGATCTGGACCGAGCCGACGTACGCCGCGGCCTCCGCGAGCGCCGTGTAGTCCCGGCGGATGCGCTCATCGCGCATCAGATCGGTCATCGTGGTCCGGGCGCCGATGCGCAGCCAGCCGTCTTCGATACGGATGTCGCTGGAGAACTCCTCGATGCCCTTGACGTCGACGACGGTCGCAGGCCGGATCGAGCCGTCGCGGATGCGGATGATCAGGTCGGTCCCGCCGGCGAGCGGCCGCGCAGCGCCGTCGTCGTCGCCTGCCAGCAGCGCGAGCGCATCCGCAAGCCGGTCCGGCCGCTCGTAGACGAACGCGCGCATTCCGCGGTCGAGCTAGAGGACCCGCTCCACCTCGTCCAGCAGCACCTGCGGCGTTGCGGCGCGCACGAAGTGGTAGGGACGCTTGGTGAACCGTTCGATGAAGGCCGCCCGGGCAGCCCGGCGCTCGACGGTGTCGATCATCGGCATCGGGTGGCCCGGGGCGAGGAGCTCGTTGAGCAGGAAGTAGTTCTGGAGCGAGTGGAACGACTGGAACTGCCGCTCGAAGGGGATCATCTCGACGCTCGACGGGTCGAAGTTGCCGTCGATCGCGGGGACGATCACGACGTCGACCGGGGACCGCTCCGTATACAGCTCCCAGGTCGGCATCGCGCCGAAGAACTTCTGGACGCCACGCTCCGGGGCTGCCTTGTCGGCCCGTTCCGTCCCGACGTTGCGCTTCTTGAGGAACGGACGCTTCGAGCCGTCGACGACGACGCCGTCCTCGTCGATGACGGTCGTCTCGGTCGACACGAGCAGTGCGCCGCGGCGGCATGCCTCGATCTGGCCCATCGACTTGCCGTGGTTCGACTCGCCACCGAGGAACATGATGGTCTTGTCGCGGTAGCGCACCGCCGAGGCATGGAACGGGTGGAGCCCGTTCTCCTCGAGTCGCAGCGCCAGCATCGCCACGACGACCTTCTGCATGGGGCCGGACGGCCAATCGCCGCGGAAGGTCATGCACCGTCCGTCATACGCGATGCCCTTCTGCGCGTCGCGCTCCCAGACGATGTCCGCTTCGCGGCGCGAGGCCCTGGACGAGACCTTCACGTCCGCCAGCCGATAGTCGAGGAAGTCCTTGTCCGCCAGCGCGACACCGACCGGGGTGGCCCCGTGGACATCGATGCGCACGCGAGCCGGTCCGGCGATGAACTCCTGCGAGAGCTGTCGGGCCGTCGCGGTCGTCATGCGCCGATCGCCGCGGCTGCACTCGCCGCGCCGGCCGCCTCCGAGGCGAGGATCTCGACCACGCCGTTGGTGCCATCGACCCGGATCTTGTCGCCCGTCGCGATGCGCTTCGTCGCGATCGATGTCCCGATGACCGCCGGGATACCGAACTCGCGCGACAGCACCGCCGGGTGCGACGTCGTCCCGCCGGTGTCGGTGACGAGGCCGGCGATCTTGGTGAACAGCACGACCCAGGCCGGGTTGGTCATCTGGCAGACGAGGATGTCGCCGTCACGGACCTGGTCGAACTCGTCCGTCGTCATGACGACCCGTGCCGTTCCCTCGACCGTGCCCGGCGAGCCGGCGATGCCCTCGATCCGGGTCGCGTCGTCGGACTCCTGGCGGTGGAACCGTTCTGGATAGCCCCAGTTGACGAGATACGGGAAGGCGAGCTGCGACGGCGTGACCGTCCCGACCCAGTCGCGCGGGTGGACCTTCTTCGCCGCGTCGCGCTCGGCGCGGCGTCGCGCGACGAGGCCCCGGGCGTCGATCGCGTCGGCGTTCCCGATGAGCATGCGCAGCTCGTTGTAGCGCAGGAACAGGACGTCGTCGGGCTGGTCGACCCGGCCGGCGTCGACCAGCTTCTTCCCGACCGCCAGCAGCACGAGGCGGACGTGGGCGTTGGCGCCCTGGTCGATGTAGAAGTGGTGGTCCGGCGTGAGCGGCGCCATGCGGAGGTTCACCGCGTTCGCGGCCCGCATCTCCTCGAGCGCGTCGCCCTGGAGTCCCTCCAGGATCTCGACCCGACGCCGCTTCGATGTCCTTGCGCATCGCGTCGATCGCCGACGGGAAGTCGTAATCGCTCGTCAGGTAGCCGCGGATCAGCTCGAGGACCGGCTCCATCTCCTCGCGGACCGTCGGGAAGATGAACTCGTGGCTCCACACGGCGTGCCAGCCGAACTCGCGCTGGTATGGCTCGATGCGCTCGGCGATGAACCGCCGGCCGCGCTCCGAAGCGCGCAGCGCGGCCGCGATCGCCTTCGTGTCCTCGGGCTCGAAGGCCGCGCGCAGCTCGGGGTCGTCGCGGACCTCGTTCTTCATCTTCCAGAGCGACTCGATCGAGTCCCAGTTGCGATCGGATGCGGAATTCTGGAGCCGGCCGAGGAGCTCCTCATCGATCGATCCGCGTGTCCGCTCCATCACGGCGCGCAGGTTCAGCGTCGCCGACAGCTGGGCGAAGTTGAGCATCCAGTGGATCTTCCAGTGGCGGTCGTGGATGTCGATCGCGTCCTCGAGGAGCGTCGCCGTCTCGGCCAGGGTCATGTCGTCCGCCCGGTCGAGCTGCTCCTCGAGGTAGGCGAAGTTGCGCTGCATCTCGGGGACGAGACGGTCACGCCACCAATCGGCGAAGTGCTCGCCATACACGGGCAGCACCGTGTCCAGGTAGGCGCCCATGTTCTGGGCGAACGAGGCGTCCTTCGGGACGCGCGCCTGGTAGCGCGACGAGTACTCGGTGCCCTCGATGTGGAGGTCGGGCTCGGCGGGGACGGCGGTCGTGTAGACGTAGCCGTTGACGTTCTTGGCCAGCCAGTCGACCGCGAACGGCGTGCCGAACCGGCGGAACATGTGGTCGCAGCTCAGCCACCAGCCGCCGATGTCGAAGAACATCGGGCTGACCGGGTGCGGGATGTGCAGGTCGTCGTAGACCCAGAAGAAGTCCTTCTCGGTCTCCGAGTCCCACCTGATCGGGAACGATCCGTCCCCCAGGAACTGACCGAGGACCTCCTCCCTCACCGCCACTCGCTCCTCCTCCGACCGACCCGCCGACGACTAGACGCGCGCCTCGGTGGGCTTCACGTCTTCGGGTGCCTTGCCCTCCTTGGCGGCGAGGGCCTTGCGCGCCTTGTCCCAATCGGACCGGAACTGGACGATGCCCTTGTCGGTCAGCGGATGGTGGACCATCTGCTGGAGGATCTTGAACGGGATCGTCGCGACGTGGGCGCCGGCCAAGGCGGCCTGGGTCATGTGGAGCGGGTTTCGGATCGAAGCGGCGAGGACCTCGGTGTCGAGCTCGTGGATCGCGACGATCTCGGCAAGCTCGCGGACGACGATCATCCCGTCCTGGTTGATGTCGTCGAGCCGGCCGACGAACGGCGAGAGCAGGCTCGCGCCGGCCTTGGCCGCGAGGAGCCCCTGGTTGGCGGTGAAGATCAGCGTGCAGTTGGTCTTGATGCCCTCGTCGGCGAAGCGGCTCATCGCCTCGAGGCCCTCTTCGCTCATCGGGACCTTGACGACGATGTTCGGGGCGAGCTTGGCGAACGCGCGGCCCTCCTTGAGCATGCCGTCGACGTCCTCGGCGACGACCTCGGCCGACACGGGGCCGCTCGTGATCCCGCAGATCTCCTTGAGCACCTCCTCATAGGTGCTGCCGCTCGTCTTCGAGAACAGGGTCGGATTGGTCGTGACGCCATCGAGGATCCCCCACCGCGCGACGGTGCGGATCTCTTCGATATCGGCGGTGTCGAGGAAGATCTTCATGGTTGCTCCTTGGGTCGAAGGGACAGGATTCTACGCGTGTCGACGGTGTAGGCGCGGCATTGGGGTCGCCGTCTTGGCGTTGCGGACCTGCGAAACATCGCGGCGGTCCCTACATGTCGCGGGGCTCCGGTTCAAGCAGTTCGACCGGGCCGTCCGACGTCCGCGTCAGCGACGTGATGCGGCCGCGTACGCCTGCGCGCGCTCCACGCCCTCGCACGTTGGCAAGCCCGCCCTCGATGGCCCAGGCAGGGATGCGCCAGTCGCGGTCCATCGGGCCGTCGATGCCGCGCCGGAACAGGAGGAAGCGGTCGGCGTCGGTCATCGGTCTCGAGCAGCCGCAGCGCGCCGTTCGCCTCCACGATCTCGAGGATCGGCGCGAAGACCGTGTCGTACCAGTGGCGCGCGCCCTCCTCGGGCGAGACGAGCCGCTCGACCGAGCGCGAGAAGTCGAGCGTGTGCGCCTTGACCGACTCCTGGAGCTCGAGATAGCCGTCCGGGTCCGAGAGAGCGAACCGGCGCCGGGGCAGCGCCACTCGAGCCCGGTCACCCGGCGGAACCGCCGCTCGCTGGGCCGTGGCCCGGATCGACGCCATCGTCGTGCCGGGCGCGACATGGAAGTCGGTCTCGAATCGATCGACGTCGGCCTCGACGAACTGCCGTCCCGCGGCGATCGCCATCGACAGCCGCTTGTGGCCGTCCTCGACGAAGATAGGCGTGATCGACCTGGAGGAGCGAGATCGGCATGTCGATGACGCCGGGGTTCGGCCGCGCGCTCGCGGATCGCCTGCGCGGAGCTTCGAGCCGCGGCCCGGAAGCACCCGTCGAAGTCGTCGACGCGGCCGACGGATCCGATGATGTCGGCGACCGCGACCTCCCGGCGACCGACCGGCAGGCGCGTCACCAGGCCGAGGCGACGGCGGACCTCTTCGAACGGGCAGGAGATCGGGTCGGTCGCAGCTCGCCGCAGCGTCGGCCTCACCAGTCGGACGCGTCGCGGACGGACTCGCGGCGGGTCACGCCGGTCGTCGGCCGGTCTCCGCTGGCACTGGCGGGACGGGCGCAGCGGTCTCCGGCCGTGCCTCGAGCACCGGCTCGCGACCGTCGGCGACCGCGATCGACGCCGCGACGAACCCGTCGAACAGCGGGTGCGGCCGCTCGGGTCGCGACTTGAACTCCGGGTGGAACTGGCTCGCCACGAACCACGGGTGGTCCTTGAGCTCGACGATCTCGACGAGCCGGCCGTCCGGCGACTGGCCGCACAGCAGCATGCCCGGCGCCCTCGAGCGTCTGGCGGTAGCGGTTGTTCACCTCGAAGCGGTGGCGGTGCCGCTCGTAGATGACCTCCTGGCCGTACACGGCCGCGGCCTTCGAGCCGGGGGTCAGCCGTGCCGGGTACAGCCCGAGCCGCATCGTCCCGCCCTTGTCCTCCATGTCGCGCTGGTCGGGCATGAAGTCGATGACCGGGTTCTCGGTGAACATGTCGAACTCGGTCGAGTTCGCGTCCTTCGTGCCGATCACGTCGCGGGCGAACTCGATGACCGCGCACTGGAGGCCGAGGCACAGGCCGAGGTACGGGACCTTGTGGTCGCGCGCGTAGTGGGCGGCGAGGACCTTGCCCTCGATGCCGCGATGGCCGAAGCCGCCCGGGACGAGGATGCCGGCGACGCCGTCGAGCGCCTCGTGCAGGTTCTCCTTCGATCAGCGTCTCCGAGTCGACCCAGCGGACCTTCGCGTCGACGCCGTGCGCCCACGCCGCGTGCTTCGAGCGCCTCGGTGACCGACAGGTAGGCGTCGGGCAGCTCGATGTACTTGCCGACGAGGCCGATCTCGAGCGTCGGCTTCGGTGCCTTGATGCGCTCGACGAGCGAGCGCCAGCCGTCGAGGTCGGGCTCGGCGTCGGGATCGCCGAGGGCGAGGTCGCGCACGATGCAACCGGCCCAGCCCCGCCTCCTCGAACATGAGCGGCACTTCGTAGATCGAGTCGGCGGTCTCGGCCGGGATGACGGCCTCGGTCGCGACGTCGGTGAAGAGGGCGATCTTCTCGCGGATCTCGTCGCTGACCGGGCGGTCGGAGCGGAGGACGATGACGTCCGGCTGGATGCCGATGCCGCGCAGCTCCTTGACCGAGTGCTGCGTCGGCTTCGTCTTGAGCTCGCCGGTCGCGGCCAGCTCGGGCAGCAGCGTCACGTGGACGTACAGGACGTTGGCGCGGCCGACGTCCTTGCGCATCTGGCGGATGGCCTCGAGGAACGGCAGGCTCTCGATGTCGCCGACCGTCCCGCCGACCTCGACGATGACGACGTCCGGATCGCCGTCGCGGGCGACCCGACCGATGCGCTCCTTGATCTCGTTGGTGATGTGCGGGATGACCTGGACGGTGCCGCCGAGGTAGTCGCCGCGGCGCTCCTTGGCGATGACCGCCTGGTAGATCCGGCCGGTCGTGACGTTGCTCAGCTGGCTGAGGTTCGCGTCGATGAAGCGCTCGTAATGACCGAGGTCGAGGTCGGTCTCGGCGCCGTCGTCGGTGACGAACACCTCGCCGTGCTGATACGGCGACATCGTCCCGGGATCGACGTTGATGTACGGGTCGAGCTTGAGGATGCTCACCCGCAGGCCTCGTGCCTTGAGGATCCGGCCGATGCTCGCGGCGGTGATCCCTTTGCCGAGACTGCTCGCGACTCCGCCAGTCACGAAGACATACTTCGACATGGGTCTGGGTTCCTCCGGGGTTTTTCTGATGCTATCGAAAAGTCGCCCCGGATGCGAATCGACCCTCGTGCCGCGACAACGACCGGCAGCGCATGTCGCTCCTGCGTCTGTGGATAACCCGGTGGCGACGGGCGTCTATGGTGCCTGCATGCACCCCGCGCCCGGCCCCCGGTGCGGGATGGGGAGGGACAGGGATGGAGGACATCCGCGCCAGCCAGCTGACCCGTCGCCGGTTCCTCGGAGCGACCGCTGCGGGAGGGGCGGCACTCCTTCTGGGCGGCACCGCGTCAGGCGCGCTCGCGGAGAGCGCCCGGCCTGATCCGATCGAGCGGGCGCGGCGCCGGGACGAGGACGAGGACTGGTTCGAAGCCTCCGTCCCGAAGCTCCAGCGGCTCATGCGACACGGCGAGATCACGAGCGTCGGTCTCACGAAGGCCTACCTGCGCCGGATCCGCGACCTCAACCCGACGTTGGGCGCGGTCATCGAGACGAATCCCGATGCGCTGCGTATCGCCGCCAAACGCGACCATGAGCGACACAACGGCTATGTCCGCGGTCCGCTTCACGGCATCCCCGTCCTGCTGAAGGACAACATCGCCACGAATGACCGGATGGAGACGACCGCCGGCTCATTCGCGCTCGTCGGGAGCCAGGTGCCGCGCGACGCGGTGCTCGTCAGTCGCCTGCGCCGTGCCGGCGCGGTCATCCTCGGCAAGGCGAACCTGTCGGAGTGGGCGAACTTCCGAGGCTTCATCCCGTCCGGGTTCCCGAACGGCTGGAGTGGACGCGGCGGGTTCACGCGCAATCCGTACGTCCTCGACTGGGACCCCTGCGGATCGAGCTCGGGTTCGGCCGTCGCCGCTGCGGCGAACCTGGCCTCATTGACGGTCGGCACGGAGACCGATGGCTCGATCGTCTGTCCGTCCGGCAACAACGGGATCGTCGGGCTCAAGCCGACGCGCGGGCTCGTGTCCCAGAACGGGATCATCCCGATCGGTCACTCGCAGGACACGGCGGGCCCGATGACTCGAACCGTGACCGATGCGGCGACCATGCTCAACGCCCTCAAGTCGCCGTTCGGGCCGGTGAAGGGGCACAGACTCCCGCGCGACTATCGGAAGTCCCTCAAGCGCGGCGCGCTGAAAGGCGCTCGGATCGGGGTCGACCGGCTCGAATTCCAGGAGGCGTACTTCGCGATCCCGGAGCTGAACGTGGTGACCGAACAGGCGCTCGATGTCATGCACGATGCCGGCGCGACGATCATCGATATCGACCCAAGCGACTGCCCGGACCCGAATGTCTGGTTCGAGCCGGAGTTCGCTGTGCTCCTCAATGAGTTCAAGCACGACGTGGCGGCGTACATGAAGCCGCTGAAGCACACGAAGATGCGCACGCTCGCGGACCTGATCGAGTTCAACATCGAGCACTGCGAGGAGGAGATGCGCTACTTCGGCCAGGAGCTGTTCGAGGCGGCCGAGGCGACCAGTCCGGCGACCTGACCGATCCCGACTACCTCGCGGCCCGCGAGCTCGGCGTCAAGCTGGCGGGCGAGCAAGGGCTCGACCGCGTCCTCGACAAGTACGACCTCGACTGTCTCGTCGCGCCGGCGTACTCGGTCGGGCTCGTCGGCCGCCGCGGTCGCCGGCTATCCGGCACTCGCCGTCCCCGCCGGGGTCGCCGCGGACGGACGGCCCGGGACGCGTGATCATGTCGGGTCGCTTCCTCGACGAGCCGAAGCTGCTGGCTCTGGGCTACGACCTCGAGCAGGAGCTCGGGAAGCGGAAGATCCCGAAGTTCCTCGGGTCGGTGCCAGGGCCGTTCCCGGATGCGGGCATCTGCGCGGCGTTGCCGACGGGTGCTCCTGCCGCAGATCGGGCAGCCTCGTCGGTGAGGTCGATGTCGCGGGTGTCTCGTCCGCGCCTCTGAGGTCCAGCTCGGCTGGAACATCCCGACGTTCCAAGGCGCAGCGCGGCAGGAACCAAGGCCGTTCCGCTAGCGCAGCAGGGCCCCCGTCGCGGCGCGACGGGGCCCTGCTGTCCTTGGAACACGGAGACGTGGTCAGCGAAGAGCCGCGTGACCCTTGTAGTCCGATGCGGCTGCGGCGCGGGTCGCGTGCCGGAGGCTGCCGTCAGGGAAGAACCCGCTCTTGGTCCGAGCCAGCGTCAGCACGGCATCCGCCGTCCCATCAGCGAGCTCGTTGAGCGCGTTCACGCTCAGGTTGTCGACCGTGTCGCACGCCTGGTGGTAGCAGGCGTCGTACGCCTCACCGGCCGTACCGCCATACACGGACGCTTCCTCAGCTGTCTTGAGGACCTCCGCACCACTGAATAGGCCGCCGGCCGGGATGCCGACTTCGATGAACGGCCCGTAGTCGGAGCGTCCGTCGAACGCCGTCGGCTCGGTGGCCAGTCCCTGTGACGCGAAGTAGTCCTTGAAGACGGCCTCGATCTCGGCGGAGCCCGGAGGCCCAGCATCGGGCGTGTCGGAGCCATCCCCGTCGTAGACGAAGCGGACATAGTTCGGCGAGCCGAGCATGTCGAAGTTGAGGTTCGCGAAGATCTTCGCGAGGTTCGCGTCGCTGAGGCTGTTCACGTAATGCGCGGACCCGAGGAGCCCCGCCTCTTCGGCGCCCCAGAACGCGAAGCGCACCTTCTGCCGCGGCTTGATGTGGAGCTCTGACATCTCTTCGGCGATCTCGAGAAGCGTCGAGCTGCCGCTGCCGTTGTCATTGATGCCGGGGCCGGCCGGGACCGAGTCCAGATGGGCACCGACGACCAGCACCTTGTTCGGGTCGCCGCCAGGGGAGTCGGCGATGATGTTGCTCGTCTGTGCGTCGAGTCGTATCTCGGTCGAAGTCGCGACGTGGACGATGACCGGGCCGTTCTTGGCCTGGGCGTAAAGAGCGGCTCCGTCAGCGAAACTCAGCCCGACGACGGGGATCCCGACCGGGGTGCCGAGGGTGCCGGTCAAGAGTTCATCGCGACCCGGCTGGCCCTCATTGAAGATGATGGCCGCGTCGTAGCCGGCAGCCTCCGCATTCTTCGCCTTGTCCTCGAAGAAGCATGTGCCCCGTTGGATCAGCGCGACCTGCGGCTCCGTGGCGGATGCCGGCGGGAAGTCGCTGGGCTCGCATCCCGATGTCGAGCTCGGATCGGGCGTCGGCGGGATCACGATGTCGTTCGTCGGCACGATCTGACCGGTCACATCGCCGGTCGGAGAGTAGTCGAACGTCGACGGCTCAAAGCTCTTCGGCGTCGGCGACACCTCGTCGAGGACCGCCGGTGCGAGCTCCTGATAGAACGGGAACGTGAACGTCTGCTCCGTGACCCGATAGCCGGCGTGCTTCATGACCCGCTTGACATACGCCGCCGAGGCATCGAAGCCGGGGGTGCCGGACGCACGCGTCCCATCGTTCTGATTGGCGATCCGCTGGAACACCCGCTGATGGGCCATGATCCCGCCGACCGTCACGGCGTCGCGGAGTCGCGACGTGTCGACGTCATCGACGGCCGCAACGGGCGCGGCGACGACGATGGCGAGCGCGGCTGCGAGCAGGGGCGCGAATAGCCTACGCATGGGCGTCCTCCATCGGCCGCGAGTGCGTGACAGCGCCCGGGATTCGCAGGGCCTGGGGACCGGGCGCGCACTGGGCCTCAGGGGCAAAAGTCTGGGAGGTCCGTCCCGCGAGAGTCAACCCGAGCCCAGCGGTGGAGCGACGACCAGTGCGTTGCTCGACCCTTCCAAGCGTTTCCGATCAGGGGGTCGTGTACGTTGGCGGCCACGTCCCGTCAGGTGGGTCGGCCAGGCCCTCGCCCCACGCCTCGGGGCCGCAGAAGAACCCGCGCGGCGGGGGCGCCCCGCCGGGACAGGCGCGACGACGGAGGGGTCGCGCTCGAACGACGCGACCGTCGCAGCCAGCCATGTGTCGATCTCGCTGAACGCCGTCCAGCGGTGGAACGCCCAGCCGGCCTCGATGCAGATCCGCTCCAGCGATCGCTTCGCGAACACGATGTCCGCAGTAGCCCGCGGCGTATCGGTCGCTCTCGCCGTCGCCGATGTACATCACCCGCCGGCCCGCGGCCCGGTGGGCCAGCACACGATGCGCGCTTGCACGTCCCGCACACCAGGCACGCGGGTGCCCGTTCGGGAACTCGATCGACGCGGAGCGACCCGCGAAGTCGGTCCGCGCCGTGACGACCGGTCACCTCCCCGACACCGAGCCGCTCGAGGGCGGGCCGGATGAAGAAGCCGAACCCGTCCGACACGACTCTCGACCGGGATCGCCGGCCGCCTGAGCCCGCCGGATGAACGGCACGAAGCCAGGGTCGTGGGGCTGCGCGGCGGCCGTCGCGAAGAGCAGCTCCGGACTCGGTGTCGAACTCATCGACACCTCCCACACCATCAGGCGGCGCGAGCCGATCCTGCCGGCGTCGTAGAGCGCGCCCGACGTCCTCCCAGTTCCCCGGGACGTGCTCGGCCATGACCACGTCGGTGACGTCGGTCAGCGAGATCGTGCCGTCGTAATCGATGAGGATCGAGAGCGGCAGTTCCCCGTCCCGCAGCGGCGGGACCGGCGGCCTGACGTCGGTCGGCTCTCCCCGGGCAGCGGTCACGAGGCGGCCGCCGGCCGCATCGACGCCCACCGCGTCAGCGCCACGCCCAGCACGATGATCAACCCGCCGATGACCTGCGCCGGCCGGATCGGCTCGCCGAGGAAGAAGTAGGCCATCACGACGGCCATCGCCGGCACGAACGACTGGAGCGTGATGACTCGGGTCGGGCCGAGCAGCCGGACGCCGTTGAAGACGATGATGTTCGAGAAGGCGGCGGCCAGGATCCCCGAATACGCGATCGGCCAGACGACCGGGCACGACCTCCAGGTCCGGCTCGATCGCGCCCGGTGCGAGCAGCTGCGCGACGCCGAGCGGGATCATCACGATCGTCCCGCCGATCGTCGCCCAGGTCGTGAGGACGAGCGGCGACTGGCGCCGAAGCACCGGCGCTGCGAAGGCCGTGTATGACGCCCAGCACATCGCAGCGAGCAGGGTCAGCGCGCTCCCCGCGAACGAACCGCTGAGCGAGATGCCGACGCCGGCCGCGATCACGACGACGACCCCCAGGAACGACAGGAGCGGCGCCGGCGAACTTCATCGGCGTCAGCGTGTCCGCGCCGGCGACGACGGCGAGGACCGCGACCAGCACCGGGGTCGAGGCGATGATCAGCGCGCTGTCGCCCGCCGGGATCGACTGAAGGCCGGTCGTCCACAGGATCTGGTACAGCCCGAAGCCCAGCCCTCCCAGGCGAGCATCCGGATGGTGTCGGGGTGCGGAAGCCGGATCGCGCCCTCGTACCAGCGCAGGATCGCGATGCAGCGCGATCGAGGCGAGCCCGTACCGGAGCATGGTGAACGCGACCGGCGGGAAGTCGCTGATGGCGTCCTTGACGACGATGAAGTTCGCCGCCCAGATCGACCATCACGCCGAGGACGGCGGCCTCGGCGAGTTCGCCGGTCGGTGGACAGTCTGACGCCCGCCGGTCGGGCGGGCGTCGAAGTCGCGGGGGTGGAGTCGGGTTCGATCAGGCGCCGCCTATGTCAGACGGCGTCGCGATCGAGCTCGAGCAGCTCCTCGTCGTCCTCTTCGGTCAGCTTCAGCCAGACGAACAACCCGGCGAGCACGGCAAGCGGGATGACGATCAGCGCGGCAAGGGTGATGCCGAGGGCGACGGCGACGGTCTTGAGAGCTTTCATGGTCTACCTCCTATGAGGCGCTGGTGGTCGTGCTGCTGGCGCCCGGGATCGTGACCGGATGCCGGAGCGCCGGGCCCCGGGCGACCATCTGCGCGATGTCCTCGCGGGTGAATTCCGCGAGCTGGTGGCCGCTGCCGGCCTGACCCGACAGCAGGAGCCGAACGACGAATGCGCCGTCCTGCTCGAAGAAGAACACGTCCCGCGGTTTCTGGTCGTCCATGTAACGACCGAGGACGCGGAACGCGGTCTCGTAATAGCCGGCCTCATGGGCTCGGCATCGGATCGGCTCGGCCGCGACGCGCGGCGGCCTCCTCCATGAACCGGGCGATGTCGTCGTCGAGGAACGTCAGCGTCTCCTTGACCTGCGTGCCCATCGACTCCGACCAGGCCCCGGCCGGATGCCCCGGACACGACCAGGCCCTGGACGATGAACCCGTCGGGGGCCTCGACCAGCAGGACGTCCTTCATCCCGCGCTGGTCGAGGAACGCGCCGATCGAGCGGAAGACCTCCTCGAAGTCCTGCCGCGGGCTGCCCTCGTAGATGCGCATTCGGCGACAGCCTCCACAGGACCGGGTGGGCTCGGTCGCGGGGCTCGCGCCACCTTGGCGCAGCACCGCCCGCGCGGGCGACCCCCAAGCCCGGCGAGTGTACCGACCGCCCGTAGCGCGGGCAATATCAGGGACGTTGCGGCCTCGTCGCGGACCGCCGGACGAGCCCGTCAGCCCCCGTGAGCGCTGCCGCGAGCTGCCCCGCGACGCGAGCGTTGTTCACGATCAGGCCGTGTTCGCGGGCACCGACCGGCCATCCGTGATCTCAGCGATCCGGGCGAGCAGCCACGGCGTGACCGCCGGGCCCGACGATCCCCTCCGCCTCGGCGTCCGCGATGGCCCGGGCGACCGCGTCCCGTGCCACGTCATCGGGGAGTGCCACGTCCGCCGGCACCGGCACGCACACGAGCGCGCCGCTCCCGAGGCCCGAGCCCCAGATGCGTCGCCACGATGCGGGCCGCTGCATCGACGTCGTCCGCGACCGCCGGTGCCTTGATCCCCGACGAACGCGCGAAGAAGCCCGGCGACCTCAGCCTGACCGACGGAGATCACCGGCACGCCACGGGTCTCCAGGTACTCGAGCGTCGCGGGCACGTCGAGGATCGCCTTCGGGCCGGCGCACACGACGGCCATCGCGCGTCCGACCCAGCTCCTCGAGATCGGACGAGATGTCGAGCGACGCCGCGGCCCCACCCGTCCGCGTCCAGCGCCCCGCGATGCACGCCGCCGATCCCACCCGTCGCGAAGACGCGTGATCCCGGCGGCCGCACGCGGCGATCATCGTTGCCGAGACGGTCGTCGCGGCCCAACCGCCCTCGGCGAGGGCGACGGCGAGGCTCGGGCGTGCCGCCTTCCGCACCGAACCCTTGCGGCGCCGTCGCCAGCGCCTCGAGCGCCGACGTCGTCCAGGCCGACGAGCAACCGCCCGTCGCGAACGGCGACCGTCGCCGGGCACGGCACCCGGCGTCTCCCGGACCGCGGCCTCCGAGGCGGCTGCGACCTCGAGGTTCTGCGGGTACGGCAGACCGTGGCTGATGAGCGTCGATTCCAGCGCGACGACCGGCCGGCCCTCGGCCAGAGCGGCTGACGACCTCGGGCGCGATGACGAGTCGGTCTGCGCACGGACGCGACCTCCGAGCGGAGCATATCCGAAGCCTAGCCGGCGCGGCTACGCTGTCGCTCATGCCGCCGCCGCCCGATGACGCCCGACGACATCCGCGCGATCGTGGTCGTCGAGGAGCTCGACCTCTCGGTCGATGGCCGGACCGCCGTCGTCGTCCGTCGGTCGATCCAGGGCAACCGCTATCTCAGCCACCTGTTCGCGATCGACCTGGCGTCGGGACGCGCCGTCCCGACGCCGCGCCAGCTGACCCGCGGCACGATCCGCGACACCAAGCCGCGCCTCTGCCCGGACGGGACACACGCTCGCGTTCATCCGGACCGACCCGGCCGACGACGATTCGGTCGCGGCGATCGGCCTCCTCGACCTCCGACGGCCCGAGCGCGTCCGGATGGCGCGGCTCGGTCGCGCACGGCGGCGTCGGCGAGATCGCCTGGTCGCCCGATGGCCGTCGACTCGCCTTCACCGCCGAGGTCGATCCGCCGCGTTTCATCACGGGCCGGACACGCCCGGTCGCGCGTCGCGGGACGGCCAAGGGCGCGGACGCTGAGGCGCCGATCGCCCGGCACATCACCCGCTCCGACTGGCGCTGGGACGAGGAGGGTCACCGCGACCGCTGGTCGCACCTGTTCGTCCTCGATACGCCCGGCGGCCGGCCGCGCCAGGTCACCGAGCGGCGACTGGGGCGTCGCCGATATCGCCTGGCACCCCGACGGCCACACGTCGCGTTCTCGAGCGACCGCGGCCCGGAGCCCGACCTGCACCCGCGGACGACGATCTGGGCCGTCGACGTCGACGACGCCGACGGCGAGCCCGCGCGAAGTCCTCGCGCCCGGCGGCTGGGCGACGCACTCCGGCCTGGTCGCCGGACGGTCGCTGGATCGCGGCGCAGGGCATGCTCGAAGCCGAGCCGCTCGACGACGTCAGCCCGGGAGTCATGCTCGGGCCGGCCGACGGCTCGCGCCCGCCTCGTCTCGTCGCGCCCGATCTCGATCGGCCGGTCGGCAACTGGACCGATTCGGACCTGACCGGCTGGTTCGTCTACGGCCGCACGGCCCGTTCTGG
Source organism: uncultured Chloroflexia bacterium (assembly GCA_963808895.1). Taxonomy (GTDB): domain Bacteria; phylum Chloroflexota; class Limnocylindria; order Limnocylindrales; family CSP1-4; genus SPCO01. The sequence continues at coordinate 958,936 of CAWEHL010000001.1, read as the reverse complement.
GTCGACGACCGGCGGCATCGTCGCGACGATCTCCGATCGCGGTCGGTCGCATCCGTGGGTGTTCACGCTGGGCGGCGACGGGACGCCGCTCGAATGCCGGCCGCTACGACCGGCGACATGCGTCACCCACACGATCGCGGTCGGTGGCGGCACGGTCGCGTTGCTCGGCACCGACGGCGACGCGGGCCATGGAGCTGATGACCGTCGGCATCGACGACGGGGCGACGCGACGCGCCCGGACGCGCTCGGCGATCGGGTCGCGCTGGCAGGACGGCGTTCGCGATGCCCGAGATGCGTCTCGTCGCAGGCTCCGGGCGACGGCGGCCCGATCGACGTGTGGATCGCCTCCCCGGCAGGTGCCGGCGACAAGACGCTTCCCGCTGTCGTCGACGTCCACGGCGGGCCGCTCGGCGCCTGGGCGCCGTCGCCGCACATCGAAGTGATCCTGCTCGCCGCGGCCGGGCTATCGCGTGATCCTGCCGAACATCCGCGGGTCCGCGACGTACGGCGCGCGACTGGATCCGGCCGCAGCTCGGCGACTGGGGCGGCGTCGATGCGGCCGATGTCCACGCCGCGGTCGACCATGTCGTCGGCGCTCGGCCTCGTCGATGCGCGACCGCCTCGGCGTCATGGGCCTCAGCTACGGCGGGTTCATGACGAACTGGCTCGTCGGGACGACCGACCGGTTCAAGGCGGCCGTGTCCGAGAACGGCGTGACGAACCAGGTCAGCAGCTGGGCGAACTCGGACGGCTGGCCCCGAGTACGACCGCGCGTCGCTGCTGGGCGACCCGTTCTCGGCCGAGGGCATCGACAAGCTCTGGCGCCAGTCGCCGCTGCGCAACGTCGCCGACGTCCGGACGCCGCTGCTGATGCTGCAGGCCGAGGCCGACCGCCGCTGCCCGGCCGCCGACAACGAGCAGTTCTTCGTCGCGCTGCGCCACCTCGGCCGGACCGTCGAGTACGTCCTCTACCCCGACGAGTATCACGTCTATCGCCTCGTCGGGCCGCCCGGACCGCCGGATCGACCGGAACCGGCGGATCATCGACTGGTTCGACCGATACCTGCGCTGACGCGTCGCGGGACCCGGCTGACCGTCGGCGGGACCGCGACGGTCGCCGCGTGACGTTTCGGCCATCGCGGGCTGGCCCCATCCCGGCATCGCGTCGGCTGGACACGCGCCGTCATCATCGACCGCATGACGCGGACGCGCCGCCCCCGCCGAGCCCGAGCCTCGCGGCCGTCGCGTCTGCCGCGCTCGGCCGTCGCTGCTCCTCGCACCGTCATCCGCCCTGGCCTGCGACCGACTTCCCGCGGGGCTACGACGGGCTATCACACCTACGCCGAGATCGCGGCACTGACGAAGTCGGTCGCCGACGCGCACCCCGACATCGCGCAGCGGTTCAGCATCGGCAAGAGCTACCAGGGTCGCGAGCTGTGGGCGATGAAGATCTCGGACAACGTCGCGACCGACGAGAACGAGCCCGAGGTCCTCTTCGACGGCGGCCACCATGCCGACGAGCACATGGGCGTCGAGATGGTGCTCAAGATCATGCCTGGCTCGTGAACGGCTACGGCCACGACACCCGGATCACGAACATCGTCAATGGCCGCGAGATCTGGCTCGTCTTCTCCGTGAACCCGGACGGCGCCGACGTACGACATCGCCAACGGCAAGTTCCACTTCTGGCGCAAGAACCGCCAGCCGACACCGGGCACCGGCGTACATCGGGGCACGGACCTGAACCGCAACTACGGCTATCGGTGGGGCGGTGGCGGCCGGACGAGCACGAACCCGGCAGCCATCACGTATCGCGGGCCGAGTGCGTTCTCGGCGCCGGAGACCCGTGCCATGCGCGACTTCCTGGCGAGTCGCGTCGTCGGCGGCAAGCAGCAGATCCGGACCCACATCACGTTCCACGAGACCGGCCGCCTCGTGATGTGGCCGTACGGCTACACGTACGCGAACCTGCCGGCCGACATGACCGCGCAGGACCAGCTCGCGCTCGTGCACATGGGTCGCCAGATGGCGGCGACCAACGGCTACAAGCCCGAACAGGCGAGCGACCTGTACATCACGTCGGGCACGACCCGCGACTACGCCTACGGCGTGTACCGGATCTTCTCGTACACGTTCGAGATGTCGAACCGCGACTACATGGATGACAGCCTCATCGCGTCGGAGACGGACAGGAACAAGAACGCCGTCCTGTACCTCGCCGAACGGGCCTGGTGCCCGTACGCGGTCCTCGGCACGTCCTACGTGACGTGGCGGTGCGGCGCGTTCGATGACGACTTCGAGGCGGCTCGCGGATGGGCGACGAACCCGGACGGCACCGACACGGCGACGAGCGGAGCGTGGCAGCGTGGCAACCCCGACGGCACCGCGTCGAACGGGCCCAAGCAGCTTGGTACCGTCCCATCCGGCTCGCGCGCGCTGACGACGGGGCTGACCGCCGGGGCGACGGTCAATGCCAACGACCTCGACGGCCGCTCCACGGTCCGTTCCGCGCCGATCAACCTGCCCTCGACGAACGGGCAGCAGCTGTTCTTCCGCTACGTCTTCGCGCACGGCTCGAACTCGTCGTCCGCGGATCAGCTGGTCGTGTCGGTCGAGGAGGCCGGCGGCGCGCGGACGGCGGTCTTCACGAAGACCGGCTCGGCGACCGATGTCGACGGGGTGTGGCGGAACGTCTACGTGCCACTCGAGGCGTGGAAGGGTCAGACGATCCGCATCCATATCGAGGCCGTCGACGGCGGCGCGAACAGCACCGTCGAGGCGCAGATCGACGACGTCCGGGTCACGCGCGGGAGCTGATCACGTCCTCCGTTCCCGGATCGCCCGCCAGGGCGGGTCATCGGCGAAGTCGAGGTAGCGCGTCCGGGTGATCTCGATCGGGCCTCTACCGAGCAGCCCCCCGCTGGCCTTGGCGTGGTGCAGTCGGATCGAGTGGTAGTGCACCGGGGACCGCCGGACCGCTTCGACATGCCGCGGGTCACCGCCCCACGCCCGCTCGACGACGTGGTCCTCGAACAGCACGAGGTTGCCCCAGCCGGCGGTCGGGTCGAAGGCGTTGTAGTACGCGACCAGTCCGGGCGTGCTCGGCATGTCGGCGATGAGCGCAGCCTCCAGCTCCATGATCGGCGTGTGATCGACCTGGTGGCGGGCCTGGCCGAAGAACCCGACACCGAAGAGGTCGGTCGTCCCGAGGGCGCTCGACAGCCTCGGTAGGACGATCGTGTGGACGCTGGCGTCGGCGTCGGTGACCCGGTCGAGCCTGTTCCGCGGGCCGTCGCCGGCGGCGGCGACCGCCCGGACATGGACGCGGAGCCGGTCCCACATCCGCCGCAAGACACCTCGCCTTCCCTGCCGTCCAGTCCGGCGCCGCGAACGGCCGCCCGGCGACGCTCTCGTCGGCCCGAAGCTCGATCACGACCGCAGTTCGGGGGCGGCCGTCAGCAGCGCGAGCAGCGGCTCGATCGTCGCCGCCTCGGGCATCGACCACGCCTCGGCCAACAGCCGCTCCGTCCGCTCGGCTCCCACGACCGGCTGCATCAGCCAGCGCGCCTTCGCGTTGAGCTCGTCGTCATCGAACGGGTCGTCGAGCTCGCCACGGAACGTCGTATCCGGGCTGACGATCGTCGACCCATCTCGACGGGTGACGATCACCCGCGCGAGGAACCGACCAGGGAACGCGGCGGTCAGATCCGGCGCCTCGACCAGCTCGACCGCCCGCGCCAACCGCCGGACCTCCGGGTCGGCCCGCTCCGGATCCAGCAGGTCGTCCGGCCCGAGCCCGTACCAGCCATCGTCCGGGCCGTGACGCCTTGACGAGCGCCGCGGCGATCGGGAACGGAAGCGAGTACTGCGCCTGCTCCGTCGTCGTGGGCGCCGGATGGTCGAGGTGGACCGCCTTCTCGAAGGTCTCGACGCGGATGGCGGCGATGTCCTCGGGCTGCAGTCGGTTCGCCCGTGCGATGCCCAGCGCGGCCTCGATCGCGGGTTGTGCCCACCAGCACGACCCGTGCGCCTTGAAGCCCTGTTCGAGGACCTCCCATTCGACGCCGAGGGTCGACCACCACGGCTGGGCCGCTGACGGATTCGATCGTGAGGGCCGGCGCGCCGGTGAACCCGGCCTCGGCCAGCATCCCGGCGCTCACCCCGGCCATCGCGCCCCAGCCCGACCCGTCCTTGACCATCGTCGGGTGGTCGATGCAGCGCATCATCTGGCTTCGAGGACCGTGGTATTCGGCGATCCCCAATGCCTCCCGCGTTCGCGCGCGGTCGAGTCCCATGATCCGGGCATACAGGCCGGCCGAGCTGACGGCGCCCCACGCGCCGGAGGTGTGGTAATCGCTCGTCGTCCCGTGTAGCGCCCTGCCCGCCCGACAGCCGATCTCGTAGCCGGTGAGGAGCGTCGCCAGGAACCCTGCGCCGTCGGGCAACGCGCCACCACGCGAGCGTCGTAGCTCCAGGGTCGCCAAGGTCGCGGCGAAGACGTGGACGCCGGCGTGCCCCAGCGACTCGCGGTGCGAGTCATGGACGTCGAACGAGTCGATCGTCATCCCCGTCGCCAGCGCCGCGCCCGGAGCGCTGACGCGCCGTCCGTCGAGCAGCAAGGTCGCCTGATCCCCGCCGAACGCAGCCGCGGCGTGGTCGCGGATGATGGCGGACATCGGGGTACGCCGCCCCGCAGCGAGCGCGCCGACCAGGTCCACGAGGCAACGGACCGTCTGGTGTCGGACCCGCGCCGGCAGGGATGCCCACGTCGTGTCGAGCAGGAAGTCGATGGGATCGGACGCGATGGCGACGGTCATGGCGCGGGCCAGTCGAGCGAGCGCGAGTCGGCGAGGTTCTCGCGAAAGATGGCGTAGTCGGCGTCGGAGGCGGGCGCGATCCCCTTCAGGCCCGGGCACGGACGCGATCACCAGCGCCTCGCGGAGCGCCGCGTCGAGACCGACATCGAGCCCATCCACGATCGAGAACGGCGGAGCGGGCTGGGGCGCCGTTCGCTCGATCACCCGAAGCGTGGCAGCTTCCGGATCCCGCGCGATCCTCGCGGCCCACACCGTCTCATCGATCGCCGCGACGTCGGCGTCGCCTCGGAGCAGGGCGTCGATCGAGGCTTCGTGCGAGCCGGTCTCGATGGTCCGGCCCCCGACCCGCTGCCCGAGCCCGCGGCGGACGATATGTGCGCGGAGAGCGTGGTGGCCCGACCACGAACCAGCCTGGTTGATCGCGAGCGTGGCCCCGCCGAGATCCTCGAGGCCGGTCCCAGCCCACTGGCCGCGGGCGACGATGACGGAGTCGTACACCGGCGAGTCGTGACCCGGGAAGATCGGTGCCGCGACGATCCTCGCAGGGAGCCGACCATCGTCCTGACGCACCACGGTCTCGAGGCCGCACAGCCAGACGACCCCGGGCGGCGCTTGGTCCAGGGCCGCCCGACGGTCCCCGTCCGAAGCGTCCTCGTCGAAATCCACCGGCACGTCCATACGTTCGCTGAGCGTTTCGGCGAGTCGCTTCGCGACGGGGATCAGCGCCGACCCCATGTAGAACGTCAGCGAGAGCCTGACCATGGCGAAGAGTGTGCGAGGAGCGTCAACGGTGTGCTCTGCCCGTTCGCGCCGAGCGTCAGGTAAGGACGATCTCCGAGCGCGGGGTCGTCAGCTGGCGGGTGGCCGCACGGTGACCGGCGAGCGCGGCCCTCTGGAGTGACGCCTGCAACGAACGCCCGCTCGCCCGGGACGTGAACCAGCCCACGAGGAACCCCGCGTCGAACGCATCGCCCGCGCCGGTGGTGTCGGTCGCGCCGATCGGCGTCGTCGCCACCTCGAGTCGAAGGCGTCGATCGCCATCCCGCGCCAGGACGGTCGCGCCCTTCGATCCGCGCTTCACGACCGCGATCGTCGCCACGTCGAGCAAGCCCTCGACCGCGTAGCGCCCGAGCAGTGCCTCGGCCTCCGACCCGGTCGCGAACAGGATGTCCGGTGCGATCTCGGCGATCAGCGAGCGCGCCGCCCGTCGGCCGCGCGCGAGCAGCGGGCCGATCGACGCGAGATCGAGGCTGACCGCCGCGCCCGCCGCGCGACCGAGCTCGATCGCCCGGCGTCCGGCGAGCCCGAGTGGTTCGTCGAGCAGGGAATAGATCGGCAGGTGGACGGCATCGGCGCGTGCGAACCAGGCTGGCTTCAGGTCGGCCGGCCCGAGCTGCAGTGCGGCGGCGCGATCCTGGACGAAGCTGCGTTCGCCATCGGGTGCGACGAGGACCCCGATCCTCCCCGTCCGCGCACCGGCGACCCGGACCACGTACGGCGTGACGCCATCACTCCTGATCGCGCTTACGAGCGCGCGACCGGCCGCGTCCCGCCCGACCGCGGCGACCAATGCGGACCGTGCGCCGAGCCGGCCGAGCCACCTGGCGGCATTCGATGCGGAGCCACCCTGGGTCAATGCGATCCGGCCGGGCACGTCGGAACCGTGCTCGAGCGGTCGATCCGGGCGAAGCACGACGTCGACCACGAGATCCCCGACGCACCACGATCCGCGGACGACCGGGCGAGCGTCGAGGCCGGCTCGGCCGGAGGGAGGGCATGGCCCGAGGATACGCGCCTCGCTCGACCTACAATGGCCGTCCGACGGGCCCGTCCCCTGGCCGTCGCGCACGTGGAGTGCTGCACATGGCCGCCTGACGACCGACATCGACCGACTCGCCATCGACACGATCCGGACCCTGTCCATCGATGGCGTCCAGCAGGCCAATTCCGGGCATCCGGGCGCCCCGATGGGTGCCGCGCCGATGGCCTACGTCCTCTGGACCCGCTTCCTGCGGCATGCGCCGACCCATCCCGATTGGCCGGATCGAGACCGGTTCGTGCTGTCGGCGGGCCACGCGTCGATGCTGCTCTACTCGCTCCTCCATCTGACCGGCTACGACCTCCCGCTCGACGAGCTGATGCGGTTCCGACAGTGGGGATCGAAGACGCCCGGCCACCCGGAATCCGGACTGACGCCCGGCGTCGAGGCGACGACCGGCCCGCTCGGGCCAGGGCTTCGCCAACGCCGTCGGCATGGCGATCGCGGAGCGCCGACTCGGCTACGAGTTCAACCGCGAGGGCCACGCAGATCGTCGACCACTGGACGTACGCCATCGCGTCCGACGGCGACCTCCAGGAGGGCATCGCCTCGGAGGCGGCGTCGCTCGCCGGCCACCTGCGCCTGCGCAAGCTCGTCGTGCTGTACGACGACAACCATGTCCAGCTGGACGGGCCGACGTCGATGGCGTGTCAGGAGGACGTCCGAAGCGGTTCGAGGCCTACGGCTGGCACGCGACCCGGGTCGAGGACGGCAACGACATCGCGCCATCGAGGCGGCGATCAACGAGGCCCGCGATGACGACCGGCCGAGCCTGATCGCGGTCCGGACGCACATCGGCTACGGCAGCCCGAACAAGCAGGACTCGCAGAAGGCGCACGGGTCGCCGCTCGGTCCCGACGAGGTCCGCCTCACCAAGGAGGCCTACGGCTGGGATCCCGACCGGACCTTCTATGTCCCGGCCGATGCGCTGTCGCTGTTCCGCCAGGCGGTGACCGACGGCGAGCGCCGCTACGAGGAGTGGAACGAGAAGCTGGCACGCTACGCGGAGGGCCACGTCGACGTGGCCGAGGAGTTCCTGCGACGGGTCGCTCGGACAGCTCCGGCCGGGCTGGGACGGCGGTCTGAAGAGCTACGCCGTCGGCGAGGAGATCGCGACCCGGAACGCCTCGCAGGACGCGATCAACGCCCTCGCCCCGCCGTGCCCGAGCTGTTCGGCGGGGCCGCCGACCTGTCGGAGTCCAACCTCACCGACGTCAAGGGCGACCCGCAGTTCAGCGCCGACGAGCCCGGGCCGGAACCTGCGGTTCGGCGTCCGCGAGCACGGCATGGGCGGTGTCGGCGAACGGCATCGCCTACCACGGCGGGTTCATCCCGTACGACGCGACGTTCCTGACGTTCAGCGACTACATGCGCGGCGCGGTGCGGCTCGGCGCGCTGGCCGGACTGCACGTCATCCACGTCTGGACGCACGACTCGATCGGGCTCGGCGAGGACGGCCCGACCCACCAGTCGGTCGAGCATTACGCGGCGCTGCGCGCGATCCCGAACCTGTGGTTCGTCCGCCCGGGCGACGCGAACGAGACGTCTGCCGCATGGGCGCTGGCGATCGAGCGGCGCGATGGGCCGGTCGCGCTCGCGCTGACGCGGCAGAAGCTGCCCGTGCTGGAGGGCACCGCCGAGAAGGCGCGCGAGGGCGTGCGCGCGCGGCGGCTACGTGCTCCGCGACGCGTCCGGTGGGGCGCCCGGAGCTGATCCTCATGGCGACCGGGTCCGAGCTGCAGCTCGCCATGGTGGCCGCGGGCGACGCTGGACGACGACGGCATCCCCACGCGGGTCGTGTCACTGCCCTGCTGGGAGCGGTTCGACGCCCAGGACCAGGCGTATCGCGATTAGGTCCTGCCGCCGGACGTCCGCAAGCGTGTCAGCGTCGAGGTCGGTGTCTCGCTCGGCTGGGAGCGCTGGGTCGGCGACGAGGGCGCGATCATCGGGCTCGACCATTTCGGCGCGTCGGCGCCGGCGGGCACGATCTTCGAGCACTTCGGGTTCACGGCCGCGCGCGTCGCTGACGTCGGTCGGCGCGTCGTCCGCGAGGGCCTCAAGGGCCGCATCCCGACGGTCGACGGCGGGCACTTCGGGCACATGGCGGCCGGCTCGCACCCGACGCTGCCAGCACGGCGAGTCGGGCGTCGACCGGACCGGTGGCTCGGATCCCGGCCACTCCTGACGAGGCGCGGCCTCAGCTCCGGAGGCGTTCTCCCGCGCGGGTCGTAGAACGGCTCGCGCTGATCCGGCACGCGGCACGGATCGCCGGCGACCTCGACGCACCAGTCGTCGCCGTCGAGCGTGCCGTGGACCCAGGCCAGGGCCACCGAACCGCCGAGGGTCGGCGCGATCGACGCGCTCGTCACGTGTCCGACCCGTTCGGTGCTCCGCGCAGCACCGACTCGCCGTGCCAGAGCACGGCCGACGGGGCGTGGAGCGAGACCAGCCGACGTCGGCCGCTCGTCGTCGGGGACCGTCGCGCAGCCGCTCGAGCGCCGTCCCGGCCGACGAAGTCGGCGGCCTTCCGGCGCGACACGGCGAACCCGAGGCCGGCGGCGAACGGGTCGTCGAGCGGACCCATGTCGTGGCCCCATGACCGGAAGCCGCGCTCGAGCCGAGCCGCCTCGAACGCGAACGCGCCCGCGTGGCGGAGCCCGAGGTCGGCCCCCGCGCGGACGATGTGCTCGTAGAGATCCGCGACGAACTCGGTCGGCACCAGCAGCTCCCAGCCGAGCTCGCCCGTGAAGGACACGCGTAGCGCGAGCGCCTGCGCACGCGCCGACATCGATCTCGCGGCCTCGAGGAACGGCCAGCGCCTCGGCGGACACGTCGGTCGTCGGTCAGGCGCGCAGAGCAGCTCGCGGGATCGCGGCCCGGCGAGATGGAGCGTCGACCAGCCCGACGTCACGTCCGTGACGACGGCGTCCGCCGGCAACCCGTTGCGCAACAGGCCCTCGGTCCGACGCTGCGCGACGGTCGGGGCGAGCACGAGGAACCGGTCGTCGGCGAGGCGGGTCACGGTCGGGTCCATGAGGATCCCGCCGCGCTCGTCGGCGAGGATCGTGTAGACGATCCGGCCGGGCGCGACGTCGAGCATCGGACGTGACGAGCCGCTGCAGGCCGGCGAGCGCGCCCGGACCGGCGACCTCGAACTTCGCGTAGGTCGTCAGGTCGTACAGCGCGACGCCCTCGCGGGTCGCCCGGACCTCGTCGCGCGACGGCCGGGAACCACGACGGATCGGTCGTACGAGTAGCCGGACCGCGGCCCGTCCGGACCGGCGTCCGGTTCGAACCACAGCGGCCGTTCCCAACCGCCGACCTGGCCCATCGCCGCGCCGGCCGCTCGATACGGCGCGATCGAGCGGCAGGCGCCGCAAGCCGCGCGCGGTCTCGGGCTGCTTTGCCCGGCCAGTGCATCGCGTACAGGCCGCCGAGCGACTCGACCGTCCGCTCGTGCAGCCAGCGCCGCTGGCTCGGCCCATCGACCCATCCGCGCGACGTCGACCTCGACGAGGTCCATCGTCATGCGCCCGGCGAGGATCCACTCCGCGCGCCGCGCGCCCGACGCCCGGCCCGAAGATGATCCCCTGCGAGTTCAGCCCGGCCGCGACGAACAGGCCCGGCACCTCGGGAACGAACCCGAGCTGCAGGTTGGCGTCGGGCGTGAAGCTCTCCGGTCCGCGGAGGAAGTGGTCGATACCCGACGTCCGCGAGGCGCCGGGACGCGCACCCGCGCCGCTTCGAGCACCGGCCCGAAGTGCTCCCAGTCCGGCCCGAGCTCGACGAACCCGTCCGTCGGCACGCGCGACGGCGGCCACGGCTTGCCGTTCGGTTCGAACGCGCCGATGACGAAGCGACCGCCGTGATGGCGGATGTAGAAGTAGCCGTCGAGGTCACGGAGGAACGGCAGCTCCGGGGTCGCGGCCGGCGTCTCGTCGGTCATCACCCAGACGTGCTCGGCCGGATAGAGCGCGACGCTCCCGCCGGCGAGCCGGGCGAGCTCCGACGTCCACAGGCCTGCTGCAAGGACGACGACCTCCGCGTCGATGGCGCCGGCACTCGTGGTCAGGCCGGTCACGCGTCGAGCGTCCGGCCCGCGGCGAAACCCGGTGACCTCCGTACCCGGCACGTAGCGGACGCCGCGATCGACGGCCGCCCTCGCCAGCGCCAGCGCGGCCGGGCCGGGGTTGATCGTGCCGTCGCCCGGGAACAGGACACGCCGCCGACGAGGTCGTCCACGACGGCGGCCGGCCACAGCTCCCGGATCCGCCCACGATCGACGATCTCGGACGGCGATGCCCGCATCCCTGCGCGATCGAGACCGGCAGGCGGATCTCGTGGAACCGCTCCTCGGTCCGGGCGACACTCAACGATCCGACGCGGCGCATCCCGGGATCGATGCCGGTCTCCTGTGCGACGCGCTCGTAGATCCCGACGTTGACGCGAGCAAGCTCGGTCAGTGCGTGGGTCCCGCGCACCTGCGAAACGAGGCCGGCGGCGTGCCACGTGGTCCCGTTCGTCAGCCGTCCCCGTTCGATCAGGACGACGTCAGTCTCACCGGCGAGCGCGAGGTGGTAGGCGATCGAAGCACCGGCGATCCCGCCACCGACGATGACGATCCGGGCGCCGGACGGCAGCGTGCTGACCGGCAAGGCGGCGGCGACGTCGAGGTCGCGGTATCGCGAGGTGCTCCGGGGCCGTCATCTCGTCGCCAGCGTAGCCACCCACCGCCCCGTGACGAAGCGCGGTTCCGCCGAGCGACGGACGCCGGCGGCTATCCTGCGGACATGCGCATCGCCTTCGCCGCCGACCACGCCGGAGCGGCGCTGAAGGACGCGCTGATCCGCCGGCTGCGGGATGCCGAGCCGAGTCACGAGTACATCGACCTCGGTGGGGATGGGTCGGATCCCGACGACGACTACCCGGACTTCGCGCAGCGGCTCGGCCGGGCGATCCAGGCCGGTGAGGCGGACCGCGGGATCCTCATCTGCGGCTCGGGTGTCGGGGCGAGCGTCGCGGTCAACAAGATGCGCGGCGTCCGATCGGCGGTCTGTCACGACACGTATTCCGCGCACCAGGGCGTCGAGCACGACGACATGAACGTGCTGACGCTCGGGTCGCGGGTCATCGGGCCCGAGCCCGCGTTCGAGTGCTCGATCGCGTTCCTCGGCGCGACCTTCAGCGGCGAGCCGCGCCACGTCCGGCGGCTCCAGAAGGTCCTGGCGATCGAGGCCGCCGAGATGGAGGGGGCGGCCGACATCGACTAGCCCGCGCTGGACGTGGGCGCCGCGTCGGATGGCCCCGACGCCGGCAAGGTGCCCGAGCCAGCGGCCCCGACGTCGGGTGTCATGTCTGGTGGGCCGGCGACCAGGATCGCGCTATGACCGGTGCCGTCTTCGGCTGAGAGCGCACCGACCGCGACGATCGTGTCGCCCTTGACGACGGCGTCGAACACCACCATCGAACCATCGCTCGGCTCCGGGAGTGGTTGCCAGCCCCATCCGTTCGGGCTTGCCCACGCGCTCGCGCCGTCGATCGCGATGATCCCGTGGTCGCCGGCCGGCACGACGATCGATGCCCCATTCCCGATCGGCGTGTCCTGGTCCGGCAAGCGCGTCCAGGCCTTCCCGTCCGCCGACCACCAGCCGATCGATCGCTGCGCGCAGTCGACCGCGGTCGCATCGCAGCCGGGGTCCCACACGCCCTGCACGACATAGCCCCGCTCGATCGGGACGAGACGCGTGGCGACTCGCTTGCGGAGCCGGCGTCGATCGGAGCGTCGGTCCAGGTCATCGCGTCATCCGACTGCAGGAAAACGGGCGGGGCGTCCTCGGACCCGAGCGCGACGTAGCCCTCCGGCGACGCGTGTGGGTCGGTCAGCTCGCCGAGCGTCGGGTCCTTGAGCGAGCCGCGAGCGAAGGTCCGTCCGTCCGCTGAGTGCCAGACCACGGTCTTGCCGGCGTCGTCGATGCCCATCGCCACGACGCCTTGCTGCCCGCCCATCAGCGACGACGGGTATGTGTCCTCCGCACGGGGCACGTCGGGCACCCGCTGCCAGGTGCGGCCGTCGGTCGATCGGAAGAACACCGCGTGGGGCCGATCGCCGACACCGGCGGTGCTCATCCCGAGGGCGACGAAGCCTCCGGGACCCGCTGTCACGTCGAGCATCTCGACCGCATCGAACGTGCCCTCGGCGCCGACCCGCGCCCAGTCCTTCCCGTCGGCCGAGAACCATGCCAGCCCGTCCCGTGTAGTCCCCCTCGTCCCGGTACCCGACCGCGACGAACCCTTGCGGCCCGACCGTCACGGCAACGGCCTGCTCGCCATCGCCGGGATCCGCGGACGCGACGCCCTCGGCCGTGGTCCACACGAGGTCGGGCCATGGGACGATGTCCGCGGGGATCGGCGGGTGGAGCCGACGACGGGGTCGGCGGAGGCGCCGGTGAGCAGCCCAGCACCACCGACGCGATCGCCCAGCAAGCGAGCCATCTCCCCCGCATCGCAAGCAGTGTGACGCACCGATCCTGAGAGCGTGGAGACGTACCATGCAGGTCCCCGACTATGCTTCAGAGGCCACGATGACCGACCCTGTCTCGCCCGCAGTCCAGTCGCCAGACCTCGCGTTGGGGGCCGCCGAGGCCGCGTATCGGGCTGCCGTCGATCAGGCACGCGACGGCGAGTGGGCACGCCGGCTGTTCGATCGCGACGTCTCGCTCTGGTCGACCGACGCCGAGGTGGGCCGGACGATCGCCGAGCGGCTCGGCTGGCTCGATGCCCCGGCTGATGCATCGGATGACATCCCGGCGCTCGAAGGCTTCGGCGACGGGATCGTCGATGCCGGGTTTCACGACCGCCGTCGTCGCCGGGATGGGCGGCAGCAGCCTCGCCCCCGATGTGCTGTATCGGACGTTCGGCGCGAGCGAGGGGTATCTCGACCTGCGCGTCCTCGATTCGACCGATCCCGCGGCCGTCGGCTGCGGTCCTCGACGACCTGGATCCGCTCCGGACGCTGGTGATCGTCGCGAGCAAGTCGGGCACGACGGTCGAGCCGAACGCGTTCCTCGCAGACGCGTGGCATCGCGTCGAGGAAGCGCTCGCCCACGTCAAGCACCACGTCTACGACCGGCCGGGTGCCGCGTTCATCGCGATCACCGACCCGGGCAAGAGCGCCGAGGCGATCGCCCACCACGACGAGTTCCGCGAGATCTTCCTCAATAACCCCAACGTGGGCGGGCGCTACAGCGCGCTGACATACGTCGGCCTGGTGCCGGCGTCGCTCATCGGGATCGATCTCGACCCCCTGATCGAATCGGCCACCGCCATGCTCGCGGCGTGTCGCGAGCCCGATCCCGCCGCCAACCCGGGCCTCTCGCTCGGCCTGGCCATCGGGACGCTTGCACGCGATGGTCGCGACAAGCTGACCTTCCTGCCCGACGAGGAGATCTCGTCGTTCGGGGCATGGGCGGAGCAGCTGCTCGCGGAGAGCACCGGCAAACACGGCGTCGGGATCGTGCCGATCGACCTCGAGCCGCTCGGTGCCGCCGAGTCGTACGGCGACGACCGGGCGTTCGTGCGCATCGCCCTGGAAGACGGCACGGACGGCGGCCGCGACGCGCTCGCCGACGCCCTCGAGGCAGCCGGGCATCCCGTGATCCGCATCACGGTCGCCGACCCGATCGACCTCGGCGGCGAGTTCGTCCGCTGGGAGGTCGCCGTCGCGATCGCCGGGATCGTCCTCGGCATCGACCCGTTCGATCAGCCCAACGTCGAGGAGGCCAAGCAGCTCACACGTGACGTCCTCGCGCGCGCCGAGCGCGGCGAGCCGATGACGTCGAACGTGCCGGCCGTTCGACCGGAGGACGCTGACCTCGTCGACCGACTGCGCGATCACCTCGCGCGCCGACAGCCGAACGCCTACCTCGCGCTCCAGGCGTTCATCGCACCGACGACGGGCCGCGACGAGGCGATGTCGAGGATCCGTGGGCGTCTCCGCGATGCGACCCGGAACGCCACGACCGCCGGCTATGGGCCGCGCTTCCTGCATTCGACCGGCCAGCTCCACAAGGGCGGCCCGCCGACCGGCTGGTTCCTGCAGTTCACGGCGGATCACCCGCAGGACCGTCAGATCCCCGGCTGGCCGTACACCTTCGGTCGACTCATCGATGCCCAGGCCGACGGCGACCACGCGGCGATCGCCTCGCACGACCTGCCCATCCTGCGGGTCCATCTCGGCGCCGACCCCGACGCCGCGCTGGCCGCCCTCGAGCGCGCCGTGGACGCCGCGCTCGCCAGATGACGGAGGGTTGAACCCCATGCGCCTCGGCTTCATCGGTCTCGGTCGGATGGGCGCGAACATGGTCCGACGGCTCGTGCGCGACGGCCACGAGATCCACGTCTACAACCGGACACCGGAGAAGTCGAAGGAGATCGAGGGCGAAGGCGAGGGCGCCAAGGCGTTCTTCTCGATCGCCGACCTCGTCGCCTCGCTGGAGAAGCCCCGGGCGGTGTGGGTGATGGTCCCAGCGGGCGATGCCACGGAGGCCCAGATCGACGAGCTCCTCGAACACCTCGAGCCCGGCGACACGATCATCGACGGTGGGAACACCAACTTCCACGACGACGTCCGTCGTCACGCCGAGCTCAAGGAGAAAGGCATCCACTACGTCGATGCCGGGACATCGGGCGGCATCTGGGGGCTCCAGGTCGGCTATCTGCCTCATGGTCGGCGGCGACGCGGAGGCCGTCGACCCGCTCGTGCCGATCTTCACGACCCTCGCCCCGGACGGCGGCTACCTGCACGTCGGCGGACCGGGCGCCGGGCACTACGTGAAGATGGTCCACAACGGGATCGAGTACGGCCTGATGCAGGCCTATGCCGAAGGCTTCGAGATCATGCACGCGAGCGATTACGACCTCGACCTGGGCGCGATCTCGGAGCTGTGGATGCAGGGGTCGGTCGTCCGCTCGTGGCTGCTCGAGCTCGCCGGCCGAGCGTTCAAGGCCAACGGGCAGGACCTCGAGCACCTCCAGGGCTACGTCGAGGACTCCGGCGAGGGTCGCTGGACGGTCCAGGAAGCCATCGACCATGACGTCCCGGCGCCGGTCATCACCCTGTCGCTGCTCACCCGGTTCCGCTCCCGCCAGGCCGACTCGTACGGGGCCAAGGTCCTCGCCGCGTTGCGGAACGAGTTCGGCGGGCACGCTGTGAAGACGGAGTAGCCGCCGTGGCGGGGACGAAGACGCCGACCCGGACGCCTGCGCCGACTCGGGCGCCGAAAGAGACGCCGTCCGAGAGGCCATCCGAGTCGCCGGCGGAGACGCCGTCCGACCAGCCGATCCCTGCCCGGCCCGCGCCGCGTGCCAAGGAAGCGCCACGCACGATGCGCGAGCTGCGCGAGTCCCGCGAGGGCAAGTCCGCCAAGCGTCCCTCGCGCGCCCGATCGACCGACGAACGTCCTGCGCGAGGGGCTCCGCCTGGAGCGCGTCCCGGATCCGTCGATCCTGACACTGTTCGGGGCGACCGGCGACCTCGCCCACCGCAAGGTCATCCCGGCGGTCTACCACCTGTGGCGCACGAACCTCCTGCCCCACGAGTTCGTGCTGCTCGCGCTCGGTCGGCGACCCTACGACGACGAGTCGTTCCGCACCGAGGTCCGCGGCGCGCTCGAGCAGTACAGCCGGGTACTGCCGCTGGACGAGGCAGCATGGCGGTCATTCAGCCACCGGATCCGCTATCAGCGCCTCGATTTCGATGACCCGCGCGGCTTCGACACACTGGCCAAGCGGCTCGACGACCTCGATCAGGCCGAGGGCACCCGCGGCAACCGGCTCTACTACCTCGCGACCCAGCCCTCCCAGTTCGCCGAGATCGTCGGCGAGCTCGGGCGGGTCGGCCTCGACCACGAACGCCACGATGGCGGCTGGCGGCGGATCGTCATCGAGAAGCCGTTCGGTCACGACCTCGAGTCGGCGAAGCGGCTGAACCGCGAGGTCGGCAAGGTCTTCCGCGAGTCGCAGGTCTACCGCATCGACCACTACCTCGGGAAGGAAACGGTCAGGAACCTGCTGGTCTTCCGGTTCGGGAACGGCATCTTCGAGCCGCTGTGGAACCGGCGCTACGTCGACCACGTGCAGATCACGGTGGCCGAGTCGATCGGCATCGAGAACCGTGGTGCGTTCTACGAGGAGACCGGCGCCGTCCGGGACGTGCTCCAGAACCATCTCCTGCAGCTCGTCAGCCTGGTCGCGATGGAACCGCCCGCGACGTTCGAGGCGGATGCCCTACGCGACGAGAAGGTCAAGGTGCTTCGGGCGATCGGCACCCACCCGGCCGATCCGCTCGACGACGTCGTGCGCGGCCAGTACAGCGCCGGCTGGGTCAGCGGCGAGCAGGTCAAGGCGTACCGCGATGAAGACGAGGTCGACCCGAAGTCGGAGACCGAGACCTTCGTGGCGGCCCGCCTCAACATCGATGACTGGCGCTGGTCCGGCGTGCCGTTCTACGTCCGCACCGGCAAGCGCCTGCCCAAGCGTGCGACCGAGATCGCGATCCAGTTCCGCGCCGTGCCGCATCACCTCTTCCGCCACACGACGGTGTCGGAGCCGGACGCCGAACCTCCTGGCGATCCGGATCCAGCCCGACGAGGGGATCATGCTGCGATTCGGCGCGAAGGTGCCGGGTCTCGGCCTCGATGTGCGGTCGGTCACGATGGACTTCACGTACGGGTCGTCATTCAACGTCGACACGCCTGACGCCTACGAGACGCTGATCCTCGACGGGCTCCAGGGCGACGCATCGCTGTTCACACGGGCCGACGAGGTCGAGGAGGCGTGGAGCCTGGTCGACCCGTTCATCGACGCGTGGGCGAACGGCCCCGCGCCCTGACTTCCCGAACTACGACGCCGGAACGTGGGGCCCACCGGAAGCGGACGAGCTCGTCGCCCGCGAGGGCCGGCGGTGGCGGCGCATCTGATGGCGACCGACGCGATCGCCCTCAACCAGCCGGTCCTGCGCTGGACCGCGCGTGCGCGGACCATCCCCGACATCGAGAAGGAGCTGTCGCGGATCTGGGCCAAGCAGGACCTCACGACCGAGGTCGACGGCGAGCCGGGCCGCCACATCTCGGCGCGGACCAACGTGATGAACCTCGTGGTCGTCGCCCGCCGGCCCGAGACCGCGGAACGGGGAGCTGCCACGATCCAGGCGCTGACCGGCCTCCACCCGTCGCGCACGATCGTGGTCCAGCCCGCGGACCCGGACGGGCCGTCGTGGCTCGACGCCCGCATCGAGGCGCATTGCGTCATGCCGGTGGCCGACGCCCCGGAGACCTGCGCCGAGACCATCCATCTCATCGCCGGCGGCGAGTCCGGGCGTCATCTCGTCGCGCTCGTGACGCCGCTGATCATCCACGACCTGCCGGTCACGGTCTGGTGGCCGGGCGAGCCGCCCTTCGGCACGCGGGCGACGAACGACCTGTTCGCCGCCTGCGATCGGCTGGTGGTCGACGGCTCGACCTGGAGTGGCGACGGTCTCGACCGCCTCGGCGACATGGCCGCGTGCGCGGAGACGACGCGGATCGCGGTGAGCGACTTCGCGATGATGCGCCAGTCGCGCTGGCGCGAGGCGATCGCGTCCATCTTCGACGATCCCGACTACCTGCCGTACCTGCGCTCGGTCCGGCGCATCTCGGTGACGTACGGCACCCACGACGATACCGGCGCGCCCGGCTCGACCAACATCGTCAAGCCTGTCTACCACGTCGCGTGGCTCGCTTCCCGACTCGGGATGCACGTCGTCAAACCGCTCGCGCCGGTCGCGGGCTCGGCGAAGCCGACGAAGACCAAGGCCACCGCCGCGGCGGCGATGCATCGCGGGATGGCCGCCTCGTTGGCCGACGGACGGACTGAGGTCGCCGTCGTCATCCGGCCGATCCACTCGGATATGCCGTCCGGGACAACCCTGCGTGTCGAGCTGCTGTCGGAGCGGCGTGGCTCCGAGCTCCGTGCGGATGTCACCGCCGAGGCCGAGACCGTCCACGTGCGCGTCTGGATCGACGGCGTCGAGGCACTCGATCGCCACTTCCTCGCGGCGCGTCGCGGCGACGTCGACCTCCTGGCCGAATCCATCGAGGCGATCGACCGGGACCCGATCTCGTACGGGACGCTGCTGATGGCGGCACAGCTGACGGGTGCACACCCCCACAGCCACCGAACGGCGTGAGCGGACCGGAGATCATCGTCGTCGACGATGCGGATGCGGCATCGCGACGGGCCGCGGATGTCGTCGCCGAGACGCTCACGGCGGCGGTCATGGAGCGCGGCCGAGCCGATTGGGCGACCACCGGCGGCTCCACGCCCATCGGTGTCTACAACGCGCTCGTCGATATGGGCCGGGGCGCCGTCCCGTGGCTGAAGGTCCAGACATGGTGGGGCGACGACCGTTTCGTCCCGCCGGATCACCCGTTGTCGAACGCGAATGCGTTCCTCGACACCCTTGTCGAGCTCGGGGCCTACGAGTCCGTCCATTCCGACGACGACCGCGAGCGTGTGCGAGTCCCGGCGGACAACGTCCACCCGTTCCCGACCGGACTGGCGATCGGTGGTGGCGGGGACGTCGACTGGTGTGCGCAGCAGATCGCCGACGAGCTGCGCGCTGCCGGCCTGCCCGAGACCGACGGTTGGCCGGTCTTCGACCTGATGTTCATCGGGATCGGGGGCGACGGGCACCTGCTGTCGGTCTTCCCAGGATCCGCGGCGTTCGACTCGGATCGGTGGGCGCTTGCGATCCCGGCGCCGAGCCACATCGAGCCGCACGTCGCGCGGGTCACCCTCAACCCGTCGACGGTCCGCGTCGCGCGCCGGGTACTGGCCGTCGTGCTCGGCGCATCCAAGGCGGACATCGTCGGTCGGCTGTTCCGCGAGCCGTTCGACCCGCGCTCGTTGCCGGCCCAGCTCGCGATCCGCGATGGGGCGACGTGGATCCTCGACGAGGCAGCCGCCGCGCAACTTCCCCGGTGACCGCAGGCGCCGGCGAGCGATTCGACATCCGGCCGGCGACGGCCGACGACGCGACGCCGATCGCCGATGTCTGGCTGGCGTCGTGGCGGGCGACGTTCGACTTCCGACCGGCGCATCCCGATGAGGATGTCCGGCGGTGGATCCGCGAGGAGCTCCTGCTCGAGGCGCGAGGACTGGGTCGCGATCGACCCGGCGGACGGTGACCGCGTCATCGCCCTGCTGGCGGCTGTCCGACACGATGGTCGAACAGCTCTATGTCGCACCCCGACTGGATCGGGCGTGGGGTCGGCCGCGAGCTGCTCGAGCTCGCCAAGGACAACGACCCGACGGCCTGGACCTGTACTGCTTCGCGGTCAACGCCGCGGCGCGCCGCTTCTACGAGCGCAACGGCTTCGTGCCGTCGCATTCGGCGACGGCTCCGGGAACATGGAGCGCCAGTCGGACGTGCTGTACCGATGGCACCCGGCCTGAGCGGCACGCCATCGCGCGTCGTCCGGTCGGCCGACGCGACACCGATCGCGGTGTTCAGCGGCGGGCCGGATCGCGTTCAGGGCGCGACGGCTCCGCCGCTCGTCCTCGTCCACGGCGCGGCAGCGGACCACACGACGTTCCGGGTCATCGGCCCGCGCCTGGCCGAGCGATACGCGGTCCACGCCATCGATCGGCGCGGGCGCGGCGACTCCGGCGACACCGCGCCCTACGCGATCGAGCGCGAGTTCGAGGACGTCGCGGCTGTCGCCGAGGCGATCGCGACCGACACGGCGGCGCGGGGTCGCGGTCATCGGCCATTCCTACGGCGGGCGATGCGCGCTCGGGGCGGCGTTGCTGACGGACGCCATCGCGGCGGTGGTCTGCTACGAGGGCGCCCCGACGCCGCCCGGCGTCGACTACGGCGACGCCGGCCTGGCCGACCAGCTGGCGGCGCTCGATCGACGCGGGACCGGCCGGCGCTCCTCCTCGAGACGTTCCTACGGCGGGTCGTCGGCATGGACGACGCGGCGATCGCTGCATACCGAGCGGACCCGGTCTGGCCGCTGCGGGTCGCTGCGGCACACACGATCCCGCGCGAGCTCCTGGCGGAGGGGCGCTCGCCGCGCCGCCGGCCTCGATGCCCTCGGGCGAGGTGCGGCAGCCGGTGCTCCAGGTCCTCGGCGGCGACAGCAAGCCGGAGTTCGGGCACGCGACGGCTGCCCTCGACGACCGGCTGGCGAACGGCATCGTCGCCGTCATCCCGGGCGCGCGGCACGCCGCCCACCACACCCATCCCGATGCGCTGATCGAGGCGATCGAAACGTTCCTCGGCGGGGCGCGCGGCGATCCGAAGCCTCCGCACCATGGGATACTCGGAGCGTGCCTGACCTCGGCCTTCTCGGCTGGATCGTCGTCGGCCTCATCGCCGGCGCCCTGTCCGGGGCGCTCGTCGGCGGTCGCACCGCCCGCGGCTGTCTCCCGAACATCGTCATCGGCATCATCGGTGGCATCGTCGGAGGCTGGCTCGCCCAACAACTCGGCTTCGGCCCGACGAACGGGCTGATCGCCGCGATCGTCGTCGCCACGATCGGATCGATCCTCGTGCGCCTGATCCTCGGCGTCGTGGACGGATCGCGGTTGACCGACTCACCGCCGGCCGACGCGCCGACCGAGCCCACGCTGCCTGCCGCGCGGCCGTACTCGCCGGGCCTCGAGGGCGTCATCGCCGGCGAGACGAGCCTCTCGTACGTCGATGGCGCCGCGGGCCGGCTGCTGTACCGCGGCTACCGGATCGGCGACCTCGTCGAGCGCGGGACGTATGCCGCTGTCGCGCACCTGCTGTGGACCGGCGAGTGGGATCGCGTCCAGCGCCTTCCCGACCGCCGGTCCCGGCGCCCGGTGATCGACCGTCCTTCGGGCGCTCCCGTCCGATGCCAAGCCGATGGATGCCCTGCGCACCGCCGTATCGGCCTGGGGCGCCACCCAGGAGCTGCCGTGGCCACCGACCGTCGAGCAGGCACGAGCGCTGACGGCCTTCTCGCCATCCGCGCTTGCCGCCTTCGCACGCCTGCGATCGGGCAAGGATCCGATCGACCCCGACCCGTCGCTCGACCTCACGACGGGATTCCTGTACCAGCTCACCGGGGAGCGTCCGGATCCCGGGACGGCACGGGCGCTCGATGCCTACTTCATCGTCGGGGCCGAGCACAGTTTCAACGCATCGACCTTCACGGCCCGCGTCATCACCTCGACGCGCTCGGATGTCGCGTCAGCCGTCGCCGGCGCCATCGGGACGATGAAGGGGCCCCTCCACGGCGGCGCCCCATCCGAGGTGGTCGACCAGCTCGCGCAGGTCGGCTCCGTCGAACATGCCGAGGAGTGGGTGCGCGACGCGCTCGCGCGGGGCGAGCGGCTGATGGGCTTCGGACACCGCGTGTACCGCGCCTACGACCCGCGGGCGGCCGCGCTGCGCAAGGTCGCCGAGGGCATGGAGCACAAGCCCGATTGGCTCACAGATGGCGACCGAGGTCGAGGACGTCGCCCTGCGCGTCCTGGCCGAGAAGCACCCGGAGCGACCGCTGCGCACGAACGTCGAGTACTACGCGGCGCCCGTGCTCATGGGCGTCGGGCTCGTCGCCCGACCTCTTCCCGGCGACGTTCTCGCTCGCCCGCCATGCCGGTTGGACGGCCCACGCCCTCGAGCAGGCCGCCAACAACCGGCTGATCCGGCCGGACGTGAACTACGTCGGCCCGGAGGAGCGCGACCTACCCGCGATTGACTCCTGACGGTCAGGCGGGCGCGGTACCGATCGCCCGCTCCGTGCGCGGGTTCGTCGACGCTCGGCGATGCGATCGACCATGACTCGGCGTCCCGGCCCGCTCCGAACACGTTCATCGACGCGAACGCCCATTGGAACGGGACGCCCAGGAAGTACAGGCCGGTGCGGCCGGCGAGATGCCGCGGGCGCCGATCGGCCAGCCGTCGTCGCCGACGAAGCCAGGGACCTCGACCAGCCGTAGTCGGGGCGGAAACCGGTCGCCCAGATGACGTTCGCGACGTCGAGCACGCTGCCCGTCCTGCGAGCATCGGCTTCCCGTCGATGACGCCGGTCGTCCTCGCATCGTGGCGGATGACGCCGGCGGCCACGAGGTCGCGCGCTGCGGACGCGGAGGAGCGGGCGCGCCACCGTGTCGCACGTGGGGTGCCATCCGGCGGCCGATCGGCGTGCCCAACGTGAACACGCGGGTCGCGAGCAACCGCACGATGAACCAGCCGAGCAACGATCGCCGCGTATCGGTCACCTTGATCGGGAACTCGCCGGCGGCCTTGCCGGACACGATACGTCCTGTGGGTCTTCGCGACCTCGAAAGCGATGTCGGCGCCCGAGTGGCTGAGACCCGACGACGAGCACCGGACCCTCGCGGAGCTGCGACGGGTTGCGGTACTCGCTCGAGTGGAGCTGGCGGATCTCGGGATCCAGCGAGTAGCGCGACCGCGGGAACCCGGGGATGCCGGAATGCCCCGGTCGCGACGATGACCTGGTCGGCGGCGAAGCGCTCGTCTCCCCGGCCACGACCTCGAACCCGCCGTCCTCGCTCTGTCGCACGCGCTCGACGAGCGTGCCGCTCATGACCGGGAAGGTCGAATCGACGGGCGTAGGCCTCGAGGAAATCGCCCATCGCGCGGCCCGTCGGGAAGTGATACGGCCGGCGCGGGGAACGCCATCCCGGGCAGGCCGTCGACCGCCGCCGGACTGAACAGCCGAAGCGAGTCCCAGTGGTTGCGCCAGTGGTCGCCGATACGCTCGTCGGCATCGACCACCAGGAACGGCAGCCCGCGCTTCGTCAGGTGGTAGGCGGCCGCCAGGCCGGCCTGACCGGCGCCGATGATCAGGGTCCCCGTCCGGACTCGCTCGCTCGCTGGTCCATGGCC
Organism: uncultured Chloroflexia bacterium; assembly: GCA_963808895.1. GTDB lineage: Bacteria > Chloroflexota > Limnocylindria > Limnocylindrales > CSP1-4 > SPCO01. The sequence continues at coordinate 935,376 of CAWEHL010000001.1, read as the reverse complement.
CACCTCGTCGTCGTGTCGGAGGCGATCGGCCGGCTGCCGATCGCCGATGACGACGCTAAGGCGGCGATGCGCGCGCGCGCGCATCCGTGGAACTACCCAAACCGCAGACGCCGAGACCGATTGGGTACCGCCGCCGTCAGCGCGATGTCGTGTTCGACCGCGAACGCCGTCGCGGCGGCGCGCGACGTCACGCCGAGCTTCGACGAAGATGTTGCTGACGTGGCGGTCGACCGTACGTTCGCTGATGCCGAGCGCCGACGCGATCGCGCGATTGGTGTGGCCGCCGGCGACCAGGCCGAGGACCTCGGCCTCGCGCGTCGAGAGGCCCCCGGGCAGGCTCGCCGGTCGATCCGCCAGCCGCTCCACGCGACGGATGTCCGGCTCGGCCCCGAGCTCGCGGAAGGTCCGCAGCGCCGCGTCGAACTCGAGCGCCGCCGAGTCGGCGTCGCCGAGCGCGAGCAACGCCTGCCCGAGGTCCGCGCGCGACCCTGGCCAGGTCGTACGGAGCGTCGAGCTCCTGCCAGAGCGACTCCGCGGCGCGAAGGCGGCCAGAGCGCTTCGCGCGTCACCGTTCGCCGAGCCGGACCTCGCCCTCGAGCCGAGCGCCAGCGTCGCCGCGAGCAACGGCGCGGGGCGGGCCCGCTGGGCGGCGGTCAGCGCCCTCGACGGCCGCACCGGCGCGGGCTCGATCTCCGGTCGCGAGCGCGATCTCGCCGACGGCCGGCAGCAGCCTGACGCGGGCGATGTCGTCGGCCGCCTCCTCGAGCGCCCGCTCGATCATCGTCCGGGCGGCCTCGCGCCGGCCGCGCGCGAGCAGCAGCAGCGCGAGACCCGGCTCCGGCCGCCGGCCCCAGCGGCTGGCCTCGCGGTAGGCCGCCTCGGCGGCGCTGAACTCGCCGCGCAGCCGATGCAGCTCCGCCTGCTCGTAATACGCCTCGCCGACCGCGGGCTCGGGTGGCGGTCGGAGCAGCCACTCCTCGGCCCGTCGCGCCTCGTCGAGCGCGGTGGACCAGTCGCCGTGGAAGCGCATCAGCGCGCTGCGATAGACCAGGCAGCGGCCGCGGAAGGGCAGACGGTCGGACTGGCGCTCGGTCCAATCGGACAAAGCTTGGGTCCAGTCCTGCGCCCGGCGAAGGTCGAAGATCTCGGTGAACGCCTCGATCGAGCCGCAGTAGACGATGCCGGTCACGAGCGGCGACAGCTCGTCGGACATCACCGCGACCATCGCGTCGTCGAGGAGCGCGACGCCCGTCGCTGGTCTCACCGAGCCCGATCAGCGAGCGTCCGCGGCCAAGCCGCGCCATCGCGCCAAGATCGGCGTCGCCGAATCGCTCGGCGTAGGCCGCGGCGCGCTCGAACGCCGCGAGCGCCGCCGAGCTGCGTCGGCTCTCGACCTGGCGGATCCCGTCCGGGATCGCCAGATAGCCCCACGTGACGGTGTCGAGCTCGTGCTCGTCCAGCAGGTGAGCCGACCGACCGAGCCAGCCGCCACCCTGGGTCACATCGCCGCGCTGCAGGAACGCCATCCCGATCCAGAACGCCATCCGCGCCGCACGCGCGAAGTCGCCGGTCTTGAGCGCGGTCACGATGGATGCGCACGGCGAGCTGCGTCGGCCACCTCGTCCTGCCCCGAGTACTGGGCGGCGAACCCGGCCATCTCGAGATCGTCGAGCCCGAGTGGCGTCTCGTGGTCCGCGCTCGGTCAGCAGGTCGAACGCCTCGGACCACGCCCGCCGGGCGAACGCCGCGCGACCGCGGTCGATGCGATCGTCCGGGTCATGGGCGCTCCAAGCCTACGCCGCTAGAGCCACCCTCGCCGGCGGAACAGGATCACGAGGGCGACGAGGAGGACCGCCATCAGGGCGAGGATCAGGTAGAACGTGAGCGGCTCGCCCTCGCCCGGGAACTCCACGTTCATCCCGAAGATGCTCGCGATGAGCGTCAGCGGCAGGAGCACGACGCTCGCCGCGGTGAGGATCCGGAACGAGTCGTTCAGCCGGTGCGACAGCACCGACTCGTTGCGTCGACTCGAGGCCCTCGATGACCTCCTTGTAGTTCTCGAGGGTGTCCCAGATCCGCTCGGCGGCGTCGGAGATGTCGTCGAAGTAGATCTCGAGCTCTTCCTGCAGGTAGCGCTGCTTGGTCCGCTCGAGGTCACGCAGCACGGCGCGCTGCGGGCCGCACGATCTTGCGGAAGTTGATGATCTCCTGCTTGGTGTCGGAGAGCTCGCGGACGATCTCCGACGAACGACCCTCGAAGATGTCGTCCTCCAGGCGCTCGAGCTTGAGCGCGGTCTTGCGCAGCATCGGGAACGAGGCGTCGACGCCCGTGTCGACGATCTTGTAGAGCAGGTAGCCCGAGCCCTTCGAGAAGACCTCCTCGCGCAGGTCGTCCTTCTCGCGATAGCGCTCGAACATCGCCGACAGCGGCGGCAGCGGGATGTTCGGCATCGTGATCAGGAAGTCCGCGCCCAGGAACAGGTCGAGCTCGGCCGTCAGGATGCGCCCGCTGTCCTTGTCGAACAGGGGGAAGTGCAGCACGATGAAGACGTAGTCGTCGTACTGGTCCAGCTTCGGGCGCTGGTTGCGCGAGAAGACGTCCTCGTAGTCGAGGGGGTGGAAATCGAAGTGCTCTTCCAGCCAGTCGCGATCGGCGCTGCGCGGCGATTCGATGTGGATCCAGCGGATGCCCGCCGCCTCGATGATCTCGGGATCCGCGGCCGCTCGGGCAGCGACGATGTCGGCCTCGCCGACCAGAACGGCGGCGCGGGCGCGGCAGCGGACGCGGCGAACGGCAGGTTGGGCACGGCGGAATGGTACGGCACAGGGTGTGGTGACCGGACGCATCGACGGACGGGCTCGCCGAGAGCGTCGAGGCGCGATTCGGCGAACGTGTACGAAGCGCTCGGCCGGTGGCTCGACGAGCATCCGTGGGTCGGTCCGGGACTCGCCGCCGTGACCTGGCTGGCGATCGTCCTGCTGTCGGCGCCGTGGGGCCGGTTGTGGGGCACCGGCCAGGACGCCTACTGCTACTGGTTCCCCTCGCTGGACGACCCGTACGCCCGGTCGGACTGGACCGATCCGATCGCGTACGTGTACTCGCCGGCGTTCCTGCAGCTCCTCCAGCCGATCCGGATCCTGCCCTGGCAGGCCTACATGGCGGCGTGGACGCTGATCCTGCTCGGCGCGCTCTTCGTCCTCACGGGCGGCGCTGGCTGGCGGTCGGGGTCGTGCTCGGGCTGATGGAGCTCGCCGGGCGGCAACATCCACCTGCTCCTCGCGGCGGCGATCGTGCTCGGGTTCCGCTGGCCATGGACCTGGTCGCTCGTCCTGCTCACGAAGATCACCCCGGGCATCGGGCTGCTGTGGTTCGTCGTCCGCCGTGAGTGGCGCAACCTCGCCATCGCGCTCGGCAGGGACGGCCGCGATCGTCGCGGTCTCGTTCGTGCTGCTGCCCGGACGCGTGGTTCGCAGTGGGGCGAGGTCCTGAGCCGCGTCGCGGGACGCGACGGGACGTGGGCCGCCGTGCCGATCCCGTTCGTCGCTCCGGCTTCCCGTCGCGATCGCGGTCGTCGTGTGGGGCGCCTGGACGGGTCGGCGGTGGACCGTCCCGGTCGCCGGGATGCTGGCGCTGCCGGCGCTGTGGTACGGCGGGCTGTCGATGCTGCTGGCGGTCATCGCGCTGCGCGAGAACGTCGCGCCCGTGCGGCCGCTGCCGGCCGGCTCGGCCGGCGCTCGGCCGAGTCGCCTCGACGTAGCCGTCCCGAGGTCCTCGGTCGCGGGTCGATCCGTCGCGACGCGTGATCGGCGGTATAGCGACGGCGAGCGCTCGCTGCCATCCGTGCGCCGACGTCTTCCTGGGGGAGCGCTCGTCGGCGCCTCCGTTCGTCGCCGCAGCTTCGCCGGAGCGACGCCGTCGGCGACCCGCTCGGGGGCAGTCGCGGTCGTCGACGGCGCCGGTGACGCCGCGTGGCTGCTCGGGCGGCGATCGCGACGGCCCCGCTGAAGAACACGGCCGCGCCGAGCAGGAACGGCCCAGGGATCCCGCCGACGACCACGACGACGGCACCCGAGCGCCGGCCCGATGATGCCCGCCGCGTAGAGCGGCAGATAGACGAGGTTGAGCGTCGACGAGCGACGCTCGGCGGGGACCTCGGTCGACAGCAGGCCGAAGACCATCGCGCTGACGGTCGAGGTCGCCGCGGCCATGCCGACCGCCAGCAGCGGCGAGCGTGCCGACGGTCGGCACGAACGGCATCAACGCGAGGACCGTGCCGCCCAGTGCCAGCGCGCCGACCAGGACGTGGCGGAACCCGAACCGATCGCCGAGCCAGCCGCCGAGCGGCGCCATGAGGCCGCCGACGAGCGCCGCCGTGCCCATGACCAGGCCGATCGCGGACGCGAGTCCTGTGTCCCGTCCCGGCGACGCCCTCGACGACGACCGGCAGGTACGGACGGCTCATCTGGTTGGCGAGGAACGACACGCCGAAGATCAGGAAGATCCGCCGGACGGTCGGGTCGCGCAGGACGCCGCGGACGGCCCCGAAGGCGAGCGTCAGGACGCGGCCCTCGGGCACGACCGCTGGCCGCACCTCGCGCGAGCCGAACGTGACGAGCAGGGCCGTCCCGACGGACAGCGCGGCCGACAGCCAGAACACCATCGGGAGCGACCAGCCGAAGCCATCGATGAGGACGCCGGCGAGGGCCGGACCCGAGCGCCATGCCGACCGCCGTGGACGCCCCGAAGATGCCCATGACCGTGCCCGAGGCGCGCTCGTGGCGTGACGTCGCGGATGCCGGCGAGCATCACGCCGGTGTTCCCGAGCTGGAAGCCGATCAGCAGCATGCTCAACGCGAGCTGCCACGGCTCGCGTCGACAGCGCGACGCCGGCGAAGACGACCGCCTCGACCAGCGCGCTCCGGACGATGACCGCCTTCCGGCTGTACTTGTCGGCCCACACGCCCCACAGCGGCACGAGCGGCATCCCGACGACGAAGATCAGCGCAGAGAAGAGGCCGACGAACGCGAGCCGCTCGTCCTGGGGCACGCCCATCTGGCGCAGGTAGCTCGGGACGAGGGCGAAGATCTGGCTGACGCCGAGACCTTCGACCATCGAGGTCAGCCAGAAGACCGCGAGCAGGACGTCGCCAGTCCTGGGCAGGAGCCGGGTCGGCGCGCGGGCGAGCTCGGCGGTCGATCGATGGGCGTCGTGGTCACCGGCGCAGCCTAGCGAGCGAGGCGCTGAACGCCGCTGGCAGCCGACGTCGGCGCGATCGCCGCGGACACACGAAAGCGCCCGAAGGAACTGGTGGGAGGACCGCCTGTCGGCTCGCACCGGCTCCGAACAAGTCCGGAGTCGCTACGCTCCGCCCGAGACCCTCGCTCGCCGGCCTTGCGGCCGTCGAACCCGGCTCCCGGGACCGTCCCGAGGATCGCTCCCCGGTGCGGTCTGGCGGTTCGCACCTGCCCCTTCGGGCAAGACGAAATGTACCGGCCGGGCGCCATCGGCGCACAACGGCCTTATCCACGAACTTCGGCCGAAGATCGGCGCCGGCTTATCCCCGACTTTCCCCCGGATGTGGACGACATGTGGATGGCACTCGCTGCAACGCGCATGCAACATCCGAGGCCATGCGCCGTCGGCGTAGATTTCGATTGGAGGTAGGAGTCGTGGCGCGGTTCCTGGCTCGACTCGTCGCGCTGAACGACGGCTGGGCGCGGCCATTCGGCGAGTTCAATCACCGCTGGACCAGGGCGCTCTTCCGCGCGATCGACGCCGATCCGCGACCTGCTGCAAGGGTCGCTGGCTGGGTCACCCTCCATTCACGCGGCGACCACGGACATCCCGATCGGCATGCTGCTCGGCTCGGTGGTCCTCGACATCATCGGCCAGCCGACGGCCGCGGACGTCACGCTCGTCGGGACGATCCTCTTCATGGCGCTCGCGGCCGCGGTCGCGGGCCTCGCCGACTACAGCGAGACGGAGGGCGTCGGCGCTGACCCGGGCCACGCTCCACGCGACGCTGATGACGGTCGCGCTCGTCGTCCTGATCGTGTCGGCGGTGCTCCGGGCCGGGAGCGCCCAGCCGACCGGACCGTCCCGATCGCCCTGTCGATCATCGGTTCCTGGTCGTCACGGCCGGCGCGTTCGTCGGCGGCGACGTCGTCTACGTGTTCGGGAACATGGTCAGCCGCCACGCGTTCCGCGGCGCCGGGACCAAATGGATCCGGCTCGACACCGGCACGGTCGCGCGATCTCGCGCAGCTGCCCGAGGCGACGCCGACCAAGATGCGGGCCGGGATCAACGACCTCGTCGTCGTCCGCGATCGGCGACACGGTCCAGCGCGCTGCACGACGTCTGCGCGCACGCCGGGCGGACCGCTCCACGAGGGGCACGGTCGTCGACGGCTGCATCGAGTGCCCGTGGCATGCGTCGCGGTTCCGCCTCGACCGACGGGCTGGCCAGCGAAGGGCCCGACGGTCTACGACCAGCCGGCCTACGAGATCCGCGCCGCCGAGGCGGGCGGATACGAGGTGCGGCGGATGGTGGTCGCGCTGACCGCGACCTGAGCGCGCCGGCGGCATCATCGCGCTGATGGTCGCCATCGTCGATCCCGGATCCCAGTCTGTCGTCCTCGTCGGCGCCGCCGGCGCCGGCAAGTCGACGCTCGCCGCCCGCCTGTTCGCCACGGACGAGATCGTCTCGTCCGACGCGCTCCGTGCGGTGATCTCCGGCGACGAGGCCGACCAGCGCGTCTCGGGCGTCGCGTTCCGGATCCTGCATCGGACGGTCGGCACGACGACTCGCCGATGGGGCAGCTCACCGTCGTCGACGCGACGAACACCGATCGCCGACGGTCCGCCGGCCGCTCATCGCGCGGGCCCGCGCGGCGGGCCTGCCGGTCTTCGCGATCGTGCTCGACCTCGACGGCGACGCGGTCGCGCGTCCAGAACGCCGGCCGGTCGCGCGTCGTCGACGCACGAGGTCGATCGACCGCCATCTCGCCGCCGTGCGCCAGCACCGTCGATGGCGACCTGCTGGCACTCGAGGGCTTCGACCAGGTCGTCGTCCTTCGATCGCCGCGCAGACGCCGCTGCGCTCGTCGATCGAGCGCGCGCCGAGCGACGCCTCGCTAGGCCCCGCCCAGGCCGATCAGCGCGATGGCGGCGCCAGCGAGGCCGATGCCGATCGTGTGGTCGCGGGTGACCGGCTCGCGCAGGACGACCGCGGCGAGGATGACTGTCACGACCGGGTACATCGCCGACAGCACCGACGCGATGGCCAGCTGCCCGGTCTGGACCGCGACGAGGTAGAAGCCGTTGCCGGCCGTGTCGAGGACGCCGATCGAGATCGAGCGGCAGGAGCCAGCGCGCCCGGGCCGCCAGGCGGAGCGAGTGGCGAGCACGGCGATCACGACGAGCGCGCCCTGGACGAGCCGGATGGTCGCGAGATCCGCGAAGACGTCGCCCGCGACTGAGCTGCGCGATGGCGACGCCGAAGAGGCCGATCGCCGTCGCCGCCGGCCAACGCCTCGATCAGGCCGTCGCGCCCGCCGGTCTCGTCGGCGACGCGTGACACGAGCACCACCGCGACGACGGCGAGGACGATCCCGACGAGCACGATCGGCGCCGGGATGCCCTGCGGTCACGAAGCCGGCGACGACCGGGATGACCGCGGCGAGGACCCCGGTCACCGGCGCGACGATCCCCATCCGACCGATCGCGAGCCCGCGGTACAGCATCGTGATCCCGAACGCGCCGAGCGACTCCCGCCGACGATGCAGACCAGCAGATCCTTACCCGGTCGGGAACGACTCGCCGGAGGACAGGCGCGAGCGCGAGGCAGATCACCGCACCCGTCGCCTGCGACACGAGGACGACGCCGTAGACCGGCACGCGCCGGCTCGCGAGCCCGCCGCCGAAGTCGCCCGGCGCCCCAGGCGACCGCGGCGGCGAGACCGAAGACGACCGTCAGGGCCCCCGGCGGGCAGGCCGTCGATCAGGCGCTGGCTCCGGTGGCGGTCTCGACCGGTCGCAGTGCCGGGTCCTCGACGCCTTCGTCGACGGTGGCGGGTCCGGGCAGTTCGACGACCGCGTGGGCGGCGCCGTCGTACCGGTCGGACGTCGTGAGGTAGATGATCTGGAAGTCGTCGGCGACCCGCTTGAGCAGGGCCAGGGCGCGGGTCGCGCGCTCGTCGTCGAGAGTCACGAACGGATCGTCGAAGACGAGCGGCGGGCGCCGGTCGCCGGTCACGAGACGGACCAGACCGAGCCGGGCCGTGAGGTAGACGAGGTCGAGGGTGCCCTGGCTGAGGGTGGCTGACCGGCACCCAGTCGCCGCGCTCCGGGGCGTGGATATCGATGTCGAGGCGTCTTGTCGTCGACCCGGACGCGCCGATAGCGGCCGCCCGTGACCGTCGAGACGTCGCGGTTCATGTGACCCTCGAGGTAGCGCGTCGCGGTCTTCATCGTCGCGGTCTCGGCGCGCTCGATCGGCGCGACAGCGTCGCGTCGAGGACGCGGTGACGGCGCTGGAGGAGGGCCAGCTGCTCGCGCCACACGGCGAGATGCTCGGCCTCGGTCGCGACCTGCTCGGCGTCGACGGTGTTGTTCTCGACACGGGCGCGAGCGTTGGCCTCATCGTCCCGAGCGCGATCGAGCGCGCCCTCCTGGTCGCGCACCTCGACCTCGAGGCGCTCGCGCGCTCGCGGCTCCTTGGCGATCGGCCCGAGGCTCTCGAGGGCGCTCGTCTTCTGCTCGATCTCGAGGGCGCGCCGTGTCGCGCGAGCTTGGGCAGCGTCTCGCGCGGCTCCTTGCCGACGAGACCGTCGAGCTGGGCCGACAGCTGGTCCATCCGCGCGACGTGCGCTTCCTCGCGGCCTAGCAGGTCCTCGGCCGCGGCAAGGTCGTCGAGCCCGAGCGTCGCCGAGCTGCTGGTCCGTGTCCGCCTCGGCCTGACGAAGCTCGGCCTCCATCTCGGACCGGCCCCGCAATCGCCGGTCGATCTCGACGTCGCGCAGCTGCTCTGCATTGCGCGCGAACCGCGCCGCAGCCACAGCGCGACGGCGGTCAGGATCACCCCGATCAGGGCGATCGCGACACCGAGAACAGCGGGGCCGTGCCGAGGTCGAGGATGTTCAGGAGATCGAGCAGGAAGCCGCCACCCGCGATGACCAGCCCGACGACGACCGCCACGAGGCCCCAGCGCGACAGTCGGCCGCCATGTCGGCTCCGGCGCGACCTCGAAGTTGACGTCGATCTCGCCGGCGAGCGCGGCATTGAGCTCGCGCATCCGGGTGTCCAGCACGCGCAGACGCTCGACCGCCTGTCGGATGACCGGCAGCGGGTTCGGCGACGGGTGGGTCTGGGCGAGCTCGTCGAGCTCGGTCGAGACCTCGACGGCCTCCCGGAAACGCTCGTACCGCTCACGGGCGGCCGTCCGTTCGGCATCGAGGCGCTCCGCCTGGCGCGCCTTCTCGAGCATCGCCCGCTTCTCGGCGAGCATCCGGTCCGCCTCGACACGACGTTCGCGGGCCCCCGACAGCGCGTCGCGATCGCGCTCGAGCTGCCCCAGGGATGCCTCGCCCTTCTCGACACTCGCCGCCGTCTGCGCGACGGTCGCCTCGGCGACCTTGAGCCGGCCGGGATTCTTGTCGCCCTTGGTGGTCAGTTCGAAGATCGCCCGCTCGAGCCGCTTCTTGGCACGACCGGTGCCGCGGTCCGCGCCGCTGATGCTGGCCTGGAGCCGGTCTCGGAGCGCGGTCTCGTCGCGGGCGAGGTCGCTGAGCTCGTGATGGCGCACCGACGCGGTCGACCGGAAGAACGACTCGGTCGGGATGCCCGAGAGCTCGGCCAGGACCTGGTCGGCGAGTGCCGGGTCGTTGACGCGCTGGCCGTCGTACTCGAGGTCGACGGTGCCCTTCTGGCCGCCGAACAGCTTCTCGACGGAGCCCGTCGCGAGGCGGCCGTCCTCCTCGTCCTGTTCGAATTCGATCGCCACCCACGGGCGGGTCTCGGCGCTGGCGTCCCACGGCCGCAGGGACTCCAGATCGGCGGCGGTACTCGTCACGCGGCGGGTCAGCGCGAGCTCGATGGCCCGCTGGATCGTGCTCTTGCCGGCCTCGTTCGGCCCGCGGACGACCGTCACGCCGGGCGCCAGGTCGATGTCGAGCTCGCGATAGCGGCGCAGATCGCGGACCTGGAGCCGCCGGATCCTCACAGCGACACCTCGTGCCCCGCGAGCAGGAGTCGACCGAGCCGAAGGGCATCGCGCAGCTCGGCCGCCTCGGCAGCCGGATCTCCGACGCCGTCGTCCGCCGGTGTCGCCTCGAGCTCGGCGATGCGTGCCTCGAGGTCCCGGATGAACGCGCCTGCGATCGTCTCCGCGGATGGCAGCTGACCCTCGGTGAGCGCCGGCAGGCTGACGTCTCGAACGCGGACCTTGAGGAACGACGGGGCCAGCGCCGACTCGATCTCCTCGGGCTGGAGGTCGAGCTCGTCCGGGCGGACGCCGACGATCCGGACATCGAGGACGAGGTCGGGGTCACCCTTCCGGGCGAGGCTCTCGATGAAGGCGGCCTGGGTCGTGACCCCCGCGGCGTCGAGGTCGAGCTTCTCGAACCGCGTCTTCCCGACGGGGTGTTCCGTGACCGTCACGCTCCGGCCCGCGGGTGTCGCCTCGAGCTGGACGAGGAGCACCTTGCCGGCGCGATCCTGGTCGATGGCGACGGGCTCCGGAGCGCCGGCGTAGGCGTAGGTGACGCCGCCTGCCTTGGCCTGCTGCGCCGAATGCCAGTGACCGAGGGCGAGGTAATCGAGACCGCTCGCGCCGATCTCGTCGGTCGTGATGACGACGTCGTCCCGATCGGTCTTGCCGGGGATCGCGATGGCCCCGTGGACCATCCCGACGTGCCACGTCGCGCGACCCTTTTGCCCCGCCACGTCGATGTCCTGCATCGGACTATGCGGCGCGCGTTTGGTCGGGAAGACCGGGCCGTGGACGACGACGTCGCAGGCACCGATGTGGATCGCCCGCCTGGCCGACGTCAGGACCGTGACCCAGTCGTCGTCCGGCGTGCTGCCGGCGAGGGTCTTCAGGTCGTATGCCCGATAGATCGATGAGCGGTCGTACGCGTCGTGCGTCCCGGGCAGGATCACCGATCGGATCTTGGCGGCGACGAGCCGCTTGAGCTGCGCCGCCACGCGCTCGACCGAACGCCGTGGCTGGACGTTGCTATCGAAGAGATCACCGGCGATCAGGACGAGGTCGACCTTCTCGGCGATCGCCAGATCGATCGTGGCGACGAAGGCGGCGAACTGGCGCTCTCGTTGGGCACTCGCCTGCTCGCCGAGGTCGTCGTGGCGGGCGCCGAGGTGGACGTCCGCGGTATGGATGATGCGTAGCATCCGCTCGGATCTTGCCTCTTCCTGGTGACGGTCGGGCGATCTCGGTCCGGGTGCTCCACTCTGGGTATGGCGCGAGCGAGGCGCCCCCATGACTCCCCGCTCGCCGACCCGGATGCTCGCGCGCCATTGTGACAGGTACGTTGTCACGCTCGCCAGCCCCGGTCGATCCATCGATGGCGTCGCCATCGGTCCTGCCCGGGCGGCCGCGGCAGTGCCAATTCGCGGCCGCTCATTGCTGCTAGCGGTGGCACGGGACGGCCGTGCCGGGCGTGCGATGTCAGATTCCTAGACCCGTTGTATCCTCCGCCGCACTAACGAACCGGTGCGCCCCGCAACAGGGACTCCACATCGGCACCTGGGTCGCTGGGGCCCGGCATCTTGCGCCAGACCTCGCGCTTTCCCGACTGCCGATACGGCCGCCCTCCGCAGGTGCACCACGCGACAACGCGCCCCGGAGGAGCACCGTGACCTACGCTGATCGGACGATCACCTGCGTCGACTGTGGAGTCGACTTCATCCACTCCGCGGCCGATCAGGAGTACTACGCGCAGAAGGGATTCGCGTCGGATCCGAAGCGCTGCACCAGCTGCAGAGCCAGTCGGCGCGCCGCCCGCGACGGTGGTTACGACGTCCAGGACATCGGTGGTCCGCGCGGGTACGAGCGGACCGTCGACCGACCGGACCGTGAGTACTTCGCGGTCGTGTGCTCGTCGTGCGGCAATCAGGCGCAAGTGCCGTTCCGGCCGCGGATGGACCGCCCCGTCTACTGCTCGGACTGCTTCCGGACGATCCGCCCGGACTGACCTCGTCCCGCACCCGCCTTGAGCCGGCGCGTCCGCGTCGGCTCGGCCATACCTAGACCCGGAACACTTCGCCCGCACGGAACCGTTCGCGACGGCGCCCCCGCCACACGGTGACCCGCGACGCGCCGTGGACCTGCCACCCGCCATCGTGTCCGACGACGGCGGTGTCCTCGTCGATCCCCAGGACGACCGACGCCCCGCGGCGCCTGGAACGCGATCAAGGCCGAGAACGGCTCGGGCCACGCGTCGTAGTGCGGCACGACCGACAGCCCGCCGGCGAAACCGAGGCCATCGCCCCAGCGCAACGGGAACGGCATGAGCTTGACCCGGAAGTCGAAGGCGTGGGACGCGAGGGCCATCGCCCCGGCGGAGCAGCCGACGAGGGCGGCCCCACGATCGTGCGCGTCGACCAATGCCCGGCCGACGGCCGTCCCGACCAAGGCGCCGAGAAGGTACGCAGGCTTGCCGCCGGAGAGGTAGACGAGGTCGGCCTCGCCGACGGCTTGTGCGGCCGCAGGATCGTCGGCTGCGGTCCGGTCGCGGACGAGGACCGGCTCGACCTCGGCGCCGAGGGCGGCGAAATGCGAGACACCCATCGCCGCCCAGCGCTGGAACACGACCTCGCCGTCCGGATAGGAGGCGGTCGGCAGGATCGCGACGCGCGGTCGGACCCGACCGGTCGCCGCGAGCAGGCTCGCGTCGAACTCGGACATCGTCGGCAGGAACTCACCGGCACCCACGAGTGCCACAGGTCCGGGCATAGCGCCGAGAGTCTATCTGCGACACTGCCGCGATGACGCCGCGGCAGCGCTGGACCCTCGTCGCGACGATCATCGGGTCGGGCGCGGTCTTCCTCGACGGCACGGTCGTCAACGCCGCATTGCCGCGGATCGGTCGCGAATTGCCCGCGACGCTCGTCGGCGTCCTCGAGGGGCAGACCTACGTCATCAGCGGCTACCTCGCCGTACTTGCCGCGCTGCTGATCCTGGCCGGCGCGCTCGTCGATCACTACGGTCGGCGCCGGGTCTACGCCATCGGTCTCGCGGGCTTCGCGCTGACATCCGGCCTGTGCGGCCTGGCGCCGACGCTGGAGGTGCTGGTCGTCGCGCGACTCCTCCAGGGCGCGGCGGGCGCGCTCATGGTCCCCGGCGCGCTCTCGATCATCACGCAGACGTTCCCGGGACCCGAGCGCGGCCGAGCGTTCGGCCTGTGGACGTCGGCGACCTCGGCGCTGTCGCTCGTCGGACCGCTGCTGGGCGGCCTGCTGGTCGACACGATCGGCTGGCGCGTCGCCTTCCTGATCAATGTGCCGATCCTGAGCGTCGCCCTCGCGATCACGCTCCGTCACGTGGCCGAGAGTCGGGATGACACGAAGCGCCGGTTCGACTGGCTCGGGGCGCTCGTCGCGGCGCTCGCGGTCGGTGGCTTGTCGTTCGGCGTGATCCGCGGCGGCGAGCACGAGTGGCAGGATCCGGTCGCGTGGGCCTCGATCGCGATCGGGCTGACCGCGCTGATCGCATTCCCGTTCCTGATGGCCCGCCGTCGCGACCCGCTCGTCCCCCTCGGGCTCTTCCGGTCCCGGGCGTTCACGACGATCAACCTGATGACCTTCTTCGTGTGGGGCGGGATCTACGTCATGCTCAGCTACCTGAGCATCACCCTGCAGGGCGCCCTCGGGTATACGGCGCTGGCCGCCGGGTTCTCGGTGATCCCCTTCAGCATCTGCCTGATCACGCTGTCGCCGCGGATCGGCACGCTGGCTGGTCGCGTCGGAGCCCGGCGCTTCCTGACCCTCGGCCCGGCGCTGATGACCGCCGGGCTGCTGTGGTTCACGCGGCTGCCCGAGACATCGCCGCCGTGGCATGCCTCGGTCGGGAGCCCCACGAGCCTCATCCCACCGCCCGCGTTCTTCATCGACGTCCTGCCGGCCGTCCTCCTCTTCGGGCTCGGCGTCGCGTACGTCGTCGCGCCGCTCACCAACACGCTCATGGGGTCGATCCCGGAGCGCTTCTCAGGGCTCGGATCGGCGATCAACAACGCGATCGCCCGGGTCGGCCAGCCGTTGCTCGGCGCGCTGATCTTCGTCGCGGTCAGCGGCACGTTCTACGCCACGCTGGCGACCCTCGCGCCGGATCTCGACACGACATCCGCCGCCGTCCGAAGCGGGTTCCCGCCGCTCAACCCGCCGCGGGTCGCCGCCACGCCGGACCAGATCGAGGCGGCCGCCCATGCGTCGATCGCGGCCTTCCACCAGGCGATGACGGTGGCTGCCGGCCTTGTCGCGGTCGGCGGCGTCGTGGCGTGGTTCGGGCTGCGGGAGCCAGCTCGCCAGCCGACGCAGGAGGCGGTCACGACGTGACGACGCGCGACTGGGACGCCCGGACGTACGACCGCGTCGCCGACCCGATGACGCGCTGGGGTCTCGACGTGCTCGAACGCCTCCCACTCGACGGCGACGAGCGCGTCATGGACGCCGGCTGCGGCACGGGCCGCGTCACGGAGCAGCTCGCGGCACGACTGCCGAACGGGCACGTCATCGCGCTCGACGGCTCGCCGGCGATGGTCGAGGCCGCGCGCGCGCGGCTCGCGCGCTTCGGCGACCGGATCGAGTACGTCGTCGCCGACCTCGGCGCGGCCGCTGCCGGTCGAGGAACCGGTCGACGCGGTCCTGTCGACGGCGACGTTCCACTGGGTGCCGGACCACGACGCGCTGTTCCGGAACCTCGCGGCGGTGACGCGGCCCGGGCGGCTGGCTCGTCGCCCAGTGCGGCGGCTTCGGCAACATCGACCGGATCAAGCGAGCCGTCGCGAGCATCGGCGACGGCTGGCTCGGGCCCGCCCATTACGAGACGCCCGAGGACACGGAACGTCGACTCGCCGCGGCCGGCTACAACGACATCGCCTGCTGGCTGACCGAGGAGCCGACGCGCTTCGAGCCGGGCGAGCCGTTCGAGGCGTACCTCCGGACGGTCGCGCTCGGTCCGCAGGTCGAGCGTCTCGCCGAACACGAACGGGACGCGTACATCCACGAGGTCGCCGAACGCGATCGGCGAGCCGTTGGTCGACTACGTCCGGCTGAACATCACCGCACGGCGGGCCGTCGGGGCCTGAGCGACGCGCCTAGCGTTGGACGCGGAACGGGCCGCCGTGACCCGGGATCACCACGTCGGCCACGGCCAGGACGCGTTCGCGGCCGGCATTGATCGCGTCCTGGTCGTCGGCGAACGGATCGATCTCGGGCCCTCGGTCGGCGTGCCACCAGAGATGCGTCATCGCGTAGACGCCGTCGTCCGCTCTGACGATCAGCGAGGCGTCCTCGCCGGTGTGACCCGGCGTCAGCCACAGCTCGGCATTCGGGGAGAGGTGGTAGCCGTCGCCCGGCATGTCGAGCCACTGGTCGTCGATGTAGCGCGCCCAGAAGTCGACGACCTCCGCGTTCGGGAACAGCGCGATGTTCATCGTGTGGTCGGGATGGTGGTGGCTCAGGAAGACGTGGGTCACCGCCTCGGGCTCGACGCCCAGCGCGCGCAAGGGGTCGAGGATGAGCGATCGGCTCCGGACCATGCCGGGGTCGGCGACGATCAGCGCGTCGCCGTCACGGACGAGCACGACCGATGAGGCGACACGTTCGCCGGTATACCCGGCGTGGAGCAGGTCGACGGTGGCCATCCACGCCATCGTAGGGCCGCGATGCCGTCGTCGCCCGCTCTCGCCGCGCGTCAGTGGCCCGCGGAGTCACTCCCCCGCGAAGTGCAGCCAGCCCGCTGGCACCGAGTCGAGCAGGGAACGGGCAAGCGCCGGGTCCGATGCGAGGCGCCAGTCGATCACCCGGCCGACCTCGGATTCCTGCTTGCGCCACTCGAACCAGTTGAGCATCCCGATCCGCGGGAAGTCGGTCCGTGTCGTGTCGCTGTAGACCTGGTCGAACCAGGCCGACTTCAGGTCCTTCTCCGATGGGCCCTCCGTGGCCGACGGGTCGTAGAGGATCGCCGTCTCGATGATCGCCATCGGCTTGTCGTGGCCATCGGCGTAGGTCGCGTAGAGGTCCGGGACCGTCCCACCGCCCTGATGCGCTCCGGTGTCGACGCCGCGGATGAGCTTCGCGAACGTGCCGGGCCGCGGCAGTTCGTTCTCGCCCCACGGATAGGCGAGACCCCAGTGGTAGAGGCTGACGCCGATCCAGTCGACGGCGTCGTCGCCGGGGTAGTACGGCGCGTACGGATCGTCCGTGGCGTCGAGCGTGCCGTCCGCGTTCGTGTCGAGGGCCGCCGCATCCTTCGAGCTGCGGGCCGCCGCGTATTTGCCTCCGCTGAATGGGTAGCCACTGCCCTGGTTCGGCGCCCAGATCATCGCCGAGCTCGGCGAGCGCTCGTGGACCGCGGCGGCCACCGTTCGGAACGCCTTGACGTAGGCCTCGGGCTGCTGCGACCACGGATACCAGGAGCCATTCATCTCGTGCGCGAAACGCACGAACATCGGCACGCCGTGGTCGGTCCACGCGCGCGCGACGAGATCGCCCAGATCGGCAGCCGCCTCGTCCGTCACGGCCGCAAGGCCGTCGTGCGGTTCGAGCGTGAGCAGGGCCATCCCATCGACGGCGGCGACCTGCTCGACGAAGGCCTCGACATCGGCGCGGGTCGCCTCATCCATGGGGAAGGTCGCGAACTGCACCCACACCGCGGGCGTATGCCCCAGCGCCTCGCTCGCCTGCTGCGCGGTCTCGTTGCCCCAGTCGAGGTTCAGTCCGAAATACGCGCCGCTCGGGGGTTGGAGACGTGCCCGTCCGGGCGCAGCCGTCGGGGCCGGGCCGAACGAGGGCTGCGCCGAGTCCACGGCCGACGCCGAGGCCGCTGCGCTGTGCGAGGCGAGGGGCGACGGCGCGCTCGTGACCGCAGCGCATCCGACGACCGAGCAGGTCGCGAGCAGCATCAGGACGACGAGCATGAAGCGAGGCATGCCCGAGATGCTCATCGAGGGGTGCGTTCTCGCACCACCGCCCATTGGTCCCGGTCGAATCCATAGGACGCGTCGCGTGCTGCGGGATGGGGCACGGCGTCCGGGTCAGCGCTGCGACACTGCCCGCCCATGACGACCGACCGACCAGCCGACCTCGTCCTCCGCGGTGGCCGCATCGCGACGATGGATCCTGCACGCTCGTGGGCGACGGCGCTCGCCGTGCGAGGTGAGCGCATCGTGGCCGTCGGACACGACACCGCGGTCGGCGACTCTGATCGGGCCGAGCACCCGCGTCATCGAGCTCCACGGACGGACCGTGACCCCCGGCTTCCAGGACGCACACGTCCATCCGGTCCATGGCGGGCTGTCGATGCTTCGCTGCGACCTGCATGCCGACGCGCAGTCCGGGCCAGGGCTCGACATCATCGATGCCTACGCCCGCTCGCACCCTGACGAGACCTGGATCCGCGGCGGCGGCTGGTACATGGCGGCGTTCGAGGGCGGGACGCCGCGGCGCGAGGACCTCGATCGGGTCGTCCCGGATCGGCCGGCATTCCTGACGAACCGCGACGGGCACGGTGCGTGGGTGAACTCGAAGGCGCTCGAGCTCGCCGGGATCACCGCCGACACCGCCGATCCCAGCGATGGGCGGATCGAGCGTGACCCCGATGGGTCGCCGTCCGGCACGCTCCACGAGGGGGCGATGGATCTCGTCGAGCGTCTCATGCCGGACGACACGCCTGCCGAGCTCGAGGAGGCACTACGTCTCGGCCAAGCGCCACCTGCACGGGTTCGGGATCACCGCCTGGCAGGACGCCATCGTCGAGCCGCACGACCGAGGAGCGCGCCTACGTCGCGCTCGCTTCGCGCGGCGAGCTGACCGGCCGCGTCGTCGGGGCGATGTGGTGGGAGCGATCGCGCGGCGGCGAGCAGATCGAGGAATTCGTCGAGCGCCGTCGGACGACATCGATCGGGCGGTACCGAGCGACGAGCGTCAAGCTGATGATGGACGGCGTCCTCGAGAACTTCACCGGCGCGATGCTCGAGCCGTACGGCGACGGCCAGGGCGGCACGACCGACAACCGCGGCCTCCTCCAGATCGACCCGGACGGCTCTCGCGACCTGGGTCCCGAAGCTCGATGCGCTCGGCTTCCAGCCGCATTTCCACGCGATCGGCGACCGCGCCGTCCGGGCCTCGCTCGACGCGGTCGAGGCCGCTCGCCGGGCGAACGGCCCCTCGGATACGCGTCCGCATATCGCCCACATCCAGGTCATCCACCCGGACGACATCCCGCGGTTCCGGCAGCTCGACGTCGCCGCCAACGCCCAGCCGCTATGGGCCGCCCACGACGACCAGCTCGACATCCTGACGATCCCCTTCCTCGGCGATCGTTGGACGATGGCAGTACCCGTTCCGCTCGCTGCGGGCCGCCGGTGCGGTCCTCGCCATGGGCTCGGATTGGAGCGTCTCGAGCCCGAACCCGCATCTGGGAGATGCACATCGCGGTCGAGCGGAAGGCACCGGTCGAGTACGCCGGCGATCGGCCGGTCTTCCTGCCCGAGGAGCGGCTGGACCTGATCGACGCGCTCGCGGCGTTCACGATCGGATCGGCCTACGTGAACCACCTCGACGACGAGACCGGCACGCTCGAGGTCGGCAAGCTCGCCGACCTGGCCGTCCTCGATCGCGACCTGTTCGACCGTGGAGCCGGCGCCGATCATGCGATGCGCGCGTCGTCGGCACGTTCGTCGAGGGCGTCCCCGTGTTCGAGGACCCGGCGCTCGACGGCTGAGACGCCGATCGGGCATGGACGGATGACGATGTCGAATTCGGCATCGGACGTCGGTATCGGCCGGAGGCCACGGGGCGATGCTCCATCTGCGCAACCCGGAACGGATCCGGAGACGCAGGAAGGAGCGAACAAGCCATGAACGCACTGGCAGATCGGGTACGTGAACGCCCATCTGCAAGACATCCTCCAGGACGCCGCCAAGCAGCGTCGGGCCCACGTCGACCGGCCCTCCACCGTCGACCGGATCCGCTCCGTTGCGTCGCAGGCAAGGCCTCGCTGGCCCGGCCCCTCGACAACCGCGGCTGGATGTTCCCGGCGCTCGACGACTCTTCCAACCGGAGCTGAGGCCTCCTCCCTCTCAGCTTCGTCCGATCACCAGCGACGACCCCCCGTCCCTCCAACGGGGGTCGTCCGTTTCTGCGCCGTCCTACGATGCGGCGATGGAACCGCGGATCACGCTGATCACGCTCGGGCGTCGACGACCTCACGCGCGAGCGATCGCGTTCTATCGTGATGTCGTCGGCTGGTCGCCCGCTTCGGTC
Organism: uncultured Chloroflexia bacterium; assembly: GCA_963808895.1. GTDB lineage: Bacteria > Chloroflexota > Limnocylindria > Limnocylindrales > CSP1-4 > SPCO01. The sequence goes on along the minus strand of CAWEHL010000001.1, from coordinate 915,874 downwards.
GTCGAGGACGACGTCGCCTTCTTCGACCTCGACGGGTTCATCCTGGCGCTCTGGCTGCACGCGCTCCCTTGCCGCCGACTCGGCGCTCGACCAGTGCGGCGCGCGGTCAGCTTCGAGGGCGTGTCGCGCTCGCCTACAACGCGCGCTCGCACGACGAGGTCGACGCGATCTTCGCGACGCTGACGGAGCGCGGGGCGCGATCGTCAAGCCGCCGGTCGAGACCGACTGGGGCGGCTATTCCGGGCTACTTCGCCGATCCCGACGGGCACCACTGGGAGGTCGCCTGGAACCCGTTCTGGCCGGTCCGCGACGACGGGCGGATCGCCTTCCCGCGGATAGCGACGTAGCCGGGCAGATCGCCCGGGACGTCGACGTCGCGCAGCGTCTCGCCGGCAGGGTCGTCGAGCGCCATCCTTCTCGGCGACGGATCACCTGCACGTCCAGCCGTCGAGGAGCGCGCGAAGGCGGCGCTCACCGGCTGCCACCAGGATGCGTCGACGGCGCTCGCGGCCACCGAGCGACGGACCGCCAGGGCAGTGGGCGGGGTCGCGGCCCGTCGGCGTCGGCAAGGACGGCCGCTTCGCGCCGGTCGAGCGTGGCGACCAGTCGAGCGAGGACGGCGGGCACGACCGTCGGCATGTCGCCACCGACGACGATGACCCGCTCGACGCCAGGGTCGAGCGGCGCGGAGGCCGATGCCCAGACCGGCGAGCGGACCCTCGAACGCGACGTCGTCGTGCACGACCTGTGACGTCTGCGGGAACGTCCGGCGCCGGCCCCGCGGCGGCGACGACCACGATCTCCGACGCGACCGTCACGAACCCGCTCGATCACGTGGTCGAGCATCGGGCGGCCGGCGATCGGCTCGGCGAGCTTGTCGCGACCGAACCGGGATGACCGCCCGCCGGCAAGGATGACCGCGGCTGACGCGCTCGGTCATCGAGCGACCGGGGCAGGCGCCTTCGGCCCGGGCATGTGGCCGGCGGGTGTCCGGCGCAGGATCGCCCTTCGATCGAGGTCCTCGAGGATCGCCATCACGTACTTGCGGCTCGTGCCGGTCGCATCCCGGAACGCGGCCGGGGTGAGCGGCTGCGGTCGTCGCCATGGCGAGTGCCCGCCCCGCGAGCTCCTTGTACGTCGACATCGCATAGGCAAGATCGGGTTCGAGGACGACGATCCGGGCCGCTTTCTCGAGCGCGCGGATCCCGGCGGGTGGACAGCGGGTGGCGCGGGCCGCGTCGGCGAGCGGTGGCGGTGATGTCGTCGCGAGGGCTGCCTCGAGTCGATCCATGGCCGCGGCGAGGTCAGGGTCCGGTGCGGCCGCGGCGGTCCCCGGTCGGCGGAGGGTGTCGCCATCGCGGACGCAGCTTGCCGGCGGCGACCGCGTCATCGACGACGCGGGCGGCGGCCTCGAGCGCCTCGTCGCGGCGGATCGTCACCGCGCGCCGGAGTGCCGCCGCCACGGCCGTCCTCGCCCGGGCGAGCGGGGCGCGTATCGCCGACGGCATCGACCGCTGCCGCGGTCGCGAGCGCGCCGACGTCGTGTGCGAGCCGGCCATCGAGCGACCCATGCAGGTCGAGGCGCGCATCGGGGAGCGCCGCCGCAAGTGCCGAGACGCGTTCAGCGGTCTGGCGGCGGCGCGAGATGCCACGCGGCGGGTCGGCGTCGAGAACGACACCGCCCACCGGCGGGGCGGTGGTTCCTCGGCGGAGCACGAATCGGTCCCCGGCGCGGATCGCCACCTGCTCGGATAGACGGACGATGCCGGCATCTCGACCGTCATCGAGCGCGAGGGCGTCTCGACCACTCCTGCCGACGGTGCCATCGGTCGAGGCGGTGTGGATGTGGACGCGTCCGCGCATCCGATCCGTGGCAGCTCCCTGGAACGCTGCGAGCAACCGATCCGTGGTGATGACCTCCGGGTCCGCGGTCAGCACCATCCCACGGCGCAGCTCACCGACGTCGATGCCGCCGAGGTTCAGCGCCGTCCTTCCACCACCGGCGACACGCTCGACCGGCGACCCGTGGACCTGGATCTCGCGGATCCGCACCTCCCGGCCGCCCGGGACAAGACGAAGTCGATCTGCCCCAGTGAGTGGGCCGCCGCGCAGGGTGCCGGTGACGACCGCACCGCGACCCTTGACCGAGAACACGCGGTCGATGGCCAGCGTCGCGGGTCGTGACATCGGCACGTATCGGTCGCGCAGGTGCTGGAGCGCCAGTGTGCACGTCATCCAGGCCATCCCCCGTGACGGCCGAGGCGGGAATGACGGGCGCGCCGGCGAGCGAGGTCGACGCGAGCAGGTCTCGCGCGGCGTCCACGACGGCGTCGACACGCCCGTGCGCCACGGCATCGATCTTGGTCACGACCGCTATCCCGAGCCGGACGTCGAGCGCGTCGAGCAGCGCGAGGTGCTCGTGTGTCTGTGAACGCGGGCCGTCGTCCGCGGCAACGACCAGGAGCGCGGCGTCGATCTCGCCGGCGCCGACCAGCATGTTGCCGACGAGTCGGTCGTGACCCGGCACGTCGACGAAGTCGATCGTCTCGCCGTCGGGCAGCGTCAGATGCGCGTAGCCGACATCGATCGTCATCCCGCGGCGGCGCTCCTCGGGGAGCCGATCGGCGTCGATGCCCGTCAGCGCGCGAAGGAGCGTCGTCTTGCCGTGGTCGATGTGGCCGGCGGTGCCGACGACGAGCGTCATCGAAGGACGGCACGCACCGCGGTGGTGAGGGCGTCATCGGCGGCGGATGTCACGGTCCGAAGGTCGAGCACGACCCGGTCGGCCTCGATACGACCGACGACCGCCGGCGTTCCCGTCCGGAGGGCCTTCAGCGTGCGCGTCGCGGAGGGCGTCGTGAGCGCCAGAGCGACCGACGGCAGCGTCTCGCCTGGCAGCGAGCCACCGCCGATCGTCGAGCGGACGTCGACCACCTCGACGCCGTCTCCCAGCCGGGCAGCGAGCGCCTCGGCTCGCGCTGTGAGCGCTTCGACGGAAGCAGCGATCATCTGCCAGATCGGGATCTCCGCGGTCGCTCGCCCGGCGCGATAGAGCCCGAGGGTCGTCGCCACGCCGACCATCGTCGCCTTGTCGGGACGCATCGCCCGGGCCAGCGGGTCACGGCGCATCCGCTCGATGAGGTCGGCACGGCCGACGACCAAGCCTGCCTGCGGCCCGCCGACGAGCTTGTCGCCACTGAACGTCACGACGTCGGACCCGGCCGCGAGGCGTTCGGAGGGGAGCGGCTCGTGCGCCAGACCGAACGCCGCGGTGTCGAGCAGCGCACCGGACCCGAGGTCGTCGATGACGATCGCGTCGTGCGCGTGCGCGAGATCCGCGACCTCCCGCTGGTCGGGCGTTTCGGTGAACCCGGCCATCGCGAAGTTCGACGGATGGACGCGGAGGACCGCCTTCGCTCCACGGTCGACGAGCGCGGATCTCGAAGTCGGCCGCCCTGGTGCGGTTGGTCGTACCGACCTCGATCAGCTTCGCGCCGGAGCGGCGGATGATATCGGGGATCCGGACGCCGCCGCCGATCTCGACCAGCTCGCCGCGAGACACGGCGATGCCGCCTCGACCCACGAGCGCCACCGCGAGCGCGACGGCCGCCGCGTTGTTGTTGGTGACGAGCGCATCCTCGGCACCGGTCAAGGCGATGAGGTTGTCCTCGGCGATCCGCGCGCGCGGCACCTCGACGACCGGTCTCACGGTCCAACTCGAGGAGCAGCGTCTGCTGCGTGAGGTCTGCGACCGCGACAGCCGTCGCCGCCGGCCACGCAGCGCGTCCGAGGTTCGTGTGGATGATCACACCGGTCGCGTTGATGGCCGGCACGAGGCCAGGATCGGCCAATCTGCCGAGACGTGTCAGGGCGTCCGACGCGAGCGCATCCGGGTCGCGAGGATCGGCGCCGGCGGCAAGGTTCGCGCGCTCCTCATCCACGACCGCGCGAGCGACGGCCCGGAGCGCGGCGGGATCCGTGCCATCCGCGCCCGAGCGGACGCGCGTCAGGACGGCTTCGACGCTCGGGGGACGCGGGCGGGCGGCCGGCTTCGACGTCATCGGTGCTCCGTGGCGGGAACGCGTGGGAGTCGAACCCACCACGCCACGCCGAGCGCGGCGTCACCGGTTTTGAAGACCGGGGGACCCACCGGGACCCATCCGCTCCCCCGGGATGGTACGAGAGACCGGAAGCGGCCGGTGCGTGCCATCATCCCTGCCATGGCGAGCCTGTCCGAGATCCCGAGCCTGCGACTCACGACGCTCACCGACTGCGGCGGCTGTGCCGCGAAGCTCGGTGCCGACCTCCTGTCCGAAGCGTTGACCGGCCTCGGCGCGGAGACGGCGCCCGACGAGCTGATCGCCGGCCTCAACCCGCCCGATGACGCGGCTGCCTACCGCGTCAGCGACGAGCTCGCGATCATCGGGACGGTCGACTTCTTCCCGCCGCTCGTCGATGACGCGCGGACGTTCGGCCAGATCGCCGCCGCGAACGCGATGAGCGACGTCTTCGCGATGGGTGGCCGCGTCCTCTTCGCACTCTCGATCGCTGCGTTCCCTGAAGAGCTGCCGCGGGACGTGATGGCCGAAGTCTTCGGAGGCGCATCAGACGTCGTGCGGGCGGCCGGCGGCACGCTGGCCGGCGGGCACACGATCCGCGACCCGGAGCCGAAGTACGGCCTGGCGGTCATCGGCGCGGCGCACCCCGAGCGACTCCTGCGCAAGGGCGGCGCCCGACCCGGCGATGTGCTCGTGCTGACCAAACCGCTCGGGACCGGGCTCATCGTGTCCGGCGCGCGTCAGGGCCGTACTCGACCAGAGGACCTCGCGACCGCGATCGACAGCATGCGCACGTTGAACCGAGGGGCCTCGGAGATCCTCGTCGCGAATGGCGTCGTCGGGGCGACCGACGTCACCGGGTTCGGCCTGCTCGGTCACGGGCTCGAGATGGCACGCGCGTCCGGTACGCGTTTCGTCATCGAGGCGGGCGCGCTACCGTCGCTGCCCGGCGCCATCGACCTCGCGCGGGACGGCGTCGAAACAGGGGGTGCGGCGCACAACCGCCGCTTCGTCCTGGACGATCTCGAGATCGGGCCGAACGTGCACGACGAGCTGGTCACGCTCGCGCACGATCCGCAGACGAGCGGCGGGCTGCTCGCCGCGCTGCCACCCGATCGGCTCGGACCGGTCCTTGCGGAGCTCGATGAGGCCGGTGTCGCCGCCTGGCGGATCGGGGCAGTCCAGTCCGGCGCCGGCGTCGAGCCTCCGCTGAGCCCTAGATCCGGCGCAATCTCGCGTACGCCCCGACGACGGTAGCCGCGAGCGTGATCAGCACGTTCGGCACGTTCTGCAGGAGGAAGGCGTCGAGCGGGAGCACCGGGAAGTCCTGCGCCCCGGCCGCGGCCGCATAGCCCTCCATCTCCCGCCACATCCCGATCATCGAGAAGCTCGAGCCGATGAGCCCGCCGACCAAGATCCCCGTCACGGCGATCGCCAGGATCCGCGGCCCGCGTTTGATGCCGATGGTGCGGTCGAGGGCCTCGGCGATGACCGACCCCGCGAAGAACCCGACGACGATCATGAACCATCCGAACTGGGCGCCGAAGTAGCCGACGACGGCCGAAAGCCCTGCTGCGACGAGCAACCCGATCGCGACCTGGCTCGGCCGCAGCGACGCGAGCGCATCGCGCGCCGGCTTGCCGCACGTCTTGCAGCGCAGACCGACCGGTCCCTGCATGGCGCAACCCATGCAGATCGGCTGGTCGCAGCGACCGCAACGAACGAACGTCTCCCGCTCCGGATGGCGGTAGCAGTAGAGCGGCTGCGGCTCGGTCAGATCGGCGGTGACGGCGGTCGACATCGTTCCCCCAAGAACGGATCGATGCGGAGAGTCGTCCCCGAGTGCCCAGTCGTCAAGCGGTACACTCGGGTCGTCGTCAACCACAAGAGAGGACCCCTATGGGGAGACCCTACGTTCGGCTGACCCAGCCCCTCGTCCGCGACGCCAAGGGGGCTGCGCTTCGCCCGGCAAGCTGGGATGAAGCACTCGATCGCGTCGTCGCCGGGTTCACGGCCGCCAAGGCGGCCCACGGCCCGACGACCTTCGGCACCTTCAGCTGCAGCAAGGCGACCAACGAGGTCAACTACGCCGCACAGAAGTTCAGCCGCGCGGTCCTGGGCAGCAACAACATCGATAGCTGCAACCGGACCTGACACGCCCCGAGCGTCGCCGGTCTGGCGATGGTGTTCGGTGCCGGCGGCGGCACAAGTTCATACCGTGAGGCCGAGGAGACCGACCTGATCGTCCTCTGGGGTAGCAATGCCCGAGAGACGCATCCGATCTTCTTCCACCACCTCCTCAAGGGCATCCACAACGGCGCCCGGCTGTACACGGTCGACCCGCGTCGCACGAGCAGCGCCGAGTGGGCCGACGTGTGGCTCGGGCTCGATGTGGGGAGCGATATCGCCCTCGCGAACGCGGTCGGCCGCGAGATCATCGCCGCCGGGCTCGAGGACCGGACATTCATCGAGCACGCGACCGAAGGCTTCGACGCGTACAAGGCCAAGGTCGAGCCATACACGCTCGAGTACGCCGAGCGCGAGTCGGGCGTCCCGGCCGACGCCATCCGCGATCTCGCCCATGCGTACGCGACCGCGGACCGCGCGATGATCTGCTGGACCCTCGGCATCACCGAGCACCACAACGCGGTCGACAACGTCCTCGCGCTGATCAACCTCGCCCTGTTGACCGGTCACGTCGGCAAGTACGGCAGCGGCATCAACCCGCTCCGTGGCCAGAACAACGTCCAGGGTGGCGGCGACATGGGTGCGCTGCCGAACCGGCTGCCCGGTTTCCAGCACGTCGAGAACGGCGAGCTCCGAGCGAAGTTCGACGCCACGTGGGGCGTCGCCGTGCCGCCACATCGCGGCTGGACGCTGTCGGAGATGTTCGATGCGATGGAGCGTCGCGAGCTCACGACCGTCTACTGCATCGGGGAGAACCCGCTCCAGTCCGAGGCGGACCAGACGCCGGGCTCGCGAGCTGCTTGAGGGCCTCGGATTCCTCGTCGTCCAGGACCTCTTCCTGACGAAGACCGCTGAGCTCGCTGATGTCGTCCTGCCGGCGACCGCGGCGTGGGCCGAGGCCGAGGGCACGGTCACCAACAGCGAACGGCGCGTCCAGCGCGTGCGCAAGGCCGTCGATCCGCCGGAAGGGGCACGCGACGATCTGTGGATCATCTACGAGCTTGCGCGACGGATGGGCTACGACGCCGGGTCATCTGCCGCCGAGGACGTGTGGAACGAGATCCGCTCGCTGTCCCCGCCCCATGCCGGGATGAGCTACGCGCGCCTCGACGAGCTCGGCGGCATCCAGTGGCCGTGCTACGACGAGACGCACCCGGGCGAGCTGTTCCTGCACAGCCGGCTGTGGGAGGACCCGCTCCCGGGACGTCGCGTGCCCTTCATGCCGACGGACCACGATCCGCCCGTAGACCGGTTGAGCGACGAGTTCCCGATCCGCCTCACGACCGGCCGGCGCCTCGACTCGTACAACACGGGCGTGCAGACGGCCGGCTACACGTCACCGCTGCGGCGCGGTGAGTCGCTCGACATCTCGCCCGAGGACGCCGATGCCTACGGCCTCGTCGATGGTGATCGTGTCGGCGTCATCTCCCGCCGCGGTCGCGTGGAGGCGCCGATCCGCATCGACGCGTCGCTCCGACCCGGGCTCACGTTCATGACGCTGCACTTCCAGGACGACGTTGCGACGAACCTGCTGACGATCGACGCCACCGACCCGAAGTCGGGCACGGCCGAGTTCAAGGCCACGGCCATCCGTATCGAGAAGGTCGCGACGGCCGCGAGCGTCTGACATGGCACGGATCGTCGACACCGCCGGTGCACCGCGAGGCAATGCGTCCGGGCCGTTCTCGTACAGCCAGGCCGTTGTCGCCGGCGGCCTTGTGTTCGTGTCGGGCCAGGGCCCGTTCGACCCAGCGACGGGCGCGGTCGTCGGATCCACCATCCAGGAGCAGACGCGGCAGGCGATGCGCAACGTCGAGGCGATCCTGGTCGCCGCGGGGAGCTCGCGCCAGGCCATCGTCAGCGCCCAGTTCCTGCTCACGAACCCCGAGGACTTCGCGGGGTTCAACGAGGAGTGGGCGCGCTGGTTCCCGAGAGATCCGCCGGCGCGTTCTGGGGCCCGTCACCCACTCGCGGTCCCCGGCTTGCGCATCTCGATCGCCGTGGTCGCCGAATCGACGGAGCCGCCCGCTTCCGCGACCGCCACCGACTGACAGCGACCGCCACGGCCCGCGCTCGAACCACCGCGGCTACACTCGAAGCGTGGACCTGCATGTCATCGGGCCCCTCGCTTCCCCCGCCGAGCGTGCCGCGGTCGATGGCGTCCTCGGCCCGCCGGAATCCGGCTGGGTCGGCGGTCCACGACACCCGGGCATCGATGGCCACGCTGCGCGTGGCGGTCACGAGATCAGGGCCCGACGGTCGGAGCTGATCCCCGCGTTGCACGCTGTCCAGGACCGCGTCGGCTGGATCAGCCAGCCCGCTCTGAACTACATCTCCCGCCGACTCGCAGTGCCACCGGCCGAGGCCTACGGCGTTGCGACGTTCTATGCGCTCTTCGCGACGAAGCCGCGGCCGCCGGTCATGGCGCACGTGTGCGACGACATCGCGTGCCGGATCGCCGGTGCCGAGGACACCTGTGCCGCGCTCGAGCGAACCATCGGTCCGGAGGGCGTCGCCGGCGCGGACGGACGGGTCGGCTGGATGCGCTCGCCGTGCCTCGGGCTGTGCGATCGCGCTCCAGCGGCGCTCGTCACCTTGGCCGGGGAGCAGGCTCTGGTCGCCAGCGCCGCGCCGGTCGATGCCGCCGGCGTCGTCGCTCGTCTAGATGCTGGCGCCGCGCCGCGTCCACCCGAGCCGATCCCGCAGCAGGGCGACGCCGGCCTTCGACTGCTGCGACGCGTCGGCGTCGTCGACCCGTCGTCGCTCGACGACTACCGGGCCCATGGCGGGTATACCGCGCTCGCCCGTGCCCTCGAGATCGGCGGCGAGGCGGTCATCGCCGAGGTCACCGCCTCGAAGCTGATGGGCCGTGGCGGTGCCGCGTTCCCGACCGGTCGCAAATGGGCAGCCGTCGCGGCCCAGCCGGCGCAGCCGCACTACCTCGTGTGCAACGCCGATGAGTCAGAACCCGGCACCTTCAAGGACCGGGTCATCCTCGAAGGCGATCCGTTCGCCATCGTCGAGGCGATGACGATCGCCGCCGTCGCGACCGGCGCGAGCCTCGGCTTCCTGTACATCCGCGGCGAGTACCCGGAGGCCGAGGCCGCGGTCCGCGGGGCGGTCGCCGCGGCGCGCGCCGCGGGCCTGCTCGGACCCGACATCCTCGGCTCGGGCTTCGCCTTCGACATCGAGGTCCGGCGCGGCGCCGGCGCCTACATCTGCGGTGAAGAGACGGCGCTGTTCGAGTCGATCGAAGGGCAAGCGCGGCGAGCCGCGGAACAAGCCGCCCTTCCCGGTCGAGGTCGGGCTCTTCGGCAAGCCGACGGTCGTCAACAACGTCGAGACGCTCCTGAACATCCCGCTGATCCTCGGGATGGGAGGCGAGGCGTACGCCGGGATCGGCACCGACGGCTCGACCGGTCCGCGGCTGTTCTGCCTGTCGGGGCACGTCGCACGACCCGGCGTCTACGAGGTCGAGTTCGGGGCGACGCTCGGCGACCTGGTCGAGATGGCGGGCGGCGTTCCCGGCGGTCGGGCGATCCGCGCCATCCTTCTGGGCGGCGCGGCCGGCGTGTTCGTCGGACCGGACGCGCTCGAGCATGCCGTTGACATTCGAGGCGACCCGCGCCGCCGGCGCGACCCTCGGGTCGGGCGTGATCATGGTGTTCGACGAGACGACCGACCTCGTCGGCACGCTCCGGCGGATCGCCCGGTTCTTCCGCGATGAGTCGTGCGGGCAGTGCGTCCCGTGCCGGGTCGGCAGCGTCCGCCAGGAGGAGTTGCTGACGCGCCTCGCCGCGGGCTCGCGCGTTCGGGCGCGGGACGACGAGCTGGCGCTGCTTCGCGAGATCGGGCAGGCGATGCGGGACGCGTCGATCTGCGGCCTCGGCCAGACGGCGTCGTCGGCGATCGAGTCGGCGCTCGCCAGCCGGAGCTGGTGGCGCTGTGACCGAATCGCACCACGCGCCTCGTCACGACGACGCGGTCACCCATCCGTGGCCGCCGCGGCCCGACGAGCCGATCCCCGAGATCCTGCTCTTCCCGCCGGCACGCCCGAGTCGGCCTCCGGAGGCGCCGCCGGTCGAACGCCGCCGTCCGTCGAGCTCACGATCGACGGCCAGGCGGTCGCCGTCGCCGCCGGCACGACGATCCTCGGCGCCTGCCGGCAGCTCGGCATCGATACGCCCGACGCTCTGCTACGCCGAGAACCTGACGCCGGTCAACGTCTGCCGGGTCTGCGTCGTCGAGGTCGCCGGCTCGCGCGTCCTCGCGCCCGCCTGCTCGCGCAAGGTCGAGCCGGGCATGGAGGTCCTGACCGACAGCGAGCGCGTCCGGACGTCGCGCAAGGTCGTGCTCGAGTTCCTCGGCTCGTCGGTCGACGTGTCGCTCGCCGGCCCGGCCGTGCCCGACGGGACGATCCACGACTACATGGAGCGATACGGCGCCGATCCGACGCGGTTCGGTCCGCCGGCGGCGCCCGCGGCAGCCGGCGAGCGCGACGCCCACGAGCGCCGGCCACCACCACGCCCCCGCTCCGGCGACGAAGCGGCCTTCGCCGCCACCGTCGCCCAGCCGACGAAGATCGACAACGACCTCTACGTCCGCGACTACTCGAAGTGCATCCTCTGCTACAAGTGCGTCGAGGCGTGCGGCGAGGACGCCCAGAACACGTTCGCGATCGCCGTCGCCGGTCGAGGCTTCGACGCCCGGATCTCGACCGAGCAGGCCGTTCCGTTGCCCGAGTCCGCGTGCGTGTACTGCGGCAACTGCATCGGCGTCTGCCCGACTGGCGCGTTGATGGCCAAGACCGAGTACGACATGCGCGCAGCCGGGACGTGGGACCCGTCGGCGCAGACCGTCACCTCGACGATCTGCCCGTACTGCGGCGTCGGCTGCGTCGTCGACCTGCACGTCCAGGACGATCGGATCCTCAAGGTCACCTCACCGCTCGACTCGTCGGTCACCGAGCGGCCACCTGTGCGTCAAGGGCCGGTTCGGCTTCGAGTTCGTCAACGAGCGGCCGAAGACCGAGGGAGTGCGTGAGCCCTCCCCTCCGAGCTCGACGGTTGTCTCCGGTCCTGACGCCGGCTGAACGCGAGCTCCTCGCGACCGCGCGGCGCGCGACGCTCGCCACCATCGCTGCCGATGGTCGACCGCGGCTGGTGCCGGTCTGCTTCGTGATCATCGATGACGTCGTCTGGTCGCCGCTCGACGAGAAGCCGAAGGCAGTCGCTGATGTCCGATCGCTCGCGCGCGTGCGCGACATCGATGGAGCGGCCCGGGGTCACGCCTGCTCGTCGACCGGTGGTCGGAGGACTGGTCGGAGCTGGCGTGGCTGCGGATCGAGGGCCGGGCGACGCTCGTCGACAGCGACCCGGCGGTCGTCGCCGCGCTTGCGGGCGAAGTACCCGCAGTACGTCGATCACGACCTCGAGTCCCGCCCGATGATCAGCGATCAAGATCGAAGGCGTCCGGTCGTGAAGGTCGAGCGACTGACGGTCGCGCGGGCTAGCCCCAGCCGGTCAGGTCGCGCAGATCGATCCGGCCGTCGTGGCTGTAGACGTTGAAGCCGTCGCCGCGCAGGAAGCCGACGAGCGTCACGCCGAGTCGTTCGGCGGTCTCGATCGCCAGGTCGGACGGGGCCGAGACGGCGGCGATGATCGGGATGCCGGCGACCGCCGCCTTCTGGACGATCTCGAAGCTGACCCGGCCCGACACCATCAGGATCCGGCCGTGGAGCGGCAGCTCCCCGTCGAGCACCTGCGACCCGATCAGCTTGTCGAGCGCGTTGTGCCGCCCGACGTCCTCGCGGATCGCGATGAGCTCGCCGCTCGGCGAGAACAGCGCGGCCGCGTGCAGTCCGCCGGTCTCGTCGAACGCCCGCTGCGCGGCGCGGAGCAGGTCGGGTAGCGCGAGCATCACGGCGCGGACACGACCGGGCCAGGCGGCAGCGGCTCGCAGCGCAACGCGACCTCGTCGATCGACGCCTTGCCGCAGATCCCGCACGACGCGGTCGCCACGAAGTGGCGCTCGGCGACCGCCGAGTCGTCGAACGGCCGCGACAGGCGGACGATGATCGTGTCGTCGGGCTGGTTCAGCGCGACGCGGGTCGCCGCGCCTCGGTCCCGACCACCTCGGAGCCCATCGATCAGCCCCTCCGTCCGCAGGAACCCGACCGCCAGCTCGTCCTCGTGACCCGGCGTTCGCATCGTGACGGCGACCGCCACGGGCTCCTGGTCCGGGCCGGCCGCCCGGATCTCCAAGCGGCGCCTCGCCGACGATCCGGTCCGGGCGGACCTCGAGCGACCCGCCGCGCACGGCCACGATCGAACGTGTCGTGATGTGGCGGGTCGGCGGTGAACCGCGATCGACCCGCTGGACCATCAACGGCGAGTGTACTGGTCGGCCCCGGGACCGTCGGTCGGTCGTCCGGGCGCGTCCCAGCTGTCCATACTCCCGCCGCCGGTCGCGGCGGACGCGCCCACGTCGACCGCCCGGCGAGCACCAGAGGGGACCGCCGTGAACGAATGGGTCTGCGGCAATTGCAAGTCGATCAATCGAGCCGCGGCCGGCTCGTGCTATAGCTGCGGCGGCCCGAAGTCCGCCGTGGCGGCGCCGGATCCGCGCCTGGCTTCGGCGCCACCGCAGCCGGCCGATCAGCGTGGTCCGATCGCCGGCTCACCGCCGGTCGGCGCCAACGCTGCTGTGGCGGCCGGCCCGTTCGGTGTCCCGAACGTCGCCGGACCCATGGTCGACATGGCGCCCCCGACGCCGGCCTCGATGTCCGACGTGCTGGGTGGCCTGCTCGCGGGTGTGGTCGCGGCCGTGCTCGCATCGGCGATCTGGTACGGCGTCGTCGCCGTCAGCCACTACGAGCTCGGCATCGTGGCGATCGCCGTCGGCTTCATCGTCGGTCAGGGTGTCGTGCTCGGCGCTCGCCGACGCGCGTCGATGCTCCTCGTGGTGATCTCACCGATCCTGACGCTCCTCGCGCTCGCGATCAGCGAATACCTGATCGTCGCGCACTTCGTCGGGCAGGAGCTCGGCGTGCCGATCGATGTCGTCCAGCCGCCTGACTTCATCGTGAGCGTCGTCGGCGAGTCGCTCGCCGCCGAGCCGATCACGCTCGCGTTCTGGGCGATCGCGCTGTTCCAGGCGGTCGCGATCCCATGGAGAGCGATCACGAGATGGACGCCTAACCGGGTCCCGCCCCTATCGACCGAGTCTTCCGCGGCCCGGACCGAAGCTCCCGCCGCCTAGCCGTCGGGCCGCTCCAGGAACACGGCCGCGCCCAACGGACGGAGGCAGTGCGTCGAGCTCATCGCCTGGTCGTACCCGCCGGCATTGAGTAGCGCGACGATGTCGCCCTCCGCCACCGGCGCCATCGGATAGTCCTCGGCGAACACGTCGCTGGCCTCGTTGATGTGGCCGGCGACGGTCACACGCGTCGTGCCGGCGCCGCGGGATCGCGGCACGGGACGATCTCCTGGGTGAAGCCGTAGATGAAGTAGGCGCAGTTCACGTTCCAGCCGATATCGAGCCCGACGAACGTGACGCCGCGGCGCGTCTCGACGGTGACGACTTCTGCCAGGAGGATCGCCGGCGTCCTTCGACAGGTGCGTCGCCCGGCTCGGCCGCGACGGTCACGCTCGAGCCGGCCCGAGCGCCCCGCGCCACGGCGCCCGGCATAGGCATCGAGATCGACCGCCGACCTCGTCCGCGCGGCCGGGCTTGCCCAGCCCGCCGCCGACGTTGACCTCGACTGATCGTCGATGACCGGCCGCGCGCGCCCGCTCGACCGCGTGCGATCGCGGCCGGCAGACGCACGCTCGAACCCCGTCAGCCCATCCGCCAGCCAGCCTGATCCGGCGTGGAAATGGATGGTGTCGACCGCCAGGTCGTGGCGGGCCGCCGCGGCGAGCGCCTCGTCGAACCGCTCCAGGTCGATGCCGAACTTCGTCGGGCGGACCGCCGCTGTACTCGAGATGCGGCGGTGTAGCCGGCACCGCTCCCGGGTCGATGCGGATCCCGATGCGGCTCCCGGGGGCGCGCCGGCCGTATCGCTCGATCTGGCTGATCGCGTCGAGGTTCAGATGGATGCCGTGCGCGAGCAGCACGTCGAGGTCGCGCTCCGATACGTTCGTCCCGGTGTAGCTGATCTCGTCCGGTCGCCAGCCGCACTCGAGCGCGCGGATCGACCTCGCCCGGCGAGCAGGCATCGATGCCGACGCTTTCCGGGCGTGCCTGGCGCGCCGAGGCCGCGGAACACTCGCCAGCACTTCCGGGCACGGGTTCGCCTTCATCGCGAACCGCAGCCGGAACGGGACCCCGGTCCGTGCGAACGCGGCCTGGAACGCCCGTGCGTTCTCGGCGAACCGCTCGAGGTCGTAGGCGAACAGCGGCGTCCCGTGCTCGCGCGCGAGCGCCTCGGCATCGCGGCCGGCGATCGTCAGGCGGCCGTCGACCATCGGTGCCGAGGCCCGGCCGGACCCACCACGGAGCGGCGACGGTCGTCACCCGCGGAGTCGGATCGTCTCCAGAGTGGACGACGCCGTCGCGCCCGATCCACTTGTTCGGACCGTCCTCGACGTCGACGCCGAGGGCCTCGACAGGTGCTGGCTGACGCGTCGGCGATCTCGGCGATGGCCGCCTCGAAGGCCTCGCGGTTCTTCTCGCTGGGCTCGCGATAGCCGCTCAGCTTGCGGACGTACTGGCGGGCGGCCGCTTCCAGTTCGCCGGTCGTCGCCGCTTCGCCCGGGCGACGCAGGGTCTTGATGCTTCGGCACATGCCGCTACGGTAGGGCGCCCGGGCACGTTACGCCAAGCGGGGCGGCCGGGGCGGTGCAGCCAGACTCCTGGCTCGGGTACACCGCCATCCGTTGACCTCGGTCACCGAATGAAGGTTTCTGAAAGGTCGCGAAAAAGCTGGGTCGCGTATCCTCATACACCTATCGTCCGGGGGACTCTCCCTCCATGAGTCCTGCCGGGCACCGTACTCATCTTGGGGGATCCCTGACCGATGCACTCCGTCTCGCACCCCGTCCGTCGACTCGCGACGATCCTGATCTCGCTCGGCCTCGCGGCGATCGTCGCGACCGGCACGGTCCTCGCCGGAACGCCGGTCACCGCCGGCTGGCGTGACCACGGCTACGCCGGCGGCGCGTTCCGCCCGGCGAGTGACAAGCCTGAGTCGAAGCTCTGGTACACCGACGAAGGCGGCGGCAACGTCCAGTGGTGGGGCGGCATGTTCCGCTTCAGCACGTCGCCTCCGCTGTCCGAGTTCCGCATCTACAAGCTCAGCTCGGACAAGTCGACCTGGAGCCCGACGACCACGATCGATCGACCGGCGTGACAACACGCACGGCGACTACCTGTGGGATGAGGCCACGAACACGCTCTACGTCGCGTCGGTCGCGATGCCGAACACGACCTCGCCGTTCGCCGTTCCGGCGACGCCCGACGACGTCCGGATCTTCCGCTACACGTACGACTCCGGAACGGACACGTACACCCAGATCGGCGGCAGCCTCTCGTACCGAGCGATCCTCGGGACGGGAAGCACGGCGTCGCCTGCGTTCCGCGGCGGCGCGTGGAGCGTGACCATCGACAAGGACTCGACCGGTCGCCTGTGGGTCGTGCTGGCCCAGGCACACGAAGTCCGCTACAGCACGTCCGACGACAACGGCCAGACGTGGACGACTGCGGCCCAACTCCCGACCCAGGGCAGTAACACGATCAACGTCGGGGCCATGTCGGACAGCGACATCGCCTCGGTCATCGCGTTCGGCAACGGGTCGAAGAACACCGTCGGCGTCATGTGGAGCGACCAGGACAACCTGCCGGCGGCCACGAACAACGGGTACTACTTCTCGACGATCGCAGCCGGCGACGATCCGACGGTCGGCGCGAACTGGTCGACCGACAAGCTGCCCAACGGCGGCCTCGGCAATATCTACGCCGACAACCACATCAACATGAAGGCGACCTCCGACGGGACGCTGTACATGGTCGGCAAGGCGAACACCGACACCGTCAACTGCGCGACCCTGAAGACGAGGCTGCTGACGCCGCTCTATCGGCGCACGGCGGGTGGCGTGTGGGACGCACCGCGCCTTGTCGGTACCGCCGGTGACTGCGAGACACGCGCCGCAGCTCGCGATCAGCGAGGAGCTGAACACGATCTACGTGTTCCTGACCGCCCCCAACGGCGGTGGCGTGATCTATCGCAAGTCGGCGCCGCTCAGCGGGCCGAACGCCTTCGATTTCCGCGGCCCAGCCGACGAGATCGTCAAGCGCGGCGTCACGTTCATCAAGAGCACGAGCGAGACGCTGATCGACGACGCGTCGACGACGAAGCAGGAAGTCACATCAGCGAGCGGCATCGCCGTCATCGCCAACAACCTGCTCAATCGCGCGGGCACGAACCTCAAGTTCTACCTCCACAACTACATGGACCTGCCGGCGTCCGACTCCACGGCGCCGACGGGCAGCGTCTCGATCAACGGCGGCGCGGCCACGACCAGCAACCCGAACGTCGTCATGTCGGTCCCCGCGAGTGACAACGCGGGGGGCAGCGGTCTGAGCCTCGTCCGGATCTCGAACGACTCGGCCGTCGATGGCAACGGACGCCTCAGCGGCGCCGATGCCACGACCTACACGTACACGAACCCGATCGCGTGGACCATGACCGCGGGCCTCGGCACGAAGACGGTCTACGTCCAGTGGCGCGATGCCGCGGGCAACTGGTCCGGCGTCTCGAGTGACGACATCCTCGTCACCACGGATACGACGCCGCCCAACGCCACGACGGCGGTCAACTACACGCTGTTCGGCTCGGGTCGCTTCGGCATCCCGGTCCGCATCACGTGGCCTGCCGCGACCGACAACGTCGGCGGCAGCGGCGTGAAGGAATACCTCGTGAGGAAGATCGTCAACGGCGGCGCTCCCGTCGACGTCGCAACCGTCCCCGCCTCGCCGGCCCCGGGCATCTCGCTCGACCTGCCGAACTCGGCGCTGACGTACCGCATCTGCGTGTACACGTTCGACAACGGCAACAACCACAGCGGT
Source organism: uncultured Chloroflexia bacterium (assembly GCA_963808895.1). GTDB lineage: Bacteria > Chloroflexota > Limnocylindria > Limnocylindrales > CSP1-4 > SPCO01. The sequence goes on along the minus strand of CAWEHL010000001.1, from coordinate 898,562 downwards.
CCCCGCTGCAGCGCGACGTTCAAGACGGTGAGCGTCAGCGAGTCGAGCACCGCGATGCACTTCACCGGGACCTGGGCTCTGTCCAACTCGGCGGTCTACGTCGGTGGCAAGGCCAAGGTGTCGTCAAAGGCCAACTCGACCGCGACGGTCAGCTTCCGCGGCAACCGCGTCGGCTGGTATGCACGGATGGGCCCGGCCTACGGCTCCGCCCGGGTGTACATCGACGGGAAGTTCAACAAGACCGTCAACATGAACGCTGCCACGATCAGCGACCGCAAGCTCGTCTACACCAAGGCGTGGGCGGCGGTCGGGAGCCACTCGATCCGGATCGTGGTGCTCGGTACGTCGGGTCATCCGAAGGTGGTCGTCGACCAGATCTTCTACCTGCAGTAGCCGCACCGTTCCTAGCGCAACCTCCGGAGGGTAGCCGTCCCGCGGCTACCCTCCGGTCATGTCCGGGCGGTCAGCGGCCGCCGAGCTTCCAGTAGATCGCGCCGGTGTAGCAGTGCCCAAGCTCTCGGCAGAGCCCGCCGGTCATGTCCCACTGGCGCCCTGAGACATACGGCCCGCGGTCGACGACGCGTGCCGTCACGACCCGACCGTTCCTGGGGTTCTTGAATGTGACCCGCGTCCCGCATGGCAGGGACCGATGGGCGACGCCGACCAATCCTCGCGTCATCGCGACGCCGCATGCGGTCCGCTTGCCGTAGAAGCCCGGGCCATACCAGGAGACGTTGCCGTCCAGCCGCCAGCGCGCCTTGCGGACTACCGCCGGTTTGCGCCGTCGGCTGGGCAGCCTTCGGCCGAACCCGGAGCGGCTGCGCTACGAAGTCGGGTTCGCGAAGGGTCATTCGCTGGTCCAGTGCACCCGCGGAGCGGGCGTACGGGTCCAATGGCAGGGTCGCCGTCACCGGCCCACGGACAGACGCGGCCATCTCCACCGACGCGAAGAGTTCCGCGGAGGGGGTCCGGTTCGGGCTGAAGGCCCATGAACCCACCGGTCCGGGGACGGCGACCGCAGCGAACATGACGATGAGCGCCATGTTCGCGACGACCCGGGGGCGTCGCACGTCGGGGCGAACAGTACCATCGGCGGCCCACCCATGACTTATGCGGTTCTTCGCGCCCGCATATCGCGGTCGTGACAGACTCTCTGGCGTGCCGCCGCCTGACGCGACCCTCACGCTCGATCTCGATGCCCCGCTCGACCTAGCGGCATCGCTCGGGCCGCTCGTCCGCGGGCATGGTGACCGCACGATCCGGGTCGCGCGCGACCGCGCGTGGTGGACCACCCGCACGCGGGACGGCGCGGCGACGATCGGTGTCTCATCGGTCGGAGCGCGGCAGCTCAGGGCGGACGGTTGGGGGCCCGGAGCCGAAGTCGCGATCGCCCGGGTCCCAGGTCTCTTCGGGCGCAGCACGGACGAGCTCGTCGACGCCAGCGACTCCCGGATCGCGACCCTTGCGAAACGTCGACCCGGCGTCCGCGTGCTGCGTACGTGCGCGGTGCTCGAGTCGCTGATCCCCGCGGTCCTCGAGCAGAAGGTGACCGGCACCGAGGCACACCGGACGTTCCACGGCCTGGTCCGCCGCTATGGCGAACCGGCACCGGGTCCTCGCGAGCTCGGGCTGCGCGTCTTTCCCGCTCCGGCCACGCTGGCCGGGCTCCCCTACTGGGCGTTCCATCCGCTCGGCCTTGAGCGGCGTCGCGCGGACCTGATCCGCGCCGATCGCGCGGGACGCGACCAGGTTCGAGCGACTCGTCGACGCTCCGTTGGAGGCGGCCTACGCTCGCCTCCGGTCGATCCCCGGCATCGGGCCGTGGACCGCCGCCGAGGTCGGTGTTCGTGCGCTCGGCGACGTCGACGCGGTGAGCGTCGGCGACTTCCATCTGCCGCATCTGGTGGCCTACGCGCTGGCCGGCGAGCCCCGCGCGACCGATGCCCGGATGCTCGAGTTGCTGGAGCCGTATCGGGGTCGGCGCGCCCTCGTCGTTCGTCTCCTGGAGCTCAGCGGCATGCAGGCGCCGCGCTACGGTCCGCGTCTCTCACCGCGGCGCATCGAGGGCATCTGACATGCCGAAGTTCGAGAAGTCATCGCCCGGACTGGTCGCCCACTTCGACGCGGCCGCTGCACGCTTTCCCGAAGCGGAGCGCCGCAAGATGTTCGGCTATCCCGCACTCTTCGTCGGCGGGAACCTGGTCACCGGGCTGTTCGCCGAGCAGTGGATGATCCGGCTCCCTGACGACGACCGCGCCGAGCTGCTCGCGCTGCCCGGTGCCGCGCCGTTCGAGCCGATGGCAGGCCGATCGATGAAGGGCTACGCGACCCTGCCGCCAGCGGTCGTCGCCGATGACGGCGCGCTCGACGGCTGGATCCGCCGGGCGATCGCGTTCGGTCGGACGCTTCCCGCGAAGTAGAGATCCGCTTCGGCCAGCGGACACGAAGACGCCGGCGCCCCCGAAGGAGCACCGGCGTCGATCCGCGGTGCTGTCGGTCAGGCGATGGCAGCCGCCGGAGCGATGTTCTGGTTGAGCCGGAACAGGTTCGTCGGGTCGTACCGGCGCTTGATCTCCGCCAGGCGTCGATACGTCGCGTCTGGATAGGCCTCGCGGATCCGATCCTCACCCTCGACCTCGAGGAAGTTGGAGTAGACACCGGTCGAGCGCGGCCGGAGTGCCTCGTAGATACGCGTGGGTCCACGCTGCGTGGACCGGCGCCTCGGCCGGGTCCTCGAATGGCGTGATGATCGTGAGCATGACGTTCGCGCCGCGATGGGCGAATGCCGTCGCATCCGCGGACACGCGCGCCATCTGGCCGCCGAGGATCCGGATCTGGGTCATGACGTGCGGCGAGCTCGGGGCGGACATCCGCGTGACGATCTCGTCGACCGCAACGTCGTCGAGCGTCTCCAGGAACAGCGAACGGTGCGCCGCAGGGGCGCGCTGCTCGGCCGCCTTGAGCATCTCGTAGATGCCGACGTACGGCATCGGCATGACGAGCTCGGCCATGGGCGTCGAGAGGGCGCGGAACGGCTCGAGCGCCTGCTGACCGGACTCCGGGTCGCCGTCGTACACGAACATGACCGCGAGCGTCTGCTTGCCCTGGACGGCCTCGGGGATGAACGGCGCCGGCGGGGCTGGCATCACCATCGAGATCGTCGACAACGCCTCGGGCGCTGCTGCCGCGACGGCCTGGAGACCGCGCAAGGCCTCACGCGTCGGGGTCAGGAAGAGCGCGCCGCCGAGCACGGTCGAGACGGGATAGAGCCGGAACTGGAAGCGCGTCACGACACCGAAGTTGCCGCCGCCACCGCGGACCGCCCAGAACAGGTCGGGGTTCTCGGTGGCGCTGGCGATCAGGATGCGACCGTCGGCCGTGACGATCTCGACCGAGACGAGCGCGTCGATGGCGAGACCGTACTTGCGCACCAGCCAGCCGATCCCGCCGCCCAGGGTCAGACCGGCGATCCCGACGCTGCCGGTATCGCCGAACGGCGTCGCCAGCCCGTGGGCGGCCGCGGCGGCGGTGTACTCGCCGGCTCGGAGCCCGGCCTGTGCCCAAGCGAGACGGCGGACGGGGTCGATGTGGAGGCCCTTCATCTGACCGAGATCAAGGACGATGCCGCCATCCGTCGTGCTGAAGCCAGCGAGGCTGTGCGCCCCGCCGCGGACGGCGAGCTCGAGACCGGTCTCGCGAGCGAACAGGACGGTCCGTGCGACGTCAGCTGCCGAGCTCGCTTGGACGACGCACAGCGGTCGGCGGTCGTAGTTCGCGTTGTGGACCTCGCGGGCCTGGTGATAGCCCTCGTCGTCGGGGCGGATGACCGTGCCGCGGATACCGGCGGCAAAGGCGGCGAAGTCGTCGGGACGGGGGGCATCGAAGGAGGCGATCCGGGCGAGGGCCATCGTGCGGTTCCTTTCGGTGGTGAGGAGGCGGGACGAGGTGTGGGGGTCGTCCCGATGCTCCGCCCCCACCGTGGGGAGGCGATGCGGGCAAGGGTCGCGGCGCGGGGCCGGACGGATGTCGATGGGCATGCGACGGATGACGACCCATCGCCGCCCGTAGCGTCAGGCCGGCGCGCTCTCCAGCAGCCCGACGGCGGCGCAGTCGTCGGCGACCCGATCGAGGTGTGCGGCGTCGGACACCGCGGCGAAGCCCTGCACCATCACCCGTGACACGCCGACGTCACGGAACTGGCGAAGACGCTCGCGACGCTCGGTCCCCGCCGGAGCGTCGGGCCGACCCCAGATGTGGACCGACACGCGGAGCGTGGCCGGGTCGCGTCCGATCTCCTCGCAGCGCGACGCGATCACCGGCATGCGCGCGCTCGACCTCGTCGGGCATCATCGCGTCGAGATTGAGCTCATCGGCGAACCGCGCGGCGAGCCGCCACGTCACCTTCGGACCGTTGCCACCGATGAGGACCGGGATCCGCGCGCCGGCGGACTTCGGCTCGTGGATCGCGTCGTCGACCGACGCGTACTGCCCGGCGAACGTCGCGTGGCCCGGACCCAGCATCCGGCTGATCACCTCGAGGTGGTCGGCAAGGATGGCCAGCCGCTCGGGGGCGTCCGGGAAGCCGTACCCGTAGGCACGCCATTCGTCTTCCTTCCAACCGGCACCGATACCGAGCTCGGCGCGGCCGCCCGAGATCGACGTCGAGCGTCGAGATCATCTTGGCCGTGAGCGCAGCGGGTCGATAGGCCGCGGCCAGGACCAGGTGGCCCAAGCCGAGCGCGCGTCGTCACGCCGGCGATCGCGGTCAGCTCGACGAAGGGCTCGAACACCGGCGCGTCGATCAGCGGCGGGTCCACCTGGAAGTGGTCATACAGCCAGAGCGAGTCGAACCCCAGCGCGTCGGCCTGTCGCGCGGCGTCGACCGTCCGCGACCAGGCGGTTCGCGCTGTCGAGACCCAGGTACTCGCGGTCGCAGCCCTGCGGGAGCGTGATGCCGACCTTCATGACGTCGCCTGCCACGGGCCGTACGCCGCGGTCACACGCTCGCGGACCTCGGTCACGATCGCGTCGTCGACCGGCCGCTCGTCGGCGATCGAATGCCAGAGGCCCGCTTCGCGCACGAACGTCCCGAGCGTTCGCATCGCCGCGTCCGCGTCCTCCCAGGTCACACCCATCGCCTCGGGCCGGATGTCGACGCCGGCGCGTGCCAGCGCCGCGACCATCTCGTCGGTCCCGGCGCCGTGCATCACCGATCCGAGCACGATCCCGAGGCCGACCGGCTGACCATGGATGAAATGCCGGCCGGTCCGCTTCTCGAGGTTGTAGAAGAAGAAGTGCTCGACCCCCTCGATATGGCGCGGGTTCCAGCCGGAGGCGTGGAAGGTCTGACCGCCCCATCGATGCGCGTCCATCAGCGTCCGGATGCCGTGGTCGCTCACATCGTGGATGTCATCGAGCGCAGCCGAGGACAGCGTCGAGACGGGCCCGTGCCTGCTCCACCAGGCCATCGTCGTACGGCCACTGCCGCTCCTCCTTGCCGAGGTCGCGGGTCAGCTTCCAGTCGAGATGGGCCGTGTGATAGCAGAGGATGTCGCCGACGCCGGCACGGTTCAGGCCGATCGGAGCGGTGCGGATCACGTCGAAGTCGACGTACACCGCCTCCGGGATCGCGTAGCCGAGATACCGGACGACGCCGTCCCGGCGCAACCCGGAGCGGTGCCCGAACGGCGCATTGACCGTCATCGCGGTCGGGACCTGGAAGAGCGGCAGCCGCCGCCGCCAGGCGATGAACTTGGCGACGTCGATCGCCTGGCCGCCGCCGAGTCCGATGACGGACGACACCGTCGGCAGCGCGCCGAGCGTCGCGTCGAGCTCGACCACGTCCAGGGTCTGGACCAGGTGCACGCCGCCGAGGCCGGGGCCTTCGAGGGTCGCCGCGAACGCGCGGCCAGAGGTCCGCCATCGTCACGACGAGGTACGGTCGATGGACGAAGTTGGGCAGCTCGCCGACCAGGTTCCGACCGTAGACGGTCGTGAAGCCGTCGCTCAACGCGCGGTCCAGCCGCCGTCGATGAGGAGCGTCGACGCCGGTCACGAGGCTGGCCGCGGGTGAGGCCAGGAAGACGACCGCGCCGGCGACGTCGACCGGCTCACCGATCCGATGCAGGGCCGCGATCCGTTGGCGAACGTCGGCCTCGAACGCGGGGTCGGCCAGGGCCTCCGACGTGCCGTCCGTGCGGATGAAGGTCGGGGCGACGGCGTTGACGTTGATCCCGTACTCGCCCCATTCGACGGCGAGGCACTTCGTCAGGTGGGCGACGGCGGCCTTCGACGCGCAATAGATCGACTCGGTCGGCAGGGCGATGAACCCGGCCTGGGAGCTCAGGTTGATGATCCTGCCGCTGCCCTGGCGGATCATGGCGCGACCCGCGGCCTGGCTGGCGAAGAAGGTGCCCTTGACGTTCACGGCCATGGTCAGGTCGAAGTCGGCCTCGTTGACGTCGACGGCGAGATTCTCCGGGCCGAGACCGGCGTTGTTGACGAGGATGTCGAGCCGTCCGAACCGCTCGACGACGGCGTCGACCGCCGGCGCGATCTCGCCGATCCGCGTGACGTCCATCTGGACGCCCATCGCGCGACGACCCATGCCCTCGATCTCGGCGATGAGGTCGTCGGCCGTCCCGTCACGACGCAGTCCCAGGGCGACGTCGGCACCGGCGTCGGCGAGCGCGAGGGCGATCGCCCGACCGAGCCCGCGCGCGGCACCCGTCACGAGCGCGGTCTGACCCGTCAGCGCGAAGCTGGGGAACTCCGACACCTCGCCTCCCTCACGATCCGGGCGCCGCGCGGCCAGGCGACCGCGGTTTATCGATAGCGCTTAACGTTTGCGCTCCCCTGGGGCCCGAGGATAGGGTCGCGCCGAGGGCAGCGTCAAGGCTCGGTCGCACGGAGGCGGACGCGATCCGGACCGAGCTCATCCAGGCTCCGGGCACCGAGCAGGCGCATGGTCCGCAGGAATTCGCCCTGGAGGATGTCCGCGGCACGCTGGACACCGCGTTCGCCACCGGCCATCAGCCCGTACAGGTAGGCCCGGCCCACGAGCGCGGCGCGAGCGCCGGAAGCGACCGCAGCCACGATGTCGCCACCGGACAGGATCCCGCCATCGACATAGACCTCCGCGCGGTCGCCGACCGCGGCCGCGATCGACGGGAGTTGCTCGAGGGGCGTCGGCGCGCGGTCGAGTTGTCGTCCGCCGTGGTTCGAGATGACGATGGCATCCGCCCCGGCATCGACGACGAGGCAGGCGTCCTCGACCGTCTGGATGCCCTTGACGACGATCGGTCCATCCCAGTCGTCGCGGATCCAGGCGAGATCCGCCGTCGTGATGGTCGGATCGAAGACCCGGTCGATCAGCTCTGCGACGGTCCCGTCGGTCTCGTTGAAGACCGCGAACTGCAACGGTTCGGTCGATAGCAGGTTGAACCACCAGCCCGGATGGAGCGCGATGTCGAAGACGGTCCGAGCCGACAGCGTCGGGGGGATCGTGAAGCCGTTGTGGACGTCTCGAAGTCGCTTCCCGGCGACCGGTGTATCGACCGTGAGCACGAGCGCCGTGTATCCGGCCGCCCGAGCCCTCCGGACCAGCTCGCGGACGGCCTCGCGGTCGTTCCAGATGTAGAGCTGGAACCACTTGTTCGTGTCGGGCGCGACGGCGGCGAGGTCCTCTGGCGAGGTCGTGCCGAGCGTCGAGAGCGCGTACGGGATGCCGAGCCTCGCGGCGACCCGTGCGACGGCCGGCTCCCCCTCGTGGTTCATCAACCGGGTGAAGCCGGTCGGCGCGAAGACCAGCGGCAGCGCCGACGGTCGGCCGAGGATGGTCGTCGAGGTGTCGAGCTCCGACACGTCGCGCAGGACGCGCGGCACGAATTCGATCCTCGCGTAGGCATCCCGCGAGCGCCGGAGGCTCGTCTCGGTCTCGGCGGCACCGTCCGTGTAGTCGAAGACGGCCCGCGGCACACGACGTTTCGCCATCGTCCGCAGGTCGCGGATCGTCGCCGCCGAGGCAAGCCGGCGCTCCACCGGCCAAAGGTGGAGCGGTCCCGTCCGCAGATACGGACGGACCTCGTGCCAGCGCGGGAAGCGCCGGCGCGTCACCCGACGACCGGAACGGTTCGTGTGGGTCCAGCGACCGGCATGAAGGTCCTCAGATCGTTCGTCGCGCGGACCGATGCCCGCAGTGTCTCGAGGCTACCCTCGATGAACCCTTGGGCGCGGGCCTGGATGAGAACGTTTCCGATAGCCGTCGCCTCCACGGGTCCAGCCACCACCGGCAGGCCGCAGGCATCTGCGGTCAGCTGGCAGAGTGGCGCATTCAGGGAGCCGCCGCCGACGACGTGCACGGCGGTGACGTCCTTGCCCGATAGTCGTCGAGCGTCGGCGATAGCCCGGGCGTAGGCATCCGCGAGGCTGTCGAGGATGCATCGCACGAGGGCCGGTCGCGACGCGGGTACCGGCTGGTCCGACCGTTGGCATGCCTCCTCGATCCGGGCCGGCATGTCGCCGGGAGATAGGAACGACCCGTCATCGGGATCGATGCGCGGCCCGCCGGCAGGCAACCCCTCGGCGGCAGCGAGCAACCGCTCAAGCTCCTCCGGGGTCCCCGCTCCGTCCCATGCCCGCAGCGTTTCCTGCAGCAACCACAGTCCCATCACGTTCCGGAGGAACCGGACGCGTCCGTCGACGCCTCCTTCGTTGGTGAAGTTCGCCGCCCGGCTGGCGTCGGAGAGGATCGGCTCTTCGAGCTCGAGGCCGACGAGGGACCACGTTCCGCTCGAGATGTACGCGAACCGGTCGTCGGATGCCGGCACGGCGACGACGGCAGATGCCGTGTCGTGGGAACCGACCGATGTCACCGCCGTGCCTTCGGGTTGGCCGGTCGCGGCGGCCACCTCCGCCCGGATCGGACCGAGCTGTTGCCCCGGATCGCGCAGCGGCGGGAACAGTTCGCGCGAAAAGCCCAGGTCATCGATGAGGTCGACCGCCCACTGGCGCGTGCGCGGGTCGAAGAGCCCCGTGGTCGACGCGTTCGTGCGTTCGGCCGCCATCGTGCCGGTGAGCCAGTACGCGAAGAGGTCGGGCATGAGGAGAAACGTCTTCGCTGACGCGAAGGAGGCCGAGGCCCGCGCGGCGGCGAGCTGATACAACGAGTTGAACGGCAGGAACTGCAGGCCATTGCGCCGGTACAAGGCGTCGGGCGGGATCCGGGCGTGGACCGCCTCCACTCCCCGCTCATGGCCAGGGTCCCGATACGCGACCGGGGGTCCGAGCAGTGACCCATCGCCATCCAGCAGGCCGCCGTCGACGCCCCACGTATCGACCCCGATACTCTGCAGGTCGTATCCGCGTCGCGTCGCCGCGCGAAGGCCGGCAAGGATCTCTCGATACTGACCGAGCGCGTCCCAACGGAGGCCCTGAGGCAGCTCAACGGGCTCGTTCGCGAATCGATGGACTTCTTCGAGCAGCAGCGTGTCCGCTCCGACGTGGCCGACGATCACCCGCCCGGTCGACGCGCCGAGATCGATGGCGCCGACCGATCCTTTGGCGCTCACCTCAGGAACGCGGCCGCCACACCAGCATCGACCGGGACATGGAGCCCGGTCGTCTGCGACAGATCGCCGCCGACCAGTGCGAACACGGCTGCGGCCACGTGCTCCGGAACGACCTCCTTCTTGAGCAAGGTCCGCTGAGCGTAGAACTCGCCGAGCTTGTCTTCTGGGATCCCGTATGTCCGGGCACGGTCCGCACCCCAACCCTTTGCGAAGATCCCTGATCCCCGGACGACCCCATCCGGATTGACGCCGTTGACGCGTATCCCGAACTCGCCGAGCTCCGCAGCCAGTAGCCGAACCTGGTGCGCCTGGTCGGCTTTCGACGCGCCGTACGCGATGTTGTTCGGTCCGGCGAAGAGGGCGTTCTTGCTGACGATGTAGACCAGGTCCCCGCCCATGCCCTGGTCGCGCATGATCCGGGCGGCCTCGCGCGAGATCAGGAATGATCCGCGCGCCATGACATCGTGCTGGAGGTCCCAGTCGTCGGCGGTCGTCTCGAAGAGTGACTTGGAGATCGATAGCCCGGCGTTGTTGATGACGATGTCCACCCCGCCGAACGCGAGTGTCGCTTGCCGGAAGGCGGCCGCGACCTGGTCCTCGTCGGTCACATCACACGCGAGGCCGATCGCAGCATCGAGCCCGCCGATCTCACGAGCGACTGCCTCCGCACTCGCCGCGTCGATGTCAGCAACGACGACGCACGCTCCCTCCTCCGCGAGACGGTGGGCGATCGCCCGCCCGATACCCGAGCCGCCGCCGGTCACGAGCGCGATCCGGGTCGCGAGTGGTTTGGGCTTCGGCCGGCGAGCGAGTTTCGCCTCCTCGAGGGACCAGTACTCGATGCGGAACTTCTCTGACTCCGCGATGGGCGCATAGGTCGAAAGCGCTTCAGCCCCACGCATGACGTTGATGGCGTTGACGAAGAACTCGCCGGCGACGCGTGCCGTCTGCTTGTCGCCGCCGAAGCTGAACATGCCGATCCCCGGATACAGGACGATCGCCGGGTCGGCGCCTCGCATCGGCGGGCTGTCTGCGGCCGCGTGTCGTTCGTAATACGCCGTGTAATCGTCGCGGTACGCGGCGTGGAGCTCTGCCAGGCGTTCTGCGACATCGTCGGCCGGGGCGGTCGGCGCGACGTCGACCACCATCGGCCGGACCTTCGTGCGAAGGAAGTGGTCCGGGCACGAGGTCCCGAGTGCCGCCAGCCGCGGCATCGATTCCCGCGCGAGGAAGTCGAGCACGACGTCGCTATCGTCGAAGTGGCCGACCTGCGGCCGATCGGTCGAGGCGAGGCCGCGCAGGAGCGGCACGATCTCCGCGGCCCGTGCTCGGCGGACGTAGTCCGGCAACGGTTGGCGTCCGTCGACCACCTTGCCGAACGGCTCGGGGCGCCCCCGTTGAGCGATGTACGACTCTGCCCGATGGATGATCTCGAGCGAATTCGATTCGCACTCGTCCGAGGTCTCTCCCCATGCCGTGATGCCGTGTCCGCCGAGGATCACGCCGATCGCATCCGGTCGGTCTCGTCGGAGCGCGGCGATGTCGAGCCCGAGCTGGAAACCGGGACGCCGCCACGGGATCCACGCGACACGGTCGCCGAAGCACGCCTGCGTGAGGGCTTCGCCGTCGGCCGCGGTCGCAAGGGCGATGCCCGAGTCGGGATGCAGGTGGTCCACATCCGTGGCATCGATGAGGCCGTGCATCGCCGTATCGATGGACGGGGCAGCGCCACCGCGACCGAACAGGCAGAAGTCGAAGGCGCCCACCATCTCGTCCTCGCGCTCGACGCCGGGGTAGACCTCGACGAGCGAGCGAAGGCGATCGAGTCGCAGAACGGCAAGGCCGTCCTCACTGAGCGTGGCCAGATCACCACCCGAGCCCTTGACCCACAGCAGGTCGATGGCGCGTCCCGTGACCGGATCGGTCGCGGACCCCTTCGCTGACGTGTTGCCGCCCGCGTAGTTGGTGTTCCGAGGGTCCGCGCCCAATCGGCGGGACCGAGTGACGAGGGCTTCGACGGCCGGATGCGATCGCCGCCCGGGCTCGGAGGAGGTGAGCCCGGGCGGTGTCGGATCGGTTGCGTCGGTGCGGGTCTCGCTCATCGCGCTCGCAGCGTACTCCGGCGATGGCCGGTCTTCGGGGTGCCCGCGAACTAGCGTGGCACATGTTTCGTTTGATTTCAACTACCTTCTTGACACTGCGAACACTGTTCAACTACCGTCGCCTTTCGCAACCCGTCGAAATGCCTTCCCACGAGGGATGCCGCCGCTGATGGACCCCCGGCACGACCTCCGCACCCCTTTCGCGCCGGAGCGCCAGCAGCTGATCGCGCGCCTGATCCAGGAGCACGGGCGGGCCCGGGTAGGCGAGCTTGCGAAGCGGTTCGGCGTCTCGGCGGTGACGATCCGCAAGGACCTCCAGGTCCTCGAGAACGAGGGCCGCCTCGTACGCGCTCACGGCGGCGCGATCGCGCCGCCGGGCAACCGCCCGGAGAGTTCGTTCGAGGTCCGCGAGCGGGTCCGATCGGATAGCAAGGACCGGATCGGCCGGCTGGCTGCCGGGATGGTCATCGACGGAGAAAGCATCGCGTTCGATGCCAGCACGACGGCCCTCGCGGTGGCGCGCCACATCCGGCGCCGGGGGAGCTGGGTCCACCTCACGGTCATCACCAATGGGCTTCGCATCGCCCAGGAACTCGCGGGCATCCCCGGCATCACGATCGTGATGCCGGGCGGCTTCGTACGCTGGGAGGCCCTCTCGGTCGTCGGCCCATTGGGTGACGGCCTATTCCGGAAGGTCAACGTTCAGAAGGCGTTCCTGGGAGCGGCTGGCTTCAGTCTCGAATCCGGACTGGCCGATGCGACCGAGGAGGAAGCGCAGATCAAGCGCGCGATGGCAGACGCCGCCCAGGAGGTGATCGGCATCGTCGACAGCTCCAAATGGGGCCGATCCGCGTTCGCGACGTTCTGCCGGCTGGGCGATCTGTCGGCCGTCGTCACCGACGACGCTGCGCCGGTATCCACTGTGGATGCGCTCCGCGCTCGGGGGATCGACGTCCACCTCGCTGGCGAGCAAGCGGATGACGTCGTGGTAGATAGCCACGCGGGGATCGGCGGATGACGATCGCCGAGGCCGTCGCCGTACCGGCCCGCGCCTCGTTGAACGGGGTCTCCATGCGCTTCGGCGCGACGCAGGCGCTCGATGACGTCTCCCTCGAGCTCCGGTCACGGGAGGTCCACGCGCTCGTCGGCGAGAACGGCGCCGGCAAGAGCACGCTGGTCAAGATCCTCGCGGGTGTGCACCAGCCTGACACCGGCGAGATCCTGCTGGATGGGGAGCCGGTCGCGCTCCACGGTCCCGCGCAAGCCCGCCAGCTCGGGATCGCAGTCGTGCACCAGGAGCCGCGCCTCTTCCCCGATCTGACCGTCGCCGAGAACGTGTTCCTAGGCCACGCCCCGCGCGGCGCCCTGGGCACCATCGACTGGGGCGGGATGCGGCGGCAGTCAGCCTCGATCTTCGCAGGTCTCGGCGTCCGGATGGACCCAGGTGCGATCGTCCGCGGCCTTTCGATGGCCGATCAGCAGCTCATCGAGATCGCCAAGGCGCTTTCGATCGACGCCCGCGTCCTGATCCTGGACGAACCGACGGCGTCGCTGTCGGCGCACGAGGTCGACCGGTTGTTCGCGATCGTCCGCCAGACGCGCGCGAGCGGCGTCGCCGTCCTGTTCGTCAGCCATCGCCTCGATGAAGTCTTCGAGCTTTGCGACCGGGCGACGGTGCTCCGTGACGGCAAGCATGTCGTCACGGCCGCGACGAACGAGCTGACCCCCGCCGACCTCATCCGCCACATGGTCGGCCGGACGGTGACGCTCTTCCCGAAAGTCGAATCCCCGATCGGCGACGTCCTGCTCGAGGTCGACGGACTCGCGCGTGGCGAGGCGTTCCGCGACGCTACATTCTCCGTGCACGCCGGCGAGATCCTTGGCCTGGCCGGCCTGGTCGGCGCAGGGCGGACCGAGATCGCCCGCGTGCTCTTCGGGATCGATCGTGCCGACGCCGGCGAGATCCGGCTCGGCGGCCAGGTGGTGTCGTTCACCAGCCCGTCCGCGGCGCTCGCTGCCGGCATCGCGTACGTACCTGAGGACCGACACCAGGACGGGCTCGTGCTCGACTTCCCCATCGGCTCGAACGTCTCGCTGCCGATCCTGCCCCGGCTGTTCCCTCGACTGTGGATCCGGTCTGCGACCGAGCGGAAGCTGGGGACGCGCTATATCGAGGAGCTGCGGATCCGCGCGACAGGTGTGGACCAGCTCGCGAGCGCGCTATCCGGCGGCAATCAACAGAAGGTCGTGCTCGGGAAATGGCTGGCGTCCGGGCCCCGCCTGCTGATCCTGGATGAGCCCACTCGAGGGATCGACATCGGCGCGAAGGTCGAGGTCCATCGGATCATCTCGGAGCTGGCGGCGGCGGGCCTCGCCATCATCCTGATCTCCAGCGACCTCCCGGAAGTCCTCGCGATGTCGGATCGGATCCTCGTTCTGCATGAGGGATCCGTCACGGCGGAGATCGCGCGGGCCGACGCGACCGAGGAGGCCGTCATGTACGCCGCGACGGCCCAGGGCAAGGTCGCCGCGGGCACCAGCAACGGCGACGACTCCGAGGCAACGGGCGCGGGGCCTGCCGACCCACCGGAGCCGACCGGTGTCTGACGCCGCAGCGCTCGCCCCGCCGAGGACGACGAGCCCTGTGAGCCGGCTTCTGGGGGCCGCTGCCCGCCAGCGGGAACTGAGCCTCCTGCTCGTCCTGGGGCTGATGGCGATCCTCGTCGCGATCCGTGCGCCGCAGGTGATATCGGTATCCAACCTGACCGACGTGTCGGTGCTCGCCGCGATCATCGCGATCGCCGCCGTCGGCGAGGCGATGGTCGTCATCACCCGCAACGTCGACCTGTCGGTCGAGGCCGTCATCGGTCTCGTCGCGTTCACGGTCGCGGCGGCGTTGTCGAACCACCTGCTGTCGACGCAGGCGGCGTGGGCCTTCGGCATCGGGCTCGGGCTTGTACTCGGGATGATCAACGGCATCGTGGTGGCGGTGTTCCGCGTCCCGTCGATCGTGGCGACGCTCGGCACCCTCAGCGTCTACCGCGGTATCGACTTCCTGCTTGCCGGTGGCAAGCAGGTGACGCTGACCGAGCTGCCGCCCGGTTACACGAGCGCCGCGCGCGCCACGCTCGTCGGCATCCCGATCTTCGTGCTCATCGCGGTCGCGATCGTGGCCGTCTGTGCCCTTGTCCTCCGCCAGACACGGTTCGGGCGCTCGGTCTATGCGGTCGGCAGTAACCCCGAGGCGGCGGAGATCCTCGGCATCCGGACCGCACTCGTGACGTTCGTCGTGTTCTCGGTGAGCGGCCTCCTGAGTGGTGTGGCCGGAGTGCTCTGGGGGATCCTGTTCGGGACGATCAATGCGACCGCCGCGACGGGCGTCACGCTGCAGGTCGTCGCGGCCGTCGTCGTCGGCGGGGTCAACATCTTCGGCGGGTCCGGGACGGTGGTCGGGGCCGCCCTCGGAGCCCTGTTCCTTGGCTTCATCTCGAACGCCCTCATCCTCGTGCGCTTGTCACAGTTCTGGCTACAGGCGCTGTACGGCGTCGTGATCCTGATCGCGGTCGCATTGGACGCGTTCTTGCTGCGACGATTCCAGCGCTCGGCGACGGCGAGGCGACGGCGATGAACGGCCGTGCTCGGCGATGGGTGGCCTCGCTCGGCCGGTGGGAGGTCCTGCTCCTCGCCGTCCTTATCGCGCTGGTCGTCTACGGCACGACCGTCTCGCCGGTCTTCCTGACCGGTCGGAACTTCGCCAATGCGATCTCGGCGGTGATCGAGGTGGCGATCATGTCGCTGCCGATGGCGTTGATCATCATCGCCGGCGAGATCGACCTGTCGGTCGAATTGATGGTCGGGCTTTCCGCTTCGATCCTCGGATACCTATATGCCGCGGGCGTGCCGATCGAGCTCGCGATCGTCGTGGTGCTGATCGTCGGCGCGCTGGGTGGGCTGCTGAACGGATTCCTCGTGACCCGGATCGGCCTGCCCTCACTCGTCGTCACGCTCGGAACGCTCGCGCTCTACCGCGGCCTTGCGCTCGTCGTCCTCGAATCACGAGGCATCAGTCAGTTCCCGGAGTGGTTCACGGGGTTCGGCTTCGGCACCGTCCCAGGCCTGCCTATCCCGTGGCCGTTCGTCGTCTACCTCGCGCTCGCGTTCGTACTCGCTGTGCTGCTGCATGGCACGTGGGTCGGTCGCGAGATCTACGCCATCGGCAAGAACCAGGCGGCCGCGCGCTTCTCCGGCGTCCGCGTCGCGCGGATCAAGTTGTGGCTGTTCGTTCTGTCCGGCACCGTCGCAGCGCTCGCGGGCGTGATCCTCACGGCGAGGATGGCCAGCGCACGAGCGGATGTCGGCACCGGGCTCACGCTCGTGGTCGTGACGATCGTGTTGCTGGGCGGGGTCGATATCTTCGGCGGCCGGGGCACCATCCCGGGCGTCGTCCTTGCCTTCCTGACATTGGCGGTGCTGGGCAATGCCCTGCGCCTGACGAATGTGTCCTCCGACATCCAGAGCATCGTCGTCGGACTGCTGCTCATCGTGTCGGTGGTCATCCCCACTCTTGCTCGCCGGGCCAAGGGGGCATACGACCGGGCTCAAGGAGGTCGGCGCTTGCCGACCGGGTCGGTCGGCGGTCCTGGTGAAATGGCCAGTCCATGAACAGAGGAGGTCGTATGTTGTTACCAGATCGAAGGGGGCGGCTCGCCGCCCTGCTGGTCGTCGCCGGCCTTATCGCCGCGGCGTGCAGCAGCAACTCCGGCGCCGCAACGACGGCACCAAGCGCAGCGGCGCCATCGGCGTCGGCCTCGTCCGAGGCATCTGCCAGCGCATCTGGCAGCGCAGCGGGCGGAGCACTGTCGGTGACGTTCATCCCGAAGCAGATCAATAACCCGTACTTCGACGCCGCAAAGCAGGGCGCCGACAAGGCGGCGAGCGAGCTCGGTGGCACGGTCACCCAGGTCGGCCCGAGCGCCGCGACCGAGGCGCAGGCCTCGTTCATCCAGGACGAGACGACCAAAGGCGTGAGCGCCATCGCGATCTCGGCGAATGACCCGAACGCGGTCGTACCGGCACTCCAGGCGGCCAAGGCGGCCGGTATCAAGATCGTCGGCTACGACTCGAGCCCGGCGGTGGGTGCGTACGACGTCTTCGTCAACCAGACCGACTTCGGCCTGATCGGGCAATCCATGGCCGACTGGTCATGCGACCTCGCACCCAGCTGCTCGGGTGAGATCGCGATCCTGTCAGCGGCAGCCACCGCAACGAACCAGAACGCCTGGATCGACACCATGAAGACGATCCTCGCCGGCGACAAGTACAAGGGCCTCAAGCTGGTGGACACCGTCTACGGCGATGACGACCCGCAGAAGAGCACGACCCAGGCACAGGCCCTGCTGCAGGCGCACCCGAACCTCAAGGTCATCGTCGCTCCGACGACGGTCGGCATCCTGGCCGCGGCCCAGGTCGTCAGCCAGGCCGGCAAGTCGGCCGACGTGAAGGTCACCGGCCTCGGCTTCCCGAAGCAGATGGCTGCCTACGTCAAGGACGGCACCTCCCCCGAGTTCGGACTCTGGAGCGTGCCAGACCTCGGCTATCTGACCTACTACGTGGCCGACGCCCTCGTGAAGGGCACCATCACGGGCAAGGAAGGTGACACGCTCACCGTCCCGAACATGAACGACGGCAAGCCGTACACGATCGGCAAGGACAGCACGATCATCATGAGCCCGCCTCTGACGTTCAATAAGGACAACATCGACGCGCAGGATTGGGGCCCGTCCTGATCCTCGCCGGTTGAAGACGCGACGGGCCCCGGTCACCGACCCGGGCCCGTCGCATCTCGAAGCACGGCACAGACCCATGACCCACGACGCAACGGCTCAGACGGAACGGATCGGTTTCTCGATGCGCCTCCTGCCCGGCAGTGAGGCGGAATATCGGCGGCGGCACGCGGCCGTCTGGCCCGACCTGCTGGCCGACCTCCGGTCGGCCGGCGCCCGGAATTATTCGATCTTCCTGCGCGGTGACGACCTGTTCGCTTACCTCGAGGTCGACGACTTCACAGCATTCACCGAGGCGATGGCCACGAGCGAGGCGAATGCTCGCTGGCAGGAGCAGATGGCGGCCCTCATCGACCCACTGACGGATCCGGCGACGGGATTCCATCGGCGGCTCGATGAGGTCTTCCACCTCGAGTGATGCGCGCTGCCCCTGCGGAGGTGATGGCATGACCGATGGCCGAACGGTCCCGGGCACTCGCGCCCGATCCGAGCTCGACGGCATCCGCTGGGCCGTGGAAGACCTCGCGGTCGAGATCCCGTCCTGGGGGTTCGTCAATACCGGAACACGATTCCGCGTCTTCCCGCAGACCGGGGTACCGCGCGATGCCTTCGAGAAGGTCGAAGACGCGGCGACGGTCGCCCGCTACACCGGGATCGCACAGACGGTCGCGCTCCATATCCCCTGGGATACGGTCGACGATTTCGCCGGCCTGGCGGCATTCGCCCGCGAGCGCGGGATCCGCATCGGGGGAATCAACTCCAACACGTTCCAGGACGAGGACTACAAGCTCGGCGCGCTCTGTAACCCGGACGCCCGCGTCCGAGCAAAGGCGATCGACGCGATCGTCCGTTGCTGCGAGATCGCGCGGGAGACCGACTCGGATATCGTCAAGGTCTGGCTGTCGGACGGGACGAACTACCCGGGTCAGGACGACTTCCGGGCGAGACGTCAACGGCTGATCGAGGCTTTGCGCGAGGTCTACGCTGCCCTGCCGCAGAACGCCCGGATGCTGCTCGAGTACAAGTTGTACGAACCGGCCTTCTACCACACGGACGTGCAGGATTGGGGCGGCTCGTTGTCGATCTGCCAACACCTCGGCGAACGAGCCCAGGTCTGTGTCGACACCGGCCATCACGCGATGGCCGTGAACATCGAGCAGATCGTCGCGATCCTCCTTCAGGAGGGACGCCTCGGGGCCTTCGACCTCAACGACAAGAAGTACGGCGACGACGACCTGATGGTCGGCAGCATCGATCCCTACCAGCTGTTCCGGATCTTCCACGAGCTGGTCGGCGCGATGCGCGACGAGAAGGACATCGTGGCGCGCGACAGCGCGAACCGGGTCGTCTACATGCTCGACCAGTGCCACAACATCGAGCCCAAGATCCCGGCCATGATCCGATCCGTCATGACGCTGCAGGAGACGTTCGCGCGGGCATTGCTCGTGGACACGGCGACCCTACAAGCCGCTCAGGAAGCCGGCGATGTGCTGGAGGCGAACCGGATCCTCCAGGATGCCTACCAGATCGATGTCCGCCCGATGCTGGCCGAGCTTCGGCGCCAGCGCGACCTGCCCGAGGATCCATACCGCGCGTACCTGGACAGCGGCGAACCCGAGCGGCGGGCGGCCGAGCGCGTCGGCGGCGTCGCCGCCAGCTGGTGAATCCACGCCGGCGCGCTCGCGGCACGCGCCCGACGGGCGCGAAGCGAGCCTAGCCGGCGGCGATCGGCTCGCGCCGAGTGGGCAGTGGCGACACGCCGTGGCGATAGAACTCGAGGGGCTCGGGCGGGAGCGGCGTTCGGCCCCGGATGATGTCGGCGGCCTTCTCGGCAAGCATCATCACCGGCGCGTAGATGTTGGCGTTGGTGACGTACGGCATGACGGACGCATCGACGACGCGCAGCCCATCGACGCCGTGGACGCGCATGGTCAACGGGTCGACGACAGACAGCTCATCGACGCCCATCTTGGCGGTGCACGACGGGTGGAGTGCCGTCTCGGCGTCCCGTGACACCCAGTCGAGGATCTGCTCCGGGGTCGATACCGACGGACCGGGTGACGTCTCGCCGCCGTTGAACTCATCCATGGCGGGCTGGTTGAGGATGTGCCGGGCGACCTGGATCGCCTCGACCCATTCGCGCCGGTCCTGGTCGGTCGAGAGGTAGTTGAACCGCAGCTCCGGATGCTGGCGCGGATCGCGGTTCCGAAGCGTGAGCGTGCCGCGCGCGTCCGAGTACATCGGACCGACATGGACCTGGTAGCCGTGACCTTTGGCGCCGGCCGTGCCGTCGTAGCGGATCGCCAGCGGCAGGAAATGGAACATCAGGTTCGGGTAGGCGACGTCCTCGTTGGACCGGACGAAGCCGCCACCCTCGAAGTGGTTGGTGGCGCCCGGCCCGGACCGCAGGAACATCCACTGCGCCCCGATGAACGGGCGCCGCCATAGCTCGGTCGCGGACGGCTGCATCGAGACGGGGCGCAGGCTCTGGTACTGGACGTAGACCTCGAGGTGGTCCTGCAGGTTGCGCCCGACACCCGGCCGGTCCGCGACGACATCGATGCCGAGCTCGCGCAGCTCGTCGGCGGCGCCGATGCCCGACAGCAACAGCAGCTGCGGGCTATTGATGGATCCGCCCGCGAGGATCACCTCGCCGGCCGTGAGCCGGTCGACCCCGCCTCGACCACCAACGCCTCGCGCGACCTCGACGCCGACCGCGCGCGATCCCTCGAGCAGGACGCGTGTGACGAACCGCCAGGTCCAGACGGACAGGTTCGAGCGCTGGCGCAGGATCGGATGGAGATACGCGCGGGCGGCGCTCAGTCGACGCGCCTTGTGGATGTTCCGGTCGAATGGCGCGAACCCTTCCTGCCGGTACCCGTTCACGTCGTCGGTGAGCGGGTAGCCGGCCTCCTGGGCGGCGGCGAAGAACGCTCCGAACAGCGGGCTCGTGGCCGGACCCCGCTCCACGACCAGTGGGCCGTCGTGACCGCGCCACGGATCGTCGGGTGGCGAGGCGACGGCCGTCTCCATCTTCTTGAAGTACGGCAGGCAATGCGCGAAGTCCCAGGTCTCCATGCCGGGGTCGGCGCCCCAGCGCTCGTAGTCGAGCGGATTGCCACGCTGGAAGATCTGGCCGTTGATGCTCGACGACCCGCCGAGGACCTTGCCGCGGGCGTGGTAGATGCGGCGGCCGTGCATGAACGGCTCCGGCTCCGACTCGTACTGCCAGTCGTAGAACCGGCTGCCGATCGGGAACGTCAACGCCGCCGGCATGTGGATGAACGGGTCGATCCGCCAGTCCGAGCGGCCGGCCTCGAGCACCAGGACACGGGTGTGCGGGTCCTCGGTCAGGCGGTTCGCGAGCACGGACCCGGCGGACCCGCCCCCGACGATGATGTAGTCGAACTGCGGCATCGTTCGGATGCTAGCCGCTCGCGACGGCCCCGATCAGTGGCGCCGAGCGTCCTCGCCGGGGATCCCGCGCTCCGCCAAGGCAGCCGCGAACCCTTCCGGGTCCTCGACGGTGACGTACAACGCCGGCGTCCTGAAGATGCGCAGGCCGGGCACACGCTCACGGAAGTCGACCCGGACGCCACCCGTCTGCACGCCGTCGAAGGAGAAGACGCCGTCTCGGATCCCGCGCCGGATGCCGATCGCGGTGATCCAGAGCCACGGGCCCTCGATCCGCCAGGAGCGGATGTTGCTCACCGGCGTTCGAAAGCGGCCATATCCGAACCGCGCGTCCAGCTCATCGCCGAGATCGACATACGCGTTGTCCGGCTTCACGCCGAACAGGACCCGAAGGAGGCCACGAGAACGGCGGCCGAGCTCGATCGGAAAGCGCTGCGCCCCGGCCCGGTCGGTCACGCGATCCCTCGCCGCTTCTCGAAGCTGATCTGGAGGTCCTGGCTGATGCCAGTCGCAAAGCCGGCTTCGCTCAAGGCCAGGTAGTACTCCCACATCCGGATGAAACGATCGTCGAACCCGAGCGCCCGAACCTCAGCGAGATGGCTCATGAACCGTGCCCGCCAGGCGCGTAGCGTACGTACGTAATCGCTGGCGATGTCACGCACGTCCGTGATGAGGAACCGGGTGTCACGCGTCGCCTCCTCCAGGACGGCAAGCGACGGACATAGGCCGCCCGGGAAGATGTAGGTCTGGATCCAGTTGGCGCCGCGCCGTTGTCGCTCGTAGGCGGCGTCCGGGAACGTGATCACCTGGACGCTGAGCCGTCCGCCGGGCAGCAGCGCTCGGTCGCACGTCTCGAAGAACGTCGCGAAGTACTCGGCACCGACCGCCTCGAGCATCTCGATCGAGACGATGGCGTCGTAGGTCCCCGTGACATCACGGTAATCGCGCAGCTGGATATCGACCATCGTTTCGAGACCGGCCGCACGCACGCGTTCACGAGCGAGCTCGTATTGCTCGGTCGAGATCGTGATCGACGTGACGCGGCATCCCAGCTCACCGGCCGCGTACAACGCAAAGCCGCCCCAGCCGGTGCCGATCTCCAGGACGTGGTCGCCGGGAGCCAGCCGGGCACCGGCCGCCACGAGGCGGTACTTGTTCCGTTGCGCATCCGCGAGCGATTGCTCGGGCGTTTGGAAGACCGCGCTCGAGTACGTCAGGGTCTCGTCGAGGAAGAGCCGGTAGAGTCCATTGCCGATGTCATAGTGCGCCGCGATGTTGCGTCGACTCCCGGCGCGGGTGTTCCGTCGCAGGCGGTGCGAAACGGTCCGGGCGAGCTGAGCTGGGACCCTGAACCACCCCCCAGCCAAGGCGAGCGACTCGCGTTCCCGCGCGGCGAGACGGAGTAACGCGCCGAGGTCCGGGCTCGACCAGAGGCCATCCATGTATGCCTCGCCGGCGCCGGTCTCGCCGTGCAGGAGGATGCGCGTCAGCGCCGCGGCATCGTGGATCTGCATCTCGGCACGGAGAGCCGCATCCTCGGGCCCGAACGAGCGGACGGAACCGTCCGGGAGGACGACGGTGAGCCGCCCCTCGCGGATCCTTTCCGCTGCAGCGACGCCGACACGAACAGACGCGCGCTCGATCGGTGACAGGCCCGCGGACGCCCGGGCCGGTCGGATCTCGCTGTTCATCGGGCGCTCGCTCCGTGGCTCCGACCGACCTCTCCGTGGCGCTGGAACGGCAGTCGCATGCGCCAGAGGTGGAACGCGTGGACGTGGATCATGGCCGTGGTCTTGAGCGTGACGAGGGGGTACCGGATCAGCATCCGGGCGAGCGTTCGGTCCGTGAGCGGTCGGCGCGCCAGGTCGAGGCTTGCGTGAAGCACGAGCTCCCCACCATGTTCCTCGTTGATCGTTATCCGCAGGCGACGCTCCTCGTCTCGGACACGGACCCGATACCGACCCGTCATCCCGATGAACGGCGACACGTAGAAGTCCTTGTCCATCCCCGCCTCGAAGGTCGCACTGGTCTCATCCGAGCGATCAAGCGTGTATAGGTGTCGCTCACCGTGCGTGTTGTGGACCTCGACGATGACGATGCGCAGTTCCCCGGACGCATCGCGGCAGAGGTAGAAGCTCGCAGGGTCGAAGACGTAGCCGAAGACGCGCGCGTTCGCGATGAGCGTCACCTGCCAGCCCGAGGGATCGACCCCGTGGGCGCACAGGTGGTCACGGACGTCCGTGGAAGATCGCTCGAGGGTGGGTCCAGATGGTCGTCGTCGCGGAACGACAGGACGTTGCGCCGCCCGCGGGAGAGCAGCCGGAGACCGCGATCGAGCGTCGGCATCTCGTCGAGGTCGAGCGCCAGGTAGTAGACGCCGTGCTCCAGGGAATAGGTGACCGGGCGCGCTCGACGGTGACGAACGACGCCTTCGAGGATGTGCGATCTCATGCCGCCGCCTCGGCCGACATCGTCTCGTCGATCAGCGCTGCCGCCTCGAAGCCGGACCGGCACCCGTCCTCGTGGAACCCGTAGTACAGGTGCGCTCCGGCGTGAAAGGTCCGTCGGTGACCCTGGAGCCGGCCGATGGCGGCCTGCGACGCGAGCGTCCGGAACGTGTACATCGGGTGGCGCATCTGGCGCTCGACGAGGATGCGCTCAGGGCGTAGCCGATCCCCGGGATTCACGGACACCAGATAGTCGACCATCCCGGGCAGCTGCTGCAGGCGGTTCATGTGATAGGTCATGGCGACGAGGTCTCCGGGTGATGCGCAATCATCCTGCTCCACGTTCCACGATGCCCAGGCACGGCGCTGCCTCGGCATGAGCCCCGTGTCGGTGTGGAGCACGACCTGGTTCGCGGAATAGCTGAACCCGTCGAGCGCGGTTCGTTCGGCAGCGTCGGCATCGTGCAACAGGGTCAGCGCATCGTCGGCGTGCACGGCAAGGACCACGGCATCGAACCGTTCGTCACCGCCCGATGCCGTCCGGATCCGAACGTGGTCGGGTCGTCGAGCGACGTCCACAACGGGATCGCCCGTCCGGACCGCGCCTGACGGCAACGTCGCGAGGATCCGTTCGACGTAGGTCCGTGAGCCGCCGGGGATCGTCAGCCACGGCAACGCATCGCCGACGCCGATCAACCCGTGGTGATCCAGGAAGCGCAAGAGGTAGTCGATCGGAAAATCCACCGCGCGCGTCGCCCCGGTCGACCAGACCGCCGAGGTGATCGGCAACAGGAAGTGGCGTCGAAACGCCGAGCCGTACCCGCCCTCCTCCATGAAGTCGCCCAGGGTCGCGTCCGAGCCAGAGCCGGCGAGTCGCTCGCGCGCTCGCCGATAGAACCGCAGGACGTCGGGCAGCAGACGCAGATGCGAGGCGCGGGCGATGGCGGTCGGCTCGGCGAACCAACCACCGACCCCGCGCGAGCTGAAGGCGAGCCCGCAGGCGCGGCAGGCCGAACCGAGCGACATGTCGCTCGGCTGATACCCGACGCCGAGCTCGGCCAGTAACCGCATGAACGTCGGGTATGTGCGCTCGTTGAACACGATGAACCCGGTGTCGACGGCAAGCGGGCCGTCGGGCGTGGCGACCTGCTCGGTCTTGACGTGCCCACCCGGGTTCCCTTCGCCCTCGTATAGCCGCACCTCGTGTCGGTCACGCAACGCATAGGCGGCGCTCAGCCCACTGATCCCAGATCCGATGACGGCGACCTTCATGACCGCGCCGTGCCGGACGAGCCGGCCAGGTCCGCGAGCGTCCGGTGCATCCCGGCGGCCGCGTCGCGTCCGATACGCGCGAAGACGCCCGAGAGGAGCGGCTGCACAAGCCGCAGCAACCCGCTCAATCGGATGTCTGCCATGTACCGGATCCGCGTGCCCGATCCGGCCGGCTCGAACACGATCTCGTCGACCGCGTCCACACCCGATCCTGTGCCCACCAGGAGCACGCGCCGGGGCGGCTCCAGGGCGGCGACCTGATACGTCATCGGCGCGACGCGTCCACCGATCCGCACGTCCAACGCGAACCGTGAACCGACGCGGATCGGTCCGTCGTCGAGCCGTGTCGATCGAGCGACCCCCGGATCCCAGCGTTGCGCGTTCGCGAAGTCGGCCACGAAGTCGAACGTGGTCTCCAGCGGAAGCGCGGTCTCGATCTCCTCGTGCAAGCGTGTCATCACTTATCTCCTTGGGACTTCGGGCATGCTTCGGCCATGGCCGACCCACGAGACCTCATCGACGCTGCCCTCGAACTGAGCGTCATCGGGTCGTTTTCGGACATCGGATACGCGGTACGCCGCCGCCTCTACGGGTGGGCTGACCCGGCTCCAGACGCCCTCCGGAATCGAACGGTGCTGATCACCGGCCCGACATCCGGGCTCGGACAGGCGGCAAGTCGCGTGTTTGCCGGGCTCGGGGCGCGGCTCGTCCTGGTCGGGCGCGACGCGGATAAGCTCGAATCCGCCCGCACGGATCTCACGAGTGCCTACCCGGACGCGGATGTCGATTCCGTCGTCGCCGACATGTCGTCGCTCGCGATCGTCAGCGACGCCGCGCAGGCCGTCCGCGCGACCCAGTCGCGCCTCGATGTCCTCGTCGACAACGCGGGGGCGATCCACGAGCGCCGGATCGTCACGGCCGATGGCCTGGAGGCGACGTTCGCGACGATGGTCGTCGGGCCATTCCGGTTCGTCGCGGAGTTGCTCCCGCTGCTCCAGGCCGACACTCGGGGACCGGCGCGCGTCATCGCCGTCACGTCGGGCGGGATGTACGCCCAGCCGCTCGACCTCGAAGATCTCGATCACGAGTCCGGCACGTTCGACGGTACCCGGGCGTATGCCCGAGCGAAACGAGCACAGGTGGCCCTCGTGCGCGAGTGGGCGCGGCGTCTCGGACCGCCTGGCTCCGCGGGCGTGACGGTCAACGCCGTGCACCCCGGTTGGGCGGCGACGCCCGGCTTGGCGGCATCGCTTCCCCGGTTCAGCCGGGTGATGCGTCCGATCCTCCGAACGCCAGCGGAAGGCATCGACACGTTGGTCTGGTTGGCGACGTCCGAGGCGGGTGGCGCGACCAGCGGACGGCTCTACCACGACCGGCGGCCGAGACCGTTCGACCGACTGCCGGCAACGCGCCTGTCGGCCGACGATCGACGCGTGCTGTGGGATCTCGTCGTGACGGCTGCGCGGATCGAGGATCCCCTGCCGTATCGCTGACGGCGAAGTGCGGGCGGGCCCCGCTCCCGGTGGGAGCAGGGCCCGCATGGTGGTAGCGGTCACGACAGTCCGACTAGTCCTGGTACGTCCGGCGGACGAGCACGGTCGATCCGACGAGCACCGACGTCGCGCCGATGAAGACGAGCGCGACGAGCAGCAGACTGGTCGGCATCGACGACGTCCCCGACGTGGTCGAGATCGTGTCGGTCGGTGGGACCGTGGCGGTCGCCGCCACCATGGCGTCGACCGCGACCACGGCGTCGACCGCGACCACGGCCTGGAGTGCGTTCCCGCCGATTGCGGGTGACGCTGCAGAACCGATCGCGAACACCGAATACGCCCGACCGTTCTGGGCCTTCACGTTCGGGAGCGGCAGGGCCACGGTCGTCTCGCCCGCGAGACGGACCTCCAGGTCGTACGTCCCTCCGGGAAGGGCGAGATAGTCGGTGGCGTCGGGGTAGGACAGACCCTTGACCACGGCCTCGTCCACGGCCGAACCTGACGTCGCGACATCCACGGCCGGGGCGTCCGCGCTGAGATGCACGACACGGACCTCGGCCTTGGCGGCGGTCGGCGCCGGATCGTCCTTGAGCACCTGGGCCTTGATGTCGGCCACGGCGCCCGTGGCAGCGATGGTGTAGGCGCTACCCGCGGCTACGGTGACGTCCGCGTCGATGACCGGAGCGGAACTCGTACCGGTCGCGTAGACCTTGACGTTGTGTCCACCGGCCGGGATCGCGAGATAGTCGGAGATCGTGCCGAACGGGACGTTCGTCAGGGCACCGACGATCTTGTCGTCGAGGTAGACGTCGACAGCCGGGGCATCCGGCGAGGCATGCAGGACGCGAACGTCAGCCGTTCCGGCGGCGAACGCGGTGCCGGACATGCCGGCGAACAATGCGGCAGCGATCAATGGGGCCGCCAAGCGGTGTGGTCGGATCACGATCGGACTCCTTCGTCAGTTCCGGCAGGGCGCCGGTCCTTCTGTTGACCGTTTGTTCACGGTGCTTGCCGTATCTTGCCCAGTTGTCCAATGATTGTCAAATGTCTGTCGCGTGTTATGCTGCACAAACCATGTACACCATCAAGCAGGCCGCGGAACGGACGGGGATCGCCATCCCGACCATCCGGATGTGGGAGCGTCGGTACGGCGTTGTCTCACCGACACGCACGCCCGGTGGCTATCGGCTCTACGACGACGACTCGATCGCTCGGCTCGCGGCGATGCATTACCTCGTCGAGCGCGATGGCTGGCGACCGAGCCAGGCCGCGGACCGGATCCGCACGGCACCGCAAGCAGAGGTACTTCAGCTCGCCGCAGATGGTCGTGGTCGTGATGGGATGGCCACCGCGGAGGCTGGCACGGCGGTGAGCCCGGCCATCGAGGCGATCGTCGACGCGACACGCCGGCTCGACCTTCGGTCGATCGACGCGACGTTGGACGAGACCTTCGCGGGCCAACGGTTCGAGGCTGCGATGGACTCGGTCGTCTTCCCTGCACTTCGAGGGATCGGCGACGCTTGGAGTCGCCGTGAGCTCGACGTCGCACGCGAGCATGCCGCCAGCGAGACCGTCCGGCGGCGCATCGCCCATTACTTCGACGCGGCGGCGCAGAACGTCGGTGGCGCGACGGTCGTGATCGGTCTGCCGCCGGGCAGCCGACACGAGCTCGGCGCATTCGCGTTCGCGGTCGCCGCCCGACGAGCCGGACTCGACGTCGTCTATCTCGGCGCCGATGTGCCTCTGGAGGCCTGGCGTCAGACCATCCGCGATACCGATCCTGGCGCCGTCGTCGTCGCCGTCGTCGCGCGCGATGACGCGCGGCGGGCGAATGATGTCGTGCGGGAGCTGTACGCGGATGGCGCGCGACTCGTGGCGGTCGGCGGCCCGTCGGCGCAGGCGATCCGGGATGACCTCGGCGCGCTCCGTCTTCCCGACCGCATCGAAGAGGCCATCCCACGGCTGATCGACGCGATCACGACGACGACGCGATGACGGGCGACCGTCCGGTCGTCGTCTGGTTGCGGCGCGACCTTCGCCTTCACGATCATCCCGCGCTGACCGAGGCTGCGGCGTCTCGACGGCCCGTCGCGCCGCTGTTCGTCTTCGATCCCGCGATCCTTCATGGACGGTTCGCGTCCCCGAACCGAGCGTGGTTCCTGCTCGGCTCGGTCGTCGGCCTACGCCGGGAGATCGAGGCGCGCGGCGGGCGTCTGTTCGTCCGGGTCGGCGATCCCGCGACGGTGGTTTCGCGGTTCGCGGCGGAAGTGAAAGCCGACACCGTCGTGATCAGCCGCGACTACACGCCATACGGGCGAGGTCGCGATCGCCTGATCGCCGAGCGACTGGCCGACGAAGGTGTTCGGCTCCGTGCCAAGCGAGGGTTGCTCATCCACGAACCGGCAGACGTCCTGACGGAGTCGGGATCGGCGTACAGCGTCTTCGGATCGTTCCTCCGGCGATGGCAGGTGCACCCGATCCGTGATGTCCTTCCCGTACCGACGATCGCGACCGTCGACGCCGACGATGGCACCGCCCCCGACCTCGCGGCCCTCGGTTTCGATGGCCCGACGGCCGACGAGGATGCGCTGCCCGAGCCGGGCGAACCCGCCGCGCGTCGTCGGCTTCAGGCGTGGCTCGAGTCCGGCGGTCCCGCCGCGTACGACCGAACCCGCGACGATCTGGGCGACCCGCACGGAACCTCCCGACTCAGTGCCGACCTGCGGTTCGGCCTGCTTTCCCCTGTCGAGGTCGCGACGCGGGCGCTCGCCTCCGACGAGGGTGGCGATGGATCGCGTCGCTTCGTGTCGGAGCTCGCGTGGCGCGACTTCTACGCCCACGCGCTATGGCACTCGCCCCGTATCGCGCGCGAGCCGATCGACGAGCGCTACCGCGACATCGCATGGGAGGACGATGACGCCGGCCTCGAGGCATGGCAGGACGGCATGACCGGCTACCCGATCGTCGACGCCGCGATGCGTCAGCTCCGACGGACGGGCTGGCTGCCGAATCGCGCGCGGATGATCGTGGCCAGCTTCCTGACCAAGGATCTCCTGATCGACTGGCGTGCCGGCGAGCGCCATTTCATGACGCACCTCATCGACGGTGATCCGGCATCGAACCTCGGCGGCTGGCAATGGGCGGCGTCGATCGGCACCGACAGCCGGCCGTTCGTGCGGGTGTTCAACCCGGCGACCCAGGCGAAGCGGTTCGACCCCGACGGCGGGTATGTGCGGACGTGGTTGCCGGAGCTGTCGCGCATCCCGACCGCGCGCATCCACGAACCGTGGACGATGTCGCCAGACGAGCAGGAGGCGGCCGGCTGCGTGATCGGTTCCGACTACCCGGCACCGATCGTCGATCACGCCGCCGGCACGCGAGCGAGCCCTGGCGCGCTACGCGGCTGCGGCGGCCGGGGCGACCAGGAGCGCCTAGGCCGCCTCGCGTTCGGCCGGCGGCAGCAACTCGACGAGGGTCGAGCCCGTGACGTTGGCGACGACCGACGAGCCGAGTGAATCGCGCCAGTCCCGGACGCTCGCGGGGTTCGTGTGGCCGTGCAGCCAGAGCGGTGGCTCGCGGCGTTCGAGGAGCCATCGATAGCCCGCGTAGCCGAGGTGGTACGGATCGGTGACGGCGTCGCCGATCCCGCGCGGCGCGGCGTGGCTGATGACGAGGATCGGGGCGCTGCGTGTCCCCGGCGCCCGGCGCAACAGGCCGATCTCGGCCCGCAGGACATCGAGCCAGGCGCGGAGCTCATCACGTTGGGCCTGGTCCTGGCCGAGGCCGGGCCACGCGAGCGGCACGACGGTGATCCCGTTGACGTCCACGAGTCGGCCGCTCGGCGTCGGGATGGGTACGGGCTGCGGGCGGGTCCATGCGCCGCCGCGGTCGTGGTTCCCGCGCACATAGGTGATCGGTGCGTGGAAGGCATCGCCGAGGAAACCCGAGGTAATCGGGCTCCAGATCGCCGCACCCGATCACGGCGTCGATGTGTCCGAGCTGCTCGCGATTGATCGCATGGTCGAGCGTCGGATCCGGTTCGTCCGAGGCGGCGAGGAACCGGATCGGCGCGCCGGCACGCGAGGCGAACGGTCGCGGATCGGGCCACTCGACGATCAGCCGGCGCGTCATCCCGTATCGGGGTCGCTGCCGACCCGATCCTCATGCGCGAGCGCGCCACTGGCCGGCAGCCCCTCGCCACGCGTGCGCAGTGTCTGGGATCCGGCGAGCGTCCCCGCAAGGGTGCCCAGCGGCTCCGTTCTCTGGTCACCGGGTGCCACGAGCTCCACGATCGACGCGTCGATCTCCGGTTGCCCGCTGTACAGCGCCAAGGCGACCCGGTTGTGCCCATCGATGACCCAGTACTTGCCGTTGTACTTCACCACTTCGATCGGCGGCAGGATCGCCAGCGAATCCTGGGCCCGGTTCAGCCGCTGCCAGCGCGACTGCCAGTTGCCCCCGCGGAACCGCTTGAGCGGAAGGAAGTCGCCGCCGCGCTGATCGCCGCCTCCGACGGCCGTCCCGGCGATGTCATCGACCGGGATCGTCCGCATCCCGACCTGGACCGAGCGCGCCTGGCGGACATCCGGAAACGTCTCATTGAGGTACGGCAACGGGTTGGCGGCGCGCCGCCGAATGCGCCGGATACGCATGCCGGGTCGCTCCGCGATCGACCGCTCGACCCCTTCGACCGCGTCGCCGATACGGCCGACGAGCGGCTCAGCCGCCGCCGCGACCGACGCGATGGCAGCGCGAGCCGGCCGGGATACCCGGCGTATGCCGGTCGGTCCTGCGGCGTCGGGAGGAGGCGTGGGCTCCCGTTCGATGTCGTCGGTCATCGACACGAGTCTGCCGCATCTGCCCTCATGGGAGCGTCAAGGCGGGGTGACAGATCCGGCTG
This sequence comes from uncultured Chloroflexia bacterium, assembly GCA_963808895.1. GTDB lineage: Bacteria > Chloroflexota > Limnocylindria > Limnocylindrales > CSP1-4 > SPCO01. The sequence goes on along the minus strand of CAWEHL010000001.1, from coordinate 867,582 downwards.
GTCGCCATGGAAGAGTGGCAGCCGGTTGCAGGCGGCGGCTCCGGACGGCCGGCTCGGCGTCGCGTCAGGCGACGGGTTCGTTGGTGATCGGCTGGGGCGTGTCGAACCGGCCAGTGCCTATCGATGCGGAGACGAGCGCCGCGGCGAGGCGCCGGCGCAGCTCACTCGCCACGGGGCCGTGCATCCCCGTCAACACCCGCAACTGGATCCGCAGGGACGCCCCCTCGATCCCGAGCCCGGTGACCCAGATGTCTGTCGGACCGTCGGGCGGGAAGTGGCCGGCCCAGGCTTCATCCTCGCGGAGCTGCTGAGACAGGCGGGTCGCGATGTCGATCGCGCGATCAAGCTCTCGGACGTTGGGCACCTGCATGTCCACCGTGGCGACCGAGAACACCCGTGTGACGTTCGACGACTGCCGGATCATGCCATTCGAGACCGCGTGGACCGATCCCGTCCCGTCGCGTAGCACCGTCCGGCGCAGGCCGATCTCCTCGACGATGCCCTCGACCCCGCCAGCGCCGCCGACCCTGACCCAGTCCCCCTTGAAGAACGGGCCCTCGACCAGGATCAGGAACCCCATCACATAGTCGAGGACCACGTCCTGGGTTGCGAACAGAAGCGCCACCACGATCACCGCGATGCCGGCGAGCACCGTCCACAGCTCGAACACCCCGAGCACGAGGGCTCCCAGCACCGCCAGCGTGACGAGGCGGATCAATCGGATCGACAGGTCCTCGATCGTGGCGACCCGCTTATCGACCTCACCGCTCGAGGTCGATTCCGCCGGCAGATGCGCCGCCTGGGCCTGGAGGACGGAGGGCACGATGCGGTGCACCGCGCTGACCGCGAGACGGTACGCGAACAGGACGACGACTCCGCCGACGAGGAGGGCCAGGCCGTGGGTGACGACCCATCGGATGATCTCGTTGAGGTCCATCGGTATCCCTTGGTGGCGGCCGACCGTCCATCACCGGCGCTGGTCGAAGGCTACGCGATGGGCGATCGTCGATGACCTCGCGAGTCGACCGGACGAGGAACATCCGGCCCGAAGTCAACCGAATACGGCCGAGCGAGAGGTAGATCTGGTCGGGGCGAGAGGATTTGAACCTCCGACTTCATCGTCCCGAACGATGCGCGCTACCAGGCTGCGCCACGCCCCGACCGAGGTGCTCGTTGTACAGAGCCTGCGGATGATAGCAAAGTGCCCGGCGGCGCGGCCAGAGCCGCCCCGCCGAGCGTACGTCGCGACCGGCCGCGATCAGTTCGGCGTCAGCCAGACCGGGTAGTCGCGGATGTCCTGTGGGCTACCGTCCTTGGCCGAACCGAAGTAGACCCGCAGGGTCCCGTACTGCGCCTTCGGGACGTCGTACTGCAGCGTGACGTCGAACGTGCCACGGCAGCCCGAGCCGCAGGTGGCCATCGCCTGCTGATCGACGAGGACCTTGCCAGAGCCATCGAGCAAGGCCACCCGGAACGTGGCCTCGAAGACGTTCGCGTTGCCGGTGACCCGCGCGGGATTGTTGGCCGCGGCCCCGAATGCGGGCCGGTCCACGAAGATCGACGGCAGCAGGTCCTCGAAGTCCTTCCGCGTCTGTGGACCGTCGAGGACGATGCCCTCGGACCCGAACGTCGTGACGGTCCGGCCCTCGACCTGGAACAAGACCGCGCGGACGGTCGGGAACTGGGTCAGCGTGTAGGTGACCTGCCCGAGCCGGTAGGCGGCCGAGGCGCTCCCACCGCCGGACTCGAACTCGCTCGAGAAGTCGACGGTCGCGACCCCATTCTTGATCGTGATCCCGAGCAGCTTCGTCCCCGACGGGATGCCGGTCGACAGCTGGCTGTACCTCGCGAGGACGGCGTCCGGGTCGAGCAGCGCATTCATGGCCGAGCGGGCCACGCCCGTCGACTTCGGGACGACCCGAAGCGTCGGCACGAGACCCTCGACACCGGACGGCCCATCGAGGACGTAGTAGGCACGCACGAGCATGGTCTCGGCGGTGGTCGACGGTGAGGGCTCACCACTCGGTGGCGTCGATGGCGACGATGACGCCGATCCTGAGGGGGACGCCGACGGCGACGGCGGGATCGACGGGGTCTCGTCGGACGGTCCCGGCTCGACGGACGGTGCCGTCGTCGGCGGGATGGTCGGTACGGGACCCAGGCCGCCGGACGATGTGCATGCGGCCACGATGAGAAGGAGGCCGGCGAGCGCCGGGAGGAGTGCGCGTGGACGGGGCGCGTTCATTGCGGAGTCGCTCCTGATGCGGTGATCAGGCGTGGATCGTCGCGCCGCTATGTCGCCGCCGCATCGCCCGAAGGTAACGATCGGGCAACGTCCTTCGGCAGGATCAGCTCGAGTCGAAGGCCTCCGCCGTCCCGGTTCATCGCCTGCAGATAGCCTCCCATCAGTGCGGCGTGCTCGGCGGCGATGGCCAGACCGAGCCCGGAGCTGCCACCGGACCGCGATGGGTCGACCTTGGTGAACCGGTCGAAGATCATCTCGAGGCGATCCTCGGGGACACCGGGGCCGCGGTCCGAGACGGCGATCACGACCTCATCCGGGCGCGCCGCGTCCAGCTCGATCTCGACGTCCTTGTCGCCTGCGTGCTCGCGGGCGTTGTCGAGGAAGTTGCCGAGGATCCGTTCGAGCCGGCGGGGGTCGGCGTCGATGACGACCGGCTTCGCGGGGGCCTGGAACGTGGCCTGGGGTGAACGCGCCGCGCGCACGGTCTCGATCAGCTTGCCGAGGTCGACCTTCTCGACCGCCGCCTCCTCGGCGTCGGCGTCGAAGCGCGACAGCTCCATCAGCTCCTCGACGAGATCGCGCAGACGACCCGTGTCGTTGACGAGCAGTTCCGCGGTCCGCCGCGTGTCGGGCGGCATCTGCCCGAGGTGCTCCCGCAGGATCGATGCTTCCGCGACGAGCGCCGTGACCGGCGTGCGTAGCTCGTGCGACACGTCGGCCACGAACCGCCGGTTCTGGTGCTGCGCGAACTCCAGCCGACGGATCGACTCGGCGAGCGTGTCGGTCATCCGGTTGAACCGGTCGGCCCACGTCCCGAACTCGTCGTGCGATGTCACCGGCACCCGCGCAAGCAGGTCGCCACGTTCGATCCGTTCTGCGGTCCGGCCCGCCTCCTCGATCGGGGCGAGGATGCCGCGCGCCAGCGTTCGGGCGGTGACCAGGGCGACGAGGATGAGCACCGCGGCGCCGGCGAGCATCACGATGCGAAGCTGCCCGACCGCCTGCGAGATCTCCGCGACGTCCCGAACGAAGTAGACGGCCAGGTCGCCGCCCGGGGCGAGCCCGCCGACGACCAGCGAGGGGGCGCCACCGACGTCGATCCACGCATACGCAAGCTCGCCTCGTCCCACGCGCGCCGGAACATCGGCCGGCAATCGCTGGAGGAGGTCCGAGAGGGTGTCGCTGGACTTGACGGTCTCCCCCGCCCCGAGGTCGATCAACGACTCGACGTTCCTCCGCCGGAACGTATCGGTCAGCCCGCTCCGGATCACGTCATCGACGGTCGGCTCGTCCGGGAGCTGGCGGCCCGGGACGGTGACGGTGAGATCGAACGTCGCCTGCGCCGCCGCGTCGGACAGCGCCTGCTGATGGAGCCGGGCGTCGACGAACGCGGTCGCGCCCACGCCCAGCACGACCGAGGTCGCGGCGACGAGGAGGACCAGCGCCACCGGCCAGTCGCGCCCGGACCCCCCGCGGCCAGCGCATCGCGCCCCTCCTCAGCGTGCGGCTTTGTAGCCCGCCCCGCGGACCGTCAGGATCAGCTCGGGCGTACTCGCATCGGTCTCGATCTTTGCACGCAAACGTCCGATCGCGACATCGACGAGCCGCGAGTCGCCGAGGTAGTCGTAGCCCCAGATCCGGTCGAGCAGCACGTCGCGGCCGAGGACCTGGCCGGGATGGCGCGCCAGGTCGACCAGGAGATCGAACTCCGTGCGGGTGAGCGGGATCTCGTCGTCGTCGCCGTCGCGCCTCACGCTGCGCCCCGCGACATCGATCTCGAGTGGACCGAGCCGCAGCGGACTGCTGTCCGCGCTCGCCTCACCGGGCCCGCCGGACCCGCGTCGCAGCGCGGCGCGGACCCTGGCAACCAGCTCGGGTACCTCGAACGGCTTGCGGACGTAGTCGTCGGCGCCCGCCTCGAGGCCGACCACGACATCCAGTGTGTCGGCCCGCGCGGTCAGCATCACGATCGGGACCGTCGAGGTGCGCCGGATCTCGCGCGCCACCTCGAGGCCGTCCATCCGCGGCAGCATGACGTCGAGCAGCACGAGGTCGATGCCCCCGGCAAGGAACCGGTCGAGCCCCGCGCGACCATCGTTCGCGGTCTCCATGGTGAAGCCGGCATTGCGGAGACCGATGGCGGTGACCTCGCGGATCGACGGATCGTCCTCGACGAGCAGGATCGTGGCGTCCACGGCGCCGAGTATGCCCTAGGCCTCGAGGCCTTCCACCAGCTCGTCGGGTGTCACGCGGTCGGCGCGGTCGGTCCGGATCGGCAGCGTCGCGAGCGCCGCGAGCAGGAACGAGACCGCCATCAGGCCGAACACCACAGGCACCCCGACGTCCTCGCCGAGCTGCTCGATGACGGTGCCGTAGAGGGCCGTCCACAGCGAGCCGACGCCGAATGCCAGCGTGAAGTAGAGGGCGTAGGCCGCGTCACGGTTCTCCGGCGGGGACATGTCGGCGAGGAGCGCCTGGAGCTGGGGCGACTCGGCGAACGAGAACAGACCCATGACCGCGATACCGGCCCACAACCACAGGAGCGACGACCCCGCGAAGATGAAGATGCCGAAGCCGATCGCCCCACCGAGATAGGCGGCGATGATCAACGGCTTGCGACCGAAGCGGTCCGACAGCCAGCCGGCAAGCAGTGGCATCGGCACGCTGAAGACGATCAACGCGCCGTACATGGCCCCGGACGTCCCCTCGTCGAGGCCGATCACACGGGTCAGGTAGATCAGCGCGAACAGGTTCACGACCCCGAGCCCGCGCCCGCCGCCGCCGAGCACCGACGTCAGGAACACCCAGCGCATGTCGCGGTCGGCGAGGACCCGCTTGAGACCGTCGAGGCTGCTGCCACCGGCACGGGCAGCGGCCCGGTCCGTGCCCCGCTCGCGGACGAGCGCCAGGATGAACAGCGCGATGACCATCGCCGCGATGCCGAAGACGACCGAGACGCCGCGCCAGCCGATCAACGCGATGAGCGGCGTCCCGACGATCGCGATGAGCACCGTGCCGAGATTCCCGCCGGCGATATGGGCACTGATCGCGAACCCGCGCCGTTCCGGCGTGTATTGCTCGGCGAGCAGCCCGTTACCGACGGGGTGCTGCGGCGAGCCGCCGATGCGCGCGGCGACGTTCGGGATCGCGAACGTCATGAAGCTCGACGCGAGCGACATGGCCGCGAACCCGCCGCCGAACAACAGGCCACCCGCGGTGAGCAGCCGCTTCCGCGACACATGTCTGGTCAGCTCGGCGTAGCTGAGCTGCACGAGCCCCGACGCGAGCGACCCGAACGCCGCGAGGAACGCGACCGATTGGACCGTCACCCCGAACTCGTCGATGATCGCGAGGAAGATCGGCGGCAGCAGGACGGCGAAGGCGTGGTTGACCGCGTGGGCAGCCGACAACAGACCGAGCGAACGGCCCGGCCGGACATCCATCACGCGCCCATCTTGCCGGAATCGCTGCCGTCCCCTTGCCCCGTTCCGGGGACGACCCTCACGGCGTCGTGGGGTCTAGGCGGAGCTCCGCCTCAGCGCTTGCGCGGTCGCTCGTACAGCGCGGCTTGCGGATCCTCGCGATGCTCGCCATGGCCCGGCTTGGCGGGGCGCTTCGGGAGCAGGACGCAGGGCGAACAGCGCGAATGGGCCCAAGAAGATCGCGGCGATCGCCCACGGCCACGCGCCGCGCCCGTAGGTCGGGGCGAGGCGATAGGCGTAGATCGCGCAGACGACCCAGACGACCGCGGCCAGGATGAACAGGCCGGTGCCGACGAGTAGCGGGGTTTGCAAGGCTGGCCCTCCCTCGGAGCGTTCCTAGAACTCGTCGAGGTAGCGCTCGACCTCCCAATCGGACACCTGGGTCCGGTACTCGTCCCACTCGGAACGCTTGGCATCCACATAGTGATCGAAGATGTGGTCGCCGAGTGCGTCGCGGATGACCTCGTCGCGCTCCAGCTCGTCGAGCGCCTCACCCAAGGTCCCGGGCAGCTCGCGGATGCCTTTCTCGGCGATCCGAGCAGCGTCCATCTCGAAGAGCGACTCCTCGACCGGCTCCGCCAGGGTCATCCCCTTGTCGACGCCGTCGAGCCCTGCCGCGATCATCGCAGCGAACGCGAGGTACGTGTTCGACGACGGATCCGGGCAGCGCACCTCGCAGCGCGTCCCCTCGATCGACTTGCCGGGCGACACCATCGGCACCCGGATGAGCGCGGAGCGGTTCGTCCGCCCCCACGTCAGGTAGGTGGGCGCCTCGTAGCCGGGCACGAGCCGCTTGTACGAGTTCACCAGCGGTGCGAGGACGGCGATCATGCCGCGCGCGTGCGCCAGGATCCCGGCCATGTACGAGCGGGCGACGTCGGACAGCCCGTATGGATTCGTCGCGTCGGCGAAGGCATTCCGGTTGTCGGCGATCGAGTAGAGCGACTGATGGGTGTGCATCCCGGAGCCGTTGATGCCATGCAGCGGCTTGGGCATGAACGTCGCGTACAGCCCGTGCTGCTGGGCGATGGCCTTCAGGGCGAACTTGAAGGTGATCGCGTTGTCGGCCGTGCGCAGCGCGTCGGAGTACTCGAAATCGATCTCGTGCTGGCCGACGGCCACCTCGTGGTGCGCGGCTTCGACCTTGATGCCGAACGCCTCGAGCGCATCGACCATGTCCTGGCGGATCTCCTGCGCGAGGTCCGTCGAGAAATCGAAGTAGCCGGCCTGATCGTGCGGCAGCGGTTCGATCGCCCCGTCTTCGCCCCGGCGGAAGAGGAAGAACTCGAGCTCGGGCCCGGTGTTCACGATGTAGCCGAGCTTCTTGGCGCGCTCCACCTGCCGGCGGAGGACCCCTCGGGGATCACCGACGAATGGCTCGCCGTTCGGGGTGAAGACGTCGCAGATGACCCGTGCCGTGCCGCGCGGCCCGGACCCCGGCTGCCACGGGATCTCCGCGAACGTGTCCATGTCCGGCATCAGGTACTGGTCTGATTTCGGCGATCCGTGTGAAGCCCTCGATCGACGACCCGTCGAACCATGTCCCGTGCTTGACCGAGCCCTCGAGCTGGTGGATCGGGATCGTGACGGCCTTGACGTGGCCGATGATGTCGGTGAACTGCAGCTGGATGAAGCGGATGCCGCTCGACCGGGCGGCTTCGATCTTGGCGATGGCGTCGGTGGCGGTCTCGGGGCGGGTCGCGACGGTCAACGGGGCCTCCTGGGGCTGTTCCGGTCAGACGGACGGGTGGAGCAAGGATACGCCCGGCCGCTGTCGCGACCGGGCGTGATCGGTTCGGGCGGGAACCGCTACATCTCGCTGTAGAGATAGAACTCGTACGGGTGCGGACGGAGCTGGACCTCCTTCGCGCCGGCCCGCTTGAAATCGAGCCAGGCGTCGACGACATCCTTGGTGAACACGTCGCCCCGGTACAGGAACTCCTGGTCGGCCTCGAGCGCGTCGAGCGCTTCCTCGAGCGAACCCGGCGTGCCGTCGATGCCGGCCTTCTCTTCGGCGCTGAGCTCATAGATGTCGGCGTCGATCGGCGCCGGTGGCTCGATCTTGTTGATCACGCCGTCGAGTCCGGCGAGCAGCTGGGCACTGAACGACAGGTACGGATTGCACGTCGGGTCGGGTGAACGGAACTCGAGGCGGCGGGCGCCCGGCGTCGTGAAGTACGTCGGGATGCGGATGCACGCCGAGCGGTTGCGCTGCGAGTAGACCAGGTTGATCGGGGCCTCGTAGCCCGGGACCAGCCGGCGGTACGAGTTCGTCGTCGGGGCGGCGAAGGCAAGGACGGCCTTGGCATGCTTCAGCAGGCCGCCGATGTACCAGCGGGCCGTATCGGACAGCAGCGCGTAGCCCTTCTCGTCGTAGAAGAGGTTCGTGCCGTCCTTCCAGAGGCTCTGGTGGGTATGCATCCCCGAGCCGTTGTCGCCATAGACCGGCTTCGGCATGAACGTCACGACCTTGCCTGCTGCGTGCGCGACCTGCTTCACGAGGTACTTGTAGCGAAGGACCTTGTCGGCCGTCTCGACGAGCGTCCCGTAGCGGATATCGATCTCGGACTGACCCGGACCGCCGACCTCGTGATGCTGGACCTCGACGTCGATCCCGGACGCCTGGAGCGCCAGCACCATCTGGCTGCGCAGGTCCTGGAGCGTGTCCATCGGCGGGACCGGGAAGTAGCCCTCCTTCGGCCGTGGGCGATGGGCGAGGTTCGCCGTGCCGTTGCGGCCGGAGTTCCAGATGCCCTCGTCCGAGTCGATCTCGTACATCGACTTGTGGCCGGCAGTCTCGAAGCGCAGCGAGTCGAAGATGTAGAACTCGACCTCCGGACCCCAGAACGAGGTCGTGGCGATGCCACTCTCGGTGAGGTAGCGCTCCGCCTTGCGCGCGATGTAGCGCGGGTCCCGGCTGTACGGCTCGCGGCTACCCGGCTCGACGACGTCGCACGACAGGATCATCGTCGGGATCTCGAGTGTCGGGTCGACATACGCCGTGGTCGGGTCGGGCATCAGCAGCATGTCCGACTCGTGGATGTGCTGGAAGCCGCGGATGCTCGAGCCGTCGAAGCCGATGCCGTCGATGAACAGGTCCTCGCCGAGATCCTTGACCGGGATGCTGAAGTGCTGGGCCTGTCCGGGGAGGTCGACGAAGCGCAGGTCGACGATCAGGACGCCGGCCTCACGCGCCAGCGACAGGACGTCGGAGACGGTCGTGGTGGGTGTTGCGACGCCGCTTGGGATCCGCTCGAGCGTGGTCATCGCGATGGTAATCCTCCGTGCGCTTGTGCAACCCGCACCAAAGCGGGCTCATGCACCTCGGGAGGAGACGGTATCAGGCGGATGGGTTGCGGTTCAGTACCGGAGCAGGTCGCGCTTCTTGTGCATTTTGCATGACCCGAACGGCCAGCATCAGGGCGACACGTAGCTCGGGGTCCGACAGGTCCCAGTCGCCGCGTGCTTCGAGGCGCTGGACCCGGTAGGCGATCGTGTTGCGGTGGACACCGAGGCGAGAGGCGGCATCGGCGAGGCTCGGGGATGACAGGACGGCGGCGAGCGTGTCGAGACGCTCGCGCTGCGTCTCGTCGCGCCCGACGAGGATCGGCGCGAGCAGCTCACGTGCCTGCCGGACGCCGTCGGGAAGGTTCCTGACGTTGCCCAGGAGGAGGTAGGCAGGTAGGCGCGAGGCGCGGACGACCCGCGCCGGATCCGGGAGCTGTTCCGCGGCTTCGAGCGTCGCGCGCGCCGCTGCCTCAGCGGCCGGCCGGGCGCCGGGTTCGTGGAAGGGACGGCTGACGGCAACGGTCCGGTCAAGGAAGGTCGCGAGGCGGTTCGCGGTCCCGAGGCCATCGGGATCGTCCGCCGGTGCTGCGGCGACCAGCCGGAGCTCGAGGCTCTCCGAGCTGCCGCGCAGCACGAGGCGACGCGGCGACATGAGCAGATGAAGCTCGGCCCGCGTCTCCTCGCGAGCAGCGACGTCGTCGGGGCCCTCCGCCGAGCGTTGCGTCGCAAGCATCACGACCCAGGGCGGCCCGTCGGCGGGGAGCGGGTCGCCGCGCCTCGTCTCCTCGCGAGCCTGCCGGACGGCCTCGTCGCGGGCGAGCTCCAGCGCGAGGAGTGCCGCTACCCGTTCCGCGGCGATGCGCTCGAGCTCGTTGGGTGCCTCGTCGCCGAGGAGGATCAGCCGCCCGCCCGTACCGGTCTCGCCGGCCGGTGCCGGGATATCGATGCGGAGCGCCCCGACCCCGGCCGGACGGGCGAGGTAGCGGGCGACCGCCGCGGCCGCGGCGGGAACATCGGCCGGGGCATGGACGGCGATCGGATCGCCACGTCGTCCCTCGATGACGACGGCACGGCCCAGGAACGCGCCGATCGTCGCCGCCTGTACATCGAGACCGCGCCCCAGCAGGGCGAAGCGTGCGAGCTGCGCCTCGAGATCGGCGGCACGCCGATCCAGTTCCGCCCGTCGGTTCACGAGGAACCCGATCACGCTTCGCTCGAGCATTACCGGATCGATGTGGCCGAGCTGGAGGGCGGTCAGGCCCGCAGTCGAGGCTGCCTCGGCGAGCGCCGCCAACCGATCGTTCCCGGTGTCACCGTCGACGAGCAGCACGGCCGGGGCACGTGCCCGGACCAGCGCGACAACGAGGTCGTGGATCTGGGACGCGCCGGGCGCGACCACGGTCAGCGCGGGCGCCGGGATGATCGCCAGATCGCCGGTCTCGAGGGCATCGAATGCCGGGACCCGCGGCTTGAGGACCCGCACCCAGCCGACCTCGCGGTCGCCGCGCTCAGACGCCAGCTCGTCGCCGCCGACCGGTCGCGCGGTCGGGAAGAGCGCGCGATGCAGGTCGTGGAGGGTCGTCACACCCCGACGTTACGACGCTGGCCGCGGTGGCGTGTCGGGTCGACGGACCGCGACCAGATCGTCGAGCAGGGCGCCGAACTCGCGATCGACGTTGACGTATCGGTCGGCTCGGAAGACGAGCCCCAACTCCCCGTCCCGAGACAGCCTGGCCCAGATCCGCCGCCGCGGTCGATAGAACGTGATCGTGATGCCGGCGATGAGGGACGCGAAGGCGCCCCAGACGATGCCCTGCCCGGGATCGCGCTTCGCGATGACCAGCGTGTACTCGCCGAAGTCCACCAGGCCGACGCTGATGCCGAGAGCGTCGGACACCTTGGTGTCCCCGCGGCGCAGCTGGACCGGGTCGAAGTTCTGGACCTGATCGGTGCCATCGGGGTTCGTACCGATGATGCGGTACGGCAGCACGACAAGGACGCCCTCGCCGACCTCATCCTTGGCGAGCAACAGCTGCAGCCCGAGGTCCATCCCGGGCACTGCCATCGTCTCGTAGGGGTTTCCGCCCGCCGACCCGAGCATCGGCACCTTCGCGTCCCACAGCGGTGCGCCCGATGTGTCCTTGACGACGATGTGCGGGGCGGGCCCGAACCCGTTCTGATGGAACGTGTACCCGCCGACGCCGAGCGGGTCGTTGACGCGGATCGTCTTGCGGGCGACCTCCGAGCCGTTCTGGTACACCGCCAGATCGGTCGTGAAGTCGGTCGGCATGCCGGTATCGAACCCTGGCGCCGCGAAGTCGTTGTTCTTCACGAGCATCAGGTCGGCCGAGCCGATGTTCTGGACGGTCCGCGACTCGCCCTCCGGGATGACCAGGCCGAGCTCATCGCCGAACCGCGAGGTGACCAGGCCCGCGATCAGGAACAGGATCAGGCCGAGGTGCGTGAACAGCGTCGCGAGCTTGGTGTACTGGTGACGGTCGCCGTAGATATAGGTGGACCCGTCATCGGTCGAGGCCTGCTTGACGTGGAACCCGCGCGAACGGATGACACGCCCGAGATCCGGGGCGTCCACGCCCGTCATCGCGGCGCGGTCCGGCAGCCGCGGATCGAAGAAGGGCTCGGGTTGGACGACCCGGACCGCGGACACGTCCCGCCACAGACGTGGGGTCCGGTCGAGCGTGCAGACCACGATCGACACGACCAGCACGACGAGGGCGACGCCGAACACCGGCGACTTGAAGATAGCGAAGGCGCCGAGCCGTTCCAGGACGTTGACGATGCCCGGCCCGATGACCGGGTCGTAGCGAACGTGGATGGTCTCCATCGCGGACGCGTAGTCCGCCGGGGAGCGCGCAGCGAAGTCGGGCAGTTGCTGGAGCGTCATCCCGACGGCCGCGAGACTGGCCAGGAAGATGATCTGGATGACGGCGAAGTCGACCGAGGTCAGCAGCCGCCACAGCCCCTGGCCGAATTGGGCGAAGGGATTCGTCGGGGCGCGTGTCGCGCTCGCCGCCGCCTGAGCGCCGGCGGCCGTGGCCGGGGTCGCCACGAACGAGGACCTAGACGCCGACGGTCGCTGGGCGTCCGGCTCCGCGAGCTACCTCGAGCGCCGCGGCGAAGTCGGCCTGCAGGTCTTCGAGGTCCTCGAGTCCCACCGAGACCCGCAACAGGCCGGGCGTGATGCCGGACGCGACGAGCTCCTCGTCGGACAGCTGGCGCTGTGAGGTCGACGGCGGATGGACGACGAACGTATGGACGCTGCCGAGCGACGCGGTCAGCTCCGGAAGCGCCATCGCATCGATGATCGCCTGACCGCCCTCACGACCGCCCTCCACCTCGAAGGCGAGCATCCCCCCCGCGACGCCGTCGCGGAACTGGCGGACGGCCACGTCGTGCTGCGGATGGCTGGGCAGGCCGGGATAGAGGACGCGGACCACGCCGTCCTGACGCTCGAGCCATGCGGCGAGTGCCGCGGCGTTGCTCGCATGGCGCTCCATCCGGACCCCAAGGCTCAAGAGCCCCCGCAGCACGAGGAACGCATCGAACGGACCGATCGTCCCGCCCGTGTCGTTCTGGAACGCCTCGACGCCGCGGACAAGGTCGACCCGTCCCGCGACGACGCCGGCGATGACGTCACTGTGTCCGCCGAGGAACTTCGTGGCCGACTCGAGCACGAGGTCCGCACCCAGCTCGATCGGGCGGCAGACGTACGGTGTCGCGAAGGTGTTGTCGACGATGTAGGTCGCGCCGTGCTCGTGGGCCATGCGCGCGACCGTGGCATGGTCGGTGACGACGGTCGTCGGGTTCGCGATGGTCTCGGCATAGACGACCTTCGTGGGCACCTCGGCGATCGCCCGGTCGACCGCGGCGGTGTCGGTCATGTCGACGAGGTCGACCCGGACGCCGAACCGCCGGAAGATCTCGGCGAGGAGCTTGCGTGTCGAGCCGTAGGCCGCGAGCGGACCAACGATCCGGTCGCCGGCCGACAGGTTGGAACCGAGGGCCGCGTGGACGGCACCCATCCCCGACGCCAGCGTGGTGCCGGCCTCGGCCCCGGTGATCTCGGCGAACGCGTCGCCGAGCGCGCGGCTCGTCGGATTCGACAGGCGCGAGTACGAGTAGCCCGCGCGTGCGTCGCTGACGACGTCGGCGAGCTCCTCGGCATCGTTCGAGGTGAATGTGGCCGTCTGGTAGATCGGAACGCTCGTGGGCCGCTGGTTCACGGCCGGCGTCTTCGAGGCGGCACGGATCGCGCGAGTCGAGAAGCCCTGGTGGGCGCGTTCGCTCATCGACCGGATGCTACACCGGGAGGCGTGTGGGCTCGGTCGACGCGGCTTGGCGAGGCGCGGCCGACATTCGATGCCACATATTCGTGGGCCGGTTGTTAGGCATGTTCTGCGCGTGGTCGCGCGTCGGACGAGGCCCCGTTAAAGCAGGGTCGTGCGGGCAGCGGCATCAGTCGGTCGGCATGAAACCGCCGAATGTGCCTTGTATTCGCCACGTGGTTATCTGGCACATTCCCGCTCGGCATCGATCGCAGCCAGCCGCCGCTTTCCCTCGGTTGACGCATCTCGCGGACGAGCGCACATTCGACGCGAACAGAGGCATCCCATGGACCTCCTGACAACCGTCGTCGTGCTCCTGATCGCCGTCGCGCTGATCGGCTGGGTCGCTGCGGCCATCGACGGTCGGCCGCTCGAGGCGTTCGGCTCTGGCTTCGTCGGGTACCGCTCGTACGGCTGGCCGCACGGCGTGCAGGAGGAAGACGCGATCCACTTCGCACCGACCGCGTGGCACGAGCGTCCATCGATCGAGGACGGACCCGGCACGCTCTCGGATCCGGAGCTTATCGAGCTCGACGACGCCGCTTCGCCGTCGGTCTCGCTCGAACGACTTCGCTGACGCGACGCCCGTAGGACGCGCTCGGCAGGCCCCGGCGTTTTGTGCTTCGCTGCTACAAACCGCGGTGCTACGCTGCGGACGAGGTTGACGAAGCGGTTCCGCAGGAGGATCGGTGGTGGCTGAGGCGTTCTTCACGGAGGTCACGGAGCCGATCCCGTTCGAGGGTCCGGAGTCGACGAACCCGCTCGCCTTCAAGGTCTACGACAAGGACCGCATGGTGCTCGGCAAGCGGTTGGAGGAGCACCTCCGACCCGGCGTCTGCTTCTGGCATTCGTTCGCGTGGCCCGGGCTCGACATGTTCGGGATCGGTACGCTCGACCGCCCGTGGCTCACGGGCACAGGCGACGAGATGGCGAACGCTCGCACCAAGATGGCGGTGGCGTTCGAGTTCTTCGAGAAGATCGGGGTCCCCTACTACTGCTTCCACGACCGCGACGTTGCCCCCGAGGGCGAGCGATTCTCCGAGTTCCGCTCGAACCTCGACGCGCTGGTCGACGACGCCGAGCGATACCAGCGGGAGACCGGCGTCCGGCTCCTGTGGGGCACGGCGAACCTCTTCACCCACCCGCGCTACCAAGGCGGCGCCGCGACGAACCCGGATCCCGAGGTCTTCGCATACGCTGCGGCGCAGGTGATGCACATGCTCGAGATCACCCAGCGCCTAGGCGGGGAGAACTACGTGCTGTGGGGCGGGCGCGAGGGCTACGACTCCCTGCTCAACACCGATCTCAAGCGCGAGGGCGACCAACTCGCGCGGTTCCTCCACTTGGTCGCCGACCACAAGCACAAGATCGGGTTCGATGGCCAGCTGCTCATCGAGCCGAAGCCGATGGAACCGACCAAGCACCAGTACGACTACGACGTCCAGACCGTCCACGGCTTCCTCGTCAGCCATGGGCTCGTCGACGAGTACCGCGTGAACATCGAGGCGAACCACGCGACGCTCGCCGGGCATAGCTTCCACCACGAGGTTGCGTTCGCCGTCGCGACCGGGATCCTCGGCTCGATCGACGCGAATCGTGGCGACCCGCAGAACGGCTGGGACACCGACCAGTTCCCGAACTCGGTCGAGGAGCTGGCACTGCCGATCTACGAGATCCTGCAGCACGGCGGCATCGCGCCAGGCGGCTTCAACTTCGACGCCAAGCTGCGTCGCCAGAGCACCGACCGCACCGATCTGTTCTACGCGCATATCGGAGCGCTCGACACGATCGCACGCGCGCTGTTGGTCGCCGCTGACCTCGTCGAGCGCGGCGAGCTCGCCAAGCGCAAGGCCGAACGCTATGCGGGCTGGGATGCATCCCTCGGGACGGCGATCCTCGATGGTGGCGAGACCCTCGAGTCGCTCGAGGCGAAGGTCACGGCCGGCGAGGTCGCGCCGCGACGCGAGTCCGGGCACCAGGAGCTCCTCGAGAACATCGTCAACCAGTCGATCTGGACGGCGGATACCTCGAAGGCGACGTCCGACTCCAGGCGCTGACGGCGTGGCCTACGTCGTCGGCATCGACGCGTCGACGACGGCCACCAAGGCCGTCCTGGTCGACGAGGCGGGATCCGTCGTAGGCATCGGCTCGATTGCCTACGGATACGACATCCCCCAGCCCGGATGGACCGAGCAGTCCCCGGAGCTGTGGTGGGACGGCGCGGTGAAGGCGATCCGCGCGGTCCTTGCCTCGACGGGCGTCGTCGGGGAGGAGGTCGCGGCCGTCGGTTTGACCGGGCAGATGCACGGGCTGGTCCTGCTTGACGCTGCCGACCAGGTCCTGCGCCCCGCGATCCTGTGGAACGACCAGCGGACCGCACATGCCTGCGACGAGATCCGCGAAGCGGTCGGACCGGAACGGCTGATCGCGATCACCGGGAACACCGCGCTGACCGGGTTCACCGCACCGAAGCTTGTGTGGGTCCGCGATCACGAGCCCGAGGTGTGGTCGCGCATCGCCCACCTCCTCCTGCCGAAGGACTATGTCCGGCTGCTGCTCACCGGGGAGCATGCACTCGACAAGGCCGACGGCGCGGGCACGCTCCTCTTCGACCTCGAGGCCCGCGACTGGTCGCCGGAGGTGCTCGACGCGCTTCGCATCGACGGGCGGTGGCTGCCGCCGACCTACGAGGGACCGGAGGTGACCGGGCGGGTCACGGCGGCGGCGGCCGAGGCGACCGGGTTGCGTGCCGGTACGCCGGTCGTCGCGGGCGGCGGCGACCAATCGGCGAATGCGGTCGGGGTCGGGGCCGTGGAAGCGGGCGTCGTCGCGCTTTCACTCGGCACCTCAGGCGTCGTGTTCGCGACCACGGAGCATGCGCTGCGCGACCCTGCGGGCCAGGTCCACGCGTTCTGCCACGCCGTGCCGGATCGGTGGCACTTGATGACCGTGATGCTGTCAGCGGCCGGGAGCTTGCGCTGGTTCCGCGACACCCTCGCTCCGGGCGAGGACTTCGGCGCGCTCGTCGGATCGGCGACCGAGGCTACCGCGGCATTCGACGGGCTCTTCTTCCTCCCATACCTCACCGGCGAGCGGAGCCCGCACGCGGACCCGCTGGCCCGGGGCGCGTTCGTCGGTCTGAGTATCACCCA
Organism: uncultured Chloroflexia bacterium; assembly: GCA_963808895.1. Classification (GTDB taxonomy): domain Bacteria; phylum Chloroflexota; class Limnocylindria; order Limnocylindrales; family CSP1-4; genus SPCO01. The sequence continues at coordinate 851,069 of CAWEHL010000001.1, read as the reverse complement.
CGACCGGCCGCATCTCACGCGGGCGGTCCTGGAGGGCGTGGCGTTCGGGTTGCGCGACGGACTCGACCAGATGACCGCCACCGGGATGCCGGCGCCCGCCCAGATCCGCGCATCGGGTGGCGGCACCGCGAGCCCGTTGTGGCGGCAGATCCTTGCGGATGTCCTCGACACGGAGCTCGCGACCGTCAGCACGACCGAGGGCGCCGCCTTCGGTGCGGCGCTGCTCGGCGCGGTCGGCGCAGGCTGGCATCCCACCGTCGAGGCTGCCGCAGCCGTCTTCGTCCGGGTCAGCCCCGCGGCGTCACCCGGACCGGACGCGGCGCGCTACGCCGACGCCCACTGGGCCTACCGCGCGCTCTATCCCGCCCTCGCCGCGACCTTCCACCGAGCCACGGGCTAGCCGCAGCTGGTTCGTCGCGCTAGGTGTGCAGCTCGAGCTGTTCGAGCTCCTTCTCAGTCGCTTCGTCAGGCCGCTTGCCGAGGATGATCATGCTCACGATCTCGTCCGGCGTCACGGACGTCTTGTCTACCGTATCGACGATCCGCCCGTGGTACATGACGCTGATCCGGTCCGACAGGTCGAACACGTCATGGATGTCGTGGCTGATGAGGAAGATGCCGATGCCTTCTTCCTTGAGCTGGCGGATCAGGTTTCGGACCTGCGCTGTTTCGGCCGGGCCCAGCGCCGCGGTCGGCTCGTCCATGATCAGGATCCGAGCGTTGAAGTAGACCGCCCGCGCGATCGCGACGGCCTGCCGCTGGCCGCCGGAGAGCGTGCGGACCGCCATCTTGAACCGCGTGAAGTTCGGGTTCAGGCGGCCCATGATCTTGCGCGTCTCGGATTCCATGCTGGAGTCATCGAGCGATCCCAGCCGCGTGGTGATCTCGCGGCCGAGGAAGACATTGCCCGGCGCATCGACGTTGTCGGCCAGCGCGAGCGTCTGGTAGATCGTCTCGATGTTGTAGACCTTCGCGTCGCGCGGGTTCGTGATGCTGACGGGCTTGCCCTCCACGAGGATCTCGCCGGAATCCGCCGGGCGGGCACCGGATAGCACGCGCATCAGCGTCGATTTTCCCGCGCCGTTGCCACCGACCAGGCCGACGACCTCGCCGGGCTTGAGATCGATGGTCACGTCCCGCACGGCGTGCACGCCACCGAAGGCGACGTTGATGTTCCGCATCTCGACGAGGGGCGGCGCGCCCACGGCAGTCATCGGCTGCCGCCCGAGGCGCCGCGGCGGCGGTTGAGCGTGTCGAAGCCGACCGCGAGAATCAGAACGATGCCAGCGACGACGTTCTGCCCAGGTGAGTTCACCCCGATGAAGCTGAGGCCGTACGCCAGGGCTGCGAGGACGAATGCGCCGAGCACCGCGCCCGGGATGGTCCCGATGCCGCCGGCGAAGGACGTCCCGCCCACGACCGCCGCGGCGATCACGTACAGCTCGTAGCTCTGGCCTACATCGAGGGTCGCACCATTGAGCCGCGCGGAAGCGATGGCCGCAGCAACCGCGCACAGCACGCCCATCAAGACGTACGTCTTGAGGATCTCGCGGCGAGTATTGATCCCTGCCAGCTCAGCCGCATCGGGGTTGCCACCGTAGGCATATACGTACCGGCCGAAGCGCCGCCGCGTGGCGAGCCAGGTCATGAAGATGGTGACCCCGAGGAGCAGGATCAGCGGGTTGGGCAGGCCCGCGGGGATCCGCCAGCCGCCCGCAGGCTTCGGGCCCCAGTTCTGCTGGGCGGCGATCCGATCCGCAAGGCCCTCCGGCCAGAAGTTGTTGTTGGCGAAGTTTGCGACCCCGAGGACGATGAGGCACCCCACGACGCCGATGAGGACCTCCGCCCACATCGGCCGGACCGGGAAGCCGAACCGGCGGCGTTGGCGGCGCCCGCTGATCAGCAACCCCACGATCGCTACGCACCCGACGATCGCCAGCACCCAGGTGAGTGGACCGCCGAGCGAGCCTTGGGCACCACCGCCAAGTAGCTGGAAGTTCGCGTCCAAACCCGACACGGCCGCGCCGCTCGACAGGTACCACACGACGCCACGGATCGACAGGAGCCCGCCGAGGGTAACGATGAACGACGGGACGCCGATGTACGCGATGATGAAACCCTGAAGCGCACCGATCGCTGCGCCGAGCGCGATCCCGATGGCGAGTGCGATGGCCCAGCGGAAGGGGAAGTCGGCCGAAAGGCCCAGGACATCGGGGAGGATGTTCGTCATCAGAAGCGCGTACGTCATCGCTATGACGCCGACAAGCGAGCCGACCGACAGGTCGATGTTGCGGGACACGATCACGAGGACCATCCCGGTCGCGATGATCGCGATCCCGGACGCCTGGACCGCGAGCGTGACCATGTTGTTCGGTGAGAAGAACTTGCCGCCGCTGATGACATTGAAGGCCACGAGAAGCGCGATGAACGCGACGAGCATTCCGAACAGGCGGAGATCGATCTCGGTCTGGGCGAGGAGGCCGGACACCGACGACCTGGCCGGCGGCTGTGCCTGGCCGGGTACCGCGGGGGTGGCGTCGACAGCGTTCGTCACGGCAGCCCTCCTGGCCGGATGATAGCGACTGCGCCCCCGGGTTGACCCGGGGGCGCAGGACTAGGAGCGCTTCGTATCGGTCAGGCGACCGTCACGAGCAGAGCGAAGCGGGTGCGGGGCCCGAGGCCGCCTTCTCGCAGAGCTTGTCCTTGGTGATCCACCCGCCGTCGACGACCAGGTTCAGGTTTTCCTGGGTGATCGGCGTCGGCTGCAGGATGTACGACTTGACGGTGTTGCCACCGGGGGTCGTGAAATCCTGCGGGGTTGGGCTCGTCGGAGCGACGCTCGGGTCGACCAAGCCGCTCGGCAGTGACATGCTGCCCGGCTCAGTGCCCTTGCACAGCTCGAGCGCGGCGGCACCGGCCACCTTGCCGAGCTCGTTGGCGTTCTTCCAGATGTCGACGTACTGGATGCCAGCCGCGACGTTCTGCAGGTTGGCCTCGTCGCCGTCCTGACCGCTGAGCGGCGGATAGCCGTAGCTCTTCGAGGTCAGGGCGCCGGCGACACCAAGCGCCGTGCTGTCGTTCTCGGCCAGGATCGCGTCGATCTTGTTGCCGTCAGCGACCGCCTTGTCGATGATCGCTTCCATGTTGTCTTGGGCCTTGTTGGTCTTCCAGGCGTCGGTGTATGTACCGGCGTCCTTCGGCCATTCGCTGCCGCCCATGTTCAGGACCTTGATCTTCTTCGCGTCGACCGCGGGCTTGAGGCCGGCGTCATCCCAGCCCTGCGGCAGGAATGTCGACGCGTTCGGGTCGCCGGGATCACCCTTGATGAGGACGTAGTTGCCCTCGGGGACCTTCTTGAGGACCGCATCGGCCTCGGCCTTGCCGACGGCGACGTTGTCGAACGTGATGTAGAAGATGTCCGGGTCCTCGATAAGGCGGTCATAGGCGATCACCTTGACGCCCGCATCCTTGGCTGCCTGGACACCGGGCAACACCGCCTTCGTGTCCTGACCCAGCAGGATGAGGACCTTGGCGCCCTGACCGATCAGGTTGTTGATGTCGGTCAGCTGCTGCTCGTTGCTGAGGTTTGCGTCGGCATCGATGTACTTGCCGCCGCCGTCCTCAACGGTCTTCTTGATGTTCGGCTGGTCGTTCTTCGCCCAGCGCGGCTGCTGGTAGTTGTTCCAGGACACCGCGACCGTGCAATCGGTCGCGCCACCGGCCGACGCCGATGCTGACGCCGACCCACTCGCTGCCGCGCTTTCGCTGGCAGCGGCGGACGGCGCTGATGTCGCTGCCCCGCCGCCGCTGCTGGTGCAGGCGGCAAGCGCGAGGACGCTGCTCAGCGAGAGCGCGACCATTCGTCGCTTTGACATTCTTGACTCTCCTCCAGTGCCGTAGTCCCCTCGTCGACCCGACGTCGCGCAAGGCTACTCCGTTGACCCCGCGGTGTCGCGGATCCTCCTTTCGGTCGTCCGTCAAGCGCTTGCCAGCGCGGGCATGGTCCGGCGGGGACGCAGCCATGCCGCTGGATCGGCGAGCAATGGTCCGAACGCAAGCTCAGCTGCTCCCAACAGCGGAGCGTCGTCTCCCAGTGAAGTCGGCACGACCCGGACGAGCCGCCGTGACGCGCGCAAGACGCGCCGATCGAGTTCGGCCTCCAGGGTGGACCGCACGTATGGATAGCTGGCGGTCAACCGACCGCCGAGCAGTACGAGGCTCGGGTTGAGCACGTTGACGATCCCGGCCAGGCCGATGCCCAGCCAGCGCGCAGTATCGTTGAAGGCGTCCAAAGCTGCCGGGACGCCGGCTTCGGCCTCTGCGAGCAGCGCCTCGAAGGCCTCGCGACCGGCCTGGGGCGAGCGGCCGGCGCGCCGCAGCAGCGCCATCGTCCCGACCTCGGTCTCCCAGCAGCCGATCGAGCCGCAGCGACACGGGAGGCCGTCAGGGTTGACCGGGATGTGGCCGACCTCGCCGCCATATCCGGCAGCGCCGATGAGGGGCGTCCGTCGACGATCAGGCCACCGCCGACGCCGATCGAGCCCCAGACGAGCAGGACATCATCGATGTCGCGCGCCGCCCCGCGGCGGTGCTCCGCGAGGACCGCGAGATCCGATTCGTTGGCGAAGGCGATCGGGACCTTCATGCCGAGGGCCTCGGTGAGCACCGCGCCCAGCGGTTCGTCACGCCAGCCCAGGTTCGGGGCGACCGAGACCATGCCGTCGCTCCTGCGGACGACGCCGACGACGGCGACGCCCACGCCGACGATGCTGTCCTCTGACGGCAGCCGGCCGCGCAGATCCGTCGCGAGCTCGACGAGGACATCCACGATGTCCGCGACGCTCGATCGACGCGTAGGCAGGTCCACCCTAATGTGGTCGAAGACCTCTCCGCCCAGGCCCACCGTCGCCGCCGCCAGCGAATCGACCGCGATCTCGAGCGCGAGGACGACCGCGCCATCAGGATCAGCTCGGACCAGAGGCGAGGGGCGGCCGGGCGTCCCGTCCAGGGCCGCCGGGCCCTCGAAGACGAGGTTCCCAGCCACGAGCTCGCCGATGAGGCCGCGGATGGCGCTGCGGGTAAGACCGGTCCGGGCGACGAGGTCCGAGCGCGACAACGGTCCGCTGGCATGAAGCTCGCGGACGATGGCGCTCAGGTTGGCGCGCCGGACGGTCTCGCTGCGGTGTCCGAGCTCGTCGCGACCGATGAACACGGGTTTGTGTTCCTCTTTCTCAAATGTGCTGTGCGAGACTCGTACAAGCACGCGGCCATGTCAATACGGATGTCATGAGGAGTCGCTGATGTCGGGCACGCTGCGCTGGGGGATCCTGTCGACGGCGGACATCGGCGTTCGGAAGGTGATCCCCGGGATGCGCAAGGCGGCGCGCAGCGAGGTGGTCGCGATCGCGTCGCGTGACGGTGAGCAGGCACGTGCCGTCGCGGACCGGCTCGGCATCCCGACCGCCCATGCATCGTACGAAGCGTTGCTCGCCGATCCGGGCGTCGATGCGGTCTACATCCCGCTGCCGAATCACCTGCACGTGGACTGGACGATCGCCGCACTCCGCGCCGGCAAGCACGTCCTGTGCGAGAAGCCGCTCGCCATGACCGCCGACGACGCCCGACGGATGGTCGATGTCGCACACGAGACCGGCCTCCACCTGATGGAGGCGTTCATGTACCGCCACCACCCTTCCTGGGTCGCGGCGATGGACCTCGTGGAGAGCGGACGCATCGGGACCGTGACGGCGGTCCAGAGCTGGTTCTCGTACTTCAACGACGACGTCACCAACATCCGGAACATCCTCGAGTACGGCGGTGGGGCGCTGTTCGACATCGGTTGCTACACGATCAACCTGTCGCGGATGGTCTTCGGCGGGGAGCCCTCGCGTATCCAAGCATCGCTCCGGCGAGACGCCGCGACCGGCGTCGACGTGCTGGTCAGCGCGATCCTCGATTTCGAGGGCGGCGTCGCGAGCTTCACCTGCGCGATCCGTAGCGAGTCGGACCAGCGCGTCGACATCTACGGGACGACCGGTCGCATCTCGATCGAGATCCCGTTCAACATCCCGCCGGACCGCCCGACTCGGATCAGGCTGACGGCCGGTGGCGATCCTCCGGTCGCACCCCACACGACGGTCCTCGAGTTCCCGACCACCGACCCCTACACGGCGGAGGTCGAGCGGTTCGCATCCGCCGTGCTCGATGGCGGCCCCACGCCGGTCCCGCCCGAGGATGCGGTCGCCAACCTGCGCGTCATCGAGGAGATCTTCGCGACCGCCGAGCGTGACTCGGTTGCCGCGCCGATCGTCAGGGCCTAGACGCCGAGTCGCTCTGACGCGATCGCGGTGCCTTCGACCCGGGCCTTGATCTTCGCGAACGCGATGTCGCGCGACGTCGACGTGTCGTCACCGAACGGTGAGAACCCGCAGTCATCGGTCGTCCCCAGGTGATCAGGATCGATGAAACGGGCGGCCTCCAGGACGCGCTCCGCGACCTCGTCCGCGGTCTCGATGCGCGGGTCGATCGGGTCCACGACCCCGACGAAGACCCGTCGGTCACCGGTCGCATGCTCGCCGATGATGCGCAGCACCCGTTCGCGCTCGGCCTCGCCGGCCAGCTGGATGAAGAAGTCGTGGACGTCCATCAGGAACAGCGTGGGCAGCAGGTCCGCGTAGTCGATATCGGCGCTGTGGGTCGAATCCCTGTCACCACCGGGGCAGGTGTGGACCCCGACGCGCGCACGTTCGTCGGGCGTGAGTTCGCCGAGGACGCGGTTGTTCAGGTCGACGAACGCCGACAACAACCCGCCCGACGGGTCGAGCTTCAGCGAGAGCCGCGCTTCGGTGAAGTCGATCTGGGCGCTCGCTCCGCGCTCGAGGATCCCGCGCAGCTCGTCGGCCGCCTCATCCACCAGGTCATCGATGAACGCTTCGCGCGGATAGCCGTCGATCCCGTCGCCCGGGTACATCAGGCTGATCGCCGAAGCCGAGATGACCGCCTGCTTGAGCGGCACGTCCGTCATGCCGCGCGCGCCATCCAGGTAGGTGTACGCCTTCGTGGCGTAGCGGAACGGGGCCGTCGTGAGGACCGGGAGCTGTCGCGTGTGCCCGTCCTCGAACGGGATGGTCACACCGCCGGGCGCCAGCGGCAGGCCGGCCACCGGATAGGTCGCGAAGCTCGGCTTCCGCTGCTCCCCGTCGGTGATGACGGGAGAACCGGTCGCTTCGAAGCGCCGAAGCGTGTCACGCACCGCGTCATCGAACAGCGCGTCCAGCTCGTCCTGAGCGAGGCGACCGTCCGCGGTTGCCTGCATGCCCTCCTGCAGCACCTGGGGTCTGGGGATGCTGCCGATGGGTTCAGTAGGAAGCGACATGGGCCGTAGGGTATCCAACCGGCGCAAGCGGGCTACCATGCCCGCGCTGCGCGGGGCGAAGCCCGCCATGAGGGATCGCCGACACATGCCAGCCGTTCCATCCCGATGACCAGCCGCACCATCGCCGTCGGGGGCACGAGCTACCCGCTCGTCCTGCCGAACGTCCGCGATCCGCGCCTGCACGTGGCTGCGGTGATCATCACGATCCACGTCCTCGGCCAGGTCGGGTTGCACTTCTCCGTGAGCGTCCCGCAGATCCTGGCGGCGATCCTCGCGAGCGCGATCCTCGAGGTCGCCCTCACCTTCCGCCAGGCCCGCGCGTTCGTGTGGCCGGCGAGCGCCATGCTCACCGGCAGCGGCGTCGCGCTGATCCTGCGCGTGGTCGGCACCCCGCCCGACCAGCCCTGGAACACCGACTTCTGGTACGTGTTCGCAGGCGTCGCGGTGTTCTCCCTGCTGACCAAGTACGTCATCCGCTATCGCGGGAATCACGTCTTCAATCCGTCGAACATCGGTCTCGTCGTGGCGTTCGTCGTCCTCGGCAGCAGCCTCGTCGAGCCGCTCGACTTCTGGTGGGGGCCGCTGAGCATCTGGCTCGTCATCGCCTATGCCGTGATCGTCGGCGGCGGACTGCTGATCACCCGGCGGTTGCGCCTGCTCGGGCTGGCGGCGGCGTTCTGGCTGACGCTGCTCGTCGAGCCTCGGCGTGCTCGCCGGGTCGGGCCACTGCATGACCGCCAACTGGGCGTTCGCGCCGGTCTGCGGCATCGACTACTGGCGGGTGATCGTCATCTCGCCGGAGGTCTTGATCTTCCTGTTCTTCATGATCACGGACCCCAAGACGACGCCTACGGGTCAGGTCGGCCGGGTCGTCTTCGGTGTCCTCGTCGCGATCGCAAGCACGCTGCTGATGGCGCCCCAAACCGATGAGTTCGGCACGAAGGTCGCGCTGCTCACCGGTCTTGTGGCGATGTGTGCCGCGCGACCGCTGATCGACCGGCTCGTCCCGACGCCTGGTTCGGCCACCGACCAGATCCGGGGTTTCGCGTCACGTGCGGCGTTCGGCGAGGGATCGCGCCGGACGGCTCGTGCGTTCGGCCGGGTCGCCCTCGCTGTCGGTGCCGTGTTCCTGGTCGGCACCGGCATCGTCCTGGCCGGCACGCCCGCCCGCTCGCCAGCGCCACCGGATACGGCGGCGGTGCTCGACCGGGTGCCACACCCGGTCGACCCGGCGACGTTCCCCGCCATCAACGTCGCCACCGACGTCACCGACTGGGACCACGAGATCGAAGGACAAGGGGCACGCGACATCGTCCTGACGCTGGCCGAGAATCTGGAGCTCGAGAACCAGGCGATGCTGCGGGGGGACGCGTCGATCCTCCCGGTCGTCGACCATGGCGACCGCCTGAAGGAGATGCAGGCGCGCCTCCAGGAGGCGAGCTCGGGCGGTCGGATCGTCATCCCGCGTTATCGGTTCGATTCGCTCGACATGTCGTTGATCGAGCCATTCGGGGTCCAGACCGGCTTGAGTCTCGGCCTTGCGGCGAGGGGGACGGTGACCGAGGAGACCTACGACGCGGGCGGCACCTTGCTCGAGAGCCATGACGCTCCATTCGCCGCGACGTTCGTGATGCGCCGCGCTCTGGGTGACCGCTGGCTGAACGTGGCTGTGCTGCCCTCGGAGGACGGCAGCTGACCGGGAAACCATCGTTGGTTGCCCCACGGATCGCTCGCCGGACGAGCGTGGCGGTCGCGCTCCTCGTCGTCCTCATCCTCGCGGTCGGTGCCGTCTGGTGGCTCGCGGCGTCGGGGACGATCGGCCGCAGTGGGAGTGGCGCGTTGCCCTCACCCCGCTTCGTCGAGGAGGCCCAGGCCGCCGGCGTGGGTCACACCTTCGCCGGGGATGACGGGTATTTCGTGGGTGGAGGCGTCGCCACCTTCGATTGTGACGATGACGGCCTCCCGGACCTGTACCTGGCGGGCGGAGCCGCACCAGCGGCGTTGTATCGCAATCGGAGCGCACCCGGTGGCGCGCTCCGGTTCAAGGACATCACCGAGCCAGCGGTCGCGCTGGACGGCGTCACGGGCGCCTATCCCGTTGACGTCGACGGCGACCGCCATACCGACATCGTCGTGCTGCGTCTTGGCGAGGAAGTCCTGCTCAAGGGTCTCGGCGATTGCCGGTTCGCGCCTGCCGACGGAGCGTTCGGGTTCACCGGCGACGCCGGCTGGACCACCGCCTTCAGCGCGACGTGGGAAACGCCCGCGGCCGCCCTTCCGACCCTCGCGTTCGGGGACTACCAGGAGCTCGACGCGCAGGGTGAATGGACGGGTCGCTGCTCGGACGATCGGCTCCTGCGACCGTCGACCGACGGAGCGTCGTACGCGGCGCCGATCCCCCTGTCACCGAGCTTCTGCACGCTCTCGATGCTCTTCAGTGACTGGGACCGGTCCGGCAGACGCGACCTGCGGGTCTCGAACGACCGGCACTATTACCGCGAGGACGGCCAGGAGCAGCTCTGGCGGATCGAACCAGGCGTCGCGCCTCGGTTGTACACGGAGCAGGAGGGCTGGCAGCCGTTGCGCATCTGGGGCATGGGCATCGCCGACGAAGATCTGACCGGCGACGGCTACCCCGAGTACTACCTGACCAGCCAGGGCGACAACAAGCTCCAGACGCTCGCCAACGGGCCAGCCACACCGGACTACAAGGACATCGCACTTGCGCTCGGCGTGACCGCCCATCGCCCATATACGGGCGACGTGTCGCTCGCCTCGACGGCGTGGCATCCGGCGTTCGAGGACGTCAACGACGACGGCTATCCCGATCTGTACGTCACGAAAGGCAACGTCGAGCAGCAGCTCGACAACGCCATCAAGGACCCGAGCAACCTCCTCATCGGCCAGGCCGACGGGACGTTCGTGGAGGAGGGCGAGGCGGCCGGGATCGTCGACTTCGAGAAGGCCCGTGGCGCGGCGGTGGCAGACCTCAACGACGACGGGTTGCCGGACATCGTGCAGGTCGTGCGCCGGGCCAACGTGCGGCTGTGGCGCAACCTCGGAGCGGGCGCCGGCGAGACCTCGACGCCGATGGGGCACTGGCTCGGCGTGACGCTCGACCAGGATGCGCCGAACCACGACGCGATCGGCGGGTGGATCGCCGTCCGGGCTGGCGACCTCCATCGCCAGCGCGAGCTGACGGTCGGTGGCGGACATGTCAGCGGGCAGCTCGTGCCAGTGCATTTCGGCCTGGGCAGCGCCATGAAGGCCGACGTGCAGGTGACCTGGCCCGACGGAGAGGTCGGACCGTGGATGCCGGCAGATGCAGACGCCGTCGTCACGGTCCGCCGGGGTGCCAGCGCCGTCGAACCCCAGCGGCCGGTCGTGGCACCGTAGGCCACATGGCTGCCACCCGTCAGGCCCGGCTCGCCGACGTCGAGCTGCCCGACTTCGGGCGCCCGGACGTCACGCCCGTGATCCCGCCGGCGCTGTATGCCACCCGCCTCGAGCGGCTCCGCGAGCGTATGGATCAAGCGCGATACGACCGGGTCGTCGTCTACGCCGACCGCGAGCACAGCGCCAACCTGGCCTGGCTGACGGGGTTCGACCCGCGGTTCGAGGAGGCGATCCTCATCGTCGGGCCGAGCGGCGAACCGGCCATCCTGGTCGGGAACGAGTGCTACGCGACCGCGGGGGCCGCGCCCCTGCCGATGCGGCGTCATCGATTCCAGGATCTCAGCCTGCCGAGCCAGCCACGCGATCGGTCCCGACCGCTGGCCGAGATCCTCGGCGACGAGGGGATAACGGATGCGACGCGGGTGGGTGTCATCGGCTGGAAGCCTTACGCGCAGCGCTCGATGCTCGACGTCCCGTCGTTCCTCGCCGACGAGCTGCGTCGGCTGGTCGCTGTGCATGGTGTCGTCGAGAACGCCAACGACCTGCTGATCGACGCGGCCGACGGCCTTCGGGTGATCAACGACGTCGAGCAGCTTGCTGCGATGGAAGCCGCCGCCTGCACGACATCCAGCGGTGTCCTGTCGCTGATCCGCGGCCTGCGCGCGGGCCTGCGCGAGCGCGAGGCCGTGGCGCTCCTCGGTTGGGACGGCACACCGCTGTCGTGCCACCTCATGCTGACTGCCGGACCACGAGCGGCCTTCGGCCTGCTCAGCCCCGGCGACCGACCGATCGAGCGCGGCGACCCGTTCACGGTCGCCTTCGGCATCTGGGGCGCACTGAACTGTCGGGCGGGGTTCGTGGTCGAGGATACCGACGGGCTGCGCGACGGGATCCGCGATTACGTCGACCGCCTCGTCGGCCCATATTTCGCCGCGGTCGCGGAGTGGTACGCCGCGCTGCGCATCGGCCAGACCGGAGGCACGCTCCACGACATCATCGCGCGGCGGCTCGCCGATCCGTTCTTCGGCATCTTCCTCAACCCCGGGCACCAGATCAGCCTCGACGAGTGGGTGAACTCGCCGATCCGACCGGGCTCGACGATCGAGTTGCGCTCGGGGATGGCTTTCCAGGTCGACATCATCCCGGCGACCGGGACGCCGTACTTCACGACGAACATCGAGGACGGCATCGCGCTCGCCGATGCGCCGCTGCGTGACGCCCTCGCGAGCGCCTATCCCGATGCGTGGTCGCGCATCGTGGCGCGGCGGGCGTTCATGGCCGACCAGCTCGGCATCGACCTGCACCCCGACGTCCTACCGTTCTCGAACATCCCGGCCTACCTGCCGCCATACCTGCTGCGGCCGGGTCTGGCGATGACGGTCGGGTGACCGACGGCGCGACGGGGGAAGCGGGTCCGGTCGTCCTGACGCGAGAGGGGGCGACGCTGTCGGTCGATCCGATCGCCGGTGGGCGGATCGCGTCGCTGGTCGTGGATGGGACCGAGATCCTCGTGACCGACGGTGACGGGCCGTTCTGGTGGGGCTGCTATCCGATGGCGCCGTTCGCCGGGCGGATCCGCGGCGGCCGGTTCCGGTTCCGTCGTCGAACGCTATCAGCTTCCGCTGACGATGCCGCCCAACGCGATCCATGGCACGGTCCTCGACCGAGCGTGGCACGTCGACCTACCGAACCGACGATCGCCTCGAACTCGAGGCCGACCTCGGGTCCGACTGGCCCTTCCGCGGCCGGGTCACGCAGACGATCGGGCTGGTCCCGGGTGGGCTCGAAGCGACCCTCACGGTCGAGGCGGTCGACCCGATGCCGGTCGTCCTCGGCTGGCACCCGTGGTTCCGCCGCGAGATCGATGGTGTCGCGGCCCAGCTCGACTTCGAGGCCCACTGGATGTACGCCCGCGACGCTGCCGGTTTGCCGACCGGCGCGACGATCGCGCCGACGCCGCGCCCGTGGGACGACGCCTTCACCGACCTCCTGATCCCGCCTCGACTGACATGGCCGGGGATCCTCCAGCTCGACATCCGCTCGACGGCGCCGTTCTGGGTCGTCTTCGACGAGCGCGACGACGCGATCTGCGTGGAGCCGCAGACGGGGCCGCCCGACGCGTTCAACCTCGCGGCTGCCGTCGGGGTCGATCCGCCGATGGCGGCTCCCGATCATCCGGCGACGATCGCCATGGCGTGGCGCTGGGAGCGGCTCGCGCGTCGGCGGCCTGCCGAGGCGCCCCGCGACGCGACGCCCACACCTGCCGCCCCGCCGCCCGCGCCCTCGCCCTCGCCCTCGCCGAAGCGAGCTCCGGCCGCGAAGCGGGCTACGCCTTCGAAGCCGCCCCGGACGCGTCGGGCACGTTCACACCGGTGACCCGGTTCTTGCCGGCCCGCTTGCTCGTGTACATCGCCCGGTCGGCGCTGATCATCAGCTCGTCCGCCGTCCCCCCGTCGTCCGGATAGGACACGACACCGACCGAGAGTGAGGGCCGGATCGCATCGTCGGGCAAGCCGAGGTCGAGCTCGTTGACGCCGATCCGGATCTTCTCGGCCAGCACGAACGCTCCGGTCGGATCGGTCTCCGGCAGCAACACGACGAACTCGTCGCCGCCGTAGCGCGCCGCGGTGTCGATCCGGCGGACGCCCTCGTTCACGACCAGGCCGACCGCGGCAAGCACGCGATCACCATGGAAGTGGCCGAGCCGGTCGTTGATCGACTTGAGCTCGTCGAGGTCCATCATGAGCAGGCAGAACCCGCGCCCGGACCGCGCGCTCCGGGCGATCTCGCGCTCGAGCGCCGCGAAGAAGAAGCCGCGGTTGAACAACGAGGTGAGTGGGTCGATCGTCGAGAGACGGATCGCGGCGTCGCGGGTATGGCGCTGCTCTCGGGCGATGACCATCGCGACGTAAGCCAGGAGCACCATGGCAGTCAGGTTGATGCCGACCGTCGCGACGGTGACCGGGTTCGCGAGGACCTCCGGGGCCGAACCGAGCACGACGGCGAGCAGGTAGCCGATCGCCGCGATGGCGGCGAGGCCGAGCGTGATCGGTGGCGATACGACGAGCGCCGCGCCGCCGACGATGAGCGGGTAGACGAAGAAGAACGGACTGGCCGCGCCGCCGGTCAGGGCGACGAGGACCGTCGAGACGGTGATCGCGACCGAGCCCTCCAGGACGAACTTCGCGGGCCCGAGCGCGTTGGCCGGCAGCAGGTCGTGGATGACCAGGACGAACACACCGCCCAGGGCCAGCAACAGGAAGATCGCAGTCTGGCTCTGCGGCCACAGGCCGGTGACACCGACGATCGTCGTCACCGCGAGGAGGAACACCCACGACGCGATGCGAACGACGCGGTCGTACGTCCGGATCGTGGCTTCCTCGTCCGGAGCGGGGCTGTCGTCGCCGTGTCCGACCACCGCGGCGGCGGCCATGGCACGCTCGGATCGGCCGTTGCCGCGGTCCTCCGTCGTGATGGACCCGTTCCGCATGCGCCCGATGGCCGGGGAGGCCACGAGGAGCGCCATGATCACGAGATTCGCGACCACCGCGAGCACGATCAGGACGAGGATGGGCTCCAGCGACACACGGCCATCTTAGACCGGGCCTCTCGTTCGACGGCCCGGAGCGACCGGATCCTGCGCGACGCGGCGGTGCGCGCATGCCACACCGCGCTCTGACGCACGGCGCTTGCGCGACGGCGCTAGCGCGTCCCCCACTGGTACGTCTGCTTGACCATCCGCAGGTACACGAACGTCTCGGTCTCGCGGACGCCGTCGATCGGCCGCAGACGCTCGGTCAGGAAGCGCAGCAGCGCCTCGTTGTCCTCGCAGACGGTCTCGATGAGCAGGTCGTATGTGCCCGCGGTGATGACGACGTAGTCGACCTCGGGCATCTCGGCGACCGCCTCGGCCACGGCGACCAGCCGATCGCTCTCGCAGCGGATGCCGATCATCGCCATCTGCTGGAACCCGAGCTTGAGCGGGTCGGTCACGCCGACGACCTGCAGGATGCCGCGCTCGATCAGCCGGTTCGTCCGGGCGCGCACCGCCGCTTCACTGACCCCCAGCTCAGCGGCGATCTGCGTGAACGGGCGCCGCCCGTCGGCCTGCAGGTGTTCGATGATCCGCTTGTCCAGGTCGGAGACGTCCTCGGCTCGGCTGGACAGCGATCGGGGTCGCGGCCGCGCGACGTCGGTCATGCCGACAGGGTACGACCTCGTGGTCGCACTCGACCCACCCTTCCCGGCGGGTGGGTCAGTTCGCCGGTGCCTTCGTAGGCTTGGGCGACTTCGCCGGTTTGGGTGACGTCGCAGGCTTGGGCGACGTCGCGGGACTCGGGGACGCCGCGGCGCTCGGTGATGCGATCGCCGCGACCTTGACCGGCACGCTGGTCCGGGTCCGCAGCGGTGACAGCAGGACGTCGGCTGCCGACACGAGGCTGGACAGGGCGTCGGTCTGCCGGGCACTCAGCTTCGCCGGCGTGTGCCCAGAACGGGCAGGGCCCCAGGTGATCAGGATGTTGACGCCGGCGAGCGCGATCGGCGGTTCGCCGTTGCCGGGTTCCTCGCCGTCCGCCCACGCGACGGCCTTGCTGAGGGCGGTCGCGGATCGGAACTCGGTCACGTCGAGCGGCCAGCCGAGATAGGTCGCGTAGATCTTGGTGACGATGTCGCCGCCGTCGGGCCCCAGCGTCGCGGTGTTCGCCGTGATGGGCAGCCCGGCCTTGTCGAACCCCGCGAAGACCTGCCTCGCTGTCGCGGGGCTCGGCAGATGCGGGTTCGGCGTCACGAGTGGGGTCGGGGCGACGGTCGGCGAGGTGCTCGGCGCCGCGCTGCTGCACGCGGCCGCGAAGGCCGCCGCAGCCAGGATCGCGGTGACGGACCGCACCGTCCGCAGACGGGGATATGCCATGGCCGCGTGATTCTCGTGAGGGTGCGGGGGTCCGTCGACCCTACTTTCGTACTCGCCGACTAGCCATCCAGCAGACGCAGGACCGGGGCGAAGGCCTCGATCGAGCCGCGCGTGATCGGGTCGATGACGAGCTGGACGTGCCCGACACCCTCGCGCGCGTACGCGCGCATCCGCTCGGCCATCTGCTCGGGCGGACCCTCGAGCGGTGGTGGCGGCGCGCTTGCATAGCTGCCCTGGATGCGACCGACGCCGTCGGGGAAGCGTACGTGCACGGCCGCGGTCCGCTCGATCGTGCCCGGATCGGTGCCGGTATCGCGACACGCCGCGTCGACGGCGTCACGGAGCGGTGCGAGGCCCTCCGGGGCGTTGTCGATATCGGCGAACCAGGTGTTCCAGGCCTGCGCGTGCGGGACGGCGATGCGCAGCATCCGCGGCCCGTTCGAGCCGATCATCAGCGGCGGGCCGTTCGGCCGTGGGCCGCGCGGGATGAGCTCGCAGTGGCGCGCCTGGTAGAAGCGGCCGTCGAAGTCGATCGCGCCCTCCTGGAGGAGCGTGCGGATGATCGTGAACGCCTCCTCGAACCGGTCGACACGGTGGTCGAACGGGATCCCGAAGGCGCGGAACTCCGTTTCGTTCCACCCGGCACCGAGCCCAAGGATGAGCCGGCCGCCGCTGATCTCGTCGATGGTCGCGGCCTGTTTGGCGAGGAGCGCCGGGTTGTGGAAGGCCGTGCACGCGACGAGCGGTCCGAACTCGATCCGGCTCGTGCTCGCCGCGATCGCCGCGAGCATCGACCAGGCTTCCCACGGCCCACGCGGGGCCCGATCGGGCCAGCGGTACAGGAGGTGCTCGCCAAGCCAGACCGAGTCGTAGCCGAGGTCCTCGATGGCGCGGGTCATATCGAGCAGCTCGGACCAGCGCGTCTCGCGCTCGACCTCGGGCAGCTGGACGCCGATCCTGAGCGGGCGCGGCACGATGGACGGCGAGTCTACGAGGCGGCGGGAGCGAGCGCTGCGTGCATCGCACGGAGGTGGTCGGGCGAGCTGCCACAGCAGGCACCCACGATCCGGGCGCCGGCCTCGTGGAGCTGCACGCCGTACGCGGCCATCGATGGCGGGTCGGCCCGGTACACGGCGCGCATGTCGACGAGCTCGGGCATCCCGGCGTTCGACTTCGCGACCAGGACCGCGTCCGGGTCGACGGCGCGCATCCGCTCGATCACCGGCACCAGCTCGTCCGGCCCGTTGCCGCAGTTCCCGCCGACCGCGTCGGCGCCCCACGCCACCATCGCCTCGACGGCCTGTTCCGGGGAGACGCCCATCATCGTGTGACCGCGGGTGTCGAACGTCATCGTCGTCACGAGGGCGATGCCGGGCGCGACCCGCCGGACGCCCTCGATCGCTGCCTTCATCTCGTTGAGGTCGGACATCGTCTCGATCCAGATGAGATCGACGCCACCGGCCGCGAGCGACGCGGCTTGCTCCCGGAAGACGTCGACCGCGATCTCGTAGTCGAGCGTACCGAGCGGCTGGACGATCTCTCCGCTGGGCCCGATGTCGCCGGCGACGAGGGCCGTCCCGCCGGCGGCGTTGACCTCCGCCCGTGCGAGGATCGCGGCCGTGCGGTTCAGCTCATCGACCCGTTCGCTGAGGCCATGCAGCCCGAGCCGAAGCCGGTTGGCGCCGAACGTGTTGGTCAGCAGGATCCGCGAGCCGGCCTCGAGGTAACCGCGCTGGATGCGCCGGACGATGTCGGGGTGGGCCAGATTCCAGACCTCGGGCGGATCGCCGAACTGGAGGCCGTTGGCGAACAACATCGTGCCCATCGCGCCGTCGGCGAGGATCGGACCGTGGTCCCCGAGCATGTCGCGGAACTTCCGCGACGCGCGACCGCCATCGATGGCAAGGCGCGTCGCGCGGTCCGGGAATCGATCGTGGTCGACCTCCCCGACCCCGCGCCGGCCGGCATCATCGGTCGCGCTCGAGGTGGAGCGGTGGCCACGGCGCACGCCTCGGCGGGGGGAATCCATGAGGCGATGATACCCACGCCACCAAGCCCGGCTCGTGTTGACACGGGTCGTCACATCCCCCACCCTCCGCGCGATGCATCACGTCGTTCGCAGCACGGCGACCCGGTCGCAGCAGCAGCCCGCGAGGGCCCGCTCGACCTGATGCCACGCGCCCGCGAGGGCGCCAGCCACGGATCTGAGAGGAGCGCCCTCGGCACGACGCCGAGGGCGTTTTCCTATGTGTAGAGGGAAGGATCGATGGATACGGGACTGTTTCTCCGGGGCCTCGTCCTCGGTTTCACGATCGCAGCGGCCGTCGGGCCGATCAGCCTTCTCGTCATCCGGCGCACGCTTGCCGAGGGGCGGGTCGTCGGGCTGGTCTCGGGCATGGGTGTCGCGACGGCGGACGGCACCTACGGGGCGATCGCCGCGTTCGGTCTCACCGCGGTGACCGAGCTGCTCGTCGACTGGCGACGGGCACTCGGCATCGTCGGCGGGACATTCCTGCTGTGGCTGGCGTACAAGACGTTCACGTCGGTCCCCGGCGAAGCGGCTGCCGAGACCGAGCGCCGCCGCGGGCTGCCCGGCGCCTACCTGAGCATGCTGGGCCTGACGCTGACCAACCCGATGACGATCCTCTCGTTCGCCGCCCTCTTCGTCGGGCTGGGCGTCACCGGCGGCGATCCGGCCGGCGCGACGGTGCTGACCCTCGGCGTCTTCGCCGGCTCGTCGCTGTGGTGGGTCGTCCTCACCACGGTGCTCGCGGCGTTCCGGTCGCGTCTGACGACGAACGGCATGCGCCGGATCAACATGGCCTCGGGGCTGCTCATCGGAGCGTTCGCGCTCGTCGCCATCGCGACCGCGCTACTGTGAACCCACTCGCATGACCAGACTCGAACACGCCAGCCTGCTCGATCCCGCCAATCAGCGTCCGCTCGCTCGTGGCGTGGGCGCCGCTGCGCAGGTCGGCGGATTGGCGATCGGCCGCGCGATCCTCGAGCCGGGCTGGCGTTGGTCCGAGGATGTCAAGCCGATCGTCGGCACGGACTGGTGTGAGGTACACCATCTGCAGCTCATCATCAGCGGCCGCCTCGCGGTGCGCCTCGCCGACTCGGACGAGGTCGACGAGTTCGTCACCGGTGACATCTTCGACATCCCACCACGCCACGACGCGTGGGTGGTCGGCGACGAGCCGACCGATCTCATCGACCTGTCCGGCAACAGCGCGCAATTCGGCCTGCCGGCGTCCCTGGCGCGGCAGGTCGTGACGATGCTGATGTCGGACATCGTGGACTCGACACCGACCGCGGCACGCCTCGGGGATGCTCGCTGGCGCCAGACACTCGCTGATCACAACCGCATCGTCCGACGCGAGATCGATCGATTCCGCGGGCGCGAGATCGACACGACGGGCGACGGGTTCTTCCTCGCCTTCGAAAGCGCCGCAGGGGCGGTCGAGTGCGCTCGCGCCATCCGGGACTCGGTACAGCGGCTCGAGCTGCAGGTCCGGATCGGCGTGCATACCGGCGAGATCGAGACCACCGCCGACGGCGTCCGCGGGATCGCCATCCACGCTCTCGCGCGGATCATGGCGGCCGCCGGCCCATCCGAGATCCTGGTCTCGCCCATCACTCGCGCGCTCACGGAGGGGACGGGACTGCGCTATATCGAGCGCGGGCCGCACGCCCTCAAGGGCATCGAGACGCCGATGGAGCTTTTCGCGGTCGAGTGATCCCTGCGGCCTAACCGGCCCCGTCGCGCCGATGCGCGAGCTCGTGCAGTCGCGCGTCCGAGATCCCCAGGTGATGCGCGATCTCGTGGTAGACCGTGTCGGCGACCGCTGCGGCGAGGCGTTCTGGCGTGCGGTTGGCTCGGACCAGCGGACCGCGGAAGATCGTGATCTTGCTCGGCATCTGGGCCTGATCCGCTCCCCAGGCGGTCCGCGGGACGCCCTGGTAGAGCCCATACAAGCCCCCGGCACCGACCGAGGCGAGCTGCTCTGGGGTCGCCTCGTCCTCGATCACGATCGCGACGCTGCCGAGCTGCTCGCGGAAGGGCGACGGAAGGCGCTCGAGGGCGTCGAAGACGAGATCCTCGATGTCGGTCTCGCTCGGGTCGAAGGACAGCACGACCGAACGATACGGCGACGCGAGCCGAGTGCTACCCGATGTCGGACTCGATCGCGAACAACTGGTGGGCGAGCGTCGTCCTCGTCCAAGCGGCCCACTCGTCGTGGGACCAGCCCGCTACCTCCACCAGGGCGTGGTAGACGTCCATGCCGACGTAGAGCAGCAACAGCTGATTCGCCCGCTCCGGTGTCAGACCGGGCCGCAGCGCCGATCTGGCCCGCAACACCTCGACCATGTCCCGATACCCCTCGACGCGCCACCGCTCGTGGCGATCGACCACCTCCGCGACCTCCGGGTCGCTCGCCGCGGCGCCTGAAGCCACGACGTACAGGGGCGTAAGCCGCCGGGTGATCTCGCCTACCCCGGCCACCAGGTGGCCCAGCGACTCGACCACGTCCGCTGCCGCGACCATCTCGCCGTACCACGGCTGCTCCCAGGGAACCGTGGGCTCGCCCTCACCGGTGACCGCGTAGTCGTAGGCCCGGCTGAGCACGGCAGCCTTGGTGTGGAACGTGAAATAGACGGTCTGCACGGCCACGCCGGCGGCCTCAGCGATGTGCGCCATCGTGGTGCCGCTATAGCCGCGCTCGCAGAACAGCCCGAACGCGGCCTTCACGATCCGCCATTCCGTTGCGCGGGCACGCGCGCGCCTCGGCGGGGCGTCGGGCGCGGACGGGTTGACACGCGGCATGTCGGCGGTCAGATTATCAGACTCAAGAACTAGAGTCATGCTCTAGCGACTGACATCAGTTTCGTGATCGCGGAGGTGCCGACGGTGGATTGGTGGCTGCTCGGTCTGCGCATCGTTCACGTCGGATCGGCCATGCTCTGGTTTGGCGGGGCGATCATCGGCGGGTTCTTCCTCAGCCCTACGGCGACCGCGCTCGGCGACTCGGCCCAGCCGTTCATGGACCACCTCATGCGACGTCGGCGGATGGGCATCGTGTTCCCGGTCGTGGCCGCCCTGACCGTCCTCGCCGGGGCGTTGCTCTACTGGCGGGACTCGGGCGGCCTCCAGTGGGCCTGGATCAGCTCGCCCACCGGGGTGGCGTACACCATCGGGGGCGCGGCCGCGATCGCGTCGTTCGCGCTCGGCTTCATCCTCGTGGCCCCGAGCATCGCGGAGCAGTCTGCGGTCCGCAACGAGCTCGCGGCCAGCGGCGGCGCACCGACCCAGGCGCAGGAAGAGCGGCTGCGACACGCCGATCGACTCATGCGGCTCGCCGGCCGCGTGGATCTGCCACTCATCCTGGTCGCGGGGCTGACGATGGCTACCGCCCGGTACCTCTAAGGAATGGGTCGATGACCAGGTCCAGGGCGATCGGGGTCCTCGCGCTGCTCTATGCCGTGCCGGGCGTGGGCTGGGCCGTCGCAACACTGGCCATCCTCGTGTACCACCGGGGGCACGGCGAGCTGCCGATGACGCCCTTCGGCTGGCGGCTGCTTGGCGGCCCGTATCCTGAGATCGGGACCGATCGACTGACGCCGCTCGGCTGGGCCCTCGCGACGCTCCTTATCGCGGTCTCGGTCGTCGATGTCCTCATCGGTCGATGGCTCTGGCGGGGCCGGCCTCGTGGCGTAGTCCTTGCCCTCGTGATGGCGCCGGTGAGCTTCGCCCTCGGGTGGCTCTTCGCGCTTCCCTACCTGCTCGTCATGGCACCGCTTCGCTGGATCGCAGCCGTCGTCGTGTGGCGAGACCTACGCCGCTGACCGTTACCGGGATCCCGAGCATCGAGGGCTGGTCGGGGAGGTGGGACTCGAACCCACGATCTCGTGCTCCCAAAGCACGTGCGTTGCCAACTACGCCACTCCCCGGCGGTCCCGTGCGCGCTACGCGCGCAGGATGCGGAGCCTGCCTGACGGTAGCTAGCCTACAGCGCTCAACCGGTTTCCCTCAGCAGAACCGCGACGCGGGCGCAGTATCGTCCAAGGCCAACGCGCCGCGGCGGTTTGACGGGGTCACGGGAGGGATCACGATGGGTATGACGCCAGCGCTCGATCGGTCAGGCCTTGACACGCTGGCGGCGTCGATGACCGGACATCTGTTGCAGCCCGGCGATGACGGCTACGACGATGCTCGGCGCGTCCACAATGGGCTGATCGACCGCCGACCGGCGCTGATCGTGCGCTGTCGGACAGCGGCCGACGTAGCCGCGGCAGTCGGCTTCGCTCGCGCTGGTGGTCACGAGATCTCTGTTCGAGGCGGCGGTCACAACGTGGCGGGCCTCGCGATCGCGGACGACGCCATCATGATCGACCTGGCCGAGATGAAGGACATCCGGGTCGACCCCGAATCCCGAACGGTATGGGCGGAGGGGGGCGTGACGTGGGCGGAGCTCAATGCTGCCGCCGGCGAGCACGACCTGGCGGTCACGGGTGGCGCCATCTCGACGACAGGGATCGCCGGGTTCACGCTGGGCGGCGGGCTCGGCTGGCTCATGCCGAAGTTCGGGTTGGCAGCGGACAACGTGGTCGCGATCGAGCTCGTGACCGCGGACGGCGAGGTTGCCGAAGTCACGGCGGAATCGGATCCCGATCTGTTCTGGGCATTGCGCGGGGGTGGCGGGAACTTCGGCGTCGCCACGACCTTCACCTACCGTCTGCACCCGCTCGCCATGGTGACAGGCGGGCTGATCGCGCATCCGATCGACGTCGCGTCGAGGATGCTCCGCTTCTATCGCGATGCCGTCGCAGACGTCTCCGACGATCTGGAGGTCTTTGCGGGACTGGTGCACGCACCGGACGGATCGGGCCAACAACTCGCGGCGCTCGTGCTCTGCCACACCGGGGACCCGGATCAGGCCGAGGCGGATCTCGCCAGCTTCAAGACCTGGGGCTCACCGCTGGTGGTCGACGTCGGACCGATGCCGTATGCCACCATGAACACCATCCTTGACGACGGATTTCCGGTCGGTGCACTCAACTACTGGATGTCGAGCTTTACCGCCGGGCTCAGCGATGCGCTCATCGATCTCGCCGTCGAGCAGTTCGCGTCGACCCCGTCACCGATGAACGCGATCCTGTTCGAGCACTTCCATGGCGCCGTGACGCGCGTGCCCCCGACCGACACCGCGGTCCCGCACCGTGAGGAGGGCTTCAACCTGCTGATCCCGTCGGTCTGGCTCGATCCAGCGGACACAGAGAAGAACGTGGTCTGGACCCGGGCGACGCATGCGGCGTTCAGTAAGCATCTGGTCGAGCGGCGTTGGCTGAACTACCTGGGCGACGATCAGGGCGCTGACGCCATACGCGGGGCGTATGGGCCCAATTGGGAGCGGCTCGTCGCGGTGAAGCGCCGGGTCGATCCCGAGAACGTGTTCCATCGGAATCACAACATCCGGCCTGGCTGATCCGTTCGAACGTACTTCGTTGGCGGAGGATCGCTGCAGCGCTGCTTGAACCGCTCGGCTGCGAGCATCCGGCTCTCGACCGATTCCTCGTGGATCGGGTCTGACCTGCACAGAATCGAACGGCCGGCCTCAGAGGCCGGCCGTTCCGCGGGTCGGTGGGAGGCGACTCAATCGCGCCCGCGGGAATGGCCGCGCGGATGGACGCTCACGGCCGGAGACCAGAAGGTCCCGTTCGGGAGTTCCATCGTGCCCGGCGCGCGGACGGTGGGATCGGTGCTCGCGGGCGGAGACCAGAACGTCCCGTTGGGGAGTTCCATCGTGCCCGGCGTGCGGACGGTGGGGCGGATGCTCACGTAGGGATGGAGCTTCGGCAGCGTGAACGGCTCCGCGACAGCCCCGCCGCGCTCACCGGCGCGCTGCTCGAGGAGGCCCGGCTCCTGGACGATCTGGGTGGTGGTCTTGCTCGGAGCCACCGTGCTCGGCGCGGACAGGGCGGTGAAGGCGCCCCACCCGAGCGTGATCATGATGGCCGCGATCGCCGATCCGATGACGAACCGCTCGGGCCATCGATTCTGCTGCCGTGCGACAGCCTGTCCCTGACTAGCCATGTCTGTCATGACCTCCGTCTCGCACCCTTTGTGGGTGCTTGGTGACGAGACCTTGGAGGTCGCCGGCTGCAGCCCGGCAACAGTTCGGCTGCAGCAGCGTTTTCAGCTCTGGCGGATGTAGGAGAGCTCGCGAACCCCGGTTCGAGGATGCCGACGGTGCGCCAAGCCGCCGTACCCACCGAACATGGCAGCACGAAGCCCCGGCGTTGGCCGCCGGGGCTTCGATGCGATGTCGTCGCGAGGACTAGGCCGTGACGGGGACCCGCACGGGAGAGTCGATGACGCCGAGCTGGACGAGCATGGGCAACTGGTCGATCACGCCCCAATGCTCGGTCAGGCGCCCGTTGGCGACCCGTCCGATGTGGATCTCGGTCCAGGTAGCGTGCTTCCCGGTCGCCGGCATGCCAGCGAACTCACCCTTCATCGTGCCGCTGGCGGTCAGGCGATGCACGATCCGGTCACCGCCCTCGACTACGTCGTCGATCGTGTAGCGCAGGTCGGGAAATGCCTTCTTCAGCGCCATCGCGGTCTGTTTGAAACCCTCTCGCGTCGGGGGGACGCCCGGCTGGGGCGTGTGCTCGATGTAATCCGTCGCATAGAGCTCGTCGATGAGCTCGAACTTGTTGTCGTTGATGACCTCGAGCGGAATACGCTCGATCATCTTCTGGGTTGGCGTGGTCATGGTGGACCACCTGTGCTTCGATCCGCGCCGCCGTGCGAGTCCAGGATCAGAGCCCCCTGACGGGCGCCCACCGGATGTGAATTTCCCGGCACCTGGTCGGTTGGGAGCGGGCGGAATACTTCGAACTGTATGGTACATTCCGTACTATGTCAACAGAACGCCTGACGCCGACGTCGTACCTGGTCCTCGGGCTCCTTGCCCGTGAGGGACCATCGACGCCGTATGACCTCGAGCAGCATGTCAAGGCCACGCTCGGGAACTTCTGGTCGTTTCCGCACACTCTCCTGTACAGCGAGCCGCCCCGCCTGGGCTCGCTCGGCCTGGTCACCGAGACGCGCGAGACCGAGGGTCGACGTCGACGGGTCTTTTCGATCACGCCGGCGGGCACGTCCGCCCTGGACGCCTGGCTCGAACGACCGTCGGGTGCGCCCACAGAGCTTCGCGATCCGGGGCTCCTCCAGCTCTTCTTCGCGGACCTGGCGTCCGCTGATGCGAAACGTCGACTCGCCGAGCGGCGCCTCGCGATCCACGAGGCGAAGCTCGCCGCCTACCGTGAAGCCGATCGGTACGAACGGCACGCAGAAGGACCTCAGCGAGGCCAGCGGACCGTCGAGCACTGGCGCGGCGAGACCCTGCCCATGGGCCTGCGGTACGAGAGCGAGGCGGTCCGATTCTGGGCCGACGTCGTCGCGAAAGCGGGCGCACCCGCCGAGGCGAAGCCTGACCGCCGACGTCACCCGGCTTCCGAGCCGAGGAGGAGGTCGGGTACAACGCCGAGCCGTGCCAGGGAGAGCACGACCGGCTAGGCGTGGACGCCGGTTCCTAGATCGTAGCTGAGCGCCCTCGCGACCGGCGACGACTTCGATCGAGGTGCCCCCCGCGCGCGCCGCCTCGGTCAGTTCGTCGAGCATGGCATCGCTATGGGAAGGGTCGTGGTGGAAGAGGATGAGTCGGCGAACCGAGGCTGATTCCGCGAACTTGACTGCCTCGCTGACCGAGCTGTGACCCCAGCCGATCCGCCCGCCGCGCTCCTCATCCGAGTACTGCCCGTCGTGGATGAGGAGATCGACGCCAGCGGCAAGATCGAAGCCGGACGTCCAGCGCGGCTCATCGGGAAAGTGTCGCGCACCGAGCGCCGGCTCATGGTCGGGCAGGTAGGCAACGCTCGCCCCGTCGCCGGAGATCCGGTAACCGACCGTGGGTCCCGGATGGATGACATGCTGGGCAACGACCTCGAAGCCGCCGATGTTCACCGGCTCATCGGGCGCGTCGTGTAGCACGACACGAGCGTCGAGGTCGCGGAGCCGGACCGGGAAGAGCGGCGGCGAGAGATACCGACTGAGGCGAGTCCGCAGATCCATCGTCGCGGAGGCAGGGCCCCAGACATGGATCTCGCCGGTGGGCCGAAAGAACGGCGCGAAGAAGCCCAGGCCCTGGATGTGGTCCATGTGGAGGTGGGTCAGGAGGATGTCCAGCCGCTCGACGGACGCGTCGATGGCGGCTCCGAGCCGGCGGATGCCGGTCCCGGCATCGAGCGCGAGGATGCTGCCATCGGCGTTCACGATCTCGACCGCGGCAGTGTTGCCTCCGTAACCCGCCGTTTCCGGGCCGGAGCTGGCGAGCGACCCGCGGGTCCCCCACAGGCGGACGATCATCGGGTCGGCGGCTCCCAGAACATCGCGAGGCCACCGAGGAGCTGACCGCGAGAGCCCTCCAGCGGGAGGGCGGTCACCACGAGCGAACGAAGGACACCATCTCGGCCCACGATCCGGAGCGGTCCGTGGACCGGTCTCCGTTGGCGAATGGCGATGGCAAGAGGATGGGTCGCCGGGTCAGCTCGTCGGCGCCCCTTGGTGCGGGACGCAAAGGCGGTCGTCCACTCGGCAAAAGACACTTGGCCCACATCCTCGAAATCCAGCCCGAGCAGGGCTTCGGCAGCTTCGTTGACAAAGACCAGGTCGCCCGCAGCATCGACCACGAAGGTCGGAACCGCCAGCCCGTAGGCCAGTTGGCGAACCAGGATCAACTCAAGGGGCAGCTGGGCCACGTTTACATCCCGCGAAGATCGAACAGGTCCTTAGTGTGGTCGATGCGCGAGACCAGAGTAGTCTCAGCCTCCCTGGACATCGAGACCGAGGAGGCTCCGTACGGCCCATGCGCATGACCGACCTGAAACCCGGCTGGATGGTCGTCGCGAACGACGGGCACCGCCTGGGGACCATTCGCGACGTGGGCCAGCATTACGTGCTCGTTTCGAGGGGCGGTCGTCCGAGTGACCTGTTCGTCCCATCGTCGGCGATCGCCAACGTCGACGACGCAGTCGTCTACCTGAACCTTGCCAAGGTGGAGGTAGAGGAAATGGGCTGGGAACAGCCGCCGCGGGAAACGGATCCGCTGGAGACGACGCCTGAGAGCGACCTGCACCGGCACGTGTGACCAACTGAAGGCAGCCCCCAGCGCCGGATCTCAGCTCATCTACGGTGCCGGACGCTGTCCTGTGGTGCCTGGGCGGCATCGACCGTTTACGTGCCTGAACGACTGCCGCCGACAGCTCTCACGGCCCTAGGGCTCCCACAGCACGTGCGTTGCCGACTACGCCACTCCCCGAGCGGACGGCGATCGTACGGGCCGCTACGCGAGGCCGCGCCGATAGCGTCCGCGCTCAGAAGCGTCTCAGGAATCGCGCCGAGAGTCGTCGGCGATGAGCGAGCCGACTCCCTGGCAACGCGCTTCCACGCCATTCCCTCCCGCGACCGTCGAGACGCCGACACTGCCGGCCCAGAAGGTCTCGCCGCGCTCGTTTGCGATCCGCCGCGAGGTCGTCGGCGTCACCCTCCTGCTCGGCGCCACGGCCGTCCTTTACCTCTGGAACCTTGCCGCGTCCGGCTGGGCGAACGCCTACTACTCGGCAGCGGCGATGGCGAGCGCGCAGGACTGGCAGGCGTGGCTATTCGGCTCCTTCGATGCGGGCAACGCCCTCACGGTCGATAAGACACCCGCCGCGCTCTGGGTCATGGGCCTGAGCGTTCGGCTGTTCGGGCTGAGCTCGTGGAGCATCCTCGTCCCGCAGGCGTTGATGGGTGTCGCCGCCGTCGGCCTGCTGTACGCGACGATCCGACGAGCGGTCGGCCCCTTGGGGGCGTTCATCGCCGCGGGCGTCTTCGCCCTAACGCCGGTCGCCGCGCTGATGTTCCGTTTCGACAATCCCGATGCCCTCCTCGTCCTGCTCCTGGTCGTGGCCGCGTATGCGACGGTGAGAGGTATCGAAACGGGTTCGACCCGCTGGCTCGTCATCGCGGGGATCGCGGTCGGCTTCGGGTTCCTCGCGAAGATGCTCCAGGCGTTCCTCGTCATCCCGGCGCTCACCGCTGTCGTCCTCGTCGCGTCGCCGGTGTCGATCCGTCGCCGTGTCGTCCAGGTCGCCGCCGCCGCAGTGGCGGTCATCGTGTCCAGCGGCTGGTACATCGCGCTCGTCGAGCTGTGGCCGGCCGATGCGCGGCCGTTCATCGGCGGCTCGCAGACGAACAGCATCATCGAGCTCCTGTTCGGGTACAACGGCTTCGGTCGGATCACGGGCGACGAGGTCGGGCGCGTGGGCGGCGGTGGTCCGTTCAGCGACGGCGCGGGACTGTGGCGCCTCTTTGACGGCGAGGTAGCGACGGAGATCGCCTGGCTCCTGCCGCTCGCCCTCTTCGCCGGGTTCGCGCTCCTCTGGGCGCGGCGGCACACACTGCGCACCGACCCGGTCCGGGCGCAAACGATCCTCTGGCTGGGGTGGCTCCTCGTGACCGGCCTGGTCTTCAGCCTGATGCAGGGCATCTTCCACGAGTACTACACGGTGGCCCTCGCGCCCGCGATCGGTGCGCTGGTCGGACTCGGATTCGCCGTGGCGTGGCGCGAACACGATCGCTACCCACTCGCCGTCAGCTCGCTCGTCGGCGTCGCGGTGGCCGGTTCTGCCCTGTGGACGGCCCACTTGCTCACGTCACTCACGCCCACATGGTTCCCGTGGCTGGCGCCGGTCGTCGCCATCGGCGGCGTCGCCGCCGGGGTGGCCATCGTCGGCGTCGCCATCCTTCGGCGCGACGACCTGCGGCCCGCTGCTCTCGCCGCGGCGCTCCTCGTCACGATCCTCACCCCGGCGGTCGCCTCGGTCGCGACGGCTGCCGAACCACACACGGGCGCGATCCCGACAGCCGCACCGGACACACAGGGCGGGCCCGGCGGCGGACCGCGAGGCTTCGGGCAACGTGGCGCCGGCGGTGCGCAGTTCGGCCAGGGCCGGCCGTTCGCGCCACCGGGCACCGGTGGCGGGCAGGGCTTCGGAAACGGGCAGGGCTTCGGTGGACCGCCCGCGTTCGGCGCGAGGCCCTTCGGCGGAGGCGGCGCCCGCGGTGGCGGTCCGGGCGGTCTCCTGGATGCGCAAGCGGCCGATCCCAACGTCGTCGCGGCACTGCAGGCGGACGCAACCCGTTACCGGTGGACGGCGGCGACGACGGGTTCGAACAACGCCGCGGGACTCGCGCTTGCAAGCCGGACATCGGTGATGTCGATCGGCGGGTTCAACGGCACGGATCCGGCCCCGACGCTCGCCCAGTTCCAGTACTACGTCCAGAACGGTCTGATCCACTACTACGTGGGTGGCTCTGATGCCGGCGGGTTCCGTGGCGCGATCGGCGGGTCGCAGGACGCGGCGGCGATCGCCGCGTGGGTCGAAGCGAACTTCGAGCCCACCACCGTCGGCGGGATGACCCTCTACGACCTGGCTGTCGGCTGATTCACTCGGTCCGCCGGGCGGCGCCGGATCGCTCCCAGGGTCTCGACGGCGACGACCGGCGGGCGTAGGCTCCCGTGTGCAACCGTTTGCACGAGAGGCGCGTGATGGTCAGCGTCGGCAGTTCGGCGACGATCGATCCTTCGCTCGAGTGGGATCCGCTCCTGCCCCTCGACGATCCCGTACCCGGTCTATCGGCGGCTGCGTGACGAGGCGCCGGTCTACCACCACGTCGGGCGGGATGTCTGGGCGCTCTCGCGCTGGGACGACGTCCAGGCGGCCGCGAAGGATTGGGAGACGTTCTCGAGCAGCGTCGGCGGGACCGGCAACGACCTCGACGACACGTACCAGCTGTTCCTGCCGGCGGGCGACCTGCCGGCGGCCGACCCACCGCTCCACACCCGCCTCCGGGGCGCCCTCCGGCTAGCGTTCAGCCCATCCGCGTTGAAGGTGCGCTTCGAGCCGGCCGTTCGATCGCAGGTACGCGAGCTGATCGATGCGTTCGCGGACGCGGGCCGCGCCGACTTCGCGCGCGACCTCGCGCGGCCACTGCCCGGCACGACGATGTTCACCTGGTTCGGCTTCCCCGAGGCCGACCATCCCCGACTCCTTGCCCTGTTCGGCGACATGCTCGAGCGCACGCCCGGCGAGCGAGCGCTGCCGCCCGTATCGATCGCTGCGCGCGACCAGCTCCGGGCGTACATCCTGAACGTCGCCCGCGAACGCAGGGCGCATCCGAGCGACGACCTGATGACCCATCTCGTCCGCGCGGAGGCGGCCGGGGAGCTGAGCCGAGACGAGCTGATCGGCAGCTCGCTGCTGCTGTTCGTCGCCGGCATCACGACGACATCGGGGTTGATCTCGAACTCGCTGCTCCATCTCGTCCGGTTCGACGAGGCCCGCGAGACGATGCGGCGCGATCCGGCGACGATCCCTGCCGCGGTCGAGGAACTGCTGCGCTACGAGGCCCCGATCCAGGCGCTCGGCCGCACGACGACCCGACCGGTCGAGCTGCATGGGACGACGATCCCCGCCGGCGCGAGCGTCGCGCTCATCTGGGCGTCGGCCAACCGCGACGAGCGCCACTGGCCGGATCCGGACACGCTCGATATCGGCCGGAGCCCACGCCATGTCGCCTTCGGCGACGGGATCCATCATTGTCTCGGCGCGCCGCTCGCTCGCCTCGAGGCGAAGATCGTCTTCGAGGAGCTCCTGCCGCGCGTCCCGGCGTGGTCGGTCGACGGTCCGATCGTGCGGCTGCCCACGCCCACCGACCGCGGACTCGAGAGCCTCCCCGTCGCCTTCTGAAACCGGCTTCGCGCCGTGCGTCACGCCCACGCCCGCAGGTCCGTCGTAGGACCAGACGCCGGGTGGTCATGGCAGGCTGATCGACCACCCGGCGTCCCCACGTCCAGTCGTTCACCGGCAGTCGCCTTTCGCGCTCCGGTAGACTCGGTCGGACCCGACACCAGTCAGGGGGACCTCGCCCGTCGTGCACGCAACCAGGATCCGGACCGCACCATCGTCCGGACCCATCGACCGCCGCCGGCTGTTCGCCGCCGGCCTGTCGGCCCTCCTCCCCGGTCTCGGTCAGGCCTTCAATCGCCGACGCAGGCTCACCCTCCTCTTCCTCGATCCCTTCGCTGATCATCGGCGCCGTCGTGGTCCTGGTCTGGGCCACCCAGACGCCGACCCGCATCGCCGCATGGGCCGTCGCGCCGGTCGTGCTCGGCGGACTGCTGTCCCTGAACGCGCTCGATCCTCGGCGTGGCGGCTGCTCGCCGTCGGTCAGGCATTCCTCGACACGCGCCGACAAGGCCCGACCGGCCGGCTGGGCGTCATCGGTATCGTCATCATCGCGGCCCTCGTCGTCTTCCCGCACCTGGCCGTGTACCGCTACGGGACCGCCTTCGGCGACGCGTTCGCCCGGATCTTCCAGGCGCCGAGCCTCGCCGCTGACGGTGGAGCACCGCCCGCCGGCCCAGGTCCGAACGAGCGCCTCAACGTGCTCGTCGTCGGCGTCGATGCGGCACCGGGACGGACGTCGGTCCTGACCGACACGATGATGGTCGTCTCGTTCGACCCTGTCGGGAAGACCGCCTCGATCGTGTCCTTGCCGCGTGACCTCGTCAACGTGCCGCTCGGCGACGGCGAACGAATACGGTCCGAAGCTCAATTCCCTCATGTCGTACGCCGACCGTCACCCGAAGGACTTCCCGAAGGGCGGGCTCGCGACGCTGCAGGATGCCGTCGGAGCATTGCTCGGCGTCCCGATCCACTACCACGCGACGATGGAGTTCGAGGGCTTCATCCACATGGTCGATGCCGTCGGGGGTGTCGACATCGACGTCCCGAAGGCCGATCGACGATCCCGGCTACGACGGCTTCGGCGAGGGCAAGCGCGGCTGGTCGATCACGGCGGGCGAGCACCACCTCGACGGCGCGAACGCGCTCGCTTACGCCCGAAGCCGGAAGTCGGCGGGTGAGAGCGACTTCACGCGCGCCGGCCGCCAGCAGCAGATCATCGTCGCGCTCAAGGACGCGGCGACCGAGGGCGGCAGCGTGTTCTGGGAGCTCCCCGGCCTCATCGGCGCCGTCGGCGACTCGATCCGGACGGACCTGCCGATCGACCGCCTGCCGCAGCTCGCCGCGGCGATCGATGAGATGGGCAAGGGCGGCATCACGCGAGCCGTCATCCGCCATCCGCTCGTGCGCTCGGTCGACACGCGCTACGGCTCGTCGCTGCAGCCGGACATCCCGGCGATCCGGGCGGTCGCCGCCGGCTTGTTCCCGCCGCCCGGCGGGACACGCCGAGGCCTGGCCGAGCCCGAAGCCGTCACCGTAGGTCGACCGGCGATGCGGGCGAGTGGCCGACTTCTCGTGGTCGTCGTCGCGCTCGTCGCGGTCGCCTGCGCGCCGTGCGGTCTCGTCCCCAGCACCCGCGACGCCGCAGACACCGCCGCCGGTGACGCCCAGTCCGGTGGCGGACCTCGCGTCGGCTCTCCGGCAGATCCTTCGCGCGCCCGGCCCCTACCAGTTCCGGATGGAGCGCGTCCAGACGACGGATACGACCACGTCACGGATCGAGGGGACGATGCGGGTCACGCCCGACGCATGGGCGGCGGAGGGGACGCGGACCGACAGGGGCGCGGGCAGCGGGATGGTCTCGACCGCCGCCTACGAGCTGATCTGGATCGGCGACTCCGGGTACACGCCGGACCGACGGGCCGTGGATCCCGTTCACCGGGCTGTTCGACCACCCGCTCCGGTTGACTGCCGACCCAGACGCCGGCACGTTCGTCGACCTCGGGGAGGCGAAGGTCGGCCAGCGGGCGGTCAGGCGCCTCGGGTACGCCGATCCGTCGGTCATCGACCCGATCTTCCTGCTGGCCGATCGGCAACGAGCTCGACGACGTCGACGTGGCCGTCACCTACGACCTGACGCCAGACGGTCGGCTCGTCCGGGTCCATTCGACAGCTCAGCGGCCGGCGACGAGACGCGTTCGGCGGGGGCACGATCACCCACGAGGCCACGTACACCGTGATCCCGGGCCTGCCCGACCCGATCGAGCCGCCCGACACCGACTGGACCCTCTTCCGCTCGCCGCGCCTGCCGTTGAGCCTCGCGCTGCCGCCGGGCTGGAAGAACGACGCGTCGTCAGCGAAGGCCGAGACGTTCTCGGGTCCGGGCGGGACGGCACGCATCGCGATCCGCGAGTCGCCCGTGACCAGTGCGCCCGAGAGACTGATCGCGGACGTCCAGGCTGACTACGCTCGGCAGGGCGGCCCGGCCAGCGGCGATGTCGTCCCGACCTACCTCGGCTCGGAGACGGCGACCGCGGTGACCTACCCCGACATCGATCTCGGGGACGGGCCGCAGACACATCGTGCACCTGGTCAGCACGCACGGCGGCGTCGGCGTACGACGTCGTCTGGACGCTCGACGGCGGCATCCTGTTCAGGAGCGGTTCGACCTGGTCGGCGACGTTGCGACGTCCTGGGCCTGGACCGACGTGGCGACGCCCTAGGGACCTGACCTCCCAGCGACCCGGCGGCGGCTGCCAGCGTCGGAACGCCTCGAGCAAGCCATCGAGCGAATCGGCCTTGATCACGAGTCGACGATGGGCCGGCGCGACGAAACCCTCGGCGACCGCCATGTCGAACCACGCGAGCAGCAGCGTCCAGTAGTCGCCGACCTCGAGCAGGCCGATGGGCTTGCTGTGCAGCTCGAGCTGCGCCCAGGACAGGACCTCGGCGAGCTCCTCGAGCGTCCCGAGGCCGCCCGGCAGTGCGATGAACGCATCGGCGAGGTCGGCCATCTCGGCCTTGCGCTCGTGCAACGTCTCGACGACCCGCAGACCCGTGAGCCCCGGGTGCGCAAGCTCGCGATCGACGAGGCCCTGCGGGATCACCCCGATCACCTCACCGCCGGCGGCGAGGGCCGCATCCGCGAGCGCTCCCATGAGCCCGACGCGACCGCCGCCGTACACCACCCCGATGCCACGCTCGGCCAGACCCTCGCCGACGGCGCGGGCCGCATCGACGTAGCGCGCCTCGTTCCCGGGACTCGCACCGCAGAAGACGCAGATGCGCATCCCGTCAGAACCCACGCTCGATCAGGAAAGGAGTCATCGCGCGCGCTGCCCGTGCTCGATGAGAGACGCGATTCTTGTCGTCGGCCGACCACTGGCCGAATGTCCGCCCGCCGGGAGCCTCGCCGTCCGGCTCGAAGATCGGGTCGTAGCCGAAGCCGCGGTGGCCGCGCGGGCCCGTCGCGATCCGCCCGAAGCACTCGCCACGCACGGTGATCAGCGGCTCGCCGGGCATGGCCAGCACGAGCGAGCAGACGTAGTGCGCGCCGCGCCCCTCCGGCGGGATCGCGTCCAGCGCGGCGAGCAGCTTCGCGTTGTTCTGCTCGTCCGTCGCGTCCTCGCCCGCATAGCGTCTCGTCCGGACGCCCGGGGCACCACCGAGCGCGTCGACCTCGAGACCGGAGTCGTCCGCGAGCGTCGGGAGGCCGCTCGCCGCCATACCGGCTCGGGCCTTGATGGCCGCGTTCGCCTCGAACGTCTCGCCGTCCTCGACCGGCTCGCCGTGGACCCCGACGTCGTCGAGCGTCACGAGCTCGGCGTTGGGCAGGGCAAGCAGCTGGCGCAGCTCCCGAAGCTTGTGCTCGCTGCGTGTCGCCACGAGGAGGCGTGGCCGGCTCCCCCGGTCGTCGTCAACGTCGGACCGTGGCGAGCACCTCGGCCTGCGCCGCGAACAGCGTCGCGAGGCCCTCGTCGGCGAGGTCCAGCATCGACAGCGCCGACGCACGATCGAACGGCCGACCCTCGGCGGTCCCCTGCAGCTCGACGTACGTGCCGGCGTCGGTGCCGACGACGTTCATATCGACCTCGGCGCGCGAGTCCTCGCTGTAGTCGAGGTCGAGATAGCCGACGCCATCGACGACGCCGACCGATACGGCCGCGACCCGCGATGTCAGCAGGCGCTCCATGCCGTATGTGATCAGCGCCGCCCCGAGCGCGACGTAGCCGCCCGTGATCGACGCGGTCCGGGTGCCGCCGTCGGCCTGCAAGACGTCGCAGTCGACCGTAACGGTCCGCTCGCCGAGCCGTGACAGGTCGACGACCCCGCGCAGCGATCGTCCGATGAGGCGCTGGATCTCGTGCGTCCGCCCGCCGATGCGGCCCTTGGCCGACTCGCGGTCGCTCCGCTCGGCCGTGGCCCGCGGCAGCATCGAGTACTCCGCGGTCACCCAACCCGTGCCCTTGCCGCGGAGGTGCGGCGGGACGCGGTCGGCGATGGTCGCCGCGCACAGGACCTGCGTATCGCCGAACTTGACCAGGCACGAGCCCTCCGCCCATTTCTGGACACCCAGCTGGAAGCTGATGGGCCGCAGGTCGCGCGGCCCACGGCCGTCCGCCCGCACGGTCACGCGGTTGCCGATCGTCATGTCGTCATCCTCTCCTCCGCCTTGGCGGCATCCCACAGCTCGTCCAGCCCCTCGAAATCCATGTCGCGCAAGGCGACGCCTCGCGCCGCGGCCATGTGTTCGACCCGGCTGAAGCGGCGCTTGAACTTCGCATTCGCAGATCGCATCGCGGATTCGGCGTCGACCCCGCGCTTGCGCGCGACGTTGACCAGCACGAACAGCAGATCGCCGAGCTCCTCGGCCCAGGCGCCCGCGGGCGCGCCCTCCTCGGCCGCTTCGCGCAACTCCTCGGTCTCCTCGACCACCTTGTCGAGCACGCCGTCGATGCTCGGCCAGTCGTAGCCGATGTTCGCGGCGCGTTCCTGCATCTCCTGGCTCGCGGCGAGGGCCGGCAGCGAGCGGGCGATGCCATCCAGGGCACCTTTCGGGGCGCCGGCAGCGCCGTCGGCCTCCTCGCGCTCGGCGGCCTTGATCCGCTCCCATTGGCGGTTGACGTCGGAGGCAGTCCGCGCCTCCGCCTCGCCGAAGACATGCGGGTGGCGACGGACGATCTTCGAGGCGATGGCGGCCTGGACATCGGTCAGGTCGAAGACGCCCTCTTCCGCGGCGAGCTGCGCGTGCAGGACGATCTGGAGCCACAGGTCGCCGAGCTCGCCGGCGAGCTCCGGCGTCGCTCCCGCCTCGAGCGCGTCGTAGACCTCGTACGCCTCCTCGAGCAGGTGGTTCCGGAGCGACTCGTGGGTCTGCTCGCGATCCCACGGACAGCCATCCGGTGCACGGAGACGGTCGCTGATGGCGGGCATCGCCCACGGCCCTGCGACCGCAGCCTCGGGCTCCAGCGGCGCGAGGTAGAAGGGCGCGCGCGAGGTCGTCGTCCCGGAGAGCGCCGATCGTCGTCGGAGGCGCTCGTGCCGAACCGGCCGACGGGATGGTCGGCGGGATAGGCACGCGCGAGCACGTCCAGCGGCTCCCGGCCACGCGGACCGTGCCGTCCGGGCAACGGCCTCGTCTCGGACGCCTCGCCGGTACCCGGCGGACCGGGCGCACCGGCAAGCAACATCGCCAACGGCACGACGAGCACAGGCCGCGATGGCTCGAGTGGCGTCGCGATCAGGCGCTCGATGGCGATGACCTGCAGCCCGGCGGCCGGATCGAGCCCGAACCGGAGTCGCGCCTCGGTGACGAGGGCGTCCAGCACTCCGGACCTAGCCGGCGAGTCCGGCGACGATCGACTCGTCGCGCTCGACCGCGGCGGCGTCCTTCTTCGGCTGGTACCAGTCGGAGAAGAGCCGCGTTCGGATCGCGTCGAGCTGGCGGCCTTCCGGCGTCCGCTCCTGCTCGTCCTTGACGAGGAAGAGGTATTGGCCGTCGTCCGGGATCGTCACCACGGCCGACGTCTTGCCGACCGGCGCCGCGAAGATCGCGTCCGTCATCTCCTTCTGGAGCTGGCCCTTGGCGATCCAACCGAGGTCGCCACCGTGGCTCTTCTCGGCGCCTTCGGACACGTCTTTCGCGACGTCCTCGAAGTTCGCCTGGCCGGAATCGATCTTGGTCTTGAGCGCCGCGAGGTCCGGCGCGTGGCTGAGGACCTGGACGATGTGGTAGCCGAACTCGGTCTTGATCGGCGGCAGCAGCTGTCCGTCGGTCGGCTTCGCGTCGAGGATCGGCTTCGAGAACGACTCGACGTAGCTGCTGTCGCTGCTGACGTAGGCGTCGAGGACGCCGCCGCTGCCGTCCGGCCCGCGGGCGCTCTCCTCGTCGCTCTCGGAGCGGGCGAGCGCGTCGAACTGGCTGATGTCGCTCTTGAGCCGGGCATAGGCCGCGTCCGCGTCGAGCTTCGCCTGGCCCCATGAGGGGTCATCGGCGGGGATGTCGCCGTTGCTCGCGGCTGCCGGGTCGTCCTTCGGGGAGAAGAGGATGTGCCGGACCTTGACGGCGTCGTCGGGCAGATCGAGCGGTCTGCTGACTCAGGTAGATCTGCGCCGTCTCGCGCTGCGGCGCCGGCTTGCTGGCATCGGCGACGAGCTTGTCCTCGAGCTTGGTCCGGATGACGTCGCCGCGGACGACGGCCCGGTACTTGGCGAGGTCGATGCCGTCGTTGACGAGCGTGTCCTGGTAGTCCCCGTCGACCGACTGGGCGACGATCTCGGAGACACGGCCGATGCGGAAGATGCCGTCCTCGCCCTCGACCACGTCGGTCGGCGTGTTGACGGCGGCACCGAAGAGTGCGGCCAGGAACGCCTCGTCGGTCTGGGTGTCGTCCTTGGTGAGCCAGCCCAGGTCGCCGGCCTGCGCGGCCGTGGCGCTGTCGGTCGAGACGGTCCGGGCGACGTCCTCCCACGACTTGCCGCCCTTGATGTCGGCGAGCGCCTTGTCGATCGTGGCTCGCGCGGCGGCCTTCTGTTCGGCCGTGGGATCGGTGGCACCGGCGTCGGTCGCGGGCTTGACCTCGATCTGCCAGGCGTGGCGGGACTCGGGAGTCGTCGCCTCGTCGAGCAGCTTCGCATCGACGTCGGGGTCGCCCACCGTGACGCCTTCCTCCGCGGCGAGCTTCGCCTGGATGCGGTTGTCGATGATCCTCTCGAGCGACGCCGCGATCACCTGCTGGCGGGCCTGGTCGATCTGCTGCTTCTGGAGCTCCGCCTGGGCCTGCGTCAGCTGGCCCGCCGCGGCCTGCGTGTTCACGCGCCGCTGTTCGAGGTCGAGCCGCCACGACTCGATCGCGGTCCGATCGCGCAGGTCGTCCTTGGTGATCGACTGGCCGTCCACGCTGCCGACCGACGCGAGGTGGTCGTTGTAGTAGCTGAGGGCGACGGCGATGCCAAGGATGACGACTGCGGCGACGACGGCGAGGCCGAAGCCGAGGTTGAGATAGAAGTTGCGGCGGTCGCGCGAGTCCCAGGATGGTCTCTGGAAGCGCCGCACGACGGGTCTGGCGCGGAACGTCATTCGGGTAGTGGATCCCTGGTGTGAGGTGGCATGGCCCGACGAGGGCCGGTCGTCGTTGGGCGGGCGGTATCGTACCGTACCGAGGCGCTCCGGCCCCTTCGGGTGACGCTCGGGCTCAGGCGTCCCGGGACGTGACGGGCTGGGGCTGCGCACGCGACACGAGTCTGTCGACGAGCGCGAGATAGCGGAGCGACTCGACCTCCCACGACAGGCCCTGTACCCGCGCACGCGCGCGTTCGACCCGCGCTCGGCGCGCGTCAGCGTTGCCAACGACGTCCTTGATCGCGCGAGCGAGGTCGCCGGCATCGCCCGGTTCGTACGTGACGACGTCGTCACCGAACGTGGCTACGACCATCGGTAACCGCGATGCGACGACCGGCCGGCCCATCGCGGCGTACTCGTACACCTTGGTCGAGAGCGAGTAGTCGGTGAATGGGGTGTGTCGGGTCGGGGCGAGCCCGATGTCTGTCCCGGCGAGCGCCGCCGGGACCGCATCGATCGCGATGCGGTCATGGAACGTGACCCGGTCGGTGACCCCGAGGCGCATCGGCGAGGGCGGGCAGCGGCACCTCGGCGAAGTCGCGCCCGTACAACTCCAGGCGGACGTCGAGGTCCGGGTCCTCCCGGACGAGCTGCGCGACGGCCTGGAACGCGACGTCGAGCTCGTAGGTCGGGCTCAACGCACCCGTGTAGACCAACCTGAGCGTGCCGTCCTCCATGAACGCGCGCGACGGATGCGCGGTCGGCGAGAAACGGACGAGCGACGGTGCGTTGGGGACGATCGTGAGCTTCGCCGGGTCGACGCCGAGCCCGACCAACCGGTCGCCGAGCGCCCGATTGACGGTCACCACCGCCGTCGCGAACCGACACGCGATGCGCTCCTGGAAGCGCAGCACGCGAACGCCGACACCGCTCGGACGTGACCCGAACCGCGCCGAGAAGAACTCGGGCATCGCCTCGTGCAGATCGAGGATCGACCGGGACCCCGACGAGCCGAAGGGGCAGGGTCGCGAACACGAGGAAGTCGGGCAGCGTGTGCACCTGGACGAGGGCGTACCGGCGTCGGATGTGCGACCGGGTGAGCGCGACCATGGATCGGACGAAGAACGAGAGGTATTCGCGAAGGTAGACCCGCAGCCGGGCGCCCTGATGGCGCTGGACCGGCAGTCGATGAACGACCACGCCCTCGACCGTGACCGTGCCTGGATCCCCGGGTCGTCGGAGCGCGAACACATCGACCCGATGACCGGCGGCCGCGAGCGCCTCGGCCTCGCGGCGCACGCGCGGATCCTCCTCGTAGTACGAGTGCACGAGCATCGCGATCCGCGCGCCGGCGGGCGTACTCGTCGAGGATCGGTCGGCGGCCATGACCGGGCGGAGCCTAGCGCACAGGACGACGCGGAGGGCCCGGATCAGAGGGCTTGGAGCGTCCGACCTGCCCGGCCGTGACCTCGTGTTACCCTCCCGTGCCGATGGACCTGACCGCCGAAGCCCCTACCCACTTCCGGAGCACCGGCGTCCGCCCTGGGGTCATCGGCTCGCTCCGCGAGGCAGTCGTGGAGGTGCTCGGGCGTCGCCGCCTGATCCGCTACCTCGTGCAGGCGGACCTCCAGAAGAAGGGCACCGACACCCTCCTCGGCAATCTGTGGTGGGTCATCGACCCGCTGCTCCAGATGCTCGTCTACGTGGATCCTCGTGTCGGTCGATCTTCCAGCGCGGTGGCCCGGACTACCCGCTGTTCCTGTTCTCGGCGATCCTGCCGTGGAAGTGGTTCGCATCGTCGATCAACGACGGCATCACGTCGGTGTCGAGCGCCGAGCGCCTCGATCACGCCAGATCCAGTTCCCGAAGCTCGTCCTGCCGGTCGCCGCGGTCGTAGCCGGCATCGCCAACTTCGCGTTCGGGCTCATCCCGCTGTTCGCGCTGATGCTGCTCTTCTATCGCGACCGGATCGACGTCACGCTCCTGCTCATCCCGGTCGTCGCGGCGGTCCAGTTCGTGTTCAACCTGGGCATGACGGTCCTGCTGTCGGCACTCAACGTCTTCTACCGCGACATCGGCAACCTCGCCCGCCACGTGCTGCGGCTCTGGTTCTACCTGTCGCCGGCGCTCTTCGCGCTCGAGCAGCTGACGCATGCGACCCGCGAGTTCCCGCTCATCCAGAAGCTGCTGCTGCTCAACCCATGGGCGACGCTGTTCTCGGCCTACCGCGCGGTGATCTACGAGGGAACGCTCCCCGATTGGGGCGCCCTGCTCGAGGTCCTGCTCGGCGTCGATCGTCTTCCTCGCCCTCACGACGCTCGTGTTCAAGCGCCTCGAGCCGTCGTTCGCGAAGGTCCTCTGATGGTCGACGTCGCGGGGCGTCCGGCGGAGGCTGCCCCGGCGCCCCTCCGCTCCGATGCGCCGGTCGCCATCGACGTGCACGATCTCGGCGTCCAGTACATCCTGCGCTTCACCAAGAAGACGACGCTCAACCGCTCGTTCATCAACCTGTTCCGGCGCGAGCCGGCCGACGCGTTCTGGGCACTGCGCGACGTGACCTTCCAGGTCGTCCACGGCGAGTCGCTCGCGGTCATCGGCCCGAACGGCGCCGGCAAGAGCACGCTGCTCCAGGTGCTGGCCGGGATCATCACGCCGTCGGAGGGCGTGGTCGACGTCGATGGGCGGGTCTCGAGCCTGCTGACCCTCGGCGCCGGCTTCGATCAGGACCTGTCGGGCCGCGACAACATCCGGCTGGCTGGCGCGTTCATGGGCCTCGATCCGGCGACGATGCGGCGCATCACACCGGGCATCGTCGAGTTCGCCGACATCGGCCCGTTCATCGACGCGCCGATCAAGACGTACTCGTCGGGCATGCGCGCGCGACTCGGCTTCGCGATCGCGACCGCGGTCGACCCCGACATCCTGCTGCTCGACGAGGTCCTCGCGACCGGCGACGAGACGTTCCGGGCGAAGTCCAAGCAGCGCGTCCTCGAGCTCGTGCGCGGCGCCAAGGGTATCGTCCTCGTGACCCACGACATGAACTGGGTCACCGAGTTCTGCAACCGGGCGATCCTCCTCGAGACAGGGCCGGATCATCGCGGAGGGCGACCCGACCGAGGTCGTCGCCATCCACCGCGAGCACTCCGAGCGGTCGAAGGCGGAACGCAAGGCGGCGCTGGATCGGGCGATCCAGGAAGGGGGCGTCGGCTCGCTCCCCCCGGACGCGGCACGGAGCGGCGTTGCCCGCTGAGTCGGCGTCGCGGCGCGCCTGAGCCTATCCGGGCGGCCGCCGGTAGATCGCGAGCTTGCTCGAGGGCGCCGCGCCGCTCGCCATCGCGACACGATCCCCGATGAGCAGAAGCGGCCCGAGCCAGCGCGACGAGCGGGGGTTCCGGCGCGCGCGACCGGCGAACCAGTTCCACGACCGGCGATAGCGGCGAAGCGCCGCCTGGCTGCCGGCCTCGATCGGGTTGTTGGCAAGGACGACCGCGGGGCCGACGTTGACACGCTCCAGTCCTGACGCCAGCAGCGGTGCCTCGTATGTCTCGAGCGGGCGGGCCCGCGAGCTGACCTTCGGGTCGTACGGCTTGGCGAACGCCGCGTCGAACAGGATCGGCTCGACGAGGACCAGGCGGCCGCCCGGCTCGACCAGAGCGGCGACCTGGCGGAGGGCCCGCTCGAACGGAGCGTCGTTCGTGATGTGGAGCAGCACGTTGAAGACCGTGACCAGCGGATAGGCCGGTTCGGGCGTGACCGGCGGCGCATCCGCACCGAACTCGGCCACGACGAACCGCCCGGTCGTCCCGAACCGCTCGTTCAGCCGCTCGACGGCCCCCGGGACGAGATCACCACCGTCGACCCGCGCGACGCCTCGCCCCCGCCAGAAGTCGATCCAGTCGCCGCGGCCCGACCCGACCTCGAACATCCGCGCCGGAGCCGGGTCAAGGACCGCGTGTCGGCGCAGCAGCCGCGCGAGATTCCGCGCCAGGATCCGGTACAGCCAGGCATTGAATGCCGCGGGGAGACCGGACTGCCCCACGGCGCTCGTGTCATCGCGCTGGTGGAGGTCGCCCCAATACTCGGAGGCCTGGTAGGACATCGGTGCCATCGTCGCACGCCCGGCGGCGGTCGCGCGACCGACGCCGCGGCCCGGGCCTAGGTCGTGCCGGCGGTCGTCAGTCGATCGACCAGCTGGAGGTATGGCTGGACGACGACCTCCCACGCATACCGGTCACGGGACACGGTCAGGCAGCGTTCCCGCATGGCGTCGTAGTCCGCCCGCGGCTGGTCCAGGATCTCGCGCAATGCGCGTGCCAGGTCCTCGGGGTCCTCGGGATCGGCGATGGAGCCGAGCCGGTCGGCCTCGACCATGGCGCGCATCACCTCGAGGTCGCGACCGAGGACGACGGGCGTGCCGGCCGCGAGGCTCTCCCAGAACTTGTTCGGTGTCGAGAGGCGCTGGTTCAGCGAATTGGCGGGGACCGCGATGATGGAGACGTCGGCGGACGCCGCCCAGATCCGGACCTCGTCGGGATGGACCGGCGGCAGCGCTATGTAGCGGCCGGCGAACCGCGGATCCGCCTGCTGCTTGGCGAGCTTGTCGTCCCAGCCCTTGGTCACGGGAAAGCCGAGCATGACGAGCGCGGCGTCTGCCAGGCGCAGGACCGCCTCGGCGGCGTGCTCGAGGCCGCGTTCGCGGCCGAGCCGGCCGAGGTACAGCACGACGGCCCGCTCCTTCGGCAGGCCGGCGGCGTCGCGGATCAGGTCCGGGCGGATCGCGGGCGGGTCCCAGCGCTCCTGTCCGTTGAACAGGACCGTCGGTCGTTCCCGGAACGGCCAGATCCGCTCGCAGTGGTCGGCGAGCGCCTCGTTGACGGTCACGACCGCGTCCACCTTGCGCACCCAGCCCGCCTCCTTCTTGCGGTACCGGTCGAGCAGCGATGGCGGCACGTTCGCGTAATTGTTCGAGTCGAGGATCGCGTCGATGACGTCGTAGACGACGATCCCCTGGCGGCCGGCGCGGCGGGCCTTGGCGCCGAGTTCGACGGCGATCGGCACGGTCAGGATCCCGAACGCGTGGTACAGGTCGGCGGGCGGCAGCTCACGCCGCAACGTCCGCCACCAGCCACGCACGTGGAGCGGCCACAGCCAGGCCTTGAGCGCGCGGTCGCCGCGGCGAACGAGGTCCTTCAGCACCCTGGTCGGCGGCTTCGGCGTCGGCGGCAGGCCCGACCAGCGCTTGAAGATCCCGGACGCGTGATACCTGCGGGTCACGATCTCGCCGTCGCGCTCCTCGTCCGGGACGTCCGGCCCGCTCACCGCCGCGATCTCGACCTCCCAGCCGGCCGCAGCGAGACTGCGCGCGACGCGCAGTCCCCGTGAGTACGGGTCCGCGGTATTCGCGACGAGGAGGACCGCGCGGCCTCGACTCACCTCGACGCGCGAGCCGACCAACCGGCGCCGAGGCGCAGCACCTGCCGCGGACGGACCTCGCGATCGCGCGAGCTGTCGACGGTGTCGACGACCAGGTCGGCGCGCTCGAACACGCGATCCCAGTCGATCGCACGGTGCGCGGTCACGACGGTCACGACATCGGCACTGCCGAGGAGATCGTCGAGGGAGACGCCCTGGTGCTCGGCGCCGGCCGCATCGACGAAGACATCGACGTGGGGGTCGTGGAAGCGCACGTCCGCGCCTCGGTCGATGAGCCCGGCGATCACGGCGGCGGCTGGCGAATTGCGGGCGTCGCGGACGTTGGGCTTGAACGCGACGCCAAGGACGCCGACGCGCGCACCCTTGAGCGCCTTGCCGCGGTCGTTCAGCGCTTCTGCGACGAGGTCGACGACGTGGCGCGGCATCGCGAAGTTGATGTCACCGGCGAGCTCGACGAAGCGGTCGATGAAATCGAACTCGCGCGCCCGCCACGACAGGTAATACGGGTCGACCGGGATGCAGTGCCCGCCGACGCCGGGCCCCGGTGTGAACCGCATGAACCCGAACGGTTTGGTCGCCGCGGCGTCGATGACCTCCCACACGTCGAGGCCCATCCGCTCGCACAGCAAGGCGAGCTGGTTCACGACCGCGATGTTGACGTTGCGGAAGACGTTCTCGAGGAGCTTCGCGAGCTCGGCGGCATCGGGTGACGAGAGCTCGATGACCTGGTCGTTGATGTGGCGCAGGAGCGCTCCGGCACGTTTGGTCGCCTCGGGTGTGGTCGCGCCTACCAGACGCGGGATCGAGCGCGATGCGCTCACCGGGTCGCCGGGATTCACCCGCTCCGGTGCGAAGGCGAGGTCGAAGTCGACACCGGCTCGGAGGCCGCTGCGCTCGATCGCCTCCCGGAACGGACCGACGGTCGTGCCGGGGAAGGTCGTCGATTGGAGGACGATGAGCTGGCCCTCGCGGATGCGGCTGCACAGGTAGTCCGCGGCCGCAAGCACGGGCCCGAGGTCGGGATCCTTGGTCGCCGTGATCGGGGTCGGCACGCACACGAACGCGGCATCGACCGCGTCGAGATCGGCTTCCTGCGACGACAGGATGCGCAGCCCGGATGCGAGGCCACGGGCGAGGCGGTCGTCGTCGACGTCGTCGATCGGGGAGCGTCCGGCGCACAGCTCGGCGACGCGAGCGTCGCTGGCATCGACGCCGATGACCTCGAGCCCGGCCTCGTTGAACGCGAGGGCAAGCGGCAACCCGACGTAGCCGAGCCCGATGATCGCGATACGGCGGTCGGTGGTGGTGTCGGGCATCCGGGTCATCGTCCCACACGCGCCGCCGACGCGTCGCGGACGTCGCCGAGCCAGCGGAGCGAGCCCGGT
Organism: uncultured Chloroflexia bacterium; assembly: GCA_963808895.1. GTDB lineage: Bacteria > Chloroflexota > Limnocylindria > Limnocylindrales > CSP1-4 > SPCO01. The sequence continues at coordinate 806,151 of CAWEHL010000001.1, read as the reverse complement.
GCAAGGTGGGTGGCGCCCTTCCCGCCGAACGCGGCGGATATGGCGATCACGTCCTCGACGTCGGCCGGGACGAGGACGACGCGGCTTCCCGTGTCGTCGCCCCCGAGCTCGCGCCAGGCGTCCTCGATGGGGTCGGCCGGACGCCGGTCCGGGTGTCCTTCTCGTCCCGTGAGGCGGCCGAGCATCCCGCGTGCCCGTGACGGGGTCGGGCGGGCCGTGGCGGTGCCGGGACGGACGTGGCGTACCGGGAGCGGGCCATCGGGCAGAGCCTCGACCCGACCCACGGCGCTCGGATGACGTCCGACCACGACCGCGCCGCCGATCGGACGTGGTGGCGAACCGGATGCCATGACCATCGCTGGCGCGTCTCCCGTCCGCGACCCCGCGTGCTCGTACAGCGCCAGCGTTCGGGTGGCGATGACGTGCGGCGCATAGCGCACCTCGATCGAGGCGCGAAGCGCGGGTCGGTCGATCGCGTCGAGCCTGTCGCGGAGCCGCTCGATGGCGGCGCCGAGCGCCTCGGGCGATGCTGCATCGGCGACCTCGCCACGTCCCGGGTCCCCGGCCAGGACCTCTTCGACACCGCCCGATGGCGTCGCGGCCACCGGCAGGCCGGACGCGAGGGCTTCCGCTGCGACCATGCCGAAGGTCTCGAAGGGGCTCGGATGCACGAACAGCCCGGCCCGTCGCATCGCGGCCGCGACCTCCTCGCGCGACGCCGGCGCCTCGAGCTCGACGGCTTCGCTGAGGCCGAGCGCGCCGATCGATTCCTGCCAGCGCCGCTCGTCGTCCGGCGTCGACGGGCCGATCGCTCGCAGGTGCAGCGCCGGTCGTCTGGCGCGAACCTCGGCAACCGCGCGCAAGAGCGTCTCGAAGCCCTTGTGCTGCGCGCGCGCGCCGACCCACAGCAGCTCGTCGAGGTCGCGAGCGTCAGTCGGGCCGGGAGCGGCGAAACGGGACAGGGGGACCACGTTCGGGAGGAGGCCGTGAAGGTGGGCGCGCTCACCGCTCGACCCGAGCGCGGCGTCGACGCGAGCGGCAAGGGCCCGGCTGACCGCCACGACGGTCCCCGCTGCGAGCAGCTCTCGGTACGCGGCCGCGGCAGCGGAGTGGCGGAGGCGGTCGGGAAGCGTGGAGTCGTGCTCGGTGACGACGAGCGGCACACCGAGCGCCGTCGCGAGGCCGACCGCGGCAGCACCGTCAGGCAGGCCGTTATGCGCGTGGATGACATCGAATCGGCGTCCCGATGACTCGAGTGCCCCGCCGAAGGCCAGCAGGGGTGTTCGGTGCCGAGCGACCATGACGGGCACCTCGGAGCCGTCGATGGCGCCCCACGTCCGAACGGCGGGCAGCCGCGCGACGGGCACGCCCTCGGCGCCGAACCGGCCGCCCACGGTCACCGCCGCCGGATCGGCAAGGGTGGGGCCCCATGCCGTCTCAGCGGCGTCTGCGGCCGCCTGCCGCCCGGCCTGCGGGCCGCGCGCCTGGACCGTCTCGAACGAGGCAACGACGACCTCCGCTCCGGCATCGCGCAACGCCATGACGTGATCGGCCACGAAGCTGCCCCTGCCCGGGGCGTCGAACGAGGGGTAGCCCCTGGCCACGACCAGGACACGGACCATCACCGGGTCGTGCGCGCCTCGCAGAGCCCGTCGTAGACGTCGAGGAGTCGGGCCGACTCGGTCTCCCAGTTGTAGCGCTCGTGGGCGGCGCGCTGACAACGCGCGCGGAGATCGGCCATCGCGTCGGGTGGCAACGAGATGACCTTCGCGAGCGCCGTACCGACCAGCTCCGGGCGTGTCGGATCGCAGACGGCACCGAGCGGTCCGTCCGGATCGTCGATGACGATCGCGCGGCGCTCCGGGAAGTCGCTGCTCACGACCGGCGTGCCGACCGCGATGCTCTCGAACAGCTTGTTCGGCGTCGAAAGGCGTTCGTTCTCGGTGCGTGGCTGGTTCGGCATGGCACTCACGTCGGCGGACGCGACTCGCTCGAGCAGTTCCTCTGGTGGAACGGCCGGCAGGACGTGGATGCGCCCGCCGAAACGGGACTCCGCGGCGAGTGCCTGGAGTGACGCCTCGAGCGGCCCGAACCCGAGCATCACGAGGTGGGAGCTACCAAGTGCTGGCTCCGTCATCGCCTCCGCGAGGATCTCGAGTCCGCGATCGCGCTGGAAACCGCCGTGATACAGGACCACCGGCGCGCCCTTCGGGATCCCAGCCGACGGGCGAAGAAGATCGGGTCGGGTCGCGTGGATCGGCTGTCGCGGCGGGGCGTTGCGGACGATCGTCGCCGCCGGTGCCCCATACCGATCCTGGAGCCGCTGCGAGATCGAGTCGTTCACGGTGATCACGGCGTCCACCTTGCGGATCAGGCGGCGTTCGAACCGGCGCAGGAGGCGCCGCGCGAACCACGGCTGACGCGCCTCGATGCCGGCATCGAGGAACAGCTCGTGGGAGTCGTAGATGACCAGGGAGCCCGGGTGGCGGCGCGCGGCGTCGATCGCCGCCGGCAACGCGGTCAGGTCGTGGCCGTGATAGACGTCGGCAGCGGGCGCCGCGAGGGCCGCGGCGCGCGCCCAGCCCATGACGGAATACCGCCACCAGGCCAGGTGGTCCCAGGCGTCGTCCTGCGCGATCGACTGGGACGCAGGCCGGTGGCCCGTCATGTACCGGACGCGCTGGACGATGGCGTATGGAAGCACGATGGTCCCGGCGGCGAGCAGCCCAGCCGCGCGGCGCGCGCCATGCGGCCCCGAGCGTGCGGCTGCGAGCGTGCTGCCGGGCACGCCGCGGACCCACCGCCATGGGTACGTCCGCATCCCCTGCCAGCGCTTGCGCCAGTCGCTCGGGTAGGGCACGCGGACGATGACGACGCCGTCGCGAACCTCCCGATCGGGAGGCGCGTTGCTGCCACCCGTCTGGAGCGCCATGATCGTGGTCGCCCAGCCGGCCCGACAGAGTGTGTCGGCCTCCCGCAGGACGCGGACATCGGTCGTGCACGCGTTACGGACGAACATCACCACCCGGCGCTCGCCCGTGTCCGCGGCGGCGCCGGATGGCGTCACCAGGGTCGGCCCGTCAGGCGGCCGTATTCGCCGAACAGGATGTCGACCTGGCGCTCCCAGTTGTACGTCCCGTGGGCAGCATCGAGGGCGCGTCGGCGCCAGGCTTCCCGTTCCTCGGGCGAGGCATCGAGGATCTCCCGGCATGCCGCCGCGATCGCAGCCGGGTCGGTCGGGTCGACGACGAGACCCGCCGCCGGTCTCGCGGACGATCGGCGCCATACCGGGAAGGTCGCTGGCGACGACCGGGACACCCGCCGCCATCGCCTCGAACAGCTTGTTCGGCGTGGTGAGCCGGTGGTTCAGCGTGGTCGGCTGGATCGGCATCGCCACGACGTCGGCCGAGGCGACCCAGGACAGCAGCTCGGCCGGCGGGACGGCCGGCATGATCCGCACCCGGTCGCGCAGCTCGAGCGAAGCCGCCTGCTCGCGATAGGCCGCTTCCTGGAGCCCGTAGCCCATCAGCACGAGCGTCGCGTCCTCGATCGAGCGGATCGCCTCGAACAGCTGCTCGATGCCGCGGTCGAGCGAGAAGCCGCCCTGGTACAGGACGACGCGGGTCGAGGCCGGTAGTCCGAGATGGTCGTGGAACCGGCGCTCGCGTGGCTCCGGCGGCATGAATCGGTACGAGCAGTTCAACACGACCAGCGGCTTGGGCACGCCGAACCGTAACGCCATCACCTCGGCATACGGCTCGTTCACGGTGACGACCCGGTCGGCGCGACGCGCCCATCGTTTCTCCGCTCGGGCGATGACCCATCGGACCGGACCCCTCATCCGGGCCAGGTTGGCGGCGTCCATGTAGATGTCGCGGGCGTCGTAGATGACGCCAGGACGCGCGGACTGTCGATCGGCGATCGCATGGGCGACGGGGATGCCCATGTACGCCATGCCGTGGATCAGGTCCGCTGGCGGCGCGATCTCACGGGCGTGCCGCGAATGCGACCGGATCGTCAGCAGGATCGCCCACTGCCGGATCATCCGACCCGCGAGACGGCGGATCGGGCGCAGCAGCGCGCCGCCGGGAGCGGACGGTGGTGGAACGGCCGGCTTGACTGGTGCTTCGCCGGCGCCGTTCGCAGCAGCGACGCGGCCATCGACGCCACCTCCTGGGGCGCCGACGTCATCGCCGTCCTCATCGGCGGCCGCGCCGTCTTCGTCTTCCAGGCCATCCTCCGAACCGGCGCGATCGCCCATCCGGATGACCTTACGAGCCATGTCGCGACCCGGCAGCGCCTCGCCGGGGTCGGTCCGGATGCGGATGATCTCGTAGCCGGCCGGGTCGATCTCGCGTTCTGGGAGGCCTGCCTTCCAGCGGGCCAGGACGGTGACCGTGTGGCCACGGGCGAGCGCCGCGGTCGCGATCCGATAGGTCCGGCTGTCGAATTCGCCGGTCGACGGGAGCACCAGCATGAGTCGCTGCGGGACGGGCGGTCGGGCGGTCGCTTCTTCCGCACGGGCCGTCGTCTCGGTGGTCACGCCGCGCCCGCGAGCGTGTCGACGATCGCCTCGACGGCACCCGCTGGCTCGACGCGCACAGCGGCCGCCCGGTCCTCCGCCGCATCGGCCGACTCGTCCATCGGGGCGAGTCGCTCGAGCTCACGTCGCGCCCGGTCCGCGTCCAGGCCCGACGACGACCATCGCGCCGCCCGAGCCGGCCACGGCCTCGACCCATTCGGTCGTCCCGCGCAGGACCAGGCACGGGACGCGTAGCCACGCCGCCTCGCGCTGGACCCCGCCCGAATCGGTCAGGACGGCGGCGGCGTGGAGCTGGAGGCCGAGCGTCGTCCGGTAGCCCTGCGGCTCGATCGACCCGGACGTCGCGGGACAACGCGATGCCGGCGCGCTTCGAGGGCCGCGCGCGTGCCGGGATGCAGCGCAAGGACGACCGGCCGGTCCGCGCTCGCGATGCCGGCGAGCAGGCCGGCCCAGGCGTCCATCGCCCCTCGGCTCCCGGTTCTCGGCTCGGTGGATCGTCGCGAAGAGGTAGCCGCCCGGGACGCGAGGCCGCTGTCGACCGGCCGCCGAGAACGGCCGGATCGCGCGACCTCCGACGCCATCCGCGCGGCGAGGTCCTGCATGCACGTCGCCGACCAGGACGACCCCGTCGACGATCCCCTCGGTCGCGAGGTTGGCGACCGCGGCCGGCGTCGGCGCGAACAGCCAGCGCGACAGGTGGTCGGCGACGACGCGGTTGATCTCCTCGGGCATCCGCCGGTCGAACGAGCGCAGGCCGGCCTCGACGTGGGCGACGGGGATGCCGAGCTTGGCCGCCGCCAGCGCGCCGGCGAGCGTCGAGTTCGTGTCGCCGTAGACGAGGACGGCATCGGGCGCGGTCGTCGCGCAGGATCGGCTCGAGGGCCGGTCAGCATCGCGCCCGGTCTGCTCGGCATGCCGACCCGCCGCCGACACCGAGGTCAGTGGTCGGGCGGCGGCAAGCCCGAGCTCGCGCGAAGAAGGCGCCGGCCATCGCCTCGTCGTAGTGCTGGCCGGTGTCGACGAAGATCTCGTCGTGCCGCGCGCGCAGGGCCGGCGACAGCGCCGCCGCCTTGATCAGCTGGGGCCGCGTCCCGACGACGCTGACGATGCGCACGTCAACGGCCGGCGTGGCCGACCGGCGCCGCTCGCGTCGCGGCGCTCCGGCGACGCCCGACACCGCGATACGCCACGGTCGGCCGGCAGCGCCGCGAAGCTCGCGAGGCTGTTGCGGCCGTCGAAGACGACGCCGAGGTCCGGGAACCAGGCCGGGTCGAGCGCCGCCCACGCCGGATCCGCGGTCTGGGTGACGATCGCGGCCGCCCGGGCGGCCGGCTGCGCCCCAGGCCCACGGCGTCGCGCCGAGCGCGCGATCTCGTCGTCGCGTCGAGCAGCGGGTCGTACGCGAGGACGCGGGCGCCCGCGGTGACGCAGGCCGCTCGATCAGCGGCAGCGCCCGCGAGTAGGCCAGCTCCTTGACGCCGTGCCGGTAGGTCAGCCCGAGGACGAGCACCGGCGACGCCCTCGAGCGCCGCCGAGCGCCTGCTGCGAGCGCCGTCGATCGCGACGTCGACCTGGCCGTCGTTCACCTCGCCGCGCCAGCGCGACGAGCTCCAGCTCCGGCGCCCGTCGAGCAGGAAGTGCGGGTAGACCGGGATGCAGTGGCCGCCGACGCCGAGCCCGGGCTGGTGGATGTGGCTGTACGGCTGGCTGTTGGCCGCGGCGATCACCTCGGTGGATGTCGACGCCGATCCGATCGGCGTAGCGGGCGAACTCGTTGGCGAGGGCGATGTTGACGTCGCGGTAGGTCGTGTCGGCGAGCTTCGAGAACTCGGCCGCCTCGGCCGACGACATCGCGACGACCTCGGCGTCGAGCACGCTCGTCGTAGAACGCGGCGGCGCGCGCCGTCGACGCCGGCGCCGAGCCCGCCGACGAGCTTCGGATAGGTCGCGAGGTTGCGCAGCGCGGCGCCGCTGTACAGCCGCTCCGGCGAGAACGCGACGAAGAAGTCCGTCGTCGCGCGCGTCGAGCCCGGACGCCGCGGCTCGAGCCGCGGCGCGTACCGCTCGCGCGTGTCGCCGACCGGCAGCGTCGTCTCGAAGATGACGAGCGAGCCGGCGTGGATGCCCGGGCGCGATCGCGTCGACCGCCGCGTCCATGTAGCGGTAGTCGGGCTGCTGGCTCGTCGTCGAGCATCACCGGCACGATGAGCACGACGACGTCGGCGTCGCGCGCGGCCGCGGCGCCGTCGGTCGTGGCCCGGAGGCGGCCGGCGGCGTGGGCGTCGCGCGACGAGCTCGGCGAGCCCGGGCTCCTCGCCGACGTGCGACCGGCCCTCGTTGATCGCGTCGACGACGCGCCTGCTCGATGTCGACGGCGATCACGCGCCAGCCGTGGATCGGCGAACTGGGCGGCCAGCGGCAGGCCCATCTTGCCGGCGCCGACGACGGCGACGGTCCCGGCCGTCCCGGGCTCGCCGGTCCACGGCGCGACCTGGCGCGCCGGCTCGTGGCGGCACGGGCTGCGGCCGGCAGCTCGATCGAGCCGCCGAGCAGGCTCGACGGTGCCGACGGCGCGACGACGATCGGTCATCGATGCCGAACCTCGGACCAGCTCGACGGTCGCGGCGCTCCGCGCGCCGCGCGTCAGCAGCGACGTCGGCGATCGCGACCGCCCAGCGGCCGTCCTCGGCGTCGACGACCGGGCGGCCGCCGTCGCGGACGACGCCGAGGAACGCGTCGAGCTCGGCGGCGAGCGGCTCGGCCGTCGCGACCGGCAGCTCGACGACCTCGCCCTCGAACGTCGGCGCGTAGCCGCCGATCAGCCGCGGGTTCGTCGTGTCGGTCGCGCGGGTGAACGTCAGGCGCTGGGTCAGGTAGTCGAGCTCGAACATGCCCTCCTCGCCGACGACGACGAGCTGGCGGCGCTTGGCCGGCGTCAGCCAGTCGACGTCGAGCATGCCGACCGTCCCCGGACGGGAAGTGGAGCAGCCCGAACAGCAGGTCCTCGTGGTCGGCGTGGATCCGCTGGGCGGTCTCGGCGTAGACGCGGACCGGCCGCTCGCCGGCGATCCACGACAGGATGTCGACGTCGTGGGTCGCGAGGTCGACGGTCACGCCGACGTCGCGGATCCGGGCCGGGAACGGGCCGGCGCGGCGGCTCGACGATCGCGTAGACCGTCGACAGCCAGCCCGCCTCGAGCAGCCGGCCGAGCTCGAGGACCGCCGGGTTGAACCGCTCGACGTGGCCGACCTGGACCGGCACGCCGCGCGCCGCGCGCCGCGGCGACGATCCGGCAGCGCCTCGTCGAGCGTCGCCGCGAGCGGCTTCTCGACGAGGACCGGCGATGCCGCGCTCGATCGCGGCGAGCGCGAGCGGCAGGTGGGTCGTCGTCGGCGCGGCGATGACGACCGCGTCGAGCTCGGCCTCGGCGATCATCGCCAGCGGCTCGGCGAACCCCTGGGCGCCGGATCGCCGGCGTCGCCGCGGCGAGCGCGCCCGGCTCCGGGTCGGCGACGGCGGCGAGCCGGACGCCGGGCAGCGACGACGAGGACGCGCAGGTGGTTGCGGCCCATCGACCCGAGCCCGACGAGGCCGACGCCGCAGCTCGCGGTCCCCGCCGGGCGACCAGGCGTGCGGTCATCGCGGCGGCTCGGCCTCGGCGCGTCGGCGAGCGCGGCGATGGCGGCGCGACGGCCGCCCGGACCGCGTCGATGACCGTCGTCCTGCTCCTCGTCGGTCAGGCCCGGGATACATCGGCAGGGACAGCGTCCGTCGCGGCGGCACGGTCGGTCACCGGCAGGTCGGCGTGGAGCCCGCGCTCCATGATGTACGCCTGGCGGTGGACCGGGATCGGGTAGTAGATGCCCGTCGCCGACGCCGGCCTCGCGCGAGGTCGGCGACGATCGCGTCGCGGTCGCCGCCCGACGTCGATCGTGTACTGGTGGAAGACGTGGGTCCGGCCGTCGGGCGTGACCGGCAGTCCGGATCGGCAGGTCGGCGAACGCCGTCGTCGTAGCGCGGCGGCGATCGCCTGCCGGCGGGCCGTGTTGCGCTCGCAGCTTGTCGAGCTGGCACAGGCCGATCGCGGCGGCGATGTCGGTCAGCCGGAAGTTGTAGCCGAGCATCTCGAGCTGGTAGCGCTCGCGCATGCCCTGGTTCCGGTAGAGCCGGAGCCAGTCGGCCAGGCGGTCGTCGTTCGGTCGTGATGAAGCCGCCCTCGCCGGTCGTCATGTTCTTCGTGCGCGTACAGGCTGAACGCGCCGTGCCCGAAGCTGCCGACCCGCCGGCCGCGGAACGTCGCGCCGTGGGCCTGGCAGGCGTCCTCGACGACGCGAGCCCGTGGCGGTCGGCGATCGCCGGGATCATGTCCATGTCGGCCGGCAGGCCGAACAGGTGGACCGGGCAGATCGCCCGCGTCCGCGGCGTGATCGCCGCCTCGATCCGCTCGGCGTCGATCAGGTAGGTGTCGGGCTCGATGTCGACGAAGACCGGCGTCGCGCCGGTGGACAGGATCGCGTTGGCGGTCGCGTCGAACGTGTGGCCGACCGTGATGACCTCGTCGCCCGGCTCCGAGGCCGATGCCCGGCGAAGATCGCACATCAGCGCGACGCGTCCCGTTGGCTGACCGCGATCGCGTGCTGGACGCCGACGAACTCGGCCCAGCGCTCCTCGAGCTCGGCGACCTTCGCGGCCCTGGGCGAGCATCCCGCTCGCGAGGACCTCGGTGACGGCGGCGATCTCCTCCGGGCCGATGTCGGGGCGGGCGATCGGGATCATGCGGGCGCTCCTTGACGCGGGCCGGACGCGCTCCTCGAGCGTCTCGGCGTCCGGGATCGTAGGCGTAGCGCCGGCCGCAGCGCCGCAGACAGCTCGCGTACGGGCCGCGTAGCGGCCGGGCTCGGCCGGCGCGGATCGCCGTCGCGTCGACCAGGCGCTGCGCCGCAGGCGCAGACCCAGCCGATCCGGCGGGCCGGGATTGCCGACGACGAGCGCGTGCGCCGGGACGTCGCGGGTGACGACCGCGCCGGCGCCGACCATCGCGTACGGGCCGACGTCGCAGCCGGCGACGACGACCGCGCCGGCGCCGATCGAGCGCCGTCGGCGAGGCGGATCGGGCTGACCGTCCAGTCGTCGGCCCGGGCGAGGTCGCCGGTCGGCGTGATCGCCCGCGGGTAGCCGGTCGTTGGTCAGGATCGCGCCCGGCCCGATGAAGACGCCGTCCCCGACGGTCACGCCGTGGTAGATGAGCGCGCCGTTCTGGACCTTGACCCGGTCGCCGAGGACGACGCCCTCGTCGATGAACGCGTCGCGACCGATGACGCAGTCGGCGCCGATCGTCGCCCCGACGCGGATCTGGGCGCGGTGCCAGATGGTGGTGCCCGGCCCGACGGTGACGTCGTCCTCGAGATCCGCGCTCGGGTGGATCCGCGCGCTCGGGTCGATCATCTGCAGGGGAGCTCCTCCTCAGGGTCGCACGCGGGCCCGAGCGTACGACGGGATGCCGAGTATATCCGAGCCCCTTCCGCTGCCCGCCTGGGGTATCCCGCCGCCTTGACGACGCCCAGCGGCTCAGCGCCGGCGGAGGATCCTGGAAACGACCGCGAACGCCGCGCCGAAGGCAAGCGCACCACGCCAGTCGAGCAATGGCTTCACGGACCCGTCGACGCGGTTGGCGACCAGGACCCCGATGACGCTGGGCTGCCGGATCGTCACCTTCTGGGCGAGCACGCTCATGACGAGCGACTGGTCGATCGTCGCATCGCGTGCGCCCACGACGTTGGCCGCCGACTGCACGACGCGCACCTCGCCGCCGATCGCGCCGACCGCCAGCCCGCGATCGAGCGACACCGTCTCACCCTGAGCGAGGACGATGCCGCCGTTCGTGACCGCGATGTCGGTCGCGGTCGCGCGGACGATGCCGCCCTGCTGGATATCGATGGCGTCCGCGGTCGCCGTCGTGATCCCGCCCTCGCTCAAGGTGATCGAGCCGGCGTGCGCTTCGTGGATGCCGCCCTGACTGATCTCGATCCGGTCGGCTCGTGTCGGGTCATCAGTTCCGATCCCGCCGTCGTCGGTCGTCGCCATCGTGCTTTCCATGCGGCGAGCGTAATCTGGACGGCCCTCTTGCGTCGATGGTCTATCCTGCCCGCGGTCCGACGACCGCGCGTTGCGCGACGCGGATGCGGGGTGTTCGAGGGGACACGTGCCGACACGGCCAGCTACTCGGGGGAGATCGGTCCTCGTCTTGGCGCTCGGGCTCGCCGCCGTCGCCGGCGTGGGCCTGGGTGTGTTGGCCGCTGTCGCCGCAGGGCCGAAGCCGACCGTTCCGGTGGCTGCCACGTCCTCGCCGTCATCGAGCGCGGCGGCCAGTCCGTCCGCGACCGCGACCGGTACAGCCTCCCCTACGGCAACGCCGTCGTCGAGCCCGACGCCCTCGCCGACGGCCACCCCGACCCCTGCCCCGGCCCTCGTCCCGGCACCGCTCACCGGCCGTCTCGTGTCGCCCGGCCGTCGCCAAGCGGCACGTGGTCGCCGTGATGATCGATGACCATCCCGATGCGCGGCCCCAGTCCGGCTTCAACGATGCCTCGGTCGTGTGGCAGGCGCCGGCCGAGGGCGGCATCCCGCGCTACATGCTGTGGTTCCAGGATTCGGTGCCGCCGTCGGTCGGACCGGTCCGCAGCGCGCGTCTGTACTACATGGCGTGGGCGGCCGAATGGAACGCCGTCTACGCCCACGTCGGTGGCTCACCGCAGGCGATGAAACGCTGCGGGAGAAGGGTCAGCGGTCAGCTCGTCTACAACGCCGACGAGTTCCGCTGGGGCGGCGTCTACTTCCACCGCACCACGGACCGATTCGCGCCGCACAACGTCTACACGAGCGGCAAGGAGCTCTACACGCTGTCGCGCCGGCTCGGGGCGAAGAGCAAGGTGATGAAGCCCGCGTGGCGGTTCGCGCCGGACGCCGGCCTGGTGTTCCGACCCGTCGGCGGGACGATCACGACGGTCTATCCGTGGAACACCATCACGTACCGCTATGACCGCACGACCAACACCTACCGTCGGTCGGTGTCGGGCGAGAAGCGTCAGATCGATCGTGGCCGGAAGGCATTCGGTGGCGCCCAAGAACGTGATCGTGATGTCGATGTCCTTCGGGCCGCTGAACGACGGCAGCAAGAAGCACCGGCTCGAGGCGCAGTTCATCGGCAGCGGCACGGCCTGGATCAGCACCAACGGCAAGACGATCAAGGGCACGTGGCGCAAGACGTCGATGAAATCGCCGACCCGCTTCTTCGACTCGAACGGCGACCCGGTCACGCTGACGGTCGGACAGACGTTCGTCCAGGTCATGCCGAAGGGCTCGAAGATCACGATCAAGGACGGCAAGGTCCCGAAGTACGTCCCGACCCTGCAGCAGGTCAAGACCGAGCGCCTCTGAGGCGACTGCTGGCCGATACGAGCCCGCTCAGCGGCGGATGCCCGACCTCGGCGTAGATGCGCCGCACGTCGGTCGCGACGTCGGCCCACGTCCGGTCGACGCGCGTGGCACGCGCCATCGCTGCCTCGGCGATCCCGGTGCGAACCGGCATCGTCGCCCCAGGCGACGCTGAGCGCGGCCGCAAGACGCTCCGGGTCGCGCGGCTCGACGAGGATCCCCGCCGTCCCGACGATGTCGGGCAGCGCGCCGACCGCCGACGCGACGACGGGGACACCGGCCGCGAGCGCGTCGAGGGCGGCCAGCCCGTCGACTCGGCGATCATCGGCAGGATGACCGCCCGCGAGGCCGCGACGACCGCTGCGATCTCCTCCGGCCGGAAGGGCCGGCGCATAGACGAGATGGGCGCCGGCATCCTGCCGGGCGGCGACGCGCGCCAGGGCCGCGCGATCATCGGGTGTCGCCTCGAGGACGAGGACGCGCGGCGGCCACGGTGCATCGGCTGCCAGATCGTCCGGTCGGGCCGTGCGTGCCAGCCGGTCGAGCGCTGCCATCAGGGTCGCCGCGTCGTGGCGGACGTCATAGCGACCCGGGTACACGAAATACCGCTCGCCGAGGCCGAGCCTATCGGTGAGCCGGCGGGTCTCCCGGCTGCGCCGGGCGAGGGCGCTCGGGCCCACGGCATATGCCGAGCGACGCGGCGAGCGGCACGACCCGGACCCGATCGCGCCGCAGGTGGAGCAGCCGTCGTGCCGCGTCGGCGACAGCATCGGTCCCGACGAGGACGGCAGCCGCGTCGCGCAACAGCCGTCCGCGAAGCCGCTGCCCGAAGCGCGAGGCGGCCGTGCGCTGGAATGCGTCGGGCAGCTCCCACGGCGCGAGATCGAGGAGCGTGGCGACCGTCGGCAGGCGGGACGCGATCGGCAACCCGCCACCGGCGGTGTGGTAGATGGCGCCCGCCGCGCCACCGTCGACCGCCCGCCAGGCAGCGCCGAGCGATGCGCCCCGCAGCAGGAAGGGGTCGATGGTCAGCGCGCCCGATCGGAGCAGCCGGACGGGCGGCAGCAATCGCCGACCGATCACCTCGAGGTTCGTGAACCGCGTCGTCGGGTCGTCCTCATCGCTGGCCAGCAGGAAGGCGAACGACTCGCCGGGCAGCGGGTCGGCGTCGAACGCCCCCAGCAGCCCTTCGAGGTATGCCGCCGTCCGAGGCGCGCGCATCGGCTCCTGGAGCGCCCGGACGTCCAGCACGACCCGGACGCCCGGTGGCCGAGGCGGTGCTTCCGTCGTGCGGCCGAGGATCACGTCGCCTGGCGCCGCTCCCGCCAGCGGCCACGCACGTCCTCGAGCCGGAGCTGGACGACGACGACGAGCGCCTCGACGACGATCCGGCGCGACATCTTGCTCTGCCCGACACGACGGTCGCGGAAGGTGATCGGGATCTCCCGGATGCGAGCGCCGAGCCGGCTCGCACGGAACGTCATCTCGATCTGGAAGACGTAGCCGCCGGCGTGGACGCCGTCGAACGGGACCGACGCGAGCGTCGACGCCCGCCAGGCCTTGAACCCGCCGGTGAGGTCGTTCAGCCCCAGCCCGAGGACGGTCCGCGCGAAGAGCGAGCCACCGCGCGAGATCAGGCGGCGTCCGAGGCCCCAGTCGACGACGCCGCCGCCGGCCGTGTAGCGCGAGCCGATCACGAGGTCCGCGGATCCCGTCATCGACCGGTGCGATCAGCGCCGGGAGGACGCCGGGATCGTGGCTGAAGTCGGCGTCCATCTGGACCACGACCGATGCGCCGCTCTCGAGCGCGATCGCGAACCCGTCGAGGTACGCCCGGCCCAGACCCTGCTTCGCCGCCCGGTGACGGACACGGATGCGCGGATCGTTCGCGGCGAGCTCGTCGGCGAGGCGCCCGGTGCCGTCGGGCGAATCGTCATCGACGATCAGGATGTGCGCCTCGGGCAGCGCGAGCAGGATGGCGGCCGTGATCGGGCCGACGTTGTCGGCCTCGTCGTACGTCGGGAGGACGACCCACGTCCCCGCCCCCCGCGCGCGGTCGCCTTCCATCAGTGGCAAGGATACGAGCGGCGAGAGCGCGTCGAGGCGCTCAATGCGACTCGATCGCGACCGTGCGCGAATACCACGTCGTCCCGACCCAGCTCGTGGCGTGCACGAGGATGCGATACGTGCCCGGCGTCGCGAAGGCCCCCGTCGACGTCCGGCCGTCCCACAGATACGTGTAGGTCCTGCGCTCCGACCGAGGTCCCGGTCCAGACCCGCCTGATGAGCGTGCTGCCGCGGTAGATGCCGACGGTGATGACCGCGGCGCGCCGGAGGACGACCGAGGCGCGACTCTTCTGGCCGGCCCGCGGATCGAACGAGCCGTCGCTCCAGGTGACCGACCGGATCGTCCGATCGACGAGGATCTGGCGCCGGGCGACGGTCCGATTACCGGCGGCGTCCCGCCCGTCGACCTCGAAGGTGTAGCGGCCATCCGCGACGACCGCGCCGGGTCGCCGCCCGTCCCAGGTCACGCTTCCGCTGGTGCGTGCTCCGAAGGCCCAGGACCGCTGGATGGCCCCCGCGTGGTCGCGGACCCGGACGACGCCCGAGATCCGGTCGGGCGACGACCAGGACAACGGCAGCGTGTCGCTCCGACCGTCCCCATCGGGGGTCAGGAACGTCCGCGGCGTCGACTGTGAGATGCGCGGCGCTCGCAGGTCGACGACGACGTCGAACGCGCGTTGCGACCGGTTCGCCGAGGCGTCCTCGGCCCAGAGCGTGATCCGGTAACGGCCGGGGGCGACCACGGCCGGCGTGGAGTCCTTGCCGTTCCAGGTGAACGAGGGGGTCTTGCCGGGGACCGTCCCTGTGCGCAGCTTCGGGCCGAGGGTCGTGCCCTGCACGGCCTGGACGATGTAGCCCCAGCGCACGAGACCGGTCGCCGTCATGCGCGCCGTGGTCGTGTCGCGCGTCCCGTCGCCATTCGGCGAGAACGCGGCCGCGGTCACCGAGCCGCCGCTGATCGTGGGCGGCACCGAGTCGGTGATGAACTTCGCCCGGAGCATGTTCCACAGCTCGGGCTGCGTCCCGTCGTAGCCGAGCGCCCAGATCCCGGCGCCGCGTAGGCCGTAGCCGTTCACCAGGTCGTACTTGCGGCCGAGCGCCCTGGCGTCATCGACATAGAGCTGCCGGTACGGGTTCACGCAGCCATACGTCGTCGTGCAGTTCTGGCGTCGGTAGACCGTCCAGGCGACCGCCTCGGTCGTGTCGTACTGCTTGCCGTGGGCGGCGAAGTACGGCAGCGCGTTCACGTACGTGACCGATCGCCGACGCGCCGAACTTGGTCCCGCTGATGTTGCGTGCGTGGACGAGGTTGCTGGCCGTCGACCAGGCGCGCCCGTAGTACGGCACGCCGAGGATCACCCTCGACGGCGACACGCGGCTCGTGTAGGCCGCGATCGTGTCGCGGATGTCGTAGCCGCCGCTGGTCAGCGGGGCGACGCTGCCGACGGGGCTGCTGCGAGGCGGTGCGGTAGTCGTAGCCCATGACGAACATCGCGTCGGCGCCCGAGGCGACGGCTCGCTCGATCGGGTAGTTACCGATCCGGCCGAGGGTGTCGAACGTGATCTGGTACCCGCGGGAGATCGCGTCGAGCCTGGTGCGGATCTGCTTGATCAGGGCCACGAACTGCCCCTCCATCCCGGACACGAGCGGTTCGAAGTCGAGATTCGACGCCATCGGCGCCCCGATCGCGCACCGCCGCGGCGATCTGCCGGGCAAGCCGGTCGCGCGCGGTCCAGCTGCTGAGCAGCGCCTGCTGGCGCGTCCGCCCGGAGCCGTTCCACGCGAAGCTCTGGACGGTCAGGACGACCCGCGTGCGGGTCGCATGCGCCTGGTTGATGATCGAGGTCATCGCCGCACTCGTCCAGCCCGACCAACCCGTCGTGATCGTACCGTCCGTGGTGCGCTTCTGGAGGTTGCCGGCCGCCGTCCGCGCCGATCCCGAAGTACGCGATCGTCGAGATCTTGTCGTACTGGATCCTGAGCGAGCTGCTGTTGACCTGCCAGTACGGCAGGAACCCGAACACCTCGCGTCGAAGGGCGCCCGGGTCGACCCGCGCCTGGGGCTCGCGGACGCCGCCCTGAGAGGTCGATGGGGCCGATGCGAGCGCGGCTCGCGCGTCGATGACGGCCGACGGGTCCACGAGCGGGCTGGTCGACGGCGTGCGTCGCGGGTGCGTCCCCCCTGCGCATGGCGGCACCGTCGATGCGTCCGGCCGGCAGCGCGCGCGCCGTCACGCCGCCGACCGTCCAGCGATCGGTCGCCCGCGGGCGGAACGGCACGGTCACGCGACCGCCGGCCTTGAACGTGATGCGGTCGTGCTCGTGCGCGTGCGCCTCTTCCCATTGGATCGTCGGCTGGAGACCGGCCGTGGCCTCGAGCGCAGCCCCGGGTGCCGCCGGTGCCGCCGTCACCGTCGTGGCCGGCGTCGCCGTCCAGGCCGCTCCCGCACCGGCGGGGGCCCCGAGCTGCGCGAGCAGGAGCGCAGCGAAGGCACTGCCCGCGAGGAGGCGTCGCGGCGACCGGACTGAGGGGCGCGGGGACGTGACGGGCAAGGCGGACCTCGGCTTTCTGGGAGCCCGACCGTACGCGTCGACCGTTCGACCGGACAAGGCTCCGAAGGTCCCGACGGGCACCGGTACGGTGCGGTCCGGTGGGCTGTGCGTGGGTCGCTAGCGAAGCGGGATCGAGAGCGTCGTCGCCTGCCAACGGCCGGCGGAATCCGCGGCCTTGACCGTCAGCTTGGCGGTACCGGCTGAGCCGCCCGTGCGCATCGTCAGCGCCGCGGTGTACGTGCCGGCCGACGTGCGGGTGAGGGTCACGGCCCAGGTCGCGACACCGGGCTGCGCGACGTGCACCCGCGGCGCGGTCGAGAGCGCTTCCGCGGATGTCACCGAGATCGTGATCGACCGACCGCGTGTCGCGGTCGATGCCGACGGTCGGATGCCGAAGGCAGCCATCTCGAAGCCCACGGACTGCACCGCGGTCAGCGCTCCGTCGGTCGCCGATACGACCGACGTGTAGCGCCCGGTCGGCAGCATCGCGCCGGCATCGTTGAGGGCGTACCAGCTCACGGCCGTCGTCCCCGCCGGTGTCGTCGACCCCATCGAGCAGCGTGGCGACCACGGCGCCGGAGGCGTTACGGATCGTCCACGTGACGGCCGCCGGCCGCTGGAGCGCGAAGGCGAGCCGCGTCCCGGTCGAGAGCGCGTCGCGGTCCTGTGGATAGAACACGGTCTTCGACGACGTGACCGAGCCGAGGAACGCCGCGACCCGCACCGAACGCATGACGGATGGCCCGGCGTTGCCGACGCCATCGCGCGGGATGAGGCGGACGTCGTAGGTCCCGTCGGGGACGACCGAACCGTCGTTCGCCTTGCCGTCCCAGCTGAGTGCCGCGGCTGTCGTCGTGGCCGGCACGCTGAACGAGCGGATCAGGCTCCCACCGTCGTCACGGACATACGCGGCGACCGAGCCACCCTCGGACATCGTTCCCACGAACGCCACCGACTCGCGGACACCGTCACCGTTCGGGGCGATCCATGTATCGGCGTCGGCGCCGGGTGTCACGCCGGTGAGTGTCGGGCCGGTCAGGTCGACCCTGACGGTCCCGGTCTTGTAGCTCGCGTTCGACCAGCCGTCCGTCGCGTCGATGCGATAGCTGTATGTCCCTTCGGCGACGGGCGTTCCGTCGACGAGCCCATCCCACGTCCCCACCGGTTCGCTGCCCTGCCCGGTCGACTCGAACAGCGTCGCACCGTCGGCGTCACGGAAGCGGACGCGCCAGGCCGCCGACTCCGAGAGCGCGGCCCGGATCGTCGTCGTGTCGGCCACGCTGTCGCCGTTCGGCGAGAGGACCGGGGCGGCCGGGTCCACCGCGAGGACCCGTGGCGGCAGGCCGTCGCGCGGGGTCAGGTCGACCGCCCGCATGAACCCGTGGATGGTGGCGTCGTCGAGTCGCGCGACCTCGACGAGACTGACCCCGGCCGGGCCCGTCTGCGTCGGACGGGCGATGGTGGCGAAGCGTGCATCGAGCGGCTGCGGTGAAGCCGCCTCGGGCGCGCCCGCGACCGCGGTGTCGATGGACGGCCACAGACGGCGCATCGGCCACGCGGGCTGACGCCCGGCCGGGCACCTGCAGCGTGGCGGGATCGCGGCTCGTGTCGACCGTCCCGACGACCATGCTCGTGGTCAGCGTGGGCTGGGTCACGAGGGACCGATAGAAGCCGCTCGACGTGCCCTCGGGGTCCATCAGCGCACGGACACCGCTCGTCCGGGTCGAGGTGAAGGAGCTCACGTGACCGTTGTTGCCGGGCGCGGTCCGCCACAGCTGTTCGATGGTCTGATCGGTCGTGAACAGGGCTCGGATGTAGTCGGCCGGGCCGCGATGTCCGTCGGCGATGACCGCCTGGGCGTTCGACGCGAGGAAGCCCGCAGCGTAGTTGCTGATCCGCTGGCGGGCGACGCCGACCGTCGGCTGCGCGTTACCCGGTTCCGAGTTGCCCGAGGCGTAGCAGAGGTTGTGCAGCAGGACGATCGCGTTCGGGGCGAGGTCGAGCGACCTCATGTACGGCTCGCCGTAGTACTTGTTCTCGTAGTCGGACAGCTTGCCGTCGCCATTCAGGTCGGCGTTGAGTCCCATGCCGTCCTTGGTCGTGTATTGCGGGTCGTAGGTGTACGGGCTCGGCCAGCCGTTGCCGTGGCCGAAGTAGATGAGGATCGACGCCCCGACCGCCGCCGCCTTGACCCGGGACCAGGTGGCGTTCGGGCTGTAGACCTTGACCACGTTGGGCGTGTACTTGATCGCCTCGGCGTACGCGGCATCGGCGTACTTGCGATAGGTCGGCGTGGTCCCGTGCGTCGCCCCGACGACGATCACGACCTTCGCGGGGGTGCGTGCCGTCGCCGCACGCGCCACCGGTGCGCCGCCGAGCGCGGCGAACGTGCCGGCGAGCACGAGCATCACGATGGCAAGGGGACGACGCACGACGGCTCCGTTGGCACGGGGGTAACGGACACCTGAAGCGTCGAGGAGACCCGCGCCGGCCTCCATCGCAGCAAGGTCCGCCGTGCGTCTAGCCACATCGGAGCGCTGTGATGGGTGGTGCGGGGACCGGAGGTGCGGTGAAGGGCGGTCAGCCGGTCTCGCGAAGCTGCACGACGAGTTCGGCAAGCGACGGGATTCGAGCGGTCGCGGTCCGACAGGATGGGCTGCCCGTCCGAGGTCGGGGCCGGCAGCGGCCACGGGACCGCGGCGAGTCGATCGTCCCAGGCGAAGCCGTGCTCGTCGGTGCCGTCGTATTCGGTGGTCACGAGGTAGACGAGCTCGACGGGCTCGAGGGCCAGGAACCCGTGAGCCACCCCCGCCGGGATCTGGACCCAATCGTCGGCTCCGAGCACCCGCGTCTCGACGCCGGGCCGTTCACCGCCGGCAAGCATCGGACGGGTGTCGACGAGCGCGATGAAGGCCCGACCGGATCCGATGACCCAGCGGTCGAGTTGGCGGCGATGGAGGTGCAGGCCGCGCAGCACACCGGTCGAGGAGGTCGAGAGATTGGCCTGGACGAACGTCGGTGCTGGCTCCGACGGGCGTGCCGGCGTCGACGGCGTCGATCGGACCGACCGTCGACGTTCGCCACAACTCGCGGAAGGCGCCACGTTCGTCGGCGTGCCGCTCGACCGTCCCGTAGCGGACGCCGGGGATCGACCCGGATGGCCGCTCCGTCATCGCGCGGCGGCCTGACGCCGTCGGCGGAGCAGCGGGACGTAGTCGGCGAGCGCGGTCTGCCACGGCCGCATCGGCTCACCGCTCGGTGGGATGCGTGGGCTCGAGGACGCCCCATCGCGGGTGGCGTCGATGCACGCTGCCAGGTCGAGGCGGGCACCTCCGTGATCGTCGACCTCGAAGCCGAGCTGGCGGAAGAGCTCGCGCGCCCAGGACGCGCGCGACGCGATGCCGGCGTTCACGAAATGATGGATGCCCGTCGCCGCCGTCGGGCTGGTCGCTGCCGATGAGGTCGACGATGGCGTCGGCGACATCGCCGCTGAAGGTCGGCGAGCCGAACTCGTCGCCGACGACGCGCAGCGCGTCTCGCCGGGTCGCGGCATCCTCCGCGGCGGCCAGGATCTTGCCCGGGAAGTCGTTTCCCGGAGGTCCGTAGAGCCACGACGTTCGAACGATCGCGAGCCGAGCGGATGCCCCCGCATAGGCCGTCCGGGCGGCCTCCTCACCGGCCGAGCTTGGACGCGCCGTAGGGATTCGCGGGCGACGGCTGGTCGTCTGGTCGATACCCGCGGTCGTGCGGACGGCTGCCGTCGAACACCTCGTTCGTGCTGACGTAGACGAGGTCGATGTCGCGTGCGGCCGTGGCCTCGCCGACGACGCCGACGGCGTCCCCGTTCCGCCGCATCGCCAGCTCTGGGTCGCGAGCACAGCCGTCGACGTCGGTCCAGGCGGCGGCGTGGACCACGACCTCGGGCCGGTCCCGGTCCAGCAGGCGTCCGATGGACGAGGGCGCGTCGAGATCGAACTCGGCACGTGGCCATGCGATCGGGCCGGAAGGGCCGGTGAATGGCGCATCGCCCAGGGCGGTGACCAGGGCGCTGCCGAGCCGACCGGCCGCGCCCGTGACGGCGACCCGCATCAGCCGGCGGACCGCAGACGCGACCCGTATTGCCGCTCGTAGTAGGCATCCCAGTCGCCGGAGCGTGCCGCCCGCCACCACGCCTCGTTGGCGACGAACCAGTCGACGGTCTGCGCCAGCCCATCCTCGAACGACGTCCGCGGCCGCCAGCCGAGGTCGGCCGAGTCGCGTCCCGTCCATCGCGTAGCGCCGGTCGTGCCCGGGTCGGTCCTCGACGTGGCGGACGAGCGACCAGGGCTTGCCGAGCCGGTCGAGCAGCAGACGCACGACGTCGCGGTTGGCCATCTCCACGCCGCCCGGGATGTTGTACGTCTCGCCGGTCGCCCCATGACGCAGCACGTGGTCGACGGCCGCGGCGTGATCGGCGACGTACAGCCAATCGCGTCGCTGGAGCCCGTCGCCGTAGAGCGGCAAGCGGCTGGTCGTCGATGGCGTTGGTGACGAACAGGGGGATGAGCTTCTCCGGGTGGTGATACGGGCCCGTAGGTGTTCGAGCCGCGGGTCACGACGGCGTCGACGCCGTGCGTCACGATGTAGCTGCGGACGAGGAGCTCACCGGCGGCCTTCGCGGCGGCATAGGGCGAGCGCGGCCGCAGCGGGTCGTCTTCCCGCGAGTGGCCGTCCTCGACCGAGCCGTACACCTCGTCCGTGGAGACCTGCAGGAAGCGCGTCGGCCGCGGCGCGGTGCGCACGGCTTCGAGCAGCACGTGGACGCCGATGACCCCCGTCCGCAGGAAGGCCTCGGGATCCAGGATCGACCGGTCGACGTGGGATTCGGCGGCGAAGTTGACGACGGCCTCGGCTTCCGCGACGAGCGGCCCGGCGATCGCGGCGTCGGCGATGTCCCCGCGGATGAAGCGCAGTCGGCCGGCCATCTCGGCGTCGTCGCCGATGGGCGCCAGGTTCGCCTCGTTCCCGGCATACGTCAGCTTGTCGAGCACCGTGATCTCGGTCCCGTCGCGCCGCGCGAGCACGTCGCGGACATAGCACGAGCCGATGAACCCCGCGCCGCCGGTGACCAGCAGTCGCTTCGGGTCGATCGCCATCACGCGCGCCGCGCGTCCGTCACCCGAGCGGACGCTCCACGGGCGGAGCGAGGCGGCCGGAGGCGTCGTCGTCGCGGGCGAGCTCGGCGGCGCGCATCAGCGACGGGACGGTACCCGCGTCGGTCCACTGGCCCTCGTAGATCCGGGTGAAGAGACGACGGTCTGGGATGTAGTGGTTCAGGACGTCGGTGATCTCGAACTCGCCACGACCCGATGGCGCGAGCCGGTCGATGACACCGAAGGCGTCGGGGCGAAGGAAGTACACGCCGATGGGGATCAGGTCGCTCTTGGGTTCGCGTGGCTTCTCCTCGAAGCCGATGACACGGCCGTCGGCGTCGAACTCGGCGACACCGAACCGCTCCGGGTCGGGGACGCGGTACAACAGCGAGCCCGCGCCGAAGTCGCTCGCTTCGAACTCCGCAGCGACGTCGGCCAGCTCAGGCCCGCGCAGGATGTTGTCACCAAGGACGCAGCAGAAGGCTTCGGCACCGACGAAGTCGCGCGCGAGACCGATGGCCTGGGCGATGCCGTAGGCGCCGGCCTGGTAGCGGTAGGTCAGATCGAGCCCGAAGTGCGATCCGTCGCCGAGCAGCTCGACCACGTCGCCGACGCTCTTGCCGCCGACGATGACCAGCACCTCACGGATACCCATTCCGGCGAGCGTCTCGATCGGGTAGTAGATCATCGGCCGGTCGTAGATCGGCAGCAGGTGCTTGTTCGTGACGATCGTCAGCGGGAACAGCCGGGTCGCGGTCCCGCCCGCCAGCACGATGCCCTTCATGGCGCGGAAGCGTAGCAGTGGCGGGGATGACCGCCCGGCCGGCGGCGGGTGCCGCCGCCGCCTCTCAGCGCGGGCTGGCCGAGGGACGGGCTGACGGCAGGCACGGCTGTTCGCCCTCGGGAAGCGTCCCGCCGCCGCTGCCGGGATCGCAGTCGACCGGCTGCTCCTCGACCGGGGGCAGACCGCCCTGGTAATCGAGGACGACGAGGACGAACTCGAGCTTGTCGAAATCGGCAGCCGGCTGGAGGTAGGCGGTCTGGACGACGGCGTTCGCATCCCGGCGCACGTCGACGACCTGGCCGATCAGGAGACCCTTGGGGTAGGGCGACCGGACGCCGCCTCCGAGCTCGATCCCCGCCGACACGACCTCATCCCCGAGCGAGACCTTCTCGCCAGAGTCGATCTGGTCCATGACGAGCACGCCGCCGAGCTGCCCGATGACTCGGCCGGCCGCGGCGTTGGACACGAGCTGGCCGATCACCGTCGACGAGCCATCGGTCAACAGCACGATCGACGCGCTGTCCGGGCCGACGCTCGTCACCCGTCCGGCCAGGGCGCCGCCGCCCGCGACGACGACATCGCCTTCCTTGATCCCGGCGTTCGAGCCCTTGTCGATGCCGATGACCCGGCGGAATTCCGACGAGTCGCGCGAGATGACGGCGGCCGCCGCAGTCTTGTAGTCGAAGCCCGCGCGGAGCTGCAGGAGGTCGGTCAGCTGTGCATTCTCGCGGGCGATCTCCTGGAGACGGGTGTTCTCGACGTTCAGCCGCTCGTTCTCCTCGCGCAGGGTGCCGTTGTCGACGCGCAGGCGGTCGATCTCGGCGATCGACGCTCCGATCGAGGCGACCGTGCCCGCCACGGAGTCGAGCGCGGCCTGGATCGGGCGGAAGGCGAAGCCGACGCCGTTCTGGACCTCGCGCACATAGGGATTCGACGAGATCGCCATCAGCACGAGGCTGACCACCACGAGGATCGTGAAGGCGACGGTGCGGCGGCGGTTGATGCGGTCGGTAGGGAGAGTCGTCATCGGGGAAGTCGAATCATCGGCCGGCGGTCAACCGCCGGCCAGTCGGTCAGCGCGGCGGCCGCGAATATGTCTCCGCGACGAGGACGCGGTCCATCTCGTCGAGCTCCTCGAGCACGATGCCGGTGCCGCGGGCGACACAGGTAAGCGGGTCATCCGCGATGTGGACGGGCATCTGGGTCGCCTCGGCGATCCGACGGTCCAGCCCGGCCAGGAGCGCTCCGCCGCCGGCCACCACGATGCCCTGATCCATGATGTCGGCGACGAGTTCCGGCGGCGTCTCCTCGATCGTGTCCTTCACGGTGTCGATGATCTGGGCGACCGACGGCTCGATGGCCTCGCGGATCTGGTCGGCCCCCACCTCGACGCTGCGCGGCAGACCGGTAAGCAGATCCCGGCCGCGGAGCGTCACGCGCTGCGCGTCCCATTCACCCGGGTAGGACGAACCGATCGCGATCTTGATGTCCTCCGCGGTCCGTTCGCCGAGGAACAGGTTGTACTCGCGTCGGGCGAACGTGACGATGTCCTGGTCCATCTCATCGCCACCGATGCGGATCGAGCGGCTGACGACGATGCCACCGAGCGAGATGACGGCGACCTCCGTCGTCCCGCCGCCGATGTCGACGATGAGGCTGCCGGAGGGCTCGCTGACCGGAAGTCCGGCACCGATAGCGGCCGCCATGGGCTCCTCGATGAGGCGTGCCCACCTCGCCCCGGCGTTCAGCGCGGCATCGCGGACGGCGCGCTTCTCGACCTCGGTCACGCCTGACGGGATACCGAGCAGCATCCGGGGCCGTGGGATGAGCCCGATCCGGTCGTGGACCCGGTTCACGAAGTACTTGATCATCTGCTCGGTGACGTCGAAGTCGCTGATGACGCCGTCACGGAGCGGACGGACCGCGATGATGTTCGCGGGAGTGCGGCCGACCATCCGTTTCGCCTCGGCACCGATGGCCAGCACGCGCTTGGTCTTGGCGTCGATCGCCACGACCGACGGCTCGCTCATCACGATCCCGCGGTCACGGACATGGACCAGGGTGTTCGCGGTGCCGAGGTCGATGCCGATGTCGCGCGAAAAGAGGCCGAGCAGGCGGTCGAGCATGGGCGGAGAGGGTCCTTGTCGTGCCGGTGGCGGATCGTCGCGGCGCTTCGTCGGCCGGGATCGTGGCCGTGTGGCACCGGGGATGGTCGGGGTCTGGCCTGAACTCAGGCCCGGGCAGTCTACCAGAGGCTTCCCTGGCGACTGGCGCGGCGGTCAGGTGCCCGCCAGGGAGGCGCAGAACCCGACAACGGTCCCCAACGCGGCTCCCGATCCACCCTTCTGATAGGCGAACGGAACGAGCGATCCCGTGAGCATCGCGAGAAGGCCACCCGCGGCGATCGCGGCGGCGCGCGCGCCGGTGACCGTATCGACGTTCGAGGCGGCAAACCAGCCGAGCGCGGACGCGACGCCGCAGGCAAGGACGACGGCGCCCCACATCGCGATCATCCGGGTGGCCTTCCAGCCCGAGCGGACCAGTTCCGCCGACGGCGCCAGCGCCTGCGGGATGTTGGATACGAACACCGCCGCCAGGAACGCGATGCTGATAGGCACGCCGGCCGCGAGCTGGATGCCGAAGATCACCGACTCGGGAACGCCGTCCACGACCGAACCCAGGACGATGCCGAGTGGTCCACCGGTCCCGCCAGAACCCCCATCACCGCCCTCGTCTTCGCCGCCGAAACGCGCCTCGATGACGCGGTCGGCGCCCAGGAAGATGCCCGCACCGACGATGAACCAGAGGGCCACCTCGGCGGCCGAGATGGCTTCTGGGACGAGATCGAACGCGACTGCGCCGATGAGCGCGCCGGCCCCGATGCCGGCGAGGATGCCGACGATCCTGTCGGGGATGCGCAGGAAGAAGGGCAGTATCCCGCTGACCAGCAGCGAGGCCTGCGCGATCGCGCCCAGAGCGAAGGCCTGGACCATGCTTGCTGAACGCTACCCGATGTCCCCCGTCGGGGGAAGCGCCGGTCGATCGAACGAGACGCCGCGGTCGCGCAACGAGACGTACGCGTCGTGACCGATGACGAGGTGGTCGAGCAGCGCGATATCGAGCAGGCGGCCCGCGGCCAGCGCCTCGGAGGTCAGGTGGAGGTCGTCGGGGCTCGGTGTCGGGTCGCCCGACGGGTGGTTGTGGACGAGGATCACTGCCGGCAGCGTTCAGGCGGACCGCGTCCCGGAACAGCTCGCCGACCCGTACGAGCGACGCCGACACGTTGCCCTGGTACACGGTCGCGACGCGCAGGACGTGGTTCTTCGTGTCGAGGATCACGACGCGCAGCTCCTCACGCTCGAGCGCGCCCATCTGCAGGACCAGCCGGTCGGCGACGTCGCGTGGGCCACGGATCAACCACCGCGCGGTCGGCCAATCGGCAAGCAACCGCCGCCCGAGCTCGAAGGCCGCCACGAGCTGGGCCGCCTTCGCCGCGCCGACACCCGGGATCCCGGCGAGCTCCAGGTCGGTCGCCCGGGCCAGACCGGGCAACCCGTCGTACGCGGTCAGCGCGTCGGTCGCCAGCTCGACGGCGGAACGCCCGCGGACACCGCTGCCCCACAGGAGCGCGATCAGCTCCGCCGTTGTGAGCCCGCCCGGTCCGCGAAGGGCGAGGCGTTCGCGCGGGCGCTCGGCCTCAGGCAGCTCACGGATCGCGTGGCCGGACGCGCGCACGGGCCGGGTCGGATCGAGCATGGGCGAGCCTCGGCTGCAGGGAGTCAGGCGTCCCCGCGGCCCGAACGACGAGGGCCCGCCGATTCCCCCCGCCGTCCGGACCTCGAGGACGAGCGGAGGCTATCGGCGAAGTCTCACCACCTACTCACCCGGCGATGGTCGCGGGCTTATGCCACGGGTCCGTCTCAGGTCGCTGGGATGCCCGTCCGGACGGCGATCTCGGCGATGATCAGCAGGATCGCGTTGAACGTGGCATGGAGCCCCAGCGAGGCCCAGATCGTGCCGGTCCGCTGGAACAACCAGCCCAGCGCGAAGGCCACCGGGATCCGCCCCACGAAGGCCGCGATCGCAACGCCGACGGCCTGGCTCGCATCGATGCCGGAGATCGTCAGGACGTGGACCACGGCGAAGAACAGTGCTCCGCGCACTACCCCGCGCCAGCGGCCCATGCCCCGCATCCAGGCTGTCGTGGCGAAGCCTCGGAACATGATCTCTTCGCTGATCGGGGCGACCACGGCGCCGGCGAGCAGATTGACGATGAAGCCAGGGGTGTCGCCCGCCGGAGGAAGGGGACTCGCCGGCGCTACCGGCACGAACCGGGTGACGATGTAGGCGAACGGCACCGTCGCGACGATCACGGGTATCGCCCACAGGGCGCCGAAACCCATGTCGCCGAGGGCCGGCAACCGGGGGCGGGTGATGCCCATCGCGCTCCACGACAGGGCGCCACTGTCGACGACGAGGAGCCGGACGAGCCCGACGTAGACGACCGCCTGCAGCAGCACCGACACGAGACGTCCGAACGGACCATCGACGGGGACCCTGAGCAGCCCGAACA
Organism: uncultured Chloroflexia bacterium; assembly: GCA_963808895.1. Classification (GTDB taxonomy): domain Bacteria; phylum Chloroflexota; class Limnocylindria; order Limnocylindrales; family CSP1-4; genus SPCO01. Next base: position 779,063 of record CAWEHL010000001.1, on the reverse strand, counting down.
GGAGCCCCGCCACGATGAGCAGCACGCCACTGATCGGGATGCCGGCGAGGAACACGAGGAACGGCGACGGGCCCGTGTAGGGCAGGACACCGCGGGCACGTCGCTCGATCGCCTGACCGCCCGCGCCCGCGACGAGGCCGATCGATAGCACGATCAGCCCGGCGACGAGCAGGAGCGATCCGGCGATGCCGCCGCCGGACATGACCGCGACGACGATCGCGCCGAAGCCCGCGAGCGTCGCGAGCCAGCCCAGGACGAAAAGACCGGGCGCCGCCCGGCCTTCGATCGTGAAGGTCGACGTGCCGGGACGGGATGGGGGTGCCGGGGCGGAGACGCCGTCAGCGGGCGGGCCGCCGCCGTCGGATGGGCCGGCGCCGTCGCTATCGGCCGTGTCGGGCGCGAGAGGCGACGTGTCGGACGACGAGTCCGACGGATCGGGGGGCTGCGGCGTCACCGCTCGGGCAGCGGATCCCCCGCGGTCGAGGGACGCTGCTGGCGACCGCCCCGGGACCGCACCGAACGCTGGATCGCCGCCGGGATCGCGGCGGGCCCGGTCGCAGGCGTCCCGATGCGACCGGTCTGCTCGTTCCCCGACGGAAGGGGCTGGATCATGCCAGCCGCGACGACATCACGACGCTCGAAGTCCTTGCCGCACCACGCACACAGCGACCAGTCGAGGCCGACCAGCCGCGAACAATTCGGGCAGACGCGGTTGAGCCGCGTGCGACAGGACGGGCAGATGATCCATTCGGTATCGACCCGTCGCTCGCAGGTCGGGCAGTGCGGGACCGCCTCGACCTCGTTGAGCAGCGCCTCCTCGGCGAGATTGCGCTCCCACACTTCGCCGATCTTCTCGTGGGGCCGGATGATCTTGTAGACCCAGACGGCCAGGAAGAACAGGAACGGCGTGAAGAGGATGATCCCCGCCGCGACCAGGTACGGCAGGATCGCGTTGTCGGAGCGCTGCTGCATGTCGCGGTATGCCCAGTAGGCAGACGCGATCCACAGGACGACCAGGTAGATGAAGATCAGCCGCCCGGTGATCTGCACGGCCTGGCTATTGACGATGTCATCGATCGTCTGGCCGACCGTATTCAGGATCTGATCCATGCGCCGGGGCCGCCTCCGTAGCGAACTGCTGGTCGGGAGTGTAGCAGGGGACCTCCTGCTTCCCGGCCGTGCCGACAGGTGGGCGGAGGCGGGTGTCAGACGGGGCGGGCGGGCTCCGCGTGACGGTCGGCTACGAGCGCGAGGATGCCCGAGACGACGAGTGCAGCTGCACCGATGGCGGCGATGACCGCGCCCGGCCCGGCGCCCAGCGACGGCAACGTCAGATAGGGCCACACGAGACCCAGCAGCAGGGCACCCAGGCCGAGGCCCGTGATGCCCGTCCGGATCCAGACAGGGACCTTGTTATCGATCAGGGCGAGCCCGAGGTTGGCGAGGATCGCCAGCGCGACGAGCAGATGCCACGGACCCGCGATGCCCCAGCGTCCGAAATAGCCGGTATCGGCCGATCCGATCACCACCTGGCCCCACGGCAGAAGGAACCCGACCGCCGCGAATGCCGAGCCTGCGACCGACAGCCACTTGACGAAGTCGAGGAGACGGACGCGAAGGTCAGCGTCGATCGCGCTGCGCGTCTGCGACACCGCTTCGGCGTCGTTCCCTGTGGCCTCGGCGCTGTGGCCGGCCCATTCCCGAGCGGGGGCCGACGGACCGGCGGGGAGGGTCACGGGCACGGGCGGCAGGTAGGCCCCTGGCCCGTCGAACGGCTGCGCCGCTTGGGCTACCTGCGCGGCCTGGACCGCTGGTACGGCGGTCGGAGGCGTCGGAGACGCTGACCGCGCGGCTGCCATCGCTGCGGCTGCTCCGGGTTCGGGCCATGTCACCGGTCCGCGCACCGGCGACGCCGGGCCTGGAGCCGGCCACGACACCACCGGCTGGGCGACGGGGGCAGATGCAGGATGGGCCGGCAGCGCAGGTCCGGGCTCGGTCAGCACCGCCGGCTCCGATCCGAGGCCGGTCCAAGCCGACGCGTCGTCGGCCGGGTATGGATCGGCGGTCGCGGCGACGGTCGGTTGCGGCGGCGACGGCCGCAGACCGGGGCGCGGCATGTAGGCCGGTGTCCGGCCGCCGTTCAGATCGGACGCGGTCCCCCACGGCACGCTGGACGATGGCGGGGTCCAGGCCGGCAACCCGGTGGCGTCGTCATCGTCGTCGAGCAGTCCCTCGGCGGCGGGGCCGTCGTTGACCGTCGCTTTGAGAGCACCGCCCGCAGCCTGGGTCTGCGTCGAGCCGGCCCAGGAGGATCCCGACTCAGCGTCGCGTCCAGAGGGCTCGAGCGACAACTGGCCGTCGACGACGGAGCCTGTCGGAGCGGTCGCCGGGTCGTACAGCACGGGCGGGACGACCGCCGATGCGGCGACCGACGCGGCCGACCCGCCAGCGCGGCGGCTGCCCGAGACGGACGCCAACAGCTCCCCGCAGGACGGGCATGAGAGCCGTCCATTCGGGACCTCGGCGGCACATGCACCGCAGACGATCGACTGCGCCGTCATCCGTTACCTCGTGTACGCCCCGACCCTCCCCGCGGGTCGAAGGTGGCTCAGGCTGACAGACGCCCCGAAGGGGTTCTAGTCACCCGACCGGGTGTCGGTGCCTCCCCCGAACGTCCCAGCCGACGTGGGACCGCCGCGTGCCACGACGACGGTCCATATGGCGGATCGCCACGCGGTCGCGAGCCCGAGGATCACGAGACCGGCAGCGAACAAGCCGACGAACAGGACGAGCAACGCCACGGGTCCGAGCGAGATGTCGCCGTCTGCCAGGGCGGCTCGCAGGGCATCCCATGTCGTGCCCGACGCGAGCCCGGTAACGCCGATGGCTACGACGAGGACCACCGCGGATACCAGGGCGAGCAAGGTCAAGGGCACGACACGTGCGCCGCAGATCCCGGAGCGCGCGGCGGACCGCGTGCCGGACGCCCGCCCCATCGATGACGACACGCCGGACCGCGAGGCCTCCGACGATCTCCGCGAACAGCCACGTGAGCAGCATCGCGACGACGGCGTCGGGCGCGCCGGCAAGGATCCGGTAGGCGATGGGTATCGCGACGTCCGATGGCAGCGTCAGCTCCTGGTAGCCGACCGAGATCAGCCGGAACCCGCTCCATGCGAGTGCGACGACCAAGGGGATCAGCGTGAGGGACCGCACGGCGAGGACCCGCCAGACCGGGTGTGACAACGGGCCCCTCCGTGGGTGCGCGCCCAGCGCGGCGAGTGTCTGGGACACGCCTTCGACCTCGGCCGCGGCAGCGAGAAGGCCGCCACCGATCAGCCACACGAGGACGACGATCGAGCTGATCAGACCAGCCGTGATCACCTCATCGGATCGTCGCCCGAACGCGATGTCCTCGACGAGTGGCGCGACGACGTTCGCCAACCCGACCGCCGTCGGCAGCACGACGATCGGCCCGAGCACGATCAGCCAGCCGCCACGGACCAGGAACCCGACGAGGCCGAGCAGCCACGTCGATGGACGCTCGAGGATGGCGAGCAGGGCTGCGACAGCGGTCGCGCCGATCCCCACGCCGTGTCCCGACCCTAGGGCCGGTGGAGGGCCTCGACCGAGCGGCGGAAGGCCCCGAGGACCGTATCGGCGAGCTCGTTCGCGCGCATGGTCGCGGCACGCGCAGGCTCGAAACGGAACGCCGCCCGGACGGCGAGGGGCGCCCGCCAGGTCCGTTCGGGGTCGTCCGGTGGTACGAGCATGCCGACCCGCATCTGGAGTCGGCCGGCATCTTCGAGGATGAAGCCCGAGAGCGCTCCTGAAAGCGCTGGGCCGAGGCGCGCCAGCGGAGGATCCGGCGGGGGCCCCGACGCCGGCGCGACGTCACGGAAGCTGACGACCCCGTCGTCGTCGGTGACCCACATCAGCGCCATCCACCAGCCGTCTGGCGCCTCGGACGGGCGCGCCATCCCGGCTCGGAGCGCGCGATCCCCGATGCGGACCTCGTGCTCGCGCAGGTACGACGGTCCGGGCGGTGGGAGTCGATCGGGCACGGCCGCAAGTCTACGCGGCCGTCGGGATCAGGCCGGCTGACGGTCCCCGTCGGTCAGCGGGTCGGTATCGAGCGCCTCGTCGACGTCGTCGAGCTCGGCGCTGACCTCCTCGAGGTCCTTGACGACGGCATTCAGAGCCGCAGCGTCCTCGGGGGTCGCCTCGGGAGCGCGACCCTCGACGGTCGCCTCGGCGATGAGGGCGTCGGCCTCGGCCTGCAGGTTCGCTACCTCGGCTTCGAGCGCGAGCCGCAGCATCTCGCGGCGCACGTCGGCGTCGGGCGGAGCGAGGGCGCCGGCGTCGGCGGCGCTCGGCGTCTCGTCGGGGTACTCGCCGCTGATCCACGACAACAGGCGGCTCCGCGGGCGGGCGACCGGCGTCTTGGCGCGAACGATCGCGGCGGCATCGATCGCGGTCAGGCCCGGCAGGGCGGCATCCGTCGTGGGATCGACGGCGAGGGCGGCACCGCACGACGGGCATGTCTCGGGCTCACCGGTGTACGACGCCGAGCACCACGGGCAGACGGAGCCCGCCGGCTCGGTCGCGACGGATGTCGTCGACCATGGGCGGAATGCTACCGCGCGGTCATGTCGCCGGAATACCCCATCGGTCCGGGGTGTGCGCGGTACCGGCCGACTGCGCCATCCCAGGCCTCAGGTGATGCATAGATCCGTGCGGCAGAAGACCGACGGTCGGTGATGCGCCTCGCCTGCATCAAAAGGCCGGTCTGGGCCATCGCCAGGGGCCCGCGCTCCCCGAGAAACGGATCGATGATGCGGCCGAAGCGCATCATCGGACGATGCCCCGCCCGGATCCGTCGCATATGCATCACCCACGACAGCGACCGACGGGACTACTCCCACTCGATCGTCGCGGGCGGCTTCGACGAGATGTCGTACACGACCCGGTTGACGCCCGGGACCTCGTTCACGATCCGGCTGCTGATCTTGCCCAGGACGTCGTACGGCAGCTTCGCCCAGTCCGCCGTCATGCCGTCCTCTGACGTGACCGCCCGGATCGCGACGACGTTCGCGTAGGTTCGTCCGTCGCCCATCACGCCGACCGAGCGGACCGGCGTCAGGATGGCAAAGCTCTGCCAGAGGCTGCGATACAGGTTGGCGGCCTTGATCTCGTCGATGACGATCCAGTCGGCCTCACGGAGCGTGTCAAGGCGCTCGGCCGTGACCTCGCCGATGATCCGGATGGCCAGGCCGGGCCCAGGGAAGGGCTGACGCAGCACCATCGCGTCGGGCAGGCCGAGCTCCAGGCCGACCTTGCGGACCTCGTCCTTGAACAGGTAGCGCAGCGGTTCGATCAGCTGGAAACGCAGGTCGGCCGGCAGCCCACCGACGTTGTGATGGGTCTTGATCTTCTGCGCGGCCTTGGTCTCAGCCGTGGCGCTCTCGATCACGTCGGGGTACAGCGTCCCCTGGGTGAGGAAGTCGATCCGCCCGAGCTTCGTCGCCTCCTCTTCGAACACACGGATGAATTCGTCGCCGATGATGCGTCGCTTCTGCTCGGGGTCCTCGACCCCGGCGAGCCTGGCCAGGAATCGGTCCCGGGCATCGACCATCACGAGCTGCATCCCGAGGTTCTGCTCGAAGGTCTGGCGAAGGAGCTCGGATTCCTTCTTGCGCATCAGCCCGTGGTCGACGTAGATGCACGTCAGCCGATCGCCGACGGCCCGGTGGACGAGCGCCGCGGCGACGGCCGAATCGACGCCGCCCGACAGGGCACAGATGACCTTGCCTTCGGAGCCGGTCTCGCGGGCATGGCGGTCGACCCGTTCGCGGATCCCCGAGACGGTCGTCTCGATGAAGTTCGCCGCCGTCCACGACGGTTCGATGCCGGCGATGCCCTGGACGAAGTTGCGCAGCACGTCCTTGCCGCGCGGCGTGTGCGCGACCTCGGGGTGGAACTGGATCCCGTACAGATTGCGGTCAGGCGGCTTCGAGACCCGCGAACGGCGTCGAGTCGGTCTGGGCGGTCGAGACGAACCCCTGCGGCAGGCGCGTGATCGAGTCGCCGTGGCTCATCCATACCGGCTGGTCCCGATCGAGACCCCGGAAGAGGCCGTCGTTCGTGTCGAGCTGGACGCTCGCCGGTCCGTACTCCCGCTTGCCGGTGGCGAGGACGTCGCCGCCCAGCTCGTGTGCCATCAGCTGCGCGCCGTAGCAGATGCCGAGCACGGGGATGCGCCCCGACCACACCGCCGGATCGGGCTTGGGAGCGCCTTCGTCGTAGACCGATGCCGGACCGCCCGACAGGATGATCGCGCGCGTGCCTCGGCGCTCCAGCTCGTCGAACGATGTGTCGTGGGGCAGCAGCTCGGAATAGACGTCGAGCTCTCGGATCCGGCGTGCGATCAGCTGCGCGAACTGGCTCCCGAAGTCGAGCACCGCCACGGGCCCTGTGGTCGTCGTCCCCTCGGCCGCGCGGTCGGGTGCCGGTGCGTGCAACGCGGTCTCGAGATAGGCCTCGACCTCGGCGTCGTCCGGCGCGAGGACGCGATGTCCGGCGTTGGCCGGCTCACCGTGGACCGTCTTGCCGCGTTCGCGGCGGGGTGGTGCGGCGCGGGCCGGCGTTCGTTCGTCGGCCGGCCCGCTCAATTCGGTCTCGCCCGCCTCGGCATCGGCTCCCGCCACCTTCGTCATCGCCAGATGACACCCTCCGCGATGTTTGATCCGCCGACATCAGTCTACCGGCCCGCCGGGTGGACGACGGGCCGGGGCGGACAACGAGCGTGTCAGCTGGACGTCGATGGTCACGCGTCGCCAGATCGGCGAGACGGACGTCAGCCACCGGGCTCCGCGAGCACCTCCTGGATCGCCTTGACGACCACATCGGGCTTCTCGGCGGGCATGTCGTGGGTCGCGCCCTGGACGATCTCCTGGCGGCCGTTCGACGAAAGGGCGACGAGGCCGGTCTGGAGCTTCATCCAGATGCGTGTCGAGGTCCTTGGCGACGGCTGCCGGAAGGCCCTCGGTCACCGCCACGCGGTCGCCAGCGGTCAGGACCGCCAGCGGGCGATCGCCGAACCCGGGACTCGCCTCGGCCTGGGCGGCGCTCTTGATCAGGTCGAGCCCTTCGGGGTTCCGGCTCGGATCCTTCTCGAAGTCCGCGTCGGCTCGCGCCTGGTGCAGTCCGTCGGGTTCGCCGGCGGTCTCCTTCGGGAGGGCTGCTGCGGACTGCTTGCTGAACGCCGGCGGGCGAACGTCGACCATCACCACGCCCGCCACGTCGTCCGGATAGCTGACCGCCGTAGACCATCACGTTCCAGCCGCCCGACGAGTGCCCGACGAACACGTACGGTGGCGTGAGGCCGGCGGCGGCCAGGAGCGCGTGGAGGTCGTCGACCTGGTCGTTCGTCGTCCGGGGCTTCGGCGCCGGCTGGGATAGCCCGAGTCCGGCCCGGTCGTAGCTGCACCCGCGGTCGGTCGCCATGAGCGACGTCATGACATCGGCCCAGACGCCACGATCGCCGCCGAGGCCGCTCTCGAAGATGACCGTCGGCCGGCCCGTGTCAGTCGGACCGACGCAGGCGACGCTCAGCGTTCGCCCGCCGACATCGATATCACGCACCCAGTCGCGCGCTTCCGCGCTCGCACCGGGCGATGCCGCTGAAGACGGCGCGCTCGATGGTGCCGCGGATCCACCTGCGCAGGCACCGGCGAGGCTCGCGATGGCGATGGCGCCGACGAGGCGCCACATTCGGGGACCCATGGTCTTGCCCTCCTGGTTGTCCCGGCAGGAGATGCCGGTACCACCAGCCTCGGTCGGCCGGCGGCTCGTGCCATCGGGGCGAGCGTGGGAATCGATCTCCGGGTGGACCCGGATGGAACGGGCACGGACGGGCCGTATCGTTTCGGCCATGGTCGGTCGGAATCGGCTCGCGATCCTCGTCACGAGCCTCGCGTTCGTGATCGGTCGTCAGTGCGTGCGCCGTAGGTGATACGCCTCCGCCTGCCGGCATCCGACCCGACGGCTTCCCCACTGGCGTCTTCGAGAAGATCCTTCGACGACCCGGACTTCGGTCCGCTGCGCCTGTCGTGGGTCTTCGCGGCGAACGGCGACTGGGCGGAGGTGCCCGAGGCGACGGCCGGACAGACGATCCGAGACACGGCCCGTCGCGCGGCCACTACACGGTCGACGGCGACCTCCTGTCGATCACGGTCGACAAGCCCCTCGCCTTCGACGAACCAGCATCACTGGCGGCTCGATGGCGACCGCCTGATCACGACATACGAGCGACTCCGACTTACCCCGAAGACGCCGACTTCTTCGCGATGCTCGACCAGCAGCCGTGGGTCCGCGTCCCGTGACGAGGCCGACGATCCTCGTCGTCGACGATCACGGCGGCTTCCGGGCGACCGCCCGACGGCTCCTCGAGCGCGACGGCTGGTCGGTCGATCGGCGAGGCGGCCGACGGTCTGACAGGGCTCGCTGCCGCTGCCTCGCTGGCCCCCGACGTCGTGCTGCTCGACATCGGGCTCCCCGACGTCGACGGATTCGCCGTCGCCGAACGACTTGCGGCTCGCGCGGGCGCGCCGTCGATCGTCCTGATCTCGAGCCGCGATCACGGAGACCTACCGCGAACGGGTGCGGTCGAGCCCCGCCGCCGGCATTCCTGGCGAAACAGGACCTCGACGGGGCCGCTCTCAGCTCGCTCCTGGGGCTGACGCCGACATGAACGTGCCGCGCCGCCGGATCGTCCTTGGGGCCATCGGCCTCGTTCGCGCTCGTCTTCGGGCCGTTCGCTACCTACCAGCTCACGCAGGACCGCCGAGCGGAGTCCGGCGCTGCTCCTCGCCGACGTCGCCGTCGGCTGGTCGATGATCGCGGCCGGGCTGATCATCGCGGACCGCCGACCCGGGAAACCGGATCGGGCCGCTCGCGATCCTCACCGGGTTCGCCTGGTTCGTCGGCGACTTCACGAGCTCGGACATCGCGGTCGTCTCGTACCTGGCGACCGTGGTGCACGGCTGGTTCGATCCCGCTGTTCGCGCTGGTGATCCTCGCCTACCCGACCGGCCGGCTCATCCGGCGCGTGGATCGAGCGCTGGCCATCGGCTTCATCGTCGTCCAGGCCGGCTGGACGCTCGCCCAGGCGTATGCGCTCCGCCCGATCGCGTGGTGGGACTGCCCGACCTGCATCTCGACGGTCGACCGCTGGATGGCCGCGTACGCCGCGCTGGACCCGCTCGGCCGGATCGAAACGCTCCTGCTCACCGGTCTCAGCATCGGCCTGCTCGGTCGTCGTCGTCGTGCCGCTGGATCTCCGTCGAGCGGCGCGGCGCAGGAGCCGCCAGACCCCGGTCCTGCTCGCCGGCCTCGTCCTCGCCGGTGGCTTCATCGCGACGTTCGTCTGGCAGACCGTCCTGCCGACGAGTGGACGCGAGCCGCTCGGCGAACTCCGCGTGATCGTGCTCGCGCTGTGCCGCGTGCTTCGTGGCCGTCGCCCTGCTGATCGGCGTCCTGCGCGACGAGGCCGCCAAGGGTCGCATCGCGGATCTCGTCGTCCGGCTCGACGGGCTGCCGCCGCTGCCGGTCCTGCAGGCGTCGTTGCGCGACGCGCTCGGCGACCCGTCGCTCGACGGTGTATCGCTGGGAAGCCGTCGCAGCGGCACGTTCCTGACGCCGCCGGGCTGCCGGCGACGCCGCCCGACCGATGGCCCGGCACGCGCCGTGTTGACGATCGGGCCGCCGACGCGCCGGAGCTCGTCATCGCCCACGATCCGGCGCTGCGCGACGACCCGGGCTCGTCTCGGCGGCCGCCGCGGCGGTCCGCCTCGCGGTCGAGAACGAACGGCTCCAGGCCGAGGTCCGGGCGCAGCTCGACGCGGTGCACGGCGTCCCGCGCGACGGATCGTCGAGGCGCAGGACGACGAGCGACGCCGGATCGAGCGGGACCTCCACGACGGCGCCCAGCAACGGCTCGTGTCGTTGCAGCTGTCGCTCCAGATGCTGCGACGGGACCTCGGTCCGGACGCCGATCCCGTCAGCGGTCGCCGAGCTCGACGCCGCTACAGCGGAAGCGGCCGCCGCCATCGCCGACATCCGCGAGCTCGCCCGTGGCGTGCACCCGGCCATCCTTACCGAGTCCGGGCTCGGTGCCGCGCTCGGTTCGCTCGCCGACCGCGCCCCGCTGCCGGTCGTCGTCACCGACGAGCTGGATCGGCGGCTGCCGAGCCAGCGTCGAGGCGACGGCGTACTTCGTCGCCGCGGAGGCGCTCACCAATGCGATCAAGCACGCCGGCGCGAGCGCGGATCGACCTCCGGACGTGGCTTGCCGACGATCACCTGCGTCTCGACGTCCGCGACGATGGCCGCGGTGGGGCGATGGCGGCCGACGGGACCGGGCTTACCGGCATCCAGGACCGCGTCGCGGCTCTTGGTGGGACCGTCCGCGTCGAGAGCCGCGACGGACAGGGGACGCGGCTGGAGGTCGCGCTGCCGTGCGCGTCGCCGTAGCGGAGGACGTCGTCCTCCTGCGCGAGGGCATCGCGCGCGTGCTGCGTGACGGCGGGTTCGAGGTCGCCGTGGCGGTCGGCGACGCGGACGCGCTGCTGGAGGCGGTCGACGCGACTGCCGTCGACGTCGCCATCATCGATATCCGGATGCCACCCACCCACACCGACGAGGGTCTCGTGGCCGCCGAGGCGCTCCGTCGCGCGGACGCCGCGCGATCCCGGTCGTCGTGCTGTCGCAGGCCGTGGAGCCGGCACACGCCGTCCGCCTCCTCGGCGACGGGCGCGGCGGAGATCGGCTACCTGCTCAAGGAGCGCGTGGCGGCGGTCGACGATCTGCTCGAGGCGGTCGAGCGGGTGGCGCGCGGCGGCACGGCGATCGATCCAGCGGTCGTGGCCGCCCTGGTCGCTCGTCGCCGGGAGCGCGACCCACTCGTGAGCTGACCGCGCGCGAGCGCGAGGTCCTCGCGTTGATGGCGGAGGGGCGATCGAACCGGGCGATCGGCGCGACGCTCGTCATCGGGGACAAGACCGTCGAGACGCACGTCGCGAGCATCTTCTCGAAGCTCGGGCTCGAGGAGGCGCCCGACGATCACCGCCGCGTGCTCGCCGTCCTGACCTGGCTGCGGCACGCCTAGACGCGCGCCGTCGCTACGGTCGGTTCCGCATCGCCTCCGCGGCCATCCCGAGGTACGCGTCGAGCTCGGCCGCCACATCCGCCGGCGGCGCCTCAGCCGCCAGGGCGCCTCGCATCAGTTCGAGCCACCGGTCGCGGGCCGCCGCGTCGATCGCGAACGGCGCGTGGCGCATCCGCAAGCGAGGGTGCCCACGCTCGTCGTCGTAGGTCCGTGGGCCGCCCCAGTACTGGGCGAGGAACAGCGTCAGCCGGCGCTGCGCACCGGCGAGATCGGGCTCGGGATAGAGCGGTCGGAGGATGGTGTCCGTCGCGACGCCGGCATAGAACCGCCCGACCAGACGCTCGAAGAACGGCATGCCGCCGGCGCGGTCGTAGAGGGTCGTGGTGTCGGTGGTCATCGACGCCGGAGTCTACCGGCGTCCGCGCGGCAAGGGCCGGGGTCAGCGGACGAGGCGGGTCGTCCGGCGGACGCGTCGATGGCGCTCTTCGCCGCGCAGGTTCGCGGCGGCTACCTCGAGCAGGGCGAGGGCGCTGATCGCGATGAGGACCATCCCGACGCTGTCCATGTCCGGATGGTGCACACGCGTTCGCCCGGCCGTAACCGGGCGAACGTCCTGTCGTGGTCTAGGCCGGATGACGTAGGCGGCCGACATGCGCGGGTCGCGGGCGGAGCGGCTGGCCCTAAGCCGCGGCGGCGACGGGCCGAGCGAACGTCCGCTTCCGGGCGCCGGTCGCCGGGCCGCGCGTCGGGGACCGGCTTGGCGACCGGGGCCATCACGCGGTGGGCCTGCGGGGTGAAGGAGAACGGCTTGAAGGCGAAGCGTGCCGCGACGCCCCACGTGGCGATCATCCAGATGAAGAAGCCGACCGACGTCCCGCGGCTCCGCGCCGAAGATCGACAAGCCGGTGGCCGAGACGCAGGGCGCCGAAGACGGAGAGCGCGATGCCGGCCGTGGCCACGTAGCCGACCAGCGAGGCGGCCCAGCGGCGCCCGCGGATCAGCCCGACGACCGCGACGAAGTGGGCGATGCCGAGCGTCGTGCCCAGGATCACGGCCCAGGTCGCGATGAGTGGCTCGAGGGGAAGGGTCGGGACGACGAAGAGCGTGGCGCCGAGGACGACGAAGCCGTTCAGCGCGGTCAGGAACGCCGCGAAGCCGCGCGTGCCGCGGTGGAAGCGGACCTGATCGTAGGTGCGAGGGGAAGCGCTCATCGGTTCGGGTCCTTTCGTGACGTCCGTGTCGATGACTGCAGGATGTCCGCGCGGTCCGCGCCGGCGGCATCGACGCTGCGCCGCAAATCGGCATGGACGGATGTCAACCCGCGGCCGACGACTCCAGCCGTACGCGCAGGCTTTCGACGTCGAGCAGCGCCGCCCGCTCGACCTGCGGGCGGGCCATCGATTCGAAGACGCGGTACTTCAGCGGCAGCCCGATCCGGATCGAGAACCGGAGCTCGGTCGTGGGCGCGTCACTCGCCCGGTGTCGGGTCGACGGCAGCCTCGATATCGATGCTGACGCCGTCGCCGTCGCGACCGCGCAGCGCGATGCCGGCGGCCCGGCTCGAAGCCCGTCACCTCCGCCTCGAAGGTGCCGGCACGCCCGGCGGCGTTCTGCTCCACGACCACCCGCTCGCCGACGCTCGGGGGTCCGGCTCGCTCGCGACGGACCGAGCGGATGCCGCTGGCGATCAGCCACGTCGGCCAGGCGTCCAGGTCGGCGACCGCCGCAAAGACCTCGTCCGGCGTGTCGCTCGATCGTGGAGTCGACCGCGACCTCGATCGGCATCAGGCGCGCCCGTCATCGATCGGGCGGAGCCGGAACGAGAGACCGCGTCCGAGCCGCTCGGCCGGCGTCCCGTAGCGAAGGATCAGCTCGCGGATCGCCTTTGCGTGGTCCGTCGCGTCGAGCCGCTCGGCGATCGCCGTGAACGCGCGCTCGCCGATCTCGACATCGACGCGAGGTTGAGCGAGCAGGTTGAGCGCCCAGCGAGCCGAATCGCCGGCCGCGACGAGCACGGACCCGTCCGGCTCCTCGACGTAGCCGACGGCCACGGGCCGCGCCACGCCCGTCCGTCGGCCGATCGTCGTGAGCCTGGCGACCCTGCCCTCGAAGACGAGCGCGCTCGCCGATGTCGTCCGTCGTCAGCGCGCTCGCTGCCAGGACTTGCCCTCGGTCTGGGTCGACGGCGCGTAGACCATCTCGACGCGCTGCATCTCGCGGATCGTCCGCGCGCCGAGCGCGGCCATCGACTGGCGGAGCGCCCCGACGAGGTTCTCGCTGCCGTCGGTGACGTGTGCCGGCCCGAGCAGGATCCGCTCGAGCGTGCCGACCGTCCCCACCTTGATCCGCGTCCCGCGCGGGAGGGTCGGCGAGGGCGCGGCCATGCCCCAGTTCGTGCCACGCCCCGGCGCCTCCTCGGCGCGCGCCAGCGGCGAGCCGATCATCAGGACGTCGGCGCCCGCGGCGATCGCCTTGGCGAGCTCGCCGCCGCGTCGCATGCCGCCGTCCGCGACGACCGGGACGTAGCGACCGGTGTCCTCGAAGTACGCGTCGCGCGCCGCGGCGACGTCGCTGATGGCCGTGACCTGCGGGACCCCGATGCCCGAGGACCTCGCGGGTCGTGCATGCCGCGCCGGGACCGACCCCGACGAACACGGCCGCCGCCCCCTGCTCCATCAGCGCGAACGCAGCGTCCGCATTCGTCGTGTTGCCGACCGCGACCGGGATCGGCATGTAGCGCGTGAATTCGGCGAGGGAGAGCGGGTCGTACTCGGTCGCGATGTGGCGCGCGCGACGAGACCTGGCTCTGGACGAGGAACAGGTCGGCGCCATGCTCGGCGACGAACGGACCGAAGCGTCGCGCGACGGCCGGCGTCGCGGCGACCGCGGCCCTCGAGCCCGCGGCGTGGATCGCCTCGATCCGGTCGGCGATCAGGTCCTCGCGGATCGGCTGCTGATACGCCTCCGCCAGGATGTCGTGGACCTCCGTGTCCGCCGCCGTCGCGATGCGCTCGAGGATCGCCGTCGGGTCGTCGAAGCGGGCCTGGACGCCCTCGAGGTTGAGGACGGCGAGCCCGCCGAGCACGTGCCAGCTCACCGGCCATCCGCGTATCCACGACCGCGTCCATCGCGGAGGCGAGGATCGGGATCGTGAGCTCGATGCCACAGAACACCTGGGCTGAGATCGACGTCGGCAGGCTCGATCGTGTCGGTGCCGGGCGCGAGCGAGACGTCCTCGAACCCGTACGTCGGCCGGATCGCTGTCGACCTTCGACCGGAACGCGCGGCGCGTGGCCGCGGGGGAGCTCGTCTCGGGTGCGTCCGTCCGATCGATCACGTCGCTCTCCCCTGCCGCCTCACGGTGGGTCGCCTCGGTCCCGAGTCTACCGCGCATCGCCCGGGCTGCCCGAGCCCACACCGCTCGGTCGACGGTCGCCGTCGAGCGTCAGCTCGAACCAGGCGGCGCGGTCGCGATCGCGGAGGTCGTCCCGGATCCGCTCGATCGCCGTTCGGTAGCCCGGCCAGATCACCTCGCGCGTGGCATCGTCGACGGCGACCCAGCGTGCGCTCGTCGTGCTCGTGGGACAGCGTCGGCTCGACGCCGTTGCCGTACGCGGACCGCGAAGACGGCCGCCGTCACGATCGCGTCGTATGACGGCTCGTGGAACTGGTTCACGAGGTCGAGGTCGTAGAAGGCTTCGATGCCTCCGGCCCGAAGCCGGTCTCCTCGAGGCAGCTCGCGCAGCGCCCCGACCGCGACCCGGTCGTCGCGCTCGAGCGAGCCCGACACGCACTGCCACAGGCCCGGGCAGGATCCGGCCCGGACGCGCGGCGCAGGAGCAGGACCTCGGTGCTCGGCACGTCCCGTGCGGACGTGGACGACGCGGAAGATCCAGCAGTCGACGAGGTCGGGACGAAGGGGGCTCATCGCGTGACGATCATCACCGGTTGCCGTTCGCCATCTTCGTCGCATCCGGCCGGCCGCGCAGGCGGAGCATCGCGACGATGCCGACGACCGGACCGAGCGCGAGGATGATCCAGGCGACCCGCCAGCCGTCGGCGCTCGGTCGGGATCGAGCAGGCCGACGCCGAGGATCGTCACGCTCGTCAGCGTGAACCCGAGCGCGGTCTGCACCGACAGCGCGGACCCGGCCGTCCCGGGCGGCGCGAGCTCCGAGACCGCCGACGAGAACTGCGCCGAATCGGCGACGACCGACACGCCCCAGACGAGCGCCACGAGGACGACGAGCGGGATCGGCGCGCCGAACAGGATCCCGGCGACGACCGCGGACGTGCCGGATGTCGCCATCGCCGCGATCGTCGTCGCCGTGCGGCCGACGCGGTCGGCGATGGCGCCCGGCGACGGCCGACCCGACCCCGCCTGCCGCGACGACCGCGAACGCGGTCAACGATGCGACCGCTGGATCGACGACGCCGGCGGCGGCGAAGCTCGCCGAGCAGGAAGATCGGGATCCAGGTCCACATCGCGAAGAGCTCCCACATGTGGCCGAAGTAGCCGAGCGACGCGAGCCGGACCGACGGCTCACGGAACGCGGCCGCGGCGATGGCCGGCGAGAAGCGCGGCGCCGGCGACGTCCAGCGGGCCCGGTGCGTGCCGCCAGCCCGACGAGCACGCGCACCGACGACGCCGGCGACGCTCGCCGCGACGACGACCGGCCGCCAGTCGACGCCGGCGTACGCGCCGAGCGCGCGGAACAGGAACGGCAGCGCGACGCCGACCGTCAGCGCGCCGTTGACGACGCCGATCGCGAGGCCGCGGTCGCGCCGGAACCAGCCAGCGCCCATCTTCATCGCGACCGGGATAGACGGCCGCCAGCGCGACGCCGGTCAGCGAAGCGGAACGGCACCGCCGACGCCGGGTCGGTCGCGATCGAGCCCGAAACCGAGGTTGGCGATCGCGGCGACGATGGCGCCGGCGGCGAACAGGCGCGGCGCCGGGATCGACGTCGGGGGCCCCGATCACCGCCAGCCCGATCGCCCCGACGGCGAACCCGAGCTGCACGACGACGGTCAGGAACGGCAGGTCGAGCAGCCCGACAGTCCACTCCTCGCGCAGGATCGGCGCGACCGCCGCCGCGGCGAACGACGGCGACATCGCGAGGACCATCCCGACGCCGAGGATCACGAGCTGCGACCAGCGCTCGCGCCGGTTCGGCCGCGGCGCCGGCTTGACGCGTCGCGCCGTCGCCGGTCACGGCGTGTCCGTCGGGATCATCGTGTAGACGACGCACGTGCCCGTCAGGACCTCGGTGCCGTCGTCGCGCCGGGCGACGCAGCGCAGCGTCGTGATCGGCTTGTCGGCGCGCGCCTCGATGACCTCGGCCTCGGCCGTGACCGTGTCGCCGATGTAGGCCGGCGCCGGGTAGTCCCACTCCTGGTGGAGGAAGACGCTGCCGGGACCGGGCAGGACCTCGGCGACGAGCGCGTTGAACAGGCCGGTCGTCAGCCCGCCGTGGACGATCAGCCGGCCCGGCCTCGTGCGGCTGGCGAAGTCCGCGTCGAAATGGAGCGGGTTGCGGTCGCCGGTGAGCGCCGCGAAGGCCTCGACGTCGTCGGCCGTGAACGTCCGGGTCCACGTCCCGCGCTGGCCGACGGCGGGCGGCGTCCACGCCCATCGCCGGCTAGAGCCGCTCGAACCGGTCGACCGGGACGACGAAGACGGTGGCCCCGCCGACCTCGACCTCGAGCGGATACGGCATGAAGAACTCGCCGGGCTCCATGATCGGCGGCATCGGGTTGACGACCTGGGTCCGCGACGTGCACGTGTCGCGGACGATCGCGAGGACCTCGTCGACGTCGTCCTCCTCGACGCCCAGGAAGATCGTCGCGTTCGACTGCTTGAGGAAGCCCCCGGAGCTCGAGACGCGGGTCGCGCGGAACTCCTTGTCCAGCAGCGCGTCGACGAGGGCGCCGGCGTCCTCGTTGTGGACGATCGCCACGACGAGCTTCATCGCGCGGAGTATCCGTGCCGCACCGGCGCGGGTCAACGCGTGCGACGACGCGTCGAGCGGTGTACGATGCGGCCTCCCGAACCCACGCGTGCAGGAGTCCGATCCGTGTCCACCGACGGTCCGTCCACGCGATCCGCGAGCCAGCTGCCGGCGGCGATCCAGGCGGCGACCGCCGACGACCTCGATCAGCGCGCTCGGCGGCATCCTCGCGGCGGCGGTCGACCGGCTGGGCGCGGGCGGCGGCGCGATCCTGCTCGACCGACCCGGACCGCACGGACCCACGACTGGCGGCGTCGGTCGGCTTCACGCGACGGCGAGGTCGAGGCGCTCGGCCGCGGACGACCGACATCGCCGGACGTGACCGCGACCCCGCTCGTGATCGGGCGTGGCGGCGTCGAGTCGGACGCTCGGGACGCTGGTCCTGCGCTGGCCGGACGGCCGGCATCGCCGTCCGACGAGGAGCGCGAGCGTCATCGAGGCCGCTCGCCGCCCTCGCCGCCCTCGCCGCGGACCGCGCGCGACACGCGTCGAACGCCGCCGAGCGATCCGAGTGGTTCGAGCGCATGGCCGCACACCGACCCGCTGACCGGCATCGCCAACGAGCGGACGGTCGCCCGGGTCCTCGAGCTGGAGCTCGCCCGTGCCGGCCGGCAGGGCGGCGAGGTGTCGCTCGCGCTGTTCGACATCGACGATTTCCGGGCCGCCAACGCGAACGACGGCCGCGCCGCCGACGACATCCTCCGGCGGGTCGCGGCGGTCCTGTCCGAATCCGTCCGGCTGGTCGACACGGTCGGGCGCATCGGCGGCGACGAGTTCGTCCTCGTCGCTCCGGGTGCGGCCGGCGTCATCGTCGCCAAGCGTGTCCAGGACGGCATCGCCGCGCTGCCCGGGCGTCGCCGGCCGCGGCGTGAGCGTTTCGGCCGGCGTCGCGACGTTCCCGCGGGACGGCGGTGACGCGGAGTCGCTGATCGCGGCGGCGAACGCGGCGCTCGAGCGGGCGAAGTCGACCGGGGCAGGCACGGTCGCCGACGCCGAGGCGGTGCCGGGGACTCCGGGCTGAGCTGACGCCTGGCGTCCGGGCTGCGCCTAGCCCGTAGCCGTCGCCGTCCCGACCGAGACCGGATCGCTCGACGGCGCCGTCGCGCCGGGTCCTGGCTCGCGCGTGAGCGGCGAGCACCATGCCGGCTGGGTCGGAAGCCCCGCGCCTCGAGGATAGCCGGAGCCGCTCGCAGCCGACCGTGAAGCTGCCGAGCGGCGCGCGGGTGCCGTGTCGGGCAGGATCACCCACGCCTCGTAGACCTCGTCGCCCGGCGTCGGCGCGAGGTCGCGCATCGCGATGCGCATCTCGCCGTCGGGCGTCACCGCGGCGATGCCGTTCGGACCCTGGCCTGGTCGTGGCCGACATGACCGCCGTGAGCGCGCCCGGCTGGCGCGCCGCATCGAGCACCGAGCGCCACCTGCTGCTGATACGCCTGCGCGGCGTCGAGCTGGCGCTGAAGGCTGAGGTTCCACGCGCCGAGCAGGACGATCGCCAGGACCGCGGCGATGCCCGACGACCCACGACCAGCGCGGCTGCCGAGCGCCGACCGATCGGACCGGCTCGGCGGCCGCGGCCGGGGCGGCAACGTCATCCGTCTGGGCTGGCTGCTCGGAAACGGCGACCGGCGGCGAGATCGGCCTCGGCGCCGACGCGCCTCGAGGTCCGCCGCTGCGGCGGCCATGATCCGGTCCCTCAGAGTCGCGGTCGGAGGCTCCATCGGCGGCAGGCCGCGCCGTCGAGCGACCGGCACGACGCCACCGAGCTCGGCGAACTCGGCATGCGGCTCGGCGCACGTCGGCGAGGTGCTCGCGGACGGCATCCATCTCCTGGCTCGGTCAGGGCGCCCAGGACGAACGAGGCGGCGAGGTCGCGGACCTCGTCGCAGGTCAGGCCTCCGGGCTGGCCGCCCGGCCGGCGTGCATCGGTCATGGCGACAGCACCTCCCGCATCGCGAGCAGGCCGAGCCGCATCCGGCTCTTCACGGTCCCGAGCGGCGTTCCCGTCCGCTCGGCGATCTCGACCTGCGTCAGCCCGCCGAAGTAGGCGAGCTCGATGCGCCTCGCGCTGGACGTCGGTCAGCGACGCGAGCGCGGCACGCACCTCGTCGGCATCGAGGTTCGACGACACCTCGCGCCCAGACGTCGGGCAGGCGCAGCGCCGGCGGCGGCGCATCGTCCCGCTCCGGCAGGTCGACCGTGGCCCGCCGCCGACGTACGGCGTCGATCGCGCGATGGTGGACGATCGATAGCAGCCACGTCTTCACGCTGCCCCGACCCTCGACGTACCGGGCCGCGTTGCGCCACACGCCGAGGAAGGCTTCCTGGACGACGTCCTCGGCGAGGGTCGCGTCGTTCGTGATCCGGTAGGCGATCGAGTAGGCCATGGTCTTGTAACGCTCGTACAGACTCGTCGAGCGCCCCGAGCTCATCGCGGGCGATGCGCTCCAGGGCCGCGCGGTCCGCGTCGTCAGCGACGGTCGCCACGCGGAGCGGGAGCGGGCCCGACGACTCGCTCATCCCTTGATGCGCACGCCGCGGCGCCGGCGGTTCACCCGCGCGGCGCGCGCGTCGCACCAGCGCGGCGATCTCATCGCCCACGCATCTGGGATGCCGCGCGTCGCATCGACGACCGCGACGCGCTCCGGCTCCGCGGCCGCGATGGCGAGGAAGCCGTCGCGCACGCGCCGGTGGAAGTCGAGGTCGTATTCGGCCTCGAACCGGGTCACGTCGCCGGGCGCCTTCCGGGCGAGTCCCGCCTCGACGGGGACGTCGAGGAGCAGGGTGAGATCGGGTCGGAGGCCCTCGGTCGCCCGGTCGTTGAGCTCGTCGGAGCATCGTCGACGTCGAGCCCGGCGCCGTATCCCTGGTAGGCGAGCGTCGAGTCGGCGAAACGGGCGCAGACGACCGTGTCGCCGGCAGTCGAGCGCGGGGGCGATCGACCTCGCGAACGAGCTGCCGGCGGGCCGCGTTGAACAGCATGGCGTCGGCCAGCGGATCCGTCGGCGCCGTCGACCCCGTTCGGTCGAGCAGCAGCTCGCGGATCCGTTCGCCGAGCCACGTGCCGCCCGGTTCGCGCGTCACGTGGACCGGCGTGCCGCGCTCGTGCAAGGCGCGCCGCCAGACGCTCCGCCTGGGTCGTCTTCCCACCACCGTCCGGTCCGTCGATCGTGATGAATGCGCCGCGCCGGACGCCGCCTCCTGACATCGGCGCGAGTGTAGCCGACGGTCCATGCGATGCCGGGCATGCCGAGTCATCCGCGGGCGCCGCGGCGCGTACCCTCGACACCATGGGACGCCGATCCGATCGCTCGCTCGCCGCGCGCTGGGCGCCGTGCTGGCGGTCGGGCTCATCGCGGTCCGTGCCGGCCGCGGTCGCTCGCACATCCGCTGGGCAACTTCACGATCAACCACTACGCGGAGGTCCGCGTCGAGCTCGATCGTGATCCTGCTCGACGTCGTGATCGACCAGGCCGAGATCCCGACGTTCCAGGCGCGCTTCGATTTCGACACTCGACGGCGATGCGTCGCTGTCCGACGAGGAGATCGATGCCGGTCGCGTCACGGCCTGCGACGGGCTGGCGAGTTCGCTCGCGCTGTCAGCCGGAGGCTCGAGCCTGACGCCCTCGCCTGACCGCCGCCGGGTTGTCGTTCCCGCTCGGCGTCGGGCGGCCTTTCCACGATGCGCGAGGTCTGCTCGTTCGAAGCGCCGCTGCCGACGACGATCGACGGATCGCCCCAGTGGACATCACGTTCGTGGATCGCCTCGTTCGCCGAGCGGACTCGGATGGCGCGAGATCGTGGCGCAGGGTTCGGGCGTGACGCTCAGCGCCGACGACGGCGAGCTTCGGCAGACGAGCGTGTCGCGACGATTGACGACGGTACCCGCAGGATCTGATCGCGTCGCCGCTCGCGGGACGCGGTCGCTCGCACTGCGTGCCACCGCGGGCGGCGCGACCCTGGCCCCGCTCGAGGTCCCGGACGCCTCCCCGGTCGCCGACCGTCGATCCCGCTCCGCCGGCGACTGCAGCCTCACCCGCTGCGGTGGTGGCTCCGTCACCAGCGTCCGCGGCGCACGCCGGATCCGGTCGCGGCCGCCGTGCCGGGAGGCGTCGCGGCCACGGAGCTGCCGGACATCTTCCGCGCAGACCGACCTGACCCCGGTCGTGGTCCTGCTGTCGCTCGCTCGCCGCAGGCGCACTCGGTGCGGGCCATGCACTGACACCCGGGCACGGCAAGACGTTGATGGCCGCGTACCTCGTCGGCACGCGCGGCTCGGCGCGCCATGCGCATCGGGCTCGGGGCCGCGGTGAGCGTCTCGCACACCGTCGGCATCCTCGTGCTCGCAGCCGTCGTGCTCGCGGCGACGGATGTCGTCGCCCCGGACGTCATCGTGCGCTGGCGCCCCGCTCGTGGCCGCGATCTCGATCGTGGTCATCGGCGGATGGATGCTGCCTGGGCGAGGTCCGACGACGTCGTGGCGCGACGGCCTCCGACCATGGCCACCGCCACGACCATGACCATGACCACGGCGATGCGCACGATCACGCCTCCGACCAGGCGCACCCGCACGACGCCATGGTCACCCACACCCTCACCCGCATCCGCATCCGCACGTGCCGGGGTCCGAGCATCACCTGGCGCAGCCTGTTCGTCCTCGGGCTGGCCGGCGGCCTCATCCCGTCGACGAGCGCGCTGCTGATCCTGCTCGGTGCCGATCGCCGCCGGCCGGCCGGCGTTCGGGCTGGTCCTCGTCGTCGCCTTCGGTCTCGGGATGGCCGCGGTGATGAGCGGCGTCGGCCTGGTCCTCGTCACGGCGCGCGACCGCGTCGACCGGGTGCAGGCCGGCGTCGGTCTCGGGCGGTTCCGCGAGGCGGTCCCACTCGTCGCGGCTGTCGTCGTACTGGGTTTCGGCGTCGTCCTGACGGGCCAGGCGCTGTCAGCGATCCAGCTCTCCGGGTCTCTGAGCCGGCGGCCTCCGACGCGGCCACCGGCCGAGGGCGTCGTCGCGTCACCGGAGGATGCGCTACCCCAGCGCAGCTCGCGGACGTTGTCCAGCACGACCACCAGGGCGAGCCCCGCTACCGCAGCGATGACGATGAGGAACAGGCCCTCCCAGACGAGGATCGCGGCGCTGATCATCGCCAGCACGAGCTCGACGCGAAGGGTGAGCAGCGTCAGCCGGCGTCGGAACGCTGCTTCGAGCACCGCGTAGCCCGCGAGCGCGAGGCCAAGAGCAGCCCACCACGGCACCAGCCGCAGCGACACGAGTGCGACGATCGCGAGCAGCAAGAGGCCGACGCTCAACGCCGACCAGAACTCGACGATGCGGCCGTACTGGACGTCGGCCGCCGGGACCGGGCGGTGCGGGTGCCGGAGATGGCCGCGTGGGTCGCCCGAGATCGCCCGCCTCGACCCGGCCGAGCTCGCGACGGAGCGCCACGAGCGCGTCGGCGACACCCGCGCGCTCCCGGCGCTGTGACTCCAGCTCGGCGGTCCCGGTCGCGAGCTCCGCTGCGCGCGCCTTGTGCAGCGCTGGCCATCGCGCCATCGGCGGCGAGGCTCCGCGTCTCGAGATCGAGACCCGGCAGTTCGCCGGATCGCCGCTCGATCTCCTCGTCGAGCTCACGCAGCCTCGCCTCGCGACCCGCGATCCGATCGCGCAACTCGTCGGGCTGGCGCGAGGGCGGCGCGACCTTGTCGAGGCCGGCGAAGCCGAGCGGGTCGTTCCATGACATCCGCACCGAGCCCGTGCGGCCGTACTTCGGCCCTGCGGGCGCCCGCTCGCCGCCGAATCGGTCGTACGTGTCCAGCCCGAACAGACCGCGGTAGCCGTCGACCCACGGCGTGTCGTCATCGATGACGACGGGCGTCCAGGTCGCGTCCGCTGCCCGTGACCGACCGACAGCCCGTCGCCGCGCGCGTAGTCGACGAACGGCACGCTCAGGGCGCCGGCGAGCGCCGCGGCGAGGTCGCCCGGGTCCGGCTGGCGGAGCGACTCGCGCCAGAAGCTGCGCAGCGGCTTCGAGGAGGCCGCGTACGCCGCGCAGGCCGGGCAGCGGGATCTCGGTGACGTACTCGCCACGCTCGAAGTACGAGGCGTGCGACCCGGCTCCGGCATAGAGGACCGGATGGTCGCCGACCTTCTCGAGCGTCGGGTCGTCCCATCGTCGCCGCAGCTCGTCGCCGACGAAGTCGTGGGCCGCCGCCGCGATCCACACAGGCCGCGGGCCCGTCGGCGCGTCGTCCAGATAGACGAAGACCTGCTCCCAGTCCGCCTCGTGGTCGTTCGCGCCGTGGAACGTCGAGCGGTAGTCGTTCATGAAGTAGAAGTACAGGTACTGGAGGACGATCCAGCCGTCCGCGCGGACGACCCGCCCGTAGTAGACGTAGGCGCGGATCGTCCGCGCGCGCACGCGCGTACTTCACCTGCGCTGCCGCGGCGGTCCCGCCCGGGACCGTGCCGCGCAGCAGCAGCGAGGCAGAGAAGGCCGCGTCGACCAGCCGTGCGAACAGCCCGACGCGGGCCAGGCGACCGGGCGCGCGGAAGACCTGCCGGTCGGGTCGGTTGCGCCAGCGCGCGAGCTCGAGCGGCGCCATGGGACGCTGGACGAGCCGCAGGTACAGGGTCTCGCCCGGACGCGCGATGGCGGTCGCGAGCCGGTCCGGTCGTCAGCTCGCCCGCCGGGACGACGACCTCCCGATCGCGCTCGGACGACCCGACGAGCAGGTCGCATTCCGCGCAGGTAGCCGTCGACGTTCGTCGGGAAGAACAGCTCGCCGTGGTTGTAACGGACGATCGGCTCGTACGCGCGGAGGAGCTCGAGGTCCGTGGCCGAGACGTCTTCCTCGATCGCGATGGTCATATCGCCGAACCGCCTGCGAGCTCGGCCCGAGGAAGACCTCGCGGACCGGCCGCTGGTTCAGGTAGAAGGCCATCAGGACGAAGATCGCCATGCGCAGGTAGTTGGGGTCGCCGCCGAAGTAGGCGACCAGGTTCACGGCCAGTCCGATGCCGACGATCAACATCGTCAGGCCCCACGCCCACGGGATACGCAGCAGCAGCCCACCGCCGAAACGATCATCGCCACCCCGACGAAGATCAGGGCCGCGTCGCCCCAGGAAACGCCCTGGATGCCGACCAGGCCCCCGGCAAGGAATGGCGGTCCGATCTCGAGCGCCGCCATGATGAAGCCCGACCCCTCCGACGACGAGGAGCGCGGCGACCGCCCACAGGCCCAGCGGTAGCGGGACCTCTGCGCGCGCGCCGATCCGTGGTTGCGTCGCTGGTCCGGCTTCGGTCACGACCTTCCGCCCTCGCTTCTCCGTGCGCATCGTTTATCGGCGCGTCGTCGGTCGCGGTCGAGGGTGGACACCCTACGGTCCTCGGGATACGGCATCTCGCCCGAGTGTCCTCCCGGCGACCCGCTGGTAGGCTGACCGACCCATGCGAGACCTGACCGAGCGCGCACTCGATACCGCCACGTCCCTGGGCGCCCGCTATGCGGACGTCCGGGTCGTCCGTCGGCACGAGGAATCGATCGCCATCAAGACCGGTCGGGTCGAGGGCGTCGCGTCGAACGAGACCGAGGGGTTCGGGATCCGCGTCCTCGTCGATGGCGCGTGGGGCTTCGCGAGCAGCCATGTCCTGACCGGGACGGAGGCTGATCGGGTCGCCGGTGAAGCCGTGCGTATCGCGCGGGCAAGCGCCACGGCGCTGCGCGAGCCGGCCCTCCTCGATGACCGACCGCCGGCGTACGGCCGCTACGAGACGCCGGTCGACGAGGACCCGTTCGACGTCCCGCTCGAGACGCAAGATCGCCGACCTGCTGGCGGCCGACCAGGCGGCGGTCCGCGTGAAGGGCATCGCCTTCACCGAATCGATGTACGCCGCCCAACGCGAGTGGAAGACCTTCGCCGCGACCGACGGGTCGTTCACCGAGCAGACGATCACGCACGTGGGCTCCGCCGTCGAAGCCAACGCGGTCGACGGGGACGAGCACCAGCGTCGCTCCTATCCGGACTCGGGCGGGGGCTGGCAGGCAGCCGGGTACGAGTACATCCGAAGCCTCGACCTCGCGGCCCGCGCCGAGCCGCTGGCCGACGAAGCCGTGGAGCTGCTCACGGCTCCTCAATGCCCGAGCGGCAGGTTCACGATCATCCTCGACCCATCGCAGCTCTATCTCCAGGTCCACGAGAGTTGCGGCCACCCGACGGAGCTCGATCGCGTCTTCGGGACCGAGGCGTCGTACGCCGGGACGAGCTTCCTCACCACGGACAAGCTCGCGTCGGGCTTCCGCTACGGATCGGAGCTCGTGACGATCGTCGCCGACGCGACGGCGACCGGCGGGATGGGCACGTTCGGCTGGGATGACGAGGGCGTCGCGGCGCAGGCCGTGCCGCTCGTCAAGGACGGGACCTTCGTCGGGTACTTGAGCAGCCGCGAGACCGCGCCGCGCATCGGCCGTTCGAGCGGCGGCGCGATGCGCGCCGACGGCTGGAACCGGATCCCACTCATCCGGATGACGAACATCAACCTGGTGCCGCGGCCTGGGATGAGTCTCGACGACATCGTCGCCGACACCGATGACGGGCTGTATCTGGCCTCGAACCGCTCGTGGTCGATCGATGACCGGCGGCTGAATTTCCAGTTCGCCACGGAGGTCGCGTACGAGATCAAGGGCGGCAAGAAGGGCCGCCTGTTCAAGAACCCGACGTACACGGGCATCACCTACGAGTTCTGGCGGTCATGCGATGCCGTCGGCGACGAGCGGAGCTACGTGATGCTCGGCACGCCGAATTGCGGCAAGGGCGAGCCGAGTCAGACCGGGCATGTCGGCCATGCCGTCCCGGGAGCCCGCTTCCGCGATGTCCAGGTCGGGGTCGGCAAGTGGTAGACGTCGCGTGAACGACGATCGAGCCCGGGACGCGCTGGACCTCGCCGAACGCGCGCTCGATACGGCGATGCGCGGCGGCGCGACCGAGGCAGAGGCGCTGGTCATCGCCGAGGACGCGGCGCTGACACGCTTCGCGAACAGCCAGATCCACCAGAACGTCGCCGAGATCGACGTGACCGTGAACCTCCGGGTCGTGATCGGCAAGCGCGTCGGCGTGGCATCGTCGGGACGGACGGACGCGGAAGGTCTGCGCCGGCTCGCCGAGAACGCGACGGCGATCGCCCGCGTGGTCGAGGAACTCGATGACTGGGCGGGGCTGCCCGGTCCGACGGACGTGACGCCGGCCGCCGCCGGGTTCGCGCCGTCGACCGCCGCCGCCTCGCCCGAACTCCGCGCCGACGCTGTCCGCCAGGTGATCGCCGCGGCCGACGACGCCGGCGTGACCGCCTTCGGCTCGTTCTCCTCGGGCACGGAGACCGCAGCCGTCGCCAATTCGGTCGGCGTCCGGGTGGGCGGCACCCGCACGATCGCCCAACTCCTCACGGTGTCGATGGGCCCAGATGGCGGGAGCGGCTACGCGGAGCAAGCCGCCGTCGATATCGATGCCATCGATGCCTCGGCGATCGGTCGTGAGGCGGCCGGCAAGGCGAGAGCGACGGCGAATGCGGTCTCGCTCGACGCCGGCGACTACCCGGTGGTGCTCGAGGAATACGCGGTCGTCGATCTCCTCGACATGCTCGGCTATCTCGGTTTCTCGGCCCTTGCCGTCCAGGAGGAGCGCAGCTTCGTCGAGCTCGGCAAGCGCATCGGCAGCGACCTCGTGACGATCGTCGACGATGGGCACGACCCGTCCGGCATCCCGATGGGCTTCGACTACGAGGGCGTGGCGAAGCAGCGTGTCGACTTGCTCGATCGGGGTGTCTGCCGGGGCGTCGTGTACGACTCGCAGACGGCCGCTCGAGACGGGGCGGCTTCCACCGGTCACGGCCTGCCCGCGCCGAACCCGTGGGGTCCCTTCCCGCTCAACATGGTGATGTCGCCCGGCGACCAGTCGCGCGACGATCTGATCGGTGGTCTCGATCGCGGACTGCTGGTGACACGGTTCCACTACACGAACCCGGTCCACCCGAAGCTCGCGATCATCACAGGCATGACGCGCGACGGGACGTTCCTCGTCGAGGGCGGGCGGATCGTCGGGCCGGTGAGGAATCTTCGATTCACCCAGTCGTATCTCGAGGCTCTGGCGTGTACAGTCGGAGTCGCCCGGGAACGGAGGACGCTAAGGGGGTTCCTAGGGGGGGTCGTGGTCCCCGCCATCCGCTTGGAGGCGTGGACCTTCACGGGGACGACCGAGCACTGATGAGCACGCTCGCAGGAGACTTCTGGGTCTGCGGCGACTGCCGCTCGATCAACAATGCCGGCGCCCGACAGTGCTACAACTGCCGGACCCCGCGCGATCGCGCGGCGGTCGACCCCGAAACCATCGATCCGTCGTCGCACGGACCCTTGCGCACGATCGAGCTGCCACCGTTCAGCGCCTCACGCTGGGCCGCGGCGGTCGCATCGATCCTGATCCTGGCGGTCGGCGTGATGCAGATCGTCCAGTTCAGTCTGCTGCGGCAGTACCTCGACTACGTCGCGACGGGCACCGAGACCGTCGAACAACTCGCCTATCTCGGCACGATCGGCATCGTCGCCCTGGGGCTCGCCTTGCTCGCGCTCATCGCCTGGGCGCTGTGGCTGAGCCGCACGGTGACATCGATGCCGGCGCTGGGCCTTGGCTACCCGGCCGCGTACGGGATGATGAGCTTCGTCGAGAACTTCATCCCGATCCTCAACCTGTGGCGTGTCCCCGCGATCGTCCGTGACGTCGCTCGCCGGCTCGAGCCGAAGACAGGCGGCGACGAGACGATGACCCGGGGCGAGGCCCTCGTCTTCGCGGCCTGGATCTCGGTCTTCGGCGGATACCTCGTGCCAAGGGTCCTGAGCCTATTCACCAGCAACCTCGACACGCTGGCCACGATCACCGGGATCGGCCTCGGTCTGGGCGTCGTCGGGGCGATCTTCCTGGTCGTCCTGATCTGGTGGGTCGAAGGAAAGGTGCTCGAGCGGCGTCGGTCGCAGCTGGCGGAGACCGCGACACCGGTCGATCACGTGCCGGCGCCGCCCGCCAGCGTGGATGCGATCGCCCGGGAGCCGCTCCCGGACGCCATGCTCGCCGCCTCCGCCCTCCACGCAGCGCGCGACCGGTCGGCGATGTCGGCCTTCGCGGCCACAGGGTCGTCAGGCGCCGATTCGTTCCGGCTGCCGCCGACCGAAGACCCGCCGCCGACGGCCGCGGCGGGGCTGGTGACGAGGCCAGCGCCCGAGACGGAGCCTGCTGCCGACCCGATCGAAGAGGTCACCCCGGAGCCGGTCCTGGCGGCGCAACCGGTCCTCGCCGAGCCGGAGCCGGCCGCAGCGCCTGAGCCGACCCCGTCGCCTGAGCCCGTCCTCGCCGCGGCCGAGGCGCCCGCCGCTGTCGACCGGATCGCCGACCCACCGGCATCGCCCGCCGATCCCGCTCCGGCTCCCATTCCTGCCGAGCCGCCCATCATGGCGCCGAGCGCGGGCCCACCCGATCTCACGATCCGCATCTCCAGTCGAGGCCTGATGACGGCCGAGCTCGACGGCGAAGTCGAGCACGTGATGCTCGACGACCTCGGCTCCTATGCCGAGGCGCTGTCCCACGTCGGCTGGGACGGCCACCATCCACGTCCCGAACGATGAGGGGATGCCGGCGTTGATCGGCAAGCGAGCCCAGCGGATCCTGGAGGACGCAGGCGTCCGGGTCACGCTAGCCTGACCTCATGCCCGACTTCGACGTCATGGCGCTCCGCGCCGAGTTCCCCGCGCTCCGGCGCGTGCAGGACGGCCGGCCGGTCGCCTACCTCGACGGTCCCGGAGGGACGCAGGTCCCGCAACGTGTGGTCGATGCGGTCGCAGCCTACCTGACCGACACCAACGCCAACCACGGCGGGGCCTTCGCGACCAGCGAGGCGTCAGACGCGATGGCCGATGCGGCGCACGAGGCCGTCGCCGACTTCCTCGGGGCGGCGAGTCCGGACGAGATCAAGTTCGGCTACAACATGTCGACGCTGACGCTGCACATCGGACGGAGCATCGGCGCGACACTCGCGCCGGGCGACGAGATCGTCGTGACGACCCTGGATCACGAGGCGAACGTCAGCACCTGGGAGGCGATGGCCGCCGACCGTGGGCTGACGGTCCGCAAGGTCGACATCCGCGATGGACGACGTCACGCTGGACCTCGAGGATCTCGAGTCGAAGCTGAACGGGAAGACGAAGCTCGTCGCGGTCGGCTATGCCAGCAACGCGGTCGGCACGATCAACCCGGTGCGCGAGATCGTCGCCCGCGCCCACGAGGTCGGCGCGCTGACCTACGTCGACGCGGTCGCCTACGCGCCGCACGGACCGATCGACGTCCGCGCGCTCGACACCGACTTCCTCGTCTGCAGCGCGTACAAGTGGTTCGGCCCGCATCTCGGTGCGCTGTATGGCAAGGCGGGAGTCCTCGATTCGCTCCCGGCCTTCAAGGTCCGGCCGGCAGAGGACCGCTTCGAGACCGGGACCGCGGCGTTCGAATCGATCGCGGGGACGCTTGCCGCGACCGAGTACCTGCGCGATGTCGGCCGCCGGTTCGCCACACCGACCGATGGGACACGCCGCAGTGAGCTCGTCGCCGCGATGGAGGCGATCGTCGCGTATGAGCGGAGCCTCGTCACGCGGCTGATCGACGGCCTCGACTCCATCCACGGTCTGACGATCCACGGCATCACCGACACGATCCCGCTTCGACGAGCGTGTCCCGACGGTCTCGGTCTCGATCGACGGCGTCGATCCGCGCGCGGCGGCGACAGCGCTCGGGCGAGGGGGGATCTTCGTCTGGGACGGGGATTTCTACGCGACCGGCCTCATCGAGCGCCTCGGCAAGGCGGAGAGCGGCGGTGTCCTGCGGCTCGGACTCGTGCACTACAACACGGCCGAGGAGGTCGACCGCACGCTCGAAGCTCTCGGCGCACTCGCGACGGCTGCCGTCGCGTGACGGGGCCGGACTCGATCCAGGCGCGCCTCGCGCGCCCATTCGATCCGGCCGAGCTGCGACGGATCAAGCGCCTCTGGGTCCGACATTCGATCGCCGAGGATCGACGCGACATCGACGGTCTGATCAGCACGCTGTCGCCCGACTGCGTCTATGAGATCGCCGTCACGCGCCAACGCTGGGAGGGCCACGACGGCGCGCGGACCTTCTACACGGAGCTTTTCGCTGCGTTCCCGGACAACGCGTTCGCGCTGTCGGAGATCGTCGTCGGCCCGCAGGGCGTGTTCGAGGTCGCGACGTTGACGGGGACGAACGAGGGGCCGTGGGCGGGCGCGCCGCCATCGGGGCTCGCCGTCGCGCTCGAGGTCGTGATCCTCTTTCCGTGGGACCGGACGACCGGGCTGTTCAGCGGCGAGCGGATCTGGTTCGACCGCCAGGGGATCGGCTCCGACCCCACCTAGCGGGCGGTCCTACGATGGAGTGCATGTCTGGGTATCGTGGGCGGACACGACGGCGCGTCGCCGCACTGATCACGTGTTTCGCCGTGGTCCTTGCCGGCTGTTCGTCGGTGGAGACGTCACCCCCGGTCCGGACCGGCGAGCCACCGACGGAACGCATCCCGATCATCATCGATGCGGACTTCGACCTGAGCGACCTCGCCGCGATCGCCGTCCTGCTGCGCGACCCGGCCGTCGACGTGCGAGCGATCACGATCGCCGGCACCGGCCTCGTCCACTGCCAGGGCGGCCGGCTGCTGGCGCGTTACCTGCTCGATGAGCTGGGTTCGCCCGACATCCCGTTCGGCTGCGGCCGCGAGGCCGGTGGACCCGATGCACATCCCTTCCCCGACGCCTGGCGCGCTCGAGCTGACGCCGGTTTCGGTCTCGATATCCCGCCACAGGCCGAGTCCGGCGTCCCACGCGACGCCGTCGAGGTCATCTCCGCGGCCGTGGATGCAAGCCCGAGTGCGCCGACGCTCGTGACGCTCGGTCCCCTGACGAACCTGGAGGACGCCCTCGCCGCCGACGAGACGTTGGCCGACCGGCTCGCCGGCGTCCACGCGATGCTCGGCACGATCGACGCACCGGGGAACGTCTTCGTCAACGGACTCGACGGCAAGGACCCGCTCGAATGGAATGCCTACGCCGACCCGTCTGCGGTGTCCGCCGTGCTCGCCTCGGACGTGCCGATCTCGATCGTGCCGCTCGATGCGACCAAGGACGTCCCCGTCCCAGCGGATCTCGCCGACAGGCTCAAGACCGATCACACGGCCGGCGGCGCGGACCTCGTCTACGAGCTCCTCGTTCGCAACCCAGATCGCCTCCGCGGTGAGGACGGCCAGCAGTTGTGGGACGAGCTTGCGGCCCTCGCGGTCACCGACTCCGATCTCGTGAGTTGGGAGGACGTCACGGTCACGGCGGGTGACGATGGTCGACTCGTCCGCGACGATGGCGGACGCAGCATCCGATACGCATCGTCGGCGGATCGCGCCGCGGTCGAGACGGCGCTGCTCGATGCCTTGCGGCGCGGCGAACCCCGCGCGACACCCTTCAGCCTCGGCGGATCGCTGAAGGTCACGTTCGATGGGACGACCTGTTCGCTGACGGGCTCGTCAGACCAGGCGGGTCTCCACGACCTGACGTACACGGGCCCGGCGGGTCAGCCGTCCGGCACGACCGTCATCGGTATACAGGCGCCGCACACCTGGGCCGAACGTGACGTCGCTCCTTCCGACGTTCGATGCGCAGGCATCGCCACCGCCGTGGATCACCGAGGGGCCGACCGCGACCGATGCCGACGGGACCGGGACGCCCGTGAGGCGACCGGCACGCTGGAGACCGACGTCGCGGGCCCTGTCTGCCTGACGGGCGACTACCCGAACCTGCGCTTCGTGCCGGGGACGTCGTTCCCGGTGGGCGGTGGCGCGATCCCGGCCAGTTGACCGGGACGCGACCGGCGATCGACGCGATCGTCGTCGGCGCGGGACCGAACGGTCTGGCCGCCGCGCTGACCCTCGCCCGTGCCGGGCGCTCGGTCCGCGTGTACGAGGCCGCGGCGACGATCGGCGGTGGGACGCGGACCGAGGAGCTGACCCTCCCGGGCTTCCGTCACGACGTCTGCTCGTCGATCGTGCCGCTCGCGCTCGCCTCGCCGTTCTTCCGCACGGTCGACTGGATGGCGCTCGGCGTCGACTTCATCCAGCCCGACGCGCCGCGTCGCCCACGCGCTCGACGTCGGACGCAGCGTCGTCCTCGAGCGGTCGTTCACCGCGACCGCCGCGAACCTCGATGCCGACCGTCGCACCGACGATGGTTCTGCCTGGCGGCGACTGTTCGGCCCGCTCGCCCGCGACGAGGCCAAGCTGGGACGGGAGCTGCTCCGTCCGGTCGTGCACGTCCCGCGTCACCCGCTGGCGCTCGCCCGATTCGGGCTGCCGGCCCTTCGCTCGGCTGCCGGTCTGGCGCGCTCCCGGTTCCGTGGCGAGGCGGCGCGTGCGCTGTTCGTCGGGCTCGCGGCGCATTCGATGGTCGCGCCTCGATCGACCCCTGACCGCTGCGTTCGGTCTCGTGCTCGGGACGTACGCCCACGCCGTCGGCTGGCCGATGGTCCGAGGCGGCACCGCCGCCGTCACGGACGCGCTGGCGGGCGAGATCCGGCGGCTCGGCGGCGAGATCGTCACGGGCTACGAGGTCCGGACCCTCGACGACCTGCCGGAGTCAGCGCGTCGTCGATCCTCGACACGACCCCGCAGGCCGCGGTCGCCATCGCCGGCGACCGCCTGCCACCCTCGACCCGCCGGCGCTACGAGCGGTTCCGCTATGGGCCCGGGTGTCTTCAAGATCGACTGGGCGCTCTCCGGGCCCGTCCCGTGGACCGACGAGGCGCTGCATCGCGCGGCGACGATCCACCTCGGCGGGCACATGGAGGAGCATCGTCCGCTCGGAGCGCCAGGTCGCGGCCGGTCGGCCACCCGATCGCCCGTTCACGCTGTTCGCGCAGTACGCGCGTTGGGATCCGACCCGCGCGCCGGCGGGGAAGGAGACGGCGTGGGCCTACTGCCACGTGCCCGCCCGGCTC
The DNA here is from genome assembly GCA_963808895.1 of uncultured Chloroflexia bacterium. GTDB lineage: Bacteria > Chloroflexota > Limnocylindria > Limnocylindrales > CSP1-4 > SPCO01. Next base: position 745,811 of record CAWEHL010000001.1, on the reverse strand, counting down.
GACGGTCGACATGACCGACCGCATCGAGGCTGCAGGTCGAGCGCCTCGCACCCGGCTTCCGCGATCTCGTCCTCGCGCGCTCGACCCACGCCGCCGGCGGACATGGAGCGCCACGACCCGAACTACGTCGGCGGCGACATCAACGCCGGCATCGCGGACATCCGCCAGCTCGTGTTCCGGCCGACGCGTGCGCTCGACCCCTATCACGCCGGTGACCGGGCTCTACCTGTGCTCGTCGTCGACGCCACCCGGCGGCGGCGTCCATGGGATGGGCGGCCACCTCGCGGCGCGGTCCGCGCTGCGCCGCGACCTCCGCTGAGTGCGTCCTATCCCGACGCGGTCGAGCTGCCGCCGGAGCCACCAGCCGAGCGCCAGCGCGCCGGCCGATGGAAGGACGATCCACGTCAACAGGATCAGGCCGAACACGACGAGCACGGCCCGGATATCGGCGAGGGCGGTCGCAAGCCCTTCGCTCCGAAGTTGCTCGGCGAGGCTCGTGAGCTGCTCGCCGAGCGCGGCGAGGGACGCGGAGTTCGCGAGCAAGGCGTCGCGGTTCCCCTCGAGGTCGCCGGCGACCAGACCGAGCCGCGCATCGAGCCCGTCCAGGGCCGCGGCCATGTTGTTGACGCGTTCCGCCGTGCCGGCAAGCGGCTGGCGACCGAGGATGTCGATCGCAGCGAGCTGCGATGAGATCGACTGGAGGCTCGTTTCGATGTCGCCCAGCGCGGTGGCGACCTGGCGGACGATCGGGGGCGTGCGCTCGAGCGTGACCGCGAAGGAGGTCGCCGACGACGACGCGTCCTGGAGCGCCGAGGCCGACGCGTCCAGGGTGTCGGCGATGGTCGCGGCCTGCGTCTCGATCCGGTCACCGAGCGACGCGAACCGACCGCCGGCCCACGCCAGCGCGAGCGCTGCGATCAGCGCGAGGACCAGGCCGACGACGCCGTAGGCGATGAGTCCATTGGCGAGGCGCGGCATCGCCTCGCGCACGGTCGCGGGGGTCGAGGTCTGCCGTCACCGCCACGTACTTCGGGCAGCGTCGGGATAGAGGCGGACCCGTCGGAACGGCTCACGGCCACGCGACCGTGATACGAGATTGGCGCGTTCGGCCATCTGGTGCTGGAGCCGCCGGATGTACGCGTTCTGCGGTGAGAGCTCGACCGCCTCGGATGACTGGAGGACGGCTTCGATCGCGTCCTCGGCCTCCCGGAGCGCAGCCTCGCGCGGGTCGATCTCGAGGGAGAAGATCGAGGTCAGGCTCGACTGCATCTGCGGGATCGTGTTGCTCTTGAGGACGTAGATCGGCATCGCCCGCTCCTCCGCCTCGCGGAGCAGTGGCGTCTTCTGCTTGTACTCGTTCTTCAACGTCATCACCACGTCGGCTTCGTCGACGTCGCGCGCGATGACGACGGGCAAGCCGAGATCGCGCACCGCCTGCTCGAGCCGCCTGCGGCTCACGCCCTGTGGCAGGACGCGCAGTGTCGGCAGCGGCGAGCCACCCGGGACCAGGATCGTCTCGCCGAACTCGCCCTGCAGCGGCACCGAGCGGCAGCTCGGTCGTCGACGGTCTCATCAGGGGCGTCCGCATTGACCGGCCCGGTCCCCTCCTCCGCCTTGTACGACTGCATCGCCCGGGAGGCCTGGTCGCGCCACGCCTTCTGCCGCTCGAGTTCGCGTGCCTCACGCGCGCGCGTCGTCGAGCGTCGTCGCCGCCGCGCCACGCTCGAGCGGTCCGCGATCCGCGATGTCCCCCGCGACGAACGGCTCATCGCCCGGACGCGCGGCGAACCGCTCGCCGGGCATCACGTCCGGCGGTGCGCTTGAGATCGGCCGCGTGCTCTCGCGCCCCGGTCCGCCTCGGGTCTGGCGCCAGCCGCCTGACGCCCCCGGCCGGTAGCCGGGCCGAAAGGAGGTGCGCTCGGCATCGCGGTAGCCGCCGCGCGAGCCGTCGCCGCGCCAGCCGGGCTCCATCCGCCAGGGCGAGCCGCCGCCGACGAGTCCCGCGAACCGCTCCGCGCCGAGCTGCTCACGGGGCGAGGGCCGCGGGCGTCCCTGCGATCGATGCACGCCTTCCTCGTCGCGCCAGCGCAGCTCGGGTGCGACGGCATCGCCGCGCAACAGCGCATCGACGGTCTCGGCGACGTCGCTGTGGACCGCGACCCGCTCCCGGTCCTGGATCTCGACGATCACGTCGAACGTCGGCGGCGCCTTGCGCTCGAGCACGCTCTTCTGCGTCCGCCGCCGGCGCGCCTCCTCATCGCCGAGCGTGACGCTCTGGATGCCACCGATCAGATCCGACAGCGTCGGGTTGAGCATCAGGTTGTCGAGGTTGTTGCCGTGCGCCGTGCCGATCAGCTGCACGCCGCGCTCGGCGATCGTCCGTGCCGCCGCCGCCTCGAGCTCGGTGCCGATCTCGTCGATGACGATGACCTGCGGCATGTGGTTCTCGACCGCCTCGATCATCACCTCGTGCTGGAGCGACGGGGTGCGAACCTGCATCCGGCGCGCCTTGCCGATCGCCGGGTGGGCGATGTCGCCGTCGCCCGCGATCTCGTTCGAGGTGTCGACGACGACGACCCGCTTGCCGAGGTCGTCGGCGAGGACGCGCGCCGCCTCGCGCAGCATCGTCGTCTTGCCGATGCCGGGCCGGCCCATGATCAGGATCGATTTCCCGGTCTCGACGAAGTCCGCGATGATCTCGATCGTGCCGTACACGGCGCGGCCGACCCGCAACGTCAGACCGACGACCTTGCCGTTGCGGTTGCGGATCGCGCTGATGCGATGGAGCGTGCGCTCGATGCCCGCCCGGTTGTCATCCCCGAACGAGCCGATGTGGTCGATGACGAACGCGATGTCCGCCTCAGTGACCTCGCGGTCGAGGAGGCTGACCTCCGCGTCCGGGAAACGTCCCTCAGGCTGGCGACCGAGGTCCATGACGACCTCGATCAGCGCCTCGCGATCCGGGAGTCGGTTGACCGCTTCGACGATCTCGGGCGGCAACGACGCCAGCAGCACATCGAGGTCGTCGATGGTCTCGCGCTGGCGGTCGTCGGAACCCACGCTGGCCTCCTGTCCCACGGCTATCGGACGCCCGCCGGCACGAGCGCGGGCTCGGCGACGCGGACGAGCGTCTCCTTCATGAGCAGCGTGACGCTGGCGATCGTTCTGAAAGCGGCTTCCTCCAGGCGGTGATCGATCGGACCTTCATAGGTTCGCACGGGAGCGATGACGCCGTGGTCGTGTCGATGTTCGCTCCCTTTCGTCGTCCGTGCCTCGATGATGCCCAGCCCGAAGCCGATGAGCGCTGTCGGGTCCGCATCCGGCCTTGCGAGGACCTTCAGGTAATGCGGCTGGTCCTCCTTCGCGACGCCGACCTGCAGGAACCCGTCGAGTGCGGTCCCGTCCTTGCCGCCGCCGGGTGCCTCCTGCACGAACGCCTCGATATCCGCGAAGCGCAGGATCGGGGCCAGGCTCGATCGGGGGACACGCCAGTGGTTGCCCTGGCGCTCCCAGTCGGGCAGACGGATCGCCTCGAGCCGGGCGACCGGCTGCGGCGTCGCCGCTGAATACAGCCGCTGCAGGGCGAGTGCGTCCGTCTGTTCGGCGGGACGGATCCGGGCTGCGGCCGTCGCCTTGTCCGACCACGGCTTGGGCAGCTCGCCGTCCGGCCGGAACATGATCTGCTCCTCGCCATATCGGATGAAGCCCGCCTGCATCATCAGCTCGACGTTCCCATCGACGTCCGCGCAGGCGACGTGGAACCGGGCGGCGCCGCGCTTGGCGCCCTCGCGCAAGAGCTGGTTGACCAGCCGATAGCGGATGTCGCCGGCATCTGCCATCCCGACGCCATCGAGCTCCACGATCGTCCATTCGTCCCTGGTCGACTCACGCTCGACGCGGATCAGGCCGGCGATGCGGCCGCCTTCCTCGTAGACGTACATCAGGTCGTTCGGACGGAACGCCCCGAGCGGCAGCCGGAAGAGGCTGAAGACCCCGATCGGCGGACCACTCACCGGCAGCCCGAGCGACCGGGCGCCGGAATCGTCGGTCTGGCACAGGCGCGACAACTCCCCGAGCGCCGCGAGATCGGTGAGGCGCGCGGGTCGGACCTTGCCCTGCTTCCTGGCGCGTGCGACGGTCATCTGGTCTGGGCGCGGCGGGTCGGGTGCGGACGGCGCCCCGATCCCTCGCCCGGGTCATCATGCTCCGCAGCCATCGTCGCGAGCAGCCGATGGAAGCGCGTCTCCCCGGCGAGCTCGGGATGGAACGCGGTCGCGAGGACGTTCCGCTCGCGGACGGCCACGATCCGCCCGTCGTCGAGTCTCGCGAGGACATCGACGTCCGGCCCGGTCGCCTCGATGATCGGGGCGCGGATGAACACGGCGTGGACGGGCGTCGAGCCGAGGACATCGACCGACAGGTCGGCCTCGAACGAGTCGAGCTGACGCCCGAAGGCGTTGCGTTCCACGCGCACGTCGAGGAGCGGCAGGATGGGCTCCTCACCGCCGTTGATGTCACGCGCCAGGACGATCATCCCGGCGCAGGTGCCGAAGATCGGGGCGCCCGATCGCGCGAGGTCGAGGATCGGCCCGCGCAATCCCCAGCGCTCGAGGAGCTGACGCATCGTCGTGCTCTCGCCACCGGGCAGGATCAGGCCGCTGACGCCCTCGAGGTCGGCCGGTTCGCGCACGCGCACGCCCTCGACGCCGATGGCATCGAGCGTGTCGAGATGCTCACGGAACGCGCCCTGGAGCGCGAGGACGCCGATCTTCACGAAGGCAGCGTAGCGCGGGGACGAGAAACGTCTACCAGCCGCGAACGGCGAGGCGCTCCTGCTCCGGGATCTCCTCGAGAGCGATGCCGCGCATCGGCGCGCCGAGCCCCTTCGAGACCTCGGCGATCTTCTTGGCGTCGTCGAAGAAGGTCGTCGCCTGGACGATCGCGTTCGCCATCCGAGCCGGATCCTCGCTCTTGAAGATGCCCGACCCGACGAACACGCCCTCGGCACCGAGCTGCATGACGAGCGCCGCGTCGGCCGGGGTCGAGATGCCACCGGCGACGAAGTTCACGACCGGCAGCTTGCCGTTTTCGGCGACGTCCTTGACCAGCTCGTACGGCGCCTGCAGCTCCTTCGCCGCGACGAAGAGCTCGTCCTCCCGGGCGTTCTGGAGCCGCCGGATCTCGCTGTTGACGTCCCGCAGCTGGCGGACGGCCTCGACGATGTTGCCGGTGCCCGCCTCGCCCTTGGTCCGCATCATCGCGGCGCCTTCGTTGATCCGGCGCAGCGCCTCGCCGAGGTTCCGGCAGCCGCACACGAACGGGACCTTGAACGCGTGCTTGTCGATGTGGTTGCTCTCGTCGGCCGGGGTGAGCACCTCGGACTCGTCGATGTAGTCGACGCCGAGCGCCTCGAGGACCTGCGCCTCGACGAAGTGGCCGATCCGGGCCTTGGCCATGACCGGGATGGTCACGGCGTCCATGATCCCGGTGATCATCGCGGGGTCCGACATGCGGGCGACGCCGCCCGCCTTGCGGATGTCGGCCGGCACGCGCTCGAGCGCCATCACCGCGACGGCGCCCGCGTCCTCGGCGATCTTCGCCTGCTCGGCAGTGACGACGTCCATGATGACGCCGCCCTTGAGCATCTGGGCGAGACCCTTCTTGGTCGCCCAGGTGGAGGTTTCGACGGTCATCTGAGCTATGGGTTCCTCATGGTTCGGGTCGCGCGGCGGGCCCTCGAAGACATCTCGCGCGCGGTCCGATTATCGCATGAGGCCCGCTTGGGCCCAAGCGGGCCGCTCGGATGGCCCGCGCTGCGCGCTCTGGACTCGAATGGACCGGTTCGGAAGCCGCTGAACACCCCGTACGTGGTGCCTGGATCAGCCCTTTTGCAGCGACGCGATCTCCGCTCGCGCGGCCTGCACCAACTCGTCATTCGTGTGCGCATGACCCCACAGGCCCCAGCCGCCGGGCGTCGCCTCGGTGAGGAGGACCCACGTCCTCCGAGCGAGCGTGGGGTCGCCCGCCGCTTCGGCGATGAGTGCGGTGAGTCGCTCGACGACCGCGATCTGCTTGTCGCGATCCAGCGCGCCGGTATTCGTCAGGACCTGGACACGCACGTGGTCGGATCCGCCGGCCACGTCCGAGATCGCGTCGGCTGGCATCTCATGGACGAAGGCCGCCGTGTTCTCGCGGAACATCGGGATCTCCGGCACACCCTCGACGCGCATGACCGTTGCTGCGGCCTCGGTCGCCAGGCCGTGCCGGTCGGCGAATGTGCCCTGCTTCGCGTAGATATCGATCATCGGCATCCGACGTTCCTCCTGTCTATGCTGCTCGTCATACCCTAGCATCGACTATGACGAGCGTCATAGTCAAGGAGGTCGAGAGGATCGTGGCGACGGACGCCAGGCGGAAGATGATCGAGAGCGCGGTGACCCTCCTGGCGATGCGCGGCCTCCAGGGCACCGCCTTCAGCGACGTCCTCGAACGGTCTGGCGCGCCGAGAGGGTCGATCTACCACCACTTCCCCGGCGGCAAGGACCAGCTCGTGGACGCCGCGATCACGGCATCCGGCCAACGCACGGTCCAGATCCTGGACGCTGTCGAAGGCGCGTCGTCGATCACCATCACGACCTACTTCCTCGACCTGTGGCGTGACGTCCTGGTGCGTTCCAAATTCCGCGCCGGTTGTGCCGTCCTGGCGGTCACGGTCGCGACCGACTCGACGGAGCTGCTCGACCACGCAGCCGCCATCTTCCGAGCCTGGCAGGCCCGGCTCGCGGAGCTCTACGTCTCGGCGGGCGTCGACCCGACGAACGCGTCCTCCTATGCGATCACGCTGATCGCGGCGAGCGAGGGCGCGGTCGCCCTCAGTCGAGCACAGCGGGACCTGGCACCGTTCGAGGAGGTCGCCGCCCACCTGCTCGCCACGACGCCGTAGCGCACGCTGGCCTAACGGCCGCCTCCATCTCCGTGATCGAACGTGAACCGCGTCATGTCGTCCGGGAACGTCGTCCACGCGAACGCCTTCGACGGGTGCAGCTGCCAGAGGCCGCCCTGCGACCAGTTGTCGGCCGACGCCTCGTACCCGGGCTTGTACTTCGCGTAGCCCGCGAGGATCCGCTCCGCGAGCGGCGATGGCGGCGCCGTCAGCTCGACCGCAGTGCCCTCGACGATGATCACCTCCGCGCCCGTCACGCCCGAGCCGGCCCCTTCGACGTGGATCGCCATCTGCGGGTTCTCCCGGAGGTTGCGCTGCCAGCGGGTCGGTCCGCCTTCGACATACCAATGGCCATCGACCCAGGCGCCCCAGATCGGGATCAGGTGCGGCGCGCCGGCGGACGACGCGGTCGCCAGCCAGTACATCTCCGCCCGCTCGAGCCGCTCGATGGCCCACGACCACGGCAGGACCCCGTCGGTCGAGGTCGGGATCCCGTAGCCCGGGATATGCGGCCGGTCGACCCGCGGCTCGGTCACGAGGTGCTAACGGGCGACGGTCCGGACGACGCCTGACATCAGCTTCGTCGCACGGCGCGCGGCGGCCGGTGACAGCCGCGAGACTGCCTCGACCAGCTCGAGGACGTCGTCGTCGTCGAGGCCATCGAGCAGGTCGAAGAGGCGCAGGACCGTGGCATCAGGGACGCGATCGAGCAGCTGCAGGGCGCGCTCGAGCTCGCGCGGTTCGAGCTGCGGTACGAGCCCGACGGCACGGTCGAACAGGCGGACGAACGCGACGAACGACGACAGCCAGTCCCTGAGCGCCGCGAGCTCGGCATCCTCGGGGTCGGCGGCGGAGGCATCGGCTGCCTCCCTGGCCTTCTGCTCGAGGACGGCCACGACCGGATCGCCTTCCCGGATCTTGCGCTCGGCGATGACCCGCCCGAACCATTGCCAGTGGTCGTTCACGGCCAGGAACGCCGTCCCCGCCGGTCCACGCCGACCCACCCGGCGCGGCTCGGACACCCGCTGGACGAGCCCCCAGTTCTCCGCTTCGGCGAGGGCCAGGCTGGCCGCTCGATGGGACAGCCCGAGTGCCTCGCGGACTTCGCGCTCGGTCAGCGGCTCCTGCCGTGCCATGAGGTAGGCCTGGACTCGCGCGATCGCCGGGGTGACGCCCCACGACGCACCCATCTCGCCCCAGGCATCGGCGAGCTCGAGACGGATCGACTCCGCGGTCGTACTGCCGCCGGCCGGATCGCGGCCGTTCGTTTCCTGCGCCTTGACTGTAGCGAGTTTTTGTACCATAACTTGCTAACGAAGAGTAGCACGCTTATCTCGAAGGACATCCCCGATGAAGGTTGCGATCGTAGGTGGTTCAGGTCTGGTCGGTCGGGCGCTGACGCGCTCGCTCACCGAGGACGCTCACGAGGTCCTGGTCCTGTCGCGGGACCCCTCGGCCAAGACCAAGAGTGTCCGCCCGCCGGCCCGCATCGCGGCCTGGTCGAAGGACGACGTCGACGGCCTCGCCCGTTCGATCGACGGGTTCGATTCAGTCGTCTGCGTTGCCGGTGCGCGGGTCGCTCCGCTGCGCTGGACGCGCCGCCGCAAGGCGACGATCACCGGCAGTCGCCGTGATGCGATCCACGCGATCGTCGATGCGCTGGCACGGCTTCCAGCCGACCGACGTCCGACGAGCCTCGTGGTCGTCTCGGGCATCGACGCGTATCCCGAAACCCCCGACGGGGACGACCCGGCTCCCTGGACCGAGTCGAGCCCGATGGGCGAGGAGTTCCTCGCCCGCGTCTCGAAGACCGTCGAGGACGAGGCCAGCCGGGCGGAGGGCCTCGGCGTCCGGGTCGCCAAGCTCCGGCAGGGCCACGTCCTGGCTCGGGACGCGGAGCTCGTCTGGTACCTCGCGCTCCCCGTCCGCCTCTTCTTCGGCGGGCGGCTGGGGTCGGGCCAGCAGTGGATGAGCTGGGTCCACATCGATGACGCCGTCGCGCTCTTCCGCCGGGCGATCGAGGACGTCGACGGTGTCCTGGATGTCACGAGCCCGGGCGCGGTCCGCCAGATCGACTTCGTCCGGGCGGTCGGCCGTCGCGTGCATCGGCCGATCTGGTTCCCGACGCCTGCCTGGCTGTTGAAACTCGTCCTCGGCGAGCAGGCGGTGCTGCTCCTCGGCTCTCGGCGGGTCGCCCCAGCTCGCGCCCGCGACGAGCTCGACTACGCGTTCCGCTACCCGACCCTCGACGCGGCGCTCGACGAGGTCTTCGCCAAGGCGCCGTAGGACGGGGCTGCCGACCTATCATCCGGGCCATGCCCGTGCTGCGCAGTCGGCTGGACCCTGGCGCGCCGGAGACGCGCGCGAACCACGACGCGATGGCGGCGCTCGTCGAAGAGCTGCGGCGACGCCAGTCGGAGCTCGCCGATCGGGGAGCCGGCGGCGATGACGCATCCATCCAGCGTCATCGGGAACGCGGCAAGCTGCCGGTCCGCGATCGCATCGACCGGTTGGTCGATCCCGGGTCGGCATTCCTCGAGCTCAGTCCGCTCGCCGCCAACGGCCTGTACGACGACGACGCGCCGGGCGCCGGCATCGTCACCGGCATCGGACAGGTCGAAGGCACGACGTGCGTCATCGTCGCCAACGACGCGACCGTCAAGGGCGGCACGTACTACCCGATGACCGTGAAGAAGCATCTGCGCGCCCAGGAGATCGCGCTGGAGAACCGGCTGCCCTGCATCTACCTCGTCGACAGCGGCGGCGCGTTCCTGCCCCTCCAGGCCGACGTCTTCCCCGACCGCGACCATTTCGGCCGGATCTTCTACAACCAGGCGCGGATGTCGGCGGCCGGGATCCCGCAGGTCGCGCTCGTCATGGGCTCGTGCACGGCCGGCGGCGCGTACGTGCCGGCGATGAGCGACGAGACCGTCATCGTGAAGGGGACCGGCACGATCTTCCTGGGCGGGCCGCCGCTCGTGAAGGCCGCGACCGGCGAGGACGTCACGGCCGAGGAGCTGGGTGGCGCCGAGGTCCACACTCGGCGCTCGGGCGTCGCGGACCACGAGGCGCTCGACGACGAGCACGCGCTCGCGCTCGGTCGATCGATCGTCGCGAACCTGAACAGGAAGCCGCCGCCGCTCCCGTGGGATCGCCGCGACCCCGTGAGCCCCGGCCGTCGATCCATCGGGGCTCTATGGCGCGGTGTCCGCCGACGCCCGCCGACCCGTGCCGGTCCGCGAGATCGTCGCCCGCCTCGTCGACGGGTCGCGGTTCCACGAGTTCAAGCCGCTCTACGGCGAGACGCTCGTCACCGGCTTCGCCCACATCGACGGCTACCCGGTCGGGATCATCGCGAACGACGGGATCCTGTTCAGCCAGTCGTCCCTCAAGGGCGCCCACTTCATCGAGCTCGCCTGCCAGCGTCGGATCCCGCTCGTGTTCCTCCAGAACATCACGGGCTTCATGGTCGGTCGTGAGTACGAGGAGGCGGGCATCGCGAAGGACGGTGCGAAGCTCGTCACCGCGGTGGCCAGCGCGGAAGTCCCCAAGTTCACGATCCTCATCGGCGGCTCGTTCGGCGCCGGGAACTACGCGATGGCGGGACGGGCGTACCAGCCTCGCTTCCTGTGGTCGTGGCCGAACGCCCGCATCTCGGTGATGGGCGGCCAGCAGGCGGCGCGCGTCCTTTCCACGGTCCGCGGCGAGTTCCCATCCGACGCCGACCGCGACGCCTTCGAGGCGCCGATCCTCGAGACCTACGAGCGGGAAGGCTCGCCGTACTTCGCGACCGCCCGCCTGTGGGACGACGGCGTCATCGACCCGCCGACACACGACGCGTGCTGTCGCTCGGTCTCGAGGCAGCGCTCCACGCCCCCATCCCCGAGACGCGGTTCGGGGTCTTCCGGATGTGACAGCCGGCGCGACCCAGACGCGCCCTGCAGGGAGGAGTCGATGCTCAAGTTCTACAGCGAGATCCCGTCGGCACGTCTCCGCGAGATGCTCGCCGACGTCTCGACATGGCTCTGGGTCGCGTTCTGGGCGGTCGTCGGGCTACGGATCCACGATGCGATCGCGCAGTTCGCCGAGGCCGGCCGGGTCCTCCGTGGCGGCGGCGAGAACATCGAGTCGGCCGGCGCCCAGTTGGGCGACGCGCTCAAGGGGCTGCCGCTCGTCGGCGCGGGGATCAACGATGTGACGCGGCGGACGTTCGAGACGGCCGGCGAACCATTCCAGTACGTCGGCGGCGAGCTGGAGTCGCTGCTGATCCTGATCGCCCGCCTGCTCGCGATCCTGGTGGTCGCGGTGTTCCTCGTCCCGTGGCTGCTGCGCTACGTCCCGTGGCGGGCCTCGCGGCTCGCGACCGTGCGCGCCGCCCATAAGGCGATCCGTCGCGCCCCGGTCGACGTATCGACCGCCACGCTCCAGCGCGAGCTTGCGACGCGCGCGATCAACCGCTTGTCGTACCCGGAATTGCTCGAGCACACGCCCGATCCGTTCGGCGACTTCGCTGCCGGCCGATTCGATCGTCTCGTCAGAGCGGAGCTCGCGAGCGTCGGGTTGCGATGATCGGACGGCTCGTCGCGATCGTCACGGCCACGGCGTTCGTTGCCGGCGCGTGCTCGCTGCTCCCGGGCACGGCAGCCTCGAGGCAGCCGAAGCCGTGCGCCGTGGTGTACAGCGTCGCGCGATGCGACGCGATGACGGATATCGTCGCGGCGGACATCGACAAGAACCGCGACGATGTCGTGTCGGTCGCGATCGTCCCGGACGCGCCGCCGGGAGGCGTCCATCTCAGCGCCGGTTGGCATGTCCGAGTCCGGATCGCGCTTCGGGACGGCTCCATCCACGACAAGGAGATCTGCGGCGGCGTCGTGCACGAGCCGGCCTGCCTGGACGACCCGCGGCTCGAGATCCGCTCGACGATCGATGCGTATCGCGATATCCCCGACGGATCGAGCCCGATCCCCGCGTTGAAGCCGTCAGCGAAGGACGAGGCGACCCCGATCGAGCGTGCTTCGTTGTCGATCCCCATCGATCGCGTCGGGCCCCAGGAGGTCGTCGTCGGCGAGGGGTCGCTCCCGAACGGCATCTGGAGCGTCGGGACATTCGACTTCGCCGATGCGTGGCCCGACGACATCGCGCTGCGTGACGCGACCGTGGTCCTCGAGCTCCGTTCGCTCGAGCGCGACGGGAAGCCGTTCGAGAACGCCTACGTCCACGGCTGGCGCGAGGGCGTCGAGCACGTTCGCGCGATCCTCCACTTCGACGTCCTGTGGTTCCGGCCGGGGGCGACGCTGGAACTACGGAACGTGTCGGTCGGCTAGCATCGGGTCATGCCGCGCGTCGCCCGCTTCTCGATCGCTCCCGTCCGAAGCCTCGGCCTCCAGCACCCGACCGAGATCGACCTCACCGAGCTCGGGGTCGTCGAGGACCGACGGTTCTTCCTGACGAACGACGCCAACCGCCTGATCGATCAGCTGATCGTGTTCAAGCTCGTGCAGGTCGCCTCCCGCACCGACCCGGAGGCGACGACGCTGTGGATGCGGTTCCCGGACGGCACGGTCGTCGACGGCGAGGTCGAGCTCGCGGAAGCCGTCGAGACGCCCATCCATGGGCGGACCGGCGTCGGGCATCGGGTGGTCGGCCCGTGGAGCGAGGCGCTGACCGATTTCGTCGGCATGCCGATGCGCGTCATCCGCTGCGATCGGCCGGGCGGGACCCGCCGCGGCAACCCGACCAGCATCCTTTCCGATGGATCCGTGCGAGAACTCGCCGCCCACGCCGGCCTCGACTCGGTCGACGCCCGACGCTTCCGGATGCTGATCAACCTCGAGGATGCCGCTGCCCATGAGGAGGACTCGTGGATCGGGAAGCGGATCCGCATCGGCGATGCCGTCCTTCGGGTCACCAAACCCGATGCCCGCTGTGCGATGACGACGCACGATCCCGACACCGGTGAGCCCGACCTCGACACGCTCCGGACGATCATCTCGTACCGCGGACTGCGGGAGGGGAAGCACGCCGACTTCGGTGTGCTGGCCGATGTCGAGGAGCCCGGCCGTGTCCGTCTCGGTGACGAGGTCGTCCCGCTCGACTAGCCCGCGAACCGGCGCTCCAGCTGCCGGATCGCGACGACCCACAGCGCCGCGGCGACAGCCAGCATCGGCGCCACGCGCATGGCCGCAGCGACACCGACCCGGATGACGTCGCCCACAGCCTCGCCGGTCAGGCTCGACACGTCGGGATTCATGCCGAAGTAGACGAAGACGGCGATGGCGCTCGACAGCGCGGCCGCGACCGGTGCGCCGACGGCGAACGCGATGCCGGCGACAGCGGCGTCGACACGGGAGCCGGTCGCCGCGGGGGCGAGTCCGGCACCGAGCAACGCCAAGGCCGGGATCGCGGCCATGGTGATCGTCAAGGGGATGATCAGGGGCAGGCCGTCCGTCTCCGGAGCGACCATCGCGGCGACCGTCGTCACACCGCCGAGGAGGATCGCGGCCAGGAGCGCGCCCCGACGCGCGGTACGGATCGCGGCGAGGCGCCGGCCTGTCGGATCAGGCCGCCAATTCGGTGACCACGGGTTACCGGGACCCATGGCTCCAAATGTACCCTCCGAGGCGCCCGGCGAGACCGCCTTCGGTGCTTCATCGCACCGCTCTTCTCGCCACCAGACCGGACCGTCCGCGTAGGTCACGGCCGGTACGATGACCGCGTGAACGCGCTGCGGATCGAGCGGACCGGCCGCGACGGCGTCGTCGCCCGGGTGACGCTGGCGCGGCCCGACGTCCACAACGCCTTCGATGCATCGCTCATCGCGGAGTTGCGTGCGGCGTTCGCCGGGTTCGCGCGGGAAGACCCCGCAGCGCTCCGTGTCGTCGTGCTCGCCGGTGACGGACCGTCGTTCTGCGCCGGCGCCGACATCGCCTGGATGCGTGCGGCGATGACGCTCGACGTCGAAGGCAACGAGCAGGACGCGATGGCGATGGCTGACATGTTCGAGGCGATCGACGTCTGCCCTGCGCCCGTCATCGCCCGCGTCCACGGGGCGGCGCTCGGCGGCGGGATGGGCCTGTGCGCGGTCGCCGACCTCGTCTTCGCCGAGAGCGGCACGCGGTTCGGGTTCACCGAGACGCGCCTGGGCATCCTGCCTGCGGTGATCTCACCGTTCGTCGTCGCGAAGATCGGCGAGTCGCATGCGCGGGCGTTGTTCCCGGGTGGTCGCCGGTTCGACGCGGTCCGCGCGCAGCGGATCGGCCTCGTCCACGAGCTCGCGGAGGGCGAGGATGCGCTGGACGCTGCCGTGGAAGCCGCGATCGTCGGATGTGCTCGCGTCGGGTCCGACCGCGGCCCGCGCGGCCAAGGCCGTCATCCGCGAGGTCCGCGGCCTCGGTCACGGATCGGCGAAATGGCACACGGCACGGGTGATCGCCCGGCAACGGGTCAGCGACGAGGCCCGCGAAGGCTTCGAGGCGTTCTCCGAGAAGCGCCGACCGTCCTGGTCGGCCGAGATCGAGGACTGAGAGCTAGTCTCTGCCCGTTCCGTATGCGACACTCGCGACGAAATGGCCGAGGAGCTGAGCCCGAGCGAGGTCGCGAGGCGGCTCGGAACGTCGACTCGCTCCGTCCAGCGCTGGATCGCCACCGGTAGGCTCCCTGCTCGACGCGTTGGTGGTCGATGGCGTGTCGCGTTTGACGCGTTTGACGCTCCGGAGGCCGCACCTGCAGTCCGCCGTGGCGCCATCTCCACCGTCTTCATCGCGAACCGCGGCGAGATCGCGCATCGGATCACGCGAACGTGCGACCTCCTCGGCATCCGGGCCGTCGTCCCCGACACGACCGGCAAGGACGCGCTCGACCTCCTCGATCGGAGGGCTGTGGTCGAGGCCGCCCGCTCGGCGGGCGCTGACGCCATCCATCCCGGTTTTGGGTTCCTCGCCGAGAACGCCGACTTCGCCCAGGACGTCGTCGATGCCGGCATCGAGCTGGATCGGTCCTCCGCCGAGCGCCATCCGGGCGATGGGCGACAAGGCCGCGGCACGCCGGCTCGCGGCGCAGCTAGGCGTCCCGACGCCCGCTGGCTACGACGACCCCGATCAGTCCGATCGCCGCGCTGACGGCCGCCGCGGCAAGGATCGGGGTCCCATTGCTCATCAAGCCCGCGGCCGGCGGCGGCGGCAAGGGGATGCGTACCGTGCGCGACCTCGAGCGGCTGCCGGCGGAGCTCGCCGCCGCGCGCCGGGAGGCCCAGGCCGCCTTCGGCGACGACCGCCTCATCCTCGAGCGACTCCTCGAGGGTGCCCGCCACGTCGAGATCCAGGTCCTGTTCGATCGGCACGGGAACGGCGTCCACCTCGGCGAGCGAGACTGCTCGCTGCAGCGGCGCCACCAGAAGGTGCTCGAGGAAGCCGGCTCCCCGGCTGTGGACGCCGCGCTTCGCGAGCGGATGGGGTCAGCCGCGCTTGCCCTCGCGCGGGCCGTCGGATACCAGAGCGCCGGGACCTGCGAGTTCCTCCTCGATGACCGCGGCACGTTCACCTTCCTCGAGATGAATACCCGCCTGCAGGTCGAGCACCCGGTCACGGAGCTCGTCACGCGGCCGCGACCTCGTCGCCGACCAGATCCGGATCGCCTCCGGCGAGACACTCGGCTTCACGCAGCCCGACGTGCGATACGACGGGCACGCCGTCGAAGTCCGCCTGTACGCCGAGGATGCGGAGCACGACTTCCTGCCGGCGACCGGCCGGATCCATCGGCTGCGCTGGCCGACCGGCGACGGCATGCGGGTCGATGCCGGCGTGGCGGAGGGCGACGACGTGGGCGGGCGGTTCGACCCGATGCTCGCCAAGGTGGTCGCCCATGGCGCCGACCGAACCGAAGCCCTGGACCGGCTGACGCGCGCGCTCGACGCGACCGTCATCGTCGGGCTCACCACCAACCTTCGGTTCCTGCGCTGGCTCGTCCGTGAACCGGTCGTCCGCGACGGCGCGGCACGCACCGACACCCTCGAGCGGATCTGGCCACCGGACGACTGGGAGCGTCGGGCTCGGATCCCGGACGCAGCGTGGATGACCGCCGCGCGCCTGCTGCTGGCCGATCGCCTGGAGGGCGACGGCTTCCGGCTGAACGCGCCACCGACGGCTCGGCTCAGCGCCGAGGACGAGACGCGGAGCGTGCGGCTCACGCCCGGCACGGCGAGCTTGCGGACCACGACCACGGTCGTCGATGGGGTCGTCCATATCGACGTCGCCGGACGCAGCATCGCCTTCCGGATCGCGCCGCCGCCCGACGTCGATCGCGCCGCGAGCGCCGCCGCGGCCGCCCAGGGCAGTGGTCCGATCGAGCTGGTCGCACCGATGCCGGGTCAGGTGCTCTCGATCGTGTCGGCTGTCGGGACCCCGGTCGAGGCCGGCGACACCGTCGTGATCCTCGAGGCGATGAAGATGGAGCACGCGGTCACGGCGTCGCGGGCCGGCGTCGTCACCGACATCGATGTCCGCCAGGCCGACCAGGTCAGCCGCGGTCAGCGGCTCGCCGTCGTCGAGCCGCGCTGAATCCGACGCGGTACGCTTCCGCCATGGTCACCGACGCCGAGACCCCGCTCCCGCAGACCCGCGAGGAGTTGCTTGCCCTCCACCGGCAGACGCGCGCGCGACGGAACGCCGCACCGTGGGGCAGCCCCGAGCACGTCGCGGCGATCACGCTCATCCAGCGCATCGAGGTCGAGATCGCCCGCATCGAACGGGCGATGGATCCGCCTCGCGTCTGACCTCGTCTCGATGAGCGCGGCCGACGACCGACGCGTCCGCATCTATGAGGTCGGGCCTCGTGACGGGCTCCAGAACGAGTCGCTCCCGATCCCGACGGAGACGAAGCTCCGCTTCATCGAGCTGCTGATCGACGCCGGATTGCGCGAGATCGAGGCGACGTCGTTCGTGTCGCCCACGGCGATCCCCCAGTTGGCCGATGCGGACGATCTGGTCAAGCGGCTCCCCGGACGAAGCGGCGTCCGCTTCCCGGTCCTCGTCCCGAACGAGCGGGGCATGGCGCGCGCCGAAGTTGCCGGAGTCGACGCGATCGCCGTGTTCACGGCAGCCACGGACGCGTTCACCGAGCACAACATCGGGATGACCGTGGACGCGTCGCTCGCTGCGTTCCGACCGGTCCTCGCCCGTGCGGCCGAGCTCGGCTGGTGGCGGCGGGCCTACGTCTCGACAGCCTTCGGCTGCCCGTATACCGGTCGCGTCGAGCCTGCCGCCGCGGTCGCCGTCGCGGAACGGCTTGTCGAGCTCGGTGTCGACGAGGTCTGCTTCGGCGACACGATCGGGGTCGGCGTCCCGGACCAGGTCGCCGAGCTCGTGTCGCTCGCCGAGGCCGCGGGTATCCCGCTCGATCGGCAGGCGTACCACTTCCACGACACGCGCGGCACGGCACTCGCCAATGTCTCGGCCGCGCTCGCCGCGGGCATCCGGACGTTCGACTCGTCGACCGGTGGGACCGGTGGCTGCCCGTACGCTCCGGGCGCGGCCGGCAACCTCGCGACGGAGGACCTCGTCTACCTGCTCGATGCGTCGGGCTACGAGCATGGCGTCTCGCTCGGTCGCGTCCTTCGTGCCGCGCGGTTCATCGCCGACGCCCTCGGCAAGCCGCTTGCGACCAAGGTCGGACAGGCCGGCGGCTGGGATGAGCGGACAGGCCAGCCGACCGATCGCGAGACCTGATCGCCGAGCCCCTCGGCCCCCTCGAAGCATGCTCCGGTGAACTTGTTATCCTCCGGCCACCATGGACGGCGTCGTTCTCGTTCTCAACCAGAACTACGAGCCGCTCAACGTCTGCAATCTGCCGAGGGCCTTCCGCCTCCTGTTCGGTGAGAAGGCCGAGGTGATCGAGTACGACCACCAGATGATCCGGACGCCGCGGACGGAATTCCGCGCGCCGTCGGTCATCCGCCTGCAGCACCTGATCAAGCGACCTCGTCCCCGCGTGAAGCTGTCGCGGCGCGAGGTGTTCGCCCGTGACCGGCACACCTGCCAGTACTGCGGCCGGCAGACCAACGATCTGACCCTCGATCACGTGATGCCGCGCCACAAGGGCGGTGGGCACACCTGGGAGAACCTGGTCACCGCGTGCAAGTCGTGCAATCACCGGAAGGGCGGCAAGACCCTCGACGAGGCGCGCCTGCGGCTGCACAAGGACCCGTTCGAGCCGCGCAGCGACATCTACTCGCTGTTCACGCCGTACCTCGCCGACGAGCGGAACGACGCGTGGCGGACGTATCTGTTCCTGGGGAGGAACTGACACCCGACGCGGGTCTCCGCGTCGATCCCTCGCCGGCGCTGCCCGCCGCCGTCCAGGACATGCTCGACCGGCTCTGGTCGGCCGGTCACGCGGCGTACGTCGTCGGCGGCTCGCTGCGCGACACGATGCTCGGGCGCACCCCCGCGGACTGGGACCTCGCGACGTCCGCCCCGCCGGAGCAGACCGCGGCCCTCTTCCCCGAAGCCGTGTACGAGAACGCCTTCGGGTCGGTCGTCGTGCCGTCGGGCGACGAGGCGATCGGTGACGTCGACATCACCACGATGCGATCCGATCACGACTACGCCGACTTCCGACGCCCGCATCGGGTCGACTTCACCGATTCCATCGAACTGGATCTCGCCCGACGCGACTTCACCGTGAATGCCATCGCCTGGGGCGCCGAGCCCGACGGGGAGCGCCATCTCGTCGACCCGCACCATGGTCGCGACGACCTGGCCCGACAGACGTTGCGCGCGGTCGGTGATCCGGGGACCCGGTTCGGCGAGGACGCGCTTCGCATGCTCCGGGCGGTCCGGCTCGCCGCGACGCTCGGCTTCGGCATCGAGCAGGCGACCCTCGAGGCGATCCGGGACAAAGCCGACCTGGTCCAGCACCTCTCAGGCGAGCGGATCGCGGCCGAGATGCGGTCGCTGCTCGCCGCGGACGGCCGCAGCACCGGACTTCGACTGCTGGCGGATACCGGGCTCCTGGAACACCTTGCTCCGGAGCTTGCCGCGCAACGGGGAGTGCCCCAGAACAAGGTCCCGGGCGAGGACCTGTGGGACCACTCGGTCCGGTCGGTCGCCGGCGCCGCCGATGATCCGCCCTATCTGCGCCTCGCCGCGCTGCTCCACGATCTGGGCAAGCCATCGACGATGGCCGATGGACGCTTCGTCGGGCACGAATCGGTCGGGGCGGAGATGGCCCACGTCCTGCTCGATCGATGGCACTGGCCGACGGCCGAGCGCGACCGCGTCGTCCATCTGATCCGGCAGCACATGTTCGGCTATGTGCCGCGCTGGTCCGACGCCGCGGTGCGGCGATTCATCGTCAAGGTCGGTCCGGACACGCTCGGCGACCTGTTCCTGCTGCGTGAGGCTGACAACGTGGGCTCCGGACTGCCGCCCGATGCGGGTCGTCTGACGGAGTTCCGCACGCGGGTGGCGCATGAGCTCGAATCGGGCGCGGCCCTGGACCTGCGTTCTCTGGCGGTCGACGGCACCGACCTGATGACCGAGTTCGGGTGGCAACCGGGCCCGATCGTCGGCACGACGCTGCAACGGCTGCTCGACCGCGTGATCGGGGACCCGTCGCTGAACACACGCGAGCGATTGCTGGCGGTCGCCCGCTCGATCGTCGCTGCGGACGCGCGCCGGTGATCGAGCGGCTGCTCGACGCGGAACGAGCGATGTCGTTCGGCCAGATCGACCAGGCCCAGGAGATCTACGAGCAGGTCTCGACCTCGGACCCGAAGAACTCGATCGCTGTGGTCGGGCTCGCGCGGGTCGCCCTCGAACGCGGCGACGAGCTGGGCGCGTATCTGCTCGCGCGCCGCGCGCTCGGCATCGATCCCGAGAACGACGCGGCTCGCCGTATGGCGGTCCGTCTCGAGGAGGTGCTCGCGACACGCGGCCAGCCGGTCGACGACCCACTCCCCGCGGGGGCTGGCGAGCCGGTCACGTCGACGGCACCCGCGCCCGCGCCTGAGCTCGCGGCGCCCGCGCCTGAGGCCGCCATGCCCGCCGCGCCGCTGCCGGATGGACCGCCTCCGCCCGAGTCGGCCGCGCACATCCCGAGACCGACCGCCGCGCCGAAGCCGAAACGGCGGTCGCTGCTCGGCCGCCTTCGCCGCCGCTAAGGTTCGGCCATGACACGGATCCTGGTGACCGGCGGGGCCGGCTATGTCGGCGCGGTATCGGTCGAGGCATTCGTCGCGGCCGGGCACGACGTCGTCGTCCTGGACGACCTCTCGACCGGCCACCGTTCCGCGGTACCGGACGGGGCGCGCTTGATCGTCGGTGACTACACCGACCGTGCGACCGCGGCGGCCGTGTTCGCCGAGGAAGCGATCGACGCGATCCTGCATTGCGCGGCTCGCTCGCTGATCGGCGAGTCGATCGCGCAGCCGGCGCGGTACTTCGGTGACAACGTCGGGGGCGGGATCGGGTTCCTCGAGGCGGCGCGCAACGCCGGGGTGATGCGCTTCGTGCTGTCGTCGAGCGCTGCTGTCTACGGGGTCCCGGACACCACGCCGATCCTGGAGGATGCGCCGCTCCGGCCGATCAATCCATATGGCGAGTCGAAGCGGAGTCTCGAGGCCGCCATGGCCTGGTACGGCCGGGCGTACGGGATGCGAACCGTGTCGCTGCGCTACTTCAACGTCGCCGGCGCGACCGACGTGATCGGCGAGGACCACGACCCGGAGACACACCTGATCCCGGCGATCCTTGGCGCGGTCGAGGCGGATCGGACGATCACGATCTTCGGCGGCGACTACCCGACCCGCGACGGCACGAATGTGCGCGACTACATCCACGTGACCGATCTCGCCGATGCGCATCTGCGGGCGATCGAAGCGACCGCGGCCGCCGAAGGCGACCCGCGGATCGACGACGGCCTGCTCGTGTGCAACCTCGGTAACGGCGACGGGTTCACGAACCTCGAGGTGCTGCGTGCCGCCGAGGCGATCGTCGGTCGGACGATCCCTCACCGGATCGGACCGCGCCGTCCCGGCGATCCGCCCACCCTCGTCGCCTCAGCGACCCGCGCCGCGGACGTGCTCCATTGGCGGCCGCAGCGGCCGAGCCTCGAAGAGATGGTGCGTTCGGCGTGGGCCTGGCGCCAGGCCCATCCGGGCGGTTACGCGGACTAGCCCGGGAAGTCCATCCCGGGTGGCAGTTCCGTGAGCGCGAGGATGTTGCCCTCCGAGTCCGTGAACCACGCGGACGCTCCGCCGTCGGGCCCACGGGCGACGCCGTTCTCGGTCGTCGGACCCTGCTCCCCCATGTCGTAGTCCTCGAAGACGACGCCCTTGGAGCGCATGTCGCTCATGGCGTCGTCGATGCTCGGCACGACCCAGCTCGCGACCGTGTGCTTGCCCGTGCCAGCCGCCGATGTCTGGTAGATCAGCCAGTACACCCCACCGCTCTGGTACAGCTGGCCGGCGACGCCGAGGTCCATCGTCGGTCGCAGCCCGAGTTTCTCCTGATACCAGCGCATCGCCCGTTCGATGTCCTGCGCCGGGATGTTCGCGACAAGCCGTGCGTTCGAGAGATCCATCGTCCGCCTCCTGGGATGGGTGAGGCGTCATTGTCGTCCCCGGGCGTCGGCCGCGTCGCTATCCCTCAGCCAGGACGGGCACGACCGGGTCGGGCACGACGTCGGCGCTGCCCGCCCAGTCGTCGCGGACCGGCCAGACCAGCCACACCCCGATGAGCATCGTGACGAGCAGGCTGAGGACGGCGACCTGGTACGCGCCGATCCCGAGGCGGTCCACGAAGATGAACAGGATCAACCCGTACAGCAGCGTCCCGATGACCTGCGAACCCTTGCCGACGAGGCCGTACAGCCCGAAGAACTCGCCGACGCGTTCGGGCGGGGAGAGGCGGAGCATCAGGACGCGGTCCGCCACCGTCACGCCACCCAGCCCCGAACCGAGGATCGCGCCGGCGACGAGGAAGGGCGGCAGCCCGGCTCGGGCCGAGGCCGATCGCGATCCCGCCGATGACCAGCCCGACCGCCCACGACCCGAGCACGATGATCAGGGTCCGCTTCGGGCCGAGCCGATCGCACATCGCGCCCCACACGAAGCTCATGGCGATGGCGACGACCGTGAGCCCGAGCAGGATCGTGTTCGCGTCCCGGTCGGACACGCCGAGCGCCTCGGTCGTGACGACGCTCATCACGACGATGACGGTGTTGACGGCGTCGCTGTAGAAGAACCGACCGAGCAGGAACCTGCCGAGGCCCGGCACGCGGCGGGCGTGCTCGATGGTCAGCCGCAGCTGGCCGAACGACTCGATGACATCGCGTGCGGTGATCGGCGGTTCGTCGGTCCGGCGCGGTTCGCGGACGACCAGGAAGATCGGGATCGCGAACACGGCGAAGAACAGGGCAGCGAGCCGGAAGCGGTCCACGACCGGCACGTCCAGCAGGAAGATCGTCAGCCCGACCGCCACGGTGCCGCAGTAGCCGATCGCCGTGCCGATCCCCGACAGCCGGCCACGCGACTCCGGATTCGAGACCGTCTTGAGCGTCGCGTCGTAGTAGATCAGGGCGGCCTGGTACGAGAAGTTCGCGATGATGAACAGGACCAGGCCGAACACCGCCGGGACGCTGGCGATGAAGAAGGTCGCCGCGATGCATTGCACCGTGAAGAGCAGGAGGAAGGGCATCCGCCGGCCGCCACGATCGGACAGCGCGCCGAGGATCGGTGACACGATCGCATTGATGCCCGACGCTGACGGCGACCGACACGGCCAGCAGCACACCGCCGTCCCGACGACCGAACTGGTCGGTGAGATACAGCCCGATGGCGCCCGACACGACGGCGAAGCTGAAGATCGTGTTCGCGAAGTCGTACAGGGCCCATGACGCGGGGACGATGGCGCGACCGCTCGGCGTCAGGGCGCCGAGGCCGCGGGCGCGGTTCGCTGGGCCGACGGACGGGGCAGCGCTGGCCACGGCTCGGATGATACGCAGCGCCCGTCGGGCTACGATGCCGTGCCATGGAGCGACGCGACGTGGCGGAGGCCGACCCGCACGAGCTGGCCCGCGATCTTCGTCTCCAGGAATTCGGCCGGGTGAAGCCGATCACGATCGCGGAGCCCCTCGTCGAACCGGCATGGCTCGGCCCGCGTGTCGTAGCGGCGGTCGCGGACGATCGGGCGACCCTCTGGTGGGAGGGCGAGCCCTTCGACGAACGGCCGGAAGTGAGCTCGGCACTCGCTCGGGCCACCGGTCAGTCGGTCCACGAGGGCGCCATCTTCGAGGCCTACCTCACGAAGCAACTCGCCCCGGAAGGCGTGGGCGCCGACATCGGCGTGTCGACGGTGACCCCGACGAACGCGATCACGAAGATGTTCATCGGGGGACGCCGCGACCGCGTGGCCGAATACGAGGAACGGCGCGCCGCCGAACGCGAGGCGCTGACGTTCGAACCGGACGACGTCGTCAACGTCGTCCTCGTCGACCTGCTCTGGCTCGATGGCCAGTGGCTGCTCGACGTTCCGCTGCTCGAGCGGAAGCGCGTCCTCGAATCGATCGTGCCGCCCGAGCAGCTCGTCAGGCCCAGCCCGTTCGTCCGCGAACCGCTCGGTTCGTGGATCGGCTCGTGGCGCGCGCAGGGTTTTCGCGCGCATGTCGTTCAAGGCGGCGAACTCGCGCTATCGACCCGGCGAGACCGCCGACGACTGGACGCTCGCCGACCTGCCACACCGCTGACGCCGGGCCAGCGCCCGGCAAGTTCCGTGCGGTGGTACGGTCTAGGCGATGCCCTCGACCGTGCTGACACCGACGGTCCGGGACCAGATCGCCCGGCTCGGCAGCGCCGACATCATGGTCGGCATCCCAAGCTTCAAGAACGCAGCGACGATCGGTTATGTCGTCCGCGCTGCGCAGGCCGGGCTCGTCCAGTACTTCCCGGACCTTCGGCCGGTCGTGGTCAACTCGGACGCCGGCTCGCCCGACGGCACCGGCCGCGTCGTCATCGAGACCGAGCCGCCCGACTACGTCGAGGAGATCCTCCTCGTCCGGCCCGAACCACAAACTCGAACGCGTCAGCCTGACCTACCCGGAGATCGACGGCGTCGGCGGCAAGGGCGCCGCCCTGCGGACGATCTTCGAGATCGCGGCGGCGCTCGAGGTCCAGGCGCTCGTCGTCGTCGACTCGGACCTGCGCTCGATCGTCCCCGAATGGATCGAGCTGCTGTCCGGGCCGATCCTCAAGGGCGGCTACGACTACGTCTCGCCGCTCTACGCCCGCTACAAGTACGACGGCACGATCACCAACACCGTCACCTACCCGCTCACGCGGGCGCTCTACGGGAAGCGCATCCGCCAGCCGATCGGTGGCGACTTCGGCGTCAGCGGCGACCTCGTCCGGCACTACCTGACGCTCGAGGACTGGACCGAGCGACGTCAGCAAGTTCGGCATCGATATCTGGATGACGACGTCGGCGCTGACCGGCGGGTTCGCCATCTGCCAGACCCGGCTCGGGGCGAAGATCCACGATCCCGAAGGACCCGGGCGCCGACCTCGGCCCGATGTTCCGCCAGGTCGTCGGGACGATCCTCCGGCTCGCGGTCGAGTACGCCGACGACTGGCTGCCGATCCGCGGCAGCCACCCCGTGCCCGGCCTACGGTTTCGAGCGGATCATCGACCCGCCGCCGCTCGAGGTGAACACGCTCCGCCTCCTCTCGGAGTTCCACGCCGGCTCGCTGACCCTCGCCGACATGTGGCGCTCGATGCTCTCGCCCGAGTCCGTCGACGCCGTGCTCGAGCTGGCCGAGGAAGCCGGTCGCCTCGGCGACGCCGCTCGGGCGAAGCTGGGCATCGGCGGGGACGTCGCGTCGACGAGCGCGACGACCCTGGAGATGGCCGAAGCCGCGAGCGCCTACCACTTCCCCGACGACCTCTGGGCGCGGGTCATCTACGACCTCGTCCTGACGGCGCGGAACCCGAGCCATCCGCTCGAGTCGCTCGTCGCGGCGCTCGTGCCGATCTACTTCGGGCGGGTCGGGTCGTTCGTCATCGAGAACCGGCACATCACGACCGAACAGGCCGAGGATCGCGTCGAGCGTCAGGCGCGCGAGTTCGAGCTGCTCAAGCCGTACCTCGTCCAGCGCTGGAACGCCTCGGGCGGCGGCGCATGACGGCCCGCTCGCCGCTCCCCGGCGCGGATCCTGATCCCGGTCGCCAACCCCGGCACGGCCGAGGAGCTGATCCGGCTCGGCGCCGCGATGCTCGATCCCAAGACCGGCGAGCTGTCGGCGCTCGGCATCGTCGAGGTGCCCGAGGGCATGCCGCTGTCCGAGGGCGCGACGCGCGCCCGCCACGCCCGCCGGCTGCTCCAGAAGGTCCTCGACTACGCGCCGAACGGAACGCCGATCCATCCGATCGTGCGCATCGGCCGCCATGCCTCGGAGGGCATCATCGAGGCGTCGGCCGAGCAGGAGGCCGACCTCATCATCTTCGGCTGGGGCGGCAAGGCCCCGATCGGCAACGACGGTCGGAACGGCGGCCCGACCGTCTTCTCACCGACGATCGACGAGGTCGTCCGCGAGTCGCCGTGCGACATCGCGGTCGTCAAGCAACGCGGCTCGCGCGAGATCAAGCGTGTCCTGGTGCCGGTCCGCGGCGGTCCCCACGCGGAGCTGGCGATCCGCTTCGCCGACGCGATCGCCACCTACCACGGCGCGACCGTCGTCGTGCTCCACCTCGTCCCGCCCGGCATCACGATGGCCGTCCGGGCGCAGGCGGAACGTGCCCTCGCGACGTTCATCAAGCAGCACCTCAAGGGCAAGGGCGAGGCCGTCCTGCGCGAGGCGCCGAACGTGCGCAACGCCATCCTGCGCGAGGCCGAGAAGGCCGACCTCGTCGTGATGGGCGCGTCGGCGGTGCCCGGCGCCGACGGGATGGACTCGTACCTGTTCGGGGCGCTGCCCGAGGCCATCGCCGCCCGTGCCAAGCCGTCGGTCGTGGTCGTCAAGACGCGCGAGGAGATCGGCGGAGCGACGTTCGACACGCTGGCATCGAAGGCGGAGTCGCTCATCGCCGCCGACCGTGCCGCCGAGGAGGCGCGTGCCGTCCCAGCGCGCGTCGAGCGCTGGTTCGGCGAATCGAACTTCCACCACGCCGAGTTCGCCGACCTCCGGCGCCTCGTCCAGCTCAAGGAGAAGCAGGGCGTCACGGTCTCGCTGGTCCTGCCGACGCTCAACGAGGAGGAGACGATCGGGCGCGATCGTGCGCAAGGCGGTGCGCGAGATGATCGGCCGGGTGCCGCTGCTCGACGAGATCCTCGTGATCGATTCCGCGTCGACCGACCGGACGCGCGAGATCGCCGAGGCCGAGGGCGCCCGCGTCGTCCAGCACCCCGACGTGCTGTCGCGCTACGGGTCGTTCCGCGGCAAGGGCGAGGCGCTCTGGAAGTCGCTGTTCGCGACGAGCGGCGACATCATCGTCTGGGCCGACACCGATGTCCGGAATTGGCACCACCGGATGGTCTACGGGACGCTCGGTCCGCTGCTCCACGAGCCGCGGCTGCAGTACGTGAAGGGCTACTACCAGCGGCCGATCGTCCAGGAGGGGATCCTCAAGGAGGGCGGCGGCGGCCGCGTCACGGAGCTCGTGGCACGACCGCTGATCAACCTCTTCTACCCGGAGCTGTCGGGGATGATCCAGCCGCTCGCCGGCGAGTACGCCGGTCGCCGGACGCTGCTCGAGTCGATCCCGTTCTTCACCGGCTACGCGGTCGAGATCGGGCACCTGATCGACGCCGCGGAGCGCGTCGGCATCGAGGGTCTCGGCCAGGTCGACCTCGAGCGGCGGATCCACCGCAACCAGGAGCTCGAGGGCCTGTCGCGGATGTCGTTCGTGATCCTGCAGGCCGTCATGAAGCGGCTCGAGGAGCGGCGCAAGGCGCGGCTGTTCGCGGAGCTCGGCTCGACGATGAAGCTGCCGCGCTCCGGCAAGGGCCGGCTGTCGCTCGAGGTCATCGAGCTGGCCGACCAGGAGCGCCCGCCGATGATCCGCATCCCGGAGTACCTCGAACGACGACGGTCGGCGATCGGCGCGGTCCTCGATCCGTCGATCCGGTGAAGATCGAGGCGCTCGATCCCGGCGGCGTACGACGCCGCCGATCGCCGGGCTCGGCGCGCTCCTGAAGGACGCGATCGATGGCGGGGCGTCGGTCAACTTCGTCGCCGGCGTGACGCCCGAGCAGACCGAGGGCTGGTGGGCGGCGCGGTCGCCGTGCGTGTCGCCGACGGCACGATCACGGTGTTCGTGGCGCGCGACGACGAGGCCGGATCGTCGGCTCGACGCTGATCGAGCGCTCGGTCAACCCGAACTCGCCGCATCGCGCGGAGATCGGCAAGGTCATCGTCCATCGGTCGATGCGCCGGCGCGGGGCTGGCCAAGGCGCTGATGCAGGCGGCGGAGGACCAGGCCCGGGCCGAGGGCCGCTGGATGCTGATCCTCGACACGGTCACGGGCAGCGCCGGCAGCGGCGCTGTACGAGTCGCTCGGCTGGGTCACGGTCGGGACGATCCCGGGCTACGCGCTTGAACACCGCCGGCGAGCCGGAGGCCGCGACCTACTACTACAAGGACCTGCGGTGAGCGCGCGCGCGGCCGGCGGACGATCCTCATCGCGCCCGACTCGTTCAAGGGCTCGCTGACCTCCGTCCAGGTCGCGCGGGCGCTGGCCGACGGCTGGCGTCGCGCGCGGCCGGACGACGAGGTCGTGCTGTGCCCGCTGGCGGACGGGGGCGAAGGCACGCTCGCGGCGATCGAGGCGGCCGGCGGTTGGACGTCGCGGACGGCGCAGGGTCCACGACCCGCTGCGGCGCCTGATCGATGCGCGCTGGCTGCTGTCGGCGGATGGCTCGCCGGGCGGTCGTCGAGATGGCCGAGGCGTCCGGGTCTGTCGCGCGTAGCGGCCGCGGAGCGCGACCCGATCGCGGCGACGTCCGTCGGGACCGGCGAGCTCGTCGGTGCGGCGATCGACGCCGGCGCGCGGCACGTCACGCTCGGGATCGGCGGGAGCGCCACGACCGACGGCGGGCGCGGCCTGCTCGAGGGCCTGGCACGATGGCGGGCGCCGGCTCGACGCGACCGACGTCGAGGTCGCCTGCGATGTCTCCAACCCGCTGCTCGGGCCGACCGGCGCGGCCGCGACGTACGGACCGCAGAAGGGCGCCTCGCCTGACGACGTCCAGTCGCGCTCGACGCGCGGAATGCGGCCTGGGCCGACGAGCTCGAGGCGCGCGAGGGCCGTCGCGAACGCGACACGCCGGGCGCCGGCGCGGCGGGTGGTGTCGGGTTCGCGCTGCTTGCGGCGCAGGGTCGGTTCCGGTCGTTCGCCCTGCGGCCGGGGATCGACCTCGTGATGGAGGCGACCGACTTCCCGGCGCGCCTCGCGCGCGCCGACCTCGTCATCACCGGCGAGGGGCGGATCGACGCCCAGACCGGCTTCGGCAAGACCGCGCTCGGCGTCGCGAAACGGGCAGCGGCGGCGGGCGTGCCGTGCATCGCGGTCGGTGGCGGGGTCGAGGTCGACGGCATCGCGGCGCTCGCGGACGTCGGCGCGATCGCGGTGCCGGTCGTCGAGCGGCCGATGTCGATCGAGGAGGCGATGGCGGCGGGTGCCGCCCGCTCGAGCGCTGCGGCGAGCGACTCGCCAGACTGGTGTCGACATGGTGACGACGCGGCGGGCGCGGCGCCGGCCGAAGAAGCGGCGGCCGAGGAAGCGCAAGTTCACGGACCCGGGCGCGAGCTACGCGAAGCGGCTCGAGCGATACCGGCCCGGGCTTGCGCGGTTCACGCTGGACCAGCTCGCAGGGCTTGTACGGGCGCCCGGTCTGGGAGCGCCGGCTCGACCCGACGAGCGAGCTGATCCTGACGATCCTCACCCAGAACAGCGCCGACGTGAACGCCGAGGTCGCGTTCGAGGCGCTGCGCCACGCGTACCCGAGCGGGCTGCGCGGCCGTGCCGCACCACCCGGGCGCCGGCTGGGGCGGGGTCGGGCTACCGGACGGCGCGCCGCCCGACTGGGGTCGCGATCGAGTTCGCGCCGCTCCCCGAGTTGACCGACGTGATCCGGCCGGGTGGCCTGGCCAATCAGAAGGCGCCGCGGCTCCAGTCGACCCTGCGCAAGATCCGCGAGGAGCGCGGCGACTACTCGCTCGAGTTCCTCGGCGACATGCCGGCGCTCGAGGCGCGCGACTGGCTGACCCAGATCGACGGGATCGGCAAGAAGACCGCCTCGATCCTGCTGCTGTTCTGCTTCGGCCATGCCGCTGTTCCCGATCGACCGGCATGTCGAGCGCGTCACCCGCCGGGTCGGCCTGATGCCGCCGAAGGCGACGCTCGACGAGGCCCACGAGCTGTTCCTCGGCGTGTGGCAGCCCGACGAGATGTACGAGGCGCACGTGAACCTGATCCAGCACGGCCGCAAGGTGTGCCACGCCCAGCGCCCGGACCACGACGCGTGCCCGCTCCGCGCTCGGTGCCGCTTCTACGACCCGAAGGCGCCCTAGCCCGTCCCCTGGATCACGGTGATCGACCACGGCCCGTCGGCCGTGATCTCGAGCCGGAACGTGCCGCCCGGCGGGCGGGGACATCACGCCGCTCGCCGGCCCGGGGACGTCCACGACGGTCGCCGAGATCCTGGTCGCCGCTCACCGCGATGACGATGTGGTCGGCCTCGGTCTGCCACTGGATCTGCCACCCGACGAGCGACGTCGAACGTCGCTGACCGCTTGTTGCCGGTGCCCTTGAGCTCGAGGACGGGCGCGGCCGAGACCGCCGGGCCCGCCGAGCTCGAGATGCGTCGCGGTCGGGGACGGTGATGACGGCGCGAGGCGGTGGGCGACGCGACGCTCGGTCGGCGTCGAGGCAGACGGCGAGGGGCTGGGTGGGCTCGACGAGCTCCCGAGCAAGCGTCCCGATGATCCAGCCCACGATCGCCGCCGGGACCAGAAGTGCGACGAGGACCGACCGTTGGCCGATCCTCGTCCCTGATCGCTGTTCGGTCACGAACCTACTTTGACTTGAAGTAGGCCTCCTTGACCGGACGTCCCGGCCATGCGTCGGCGTACATGGCCGTCGACCCGTCGTCGCGTCTTGATGTACGACCTGGTAGCACTTGCCGGCGCCCTTGGCGTGCCCAGTTGAAGATGAACTGACCGTCGGTGTATCGGAAGCTCGTGCCACCGGTCGTATCGGGAAGTATCTCGCCGGATCAACGATGCCAGCCGTGCACGTCGACATCGTCTTGACGATGACGCTGAACGGAACGGTCGACGTCACCTCAGCCCGAGCGAGCCGTCGGACGCCGATCCGGTAACGCCTTGAACTTGAGGGGGACGGTCTGGCCGCCCTTGATCGAGTTCCAGTAGGTGAGTCGCCGCCGCCGGTTGTCATGTCGACGGGACTCGTGAACCCGACGACCCGGTACCCAGCCGTGATGTCGAGCGTTCCGGTGACGAACGTGGATCGCGTAGTTCGTCGACGTCAGCCGCCCGGCGTGACCGGGTACGACCCGATCGGGCTCGTGCTGGTGGCGGTCGTGATGAAGGTCAGCGTTCCACCAAGGACGACGGAGTGTCGCTGTTGGACGAAGCCCGTTGTAGCGGACGGTGAACGCTGGGTTCGGTTAGCCGAACGGCCGCGTGAAGTGGTCGTTCGCCGCTGGTGACGGGGATGGCGTCAGCTGTGATCGTCAAGGCGGCCTTGGTCTGATGGTGAACGTGGCCGAGGTGCCGGTGGCGAACGTGTAGTTCGGGCGCGGCCAGCGTGTCCGGCACGCAAGTGATGACGTCGGATAGGTCCCGGCTGCCTCGACGAGCGGGTTGCTGCGCGAGCAGCTCCCGACTGCCGGTGATCCCCGAGGTCGTGGCTGTGTCGCTGAACTTGAACCCACCGAGGGTGTAGCCGAAAGTCGGATCGGCGTTGCCATAGGTCTTCGAGTTCGCGACCGCGTTGAGCTTGAGCTCGGCCTGATTGATGGTGAACGTGGCCGAGGTGCCGGTGGCGAACGTGTAGTTCGGGCGCGGTCAGCGTGTTCGGCACGCAAGTGATGACGTTGGAATAGGTCCCGGCTGCCTCGACGAGCGGGTTGCTGCGCGAGCAGCTCCCGACGCCGCTGATCCCCGAGGTCGTGGCTGTGTCGCTGAACTTGAACCCACCGAGGGTGTAGCCGAAAGTCGGATCGGCATTGCCATAGGTCTTCGAGTTCGCGACCGCGTTGAGCTTGAGCTCGGCCTGATTGATGGTGAACGTGGCCGAGGTGCCGGTGGCGAACGTGTAGTTCGGCGCGGTCAGCGTGTTCGGCACGCAAGTGATGACGTTGGAATAGGTCCCGGCTGCCTCGACGAGCGGGTTGCTGCGCGAGCAGCTCCCGACGCCGGTGATCCCCGAGGTCGTGGCTGTGTCGCTGAACTTGAACCCACCGAGGGTGTAGCCGAAAGTCGGATCGGCGTTGCCATAGGTCTTCGAGTTCGCGACCGCGTTGAGCTTGAGCTCGGCCTGATTGATGGTGAATGTGGCCGAGGTGCCGGTGGCGAACGTGTAGTTCGGCGCGGTCAGCGTGCTCGGCACGCAAGTGATGACGTTGGAATAGGTCCCGGCTGCCTCGACGAGCGGGTTGCTGCGCGAGCAGCTCCCGACGCCGCTGATCCCGGAGGTCGTGGCTGTGTCGCTGAACTTGAACCCACCGAGGGTGTAGCCGAAAGTCGGATCGGCGTTGCCATAGGTCTTCGAGTTCGCGTCCGCGTTGATCTTGAGCTCGGCCTGATTGATGGTCAGGTCGTCGCCGACGTAGCTCAGCTCGTAGTTGGAGCTCAGGGCGAGCGTGCCCTGGGTGATGGCGTACGTCCCGACGTCCTCGCCGGCTCGCGGGTCAGGCGCCGGTGAACTCGTCGCTGAAGGCCAGCGAGCCCGTGGTGATCTGGTAGGTCAGGGCCGGATCGGCTGTCGCCGTAGACCTTGGTCTGCGGATCGGCGGTGATCATCGACGGCGCGGGTGGTGATGGTCAGGTCGGCGCCGACGATAGGTCAGCGTCGTAGTTGGAGCTCAGGGCGAGCGTGCCCTGGGTGATCGCATAGGTCCCGACGTCCTCGCCGGCATCGCGGGTCAGCGCGCCGGTGAAGGCGTCGCTGAAGGCCAGCGAGCCCGCGGTGATCTGGTAGGTCAGGGCCGGGTCGGCTGTCGCCGTAGATCTTGGTCTGCGGATCGGCGGTGACCGTCACCGGCGCGGGTGGTGATGGTCAGGTCGTCGCCGACGATAGCTCAGCGTCGTAGTTGGAGCTCAGGGCGAGCGTGCCCTGGGTGATGGCGTAGCGTCCCGACGTCCTCGCCGGCGTCGCGGGTCAGGCTGCCGGTGAACTCGTCGCTGAAGGCCAGCGAGCCCGAGGTGATCTGGTAGGTCAGGGCAGGGTCGGCGTCGCCGTAGACCTTGGTCTGCGGGTCGGCGGTGACCGTCACGGCCGGGTGGTGATGGTCAGGTCGTCGCCGACGTAGTCAGCGTCGTAGTTGGAGCTCAGGGCGAGCGTGCCCTGGGTGATGGCGTACGTGCCGACGTCCTCGCCGGCATCGCGGGTCAGCGCGCCGGTGAACGCGTCGCTGAAGGCCAGCGAGCCGCGGTGATCTGGTAGGTCAGGGCCGGGTCGGCTGTCGCCGTAGACCTTGGTCTGCGGATCGGCGGTGACCGTCACGGCGCGGGTGGTGATGGTCAGGTCGTCGCCGACGATAGCTCAGCGCGTAGTTGGAGCTCAGGGCGAGCGTGCCCTGGGTGATGGCATACGTCCCGACGTCCTCGCCGGCATCGCGGGTCAGCGCGCCGGTGAACGCATCGCTGAAGGCCAGCGAGCCCGAGGTGATCTGGTAGGTCAGGGCCGGGTCGCTGTCACCGTAGACCTTGGTCTGCGGATCGGCGGTGACCACCACGGCGCGGGTGGTGATGGTCAGCAGCCCACGGTTGGTGCCGCTCGAATAGGTGATCGCATAGTTCGAGTTGGCCAGGCCGGACACGTTGATCCGGTAGGTGCCGACGGTGATGCCGTCACCGACGTTGTCGAAGCCGTAGGTCGGCGTGCCCAACGCGGCCAGGTGTCCCCGGAGGCGAGCGTGCCGCTAGCCAGGGTGATGCTGAAGGCCGGCGTCGAGTCACCGTACGTCCGGGTCACGTCGTTGGCCTTGACCGTCACGGCACGGGTGGTGATGGTCAGCAGCCCACGGTTGGTGCCGCTCGAATAGGTGATCGCGTAGTTCGAGTTGGCCAGGCCGGACACGTTGATCCGGTAGGTGCCGACGGTGATGCCGTCACCGACGTTGTCGAAGCCGTAGGTCGGCGTGCCCAACGCGGCCAGCGTGTCCCCGGAGGCGAGCGTGCCGCTAGCCAGGGTGATGCTGAAGGCCGGCGTCGAGTCGCCGTACGTCCGGGTCACGTCGTTGGCCTTGACCGTCACGGCGCGGGTGGTGATGGTCAGCAGCCCACGGTTGGTGCCGCTCGAATAGGTGATCGCGTAGTTCGAGTTGGCCAGGCCGCGACACGTTGATCCGGTAGGTGCCGACGGCTGATGCCGTCGCCGACGTTGTCGAAGCCGTAGGTCGGCGTGCCCAACGCGGCCGAGCGTGTCGCCCGGAGGCGAGCGTGCCGCCGGCCAGGGCGATGCTGAAGGCCGGCGTCGAGTCACCGTACGTCCGGGTGACGTCGTTGGCCTTGACCGTCACGGCCGGGTGGTGATGGTCAGCAGCCCACGGTTGGTGCCGCTCGAATAGGTGATCGCGTAGTTCGAGTTGGCTCAGGCCGGACACGTTGATCCGGTAGGTGCCGACGGTGATGCCGTCACCGACGTTGTCGAAGCCGTAGGTCGGCGTGCCCAACGCGGCCAGCGTGTCGCCCGGAGGCGAGCGTGCCGCTGGCCAGGGTGATGCTGAAGGCCGGCGTCGAGTCGCCGTAGGTCCGGGTCACGTCGTTGGCCTTGACCGTCGACGGCCGGGTGGTGATGGTCAGCAGCCCACGGTTGGTGCCGCTCGAATAGGTGATCGCATAGTTCGAGTTGGCTCAGGCCGGACACGTTGATCCGGTAGGTGCCGACGGCTGATGCCGTCACCGACGTTGTCGAAGCCGTAGGTCGGCGTGCCCAACGCGGCCAGCGTGTCCCCGGAGGCGAGCGTGCCGCTAGCCAGGGTGATGCTGAAGGCCGGCGTCGAGTCGCCGTACGTCCGGGTCACGTCGTTGGCCTTGACCGTCACGGCACGGGTGGTGATGGTCTGGGCGAGGGCAGCGCTGGTGCTACCGCTGAAGGTCGGGGTCCCCGTGGAAGTCCCGCTGTATTCGGCAGTGATCGAATGTGATCCCGCGGCGAGTGCCGGGGAACACGTTGCGGTGTTTCCCGATAGGGCCGTCGTGCAAATCGTCGCTGCGCCGTCGCGGAAGGTCACAGAACCGACGCTGCTGGGGTTAGTCGAACCGGTGACAGTCGCGGTGAATGTCAGAGCGTTACCGTAGGTATTGGATGGTAAACCCGTCGTTCGCGCGAGCGTCGTCGTCGTGGCGACTGCCGTCGCACGATACGTCGCAACATAGATGTCATTTTGGCTTCCGCTCGGGTTGCGGACACAAATTGACGTGCTTGTGCTCGTCGTAACCGGGTTGTCGCTGCCGGTCCCAGATGACCAATCCTTGAACGTCCATCCGGTCGATGGTGTCGTGGGGGTCGTGGGCGCCGTCAGCTTGACGAACGCATTACCGGCGTTGTTTTGCAAATTGATATCGGTCGACCCGCCGTCCGAGTTGACGACCGCCAAATCGTGCCCGACTGACCAGAGGTCGTCGTGCACGTGGAGTTCGTGTACCCGGCCCCGGTGATGGTGAACGACAGGTTCGGAGGCGTTCCCGTCGGCGCACGCAAGATCGTTAGGGACGCGTCAGTGAAACGTGTCGACGCCGTGCCCGACGGCGCGGTCGCCGTGACGGAGTACTCCGCGACGAACCAGTTCGGCAGGTTGAACTGGTCGGCGATGTTCCCGGACGCGTCCGCGATCACGTCGACGTTGCGCGACCAGGAGCTGCCGAAGTCGTCATTCACGAAGATGTGGACCGACTCGCCGGGCTGCCAGTTCGCGCCGGTCAGCGTGACGAGGCCACCGGGCGGGTAGTCCTCGAGGTCGCTCTTGATCGATCGGCGCAGCGACCGGCACGGACGGCTCGACGGTCGGGCGTCGGTTAGGCGGGCTCGTCGGCGCCGTCGTCGGCTCGGTCGTCGGCGCCGACGTCGGCTCGTCGGTCGGGGCCGCGGTCGGCTCGTCCGTCGGTGCGGCGGTGGGCGCCGACGTCGGCGGATCGGTGGGCGCCGAGGTCGGGCGGGTCCGTCGGAGCCGTCGTCGGCTCCTCGGTCGGGGCAGCAGTCGGCGGATCGGTCGGAGCAGGCGTCGGCTCCGCCGTCGGTGCGACCGTCGGGTCCGGCGTGGGATCAGGAGTCGGATCAGGGGTCG
This sequence comes from uncultured Chloroflexia bacterium, assembly GCA_963808895.1. Classification (GTDB taxonomy): domain Bacteria; phylum Chloroflexota; class Limnocylindria; order Limnocylindrales; family CSP1-4; genus SPCO01. The sequence goes on along the minus strand of CAWEHL010000001.1, from coordinate 710,344 downwards.
CCGCCGGCTCGGTCGCCGCGGGATCGCTGGGCGGGGCAGACGGGTCCTCCGCCATGACCGGGATCGGCGCGAGCAGCGTCGCAAGGACCAAGAAGATCTGGAACGCGACCAGCGCGCGGCGTGCCGCCGGCGACGGCTTCTCGGAACGGCGTGACATCGACTCCCCCCTGGAGCCCAGGTCCGGGCGATTCCCGAGTCACGCGGTCGACGAAGAAGAAAGACGATGAGTGCTGTGCGCGCTCGCCGAGGTCCACCCGGACACTGGGTGACGGTGTTCGGTTCGCCCACCACTGGGAGTGGTCGAGCACACGGTACTACCGATCTCCCGGAAGTCATCCCCCGAATGGGGACCCCGTCCACACCGGACCGCACTCGGCAGCGAAAAACGTTGCTCGCTGGCACCACCCGGATGCCGCCCGTCACGTGCCGGCGGTACCAGCGGTCGGGACGAGAGGCCTCCCTATACTCCCCGGCATGATCGGCGGCATGAACGCGCCCCGGATCCTGCTCGTCGACGACGACCCGAACCTCCTGGTCCTCCTCGCCGACCAGCTGCGCGCCGACGGCTACGAGATCACGACCGCCCGTGACGGCGACGAGGCCCTCCGCCGCCTGCGCACCTCGTGGCCGGACCTCCTGATCGTCGACATGATGATGCCGCGGATGGACGGCCTGACCTTCGCCCGCGAGATCAAGGCCCAGGCCGACCTGCCGATCATCGTCCTCTCGGCGATCGATGCCGGCGACTCGAAGGCCGACCTGCTCGAGGAGGTCGCCGAGGACTACGTCACCAAGCCCTACCACTACCCGGAGCTACGCGCGCGCATCAACCGAGTCTTGCGGCGGCTCGGCGACAAGGTCCCGCGCCAGAGCCTGGCTCTCGGGCCGGACCTGACGCTCGACCTCCATCGACGCGAGGCGACCGTCGGCGGCGAGGTCGTCCAGCTGACCCCGACCGAATCGCGCCTCCTCTACGCCCTCGCCGCCAACCTCGGCCAGACGGTCACGACCGAGACGCTCCTCGCCCGTGGCTGGGCGGAGACCGAGGACGCCGACCCGTCCTACGTCTGGGTGACGATGCGCCGCCTCCGCCAGAAGGTCGAGGTCGACCCGAACAAGCCGGTCCACGTCCAGACCGTCCGCGGTGTCGGGTATCGACTTGTCGCCACCAAGGGCACGGCCGAGGCGGCCGGTGGCTGACGAGCGCGCGGTCGGGTCGCCAGCCTCGGCTTCGACGACGACCGACGACGAGCACCCGAACGACCCCCGCGCCTGAGCTTCCGGTCCCGGCTCACGCTCGCCCTTCTCTTCGCGGCGATCGTGCCGCTCGCGGTCTTCGGCGTCGTCGTGCTCGCCTTCGAGATCATCCTCGGCCGCCAGGGCGCCGACCAGACGTTCGCGCAGATCCTGTTCTTCGCCCTTGCGATCCTGCTGGCCTTCGCGATCGTCGCGGCGTTCGCGCTGGCGACCGAGCTCCTGGCGCCGCTCCGATCGGTCGTCGCCGCGGTCGACCGCGTGTCGAAGGGCGACCTGTCGAGCCCGATCCAGGTCGTCGGCGACGACGAGCTCGCCCGACTGGCCGACAGCCACAACCGACTGGCCGCCGACCTCGAGCGGCGCAACCGGGAGCTCGGGCGGATCCTCGCGGCGATCGACGAGGTCTCGCCGCAGGACGACGTCGAGGCCCTGGTCGAACGGACGGCCGCCGACGCGACGTCGGCGTTCGCGCTGATCGATGCCACGGTGGTGATGGGCGACCCATCGATCGTCGAGGAGGAGGAGGTCGTCCCCGGCGTGTCCCGGCCGCTGCGGGCGGTCATGCGCGCCGGCGGCGAGGACATCGGCGTGCTCATCGGCCGGCTGCCGGCGACCCGCCGCTGGGAGCCGGCCGACCAGGACCTGCTCGAGCTGTTCGCGAGCGAGATGGCCGCGGCGATCCGGAACGGCTCAGCTGTTCGCGCGCGTGGAGTCGCAGAACCGCCAGCTGCTCGAGCTCGATGCCGCCAAGGACGACTTCCTCCGCGGCGTCAGCCACAACCTCCAGACGCCGCTGACCAGCATCCGCGCCTACGCCGAGCAGCTCGAACGACGCGACGCCCGACCGGCGCCTCGGGATCATCGCCGAGCAATCGGAGCGGCTGTCGCGGATGGTCCGCCAGCTACTGACGGTCACCCGGCTCGAGTCCGGCGCCCTCAAGCCACGAAGCGAGGTCGCTGTCGCTCGGGACGCGCGTCCGCAAGGCCTGGGAGGCGCTCGGCGTCGACGACGTCGACTTCGACCTCGACGACCGAGCCGGTGGTTGGCTCGCCGTCGCCGACCCGGACCAGCTCGACCAGGTGCTCTGGGCGCTCCTCGACAACGCGGTCAAGTACGGTGGCGGCACGCCGGTCCGAGCCGTCGTCGCTGTCGATGAGGCGGGGCGTCGCGTGCGGCTGACCATCAGCGACGGCGGGCCCGGGGTCGCGGACGCGGACCGCGATCGGCTGTTCACCCGCTTCGAGCGCGGCGGCGATGCGGCCCCCGACGGCGGCAGCGGACTCGGGTCTGTACGTCTCACGCGAGCTGTGCCGCGCGATGGGCGGCGACCTCGTCCTGGAGCCCGCGAGTCCCGGCGGCGGGGGTGCCGCCTTCACGATCAGCTTCCCCGGCGAATCCGCCGACGAGGCGTTAGGGCGCTCGGGATAGCAGAAGCGCCGGACCCGATGCCAGATCCGGCGCTCGGTCGTCGTTCGATGGCCGTTCCGGGCGGTGGCGCTCAGACGGGGTCCGGCTGCCCGCGTCCGGAGGCGGCAGGCGTCGGCTCGTCAGGTCGGATCGCCCACCAGATCAGATGGCGCGGGTCGCCGGCGACGAGGGCCGCGAGAGCGGCGCCGATGATCGGACCGAGCAGCAGGCTGACGCCGAGGAAGTCGGCGAGCAGCGCACCGCCGTACCAGCCGGCGTAGAACCAGAGCAGGGCGGCGAGGACTCGCTTCAACATGCGCGGCATCGTCACGCCCGCCTCGCGCGCGTACAACTGACCCGTTCGTCCCGACTTCGTACGGCCCGTTCGCCCCTGACGTCGACGCCACGCACCGCCGGTAAGGTCCGGTGTAAGGTCGGCCTGCGAATATCCCGGTACTTTCGTACCACCGCCAGGGGGAACCAGTGCCCGCCACTCCGTCACGCGACCGGCGTAGGTCTTCGCGTGGGCAGAGCCTCGTAGAGCTCGCCCTGATCGCGCCTGTCTTCCTGATCCTGCTGCTGACGGCGATCGACCTGGGCCGGCTGCTGTACTCGCAGATCACGATCACCAACGCCGCCAAGGAAGGCGCGCTCGTCGCGTCGCAGGGCGGCACCTGGCAGGCCAACGCCGGGCTGCAGCGACACCAACACGGTCATGTGCGGCGCGCTGACGGAGGCCGCAGGGCGGCTTCGTCGTCGTCGATCAGACGCGCGGTGAACGCTGTCGCCCGCCGTCTGCGACAAGGACGCCCCGTATCCCGCCGGCGGCCCGCCGACCGTCACCGTCGAGGTCACGGCACCGTTCCGGCTCGTGCACGCCGATCGTCGGCTCGATCGTCGGCACCAACATCGTCCTGCACGCCGAGCGCGGATGCCGAGTGCCTGGCCGTCCCGGCGGTGACGTTCCCGTCCGTCCCAGCACCGACCGCCGCGTTCACGGCGACGCCGATGTCCGGCAACGCGCCGCTCGACGTCACCTTCAACGCGAGCGGCTCGACATCGCCGGGCGGGGCGACCATCACCGACTACTCCTGGAGCTTCGGCGGGTCGGGTGCCGTCGTGACCCACACTATGGCGGCTGCCGGCACGTACACGGTCGTCCTGACCGTGACCGACAGTCGAGGTCAGACGGCCTCGTCCAATGCGACGATCACCGTGACGGTGCGACGCCGACCGGTACGCCTCCGCCGAGCTGTCCGACGATCGACTTCACGTGGGTGGATCGCCACAACAATGGCAACCCGCACCGCATGGACCTCGATGCGACGCTCTCACCGGTGACGGCTGGTTACAACTACGCGTGGTCCGGTGCCTTCACGGTCGTCGGTCCAAGCAACCGGGCGGGCGTGACGGTCAACTTCACCTCGGGCGGACCGCAATCGGTCGCAGTGACAGCCACCCTGGGGAGCTGCACGGTCACGACCACGAAAACGGTGCCGGTCCCATGACACGCCGACACGTCAACGAGCGCGGCCAGAGCCTCGTCGAGTTCTCGATGGTGATCATCGTCTTCCTCGTGATCCTCATGGGGATCGTCGACTTCGGGATGGCCATCTACAAGTACAACGGCGTCTCGCAGGCGGCGCGAGAGATCGCCCGCGTGACGAGCGTCCATCCGTGCGCGACGGCCGGAGCGCTGACGTGCTCCCCGGGCGGCAGCGCCGAAACAGCACAAGTCGTCAATGTCCAGAAGAACCTCATCCCGGGGCTGGCGGATCCGACGATCACCTGCATCGACCAGACCGGCGCATCGTCCAGCCCGTGCGACTTCAGCAAGGACTACGGTGCAGGGTCGTGGTCACGGCGCCGTACCGGCCGATCACGCCACTGCTCGGTTTCACCGGCACGTGGACCATGGAGGGGAGCAGCAGTGCGCAGATCCAGTAGGTCGCCGCGCGAACGCGGGCAGATCCTCGTCATCTTCGTCCTGGCGCTGGTCGCGATCATCGCCGGCGTCGGACTCGTGATCGATGGCGGCTTTGCCTTCGCCCAGCGCCGTGCAGAACAGAATGCGGCAGACCTCGGCGCGTTCGCCGGGGCGAATGCTCTCCTCAACGGTGCCGAACCCGACCGCTGCGGCGCGTGCCGCGGCTGCCGCCAACGGCTACACCCACGGATCGGGCGGCGTGACCGTCAACGTGGCGCTCACGTCGACCACCGTGAAGGTGGATGTCAGCGGGCCGCACGCGAACTACTTCGCGGGCGTGGTCGGGCAGCCGACGTGGGACGTCAGCGTCACCGCGACCGCCCTTGCCGGGTATCCCGAAGAAGTTCAGCGGCGTGGCGCCGTTCATCCTGAGCCAGGACGTCTTCGATCCGGTCACCGGACTCCCGTACGACATCTTACACCGTCCCGGTCGACTTCGAAAAGACGACGGGTCAAGGCAGCGACGTCCCTCTAGGCGCGTACAACCTGGCTTGGACCAACCTCGGGACGGGCAACGTCTCGACCAAGGACATCAAGGACGCGCTCGATGGGACCGCCCCGATCAACGCCGACCTCGCCATCAACGACTACATCGGGCAGCAGAACAACGGCGTCCACAACGCCCTGTTCGACACGAACTCGGCGAACCAGCCGAGCATCAACACCACGCTGGCTGGCAAGGATGTCGCCGTGCCGATCGTCGGCCCGCCCACTGCGGGACACACGCACTGCAACGATGGAACGCACGACGTCGGCTGCTTCCGCGGCTGGGCCCTGTTCCACGTCGTCAGCGCCACCAAGCGGGGCGGCGGCGACGAGGGCACGATCACTGGCTACTTCAAGACGGGCATCACCCGGAGCGCTTCCGCTGACAACGTCTGCGCCGTGAGCGACGCGACCTGCGCCGGCTTCTACCACGGCATCTTTGTGATCAAGCTCATCGACTGAGACCCAGCTCTCACCAGTCTCGAGAGAGCCGCGCGGGGGGCGCGGCTCTTTCGATTCCGGGGCCCAATCCGCAGGCGTTAACGAGCGACCTTGCGACCGACCTTGCGACCCGCCCCGGACCATCTGGTGGGCGGTCCTAGTCGGTCCGGGCTATGCAGGCGCGCACCGATTAAAGGGACCGTGAAAGGTGTCACGCCGAGCATCGGCTGCACTCGATCCGAACCCGCACCGCAGGACCCCAGATGCGCTTCTCCCCCGCCGGCGACGCTCGCCGGACTCGCAGCATCGACCGCCATCGCCGACACCGAGGCCAGAGCCTCGTCGAGTTCGCGATCGTCCTGCCCATCCTCCTGCTCCTGACCCTGATCGCGCTCGACTTCGGCCGGGTCTACCTCGGCTGGATCAACCTCCAGAGCATGAGCCGCATCGCGGCCAACCTGGCCGCCAACAACCCGACCGCCTGGCAGGGCGGCGGCGATGCCAACGTCCAGGCCAAGTACCAGAACCAGATCCGCAACGACGCGGCGGCGACCAACTGCAAGCTGCCGCTCGTCCGGCGGTCAGCAGACGGCGCCGGCCCCCGTCTTCGCCGACACGGGTGGCAATGGCGCGAGCGACGACATCGGCGACTCCGCCACGGTCAGCCTCTCGTGCACGTTCAACCTGATCACGCCGGGCATCAAGAACATCGTCGGCGGCAGCATCACGGTGTCCGCGTCGTCGGTCTTCCCGGTCAAGTCCGGGATGACGTCGACCGGCGGTGGTGGTGGTGCCGGTCGGCACCGCGCCGAATGCCGCGTTCACCGGCAACGGCACGCTGGCTCCGTCGACCCTGACCGGGGCTCGCGCCCTTCACGGTCACTTTCCGTGACACGTCCGGCGGCAGTCCGACGAGCTGGCTCTGGAACTTCAACGACGGCACACCGAACTCGACGCTTCAGGATCCGCTCGATCACACGTTCACGACTCCCGGCACCTACATCGTGATGTTGACCGCGACGAACGCCAAGGGGTCGAGCACGGCCTCGATGGGCATCACCGTCACGGCGCCATCGACGGTCGACTTCACCTACAGCTTGTCGAGCCCGAATGCGCCGTCGCTCGTGACGTTCACGAATGCCTCGACGCCGGTGGCACGGCCTATGCCTGGACCTTCGGCACCGGCGAGGGCACGTCGACCGCACAGAACCCGACCCATACCTACAACACGGCCGGGCACCTACAGCGTGACCCTGACCGTCACCTACCCGACCGGACCGGTCAGCGTGACCAAGTCGATCACCCTCGGCAGCGCGCTGTGCACGGTGCCGAGCTTCAACGGGGTCAAACGCAACAACGCGCAGGCGCTCTACACGGGAGCCGCGTTCACTGGGATCGTCAGTGATGGCCCCGGTGCGCCGAATGGCAACTTCACGATCCTGTCGCAGTCGATCACGGCCAACTCGCAGGTTCCCTGCAACAGCAACATCACGGTGAACAACCCATGACCGCCTTCTCACGGCGCCGATCCGCATGGACGGCGCGGCCAGGCCCTGGTCGAGTTCGCGCTCGTCCTGCCGATCTTCATCCTGCTGCTGGTCGCGATCTTCGACCTCGGTCGGGCGGCCTTCGCCTACAACACGCTCACCAACGCGGCTCGCGAGGGCGCGCGGATGGCGATCGTCAACCAGTACCAGCCGAGCATCATCGCCCGCGCGAAGCAGCAGACCGCCGATCGTCGAGCTCAACGACCCGAGCGTGACGGTGAACTTCTACCAGGTGAACGCCGACGGGACGCCGAACACGTCGGCCCCGTGCGCGCTCAGCCAGATCGCCGTCGGCTGCATGGCCACCGTCAGCTTCGAGGCGACCTACCAGCCGATCACGCCGCTCATCGGGAACATCGTGTTCAAGAACGGCGTGACGTTCACCGCCACGTCCACGCTTTCCGTCGAATACAGCTGCCCGGCGAACCGCAATGACGCGTGTCGCCGCGGCCGCCTGCCCGAAGCAGCCATGAGGGGGACTCCCATGTATCGCCATCGCACCCGCCGAGGCCAGCGCGGGCAGATCGTCCCGATCACCGCGCTCGCGATGATCGCGCTGATCGGCGGCGTCGCGCTCATCCTCGAGGGTGGCAACGCGTACGCCCACCAGCGCGAGGCGCAGAACGCCTCCGACGCCGTCGCGAACGCCGGCGCGACCGTCCTCGCGCAGCAGCTCGGCGGCACCGCGAAGACCGATGCGGACGTCGACGGGTCGATGACGAACGTCTCGACCGCGAACTACCTCAATGACTACGACGGCTACTACACCAACGTCACCGGCAACCTGTTGACGCCGGCCGGCGCCACGACGACGACCTTCGGCGCGGCGGCGCGCGTCGGCGACGGGGTCGATCCCGTCTGGCGCCCAGGGCGTCCAGGCGGTGGGCACGCAGACGTTCGACGACGACGTTCGGTCGGGTGATCGGCCTCCCGCAGTTCACCGCCACCGCGGACGCGATCTCGGTCGCCGGCGCGCTCTCGGGTGGGGTGTTCCTGCCGGTCGTGTTCCCGGTGAACATCGTCGACTGCGAGACAGAACGGCGACCTCGGCACGGGCGAGGTCAACTGGTCGATCAGCAACCCGGACGGCAACGATGCCGACACGAACCCTGACGGCCAGGAGTACATCGTGCCCGCTGTGCAAGACCGGCGGCGGCTCGTTCATGATCCTCGACCTCGACGGCACGCCGAACAACTGCGACGACGAGGTCAACAACCCGCCGGCGATCCAGTTCGCGACCTTCCCGGTCGACGTCCAGTCGGACAACGGCAACAACTGCGCCAAGAAGATGGTCGACGAGGTCAATGCCAAGGCCGGCCAGGTCGTCCTGATCCCGGTCTGCGACGGCGACTGCGTGACCGGCAACGGCAGCAACGCCGTCTACCACGTCATCCGCGTCGCCGCGTTCTACCTCGACTACATGTCCGACCAGAACGGCGGCAACAACACGGCTTGCCAGGGCAACGGAACGACGCTCGTCCCGATCGCGCGGCAACGGCAGCTCGAGCTGCCTCGCCGGATGGTTCGTCCGCTACATCACGTCCGGACCCGTCGGTGCCGGGCCGATCCAGGGGGCCGGCGCCATCGGCGTCCAGCTCGTGAAGTGACGCTCGGGCGGCCGCCGGGAACGGCGGTCGCCTAGCCCAGCCGGTAGGTGCTCGGCCGCCGGTTGGCGAGCGACGGGATCTGACGACGGACCGCGGCGACGCGGTCCGTCTCCACGTCCGCTCGGATGATGCCCGACGCCATCGGATGCCTGGGCGACGACCGTGCCCCATGGATCGATGATCATCGACCGGCCGAAGGCCGGCTGACCCGGCGGCCCACCGACCTGGCCCGGCGCCACGACCCACGCCCCGTTCTCGATGGCGCGTGCCCGCAGGAGCACCTCCCAGTGGTCGCGCCCTGTCCGCTCGGTGAAGTTCGACGGCACGGCGAGGACCTCGGCGCCGGCCAGCGCCAGCGTTCGATACAGCTCCGGGAAACGGAGGTCGTAGCAGACGGTCAGCCCGATGCGGACACCGTCGACGTCGGCACAGACCGGCTCGTCGCCTGGCGATACGCGCGCCGACTCGGTGTCGACGGGACCGTCATCCACGGCGACGTCGAAGAGATGGATCTTCCGGTATCGCGCCGCGATCGACCCATCCGGCGCGATCAGGGTGCTCGTGTTGTACGGCCGCGCATCATCGTCGGAGGTCTCGGCGACGCTGCCGGCAAGGATCCACGCGTCGTTCCGGCGCGCGACATCGGCGAAGGCGTCCGTGTACGGCCCGGGGATCGGGCGGGCCGACGCACGAAAGCCGTCGTCGCCGCCGCGGTACTGGAGGTACTCCGGGAGGACGACGAGTCGAGCGCCGCCCTCGGCTGCCTCGGTCGGCAAGGGCCGTGGCTCGGTCGATGTTCGCATCGACGTCATCGGTCGCGTCGAGCTGGACGAGGGCGACGGGCAGGCGCATGACCGCATCGCTACGCGGCCGGCGGCGCGCCGACCGGCGCTGGGAGCGCGCGCTACGGCGCAGGTGTCGGCGTGGCGCCGGCGTCTGCGGTTTGCCGGACGCGTCCTTGCAGTGGCCGGGCGGCCAGCAATCGACGCCGAAGCGCGCCTTCTTGTCGGCGCTCTTCGCCGGCCATCCGGTCGGCCTTCTCCTGGCTCCAGCCCGGGTGGTCCTTGCCGACGCGCTTCCAGCCGCCTGCCCACGGCGGCTTGCCCGGCTCGCGGATCACCTTCCCATCGACCGTCTGGACATCGACCGCGGTCGACCCCTGCTCCTGCTCGCCGACCACGGTGACGCTCTTGCCGACGTACGGCTTGAGCGGGATGCTTGTCCTTCCAGTACCAAGCGGGCCCGGCTTCGAGCGTGTAGGTCGTCGAGCCCACGGTCAGCGTGTACTCGGTCTCGCCGTCCGCGTTGGTCTTGGTGCCGACGGTGCCCTTGAGCGTCGTCTGCGCTTCCGGGGTCTCGGCCTTGTCAGTCTTCGCACCCTTACCGGGCTTCTCCGTACCTTCGGGCGTCTCGCTACCTTCGGGTTTCTCGGTCGCAGCCGGTGACGCGGGGTCCGATGTCGGGCTCGGCGCGGCCGCAAGGACCGGGATCGCGATGAGCCCGGCAACCACGACCAGCACGACGGTGAGCAGGGCGAGGGTCGGGGTGTCGCGCGATCGCATGGATCCGAGAGTACGGCAAACCACCTTGCACTCCACCTTGCACTCCGCCTTGCGCGGTCACGCGCGGTGCCGACCCGCACCGGGATCGCGCGTCAGCGGATGCCGGTGTCGTACGTGAGCGTGACCTCGGTCACCCGCCCGTCATCGACCGTCACCTGCTGCGGCTCGGGGCCGCTCATGAACCCGGCCGCACCTTGCGCTGTGACGGTGTAGATGCCCGGCGCGAGTCCCGCGAAGGTCTGTCCGGTCTGGTCGGTCACGACCATGCCCTGCTCGTGCCCGGCTGCGTCGCCGATCAGGATCGTCGCGTTCGACACCGGGCTTCGGGGCACAGGCCGGATCGGGTGGCACCTTCTCGACGGGGCACGTCGGGCCGGCGACGGCCGTGACGTGGATCCCGGTGTCCGAGGAGCGCCGCCGCTCGACGGCGACGGCCACGCATCCGATCGGGACCGGCGATCCGGCCTCCGACTGCAGCGTCACCGATCCAGTCGGGCCGACCGCATAGGTCCAGCTGTGCTCATCGATGCAGCCGGCCGGGCAGTCGCCCCAGCCGATGCGCATCGTCACGAGAAAGGCGCCGACCCCGGACGCTGGCGTCACCTCGTACCAGCTCGCCTGGCCGATCAGGTTCGGGTCTCGAGCGGCGATGCCGGCGAAGCGAGGCTCCTCGATGATCACCCGGGCGACGGCGTCCGCCGCGGTCACGACCGGTCCGGCGGCTGACGGCGGCACTGCGGTCGGCTCGGACGCCGGCGCACCGGCGCTGCATCCCGTCAGAAGCATCGCGCCGGCGATGACGAGGAGCAGCCTGAGGGTTCGCGCGGTCATGCCGCCCCGACGATGCCGTACGGGCTACAGTTCCGCGGATGCCGACCCAGATCGACTTCAGCGATGTCGACGCCCTGACCTTCGACTGCTACGGCACGCTCATCGATTGGGAGGCTGGGTTGACCGAGGCGTTCCGCCCGGTCCTCGATGCTCATGGCGTCGCCCTCGACTCGGAGGACGTCCTCGTTCGGTTTGCGCGGCACGAGGCCGCGGCCGAGGGTGGTCCGTACCGGACGTATCGCGAGATCCTCGCGCTCGGTCTGCGCGGGGTCGCCGCCGAGCTCGGGTTCGAGTCCGACGGCCGACGAGGTCGAGCGGTTCTCCCGATCGGTCGAGGACTGGCCCGCATTCCCTGACTCGACCGAGGCGCTGCGGCGCTTGAAGCGTCGATTCCGACTGGGCGTGCTGACGAACTGCGACGACGACCTGTTCGCCGCGTCGAACCGGCGCCTCGGCGTCGATTTCGACTGGGTGATCACGGCCCAACAGGTCGGCTCCTACAAGCCGAACGAACACAACTTCGAGGTGATGCTCGACCGACTCGGGCTGCCGCAGGAGCGCATCGTCCACGTCGCCCAGAGTCTGTTCCATGACCACGCGCCAGCCAAGCGTCTCGGGCTTCACGACCGTGTGGATCAACCGCCGCCACGATCGGCCGGGAAGCGGTGCGACGCCGCCCGCCGAGGCGCGCCCCGACGCGACCTTCCCGGACATGGCGTCGTTCGCCGCGGCCGCCGTCCCCGACTGAGGCTCCGGGCACCGCGAGACAGCGGACAGACGACGGCCCCGGGATGACCCGGGGCCGTCTGTTGCGATGTGCGTCCCGGGGACGCGTCGGCCTACTTGTCGAGGATCTTGTCGGCCTTGCGGTCGATCTTCTTCTCGTCTGCGGCGGACAGGTTCCCCTTGTTGTGCTGCTGCGACGCGCGCGCCTTGGCGTTCCTGGCGTGCGACTTGTCAGGCATCGGGTACTTGTGCTCGTCCGGCAGCCCGAACTTCGAGTCGGGCAGCTGTCGCGCTTCTTCTCGGACAGTGTGGCCATCGTCGAACCTCCTCTGGTGCAGCGCCGAGCGAGTCGACGCCTTCTGGTGGAAGTCCATCGATGGTCGATCGACCGGCCGATCAGCCGGTCACGACGCGCGGCGAGACGCCCTTGCGCATGCGTTTCAGTCGCGATCCGTCGCCCGGCCGGTCGTGTGATGCATATCCGTCGCGCTGTCGCCGCCCATCACTCCGTGATGCGCCTCGCCTGCATCACGTAGCCGATCCGCGCCGCCGCCACCGCCTCTTGATGCGGCCGAAGCGCATCACTCGAGAAACCCTCGCGCGCGCCCAGTCGATATGCATCAAGTCGCCCGTACCGGCCGCTTACCCCTAGCCCGACGCGGGGCCCGACGACACCGCCGGCGGCGGTGGGGGTGGAGGTGGCGGCCCGCCGTCGCCCTCGTTCGAGGCGGTGAGGTACCCGCGGAACGACTCGGCCAGCTGGGTGATCTCGAGCGGCAGGACGTACTTGGTCGACGGGCTCGCCCCGAGCGCCTTGAACGCCTCGAGGTACTGCAGCGCCATCGTCTTCTGGTCGACCTGGGAGGCCGCGTTGTAGATCTGCGTCAGCGCGAGCGCGAAGCCCTCGGCGCGAAGGATCGCCGCCTGGCGATCGCCCTCGGCCTTGCAGGATCTCGGACTGCTTGGTGCCCTCGGCGACGTTGATCGCCGACTGACGCGTGCCCTCGGACTCGGTGATGACGGCGCGCCGTGTCCGCTCGGCGGACAGCTGGCGGTTCATCGCGTCCTGGACGTCGCGCGGCGGGGTGATCTCGCGGATCTCGACGGTCGTGACCTTGCCGCCCCAGCGCTCGGTGACCTCGTCGAGCTTGACGCGCAGGACCTCGTTGATCTGGTCGCGCTTGGACAGCACGTCGTCGAGCAGGATGTCGCCGACCACGGCGCGGAGGGTGGTCGTCGCGATGTTCTGGAGGGCGCCCTCGAAGTTCTGGACCTCGACGACGCTCCGGTAGGGGTCGACGATCCGCCAGTAGATCAGGAAGTCGATGCTGATCGGGGCGTTGTCCTTCGTGATGCTCGTCTGGCTCGGGACCTCGATGAACCGCTCGCGAAGGTCGACGCTGCACCGCCGCGCTGGGCGATCGGCACGATGAAGACCCAGCCCGGGCCCTTGACCTCGGTCGGGCTCGTCCGCCCCAGCGTGAAGACCAGCACGCGCTCGTACTGGTTGACGATCTTGATCGACGCGATCGCGATGACCGCGATGATCAGGACGACGAACGCGGCCGCCAGGATGGTGGCGAGCTCCACGGTTTCCTCCTACGCACCTTCCGGCGACGTCGCCGGACCGGATTCGACGATGAGTATCAGGTCCTCCTGGCCGACGACCCGCACGGGCTGGCCCGACGGGATCGGGGCATCCCCACTGGCACGCGCGCGTCCATTCCTCGCCTGCGGCATACACGACGCCGAGCGGCTCGAGAGCCGTTCGGGCGACGCCCGTCGTCCCCTTCGGGACCTTCATCGTACCGCCGGCCCCGTAGTCACCCGCGAACGCGAGCGTCCGCCGACGGACGCGGGCGACGGTGATGAGGACCGCAGCACGAACACCCCGGTGACCGCAGCCATCGCGACGACGAGCGGCACGGCGACCGCAACGTCCGGAGCGGCCGGCGTACCGGGCGCCGTGTACAGGGTGAAGGCGCCCAGCACGAAGCAGACGAGTCCGCCGACGGTCAGCAGACCGTGGCTCGTGACGGTCGTCTCGAGGATGAAGAGCAGGACCGCGAGCCCGATCAGGATCAGGCCCGCGATGTTGAGCGGCAGGCTTCCGAAGCCGATGAAGGCAAGGATCAGCGCGATGGCACCGAGCGTCCCGGTGACGAAGTTCGGGCTCTGGAGCTCGAACAGCAGACCGTAGAAACCCGAGCGTCAGCAGGATGAACGCGATGTTCGGGTCGGACAGCAGATGGATGAGCTGCCTGGAACGGGTTCATCCCGACGTCGACGAACGGGACGTCCGTCGAGCTCCAGGGTCACCGTTCTGGCCGTCGCACCTCGACGGTCTGCCCGTCGGCCTTGTCGCGGACCTCCTCGAGCGAGCGTAGCGATGCCGTTGACCGCGCCGACCGAGACGGCCTCGCTCGCCGGCGACGACACCGCCTTGTCGACGGTCGAGACCGCCCAGTCGACGTTCCGACCGCGCGTCTCGGCGATCGACCGGATGTTGGCGATCGCGTCGTTCTTGACCTTCGTCGCCGATCGTGCCGGTCAGGTCCTCACCGCCCGATCCGACCGGCGAGGCCGCGCCGATGTTCGTCCCCGGCGCCATGTAGGCGAGGTTCGCCGGCCAACGTGATGAACGTTCCGGCGCTCGCGGCGCGACCACCGCTGGGTGCGACCCAGACGATCGTCGGGACGTGCGCCTCGAGGAGCGACGACACGATGTGTTGCGTCGCAGTCGAGGCTGCCGCCCGGCGTGTTCAGCGTCAGGATCACGGCCTTGGCGCCACCGTCCTCGGCGGCGCGCGACGCCCTGCTCGATGTAGGTCGCCATGACGTTGTCGACGGTCCCGGTCGCGGTCAGGACGTCGATGTGCGGGTCGGTGGTGGCGTCGGCGGCAAGGACGGGCAGCGCTGGGATCGGCACCGCGGCGAGCAGCAGCCACGCCAGTCCGGCGAGAAGGATCGATCGATGCAGACGGGCCGCGGACCGGCTCGCCCGCGCGGACGGAGGCATCGAGGTCGCTCGTGCGCATCATCGCACGACTCGACGTCGATCCCCGTCGGTGCCGGACACGGTACGGCCGGGCCCGGCGGGCCCGGCCGTCGAACGTGGCGGCGGTCGAGGTCACATGATCCCGACGACGTGGCCCTCCGGGTCGGCGAACAGCGCGACCGTCGTCTCGGGGGCGACCTCGGTGAGCGGCATGATCACGCGCCCACCGCTGGCGGCGGCCTTGTCGAGGATGCCCTGCGGATCGTCCGTGTGGACGTAGAACGTGACGTGGCCGGCACCGCCATCCTGGCTTGCGCCGATCCCGCCGGTGAGGCCGTCGTCCTGGCGATACATGCCGTACCCGCCGGGGTTGTCAGTGTCGAGGCTCCAGCCGAACACGTCCTTGTAGAACTTCTGCAGCGCGCCGCCGTCCTTGCCGGTGACCTCGACGTGGATGACCTTGGCTCCCATCGGGACCTCCTTCGTTCGCGGCGGCTCAGCTTCGACCGCCCCGTATCAGCACGACGAACGGGAGCGATGTGAATCGACAACGAGACAGGCCAGGTCCTCGCCTCGGGCGGGCGCCGTCAGGGCAACGGCCGCCAGGCCTGGCCGAGCAGGATCGCCGAGCGCGACCAGGACCGCCCCGAGCGCCACGAACAGCACGCTGATCTCCACCACCTCGTGCTTCGTGATCAGGTTCGTCGGCAGGTTCTCGAAGACCTTGTGGAGCTCGTCGGCGCTCTCCGCCGGGTAGTACTCGCCGCCGGTCGCGTCGGCGACCGCCATGAGCGTCTCCTCGTCGATCGCCCGGCGGAAGCCGCCACCTGCCGCCACCGCCGAACCCGCCGAACCCGAACGGGTCGTTCGGTTCGTTGCCGATGAACTGGATGCCCGCACGGCGGCCGCTCGCTGTTCGGATCGTCGGTCCCGAACCCGATCGTGTAGACGCGCACGCCCCGCGCGGCGGCCTGCGCGGCCGCCTCGACCGGCAGCGGCCCGGCGTTGCTCGCGCCGTCGGTCAGCAGCACGATGATCGCCGGCGCGTACGCGCCGCGCGGGAGCGCGGCTGGCGGCTGCGCATCGGTCGACGGACTGGCATCGGGCTGGACGGGCGCGACGCTGTCGTCGACCTCGGCGATCGCGTCGAGCGATTCGAGGATCGCGCTGCCGATCGCCGTCCGCCGACCCGTCGTCAGGCTCTCGATGACGTCGAGCAGCACCTCCTGGTCGGTCGTCGGCGTCTGGACGATCTCGGCGAACCCGGCGAACGCGACGATGCCGATCTGGGTGGTCGCGTCTGGCGCTCGATGAACGACGACGCCGCGGCCTCCGCGGCCAGCAGTCGGTTCGGCGGGATGTCGGTCGCGCACATGCTGCGCGAGACGTCCATCGCGAGGATGACCGTCGTCCGGCCGGCCGGGACGCTCACGACCTGGACGGGACGGGCCATCGCGACGACGAGGCTGACGAGCCCGAGCGCGAACAGCGCGAACGGCAGGTGGCGGCGGATCCGCGACGACCCACCGACCGCCTCGCGCACGAGCGACAGGCTCGAATAGCGCAGCGCGGGCTTGCGCCGGCGGAGCAGCCAGGCCCGCGCGACGACGAGGAGCGGCACGATGGCGACCAGGAGTGCCAGCGCCCACGGCGGCGAGGAAGTCGGTCATGGCAGCCGCCCGAACCAGAGGAGACTCGCCAACGCCGCCGAGCGCCAGCAGGCCGAGACCCGCCCCGGCCATGAAGCGACGTGATCTCGGTCGCCTCGGGCCGGATGACGAAGCGCGTCTCGATGTCGTCGTAGATGCTCGTGAGCTGGTCGGGTTCGGACGCGGCGTAGTACGTGCCGTCGGTGATGTCCGCGATCTGGCGGAGCGCGGTCTCGTCGAGCGCGGCTGTGGACGCGGAACCCCTCGACCTCGAGCGTCGTGCCGGCCTCGGTCCCGAGCCCGACCGTGAAGATGCGGACCCCGCGCTCGGCGGCGCCCCGCGCGGCCAGCGAGCGGATCGGGCCGCTGGTTGTTCTCGCCGTCGCTGAGCAGCACGATCGCCGCCGGGGCGAAGCGTGCCCGGGCGGCACGATCGGCGGGAGCTGGGTCGGGTCCGGCGAGCTTGTTCGTGTAGTAGCCAGCCTGGGGGTCCCGCTCGGCCGTCGCGATCGCCGTCAGCGAGGACAGGATCCCGCGCGCGACCGACGTCCCGCGCTCGGGCCCGAGACGATCGATCGCGGCGAGCACGGCGCTCTGGTCGTCGGTCGGGACGGTCACCGAGAAACCCGCGTCGCTGAACGCGACCACGCCGATCAGGATCGACGCGGGCTGGCGCGACACGAATGCGCGCGCGGCGGCCTTGGCGGCCTCCATCCGGGTCGGCTGGATGTCGGTCGCCGCCATGCTGCCCGACACGTCGAAGGCGAGGACGACGGTCCCCTCGAAGCGCGGCACGCCGATGACGCTCTCGGGACGCGCCATCGCCACGACGAGCACGGCCAACCCGGTGACGAGCAGGGCCGCCGGGATCGTGCGGCGGATACGCCGCCCGCGACCGCCACCAGCGAGTGGCGGCCGTCCGGAGCGGGCCGAGGGCCGCCGCCACGCGGGCGCGACGCCGTCGCTCGCGCGTGACGTAGACGGCGATCCCCAGCGGGATGGCCAGGAGCAGGACCAGGACCGCGGGCCAGATGAACGACATCGGTCAGTGCCGCCGACGCCGGCGGCGGAGCATCGCCATGCGGACGATGGCGTGGACCAGGTCCTCGTCGGTCGACCGAGCGAGACCGCGTCGACGCCGGCGCGCCGGAACGCATCCCGGAGCGTCGCCTCCCGACGTTCCGCGGCCTCCTTGAACCGGCGGCGGAACGCCTTGTCGTGGGTGTCGACGTAGAGCTGCTCGCCGGTCTCGGCATCCTCGATGAGCAGGGCACCGACGTCGGGCAGCTCGACCTCGCGACGGTCGAACAGTCGGACGGCCATGACCTCGTGGCGCTGGGTCAGCAGGTTCAGGGGGCGCTCCCAGCCGGGCGCGCTGATGAAGTCGGAGATGACGAAGACGAGCGAGCGCCGCTTGATCGTCCGCTGCCCCGCCTCGAGCAAGGGCGCCGAGGTCGGTGAACGGCGACGACGGCAGGCGCGGCTGCTCCAGCAGGTCGTTGACCAGGCGCAGCACCTGGATCCGCCCGCCGCGGGCCGGGATGGTCCGTTCGACCTGCGCGGCCGTACAGGATCGCCCCGACGCGGTTGCCGTGGCGCGTCAGCAGCCGCGCCAGCGTCGTGACGAAGTCGATCAGCACGCTCCGCTTGAGCCGCTCGCTGTCGACCGTGCCGAAGTCGACCGACGGGCTCAGGTCGAGCAGGAACCACGCCGTGACCTCGCGATCCTCGACGTACTCACGGACATACGGGGTCGCCGTCCGCGCCGTGACGTTCCAGTCGATGTAGCGGACGTCATCGCCCCACTGGTATTCGCGCAGGTCGGCGAAGTCCGAGGCCGCTGCCGTGGAACAGCGTGCGGTAGTCGCCCTGAAGCAGGCCGTCGAGCCGGCGGATGACCTGCCAGTCGAGGCGCTGGAGGATGCGCTCAGGCGCTGACGACGCTGCCACGATCGCGGAGCGGGACGACCGGGACCGGGATCCGGTCGATGATGGTGGCCGAGAAGCTCGTCGCTGTCGACGTCGTCGGAGAGCGCCTCGAACGACAGCACGAGGCGGTGGCGCAGGACGTCGAGCGCCATATCGACCACGTCCTCAGGCAGCGCGTAGTCCCGCCCCCGGACGAACGCGAGCGCGCGGGCCGCGAGGATCAGGTTGATCGACGCGCGCGGGCTGGCCCCGAACGTGATGTAGCGACTCAAGCTCGCCGAGCCCGTGCGTCGCCGGGTTCGCGGGTCGCCGTCGCCAGCCGGACGGCGTACTCCATCAGCGCCGGATCGACGAAGACGCGGTCCGCCAGCGCGCTGCATCTCGAGCAGCGTGGCCGTCGAGATGACCTGCTGCGCGCGCGGGACGTCGCCGGTCATCCGCTCGACGATCACGAACTCCTCGGTCGGCGTCGGGTAGCCGACGAGGACCTTGAGCATGAACCGGTCGATCTGGGCTTCGGGCAGCGCGTACGTCCCCTCGGTCTCGATCGGGTTCTGGGTCGCCAGCACGAGGAACGGGTCCGGTACCTTGAAGGTCTCCTTGCCGATCGTCACCTGCCGCTCCTGCATCACCTCGAGCAGCGCGCTCTGGACCTTGGCCGGCGCGCGGTTGATCTCGTCGGCGAGCAGGAGGTTCGCGAAGACCGGCCCGAGCGTCGTCCCGAAGTCGCCGGTCTTCTGGTTGTAGATGCGGGTGCCGACGAGGTCGGCCGGGACGAGGTCGGGCGTGAACTGGATCCGCTTGAACTCGCCGCCGATCGCCTCGGCCAGGGTCCGGATCGCCATCGTCTTGGCCAGGCCCGGCACGCCCTCGACGAGGATGTGGCCGCGCGCCAGCAGCGCGACGATCAGGCGCTCGAGCAGGTGGTCCTGCCCGACGATGACCTTCTTGACCTCGTACAGCAGCCGCTCCATCGGGGCGACTCCGTCCTGGCTGGCTGACTGGTCCACGCGGCGTTCCCTCGCTTGGCTGGGCTGGCTCGCGGATGGTCGTTCGCCATCAGCTAGTAGGCGGGCAGTGCCGGCGGCGCCGCCGGCGACGGTGATCGGGACGGCGAGCCGATGCCGGCGAAGACGTCGTCCTTGGTCGGGTTGAGCAGCGCCGTGACGATGCCGATGACGTGGCCCTCGCGATCGAGCAACGGCCCACCGGAGTTGCCCGGATTGACCGCGGCGTCGATCTGGATCAGGCCGTGCAGCACGACCGCCGCTGTCCTCGAGCTCGAACGAACGGTCGAGCCCGGAGATGACGCCGGCGCTCATCGAGTCCATCAGGCCGAACGGGCTGCCCACGGCGTACGCCTCGCTGCCCTCACGGACGCTGCCGGGGTCGCCGAGCGTCGCGGGCACGATCTCGGCCGGCGGCGTCGTCGGCGCGGAGGACGGCGATGTCGTTCTCGGCGTCGCGTGCCGACGACCTCGGCCGGCGAGCGGGTCCCATCGGCGAACGTCACGGTCGATCGTCGGTCGCGTCGGCCACGACGTGGAGGCTCGTGAGCATGTCTCCGGCGACGTTGATCACGACGCCGCTGCCGACGCCTTCGTCGACTCCCCGTCTGGCCGCTCGGGCCTCGGTCGCTCGATCTGGACGAGGACGACCGACGGACGAACGGCCTGGTACACGAGCTCGGAGAACGCCGGCGGCGGCGTGACCGACGCGAGGGCCTGCCCGACCCTGGCATCGACCTCCTCCTGGGTCAGGGGTCGTGGCGCCGGGAAGATGAGGTTGTAGAAGACGATCGCCGCGAAGGTCACGGCCGCGCCGACGACGTAGGGTGCCGACCGCGCGAGCCGGCGCGGTCCCCGCGGCGCTCCTCCGTCGGCCTGCCCAGTCATGTCGTCCACCCCTTGCGCGGCGGCCAGACGGAAAGTCTAGCGGCAGACCCGTTCCATCGGGTGTTCGTGCATCGGCCTGCCTACGGCCCCTTCCCGCGGGACGCGCTCACGCTGGGCTACCGAATCGCTCGCCCACGAGCCGGACCATCGCGGACACGTCGTCGCCCATCACGCCATCCGCGCCGGCGTCGAGGCTCCGGATGATCCCCTCGTCTTCGGTCGTGGGCCATGTCCAGAGCGCGATATCGCGCGAGTGCATCGTGTCGACCAGCTCACGCGAGACGTAGCGCCAGTGGTTCTGGAGCACCTCTGCGCCGAGGGCCTCTGCCTGCCGAAGGGCTTCGGGCAGGTCGACCGGGACATCGTCGGGCAGCCGTTCGGGAGCGAGCATCAGCTCCGGCACCTTCGCCTTGGCCGCTGCCAGCGCGTCGTGGTCGTAGCTGGACATGAACGCCCAGCCGAGCGCGTCCTTCGCGACGAACAGCTCGACGAGCTGCTCGGCGACGCGTCGGAAATGGGCCGGCGTCTCGCCCTTCACCTCGAAGCACATGAGGATGCCGGCCTCGCGGGCGAGATCGAGTGTCTCGGCGGTGGTCGGGACGCGGAGCCCGGCGAACGACGGGTCGAACGCGGACCCGGCATCGAGGTCCTGGACCTCGGCCAGCGTCAGGTCCTCGACCCGACCGGACCCGCTCGTGGTCCGGTCGAGCGTCCAGTCGTGGATCATCACCAGCTCGCCGTCCTTCGTCCGGTTGACGTCGCACTCGATCATCTCGACGCCGAGCTCGATCGCCCGCCGATAGGCCTCCAGCGTGTTCTCCGGAACGGCGATCGAATGGCCGCGATGGGCGATGATCAGCGGCCGCTCCCGACCGACCCATGGGTTTCCGGACATGACGGTCGTTCCTCCTGTTCAGTGATCTCTCGACTCAGCTGGACGGGATGAGGCGCCCAGGCGCGAGTGCGCGTGCGGTGTGGACGAAGTCGAGCCATGCCGACCGCTCCGCCGCGCGCCCGACGTCGTCGAGTCGCGGCTGGACGCGCCGCCTCGTCCCGGCGACGGCGGCCGCACGCGTCTCGTCCAGGCGTCCGGCGCCGATCGCGGCGAGCAGCGCGGTCCCGAGCGCGGTGGATTCGGCGTCGGTCGCGACGTCGACGGGTCGCCCGACGAGGTCCGCCAGCCGCTCGACGAGGAGCTCGCTGCCCGTCAGCCCGCCATCGATCCGGAGGGGACCTGCGCCGGCCGGCAACGCGGACGCCATCGCATCGACGATGTCGGCTGTCCGCTGGGCGATCGCATCGAGCGCGGCTCGCGCCAGATGGCGGCCTGCGCGTCGCCGCCGATAGCCCGGTGATCGTGACGCGGGCGTCCGGCGTCCCACCATGGCGCACCGAGCCCGCCGAGCGCCGGCAACATGCGCGCCCCGCCGGCGTCGGGCACCTGGGACGCGAGGCCATCGAGGCCGGACGGCGCGTCAAGGATCGCGAGATCGTCATGGAGCCAGTCAAGGAAGGCGCCTGCGCTGAACACGCCGCCGTCGAGGGCGTAGGTCGCAGCGTCGACCGGGTGAACCCCACGCGACGGTCGCGAGGATCCCCTCCTGCGGGTCGGGGACGCTGCTACCGGCGTTCGCGAGGACGAACACGCCCGTTCCGAACGTCGCCTTGATCGTCCCCGGCCGGTGACCGCCCTGGCCGGCGAGGGCCGCCTGCTGGTCGCACACCATCGCCCGGAGCGGGATCGGGCCGCCCCACGACGGGTGGGCGAGCCGACCGAGGTCGCCGGTCGTCGGGACCAGCGTCGGGAGCGTGGCACGCGGAACACCCCACGTCCGGAGCAGGTCGTCGTCCCAGGCGAGGTCGGCGAGCCCGAAGAGCTGGGTACGTGATGCCGTCGATGGATCGCTCTGGGCGCCCTCGGCCGTCGGACCGCCGCCCCCGGCGCCGCTACCGCCTCCGAGGCGAGCCGTGAGCCACGCGTCGACTGTCCCGAACGCGAGCCGGCCCGCCTCGGCCGCGCGGGCGACCACGGGTACCTCTTCTAGGAGCCAGCGAAACTTCGACGCCGAGAAGTACGGGTCGAGGGGAAGTCCGGTCCGCTCCCTGATCCACGCTCCATCACCAGCGGCGGCGATCCGGTCGACGATCGCCTGGCTGCGCCGGCACGACCAAAGGATGGCGGGGGCGAGCGCCGCGCCAGTGGGTCGGTCCCAGGCGACCACGGTCTCGCCCTGGTTCGCGAGGCCCGCGGCCGCGATGCGCCCCGGACCGCCGACGGTCGCCAGCACCTCCTCGACCGCCTCGACCACGGCGACGACGATGGCCTCGGCGTCCTGCTCCGCCCAGCCCGATCGCGGATGTTCGGTCGTCAGCCGTCGGGCCGCTGCGGCGACCGGCTGCCAGTCGGTGTCGTAGGCGATGGCTCGGGCCGAGCTCGTGCCCTCGTCGATGGCGAGGATGAGATCAGCGCTCACGCTGCGGGGCCCAGGACGCGCTCCAGGTTGTCGATCAGCGTGGCGACCTGCTTGCGGAACGAATCGCGCAGGATCGGCGCGCCGAACGTGGCGAGCCGGCCGCTGGTGGTGAGATCGACCGTGTAGTGGATCCGGGTCGCGTCGGCTTGCTCGGCGAGCTCGATCGGGATGGCGGCGCGGAAGCCGCCAGCGAGTCCGCGCGGCTTGCCGTCGAGCTGGAGGCGGAGCCGGTCCGGCGGCTCCCTGTCGACCAATGTCGCGATGACGTCCGCCCGGAGCGTCAGGAACTGGAGCCTCGTCGCGAGGACGCCACTGAAGGCGCCGTCACCTGTCGCGATCAGCGTTTCACAGCCAGGCAGCACCTTGGCCAGCAGGTCGGCATCGGCGAACGCCTCCCAGATTCGGGCGCGTGGGACCAGCACGACGACGGTCTCCTCCGTGAGCGCGCTCACCGCGTACCGCCGCTCAGACGCCGATGCCGGTCGACGCCGCAGACGTCCGCGCGCGGGAAGCGACGAGGGCGTCGGCGACCGCCTTGCCATCCGCCAGGGACCGCGCGTGGTCGACATCGGGCACGACACACGTGCCGGCCGCCCACAGCCCTGGCAGCGGCAACGCCCCGGTAGCGTCGACAGGCGCCGGCACGCCGGGGCGTTCATCGCCGAGGCCCAGCCCGCGCAGGAGGAAGGTCGCGGCCTGGAGCCGGTCGGCGAAGATGAGCGTGTCGGCGGGATGCCACGCGCCGTCGATCTCCACGGCTTCGAGGCGGGGCTGGCCACGGAGCGCGGTGACAGCGCGGCCGTCGAGCGACGCCGCACCACCGATCGTCTCGACCGTGACACCGGCGGTCCGGAGGCGGGCACGCACCCCGGTTGCGATCCGGCCGTCGCCGACGACGATCGCCCGCCGCGCGGGACGCCAGCCGCGATCGAGTGCGTCGACCACGAAATCCGCCGTCACGACGCCACTCGGGCGAGGGCCGTCGACCGCGGAATGCTCGCGCGGCGTGACGTAGCCACCGGTTGCGAGCACGACGTGACGGGATCCGACGGTCTCGCCGCCGTTCGGGGAGGCGACCTCCGCTCGCCATCCCGCGCCGTCGCCGTCGAGCGCGACCACCGTCGCGCCGGGCGTCCATCGAAGCCTGCCGTCCGCTGCCAGCGTCCTCGCTCGCTCGACGGCGCTTCGCTCATCGGCCGTCCATCGCTCTGGGTCGATCCCGCGGAGCGCGCCACCAGGCGATGGTCCGTTGTCGACGACCCGCACGACGAGACCCGCGTCGACGAGGGCAAGAGACGCCGCGATCCCGGCCAGCCCACCACCGACCACGAGGACGTCCGGTCCCGCGGCCGGGGCCGAGGCGGCATCAGGCCCCGTGCGCGAACCGTCCGTCGGCGGTCGCAGCGCGATCTCGGCCGCCGGCGTGCCGCCCGACCCGTCGAGCAGCCACGATCCCACGGGCCCCTTCTCCACGGCGTCGGGCGCGATGCCCCGGGCCGCGGCGATCCGTGCGATCGCCTCCGCGGCGCAGCGGTTGCCCTGGCAGTCGCCGAACCCGACGCCACAGCGACGCTTGAGGGCATCGGTCGTGGTGACCGGCGTCGGCGTCGACAGCGCCGCGGCGACCTCTGCCTCGCCGACCGATCGGCAGATGCATACGATCGCGCCGCTCTCCGAGCCGAGCTCCGGCGCCGGCGCCGAGGGCCGGGCACCCGGCCGCCGCATCGCCCAGCGCCGCGGTCCCGCGGCGACTTCGACGGCCGCCTCGGCGATCCCCGGCGAGGCGCTGATCCCGGTCGAGCGGATGCCGGCGACAAGCGTCAGCCGGTCGCCTGCGGTCGACGGGCGGATCAGGTAGTCGCCCGTGCTCGAGACCGGGCGGACACCGGCGAATGCCCGGATCGGCACCATCTCATCGACGGCGGGCACGAGTGCCCGACAGCTCTCGAGGATGCGCTGACGACCCGCCGCCGTCGTCGACCGGTCGGCCTTGTCCGTGCCGTCGACCGCGGTCGGCCCGAGGAGGACGCCGCCGAAGACGATCGGCGTCACGAGCATGCCCTTGCCGAGCGGACCGGGGATCGGCAGCACGATCCGGTCGACGTCGCCCGTCCGCTCGCTGACGAGGAACTCCCCCTTTCGGGGAGTGATCGTGAAGCTCGTGTCGCCGGCGAGCGCGGCGACCTCATCGGCCCGCAAGCCGGCGCAGTCGAACGCCTGCCCGGCTCGCACCGAATCGCCATCCGCCAGGGTCACGGTCGACGCTGTCAGGCGTCGACCGACAGGCCGACCACGCGTGCCCGGGTTCGGACGCGGCTGCCGAGCCCGATCGCCGCCTCGGCATAGGCACGCGTCAACCAGAATGGGTCGACGATCCCCTCATCCGGCACGTGCAACGCACGGACCGCGTCCTCCGCCACGTACGGGGCTTCGTCGCGAAGCCACGCGCCATCGACGAGCTCCACGGCGACGCCATGCGACCGTGACAGCTCGGCGATGTCCTCCAGTCCCCGGGCCTCTTCGGCGGTCCGCGCCAGCACCAGCGCGCCACACGTGAGCGACGGGACGCCGAGGTCTTCCAGGAGCCCCGACCAGCGCTCGGCGGATCGACGCAGGAGCCTGGCCTCGAGCGTCCCTGGCTTCGCGTCGAACCCGGTATGGAGGATCGCGCTGTTCGCCTTGCTGGTCCCTTCGCCGATGTCGTTCTCGGCCTCGAGGAGGACCGCTTCGACGCCACGCAGGGCCAGCTCGAGAAGGACCGCGCAGCCGACGACACCCCCACCGATCACGACGGCCTCGACGCGCTCGGCGACGGCTCCGCCTCCCTCCACCACGGCCCGACCGTAAGTGGTCAGACGTATGATGTCAAGGTGACCGGGACGAGCCGTCCGCGTCTGGCGTTCAGCACCCTCGCCTGCCCGGAATGGGACGCCGCGACGGTGGTCTCGCACGCGGCAGCGGGCGGCTGGGATGGCATCGAGTGGCGTGGCGGACCTGACGGCACCGTGCGGACCGACTGGCCCGCGGTTCGGCGCAGTTTCTCCGACAGGCGGTAGAGGAAGCGGGCCTTCGCTCCATCGCCGTGACCACATACTCCGAACGTGATCAGCGGCGATCCCGGAGTCGGTCCGCGCGTCGATCGCGGATGCCGCGGCGCATGCGGAGCTGGCGCGCGATCTCGGGGCGCCGGCCATCCGCGCCTTCCTCGGCGAGCGCGACGACGACGCTTCGGACGGGACGCTCGAGCGCCGGGCCATCGATGCGCTCGGCGAGCTCCTCGAGCATGTCCGCCCGCTGGGCGTGACCGTCGCGATCGAGCCCCACGATGACCATGTGCGCTCGGAACGGATCCGTCCGATCCTCGACGCGCTGCCGGACCCGGCTCTCGGTGTCGTCTGGGACATCGGCAACGCCTGGTCCGTCGGTGAGGACCCAGCGGCCGGGCTCACGGCATATGCGGGTCGGATCTGTTGGGTCCAGGTCAAGGATGGGACCGGCGTCGGCGCGACCTGGCGGCTGTGCGACCTGGGCGCGGGGGAGGTGCCATTGGAGCGCGCGTTGGCCAGCCTCGCGGAGACATGCGCCGCCGCCGACGCCGATCTCCCGCCGATCAGCCTCGAATGGGAGCGGGCGTGGGATCCGGAGCTGGCTCCGGCGGAGATCGCGCTGCCGCGTGCGCACGGGTGGCTCGTCCGGCACCTCGGGCGCCCAGCGCGAGAGGGCCGATGACGACGGTACGGTCCCCCGGCGTCCGCGCCCGATCGACGGCGCAGGTCGACTTCGAGCGGCGCGAGGCCTGGGTGGACCTCCTGGCCCGGCTTACCGACGGGTTCGTCCGGTCCATCCCTCACGGCGGTTCACCGGCCGCGGCTCGGCTGCCTGGAGCGCCGCCCGACGACCCGATACCGGCCATCGAGGGGTTCGCTCGGATGAGCGTCGCATGGGGCGCTTGGCTGCACGAGTCGAGCAACCCGGCGATGCTCGGATGGGCGGGACGGGAGCACGATGTCGGCCGCCTGCTCGCGCGCGGACTCGCCGACGCCACCGATCCGAGGAGCGACACATGGTGGGGCCCGATCCATGACCGGGACCAGCGCATCGTCGAGGCGGCCGAGATCGCGACGGCGATCCTACTGGGCGGTGAGCGCCTGCGGGCCGCGCTCGACGCGATCGACACGCGGGCGTTCGACCGCGTCCTGGACTGGCTGTCGGGGGTCGATGGGAAGGACCTGTGGCCCGACAACTGGGTGCTGTTCCCGGTCCTCCCGGCATTGATCCGCCGGGACGCCGGCCGCCGGATCGACCTGCCGGCGCTTGACGAAGCGCTCGACTGGATGGTCGGTCATGCGGTGGGCGACGGCTGGACGAGCGACGGGGCCGGCCACGCACTGGACCTGTACAGCGGCTGGGCGATCCACTGGCTCCTGTGTTGGTGGGCGACGATCGACGGACATCGCCGGCCGCGCCTGGCGGCGGACGTCCGTCGCCGCGCCCGCGCGTGGCTGCGGTTCATCGCCCCGCTCATCGCCGACGACGGCGGCTTCCCGCGTTTCGGCCGCTCGCTCGGATACCGGTTCGCGATCGCGGCGCCGTTCGTGCAGGCGGCCCTGCTCGACATCGATCCGCTGCCATCGGGCGTTGCGCGCTCGCTCGCGGGCCGGATCGTCGGTCGGGCGCTCGCCGACGGCGCTCTGGACCCCGCAACGGACTGGTTCCGGATCGGCGTCGCCGGGGCGCGCCCGGAGGTCGTCGAAGGGTACGTCTCGGCCGGTGCCTCGGCGTGGGCGGCGCACGCGCTCGTGGCCCTGGCGATGCCGGCACACCACCCGTTCTGGCGCGCGACGGTCGATCGGCAGGCGTGGGATCCGCCGCCCACCGTGGCGGCCGCCTCGGCCGGGCTCCTCGCCGCCAGATCGGATGGCGTGACGGTCCTGCACAACGCACGGACGGGCCACCCAGCGGACATCGCCGATCACGACTACGCGGCGACGTATGGCAAATTCGCCTACAGGTCCGCGTTCCCGTTCGACGTGCCGGTCGTGTTCGGCTCGAGCGCGGGCTCCGACGATGCGCTGGTGGCGATCGAGGATGACGAGCCGACGCTCCTCGACGCCGAACCGCGCCTGGCCCACCGGAACGAGTCGCGCGGAGGCAGCGCCGGCCCGGGCTGGATCGCCACGCGGTACGTCCTCCCGACCCGTCGGCCCACGTCGGTCCGGACCGTCGTCGTGCTGATCGGCGGGGTCGAGGTCCGGGTCCACCTGGTGCGTGGCGGCTCGCGGCTGCGCATCCGCGATGGGGGCGCGGCGCTCGGCGTGGACGGCGACGACCCTTGCGCCATCGAGACCGACGAGACAGCCGGCATCGCGACGGTCGGGCGGAGGCGGTCGGATCGTCGCGATCCGTGCGCTGCTGGGACTCGAGCGCGTCGGTGTTTCGGGAAGCGGCTCCGGCCGGATGAACCTCGTCTACGACCGGTCCGAGCATCCGTGGGTCGAGGAGCGGCTGGCGTCCGCACGGTCGCGTGTCGTCGCGTCGGCGACCATCGCAAGCGTCGACCGGCCAGCCACGGCGGTCCGACGGCTCCGCGCCGTCGGACTGGCCCACCCCGAGGGAGGCATGGTGACGATCCGGACGAGCGGGGCCGGCTCGGCGGAGACCGCGGTCGTCGACGTCTCGGCCCGGCCTGCGACGCGGACCGAGATCGCCGGACGGACGGTCCATGGTCCGGCACTCGGCGTCGTCGTGGCTCGGGACGACGGCTCGGCATTCGCCGGCGAACGGATCGCGTCGATCGATGGGGTGCTCACGCTCGCGCGTCCAGGGATCGTCGCGGTCAGCCAGGACGGCGGCGCCGTCGAGGCGACCGTCGCCGGGGGATCCGTCTGGACCCGGCGTGGGCCGGCGATGGCTTGGCCCGGATCCGGGTGCGCGACGGCTCCGGGCCATTCGGGCCGCCGATCCAGCTGGAGGAGTCGGGGGTCCTTGCCGATCGCATCGTCCGCGGTCACGCGCGCCGGCTGGGGTCGCGGCTCGTGACGGTCCGCTTCGAGCGGGCCCGATGACCAGCGCTGTGCGCCACCCGCTCGACGGTCTGCTGACCGTGATGTGGCACTACGTGCGTGACCCCGCCGAGACCCCGCTGGTGGCCGCGCCTGGGCTCGACCCGGAGACGTTCGACGGCGGGCTTGACCTGCTCGCCCGGCACCGTACCGTCGTCGACTGGCCGACGGTCGCAGCGGCGCTGGACGGGACCGCCGTGCTCCCCGAAGACGCGGTTCTCCTAACCTTCGACGATGGCCTGGCGGACCACGCTCGGACCGTGATGCCGCGCCTCGTCGGCCGAGGCTGGAGCGGGGTGTTCTTCGTCATGGCGCGCCGCCCGGGTGAACCGCTGACGGTCGGTCACGCCCTCCACGTCCTGCTCGCGGCGCTCGGCGAAAACGGCCTCCGTGATGCCATCACCGACGCGCTTCCGAAGGCCGACACGGTCCGGTTCGAGGCACTCCAGGAACGTGAGCGCTCGGCCGGCGTGGAATCGATCGACATCCTCAAGCGGCCACTCCAGCGGGACCTCGCCGACACTGTCGAACCGATCCTCCAGCGGTTGGTCGAGACCCATGTCGGGCCCAGCGGCGAGGTCGCCGACGCGCTCCACCTCGTCGCCTGCGGACATCGCCGCGATGCGGACGAACGGGCAGGTGATCGGCGGTCACGGGCAGCGCCATCTCTGGTTCGATCACGAGCCGCCCCAGCGGGTCGCCGATGAGATCAATGCGAGCGCGCGCTTCCTGACGGAGGACCCACGACCGTGGGTGTTCGCGTACCCCTACGGCGCGTCCGACAGGACCGCGGCAGGACGCCTCGCGGAGACCGGGTTCGCAGCGGCGTTCCATGCGGCTCCGATGGCGTCGACCGGTCGGTTCGACCTCGGCCGGATCGACGGCGAGGATCCGCGGTTCGCCGAGCTGGTCCGGGGAGCCGGCGCATGACGAACGATCGCTCCCCGCTCGGGTTCGCCATCGTCGGGTGCGGTGGCGCGGCGCGCGACATCGCCCGCGGGATCGATCTCGCCGAAGGCGCGCACCTCGTCGCGGTACACGATCGCGAGCCGAGCCACGCGGCGGCGCTCGCGGCAGGCCGTACGGCGACCGTTCACACGACGCTTGCCGCGCTGCTGCGCGACCCTCGAGTCGACGTGGTGTGCATCGCGCTCCCGCACGATCGTCTCGCGCCGACCGCGGTCACCGCGCTCCGAGCCGGTCGTCATGTCGTCGTCGAGAAGCCGGCGGCGACGGACGCTCGAGGCATCCGGGCGATCCGGGACGAGGCCCTTCGGGCGAACCGCTCGGTCGGCGTCATGTTCGACCTGCGCAAGGTGCCGACCGTCGCGTCTGCGCGGAGGCTCGTCCAGGCGGGGACGCTCGGCCGGCTGCGCGCGATCCGCATCACGACGATTGATCGACAAGCCGGCGGACTACTGGGCATCCGGTCCGACCGGCGCCGTCCGCGATCCGTGGCGGGCAAGCCGCGCCCGAGCCGGCGGCGGCGTCGTCCTGATGAACGCGATCCACCAGATCGACCTGGTCCGAGCGATCACGGATCTCGAGCCGCTCCGGGTCGCCGGTCTGACGACGGCCGGAGTGCCCGGGGTCGAGGTCGAAGACGCCGCTGTTGCCGCGATCGCCTGGTCGGACGACGTGCTCGGCAGCCTCGTCGCTGCCGCCCACGCCCCGGGCGCGGCCTCCGCGGAGACCATCGACATCGACGGCGACGAGGGTGCGCTACGGCTCGGCGATCTCTATCAGCCGCGTCCGGAGCTCGCGTGGTTCCGCCGCGGGTCGGCGGCAGGCGGGGCCGCCACCGCCGATGCGTGGCTTCGTGAACGGCCGACACCGGCCGACCCCTTCGCATCGACGATCGCCGGCTTCGTGGACGCGATCCGAGCGGGTCGCCCGCCCGTTCCGGGCCTGCCCGACGCCGATGTCGCGCTGGCCACCGTCCTCGCCCTGTATCGGTCGGCCCGCTCCGGGCGGTTCGAGACGGTTCGACCGGTCGGCGCTGGCGACTAGTCGCGGGCCGCCTCGAGCACCGCCTCGATCTGGGCCGGCACCGACGGCGCACCCGCGAACTTGCCATCGAAGATCGCTCCGCCGATCGTGAACCCCCAGACGCCGATCCGCTTCAGCGCCGCGATCCGCTCGAGCGAATCGACGCTGCCAGCGGCGATCACGGGTCCATGTGCGCGCTCGTTCACCGCGCTGGCGAGCGCCTCGACGTCGCCGTCATAGCGATACGCGAGCAGGTCGAGACCGTGGATGCCGGGTGTCGAGGTGAGCCGGTCGGCGTCGTCTGCGATCTCGTCGATCGTGCCGCGGAGCAGGCTCGGATGACCGATGACACGGCCGGGGAACGGGCAATATCGGATCGCCTCGTTGCCGTCGAGGACCTCGAGGGCCTCGTCGGGGTGGGTCCCGCCGAGCAGCCAGTCGACGCCGATCTCGAGCGCCGCCCGGATCGAGCGCAGCTCGTCGTCCTTCGCCTCCGACACGACCTCGAGCATCACCTCGCGACCGTCGGCCCGGATGGCCGCCGAGAGCGCCTTCAGCTCGGCGATCGGCAGGCCGATGTCCTTGAACCCGACGTAGCGCAGATCGCACTCGCGGATCTCGTCGTACACGGCGCGAGCGTTCGGGACGGTCCGGTCGCTGTGCGTCAGCATGAAGATGAACTCGATCACGGTTGGCTCCCATCGAGCGACGGAGGGATGAGCTGGCCGAGGCCCTCGAGCACGAGATCGGGCCCCTCGGGCGGCGGCGGGACATCGGCGAGGTCGGTGGCGCCGGTGAGGACCAGGCCACCGATCATGCCCGCGGCGCGGGCGAGCGCGACGTCGGTCAGCAGCCGGTCGCCGACCATGACCGCGTCCTCTGGCGGGACGCCGAGGCGCGCCAGCGCGACCGAGGCGATGTGCACCGACGGTTTGCCGACGACCGCCTCGGCTCGCACGCCACTGGCCACCTCGACGGCAGCGAGGAGCGCGCCGCAGTCCGGCAGGCCGCCCTCGGGTGTCGGGCAATACGGATCGGGGTTCGTCGCGATCAGCCGCGCGCCGCCACGGAGCGCGATGAAGGCCGCGTGAAGCTTGTCGTAGGTGAACCCGCGGTCCCACGAGAGGACGACGGCGTCGGCGTCGGCTGGATCGTCGGTCAGGACATGCCCGGCGTCGCGCAGCAGACCCGTGAGGAGCGGCTCACAGATCGCCAGGATCCGCGCCGGTGGCCGATCGCGCAGATAGGCAAGGAGCGCATCGGTCGAGGAAACGACCTCGCCATCCTCGACCGGGACACCCATCGAGCGCAGCTTCTCCGCGTAGGTCGACGGTGACCAGAGTGGGTTGTTCGACAGGAAGACGAACCGGCTCCCGAGCGCACGGAGCCGTGAGATCGCCTCGACCGCGCCGGGCAGCGGCGCGCCGCCCAGGTACACGGTCCCGTCGAGGTCCAGGACGTAGCCGGGGTAGATACGGTCGGCGGGTCGGATCCGCGCCGACATCGACGCCTCGGATGTCACGGTGCTGCCTTCATGGCGCGATCGCCTCGGCGGCGATGGCGGCCGCGTCATCGATCGACGCACGAACGAGCTCAGGGGTCCAGATGCCGGCGAACCAGGCGAGATCCGCGAGCGTGAATCGGTCGCGCATCAGATGGCCGTTGTAGAGCGCCCACGCGGCGGCGTCGAGGGTTACCGGCCGGCTCGAGCTCCTCGAACCGAGACGCCGCTCCGGCGGCCCGCAGCGCCATGGCGATCCGCTCGGGTCGCCCGAGCAGCGCGCGGAGCTCAGCCCGAAGGGCCGTCCAACCGGCTGCCGTGGCCACGAGGTGGGCTCGCGACTCCTCCCACCGCTCGAGCTTGAGGCGGTACTGGGCCCAGCATTCGTCGGCCATCGTGCCCGTCGGATCCAGGTCGTCGAACGCATCCTGCGTCCGGGCGAGCATCCGCTCGTGCGACGGCGTCGGCCGCTCGACGAGCGCGATCGGGTCCAACGCAGCGAGTACGCGCTCCCAAGCCACCGCGACGGCCAGAGCGGCGACGCCCACCTGGGCGCCGTGGAGCCCGGTCGCCGTGCCTGCGCGGGCTGCGGCCATGTCGAGCAGGTGGCTGACGGTGTGCTCTGTGCCCGAGATCGGCGAGGTCTTGCCGGCGATCCCGAGCGCCAGCCCGCTGAGGGTCATCAGCTCGACGAGGACCCGCTGGGCGTCGGGATCCTTCGATGTCGCACGTGGCGCCGCTTCCAGGAGTGCGTCCGCGCCATCGGTGAAGAGCCCAGAGACGCGGGAGTCCCAGGTCGGATCCATCCCGAACGCCTCGGCCAACCGCCAGTCGGCAGGGGCCGTGAACATCGCGCACAGTTCGCCGACTCCTGCCCTGTTGAGGCGAGCGGGTGCGTCGGCGATGACGGTCAGGTCGGCGACGAGCGCCGTCGGCCAGCGCGAGGGCATCGTCCGTTTCACGCCGCGGACGAGGAGCACCGCCATGTCATCGGAGAAGGCGTTGACCGAGTTCGCGGTCTGGACGGTCACGTCCGGGATGTCGAGCTCCCGGCTCACCTCCTTGACGATGTCGCAGATCGTGCCGGACCCGAGCGCCACGAGGCACGCCGCACCCCGTGCGCCGTCCACGGCGGACGCGATCGCCGACGCGTCGGCATGGAGCTCGACGTCCGGCTCCGCCAGGCGGACGATCCGGACCTCGCCGACCGCAGCAAGCCGCTCGCTCACGAGCACCGTTAGGTCGGCGTCGCCGCGGACCATCGGATGGCCGTCGACGATGACCGCGATGAGCGGCTTCGCCGCATCGGTGGCGGCGAGCGCGGCGGCCACGAGCTCCGGCAGCGCGTCGAGCGCATCCGGACCGATCACGATCCGGTCGAGGCCGACGTCGTGGAGTGGACTGTCGCCACGGTCCAGGCCGACCGCCGCACGAACGGCGTCGAGGTCGGTCGGATCGAGATGCCGTCGCTCACTCATGACGGAGACGCAGCTGCTAGCACTGACGAGCGGGCCGCGCGCTCGGCGGCAGCGATCGCGAGCGTCGCGTATCGCGCGCGGTGCGCCGCCCAGCCGTCGTCGTACCGCCCCCGGTTCGCCGGATCCGGCTCGATCGGGTCCGGTCCCAGCCGGAGGGTCGCCTCGGACGCGGCGGCCACGTCCGGGAACCAGCCGATGCCCGTCGCGGCGATCAACGCCGCGCCGAGGGCGGTCGCCTCGGGCTCCACGAGTCGTTCGATGCGCCGGCCCGTCACGTCGGCCTTGATCCGCAGCCAGGTGCTGTCGCGCGACCCCCCACCGACGACGCGGATCGTGTCGCCGCCGAGCCCGAGGTCGTCGAGGCGCTCGACGACGTCCCGGACGGCGTAGGAACAGCCCTCCAGGACGGCGCGCGCGAGGTGCCGCCGGTCGTGTCCCACCGACAGCCCGGAGAACGCCCCGAGGACATCGGGATCCCAGCGCGGCGTCATGGCCCCACCGAGGGCCGCGAGGAAGCCCACGCCGTCTGCGCCAGCCGGGGCCTCGCCCGCGAGCCGCCCGATCTCTGCTTGGGGGACGCCCAGGATGTCCTCGGCGAGCCATCGGACGCTTCCCGCGGACACGAAGCCGGGATGCTCGACCAGCCACCGGCCCGCCGGCACGTGCGCGTGTGTCTCGACGAGCGCATCGGGATCGCGGATGGGGCTGGCGGCCGCGGCTGCGACGGGTTCCGCCGTGCCCACGATGTCGCCGATCAGGCCCGGTTCGAGGATCCCGGCAGCGACACAGGCCGCGTGCTCGTCGCCAGTCCCGACGACGACCGGGCATGCCGGCAGGCCCCACGCCTGTGCGACCTCGTCGAGGAGCGGCCCGGCGATGTCGGTCGCAGGCCGGAGCTCACCGAGAGCGGCCGGATCGAGCGCCAAAGGCACGCAGCAGCTCATCCGACCAGGCGAGCCGCTCGACGTCGAGCAGAAGCAGGCACGAGGCGTTCGCCGGATCCACGACGCGCCGGCCCGTGAGGCAGGCGACGATCCAGGAGGCCGGCAGCAGGTAGCCGTCAGGGACCGCATCGAGGTGCTTCCGGAGCCAGGCGATCTTCGGCGCGCCATGCGACGGGTCGGCGTTCGCGCCGGACAGCTCCCGGATCCGATCCGCATCGAGGCGCTCGGTCGCGAAGTCCAGCTCGGCCACCGCCCGGCGGTCCATCCAGATGGGCGCCGGCGCGAGGGGTCGGTTCGCGGCGTCCACGGCGACGATCCCGTCGAGCTGCGCGGCGATACCGATCGCGGCGCAATCGGAGGGGGCCCGGCCGGCGTCGGCGATCGCCTCGCCGATCGCGCCTTGTACCGAGACAAGCCAGGTGGCGGGATCCTGCTCCGACCAGCCCGGCCGCGGGTGGGTGACCGCGGTGGATCGCGCGCCGCGCCCGATGATCGCGCCCCCGTCATCGAGGAGGACCGCCTTCGTCGACTGGGTCCCGACGTCGCAGCCGATGACGAAGATGGCAGGCCTCCTGGGCAGAGTCGTATGATGACTTATCGTATACGACGTCCCGCTCGGGGCGTCAAGGCACGGCGAGGACCACTAGCCCGATCAGCCGACCGGACCGGGCCCTCGGCGGTACACGCGCAACTCGATGATCGACGTCACGTGCCACTCGTCGGAGACCATCACAGGGCTTCCGGCGACGTCGAAGTCGACCTGACGGAGCTGCTGGACAGGCGTTCCCGGCGAGACGTCGAGGATGCGCGCCAGCTCCTTGTCCGCGACCTCGGGACGGAGGATGGCCTCTGCGTGCGAGATCGGGTGACCGGCGTCCGTGAGCACCCGGTAGAGGGAGCCGGCGTAGTCCGATCGGTCGAGCGCGGCCGTCAGGAGCGCCGCCGGTATCCGGTCGATGGAGAAGATCGCCGGACGCCCATCGGCGGTCCGCACGCGCCGGATCTCCCGAACCGGCGTTCCGACGGCGACGGCCAGCGCCTCGGCGTCCTCCTCGGTGGCCGGACGGGTCCGCAGGCCGACGAGCTTCCGTCCCGGCCGGAAGCCCGATGACTGGAAGTGCTCGGTGTAGCTGTAGTTCACGTCGAGGGAGTTGCGGATCAGCGGCCTGCGGGTCACATATGTCCCCGACCCGTGGCGACGGACGACGAGCCCGTCCTCGATCAGGCCGCGGACAGCCTCGCGGATCGTGACCCGACTCACGCCGAACCGCTCGCACAGCCGATCCTCGTTCGGCAGCTTCGAGCCCACGGCGAACTCGCCACCCAGGATCAGGCGCGTGAGCTCCCTTCGGACCACGTCGGCGAGCAACGGCCGGCCGCGGGTCGAGCCGATCGTCACGATCGATGCGGCCGGGATGAGCTGGGCATCGTGCCCATCATAGGAAGGTGCCGAGGGCGTCGCCCCGCTCGAGGAAGTCGCTCGTCTCACCGGCGCTAGCGCTGGCCGGTCTCGACCGTCGCCCGCTTCGAGAACCCGACGAGGATGATCAGCGAGATGATCCAGCTGATCGCGAAGCCGATCATCACCATGACCGTGGTCTTGTGCGGCTGGTCGTCCCAGATCGCGACCGTCCAGACGCCGGAGGTCTTCCAGGCGTCGCCGACGATGAACGACGACAGGGTGAACTCGCCGAACGTCACCGAGAAGACGAGCAGAGCACCCGCCGCGATGCCCGTCCGGATGTTCGGGAGGATGACACGTCGGAGCGTGGTCCAGCGCGAGGCGCCCAGGGTCACCGACGCCTCGTTCAGGGTCGTCGTGTCGATCGCCCGGAGGCTGTTGTCGAGCGCCCGGTACATGAACGGCAAACCCGTCACCACGTACGCGAGGATCAGCAGCGTCGGCGTCCCCGACAGCACGATCGGCGGCGCCGAGTAGGTCCGGATCAGGGATAGGGCGAGGACGATCGTCGGCAGGGCGAACGGGAGAAGCGACAGGAATTCCACCAGAGGGCGGGCCCGAGGCGCGGCGACGTGGATGAGGAACATCACCGGTGTCATCAGGGCGACGCTGACCGCGATCGTCGCGAGGCTGGCGATGATGGACCGGCCGACCGTCGGGACGAACAGCGGGTCGTTAAGGGTCTCGGTGATGTGGTCGAGCGTGTACCCGACCGGCAGCACCGTGTCGAACCACGTCGTGGCGACCGAGAACAGCCCGACGCCCACAAGCGGGATGAGGGTATAGCCGGCGAAGATCGCGAAGAGGATGAGGAACCCGATCTCGCGGCCCCTGCCCGTCTCTTCCCGGACGGTCTCAGGTTTCTGGGTCGCGAGGACCGCCGGGGCATCGCTCATGACGCTCATGTGTTCGTCCACCGCTGAGCTGAGCGCTGCATGATGTGGTAGGCGAGCACCGATAAGGCGACGATCGCGAGCAGGACGGTCGCCATCGCATCAGCCTGGGCTGGCTGATAGAGGATCTCGCCCCGGCGGAGGATCGAGATCTGGATCGTCATGAGGTTGATCCGGCTGCCGATCAGCGCCTGCGCCGTGGCGTAGGCGCCCATCGAGCTGGCAAAGAGCAGGACCGTCCCCGCGATCACTGACGGCATGAGCACCGGGATGCCGATGCGGCGCCAGAAATCGCGTCCCGTACCTCCGAGCGAAGCCGAGGCCTCGGACCAGTCGTCCTTGAGGGCGGCAAATGCCGGCAGCATCAGGACGATCATGAGCGGGACCTGGAAATACAGATACACGACGATGAGCCCGATGACGGAGTAGATCGAGAAGAACGACATCAGGTCGATCCCGAACTGGCGCAGCAGGATCGTGATCATCCCTGCGGACCCCAGGATCGTGATGAACGCGAAGCCGAGCGAGATGCCGCCGGCGTTCGCGCTGAGCGAGGCGAGCCCGATCAGCGGGCCGCGGATACGGCCGTGGCGGGTACGTGTGAGCGCGTAGCCGATGGCCGTCCCGATCAGCGCCCCAAGGAACGAGCTCGTGACCGCCAACAGCAGCGAATTCAGGATCGAACGTTGGAAGGTGGCGTTCGTGAAGACCTTCGCGATCCACTCGGGGCTGTGCTTCTGGATCCCGCCGACGCTGCCGATCAGCAGCGCGAAGGTGGGGATGAGCTCGAACATCACGCAGAAGATCAGGAACGGCGAGAACGCGAGGATGAGCCCTATCCGGCTCCACGTCCGACCTGACATCTCAGCGGCTGGCCTCGGCTGGTCGCGGGATCGACCCGCGGTGCGTGCGGGACGTCCCCGCCACCCGGTGGGCGGCGGGGACGTGGCTCCCGCAGGAGGAGGAGGACAGGGTCGTCAGGCGCCGACCTCGATCGTCCAGTCGGTCGCGAGTCGGGCGATCGCGTCGGCTGCGGCCTTCCAGTCCTTGATCGGCTTGACTGCGTCGTACTGCGATGCCTCCGGGAACTTGGCGGCGAGATCCGCAGGGATCTCGATGCCCTGGACGAGCGGGCGTGCGTACTTCTGTGCCTGGAGGATCTGCGCCTCGTCGGTCAGGATGTACTCCCGGAACAGCTTGGCGGCGTTCGGATGCGCCGCGTACTTGTTGATGATGTGGCAATACGGCGCTTGCGTGGTGCCGTCACTCGGGATCACGACCGTCGATCGGCACGGCCGGGCTGGCCGCCCCCAGGTCATCGCGGACCGGCAGGGCGTTGTAGTCCCACAGGATGGCGATCTTGGCTTCGCCTTTCTCGATGTTCGCCTTGCTCGGCGCCACCGACGTCAGGTTGCCCGCCTTGTTCAGCTCGTCGAAGTACTGCAGACCGGGGTCGATATTGGTCTCGTCGCCCCCGTTGGCGAGGGCCGCGGCGAGGACCGTCATCGAGCCCTGCGCGGCGTTGCGCGGGTCGCTGATCGCGATCGTGCCCTTGTACTCGGGCTTCTTGAGGTCTGCCCAGCTCTTCGGTACGTTCGGGACCAGCGCCGTGTTCACCGCGAACGAGATGGTGCCGGTATACCAGCACATCCAGTTCCCGTCGGGGTCCTTGGCGTAGTCCGGGATCTTGTCCCAGCCGGTCGGCTTGTAGGGCTGGACCGTCCCGGAGCTGACCGCGACCGGGCCGAACTGGATGCCGATGTCGCCCTGGTCGGCGACCGGGTTGTTCTTCTCGGCGTCGAACTTCTGGATCTCCTCCGCGCTCGACATGTCGGTGTCGGTGTGGGTGAGGCTGTACTTCGGCAGGAACTTGTCCCAGATGGCGCCGAAGTTCGTCCAGTCCGGTGGCATGCCGTAGCTGTTGAGCGCGCCTTCGGCCTTGGTCTTCGTCTCGAGATCGGCGATGACGGCGGAAGCGTCGGGTCGCGCCCGAAGCGCTGGCGCTGGGGGCCGTGCCGCTGCTGCTCGAAGCGGCCGGCGACGCGGTATTGCTGCCGCCGCAAGCGGCGACGAGGATCAGGGTCAACCCGATCGCGCCGAGGGTCGTGCGTGGTCGATGCATTCGTCCTCCTCCACAGGGTTCCATCGCATGGGTCAAGGGGTCGGCTCGCGGTCGTCGGCGACCACGATGTCGTTGGGCCGGTACCGGCGGCGGCCTCCTTCAGGGTCCGCGACCGGCGTGCCGCCTCATCCGCTGGGTCGGGCCGGCCGGGCCCGGGTCGGGAGGGCCTCGAGAGCCGGCCCTCGACGATGGACGCCGAACTCGAACGTGTCGGCGACGTACGACTCGACCGAGAAAAGGACGTGCTCTCCCTCAGCCGTCGAGTCCACCTGTTCGAGTCGGAGGATCGGGCTCCCGGCAGGGATCCCGAGACGATCCGCGACGAGGGCGTCGGCGCGGGTCAGCCGGATGGAGGCCTGGCCGTCAGTGATCGAGTGCCCGAGACGCTCGGCGTACAGCCGGTACAGCGACAGGCCAGGATTCGAGCAGCACGTCCGTATCGAGGCCGGGGTCGTGGAACAGCCGGCTCGGGATGACGTCGATAGTGAAGATGACCGGCCGCCCGTCGGCAGTCCTGACGCGCTCGAGCCGGATGACCGGCGCGCCTGGCGCGAGACCCAGCGCTACGGCCGCCTCGTCGTCAGCGCCGACCTCCTCGACCCGGGCGTGGCTCGTCCCTGGCTCCATCCCATGACCGCGGATCACCTCGGTCGCACTGAGGTTGGCGTTCAGGCTCCCGCGCAGGCGGGCCGCGGAACGGACGAACGTCCCGTGCCCGTGGCGCCGGATCAGCAACCCTTCCTGCTCGAGCTGGAGCAACGCCTCGCGCACGGTCGTGCGACTCACGCCGAGCGACGTCGCGAGCTCGACCTCGGGCGGGAGCTGGACGCCATCGGAGAAACGCCCGTCGCGGATACGATCGCGGACCTCCTCGCGGACCCGCGAGGCGAGCTTCGCCTGGCCGATCAACGTCACGTGGTTTGGGCCCTCTACCGGCTGACGGTCTCGACGGGAAGACGTATGTCGTATAACGTCTGACCTCGAGAACGCTACACTCCGTGTCAAGCCAGCGCACGATCCATCCGCCTGCCGACGAGAGGGGAGCGACCGTGACCCAGCTCGAGCTCCAACAGCTGCGCAAGACGTTCGGTCATGTGATCGCCGTGGACAGCCTTGACCTCGAGATCGATCGCGGGGAGCTCGTCTCCCTTGTCGGCCCGAGCGGCTGCGGCAAGACGACGACGCTCCGGATGGTGGCCGGCCTCCAGCAGGCGGATCGTGGTCGGATCCTGCTCGAGGGCCGCGACGTCACCACGGAGCCAGCCAATCGGCGGGGCATGGGTGTCGTGTTCCAGTCGTACGCGCTGTTCCCGAACATGACGGCCGCCGAGAACATCGCCTACGGCCTTGATGTCCGCAAGCGCTCCAAAGGGGACGTCAAGCGCCGGGTGGCGGAACTCGTCGAACTGATCCAGATCGGCGACGCGGCGAACCGCTACCCGCATCAGCTGTCAGGTGGCCAGCAGCAGCGCGTCGCGCTCGCCCGGGCGCTCGCCATCGAACCGCCCGTACTGCTGCTCGACGAACCCCTGTCTGCGCTCGACGCGGCGGTCAGATTGACCCTTCGGCTCGAGATCCGGCGCATCCAGCGCAGCCTGGGCATCGCCACGATGTACATCACCCACGACCAGGAGGAGGCGCTGTCGATCTCCGACCGGGTCGCCGTCATGCGCGAAGGCAGGGTCGAGCAACTCGGGACCCCTGAGGCCATCTACACGAAGCCCGCGAACGCCTACGTGGCCGGATTCGTCGGGACCTCCAACCGGCTGCCCGTCCGAGGTGACGGGAGCCGACGGCGCACAGGTCGAGTGGCAGGGCCGGTCCGTCCGGGTCGCACCCGACGCCGGGTTCCGTGCGGGCGTCCGCGGCGATCACTCGTCGTGCGGCCGGAGCGCATCCGGGTGAGCCCCCTGGTCGACGGGGCGGCTGGCGATGGCTGGCCCGGCCGGATCGCCGAGCGGACGTTCCTCGGCTCGGTCACGCGGTTCACTATCCGGGTCGGTGACGAGGTCCTACTCGCGGACGTCCCGGGCGAGGCGACGGCCGAGGTCCGGCTCGACCTCGACGATCCCGTCACCCTCAACTTCGAGCCCGGTTCCGGCCGGCTCATCCCGGTCTCGGCCGTCCCGCTTCCCGACGACCTCGCGATGGCATGAGCCGTCGCGACGACAACCCGTGGCGGCGGTCGAAGCCGCTCGCGATGGCGCACCGCGGTCAGCGCGCCACGTTCCCGGAGCAGACCCTCGAGGCGTATGCCGAAGCGATCCGCCTGGGTGCGGACGGGATCGAGACCGATGTCCAGCGAACGCGGGACGGCCGCCTGGCGATGCTCCACGACCTCACGGTGGACCGGACGACGAATGGACACGGCCCGATCGCCGGGCTGCGATTGGGCGGACGTCCGGGCGCTCGACGCCGGCAGCTGGCGGGGCGAACGCTTCATCGGGGCCGAGATCCCCTCGCTCGAGGAGACGATCGAACTCGTCGTCGGCGCGGGCCTCGTGCTGTGCGTCGAGATCAAGGGCAGCGGGACGGACGCTCCCGGGACGGCCGTCGCCGTTGCCCGAATGATCCGCGAGCGCGGCCTCGTCGACCAGGTCTTCATCTCGTCGTTCGACCATGTCGCTCTCGCCGCGGCCCGGGACGAGGTCGGCAGTCCCCTTCTCGCGCCCGAGCGGCTGCCCGAAGCCGGCCCGTCCGACCCTGACCTCGCGGTCGCACAGGCGGCCGCGCTTGACGCCGCCGTCCTTCAGCATCGCTGGGAAGATCTGACGTCCGACGTCGTCCAGGCGCTCCACGCCACGGGCAGCGCCGTGTGGTCGTGGCCGATCGACACGCTCGCATCGATCCGGCGGAGCGTCGAGCTCGGGTGCGATGGCGTCATCGGCGACGACGTGCCGCTTCTCCTCGAAGGGCTCGGCCGGAGGGCGCAGGCGGACAGCCCCATCCCGACACCCGGACGATGACGTTGGCGGGGGCGGACGGCCAAGCACGGCTCGTGGTCCTGGTCGATTTCGACGGGACGATCGCCCGCCTCGACCTCAGCGACGAGGTGATGCGCCGGTATGCCGATCTCGACGCGTGGGCACCGCTCGAGGCGGCCTACCTGGCCGGCGAGATCGGGTCGCGAACCTTGCTCACGCGCCAGGCGGCGGTCCTTCACGGCGACACCGCGGCGATCACCGCGATGACCGACGGCGAGGACCTCGATCCGGCCTTCCGTCCGTTCGTCGACGAGCTTCGGGCGCGGGGCGCGGTCGTCGAGGTGGTGAGCGACGGCTTCGGCTTCTTCGTCGCGCCCTCGCTCGAGCGGATCGGGCTTGGCGATCTGCCGGTCTTCACGGCCCGAACGAGCTTCGCACCCGACGCGGTGACGGTGGATTTTCCCGACGGGCACCCCACGTGCCGGGTATGCGGCACGTGCAAGCGGCAGCGCATCGTCGTGCATCAGGCGGCAGGTGACTACACCGTCTTCATCGGCGACGGCTTCAGCGATCTTTACGCCGCCGCCCACGCTGATCTCGTGTTCGCCAAGGACCATCTCGCCGCGATCTGCGCGGATCGCGGCTGGCCGTACCGCGACTGGTCGACATTCGAGGACATCCGACCGGTCCTTCTGGACCTGTTGGCGCGCGGTGTTCCGGCCCCTCGTGCGCACCCGTTCATCTGCGGACCGGAGGTCTGGCCGCCCGGGGTCACCGAGCCGCGATGGGATCGGCCGCCAGCGGCCCGTCCGGAGTCGCCCACCACACCGGCGGCCTGACCGGGCGAGCTGGGAATGGCCGGACCTTGACAGCCGGCGACACAGGGCGGCGGCGACCCCGTACCAATCGGCCATGGCGCATCGACGCCGTACCTACGTACGTTGCGCCGCAGCACCGTGGCATCGCTCGAGACCAACGCCGCCGCCCTTGCGGGCCGCGCACCTTCCGCGTCGGCCGAGTTTCCACGCGCTCGTCGTCATCCCCGCCGTGGCGGTCATCGTCGTCATGGCGATCATCGTCTCGAACAGTGCCGCCGACGCCCTCCGGGAAAGCGCCAAGGAATCGGCGGTCCAGAACGTCGAGGCGATCGTCCGCGGTTACCTCGACCCCGCGCTCGGTGAGGCGAGCCTCGACCTCGATGCCGCGCGCGACCCGGCGATCGATGCGCAGCTCGAGCGGCTGACGCAGTCCGGGCGAGCTGCGCCGCATCAGCATCTGGTCGCGCGACGGTCGGATCGTCTATTCGAGCGATCCGGCGCTGCGCGGACGGCGGTTCTCCATCGGGACCGAGCTGGGCAGCGCGTACGCCGGCGAAGGCGTCGCGCGCTACATCGACGCGGGGGTGGGCGGGGCACCCGCCGACAACGTCGAGCCCGGCGCGGACCCGACCCTGTCGCGTCGCTATCTCGAGCTGTTCGTCCCCATCCGGGGGATGGTCGACGGCAATCCGATCGGCGTGTACGACGTCTACCAGGACGCACAGCGGATCGAATCCCGCGTCGACTCGACGCGTCTTGGCGTGTTCATCCTGGCGCTGATCGCGTCGAGCCTGCTGGGCGGGCTCATCGTGCTCGCGTTCGGTGGCGCATCGCGCGTGCTCGCGGCGCAGAACCGCCGTCTCCAGGAGCAGGCGACGACCGAGCGGTTGCTGATGGTCGACCTTCAGCGAAGCGAGGAGCGCTTCCGCTCGCTGGTACGCAACGCGTCGGATGTCGTCGCCGTGCTGGGGGCCGACGGCGTCATCAAGTACCAGAGCCCTGCGGTCGGAACGGGTGCTCGGGCGTTCTCCGGACGAAGCGATCGGGCGCCCGGCGACCGCTGCCATCCATCCCGACGACCGTGCCGCCGTCGAGC
Organism: uncultured Chloroflexia bacterium; assembly: GCA_963808895.1. Lineage (GTDB taxonomy): Bacteria > Chloroflexota > Limnocylindria > Limnocylindrales > CSP1-4 > SPCO01. The sequence goes on along the minus strand of CAWEHL010000001.1, from coordinate 666,257 downwards.
GACGGCTCGACGAGGTGGCGACCGTGGCCGGGGCCGAAGCCAGCGTTCGAGTTCCGAGCGCGTCACAGCGACGGGTCCTGGCGGATGCTCGAGGCGATCGCGAAGAACCTGCTCGACGACCCGGCGGTCGGCGGCGTCGTCGTCAACTACCGCGACATCACGGAGCGCAAGGCGCTCGAGGAGCAGCTCCGCCACCAGGCATTCCATGACGTCTTGACGGGCCTCGCCAACCGGTCGCTGTTCCGCGATCGACTCGCGCACGCGCTCGCGCGCGCATCGCGCGGCGCGCTGCCGACGGCCGTCCTCTACCTCGATATCGACGACTTCAAGGCGGTCAACGATCGGCTCGGCCACGCCGAGGGCGACCGGCTGCTGGTGCTCGTCGGCGCAGCGACTCGTCGCCGCGATGCGGGCCGGCGACACCGTCGCGCGCCTGGGCGGTGACGAGTTCGCCGTGATCGTCGAGGAGACCGATCCCGCGGAGGCCCAGGCCGCCGCCGAGCGGATCCTCGAGGCCCTCGGCCGACCCGTTCGACCTCGGACGGCCGCGAGACGGCCGTCCGAGGCAGCATCGGCATCGCGATCCACGACGTCGATGGTGGCGACGCCGACGAACTGCTGCGTCGCGCCGACATCGCGATGTATGCCGCCAAGGCGCGGGGCGGCGACGGCCACGCGACCTACGAGCGCGAGTCTCTATGAGGCGACCGTTGCCCGGATGGAGTCGAAGGCCGACCTCCAGGGCGCGCTCGAGCGCGGCGAGCTGCGGGTCGCGTATCAGCCGATCGTCGACATGGAGACCGGCGAGGTGAGCTCGGCGCCGAGGCGTTGATGCGCTGGGACCATCCCGCCCGCGGACCGATCCCGCCCTCGGACTTCATCCCGCTCGCCGAGGAATCGGGGCTCATCGTCGAGCTCGGCCGGTGGATCCTCGAGACGGCCTGTCGTCAGACCACGCGACTGGCAGGATCCGAAGCGGGCGGGCGGACCTGACGATCAGCGTCAACCTGTCCGGTCGACAGATCGCCGACGCCGATCTCGTCGGCGACGTCGCGCGGATCCTCGCGACGACCGGGCTCGACCCGGCCTGCCTCACGCTCGAGATCACCGAGACGACCCTCGTCCGCGACGTCGAGACGACCATCGCGGCGTTCCGGGCGCTCAAGGCCCTCGGGGTCCGTCTGGCGATCGACGACTTCGGCACCGGCTACTCGTCGCTGAGCTACCTGCGCCAGTTCCCGATCGACATCCTCAAGATCGACCGCTCGTTCGTCGCCAGCCTCGACGAGGGGACGGAATTCGAGCGCGCTCGTCCGGTCGATCCTCAACCTCAGCGCGACGCTCCGGCTCGACACGGTGGCCGAGGGCATCGAGACACTCGGAGCAGCGCCGAGCCCTCGAGTCACTCGGCGCGACCGCGCGGGCAGGGCTATCTGTTCGCACGGCCGATGGAGCCCGACGATATGGCAGCGCTGCTCCTCGACGACGCACCCGTACGGCATCGACGAGCCTTCCCGCACGTCCACCCAGCCTTACGCGCGCCGCCACACCCGTGGTGCCGCCGCCCGGCCGCTCAGCCCGATCCGCATCACGAGGTCCGCTCATGACGTCCACGACCGATACCCCGGCTCGAAGCGCCCCGTCCAGCCGCCTGCTGGTCCTCGTCCTCGCGGTCGCCGCCGTCATCGCCGGCGCCGCGATCGTGATCGCCCTGCGGCCCGCCGGCCCGGCCCCGAGCCGGGTCATCCAGCTCCAGACGCTCAACGCGTCCGGTGTCACCGGGTCCGTCTCGTTCACCGATCTTGGTGGCCGGACGCGCGTCGACATCGACGTCGACCCGGCGGACCAACCCGGACATGCCAGCCCACATCCACCCGGGGAGCTGCGTCAACCTGACGCCCCAGCCGAAGTACCCGCTCGAGAACGTCAAGGCCGGCAAGTTCGACGACGGTCGTCCCCGCGGCGATCGACGAGCTCTTCGCCGGCGGCCTCGCGGTGAACATCCACAAGTCGAACGACGACTTGAAGACCTACACGGCGTGCGTCGATATCCACTGACCGAACGAGCCGGGGAAGGAGCGCGTCTGCTTGGGCTGGTGCTCCTTCTCGCAGGCTGTGCCATCGGTGCCGGGAAGGCCGCGACCAGGACCGTCGATGTCACGGTCAAGACCGCGACGGGTGAGCAGCTTGCCTTCGCCCCGTCCTACCTGTCCGTTCCGGCCGGCGTGCGGGTGAACGTGACGTTCACCAATGCATCGACCTTCGCGCATAACCTGGTCTTCACGACGGGCATCGACGTGGGGACGCGCTCGATCGTCGAGCCTGGCCAGTCAGAGCGACTCGCATTCGCAAGCCGCGCAGCCCGGGAGCTATGAATTCGTCTGCACGATCCACGAGGGCATGCACGGGACCCTGACGGTCACCGCGCCGACCGCCAGTCGCTAGGCGTCGCCGAGCGCGAAGTCGACCGCGTGCCGCCCGGACATCGAGGCGCCGCGGGCGCGATCCGCCGCAAGCTGATCGGGCGGGAGCCGGTCGGTCAGCATCGCCAACGTTCGTTCGTAGTGCGGCCGCTCATCGGGCGGCCAGGCCATGTTGGTCGCCTCCATATGCGCCTCGGCGGCACCGATGAGCGTCGCGGCCCGGCCGAGGTCTCCCCGTTCGACCGCGATCGCGGCAAGTCCGCTGAACAGGAATGGCGGTGTGAACCGATCACCGATGCGCTGGCAGATCTCGAGGGCTTCGCGCGCCAGGGACTCGGCAGCTTCGAGGTCGCCGAGCTGGCGCTCGACCATGCTGAGGTTGCCGGCCTCGGACGCGACGAGGAACTCGTTGCCCTGGCGGCGGACGAGCGCCAGACGCTCGGTCATCCACGCTCGCGCTTCGGGCAGGTCGCCGGCGATCTGCGCCCCGACGCCGAGAAGATGGAGTGCGTCCGATCGACCCGGTTCATCGTCCGCGGCGGCGCTGACATCGAGCGCCTCATGGGCAAGCCGCCGTCCCGCCGCGACATCGGTGCGCAGCGCGACCCGCGAGAGCCCGCCGAGTGCTTGTGAGGTCAGGGGAGCGTCCGCGATGCCGCGACCGACCGCCAGGGCGTCGGCGAAGAGGGCCGAAGCGCGCTCGTCATCGCCCGTCCAGAACGGCATGAAGCCGGCGTCGAGCAGCGCCCGTCCGCGGAGGGCGGGGTCGCCCTGGCCGCTCGCCAACACGCGATCGAAGACGGCGGCGCCATCATCGAACCGGCGCTGCGTGATCCAGTACCGATACATGGCGTGGACGAGTCGGAGCGCGTCGTCGGCTCGGTCCGCCTCGACGAACCAGTCGATGGCAGCGACGATCGCGGCGTAACGGGCCTCCAGGGTCGCGAGCGAGGCGTCGGCACCGGGGCCCGTGAGTCGCGAGCCGAGGTCCTCCGCGACGTGCAGCAGATCGACCGCGGTCCGCTCGTCCATCGACATCCCTCCCATCGCGTCGGAGCACCGTCGCCTGACTTCCGACCGTTCGGGGTCATGGTCTATCCTTTGGCCCGCGCCGACATAGCTCAGCGGTAGAGCAGCTGTTTCGTAAACAGCAGGTCCTCGGTTCAAATCCGAGTGTCGGCTCCACCCCTTCACGCGTGGGATGGTCCACTGCGGTCGGCCGTGGTGGCGTGCCGTTAGCCAGTGACCCCTGCTCTGACCCCTGCGCCGCATCAACTCGTGATGGTGTCAGACTCCCGAGGCCCGAGCAGGGCGTCCATCTCCTCCGCCGCCGAGCGCCCGAGGGCAGGGATCACGTGGCTGTACGTGTTGAGGGTCAGGCTGATCTGGCTGTGACCGAGTGTCTCCATTGCGACGCGGGGCGCGACGCCTCGGGCGAGCATCAGCGACGCGCACGCATGGCGGAGATCGTGGAACCGCTGGCGGGGTAGCCCGGCAGTCCGAAGGATCGCCTGAAGGCGGCGGGTAACCGCGATCCCGTCCATCGGTGTCCCAACCGTGGTCGTAAACACGAGAGCCCGATCATCCTGCTGCCAGCGGGAGCCGGCCAGGAGCCGATCGCGCCGCTGTCGCAGGTGCTGTGCGTGGAGGGCGTCGACGACGAAGCCGGGCAGGGCGACCACCCGCCGACTCGAGAGAGACTTCGGCGGAACCAGCTCCAGGCGCCCGCCGACACGCTGAAGTGCATGACGCACGGTGACCGTGGCAGCCGCCAGGTCGACGTCGCCCCAGGCCAGCCCGAGGATCTCACCCTGGCGGAGTCCAGTGCCGAGCGCCAGCAGATACAGCGGCTCGAGGCGATCGCCGCGGATGGCTTCAGTGAAGATCCTGGCTTCATCGGGTCCGAGCGGCTGGATCTCTCGGCGCGAAATCCGCGGGGGCGTTGCCAGGCTGGCGACGTTCCGGCTGACCATGCCCCATCGCTCGGCCTGGCGAAGCGCCTGGCGCAGGACGGATCGGATGTAGGCGACTGTTCGCGGCGAGAGAGTGGTCGCCCCCTTGGCGTTGAGCAGGCGCTGGACGTGTTGCGGGCCGAGTTGGCTTAGCCGACGTACGCGATCGACGGCGAACTGCGCCGCGGTCAAGTCAGCGCCGGACGCCGCGACCTTCGTGTTCGCGAGGCGCGAGCGCTGCAGTCGAAGGTCCCAAAGGGACATCTCCAGATCATGCCGCCCGGGATGGTCGATCGGCAGGACCGCGAGCGCCCGCTGCGTCTCGTGCAGGATGGCGACGAGTTCGTCACGATCGACAGCCATCGGGCAGTTTTTGCTTCGACTCTTCAGCGCGAGAGGTCTCTACCGCTCGGACGGCGGCGGCGAAGATCCCCGACTCGCTTGCTCGGCCCACCGATATTCGTCCCATCTGGACTCGATGATCCCGAGCAGAACATGGCGTTCACCTTCATCCGTGGAATTGTTCAGGTCGTCTTGGAGGCGGCGTATTTCGGCGAGGATCGCCAATCGACGATTCCAGCCGACACCGCCGGACGGACCGGACATCGGGCTGCCGCTATCGACGACGGTTCTCGCCATCCCAGTACCCCCTGGCCCCCGGCGGTCTTGGCTACGATAGCCAGGTGATCCCTGCCGTCGTCCCGCAACTGGTCGCCAACGACGGAACACGCGCATTGCGACACGCCATCGCCGACCCTGAGCGGTTCGCCTGCGAGCCGAAGGTGGACGGCGTCCGCGGCCTCGTCGTGTACCAGCCGGGAGGCATCCTCGAGATGCGCAACCGGCGCGGCGAGAAGCGCGACTGGCTGCGCGGCGACGCGTTCGAGGTGGGCCTACGACGGCTCGCCGATCGACTGCCGAACCTCTGGGAAGGGACCGTCCTCGACGGCGAGCTGACCGCCGGCCGGTTCGAGGGAACGATGTCGGCGCTGCTCGGGTCGAAGCGGTTCCGCCCTTCGCTGCGGTTCGTCGTGTTCGACGTGCCGGTACTGCTCGGCGCCGACCTGCGCGGCCTGCCCTGGCAGGAGCGCCGCGAACGGCTCGAACTACTCGCGCGAGCGTTCGACGTGCCGCTGGAGCTCAGTCCGTTGGTCGAGCCGTCGGTGTCGCTCGTCGAGCACATGGCGGACGGCCGGCTCGAGGGCATCGTCCTTAAGGATCGCACCTCGACCTACCGCGACGGGACGCGCGTCGGCTGGTCGAAGGTCAAGGACCGAAGCTGGTACGAGCGCGAGGCGTGGCGGTTCGACCGGCGCTAGCGATGTTTATGACGGTGCTACGGGCGCGAGAGATTGCGGTCGGCCGTCGCAGCTACCGCGCACACCGGCCGAAGATACGGTCCACGCGTCGGGTCGACCGGTCCGGAGAGGTGCCGTCATCCGACGAGCGCCTCGTCCCATTTTCCGTCCCTGATGGGGGAGATCGACAACCGGACGAAGGACGCCCTTGCGTTCGTGCGTAGGCTGGTCACACGCCCCGTCCCGCCTTGCCTTCCCCTCAGGCAACACCCTGCAGGACGGGGCAACCCTGCAGCGGAGACCGATCCTATGATGGCGCCCCTTCTCGGGGCCTGGAGAGGAGCGCTGTGCAGACCCTCGTCGCGGAGATCCTCGCTGCGTGGCGGCGCGCCGAACGCCTTGCCGGGACCCTCGATGCTGGTACGGCCGAGCGCGCTGCTGTCGATCGTGCCTGTGAGCGACTCCGCGACGCATACCACGAGCTGACCGAGTCCGGAGTCGCTCATGGCTTGACGGCGCGCGAGGCACGCGAGCTGATCGCCCAGCTCGACCCCGAAGCCGACCTGACCGGGTAGAGCGCGCGTAGGTCGTCCTCGAGACTCGACGGAGGGATGACTGAAAAGCCGCGATCGACGCGGGTGGGTCGACGTTCCCGGGCGGGTCCCTCGGTGTCAGTTCGAGCGCGGCTCGCCCTCGCGACGGTCGATGTCGTTGATCGTCTCCTCGCCGCGTGGGCTCTCGTCGCCGAGCTGTTCCTGCTCGCGCGCAAGGCTAAAGATGCGACGACTCGTCCTGTCGACCTCGTCGGCGAGCTTGTGGAACTCGGGACTTGAGATCGGCTCGTCGCGCTTGCGTCTCTCCGTGTCCCGGAGGTGACGTAGCGCGTCCAGGAGCTTGTTCGACCGGTTTGTCAGTGCGCGCTTCGGGTCGTCCATCGCCTGATACTCGGACTTCCGCGTTACGTCTCCGGATCAACGGCGTTGGGCGAGACTTCCAGCCACCTCGCGACCGACGCGAGGCACCGCCGCTCCGCAATACAGACGACGAGGGGGCGATAGACAGCCACGGATAGCCGAGGACGTACCAGCCTCTTGCGGCCGGCAGGACGCGATACACGGGCGGCTCGCCGCTCCGGATCGTCAGGATGCCAGCCTGACGGGCGGCGTGCTCCTGCGCCGCTGTGGATGCTCTTCGTGCCATGGCCAACCTGCGGGTGGCACCAGCCGCCTGTTCTGGGCCCGGGGGTTCTTTTCTCGGTGCGCAAGGGCCGTTGGGGGTCGCTCCGGTGCCTTGCCCCGCACGTCTACCCTAGTGCTGCCCCGTTCGCGCGTCTTGAGGGGCTCGGCGCCGGTCCCCGACCCTGCGACCCCGGCATTCCCCCCGCCGGCCAGCGGGTCGGGGCCGACCGAGAGGCTGCTTCGCTGGTGTCCCATCGCCGTGGAAACGATCTCGCCGAGGGACGGAGCGGCCCCTCAAGCATCAGAGACGCCCTGTTGACGAACGAGCAGGGCGCCTTCCTGGCGCGTGACTAGTTCCGGCAGCCGTGCTCTTCCTTGCCGACGAACTGACCCAGATCGGAAATCACTGCGTGCCCATTGTTGCTGACGTCGGAGCCCATCCAGCCCTGGTTCACGAAGTTCCCCAAGCAGTTGCCCCTGTCGGGAGTACTGCCGCTGTTGCTCCCACTGCTTGCGGCCGACACCGTCGGCGTGATGAGGCCGAGTGCGAGCACCGCGCCGACAGTCACGATGCCGAACCTCTTGCGAGACATCATCGTTCCCCTTCCTGACGCACCCCCAGCGGCGAAAACCGAGGCTACGTCGGCCTGCACGACCGCGTCAATCCGCTACGACCGGCGGACGGCGTCCCTCGACGCAAGCAGAGTAGGCTAGCCAATGCTCGGGCCTTCGGGCGCATGGCCGAGGCGTACTGTGTCGGGACATTGCCGGTCTAGGCTTTCGAATCCGCTCTACGCGGTCGTGCTGTTCGTCGTTGTCCAGGGGTGTAGCCCCGGGACGTCGGCCTCGCTGACCCCCCCGTCGGCCTCGCTGACTCCCCCGTCGGCCTCGCTGACCCCCTCGTCGCCGTCGCCATCAGTGGCATCGCCAACCGTGGATGTCCTTGCCAGCCCGAGCCTGGACGGTACCTTTACCGTCTCGCCGGGAAGGAAGCTGGCGATGACGTGCTACGGGCAGGGGGATCCGGGCAATCCGACCGTCTTCCTCGAATCGGGTGGCGGCGCGATCGACGAGTTCACCGGTTCGCCGCTCGTCAGGCGACTCGCAGAGGAACGAAGGGTGTGCCTCTATAACCGCGCCGGGCAGCCACCAAGCGATCCGGCGCCGAATCGGCCGAGGGAAGCCGAAGACCTCGCGGCCGATTTCCACGCCCTCACGCGAGCGGCTGGCATCTGCCGTGCGTTCATCCTCTTCGGGCGGTCCTTCGGTGGCATGGTGGTTACGTTCTACGCGTCGAAGTATGCGAAGGATGTCGCAGGCGTCGTCGTCTTCGACAGTCCTGCGCCGAGCGCCACGATGACGAAACAGCAGTTTCCGGAAGGTGTCTGGGACTACCCTGGGAATGTGGAGCACGTCAACGCGCTAACCGGCTTCGAGAACCGTTTCGGCAAGGAGCCGGTCCACCTAGAGGTGCCACTGATCCTGATCAGCCCGGCGCATGGCGAGTCGACTCCCGACGATCGCTATTGGCTCCAGACGAGTGAGGCCTCACGCCAGATCGTGCTGGAGGGTGGCATGGAAGTGATCGACTCGGAAGCCGACAAGATCGCCGACGCCATCCTATCCCTGGGCATCCAATACGGCTGCTAGTCGGCGCTAGCGAGTCTTAGGGCCGCACCCGGCCGCGGCGCTGCTCCTCGATCTACGCCCAACCGGCATCCCAATACGCCGCGCCGCGCTCGAGCCCGTTCTGGGCCGCCTGAGCCTCCCACCGCGGCGATACGCGGCGTCGACCGACCGTGAGGATCTGTGCCGACGGGGATCATCCCGGTCCAGTAAGGTGGCCCGGTTGAAAGATCATCCCGCCTTGCCGGCCCTCGAGCCTGACGAGGAAATCCGTGTCCGGGTAAGCGCAGGCGACAGCGTCGTCATCCTGACGGACAAGCGGCTCGCGATCGCGTCTCAGGACAATCTCGCACTCGATGTGCCGATCGAAAATCTGCTCCGGATCGAGTTTGACATCGAGCGCGGCCGTGGAGCGACTCTCGTCATCTTTCCGATGCAGCCGGAGGATATGCCGCAGGTCGTCATGGTCCCTGCTTCCGATTACGAGGCCGTCGCCCAAGCGCTCGTGGTGATCGGACGCAGACTCGCACTCGCGTAGGTCATCGCGTCCCCGGCTTCGCCGCGGTACGCGCCACCTGCATCTCCCTGATAGGCGGGACGTAATGGACGACAGGTACGCTGTCACGACCCCAGCACCGGTGCCGGGACCTTCGGCCCGGCTTGTCACACCTAGCCGTGGGTCGATCCGGGCCGACCGGGGTTCCAATGGCATCCTAAGTGGCATCTTCACGCACGCTCCGTCATGGACGTTGAGCGGCCGGGTCCGTCGGTTCGAAGCACGAAGCGACCACCCGTGGACCTCGGCGGACGCTACTGGCCGGACTTAAACTCCGCGGGCCGCAAAGGCCGTTCGAGTTCGAATCTCGGCTCCGGTACCAAACAGGACCCCCGGCTTACGAGGCACGGTGTCGCGATCGTCTATGCCCCGCGAGCGATCCGAGGGCGAGGGTCCATAGCCCAGCGACCAGCGCGACCATGTAACCGAGCGGGGAGGACGTTCCTACTCCGGGACCGGCGGTCGTCGTATCCGTCGGCGGTGCGGTGCCGATCGGAGCGATACGCAAATGGCGACCCGGGATACTGAGCCACGGCCCTCCCGATTGGCACCCGGTGGGCATGCGAACGCGACGGCTCATGCCAGGATCCGGCACCCCTGGGCGGCCACTCACGACCTAGAATCCTCCGAACCGAACCAGGGTCGAGGAGGATGTGCCATGACCGATCCGTACGATCCGGAAGGATTTCGGGCGGCGGGCCACGCCGTCATCGACCAGCTCGCTGATTACCTCACCGGAACGGGCCGCGGCGCGGGTCCAGTACTCCCCCATGCGCCGCCTCGCGTGATGCTCGAGCGCTGGGCGACGCCGGGAGACGCGAGCCCACTCGTGTCGTTCGCGGAGCTGCTACCGACGGTTCTTTCCGACTCGCACCACCTCCATCACCCGCGCTATGTGGGTCACCAGGTCAGCGCCCCGATCGGCACCGCTGTCCTGGCAGAGCTCGTCTCGGCCATGCTCAACAACGGCACCGCCGAGTACGAGATGGGCCCGGTCTCCAACGCCATGGAGAAGCGGCTCTTGGAGTGGCTGGGCACGACGCTGGGCTTCGGTCCGGATGTCGAGGGCCTCTTCACCTCGGGTGGGTCGGCTGGCAACCTGACGGCGCTCGCGGCCGCGCGCCAATCGGCGAGCGGCGCGGATCCCTGGAACGACGGGCTTGCGGGTGCACAGCCGCTCGCGATCCTCGTCTCCGAGCAGGCCCACTACTCGAACGACCGCGCCGCGCGGATCCTCGGCCTCGGCGCCGGTGGCGTTATTCCTGTCCCGGTTGACGACGACTTCCGCCTCGACCCGGCCGGACTCGCGGACGCTCACCGACGGGCCGAAGACAGCGGCCGTCGCGTGTTCGCGGTCATCGGCAGCGCATCGTCGACGGCGACCGGCGCCTTCGATCCGCTCGAGGCGATCGCCGACTACGCGGCCGAGCACGACCTCTGGTTCCATGTCGACGGCGCTCATGGCGCGATCGCGGCCCTCGCGCCCGCCTACCGCTACCTCGTGGCCGGCATCGAGCGCGCGGATTCCGTCGTCATCGACGCGCACAAGATGCTGCTCCAGCCGGCACTCCTCACGGCGGTCCTATACCGCCGCCGCGGCGTAGCAGACCGGACCTTCCACCAGGAACAGAGTTACGTCGGCTTTCATGCGGAGGAGGGCGAGTTCGCCTGGTGGGACTCGGGCCTACGGACGCTCGAGTGCAGCAAGCGGATGATGGCCCTCGAGCTGTATGCGTCCCTCGCCGAGCACGGCCAGGCGTTCTTCGCCGACTACCTGGGCCGCATGTTCGACTTGGCCCGATGGTTCGCCCGCAAGATTGACGCCGCACCGGACTTCGAGCTGGCAACGCAACCGCAGGCGAACATCGTCTGCTTCCGGGTGATCCAGGCGGGCGTCGACGACCTCGACGGGCTGCAACTCCGGATTCGCGAGGAACTGGTTCACTCGGGCGCGTTCTACTTGGTCAAGACCCGCCTGCGGGACCGGACCTACCTACGGACGACGATCATCAATCCGCGAACGAGCGAAAGCGACCTGTCGGCCCTCCTGACGGCCATCCGAGCCGCCGTGAGCCGTCAACCAGCCGGCTGAACCGCCGCGTGAGGTAGCCCACTTTCGCTGCCGGCGCTCAGTACGCAACCTTGTCGTACTGAGCGTCACGCACGAAGTCGTCGACGTTGCGTTGGGCGCCCTCTCGTGTCATGCCGTACCGCTCCTGGAGACGGCCGACGAACTGGTCTCGGTTACCGGCGATGCGATCGAGATCGTCATCCGTCAGGTCGCCCCACTTCTCGCGGACGGCACCCTTCAACTGCTTCCAGTTGCCTTATACCTCATCCCAGTTCATGGCGTCCTCCTGGCTGCTGGGACGCCTCAGACGGATGCCCGATCGATGATCGCCACGGATCGGGTGCCGAGGCGTGCGCCTCCGGCGTGGCGCAGCCGGTGGTCGACGCCGCCGCCCCGTCCCCCCAGTCAGTACACGACGACAGCATCGCCTACGCATTGACCGTAGCCGCGGCCGGGCGAAGCGTGGTCCGCATGCGGCCTGGCTCTGACTTTCAGCCCCGTAACGACCGTCGGATATGGGGCCCATAGGCACCACGCCGCGCTAACGAGATCGCAAGTGGTCCGTTGTACTCGGCAGCGAGGGCTCCGGACGGCCGGGCAGGATCTCTCCCAAGGTCTCCCCACGGTTGCGTACGAAAGCCCGGGGCCCTCGCTATCCCTTCGCGCACTTACTAGCGAAACCGGCGCACGACGCCTACGGTCGAGACATCTGCGTGACAGAGGGGTCATACAGTTCGTGGCCGATCGGTGACGCGCGTCCCGACGACAGAAGGGGCCTGATGTGAAGTACGGCCGTCGACTCTTCCTCAGCGGGCTGCTTGGCGGGGCCATGACGATGGCGACCGTCGTTGTACCGGCTGCGGCCCTGGGGGCGAGCGTGCCCCAGACCGCAGCGTCAGCCGCCGGGGAGGCATGTCCCGGAGGCGGCTCCTTGGTCGTGAACGCGTACGGCACGTACCGCAACAGCGCCGATTTCGGGGCAGACGGTCATGTGTGGGCGCTCGACGCGGCTCGCGAGTCGATCCAGATCTGGCAGACCGGGACGAACACCTACTGCTTCAAGCGCCAGGACACCGGCACGTTCAGCACGTTCGCAGGCGTGAGCCCGGAGGCGACCGGCACGGTCCGCGGCGGCGTGACCGGCCGGTGGTACGGCGAGCTCGTCATCGTGATCCATGGGACCTTCGCGCCCACGGTCGCCACGAAGGGCTTCGCCGGTGACTTCGATCTGCAGTGCCAGCAGGACGGCACATGCCTCGGGCCTGCGTACAACGCGAGGAACTACTTTTCCAGCTTCGACTCCCTCCAGTTCCTCACGTTCAGTGCGACGTTCGCCGGTGGACCTTGCGGTGTGTGGCGCCAGTCAATCGACGGCGACACCGGCGACATCGTCTGCTAGACGGTTGATTTCCGCGAGAACGAGCGGGGGCCGGGCAGGCATCCGGCCTCTGCATTTTCCAAGCGCCTAAGGCCGCACCCGGCTACGTCGCTGCTCCGCGTCCAGGACCACCCGGCATCCCAGTACGCCGCGCCGCGCTCGAGGCCGTCCCGGGCGGCTTGCGCGTCCCAGGCGGCGATCCACGCATCGGCCGTCGACTCTGTGACACGCTCCCCGATGCGAGGCGCACGGGTGGCGGCTCGACGGGCTCGGCTTCAACGCGACGCCCTATGTCGCCACGGGAAGTTCGTCAACGTCCTCGGCCTATAGCGGCGGTGGCCGGTCCGATCAGCGCGCCCAGCGCTGCCCGCCGCGCTCAGCGCGATGCCAGCGCGTACAGCCGATGCTGTCCCGGGATCCCCTTCAGCTCGACGTCCCGGCCGGGCAGGAACGTGAACTCGGCACTGCTCTGCAGGAGCTCGTGGACAGCACTGGACGCGAGAACCTCCCCGCCAACGGCATGGCTCGCGACCCGCGCGGCGTAGTGCACCGTGGTCCCGTAGAAATGCTCGGCGTCCTTGATGGCATCCCCGGTGTGGAGCCCGATCCGCACGCGGATCGGCGGCGAGTGATCGGCGAAGGCTCGCGCGATCTCCTGCTGGATGGCCTTCGCGCAGCCAACCGCGCGGCGCGCGCTCGCGAAGGCGAGCATCGATCCGTCGCCCTGCGTCTCGACGACGGCGCCGTCATGGGCGGCGGTGATTTCCCTGATCAGCTGGTTGTGGCGTTGGACGATCGCCACCCAGGCCGCGTCACCGAGCCGCGCCAGCGTGGGCGTCGAGTCGACGATGTCGGTGAATACGATCGTAACCGTGCCATCGAGAGCGCGCGAGGCGGTGAGGTCGGGCTGCTCTCGTAAGACGGTCTCCTCGAGCTCGTCGAGCGTAACCGTGAGCGCCCGGCCGAAGATCTCCGTGTTCGCGGCCGGGAACGACCAGTGGACCTGCACGATCTTCCATTCGTCGCGTTCCAGGTGAAGCACGTACGTCGCGCGCGACTCCAGCGTTCGACCTTCCCAGTCGATCGACTCCTTCACGGCTGCCCAGCCGACCGTCCCCTCTTCCCAGGCGTCGATCTCTGTCGCCCGGACCGGAAAGGGACCGACCTCACGGATCTGGCGAGCCCAGATCAGATGCGCGGCCCTGCCAAGCCACCATTCGGCCGGGTCCGTGCCGATCATCAGCGTGCCTGGATGCGTCGAGAGTCGCCCGAGGGGGTCATCGTCGCCCCGAGTCGTCGCGATCGTCCATCGCTCGATGACCCGGCGAATCTCCTCCGATGGCTCCATGCCGCGCTAGCGTGCCCTGCCGGCCGACCGACTGCAATCCATCTCGCAGCTGGTACGAGCGCCAGGCCTCCCGGTCGTACCAGCTGCGGTCGCGTCAGGCGGCGATCAAGGACGATCCGGGCGAGCGCCCGCGCCTGGCTCGAGGTCGCCTCGGTCGGGTACCTCGCCTGGCGCGCCTCGATCTGACCACGCGCAGAGCCTTGGTCGGAGCCACCCTCTGCCTGCCCACAGGGGTCAGCGTGGTGCCTGTCGCCGAGATGAATTGACTCCGCCAGGCACGGCGCGGGAACATCATCCTCGTCCCGAGATCGTGGCCCTCACTGACATTCGGGAGGGTGCCTTGTCTGATCACTTCGACACCGAGGACTCGCGGACAGACATCTGCGACCTCTACATCTTCCGCTCGCCGTCGGGCGGCGACCGCTCGGTCATGATCCTCGACATCAATCCGGACGCCTCGGCCCTCGAAGTCAGCTTCGATCCGGCCGCGAGCTACGAGCTCAAGATCGACACCGACGGCGATCTCGAGGCGGACGTGGCATTTCATGTCCTGTTCGCCGCTTCGCCCGACGGCCAAGGGACGGCGACCGTCCACCGAGCAACGGGGGCCGCGGCACGGGGGACCGGTGCGATTGGTGAGACGGTCATTACCGATGCGCACGTGTGGATGGACGGCTCGTCCGAACCCGTGGCGTCGAACGGCTACCGGTTCTTCGCGGGCCTGCGGAGCGACCCGCACTTCAAGGACATCAAAGGCTTCCAGAACAACTTCCGATGGACCGGCGACGATCCGGTCTCGAGACGGAATGTCTTTGGCATCGTGCTCGAGGTCCCGAACGCGGCGCTTGGGCGGTCGCCGATCCGCCTTTGGGCTCGAACGATGACGGTGGTGGGCGACAAACTCACCCAGGTCGATACCGCGGGGCGGCCCGGGATCAACCAAGCCTTCAACCGACGCGAAGCTGATCTGCTCGCGTACGACGAGACGTCTCCCGCGAATCAACGTGCGTTGTTCGGCGACAAGTTCGTCGCCTTCCTCCAGTCGCTGGGTTATCCCGACGCGGAGGCCCACGAGCTCGCGCTCGGGTTCCTCCCCGACGTGCTCGAGTACGACCTTGCTAAACCGCCCGGCTATCCGAATGGCAGGCGGCTGACGGATGACACCGCTGACCTCCTCGCCGCGCTCCTGACGAGGGGCCGGATCACGAGCGACGGAAGGTGCCGAACCGTATCGAGCATCTCCAGTTCGTCGACCCATCGGATGTCGAACGCTTCCATGCGCTCGGTGTCGTCGCCTCCGTCCAGCCGATCCATCTCCGCGGCGATGCCCGGTGGGCACGAGCCGGACTCGGCGACCGGGCGGAACGGATCGGCTACCCCTGGCGATCCGTCGCGCGACGGGGCGGGTTGCTCGCCTTCGGCGCCGATGCGCCGTACGAGGACGTCGACCCGTGGCCCGGCCTGGCGATCGCAGTGACGCGCTCGGATCCGACCTGGCCGACGGGCGACGTCTTCGGGGCGCAGGAGGCCGTCACGCTCGAGATGGCGATCCGAGCCCACTGTCTGCATCCGGCGCTCGCCGCCGGCGAGGATGACCGCGGAGGGCTGACTTCCGGCTACTGGGCGGACCTCATGGTCGTGCCCGCCGCCGCGATCGACGAGCCGACGATCCCGGGCGGGGCCCTATCGACCGCTCGCCCGCGCGTCGTCCTCGAGGCCGGTGAGGTCGCTTTCGAGCGCTAGCTCACGCGAAGGATCGAACGGCGACGCTGTATCGCGCGCTTCCTGGACCGCCGCCAGGTACCGCACGATCCGCTCGGCACCGCCTCCGCCGGGATCGAGGTCAGGGTTGTAGATCGTGACGTCCCAGCCCAACACGCTTCGGCTCATCAGGACCCGGCGAGTCAGCGAGGTCAGTGTCACCCAGTCGAGCCCGCCTGCCTGCGGGTAGTCGATCGCTCGGAGGCTGTCTGTGGCGAGGACATCGAGATCGATGTGTAGCCAGAACGGCCCACGGCGGCGGAGGGCGATCGAAACGTCGCGTGCCACCGCATCCGGGTCGTGCGAGATCGCCTCAGGCCGGACGACCCGCACGACACCCTCGAGCGACACCACCCCCGCGGCGGCCAGCTCAGCCTCGTCGCGTGCGCCCAGGATGATCGCGTCGTTTGGCTGGACGACCGGGATGGCACGTCGCAGTTCGCCCGCGAGACCCGCCGTATCCCTGCCGATCAGCCAGCCGAGCTCCATGTCGGCCGCCTCACCCGTCGTCGAGCTCGCCGGCGGCCAGGCGTCTTCGTGCCCATCGACGAAGAGCACGCGCGGGATCTCACCGGCGGCCGCGATTGCGCCAAGGCATCCGAGCAGGACAGGGCAATCCCCACCGAGAACGAGCGGAAAAGCTCCCCGTTCGAGACTCTCGGCGACGGCGCCGCGCACCCCTTCGATCATCGCCAGCAGCCTTGCGGGGGAGATGATGTGAGAGTCGGGATCCCGCTCCGGCGTCGGCTGCGGCAGGACCAGGTCGCCGGTGTCGCTCACCGCGAGTCCGGTGCGCGTCAAGGCGTCGACGAGTCCCGCGTGACGCAGGGCGGTCGGCGCGCGAGCGACCCCGTCGTTCGTGCCATCAGAGTTGAATGGCACGCCGATGATCTCGATGAGACCGGTCGGGGCAAGCACGATCCAAGCCTACGCGGAGCCCGACCGGCGCAGCGATCGAGTAGCGGACTAAGGGGTTCAGGGATGCGAACGCATCGGCCTGGCGGGCATCGTGGCGCTCGACCCGATCCACATCAGCCAGGAGATCCCCGATGCTCGAAACCATCACCACCGAACGGCGTGTGGCTGTTGCCCGAGAGTACGTCGCTCGTGTCTTCAATGGGCGCGATCCCGAGCTTGCCCGCAAGTACTTCACAGAAGACATCACCTTCCATGCCCTCACGGTAGGGACGCTCAGCGGCATCGATGCCGTCGTGCCGGTCCTCGCATCGCTGATCGGCGCGCTCTCCGACATCCAGGCCGAGGTCCAGGACGTGATCGCCAGCGACGATCTCGTGGCCTTGCGCCAGGTCGTCAAGGCCCGCCACACGGGCGAACTGCTCGGCATGCCGGCGACTGGCAACCCCATCCAGTGGGATGCCGTCGACATCTATCGCGTCAACGACGAAGGGAAGATCAGCGAGCAGTGGGCCTTCGAGGACTTCGCCGCGATCCTCACCCAGGCCGGTGGGGTGAAGCTGCCCTGGGCCTGGTGATCAGGCGCTGAGCTCCGCGCCCTCGCTCAGCGGAACCGGTTCGCAAGCTGGACGCGAGAGGTCACGTCCAGCTTGCGGAACGCCTTGCGGAGGTGGTATTCGACGGTACTCGGACTGATGAACAGCTGCGCGGCGATCTCACGGTTGGTGTGACCCTGCCCGGCCAGTCGGGAGATCTGCGCCTCCTGTGGCGTGAGCTGATCGAGCGTGTCGACGGTCCGCTTGCGGGCATGCTCACCGGTAGCCTCCAGTTCGACACGGGCTCGCTCCGCGAACCCGTCCATGCGGAAGTCCGTGAACAACTCATAGGCCTGGCGAAGCTCGGCCCGTGCCTCCGTCCGACGCCGCTGGCGCCGCAGCCACTCCCCGTACACAAGGCGCGCTCGCGCCAGGTCGAGCCTCACGCGGGTGGGCTCGAGGCGTTCGATCGCCTCACGGTAGAGCGGCTCCGCGGCATCGTCGGATGCCAGGAGCGCCCGCGACCGCGCTTCGACGCCTGATGCCCACGGGGTGCCGCTTGCGCTCGTCGATTCCCTGAGCACGTCGATCGCCGTCACGGCCTCGTTCCGGCGGTCGGTCCGGCTCGCGGCCTCGATCAGCTCGACCGTCGCGAACGTGGAGAAGAACAGCTCGCGCCCGTTCTCGGTGGCCTTCTCCGCGGCGAGGTACGCCTCGTCGTATCGCGCCTGGCCGTTGTGCAGCGCCGCCGAAACCCAGTACGACAGCGTCATGCCCATGCCCTCGCCGCGGGTGGTGAGATCCTTGCGGCTGGTTGCAAGCAGACCCGCCAGCTCCTGGTCCCGACCGCTGAACGCCGCCAGCGACAGCGCACCGTAGATCGGGACGATCCGCGCATCGGTCGCCTCCGCGAGCTCGTCCAATTCGGCGACCAGTGATGCCGCCAGCGGCATCTCTCCAGCGAAGATATGGACGCCGACGCGGGTCGATAGTGCGAGAGGCAGCTCGGCGAGGGCGCCATCGGCGCGGGCGGATCGGATCTGTCGTCTCGTCAGGGAGTCCCAGCTCTCGTAGTCCCAGATGAACGCCGCGGTCCGCCCTGCCAGCCAGAGCCACCGGCGGACTTCGTCCGTGTCGATCTGCGCACTGCCGAACGCCCCGATCGCCTCGCGCAGGAGGGGGGTGCCAACCGCGCTGCCCTCGACGATCAGCGACGCCAGCCCGTCGAGCAACAGATCCTCGGCGCGGGGCGGCTCGGCAGGTGCTGCGGCTCGGGCCGCGGTCGCGACCTGGTGGACGTCGGCCGCGCCGGCAAGACGACCGGCGAAGAGGGCGGCTGCCAAAGCATCGAGGTAGACGTGGCGGGCGAGGGCGATGTCCAGGGGCTCGACCCGTCGCGCAGCGGCAAGCAGGAGGGCGGGTGCGTCGCTTCCGCGGGTCGCCGCCGCGATCCGTGCCCGCAGGACGTCGGCCTCCGCGTCTTCCATGGCATCGAGAGGGCCGGCCTGCGCGCGCGCCAGCAGACCCAAGGCCTCGTCGAACGCACCCGATCGTTGCCGGTCCCGTGCCGCCGCCAGCGCGCGACGCCCCCGGCGCCGGGGATCGACGGTCAACATCGACGAGCGTTCAAGGAAGGCCGCAGACGCCGCGAAGCCTCCGCGCGTCCGCGCGCGCTCCGCAGAGAGCTCCAGCACCGCCGCGACCTCCTCGTTCGGAGCCACGGCGGCCTCTGCCAGATGCCAGGCGCGACGATCGGGGTCGATCTCCGGATCTGTCGCTTCGGCGAGCGCGAGGTGAACGCCCCTTCGTGCCTCGATGTCCGCCGCCTGGTACACCGCCGAGCGGACCAACGGATGCCGGAAGACGACGCGCGGACCGAGGGTCAGGATGCCTTCAGCCGCTAAGCCCTGGACTGCCGCCTCACCAAGCCCGAGCCGCTCGGCAGCTCGCCACACGAGCGCGACATCGCCAGTCTGGTCGGCGGCGGCAACGAGCAGCAGCTGCTGGGCATCGGCCGGAAGCGTCCGTATGCGCCGCATGAAACTCTCGGTGACCTGCTCCGAGGCGTGCCCTGACGGGGCCGACTCGAAACCTCCCGCAAGCTGCGTCAGCGTCCGCTCACGCGGCAACTCCAGGAGTGCCAGTGGGTTCCCATGGGCTTCGGCGATGAGTCGTTCGAAGACGTCCTCGTCGAGTGGGCCCGCCAACGCCGAGCCCAAGAGCGCCCGGGCGTCACGGTGGCCGAGCGGTCCGACGTGTAGCTCCGGCAGCCTTTCCAGCGCCCGGCCTACCTCGCGAGTCGCGAAGAGAAGGGCGATGCGATCCGCCAGGAGTCGTCGCGCCACGAAGGTCAGGACCTGCTCGGACCCTCGATCGAGCCAGTGCGCGTCATCGACGACGCACAACAGCGGCTGTTGCTCGGCAGCGTCGGACAACAGACTCAGGATGGCGAGCCCGACGAGATACGGGTTGGGCGCTGGCCCACCGCGGCGCCCGAAGGCGATCTCTACCGCCTCTCGTTGGGGATCAGGTAGCCCCTCCAGGAACTCGAAGTCCGGGGTGCAAAGCTGCTGGAGCGCGGCGAACGGCAGCTCCATCTCGCCCTCGACACCGACCGCGCGAGCGACGCGGAACGAAGAGGCCTGCGCGATCGCGTACTCGAGCAACGACGACTTGCCGATCCCTGGATCGCCATGGACGACCAGGACGCCGCCATATCCCTCTTGTGCCGCGCTCATCAGTCGGTCGATCGCCTCGCGTTCGCGCTGACGCCCGACAAGCCGTTCGATGGCCAAGCTCGTCGCGGGACCGGGCGGGGGCGGTGCGGCGCTCATCTGTCGTCCCATGGGGTGCCAAGACCGACGTTACTCGGGTCGGGGACTACGGACATCCGGGATGCGAACGCCGGCGGTCGAAACCACGCTCCGTTGGCGTTCATCCAACCATGACCAAGGAGTGACGAATGACCGGAACGACGACCCAGACACCCGTTCTTCCCGACTATGCCCCCGTTCCCGAGTCGGCGTTCGGCCCGGCGCTCAACGAGCAGGGCTACTACGTCGGGCGCGTCGAACGGAACCTCTATTGGGTGACCGACGGCGTCTACAAGGCCGCGTTCCTCACGACCTCGGACGGCGTCGTCCTTTTCGATGCGCCCCCGACGATCGGCCACAACCTTCAGCGCGCGATCGACGAGATCGCATCGGCGAACGGCGTCAGCAACCAGGTCCGCTACCTCGTGCACTCGCACCACCACACGGACCACGTGGGCGCCTCCTCGCTGTTCGGCAAGGATGTCGTGCGGATCGGCCACGATGAGACCAAGCGCCTGCTGCTGCGCGACGACGATCCGGCTCGACCGGCGATCGACGAGGCGTTCAGCGACAAGCGCACGCTCGAGATCGGTGGCGAGCGCATCGAGCTCGCCTGGCACGGCCCAAATCACACGCCTGACAACATCTTCATCCACTTCCCCGAGCACGACGCGCTGATGCTCGTCGACATCGTCAACGCCGGCTGGGTGCCGGTGTACGTCGTGAACCTGTCCCAGGACATCCGCGGCTACGTGGACGCGCCGGGCATCGCGCTGACATACCCGTGGAAGACGCTCATCACCGGGCACCTCGGTCGGCTCGCCACCCGTGACGACGTGGCCGTCCACCAGCAGTACATGGCCGATCTCGACGAGAGCATCCGAAACGTGTGGGCGACGTATGACCCCACACCGATCTTCGTCAAGTACGGTGCCAACGTCTGGGCCGGCGTCAAGGGCTACCTCGACACCGTGAGCCACCTCGCCGCGCAACCGGTCATCGAGAAGTACACCGGCGTGCTCGGCGCGGCAGACGTCTTCACAGAGGATGTCGCGTTCTGGCTCATGGAGTCGATCCGGCTCGACCTGGGCTACGGCTCGCAGGTCCATCCATAGCGGGCGTGCGAGAATCCGGGCGGACCGAGGTCGTGGCGATGACGAAGGAACGCATGGATCCGATCGAGCAGCCTTCGAGCGAGGGCGGTGCGGACGACGCTGCCGCCTTCGCCGACCCGGTCGGTCGCGAGTTCCTCCGCACGGCCGACCCCACGCTGGCCAGGCTGATCGATGCACGACCGGACTTCCGTCCGCGTGCGTGGACCGCCGAGCTGCCTCGCCTCGACGCGTTCGGCACGCTGGTCTTCCAGGTGCTCGGACAGCAGCTGTCGGTCGCGGCGACCAGGACGATCCTCGCCCGACTCGAGCGAGCGTTCGGCGGACGGATCCCGTCCCCGGAGGCGTTGCTCGCAGCCGACCCAGGCGTGCTTCGGGCCAGCGGGATGTCGAACCGCAAGGCCGCGACCCTTCGAGCCGTGGCCGAACGCTTCGTCGATGGGCGATTGAGCGACGATGCGTTGGCGAGGATGTCGGACGCGGAGGTCGAGGGGGCGCTCACGGAGATCCCGGGTATCGGGCCGTGGACCGCTCGCGGGTTCCTGATCATCGGACTCGACCGCCCGGACGTCCTCCTGACCGGGGATCTCGCGCTTCGACGAGCTGTCCAGCGCACGTACGGGTTCGACCACCTTCCCACGGACGACGAGATGCTTGAGCTCGCAGATCGCTGGCGACCCTATCGCAGCCTGGCCGTCAGCTACCTCTTCGCGTCCGAATACGAACCGTCGCGCACCGCCGCGAGCGCCCCAGCCTGAGTCCCGTCCGGTGCAGACCTGGCCACGGTTCCCCGTCGACGGCCGGTGGCCGGCGACCAGGGACTACCTTCACCTCACCAGCCAGATGCTCGGCAAGCTGCGCCTCGCGCTCGCATCGCCTCTGCCGGAATGGTCTCATGCGTCCCTCGCCCTCACGCCGCGCGGGCTCACGACGGGGCTCCTCCCCATCCCGACCGGCGCGGTCGAAGCGTCGTTGGACCTGGTCGACGGCGTCGTCGCGGTATCGGCCTCGGGAGGACGGATCGAGACGGTGAACCTGGTCCCCGCGCGGCCGGTCGCTGAGATCTGGAGCGGATTCACGAAGGTACTCGAGGATCTCGGTGTCCCCGTCCATCTGTGGGACAAGCCGCAGGAACGAGCGGATGTGACGCCGTTCTCGCTAGACGACCGACCCCGCGACCTCGATCCAGCCCTCGCCGCGGCTTGGCTCGCCCTGCTCTCAGACATCTATTTCATGTTCGAGACGTGGCGGTCGCCGTTCTTCGGCCGGAGCGAAGTCGACTTCTGGTGGGGCGGCTTCGACCTGACCGTATCGCTATACAACGGCCGCCGTGCCGACCCCCGTCCGGGTTCGAACTACCTGCTGCGGCACGACCTCGACGCCGAGCACCTGTCGGTCGGCTTCTGGATGGGCGATGAGGGACACGCGCCGATGTTCTACGCCTATGTCGTGCCTGAGCCGCCGGGTTGCCCGGAGTACGCGTTCGAGGCCCCGTCGGCTGCATGGGCAGCGACCATGGGTGAATGGGTCCTGCCGTACGAGGCCGTCCGCGAGCAGCCCGACCCCGGCGACGTGATCCGACGCTTCATGGACGCCGCGTATCGGGCCGCCGGGGACCTTGCCGGCTGGGACCTGGCTTCGTTCACCTATGTTCCTCCGGAGCACGCGCCCGGACCAGCGCTGGGCAGTCGCTGACTCGTCACCCCGGACGACGCGTCCCGGGCAACGGGCCGACGTTCATCGAGGGTCGAGCAGGCGTCGTGCAGCGACCATGGCTCCATCGGTGCGGACCTGGGTCGCCACGGCGGCCGCGCGTTCCCGGGTCTCGGGCGCGAGGGCCGTCCCGAGCGCGGCGGCAAGGGATGCAGATGTCGGAGTGGGGCCGTCGTGGGCCGCACCGATCCCGAGCTCGACCACCCGGCGCGCCCAGTGCGGCTGGTCGACGATCTGGGGCACGATCACTTGCGGTGTCCCGGCAAGCGCGGCTGTCGTCGTGGTGCCGGCGCCGCCGTGATGCACGACCGCGGAGACGCGCGGGAACAGGGCCTGGTGGTTCACGTCGCCGACGACGAGGCAGTCATCCAGGTCGTCGATCGAAGCGAGGTCCGCCCAGCCTCGGCCGAGGACGGCGCGCCGGCCCTGTGCGCGGGTAGCCTCGATCACCACTCGGCCGAGGTCGGTCGAGGTCCGCATCGCCATGCTCCCGAACCCGACGTACACCGGCGGTTCCCCCGCGTCGAGGAACGCCTGGAGCTCGGTCGGGAGCGGGCGATCGTCGGGCAGGATCCACGCACCGGTCTGGACGATGTCGAGGTCGGTCAGATCCTTCCATGGGGCGAGGACGGGATCAGCCGCCAACCAGGGCTGGTTCGTGATGACGTGCTCACGGACGTCAGCGACCGGTGCCAGACCGATCGCAGCACGCCCTTTGTTCAGCGGCTCGAGATACAGCGCGTTGACGCGCTCCGCGTCCTGGCGCCAGAGGACGCGGTTGTCGGTCTCGTCGTGTGGCGACTGCTTGCCCGGACGCGCGGCAGGTGCGAAATGGCGCGATGGCAGCCCGAAGATGTGGAACGTCGCCAGGACATAGGCGATCCCCAGCTTCTCGGCGACGGAGCGCCCTCCGGCAGGCATGAGACCCGTCGCGAGCAGGGCATCACACCCCTCCGCAGCCGCCGGAAGCGTGTCGAACCTGGCGGCCACGAGGTCCGCGGCGAGCTGGAACGCAGCGTCCGGGGACGGCGCCTTCAGCCCAGCCGCTATCGATCGCGTCGAGGGGCCGAGCGGGATGACCGCCACACCGGCGCGCGCGAAGAGCGCCGCGAATTCCTCGTCAGGTGGCGCGCAGACTCGAACCTCCGCGCCGAGTCCGCGCAGGCGCAGGGCGAGGGCGGCGAGTGGCTCGAGGTCACCTCGTGAGCCCCACGCGGTCAACAGGACACGCACGTCGTCACCCCCAGATCCGTCGATTCTGTCGCAAGGCCGGGGACTCTACCGCACGCCCCCCGGCTTGCCGCAAGGCCCAGGGTGCGCGATACCGTACAGGTGAAGTCAGGTGCGGGTGGCACCGTCGCCGTGCTCCCACCAGGCGCCGTCCGCGCGGCGCGCCATTCCTGCCATGCCCCGGCAGGTTCGCCGGGCGACGATATGCGCATGTCGCGCACGACCGCCGGCTCAGAATCGACCGCGACCCGCGATCGCGCGACGGCCGTGGGCCTCGTGCTCATCGCCTGCACCTCGCCGCAGATCGGTGCGGCGTTCGCGATCACGCTGTTCGACGAGCTGGGTCCCGCAGGAGCGGCATTCCTGCGCCTGACATTCGCCGCCATCGTCCTCTGGGCGATCTGGCGTCCCAGGCTCGCCGGCGACCTCCGGCTCCCGGTCGCGTTCGGCGTATCGCTCGGGCTCATGAACTGGTCGTTCTACGAGGCGATCTCGCGGATCCCGCTGGCGATCGCCGTCACCATCGAGTTCGCCGGGCCGCTGCTCGTCGCCGTCATCGGCTCGCGGCGGCCGCTGGATCTGCTATGGGTGGTGCTCGCTGCGGCCGGCATCGTACTGCTGGTCGGCCCGGGGGGCGAAGCGGTCGACCCGGTCGGTGTGGCCTTCGCGCTCGCAGCCGCCGTGTGCTGGATGGCCTACATCTACCTCAACAAGCGGACCGGCGCGGCGTTCGCGGGCGGCTCAGGGCTCGCGCTCGCGATGGCCGTGGGGGCGTTGATCGTGCTTCCGGCCGGTGTCCTCCAAGGGGGCGGCGCATTCGCGCAACCCCAGTTGCTGGGCACGGCGCTGATCGTCGCGCTTGCCTCGTCCGTGCTGCCGTACTCGCTCGAGCTCGAGGCGTTGCGGCGCATCCCTGAGTCGGTCTTCGGTGTGCTGATGTCGATCGACCCGGCGGTCGCGGCGCTCGTCGGGTTCATCGCGCTCGGCCAGGAGCTCCGCCTACGCGAGCTCGTCGCGATCGCGATGGTCGTCGTGGCCAGCGCCGGCGCCGCCGCCCTCAGTCACCGATGACGAGCCCGGCCGAGGCCGCGCGCTCGCCGTGGATCACAGATGGAGCAGGATGCGGGCGATCGTGAAATAGATCACGAGGCCGGTCCCGTCGACCAGCGTCGTGATCAGCGGCGCCGACACGACCGCCGGATCGATCCTCAGCCGGCGCAGCGTCAGCGGCAGGATCGCGGCGACCGTCGCGGACCAGAGGCAGATCGCGAGGATCGTCGTGGCGACGACGAGCCCGACATCGATGCCGACGCCGAGTAGCTGCGCTCGCGCGAACGCGACCACTGCCATGACGGCGCCGAGCAGCAGGCCGACACGGAACTCCTTGAACGCGATCCAGGCGACATCACGGAGCGAGAGCTCGTCGAGCGCCATCGCGCGCACGATCAACGTCACCGTCTGACTGCCCACGTTGCCGCCGGTCCCGATGAGCAGCGGGATGAAGAAGCTCAACGCGACCACCGCGGACAGCTCGTCCGAGAAGTCGCGGAGCACGGTGCCCGTGTACGCCTCCGCGACGAACAGCAGCAGGAGCCAGCCGATCCGCTTGCGGAACAGCAGCGGCACGCTCGCGAGCCGGTACGGGAGGGCGAGCGGCTCGGAGCCGCCCAACCGCTCGATGTCCTCGGTCGCCTCCTCCCGCAGGACATCCGCGACGTCGTCCTCGGTGATGATGCCGAGCAGCCGGTCGTCATCGTCCACGACGGGGATCGCGAGGAGATTGCGGTCGGTCAGCAGGCGCGCGGCCGTCTCGCGGTCGGTCGTCGCGTGGACGCGCACGGTCGTGGGTGCCATCAGCTCGACGACGGGCGTGTCCGCGGCGCTGAGCATCAGCCGGTAGAGCGACAGGACGCCGAGCAGGTGGCGTTCGCCGTCGATGACGTAGACGTAGCTCACCGTCTCCGCCGTGTCGATCAGCCGCCGGATCGCCGCGATCGCCTCCGACGCCCTCGCCTCGGGCGCCACGGCGACGAACTCAGGCGTCATGAGGCCGCCCGCCGAGTCCGGCGGGTAGTCCGCCAGGGACCGAAGCTCGTCGGCGTCCTCGGGCCTCATCCGAACGAGGATCTGCGTGGCCTCCTCGGCCGGGAGGTTCTCGATGACGTCGGCGGCGTCGTCGGGATCCATCCCGCCGAGCACGTCGGCGGCTTCGTTCCGGCTCAGCGTCCGAAGGAGACGCGCCGCGGTCGAGGGATCGAGCTCCTCGAAGACCTCGGGGATCTCCTCGTCCGGGAGCCACTGGAGCAGCACCGCGACCTCGCCCGGCTCGAGCTGCGGGATGAGGTCCGCCCATTCCGCCGGGCCGATGCGATCGGCCAGGCCGCGGACGCCGTCGCGTTCGCGTTCGCGGATGAGCTCGAGCAGCTCGTCACGCAGTCGATCGGGAGCCGTGCTTGCCATGGCGATCTTCCTCTTCGGGGCCGCGGTCCGTGGCGCACCGAAGAGGGTCGACCTCGCGACGCGATGACCGCCTCCCGGATCGCAATCGTACGCCGCCCGGCCTCTCTGGTCCGAACGGCGGTTGACGGTGTCTTCGGCTAGCTTCTATAATCAACCTCTTGTTGTTATAGAACAGCCAAGGGATGACCATGACTGCTGCCCATCCGCACCTGCGAGGCGTGAGCACGCTCGACGAGCGCGACGACCTCGACGAGACGCACACGCTGACGCGCTCGCTCTCGGATGGGGACCGCGCCCGTTTCGAGGGGTACGTCGCCGAGATCTTCGAAGCCGCCGGTCTCGATCTCGCCACGCCCGGCACGACCGAGACGCCGCGCCGGTTCCTCCAGGCCCTCTTCGACGCCACCGATGGCTATGAGGGTGATCCCAAGCTCATGACGGCGTTCCCGACCGAGTGCCATGGCGGCGCGAGCTGCGAGCTGGCCCAGATCGTGGAGGGGCCGATCCCCTTCTATTCGCTCTGCGAGCACCACGCCATGCCGTTCTACGGCCGGGCGTACGTCGCGTATGTCGCCCACGACCAGATCATCGGGATCAGCAAGCTGACCAGGCTCGTGCGGGTCCTGACGCGTCGCTTCGGGGTCCAGGAGCGGATGACCCACCAGATCGCCGACGGATTGATGCGCCTGATGAACGCGCATGGAGTCGCGGTGTATCTCGAAGCGCATCACCTTTGCACCCAGATGCGCGGCGTGCGCGAGGACAGCGCGATGACGCGCACGACCGCGTATCGCGGCACCTACGAGACCGACCCGGCGCTGCGCAGCGAGTTCTTCGACATCAGCGGCGTCCGCCGGGGCGATCGATGACCGCGCTTACGCTGACATCGGAGAGCGCCATGACCGATCGCCGTTCGCCACTCGAGGTCCTCGTCGAAAGGCCGCCTCACGACGCCGGCCTTGAGGTTCGCGGACTCGGCATGCCTGCTGAGCTGGAAGGCCGCTACGGCGGCCCCCTCACGGTCCCGCTTCGCACCGATCGACCGACGGTCATCGCCAACTTCGTCACGACGATCGACGGGATCGTGGCGCTCGGTGGCGGCGCGTTGACCGGGGGTGGGCTCATCAGCGGGTTCAACGAACCCGACCGGTTCGTCATGGGGCTCTTGCGGGCGCTCGCGGACCTCGTCGTCGTCGGTGCCGGCACGTTGCGCGGCTCGACCGAGCATCGCTGGATCGCGGAGCACGTCCATCCGGCGTCCGCTGCGGCGTTCGCGGCGTGGCGAAGCGAGATGGGGCTCGCGAAGCGGCCGACGACCGTGATCGTCACAGGCAGTGGCGACATCCCGGTCCACCACAACGGGCTCACCGACCCGACCGTCCCGGTCGTCATCGCGACGACGCCGGCGGGAGCCGAACGGGTCCGACGTGCCGGTGTCGCGGAGCACGTCTCCATCGAGGCGGTCGCCCCTGGCGACTCGATCACGGGCAGCGACCTCGTGGCACTCGGCACACGGCTCGGCGCTCGGCTGATCCTCACCGAGGGCGGGCCGCATCTCCTGGGTCAGGTCGTCGGCTCCGACGTCCTCGACGAGCTGTTCCTGACCATGGCGCCGCAGATCGTGGGGCGCGGGTCTCCGGAACGCCTCGGTCTCGTCGAAGGCATCGCGTTGGCGCCGACCGACGCCCGCTGGTTCGAGCTCGCCTCGCTGCGTCGCTCGGCCGATCACCTGTTCATCCGCTACGACGCGAAGGAGGCCTGACGATGGCGACCGAGACCCATGTCATCGTCGGAGCCAGTCTGGCCGGGGCGAGCGCCGCGGCGGCGCTCCGCAAGGAAGGCTTCGACGGCCGGATCGTCCTGATCGGCGAGGAGACCGAGCGGCCCTATGAGCGGCCGGAGCTGTCGAAGACGTATCTCCGCGGCGAGGCGAAGAAGGACCTGCACGTCCATGCCGCCGACTTCTACGCCGACAGCGGCATCGAGCTGCTGACGGGGCGCCGCGTGGAGCGGATCGATGTCGAACGCCGCGAAGTCCGGCTCGGCGATGAGCGCCTCGCGTTCGACCGCCTGCTCCTCGCCACCGGCGCGGTGCCACGCCGACCCGACCTCCCGGGCGGCGATCGCGAAGGGATCGTGACGCTTCGGACCATGGCCGACGCCGACAGGATCCGCGAGAAGGCCGAAGAAGCGGACGCCATCGTCGTCGTCGGCGGCGGATGGATCGGATCCGAGGTCGCAGCGTCACTGCGCGAGCTCGGTAGGGACGTGACGCTGATCGTGCCGAGGCGGAACCCGCTCGAGCACGTCCTCGGCAGCGAGCTCGGTGCCATGTATGGCCGCGCGCACGAGGAGCACGGCGTCAAGCTCATCTCCGGCAGCACCGCCACAGGCTTCGATGGGCGCTCGCATGTGACCGCCGTGCGCACGGCCGGTGGAGCGACCGTGCCGGCCGACCTGGTCGTCGTCGGGATCGGCGCGGAACCGCGAGTGGAGCTCGCACGCCGCGCGGGGCTCGCCGTCGACAACGGCGTCCTGGTCGACGAGCGCCTCGAGACGTCGATGCCCGGGATCTTCGCCGCGGGAGACGTGGCGAATGCGATCCACCCCGGCTATGGACGGCGGCTCCGGATCGAGCACTGGGACAACGCCAAGCGCCAGGGCCGCGTCGCTGCGGCGAACATGCTCGGGCAGGCGAAGACCTACGAGCGCATCCCGTACTTCTACTCCGACCAGTACGACATCGGGATGGAGTACACCGGGCGTGCACGGCCCGACGACCGGATCGTCTTCCGCGGCGACCGCGAGAACGGCGAGTTCGTCGCGTTCTGGTTGCGCGCCGACCGCGTCGTCGCCGGCATGAACGTCAACGTCTGGGATGTCGCGCCCGCGATCGAACGGCTGGTCGCGTCACGCGTCGCGGTCGACGTCAGGCGGCTCACCGACGACCTTCATCCCCTCGAGGAGCTCGCCGCCGCCTGACGGTCCGAGACCGTCCCGCCGTCCGGGCTTGACAGCGGCTAGATACAACCATATGGTTGTATCGATGCAAGTCGCCCCTCCCGACTTCGACCGGATGTTCGGCGCCCTCGCGGACGCCACTCGACGGGACATCGTCCGCCGGGCGATCGATGGCGAGGAGGGGATCGTCGAGCTGGCCGGGCATTACCCCATGAGCTTCGCGGCCGTGCAAAAGCACGTCGCGATCCTCGAACGGGCGGGGCTCGTCACGAAGGAGCGCATCGGCCGCCGCAAGGTGGTCCGGGCGAACCTCGAGGGCGTGTTGATGGTCCGGCGCCTGCTCGACCGCTACGAGGAGCTGTGGCGCTCGCGGATCGGCCGGATGACCGACCTGCTCGCCGAGGACGCGCCACGGGCGCAGAAGGAGACCGATCGATGACCGTGACCGCCGTCCGGAAGGACGCCGACAAGCTGACGCTGACCCTCGATGCCGAGTTCGAGGCCACTCCGGAGCGCGTCTGGCAGCTCTGGGCCGACCCGCGCCAGCTGGAGCGCTGGTGGGGCCCGCCGAGCTACCCGGCGACCTTCACGTCGCTCGAGCTGCGAGCCGGCGGGCGGGCGTCGTACTTCATGACCGGCCCGGACGGGCAACTGACCCCGCTCGGCTACTGGGAGATCGTCACCGCCGAGCCGCCGCGGCGCATCGAGATGATCGACGGCTTCGCGAACGCCGACGGCTCGCCGAACGAGGAGATGCCGGGGCCGGGCGCGATGAACGTGACGATCGAGCCGATCGGTGAGGGCAGGACCCGGATGTCGATCGAGAGCATCTTCCCCGACGCGACCGCGATGGAGCAGCTCCTGGCGATGGGCCAGGAGGAGGGGCTGACGGAGGCCGTCGGCCAGATCGATGCCATCCTTGCCGAGGACACCATCGCGACTGCAGGAGACCGACGATGACTGCGACTGCCACCGAGCCGATCACCCGAACGCTCGAGGTGCCTGGGGCGACCCTGACCTACGACGTTCGCCCGAATGACCAGACGACCGAGCCGCCGCTGTTCCTCATCGGCTCGCCGATGGGTGCGGGCGGGTTCATCACGCTCGCGTCGCACTTCCCGGACCGCACGATCGTCACCTATGACCCGCGTGGCAGCGAGCGCAGCATCGCCCACGATCCGGCCTCGCCGATCACGCCCGAGGTCCAGGCCGACGACGTCCACGCGATCATCCAGGAACTCGGCGCCGGTCCCGTGGACCTCTTCGCCAGCAGCGGCGGCGCCGTCGTCACCCTGGCGTTGGTCGCAAAGTACCCCAACGACCTGCGCATCGCCGTCGCGCACGAGCCACCGCTCGCCTCGCTCGTACCGGACCGTGAGCAGGCACTCGCCGCGAACCGCGCGATCCACGACGCGTACATGGCCAACGGCTTCGGTGCAGGCATGGCCAAGTTCATGCAAGTCGTGATGCACCAGGGCCCGTTCACGGCCGAGGCGGTCGCGGCGCCCGCGCCGGACCCCGCGATGTTCGGCATGTCGGCCGAGGACGACGGCAACCGCAACGACCTGATGCTCGGCCACAGCGTCGTGTGGCTGACCAGCTTCGAGCCCGACTTCGACGCGCTCCGCGCGGCACCGACGCGCCTCGTCATCGCGGTCGGCGCCGGCTCGCATGGTGAGTTGGCCCAGCGCGGTGGCGACGAGGTCGCCAAGCGGCTCGGCGGCCAGGCCGCACGCTTCCCGGGCGACCATGGCGGCTTCCTCGGCGGCGAGTACGGCCAGACCGGCGAGCCAGACGCGTTCGCCGCGAAGCTGCGGGAGGTGCTGGAGCAAGCCTGATGGACGGCGCGGCGGCGCGGGATTTCCCGCGGCGATCCGTCTATGACGCCGCTGGCGGCGAGGAGGGCCTGACGCGTCTCGCCGCGGCGTGGCACGCCCGCGTCCTCACCGACGAGGTCGTGGGTCACGCGTTCAGCCACGGGTTCCGCTCGGACCATACCGAGCGCCTGGCCGCCTATTGGGGCGAGGCGCTCGGTGGCCCGCCGACGTATTCAGCCGCGTACGGCGACGAGACGTCCGTCGTCCGGCTCCACAGCGGCAACGGCGAGCACGATGAGATGGACCGCCGTGCGATCGCGTGCTTCGATCAGGCGCTCGAGGACGCGGGCCTCGCCGGGGACGACGTCCTGCGGCAGGCCCTCCACGACTATTTCGCCTGGGTCACGACCGGGGCGATGGCCCGCTACCCCGACTCGCCGGACGACGTGCCGCCCGGTCTCACGATCGCGCGCTGGTCGTGGGACGGGCCCCAGCTCGACTAGCCCGCAGACGCTTCCTGCTTGAGGAGTCCGAAGGCCGCTCCCTCGGGATCCGTCACCATCGCGAATTGGCCGCCTGGATAGGCCTGCGGCGCAGTGACCTCGCGTCCGCCGTGCTCGGTGGCCGTGCGGAATGCCGCATCGACGTCGTCGACGGCGAAGTACACCATCCACTGGCTCGGAGCGCCGCCCATCTGCGCGGCGTCCATGGCCCACCCCCCGGCAAGGCTCTCGCCGTCGAGCTGGAATTCGATGTAGTCGGGCCCACCGGGCATCGGTGATCGCCGGCTCTCCCAGCCGAACACATCGCGATAGAAGGTCAACGCTCGCTCGATGTCGGTCGAGGTCAGCTCCGACCAGCCGTACGCGTTCACCCCGGTCGTCTGGAACCCGCCCATCCGCGTGCCCTGCCACGCCGAGATGGCCGCGCCGGTCGGATCGATGAACACGGCCATCCGGCCCTGGTCGCCGACGTCGAACGGTGGCGCGACGACCGTACCGCCGGCCGCCTGGACCTTCTTGGCGAGTCCGTCCACGTCGTCGGTCCCGATGTAGATCGACCACATCGACGGCTGATCGGGGGATTGCGTCGGCCCGATCCCGGCCGCGTCGACACCGTTCACCTTCGCGAGGCCGTACCCGCCGTACATCGGATCGGGGTTGACCTCGATCTGCCAGCCGAACAGCGTCTGGTAGAACTCCCGCGCGGCGGCGGCGTCCTTGGCGCCGAGATCGACCCACACGGGTCGGTCGAGCGTCGTGGTCGTTGCTTCGGTCATCGGATCTCCTCCTGACCTGACGTCCGCACAAGCGTCCAGCGGACGGTCTCGTCCATATCCTCCACCCAGCCTGTTAACGGCGCTCCCGGGTGACGACGGACCGAAGCGCTTTTCGCCTCCGCGGCGATACTCCACGCGCCGGACATTCGGGCCGGCGCTCGAGCGGAGGCATGCGCCATGGCCGTCGTCCCAGTCCACCATCCGGTCGTCGAGTCGATGCTCGCGAACCGCTACGAGCAGATCCAGCTGCGCATCGCCGATCAGATCACCGCGTTCGCGGGGTCGATGCGTTTCGTGTACATCCACGCCATCGGTTTCGGGGTGTGGATGCTCTTCGTCGAGCACAGCCCGTGGCCGACGCTCACGCTGGCTGTCTCACTCGAAGCCATCTTTCTGTCGACCTTCGTGATGATCGGGCAGAACCGGCAGGCGCAGTTCCAGCAGCAAAAGGCCGACCACGACTTCGTCGAGGAGGAGCTGGAGCTCAAGCGGAACACGAAGATCACCAGGGAGATCGCCACCCTCACCAAGCAGATCCACGAACTGACGACCGAGATGAGCGACCGCATGGCCCGCGAGGGCGACGGAGGGGACGCGACTCGCCCGTAGCGACGTTCGCTGGCGGAGGCGGCATCATCATCGAAGCCGCAGGTGAGAGGGACATCGATGGCGACGCCACAGACCGGGATCTTCGCGTTGGGCACGGCATCCCACGCGTACCTCGAGATGGACCTGCTGCCTGGAGCCGACGCGTCGACCGCGCTTTCGACGGTCGCGTCGCTGCGGGAGCCACGAACGACGATCGGCGGTGTCAATGTCGTCGTCGGCTTCCGGCCCGAGCTCTGGGCCGCGGTCGTACCGGACGGCGCGACCGGCGACCTCCAGGGCTTCGACCGACCCGTCATCGGCCTCGGCGGTTACGAGCTGCCGGCGACGCAACACGACATCGTCGTCTGGCTGTCGGGGAGCGGCTACGACGTCGTGTTCGACCTGTCGCGGACGGTGGTCATGGCGCTGTCACCCCTGGCCGGTCTCGCCCATGAGATGGTCGGCTGGCCGTACCACCACGATCTCGATCTGACCGGTTTCATCGACGGCTCGGAGAACCCCTCGCTGGTCGAAGCGACAGGGGTCGTGACGATCCCCGACGGCGCGCCCGGTGAGGGCGGCTCCGTGCTGCTCCTGCAGCAGTGGGAGCACGACGCTATCGGTTGGGAGTCACTGCCCGTCACCGCCCAGGAGGCGATCATCGGCCGTCGTAAGGCCGACAGCACGGAGCTCGATCCACGACCCACGACATCGCACGTCGCACGGACCGACCAGGACGACTTCGGGAAGATCTTCCGACGGAACATCGCGTACGGCACGCTGCTCCGGCACGGGACGATCTTCGTCGGCTTCTGCCGGGAACAGCGGACTCTCGCTGCG
This sequence comes from uncultured Chloroflexia bacterium, assembly GCA_963808895.1. Lineage (GTDB taxonomy): Bacteria > Chloroflexota > Limnocylindria > Limnocylindrales > CSP1-4 > SPCO01. The sequence goes on along the minus strand of CAWEHL010000001.1, from coordinate 632,402 downwards.
ATGCTCGAGAGCATGATCGGCCTCGGTGACGGCCCACCAGATCAGCTGACGACCGTCACCCGGCCGCTGACCGGGGCGTACTACTTCATCCCGTCGGCCGAGGCACTCGCCGCCCTCGGCGAAGGCGCCACCGGCCGGGCGATGGCCGTCGCGGGAAGCAGTTCGGAGTAGGTCATCACGATGGTCGCGCCGGGTCGGCTCGAGGTCATCTGCGGACCGATGTTCGCGGGCAAGACCGAGGAACTGCTGCGGCGCGTCAGGCGGGCGGTCATCGCGGGTCGCCAGGTCGTCGTGATCGGGCATGCCCTCGACGATCGACACGGCGCCGACCGGCTGACGTCGCATGCCGGGATCGACCACCCTTCCGTCACGGTCCCGACGGCCGCCGATGTCGAGCGAGCCCTCGCCGCCGACACCGAGATCGTCGCGATCGACGAGGCGCAGTTCTTCGGACGGGAACTCGTCCCGGTCGTGAATCGGCTCGCCGACCGTGGGCTGGTCGTGATAGTGGCCGGCCTGGATGTGACCTTCGACGGTCAGCCGTTCGAGCCGCTGCCCGCGCTGATGGCGCTGGCCGAGCGGGTCGACAAGCTGACGGCGATCTGCGCGATCTGCGGCGAGGACGCGGTGTTCCACGTCCGGATCGATCCGCCGACCGCGCTCCCGGGCGACATGGTCGCGGACCACATCGGCGGTACCGACAAGTACCAGGCCAGGTGTCGTCGCCACGTGACCGTGGTGGCAACGGCCTGATCGGCCGATCGCCTCAACCGAAGGTGAAGCAGTACGCCTCGGCGCCAGCCCCGAGGAACTCGATCTCGACCACGCTCGGCCCTTCGACCGGTCGCCGCTGACGGATCAGCTGGTAGAGACGCTGATCGCTGAGCGTCCCGTTGCCGGCCGAGTCCACGTCATCGCCATGGGCGTCACCGGGTGCATCACCGTCGAGGCGGACCCGGAACGCCATGGCGTCGCCCCGCATGGCCGGCGCCATCACGAGGTTGACGTCCCGCGCCTGGAACCGGAACGTCACGCGCGCGCCAGCATCCGCCGATACCGCAGCGTGCGACGCGAGTGTCCAAGGCCCGCTCGGGGCCCAGGTGTTCAGCGGTAGCCGCTCCGTCGCGGCGTAGACGTGAGCCTGCCCGGAGCGAGGTGAGTCAGGCGACGCGTAGCCGCTCGCCTGTGCCAGCCCGAGGTACGTCTCCGGCGTCCGCAACGTGGCCCAATCCGCAGGCACCTCGAAGCCCTTCGGGTCGACCGAGACGAGGCCTGGGTCGAAGCCCTCCGACCCGCTCTCGAGGATCAGCTGCTGGATCACCATCTCGGTCATGGCGTACTCGCCCTCACCGAAGTGGTGGAAGCGGATGCGCCCCTCTGTATCGGCCACGTAGACGGCCGGCCAGAAATGGTTGGCGAAGGCGGTCCACACGCCGTAGTCGCTGTCGACGGCGATCGGGTAGTCGATCTCGAAGGCGCGACTACGTGCGACGACATTCTCGAGGTCGTGCTCGAACCCGAATTCGGGTGTGTGCGCACCGATGACGGTCAATCCATGCTCGGCGTACTTCGCCGCCCAGGCGCGAACGTACGGGAAGGTCCGCAACCAGTTGATGCACGTGTAGGTCCAGAAGTCGACGAGGACGACCCGGCCGCGAAGGCCGTCGGGCGTGAGCGGTTTGCTGTTCAGCCACGCGGTCGCGCCGGTGAACGGGGGCAGATGACCCTCGACCGGCAGGACGCTGTCGTCGCCCGCGAGGCGATGCGCAAGGGTTCGGAGCAGTCCCCTGCTGGCAGGCGGGGCCGTCGTCGCGGCAGTGTCGTCCGACATGGGTTCGCCTCCGTTCGTTCGCGATCGGTTCGTGAGGTCGATACTGCTCCAAGACCGTATCGGCGCGGGCCGCTCGGCGGTCCTGCGCCTGCCCCGGATGGAAGGAGTCTTCGATGCGGACGACGTTCTCGGCGGAGCGCCTGATGGACGTATCGCCGGACGTGGTCTATCGATGCATCGCCGACTACGAGCGCCATCATCGTCCGGAGGGATTCCTGCCGCCGACGTTCTCGGACATGCGGGTGATCCAGGGCGGCGTCGGCGAGGGGACGGTGGTCAGCTGGGCGATGGATCTCGGCGGGCGCCACGAGACGACGACCGCGACGATCACCGAGCCGGACCCTGGTCACCTTCTCGTGGAGACCTCAGACACCGTCGTCACGAGGTTCACCGTCGAGCCGTCGGGCAGCGGCGCGTCAGTGCGGTTCGACACGGTGATCGACGAACCCGGGCTGCGGGGGCTCATGACGCGCCTGTTCGCGACGCGCCTGCTCCGCCCGGTCTACGACGACGAGCTCCAGCGCCTCGAGGAGTACGCCCGCGCGCTCGGGGCCTCGGAGCCCGATCCGGCGCCCGTCTGACCGATTGGATCGGCTCCGCGTCGATGATCCCGTAGGGTCGTCCGACGGTCGTCCGGTCTTCGAGCTCCTCCCGCCCGCGTAGCCGCGTCGCCGTGCCGGGCTCGTCAGTCGCCGGACGCGGCCACGTGGAGGAGGACCGGCTCCGGTATCCCCTTCAGCTCGACGTGGCCGATCTCGCGGAACGTGAGCCCCGACTGGACCGAGGCCTCGACGACATCCTGGCTGACGAGCACCTCACCCTGGCGGGCGTAGTCCGCGATCCGCGCCGCCAGGTTCACGGTGCGCCCGAAGTAGTCGCCCTCCTGGAACAGGACGGGGCCCGCGTGGAGTCCCACGTGCGCGGGTGGCAGCTCGGCGGCCCGCGCGTCCTTGACCATCTCGAGCGCCGCCCGGACCCCACCGGCCGGCTCCGGGAACACGAACATCACGCCGTCGCCCAGCCACTTGACGGGACGTCCGCCGTGTCTGCCTGAGGCGGCCTGCACCATGCGTGACAGGCGACCGGCAAGCTCGGCCGCGGCCTCATCGCCGAACTGATCGGTGAGGCGGGTGTAGCCGGTCAGGTCCAGGAAGCAGATCGCCGGCGGTCGCTCGATCCGCTCGTGAAGGCCGGCCTGGACCAGCGCCAGCTCGAAGCCTTCGAGGATGTTGCGCATCCATCCGCCGGTCTCGTGACTGTGAAGGATGGCGAGCAGCGCCTTGTCGGTCTCGTTCGCAAGGCGGTCCGACCATTCAGCCGTCGCCGCGCCGGCCTTGGCCATGTCGAAACCAGCGGCGACCAGCGGTCCGAGCATGTCCGATCGCCACCACGCGCTCTCGATGTCGGAGATACGCCTCAGGCTGTCGCCGTAGCCGCGGAGCGCTTGCTCGACGATCGCCGGTCGGACGCCACCTTCGAGCTGCGCCTGGAGCATCGGGATGATCTCCGTTTCGACCTCGCGGATGCGGTCGGTCGGCTCGGCCCGTGCACCGCCGCACGCCTCTCGGATCGCAAGGACGATCTCGAGGGGAACCTTGGTCCTCGCGGAAAGTTCCTCGAAGGTCTCATCGGCCAACGAACCGAAGCGCTGATAGCTCGCCTGCTCCATGAACTCGAGGTTCACCGAGCCGTTCCGGAATGCCTCGCCGATCCCCTCGAGGCTCACGCCACCCTGGTCGAGCGCACGGATGATGGCGACCCGCCGGACGTCGGTCGCGCGAAGGCGCGTCGCGTCCGTGTCGACCGCGGCAAGGATCCCGAGCGCGACGAGACGATCGATGTAGGCCTCATCCACGCCGGTTCTCTCCGCGAGCTCAGCGGCGGTGCAGGTCGGAGTCGTTCTCGAAGCCATCGGTCCCCTCTCGCGGAGAGGATGCCAGACAGCGGTCAGAAGGGATCGCGCTCGAACGTCCCCGTGTTCGTGGCGACGTCCCCTGAAGATCAGGCGCTCGTCGGCCGGGTGTGCGTACCGAGGCGCGGGATCGTCAGTACGACCAGCCCCGCGACGATCCCCGCGACGATGAGCACGACGCGCATCGTCGGGTCGACCACGAAGCCGAAGGCAGCGTCGACGCTGATCGCACTCGGACCGGCGAGCCCGATGGCCGCGGCGCTCGCGCCGAGCAGAAGCGGGTACTCGATGCCTGAGCGCTGGTTGAAGAAGCCGTTCGTCCAATGGGCGCGTCCGATGATCACGACTGCCTGCGCGACGAGTGCCGCCGCCACGAGCGGCGTGAGGAGACCGACGGCGAACATCAGTCCACCGACGAACTCCACCATCGCCGAGATCCAGGCGAAGACGCGCGGCGGGCGGAAGCCCATGCGATGCATCGCGCCTTCCCAGCCGGCGATGCCCGGGCCCTCCCACCAGCCGAACAGCTTCTGGGCACCGTGGGCAGCGAAGGTCAGGCCGATGGCCAGCTGAAGGATGAAGAGCGCTAGATCAAGGGTGTCCATGTGTTCCTCGCGGGCCCTTTGTGGAGGGCCAACTTGATTTGTTCTTGGTTGAACCAATGTACTCCGCAGGTCGTTGCGGTGTCAACTACTATCGATCATCCGCAGCTGCAGAAGGATCGCGATCGGCGGGGTCGAACCGGCCGGCTGCGCCGGCGCCGCCGCGCGCAGGTGCCGCGCTTCTCCGCGAGCGTCGACTAGCCTTCACTCTTAGCGCCGGAGGGGTCTGGCGCCGCAGCGAGGGATGCATAGCCGTCATGCAACGACCGACCGCCGCCCGTGTCGGATTCATCGGGCTCGGGATGATGGCCCGAGACCATGCGCGAGACATCCTCGATCACGGTGGCCGAGTGGTCGCCGTGTGCGAACCCTCGGACGCGGCGTACGGGGCCGCCGAAGCGCTGTTTCGCGAACGCGGCCTACCGCTTCCCTCGAACGAACCGGACTGGCGACGGTTCATCGAGACCTTCGCCGATGCGCTCGACGTCGTCGTCATCGTCACGCCCCACGTCCTCCATTTCGGGCAGGCGACGGCCGCCATGGAGGCCGGCGTCGACGTGATCCTCGAGAAACCGATGGTCATGACGGCCGCGGAGGCGGAGGCGCTCATCGAGACGCGCGACCGGACGGGGCGGACGCTCATGGTGGCGTTCCAGGGCACGGCCTCGACTCGCGGGACCGAGGCGCGCCGGCTACTGCGCTCCGGTGAGCTCGGGCAGATCCTCAACATCAGCGCCGTCGTCTGGCAGGACTGGGCGACGAACACCGCCGGCTCGTGGCGGCAACAGCCCGAGGCATCGGGCGGCGGCTTCATGTTCGATACCGGCGCCCACATGCTCAACACCGTCACGGACCTGGCCGGCGAGGACTTCCTCGATGTCGCCGCGTGGCAGGCGGATGACGGCTACCCAGTCGACGTGCGGACCGTGGTGATGGGCCGCCTGGCGTCCGGCGCGCTGGTCACCATGAACGGCTGCGGCCGGGCGATCCCATCGATCGACTCCGAGGTCCGGTTCTTCACGACCGAGGCGATCCTGCGCACCGGGATCTACGGCGAGCTGCTGGAGCTCCAACGAGCAGGCCGCCGCCGCTTCCGCCGTATCCCCGCAGAGACCCACGGGTCGGTGTGGCAGCGTTTCGTCCAAGTGCGATCCGGCGAGGCGCCGAACCCGAACCCCGCCGAAGTCGGCCTGAGGATGGCTCGGCTCTGGGATGCGATCCGACTGTCGGCTCAGAACGGCGGCGCCGTAGTCACACTCGCGAGCGCCGTGCCCATCGCCACGACCGACGCCGGCAGCGTCGCCGGCGCGATCCCGCTGAGCCAGACCGGCTCGTGACGCGCGTCACCGTCTGGGCTGAATACCGCCAGGAGCGACGCGACCCGCCGGTCGCGGCGGTCTATCCGGACGGCATCCACGCGGCCATCGCCGAAGGACTGCGCGACGCGGGGTTCGAGGTGCGCACGGCCACGCTCGACGAACCGGACCATGGCCTCACTGATGACGTCCTTGCCGAGACCGACGTGCTGACATGGTGGGGGCACGTCGCCCACGCCGAGGTGGGTGACGAGATCGTCGAGCGCGTCCGTCGACGCGTTCTCGACGGGATGGGCCTCATCGTCCTTCACTCCGGTCACCACTCGAAGATCTTCAAACGCCTCATGGGGACGACCTGCGACCTGAACTGGCGCGAGGCAGGCGAGCGCGAGCGACTATGGGTCGTCGACCCGGCCCATCCGATCGCCGAAGGTCTCGGGCAGGGCTTCACGCTCGACGCCGAGGAGATGTATGGCGAGCATTTCGACGTCCCGGTACCGGATCGGCTGGTCCTGATCAGCTGGTTCACGGGGGGCGAGGTCTTCCGAAGCGGGTGCTGTTACGAACGCGGCCGCGGGCGGATCTTCTATTTCCGACCGGGTCATGAGACGCATCCGTCCTATCGGCATCCGGGCGTTCGCCGAGTGATCGCCAATGCCGCGACGTGGGCCGCCGGCCCGAGCGGCGATCGCCCCGAGCGCCGCCATCGTCCCGAGCCATCCGAGGCCGGATCGACACGTCGCTGAAACCCTGCATCGCCCAAGGTCCGATCTCACGTAGCGGGCGCGACACCATCATCGGCCGATGGCGATCATCGGCTCCGTCTTCGCTATGTTCGGCCGGTTCGCCGGGCGGTTGCTCAATGCGGTCCTGGGTTGGGCGACGCTCCTGCTGTTCGGCAAGGTCTCGGGTTCGAAGCAGACGGTCTTGCTGCTCGTCGCCCTTGGCTCCTTGCTATGGGTGGTGACGGTGTTCGGGATCCTGATCCCGGACATCGGGACGTTCGCGCTCGCGTTCGTTCCCGTCCCGGACTTCGTCGACGAGGACTGGGTGCGCCTCGCGATGCTCGGGCTGGCCGTCGTCATCCCGCTCGTCATCGGGGCGGCGGCGATGTTTCTCACGGAGGCAGAGCGACGGCCGCAGCGGGGCGGTCTCGTGATCGGCGTGCTTCGCGGCTACCCGTTCACGTTCGTCCTCGCGCTCACGATCGTGGTGCTCGGAGGTGTGGCGCTCGTCCGCAAGGTGCGTAGCCTGGCGAAGCACTGGGAGGACGCGCACGTACCGGTCGTGGTCAAGCCCGGCGGTTACGACGGGGTCCTCGAGGCGCTCGAGGACGTCCTCGACCGAGCCGGCCTCGATGTCATGAGGAAGCCCGCTCCGGCGGTCGTGTCGATGCCGCCGCGACTCCTCGACAGGGTCGCTGGTCGCGCGCTCGGCGGCCTCGTCCCCGACCGACTGATGCTGCTGTCGGGTCCCGACCTCGACGTCCTGGTCTATCCCTCGGATGTGGCGATCTCCGGGACCAAGCCCGCCACGGCCCGTGCACGCGCCGCGATCGCGAGCCGGCTCACCGACACGCCGGCGTACATGACGACCACCGCCGAGGCCCAACACGTCGAGGATCTGATCCGCGAAACGGCCGGCGGCGCCGAGGACCGTGACGCGCAGTCGGTGCAGTCGCGTGTCGCGCGGTTGCGCGCGATCGACAGCGACCTCGCACGGCTGACCGTCCCGTTCGAAGAGTGGGAGACGGTCTACCGGCAGCGGCTGCAGGTCGAGCGTGACCTCCTGGCGGGAGAGACGAACGAGCTCGCCGTGCCGGCGGCCGAGCAGCAACGCGACCCCGAGCCGCGAGCGCCCCTTGCCGACCGGGTGTTCGCGCTCGGGACCGCTGCCCTCATCGCGGCTGGACGCCGTCCTTTTGGCGGCCCGCCTCACGCGGTCGCGGTCCCGTCGCTGACGGTCCCGCCTCCGTAGACGCCCGCGATCAGCCCGATCACGAACAGCAGGTAGCCCAGATAGAAGACACCGCCGACGAGGAGGTGCTTCGCATCGAGGCCGCCGCGGCGCCGCGCCGGTATGAAGATCACCGCTGTCGCGATGAGGGCGAGCGCCGCCGACGCGAACGCGACGTACGACCCCTGGCCGACGACCCAGGTATCGGCCGCGAACACCAGCCCGACGACGGTCGGGATCGCCGACTGGAACACCATCGCACCGGTGATGTTGCCGAGCGCCAGCGTGTCCTTGTTCTGGCGGACCCAGATGATCGAGTTGAACTTCTCGGGCAGCTCGGTCGCGATCGGCGCGATGACGAGCGCGAGCAGGACCTCGCTCACCCCGAGTGCGTGCGCGACGCTATTGACGCCGTCGATGAAGAAGACCGCACCGATGATGATCAGCCCGATCGACGCGAGGACCTGAAGCGCGATCGACCCGCAAGCGCGGATCGCTCGGGTCGAGGCGGTGGGCGTTGCGGTCGAGGCGATGCATACGGAGCGGTGCGAGGTCCCCACCGTGCTCGCCGGCCTCGCCCGCCTCGCCCGCCTCGCCCGACAAGTGGCCCTTGACATACCAGGCGTACAGGCCGATCAGCACGACCGCGACGATCCACCGCCCGATGAGCAGGTCCGACGGCAAGAACGCGGCCCCGATGGCCAGCGAGTAGCCGATGAAGAAGTAGCGCAGATCGTGTGACAGGACGCCGGTATCGACGGCGAGCGTCGTGCCCGTCGCGCGACGCGCCCGGAACGCGAGGACACCGACACCCGTCACGAACATCGCGAGCGTGGACAGCATGAACGGCGCGCCCAGGATCGCGCCGACGCCGACCGCGTGTGCGCCCTCGCCGGTCGCGAAGATGATCGCGATGATCGGGATCAGTGTCTCGGGCAAGGCGGTCCCGACGGCGGCCAGCACCGAACCGACAGCGCCCTCACCGAGACCGAGCTTGCGGCCCATCCATTCGATGCCGTTGGTGAAGAGCTCCGCCGCGAACAGGATGACGACGAGGCTGACGAGCAGGATGAGGACGTCCGTCATCGCGGACGCCGTGGCACGTGGGGGGTCATGCCGTCGAGGATGGCATATCCGGCGTCTCGAGTGCTCTCAGCGCGATCGACGTCCCAACCAGGCGACCAGCGGGAAGGCCAGCATCGGTGCCTCCAGGACGGAGTAGAGCAAGCCGGCGCCCTGCGAGTTGATGACGCTCGTGACCCAATCCGCCCAAAGCATCCCGAACGGGATGCACAGGGCAACGAAGATCGCCATGCCGATCCACCACGACCGCTGACGGATCCCGAAGAATGCGAACGGGAAGAGGCTCGGCTTGAGCAGGGCGAACGGCGCTCCACCGCGCCACATGATCGAAACGCTCATCGCCGCGATGCACCAGATGACGGGGTTGCCCGTCCAGATCTTGAGCGGAGTCGTCGGCCAGGCGAGACACAGCGCGATGAGCGGCCAGACCGCGGGCCGTGGTGCGACCCGGGCGATCGCCACGATCGTGAGAGCGGCCGGGATCCCCCACCACAGGAGCAAGGCGACCGGTCGCGGCAGGACGGCCGCCGGGACGAAGAGCCACAAGCCGACCGGCGGATAGAGCACGTCGCCGTGGGCCACCTCGTACGGACCTGTGAGCTGATGCGGCTCGTAGAACGATCCGCCGGCGAGCCAGCGAGCTGCAGCGTCGATGTAGAGCTGCACATCCTTCGCGAAGGGCTGGTCCAGCGGCGCGTTCGTGGCGACCACGAACAGGACCGGCAGCAGCACGGTCGCGGCGACGAAGACGAGCGCGACGTGCGGCCGATCGAGAGCGGCGATGACGTCGGCGCGGCTCGTGCGACGGACGCCGACGGCGGGAGGCATCGACACCGCGGAAGCGTAGCCGCTCGCCGATGCCTGGCGACCCGCTGGAGGCCGTCTATGTCAGTCGGCTCGGACGCTCACCGAGGAGCCCACCCGCCGCTTCGACCTCGACCCGCCGGCGCTCGAGGAATGCGCGTTCCGCGTGGTTCGTCGTGAGATCCGCCGCTCGACGATACGCGGTGGCCGCCTCGGACCGCCGTCCCAGTCGTCGCAGCAGGTCGGCACGGGCCGCGTGCAGGTAGGGGTATTCCTCGAGGACCCCGTCCGCAGCCAGGCCGTCGATCATGGCCAGCCCGACCGCGGGCCCCTCCGCCATCGCGACCGCGACCGCGAGGTTCAGCTCGACGACCGGTGACCGCTCGACCGCCAGCAGGGCGCGGTACAGCTCGACGATCTGCTGCCAGTCCGTCTCGCCCCAGGATGGCGCCTCGTCGTGGAGTGCCGCGATCGCCGCCTGGATCTGGTAGGGCCCGACGCCGACGTGCGCCCAGTGCTCTCGCGACGAGCTCGCGCCCCTCACTGATCTGCGCGGTGTCCCAGCGCGACCGATCCTGGTCCTCGAGCAGCACAAGATCGCCGGCATCGTCGACCCGCGTGTCTCGCCGGGCGTCGTGGAGCAGCATCAACGCCAGGAGCCCGATCGCCTCCGGCTCTTCGGGGAGCAGCGAAGCCACGATCCGTGTCAGGCGGATCGCCTCGGCCGTCAGCTCGCGGCGGACGAGCTCATCACCGGACGTCGCCGAATAGCCCTCGTTGTAGATCAGATAGAGCACCCGGAGGACACCGTCGAGTCGCTCGGGCAGCAGGTCATTGCGGTGGCACGCGATACGGGATGCCGGCGTCGCGGATCTTCCGCTTGGCACGGACGAGCCTCTGGGCGAGCGTCGGCTCCGGAACCAGGAAGGCACGCGCGATCTCGGGCGTGGTCAGCCCGCCGAGCGTCCGGAGCGTCAGCGCGACGCGCCCGTCCATCGGCAGCGCCGGGTGGCAGCACGTGAAGATCAGCCGGAGCCGATCGTCGGGGATCGCCATGTCCGTGCGCGCCTCGCGGTCGACGTCGCCACCGGGTTCGATCGCCTCGAGCTCCGCCTCGATCGCGAGGTCGCGCGCAAGCTCGTCGGTCTTCTCGCGCAACCGGCGGCGGCGGCGCAGACGGTCGATCGCGCGATTGCGCGCGGTCGTCGTGATCCACGCCCCCGGGTTCGCCGGTACGCCACGGTCGGGCCAGATCTCGAGCGCAGCGATGAAGGCGTCCTGGACCGCCTCCTCGGCGAGGTCGAAGTCGCCGAGAACGCGGATCAGTGTCGCGACCGCCCGTCCCTGCTCCTCGCGGAAGAGGCGATCGACGACGTCGTAGGTGGCGGCGTCGCGCTGGCTCAGCCCGCGGCCGCCCCGACCGACTGACCCTCACGTGCCCCTGTGCCGGTCTCCCAGATGGGCCGCACCTCGATCGAGCCGTAGCGGATACCTGGGCACTGGGCAGCGAGCTCGAGAGCGACGTCGAGATCGGGCGCGTCGATCATGTAGAAGCCGCCGAGACCTTCCTTCGTCTCGGCGAATGGACCGTCCGTCGTGATCGTCTGGCCGTCCTTCTGGCGAAGGGTCGTCGCCGTCGTGTTGGGCTGGAGCGCCTCGCCGGCCAGATACACGCCACGATCGCTGCAGCATCTGGGTATAGCCGTTGTAGGCGCTCATGACCTCACCCTGCACGGCCGGATCGGGCGGTTCGGGCGACGGGTTCGCGGTCTCGGTGTCATAGATCAGGATCGCGTATCGCATCTGGCTGGCCTCCTGCCTGTGCGGCCACGCCCCGTGCTGGCCGTCATCCTCACGACGAATCGCCCCCGATGAAATTCGACACCCGCCGCGACCCGCTGAGCATCTTCGTCGCGGCCGAGTCGCGCTGTCGAGGGGTATCGTGGCCGCATGGCCACGCCCAAGGAGATCCTCGAGATCGGCGGCCGTGAAGTCTCGATCTCGAACCCGCAGAAGATCTATTTCCCGGACGCCGGCTACACGAAGATCGACCTCGTCCACTACTACCTCGCCGTCGCCGATGGCGCGTTGACCGGGATCCGCGGCCGGCCGATGGCGCTCAAGCGGTTCGTGGACGGCATCACCAAGGAGCCGTTCTTCCAGAAGCGAGCTCCCGACAACACCCCCGACTGGATCCGGACCGCGGAGCTGACGTTCCCATCCGGACGGACGGCCGACGAGATCGTCGTCGACGAGGCAGCGGCATTGATCTGGATCGTGAACCTCGGGTGCATCGACCTCAATCCGCACCCGGTCCGGGCCGACGACCTCGATCATCCCGATGAATTGCGCGTGGACCTCGACCCCATCCCCGGGATCGAGTGGCCCCAGATCCGTGACGTGGCGATGAGTTGCAAGGAGGCGCTCGAGGCCGTGGGGTTGGTCGGCTGGCCGAAGACGTCCGGCTCTCGAGGGATCCACATCAACGTCCGTATCGAGCGGCGCTGGACCTACCCGGAGGTCCGCCGCGCGGCGCTCGCGCTGGCACGGGACGTCGAGGCGCGCATGCCCGGGAAAGCGACCTCGAAATGGTGGAAGGAGGAACGGGTCGGGCGTGTTCCTCGACTACAACCAGAACGCGAAGGACCGGACCGTTGCCTCTGCCTATTCCGTGCGGCCCCTGCCGGACGCCCGCGTCTCGACGCCGTTGTCCTGGGACGAGGTGCCGACATGTGAGCCTGAGGCCTTCACGATCGCGACGGTCCCCGAGCGGTTCGCGACGACCGGCGATCCCGGGGCGGGTATCGACGACGCCGTCGGATCACTCGAAGCGCTCCTCGAGCTGTCGGCCAGGCACGAACGCGAGGGCCAGGGCGACGCGCCGTGGCCGCCCAACTACGCGAAACAGGCCGGCGAGCCGCCGCGCGTCCAGCCGTCGCGCAAGCGTCGACCCGATTCGGAGTACGACAGCGGTCGCGGCGAGGCCGGCGGCCCGCCGCCGGAGGTCGCCGCCGAGCGCGCAGCCGCCGTCGCAGCGGGTGACCGCAACGCGGGGCTTCCCGACCGAGTGGGAGGGCTCGCGTCCCGACACCGACCGGCCGGCGCAAGACCAACGTGCCGATCATCGAGATCTCTCGGGCCGCCACCAAGGCAGAAGCGCTCGAGGGCCTCGACCGATGGAAGGGCCGCCACCCGGACGCCGCCAACGCGCTCGAGCCGGCCGACGTGCTGGTCGACGGGATGCGCGGTCGCTCGTCGTTGTGGTACCGGGTCCGCGTGAACCTGACGCACGTGCCGGAGGCCGACCGGCCACCGCAGGAGAAGCTCGACCCGGACTACGACCCGTGGGCGGGCTTCGAGTGGCCGGACCGGTCCGGCCAGCTCGAGCGCGCGCCGCGCAAGGGGGCGCCGAGCTCCTGAGCCGCGCGCCGAGTCAGCGGACGACAGCCCCTGTCGATCGCGAACGGCGTCGTCTCGTCGCCGCCGAGCCAGCGGCGCACCACGGGTAGCCAGGCAAGGCCGATCATGGCCTGAGCGAGCACCGCGATCACGAGCAGGATCCCCGGCACGGTCAGGACGAGCGCCGGCACGGCCCATTCGAAACCGCCGAAGGTAAGCGCTCCCAGATCGAGGTCCACCGCCCTGCCGTCACCGACGGAGGGCAGCGTGAAGGGCGCCTCGGCGGCCGCGGAGGGTGCCGGGTCGGTCGGCGGACCATCACTCGGTCCCGCCGGGGGCGGAGCGATCGGACCGGCGGGGAGGACGGGCGCGCCTGGTAGCTCGGTCGGACGAGCGGATGGGGCGGGCGTCGGCGTCGGTCGCGCTGTCGGGGTGGGCGTCGGCCGCGGTGTCGCGCTTGGCGTGGGGATCGGCGTCGGCAGCGGCACGATCGACGGCAATGGCGGCAGGCTGACGATCGGCCCGATCGTCGGCCGCGGGGTCGGTGCCGGCGTCGGCCGCGGCGTGGGGACCGGCGTCGGCCGCGGTGTCGGTGCCGGCGTCGGCCGCGGTGTCGTCGCGGGCCCGGAGACGTTCATCGTCACGGTCACGACGTTCGACCAGGCGACGCCGTCCCAGACCCGATACTGCCAGGTATCGGTGCCGGCGAAGCCCTTGTCGGCCTTGTACTTGAAGCTGCCGTCGTCGTGGGCATCCAGGTTCCCATGCGCCGGCTTCTGGACGACCTCGATCTTCATCTGGTCGCCGTCCGCATCGGAATCGTTGCCGAGGACGCCCGGCCTCGCGACCGACCTGTCGACGTCCGCGACCGCGGTATATGAATCAGGACGCGCGACGGGTGCGGCGTTGGTCACGGTGATCGTCACCGTGGCGACGTTCGAGAGGCCCAGCAGACCACCGTCGACCCGGTAGGTGAAGGTGTCCGGTCCGGCGTACTTGGCGTCTGACGTATAGGTGAAGCCGCCGTTCGCATTCAGATGCAGGCTCCCGTGGCCGACGCCGTGCACAAGCTTGGCCGTGAAGCCTGAGCCAAGCTGGAGGTCGTTGCCGAGGACGCCGGGCGCGGCAACGGTCCGCTGTTGCCCGTGAACCGCGCTATAGCTGTCGTTGACCGCTACCGGCAGGAGCCCGGCCGCGACCGGCTGGGCGGTCGCGACGCTCGACGTGAGGACGATGACCGCAGCGCCGAAAGCGACGACCCGCCGACGCATCAGGCCACCCGACGAGGATGTGCGGCCACCGACGACGCCCCGGCATCGATCGGCAGCGGCGGATCGACGTCGTGCTCGATCCCGTCGATGAAGGTCGCGACGAGCATCTCGTCGAGCTGCGTGCCGGCGGCGTCGCCGAGCCGGACGAGCGCCTCACGGACGTCGAGCGCCTTTCGATACGGGCGCGTCGTCGTCATCGCCGAGAAGGCGTCGGCGACCGCGAGGATCCGCGCGATCCGCGGGATCGACTCGCCCTCGAGTCGGTCGAGGTAGCCGTGCCCGTCCCACCGCTCGTGGTGATGCCGGATACCGGCGCGCACGGCTTCGATGTCCGGCAGATCGCGGACGATCATGTCGCCGAGCGCGACATGCTGCTGGACGATCGCGTACTCCGCCTCGGTCAGCCGACCCGGCTTGCGAAGGATGCGCATCCGGGATGCCGATCTTCCCGATGTCGTGGAGCCGGCCGGCGACTTCGATCGTGCGCAGGTCGTCGGTCCGCAGCTCCAGCCGGCGACCGATGAACGTCGCGTAGCGCGCCACGTCCTCCGAGTGCCGCTTCGTATAGCGGTCCTTCGTATCGATGGCCGTGACGAGACCCTGCAGGACGTCGAAGCTGACGGCCGGGGCCGACTCGTCCTGCCGCTTCGCCCGCTCGTCGGACAGTGTCACCGCCGCTCGCCTTGGCCTCCTCGAGGACACCGACGGCGGCGGCAAGGAGCGCCGTGGCCGACGACGCGTGGTCGGGATAGGTCGCCAGGCCGACGCTGACGGTGATGGGAAGTCGCTCGGTCTCGTCGAAGCGGAGGCTGAGATCGACCAGGGCCGTGCGCAACCGGTCGACCAGCGGCTCGAGTCGGGCCACGGCGGCCGGCGAGGCGATCAGCAGGAACTCGTCAGGGCCGTAGCGGCCGAACTCCATCGCGGCGTCGGCATGGGTCGCGCAGCGTCCTCGAGACGGCGAGCAAGGCCTCGTCGCCCGCCGCATGTCCGTGGTTGTCGTTGAGCAGCCGGAAGTTGTCGATGTCGATGAGGGCGATCCCGAGCGGCCGGACGTCGTCGCGACCCCGTTCGATCTCCTGGGCCAGGAGCCCGACCAGCGCGCCGTGGTTGAGCGTGTCCGTCAGGGGGTCGCGGCGGGTCGACTCGAGGAGCGCCTCGGTCTGGCGGGTCAGGCGCGCCTGCGTGGACCGGAACACCAGGAACAGGACCGCCGCGGCAACCGCTCCGGCCGACAGCGTCACGATCACGATCTCGCGCCGCATCGCATCGAGTCGATCGAGGATCGGGACGGCGTCGCGCCACACCCCGACCACCCCGAGGACCTCGTCACCCACCTTGAGCGGGAGCAGCTCGCGCAGGAGTGTCGGCGATGCGAAACCTGCGGACCCGGCGCCCGCCTCGCTGGCCGGGCCGATCGCGGCCTGCGCCTGGCCCGTCAGCGACGCCCGGAACTCGTCCGTGGCCGGAGCCGCGGTCCCCGCAAGCCCGGGCTCGCTCGACGCGACGATCGTGCCGTCCGCGCGTCGGATCTCGACACGCAGGATCTCGCCGGGCCGCGGCAGCGTCGCCAGCTGGGCCTCGAGCCGACCGACCTCGGTCGAGGTCAGCGTGTGCGTCGGCGACAGGTCGTCGGGCGGGACGTAGGCATTGACGAACGCACGGACCGTCGCGGCATCACTGCCGACGAGACTCGTGACCGTGGCGGAGTTGAAATGCGCCCCGACCAGGATCGACTGGGCCGTCGCGGCCGCGCCGACGATCGCCAGGAAGGCGCCGTACACCACGATGAGAAGCACGGGCCGCGGGGCCCGCACTGCGGCTGCCGAACAACGGTCGCGAAACCTCGAGCGCGAAGCGGTGTATGTGCGTCGGACTCTAGGCACGCGGATGGCCGCCACCCCATGGGACGAAAGTCCCGACCAGGGACGCCGGTGAGCGCAGATGTCGCTGCGGCGCACCGCGAACGCGAATGTCTCGTCGCGCGTCAGGCGGCCGCCGGCCGCTCGTACAGGACGACCCGCCAGACGAACGTCCGCTGCTCACGGGCCAGCCGGAGGCCGGCCTCGGCGACGAGCGCATCCACGGTGGCGTTGGAGTGGAGGAACGTCCGATACCGGAAGCCGCGCAGCCGGAACCACATGTTCAGGATCGGAAGGGACCAGCGCAGCAGACGTCGGTCCCGCGGCAGCACCAGTCCATACAGCGAACGAGCGCGGGTCGCGGACAGGCGCACGAGCGACTCCACGTCCGGGTAGCAGCAGATCACGCGATCGAGGGTCACGATGTCGGCGGCGTCGACCTCCGATGCCTGAGACACGAAGTCGCCATCGACGAACGTCAAGTCGTTCGAGCGTGCCGCGTCGACGCGCCTCAGTCGCGGGCCGCCTGCGACCGCCGGGCGCAGAGGCGTCGACCAGGACGGCCCGCGCGGCGCCTGCCCCGAGCAGCTCGTGATCGATGACGCCGATCCCACCGCCGATGTCGAGCACGCTCGACGTGCTGACGCCGCGGTCGCGGATCATCGCGAGCAGCATCGCGGTCGTGTCGTCGGGACCGTGCCGTCGATAGCGCTCGAGATCCTCTTCGGCGCTCTTCTCGATCGAAGATCTCGAAGCCACCGTCGCAGCCGCACGCGTCCACGCTCAGCTCCCGAAGATCGCCTCGAGCTCGAACGGCGCGGTCGTCTCGAGCTGGTCGTAGCGGCAGGCCTCCGGCGGCTTGTCCGGGCGCCAGCGCTTGAACGTCGTCGCGTGGCGGAAGCGGCTGCCCTGGAGGTGGTCGTAGGCGACCTCGACGACGCGCTCCGCGCGCAACGGCTCCCAGGACAGGTCCTTGCCGCGGTTCCAGCGCGACGTCGCGCCCGGCAGACGCTGGCCGGAGGCCTCGGCGTCACCCCAGCCAGCCCACTCGGCCCATTCCTGCCAGGGGTGTCCCTCGACGGCGTTCTCGCCGGAGCGGAGCCAGCTCCTCCGCGAGCGCGGCGCGTCGGTCCCATGAGAACGACGACGTGATCCCGACGTGGTTGAGCTTGCCGCCGTCGTCGAACAGCCCCAGCAGCAGCGACCCGATGTGCGTCCCCGGACCGTTCTTGTGCCAGCGGAAACCGGCGACGACGCAGTCAGCGGTGCGCTGGTGCTTGATCTTGAGCATCGCCCGCTTGCCGGGCTGGTATGCGGCGTCGAGACGTTTCGCGACGACGCCATCGAGCCCGGCCCCCTCGAAGCGTTCGAACCAGTCGCCCGCCGTGCTGCGGTCGGTGGTTGCCGGCGTCAGGTGGACCGGCGGCTGGACGCCCTTCAGCACCGCTTCGAGACGGGCGCGTCGGTCGCCCTGCGGCACATCGCGCAGGTCGTCGTCGTCGAGCGCCAGCAGGTCCCACGCGACGAAGCTCGCCGGGGACTCGGCGGCGAGCATGTTCACACGCGACGCGGCGGGGTGGATCCGCAGCAGCAGCGCCTCGAAATCCAGCGCGCCGTCGCGCGCGATGACGACCTCCCCGTCGAGGACGGCTCGCTTCGGGAGCGCCGCACGCAGCGGGTCGGCGAGCTCCGGGAAGTAGCGGTCGAGCGGCTTCAGGTCGCGTGACTGCGTGTAGACCTCGTCGCCGTCACGGAACACGATCGCCCGGAACCCGTCCCATTTCGGCTCGTAGAGCCAGCCGTCGCCCTCGGGCAGTCCGTCGACGGCCTTCGCGAGCATCGGTTCGACGGGCGGGGTGACGGGCAGGTCCAGCGCCATGCCCCGAGTGTAGGCGAGGGGCCGCGCGACGGTCGCCGCCGTGCGGGATACGTCGCCCAGCGGAACCGCCGACGCTGCAAGGGCGTCCGGCCGTTGCCGCGCGTGACCATCAGGTCGCGGGCGCACCGCACGGAGGACGCGCGATGCGTGCCAACCGAACATCCCTGATCCTCGGATCCCTCCTCGCGCTCTCGATCGTCACGCTCGTCGGCTGCGCATCAGCTGGTGGCGCCTCGACCGTCGGCAACCCGGTCCCGCCTGGTCAAGGCATCGGGTATGGCGCGGGGGCGA
This sequence comes from uncultured Chloroflexia bacterium, assembly GCA_963808895.1. GTDB lineage: Bacteria > Chloroflexota > Limnocylindria > Limnocylindrales > CSP1-4 > SPCO01. The sequence continues at coordinate 614,196 of CAWEHL010000001.1, read as the reverse complement.
GCGCCGCTCCGAGTGCCGCCGCCCGGCAGCCCGACCAGGTACCGAACGGCGAACAGCCGAACCCCGACCAGGTCGGCCAGCTGGTCGACGACGCGAAGATCGTCCGGACCGGGACGATCGACCTGCAGGTCACCGATGTGCCGACCGCGCTGACGGCGGCACGGAACGGCATCCGGGCGATGGGCGGCTATATCGGCGCCTCGCAGACACAGTCCGCCGGCGACAGCCCGATCGCGAGCGTCACGTACCGGGTCCCGGTCGACCGATGGGAGGACGCGCTCGATCTCCTTCGGGGGCTGACCGGCAAGGGCGGCAAGGTCGTGTCCGAGAACACGAACGCGGTCGAGGTCACCGGCGCCGTCGTCGACCTCGAGGCCCGGATCAAGAACCTGCAGGCGAGCGAAGCGGCGCTCCAGGGCATCTCCGCCCGGGCGACGCGGATCTCCGACGTCCTCGAGGTCGAGGGCCAGCTGACGAACGTCCGCGGCCAGATCGAGGAGCTGTCGGCGCAGCTGAAGCAGCTGAACGACCAGGCGTCGTACGCGACGCTCACCGCCAGCTTCGCGACGCCGGTCGTCGCGGTCCAGGCAGCCACCGATCGATGGGAACCCGCGAAGGTGGTCGACGAGGCCACCGCGAGCCTCGTGGATATCGTCCAGGCGCTCACGACCGCGGGGATCTGGTTCGGGATCGTGTGGCTCCCGGTCCTGCTCCTGATCGGTGCGATCAGCGGCGTGACGATCTTCGTCCTCCGCCGGGTCGGGGTCCGCATCGGGCGCCGGCCCGGGGATGCGGCCGCCGCGGGATAGCGATGGGCGCGGCGCTCCGCGAGCCAGCCGCTCGCGGGGCGCCGACTCGGGCATGGCGCTCGGTCATGGCACGATGACGTCCATGACCGCCCCGACCGACCAGGAGGAGGCGCAGGCGCGCCGGTTCGACGAGTGGGCCGGCGGGTATGACCGCTGGTGGGCGCCGGTCCTTGCGCCGAGTGCCCAACGCCTGCTCGATCAGCTCGCGCCTGCGATCGATGACGGCGCGGTCGATCTCCTCGATGTCGGCGTCGGGACCGGGAACCTGACGCGGCCGGCCCTGGCGCGTTGGCCACACATCCACGTCACGGGTCTCGATGCATCGCGTGAGATGGTCGGGACCGTCGAGGCGCTCATCGCGGATACGTCGCAAGATCACCGCGACCGGTTCACCGGGACGGTCGCGTTCGCGGGCGAGATGCCGTATCCGGACGCATCGTTCGATATCGCGATGTCGTCGTTCGTCCTTCAGCTCGTCCCGAGCCGGGCGAAGGTCCTCCGCGAGATCCGGCGCGTGCTCCGGCCCGGAGGCCGCTTCGCCTACGTCACCTGGCTGGTCGACGATCGTGCCTTCAAGCCCGACCGCATCTTCGACGGGTTGCTCGACGAGTTCGGGTTCGAGGACGAGGAGGACCGGCCGCGGACCGGTGACATCCCATCGGTCGAACGCGCGATCGGAGAGCTGCGTCGTGCCGGGTTCCGCGACGTGAGTGGGTCACGCGAGATGCTCGTCTACGCGTACACGGTCGAGAGCTACATCGCCTTCCTGACCGAGTTCGACGAGGTGTCGCTGTTCGACGAGATGGACCGTCGCGAGCGGCGCCGGTTCCTCGCGCTCCTCCGCGAGCGTCTGATGGGACTCGCCCCTGAGGAGCTGCGGTTCAGCGTCGCGATCGTCTACGCCGCAGGAGTCCGCTCCCGCTGAATGACGATGCGCTTGACGCATGACCGGATGCTTGCCGCGTGGAGACAGGCCGTCAGCGCGCCTTCCGATGGGCAGGTCTTGTCGCAGCCATCGTTGCCGCGGCCGGATGCGGATCCGGGCCGATCACCAGCGACGCGCGGACCGTCGCCCCGGACGAGAGTGCCGCCGCGAGCGGTGCTGCGACCGCGACCTTGACCAAGGGTCTGGTCGCGCGCCCCGAGGCCATCACGGATCCGAGGAACGACCTCGTCGATGAGGACGGCCGGAAGGCGAAGACGAACGCGCATATCGACCTGACGCGCCTCGAGGCCGAGGCGGACGGTTCTGATCTCCAGGTGACCATGACACTGGCCGGCGATATACCGGCCAGGATCTCATCGACTCGCCAGGAACTGAACTACGTGGTCGAGGTGGAGGCCGATGGCGCCCAGCCATTCGACTATTGGCTGCTGGTCACCAACCTGGAGAGTGGCGCGTGGTATGCCGCGCTTACTGACTGGGCCGGGAACTCGGCCGAGGAGGACAACGAGTTCCCTGGAACGTTAGTGGTCGCCAAGAACCTCGTCATCGTCCGTGTCCCCCTGAGCGTCCTCGGCAGCCCGACACGCCTCCGGATGCTGGCGGTCACGCAACGGGCCGACCACAAGAGCGGCAAGGTCGTCGCGGAGGACCAGGTCCCGAAGGGCGATCAATCGGTTCCGACCAAGAGCTGGCTGACGCTGACGGCCTCGTAGCTCAAGCTCGCGAGGTCGCGCATATCCCGGTCAGTCCCAGCCGGGAGCCCGCGCTCTCGTCGACGACGACCGGAACATCGGGATCCGGCGGCCGAGCAGGGCCGCCGCGATGGCGGTCGTGATGGGCACGGCGGCGACGATGCCGATGCTGCCGGTCAGTGCGCGAACGATCTCGACCGCGACGACCTCCTGCGAGGCGATGAGTCCGGGGTCCTGCCCCCCGGCGACGAACAGGATCAGCAGCGGCAATGAGGCCCCGACATAGGCGAGGACGAGGGTGTTGACCGTCGCGGCGATGTGCGACCGCCCGATGTTCATCGCCCGTCCCGCGACGGTCGACCGGCTGGCGACCGGGTCGGCGTCGTGTAGCTCCTGGACCGTGGCTGCCTGCGTGACCGTCACGTCGTCGAGCACGCCGAGTGCGCCGAAGATGATGGCGGCGAGGACGACCCCGCCGAGGTCGATGGACGTGGTCCCGAGTGAGATCAGGTAGCCGGTGTCCTCGGACCCGCGAAGCGGCGTGAAGCGAGACAAGGCGTCGAACAGCGAAGCCAGGACGGCGACGAGGACCAGCGAGATGGCGGTGCCGGCGGCCGCCGCGAGCGTCGATGGTCGGGCGCCCTCGGTGAGCAGGAAGGTGACGACCGTCACGCCCGTCGCCGTGAGGATGGCGACCCATGTCGGGTCCCAGCCGGCAAGGATCAACGGGATGACCAGCCTGATCACGACGGCCAGGGTGAGGGCGAGCGCGATCAACGATCGGACGCCGCGCCACCCGCCGACGACGACGACCGCGGCCGCGAACAGCCCGAGCAACAACGAGAGCGTCGGGACCCGGTAACGATCCGCGATCGCGACGAACCCCGTCTCCGGGTCGTTCGACACCTCGACGATGACCTCGTCGCCGACTCGGTAATCAGGTGCGGCGTCCGTCGTGCCCTGGACGAAGCCCTCCACGGTGTCTCCCGCTTTCGGACCACCCGGAACGCCGTCGATCACCACGACTCGCGCATTCGGTTGGGACGCGTTCTCGGCGGGCTGGACGTCGACGATCCGCCCATGCACGAGCAGGACCGATTCCATCGCGGGGGTACGTGGCGTGAGGTCGGGTACGACCACGAGGATGCCGACGACCAAGGCGAAGCCGACGACGAGCGCTCTGGCATTGCGTCGGAGTCCCCCGAACGCTTCGACCTTAGGTCCGGCGTCCGTCACGACCCGAATGGTATGCCCGGGAGCGTCGCCCCATCCCACGCGTTTCGACGTGGCTACATGAGACCGAGTATCATCTGTGTCGATGGACGTCGAACCCCAGACGCTCGTGGCCCTCGATGACGCCGGATACCGCAGCACGGCGGCCCGTCGCTCGATCGCCCAGCTCATCGAGCAACGCAAGGGCCCGTTCACGGCCGCCGATCTCGTCGCCGACGCAGGTGCCCGCAGATTGGGTATCGGCCGCGCAACGATATTCCGCACGCTCGACGTCCTGGCCGCACTTCACGCGGTCGAACGGCTCGACCTGCCGAACGGAGAACACGCCTACGTGGTCTGTGAGCCGGTCCACCACCATCACGTGATCTGCTCGAACTGCGGCGCCAGCACGGATGTCGACGACGCCGGCTGGCGGTCCGTGGTCCGTGACATCGAGAACAGGACGGGCTACCGGATCGACGACCACCGCCTGGAGTTGTTCGGTCGGTGCGCCGACTGTCGTGCGGACGAGCAGCGGACGTGATCGGTCGGGCACGTTCGGCGCTCGCACTGGCCGTCCTCGTCCTGTCGGTCGCTGCCTGCGGACCGGCCGGGATCTCGGCCGGGAACGGATCGGCGCCCTCGGGAACCTCCTCTGGCCCGCTTCGCGTCGTCGCCACAACGACCGTGTTCGCCGACATCGTCAAGCAGATCGGGGGCGATCACGTGGTCGTGACGTCGATCGTCCCGGCAGGAGCGGGCCCCGAGGATTTCGAGCCCGGACCAGACGACGCTCGGCGGCTTGCCGAAGCTCAGCTCATCGTCTCCAACGGCGTCGGCCTTGACGACTTTCTGGACCGCCTGATCGATGCGGCCGGTGCACACGCCGAGCACGTGGTCCTGGGCGACGGGGTACCGACGATCGCGGTCGATGGCGAGAACAACCCGCACTTCTGGCTCGATCCGACGCTCGTCGCGCGCTACTACGTGCCGGCCATCCGCGACGCGCTCATCCGGCTTCGGCCCGACGCGGCCGCGTCGATCACGAGTTCGGCGGATGACTACGCGGCTCGGCTGGGCGAACTCGACAAGCAGGCTGCGGCGAAGCTCTCGACGATCCCACCCCAGAACCGGAAGCTCGTCTCGTTCCACGACGCGTTCCCATACTTCGCCAAGCACTACGGCTTCGAGCTGATCGGGGTGATCCTCGAGAACCCGGGGCAGGAGCCATCGGCGGCCGATCTCGCGGCTCTCATCCAGAAGGTCAAGGCAGCCGGCGTCCCGGCCGTCTTCTCGGAGGCGCAGTTCGACCCAAAGCTTGCCCGTACGCTCGCGCAGGAAGCGGGGATCAGATCCGTCGTGACGACGATGTACACCGACTCGCTCGGTCCGGCGCCCGCGGACAGCTACGTCGGGATGATGACGTCCGACGTCGACCAGATCGTGAAGGCACTTCAGTGACGCTCGCGACCCAGGACGCAGGCACCTCGGTCGAGACGACGGCGGCGACCCTTCGTGACGTCACGGTCGCCTACGGCGCTCGCGTCGCCCTCGACCACGTCGACCTGACGATCCCTCGTGGCTCGCTCATGGCCGTCATCGGGCCGAACGGCGCGGGGAAGAGCACGCTCCTAAAGGCGATCGCCGGACTCGTGGAGCCGGTGTCGGGCACGCTCCAGGTGCTCGGTGGTCCCCCGGGCCGCGAGGCGCGGCACCTCGCCTATGTCCCACAGGCGGAGCTCGTCGACTGGAGCTTCCCGGTCACCGTCGGCGACATCGCGATGATGGGCCGCGTCCCGCTGATCGGGATCGGTCGGTCGCCCACGGCCGAGGATCGTGCCGCGGTCCGGGAGGCCCTCGCGACCGTCGGCATGGTCGAGCACGAACGGCGTCAGATCGGTGCCCTGTCGGGCGGACAGCGCAGGCGCGTCTTCCTCGCCCGCGCGCTCGCGGCGCACCCCGACCTCTTCCTGCTCGATGAGCCGGTCACCGGCGTGGACGCCACCACCGAAGAGGACCTGATGCGGGTCCTCGAGGCGCAGGTCGAAGGTGGCAGCACCGTGATCGCCAGCACCCACGATCTCGCGGCCGCGGCACACCATTTCCACCAAGTGACGTTGATCAATGGGCGAGTGGTCGCGACCGGCCCTGCCTCGTTGCTCATGGACCGAGACCTGCTGCGCGAGACCTACGGCGGCCACGTCGTCGTCCTGCCCGAGGGCGACACGACGATCATCGATGACGCCCACCACCATGACGACGCGCCCGCAGGAGAGCGTCATTTCCACGAGGGGCGCGGATGAGCCTCCTCGATCTCCTGCTCGACCCGATGCGACTCGGGTTCATGCAACGCGGCCTGGTCGCCGCGGTCCTCGTCGGGATCGTGTGCGCCGTCGTCGGAGCCTTCGTCGTGTTGCGTGGCCTCGCGTTCATCGGTGATGCCGTCAGCCACGCCGCCTTCCCTGGGCTGGTCATCGCCTTCCTGCTCGGCATCCCGCTCTACATCGGCGGCGCGGTGGCGGCAGTCGCTACGGCGCTCGCCATCGGCTGGGTAGCGCGACACGGACGACTTCGATTCGACACCGCCGTCGGCGTGCTGTTCGCCGGCATGTTCGCGTTCGGCATCGCGCTCTTCAGCTCGATCGACGATTACGTCGCCGACCTGTTCAGCTATCTGCTGGGCAACGTCCTCGGGATCACGACGCAGGACATCGTCCAGGTCGCCGTACTCGGTGGGATCGTCCTATGCGTGGTCTTCCTGCTGCGCAAGGAGTTCCTCTACGCGTCGTTCGACCCCTCCGGAGCCGCCGCGTCTGGCTTGCCGGTCCACTGGCTCGACTACCTGCTGCTCGGCCTGATCGGGGTCACGATCGTCGTCAGCATCCAGACGGTCGGCATCATCCTCGTCGTCGCGATGCTGGTCACGCCCGCGGCGACCGCGGAGCTGCTCGTCGACAGGTTCTGGGACCTCGTGCGCGTGGCGATCGCCGTCGCCGTGGTCGCGGCGGTCGTGGGCCTGTACGTCAGCTACTACCTGAGCATCGCGTCGGGCGCCTCGATCGTGCTCGTCGAGACGATCTGTTTCGCGATCGCGTTGGTGCTGTCGCCGAAATCGGGCTGGTTCGCGCGCAGGCGTGAGGCGGCAGCTCGCCCGTAGGCGCCGCCCTTTGCGGTCCTAGCCGGGTGTCGGATGCCACCATCCGCCGATGACCGCTAGACGACCTTCTCCTCAGGAAGGGCCTCGACGAACTCCGTTCCCGAGCCGGGCGGCGTCGTATGCCTTGCCGACGCAGGTGGTGGTACGGCACGCCGCTGAACTGGTGGTGGGATCGTGTCGGGATGTCGGCGCCCGGCTCCCATTCGCGTCGCTGGAGCTCGATGTAGCCCTGCTCCTGGCGCTCGGCCATCGCCGAGAGCAGCGTCGAGAGGCCGTGGCCGGTCGCGTGCTGGCCGCCGAGCGTGATGAAGATGAACCCGACACCCATCTCGCCGAGCTCGGCGAAGGTCATGGGTCGGGATCGTTGAACCACTTGAACGAGCTCGAGTAGTTGAACGCGAAGCGCGCCTCCGGGAAGCGCTTGCGGATCTCGGTCGTGAACGTCTCGACCGGGCCTCGATCCGACGTCGGGAACTCGCACCACAGCGAGGTCCGGGATGCCGCTGTCGAGATAGCGGCAGGCCGCGGTCGATGGCAAGGTCCATGCCGCGCTCGGGCTGCGGCGCGTCGACCGCCGACAGGCCGTCGGTCCGGGCGATCACGACGAACTCGGGATTGCCGAGGTCGTCGGCGACGGCGCGCATCATCCGGAGCTTGCCGATCATCTCCGTCGCGGGGACGAGCGCCTTCCCGCCGATGTGGCCGCAGCGCTTCGGCAGCACCTGGTCCTCGAGGTGCGCCGCCGCGACACCGGCGGTGACGAGCAGCTCGGTCTGGCGCTGGACGTTGAAGATGTTGCCGTAGCCCGCGTCCATGTCGACGATGACCGGCGGGATGTCGAGATGCCGCGGGGCGACGCCCTTCTCGGGATCGCCGACCGCGGCCGTCAGCTGGTACTTGCGCAGGGCCGACACGGTCCGGCGCGCGCCGTCGGCGATCTCGGGCCCGCTGTACAGGTCCATGTCGGTCGTGCCGAGGTGGCCGATCGCGAACGAGTAGCCCGAGAAGTACACGGCCTTGAAGCCGTGGTGCATCACGAGCTGGGCGCCCATCGGGTCGTAGACGCCCGGGCCGAACAGGTACGGCTCGGTGCGCAGGAGCTCGCGCATCCGGACGGACGGGTGGACCCAGCGCGACGGCGGTACGCCGAAGCCCGCCGGGAGGAGCGGGGTGGGGACGACGTCGGGTTCGCCCCGGACGACCGCGGGGCTCGAGGACGGTCATCGCTGGCCTCGCCTACTCGTTCGCGTGGTCGCGTTCGCAGAATCCCGGGCACAGGCAGTCCGCGGTCAACGCCGATGGCGTGACGCTCGCCGGGACATGTCCGGCTGCGGCGCGCTGCGGCCGGGACGCCGCTCCGATCGTGCGCGGTCCTCGAACGCGATCAGCTCCATGCGAGCCGTCGCCGCTTCGTCGACCCCGAGGATCCACGTCCGCGACGGCAGCGCGGCGTCCCGGAAATCGATCGTGATCCGGCTCGGTACGGCGGTCGGACTCATGCCTCTCTCCTCACTTCGACGCCACCGGGGGCTGGCGAGGTGGACAGGCTAGATCGCGCGTCATCCATCAGTCCAATCGAATGATGTGATGTCGTATATCAAACGCATTGATATCTGGATGTAGCATGGACCCATGCTCCTCAGCCAGATCGAGGGCTTCCTCGAGACCGCCCGACACCGCAATCTGAGTCGGGCGGCCGACGCCCTGCATGTGACCCAGCCGGCCCTGACCGCACGGATCCAGACGCTCGAGTCAGAGCTCGGGACCGCGCTGTTCGTGCGCGGCCGACACGGGATGGACCTGACCGACGCCGGCCGCGCGTTCCTGCCCTATGCCGAGCGGGCGATGAGCGCGCTCGACGCCGGCGCCAACCTGCTGACGGAACTCCGGCGCGGCGGCACGGGCGAGCTCGTGCTTGGTGCCGCACCGGCGGTGAGCACGTACGTCCTGCCGCTCGCTCCTCGTGCGCTACGCGCAGGACTTTCCCGAACGTCCGGCTCGTGGTTCGGACCGGCCACTCCGAGGAGATCCTCGACCTCGCGGTTCGCCGCGAGATCGACCTTGGGCCTGGTCCGGGAGCTGCGCCACCCGGACATCGAGGCGATACCGCTGTACGAGGACGAGCTCGTGCTCGTCGCTGCCGGCAGCCACCATTCGGCGAGCGGTCGACGGTCGGCGTCCATGAGCTCGAGAGCGCGCGGCTGATCCTCTTCGACCGGACATCGAGCTACTACGAGCTGACCAACGCGTTCTTCCGCGAGGCGGGGGTCGCGCCGAGCGGGATCATGGAGCTCGACAACATCGATGCCGCGAAGCAGATGGTCGGCCAGGGTCTTGGCGTCGCGCTCCTGCCACATACCTCGGTCGCGTCGGAGCTCGGCGATGGCCGCCTGCGGGCGATCGATATCGAAGGTGCCGCGCCGATCCGCCGGCGCATGGTCGCCATCCGGCGACGTGACATCGGGCCGCCATCCGGGCCCGTCGCCGGGTTCCTCGACGTCCTGGACCGGGTCGCCGAGGTCCTGCCACCGTCGCCGGTCCACGACATGAAGACGCCGGGCGGTCGATCCGATCGACCGCCCGGCGGTGCGCCGGGCGACTAGGTCGCGGGCGCCGCGGTGGACGGTGCCGGCTGGCCCGACTGATCGCCGGAGCTGCCGGAGCCGTTCGAACCGTTCCCGCCATCCGGGCACGGCTGGCCGACGTGACCCTGACGACCCTGCGAGGGAGCGGTCGTCCCACCATTCGGAGCTGTGCTGCCGCCACCCGACGAGCCAGGCGTCGTCGCCGACGGTGCCGGGCTCGCCGACGGATCAGGGCTCGCCGCGAACACGACGGCCACGCCGCCGGTCACGAGCAGGGCACCGGCGATCCCGGCGGTCAGGATGGCGCGCCGCAGACCCTCGGGTCGGCGCATATGCGACGCGGTCGGAGCGGTCGGCGAGAGCGGCGTCGCGGGCGCCCTCGTCTCGAGATCTTCCCAGGTCATCTGGTCGTCTCCTCGTCGTGCATGGGATGGATAGGAGCGCTGGGGGCTCGGTCGAAGGGATCAGGTCATGCGCACCTCGGTCCGGGCTGGAAGGTCGTGTGGATCACGGGAACCGGTTGAACCAATGGGCAGCGAGCGCAGCTCCACCGACCATCAGAGCGAGACCCGCAGCGGCGAACCACTGCGTCACTTCCTGCGGCTCTTCGCGTGTGCCGACACGCGAGCCGAGGCTCTCGTAGATCTGCTGGAGGTCGCTGGCGGACGGGGCCTGGAAGGACCTGGCGCCGGTCGTCTCGGCGATGGCCGCAAGCGTGTCCGTATCCGGTGGCACCTCCACGGTGTGCGAGATGCCGAACTCGTCCTGGACCGTGACGACACCGTCGGCGGTCCCGAGCGCGATCGTGTAGACCGGCATCCCGATGGATGCCGCCTCACGCGCCGCCGCGTCCGGCTCGAGAGTGCCGGTCGAGTTGGAACCGTCGGAGAGCAGCACGGTGGCGACCAGCGGCGGTTCGCCGTCATTCGCCGCCGAGGTGATGGGTGAGGCGCTGGGGCTCGGCGAGGCCGAGGGCGCGCCGGACGCGTTCGGGTCGGCCGAAGGGGAGGCGCCCGTCGAGCCGCCGGCGGCGGCAGCCGTGTCGATCACCTCGCGCGCCAGATCCGTGGAGGTTCCGATCGCGTCACCCAGGGCCGTCCCGCCATCGGCGACGAGCGAGTCCAGGGCGGCGTGGATCTCGGCACGATCCGTCGTGGGTCGCACCGCGACCTGCGCACTCGTCGAGAAGGTCACGAGTCCGACCTGGAAGCTGGCTGGCAGCTGGTCGACGAACGCCGACGCCGCCTGCTTCGCGCTGGCGAGGCGCGATGGCGCGACATCGGTCGCCATCATCGAGCCGGACGTGTCCATCGCCAGGATGATCGTCGCGTCCTCACGCGGGACCGCGACCATGGCCGACGGGTCGTGCGAGCGCGATGACCAGGGCCGCCATCGCCGCGACGTAGAGCGCCGGTGGGACGTGGCGTCGCCATGCTGGCGTCTTCGGGACGAGGTTCGCGAGCAGGTCCACGTTGGTGAAGCGAACGACGTAGCGCGACCGGCGACGCTGGACGTACAGGTAGCCCAGCACGGCGAGCGGCACACCGAGCAGCGCGAGCAGGAGGATGGGTTCGGCGAAGCGTCATGACGCCCGTCCCTGCACACGCAGCTGGGCGGCAAGGCTCGGCAGCCAGCTGGTGGCCGTCGAGAGGACGATGTGGCCGACCCCGAGACGCCGGAGCTCGCGCGTGACCTCGGCTCGCTCGGCGGCCGCCGCCTCGGCGAAGCGCCCGCGCAGCGCGGTCGACGACGTGTCGACCCGGACTTCCCGACCGCTCTCGGCATCGATGAGCGTGAGTTCGCCGACATCGGGCAGGTCGCTTTCGCGGGGATCGTCGATCTCGACGGCGACGACCTCGTGGCGCGCGGCGAGTGCGGCCAGGGGACGAAGCCAGTCGCGCGGGCCGCGGAGGTCCGACACGACGACGACGAGACCGCCACGCGGTGCGGTGGCGGCGACGAACTGGAGTGCCGCAGCCGGAGAGGCGACGCCGCGGACGGATGGTGCCGCCTCATCGGTCGCGTCCGCGGCACCGCGTGCGAGCAGCAAGGTGGCCAGCAAGCCGTCCCGGCCCACGCGCGGCGGGACGCGGCGGTCGGCACCATCACCGAACGTGACGATCCCGAGCCGGTTGCCGCGCTGGGTCGCGAGATGCCCGACCGCCAGCGCGACACCCTCGGCCACATCGGCCTTCCGGCGAAGCGCCGTGCCGAACGTCATCGATGGCGAGAGGTCGAGGATGAGCCAGGTCGTGAGTGCGCGCTCCGGAACGTGGACCCGGACGTGCGGGACGGTCGTGCGAGCGGTGACGTTCCAGTCGATGCGCCGGACGTCGTCGCCCGGTTGATACGGACGGATCTGCGCGAGCTCGAGCCCGCCCCCGAGGTCGTGCGCCCGGAACTCGCCGGGCAGGACGCCGTGGATGCGTCGCCCGATGGTCAGGTCGAGCGCTCGGAGGAGCGCGACGGGCGTCGGCCCGGGTCCGGGTCGCTCCTTCGGGCGGGCCTGGGTGAATGCCGCGGTCATGCCGTCTGCTCCGTCGCCACCAGGTTCGGCACGGGCACGGCCGGCAGGATCCGATCGAGGATCATGTCCGCGTTCACCTCCTCGGCGAGGGCCGTGAAGCTCGGCACGATCCGGTGGCGAAGGACGTCCCGGGAGAGATCGATGACGTCGATCGGCAGGACGTACCGGCGACCACGGACGACTGCCAGGGCGCGCGCCGCGTGGATCAGATAGATCGAGCCGCGTGGACTCGCGCCGTATGAGATGTAGGGCTTCACGCCGGGCAGACCGACGCTCTCCGGCTCCCGCGTCGCACGGGCCAGGGCGACCGCGTAGTCGACGATGGCCCGATCGACGTAGACCTCCTCGGTCAGCTTCTGGAGCGCCGCGAGGCTGTCAGCGGTCAGGATCGGTGTGACATCGGCGGCTGCGGCGAGCGACCGCTGGACGACGACCGACTCCTCGGCCGCGGTCGGGTAATCGACCCGGACCTTCATCATGAATCGGTCGACCTGCGCCTCGGGCAACGGATAGGTGCCCTCGGCTTCGATCGGGTTCTGCGTCGCCATGACGAGGAAGGGCCGCGGGACGGGATGCGTCTCCGGCCCGATCGTGACCTGGCGCTCCTGCATCACCTCGAGGAGTGCGGACTGGACCTTGGCCGGCGCGCGGTTGATCTCGTCGGCCAGCAGGAAGTTGCAGAAGACCGGCCCGAGCTCGGTGTCGAACGTGCTCTTGTCGGGGCGGTAGATGCGCGTCCCGACGAGGTCGGCAGGGACCAGGTCGGGTGTGAACTGGATCCGATGGAAGGACGCCTCGAGGACGTCGGCCAGGGTCTTGACGGTGAGCGTCTTGGCCAGGCCAGGGACACCTTCGAGGAGGAGGTGGCCGCCGGCGAGCAGCGCCACGAGCACGCGCTCGAGCATCGCGTCCTGGCCGACGATGACCCGCCGGATCTCGAACAGGACGGCCTCGCTGGTCGTCCGCCCGTCGGTCGGATCGGAAACGGGATGGAGTGCGCGTGATTCGGTCATGGGAGCCCTCGCGGACCCGTGGGCTCGGAGCCGCCGTCTACGGTCTGGTTGTCATCCCTCGCCGGGCATGGTCCGGACCGTGCGTGAGAGCGTCATGAGAGCGGGTGCCGCGCGGGGAGGTCGGCAGGCGCGCGTGCTCCGTGCTGCCGAGATCCGTCCGTTCCCGCCCGGATCGCTTGAAAACGACGACCCCGAGCCCAACGGGCTCGGGGGTCGTCATCTCGTGACCGAAGTGCGTCAGCCTCCTCCGGAGGAACCCTCCTCGGAACCGGACTCGCCAGCCGGGCCCTCGCCCTCGGCGGCACCTTCTGCCGCCTCGGCGCCCTCCTCGCCCTCGGCACCCTCTTCGCCTTCGGCGACGACGGGCTCCTCCTCGACCTCGATGCGCGGCGCCTGGACCTTGGCGATGATCTCGTCAGGGTCGGTCAGGAGCGTGACGTCGTCGGGGATCGACGAGGTCGCGCACGTGGACAGCCGCATCGAAATCGATGAGTGCCTCGACCGAGTATTCGATCGACTGCGGCAGGTGGTCGGGCAGCGCCTTCACACGGACGCTTTCGGTCGGGTGGAGCAGCGTGCCGTTCAGCTGCGTGACGGCCGTCGACTCGCCCGTCGGCACGAGTCGAACGTCGACGGTCAGCTCCTCGGTCATCCGGACGAGGAACAGGTCCGCGTGGAGCGGTCGCCGGCTCACCGGATGGATCTGGACGCCATTGATGAGGACCGGGTCCGACTTCTTGCCGTCGACCGACAGGTCGATCAGCGCGTTCGGTCCGACACGCTTGCGGAGCAGATCGAACTCGTGCGCGTCGATCGTGACGTTGGTCGAGTCGACACCGTGGCCGTACACGACCGCCGGCAAGCGGCCGGCGGTGCGGAGCTTCTTGACGGCCTTGCCGGTCACCTCGCGGGGTTCGGCGGCCAACGTCGGGCGGGCGGTTGCCATGGACTGGGACCTCGGGATGACGATTGATCGGTCAGCGATACGGGCTGCGACTCGCCGGCGGGGCCGGTGGTGGCGAGGCGCCCGGAGCGGCCCGCAGGATACCACGAGCGAGCCTGCCGCCCGAATCACTACCTCGGAGTAGCATCCCCCGCGTGAGTGCGTCCATCCTGATCGTCGAGGACGAATACGCCGTCGCGCGCGGCATCCAGTACGCGCTCCAGCAGGAGGGCTACGACGTCGGCGTCGCGCGCTCCGGCGAGGAGGGGCTCGAGATCGCCACGCGTGAGGCCCCGGACCTCGTCGTGCTCGATGTCCGACTTCCCGGCATCGATGGCTTCGAGGTGCTGCGCAGGATCCGGGCGGCCAGCGGCAAGATGCCGATCCTCGTACTGACGGCGCGCGACGACGAGGTCGACAAGGTCATCGGGCTGGAGCTCGGCGCCGACGACTACCTCACCAAGCCATACAGCCTTCGAGAGCTGCTGAGCCGGATCAAGGCTCTCCTCCGACGCGCGTATGGCGACCTCGCCGATGCCGCCGGCGGTCGCGTGTTGCGCCACCGGGACCTCGTCATCGACCTCGAACGCCGACGGGTCCAGCGCGGTGACCGGCGGATCAGCCTCACGCCGACCGAGTTCGAGATCCTCCGCCACCTGGCGTCGCGGCCTGGGCGGGTCTACACGCGCGGCGAACTGCTCGAGCTGCTGCGCGATTACGAGGCGCTCGACCAGGACGAGAAGACGATCAACGTCCACGTCAGCCACCTCCGCGAGAAGATCGAGGACGACCCGACGACCCCCGCCTTCGTGCTCACCGTGCGGGGCGTCGGGTACGCCTTCGCGGAACGCTGAGGCGCCGGTGATCCGGCGGTCTGCTGTGGTTCGCCGGCTCCGGCGGTTGATGCCGCGAACGCTGCAGGCACGGCTGAGTCTCGCCTTCGCGATGGTCATCGCGCTGACGCTCGGCCTCGTGTCGGTCTTCGTCGTGAATCGCCTGGACGACTACTTCACCCGCCAGCAACAGACGGACCTGAAGGAACGGCACGCGACCGTCAGCGCCTTCATCAGGTCCCTGAGCGAGACCGCGGCACCCGTCGTCGTGAACGCGAACGGGGTCCTCGACCCAGACGTCATCAACACGCTCGAGTCCAGTGGATACCGCGGCCTGATCGCCGACCGCCTCGCGCAGGCCGACGTCGTCGTTCGATATGGGCTGACGGTCAAGGATGAAACGGGCACGCCGCACTTCGTCGAGGCGACGAATGGGACCGTGTTCCTCAACCGGCGAGATCCGCCGGCGGCCGGACAAGCGCGCGAGCGAACGTCGGTGACGGCGTATGTCGCCGGCGGAGTGGCGAACCGCCAATACACCATGGAGATCACGCTCGCGGATCCCTACACGTATCGGGCGACCGCGATCAACAACGTGACGGGCCTCCTGATCGCGATCGGTCTGTTCGCGCTCGGTCTGGCGGTCGTGGTATCGGCCGCACTCGCCCGGCGGTTCACGAACCCGATCCGGCAGCTGACCGACGCTTCGCGCGCGCTCGCTGAGGGCGACCTGACGAGGCGCGTGCCGGCCGCCCAGTTCCGTGCCGGATCGTCGGAGATCGGCGAACTCGCCGTCCAGTTCAATACGATGGCCGACCGGCTCGCCGAGAGCGTCGAGCTCATCCGGCGCGACCGCGACCGCAGTCGGGACTTCCTTGCCGATGTGTCGCATGAGCTGCGCACCCCGCTGGCGGCACTCCGCACGTTCAATCAGCTGCTCATGGAAGGCGCCGCCGAGGATCCCGACGCCCGGGGCGAATTCCTCGAGTCGAGCGCCGGGCAGATCGATCGCCTCGATTGGCTCGCCCAGAACCTCCTGGAGCTCTCCAAGCTCGATTCGGGCCTCGTCCTCCTGGATCTTCGGCCCGACGACCTGCGGGCAGCCGTCGAATCCGCGACGCATCAGCACGACGCCCTCGCCAAGCGTCGCGGCGTCAAGGTCGAGCTCGACCTGCCGACGCGGCCCGTGCGGATCCGCCACGATCCACCGCGGATCGGACAGGTCGTCGCGAACCTCGTCGGCAACGCCGTCAAGTTCACGCCGCGGGGCGGCGTCGTCCGCGTCTCGGTGGAACCCACGGCCGAGGGTGCGCGGATCGACGTCGTCGACACGGGCGTCGGCATCGACGCCAACGAGCTGCCCCATATCTTCGAACGGTTCTATCGCGGCTCGCGTGCCAACGAGGCACGCGGATCGGGGAGCGGCCTCGGACTGGCCATCGTCCGCTCGATCGTCGACATCCATGGCGGCACCGTCAGCGTCGAGAGCGGGCCGGGCGCGGGGAGCCGCTTCACGGTCCGTCTGCCGATCGACCCGCGGAGCGTCGAAGGCACGCCCGCAGCCGAACAGGCCGTCGTCGCGACGGCCGCGGAAGGGACGCGGCGGATCGCCGCAGGAGCCCCGACCGACGACCTGCCCGGACCCTCAGACGCATCTCAGGATGCGGAGCGCATCGTGACGGAAACTTCACCGTCCGACGCTCCCCACGTGAATCCGGCGTCGGCACCCTAGAGAGCGACACCGAACCCCGACTGGCCGCTCACCGGCCCGGGGCAACGGCGACCTGAGGAAGCCAACGACTCATGACCGACTCCCGATCCACGGATCCAGAGAGCACGCAGCGCCACGAGGTCCCCTCGGAGCCGGCACGGCCGCCGGTCATCCGGACCTCGGGCGAGCCTGAGCGCTACTCCCCGCCGCCGGCCGAGGCTCGTCCCGAATGGACGCGTCACGATCCCGCCCCGAGCGCCGCAGCCACACCCGAGCGTTGGTACGAACCCGCAGCGACCGTTCCCGCCGCGCCCGTGCAGGAAGGCCCCGTGAAGGGCGGCGCCGGCACGAACCGCGGCATGGGTACGATCCTCGGCGCGGCGCTGTTAGCCGCGGTCCTCGCGTCGGGTGGCACCGTGGTCGCCCTCAGCGCGTCCGGCGCACTCGACAAGCCGACCGCGACGACCGACCACCCCGACCGGTACCACGGTCGGTGCCACGAATCAGCCGGTCACGATCGACGAATCGTCCGCCACGGTCGATGTCGCCGCGAAAGCCAGCCCGGCCGTCGTTCGGATCACCGTGAGTGGCAACGTCGACACGTCGCAGGGCGTGATCCCCGAGACCGGCGTCGGCTCAGGCCTGATCTACGACCCGCATGGCTGGATCCTGACCAACCACCACGTCGTCGAGGGCAGCGACCGACTCCAGGTCGAGCTCAACGATGGCCGCGTGTTCGAGGGCCGCGTCTATGGCATCGACACGCTGACCGACCTCGCGATCGTCAAGATCGATGCGAGCGACCTCCCGGTCGCGAACATCGGCCGATCGAGCGAGCTCAAGGTGGGCCAGCTGGTCGTCGCGATCGGCAGCCCGCTCGGGACCTATTCCAACTCCGTCACGAGCGGCATCGTCTCGGCCAAGGGCCGCACGATCACGACCGACGGCAACCAGAGCCTGAACAACCTGATCCAGACCGACGCGGCGATCAACCCCGGCAACTCGGGCGGCCCGCTGCTCGATGCCGGCGCCAACGTGGTCGGCATCAATACGGCCATCGCGGCCGACT
This sequence comes from uncultured Chloroflexia bacterium, assembly GCA_963808895.1. GTDB lineage: Bacteria > Chloroflexota > Limnocylindria > Limnocylindrales > CSP1-4 > SPCO01. The sequence continues at coordinate 596,699 of CAWEHL010000001.1, read as the reverse complement.
CGAACGGCATCGGCTTCGCGATCCCGATCGATATCGCCCGGCCGATCATGGCGCAGGCCGTCGCAGGCAAGGAGCTCGCTCGCCCGTACATGGGCGTCGTCTACCGGTCGATCGATCGCCAGTTCGCCGACGCCAACAAGCTCCCGGTCAAGGAGGGCGCGCTCGTCCAGCGCTGCAGCCGGTGGCAACGGCACCTCGCCGGCGGTCGTCCCGGGCAGCCCTGCCGATCAGGCCGGCATCCGCGAGGGCGACATCATCACCAAGATCAACGACCAGGCGATCGATGGCGACCATCCGCTCGATGCGACCCTCAGCATGTACGCGCCCGGTGACACCGTCACCATCACGATCCTGCGCGACGGTCAGACCTCGACCGTCCAGGTCAAGCTGGGGACGCGACCCGCGAACTAACGTCGAACCCAGAGCTTGCCTGCGGCGGCCGCTCCGAGGGCGAAGGCCACGCCCCGCTAGCCTTTCGCCCGAGGATTCGGTCGTCGCCATATCTCGACCGCCGCGTGATCCAGCGGTCCGCCGAGCTTGACTGCCGGCTTGCGGACACGGACGCCGACCTCATCGACATCGAAGGCGACGAGCACCTCGTGGCTGATCGCCTCGGCGATCGCCTCGAGCAACCGGAATGACGTCGACTCGACGACCTGCTTCGCGATGTCGTAGACGCGGCCGTAGTCGACGGTCTTGGTCAGGTCGTCATCGACGCCGGCGGGCTGGAGGTTGCAGGACCAGCTCCACGTCGACCTCGAAGGGCTGACTCGAGGTGAGCTCCCAGTCGTAGTACCCGTGCTTGCCCTCGAACCGCATGTTCGTGAGCACGATCCGATCGCTCAGGCGCCGCCTCCCTCCGGTTCGCTCCGACCATCGACCGCGCACGATCGCGTCCGCGACGCGGGCGGCGCGGACGTTGGCGCGCACATCATGCACACGCACGATATCGACGCCGGACGCGACGCCGAGCGCCGTCGTCGCAAGCGTTCCCTCGAGACGCTCATCAGCCGGCAGGTCGAGGATGCGCCCGATCGTCGACTTGCGCGACGTCCCGAGCAGGATCGGCCGGCCGAGGACGGTCAGCGCATCGAGATGGCGCAGCAGCGTCACGTTGTGGTCGGCGGTCTTTCCGAATCCGATACCCGGGTCCACGATCAGGTCCTCGGGACGGATCGCCCGCGCTGCTCCGCACGATCGAGCGCCCTGCGCAGGTCGTCGATGACCTCGCGGACGACGTCGTCGTAGCGGGCCTCGTCGCGGTTGTGCATCACGATCAGCGGGACGCCGTGCGCTCGCGGCGAGCTCGGCCATCGCAGGGTCCGGACCGACGCCCCAGACGTCGTTGAGCAGCGTCGCCGCCGGCGGCGAGCGCCGCCTCGGCGACCACGGCCTTGGTCGTGTCGATGCTGAGCGGGACGTCGGGCAGCGCGTCATGGACGGCGGCCACGATCGGGATCACACGGCCGATCTCCTCGGCGGCATCGACGGGCGCGTGGCCGGGACGCGTCGATTCGCCACCGATGTCGAGGAGGTCCGCGCCCTCGTCGACCATCCGTCGCGCCTGATCGAGTGCCGCACGCGAGCGGGATCGCCGCCGGTGATCAAGCCGTCCCCCGAGAACGAGTCGGGCGTCACGTTGAGGATGCCCATGACGTACGTGCGGTCGCCCCAGATGAACGTCGTGCGGGCCGATCCGGGTCGGCGTCGGGGCAGGTCGTCGTCATGACGGCACCGCGGTCGCGCAGCTCCGGGTCGTCGACGAGGTGACCACGGACGGCGCCGACGAGGTAGAGCGACCCGGCAGACGACGACCGTGCCTCCGCGCGCCGATGCCTCGGTCGACGGCCTCGAGAGGATCCGGCACCGCGATGACGTCGCCGAGGCGTGGCGCCCGTGCCCGCCATCGCGCCGCCAGGTCGTCGGCCGGCATCGCGCGTGGCGTGTCGACGGTCGTCGCGATCATCGTGGCGCCGAGGAGCGCCGAGGCACCCGCCAGGGCGTCGATGATCCCGTCCACGTCCTTGTCCGCCATCACGGCCGTCACCAGAGTCCGTGGCCCACGAGCCAGGTGGGGCTGCAGGTCGTCGATCGCCTGCGCCAGCGCCGCGGCCCCGGCCGGGTTATGCGCCCCGTCGAGCAGCACGTCGACGCCGCCGACGTGACACGAGCTCGAGCCGGCCGGGCCACACCGCGGTCGCGTACCCACGCCGTCGTGCGTCCTGGTCTGCGCCGGCGATACCGGCCGCGCCCAGGGCATCGAGGACGGCGTCGGCCACCGCGACATTGGCCGCCTGGTGCCGACCGCGGAGTCCGACCCGGGTGCGCCCGAGCCGCGGCAGTTCGACGGTCAGCCCATCGCGATCCCAGCCGACGATCGGCGCCGGTTCGACGGCGGTCAGCGGCGCGCCCATCCGGCGAGCCCGGCGGCTGATGATGGCGAGGGCCTCTCCATCGGCGCCGGTCACGGCCCGGTCACCCCGCTCGATGATGGCGGCCTTCTCCCGTGCGATCGCGGCGATCGTCGGCCCGAGCTGTTCCATGTGGTCGAGGGCGACGTTCGTGACTGCGGCCACGCCGCCGTCCCAGGCGTGCGTCGCGTCGAGGCGCCCGCCGAGCCCGACCTCGACCAGCGCGACGTCGATGCCGGCTTCGGCGAAATGGCGGAAGACGACCGCGGTCAGCAACTCGAACTCGGTCGGCTCGCCGTGCCGTCTGGCGACGCGGTCCGCGACCGCCAGCACGGCCTCGACGTGGCGGGTGAAGTCCTCGACGGAGATCGGACGACCGTCGATCTCGACGCGCTCGCGGTAACTGACCAGGTGCGGCTTCGGGGTCTGACCCACACGCAGCCCGGCCGCTCGAAGCGCCGAGCCGGCAAGCGCGAGGACGCTGCCCTTGCCGTTCGTGCCGCCGACGAGCGCGCCGCGCAGCGACAGCTGGGGGTCGCCGATCGCGGCCAGGAGCGCGCGGGTCCGCCCGAGGCCCGAGTCGGATCCCGAACCGGCCCCGCGCGGCAAGCGCTGCCAGCGCCTCGTGATAGTCGGTCGCCGGGGCCGTGGCGCTCACTCGCGCGTCAGCTCGTCCTCGTAGAAGACGCACTGATTGAAGCGCGGAGTGAGGCAGACGTCGTTGACGTAGCCCTGGTCGAGGTGGACGCCGCCGCGCAGCTGACAGCGCGAGATGTTGGTGTCCTGCCGGATCAGCGCCTTGAGCAGGTGCGGCGCCTGGATCGGGATCGCTCCGCGAGAGCCGGTCATGTAGAAATGCGGGCAGACGTTGCGGCGAAGGTTCGGCAGCCCGAAGCCCGGCCGTGGCGGGATCGGCATCGTCGGGCCGGGGCCGTACGCGTCGCCAGCGGGGACGGCGTGACGCGAGCGATCGGGCCGAGCCCGAAGGCGGGGCGACCTGATGAGGTCCCCGGGCTGGGGCGCCCCGTCGATGCCGGACGACCCGACCGATCGGGTCCTTGGCCGCTGACCGGTCGTCCGGTCCGTGGATCGCGGGCCTGCACGCAACCTCCCCATCCGGCGCGCACCACTACGTTCGGCACGCGCGACCGCGCCAGAGTACAGCGCACCGCCTCGCTTCGACCGTCGGGGCCGCGACACCAGCGTCCTTGCCAACGTCTGACAACGCCCGACGACCGACCGACTGGCGGCGGCGTGCGACAATCGGCGGCCGATGGCGACCCGCCGCCGCGCAGACCACGTCCGGCCCCGCCCCCCGTCCGGCGGCCGTCCCACCCCCGTCAAGACCCGACCCCGAGCCCCCGCGCCCGGGCGGATCGCGGTGCACGGTCCGGTCCGGCGCAGCCGCGGCATCCCCCTCGTCGGCCGGGTGGCGCTGGGCATCGGCGTCGTGGTCGGTCGGCCTGTTCGTGCTCTACATCGGCGCCGGCGGTCTGGGCGTCGTCGCCAGCACGCGTCGGCGGGACGCTCGACCTCGTTCGTCCAGGGGGTGACGGCGACGCCGACCCCGTCGACGACGCCGGCGGTCGTCGCCAGGACGCGCCCAAGGTCGAGTCGCCGACGGAGCCGTACACGAACCAGAACCAGGTCGACCTTGCGGTCACCGTCCCGACGCGCCTCGCCGGCAACCCCGACTACCTGGTGCGGGTCTACCTCGCGCTCAAGGACCAGGCACCGACCCCGATCGACGAGAAGCCGCTCGCGGCGATCCCCGCGGATGATCATCCCGGTCACGCTGACCAAGGGCATCAACGACTTCAGCGTCACGCTCGTCGGGCCCGGCGGCGAGTCGGAGTCATCGCCGCTCGTGCGCTGGGTGCTCGACACGGACCCGCCGGTCATCAAGCTGACGTCGCCGAAGGACGGGGCGAAGATCAACGCGCAGGCAGTGACGCTCAAGGGGCGGACGCAGGGGCGCTCGACGCTCAATGCCCGGAACATGAAGACCGGTCAATCGATCGGCGGGACGGCGGCAGCAGACGGCACCTTCTCGCTGAGTCTCCCCATCGACAGCGGCACCAACCCGATCCGCCTCACCGTCACCGACCCGGCCGGCAACCAGAAGGCGGCCCGAGCTCTCGGTCATGCGGCGCGGCTCCGGCCGCCTCACGCGCATCGGTCAGCGCTGTCGTTCTACTCGATCAGCCAGCGGCAACTGCCCCAGCAGATCCGCCTCGTCGCCAACGTCGACGACCCGGACGGCACGGCCGCTCGCCGGTGCGCGCGTCACCTTCACCCTCAGCATGCCGGGGATCAAGACCATCACCGGCGACGCCACGACCGACGCGAACGGGCAGGCGTCGTTCTCGACGCGCATCCCCAAGGGCGCCGATCCGGGCGTCGGGACCGCGGGCATCCTCGTCCGGACGACGGATTTCGGCCGGACGACCGACGAGACCGCGATCACGATCCGTCGCTAGCGCCGCCGACAGCCGGTGATGGAACCGGGCTGAGCTGCGGGTTGTCGACAGGCGGCGGAGTCGCAGCTACCATCCGCGCATGCCGATGTGGCGGTGTCCGCATTGCGGGACCCCCCAGGCCGAGACGGCGCGGTGCTGGGTGTGTCGGCGGTCCTCCACCTCCTGCGGCACGTGTCGCCACTACCGACGCTCGGTCGCGGGCCAGCTCGGGTACTGCGGGCTCGACCGAGCGTCGACAGCCGCTCACGGGCGACGAGATCCGCGGCTGCTGGGAGGCGTGGCCGACGGGAACGGTGAACGTCCGTTCCACTCGACGATCGCCGCCGCTCGCGCCGGCGAGGACCCGCGACCGCCCCTGGAGTTCGTCGAAGTCGGACGCCGAGCGCGTCGGCGCAACGAGGACGCGGAGGCCCTCGAGGATCGAGTCGTTCCGCCGTCGGAGCGGCTCGACCACACCGTCCCCGGAGTCGGGCTGGGTCCTCTGGGGCGACCTCGAGCGCCTGACCGCGGCGCTCAGGTCAGGTCGGGGTCGGCGTCGGTTCGACGGTCGGAGGCGTGGGTCAGGCGTCGGTGCCGGTGTCGGCGTCGGGGTGGGTGCCGGCGTCGGGCTCGGCGTGGGTTCGGGTGTCGGGGTCGGCGTCGGGCGTCGGCGTCGGCGACGGCGTCGGCTCCGGGCCCTTCGAGATGACGTAGTCGACCGGCGTGCCCTTGGCGACGACGACGCCCGGGGCCGGGTTCTGCGTCGACGACGAGCCCGAGCCGGCACGGTCGGGTCGAAGGCCTCGGTCTTCGCGCCGGGCGCCAGGCCGGCCGTCACGATCTCCTGGACCGCCAGTGCCTCGGTCTTGTTACGCAGGTCGGGCATCGGCACCTGCTCGACCCCGGACGCGACCGTCACCTTCGGACCGTCGACCCGCGATCGACCATGGTGTCTGCCGGCGGGTCCTGGTCGAGGATCGTGCCCGACCGGCTGGTCGGACGTCTGGTCGGTGACGTCGAGCTTGAGCCCGACCGACTCCGCCTCCTGGGTCGCCTCGGCGAGGAGCTTGCCGACGAACTCGGGGACGGCGACCTGCTGGGTCGGGGGCGTCGACGGCCCTGACAGCATCTGGAAGACGATGAAGCCGATCGCGGCGAGCAGCAGGATCGCGGCGATGCCGGCGATCCACACGACCGGGCTCGTGCGGCCTCGTCCTCGTCGTCGACGACGGCGCGCTGGCCGGTCGCTGTCGGTGGATACGGCGGCCGGCACGTCGTCGGCGCCGGCATAGGCATCGGCTCGGATACGAGACGACGGTCGGATTGGAGCGCGCGACGCCGGCCGAGGCGGCGGCGACGCCGGCCGCGGCCGCGGCGGCCGCGGTCCCCGCACCGGCTCCGCCGGTCGCGGAGCGCGACGTCTCGAGCGCGTCGGCCATCGCGGTCGCCGAGGCGAAACGGTCGATCGGCAGCGGGCGCCAGCGCCTTGCGGGTGATCGCCGCGAGATCGGGCGGGACCGAGGGTCGGGCAAGGGCGGGATCCGGGACCGGACCGCTCAGGCGGGCGAGCGCGACGCTGGCGGCGCTGTCGCCCTCCCAGGGGCGAACGCCGGTGAGCATCTCGAACAGGACGATGCCGAGCGAGTAGATGTCGGACTCGTTCGTCGCGGGCTCGCCGCGCGCCTGCTCCGGGCTGAAGTAGTGGACCGAGCCCGAGCGTCGTGCCGGGCAGCGTCATCTGCGCCTCGGCGACGGCGCGCGCGATGCCGAAGTCGACGACCTTGACCCGCCCGTCCCGACCGATGAGGACGTTGCCCGGCTTCACGTCGCGATGGACGATCCCGCGGGCGTGCGCGGCGGCGAGCGCCCGAGCCACCGCCGCGCGCGATGCGGGCGGCCTGGGCGGCGGCAGCGGCCCATTCCGGCGCAGGATCGTCGCGAGGTCCTCGCCGTCGATGAGCTCCATGACGATGTACGGGCCCGTTCGGGTCCTCGCCGTAGTCGTACACGCTGACGACGTTCGGGTGGTTCAGCGACGCGGCGTTCTGCGCCTCCTGCCGGAAGCGCGCTGGAGAAGTCGGGATCGCGCAGGTACTCGGGGCGCAGCAGCTTGATGGCGACGTCGCGTCCGAGCTGGGTATCGACCGCCCGGTAGATCGTGGCCATGCCGCCCTGCCGAGCAGCTCCACGAGCCGATAGCGGCCGCCCAGGATCGTCCCGATCTCAGCCAAACGTGCCCCTCGAATGCGCCCGACATGGATACGCGCGCCGCCGACGTCCGCGACGCGCTCCGGCCGGCATGGTACCCCATGCCCTCCGTCGGACGACCTGGGGCGCCCCGTCATGGCGCCATCGCGGAGGTGCCTAGAGCTGGAGACCGGCCAGATAGGTGCGGAACTCGCCGCTCAGACTCCGGCCGCTGGAGGGCGAGCTCGACGGACGCCTTGAGCCAGCCCATCGTCGTGCCGGCGTCGTAGCGCGTGCCCTCGAATTCGTATGCGTAGACCGCCTGCTCCTCCATCATCGCCTGGATCGCGTCGGTGAGCTGGATCTCGCCCGCCGGCGCCACGCTGGGTCTGCTCGAGCTTGTCGAAGATCTTCGGCGTCAGGACGTACCGGCCGATGATCGCGAGGTTCGACGGCGCCTTGGCCGGCTCGGGCTTCTCGACCAGCTGCGTGACCCGATGGAGCCGGCCGTGGTCCAGCGGGTCCTCGGCTCGGTTCCGCGGCGATCACCCCGTAGCGGCTCGTCTCCTCCTGCGGGCACCTCCATGACGGCCACGACCGAGCAATGGGTCTGCTCGTAGGCGTGGATCAGCTGGCCGATGCAGGGCCGGTCGCCGACGACCACGTCGTCCGGCAGGATCACCGCGAACGGCTCGTGGCCGATGAGGTCCTTGGCCATCAGCACCGCGTGCCCCAGCCCGAGCTGCTCCTTCTGGCGGACGTAGGCGACCTGGGCGAGGTCGCTGATGTGGCGGACCTGCCGGAGCATCTCGATGTCGCCCTTCTCCTCGAGCAGGTGCTCGAGCTCGTAGGAGAGATCGAAGTGGTCCTCGATCGCCCGCTTCTGGCTGGAGGTGACGATGATGACCTGCTCGATGCCCGCCGCGACCGCCTCTTCGACCGCGTACTGGATGATCGGCTTGTCGACCAGCGGCAGCATCTCCTTGGGCTGCGCTTTGGTCGCGGGCAGGAACCGCGTACCCCAGCCGGCGGCGGGGAAGACGGCTTTTCGGACGCGCATGAAACCTCTACGGAAGGAGTCGGGTGGGTCGGGCCAGTCTAGCACCGGGCCCTTTCACGACCGCTTCGACCTCGGCCGGTCTGCCGGGACTGGCGAATCGGCTCCTCGCGGCGGGCGCAGGGACTGCCCGGTCAACGGTCGATCACGCCTCGCGGTCGAGGCCGTGCTGTGACGGCGAGCAGGGCCGCCTGCGTCCGGCTCGTCAAGCCCCAGCTTGGCCAGGATATTCGACACGTGCGTCCGCGCGGTACGCTCCGTGATCCCCAGGTCGGACGCGATCTGGCGGTTCGGATAGCCACGCGCGACGCGCGCCAGCACGTCCCGTTCGCGGGCGGTCAGCGTGCCGATCCCATCCTCCTGGTCGGCGGCCGAGCCGCGACCACCGTCGCGCATCCGGCGAGCGACGATCGCCGCGACGGCCGGGTCGAGATGGACCTCGCCGGCCGCGGCCGACCGGATCGCTGCGGCGAGCTCGTCGGCTTCGGCGTCCTTCAACAGGAACCCGGAGGCACCCGCCTCGATCGCCGCGACGACCCGCGATTCCTCGATGAAGCTCGTCAGGGCGATGACCTCGACATCGGGCAGTGCCGCCTTGATGCGCCCCGTCGCTTCGATGCCGTCGAGGTTCGGCATCATCAGGTCCATCACGACGATGTCGGGCTGCAGCGCCTTGGCCTGCTCGACGCCGGCCGCGCCGTCGGCCGCCTCCCCGACGACCTCGATGTCGTCGTGGAGCTCGAGGAAATCGCGCATCCCGCGGCGGACCATCGCGTGGTCGTCGACCAGGAGGACGCGGATCCGACGCGTCGGGCATGGCGGGAGTTTGACGCTACGGACCGCCCGGCACCACTACCGAGCGCTCGGCCTCGGGCTCCGGTTCGTCCTCGGGATGCGACGCGCGCTGCAGCAGGACCGCCGCGCCGAGGATCGCCACGGCGCCGACGATCTGGATCGGCGCGAGCGCCTCGGCCAGGAGCCACGCGGCGAGCACGACGCCGACGACCGGCTCGAACAGCATCAGTATCCCGGCCCGTGTCCCGCCGATCAGCCGGATCCCGGTCAGGAAGCCGAACGACGGGATCGCCGCCGCCGCGACGCCCGTGAAGACCAGGAGCGGCAGCACGCTCGGGTCGAGGATCGGCTGGGCCAGCGACTCCGACCCCGCCCGCCACGAGCGCAACGACGATCGCCCCGATGAGCGACACCAACAGCACGGTGGTCATGGCCTGCTCGGTCGGCACCTCCGGGTAGCCGTCCCGTGCGAGGATCACGAAGATCGTCTGGCACACGGCGGCACCGAGCGCGAGCCCGATGCCGATGGCGTCCAGGCGGATGCCGGCCGCCGGATCGAGCTGCGAGGCGACGACCGCGATCATCCCGGCGATCGCCAGCGCCAATGCAGCCAGCCTCGTGCGGTCGAGCCGCTCGCGTCCGAGGACCACGTTCGCGATCGCCACGAGGGCCGGATACGTGTAGAAGCCCAGCAGTGCGAGCGCGATCGTGATCCGGTCGAACGCGAAGAACATGCACAGGTTCAGGACCGTGCCCGGCGAGGGCGGCGGCCAGCATCGCGACCCGCGCGCGGGTCGGGAGCGCTGCCGAAGCGGACGAGTCGCGTCGCCCCGTCGCGGACCCGCCAGCCGACGTACGCTGCGAGGGCGAGGAACCCGAACGCCGCGCGCCACGCGACGAAGGCCGGCGGCTCCATGCCGGCGTCGTAGGCGAACCGCGAGAGCGGCCCGAGCATCCCGAACAGCGACGCCGACGCGATGACGATGACGAAGCCGCGGACCGGGATCGCCCCTCCGGCAGAGCCGATCGCGGGACTCGCAGTCGCGGGGCTCCCGGTCACAGTGCTTCCGGGCACGGGCGGCTCGGACGTCACGGACGGGCTGGACACCGGCGAATGGTAGGGCGGGCGGGGATGAGGACGCGGTCGGTGCGGCTCAGCGAGCCGTCGCGCCCTCTGGTGCGGCCTCGGCCGGGAGCTCTGCCGTGGCCGTCGCCTCACGGCGACCGGTCGCCAGCCGGATCTCCGTGAATGGGATCCGGATCTCGCGGAACACTTCGATCGACACGAGGAAGCCGAGGAACAGGAACACGACGCCGAGGAACTTGCCGAGCTGGAAGAGCTCTGTCGAGCCGAACCGGTTCAGCGAATCCGTCAGGGTCGGGATGAACGCCCCGATCGCGATGAGGATCGTCGCAGGGACGCGGCTGTGGATCCGCCCGGTGACGAGCGCCTCGGCCGCGCCGGGCAACGACGCGACGAGGTTCACGGTGATAGCGACCGGCGCGATCAGCAGGTTGAACAGGAACTGGTCGCCCGGCTGATTCGGGTCGAGCGAGTACGGCAGAGCACCCGTCGCTTCGGCATGAACATGTACGTGCTGAAGACCGCGCCGAGGATCAGGGCGAAAGCACCGGTCACGTTCATGAACGGCGTCAGCAGCCGGAGCTGGGGCGGCAGCAGGGTCGCGACTGGCATGTTCGTCGTCGGGTCGACGGCGTACCCAGGGGCCGGGATCGTCGTGGTCGCCATCAGCACGAGGCTCAGGACCGTCGCCCCCACGACGGCACCGGCGGCGAGCATCGGCCAGCGCTCGTTCTGGAAGTAGGTCTCGACCGCGACGGCAAGGGCAAGGATCCCGGCAGCGAGGAAGTAGAGGAGCGGGAGCGCTCCGGCGCCGGCGTACTCGGGACGATTGCGGACGAGGAACGTGAAAAGCCCGGCCAGGAACAGGCACAGCGCGAAGCAGTAGCCGAATCGCGTCCTGCCCAGGAGGAAGGTCGTCCCGAGGCCCAACCACCCGGCGGTCCATACGGCGCCGGTCAGGTACCACGTCCGGTACAGGGTCTCGTTCCAGCCGCCGCCGCCCGCCAACGCCTCGCAGCCGGACGCGATCCCGTAGAAGAGCATGCCGATCGCCCAGATGAGCTGGAAGCCACCTCGTCGCTCGCGCCACTGATCGAACAGCGCGACGCTGAAGATCAGTGCCAGGATCGAGGTGAGCGCAGGGAGTACGACGTCGATCTGCATGCGTCAGGCGTCCTGCTGGTATGCGTCGATGAACCGAAGCAGCAGCCGATCGAGCAGCGCCCAGGCATCGCCGTATAGCTCGGCGAGGCGGGTCGGATCGAGCGATCGCCGCCGGCCGATCGCCGCGAGCTCGGCGACGAACGGCTGACGACCACCGACGAAGCGGCTGACGGCGTCCGTCAGCGTGGCACCGCTCTCGGCGAGTCGTCGCGCTTGATCGTCCACCACGGTGCCGGCCTTCGCCTCGAGGCGACGCCGCCGTCTCGAGTCCTCCGGGTCGGCGTCCAGATACTCGACGAGCGTCGTGACCAGTCGCCTACCCGCCCGGCGATACGCCTCGCGCCCGGCCTCGTCGGTGCGCTCATCCGACGCATAGTGGCGGCGATAGACCCGCGTCAGCCGCTCGGGCGATGCACCAAGGCTCGTGAGTGGCATCCGGGTCGTCGAGCGGCGCGCCTCGACGAGGCGGTTGAGCGAGTCGGCATCGAAGCGGCGGTGGCCACCCGGCGTCGTCCATGCCGGCACCCGGCCTTCATCGGCCCATCGGCGGAGCGTGTCCGGGTCGATCCCCAGCAGCTCGCTGGCGGGCCCGAGCGACAGCCAACCGCCGGTCCGGAGACCCGCCGTCGGTTCGCTCACATCGGCACCTCTCGAAAGGCGAGATCGGGCGCCGACGGGTCAGCACGGCCGTGGGGGGAGACGGCCGGCGACCCGTCGGCATGAAACCTGGGTAAATCTGGGTACCAGATCGTGCCCGGGCGAGGTGAGGATAGGTCCGGTCCGATGGGCCGTCAAACCCGTGTCCCGGGGGTTGCCTCTCGGCCTGCCGGACCGGCGTCAGGCGGGCACGAACTCGTGGTCGTCGCGGTGGACGCCGTCGCACAACCCGTACCGACTCGCGTCCGGGGCATCCTCGGAGCCCGGGATCAGGATGGGGCGCATGATCTCGCGGATCTCGCCCTTCCGACAGAACAGGTAGCCCTTTGCGGCCATCCAGCGTCGGACGTGGTCAGGGTCACCGTGGAACTGGAACGGGCCCGGGTTGATCGCGCTGCGCTCCGCCCAACTCACGGCCGCCTCGGGCGCGACGATGTCGAGCAGATTCACGCGCCACGGAGTGCCCTCGATGATCTCCCCGCACCCGTCGCATCGCTTCGCGACGTTGTCGCTGATGATCGTGCGGATGTCGATGCCCATGATCTCCATCGACCCGATGGTATAGGAACGGGCGACTCTGCTAGGCCGAGCACGTGCGCGGACCCGACCCACGCCCGGCTAGGACCATGGAGCTACACCGTGCTCTAGGATCGAGCCCGCACGATCGGCGTCGATCTCAAGCCCGGGGGTTGCCCATGCGCCGAGTCCTCGTCCTGCTCTTGTCACCAACGCTGATCCTCGGCTGCGCGGGCGCACCCGTCGCGACGACCGCCCCTTCGGTATCCGCGTCGCCCAGCGCGCTGGCTTCACCATCGGGCTCGTTCCTGACCACCGAAGCGGCGGCCGCAGCCTATTCGGCCATCGCCGACCCGTACAACACCGCGATCGATGCCGCCCACGCCAAGTATCCGACCCGGCAGACGCTCGAAGACCATCAGCGCTATTGGGGGCTGCTCGCCAGGGCGGACAAGGCCTTCATCGACGGACTCAAGAAGATCGCGTTCCCGCCAGAGCTCCAAGCCGACGCCGCGGTCCTCATCAAGGCGGACACCTCGTTCCAGGAACGGGCCCGCGCGGTCGCCCGCGCACGGAGCGTCGCGGAGGTCGTCTCCCTCTCCGCTGCGGCGAATGACGCGGCGGACGTCGTCGCATCGAAGGCGGCGATCCTACGGAAGGGCCTCGCGCTGGGGTATTAGCCGCCCCCCGTGACGTGGTGCCCCCGAGGGGATCCGATCACCCGCCCGCTGTCTGATGGGGCGATGCGTTCGACGTCCTGCTGACGTTCAGAATGCCCCGCGGACGCCTCCAGTTCCTCGACCTGTTGATCTACGACCCGACCTAACCTACGCGCTCGGCCCCTTGTCACGATGCGTCATCGTGGGAGCCTGCCCGTGACGGGGACGGGCTACCAACTCGGGCCAGTGTCGGCGGCGAAGCCGCAATCGGCGCGGGCGGAGACTTCGCTTGGATGGGAGCCGTCCCGGTCCACGAGCCAGAGGCTGGCCTGGCCAGGCTGGCAACCATCGGGGCCGATGACGAGCGCGAGGCGACCGCCGTCGGGCGACCATGCGAGGTCGAGGACATTGGCCTCGGCGATCGGTGACGCCAGTGCCTGCACCGTGCCGCTCGCCACGTCGACCACTCCCGAGGAGCCGCCCCCGGGACAAGTCGCCCTGGCGAAGGCGATCGATCGTCCGTCGGGCGCCCACGCGAGCTCGCACGGCGACCCCGACAAAGCGGCGAGGACGCGGTCGTCGGTTCCGTCGGGGCTGACGAGTCGTATCGCATCGGGCGTGGAATACGCGATCCTCGTGCCATCGGGCGACCATCTCGGCAGCCACGCCAGCCGCTCGTCCGACACGACCCTCGGCTGCGTGCCATCGGCGCGCACCACGACGATCGAGTCCCTCTGGGCAACGACGATCTGGGAACCGTCGGGCGACCACGTCCCAGAGATCGCATCCTTCCATATCTGGAGCCCACCTAGGGCGCGGACATCCGGCGCCGCTGTGTCGATCACACTGACACCAGTGCCACAGGCGGCCAGGATCGAACCGCCATCCGGCGACCAGGGTCCGTCGATGCGGCAACTTGGTCCGACCACTCGCTGCTGCGTCCCGTCGCGTCGCATGACCCACACATCGTCATTCGGGCCGCGGTCGTGAGGACGGGAGACGGCGATCCACAGACCGTCGGGTGATCCAGCCACCTGGTCGGCGGCGCCCAGCACTGCTTCGTGGTCACCTGTTGGAGGAACGGCGACGAGCTGACCGTCCCGCACGAACAGCAACGAGCGTGGATCGTGCCGTGACGCCCAGCCGCCCGCAACGAGAGTCAGCAGGCTGACCGCGATCAGCAGGGCGGCGATGAGGATCAGCGTTGCCCGGCGGCCTGTCGAGGCATCCATGCGGAGCCCGCCAAGTCGCCAGGCGAGGTCCCCCGCGAGCCCACGTCGGCGCGGATAGGTGCTCGCCACACGACGTGCGACGGCCGCTCCGGCCGTCCCGGATACCGCCACGCCCGCATAGGCCCGAAGGCGCCCGGCGATCTCGTCGTCCAGGAGGTCGGGGACTTGGCGTCCACCGTCGGTCATCGATCGAGCTCCTTGCGGATGCGAGTCAGCGCACGCGCCAGCCGGGTCCGCACCCCGGCCGCGGAGAGGCCGACTGCAAGACCGATCTCGGCCGAGGTCATGCCTGCGAGGTGGCGCATCGCAACGATCGACCTGTCGACCTCGTCCAGATGGGCGAGCGCCTCGGCAAGGTCAAGGTTCGACAGATGGTCAGCAGGGTCCAACCCACCCACCGGATCAGCCGCCTGGACGGCGGACACGGCGATCTCGACGACAGCTCGCCTGCGTCGACGCCGCACCAAGCGGCGAGTCTCGTTCGCAGCGACCGTGACTAGCCATGGCCGGAGACTCGTCGGGTCACGAAGTGTCCCGAGGCGCCTCCATGCGATCGGCCATGCGAGCTGCACGCCCTCTTGGGCCAACTCGACGTCGCCGCAGATCACGAAGCAAACCCGTTCCATGTCGGCTTGGTACGAGTCGACGATCGCCGCAAACGCCCGTTCGTCACCGGTGGCGGCGGCGGTGATCGCCGGTCCCCAGTCGACGAGTCGTGGGTCGACGGCTGTCATACCAGACAGATGGTCGCGCATGCCCTGGCTGTTTCAGGTAGGTCGGGCGACAACGAGGGCCCGGCAGTCAGCGTCCGGGTGATCCAGCGCTCGCCGTCGCTCAGTCCGTGTATCGAAGGGGCGCCACCTCGAGGTCGCCAGAAGTCTCGCGCTGCTCCCGTACAGGCCGGGGAGCCGTCCGCGAGTCGCCTGGTCAGGGGAGTCCGATGCTGATGATCCGGGCGGCGTCCCGGTTCGAGATGAATAGACGATCACCGACGACTGCCAAGCCCATCGGCTCCCGGAGGGCGACATCGAGCGCGACAGCGTGGATGGTCCCCGAGGCATCGACCCGGCGGACGTAGCCAGAGTCCGGATCGATGTGCTCGAGGATGTACAGGTCCTGGTCCCGCCCAACGGCGACATCGACCGGGTACCGGAGTCCGGCATCCACCGCGCTCCCCTCATCACCGGCGTGGTTGCAGCTCCCGTCGCCAGCGACCGTCGCGATGGTGCCTTGCCTGGTGATCGAGCGGACGCGGCAATCGAGGAAGTCGGCGACGAAGATCGTTCCCGCGTCGTCGATCGTGATGCCCGTCAAGTCCCGAAGGTTCGCCTCGGTCGCGGCGCCCCCGTCGCCCGGCGAATCCGTACCGCCGCCGGCGATCGTGTCGATGACGCCGTTCGGGCGGATGCGCCGGATCGTCCCCGCCTCCTCGGTCACGAGGATATCGCCGTCTCGGTCGACAATCACCCCCATCGGAGAGTCGAGGGCTGCATCAACGGCCGGGCCACCGTCCCCCGTATGACCCATCTCGCCGGTCCCTGCGACGGTCGAGATCACACCAGCCGTGTCGACCTGACGAAGCCGCTGGTTGTCCTCGTCGACGATGTAGAGGTTGCCACGTGCATCGAAGGCCACATCTGTGGGGCTGGCGAGTCGCGCCTTGATCGCTGGGCTGCCGTCACCCGACCACCCGGCCACGGTCGTGCCGGCGACGGTGCCGATGATGCCGTCGGGCGTCACCTGGCGGATCCTGTTAGCCGTCGCCTCGGCGAAGAGCAGCGCTCCGTCGTGGCCGGTGATGCCGACCGGGTACTCGATCCCAGCATCGATAGCCGGGCCGCCATCGCCCGATCGGCCGATGGTGCCGGTCCCCGCAACCACTGTCGTGACGCGATTTGTGCTGATCGTGGCCGTCGCACTCGCGTCGGCGGTTCGTCCCGGTGACGGGCTCGCCGCCGTCGCCACTGGACCGCTGGGGGTCGGGGGTACGGCACAGCCGGCCGCGACGAACGCAACGACGACCATGCTCACCCAGTGGACGCCCGGCCGCAGGGTAGACGCACCAGATCGCCGCGCCGCAGAAGGACGTGATCGGGTTCGACGTGTCGGCAGCAAATCGCCGGAGGGCATGTGCGAGGGCTTCTCGATCTGATGGATTCGGCGATGCAGCCTACTTCTGCGCCGTCGAATACTGTTGAGGCCAGCCTCTGGACTGGCAGGCTGAAGGCCTGCCGTGTTGGGGACCGGGACTCCGCACCGCCACAGGATGTTGCCCGGATGGTACCGATGGATGGCCACCGGCTCGAACTCTCGGGGCGACCAGGAGGCGATCGACGTTGCCACGCCCGCGCGGCGCGAGGAACGTAGCCGGATCCCCTTCTTCGAAAGACAGCGGGAGTGCCCCCAAGGGGATTCGAACCCCTGATCTCCACCTTGAAAGGGTGGCGTCCTAGGCCTCTAGACGATGGGGGCCAGCGGGGGCCGAGTCTAGCAGAGGGGCCCGTTCAGGCCGCGGTCGTCGCCAGCTGGAAGAGGATGATCGCCCATGCCGCGGCACCCGCCGCCGCGATCGCAGCGAGACCCCCGACGAGGGCGACGAGCAGCACGCGGCCGCCGTTGCCGCGTTCGCGACCGGCGCGCCAGATCGACCGCAGGCAGTACACCGCGAGTGCCGCGAAGACGATCGCGAGCACGACCGACGCCCGCCGCGAGGAGCGGGATCTGGGTCGCCTCGCGGACGGTGAGGAAGTACGCCGTGAAGGCGACCGACCCGATGACGGCGATGACCAGGAAGACGGCACCGGGCGAGATCCGCCGCCCGCCCTGGGGCGGGTCGTACCGATCGTCGTAGCCGGCGTCGTCGTCGTATTCGCGGTACGCACGTCGGTCCGGCGCGGGATATGGGTCGCGACTGGCGCCGCGGTCGGTCATGCGGGCTCCTCGTCCGAGGGTCCGATGGTAGACCGCGACGTTGTAGGACAGCCGCGGCCGGGTCAGCCGCTCCGCGACCGCCCGGCCGGCATCACCGAACGCCGCCTCGAGGAACGTCCGGGCCTCGTCCGATCGATGCGAACGTCCACCAGCAGTGAAGGACGCGGATCTTGAAGCCATCACCCAGGAACGGTCCGTCCCGGCGCGTCCACGGCCCGTACTCGGGCTGCGGTCCACGCAGCTCGGCGACGTCGTCGCGGCCGTAGTCGTGGACCGCGAGCAGCCGTCCGCCCGGGCGGAGGACCCGCGACGCCTGCGCGATCTCGTCGGCGACGGCGCCGCGGAACGCCGACCAGAGGCCGACGACGACGTCCGCCGACGCATCGGGCGCGGCGAACGGCGTCGGTCCGCTCGAGTCGACGACGGTGACGCGGGCGCCGAGATGATTCCAGTTGCCGAGCGCGCAGTCCGGCGGATGCATCGACGACGACGACGTCTCGCCCCTCCACCGGACCCAGCGCCTCGATCGCCCGCGGGATCTTGCCCTCGACATCGAGGACCCGGGCCAGTTGTTCGTCGAGCCCGGTCCCCAGTTCGAAGGGGAGATCAGCCACAGGCGGCGAAGTATAGGTCGGCCTTCGCTCGGCGGAGGGTCAGGCACATCTGCTGCGACCCGGAACAGCTGGCCGGTCCGCGCCGGGATCGGCACGACCCCGCGGGCGTCGGTCACGACGACCGGCTGCGGCCTCGGCTTCGCCGGGAAGCGCGATCGGCGCGAGCCAGCCCCGCGCGACGCCCTCGATCGCCAGCTCGAGGTCGAACCGGCTCGTCGCCGGCGTTCAACGCGACGACGAGACGGTCATCATCGAGTCGACGTTCGATCGCCATCGCCGCCCGCATACGCGCCGATCGACCGCCGTCGCTCCGTGTCGGATCGCCGGATCGGCGGCACGGTAGTTCGAGGACGGCGCGCATGAACGTCCGCAACTCACCGTCCCACCCGCCCTCGTCCCATGGGAATGCGCCGCGGTTGGCCGGATCGTTCCCGCCCGCTCAGCCCGACCTCATCGCCGTAATAGATGCACGGGGCGCCGGGCAGCATCGCCTGGAGCAGGATCGCCATCCGCAGCGCGGCGCGGTCGCCGCCGAGGACCGTGAGGGCACGCGGAGTGTCGTGGGAGGACGAGCAGGTTGAGCTGGACCGCGACGACGTCCGGGTCGTAGACGCCGAGGAGCTCCACGAGCCGCCGTCCGAACGCCGGGTCCATCGAGCGGATGCAGGTGTGTCGCGGTACTCGATATGTGAGGCGACCGACGCCATGTCCAGGCTTGCGCCGCCGACGTAGCCGAGGATGGCCTCGGCCAGCGGGTAGTCCATGAGCGCATCGAACCGGTCGCCGGCGACCCACTCGGGCGCCGTGACCCAGACCTCACCGACGAGGTACGCGTCATCGCGTACCGCCCGGCAGCGCTGGCGGAACGCAGCCCAGAAGGCGGGGTCGTCGATCTCGGCTGGGAACATCGAGCCGCCACCCGTCGATCCCGAAGCGCAGCCAGTGCTCGGCGACCGACAGCAGGTACTCGCGGACCTCCGGGTGGTCCGTGTTCAGCTTCGGCAGGGCCGGCAGTCCCCACCACGCCTGATACCCGAGCGGCTGCTACCGGTTCGGCGCGTCACGAAGCGGATATGGCGACGAACTCGCGGCGCCCCTCCAGGACCTCGAGATCGATGTGGAACCAGTCGCGATACGGCGACGCTGCACCGTTCTCGAGGATGTGATGGAACGGCCAGAAGCCCCGGCCGGTGTGATTGAAGACCCCATCGAGGATCGACCCGCATCCCGCGCCCGTGGGCGACGTCCAGCAACTCGCGGAGAGCGGCGTCGCCGCCGAGCAGCGGGTCGACGTGGAAGTAGTCGTACGTGTGATAGCGGTGGTTCGAGGCCGACTGGAAGATCGGCGTCAGGTAGATCGCGGTGACCCCGAGATCCTGCAGGTAGTCGAGCTTCTCGACGATGCCCGAGCAGGTCGCCGCCCTTGAAGCCGTGCATCCGTCGGTGGCGCGTCCCACGGCTCCAGCGCGCCGGGCTTCGGCACGCGCGCACTCCCGGCGAACCGGTCCGGGAAGATCTGGTAGAAGACCGCGTCGCGGACCCACGCCGGCGTGTCGACGGTCACGCGGCGACCTCGGTGCGGGGCCGGTCCCGTGGATCCGCGGACGACCAACCGCGTGTCGAGCCGGCGATGCTCGACGCGTACCGCCCCTGCTCCTTCGATGACAGCGAGGAGCGCACGGACTGCCTCCTCGCCCTTGCGGTCGATCGGCTGATGCACGGTCGTGAGCGGCGGATCGACGTGCGACGCGAGATCGATGTCGTCGAAACCCACGACGCTCACGTCATCGGGAACGTGGAGACCGAGCTGCCGCAGCGCCTGCATCGCGCCGATGGCGATGGCGTCGGACATGGCCAGGATCGCGGTCGGCCGCCGCCCCGTCCTCCCACGCTTCGCGGATCGCCGCCGCGCCGCCGTCGATCGTCGCGGGGCCGGCGATCATCGTGCTTGCCGCTAGATCGACGCCCTACGGCGCCGAACCCTTCGCGATAGCCGTGCAGTCGCCGGGCGGTGACGCCGTCCGGATCCGCCCCGCCGGGCGAGGGTGGCTCGACGCCGAGCACGAGCACCTCGCGATGGCCCAGCTGCGCGAGATAGGTGGCCGCCTCGCGGGCACCGCCCACATCGTCGACTTCGACCGATCCGTGCTCCGGGAGCGCCTGCGAGTCGACGAGCACGAGCGGAAGTCCGGCTCGGCGGATGTCCTCGATCTCGGGGTGATCCTCGCTCAGACCGACCGCCACCACGCCGTCGACCGTCGCCCTGGTCATCGCCCCGACGAGGCTGCCCTGGAACGGTGAGATGAAATGGAGCCCGTAGCCGTGCTCCTCGGCGACGCGCGCGACCCCGGCACTGAAAGCGCCGAAGAACGGGTTCCCGAAGACGACGCTGAGGGCCTGCGGCGTCAACACGCCGATGGTGCCCGTCCGTCGCTGGGTGAGCATCCGAGCCACCGGATGCGGCGTGTAGCCCAAGCGCTGCGCGACCCCGCGGATCCGCTCCGTGGTCTCGGGCGCGAGCCGGTCAGGGGCGTTGAACGCGAAGGACACGGCCGTCTTGCTGACGCCGGCCTCGCGCGCGACATCGGCGATGCGCGGTCGCTGGGTCCTCGGCTCCACCGGCGTTCGACTCCCGTGTGCGTCACGCGGCCTCGGGACGGCGCTGCCCATCGCGGGCAAACCGGTTTAGCAAACCGGTTTACGCGACTCTATGGGTGGCACTCGGTCACCGTCAACGACAGATGCGGCCGCAGTGAACGCTCCGCCGATCGGTCGTACCATCGACCGGCCGTGACCGAGCAGCTCGAACATGTGACCGCACCCGACGAGCCGCCCAGCACGGCGCGCCCGACCGACGGCAGCCGCCCCCGGATGCCGTTGGGGATCCGGCTGTTCCTCGCCTACGGAGCGCTGATCCTCGTCGGGATCGCCCTGAGCATGCGGACCGTCGTCGACCAGGCAGCGACCATGCCGATCAGCCCGATCGGCGTCGTCGTCATGATCCTGCTCGCGTACACGATCTTCACGATGACGCTCGTGATCCAGCGCAAGCAGGCAGGCTTCGGGCTCGCGCTCGTGTTGGCGAGCCTCGTCATCCCCGGCGTGTTGCTCCTGGCCATCAGCCCGGTGCATCCGGCGACACCGTTCTTCCTCGCGGCCTTCGGCCTGCTGCTGTTCCGCGGGCTCCTCCGGCCGGAGGTCCGTACGTACCTGTCCGAGGCGTGAACACCGGCATCAGGGCGCGCGACACGTGAAGCGACCGGGCCGGGTACCCTCTGCGGGCACGCGGCCCACGTCGCCGCCGGGGGCCCATCACACCCGGCGACCCATCGACCGCATAGAGGCGACACCCATTGAGCAAGGAATCCCGCCGGCGTCAGCGCACGGCCGGCCAGGCGTCGGGGAGCGCTCCCGGCGCGAATGATCGACGACCCACAGCCGGGTCGACCGGCGCATCGGCGGCGGCATCGACCGTCCATCCCGTGGCATCGGGAAGCGAACGTCGACGATCGAGCAGCCCGACCGGAACGCCAACGCGCAGGCCGCCGCGAGCGATCGCGTCCGGCCGTCCGCCAGTCGTTCCTTCAGCGTTACCGCCGCTGGCTGCTCGGGGCGGCCGTCGTCGCCGTCGTCGCCGTGGTCGGAGCGGGCGTGTTCGCATCGGCGACCCAGCCGGCGTTCGCCTGCTCCAACATCTGGACCCCGGATCCGACCGCCAGCCCGGCCGCTGATGCGTCACCGCAGCCTGGCTACGTCCAGCCCGACATGGGCAACACCCACGTCGCCGTCGGCACGGTCGTGAAGTACACGTACTGCCCGCCTGCGTCGGGCCGCCACTACTTCGCCTCAGGTCAGGGACCGATCCCCGCCCGCCCGTATGGCCCGAACGACACGGTGATCCCCGAGGGCTGGGTCCACAACCTCGAACACGGTGGGCTCGTGATCCTGTACAAGGGGACCGATGCGGATCAGACGGCCCTGCGCGCGCTGTACGACGCCGTGCCGGTGAGCCCGGTCTGCGGATTCCAGCCTGGCGGCAACTCGCCCGGCCCTGTCGTGGTCCGGTTCGACGACATGGCGTGGCCGTATGCCGCACTCGTCTGGGACCGCGTCCTGCCGATGCAGACGCTCGACCAGGCGGCGGTGCTCGACTTCTACGCCCGCTACGGCGAGCGGACGAACCCGGAGAAGCTGTGCAACGCGTCGGCGAGTCCGTCGGTCGTCCCCAGCGCATCCGGGTCGGAAGCCGCGAGCCCGATCCCGTCCGATAGCGCCAGCCCGACGGCCGCGCCGAGCGAGTCGCCGGCCGCTTCTGCCTCGCCGAGCTGATCGGGCCGGACAGGATGCGGCTATTTGCCTATCGATCCGGCCCGCTGGGCGAGGAGGTCGTCCAGGGTGCCATCGATCACGACGGCCACGTCATCGTGGATGGTGTCTCGAGGGATCCCGCGGAGCTGACGCCGGCCCCGGCGATCGCGAGACCCGGGAAGATCGTCTGTGTCGGACTGAACTACGCGGACCACGTCACGGAGGGAGGGCGGCCGGGACCGGATCGCCCGCTGCTCTTCTCAAAGTTCGCGAACGCCGTGATCGCCGATGGCGAATCCATCGTCCGACCCGAAGGCACGGATGCGCTCGACCTCGAGGTCGAGCTCGGCGTGGTGATCTCGAAGCAGGCCCGCCGTGTGACGGCGGCCGAGGCGCTCGAGCATGTCGCCGGCTATGTCGTGGTGAACGACGTGAGCGCACGTGACTGGCAGGGCGTACCGGCCGCCCTCCGCGAGGGCGAGACGGGCGACGGTCAGTGGCTGCGCGCCAAGGGCAGCGACACGTTCCTGCCGATCGGGCCGTTCTTCGTGACCGCCGATGAGATCGACCCGGGCGCCGGTCTGCGGCTCCGCAGCTGGCGGATCACCCCGGACGGCGAAGCCCACCTGATGCAGGACGGCTCGACCGCGGACATGATCTGGGATGTGCCTGCCCTCATCGCGTTCATCTCCTCGGCGATCACGCTTGAGGCGGGTGACCTCATCGCGACCGGCACCCCGTCAGGTGTCGGTGTCTTCCGCGACCCGCCGATCTTCCTGGAACCGGGTGATCGCGTCCGGTGCGAGGTCGAGGGCATCGGCTCGGTCGAGAACCCGGTCGTCGACTGGTCGGACGCGAACTAGGGGCGAGGGCGCACCACTACCTCCCACCGCACCGCCCGCCACCGGACCGTCGCTGTACGCTCGGGTGATGCAGGCGCTCGTCAAGTCGACGGCCGGCCCCGGCCTGGAACTTCGGGATGTCCCGGAACCGGAGATGTCGATCAACGACGTCCGTATCCGCGTGCACAAGACGGGCATCTGCGGGACCGACCTGCACATCGCCGACTGGGATCCGTGGGCACAGAAGACCATCCATCCGCCGCTCATCGTCGGACACGAGTTCGTCGGGGAGGTGCTCGAGGTCGGCAGCAACGTCGGCGATCTCGCGCCCGGCGACCTCGTCAGCGGCGAGGGCCACGTCGTATGCGGGCGTTGCCGTCATTGTCGGGCCGGGCGCTGGCATCTCTGCGCGAACACGGTCGGTCTCGGCGTCCAGCGCGATGGCGCGTTCGCCGAGCAGGTCGTCCTGCCGGTCACGAACGTGTGGCATCACTGGCCGGGTATCCCCGAGGAGGTCGCCGCGATCTTCGACCCGTTCGGCAACGCGGTCCACACGGCGCTCGAGTTCCCCGTGCTCGGCGAGGACGTCCTCGTCGTGGGTGCCGGGCCGATCGGCCTGATGGCGATCGCCGTCGCGAGGCACGCCGGCGCGAGGTTCATCGTCGTCAGCGAACCGAACGACGTCCGGCGCGGTCTCGCGATGACCATGGGTGCGACGCTCGTCGTCGACCCGCGCGAACGCAGCCCCAAGGATGCGCAACGCGAGCTCGGGATGGTCGAGGGCTTCGACGTGGTCTTCGAGATGTCCGGCAACGCCGGCGCGCTGCGCGACGCGCTCGCGAATATGGCGCATGGCGCCGGCATGGCCATCCTGGGCATCCCGACCGAGGAGATCGCCATCGATGTCGGCCACGTCGTCTTCGACCAGTTACGCCTTCACGGCATCTACGGTCGTGAGATGTATGAGACCTGGTACAAGATGTCGGTGATGCTCAAGTCGGGGCTCGACATCAGCCCCGTCATCACGCACCGCTTCGACTATCGCGACCATGAGGCAGCCTTCACGGCCGCACGTACCGGGTCCTCCGGCAAAGTGGTGATGGACTGGACCAGCTGACATGACGACGATGCGGCCTCCCTCCACCCCGGGACGAACGACGAGATGACGACCACGCCACGCAAGGACCCACTCGCCTACCTCGACGACGAGGTGGCCGCGCTCAAGGAACGCCACCTCTATCGAGCGCTCCGGGTCATGTCCTCTGCGCAGGGCCCGATCGTCTCGGTCGACGACAAGCGCCTGATCAGCCTGTCCTCGAACGACTACCTCGGCCTGACCCACCACCCGAGGCTGCGCGACGCCGCCCTCGCGGCCGTCCGTGACTTCGGCGTCGGGTCAGGGGCGGTCCGGACGATCGCCGGGACGATGTCGATGCACGAGGCCCTCGAGGCCGAGCTCGCCGAGTTCAAGGGCACCCCCGCCGTATTGACGTTCCAGTCGGGGTTCACCGCCAACACCGGTGTCATCCCGACCATCACCGGCGAGACCGACCTCATCGTCAGCGACAGCCTCAACCACGCGTCGATCATCGACGGGATGCGGCTCTCGAAGGCTCCGCGGAAGGTCTACGCGCACGCTGACGTCGAAGCGCTGAAGGGCGTCCTCGCGGAAGCGGTCGAGAACGGCCGCGAGGGGAGTGGCGAACCGTATCGGTCGATCCTCGTCGTCACCGACGGCGTCTTCTCGATGGACGGCGACATCGCGCCACTGCCCGGGATCGTCGAGGCGGCGGAGGCGGCCGGCGCGGCCGTATTCGTCGATGACGCACACGCGTCGGGCGTGCTCGGGCGGGACGGTCGCGGCAGCGTCGATCATTTCGGCCTGCATGGCCGCGTCGCCATCCAGGTCGGGACGTTGAGCAAGGCGGTCGGCGCGCTGGGCGGCTACGTCGCGGGGAGCGTGTCGCTGCGCGAGATCCTCACCCAGCGGGCGCGCCCGTTCCTGTTCTCGACCTCCCATCCGCCGGCGGTCGTCGCGGCCTGCCGCGAGGCCATCAAGGTGATGCAGGAGGAGCCCGAGCTGCTCGAGCGGCTGTGGGCGAACACACGTCGGTTCAAGGCGGAGCTCGGACGTCTCGGCTTCGACACCGGCCGATCGGAGACACCGATCACGCCGGTGATGATGGGCGACCCTGAGACGGCGATGCGCTTCAGCGACCAGCTGATGGGCGAGGGCGTGTTCGCCCAGCCGGTGGTGTACCCGACCGTCGCGCTCGACCAGGCGCGGATCCGCACGATCGTGACGGCCGCCCATACAGACGAGCAGTTGGACCGAGCGCTCGAGGCGTTCTCGACGGTCGGCCGCGAGCTGGGTGTGATCTCGGGATGAGCCAGCCGCCGGGGGAAGGGCGATGAGCGATCGCCAGGCGCGCGACCTGCCGCTCGATGCGCATCTGCACACCGACCTGTCGCCCGACAGCGAGGTGCCGATCGACGTCTTCGCGTCGCAGGCCGTCGAGCGCGGCATCCCCGAGATCGCGATCACCGACCACGTCGACTTCGAGCCCGGCGCGCCGGCGTATCGGTACGTGTCGTTCGCCGATCGCGAGCGCATCGTCCGGGAAGCGGCCGAGCGCTGGGCCGATCGCGGCCTGGCCATCCGGTTCGGTGTCGAGATCACCTGGGATCGTCGGTGGGCCGACGATATCCGCGACCACCTGCGCGATCACGCCTACGACTTCACGATCGGGTCGGTCCACGTCTATCGCGGCTCGCCGTACGAGGCGTCGAACGTCGCGACTGGGTCGCCGGACGGTCGCTCAGCGAGGTCGTGGAGCCGTACTTCGCAGAGGTCGGACGGGCGATCCGCAGCCGGCCTGTTCGATGCGATCGGCCATCTCGACGTCGTCAAGCGCTACCTGGCGCCGCACGTGACCGCCGCCGACCTCGCCGCGGCGCCGGAGCTGTACGAGCCGCTGCTCCACGCCCTGGTCGAGACCGGCACGGCGCTCGAGATCAACACGAGCGGGCTCCGCCAGGAGGCCAGGGAGATCTACCCGCCCGCCCGTATCGTGGCGCGCTTCCGGGAGCTCGGCGGCGAGCGGATCACGATCGGCTCCGATGCGCACCGCGCCGACACCTTCGCGTGGGCGCTCGACGACGGCTACCGGGTCGCGGCAGCCGCCGGTTTCGAGCCGACTCACCTTCCGGCGAGGCGACGACTCGGTGGTGGTGCCGATGGCCACCACGCCTAACGCGGTCGGCGGGACGTTCGTTGTGACCCTCGACGACGCCGCGATCGAGCGGCTGGTGCAGGAGGCCCGAGTCGGGGGACGCCTGGGCGTTCGGACTCCTGTTCGATCACTACCACCTGCCGGTCTATCGCTACATCGCCAGCCGCGTCCACCGCCCGTCGGACGCGGAGGACCTGACGCAGCTCGTCTTCGTCAAGGCCCTGGAAGCGCTGCCGCGCTACGAGGCGCGGGGCATCCCGTTCGGGGGCTGGCTCTTCCGGCTGGCCAGGAACGCGGTCATCGATCACGTCCGGACGCGGCACGACCACGTCGACCTCGACGTCGGCCAGTCGACCAGCCCGGCGCCGATGCAGGCCCGGACGAGGTCACGGTCGCGCGCCAGGAGCTCGACGAGGTCGCGGCCGCGCTCGCGGCGCTGACGGACGAACAACGAGACGCCATCGCGCTGCGCTTCTTCGCCGGCCTGTCGGCCCGCGAAGCCGCCGAGGTGATGGGCAAGCAGGAAGGGACGATCCGCGGGCTCCAGTTCCGGGCGATCGCCGCGCTTGCGGCGGCAGCTCCGGATCGACGAGCCCGACACCGAACGCGGCGACGACGCCGCGAACGATGGACGGATCGGTCGATGAGCAACGACATGATCGATCTCGACGGCGGGGGATGTACGTCTTCGGCGACGCCTCGAGGCGTACGCCGACGTTCGCCTGACGCCCGAGCTCACGGCGACGTCACGGATGCGGGCACGCGTTCTCGCGCATGCCCACCGACGCGCGGATCTGGCGCGAGCGGACGCGGCGCTGACCATCGTTCCGGACATCGCCTCCCGCGCGTCGATCGAACGAGGGCGTCGTGGCGGCCGGCGAGCCGCTGTCGCACTCATCGCGGCGGCCATCCTCGTCGGCGCGATGGTCGGTGCGGCGGCGGCGTCATCGGGTCCTGGTGGAGCCTTGTACGAGGCGCGACTGTGGATCGAGGACGCGTCGTTGCCGTCCGATCCCTCCGCCCGTGCGGTCGCCGAACTGGATCGCCTGGCGGACCGGCTCCGGGAGGCCGAGGCCGCGGCTCGAAACGGCGATGACGCTGCGGCGGCCGCTGCGCTCGGGGCGTACGAGCGGATCATGATCGAGGCGTCCAAAGACGTTCTCGCCGCTGGCGATCCCGTGGCCGCCGCAGCGCTCGAGACCGGCCTCGGACGCAACGTCGAGGTGCTCGAAGCGCTGGTCGGTCACGTGCCGCCACGCGCGGCGGCAGCCATCAGCGGCGCTGTCGCGCGCGCGATCGCACGGAGTGCGGGGGCGATCGACACCGTGGGTGCGGTCGATCGGCCGAGCCCGGCCGGTGGCGCCGCTGGCCACGGCCCGACAGGTAGCGACCAGGGCGGCAACGGCGGCGGCTCGCAGGCTGGCGATGGCGGCGCAGCTGGCGCCGGGGCGAACGGTCAGCAGGCCACGCCGAAGCCGACCAAGGCGGCTCCAGAGCGGCCCGAGGCCACGGGCAAGCCGGCGGCGACCGAGCACCCGGCCCCGACTCCCAAGCCGACGAAGACGCCGAAGCCGAACGACCAGTCCCCTGGCGGTCCACCCGACCGACAGGACTGAAACCCGACGCCCGGGTGGGCTACGCTCACGGCGTGGATGCCGTCACGTCCGCGCAGATGAGTCTCGACGTGCTCGGGGCCGGACCGGCCTACACCGATCGACTCGGGGCCGCCGGCGCCTCCTACCTGCTCCGTGCCGACTCGACGGCGATCGTCCTCGATCTCGGCCAGGGGTCCTTTCCGAGACTCGCCGCGACCCTCGAACCGAGCACGGTCGATGCCGTATTCATCAGCCACCTGCATCCCGACCATTTCATCGACCTCGTCGCGATGCGTCATTACCTGCGCTGGCAATTCGACCCCGAACGCCACGTTCGTGTGGTCGCGCCGACCGGCCTGGCCGGGCGCATCGACGCACTCCATGACGAGCCCGGGTTCACCGCGGCGACGCTCGACGTCGAACCGATCCCGAGCGAGATCACGGTCGGGCCATTCCACATCAGGGCGATCCGTGTGACCCATACGGCCGATAGCCACGCGTTCCGCGTCTCGGTCGGGGACGGCCCAGGTCTCGTCTATTCGGGGGATTGCGGTCGAGCGAGCGACCTCCAGCCGCTGGTCGTGCCCGGGGACTGGCTCCTCTCGGAAGTGTCGTTCGGACCCGGCCCGGTCGCCGCTGACGCCCTCCATCTCGACGGTCCCGCCGTCGGCGATCTCGCCGCGCGATCAGGCGTCGGCCGGGTGCTCCTGACGCATCTCCAGATGGGCTTCGACCCGGACGCGACGGTCGCGTCCGTGCGTGCCGTCTACGACGGCCCCGTCGAGCTCGTGCATCCGGGGTCGACCTTCACGATCTGACCCGCTCGGCCCGCGGCCGAGCGCCTATCCCGTTCCAGCGCGGGAGACGTGGGCGGAGCACCACACGGACAGCGCGGCGCTCCGCCCGGGTCTCGGGGACCCCTATGTTCGCCTGACGGTCAGCGGCGCCGATCGTCCTTTCGGATCACGGCCGTCGCCGGCGTCAGCAGCAGTGCGGTCGCGAGGACGCCCGCCAGCGCGAGCAGGACGACGCGCCAACCATCGTTCATCGGGCCGTTGCCCGACCCGTCGATCGTGCTCGTCGAGGGCAAGGTCCGAGCGGGCGTCGCCGTCGCGGCCTCGACGCTCCCGGTCGGTGCCGGCGTCGCGGTCGGATTCACGGTCTGCGTCGGCTCGACGCTGCCGGTCGGTGCGGGGGTCGGAGTCGCGGTCGGTGCCGGGGTCGGAGTCGCGGTCGGTGCCGGGGTGGGTGTCGCGGTCGGTGCCGGCGTCGGGGTCGGCGTCGCCGCGAGCTTCACCTTGAAGTTGTCGTTCTTCGAAGTGGTGCAGTCAAGGAAGTTGAATGACGTCGAATTCGCACTGAAGCCGGCGCAGTCCTCCACGTCCGCCTGGGGCGCCATGTCCACGCTGTACTCGCCACCGTTGTTCGGCGTGTCGTCGTACGGCATCAGCTGGACCGGCGTACCACCGTTGCAGCCACCCGTGCCCTCGTTGTGGTTGCCCGTGCCGCCGGTACCGGCGATGACGCCGCCGCTCACGCTGACCATCCGGAACTTGAGCGCATCGCTCGAGAGGAGCGTCGCACCGCTCGGATCCGTCACCTGGAAGTAGTACAGGCCGTCGGGCAGGCCGCCACCGTTGCCGCAGTTCTGCGGTCCGCCGTTCAGGTAGACGTCTGATTTCGCGTCATAGATGTTCGCGTTCACCGTCGCGCCATTCGAGAGCGACGTCCAGATCGCGCCGGTCGCTGCGACCGCGGTCGCCGGCCAGAGGAGCGCGGACAACGCGAGACCGACGACGACGAGCCAGCCGAGTCGTCGGCTCGCTCGAGAACGCTTTTGGGCAGTCATTCGATACGGTCCCCAAGAGGTGAGGCGTGCGCCTCGGGCATGACGGCTCGGCCTAGAGCCCCCACTCGTGGAGCCGAGGCCGCGCATGGTCCCATGGTCCCGGGTCCACGTCTAGTACTTTCGGGTCACCGCGAGCGTCAAACCGTTGACACTTGCGGTGCCGTCACGCACCGATTTCGTGCACCTGGCAGACGGACGACGACCGCCGCCGGGAAGGGCGACGGTCGTCGGCTGCTCGGACCAGAGCGGCTCGGACACTCCGGGTCATCGAGCGCTGGCGTTCCTGCGCGGTCGCAGGGGTGCGATCACGACGATCGCGTCACGAGCTGGGAAATCGGATGGACGACGACCGCCGCCGGGTGAGGGCGGCGGTCGTCGGCTGCTCGGATACCGAGGCTATCGGGCGCTCGGGTCGGCGAACGCTAGTCCTGCTTCCGGGCCGCGCGGGCCGGAGTCAGCATCAGGGCGGCGGTCAGCAGACCGGCCATCGCGAGGAGGATGATCCGCCAGCTGTCGCTCGCCGGCGCCGAGGAGGCACCGTCGAGCGTGTCCGTCGGGGGCAGGGTCGCGTGCGGCGGGTTGGTCTTTCCGCTCGAGGGCCCGACGTCACCGGTGGGCTTCGGCGTGGGATCGACCCGCGTCGTCTCGGTCGGCTTGGGCTTTTCGGTCGGCTTGGGCGTCTCCGAGGGCGGGCACGGCGTCTTCGTCGGCTTGGGCGTCTCGGTCGGCGTGGGCGTCTCGGTCGGCTTCACCGTCTCGGTGGGCTTGGGCGTCTCGGTCGGCGCCGGCTGGCACTCGACCCAGAAGACCTTGTGCTTCCAGAGCTTCTCCTCGTCGCCCTTCCAGAACAGCTTGTAGTGGCCGTCCGGCAGCGAGTAGTAGCCGCTCGTCGGCTGACGATCGAAGCCCTGGCTGTTGGTGTCGTACGTCCCCTCGAGGACGGTCGTCTTGTCGCCCGTCGGAGGCCACGACTGGATGTGCCAGTCACCGGCCTGCCCGGGGTCCGCGAAGTAGAACTTGATGTCGAACTGGCAGACGTGCGGATCGTTCGCGGGCTCGGGCTTCGGGTTGACCGAATCCTCGATCTTCACCGTGGCGTTGTTGCCAGGCGCAGCCGCGAGCGCGGGCGAGGTCGACGGGGCGAGCAACGCCACCGCGATCATGGAGACGACGCCCAGCCACGACAGGCGGCGGGCGAGGCGCGATCGTGCGCCGGAATGAGTTCTCGACATGTGACGGTCCCCGAGCTGAGGCCGAAGCCTCTGGTTGAGTGGTCCCCCCGTTTCGGCCGCTTGTCCCCTGTCGGGGTGTCCGTGCACCGAACGAGGGCCGGATATTCACACGCGGGTACTGGCCGGTCTAGTACCTCTGGCGACCGGCGACTACACCAGTCCCACCACCACCGCCCAGGCGGCCATGATTTCGTTGACGCCCAGCAACGAAGGGTCACCCAGGACCCCCGGACCGACGGCCCAGGACCCACACCGGTACCGACGTCCCCCTGCCTCCGCCGGTACGATGCCGCGGTGACCCCGGCCCCTCTGCGCACCCAGGTACGCCATGCCGTCGAACGGGCGTGGGCGCTCGCGATCGAGGACGGCTCGCTCGCAGCCCTCGAGGCCGATGCACGCCCGGCGATCGAGGTGGAGCGACCGACCGACGCGGATCACGGAGACTTCTCGACCAATCTCGCGATGAAGCTCGCACGCCCGTACCGACGGCCACCGCTCGAGCTCGCCACCCTGCTTGCCGCGAAGCTCGTACGCGACGCGAGCTCAGCGCAGAACGCCTCCCCGGTCGAGGCAGCCGAGGTGGCGCCGCCGGGCTTCCTCAACGTCCGGCTGAAGGCGACCGCCCTCGAGGCGATCGTCGACGGGATCCTGAGCGACCCCGACCGATGGGGTCGCGTCGAGCCGATCTCCGCGCGGCGCGTGAACGTCGAGTTCGTGTCGGCGAACCCGACCGGGCCGCTGACCATCGGCAACGCGCGCGGCGCGTTCATCGGCGACCTGCTCAGCCGGGTCCTCGAGGCCGGCGGCCAGGAGGTCACGCGGGAGTACTACTTCAACGACTCGGGTGGGCAGATCGACCAGCTCGGCGCGTCGGTGGCGGCGCTCCGACGCGGTGAGCCCGTTCCGGACGACGGCTATCGCGGCGACTACGTCGACGACCTCGCGTCGGCCGTCCCGGCGGAGGTCTGGGCGGAGGCGACGTCGCCTGAGGCGGACACGTCGAACGTCCTCGGCCGCTGGGCGGCGGCCCAGGTGCGCAGCGGCATCGAGGCCAGCCTCGAGCGCCTTGGCGTCCACTTCGACGTCTGGACGACGGAGCGCTCCCTCCACGAGGAGGGATGGGTCGCCCGAGCGGTCGAGCGCCTGCGCGAGCGGGGATACGTCTACGAGCAGGACGGCGCCATCTGGTTCCGGAGCACCGACCTCGGCGACGACAAGGACCGCGTCATCTACCGCTCGAACGGACAGCCGACCTACTTCGCTGCCGATATCGGCTACGTCACGGAGAAGTTCAGCCGGGGCTTCGACCACCTGATCTATATCTG
Source organism: uncultured Chloroflexia bacterium (assembly GCA_963808895.1). Classification (GTDB taxonomy): domain Bacteria; phylum Chloroflexota; class Limnocylindria; order Limnocylindrales; family CSP1-4; genus SPCO01. The sequence goes on along the minus strand of CAWEHL010000001.1, from coordinate 564,549 downwards.
GGGAGCCGACCACCACGGGACGGTGGCGCGCGTCAGGAATGCCGCGAAGGCGATGGGCTATGACATCGACGCGGTGCAGATGCTGCTCTACTCCTGGGTCCGGTTCGTTCGCGACGGCGTCGAGATCTCGATGTCCAAGCGCGCCGGCGAGTTCATCACGCTCGACGAACTGCTGGCCGAGGTGGGCGTCGACGCGGCTCGCTGGTTCTTCGCCTCGCGCGGGGCCACGTCGTCGATCGACTTCGACATCGAGCTCGCGAAGAAACAGTCCAACGAGAACCCCGTCTACTACGTGCAGTACGCCCACGCAAGGATCGCGTCGATCCTGCGCAAGGCGACGGAGGTCGGGCTCGAGCCGGCATCGACGGTCGCCGGGACGCTCGCCGACGGCCCGGAGGCCGCCCTCGCGCGGGAGGTCGTTCGCCTACCGGAAGTCGTCGAGGACGCGGTCATCGCGGAAGAGACCCACGGCATCACGACGTATGCGACGCAGCTCGCGACCGCGTTCCATGCGTTCTATCGCGACGCCCGTGTCGTCGATCCGGACGATCCGGGCCGGTCGGCCTCACGCCTCGCCCTCGCCCGGGCGACGCAGGTCACGCTCGCGAGGACGCTCGGGCTGCTCGGGATCTCAGCGCCCGAGTCGATGTAGGTCGCGGCGGGCCCGCTGCGGCCCGCGGCCGGCGGCCTCGCGGCCGGGTCCCGGAGCGGTCAGCCCGCCAGCCCGAGGACGTTCGCCACCTTCTGGAGCGCGGCGTCGTCGCTGCCGATGACGACCCACCGGGTCGTCCCGCCCGCGCCGGGGAGCACCTGGCCGGGACCACCCGCCTTTTCGACGGCCGTCTTCGCGGTCACGTCGAATTCGGCTGCGTCCTCCTTGGTGTCCCAGACCGTGTGCCATGCGATCGCCCAGCCCCCGTTCGGGCCGCTCAGGTAGGTGATCCGGTCGCCGCCCCAGCCGGCTGATGCGTCCGTCGCCGCGGCAACGGTCCCGGAGCCGAGCCATATCGCCGTCTGGTGCTCGCCCATCGTGTCACTCATCACGGTCGACCAGCCCGACCCCATCCGCTTCGCGAGGTCCGCCGGGAGCTCCACGGCGACCGGCGCTTCATGCGCGGTGTACTTCTCCGGGTGAAGGATCTGCTCGGTCGAGGTGGGCGGATCGGCGAACCCGCTGTTGACGGCTTCCCAGCCACCGCCCAGCTGCATGGACGTGACGAATTGGGTGCCCTGGATGGCGGAGAAGGTGATCTGCGCTTGGACGATGGCCGGGATCCGGTTGAGCGCCTGCTGCGCGGTCGGGTCGTTCGAAGCCTGGATGACCTCGCCGATCTCCTCGGGTGTCAGGTTCTGCTGCAACCAGTACGACATCGTGAGGTAGGCGTCGCCCTCCACCAGCGACTGACGGGCGAGGGCCTCGTCGGTCTTGTCATCGAGACCGTCCTGCATCTTCTGGAGGTCGAAGTTCTGGTCCTGCAGGACATGGTCGTACTCGTGCGAGTAGTAGACCTTCTCCACCGCGCCGATGCCGCCCTGCTTGGAGACGACGTACAGCTTCTTCTTGATCGGGTCGTACAGGCCGGCCACCTGGCTCGACAGGAGGTCGATGTAGAGGTCGGCCAGCTTGTCGTCCTTCGGAAGCAGCCCGAGGCCGTGGTACAGCTGCTCGTCGGCGGCGACCTGGTCGGGCGGGTAGTCCTCGCTGAACGAGTCCTTGAGGACCTGGGTCATCTCGTCGGGCGACACGATGGTCGGCTCGACGGGCGTCTTCTCCTGCAGGCCGCGGATCGCCCGGACCTGCTCGTTGATCGCGGCGTAGACGGCCTCGTCGCCCCCAGAGCCCGACGCGCTCGGAGAGGCGACCGGGGCGCTCGAGGACGGTGACGGCGAGGCCGCCGCGGAGGGACTGGCCGACGGGGCGGGCGAGCCGCATGCGGCCGCGAGAAGGGCGACGATCGCGGCGGTCGCGACCGGTCGCATCAGGGGTCGATCCATGGCCCGATCGTACACGCGATGCCGATCCGGCCCAGCTGATGGATCGGTGTCGCTTTCTTAATCGGATGCCGTCTCGACCCGCAATCAGGGCGCCGTAGCGTAGCGATCGGACGAACCCTTAGGGTTCCATCCTCCCTCCCTCCGACCGGGAGCGCCGATTGGGCAGGCGCTCCCGGTCTTTCCGTTTTTCCGTGGCGCGTCAGAACGCGAGCGGACGCAAAGCGGCCGTGCAGGGCGCTATGTCAGAATCGTCGCTGATGGAGATGACGTGGTACGGCCGGACCTGCGTCCGGTTGCGTGGCAAGGATGCCGTGGTCGTGGCGGATCCCTATCAGTCGGTCGTTGGTCCCACCGGTCGCGGGATCACCGGCGACATCATCACGTTCAGCCACCCGGACGACGCCCCGGTCGCCCGTGGCAAGCCGAAAGGGAAGCTGTCCCGGGACGGGACGACCCTGATCCCCTCCAGCCTCGACGCAGCGTTCGTCCTCGACGGACCGGGCGAGTACGAGGTGAAGGAGGTGCTCGTGACGGGCGTCCGCACGTACCGCGACGACGCGAAAGGCGCCGAGCACGGGAAGGGCGTGTCGTTCGTCGTCGAGGTCGACGGCGTCCATACGATCCACCTCGGCGAGATCGGCCATCTGCTGTCGGAGGAGAAGCTCGCCGACATCGGAGAGATCGACATCGCCTGTGTCCCGATCGGCGGCACCCTCAGCCCGACGAAAGCCGCCTCGTTGATGGCCCAGCTGGACCCGAAGATCGTCGTCCCGATGACGCTCTGCGACGACGACGGCGACTGCGCCGAGGCGCTGGCGAAGTTCTTCCACGAGATGGGCGCTGAGCCGGTGACCCAGCCGAAGCTCTCGGTGACGTCGTCCAGCCTGCCTGCCGAGACGATCACGGTCCTCCTGGAGTCACGCGGCAAGCAGGCCTAACAGCCCGCCCGAGCTCGTCCGCGAGTCCCGTCAGGGCCGATCCAGCACCACACGCCCGCGCTTGATGACGGTGCGAACGAGGTCCGCACCCGGGTGATACGGGATCCGCGCGGTCGTCGGGACGCGCCAGATCACGAGATCCGCGGCCTTGCCAGGCTCGAGCGAACCGATCTCGTCCTCGAGATCGAGCGCACGAGCGGCGTTGATCGTCACGGCGGCGAGGGCCTCGTCCGGCGTCATCCGCAGGTTGATGACCGCGAACGACATCGCCAGCGTGAGGTTCGGTGTCGGCGACGTCCCGGGATTGAAGTCCGTGCCGATCGCGACCGGCACGCCCGCCTGGATGAACGCGCGCGCCGGGGCGTGGTGGTCCTTCATGAGGAACCACGTCGTCACGGGCAGGAGCGTCGCGACGACCGGATCGTCGGCGTCGGCCGCGGCGCCCATCGCGGCGATCCCGTCGAGCGACGGCGTGGCGAGGTGGTCGGCTGACGATGCCCCGATCTCGGCGGCGAGCTCCGCTCCGCCGGAAGGGGCCAGCTCATCGGCGTGGAGCCGGGGAAGCAGGCCATACGACCGGGCCGCCTCGAGGATCCGCCTCGACTGGTCGGCGCTGAACACGCCCTCCTCGCAGAAGACGTCGGCGAATCGGGCACGGCCGTGGGCGGCGATCCCGGGCAGCTGCTCATCGAGCAGGTGGCGGACGTACGCCTCGACGCTGTCCGGTCGCGACCGGAACTCCGCCGGGACCGCGTGCGCGCCGAGCCACGTCGGCACGACGTCGATCGGCCCTTCGCGGCCGAGCCGGTAGGCGACCTCGACGAGCCGGAGCTCGGTCTCGAGGTCGAGCCCGTAGCCGGACTTCGCCTCGATCGTCGTGACGCCGTGGGTCAGCATCTCGTCGAGCCAGCGCCGGCCATGGGTCAACAGGTCCGCCTCGGATGCCGCACGGGTCGCCGCGACCGTCGAGAGGATCCCGCCGCCGGCCGCAAGGATGTCCAGGTACGAGGCGCCCTCCTGGCGGAGGACGAGCTCGTCCTCGCGCGAGCCTGCGAACAGCAGGTGGGTGTGCGGGTCGATCAGACCCGGCGTGACCGAGCCACCGGCCGCATCGATCCTAGCGAAGCGTGCCAGGGGGAGCCCGTCGGCCTCGAGCTCGGCCTCGACCGCGGCCCGCTCACCGACGCCCGCGATCCTTCCCTCCCACACCGCCACGACCGGTGACGAGGCGCTACCTGGTTCGTCCGCGACCAGCCGGGCCAGGTCCGCCCTGGCGGGGCCCGCGCCGGACGCCGCCGGCGAGCGTGACGATCTCGCTGGCGCCGACGATGAGGAGCCCGGGCGTGGGTTCGCCGGTCCGCCCGCCTTCGATGACGCGGAACGGGCCGCCGGTCATGTCTCGGGCCGCGCGTCTGCGGAGGCCGGATCGGCGCTGTGCCTGGCCGCCTCGAGCCGACGTTCGAGGATCTGCATCGGTGAGTAGTCGCGCAGGCGGATGTAGTCGGCTGCGGCCGCGAGCCGAGCGTCGAGCGACCCACCGGTCGCACCCGTGTGGTCGGCGATCGCCTCGAAGGATGCCTGCGGCGCCAGCCCGATCAGCTCGGACTCGGCGAGAAGGACGCCATCCTCGGCGGCGAGATCGCGCACGGCGTCCCAGACCAGCCAGAGCGGTGTGACCGCGAAGTCGAGCAGGTTCATCGAGACCTGTGCCCGCAAGCGGATGACCACGCTCGGGCTCACGGACCTCGAACCCGTTCGCCTGCAGCTTCGGCAGCCCGCCGCCCGACTCGCGGACGCGGCGGGCGATCCGCTTCGCGAGGTCGACGTCATCGGCATCGAGGTTGATGTTGTAGGCGATCAGGAACGGGCGAGCACCGACCGCTACGGCGCCTGCGGACGGATGCATCCGATGCGGTCCGAAGTCCGGCTCGCGGCCGTTCTGCTCGATCTCGACCTTGAGGCCCTCGTACTGCCCCCGGCGGACGTCGGCGAGGCGCTCGCGGTCGGGCCGCAGGGCGGCTCGCGCGTAGAGGTACACCGGCAGGCCGAAGCGGGTCGCCATGCCGCTCACCGAAGGCGCGCGCGAGGTCGATGACCTCGTCGATCGAGGTGGAGCCGAGCGGGATGAACGGGATGACATCGACCGCGCCGATGCGCGGGTGCTCGCCCTTCATGCGCGTCCATGTCGATCTCGTGGATCGCCGCGGCGACGAGCCGTTCGAGCGCGTCGCTGACGGCGTCGTGCTCGCCGGCCATCGTGAACACCGACCGGTTGTGGCTCGCATCGCTGGTCCGGTCGAGCAGGAACACGCCCGGGACCGCGGTGATCGCGTCCGCGAGCCGGTCGACGACATCGAGCCGCCGGCCCTCGGAGACGTTCGGGACCGATTCGACCAGCACGTCAGTCGTCCTCGAGCATCGGCACGTGCACGCCGCGCTCGCGGGCGACCTCGATCGCCCGGTCGTAGCCGGCATCGACGTGGCGAAGCACGCCCATCGCCGGGTCCGTCGTCAGGACGCGCTCGAGCTTCTGGGCGGCGAGCGGCGTGCCGTCGGCGACGACGACCATGCCGGCGTGCTGCGAGAAGCCGATCCCGACACCGCCGCCGTGATGGATCGACACCCAGGACGCTCCGGCGGCGGTGTTGACCAGCGCGTTGAGCAGCGGCCAGTCGGCGACCGCGTCGGTGCCGTCGGCCATCGCCTCGGTCTCGCGGTTCGGGCTCGCGACCGAGCCGGCGTCGAGGTGATCGCGACCGATGACGATCGGCGCGCTGACCTCGCCGGATGCGACCAGCTCGTTGAAGGCGAGCCCCGCCTTCGATCGCTCGCCGTAGCCGAGCCAGCAGATGCGCGCCGGCAGGCCCTGGAACGGGACGCGCGCCTCGGCCATCTCGATCCAGCGGCGCAGGCCGGCGTCATCGGGGAACAGCTCGAGGACGGCCCGGTCGGTCCGTTCGATGTCGGCCGGGTCGCCCGGACAGCGCCGCCCAGCGGAACGGGCCGCGGCCCTCGCAGAACTGCGGCCGGATGAACGCCGGGCACGAACCCCGGGTAGTCGAAGGCGTCCTCGACGCCGGCCTCCTTCGCCTGGGCGCGCAGGTTGTTGCCGTAGTCGAAGACGATCGCGCCCGCTCGCTGGAACGCGAGCATCGCCCGGACGTGCGCGGCCATCGCCGCGCGCGAGCGGCGCTCGTATTCCTTGGGCTGCGTCTCGCGCAGGACGGCCGCGTCGTCGAGCGAGATCTCGGCCGGAACGTAGCCGTTCAGCGCGTCGTGCGCCGAGGTCTGGTCGGTCACGAGGTCGAATCGCTCGCCGGCGGCGGCCCACGCCGGCTCGATCTCCGCGGCGTTGCCGACGAGCGCGATCGACGTCGCTTCGCGCCGCGCCGCCGCGGCCCGCGCCCAGGCCAAGCGCCTCGGCCGGGTCGTGCGTGAGCCGATCGACGTAGCCGATGTCGAGGCGGCGCTGCGCGCGAGCCTGGTCGACCTCGATCGCCAGGCACACGCCCTCGTTCATCGTCACCGCGAGCGGCTGCGCGCCGCCCATGCCGCCCAGCCCGGCGGTGAGCGTGACCGTCCCGCGCAAGCGAGCCGCCGAAGTGCTGGCGTGCCGCCTCGGCGAAGGTCTCGTAGGTGCCCTGCAGGATCCCCTGGGTCCCGATGTAGATCCAGGACCCGGCGGTCATCTGGCCGTACATCATCAGGCCCTGCCGCTCGAGCTCGCGGAAGTCGTCCCAGGTCGCCCAGTGCCCGACGAGGTTCGAGTTCGCGATCAGCACGCGCGGCGCCCACTCGTGGGTCCGCAGCACGCCGACCGGCTTGCCGCTCTGGACGAGCAGCGTCTCGTCGTCGCCGAGGCGTACGCAGCTCGCGGACGATCGCATCGAAGGCGGCCCAGTCGCGCGCCGCCTTGCCGGTCCCGCCGTAGACCACGAGGTGGTCGGGGTCCTCGGCGACCTCCGGGTCCAGGTTGTTCATCAGCATCCGCAGCGCCGCTTCCTGTGCCCAGCCCCGGCAGGTCAGCTCGGGGCCGCGCGGCGCGCGGACGGGACGCGGACCGGCATCGGTCGTCATGCCGGAAGGCTACTCGTTCAGACCCTCGACGACGCGCTCTCCGAACCGCCTCGCGCCGCCACCCTGCATCGAGACGATGAGGTCCCGGTCGGGGCAGGTGGACGTGGTAGGTGTGGACCCCGCCGGCGCACGTCCCGATGAATGTCTGCCGGCCGCCGATCGTGGCCTCGGCGCGCCCTGCGACGCCGCCGGCCTGCTCGCAGACGGCCGCGTCGAAGGTGTCGCGCCAACCCCGGAAGAAGAGGTCGCCGAAGAGGCCGGGCTTCAGCCGCGCGACGGTGACGACGACGTAGTCACCGGCCGCGTGTCGACTGCCGGCGGTCCGAAGGCAGCCGCGAGCGCGAGCGAGCCGACACGAACGGTGCGATCGACGGCTCGCCGCGCGATCTCAGCGGCCGTCGCCTGGTCAGGTTGGAGCGGCACGCCGCCGACCGCGTCGGGCAGGACGGCCGAGCAGCGACGGATCCACCGACGACGCCGGCGGACGGCGCACCCGTCCCGGAGGACGCGGCGCCGGCGCTCGCCGTCGGGCTCGGTGGCGGCGCCGTCGATGGGGGCGTCGCGGCGTGCGGGCTCGGCGAGGGCCGCGGCGGGATGCAACCGGCGACGACGACCAGGGCGACCAGTGCGACCGCCGCCGACCGTCGCGCCGCGGATCCGCCGGCTCACGCCAGCTCGCGGCGCATGACCGGGAACCGCTCGTCCGGCGCGGCGACGACGAACCCGACCGACTCCCAGAACGCCGGGCGTCGCGGCGCTGGTGGCATCGGGCCTCGCGCCGATCTCCGGATAGGTCTCGACGGCCGCGAACCCGCGCCGTCCGAGGTCGGCGCAGACGTCCTCGACGAGCGTCCGCGCCAGGCCGCGCATCGCGCGCGTCGGCCGTCGACGCGATGCAGGTGATGACGGCCGGCAGCGGCGAATCGGGCAGCGCCGGATACAGGTCGCGCGTCCGCTGTGCCCGCGGGTACGCCGTCAGCGGGCCGAACTGGCAGTAGGCGGCCGGCACGTCGTCGACGAGCAGGACCTTGGCATAGCTCCCCGCGACCGCCAGCCCGCGGCCGAGCAGCCGGAGCTTCGGATAGGCCGTGTCGCCGACGGTCGGTCGGGCCGGCGGCCGGGGCGCGAACGGGTTGTCGTCGGCGGCGTCGTCGTCATCGAGGAACGGGTTGAATGCTCCCGCGCCCGTGCCCGGCCGAGCGAACGGGTTGGCGCTGCGCTCCTCGAGGTCGGCGAGGAACGGGTTGGCGGGCGTCGGTCGGTCGGACGGCTTTTTCGGGATCGGGCCGTCGCGGCTCGAGCCACGTCGAGGCGGATCGCCTTCGACCCCCGGTCGGCGTCCTCCCAGTAGTCGCACGATCGATGGTCGAACGAGGGGTCGGCGCACGGCGGGATCAGACCGAACGTCGACTTCGTCGGTGACGTCGACGATCGTGACGCGCTCTGGATCGAAGACCATGACCACCCGAGTCTACGGTGCCCGGACGGCCTGCAACCCGCGCGAGAGCCCGGTAGAGTGCGGTCAGGAAGCCGGTGCGGTCCGAGCCGCGCCGCACCATCGCGGAGGGGGAGCTGACCCATAGGCGTGCCCGACACCGGCAGCAGCGACGCTTACGCGATCCTCGGCGTCGATCGGAACTCGGATGACGAGTCGATCGCCCGCGCTCACCGACGGCTCGCGCGACGCCATCACCCGGACCTCGCGGGCGAGTCCGCGACGCGCCGGATGATGCACATCAATGCCGCGTTCGAGGCGATCCGGAACGCCCCTGCCCGGGCCGAATATGACGCAGCGCGCAAGCCACCGCCGCCGCGTGACGGGACGGGCGGCGCCGGTCCGCCACCCGGCCGGCCCTCGGGCAGCGTCCTCGACTTCGGGCGGCACATCGGTTGGTCGCTCGGCGAGATCGCGCGTGTCGACCCGGGTTACCTCGTGTGGCTGGCGGACCGTGCCGAGGGCGAGACCTACCGGGACGAGATCGACGACATCCTGATCGGCATGGGCGTCCCACGGAGACGGGCGTACGCCACTGCTGACGCGACCTGGAGCCGCTTCGGCCGATCGTGACCCCGCGGCCCGGCGCGCTCCGAAAGTCCCGTTGCGCAGAGGCCCCGAACCCTCTTCAAAGCGGCGGATCGCCACGCTAGAGTCCGGGCAGGCGCAGTGCTCGGGGCGCTGCCGGCTCGGGGACTCATAGCATGCTCGAACAGGTCGAGGGCGACGCCTATGTCGTCCTGGGTCTTTCGCGCGATGCCGACGATGCGGCGGTCGCGCGTGCCCATCGCCGCCTGGCGCGGCGCCATCATCCCGACGTCGCTGGGGAAACGGCGAGTCGCCGGATGATCCGCATCAACGCCGCATACGATGCGCTCAAGACCGCCGAACGACGTGCCGCCTATGAGCGCGATCAGCGCGACGCGAAACCGCGCGATGGGACCGGCGCCGCCGGCGACCCGCCCGGCGATCCATCGGGCACGGTCCTGCCCTTCGGTCGCCATGTGGGCTGGTCGGTCGGCGAGATCGCGCGGGTCGATCCCGGCTATCTGCTGTGGCTCGCGGAGCGTCCCGAAGGCGCCCGCTATCGCGACGAGATCAACGCGCTGCTGAGCCGGATGGGGATGCGAACGGCCGGGTCCGACCGGACCCCGCCCTGGCGTCGGGACGTCCAATACCGCTGACGCGATCCAGCAGGGTCAGCCTGGGCGGTCGGCGCCCTCGGCCAGCGCGACGAGCGCGCCGTCCCTGACGAGCGCGTACGCGGCGGCAAGATCGGGGCCGGGCTCCCGGTCTCGGTCGAGGTGGGCCACGTGGCTCCGGATCCGACGCTGCGCCTCGGCCACGCCGGCACCCGGCCCGGGCGCCTCGCCACCCTCGGCCATCGAGGCCAGGCGTAGATCGAGCGCCTGTGCGGCAACGATGAGTTCGATGGAGACGATCCGCTGCACGCCTTCGAGGACCAGCCGCGCGTGTCGAGCCGCGATCGAGCCCATCGACACGTGGTCCTCCTGGTTGGCGGACGTCGGGATCGAATCGACGGATGCCGGATGGGCGAGCACCTTGTGCTCCGAGGCCAGGGCTGCCGCCGTGTACTGGTAGATCATCATCCCGGACTCGACGCCTGGTGACGCCGCGAGGAACGGTGACAACCCGCCGTTGAGACGCGGGTCGACGAGCAGCGCGATCCGACGTTCGCTGATGGAACCGAGCTCGGCGACGGCGAGCTTCGCGTAATCGAGCGCCAGCGCGAGTGGCTCCCCATGGAAGTTGCCGCCGCTGATGACCCGCCCTCCGCCCGTGGCGATCGCCCCGTCGTCGGCCACCCCGCCGCCGGGGAAGACGAGCGGGTTGTCGGTGGCCGAGTTCAGCTCGATGTCGAGCACCCGTCGGAGCTGGTCGAGGGCGTCCCGCACCGCGCCATGGACCTGCGGCACGCAGCGGAGCGAGTACGGGTCTTGCACCTTGTGGGTCGATCTGTGGTGCGCGCGCTGGAGGCCGCTGTCGCGGAGGAGGTGGCGCATCTCGGCGGCCACGGCGACCTGGCCTGGATGCGGGCGCGCGAGCTGGTAGGCGGCCGAGAAAGCGACGTCGGTCCCGAGCAATGCCTCGACCGACATGGCCGCCGCGACGCTCGCGGTCTTCGTCAGGCGATCCGCGTCCCCCAGGAAGAGTGCGGCGAGCGCGCCCATCATCTGGGTCCCGTTCAGGAGCGCGAGGCCTTCCTTCGCCTCGAGCTCCATCGGCTCGAGACCAGCTTCCGACAGGGCATCGGCGGCCGGCATGATCCGCCCACTGAGCTCGACCTCGCCACGTCCGATCAACGGCAACGCCAGGTGGGCGAGCGGAGCGAGGTCACCGGATGCCCCGAGGCTCCCCTGCTCCGGGACGACGGGGTGGATGCCGCGGCTCAGGAACTCGAGCAGCCGGTCGACCAGCATCGGCCTGCAACCGCTGTGTCCCAGCGCGAGGGTATTCGCGCGGAGGAGGAGCATCGCCCTGACGATCTCGGGCGGGAACGGCGCACCCACACCGGTCGCGTGGCTCATGAGGAGGTTCTGCTGGAGTCGACCGGCCTGCTCGGGCTCGATGAAGGTCGTCGCCAGATCACCGAACCCCGTCGTGACCCCGTAGACGACCTCGCCCCCATCGACGAGGGCCTCGATGACGTCGCGCGCCTCCTGCATACGGCCACGCGCGTCGTGGTCGAGGCTCACGAGCGCCCCGCGTCGCGCGACGGCTTCGACGTCATCGATGGAAAGATCCGCCCCCGTCAGGACGACGACGCGGGGGTCACCGCTGCCCGACGCGCGGGCCGCCCCGTCGCCTGGGACCTGTGGGGGACTCACCGCCCGAGGATAGTCGGCTATCCTCGGGCGCGCCGACCCCTTTTTCGTCACCCCGAGGTATGCGTGCTCGCCTTCATCGACGAGATCGTGATCCCGTTCCTGAACAGCCTGTACGGCGCTGTCGGGTATGTGGGCGTGATGCTCGCCATGGCGATCGAGTCGGCGATGGTGCCGCTGCCATCGGAGCTGATCCTTCCCTACGCCGGGTTCCTGGTGTCCGACACGAGCCAGATCGAGCCACTGACCGGCAACGCCTGGTCGTTCTGGATCGTGGCGATCGTGGCGACCATCGGGAACACCCTCGGGTCGTTGATCGCGTATGCGATCGGTGCGTACGGTGGCCGACCCTTCCTCGAGCGATACGGTCGGTACCTGCTGATCAGGCCCCACGAGATCGAGACGGCCGACCGGTTCTTCGCGAAGTACGGAGCGGCCACCGTGTTCATCGGCCGGCTGCTGCCGATCGTCCGGACATTCATCTCGTTCCCAGCCGGCGTCGCGCGGATGCCGCTCGTCCCGTTCGTCGTGTATTCGACGCTCGGCGCATTCGTCTGGTCGGTCCTGCTGGTGTTCGCGGGCGTCCAGCTCGGCGCCCACTGGGTGGACATCCGCCACGCGCTCCAGCCTTTCGACCTGGCCATCGCGGTCGCGGTCGTCGCCGCGGTCGTCCTGTTCGTCTGGTGGCGGCTCGGGATGCCCGGTCGACCGGGCCGCGCAAAGGCCTAGGCGGCGACCTCTTCCTCGGGTCGCACCTTCCGGAAGTCGCGATAGATCAATACGTCGTAGAGGATCTTCAAGCCACCGGCGAGGTAGAACGGAATCGCGGCCGTAGCGGCACCGGCGACGAGCACGCTCGAGAACGACGGGGAGATCGCCGCCCCGATGGTGCGGGCGATACCGGTCACGCCGGCAGCCGCCGACCGCTCGTCGGGCTGGACGACTGCCATCACGTAGGACTGCCGGGTGGGCACGTCCATCTGGCTGAGGCTGAATCGCAGCAACAGCATCAGGACCGCGAGCGGCAGTGTGGGCATCAGCGGGACGAGGATCAGCAGCACGTTCGACGGCAAATGCGTGAAGACCATCGTCTCGATCAGGCCGATACGCGCAGCGATCCTCGCCGCGGAGAGCGACGACACGGCCGCGAGGAGGTTCGCGGCGAAGAAGATCGCGCCGAGGGTCGCCGGGCTGACGCCGAAGTGCAGCGCGAACCAGTACGCCATCAAGCTCTGCGGGATGAACCCGCCGGCGAACGCGTCGAGCGAGAACAGTGCGGAGAGTCGGAGGACGACCGAGCGAGAGCGCCCGAGTCCCAATCGGCGCGCGATGCCGTCATCGGCGGGTGGCGCTTCGGACGGCGGGACCTCGATGCCCGGAGTCAGTCGAGTGGCGAGCACGGCCATCGCCAGTCCGATCGCGGCGTACACGACGACGACGGCGCGGTAGGCATCGACGTCCGGCCACCCGGCCGAGATCAGGGCCTGGCTGAGGAGTCCTGCCATCAGAGCTCCGGTCGCCGTCGCGATGTAGCCCGCGACGTTGTACCAGGCGAAGGTCGCGGTCCGTCGGCGCGCGGGCACGACCTGGGTCAGCGATGCCTGCTCGATGGCAAGGAACGGGCCCACCTCGTTCCCCGTGGGCGAGATGACGCCGACGATCCCGGCCAGGATCAAGATGGGCAGCAGGTCGGTGATCGAGAAGACGAGCCCGGCGATCACGACGAGGAGGCTGCTGGCGATCAGCACGCGTTTCCGACCGAGCCGATCGGCGTGCGTCGTCAGCCACAGCGAGACGATCGTGTCACCGACGAGCGTGAGCGTCAGGACGGCTCCGATCGCCAAGGGGTCGAGGCCGCTCGCGGCGAGATAGAGCACGAGCACGACCGCGAGGAACCCGTATCCGAACATCCGGATCGTCCGCAGCGCGAACAGCCACCGTCCATCGCGGTCGAGTCCGCGCAGGCTGGCGATAAGCGAAGTGTCTGTCTGGTCGGCGGTCATCGTGTCGAGTCTAGGAGCCGGCGCCTGCCGGCGGTCTGCCACAATGCTTTGCGATGACGACCTCGCCGCACGACTCCGACGTACCCGGGCACGAAGGGGCGATCGCCCACCACGCGCTCGACGACCACGGCGCGGACCACGGGCACGACGATCACGCGCACGACGACTCGATGCCCCTCGGGCTGATCGATGTGATCGCGTGGGGCGCCGGGGTCCTCGGCGTCGTCCTCGGTCTGGCGGTCGTCTGGGCGTTCGCCTCGTCGACGGGGATGCTCTAGCCCTCGCCTCGACCTCGGCCAGCTCGGACGTGACCGCGAGGAGCTAGAAGAGCCCGACGACGTTCCCCTGGGCGTCGATGTCGATGTTCTCGCCACCCGGCTTCGAGGGCAGTCCCGGCATGGTGCGCATCTCGCCGCACAGGGGCGTCACGAATCCGGCGCCGGCTGACAGCCGGATCTCGCGGATCGGGACGGTGAATCCCTTCGGTGCGCCCTTGAGCGCCGCATCGTGGGAGATCGAGTACTGCGTCTTCGCCATGCAGATCGGCAGGTTCCCGAATCCCATCAATTCGTAGAGCTTCAGCGACTTCTGCGCAGCGGGCGTCAGCTCGATGCCGTCGCCGCCGTAGATCTCCTTGACGATGGTGAGGATCTTCTCGCCGAGCGGCGCCTCATCCGGGTAGAGCAGGCGGAACGAGCGCGACGGGTCCTCGGCTGCCGCCCAGACGGCCTCCGCCAGATCGGTCGCGCCGGCGCCTCCATCGGTGAAATGCGTCGCAACGACGGCGTCTCGCGCTCCGGCGGCCAGCGCGACCTCGCGGATCGCCTCGACCTCCGCGGGTGTGTCGGTGGGGAATGCATTGATCGCGACGACCGCCGGGATGCCGAACTTGCGGACGGTCCCGATGTGCGCCGCAAGGTTCGACGACCCGGTCCGGACGGCCTCGACGTTCTCCTCGAGGAGTGCCGGATCGAGAGGCTTGCCCGCCACGATCTTGCCGACGCCGCCGTGCATCTTGAGTGCCCGGACCGTCGCGACGACGACCGCTGCATCCGGGGCCAGGCCGGATGCCCGGCACTTGATGTCGAAGAACTTCTCGGCACCCATATCCGCGCCAAAGCCGGCCTCGGTGCAGACGATCTCGTTCGTGACCAGCGCCAGCCGGTCCGCGATGATCGAGTTGTTGCCGTGGGCGATATTCCCGAACGGGCCGCAGTGGACGAACGCGGGGCCACCCTCCAGCGTCTGGAGCAGGTTCGGCTTGATGGCGTCACGCAGCAAGACGGTCATGGCGCCCGCGACGCCCAGATCCTCGGCGGTGACAGGCGACCCATCGACGCGGGTCGCGAGGACCATCCGCCCGAGCCGGTCGCGCAGGTCGAAGAGGTCGGTCGCGAGCGCGAGCACCGCCATGACCTCTGACGCCACGGTGATGACGAACTCGGTCTCCCGCGGGACGCCGTCCTCGCGACCGCCGAGCCCGATCACGACGTGACGCAACGCGCGGTCGCTGATGTCGAGCACGCGCGGCCAGAGGATGCCGTGCGGGTCGATGCGGAGCGGATTCTTGTGGTGGAGGCTGTTATCGATGAATGCCCCGGCGAGGTTGTGGGCAGCGCCGATGGCGTGGACATCGCCCGTCAGGTGAAGGTTGAAATCCTCCATCGGGATGACCTGGCTGTACCCACCACCAGCCGCGCCGCCTTTGATCCCGAACACCGGACCGAGCGACGGTTGGCGGATGTTGACCGAGGCCCGGCGCCCGATCCGGTTGAGGCCCTGGGCGAGACCGACGGTGGTCGTCGACTTGCCTTCGCCGAGCGGTGTCGGTGTTATGGCCGTGACGACGACGTACTTCCCACGCGGACGCTCCGCTTCGAGGCGCGTGATCGCTTCCAGCCGGACCTTGGCCTTCGTCGGACCGTAGAGCTCGAGCTCATCGGGCTGGATCCCGAGTTCGGCCGCGATATCGACGATCGGCCGCGGGGTGACAGAACGTGCGATCTCGAGGTCCGATGGGAAGCTCATTCGATCTCCAGGGTCGATCAGTGGGCGGCGGCTTGACGCTCCGCGGCGCGGACGAGGTGGGTGAGCAACAGGGCGTTGGTCAAGGGGCCGACGCCGCCGGGCACGGGCGTGATCGCGGCGGCAACACGCCGCGCCGATTCGAAGTCGACGTCCCCGCGGATGTGTCCATCGACGACGTTGATCCCCACGTCGACGACCACCGCCCCCTTCTTGAGCATGTCGCCCGTCACCAACCCGGGACGGCCGGCTGCGACGACGACGATGTCGGCGCGACCGATCTTGCCCGGCAGGTCTTGGGTGCGTGAATGGGCGACGGTGACCGTGGCGTCCTCTTTCACGAGCAGGAACGCCGCCGGCATCCCGACGACCGCCGAGCGCCCGATCACGAGCGCGTCCTTGCCGGCGATCTCGATCCCCGAACGGCGCAGGATCTCGACCGCGGCGTGCGCGGTCGCGGGGAGGAAGCCGTCGTACCCGAGGCGCAGGAGCCCCGCGTTGAGCGGATGGATCCCATCGATGTCCTTGGCCGGGTCGATGGCGTCGATGATGCTTCGAAGACGGATCGTCGGCGGCAGCGGCATCTGGACGATCACCCCGTCGACCGCGGGATCCGCATTGAGGCTCGTGATCGCATCGACGACCGCGGCTTCCGTCGCTTCACCCTCGAGCTCCGCGAAGCGCGCCTCGATGCCGACCTTGGCGCAACCTCGGAGGATCTGCTCGAGATACACGGTCGACGGCGCGTCTCGGCCGATGATCACGACCGCCAGGCCCGGCGGTCTGCCGTGCGCCTTCGTGAACGACTCGACGTCTTCCGCCACAGCGGCCCGGATCTCGGTCGCGATCGGCCCACCCTCGAGGAGTCGGGCCGTGCCGGTCGACGCGTCGATCACGCCCGTCCGACCGGCTCGACCGGGTCGCGCGGCTCCCCTGAGGCGACCGCCTGGTGTGCACGCGACGCGAGATCCTCGATCGCCGATAGCAGCTCGGTGACACGTACCGTCGTCGCTTCCTCGTATTCGGGGTCGCCCGTCGATGGGAGGTTGATCAGCACATTGGCCGCGGCTCCGCGAGCTGCCGCCTCCCCGAGCAGGGCGGCGACATCGACGTCACTCGCCGCGTTGGGGTTGCTGCGGCCGGCAAGGGCTTCCGCAGCCGCGACCAGGTCGACGCACGCTTCGAGGCAACGCAAGGGCGCCTCGGATGCGGCGCGGGCAGCGGCCCGCATCGCCTGTCTGCGCGCCTCGATCTCCGACTCGGTTTCGCGCGACAGTTTCAAGCGCCGCCGCGTATCCCGCGTAGGCCTCTGCGTCCTCGTCGGCGAGGGCCAGGAAGCGCTCCGACAGCCTGGGACCGATCTCGAGTGCCCACGCCAGCATCGGCTCGTGGTCCACGTACTTCGGACGACCCGTGGTCAGCGACGCGACCATCGTCACAAGGCTGGCTCCGAGCGCAGCGGCTACTGCGGAGGCGCTCCCCCCACCGGGGACAGGATCGGATGACGCGAGCCGAGCCGCGAACTGGTCGATCGTGAGGTCGCGGAACCGACCTCCATTGCTGTCGGGATGCACCGCGCGATTGTAGGTTGCAACCCGCAACATCCGCGGGCGGTTCCTACTCGGTACCGACTCGCGTCTCGCAGACGCGTCGCTGGCAAGGCGGAGGCGAGCAGGCGACCGAGCGCACTGGAGGTGCGTGAGGGAGCCCGCGGAGCCGACGACGCCGCCAGCGACGATGGATGCGAGGCGCGTCGAGTGGGCGGAGCCGGTACCGGCGGCTCCGCCCCAGATCCTCGACGAGTCGCGAGCGGGGGGCCGGGAGGGAGGTCCCGCTCGCCTTGTGTGGTCAGGCCGCTCGACGTTCCTCGTCGAGGGCCGTGACGGTCCAGCGCTTGGACCGGTGCTGATACGAAAGGGCCACCCTCGCGCGAGGCGTCTCCACCTCGAACAGGGTCCGCGGCCCGGTGATCACCGGATACGCCGCGGCTTCCTCACGGATGGCGGCAAGGTGGGTGATCGGTAGTCGTTCGGCGCCCCAGGTGATCTCCCGGGGACGACCGCTGAACCAGTCAGTCCGGACGTGGACCGCGACCGGCTCGACACGGGTGAATGCCATATCGGCCTCCTTCGGCGTCGTCTTCGACCCATCGTCCGGAGCACTCGGCCGACAGAACATCTGTTCGATGTGGCGACACTAGACCGAACAGACGTTCGATGTCAAGCGTCGTCGGGCGGAATGTCGTCGAGCGCTGTGTCAGCTAGGGTGTCACGCCCGTCCGGAGCGTCCGGATCCGCATCGACGTCGTCGGTCGGCACGCCTCGAGCCCGCCGGTCGAGCGGGTTCCGTGGATCACGCTCGAACGGCGCGGGAAGGCCCGCTCCGACCAATCGGCCGCGTGTCACGGCCTTGGAGCCGTAGCGCCGACGGACCGCATCAGCGGCCTCGATCGCCTTCCGGCGTGCGTGGCTCGGTCTCCGCGAACATCGTCATCTGCTCGCGCTCGCCGAGATTCGAGGCGGTCACCCCGAGCAGCCGGACCCGGATCCCGCGCACCTGGGGACGCGCCAGCTCCAAGGCAGCCCGGTAGATCGGCTCGGTCAGATCGGTCGGCTCGGGAAGGGTGCGCTGGCGGGTCACCGTCCTGAACGAGGAATCGCGGACCTTGACAGCGATCGTGGATGCGCGCACGCCCGCGGACCGCAGGCGCCCGGCGACGCCATCGCTGAGCGCAAGCAAGGTCCGTTCGATGACGTCGGGGTCGGACGTATCGACGTCGAACGTCGTCTCGTGGCCGACGGACTTCGCTGGATCACCCTCGTGGACGGGGTCGTCGTCCAGCCCGACGGCACGCGAGACGAGCGACGCGCCGTGCTTGCCGAACCTTCGGACGAGGAGATCTGGCGAGAGGTCCGCGAGATCGCCGATGGTCTTGACGCCGTACTCGGCAAGGACGGTCGCCGTCTTCTCGCCGACGCCCCACAGGCGCCCGATCGGCAAGGGCGCGAGGAACGCCGCCTCGTCCCCCGGCGCGACGACGACGAGCCCGTCGGGCTTGCGCAGGTCGGAGGCGATCTTCGCTACGAGCTTCGTGGTCGCGACCCCCACCGACGCCGTCAAGCCGACCTCGGCGCGGACCGCCACTCTTGATCGACGCCGCGATCTCGGGTCCTTCGCCGAACAGGGGCCGCGAACCCGTCACGTCGAGGAACGCTTCGTCGATCGAGATCGGTTCGACCTGTGGCGTGAAGCGCCGAAGGATGGCCATGACGTCGCGCGACGCCTGCTGATACCGACGCCCGTCGACCGGCAGGAAGACGCCGTGCGGGCAACGCCGATAGGCCTCGGTCACCGACATCGCCGAATGGACGCCGAACGCACGTGCCTCATAGGACGCCGCCGAGACGACACCACGGCCGGGCGGGACGCCACCGACGATGACCGGCTTGCCCCGCAGCTCGGGGCGGTCGCGTTGCTCGACGGCGGCAAAGAAGGCGTCCAGATCGACGTGGAGGATCGTCCGCATCGCCCATCATCGTCGATCGACGGCGCGCCAGCTAGAACGACACGAAGTGGAGGACCTCGATCGCCCAGATGCCATACGCATTGACCAGGATGCCGATGACGATCGCCACCTTGGCCTCGATCGAGATGCCGCGCCGGAACACCCACCCGAGCATCGGCCAGAGGATCGGCGCGACGTCGAGGATGCGGCGATAGCCGAACTGCGTCCAGCCGATGCCGCCATGCGTGACGACGAGCGCCAGCCCGGTCACGACCGAGATCCAGCCATAGATGAGCAGGCGATTCCGCCCGTGCGCCCTGATCAGCCACAGGAAGATCGGTGTCGTGAGGATCAAGGACGTGCCGATCCAGTTCGGTCGGAACCACGGGAATTCCTCGACGAAGTCGAAGGTCTTGAGGAACATCACGTTCAGGTTCCGCGGGATGTACGACAACGAGTTGATCCCGTCCGTGTACCAGGACTCGGTCAGGACGCTCTGACCTTCGGAGTTGAGCACGAGGTTGTAGCCGAACTCCGCCGGATTGCCGAACCGCGCGACGTTGTAGCCCATCGTGATGAGGACGGGTATCGCGAAGCCGGCGAAGAATGGGATCAACGTCAGGAACGACCGCGATGAAAGCTTGGGTGGCCAGTGGACCGGCCAGCGGGCGTAGAGAGCGAGGTAAAGCGGCATCGTGAGTCCGACCGGGACACGCGAGGCGGCCCCGAGCCCGAGCAGGATCCCCGCAAGGAACGGCCGCGTCCCGTGCAGCGCGAGCAACAGCGCCGCCAACGCGAAGAACACGGCGGAGAGATGGGCGAACAGCCAGACCGTCCCCTCCCCAGCCGCCCACCAGTGGACGCTGCCGAACGCAAACGCAGCGAGCAGCCAGCAACGCGACACCGGCGCCACATCGAGCTTTACGAACACCAGCCAGAGCAGGAGGATGTTCGCCGCCCCGATGATCGCCGCTGCGACGCTCTGGTCCACGGTCGGCCCGAACAAGGCCACGACGGGGAGCACGAACAGCACCGGAGCCGGCGGGTACGGCATGTAGCCGCCACCGTTCGGGCCGGGCGCATGCTCCAGATAGCCGAACTCCGGCCCGATGTAGAGCCGCCCGTGGAGCATCGCGTCGGCGAGCGGCACGAAGCCGTCGAGCTCGACGCGGGCGGGGTTGGTGGCCCAGTAGATGACGCCAGCCAGGACCGTGAGGATGAAGACGAACGCGCGGTCGTCGCGGCGGATGTCCCGGATGGAGCGCCACCACGCTTCGGTGGTATCCGCCGATGGCCTGGCGACAGCCGGCGATGTCACGGCGTCACGGCCGGCGGTGCGTCACGGAACGCCGGCTGCGGCATGGCGGGGATGGTATACCGCGGTGGGTCGCCGATAGGCGACTTGGAGGTACGCCTTCCTCAGCCCTTGGGCTCGACGACGATCGTGACCTCGGGCGTCATCCCGGCGTACACCTTGACGGCGACCTTGTACGTGCCGAGCGACTTGAGCGGCTCCTCGAGATCGATCTTGTGGCGGTCGACGTCGATGCCGCGCCGCGCCAGAGCGTCGGCGATGTCCTTCGACGTGATCGAGCCGTAGAGCTTGCCGCCCTCGCCGACCTTCACGCCCATGGTCAGGGTCGTCGAGCCGATACGCGTCGCCGCGATCTCGGCCTCTTCGCGCTCCTTCTTGCGCTTGTCCTCGCGGCTGGCGATGTCGTGCTGCCACGCGCGGTAGGCGCCACCCGCCGCCGGGACGGCCAGCGATTGCGGGATGAGGTAGTTCGTCGCGTAGCCGTCGGCGACCTGCTTGAGCTCGCCGCTCTTACCGAGCGTGGCGACGTCCTTGGTCAGGATGACCTTCAAGTAGTGGGCTCCTCCTTGTTGATCCACGCGCGCGTGCGAGGCACGACGCCGGATCGTTCGATAGCGCGCCCGGCGGCCGAGATGAGGCCGGGGACGCGGCGGATGGTCCGACGGACAGGGCCGGGCGTCAAGCGCCGGATCTGGGCGACGTCGCGATCGAAGGCCACGCGGTCGATCGCGAGGTCGTCGAGCTTCTCCTGGAGGAGCTCGGGCGGGACACCATCGAGGAAGACGTCGACGGCCAGCACGACCACGACGAGGTCGTCGAGCCCGCCGATGATCGGGATCGTGTCGGGGATCAGGTCGCGGCCGAGGACGAGGTACCCGGCAGCGGCACCGAGCATGAGCTTGCGATCGGCCGGCATCCGGTCATCGATCACCAGGGCGCCGATGAGGCGGGCGTAGTCGGGGACGCGACTGGCGACCGGCAGGAACGCGAGCAGCGACACGACCCGACTGATGCTCGCTCGCCCGATGCCCCGCCTGCTCGCCACGCTGTCGACCTCCTTGTCCGTAAGGACCGGGAGTCTACCAGCGATGCTTCGTGCGCTCCGACGAGGATCCTTGACATCGAACGTTCGTTCGGTATGATGCCTGTCAAGGAGGCGCGAGTGACGAAGCACGACGCCGAACGAAAACTGAGGATCCTGGACTTCATCGCCGCAACGCTGCGGGCGCGCGGGTATCCGCCGTCGGTGCGCGAGATCATGCAGGCGGTGGGCCTCGCCTCGACGTCGGCCGTCCACCATCACCTCCAGATGCTGGTCCGCGAGGGGTATCTCGAGCGCGGCGAGGGTCAGAGCCGCGCCATCAGGCTGACCCCGACAGCCGCGATCCGTCTCGGACTCTCGAGCGAGCTGGTCCCGCAAGCGACGACCGCCGATTCGCGCGTCGTGCCGATCATCGGGGAGATCGCGGCGGGCGGACCGATCGAGGCCTACCAGGACGCATCAGAGACCCTCGCGGTCCCTGACATGCTGGCGCCGAGCGGCGATGCATACGTCCTTCGCGTCCGCGGCGATTCGATGATCGAAGCCCACATCGCCGACGGCGACTTCGTACTGATCCGCCCGCAGTCGACCGCCCGGAACGGGGACATCGTGGTCGCCCAGGTGGAGGAGAACGCGGTCACCCTGAAGCGGTTCTTCAAGGAGAAGGACAAGATCCGCCTCCAGCCGGCGAACCCTGAGTACCCGCCTCAGTTCTACGACGACGTTCGGATCCAGGGAAAGTTGATCGGCGTCATCCGCAAACTCGACTAAGGGCGGAGGCCGCGCCGGGCCTCCGATACTCGGTTCTGGGACCTGTCCACAGCCCGCCCACAGTCGACTAACGGGCGCGACGCAGTTCGTGGATGCGCTTCGGGGATAAGCCCCTTCCCAGCCATGCGGTCCGGCCACGACAGTCAGTTGTCACAACCGTCACGCAGTCTCGGGGACGATGATCGACCGCCTTCCGCCGCAAAGTCTTGAAGCCGAGCAATCGGTGCTGGGCGCCATCCTCATCGATCGCGACGCCGTGGTCGAGGTCGCCGAATTCCTGCGACCGGAGGACTTCTACCGCCAGGCGAATGGGCGTATCTACGCGGCCATCCTCGACCTCTTCGAGCGTCGCGAGCCCATCGACATCGTTACCGTCGCGGAGGCGCTCGAACGGCGCGAGGACCTCGAATCGGTCGGGGGTCGCGCGTACCTGTCGAGCCTTTCCAACGAGACGCCGACCGCCGTCCACGCGGCCCAGTACGCGCGGATCGTGGAGCGCAAGGCCGTCCTCCGGAACCTCATCGGCGCGGCCGGCCGGATCGCTGGCATCGGTTACGAGGACCCCGCGGAGATCCAGGAGGCGATCGACCGCGCAGAGGCCGAGCTGTTCGCGGTCAGTCAGAAGCGCATCGACGCCGGCTTCAGCCCGCTCAAGTCGCTCCTCCACGATGCCTACGACCGGCTCGACTACCTGCACACGCACCGTGGTGAGATCTCCGGCGTCCGGACGGGCTTCACCGACCTCGACACCCTGACGACGGGCCTTCAGCCGAGCGACCTGATCATCGTCGCGGCCCGCCCTTCGGTCGGCAAGACGTCGTTCGCGTTGAACGTCGCGGAGCACGCCGCCGTCCGTGAGCGCAAGAGCGTGGGTGTGTTCAGCCTCGAGATGAGCAAGGAGCAGCTCGTCCTGCGCCTGCTCTCGAGCGTCGCCAACATCGACTCGCAGAAGCTCCGGACCGGGTTCCTCGATGAGCTCGACTTCACGCGGATCGCCCCGGCCATGAACTCGCTCTCGGAAGCGCCGATGTACATCGACGACACACCGAACATCAGCGCGATGGAGCTACGGACGAAGGCTCGGCGGCTGCAAGCCGAGTCCGGGCTCGACCTCGTCGTGGTCGACTACCTGCAGCTGATGCAGGCGACGACGACCAACAGGGATGCGAACCGTGTCCAGGAGGTGTCGGAGATCTCGCGCGGATTGAAGGCGCTTGCCCGCGAGCTGTCCGTACCGGTCATCGCACTCTCGCAGCTGTCGCGGCAGCCGGAGATGCGAGAGTCGAAGGAGCCACGTCTCTCCGACCTGCGCGAGTCGGGCGCGATCGAGCAGGACGCCGACCTGGTGTGCTTCCTCTGGCGCGACAAGGAGCGCGGCTCAGACGATCAGGATACCGACGGGGAAGTCGTGAACCTCAAGTTGGCCAAGCACCGCAACGGGCCGACCGGCGAGGTCCAGCTCTGGTTCAAGAAGCGCCAGACCCGGTTCGTGTCATATGCCGGTGAGCGCTTCGCGGAGGTCAGCTAGGCGAAGCGCCGGCCGTGACGGCCGCAGGATCGGGGTCGTCAGCCCTCGTATTCGAAGCCGATCTTCAGCTCGACCCGATACTCGACGATCTCGCCGTCCTCGACGGTGGCCGACGATTTCACGACCTCCACCGTCTGGATATTGCGCACCGTCTTCGACGCCGTGGCGACCGCCTGCCGGGCAGCGTCACTCCACGACCGTGGGCTCGTCCCGACCATCTCGCGGATGATGATGACGCCCACCGTGCACCTCCAGGTCTACCCTCGTCCCGCGTCGACGGAGCGGCCATCATGCCACGAGGCCGACCCGGGCTCGAACCTATCCGGCGTATCGGCCTCGCGATCGTGAAGAAGGTGGCGCGACGCTACGCGTCCGGATCGTCGGGCAGGATCGGTCGCACCGCGAGGATGTATGGCTTCCCGTCCGAGCCCTTGACCGGCGTGCCGAAGAAGCCGCCTTCGACACCCGTGATCCCGAGCGCGGCGACCTGCTCCGGCGTGAGGGTCGCGTGCGGGAACTGGAGGCCGTTCGGGTCGGCGTCGGGCTTGAAGTCCTTGACCGTGAGGTCGGACCACGGCCAGTCGACCATGTCGGGCGCCGCCATGCCGCCGCCGTCGACGAGCGTCGCCCGGTACGCCTTCGGTTCGTAGACCGCCGTCTCGATCGACCCGCCCTGATCGAAGTCGGCGAGGCGATCGGCGAGCTTCTTGAAGCCGGCGCGCGCCGGCCCGTCTGGATTGGTCGCGTCGACATCCATCCCCAGCGCCATGATCGAGACCGCCTTCTTGATCCCGCCCGCATCGATCGTGAAGACAGTCGTGCCGACGTCGGCGACCATCGGGTTGTCGTAGTTCGGGCGAGCCACGGCCAGCCCGCCTTGGCCCAGCGCGAGGGTGAGCAGCTCCACGACCTGGTCCTCGTTGAGCTTGGCCGTACGCAGCGGGTTGAACGGTGTGGTCGAGCCCTGGGCGGCCGGCGGGTCCTTCAACGGGTTGCGGAAGATCACGGTGCCGTCGCCGTACAGGGTGAAGATCGGCGCCTGGGCGGCGCTATAGCCGGCCATCATCAGGCCCCCGCCCTCGTCGTACCGGAGGAGGACGTCGGTCGCACCCGTCTTGTGATCGATGCCGCCGGCCGCCGACGGGCTGGGCGCCCCACTAGGACTCGCCGATGCACCCGCGGACGGCGCGGCGCTCGGCGTTGCGACGGCTCCGCCGCCGCTACTGCAGGCGACGAGCGATGCCAGGAGGAACGGAGTCAGGGCGATGGACGCCAGACGGCGCGGTTGGTTCGACATGGCGGCCGGACGCGGATTCACTCGGCGCGGTTCCGAAACAACCCCAGAGATACGCCAACTACCCTTGACGTCACGCGTATCTTCTCGGCTAGACCCGGGCTCCGCCCGGACCGGACCGGGCGCGCAGTCCCCCTACTGCCCCGCGCGCCCCAGCGCCGATCCGCGCGGACCGCGCGCCGGGCCGTCCACGGCGTCCCAGCGTAGGAGGGTCTGGAGAGCGTGTACCAGGATCGCAGTTTGACCTGTCGTGACTGCGGGGAGGAGTTCACCTTCTCCGCAGGCGAGCAGGCGTTCTTCGCCAGCAAGAGCCTGGTGAACGATCCGCAGCGGTGCCCGTCGTGTCGGGCGGCCGCCAAGCGCGCGCGGAACAATGAGGGACCGCGCGAGTTCCATGCAGCGATCTGCGGCGCCTGCGGGGGTCAGGCCGTCGTCCCGTTCGCGCCACGGAACGATCGACCGGTGTACTGCAGCTCTTGCTTCGATAAGGTCCGGGCCGGCACGTTGGGGACGCCTGCGCACGTCTGAACGTACCCACCGCGACCTCGAGGCCGATCCGCCGGACGTCCGGACTTGGATCGGCCTCGCGCTATCCGACGGTCATGCGCCTCGGTGAGTCGTCGCAGCTAATCGCCGGTTGAGCGCCTGACGCCACCATGACCCCATGCCCGACCGCCCCTCCCTCGGCTCCGTTGACACGGCGCGCGAGCGGTCGATATCGTTCGCGCCCCCCGATCCCCGCCGGTCTCCGCAGGAGTTCGTCACCTCTCAGCAGATCCCGGTAGGGACCCACGATATGGCCGGGGTGACGCCGTCCAGGAGTGCCCACCTGAGCGACGAAGTCAGCGGCTACCCGATCCAGATCGCGAAGGTCCAGCGTCCAGCGCTCCGCGATGAGACGCTCGAACGACCACGTCTGCTGGACTGGCTGCGTGCCAAGATCCACGGTCGCGTCGTCCTCGTCCTCGCTGACGCCGGGTATGGCAAGACGACACTCCTCGCCGATTTCGCTCGGCGCACGCGGATGCGGACGCTCTGGTACCGACTCGATCCTGACGACCGCGACTGGGTCACGATGCTCCATCACCTGGTCGCTGCCGGCCGCGAGCACGACCCGGCCTTCGCACCAGCGACCGCCGCGGTCCTGGCCGATGCCGGGACCGCCGGGACGACTCGCGAGGCGGCGCTCTCGACGTTCCTCGAAGAGTTGCCGGCCATCGCCGGCTCCGGCGCCGTCCTCATCTTCGATGACTTCCACCTCGTCGATGACGCGCCGGACGCGCGCGTCATCGCACGCGAGCTCGTCGTCCGCGCTCCGGAGCGCATGACGGTCGTCTTCGCGAGCCGAAGACCGCCTGCGATCCCGCTGTCGAAGCTCCGGTCCGTCGGCGAAGTCGCGGAACTCGCCACCGATGACCTTCGCTTCGATGCTTCGGAGACTGCCCAGCTGTTCACCGAGACCTACGGTCGGCGGATCGACCCGGACGTGCTGGAGGATCTCGCTGTCCGGACGGAGGGCTGGATCGCGTCGTTACAGCTCGTCCAAGCCGCGCTGCGCGACCGGTCGCCGACCGAGATCCGTCGGTTCGTCAGGACGCTCAACGGCGCCGACCACGACCTCTACGACTATCTCGCCGAGGAAGTCGTGGGCGATCTCGATGACGAGTTGCAGCGATTCCTGATGGAAACGTCGATCCTCCAGGTCGTCACGCCTGAACTGGCCGAGGTCGTCTCGGGTCGCGAAAGTTCCGACGTCGCACGGCTGACCACAGCCGCCGAGCGCCTGACCTTGCTCAGCCGACAGTCCGGCGCGCCGCGGACCCACCAGCGGTACCACCCGCTCGTTCGAGGCTTCCTCGAGGCGCGCCTTCGGTCGATGGATGGTCCCGACGCTGTCGCGGCGCTGCATCGACAAGCCGCGATCGCGTCAGCGAGTACCGACTGGAAGACCGCCGCGCATCACTATCGCGAGGCGGGGGATACCGAGGCGATGCTCGGCGTCGTCGCGAGCGCCATCCCGACGATCATGGGGGACGGGCAATACGCGCTCGCCGAGGCGTTCATCGGACCGATCAGTCACGAGCGCCGGCCGGCCGGCTTCGACCTGATCCTGAGCCGCGTCGACATGCAGCAGGGCGACTACGAGGCCGCGATCGCTGCCAGCCAGGCGGTCCTCGACTCCGGCGTCACAGATGCCGTCCAACGGGATCACGCCTTGCTGAACCTGTTGGCCGCGAACTTCAACTTCGGAAACGGCGAGCGCGCGCTCGAGCTCGCAAGACACCTCGAGAGGATCACCCTTGACCCAAATCTCATATCTATAGCTGGCGTTAGCGCAGCGATCCTGACGGCAAGCTCAGAAGCCGACGTCGACTCGATCAATCGGCGGCTCCGCGCGATGGCTGATGTCCAGCGGGCATCTACATCGCACTACTACGGCGTAACCATGCTCAATTTGGCGATGAATTCGGTTGTTCAGGATCGCGTCGAGGATGCCCTTGCCGAGGCTAACGAGGCAATCGATGCCCTCGAGTCCACGACCGGGGACATCGAGCATTCATCTGCGCGTGCGGTCAGAGCCGCGATCATGTTGCGGCTCGGGATGGATGCCGATGCGCGCGGTCTTGCGGCGCGGATGACGTCCGAATCAACGCGATACGTTCCGAACGAAGCAGTTGCTGAGGCCGCGGATGCCTTCGATGCTTATGAATCCCACCTTACGGCGCTAGCCCTGCTTGATCGGATTAGCGATGACTCACTCCAGACAATCGCCGATCGCCGAGCCGTGGCTATCGCCAAAGCTCGGATCGCGATCCGCGTTCGAGACGCTGTCTCTGCTGAGAAGGCACTGAGCGGATTCGTCCCCGGCCTCACGAGTGTCATTGGCGCTCATGCGTCCTTTGACATGACTGTCGCCCATCTCGCTGTAATCGGCGATGACCTTCAGGCGCCGGTACTTCTGCGAAAAGCGACACAGGCAGCGAAATCCCAAGGCGCAACTGCAACCCGACGCCTAGGCGAACTTCTGCTGGCAACGTTGGGAAGTCCTGAAACCCTGAGTGACACGATCTGCCTCATAGAACGTGCGGCGCCTTGGCACCTGACCTTTCTAGCCGAGGATCTGGTCCCACACATGCCCCGACTTTATGAGGGGTCGGTAGCCGCGCTGCACAGAGCGGGAGACCGCCATCCCGAGCGGTGGAAAGCAGCTCTCCGGCTGGTTCTCGACAAGGAGGCGGCCGACGTGAACATACCCGCAGCGCGGATGCTCGAGGCGATCGGAGATCGCTCAGACATCCCGCGTCTGCGGCGGCTCGCTAGGTCTTCTCGCCGCCGCCCCGATGCAATGACCCTCGGCCGGTCAATCGCAAGACGTCTTGCGGACGTGGTCCACGTGGAGGATCAAGGCCGGGTAACGGTGGAGATTGGGACCCGAAGCGTTCTCGGTTCAGCGATTCGAAGAAAAGTGCTCGCGATGCTCTGCTTCCTTATCACTCGGCCGCAGATGTCGGCGACGCGAGACCAAGTACTCGATGCTCTCTGGCCGGACCTGGATCCAGAAGTCGCCGTGAACTCACTCAATCAGACGATCTACTTCCTCCGACGAGTCCTTGAGGAGGCCTATTCGGACGATCTGACGCCGGGGTACGTCCATCACGACTCGGACGTCGTCTGGCTCGACCCCGAACTAGTGTCGAGTCGAAGTGCAGCCTGCAAAGCGCTAATTCGGGAATTGCCCCCTAAGCCCTCTCCGGATGACGTCGACCGCCTTACGGGCCTGTACCGGGGCAGATTCGCCCTGGATTTTGAGTACGAAGAATGGGCCGCGGCTTATCGAGACAATCTCCATGCGTCGTACCTAGAGATCGTCGAACGGTCCGTCCTTGACGACTTCACTACAGGTCATTACGACCGCGGCATCACGATTGCACGGCGTGCCTTGGACGCTGATCCGACCGCAGAGCAGATCGAGATTTGCCTGCTCCGTCTATACCGGGTAACGGGTGCGCATTCCGCCGCGGCCGAGCAATACGCGCACTACGCCGCGGTCATGCGTGACGAGGTAGGAGTGGAGCCTCCGCCGCTCGACGCACTGTGACGGATAGGTAAGGTTCCGTATTGACCGGCTTAGTTAGGCATCCCTACAGTCCGGCCACTTGCTAGTACCCCAGTACTAGGAAGAACCGTCAAGACGCTCGGACGCGGCGATGCCCCACCTGAAATTGGGCACTTAGGGTGGGACGGAGCGACTAGTGCAACCGACCGACTTTTAAGTCAGGTCGGTTTTCGTGTTCCCAGAGCACGAGGGCCGAGAAGGAGGAAGCCCGATGGCTCCCGAATCGGTCAAGGGCTGGTAGGACCCGCCCGGTGAAAATGCGACTTATGCGGATCATCGTCACGCTTTCGAGCGTCGCGATGGTCGCGCTCGCTGGAGGGGCTTCTCTTAGGGGCTTCTAGTACGGAAGGCCCATTACCCACTGCTCGGCTCTGGCCGTAGAGTGAGGGAGGTGGCTGGTCCCAGAACGATGCCTAAGTCTCTCAAGCTTTACGTCGCGACTGTCGTGGTCATTGGCGCATTGGCGCTGGTGACCGCGACTTTTCTTTTTCCGCCCAAACCGGGGATCGCCGTCGAGATTGGCCTTCCGGGAACCGATCCGTTGGAGGTCGCTCTTGGCATCCTCGCGTGGACAGCAATTACTCTGCTGGCTTCCGCCTGGCCGGTGCAACAGCCACGCGGCTCGCAGATTGGTGTAGCAGTGGCACCGATCATGGCCTCCTTTATGCTCGGAGGCCCCGCGGTCGGTGGTTGGGTCGCGGCAATCGGCACAACCGAGCTGCGCGAGCTTCGCGGACGCATCCCCTGGTACGGGTCTCTTGCCAATCACGCGTGCTTGGTAATCCCTGCCATCGTCGCGGGAGTCGTTCGGGAAGCCGGGCTCGAGCTCGCGCCGGCTCTTGGTCCTTTCACTGACTTCGCCTCCGCGATGGTGGCGGCAGCCGTCTTCCAAGTCTTGAACGTCGGGCTCGCGTTCGTACTGCTAAGCCTCCGAACGAACCAGTCGGTCCTCGAAGCTTTGCGCGCCGACACCCGCGGGATCCTCGGAAGCATGATTGCCCTGGCGCCCCTGTCCTGGCTGATGACGGTCGTCTACGCCGTTCAGTGGTGGGCGACCGCCCTATTCGCCGTCCCGCTGTATTCGACCCGGCTGGCCTACGCGCGCTTCATCGAGATGCGCGAGATGTTCACCCAGACGATCGGCGCGCTCGCCGAGGCCGTCGACAAGCGCGACCCGTTCACGGCCAAGCACAGCCATCGGGTGAAGGAGATCGCGGTCGATATCGGGCGGGTCATGCACGTCAACGACGCCGAGCTCGAAGCGCTGGAGTGGGGCGGCCTGCTCCACGACGTCGGCAAGATCGGCGTCCCGGACCGGGTGCTGAACAAACAGGAGCGCCTGAACAAGGAGGAGCGGATGATCATGAACGCGCATCCCGTCCTGGGTGCGCAGATCATCGCCCCGGTCACCAAGCTCGCCCCCGAGCTGCCGATCATCCGCCACCACCACGAGTGGTACAACGGCTCCGGCTACCCCGACCGGCTGATCGGTGACGAGATCCCCAAGCTCGCCCGGGTCCTCCACGTCGCCGATGCCTTCGAAGCCATGACGGCCGCCCGCCCCTACCGGATGACCCCGCTGACCGCCGAACAGGCGCTGGCGGAGCTGCGCAAGTTCGCCGGCATCCAGTTCGATCCAGTGGTCGTCGACGCCTTCGTCAGGACCCACCACGTCGAGGGTGTCGCCGACCCGGGCCGGACGGTCCAGCCTCGGCCGATCCCGATCCTTGGTCAGGCTGCCGCGACGCGCCTGAGCGAACCAGCCGGCGACCGGCACTGGTCCAGCGACCGTCTCGGCGAGCTCGCTCCCCGCCACCTCGCAAGCCCCCGAACAAGCCTGACGCCACGAGCTTCCGCTCCAGCATCATGACGCGATGCTGATCGGCGGGATCCTGCTCGGGCTCGTCCTCGGGCTTCTCGCCGGCGGGCGCCTTCGCAACCTCGCCGAGATCCAGCTTCGCTGGACGGGCTTGCTCGTCGCAGCGCTCGTGCTCCGCTTCGCGACTGAGGCCGCGCTCAACGCGGGCATCGACGTCGTCGAGGCGTTGCGCCTCCCGCTGCTCGTCGCCGCCTTTGGCGTGCTGCTGATCCCTCTCTGGGTCAACCGGACCTACCCCGGTCTGAGCCTCGCCTTCCTCGGCGTGCTCTCGAACGGGCTCGTGATCCTGGTCAACGGCGGGTACATGCCGATCTGGGAGCCCGCGCTCGCGTACGCCGGGCTCACGCCTGCCGACGTCACGCGCTCGTTCCACGTGATCGTCGACCCGAGCGCACAGGACTTCCTCGGGCGACTGCTGATCCTCGGCGACGTCATCCCCGTCCCGATCTCGTTCATCCAGAACGTGTACTCCCTCGGCGACCTCTTCCTGGGGCTCGGGCTCGCCTTCTTCCTGTTCGCCGGCGTGGTCCGCGTCCCGACGCCGACCGAGGAGCAGCAGGACGCCGACCTGCGGCGGCGCCTCGCTGCCGACCGCGCGATCGGCTATCGACCGTCCGGCCTCGCTCCGGGCCTCGAGCAGTCGGCATCGCTCCAACGACCGACGGTCCTCGGCGCCGATCGCCAACGGCTGGCCGGCCCCGGCGCAACGCCAGCTCTCGTCGTCGAAGCGCCGCCGACCCGGCCGATCTCGATCCCCGGACTGTCACCGGACGTCCTCGCGAGGCTTCGCCGCCACCCGTATGTCCGGCTGGCGCTCAATGGCTCGTTCAGCGCCCTCTGGTCGGGCCAGCTGATCTCGCTCTTCGGCGACCGCGTCCACCAGGTCGCCATCGCAGCCATCGTCTTCGTGCTGACGGGTTCACCGATCGCCGTCGCGCTCGTATTCGTGTCGGCGACGCTGCCGAACCTGCTGTTCGGGCCGATCGCCGGGACGCTCGTCGACCGCTGGGACCACCGCGAGGTCCTCGTCGTCAGCGACATCCTCCGCGCAGCGGTCGTGTTCATCATGCCGATCGCCGCCACGGCCAACATCTGGCTCGTCTATCCGCTTGCCTTCCTGCTGACGACGATCTCGATCTTCTTCCGCCCGGCGCGCATCGCCATCCTGCCTCGCCTCGTCCGAGAGGACGAGCTGCTGACCGCCAACTCGGCGTTGTGGATCGGCGAGACCTTGGCGGATGTCATCGGCTTTCCACTGGCCGGGCTGTTCGTCGCCGTTGTAGCCGACGCGGTGTCGATCGCGTTCTGGTTCGACGGGGCGACCTACCTCGCCTCGGCACTGCTGCTCAGCACGCTGATCCCGCGTCCCGTCCAGTCCGAGGCGCCGACGGGTGCCCGATCCGACGCCGACGCGGCCGGGTTCCGCGAGGAACTCCTGACGGGCTGGCGGTTCCTCCGGAACGAGCCTGTGCTGCTCGCGAACACGCTCCTCGCCGTCGTGGCGCAGCTGACCGTCGGCGTACTGATCGGCCAGACCGCGGTGTTCGCAGAGCACGTCTTCGGCGGGCAGGGCTTCGACTGGCGCGCGGTCTACGGCTTCATCGAGGGCAGCCAGGGTGCCGGCAACCTGATCGGCGGCTTCGTCATCGGGCTGGTCGGCGTGCGTCTCGCGAAGGGCCGGATGATCATCGTGGGCTACGTCGTGCTCGGCTTGCTGACGACGGTCATGGCGCTGTCCGGCAACCTCGGCGTCGTCCTGTCGATCGCGTTCGGGATCGGGATCGCGAACATGTTGTTCATCATCCCGAGCCAGACCCTCTTCCAGGAGCGGACGCCCGGCAATCTGATCGGGCGGGTCGTCGGATTCCGGTTCTCTCTCGTGTTCGGGGCGATGACGCTCGCGATCGGCCTCGGTGGCGTCCTCGCGGAAGCGGTCGGGGTGACGACGGTGATCGCGGCCTTCGGGCTGGTCACCGCAGCAGCCGGTCTGGTCGGGTGGTTCGTGCCAGCGGTACGCGAGGCGTGATCGCCTATCGGGTATCCTGTCGCCCGCCTGCGGCGCCGGATGCCCGGCCCGCGATCGAGCTCCAGGAGCGATGACACACCGGTGACCGAGCCCCGTGACCGCGCGCCCGACGACGACCTCGACGCCGACATCGACGACGAGGGTGTCGACGACGAGCGTGCTGACCTCGACCGCGAGACCGATGTCGATGACCTCGATGACGGGGGCGTCGACGCGATCGACGACGAGCGAATCGACGGGGACGAGGAAGTCGACGCCGGCCGACGCGGAGATCGATGACTACGAGGCGGCGGTACGGGAGATCTCCGGAGACGCGGCACCGGCCGCGACCGCGACGGCCGCGGAACGACGCTCGTCGGCGGCACGGCGCCGCACTCCGGCCAAGCAAGCCGCGCGAGCGCCGTCGCCTTCAGAGGTCGCCGTCCACGTCCGCGAGAACGTGTCGCGAGCGTTCGTGATCGCGGCCGTCGCCGTGTACATCGTGATCCTTCTCAATGCGATCTTCCTCGGGACGGGCGGCGTGTTCCGACCCCTGCCGACGCCGACCCCGACACCGACCGAGAGCCCGAGCGGGAGCCCGAGCGTCAGTGCGAGCCCGAGCGCCTCGGGCGCCAGCCCGGAGGCGAGCGCATCGGCGTCGGCGTCGGCGTCCGCGACCGCGGCTCCATCCCCGAGCGCTTCCTGACGCTCGACCCGGTCGGCCCGGGCTACTCTCTCGGCGATGGGCGCTGACGACGATCGGCGGCGCATGGTCCAGGAACAACTCCGGGCCAGGGGCATCCGTGACGAACGGGTGCTGACGGCGATGGCCGCGGTCCCGAGAGAGCTGTTCGTCGACCGCGATCAGCAAGGGCGCGCATACGCCGACGAAGCGGTCCCGATCGCCGCCGGTCAGACCATCAGCCAGCCGTGGGTCGTGGCTCGCATGACGGAGTTGCTGGCACCGCAGCCGGGTGAACGGGTCCTCGAGCTCGGAACGGGGTCGGGCTATCAGGCAGCGATCCTGGCGGCTCTCGGCGCATACGTGACGAGCCTCGAGCGCCACGACGTCCTTGCCGCCCAAGCGGCGGAGCGGATCTCGGCCCTGGAGCTCCCCGGTACGGTCACGATCCGGTCGACCGACGGCAGCCTCGGCGACGCGGGGGGCGCCCCCTGGGACGGCATCATCGTGACCGCGGCCGCCCCATCGATCCCGAACGAGCTTCGGGGCCAGCTTGCCGATGGTGGGCGCCTGGTGATCCCGGTCGGCCCACGCGACCACCAGGTCCTGACGCTCGTCGTACGGGATGGCGACGAGTGGCGCGAGACACCGCACGGTGCCGTC
Source organism: uncultured Chloroflexia bacterium (assembly GCA_963808895.1). Taxonomy (GTDB): domain Bacteria; phylum Chloroflexota; class Limnocylindria; order Limnocylindrales; family CSP1-4; genus SPCO01. The sequence goes on along the minus strand of CAWEHL010000001.1, from coordinate 530,369 downwards.
GTCTTCGTGCCGCTCATCGGCGAGGGCGGGTTCCCCGACGAGGGTGAGCGGCGAGACGATGGCTGGCGCCGCTGGTTCTGAGTTCGGGCCGGTACCGCTCGATATACTCGGGCGGCCATGACCCACGTCTTCGTCGCGCCTCACCCCGACGATGTCGCCCTGTCCTGCGGCGGGCTGATCGCGAGTCTCCGCGAGCTCGGCCAGAACGTCGCGATCATCACGGTCTTCTCGGGTGAGGACGTGGACGGCATGGCGGGCGTCGCCGGGGTCCCGAACTTCGGACGCGAGGTCCTGGGCGTCGGCAGCAAGGCGGTGTGGCCGTCCGGTGAGGCCTACAACCGGAGCTCGATCCTGCCGGATTACCCGCTCGGGCAGGCGTGGGCCGCCGAGGACGACAAACTCGAAGCGACGCAGACCGATGCAGACGCCGCGGCGAAGCGCTTCTGGCAGCGGTCGTCGTGGTATCGACGCGCGAGCATCCGTGCCGAGTCGCTCGCGGGGCAGCCCGTGATCGACGACCTGCCGACGCAGGGCGCCGTCGCGACCGACGAGATCATGGAAGCCGCCGGTGCCGGCGACCTCACGGCACGTCGTCGCATGGAAGACGAGCGCTACTGCTATTTCGCCGAGGCGTCGATCGTCTTCCTGGATCAGCCCGACGCGGTCTTCCGGGGATACGAGGGCGAAGCCGAGCTGCTCGGCGCGCCGCGCGAGGACGACCTGCAGCTGGGCCAGCTCATCCGCCGCGAGATCGAGCGCCTCGAGCCGCAGAAGGTGTACCTGCCGCTCGGCGTCGGTGGACATGTCGATCATCGGCTCTGCCGCCAGGTCGGGATCGACCTGCTGAACCTCGGGCAAGGCTGGGTCATGCCCGGTCCCGAATACGCGGGGACCGTGGTCTTCTACGAGGACTTCCCCTACGCGCTGTGGAACGACTTCCGAACGCTCGATCAGCTCGGACCGGACGCATTCGCCGACTTGCCTGCCGACGTGAGCGTCTACCCGGCGTTCGCGGACATCACCGACCAGATCGAGCGCAAGATCACCGGCATCTCGATCTACGAGAGCCAGGTCGAGCGGCTGTTCGACGGCTCGCGCCAGATGGGCGACGCCGTTCGGTCGTACGGCGCGGCGCTCGCCTCGGTCGGCGATGTCGACGGGCAGGCCGAACGGTACTGGCGGACGAGCCGCGTCTGATCGACCCTCGGCCGGCTGGAGCCGTGCCGACCAGCTGATCCTCCTTGCCGCGGTCGTCGCCGGGATCGCGATCCGGGTCTGGCTCCTCCCGACCGAAGGTCTTCGAGGTGATATCGACCAGTTCGTCGGGTGGGTCCATCACATCGCGACCCAGGGCCTGTCGACGCTGTACGAGGGAACGGACGCCGGACCGGTCACGTTCGGCCCGGTCATGGCGTACGTCTGGGCGCTGCTCGCAGCGATCCAGCCTGCGTTCGCCACGGTCACCGACGCGAGCGACCCGGCGATCCGTGCACTCATGAAGCTGCCGGCAAGCATCGCGGACCTCGGGCTCGCGGCACTCGTCGTGTACGCCCTTCGGGATCGTCCACGGTGGGCTGCCATCGGCGGGGCCGTGGTCCTGCTCGTGCCGGCGACCTGGTACGTCAGCGCGTGGTGGGGCCAATACGAGGCGATCTTCGCGCTGTCGGCTATCGCAGCGGTCGTCGCGGCGATCAAGGGCCGGAACGACCTCGCCGCGATCCTGATCGCCGTGTCCCTGATGACGAAGCCACAAGCCATCGCCTTCGTGATCCCATTCGCGGCCTGGTTCTGGGCGACGGGGGGCTGGCGAGGCGTCATCCGGGCTGGTGTCCTGGGCGGGGTCACGGCAGCCGTGCTGTGGATCCCGTTCCTGCCCACCGGCCCGCTCGGGTACCTGCGCAACCTGGGCACGTACCAGAACGAGATCTTCAACGTCCTGTCGCTGCGGGCGTGGAATCCGTGGTGGATCCTCCAGGTCGTGGCCGCGGGGGGTGACTTCATCCGCGACGATGTCGCGATCATCGGCCCGTTCACGTTCCGCCACCTCGGATACCTCGTGACGGCGATCCTGTCCGTGCTCATCGGGCTGGCGATCATCCGTGACCCCCGCCCGCGAACGTTCGTGCTCGGGGTCGTGGCGTCGGTCCTCACGATCTTCACGTGGATGACGCAGATGCACGAGCGGTACGCCTATGCCGCCCTCGTCGTCGTTCTCCTGCTTATCCCGGACCGATCCCTCCGCTGGTTCGCGGCGATCCTCGCGGTCGTCATCACCTTGAACCTCATCGCCGCCGTGCCGGCGACGCCGGGGCTCGAGGCCGCCCTGCCGGTCGCCGGAGCGCTGGGGATCGTCGGGTCGGTGGCGGTGGTCGCCCTGTCCGTGCTTTCGCTGCTCTGGCTCCGGAGGGACGCGGCCGACGGACCGCTTCTCAGCCGCTGGCCTCGGCCATAGGGCTGCGCTCTCCCCGCAGCTCGCTCGTCGATTGCCGGCGGGCATCGATCACGTGCTTCGCTGCGAGCGCGATCACGACGACCGGCGCCATCAACGGCACGGGCACGGCCAGGAAGGCGGTCACGACCTTCTTGTGGGCGATCGCGGGGAGCGCCATCGAGTTGTAGTAGAACTGCGTTCCCGGCCACAACGCCCCCACCGCGTGCCAGGCTCCGCCCTCCTTGCGGAGGATCCAGATGGCGATCGCGGCGAACGGCAGCAGGATCGGCAGGCGCCAGGCGCTGCCGTTCCATGACGTCGCCACGTGCGCGGCGACCGTCCCGGAGTGTTCGAGATAGAGCTGCCACGGCACGAACGGCAACGTGATCAACAGGAACAGGCCGGCCACGAGGGCGTCCCGCCAGCGGAACGCGAGCGCCAGACCGGTGTAGAGCTTCAAGCCGACGGCAGCGGCAGCAGCGAGTGGACCGCCGAGGACGAGCAGCGCGAGGGCGATCGTCTGCGGGTTGCCGTTCCAGATCGCGTGCGCCAAGGGTGGGAACAGGATCCACCACAGCGGCAGGTCGAGACGACGTATGAGCCAAACGGACGCGGCCACACCGAGCGCCATCCAGACCCATGTGGCGACCGTCACCGGGAGGATCGAGGTCGGGGCATAGAACAACAGGGTGTGCGGACCGCTCACGTAGGGCGTCGTGCCCTCGGTCACCGCGAACGGGTCGCCCCCCGCGAGCCATGCGTTCGTCGCGCGCTGGTAGTGGCGCGCGTCGATCGCGAGCACATCGACCTTCGCGATCCAGAGGAGATCGATCGCGACGAACCAGGCCGGCAGGCCGATCCGTTCGAGCGCGAGGCGCAGACGGCCGATCACGACGGCGCCGCGTCCCGTCGCCGAAGCCAGCGTCCCACGAATGCTCGCCGATACCAATCGAGGTAGTGCGGCAGCCACTTCCTGAGTTTGAAGTTGCTCTCGCCCGCGGTCCGGTCACGCCACGTCGTGGGCACCTCGTCCACGCGACGATGGTCGAGCGTCGCTTTGACCGTCAGCTCGAGGGCCAACTCGAAACCGGCGGTGCTGTCGATCGTCACGGTCTCGAGGAAGCGCCGTGAGTAGAGCTTGAAGTTGTTCGTCGGATCGTGGGTCGGGACGCCCGCGAACCAGTGGAGCGTCAGGCCCGCGGTCCGGCTCATCAGGCGCTTGAGTCGAGGTCCGCCGATCTGATGACCGCCGCGCATATATCGGGACGCGGCGACGACATCGGCACCGGCGCGCGCCTTGGCGACCATCTCGTCGACGATCTGCGGCTGGTCCGATCCGTCGGACATCGTGATGAGGACGAACTCTCCCCGCGCGGCGGCTATGCCCGCCTTCATGGCGTTCAACACCCCTCGACCGAGGTCGTTCCGGAGCCCGTGCACCGCCGGGAGCTCGGCGCCGAGCCGCGCGATGACCGGGACGGTCGGGTCCTCGTCGAAGTCGTATACGACCAGGATCTCGTGCGGCGTGACGACATCGGTCGTCAGGGCGCGGATCACCGGCTCGACGGCATCGCCCTCCTTGAAGACGGGCATCACGATCGAGAGGATCACGTCGCGGTCGGCCACGCCGGCGTCCGCGATCACGTCGCTTCCCCGACGAACAGGGTCTGACGCCCGAGGACCCACCAGGCAGGGCGGAGGCGGAGATAGATCCGCACCAGCCGCTGGTCCGTGGGCAAACGGCCCTTCGTCGAATACGGCAGGAAGCGAGTGATCAGGTCAACGGTCCGCAGGCCCGCGACCTCGGCGGCCTCGAGGAGGCTTCGCTCGGTCAGGGCGACCCGGTGATCGATGAAGTCCCAGTAGCGCGGCCCGACGAGCCTGATGTTCGGCTGGAGGACGATCACCCGACCGCCAGGGCGAAGCAGCGCGCGGACGACGCGCAATTGGTCGATCACGGCGTCACTCGACTCGAGGTGCTCGAGGTAGTTGCTCATGAACACGGTGGCGAAGTGGCCGTTGGGGAGCAGCTTGGCAAGGTCGAGCCCGGAGCCCTGGACGAAGCGGATATCGGTCGGGAGCGCGGCGCGCATGTCTCGGATGTCGGTGGCCCACCGCTCGGGAGTCGTCACGAACCGGATGAAATGGCCTCGGTCGCACGCCACGTCCAGGGTAGGCCCGGCCGGGTCGATGTACCGCTCCAGGTACGCGACGATCTCCCGCCACACGTCGTCCTTGCGGCTGATCTCGCGCTCGTCGAAGCGTGCGTCGTACAGCTCCGGCAGAAGGCGTGTCACCGTCGCCCTCCGCACGGGTGACGACCCATGCCGAGCGCACGATAGGCAGCGCGCTCGGCAAGATCGGGCAGCCAGATGGTGCGTGTCACGAAGGAACGTCCTATCCGAGCGCCGAGAGGACGCCTTCGATCACCCGATCCTGTTCGGGTTCGACGCCCAGCCACAACGGCAACCGTACGAGCCGCTCGCTGGCCGACTCCGTGACCTCCATCGAGCCGGCCACGCGGCCGACCTTGGATCCCTGCGGGGAGCTGTGCAGCGGCACGTAGTGGAAGACCGAATGCACGAGTCTCGTCCGCAGCGCGTCGATCAGCATCGTTCGCGTCTCGAGATCGGGCAGGAGCAGGTAGTACATGTGGGCGTTGTGCTCGCGGTCGTCGGGCACGATCGGCCGCCGCAGCAGGCCTTCCCGCTCGGCAGCTTCGAATGCCGCGTGATAGCGCGCCCAGATGGCGAGTCGCCGCGCCGTGATCTCCTCCGCATGTTCGAGCTGGGCGAACAGGAACGCCGCGACGATCTCGCCGGGCAGGTATGACGACCCGATGTCGACCCACGTGTACTTGTCGACCTCGCCGCGGAAGAACTGTGACCGGTTCGTCCCCTTCTCGAGGATGACCTCGGCGCGAGTCGCGAACGCGGGCTCGTTCACCAGCAGTGCTCCGCCCTCGCCCGAGATCACGTTCTTGGTCTCGTGGAAGGAGAGCGCGGCGAGATGCCCGATGCCGCCGACAGGACGCCCCTTGTATCCCGAGAGGACAGCCTGGGCCGCATCCTCGATGACGAGCAGGTCGCGGTCTCGGGCGACCTCCATGATCGCGTCCATCTCGCAGGCCACACCGGCGTAATGGACGGGCACGACGGCCTTCGTTCGGTCGGTGATCGCCTCGGCGAGTAGCCGCTCGTCGAGGTTGAGCGTGTCGGGGCGGATATCGACGAACACCGGGGTCGCACCGCGAAGCACGAACGCGTTCGCAGTCGACACGAAGGTGAACGACGGCATGATCACTTCGTCGCCAGGCCCGACGTCGGCAAGGATCGCTGACATCTCGAGCGCCGCCGTGCAGGAATGGGTCAGCAGACCGCGCGCCGATCCGAACTGCTCTTCGAGCCACTGTCCCGACAGACGCGCGAATTCACCCTGGCCTGCGAGATGTCCATTGGCGTGCGCACGCTTGATGTACTCGAGCTCGCGTCCCGTGAGGAACGGCCTGTTGAACGCGACGACACCAGGATCCCGACCACGCAGGACGTGGCGGCGCGCTCGCCTCGTGTCAGTCGGGCTGTTCGTCATCGGTCCGTTCACGGATCAGATACGTGGGTCGATCCATCGCGCGGAAGTGCATGCGTGCGAGGTACTCCCCGATGATGCCGAGAGCGAAGAGCTGAGCACCGCTGAAGATGGCGATCATCGAAGCGATGAACGCGAAGCCGGGCACGTTGTTCGGCCCGTTCGAGATGTAGTTGATCATCACGTACGCAAGGACGAGCAATCCGAAGACCGTGAACATGAACCCCACGACGCTGGCGAGCTGGAGCGGCAGCGTGCTGAAGCCGGTCGCCATGTTCAACGCGTGGGCCACGAGTTTGCGAACGGTGTAGCCCGACGTGCCGATGCGACGGGCATCGTGCTGGACCGGCGTGTGCGCGAAACGCGTCGTCCCCCAGGTGAGAAGCACGTCCACCGACACGTACGGCCCGCGATAGGCCGGGAAGGCGTCGCGCAGCCGGGTCCGGAACGCACGGAAGGCGCTGACGTTCCTCGCTACGTCGGCACCCATCGCCTCCTGCAATGCGAGCTTGGTGATCCTGGACGCGAGGTCTCGCAGCAATCCGTGTTGCTCGGACAACGGGGTCCCGTAGACGACATCGATGTCTCCGACGAGACGTGCCAGGAGTTTGGGGATCTCTTCAGGCGGGTTCTGCAGATCGTCGTCGAGCGTGATCGTGCGATCGAACCGCGCAGCCCGGATCCCGCACAGGAGCGCGTTGTGTTGTCCGTAGTTCCGACTGAGCTGGATGCCGCGCACGCGCTGGTCGTCGGTCGCAAGGTCGCCGATCACCGACCACGAGCCGTCGGGGCTGGCGTCCTCCACGAGAACGATCTCGTACGGCTCGCCGAGCGCTCCGAGCGTCTCCGTGAGGCGGCGCACCAACTCGCGCAGGGTCCCGGCGGAGCGGTACACGGGGACGACGATCGAGATCCCCGTCGCGAGCTCGGGTTCCGGTACCCACGGGCTCGGGGCGCGTCGTCGCTCCCACGGGGCCTGGATCACAGCCGGCCGGCCTCCACTTCGCCGCGGATCCACGGGATGACCTCGTCGAGCATCTCGTCGAGGGTCGTCGTGGCCTCGAAATCGAGGAGATCCTTGGCCTTGCGGACATCGGGGACACGCATCTGGACGTCGTGCTCGAATGGCGGGTCGGATACGTAGCGAAACTCCCGATCCGCGCCGTGGATGTTTCGCCAGATCGCCTGCGCCAGTTCGAGGACCGTCGTCGACCGCGCCGTCGACAGGTTGACGTCCTCGTTGACCATCCGCTCCGACTCCATCGCGAGTCGGATCCCGTGGGCGAGGTCGCCGCCGTAGGTGTAGTGGCGAACCTGCGACCCGTCACCGAGGATGTGCAGGGGATCCTGGCCCTTGAGCACCTTCAGCGCCAGATCGGGCACGACGTGGGACAGGGCGAGTTTCACGTTTCCGGACATGATGTCCGTGTCGCGAAGCGCTCGGCGCTCGCCGATCCCGACGCAATTGAACGGTCGGACGATCGTGTACGGCAGCTGGTACTGCTCCCAGGCGCCGCTCGCGAAGTACTCCGATGCGAGCTTCTGGAACCCATACGTCGAGATCGGCGGCGGTGAGCTCAGCTGTGCGCCCTCGGGCGTTGGGAACACCGTGGCGGACTCGTAGACCATCGATGACGACATCACGATGATCCGCTGCAGGTGCCCGTCGCGATGGGCGGCGATCGCCGCGTCGAAGGTCGACGCCAGGATCCGCTCGTTCTCGGCGATCAGGTCGTAGGCGAACTCGTGGAAGTAGCTGATCCCGCCGATCATCGCGGCGGATGCGACGACCTGGTCGACATCGCTGGCCAGCTCGCGCATCAACGCCGTGTCCTTCGCGTCGCCCTCGACGAACCGATAGCAGGGGTGGGCGTCGTACGACTTGGCGAGGCGACCGTACTTCGAGAAGTCGTCAAGACCGATCACCTCGTGACCGGCCTCGAGCAGCTCGGGGACGAGATACCCGTTGATGAAGCCGGCCGCGCCGGTGACGAGGATCCGCACGTCAGATTCTCTCCATCTCAGACTCCGGGGTCAGGGGTGGGGCTGCCGAACGGTCCGCGGATCGACGCGGGCTCGAAGCCATGGATGAGCCAGACCGGAAGCGGCCGTCGCGACGCCCATCGCAGCACGATCGCTTCGATCACCACGCCGACGAGCGTGAGACCAGGGACTGGGATCGACCAGGCGATCGCGAGGAAAGGCGACAACGCGGGCAACGACACGGTCTTGTACATCGGCTGCGCCAGTGGCCATAGCAACGGGACGCTCAACCATAGGCCGCGTCGCACGCCGAGGCTCACCAGCGCGAGGATGGCGAGGGCGATCAGGACCGGACTCCCGAACGTGGAGTCGCCGTGGTTCTGGCGCACGAGGTTCGCGGCGATGGCTGGAAGGTCCGCGGCGAACGTCGCCCATGGCAAGAAGGGCGCGGTGATGAGGACGACCGCGATGGCTACCAGGAATGCCGACCAGCGCTTCTCCGCGAGCAACGGCGCGGCCGCATACGGCTTGATCACCGCGGCGACCCCGCTCAGCGGGCCACCGAGGACGAGTAGCGCGACGACGAGGACTTCGGGATGGCCGAGGAAGATCGCCTGGAACATCGGCGGGAACGCGACCCAGTAGCCCGGCAGACCGAGCCGCCGAACCACCCCGATCGCGACGAGGAACATCCCGAGGACCCACACCAGGCGTGTCAGGTCCACGGGTAGCGGGACGAACGGGACGAATAGCAGGAGCATCGGCGGGGGACCGGCGTAGATCGCTGCCGGCGGTCCGACCTGCCACGGGTCCCCGCCGGCCAGCCATGCCGCGGCGGCCGCGGTGTAGTTCGCGGCGTGCGAGCCCACGGCCAGCGGCAGGATCAGACCCTCGACGGCCTGAAGGCCGGAAAACAAGGCGAAGACCACGATGGTCGCGATGCGCCACGGTCGGCCGGGGTCGAGAACGTCGTCGCTCGGTCGCCCGGCCGCCGTCAGAGACGGATCCCTTCACCCAGGGCTCCCCACACGTCGACGACATCCTTGCCGCCGATCTGGAGACCGCGGTACGCCTTGTGCGGCGCCCCGAGGACGAGGACGTCGCTCTCCTCGAGCACGCACTCAAGGCTGACCAGCCTCGGGTCATCGACGTACGGATCGGTGCCGAGCACTCGGGCGCCCGACCACGACAGGAGCTTGCGCAGCTTGTACGAGAGCGATGCGCGCGTGTCGTCGGATTCGGCCTTGAACGCCATGCCGAGGATCCCGATCGTCTTGTCCTTGAGCCCGCCGTAGCGGCGCTCGAGGGCAGCGACGATATACGCGGGTAGGCCTTCGTTGACCTGCATCGCGGCCTGACCCATCGGGAAGTGGTCGCTCGTGAATGCCGCGAGCTGCATCGCGTCCTTGAAGAGGCAGGGTCCGGCGGCGAATCCGGGACCCGGAAGGTCCTGTGCTCGCGGGTAGTCCTCACGGATGGCGCGCAGCACGTTCGTGTAGTCCACGCCCGCCTGGTCGGCGATCATGAAGAACTGGTTCGCGACCGCGAACTTCATGTACCGCCACGTATTCGTGAAGAGCTTCGCGAGCTCGGCTTCCTTCGTCGACACGCGCACCGTCTTGCTGACGAGGTTTCGGAACAACGCCGTCGCGCGCTCGGCGGCCCGATCGTCATCCGCGCCGATGATCTGCGGGAGCGTATGGAGCTCCTCCAGGGCATGACCTTCGGCGATGCGCTCCGGGCAGAAGGCGACATCGACGTGGCACCCAGCCTCCGCCAGGTGCTGGGTGACGTACTCGGTCGTGCCCGGGTAGACCGTGCTTCTGAGGACGACGAGGGCACCGTCGCGAAGATGCGGCGCGACCTGGTTGACCACGCGCTCGAAGACCGTCATCGATGGGCCGAGGAACTCGTCCACCGGCGTCCCGACCACGATGATCAGGGTCTCGGTGCGTTCGATGATCGAGCCGTCCGTCCCGAGCTCGAGGCGCCCGGTGGTGAGGACCTTCCGAAGCAGCTCGTCGGCGCCGGTCTCGAGGAACGGCATGTCGCCGGCGGCGATCCGGTCCAGCGTGGCCTGGCTCGTGTCGTAGATGCCGACACACAAGCCGGCATCGGCCAGCGTGAGGCTGAGCGGCAGCCCGACGTGGCCACCGCCACCGAGGACGACGACGTCGAGATCGCGGGTCTCCTGGGTCATGCTCAGGAGTCTACTGACGCGGTGCGACCAGTCACCGCGCCGAACGTCCTAGTACGCGGCACAAGACACTGACCTCGGGCTTGGTCGATCCCTATGCGGACGACCAGGGCTGATAGGCTGCGAACGCTCAGCGATCACGCCTGGATCACCGATACGGGAGTCGACCGCGGTGACTTCGCACATGTCCGCGACCCGACTGGTCGCTACCTCGGCGTTGGCGACCTCCGATGTCGATTCGGCGAGGTTCGGGGTGCCGATCGCGCGCTCCTATGCAGCGTCTGTGGTCGACGTCACCGCGATCGCCAAGGATGCTCGGGCATCGGGCGTCGCCATGGTGATCGTTCGCTCGCCCGCGAACGACCTGGCGGTGGCGCAGGCGCTCGAGAACGCCGGTGGACGCCTGTGTGACACGTTGGTCCACTACGCCCGAGCGCTCGATCGGCCGATCCCCGAGCAGCCTCGTCCCGTGCGTCCGGCTGGGCCGGACGATACCGCTGAGATCACGGCGATCGCGGAGGCTGCGTTCGCCGGGTATCAAGGTCACTACCACGCCGACCCCCGCCTCGATCGTGCCGCCGCGGATGCCGGATATGTCGACTGGGCGCGCAGGTCGATGGCGGACGGCGACGTCTTGGTCATCGAGGACGGCGGTGCGATCGCTGGCTTCTTGAGCACGGAGCGCCGCGAGACCGAGACCGAGATCGTACTCAACGGGATCCGTCCAGATGCCCAGGGACGGGGCCTCTATCCCGCATTGGTCATCGGTGCGCTGCGGCACGCTGCCCAGCTCCGTGCCCCGCGTTGCGTGGTGTCGACCCAGGTCTCGAACATGCCCGCGCAGAAGGTCTGGATCCGCCTCGGTTTCGAGCCGACCCACGCCGTCCACACCTTCCACCTCTGGTCGGACGGCTAGGGCATCTCACCGACGGATCAGGAGCGCGCCGTCCGCGTCCTCGTACGCGACCTCCCAACCGGCACGGACGAGCCGGTCGCGGAACGCCGTCGCATCGGCTTCGACGACGACGTGCGTCACGCCCCATTCGGCCATCTGGCGCTCCCAGCCGTCCTGTCCCGAGACGATCGATTCGTACGTTTGCCAGACGTCGGGCCTGAACATCTCGATCCGAGAGTCGACGGCCATCTCGAGCTGCGGCAACGCGTACTCGAACCACGAGCCCCACGTCTGCGGATCGAGGACGTGGGCCCCCGGATCCGCCAGGTCGCGAAGGCTCGCGGTGATGCCAGCCGGTGCCGGCGCGACGGCGTCCGCCGGCACGAGGGCGCCGGGCACGGCCGGGCGATTCGAGGGAAGGGCCAGGAACATCGCAAGGACGAGCACGCCAGCGACCAGGGCGTTGAGGCGACGCATCGTCTGGGTCTCGACCCTCGTCCTCCCGGGGAACGCCGGCACCAGCGTGCCGGCGATCGCCGTGACGGCGGCGATCGGCCACCAGGCGACGCCTCGCTGTGCGTACACGCCGATCAGGAAGAAGACACCGAGCCAGGCGAGCGTCGGCCATGGCACTCGCCGCCCCGAGCGGGCGATCAGTGTCACGATCGCTAGGGCGGACGCGAAGAACAGCAGGCCCGGCACGTCCCGGATGGAGGTCGGTTGCCATTCCGTCACCCGAGCCGTCACCGAGGCGTTCGAGGTCAGCCCGGCGGCATAGAGCCAGACCAGTGGGCCGCTCGGCGTGAGGCACGCCGCAAGCGCGGCGACGCCCGCGACGGCCAGGGTCCGGGTCGCACCCGGGAGTCGGTCGTGGACGTCCTCGAGCCACGCGAGCCCGAGCACGAGCGGGCCGAGGAAGAACGAGCCGTGGATGTTCGCCCAGATCGCGACGATGACCGGCGCGAGCCACAATCGCTGCGGATGCTCCCGCCGGTCCACCACCAGCAGCAGGACGCCGACGAAACACAGCATCCCGAGGAGCTGCGGGCGCAGGGCGAGCGCCGGCGCCGCCACCACGAACGCGAGAAGCGAAAGGATCGCGCCGGTCCGCACGTCCAGGCCGCGACGGACGGCGATCAGGCACGTTCCGCCGAAGATCGCTCCGACGAGCACCGCGCGGAAGGCGGCGAGGCCGACCCAGCCCCCGACCGACTCGATCGCCCGAAGGACGATCTGGGCCGCCCATTGCTGGTCGACCCACGGCTGGCCGGCCATGGTGAAGGTCCAGGTGTCGGTCGTCGGGATCCGGCCGGTCGCCAGGATCTCTGCGCCAGCACGGAGTTGGTAGGCGAGATCGACTGTCGAGATCTTCGCGATCAGGGAGGCGAGGACCGGCAGCGAGATGGCGAGGAACCACCAAAGGGCGCGGAGCGACACGCCCGAATGCTATGTCCGCCCGTTGTCAGATGGCACCACCCCGATGGTCCCACCCGCGTGGGTTGGACGGGACGGTCAGACGGCGGCGGCGACCTCGGGCAGCGTCGACGGTCGGACCGAGCGCGCGCCTTCCTCGTAGATCGCCTGCACCGATTCGACCATGAGGTCGATACAGAAGCGGTCGTGGACCATGTCGTGGCCGGCACGCCCGAGCGTGTCCGCGAAGGGGTGATCTCGCAGCAGACGGATGATCGCCGCGGCGAGCGCATCGGGGTCGTGTGGCGGGACGAGCATGCCGTTCACGCCGTCCGTGATCATCTCCGGGATACCGCCGACGTTCGAGGCGACCACCGGCCGCGACAACGCGAGGGCTTCGAGGATCGACAGCCCCTGGGCCTCGCGATAGGACGGCAGGACCGCGACGTCGAGGGCCGCGGTAACAGAAGGCACGTCGTCGCGGCGACCGGTGAACACCACCCGATGGGCGATCCTGAGATCGCGGGTCTGCGCCTCGAGCGCCTCGCGTCGCGACCCCTCGCCGACGATGAGGAGGTACGCGTCTGGAACGGCCCGCAGGACCGGCGGCCACGCCTCGAGGAGCGTCGGATGGCCCTTCTCGGGCTCGAGCCTCGCCACCACGCCGACGATCTGTGAACCCGGCTCCATGCCGTACTCGTCGGGGAGGGTGCAGCAGGCCTCGACGCGTTCGTAGCGGGACAGATCGACGCCGTTGTAGATCCTGGTGATCGGGGCAGTCGTCCGTCCTTCCGCGACGAGCTTGTCCTCGATCATCTTCGAGACCGCGATCAGCTGGTCCATCGCCGGCGTCAGGACGCGGAGCATCTCGCGGTCCTCCTCGGACCGAACACGGCTCGAATGCACGGTCGAGACGATGTACGGCCGCCGGTGCCCGACCTCGCCGAGCGCGATCGCCGCCCGCGTACCGACGAGCTCCGCGCGGTACATGTGGTTGTGGATGACGTCCGGCCGCACATCGACCAGATGCGCCGCCAGTGCGCCGGTCGCGATCGCATCGTCGTGCTCGTCGATCACGAGGACCTCGAACCCCGCGCGCTCCAACTTCCGAGCGGCACTCCCCGGCGACAGCGACACGACCGAGACGTCGAAACGGGCGTGGTCCATCCGGCTGACCAGCCCGAGGACGTGCTCCTGTGCGCCGCCACTCGTCCCGGTGGCGAGGACCTCGACGACGCGGATGCGATCGCCCGACGCCACCTGGGGCCGCGGGACCATCTCGAGACAGGGATCGTGGCGGAGGTGTGTGGCCATCACCCGTCTCGCCGCAAGAGGACGCGCTGGATCGGCTCGTCGACCGCACCCCATTCGTATTTGTACGACTCGTCGCCGCGCAGGAAGTCCATCCGGCGGATGCCGCGCTCGAGCGCTCGCGCGACATACGCGTGGATCATCAGGACGCCCGGCGATAGGTCGCGAGCATCGGGGTCGATGCCGGCGTTGTAGTAGAGGAGATCGGACCCGGTCTCGAAATGGAGGCCCGCGCCGATGCGGCGGTCGCCGACGCTGAGGATCGTCAGCTTGAACGGGCCGTCCGTTCCGAACAGCTCGAACAGGCGGCGGACCAGGACGCGGCTCTGGTCGCCACCTTTGGTCGAGGGGAACAGGCCCTTCTCGCCCCATCGCTTCTGATGCAGGTCGATGAACAGTTCGAGGTCGGCCTGCGGATCGGTCGAGTCGGTCAAACGGACCTCGCCGATCGCCTCGGCTCGGCGGACCTTGCGCCGGATCTCATGGCGTTCCTTCTTCCCGAGCGTCGAGAGGTAGCCCTCGATATCGACGCCCTGCGGGAAGGTCACGACGGGACAGACGTCCTCGCGTTCGACGGTGAGCTCGCCGAGTCCTTGGTCGGCGAGCGCACGAGCGAGCTGGTTGCCGGCGGGGTCCTGACACCGAAGACGTCGCAGATCGACGACATCCCACGCATCACCGACCGGCGCGGCGACGTAGGCGGCAACGGCCCGCGCGACGGCCGGGAGGATCGCGGGATCGCCGAGGACCGTGGCGTAATCCGAGTGGTAGGAAGCACCGAACAGGATGGCCTTCGCGGTCGGGGCGACGGCCGTCAGGCCAAGGTCGTCGGTGTGCCGGATGGTCGTGCGCGTCGCTGCATCCGTCGGCTCGACCTCGTGTCGATGCATCAACGGGACGATCGCCATGGGCTCGGCCGAGGCGCCCTCGCCGCATACCACCAGCGTCTCGTCATGGGCGTTGTCGCCGTACGCGTCCCACCAGGCACGGTGGAATGCCCATGCGGAGAACGGCGTCGACCACGGGTTTTGCGCGGCCAGGCGGTCCCATGTTTCGCGAGGGATCGCGTCGAACGCCCGGCGCTCGGCACGCAGGTTCGGGATCGGCGTGTCGTCGAGTGGGGTGAGGCCCAGGACGGGCCCGGGACAGGCGGGCTCCGCGTCGAGCGTGGGAGCGGTCATCGCCGCGAGGATAGCATCGGGTCGCGGATGTGGTTGCGGACGCAACCTGGGGCGGTCAGGAACCGAGCTGGAGGTACCGCAGCAGGTCCGAGTAGTCGTCCCGGAACGGGTGATCGGCCGCTATGACGTCGTGCCAACCCTTCCCTCGAAGCGCGTCGAGCGTGGATGGGTCGGCGGAGGCGGCGAGCCACTTGGATGGCGTCTCCCCTGGTTCGTGGACCGCGCCGGGCGTGTGTTCCTTACCAAGGATCGTGAGGCCCAGCTCGTGTACCGCCGCAGCGATCGGCGGGGTCAGGTCGTAGTACCGATTGGAGACGTGGAAGACGATCAGCCCGGTCGGAGCGAGCGTCCTCACCTCGTCCTTGATGGCCTCCGCGGTCAAGAGATGGACGGGGATCGAGTCGGACGAGAACGCGTCCATGACGAGCATGTCGAAGCGCCCGTCAGGCTGGTCCGCGAGCGAGAGTCGAGCGTCGCCCTCGACCACAGCCGGACGGATCGGCGCGTCGGCGAGGTAGGTGAAGTACGTCGGATCCGAGGCGACCTGGATGACGATCGGGTCGATCTCGAAGAACGTCATATCTGTCCGGTCGTCGACGTAGGTAGCGATCGCGCCACCGCCGAGACCGGTCACCCCGACCTGGACCGGCCGTGACGTGGCGTGGACGATCGCGAACAGGTCACCGACCGGCCCGCTCCGGACGTAGTAGCTCTGCGGCGTATCGCGTTTGGCGGGGTCGGTCGACTGGGATCCATGGACGGTCGTGCCGTTCATCAACAGCTTCAGGTCGCCGGTGGGCGCGTACATCACCTCGGTGACGCCGAAGAAGCTGCGGTCGCGGAACTCGGCCGGAGGCTGCAGGACGAAGGTCGCGAGCGCCAGGACGAAGGCCGTGGCGACGGCAAGGAACCAGGGCCGACCCCCGACGAGGAGCAGGAGGCCGCCCACGAGCAGCCAGCGGATCCCGGCCTCCGTCGCGAGTGCGTGCGTCGCCACGAGGGCCAAAAGGAGCAGCGCTCCGAGCACGGCGTAGGGGACGAGGCGCCGCGTCGAGCCGTGGAGGAACGGGCTGAAGTCCAGGCCCTTGGCCTTGACGCGTCGCGGGGCAGGCGTCACCAGGGCGAGCCCGACGAGCGCGGCGACCAAAAGGATCGGCAGCTCCCAGACACCCGGGAAGACGGCCGGAGCGATGATCGCCACGAAGGCGCTGGCGAGGGCGCCACCGAGCGACAGGACGAGATAGAACTCGGTGAGGTGTGACGGGGCGGGTCGGTCGTCGGCGAGCCGCCCGTGCAGCGCTGTCGCGACGACCGCGAATGCGACGAGCTCCATGACGAGGACCGCAAGGACGGGCCATCCGCCCGCCGAGCCATACGGCACCCAGAGGATCGTGATCATCGCCGGAGCGGCGATGACGGCCCAGTGGACCCATCGCTTGCCACGCGGCGAGAAGGCGATGATGAACGACAGGAGATAGATCGCGAGAGGCGCGACCCACAGCAATGGCGCGGAGACGAGGTCGGTCGCGATGAACGTCGTGACCGCGGAGAGCAGGCCCGACGGGACCGCGGCGAGGAGGAGCCAACGTGTCCGCCGATGCCAGTCGATCCCCACATCGCGATGTCGCTGCTGCGGCGCCGACGCGGGCAGCGACTCGGTCTCGCAGCGCTGGAAGTGCGCGGCTACCCGCGATCGCGAGCAGCACGACCAGGGCCACGTAGCCGACGCTCCACAGGCCGCGTTGTGCCGTGAGCGACAGGCGTGGTTCGATGATCAGGGGGTATGCAAGCAGCGCGAGTAGTGAACCTGCGTTGCTGAGTGCATAGAGCCAGTAGCCGTCACCCTCGTCACCGCCCGCCCGGGCGGCCTCGAACCAGCCGCTGACGAGCGGCGTGGTGGTGGTGAGGACCAGTGCCGGGAGGCCGATCAGGACGACGAGGATCCGGATCAGGTCGACGACCGGGGCGATGGCGTCGTCGCGCAAGGTCGCGACATGCGACGGCGCGACGACCAGGGCGATGATCGCCAGTCCGGCAACGACGAGGTGGAGGGGCGGTCCCCAGCGACCGAGCCGGGTGACGGACACGTGACCGTAGAGGTAGCCGAGCAGCAGGACGGCCTGGAAGAAGAAGAGGACCGTCGCCCACACGGCCGGCGTCCCGCCGAAGACCGGCAGGACGAGGCGGCCGATGAGCGGTTCCACGCTGAACAGCAGGAACGCGGACAACCCGATCGGCAGCGCGAACGGCAGCGTCGTACCGAGGATCGGGCGCGCGACAGCCAGCGTGCGGGTCGTCATGAAGCCTCCGGTCGATGGACGACCGTCATCGTCGGGGACTGCTGCCGCGGATGCAAGTGAGAAGAACGGGTCATCGGCGGAGCATCTCTGCCAGGCCGCGAAGGAGGAAGTATTCCGGCCGTGGCTGGTCGTCGGTGATGAGTGGTCCGTCTCCGGCATAGCTGCGGACGGCGTCGTCGGCCATCCACTGTTGACCTTCGATGACGGCGATCCATTCGTCGACTGTCGACGCGGGGGAATCGAAGGCGCTGGAGATGTCATCGAGGATGCCCGGGCGCTCGAGGACCTCGCGGATGCGCTCCGGTGGCAGGTCGATCGGCTGGTCCGAGCCGAGCATGTAGAAGCCGTAGCCACCGGGACCGCGCACGACCGTGACGTGCTCGAAGACCGAGGCGAATGTTCGGACGTGCTCCTTCAGGTCCGCCTCGGTCGTCCCGAACGGGGTCCACTGCATCATCACGCCGCCGTCGGTCAGATGGGCCTTGCCCTGCTCGTAGTACTCGCGCGACGAGATGACCGAGACCCCCGAACTCTGGATCGGCGGTGGCGGATCCGTGACGATGATGTCGAACCGCTCGGGGGAAAGCTCAAGGTGGTTGCGGCCGTCGGCCACGATCACCTTGCCTTCGAGGATCGGCAAGCACGCTGTCCGCGTCGGCGTAGTAATAGCCGAACATCTTCGGCACTGAAGGGACGAGTTCGACCGCGTCCGTCCGCAGTCCGGCGATCAACGCCGATCGGAACGCGGTACCCATCCCGAACGCGACCACCAGAGCGCGCTCGGAGTCGGGGCGCGCGATGAGCGGCAGGATCGGCATGAGCTTCGCGTCGACCGTCAGCAGGGTCATCGATGTCCCGCCGACCCACAGCTCCGCGGTGACCGACTTCTGACCCGCCTGGACCGACGCGATCTCGTCCTCGCGCGACTCGAACAGCTGCCAGCCCTGCGCGGCGATCAACGCCTCGTTCGGCTGGACGACACGCCCTGGGGTGGCCGCCACGACGGCAACGCCCACTGCGATCGCCACACCGGCGGCGATCGCCGGGCGGGACGATCGGTCGCGAACGAGCGGCCAGGAAGATGCCCATCGCGATGTTCGCGAAGACGAGCCCGACGATGATCGCCGGCGAGCCGATCGTCGGCATCAGCACGAACGGGATCACGAGGCTGCCGAGGATCGCTCCGACCGTATTCGCGGCGAGCAGCCAGCCGGCCGCCGAGCCAGCTCGATGCCGCTGGTCGCGCAGAAGCTCGGACGAGGTCGGAAAGGCGATACCCATGGCCACGGTGACGGGTAGGACCACGAGCACCGCCGACCCGAAGAGCGCGGCGATCGATTCGAAGGGCCGACCAGGATCGAGCGCATGCGGCTGGGAGATGACGAGCACCAGTCCAGCCATCGCCAGGATCGCGACCGCGAATTGGGTCCACGCCAGGAACCGGACGGGGTCCCCCATCCTGCCGCGGATGACGTTGAAGACCGCCGCTCCGACGGCGATCCCGATCAGGAACAGCGCCAGGATCACGGTGAAGACGTAGGTGAGTCCACCGGTCCCGGACGCAAGCAGCCGGGTCCACGTCACCTGGTAGCCCAGTGAGGTGAGCCCCGAGACGAAGGCGACGATGAACGGCAGCCACGGGAACGGCGCACGCTGCGCCTCGGTCGACGGCTCCGCCGCCGGTCGCGGCGTCGCCATCGCCGGAGGCGCCTGCTCGTGGTCAGCTGCGCGCGCGAGCCACAGGGCGACCAGCCCAGCGATCGCAGAGCACGCGGCTCCGACCCGCAGCGCGCCGCTCAGGCCGAAGACCTCGATCAGCACGAGACCCGCGACGCACGGTCCCGGCCACGGCCCCGAGCGTGTTCGCCATGTACAGGCGACCGAATGCCTGGCCCATCTCGTTCGATCGCGTGAAATGGCGCACGAGCGTGGGGAACGTCGCTCCCATCATGATCGTGGCGGGGGCGAGCGCGAGGACTGCCAGCACGAGGCGCGCCAGCGCCAGATAGGGCGTGCTCTCAAGGGCTGGGTAAACGCCGCGGTATGCCTCGTGGATCAGGCCGAACGTGAACGGCGTAACGAGCACGACGAAGACCAGGGCGATCTCGAGCAGCCCGTAGAAGCGCAGTGGCGACCGGACCCGATCGGCGATCCGGCCACCGACGCGCCGCACCGATGGCCATGCCACCGAAGAAGCCGGTCAGGATCGCCGACACAGCCTGCGTCGTATTCCCGAAGACGAGGACGAGCTGGCGTGACCACACGATCTCGTAGACGAGGCCCGCCGCGCCGGACAGCACGAAGATGGCGAGGACCAGGGATCGATGCATATAGCCGGGGATTGTGACGGAGCAGCCGGATCCGGGCTGCGGCTCGGGTCAGGCCACGGGTGACGGGTTTCGCGTGGCGCCGCGCGCAGCGAGCGAGGGTTCGCCTCCCCGCGCGAGGCGACCGAACCACCGGCCCATCGGCTCGGAACCCCGACGGCTCGAGGTGAGCCACGCGACGATCGGCAAGCAGAAGAACGGCAGGTTGCTCAACGAATACGTGAACTGCGCACTCGAGTTCCGCATGACCGTGGGGTACAGGAGCCACAGCGAAAGGAGTGGCAGGCTCGCGAGCGCGATGCCGCCGACGGCGATCCACCACGCGCGGCTGCGGATGCCGAGCAATGCGAAGAACGCCAGCGACGGCTTGAACGACACGAGCGTGGACGGCCAGCCCCAGCGGACACCCGCCGCGATCGCGGCCGCGATCCACATGTCGGTATTCCCGTAGATGATCTGGTTCGGTGTCTTCGGGAAGAGGACGATGGCGGCGAGGATCGGCAGGCCCCACAGCGCTGGGCGGCACCACCAGACGACCCAGACGACGATGCCCAGCGGCACGACCCACCAGAGGATGTCCGGCAGGTATACGAACGGAACGAACAGGTACAGCGCGTGCGGTGGATACAGGTTGTCGACCTGCGTCTGGACCTGATACGGGCCACTCAGCTGGGACGCCGTGTAGTACACGCCTGTGTCCAGCCAACGTCGCGCGACGAACTGGTAGTAGGCGAGGTCGTTGCCGACCGCGTTCTGCGAATCGATGATGCCGAACAGGACGACGAATTCGATCGCGCTGAGCGCGAGGAGGACGACGGTCAGACCGACCAGGAGCGGGCGAAGGCGAGCGCTGGACACGCTCAGAGGTTATAGGCCCAGTACACGCCGATCCCCATGACGGCGATCCCAACGAGGATCAGTACCTTCCAGCCCCACCCGATCCCGTCGCGCGCGACGGCCGCGAGGCCGCACAACGCGATGACGAATGGAACGGAGTCGAGGAAGTAGCGGTAGCCGTACTGGAGCCACCCGCCGCCGTAGTAGAGCAGCGTCGGGATGAGCACCAGGACCGCGGCGACAGCCAGGAGCCACGTCTGCGGTCGTCTCCGATCGGCCCGGAGCGCAAACAGGAGACCGGGGCTCGTCAGGAGGACCGACATCCCGAGACCATCGGGGCGCAGGAACGGCCATGTCGTCATGAACCGCGGCAGGTGCAGCAGGAAGTAATCGATGTTCATCGGGATGTGGCGGACCGAGAACAGGCCGATCTGGCGCTGACGCTCGAGCCAGTCCGGCAGCGTGGCCAGCGCGTAGCCGGACTCCAATGGCGAGCCGAACCTGACCTGGTTGTATGCGAAGAAGAAGACGATCGAAGGCGCGAGCGCGACGCCGAAGACCAGCCAGCGTCGCCACGGCACGAACTCGCGTACACGTGCGATCCATCCGGGATCGCGAGCGGCGGACGCAGCGACCGTTGCGTCGTCGGATGGCCACGCGATCCAGACGGCATAGACCGGGATCGCGAACGCCAATGGGGCGCGGGTGAGGAAGGCAGCTCCCGCAAGCAGCCCGATCAGCCAGGCGCGTCGGCGCCCGAACAGCTCGATCAGACAGGCGAACGTGAGCAACGTCGCGATCAACTGGCCCGTGTGCCAGACGCCGCCCCGCGTCGTCACCCAGAGCATCTGCGTCGAGAAGCCGAACAGCGCGGACAGCCATAGCTTGTCCGAGACGCGCTTCACGCCGACGCGCCCGAGCAGCCACCAGCACATCCCGACCCCGGCGCCGGCGAGGATCGCATTGATCCCTGATTCCAGATGGTCGGCGGTCACCGGGCCGATCAAGGCGACGAGTGGCAGCAACGCGATCGCAGGGAACGGCGCGAACGGAACGTAGTACCGGCCGTCGATCGGGATCACGTCGTTCGGGCCGAGCGGCACCGGGAGCCAGGTGCGCCCGTGCAGGAAGGCGTCTGCGAGATAGAAGAAGTCGCCCCGACCGGCATCGAAAAGGCGATCGCACAGCCAGTAGATGACCGCCGACACTGCCGCGACGCCGAGACCGACCCTCATCCGGGGACCCATGCGTACTGATGGGGTCGGTCGACCAGAGTTTCGTCCAGTATCTCCTCAGCCTCACCGCGAGCACGATCGTCGACGGTCGTGTCGCCCTCCGTGGCGCGCACAATGCCGTGGCATCGAGCCTCGGACCGCGAAGGCAGGGTGATCAGGACGACATCGAGCATGGTGGGATCGGCGACGAACGGGAGCGTGGTTCCACGGGGTGGGCCGGCACGCCGCGGGCCGGCATGACGCTCCGACCCGAGAACACACCGTCGATCACGGTCATCATGCCGGCGTTCAACGAGGCGAGCCGGATCGAGCAGACCATCGCTACGATCGCACGCTATCGAGCGTCGCATGGCGAGACCATCCGAGCCGTATTCGTCGCGGACGATGGGTCCGGTGATGACACGATCGAGGTCGCCAGGCGCGCCGCGGAGCGCGAAGGTACTCCGATCGAGGTGCTGTCCTTCCCCCATCGCGGCAAGGCGCTGACGGTCCGCTCCGCGATGCTCGAGGTCGCGGATCGGTCGGACGCCGAGTACCTGATGATGCTCGACGCCGACGATGAGCTCCGCATCGACCAGTTGGACCGGGTGCAGTGGTCGCCTGATCGCCGCGCGATCTACATCGGTCGGCGAGACCACGAGGCCAAGGGGGCGGCCCGGCCGACGCCCATCCGACAGCTGATGTCGCTCCTGATGCGGACTGCGTCGCGCGTCCTGCTCGGGCTTCCCTACCGAGACACGCAGTGTGGATTCAAGCTGTTCCCGCGCGCTATCACGCACGACCTGTTCAGCCAGCAGCGATCGTCGGGCTGGACGTTCGACGCTGAAGTGCTGTTCATCGCCCATCGGGTCTCTCATCTCCCGATCGTCGAAGTGCCAGTCGTCTGGTCACCTCGCGGGGTGAGTCGAGTCAGGCCCCTGGCCGCGGCCATCAGCGGGCTCGCCTTGTTCGGGACGGCATGGAACCGCGTGCGGGGGGCGTATCGGCCGGTCCTGTCGAGGACCATCGACCAGCCGCGACCCGCGACCATCGAGTCCTGAGTCTCGACCCTCACCGCGCGAGCGCTTCGCCGAGGCTCTGACGCGGGTCGGTCGCCGCGTGGCCGACGAGGAAGGTCGCGACGAGCGTCACCCAGAAAAGGATCGGGTACGCGACAGGCGGGGTGACTCCGACGAGCGGCCACGCCGTCACGAGCGGGATGACCACCGCCCACCAGCGACCTGATGCGAGCAGGTAGGCGACCGGCAGGAGCAACAGCATCGCGTAGTGATCCCAGACGATCGGCGACACGAGCTGGCTCCCGATCACGGCGATCATGAATGACGCCTCATCGGTCGCCCACCGGATCGACATCACCAGCAGGACGATCACGCCGACGGTGTTGAGGAGCTGGATCGTACCGGCGACCTCAGCCGACGACCCGTAGGCGAAGGCGATGGCGCCTGGCGTGAAGTTGTGCGGCGTCCGGATGGGATCGCTCACCGTCCGGATCAAGCTGAGGAAGTCCGTCCACGCGCTGGGGCCGGCGAGGACGGTGGTGACGACGGCCAGCGCGATCAGGACGACCGCACCGGCGACCACGGCCCGGATCCGTAGCGTCAGCAGCGCCCAGATCAGGACGAGACCCGGCTGCAACTTGATCGCCGCCCCGAGCGCCCCGACGACGCCGAACGGGATCTGCCGGTCGAGCCAGCGCCATCCCAGCGCGAACAGGCAGAACAGGATCGGCCCGACCTGGCCGAGCTTGACGGCGTAGACGAACGGGAACGACCAGCCAGCGAGGAGGATCGTCGTCCACTTGACGGTCCTCGACACAGGCATCGCCGCGACGCCGACCAGGAATGCGCCGATCGACATCGCGATCCACGACCAGGTCGCGGTCGTCGCGCTCAGGGCACCGAACGGCAGCAGGATGGGCGCGAACGTCGGAGGGTAGTAGAAGAGGCCGAAGCCGCCGGTCTGCGTGTACGACATGTCGTACAGGGGAAGACCAGCGAGGAGTCGGGCCGCAGCCTGGTGGTACGCGAGGAAATCGAACCCGAGCGTCTCGCCGGCGACCGCCAGCGTCGCCGCAAGACCGAGCGCGAACGACACGATCGCGACGAGCGGGAGTGCGGCTCGCCCCAGCCGACCGAACGCCGAGGCATCCATCACGCGCCTTCGGCGGCGCGTCGACGACTCCCTCGGTGCAGGAACGGGATACGGAAGAGGTCCCACGCGACCCGGATCGCCAGGGACGCGCTCGCCCGCATACGCGACCCGCGCTTGTCGTACCAGCGGATCGGCACGATCGCCATGCGATAGCCGCGCCGGCGGGCCATGTGGATCAGCTCGACGTCGAACACGATGCTGGTGATCCGTTGTCGCTCGAACAGATCGTGCGCGGCCTCGCGCGTGAACCCTTTGAACCCGCATTGCGTGTCCTGCACGGGCCCGGCGACCCAGGCCGAAGCGAGCAGATGGAACGCCTTGCCGAGTAGCCGCCGATAGGCCGGTTGCGTCGCGCGCATGTCGGACCCGTCGTGCTGGATCCGTGAGCCCAGGGCGACGTCGTGATCCGCGAGGGCTGTGGCGAGGAGCGGGATCTGATCGGGCGGGGTCGCCATGTCCGCGTCCGCGAAGATCACGATGTCCCCGGTCGCGGCGAGCATCCCGGCACGTACGGCCGAGCCTTTCCCGCCGTGCGGGACGCGGAGGACTCGGAGACCGATACCCGGGATCGAGCCCGTCGTCTCCGGCCGCGCCTCCACCTTCGCGACCGTGTCGTCCGTGCTGCCGTCATCGACCACGAGGACGTCGATCGTCTCAGGGAGCTCCGCAGCACCCGGCGACCCGTCCCGACCAAATCGGTCGCGGCGCGCGAGGTAGCCGAACAGCTCGTCGAGCGCGGGCTCGATCCGCGTCGCCTCGTTGTACGCGGGCATGACGAGCGTCAGCGATCGGGTCACGGGACCCAATACCCGCCGAATGACAGCACCGCGACGATCGCGAACAACCCTGCCGACACGATCGGCCAGCCGCGCCGCATCGCGATCGAGCGCCGATTTGCCAGGATCCACAGCAGCGGAAAGCCGGCCATCGTATGCCGCCCGACGGACTCCAGGGATCCGCTCAGCAGGTCTGCGACGATGGGCAGGATCGGCAGCGAGGGCATATTCGATGGGGATACGGTCGACGCGGATGAAGACGAAGAGGAAGGTCGTCGCCAGGAGCGTGAGCAGGAGAGCGCCGAGATACGGCGTGAACGCCGCGCCCATCGTCGTCCCCGGTTCGGCATTGCCGATCCCCATGCGACCCCAGGCATGTGTCGCATCGAGGAAAGCGGTGGCGCTGCCGGTCACCCCGGTGATGTAGACGAGGAAGGCCGCGGCGGCGAGAGGACCGAGGGCGAGCCACGTCATCGACAGCTTCGGTCGCCAGCCGTCCTGGCGGAGCATCAGGATGACCAGTGGGAGGATCAGAGCCACACCCTGCGTGCGAGAAAGCACGGTCAGCGCGAAGAAGATCCCGGCCCAGGCGCGATGGCGACGCTCGGCCGCGAGGAAGGTCGCGAGCATGAGCAGCAGGAACAGGCTCTCGGAATACGCCATGGCGAAGACCGAGGCGAATGGGTAGATGACGAGCAGGCCCGCGCTCAACGACGCGCGGCGACGTCCGATGTACGGCGTACTCAGGCGGACGAACAGGCCGAGCGCAAGCAGGAACAACACGTTCGAAACGAGCACCCCGACGAGGCCCGCATATCCGGGGATCGGCAGCGTCAGCAGCTTGACGAGAGCCGGAAAGAGCGGCGGGAACGCGACGTTCGAATAGGCACCGGCGACGGGGTCGGCCTGGTAGCCGTTACCGACGATGCCCAGGTAGAACCAGCCATCCCAGCTCGTCAGGCTGCGCAGGATCGGCCCGTCGGCCCCTGGGTTCAGCGCGGGGTTCCGCGGGATGAGGTACTCCGCGACGAGCGCAGCCCCGACGACGACGATCCGCGACGCGAAGAAGATCGCGACCAGCCCGGCATCGAGCCGGAAGTCCGCCGCGACGGCCCGCGCGCCGCCGCGCCATCGATCAAGGAGTGGGACGGGTGCGGCCGCCGCGATCGTCGGGCTCGACATCGCGCGCAGTCTACGCGGTGCCACATCGGTGCTCCGATGCACCGATGGTCACACCGACAGTGGGATGACCGGGTCAGCCCCAGAGCCGCACCGATGCCGATGCGCGGACACCGATCCGTGACTCCGTCGCCACCCGGCGACGAACGACGACAATGGCTCGCGTCGCACCTGTCACTTCCGGGATGCGCGAACCATGACTATCGGCACATGGACGAGGGGAGGTGGATGCCCTGAAGCTGCGCTGGCATCTCGGACTTGGAGGACCCATGCACCAGCACGAGCACGCCGCGCACGGCATCGACCTCGAGGAAGGTTCCGCCGCCTGGTCGGAGTGGGTCAAGGACTACTACCGCGACGTCGAGACCTATGACTGGGTCGACGTCGCCGACAACATCCGCGGGCTCGAAGCGTTCTTCCACCGGAACCGAGCGCGCGTGGTCCGAGGCCTCATCGCCAAGTACGCAGCGCCGGATGCGCCGATCCTCGACGCCGGATGCGGGACAGGGCTCAACCTTCGCCACCTGCCAAAGGGATCGGTGGGCGTGGATATCAATCCTCGCAACATCGAGCTGCTGAGGAAGCGACTCCCGGACCACACGATCGTCGAGGGCGACGTCGAGCAGCTCCCGTTCGCGGATGGCAGCTTCGGGACGGTCCTGTGCACCGAGGTCATCGAGCACATCCCGGATCCATCACGTGCCCTTTCCGAGTACGCGCGTGTGCTCAAGCCGGGCGGCGTGCTGGTCGGGTCAGTCCCGGCGCGGTCGTTGATCTGGAAGTTCCGCTTCCTCTCGAGCACCTGTCCGCACAGCGAGCCGTTCCACAACGAGTACCTGCCGCACGAGGTCCGGGAGATGCTTGCCGGTTGGCGCATCGAACGCCTCGGCTACTCGCTGCTCCATTTCAACGTGATGTTCGTGGCGCGCCGTCCCGACTGACCGGTGCGGCGAGGCACCGATCGACTTGTCGACGTTGACATCGCCCCTGAAGATGTCGTCCTCGAGGAAGCGCGAGCGCTTGGGGGGACCCTAACGCTCACGGCACGGTGACCAGCCCGGTCGCCCAAGGCATCGTGCCGAGCGAGTGGCGAGACCGGCTCGGGAAGGCCCGAGGCATTGCGCGCGATTGCCTGAGCCGTCTCACGTCGACGCCACTGTTCGCTGGCGGCCATCCCTGGGCGGGGTACGCGGGCTCGCCGTGCTGTGCGTCGTGGGGTTCCATGCCGGGATCCCAGTCCAGTCCGGCGGCGTAGCCGGCGTCACGCTGTTCTTCGTCCTGAGCGGCTATCTCATCGCCACGCTCCTCATGCGCGAACGTGAGGCCACCGGGACCATCGACGTGCCAAGGTTCTTTGCCCGCAGAGCCTGGCGACTGCTGCCGGCGCTCGTCGCCGTGATGATCGCTCTCGCGATGCTCAGGTTCGCGGCTGGCGATGCGCACGAGCTAGCCGAGGACTCCATTCTGACGCTCGCGTATCTCGCGAATTGGGCGAGATCGGCTGGTGACCAGATGGGGTGGTGGAACCATGCCTGGTCCCTATCCGTGGAAGGGCAGTTCTATGTCCTCGCTCCGCTCATGATCCTCGTACTGGCTCGCGCCTGGCGGCCGAGCAGTCAGAGGCTCGTCGTCGCCCTCGTCGTCGCGATCGGCGGAGTCATGCTGTGGCGGGCGGCCCTTGTCGAGGGTGGGGCATCGAGCGCGCGGATCTACTTCGGCACCGACACGCGGGCCGACGCGCTGCTGCTCGGCTGTCTCCTGGCGGCCATCCGCATGAGACACCCTGGCTGGACCCCGACTCCGTTACTGGGGCCGATCGCGCTGATGTCATTCGGTCTCCTCGCCGTCCTGCCGCTCGTCGACGTGTTCGGACCGAGCAGTGGTTATGGATCGATAGCACTCGCATCGATCGGCGTCGTCGCGGGAGCGCTCGGAGACGACCGCTGCTCGCGCGGTCTCGCCGCTCGCCCGCTCGTTTGGTTGGGCGAGCGGTCGTACTCGCTGTACCTGGTCCATGTCCCGGTGTTCATGTATCTGAACCAGTTGCTGGCAACGCTCGCGCCCGCCGCCCGGGTCGGTACGCAGGTCGTGGTAGCACTGGCTCTGTCGGCGCTTCTCTTCCGGTACGTCGAGCGTCCGCTCAGGCACGGCCTCACCCGACGTGGTCGGGTGGTCCAGGGTGTGTCAAGACGGCGGGACGAGGCTGGTAGCGCCCTCCGGTTACGTCCCGAGTTGCCTGCCTAGACGCGCGGCTGCGAGCGGATACGCCGTACCGCGCGCTCATGGCGGACGACCCATAGGATCGCGTACCCGAGGACGGCGACCGTTCCGGCGACGATGAGATCCATCGGTTGCATGCCCGAAATGTCGGCCGTTCCGGGCGTCGCGTCGCTGCGCCGTTCGTACGGATTCGGGGCGGTCCGGTAGTCCGTTCGTACCGGTCGGAAGGGCCAGGACCCGGTGCTACGCTGCACCGGCCGTGCGTATCCCGTTCGTCCTATACGCGCTCGCCCTGGTCGTTCGGGTCGTGCTCATCTGGCACTTCCCCGACCCCGCCTATCCCGATTCCTTCTATTACGTGGACGTCGCGCGGAACCTCGCCGCGGGCCACGGCTTCAACATCGACCTGATCTGGATCTTCCCCGAAGTCGGTGGCACGATCCCGGTCGATCCGGTGCTCCCGATCCCTTCGAACGCGCACTGGATGCCCCTGGCCTCGCTCGTCCAGGTGCCCTTCATCTGGCTCCTCGGCGCGACGCCATGGGCGTCGGCCCTGCCCTTCGCGCTCATCGGATCCGTCGCCGCGCCGCTGACCTGGGCGATGG
The DNA here is from genome assembly GCA_963808895.1 of uncultured Chloroflexia bacterium. GTDB lineage: Bacteria > Chloroflexota > Limnocylindria > Limnocylindrales > CSP1-4 > SPCO01. The sequence continues at coordinate 501,743 of CAWEHL010000001.1, read as the reverse complement.
CCCGGGATGCTCGAGCGTCCGACAGGGTCGCGCTCGGCGCCGGCATCCTCGTCGCCGTCCCCGTGCTGTCCATCGTGTACATGGTCCAGCCGGACAACTTCTCGCTATACCAGCCGCTCGTCCTGGCATCGTTGTGGATGGGCGCGCGCGGGCTCAAGGGATCGCCGCGGTCCTTCGCAGCCGCCGGCCTGTTGGCCGGCCTGGCCACGCTGTCCCGCAACGACGGGTTGCTCGTCCTCGCTGCGCTCGGGATCGCATTCCTGTGGGATCGATGGCGGCGACGAGCCATCCCGTGGTCGGCTGCGTTCGCATGCGTCGGGCTCTTCCTCGTGGTCATGGCGCCGTGGTGGTTGCGCCAGCTCGCCGTGTTCGGTTCGCTCTCGCCATCGACCGCGTCGGGCAAGGTCTTCTTCATCCGGGACATCGGCGAGTGGAACAGCATCACGACGCCCGCCACGCTCCAGCACCTGCTGGGGATGGGCATCGGGCCGCTCGTCGAGACGCGGATCGGCGGTCTCGTCTCCGCGGTGATGATCTATGCCGTCCTCGTCGGCGGGGTCGTGCTCGTGCCCTTCATGGTCATCGGCGGCTGGGCCCGTCGGCGCTCGCTCGACTTCGGACCGTTCTTCCTGTACGCGGGGCTGCTCTTCGCGTTCTCGGCGTTGGTGAGCGCGGTGCACGTGCCGGGTGGCACATTCATCCATTCCGCGGTGGCACTCGCGCCGCATTCATATGTCCTCGGCCTCGAGGGCATCGCCGTGGCCGTCGCCTGGGTCGCAGCACGGCGGCCGAGTTGGGACGCACGGACTGCGACGCGGGCGTTCACCGGCGCTGTCGTCGTCTTCGCCGCCGGCGCGGCGATCGTCGGATCGGCGTTCGTCCACGGCGTCTGGGCCGACAGCCGCGCCAAGTTCCAACAGGTCGCATCGGCCCTCGATGCCGCGAATGCACCCCAGACGGATCGCGTGATGTCGATCGACGCGGCTGGGACGAAGTACTGGACGGGACGCGGCGGCGTCGTCCTCGTGAATGACCCGCCGGAGACGATCCAGGAGGTCATCGACGCCTACGACATCCGATGGCTGGTGCTCGACCGCGAGGAGAGCGTCAAACCGATGGCGCCGGTCCTCGACGGGATCGCGCATCCCACCTGGCTCGGCGACCCGATCCTGTCGCTCGGTCGCCCACTCGCACTCGCCGTCTTCCCGGTCGAGGCCGCATCGTGAGCCGCCGGGAGATCTGGGCGACGGTCATCGGCATCTTCGTCGTCTCACTGGTCGTGCGCCTGGTCTTCGCCGCGCAGATCGTGTTCCCCAAGCCCGAGGACACCGCGTACTACTTCGGGGTGGCCCGCAACCTCCTCGAGGGGCGCGGGTTGGTCTCGGACGCGCTCTGGAGCTATGCGACGCCGCCGCTCGAATTCCCGCGGCCCGCCTTCGAGGTGTGGCTGCCGCTGCCGACCTTCCTTGCCGCCGTGCCGATGGCCGTCCTGGGAACGACCTTCGCGGCCGCCCAGGTGTCGAGCGTGCTGGTGGGCGCCGTCGTTCCCGTCCTCGGCTGGCAGTTGGGCCGCGACGTGGCCGCGGAACGCCAGCTGCCACTCGAGCGAGCGCGCTGGGTAGCACTCGGTGTCGGCTTGACGTCGGCCGTCTATCTGCCCCTCGTCCTCAACTCGTCTTTGCCCGACTCGACCATGGCGTTCGCTGTCATCGTCCTGGCGGCGTGCCTCCTGATGACGCGCATCGTGCGCTCACCCGGCGGGGCTCGACTCACCGACCCACGGCTGCTCGCGCTCGGGATCCTGATCGGTCTCGGGGCGTGGACGCGCAATGAGACGGCATGGCTCGCGCTCATCTGGGTGGTGTTCGCGTGGCGATCGATCAAGGCGCCAAGGGTCGTGCGCGCTCGTGCCGTGGGTGTCGTCGCCGTCGTGGCGTTGGTCGTCTTCGCGCCGTGGGCGTACAGGGACCTGAAGGAGTTCGGCAGCCCGCTGCCGGGTCAGGCGATCTCGAACGCGCTCTACCTGACGGGCTATGACATCTTCGCCTGGAACGATCCTCCGACCCTGGCGCGCCACCTGTCGCTCGGGCCTGCCGGCCTCGTCCAGCTGCGCCTCATCGGCCTGAGCCACAACCTGTTCAATGTGCTGACGCTCCTCGGCCTGCCGATCTCCGTGCTTGGCATCGTCGCCCTGCCGTGGCAGGCACGTCCGTTCGCGATCCGCCCGCTCGTCGCCATCAGCCTGATCATGTTCCTCGTCACGAGCCTGGTCTTCCCGGCAGCGACCCAGTGGGGGACGTTCCTCCACGCGGCGGGCCCGGTGCAGGTGCTGATCGTCCTGAGTGCCGTGCTGGCCATCGACGTCCTGATCGACCGGCTGGGCCGGCGGCTTGGGTGGACCAAGCAGATGTCGTGGATCGGCGTCGTCGGCAGCGTCGCTGCGTGCCTACTATTTTCCGTGGCCCTGTTGCCCTCGTTCGGCAGTGGTTCGAGGGTGACGATGGCTCGCTACGAGGAGCTCGGCCCGCGCATGGCGGCGGCGGGCCACCCGGTCGATGAGCCGGGCATCCGGCTGATGAGCAACTTCCCGATCTGGGTCGCCGAGACGTCGCGTGTCCCGACGCTCGCCCTGCCCGATGAACCGCCGCGCGACGTCCTCGACCTGGCATCGGCGTTCCCCGGCGCGCGTTACCTCATCCTGAGCGATCCCGAGGGGAAGCACTGGCCAGCCGACCTCAAGGCTGGGTTGCCAGGATCGGAATGCTTCACGCCGATCGACCTCGGCCCGTACCAGGGCGTCGGCCAGGATCCGCTGGCGAGCACGACCGTCTATCAGATCCAGTGCTCGGGATCGACGCCATGAGCGATACCTATACTCCGAAGCCGATGGAGGCCGCCGCCGTGGTCCTGGAGGCGCTCGATGCCGAGCGCGCGCGGATCGGCCGCGAGATCCACGACGGCCCGGCCCAGGCGCTCACGAATGCGATCTTCGAGGTCGACGACATCGAGCGACTGATCGAGCGGGACCCCGGCAATGCCCTGGCCGGCCTCAAGCAGCTCCGCGCGATGCTGCGCCGCGAGCTGGCCAACGTCCGCGAGTTCATCTCGGAACTCCGGCCACCGACCGTCGATGCCTCCGGCCTCGACGATGCCCTCACCGACACGGTCGACGGTTTCCGGTCGGCGACGCGGATCGGCGTCGTCACCGACCTGCGTGGGCCGAGCGATGTGCTCGACGAGCGCGAACGCACGGTGGTCCTCCGAGTCGCCCAGGAGGCCCTACAGAATGTCCGCAAGCACGCGAGTGCCTCGACCGTCGTGGTCAGCACCGACGTGACTGGCGATGGATGGACCCTGGAGATCCGTGACGATGGTCACGGCTTCGATATGGAGGCGGTCGCCAATCGCGGCCGTCGCAATTTCGGCATGCAGGTGATGCATGAGCGAGCAGAGCTGATCGGCGCTCACTTCGACGTACGATCTCGACCGGACGGCGGTACCGTGGTCCGGCTCGCGATCCCGACGGGGGCCCGAACGGGAACAAAGGAGAACGGATGACTGCGATGGAATACGGAGGACCGGAGCGGCGTCGGGGTGGTCCCGATCGACGCGCGGCGGGTGAGCTGACGCGCATCCTCGTCGTCGACGATCACGCGCTGTTCCGGGTCGGGATCGCCAACATCCTCGAGCGCGAGCCGGACCTCGAAGTCGTCGGGGAGGCCGAGGACTCACGGAGCGCCGTCGACCGCGCACTCGAGACGTCGCCCGACATCGTCCTGATGGACTTGTCGCTGCCCTCGCCGGGCGGTATCGAGACGACCCAACGGATCAAGCGCGAGCTGCCGGCGACCGGGATCATCGTCCTTGCCGTCAACGAGGACGAGGACTCGCTGTTCGACGCGATCAAGGCCGGTGCGGCCGCCTTCATCCTCAAGGATGTCGGCCCTGACGACCTCGTCACGATCATCCGCAGGGTCGCTGACGGCGAGTTCCTCATCAACGACAAGGTCTTCTCGAAGCCTGCCGTCGCCACCCGCGTCCTCAAGGAGTTCCGCGAGCTGGCGGTGTATGGCCAGGAGGCTGCTCCGATCTTCGCGCCGTTGTCGCCGCGAGAGGTCGAGATCCTCGACAACATCGCCCAGGGCATGACCAATAAGCAGGTCGCCTATGCCCTCACGATCAGCGAGCAGACCGTCAAGAACCACATGAGCTCGATCCTTCGAAAGCTCTCCGTCAACGACCGGACGCAGGCTGTGGTGTACGCGATGCGCCAGGGCTGGATCCGCATGCCCGAGGACTGATGGCGACCGACCCAGCGACCCAGCCCGCCTCCGGCGTCGAGGCCGTGTCGTCCCGCCTGGCCGATGACCTGTTGACGCTGGACAAGGAGCTCGGCGAGGTCGACCTCCTGATCACGCAGGCGACCACAGAGGCGGCGCGTCACGAGACGCGCCGGTCGGCCGCCGAGGAAAAGTTGGCGAGCCTCCCCGAGCACACCGACGTCAAGGACCGGCTCGAACAGGCGAACGCGCATGATCGCGCTGACGAGGCGAGCAGCGTTGATGGAGACGCAGGTCGAGGTGCTCGAGGGCAAGCGGCGAGCCCTCGCCCGGTATCGCGATGCCATCGCCGACTATCTGCGCACGCTCCAGGGCATCGATCCGACGGCCGGAGCGGAGGGGGGACGGATCCCGATGCGCCGATGGCGCCCGAGGTCGCGCGCCTGCTCATGGGCGCGCAGGAGGACCTGCGGCGTGAGATCGCCCGGCAGATGCACGACGGGCCGGCACAGAGCCTGACCAACATCGTGCTCCAGGCCCAGATCGTCGAGCGGCTGGTGCGCGACGATCCCGACCGCGCCACCAGCGAGGTCGGCCAGCTGGTCGGCATGGTCCAGCAGACGCTGGACGCGACGAAGACGTTCATCTTCGACGTGCGGCCCATGGTCCTCGACGACCTGGGGCTCGTGCCGACCCTGCGTCGCGCGACGCGCGAGCGAAGCAGGCGCGCGAACGTCCCGGTCGACTTCGAGTCGATGGGCCAGGACCGGCGGCTGCCGATGGACCTCGAGAGCGGCCTGTTCCGGATGCTCGACGAGGGGCTGGCGGCCTACCTGGCGGCCGAGCCGGATTCGGTGGCGCTCAGGATCGACTGGAGCGACCGACTCGTCGCCGACATCGTGGCCACCCGTGCCGTGGTCCAACCGGATTTGTCTTCGGATGTCGAGATCCCGACCGAGGCTGCCGGCAGCGACCTCCCGCCCGCGCTGGCCGCGTTGGTCGAGGAACGGCGCGCCGCGCAGCAGGCATCGATCGACGCCGCCGTACGCGCCTCCGTGGTCGTGCTACCACCGGCGACCTGGCGCGAGATACAGGAGCGCGCCGCTTCCGTCGGGGTCGACGCCGAACTGCGCGGCGACGGCGGCCATCTCCACCTGTCGGTCGCGCTCGGCCCCGGACACGACGACAGCGGCGCCTCATGAGGGCCGGGCAAGCGGGTCAAGGGCTCGTCGAATACGGGTTGATCCTCGCCTTCACGGCACTCCTCACGACCATGTGGCTCGTGGTCTTCGGCGGGACGGTGTCCGACGCGTTGACCGCGATCGCCGTCGCGATCGACCGCGCCACCGGCGGCTGAAGCGAGTACCGGTGCATCGAGGCCATCGAGCGGTACTAACGTCTCAGTTTCGAGAGCCCGGGTCCGTCCATATAGTGGCGCAGCCCTCGACCGGGGGTGAGTACTCATCCAGGAGGCACCTACATGGCGCTCTTCACCTCGCTCTATCTTCGCGCGACGGAAATGCTTCGCCGTGACGAGGATGGCCAGGGTCTCGCGGAGTACGCGCTGATCCTCGCCCTCATCGCGATCGTCGCGATCATCGCCCTGATCTTCCTGGGCGGCCAGGTCAGCAAGATCCTGAGCACCGTCGGCAACTCGGTCTAGCACCGCGTCGTCAACGACAAAGACCGCCGGTCATCTGACCGGCGGTCTTTTTATGCGTCGGCCTCGTACCCTGTGCTTTCCGGGGAGATCACCGGAAAGGGGGTGAGCCACGTTGAGTCAGCTTCCAGCTCTCATCCATCGATCCCGTCGTGAGGACGGCCAGGGTCTGGCGGAGTACGCACTGATCCTTGCCCTCATCGCCATCGTCGCGATCATCGCGCTGATCTACCTGGGCAGCCAGGTGAGCGGGATCCTCAGTGATGTCGGCAATTCCGTCTGATCCGTAGAGACCCGCAAGCACGACCGCCGGCCCGTCGGGCCGGCGGTCGTGTCGTTTCCGGGTGGCAACGCCGGGACTTTCTTCCCATTCCGCGAGGCAACTGCTGCACGTACGTTCGCGTGTGCCGGGGATAGGCACAGCACTCATCAGGAGATCATCGGATGTCCACTGTCAGCAAGCTCCTCGCTCGCGTCCGAGACGACGAGGGTCAGGGTCTCGCCGAGTACGCGCTGATCCTCGCCCTCATCGCGATCGTCGCGATCATCGCCCTCATCTTCCTCGGCGGCCAGGTCAGCACGATCCTGAGCACCGTGGGCAACTCGGTCTAGGCATCATGGCGGGGCGGCGTGCCCGTGGTGCAGCGTCACCACTACGGCATTCGTCCTGCTTGACACCCGATAAGGCCGCCCGTACCGTGACGCGGCCTCCACATCGGGGAGCTTTTGCGGAAAGGAGGTAACCCTTATATGACTTCGATTTATCTTCGCGTCATGGAGCTCATCCACCGTGACGAGGACGGCCAGGGTCTCGCTGAGTACGCCCTGATCCTCGCCCTCATCGCGATCGTTGCGATCATCGCCCTCATCTTCCTGGGCGGCCAGGTCAGCAAGATCCTGAGCACTGTCGGCAACTCGGTCTAGCACCGCGTCGTCAACGTTGATCGAGACCGTCGGACGCTCCAAAGGCTGTTCGGCGGTCTCATCATCTTCGGCGCCATCTCCTCAGAAAGGAGGTGAACCATGAAAGCTCTACTCGCGGCGTGGGGGGCTAAGTCGCGAAGCTCCGAAGCCGGCCAGGGGCTGGCGGAATACGCTCTCATCCTCGCCCTCATCGCGATCGTCGCGATCATCGCTCTCATCTTCCTCGGTAGCCAGATCAGCGACAAACTGAGTGTCATCGGCAACGCGATGTAGGCGTCCTCGCGACGCAGCAGAGGCCCGTCGGATATCCATCCGGCGGGCTTCTTCACGTCTCGGGCTACCTTGCACGCAACCTTGCAGCGAGCGTGGCTTCCTGCCGTTACCTACCAGAGGGTCCTAGCCCATTGGTATAGTCGCGCGCCCCGAGCGCTTTGCTACAGTGGTGCCACCTGTCACACCACGGCTCGGGGAGACCTCACTTGAAGCGCTCTAATCGCTTGGTCCTGCTCATCGGCGTGTTCCTGGCGGTCATCGCGTTCATCGCGGTGATCTTCCTCCAGGGCAACGACAGCCGCCGCGAGCCGGCAGACCCCGACCACGCAGCCGACTGTCGTCGCGGCCGTCAACATCCCCCTGGGCGTCAACATCACCGCCGACATGGTCAACGAAGTCCAGCTGCCGCCGGAAGGCCGGAGCGCGACCGCCTTCGGCGACGCGAGCCAGGTCGTCGGGCAAGATCGTCCGCCAGGCCGTCGCAACGGACGCACAGCTCACTGCCGAAACCTTCGGCGAGACCGACCACGGGCACGATCGGCAACATCGAGGTCCCGCCGACCAAGCGAGCCATCACGGTCCAGGTCGACCAGGTCACCGGCGTCGGTACGACGATCAAGCCCGGCGATTACGTCGACATGGTCGTCGGCATCCGAGCTGACAAGTTCCCGGTCATCACGACCAACCCCGCCGACAACTCGTTCACCGTCGTCGCCGGCATCAACGGCACGAGCGTCAAGCTCCTCCTCCAGGGCATGCAAGTCCTTGGGACCCTGCTACCGCCTCCCCCTCAGAACACGTCAGGCCAGGAAGGCCAGCCGCCCCCGAGCGGACAGCCGGGCACGGCGCTCAACGGCCAGCAGGAGATCGTCGCCCTCGCGGTCGACGCCCAGCAGGCCGAAGTCATCAAGTTCGCGCAGCTCGATGGCGACATCTCGCTGATCCTGCGCTCGACCCAGGACTTCCTCGATCCGACGACCGGCCAGCCGATCGACCCGCCGCCGCTGCCTGACGCGACGACCGGTGTCATCCTCAAGACGCTTGTCGACCGGTACGGCGTCCTGCCGCCGGAGCTCATCGAGACCGTCCTGCCGGCCCAGGCCCGGCGCTAACCAAGACCGCATCCCGGCGAGTCGCCGGTATCAACACCCAGCGCGACGGGCGCGATGGACCAGCCGGGTCCCGCGCCCGTCGAGCGTCAGACAGCTAAGGACGAAGAGCCAGACCCTCAGATGGCCGACCAGATCCGTGTCCTGATCGTCGACGACATCCCGGAGACGCGCGACCACCTCTCGAAGCTTCTCGGCTTCGAGGGTGACATCGACGTCGTGGGTGCGGCCGCGTCCGGCGTCGAAGCCCTCAAGCTAGCTACCACGCTCACGCCCGACATCGTCCTCATGGACATCAACATGCCGGACATGGACGGCATCGCGACGACCGAGGAGATGGCCCGAGCCGTGCCGACGGCCTCGGTGATCATGATGTCCGTGCAAGGCGAGGCGGACTATCTCCGCCGCTCGATGCTCGCGGGCGCTCGAGAGTTCCTGGTCAAGCCGTTCAGCAGCGACGAGCTGACCGCCTCGATCCGCCAGGTCTACGCACGCGAACGCGAGAAGATGTCGCGGATGGCGATCGTCGCCGCGGAAGCGAGCGGCGGCGCGGGAGGCACCAGCCTGACGCCGAGCGGTGACCCCGGACAGGTCGTGGCCGTGTTCAGCCCGAAGGGCGGCGTCGGCCGGACGACCCTGGCGGTCAACCTGGCCGTCGCCGCAGCGACCGAGCTGGGCAAGAAGGTCGTGCTCGTCGACGGCTCGTTCCAGTTCGGCGACGTCGGCGTCCTGCTGAACCTCAATCCCAAGAACAAGTCGATCGCGGATCTCGTCCCCGAGCTCGAGCAGCCCGGCCACGAGGTCGAGTCGATCGACACGATGGTCATCAACCATTCCGCCGGGATCCGGGTGCTGCTCGCGCCGCCGAGCCCGGAGATGGCCGAGCTGATCACCCCGAGCGGTGTCAAGCGCGTGATCGAGGCGCTCCGGCTCACCCACGAGCTCGTCGTCGTCGATTGCACCGCGTTCTTCAACGACACGACGCTCGCGATCCTCGACTCTGCGGATACCATCCTCACGATGCTCAGCCTCGAGATCACCAGCATCAAGAACATGCGGCTCTTCCTCGAGGTGGCGGACCAGCTCGGCTGGGAGGGTGGCAAGATCCGGCTCATCCTCAACCGAGCCGATTCGGCCCTCGGCATCCGCGTCCAGGACGTGGAGCACTCGATCGGGCGCAAGGTCGACGAGACGATCGTCAGCGACGGACGAAGCGTCGTCTACGCCCTCAACCGAGGCGTACCGTTCTTCCTGAGCAACCGGGAGGCGCAGGTCTCCCAGGATGTCCTGCGTCTTGCACGGACGATCGTCGGTGAGCGGGTGCACGTCGCGCCGGCCGCCGCCGAGGACCCGCGCAAGGTGGCGCAGAAGAAGTCGTTGTTCGCATGGCGCTGATCGACGTGACCGATCAGGCCGTCGTAGTCCGGCCCTCCGGGCGAGAAGGGGTGTAGGCGATGTCCCTGTTGAAGCGGATCGAGAGTGCTCGTCCGGGTAGCGCCGGTGAGGCGCCCTCGGCCGGGGCTCCGATCTCGAACGTACCGGCTCCGGCTGGCGGTCCGCCGCAGACGCCGGCGGTCCCGCGTCTCCAGACGCAGGCACCCGTCCGCGAGTCCTTCCGGGACGTCAAGTTCCGGATCCAGAACCGCGTGATCCAGGACCTGGATCCGAAGCTCGACCTGTCGAACCAGGTCGAGGTCCGGCGCCAGATCGAGGAGATCTTCGGCAAGGTCATCGACGAGGAAGGCCTCGCCCTGACCCGCGCCGAGCGGGTGCGGATGCTCGAGCAGATCACCGACGAGATCATCGGTCTCGGCCCGCTCGAGCCCCTCCTCCGCGACGAGTCGATCACCGAGGTCATGGTCAACGGGCCGCGCCAGGTCTACATCGAACGATCGGGCAAGCTCGAGCTGACCAACGTCGTCTTCCAGAACGACGACCACGTCATGCGCATCATCGATCGGATCATCGCCCCGATCGGCCGCCGCGTGGACGAGTCGTCGCCGATGGTCGACGCCCGCCTCACGGACGGCTCGCGCGTCAACGCCATCATCCCGCCGCTCTCGCTGGTCGGGCCGGTCATCACGATCCGGAAGTTCTCGGCGTCCCCCTTCACCGTCGACGACCTCATCCGGTTCGGCACCGCCACCGCAGACATGTTCGACTTCCTGCGAGCATGCGTGGAGGCGCGGTTGAACATCTTCGTTTCCGGCGGCACGGGCTCCGGCAAGACGACGACCCTCAACGTCCTCTCATCGTTCATCCCGAACGACGAGCGGATCGTCACGATCGAGGACGCCGCCGAGCTGCAGCTCCGCCAGGAGCACGTCGTCACGCTCGAGTCCCGCCCACCCAACATCGAAGGCAAGGGCGCCATCCCGATCCGTGAGCTCGTCCGTAACGCCCTGCGCATGCGGCCTGACCGGATCATCGTCGGCGAGTGTCGTTCCGGCGAGGCACTGGACATGCTCCAGGCCATGAACACCGGCCACGACGGTTCGATGTCGACGGGCCACGCCAACTCGCCGCGCGACATGCTCGCGCGCCTCGAGACGATGGTGCTGATGGCCGGCGTCGACCTGCCCCTGCGGGCGATCCGCGAGCAGGTCGCCTCTGCGGTCGACCTCATCGTCCAGCAGAGCCGCCTCAAGGACGGGACCCGGAAGATCGTCAACATCACCGAGGTCCAGGGCATGGAAGGCGACGTCATCGTCATGCAGGACGTGTTCGTCTTCGAGCAGACCGGCGTGGTCGAGGGCAAGATCCAGGGCAGGCTCAAGCCGACCGGGATCCGGCCCAAGTTCGTCGAGAAGTTCGAGGTCATGGGCATCAACCTGCCGCCCGGCCTCTTCGGCTTCACGTACTGAGGCGGGGGAGGTTCCATCGTGGATCTGATGACGCTCGCCGTCGCCGGCATCGCCGCCCTCGCGATCATCCTGATCGCGTTCGGCATCGCCAGCTCCGGCAGCTCCGGCATCTCCGACCGTCTCGAGCGCTATGCCTCGGGTCGCGGTGACGGCGGCAAGGCGACGACGCAAAGCCAAGGCCCGATCACCGACCTCATCCAGCAGAGCCAGGCGCTCGCCAACCTCAACAAGGTCGTCGAGGGCCGCGATTTCGGAGCGAACCTCGCGAGGGAGCTCGCGCGCGCCGACTTGCGCCTGAAGCCATCCGAATACCTGTTCATCTGGCTCGGGTCGATCGTCGGCGTGCCGGTGCTCCTGTTCATCCTTGGCTTCTTCCTCTCGGCACTGCAGTCACCGCTCGCCCTGCTGATCGGCATGCTCGTCGGCTTCCTGCTGCCGCGCTTCTGGCTCAACCGTCGGAAGAACGGCCGTCTCAACGCGTTCAACAAGCAGTTGCCGGACACGATCACGCTGATCGCCAACGCCCTGCGGGCCGGCTCGTCGTTCCTGCAGGCCATCGAGCTCGTCGTCCGCGAGTCGCGACCGCCGATCTCGGTCGAGTTCAGCCGCGTCATCCGCGAGGTGAACCTCGGCCTGCCGTTCGAGCAGGCTCTCGAGAACATGGTCCGCCGCGTGCGGTCGGACGACCTCGAGCTGATGGCGACCGCCATCTCGATCCAGCACCAGGTCGGCGGTAACCTCGCCGAGATCCTCGACTCGATCGCATACACGATCCGTGAGCGCATCCGCATCAAGGGCGAGATCCGCACGCTGACGGCGCAGCAGCGCCTGTCGGGCTACGTCGTCGGCTTCCTGCCGATCGCCCTTGCCGGCTTCCTGTTCATCGCGGCTCCCGGCTTCATGGATCCGATGTTCGCGAATCCACCTGCCATCGCCGGTCTGCCGGCGGGCGTCGTCATCCTGCTCTTCGGCGGGTTCATGATGTTCATCGGCTTCATGCTCATCCGTCGCATCGTGGACATCGAGGTCTAGGCGATGAGCGACATGCTGCCGATCATCATCGCCGCACTCGCTGCCGGCGCCATCCTGCTCATCTTCGTCGGGTTGGCCGGCGGTTCCGCGGTCGACCCCGTACAGGCCCGGCTCACGCAGCTGGGCACCATGCAGGCCAAGAACCTCGAGGAGCTGGAGCTCCAGCAGCCGTTCATCGAACGGACGCTGCGCCCGCTCGTCGCGTCGATGTCGGCGAGGATGTCCCGAAGGGCATCCGCGTCGTTCACCGAGCGGACCGAGAAGCGACTCGCTCTTGCCGGCAACCCCGGCGACCTTCGTGTCGCCGACTGGCTCGGCGTCAAGGCGATCAGCGCGATCGCGTTCGGCGTCGGGTTCGCCGTCCTGTTCGGGGTCATCGGCCTTCTCGGCTTCCCGTTCCCGGTCGGGTATCTGCTCGGCATCGTCGGGGCGATCTTCGGCTACGTCGCGCCGGAGTTCTGGCTGGGAAGCCGCGTGAAGAAGCGCCAGAAGGCGATCCTCGTCATGATCCCGGACACCCTCGACCTGCTGACGATCTCCGTCCGCGCCGGTCTCGGCTTCGACGCCGCGCTCGGCAAGGTCGTCGAGAAGCTGAAGGGGCCGTTGTCCGACGAGTTCCGGCGTGCCCTCGCCGAGGTTCGCGTCGGCAAGGCGCGGCGCGACGCGCTGCGCGACATCGTCCCGCGCACCGAGGTCGGGCCGCTGACCAACTTCATCGGCGCGATCATCCAGGCCGAACAGCTCGGCGTGTCGGTGTCGAAGGTCCTGCAGGTCCAGTCGGAGCAGCTGCGGATCGAGCGCCGCCAGCGCGCCGAGGAACAGGCGGCCAAGGCGCCGATCAAGATGCTGTTCCCGCTCGTCGGGTGCATCTTCCCGTCGCTGTTCATCGTCATCCTCGGCCCCGCGATCATCCTGATCGTCCAGAACCTCGCCACGTAGCTTCGCGAGCAACGGCCGCGACCAGGATGGCCGCGCACAATCGCACGCGGTCGAGCGACCTCGCGTCCGACGTCGAGGTCGCCGGCTCGTTGTGGGGCAAGTTCAAGGGACTGATGGGCCGGGCTTCGCTGCCGGCGGGCCAGGCGTTGTGGCTACCCGACTCGAATGGGATCCACATGATGTTCATGCGCTTCCCGATCGATGCCGTGTTCGTCGGCCGTCCCGATGCGACCGGCGCGCGACCCGTCCTGAGCGTCCATCGCGCGCTTCGGGCGTGGACGGGACTCGTCCCGTTCGTGCGCGGCGCGCATGGCGTCCTGGAGCTTCCGGTTGGCGCGATCGACGCCTCGCGGACCGAGGTGGGCGACCTCATCGAGGTGCCCTAGACGCGGATGAGTCAGCGGTGAGGGACCGTCGTCATCCTTCACGGCATGACACCCATCATCGATGCCGTTCGCTCGGTCGCGACGCGGGCGCTCGACGCCGCGCTGCCGGCGAACTGTCTCGGCTGCGGGGTCGAGGGCGCGCCGATCTGCCCGAGATGTGAACCCGCGCTCGACGCCCGGCTGACCCGTCCGGCTGGCGTCCCCATCGGGCTCCCCGGCGACCTGCCGGAGCCACTGCTCCAGCTCGAGTGGTGCGCGTCGTTCCATGGCGTGACCCGCGATGCGCTTCATGCGGTCAAGTACAGCGGTGAACAACGGCTCGCCGAACCCCTCGGTCGCGCCGTCGCGAGGCGCTGGGCGGCGGTCGGCGTCGGGGCGACACTCGTGACGAATGTCCCGGTCCACGCCGACCGCGCGAAACAGCGCGGCTACGACCAGGCGGAGCTGATCGGGCGGGTCGCAGCCCGTCATCTCGACCTGCCGTTCGTCCCGTTGCTTCGTCGAGCCCGTGCGACGATCGCCCAATTCGACCTCGACCGGCGCGATCGCACGCGGAACGTCCGCGGCGCCTTTGCCCTGAAGCCCGGCTTGGAGCAGCACGTTCCAGGCTCGTGGGTCCTGCTCGTCGACGACGTCGTCACGACCGGCTCCACCCTGGCGGCCTGCGCGGTAGCCCTCGAGGCCGCCGGCGCCCTCGGGGTCTCAGCGGTGACCGTCGCTCGGGAACGTTGACCGGACCTCAGGGACCCCCGCGGCTATACTCGGACCACGACCCGATAGCCCGGAGGTGCGGCATGCGGACGATCGTGAAGGGCAAGAACGTCGAGGTGCCCGACCGAGTCCGCAGCTATACCGAGCGCAAGCTCCTTCGCCTCGAACGGCTGCTCGACGACCGGACCGACGCGATCGTCGAGTTCTCGAACGAGATGCATCGCAGCGCCGCGGATGCCCACATCGCGGAGGTGACGCTGGTCATCGACGGTCGGACCCTGCGGAGTCATGCCGTCGGTGGCAGCTACCAAGCGGCCCTCGATGACGTCGTCGACAAGGTGGAGCGTCAGGCCGTCGACTACAAGGAGAAGCCGCGCCTTCGGCATCGACCCGAAGAGGAGAAGCGGATCCTCCGCGACATCGCCGATGGGACCGCCGATCGCAGCCACGAACGACGCATCGTCAAGACCAAGCGGTTCGCGATCGAGCCGATCTTCGAGGAGGATGCCGTCGCCGCCATGGAGGAGCTCGGGCACCAGTTCTACGTCTTCGTCAACGCCGAGACCGAGCGGGTGGCCATCCTCTATGCGCGTAACGACGGCAACCTCGGGATGATCGAGCCGATCGTGGGAGGCGAGTACACGCGCGGGCACGACAAGAACGACGGCCGGCGGCGCTGACCGCTGGATGCTGCCCGACGGTCGGCGCATCGGCGCGCACCTGCCACTCGCGCCGGGGATGGTCAAGGCTGTGGACCGGGCGCACGCGATCGGCGCGAGCGCGATGCAGGTCTTCGCGGACAACCCGACCGCCTGGCGTCGTCGGCGCGCCCCATCGCCCCAGCTGGCGACGTTCCGCGAGCGCACCGAAGCGTTCGATATCCGACCCGTGTCGATCCACGCGTCGTATCTCGTGAACCTGCCCGGTCCGGATGCCGTGACCTTCGAACGGTCGGTGTCGATGCTCGTGTCCGAGCTCGATACGGCTCCGAGCTTCGGCGCCGCGTTCGTGAACGTCCACATCGGGTCGCATCGTGGGGCCGGTCCGGACGTCGGGATCGCCAGGCTCGTCGAGGGGATCGGCCGGGTCCTCGAGCGGGCGAGTGCGACGCCGGCGGAGGCCAGGCTCGTCCTCGAGAACTCCGCGGGTGGGGGCGGCGGCATCGGGACGAACGTCGAGGAGCTCGCGGCGATCGCGGATGCCCTCGACGGCCACGGGGTCGACCGCGCGCACGTCGGCTTCTGCATCGACGTCGCGCACGCGTGGGGGGCCGGCATCGACGTCGGCGATCCGCGGGCGGTCGACGCCTTCCTCGACGTGTTCCAGGAGCGCATCGGGCTCGATCGGCTCGTGATGATCCACCTGAACGACACGCGTTCTGCGTTCGGCTCACGGACGGACCGTCACGAGCATCTCGGTGCGGGGAGGATCCCCGTCGCCGGGCTGCGCCACATCGTCCGGCACCCACGCCTTGCCCACGTCGCGTACATCCTCGAGACGCCGGGCATGGAATCGGGCTACGACGCGGTGAACCTCGAGCGAGCCCGCCTGCTGTGGGCCGGCAAACGGCTCCCGACGCTGCCGCCCGAGGCGTTCACGCTCCCGAGCAGCTCACGAGGACGCATGTCGTCGAAGCGATCGTCGCCCACGTGACCCTCGGCCGGATCGCCGCCGTCGAGCGGCCGCTCGCGCTCGATCGTCTCGCCCTGCCCGCGCTCCTGATCCTCGCAGCGCTGATCCGGCTACCGAACCTGGCGACACGGGGCACGTGGGACGGCGACCAGGGCCACGACATGCTCGTGCTGCGGACCTTCGTGCGCGATGGCACGGTGCCGCTACTCGGGCCACCGACGTCGATCGGGGATGTCCACCACGGGGCCTGGTACTACTACCTGCTGTCGCCGGCCGCGGCCCTCACCGGTGGTGACTCGCCGCTCGCGGTCGTGGCGGTCATCGCACTTGCCGGGATCGCGGCGGTCGGGGTCGTGTGGTGGCTCGGGCGATCGGTGGGCGGCCCGATCGCGGGTATCGTCGCCGCGGTCGCCATGGCGGCCTCGGCCGCCGCAGTCGATGAATTGACGTTCATCTGGAACCCGAACCTCATCGCGTTGTCGAGCGCGATCGCCCTCGCCGCAGCGTGGAAGGCGTGGTCCGGCGGCGACCGTCGATGGTGGCTCGTGGCTGCGCTCGGGACGGCGATCACCATGCAATGCCACATCCTCGGCGTCGCGTTGCTGCCCGTCGTCGCTGCACCGTTCCTCGCTCGACGCCCGCCGGCGACGCCTCGGCAGCGTCTGGATCGGGGTGGTGGCGATCGTCGTCATCGCCTACCTGCCGCTTGTGATCAATGAGCTCACGACGGGCTACTCCGAGGCGAGAGCCGCGGCCGCATACATCGCGAGCGACCGTTCGGGAGCGGACGTCGCGCTCCCCATCCGATTCGGGATCGTGATGCTTCGTGTCCTGAGCTGGCCGCTTACCGGACTCATCACCGACGGCTTCGTCGCCGGGTCGCTGGCGACCGTCGCTGTCATCGTCATCGTGATCTGGCGATGGCGTGCGAGCGACGTGGAGGAGCGCTTCGTCGTGCGCTGGTTCGGCCTGGGACTGCTGTGGTCGATCGCGTTCCTCACGGTCGCTGCGCCAAGCCTCGCCGCCGTCGTCCGGGGCCTCCCCAACGACCACTATCACGCGTTCGCCGATCCGATGGTGTTCGTGCTGGTCGGTCTCGGCGCAGCCGCGCTCATCCGCGAGGTGCGTGCTCCGATCGGCCCGGTCGCGGCCGTGGCCGTCGTCGTGGTGCTCCTCGGCTGGAACCTGACCCATCTGCCAGCCGCCGTCCATCCGGACGGCGGCTTCCCGGCGGGCGACCTCGCCGCCCAGCGCGTCGATGGCGCGCTCATCAGCCATGGTGTCGAGCGGACGCAAGCGACGTGGATCCGCTCCCTGCCCGACTTCAAGTCGACCGAAGCGCTGGTCTACCCGATCGCCCGGCTCGGTCGCGCATACGCGGCGGACCTGCCGAAGGCGCAGCGCGCGCTCGGGAGTGCTGCCACCCCCGATCCGCTGGCGGGTGTCGTGATCATGTGCGACCAGCTGTTCCGCGACGCGATCGGCGCGGACTGCGGGGGCCCGGCGGAGGATGCGACCGCAGTGACATCCGGTACTGCCACGGTCACGTTGATCGACCGCTTCGAGGCCGCACCCGGCCGCTGGATGTCGGTCTACGCGCCAGCCCAGAGCTGATCGCGCCGGACATGCGAACGCCGGCGCCCCAGACGCCGGCGTTCGCTGTCCCCGAGACCCGGACGGTGGAGGGCGATCCGGGTCGTGCCCTGGAATGCTCTAGTAGCGGCCGTTCCGGCCGGGACCGCGCGAGACGGTCCGCACCGTGCTTACTGCGGTGACGCCGACCTGACCGGCCGGGTTGATGCCGGAGACCCTGGCGGCCAGCGGACGGCTGCCCATCGAGGCCCCCATCGGGCGATCCGACCGCTCGCCGCGCTCGTTCGACGAGCTCGACCCCGTAGCGTTGCCGCCCGGGAACGCGCGGCCGAAGCGGCGCATGCGGACCGCGAGGTAGTACTCCATGATCTGGCGCACCTGCGGCTCCGACAGGAGATCGTCAGCCCGCAGGGCGTACTCGACACGGGCGGTCGGGTTGGTCGCCCCTGCGGCGACGAGCCCGAGGTATTGCGGCGTATCGGCGTCGTCGCGGAGCTCGCGGAGCCCCCGAGCGAGCTTCGTTGCCGTCCCGAGGGACGGCATCCGATCGCCGCGGATCAGCCGGGAGATGGTCGAGTGATCGACACCCGACTGCTGGGCCAATTGCCGCTGCGACATCTTCTTGGCCTTGAGCTGGGCTCGTAGCCACTCGTTGAACGCTCGGCCGTTCTGTGTGGTCATGCTGCCTGGGCGCTCCTACGGGCGTGCCGCGTGCGGTCGAACCCCGCTCGTCCGGTGCCTCGATGCCACGATGATGCGGAGGCCGCCGGGGCGCCTGTATCACCCGTTGGTACCGTTCGGCGTACGAGCGGAACGGCGCCGGAGCGGAAAGGACGGGTGGGGTCGTCGGCGGTCGGGTGGGGTCGTCCGGCGCGACGCGGATAGGACGAAAGTACCGCCCCGATCCGGGGCCCTCTTGCAGCGCCGGATCAGGCGGGCGTCGAGGCCCGGGTAGGGGCGTTCGCGGCGTCGTCGAGCCGGGGTAGTCCGCGCGGCTTCGACGAGAAGAAATACGTGATCGAGCCGAAGATGATGATCGAGAAGACGCTGATGACGCGGTCGAGGAGGGCGATCGCGGTCGCTTCCGGAAGCGGCACGCCATAGGCGACGTGGAGCACGCCGACGACCCCGGCCTCGACGATGCCGAGCCCGGCCGGGCTCAGTGGCACCGCGGTCAGCAGCGAGCCGATGAGCGCGACGAAGACCGCGCCCGACAGGCCGAGCGACACGTTCGAGAACCCGAGCGCCTGGATGACCAGGAAGAGGCGCAGGCCCTCGGTCAACCAGATGATCACGGTCAGGAAACCTAGGCGCGGCAGGTGCCGCGTCGCGAGTGCCCCGAACACGCCCTCCTCGAAGCGGTCGTAGAGCTCGAGGACCTGGTGAGGCAGCGGCAACGCCACGATGATCCGGCGCCCGAAGTTGCGCATGGTCAGGAGGGCGAACGCGAGAACGGCCACGGTGATGACACCGATGCCGAACACGACCTGGATGGCCGGTGGCAGACCGCTCCGGAAGCTCCAGTAGCCCGCGGCGAGGCCCAGCGTCGCGATGGCGAAGAGATCGAGGATCCGCTCGATGAAGACGGTCCCGAACGTTCGCGACAGCGATGCCGTCCGGCTGTTGATCTTCAGCAGATAGGCGCGGTAGACGTCGCCCAGCTTTGCCGGCACGACACAGTTGACGAGCCAGGACAGGAAGATGATCTCGGTCGAGTCCTTCGTCGCGATGTGCTCACCGGTGCCGCGGAGCAGGATCGCCCAGCGGTAGCCGCGCAACGGGAATCCGGCATAGAAGACGAGGAATGCCGCGAGCACCAGCCAGCCGTTGGCGGCGAGGATCAGCGTGGGGACCTTCGACAGCTGCGCGCTGTTCAGCGAGACGAAGGCGGCGATGATGACGATCGGGACGGCGATCGAGATGATCGTCCGCGGTTGGCGCAGTCGCTTCGAGAGCGACATCGCCTCCGGATCGGGCTCGACGGGCCGCTTGCTGGAGTCATCGACGGGCCGCGTCGTCCCGGCGGCACCGCCGACGACCGGAACCCGCGGATCGATCGCCGGGGTGGCCTCCATGGCTCCCGAAGGTACGGGTTCGCCGGTCCCACCGACCATCGGTCGATGGTCCTGCCGCGGGTCGCTCATGCCTCGACCGCGGACCTGCCTCGACCGTTCCCTCGGAGGCGTTGGACACCTTTGGCGACCGGCGTCCAGAGGCGTACGACATAGGTCGCTCTGCCCGTGATGAGCTCGGCCGGCGGCAGCGCGGCCAGCAGCCCAGCCGGTGTGGAGGGGTCACCGTCGACGGCGTTGTAGGCCACGCCGACCTCGAGGACGGTGTGGGCGTCCGAGGCGGCCACGCCGGGCCGGCCGTGCTCTCGCGCGGCGGCCGCGGCACGCTCGTTCCCGTTCCCGACGAGCCGCGCGTTGTGCACCTCGATCCAGTCGACCGATGCCATCAGCGACTCGTGCAGGGCGTCATTCAAGAGCGAGCTCCGGAACTGGTCGTACGGGTGGGGCATCCCGACGAGCCCTTGCTGATCCCGGATGGCGGCGATCGCCTCGGCTGCCGGGAGATCGCGCTCGATCGGCCGTTCGATGAATGCGGCGATCAGGTCACCCGCCCTGGTCCGCACCTCCTGGCCGACGATCACCATCAGCCCGGCCGGCGCCGCGTCGCGCGCACGAAGCGCGCCATCGATGCGGTCGTGGTCCGTCACGACGAGATGCGTCAGCCCACGAGCCGCCGCTGCACGAACGACTTTCGCGGGGTCGGCAAGGCTGTCGAACGACGCTGACGTATGACAGTGCAGGTCGATGAACGCGCGCGCGCCCGAGGCCCGCGCCGGGTCGATATCCGCGAGCGCGGGCATGACTAGATCTGCTGCACCAGGGACTTCTTGAAGAAGTCGAAGTGCTCGAGAGCGAGACCCGTGCCCAGCGCGACGCAGTCGAGGGAGTTCTCGGCGACGTGGCAGGGCACCCCCGTGACCTGCGTGAGCAACTTGTCGATGTTGCGTAGGAGCGCGCCACCGCCGGACATGACCATGCCCTTGTCGATGATGTCGGACGACAGCTCGGGCGGCGTCTGCTCGAGGACCGAGCGGACTGCGGCGACCAGCTGCTGGAGCGGTTGCTCGATGGCCTCCATCACCTCCGACGAGGTGATCGGGATCGTGCGGGGCAGGCCCGCGATGAGGTCGCGGCCACGGACCTCCATCGTCAGCTCGCGCTCGAGCGGCAGCGCGGTGCCGATCTGCATCTTGACCTCTTCGGCCGTTCGCTCGCCGATCATGAGGTTGTACTTCTTGCGGATGTAGGTCGCGATCGCCTCGTCGAACTTGTTCCCGCCGACGCGCAGCGAATGGGAGACGACGATGCCGCCGAGCGCGATGACCGCGATCTCGCTCGTTCCGCCACCGATGTCGATGATCATGTTCCCCGACGGCCCGCTGATCGGCACGTTGGCGCCGATCGCCGCGGCGAGTGGCTCCTCGATCAGGTAGGCATCCTTCGCGCCGGCCTTGAGCGCGGCGTCCCGGACGGCCCGCTTCTCGACCGAGGTCACGCCGGCGGGCACGCTGATCATGACCTCGGGCCGGTTGAAGCCGATGCGTCCGCGCGTGGCCTTGGCGATGAAGAAGCGCAACATCGCCTCGGTGATCACGTAGTCGGCGATCACGCCATCCTTCATGGGCCGGATCGCCTGGATATTGCCAGGCGTACGCCCGATCATCTCCCGAGCCTCTTCTCCGACGGCCACGATGCGGTTGTCGTCCGACACCGCCACGACCGATGGCTCGGTGATGACGATGCCCTTGCCCTTGACGTAGACCAGCACGTTGGCCGTGCCGAGGTCGATCCCGATCTTCATGAGGTGGAAAGGTCAGTCCCTTCTGCGAGGCGCTCGATCCTGGCGCCGAGTTCCAGGAACTTCCCCTCGATGTTCTCATACCCCCGGTGAACGTGGTGAGCACCGTGGATCGTGGTCTCGCCGTCGGCGGCGAGGGCTGCGAGGATCAATGACGCGCCGGCCCGGAGGTCACCGATCTCGACGTCGGCGCCGTGGAGTGGCGCGCGACCGGTGATGACCGCGGTGTGGGGGTCGAGGATCTCGACGTCCGCGCCCATCCGGCGGAGCTCCCCCATCCATTCGAGCCGGTCCTCGAAGATCGTTTCGTTGACGCGCGACGCGCCCTTCGCCTGAGTCAGGAGCACGGACGTCGGCGGCTGCAGATCCGTCGCGAGGCCCGGATACGGGCCGGTCTCGATATCGACCGCCCGAAAGCCGCCGTCGGCGAGAGCGGATCCGTCGACCTCGATCGTGTCTGCCGTACAGCCGACCTCGACGCCCGCTCGGGCGACCGTCTCCAGGAAGGCACCGAGGTGGTCGCAGGGAGCGCTGGTCAGCGTGATCCTTCCGCCCGTCACCGCGCCGGCGATGACGAATGTCCCCGCCTCGATGCGATCCGGGATCACGCGATGCTCCGCTCCGCGAAGCCGCCGCTTGCCATCGACCTCGATCGTGTCGTGGTGGGTCCGCTCGATCTGGGCACCCATCTTCTGGAGGAACGCCACGAGATCGTCCACCTCCGGCTCCTCCGCAGCCGGCCGGATGACGGTGTGGCCGTCGGCGAGGGTCGCCGCGAGCATGGCGTTCTCGGTGCCCATCACGGACACGAACGGGAAACGGACCTCACCGCCCCGAAGGCGCCCCGGCGCCGTCGCGAAGTAATACCCGTTCCGGTAGTCGATCTCCGCACCGAGCGCGCGCATGGCGTCGACGTGGAGATTCACCGGCCGCCGGCCGATCCGGTCGCCGCCCGGGTTGCTGATGATCACCCGTCCGAAGCGAGCCAGGAGGGGGCCGAGCAGCATGAACGAGGCGCGCATCTTGGCCGCCGCCTCGAGCGGCACGAACTGCCACTCGACGTCACCCGCGGCGACCTCGTAGACGTTGTCCTCCGGATGGTCGACGACGACCCCGAGCTCGATCAACGTCTGGGCCATCACGCGCACGTCCTCGATCTCGGGGACGTTCGTGATGCGGCAGCGCTCTCCGGTCAGCGTCGCGGCGGCGAGCATCTTGAGCGCAGCGTTCTTCGCACCGCTGATCGGTACGGAGCCTGACAACGGGCGTCCGCCCTCCACGCGAAAGACCTCTCGCGTGACGGGCTCCGGGACGTATTCCCAGTGAAACGGTCGTGCGTCAGCCATGCAGGCTAGCCGCGGTGGCGCGGGCCCTCGCGGTACCGCCTTTCGGCCACGCGGATCCTGAGCAAGGCCTGTTGGAGTTGCGCGCGCGCTGCGCTGAGATCGGCGCCCTCGTGGAACCCGGACTCGAGCGCGCGCTCGGCCTCACGTCGGGCCTCCTGCGCCTTCTCGAGGTCGATGTCGCTCGCCAGATCCGCTGTCTCCGCCAGGACGACGACCCGGTCGGGCCGGACCTGGAGGAACCCGCCGACGATCGCGAACGACTCCTCGTTGCCGTCCTTGCGGAACCGCAGCTCGCCGACGCCGAGCGTCGATACCAGCGGCGCATGGTGCGGCAGGACGCCGAGCTCGCCCTCGGAGCCGGGCACCTGGACCGAGTCGACCGTGTCCGAATAGACCTGTCGTTCGGGCGTGACGATCTCGAGCTGGAGCGGCATCAGCCTTGGAGCCTCTCGGCGTTGGCACGGACGTCCTCGACCGTGCCGGCGAGGAAGAACGCCTGCTCCGGAAGGGTGTCGGTCTTGCCGTCGAGGATCTCCTTGAACGACGCGACGGTGTCCTTGATCGAGACGTAGGCACCGGATCGGCCGGTGAAGACCTCGGCCACGAAGAACGGCTGGCTGGCGAAGCGCTGCAGCCGTCGGGCTCGGGCCACGGTCGCCTTGTCCTCCTCGGACAGCTCGTCGATGCCGAGGATCGCGATGATGTCCTGCAGGTCGCGGTACCGCTGCAGGACCCGCTTCGTCTCCTGGGCGACGTCGTAATGCTCCTGCCCGACGACATTCGGATCGAGCACGCGCGACGTTGACGTCAGGGGGTCGACGGCGGGGTAGATGCCGAGCTCGGCGATCGAGCGCTCGAGGCGGATCGTCGAGTCGAGGTGGGCGAACGTCGTCGCCGGCGCCGGATCGGTGTAGTCGTCGGCCGGCACGAATACCGCCTGGAGCGACGTGATCGAGCCCTTCTTGGTCGACGTGATGCGCTCCTGAAGGCCGGCCATCTCGGTCGCCAGGTTGGGCTGATAGCCGACCGCCGAGGGCATCCGGCCGAGCAGCGCCGACACCTCCGAGCCCGCCTGGGTGAAGCGGAAGATGTTGTCGATGAAGAGGAGGACGTCGCGGCCCTCCTCGTCGCGGAAGTATTCGGCCATCGTCAGCCCGGTGAGCGCGACCCGCTGCCGTGCGCCCGGGGGCTCGTTCATCTGGCCGAACGCGAACGCGGTCTTGGCGAGGACGCCCGACTCCGTCATCTCGTGGATGAGGTCGTTGCCCTCGCGGCTGCGCTCGCCGACCCCGGCGAAGACCGAGTAGCCGGAGTGCTCCTGGGCGACGTTCCGGATCAGCTCCTGGATGATGACGGTCTTGCCGACGCCGGCACCGCCGAAGATGCCGACCTTTCCGCCCTTCTTGAACGGGCAGATCAGGTCGATGATCTTGAGACCGGTCTCGAAGACCTCGACCTCGGTCGACTGCTCGTCGAACGGCGGCGCCTCGCGGTGGATGGGCAGGGTGGTCGTGACGTCGACCGGGCCCTTGTTGTCGATCGGGCGGCCGAGGACGTCGAACACGCGTCCGAGGGTCGCCTCACCAACGGGCACCGAGATCGGCGCACCCGTATCGCGCACCTCGACGCCGCGCGCGAGGCCGTCGGTCGTCGTCATCGCCACGGACCGGACCCAGTTGTTGCCGAGGTGCTGCTGCACCTCGCACACGAGCGAGTCCTGGCCCTCCCGCAGGATCTCGACGGCGTTCAGGATCGACGGCAACTTCCCGGCGGGGAACTCGATGTCCACGACGGGGCCGGTGATCTGGATGACCCGACCGTTGGCGGTCGGTGCGGCGGTGGCCATAGGGTGGATGCCTCCTGCGTCGGTATGCGTCAGCGGGCGTTGGCGCCCGACGCGATCTCGATCATCTCGCGGGTGATATTGGACTGGCGGACCTTGTTGTACGAGAGGGTCAGGTCCTCGATGAGCTCTTCTGCATTGTCGGTCGCGTTCTTCATGGCGACCATCCGGCTCGACTCCTCGCTCGCCTTCGCTTCGAGCACCGCCTGGAACAGGCGCGTCGCGACGTAGCGCGGCAACAGCTGGGTGAGGACGGTCGCGGCGTCCGGTTCGAAGATGAACTGGTTGCCGGGGATCCCCTCGGTGTCCTCCGACGGCTTGATCGGCAACAGCTGGAACAGCTCGGGACGCTGGCTGAGCGTGGTCACGAACCGGCTGTAGACGATGTCCACGCGATCGACCTTCCCCTCGAGGAAGTCGTCGGTGATCAGGCGGGCGAGCGGGATGACGTCCGCGAACACGGGGCGGTCGCCGAAGCCCGCGAAATGCGCCTCCATCGGCACGCCGGCGCGGCGCATCGCGTCTCGCCCCTTGCGACCGACCGTCACGACCGCGAGATCGCCCTTCGATTCCGTGATGTCGCGCGCGGCGAACCGGATCGTGTTCGTGTTCAGCGGACCGGCGAGACCGCGATCGGTGGTCACCAGCACGATCAGCCGCTTCCCACCTTCGCGCTCGGCGAGCAGCGGGTGGTCTTCCGCGCTGAGGACGGTGGCGAGGTCGGCAAGGACCTCGTCGATCACATCGCTGTACGGACGCGCGGCCAGCGTCGCGTCCTGGGCACGCTTCAGCTTCGAGGCAGCGACGAACTGCATCGCCCGGGTGATCTGCTTGATATTCCTGACGGCGCCGATACGGCGCCGGATATCACGCTGGGACGCCATCGTGTGGCTCCTGGCGGCCGGGCTGATCGGGCCATGGCGTCGTTGTCGCCTGCGCGCGCTCGCTCACGCACGTCGGCGTGTGCTCGCTCACGTGCTCAGCTCCGCTTTGCCCTGGACCGCCAGCCCTGCCAATTCTCTGTTCCATCGACGGGCTAGGCCAGGAAGGACTTGCGGAATTCGTCGACGCCCTCGTCGAGGGACTTCTTGAGCTCGTCGGTCAGGTTCTTCGTGTCGCCGAGCTCCTTGAGGACATCCGGTCGCTCGGACTCGAGGAACCGGTAGAACTGGCTCTCGAACTCGCGGACGCGAGGCGTCGGGACGTCATCGAGCTTGCCGGTGGTCGCCACGTAGAGGATGGCGACCTGCTTCTCGACGGGAAGCGGCGCGTACTGCGGCTGCTTGACGATCTCCGACAGCTTCTCGCCGCGAGTCAGCTGGTCGCGGGTCGCCTTGTCGAGGTCCGACGCGAACTGCGCGAAGGCAGCCAGCGCGCGGTACTGCGCCAGGTCGAGCTTGAGCGGCGCCGCGACCGACTTCATCGCCTTGGTCTGGGCGGCCGAGCCGACGCGCGACACCGAGATACCGATGTTCAGGGCGGGCCGCTGGCCCGCGTTGAAGAGGTCGGTCTCGAGGAAGATCTGGCCGTCGGTGATCGAGATGACGTTGGTCGGGATGTAGGCCGACACGTCGCCGGCCTGCGTCTCGATGATCGGCAACGCCGTCAGCGACCCGCCGCCATTCTCCTCGTTGAGCCGCGCGGCCCGTTCCAGCAGGCGGCTGTGCAGATAGAAGACGTCGCCGGGATACGCCTCGCGACCAGGTGGGCGACGAAGCAGCAGCGCCATCTCGCGGTACGCCCAGGCGTGCTTCGAGAGGTCGTCATAGACGCACAGGGCGTCCTTGACGAGACCCTGGCCTGCGACCTCCACGCCGTTCTCCATGACCTCTTCGCCCATCGCGGCGCCCGCGTACGGAGCGAGGTACTGCAGCGGAGCGGGATCCTCGGCGCCCGCCACGACGACGATGGTGTGGTCCATCGCGCCGTTCTCCTCGAGGACGGCGACGGTGTTCGCCACGGTCGAGAGCTTCTGACCGATCGCGACGTAGATGCAGACGAGACCCTTGCCCTTCTGGTTGATGATCGCGTCGATCGCGAGCGCGGTCTTCCCGGTCTGGCGGTCACCGATGATCAACTCCCGCTGGCCACGGCCGATCGGGATGAGCGCGTCGATCGCCTTGATACCGGTCTGGACCGGCGTATCGACCGACTGCCGGACGATCACGCCCGGTGCGATGCGCTCGACGGGCCGAGTGGCCTTCGTGTCGATCGGCCCCTTGTCATCGAGCGGACGGCCGAGCGCGTCGACGACACGACCGAGCAGCGCCGACCCGACCGGGACCTCGACGACCCGCCCGGTCGTCTTGACCGTGTCGCCTTCCTTGATCGCCGAGGCGTTGCCGAGGATGACCGCGCCGACCGTCTCCTCCTCGAGGTTGAGGGCCAGGCCCATGACCCCATCGGGGAACTCGAGCATCTCGGAGGCGAGCGCGCCGTCGAGCCCGTAGATCTGGGCGATGCCGTCACCGACCTCGACGACCGTGCCGACGCTGCGCGTCTCGACGCCCGAGTCGAACGAGTCGATGGCGGACTTGATGATGCTGGTGATCTCGTCGGATCGGATGGCCATGGTGCGAAGACTCCTAGAGGGCGCCCGAGATGAGCTGGTTCCGCAGCCGCTCGAGGCGACCCCGGACGCTCCCGTCCATCAGGCGGTCACCGACGCGGACGATGAGACCGCCCAGCAGACTGGGATCGACTTCGACGTCGAGCGCGATGCGGCCGCCAGTGGATCGCTCCAGCCGCGCGGTGAGCTCCCGGATCTCGTCCTGGGTGAGCTCGGACGCGGACGTGGCGGTGGCGTGGGTGATGCCCTGACGACGGTCGTCGAGACGCCGGTACTCGGCGGCGACGCGCGGCAAGTCCTCGATCCGGCCGCGCCGAAGCAGCAGCCGGACGAGATTCGGCGGCTTGCGAGGAGACGCGGTCCCCGAGCAACTCGGCGAGCGCGGTCGTGCGTCGCTCGACAGGGATGGCAGGGTTCGCGAGCACGTCGAGGGCCCGCTGATCGCCCGCGAGGCTTGCCGCCATATCGAGATCGGCGCGCCAACGATCGAGCGTCCCGTCACGCGTGGCCACCTCGAAGGCGGCCTCGGCGTAACGGCGCGGAGCGGTGTTTCGGCGAGCCATCAGTTCCTCGCGTCGCCGTCCTGTGTCGAGGCGGTGAGGAACTCGCTGACCAAGCGACGCTGCCGCTCGTCGGTCATCGATTCGCCGACGACACGGCTTGCGGCGGCCAGCGCAAGATCGGCGACCTCGCCCCGCAGCTCGCCGATGGCTCGCTGCTTCTCGGCCTCGATCTCGCTGGTCGCGCGTTCGCGCATCCGATCGAGCTCTTCACGCGTCGCCGCGATGTCGGCGTCGCGCGTCTCCTGTGCCAGCCGTTGGGCACGCGCAAGGATGTCGTTCGCCTCCTTGCGCGCTTCAGCGAGCGTCGCGACCCGTTCCGCCTCCGCGTTCTCGCGGTCGCGACGGGCCTGCTCGGCGTCCTTCAGTCCCTGCTCGATCCGATCGCGTCGCTCGTCCAACATCCGCGAGACGGGCTTGAACGCGAACGTCCAGATCAGGGCGAAGAACACGATGAAGTTGAGCGCGCTCACGATCACCCAGAACAGGTTGATCTGGAACAGCGCACCGTCACCTTCCGCCGTGGCCTGGGCGACCACGCGCCCGACGTCGGACGCTACGGCGAGGACATCCACGATCGTGTCTCCGTACCGGACGGGCTACGAGGGCTGGATGAAGATCGCCAGCAGGCCGACGACGATGGCCAGCACGCCGAGTCCTTCGGCGAACGCCGCGAGGATGATCGCGATGCCGCGGATCTGGCCGGCGGCGTCTGGGTTGCGCCCGATGGCCTGGGCCGACAGCCCACCGATGATGCCGACGCCGATGCCGGGGCCGATGACCCCGAGGGCGGCGAGTCCGGCGCCGAAGTAATCCATGTCCTGACTTCCTCCTACTGCCCGGCCGTCACGACCGGGGTTGTTGGGACCGTTGGTGATGGACGCTCAATGGGCGGGCTGGAGCTGCTGCCCCTCGCCCTCGACGTTGCCAAGAGCCTCGTCGGCGATATGCCCCTCCGCCTCGTGATGGCTCTCGATCGCGAGGGTGATGAAGATGAGTGTCAGGACGGAGAAGATCAACGCCTGGATGGCGTTGAGCATGAACTCCAGCCCGACCAGGAAGACCGGGATGAACGCGATGGTGAGCGCGGTGATCACACCGAGCGCTACCTCGCCGCCGTAGATGTTGCCGAAGAGTCGCATCGACAGCGTGACGGGCTTGACGAACTCGAGCATGAGCTCGACCAACCCGACGAACAAGGCGATGCCACCAGCCGCGATGCCGTTGCGGAACTCATAGAACGGGAAGAACTTGCCGAGATAGCCACGCACGCCAAGGCGCCGGAACCCCTGGAACTCGAAGTACAGGAAGCTCACCAGCGCGAGGCCGATCGTGATGTTCACGTCGCTCGTCGGGGCGCGGAGCTGATCGAGGCGTCCCACCGGAGGGATGAGGCCACTCCAATTGGAGAACAGGATGAGCAGGAAGAAGGCGATGAAGAGCGGGAGGTACGGGCGCGCAGCGGCACCGGCGATGCTGACGCCGAAGTCGCCCATGAACTCGTACAGGAACTCGAAGGCGTTCTGCGCTCGACCCGGGATGAGCTCCCGACCGCGGGTCATCAGGATGACGGCGACGAGCAACACGACTATGACGATCCACATCGTGAGGATCGTGGAGCTGATGCTCGGAGTGAACGTGACCAGCTGATCGGCGGGGGCCACCGGCCCGATGACCGTGTGCGGGGCCGGGAACTCGAGCGTCCCGTTGATGAAGCAGACCGGGAAGGCGCAGGGATCCCCGGGCAGACCCTCTCGCGGGAACGGCGGGACCAGGATGAACGCCGCGATATTCCCGACGATCACGAGTCCGATCAGCAGGAACCAGCGCGAAGAAAGCCCGCGCCCTCGCGGCGCCGACTGGGCCTCGGCGTCCTGGGGGACGACCTCGTCGCTCGACAAAATTCCTCCGCTCCACACAAGAGCGCGGCCTTCCGCCGCGCTCGCTTCCGGTTCCTGGGCGACTAGCCCGACGTCATCCTGATGAGTCGAGGAACCTCATGATCAGTCTGTAGATCGCCAGCGCGCCTGTTCCAGCGCCGACGAAGAACCCGATGAGCACGAAGATCGGGATCGTCCCGAGTCGGGTATCGGCCCAGTAGCCGACGCCCACGCCCACCAGCGTCGTCACCAGAAGCGTGAAGCCGATCTCCGAGAAGAGGATCGCGTACGCCCCGCCTCGGCCGGGCTCGATCATGGACGACCTGTCAAGGCAGCGGCAGTGTAGCAGCTGCGCGTAGCAGGCGACATCGAATGACTCCGTGGCCGCACGCCCGCCAGACGCTCCAGCAGCCCGCGCGAGGCGGTCAGTCCGTCGACGACACCTGATCGTTGGGCGGGCTTGTCGAGGGCGCCGGCGACGAGATGGCGGGCGACCCGGTCGCGGATAGCACGGCTCCGTGCTGTCGCGGCCAGATCCCGAGGACGACACCCACGACGACGGCCAGGCCGAGGACCGCTGCGAGCAGCTCGACCGAGAGCGTGGACCGCGGCGGGGCGAATGTGGGCATCTCGTGGCGCGACCCGACGGTACCAGCGACGACGAGCCGCTTCGGAGTGACGTGTGCGACGCCGCCACCTCGGGCCATCCGGATCTCATCCGCGCGGGCGACGGCCGCCGCACGCTCGTCGGCCAGGCGCCGCTCTTCGCGAGTCAGTGTCGAGAGCCCTAGCCGTGAGCGCAGCGTGTATGCCGCGACCGACCGGTCGACGAGGTCGACGACCGCGCCGATCGGCCCACGCCGATCCGCGTGCTCAGCGCGCGTCAGTCCCGCCTTCGCATCAGCGTGGGCCCCCGTCCGCTGCGCGACCGACGAGGCGACGAACAGCGCGGCGACCGCGATCGCGAGGATGACGGGCGGGTCGAGCGGCATCGTCGGCCGATGCTAGCACTGGGTCCGGGGTGGACTGCACTAGGGCGAACGCCGTGTTGACCGGGTGCCCCGGGCACGCGGATCAGTGTTCCTGCCTGACCTCGCGGCGGAGTGCCGTCTCGGCGATGGACGGACCGAGGTCACCCTCGTCGTAGGTGTCGTCGTACGCATCGGCCTCGAGCTCGTCCGGTCGGTCGAAGGCGCCTCGCGTCGGTCCGAAGAGGATCAGCCCGGCCAGGATGAACAGGCTGATGAACGCGTACGCCTGCCCGACCTCCTGGACGAGGAGCGCGAGGATCCCCAGGGTGATGCAGATCGCATAGATGAAGAGGACGGTGTTCCGATGCGACAGCCCGAGATCGAGCAGGCGGTGGTGGATGTGCGAACGGTCCGGCGTGAACGGCGAGCGTCGTTGTGACAGTCGCCCGACGATGATCCAGAAGGTGTCGATGATCGGCACGCCGAGGACCAGGAGCGCGACGGCCACCTTGGCCGAACCGAGGATCGACAGGACCGCGAGCGTATAACCGACGAATTGCACGCCGGTCGTGCCGGTGAAGATCTTCGCGGGGTGGAAGTTCCAGCGCAGGAAGCCCAGGAGCGCGCCGGCGAGCGCGAAACACAGCACCGCGATGAGCGGCTGGCTGACCTGGGTCGTGAGGCTCAGGATCCCGAGCGTCACCGCGGCGATGAGCGCGACGCCGGTGCTCAGCCCGTCGAGCCCGTCGATCCAGTTGATGCTGTTGATCATCCCGACGATCCAGAACACCGTGAAGCCGACCGAGAAGACCGGCGAGAACCGCAGCGGCAGGTCGGCGAACGGGTTGTTGATCAGGCTCACGCCGATGCCGAGGAGCCACGCACCGAGGGCCAGGAGCACCTGACCGAGGAGCTGCCAGCGGGCTCGCAGGTCATAGAGGTCGTCGAGGACACCGATGGCGGCGGCCGCCGCGCCACCAGCGAACAGCGCGAAAAGATCGCCGGTCGTGATGTTCAACGGCATCGGTACCCAGTCCGCGGACTCGTTGAGAAGCGTGAACGGCAGGGCGACGACGAGGAAGCCGACCGCGACGGCGATCCCACCAGCACGTGGGATCGGCCTGGTGTTCACGCGACGGGCGTTCGGCCGGTCCACGACCCCGTACCGCTTCATCGTCCGCCGCACGATCGGGGTCAGCGCGAATGCGATCAGGCCCGCCAGCGTGAACACGACGATGATCGGGAAGTAGCTCCGATCGGCGTGCTCGATCAGCGTCATGCTCGTACCACGTCAGTCCGTCCCCGGTGACGGCGCCAGCGGATCGGGGACGCGACGGTCACGCCGCGGGCAGCCCCGGAACGGGGAAACGGGCGACGATCTCCGCCACCTCCCCGGCCAGCCTGCGCTGGACGGATCCGTCCTCGCGCGACCGGATGGCCTCGATGATGATGCGGCCGACGCTGCGCATCTCGTCTTCGCCGAAGCCGCGCGAGGTCGTTGCGGGCGTGCCGAGGCGGATGCCCGAGGCGGTGTTCGGTGGGAGCGGGTCGAACGGGATCCCGTTCTTGTTCACCGTGATGCCGATCTCGTCGAGAAGGTGCTCGGCTTCCTTGCCCGTGACGCCGAGCGGCGTGACGTCGACCAGCATCAAGTGATTGTCCGTCCCGCCGGACACGACCCGCGCTCCCTCCCCGGCGAGCGTCTCGGCGAGCACGACCGCGTTCCGGACCGTTCGTCGCTGGTCGTCCTGGAACGGCTCCTCGGCCGCGAGCTTGAACGCCACGGCCTTGCCGGCGATCACCTGCATCAGCGGGCCGCCCTGGACACCTGGGAAGACGGTCTTGTCGATGGCCGCGCCGAGCGAGGACTTCAACGCCGGGAAGTCGTTCGCGTCGAGTGCCTCCGGCAGCTCGTTGCGCGCGAAGATCATCCCGCCTCGCGGGCCGCGCAGCGTCTTGTGTGTCGTCGTCGTCACGATGTCAGCGTGCGGGAATGGGCTTGGATGGACGCCCGCCGCGACCAACCCGGCGATGTGCGCCATGTCGATGAACAGGATCGCACCGACGCTGTGTGCGATATCGGCCATACGCTCGAAGTCCCACAACCGGGGGTACGCGCTGGCGCCACCGACGATCATCTTGGGCCGGACCTCGCGCGCCTGGGTTTCCATCGCGTCGTAGTCGATGCGCTCGGTGTCCTGGCGGACGCCGTAGGCGTGAACCTCATATAGCTTCCCGCTGAAGTTGAGCGCCATCCCGTGCGTGAGATGACCGCCATGGGCGAGATTCATCCCGAGGATCCGGTCGCCGGGCTGGAGCACGCTGAAGTACGCAGCCATGTTGGCCTGGGCGCCCGAGTGTGGCTGCACGTTGACGTGCTCGGCGCCGGGGTACAGCGCGAGCGCGCGCTCCTGGGCCAGCGTCTCGGCGACGTCGACGAACTCGCACCCGCCGTAATAGCGCTTTCCGGGCAGGCCTTCTGCGTACTTGTTGGTCAGCCAGCTGCCCTGTGCCTCCATGACGGCAGCAGAGACGTAGTTCTCACTGGCGATCAGCTCGATGTTGTCGTGCTGACGGCGTCGTTCCCCCTGCATCGCCTGCCACAGGTCCGGATCGACCTCGGCGATGGTCTCGAGCGCCAGGCCGCGCGGCTGGGAGATGGTCATCGCGTGGCGGCTCCTTCCTCCGCGGTATCTTCCCACGGATGACAGTGCATCGAACCGAGGTTCCTGGCACCGCGGGATCGGAGCCGGTGCGCCCACCGACGCTTTCTCAGGCTGCCCGAGCGACGATCGATACGCCGGCGCTGGTCGTCGACCTCGATCGCGTCGACGCCGCGATCGCCCGCATGGCCGAGGCGATGTCCGCACGAGGTGTCGCGCTCCGGCCGCATGCCAAGACCCACAAGAGCGTCGAGATCGGGCGACGCCAGGTCGCCGCGGGCGCTGTCGGGCTGACCGTGGGAACGGTCGGGGAGGCGGAGGTCTTCGTCGACGGCGGTCTTGACGACCTGTTCATCGCCTATCCGATGGTCCCCGCCGGACCGAAGGCCGGGCGGTTGCGTGCCGTCGCGCGACGTGCGCGGCTGCGGGTCGGGATCGACTCGGTCGTCGGCGCCCACGCGGTCGCCGATGCACTCGGCGACGAACGGGACCGGGTGTCGGTGCTCGTGGAGATCGACTGCGGCGGCCGCCGGACGGGCGTCGCGCCGACCGACGCGGGACCTGTCGCTGCCGCGGCGACGCACCTGGGTCTCGAGGTGATCGGCGTCTTCACGCACGGCGGCCACGGCTATCACGGACCGGAGGCACGGGCGGCGGCCGCGGATGACGAGGTGCGCGGTCTGACCGACGCGGCCGCGTCGCTCCGCGCCACCGGCATCGAGCCGAGCGTCGTGAGCGCCGGGTCCACGCCGACGGCGTTCGACTCGGCGCGTGGCGCCGTGACCGAGGAGCGGCCGGGGACCTACGTGTTCGGCGACCGCCAACAGGTCGCTCTCGGGTCGATCGCGCCCGACGCCGCGGCGGCCGTCGTCGCCGCACGGGTCGTCAGCGTGAACGCGGCGGCTCGCCGCTTCGTGATCGACGCCGGCGCGAAGACCTTGACCAAGGACGTTCCGGCATACCTCGCCGGCCACGCATCGATCCCGGAGCTCGGTGCGATCGTGGACCGCGTGTCGGACTATCACGGCGTGGTCGAGGTGCGCGAGGACGGCCCCCTCCCGGAGATCGGGCAGGTCGTGCTGGCGGTGCCGAATCACATCTGCCCGGTCGTCGACCTGTTCGCGACGTTCCTCGTCGCGCGGGATGGCGCGATCGTCGACACGTGGCGTGTCGACGCGCGAGGTCGGAGCGGCTAGCCGGAGGCTTCGCCCGCCGTGGGATCGGTCTCGCGAAGCCCGTGTTCGACTCCGGCCGCGTCCAGCACCGCCGCGATCCGGGCGGTCGAGACCGCGCCGGCGCGGATGATCGCCGGCTGCGAGCCGCTGCAGTCGACGACCGTGGACGCCGGGCCGCCGCGCGCAGGTCCTCCGTCGAGCACGAGATCGACCGAGTCGCCGAGCTGGTCGAGGATCGCTGCGGCGTCCGATGCCTCCGGAAGGCCGGATACATTCGCCGACGTCGTCGGCAAGGGCCCGACCCCGGCCGCGAGCGCACGCGGCGCCGGGTGATCGGGCACGCGTAGGCCGATCGTCTGCACGCCGCCGGTGAGTGCCGACGGCCACGGGACGTCGGCACGCTGCGGGACGATGACGGTGAGGCCGCCCGGCCAAAGCGCATCGGCGAGCGCTGAGGCCGCCGTGGTCATCGCGCCGGCGGTCGCGGCCTGTGCCGCGTCGTCCAGCAGCAACACGATCCCCTTGTCCGGCGGTCGCCGCTTCGCGGCGAACAGCCGCTCGATCCCGCCCGGCGTCGACAAGGCGACCGCGATCCCGTAGACGGTGTCGGTGGGAAGCGCCACGATCCCTCCGGCTGCCAGGACCTCGATCGCCTGAGCGCGGGCCGCCGCACTATCCCCGACCACCCGCGCAGTCATGACGCCGCCTCGCGGACGTCATCCGCGGCTGTCGCGAGACGGCGGGCATTCGCTCGGACGTCGTTCGGCGACGCCAGCACGAGGTCCTCGATCATCCGTGCCGCGCCATCGTCCTCGAGCGGCCGGGCGACGTAGCGGGCAGCGGCGCGTACTTCGGCTGGAGCGGTCGGCATCGCCGTCCCGTGTCCGACCTCCGCGAGCATCTCGAGATCATTCCACTGGTCGCCGATCGCGAGCGTCGCGCCGAGCGGGATCCGGAGCCTTCGGGCGAGCCAGCGGATGGCCCGCCCCTTCGAGACGCCCGGCGCGACGAACTCGAGGAACCGGGGGTGCGAGATCGTGACGTCGGCGCGTCCGGCGAACTCGGCGCGAGCGAGTGGCGCGACCTCGGTCGGGATCGGCGGCTCACCGACTGCGAGGACCTTCGTGACGGGGTGGTCGATCGCCGCAAGGAGGTCCGGCACGAGCTCCGCGTGTGCACCCATGAATGCCGAGTAGTCATCGGCCTTGGGATCGTCTGCGCGAAGGATGAACCGCTCGAGGTGGTTCACGTGCGGGTCGAGGCCATGCCCGCGCGTCCATTCGAGGATCGAGCGTGCCGCTTCGGCCGGCAACGGCGTATGGAGGAGGAGTTTGCCGAGCCGGCGGGAGTCGGGGAGCGGCATCGCCCGGATCAGCCCGCCCTGGTAGCCGACGATCGGCCCGGTGAGCCCGAGCTCCTGCGCGAAGCGCATCGCCGACGAGACCATCCGCCCGGTCACGAGCGAGACCGCGACGTCGCGCTCCATCGCACCGCGCACCGCGTTGATCGTGCGTTCAGCGATCTCGTGATCGTCGCCGATGATCGTCCCGTCGATATCGAGCGCGATCAGCCGGATCGGGAGGAGCGGCTCGGGCGTGATCGGCAGCGTATCCGGCATGAGGGGCGTCTCGGACGTCGTCATGCCGCAGTGCGACGGATGTGCAGCACGCGAGGCAGGCCCGCGAGGTCCGGGATGACGTCATGGGCCCAACCGGGCAACCGCTCCATGACCAGCTCGCGCGCGGATCGGCCCTGATCCCCGCCGATCTCGAGCAGGGCGACGCCGTCGGCCGCGAGCGCCCATTCCAGCTGGTCGAGCAGGCGCGCGATCACGGTCAACCCATCGGTCCCTCCGTCGAGCGCGAGTCGCGGCTCGAACGTGGTGCTGACGGCTTTTCCAGCCGACGCGTCCAACTCCCCAGTCCGGACGTATGGGAGGTTCGCCATCACGACGTCGAACGACGATGAACGGGCGTCGGGCGGTAGCAGATCGCTGGCGACGAAGCGAAGCCGGTCGCCGACGCCGTGGGCCACGGCGTTCTCCCGCGCCAGATCGAGGGCGTCCTCGGACACGTCCAGCGCGACGATGTCGAGGTCGTCCGGCGGGACGCGCCTGGCGCGTAGCGCCACTGCCAGCGCGACCGCGACGGCGCCGCTGCCCGTGCCGACGTCGGCGACGCGAAGCGGGCCCGGCCGGTCGATCCCGGACGTCAACGCCGCCATGACAGCCGAGATAGCCGTGTCCACGAGCAGCTCGGTCTCGGGCCGCGGGATCAGCGCGCGAGCGTCGACTGTCAGGGCGATCCCGTGGAACTCCTTGATCCCGCGCAGGTACGCGACGGGCTCGCCGGTCTCGCGACGGGCGAGCAGCGCCTCGTAGGTCGCCGTCGCGTCCGCCCCGACCGGGGCATCGCCGTGGGCGATCACGGCCGTCCGGTCGACGCCGATGGCATAGGCGAGCAACAGCTCGGCATCGAGTCGCGGCGTGTCCGATCCGGCCGCTCGGAGGCGCTCGGTGCCCGCCTCGACGAGCGCTCGGGTCGCGGTCATGCGGGTGCGATCAGAGTCGGATGGTGACGGCGACGTCGCCGACCTTGCGCAGGACCTCGGCGCTGGTCGTACCCCGCCAGCGGTGGAACAGCAGGTCGACCGACGCGTCCCCGATACGCAGATCGGTCAGCGTCACCTTGCCGAGCCAGTCGGGCAGGTGCGGGTGAAGCAGTTCGAGCTCGTGTCGGTCGGCGTGCGCGCGCAGTCCGAGCATCGTCTCGAGGAACAGGAATGACGATCCGGCCGCCCACGCCTGCGGCGAGCAGGCGACCGGGTATGGGACCGGCGTGTTCGCGTCGGTCCGGTCGAAGCCGCAGAACAGCTCGGGCAGTCGGTAATCCGCGAAGCCCTGGGCCGCTTCCATCATCTGGCCGACCAGGCGGTTCGTCGCATCGTGGAAGCCGTAGCGCTTGAAACCGGCAGCGATCAGCGACGTGTCGTGCGGCCAGACCGTCCCAGTGTGGTAGCCGATCGGGTTGTAGCCCGGCTGATCCGATGCGAACGTGCGCACACCCCATCCGGAGAACATCTCGGGCCGCAGGAGACGGTCGACGACGTCGCCCGCCCGGTCGGGCAGCACGATCCCGGACCATAGGCAGTGGCCCGCGTTGCTCGCGATCGCGTCGGCCTGATGCTTGTCGCGGTCAAGGGCCATCGCGTAGTAGCGGCGCTCCTCCATCCAGAACGCCTGCTCGAAGCGCGTCGCCAGCTGGTCGGCCTCGGCATCGAGCCGCATCGACAACTCGGTCTCACCCCGCATCGCTGCCAGTCGGGACATCCGGCGCTTCGCGTCGTAGACGTAGCCCTGCACCTCGGCGAGGGCGATCGGCGGCTCGCTGTGCCGACCCTCGCGGTCGCGGATCGCGTCGTGCGAGTCCTTCCAGCCCTGGTTCAGCAGGCCGCGATCGGTCCTGCGCTCGTACTCGACGAACCCGTCGCCATCACGGTCGCCGTACCGGTCGATCCATGCCAGCGCCGCGAGCGCATTCGGCCATAGCCGATCGACCATCGCCCGGTCGCCGGTCCAGTCGAACGTTGCGCCGAGCAGGATCAGCCACAGCGGCGTCGAGTCGACCGAGCCGTAATACGGCGTGTGCGGCAGCTCCCCGGAGCGTGCCATCTCGCCGGTCCGTAGCTCGTGGAGGATCTTGCCCGGTTCGGCATCGCGTGCCGGGTCGTCCTCCGTCGCCTGGTGGTCCGCGAGGACCTGCAGGATCTCGACAGCGATCTGCGGCCGGAAGGCGAGGGCCTGGAACGCCGAGATGATCGAGTCGCGGCCGAACAGGGTCGCGAACCACGGGACACCAGCCGACACGTAGCGCTCGTCTGGCCCGGGACCCTCGTTGACGAGCAGGCGCAGGTCGGACACCGACCGCTTGATCACGAGGTTGAACAGCTCGTGGTCGCTCGCGACCGACGTCGTCCCACGCTCCCACGCGTGATAGGCGGCGGCGCCTTCGTCCGCCGAGACACGCGGCACCGGCGGGAACATCGCTTCGTGATCCGACGATCCGGTCGGCTCGTCGACGGGCTCCGCAGGCGCTGGTCGGTCGGTGCACCAGATCGTCCAGCTCAGGTGTTTCGTCGAGCCCGGGTCGAGCCGGAGCGTCCAGCGGAGACGGACGGCGGCCCCCGAATCGGACCCGTCAGGCAGCGGCTGTTCGACCGGTTCGATCACCTCGGCAGGTTCGGAGAAGGCGACGTGCGTGAACTGCTCGACGCCGTCGACGCCGACGTAGCGGAACGTGACGCGATCGTCGGTCACCGCGACGGGCAACAGTCGCCCTCGCCCGGGTCGGCGATAGCCACGCACCTCGAAGATGTCGGCGCCGTCGCACCCGAGCTCGAGGTCGAGCGCGACCTCGGCATCGCGCGCGGCGTGGTTGACGATGCGGACGCGTTCGGCGACGCCTTCCGCGCCAAGCAGCCGGTCGCGGCTGATGCCCAGCGTCCGTCCGACCAGCTCGTCGAGCGGATGGACCTTCTGTTCGGGATTCCGGTCGGCCGAGGGATTCGTCATCTGGATCCCGCCCCGGTAGTTCGCGCCGACCGAGGCCTGCAGCAGGACGGGCCGGATCCCGCCGATGCGCAACACCGAGCACGCCAGCACGCGGGTATCGCCGTCGTACAGACCGAGACCACGCGAGTCCGGATGGATGTCGCCGAAGGAGTCGGTGAGCAGGAATCGGTTGCCGTGCTTCAGGACCTGGACCGACCCAAGGTCGGTCGCCTTGACGATCGGCACGGAGCGGGCGGGCAGATATCGCACGCGCGCGGTCTCAAGCTGCGTCATCGGCACCCATCAGGTTGGCGAGGCGATCGGCCTGGTCGGCCATGATCAATGCGTCGATCAGCTCGTCGAGGTCGCCGTCCATGACACCCGGGAGGTTGTGGACGGTCTTGCCGATCCGGTGGTCGGTCATACGGTCCTGGGGGAAGTTGTACGTGCGGACCTTGTCGCTGCGGTCGCCCGATCCAACCATGGAGCGGCGCGTCGCCGATTCGGCTGCACGTTGCTTCTGGATCTCGAGGTCGAGCAGCCGGGAACGGAGGACGGACATGGCCTTGGCCTTGTTCTTGTGCTGGCTCTTCTCGTCCTGGATCTCGACGACCAGACCGCTGGGAGTGTGCGTGATCCGCACGGCCGAGTCGGTCGTGTTGACCGACTGACCGCCCGGGCCGGACGAGCGCTTGACCTCGATACGCAGGTCCTTGTCCTCGTCGATGTCGATCTCGACCTCGTCGGCTTCGGGCATCACGACGACCGTGGCGGTCGACGTGTGGATGCGCCCGCTCGACTCCGTCGCCGGGATCCGCTGGACTCGGTGGACGCCGCCTTCGAACTTGAGCCGGCTGTAGGCCCCGTCGCCGCGGACCTGCACGATCGCTTCCTTGATCCCGTCGATGCCGGTCTCATTGAGACTCAGGACCTCCGTGCCGAACTTGTGCCGCGCCGCATAGCGCAGATACATGCGCAGCAGTTCAGCGGCGAACAGCGCTGCCTCCTCGCCACCCGCGCCAGCGCGGACCTCGAGGATCACGTCGCGCTCGTCGTTCGGGTCACGCGGGAGCAGCAGGACGCGCAGATCCTCGAGCAGACGGGACTCGTCGCCCTCAAGCCTGGTGACTTCGTCGCGAGCCATCTGTCGGAGGTCCTCGTCGCCGTCACTGGAGTCGCGCAGCTCGCGGGCTCCGGAGAGCTCGTCCCGCGTCGCGGTGAGCGTCCTGAACGCGGCGACCGTGGGCTCGAGGCGAGCGAGCTCACGGCCGAGCCGGCGGAGCTCGTTCGGGTCGGCAGTCACCTCGGGGCGTGCCAAGTCTGACTGGAGGTCGTCGTATTGCGCGGCGATCTCGGCAAGCTTCGCGTCGAGATCGGTCATGGCACCGCGGGCGGCTCGTCAGTCGTCGCGGCAGCGACCGGTTCGGTCGCCGGAACGGGCGTGTCGCCGGATGGGAGCCTGAGGGGGTCCCGATCGAAGATGGTCGATCCGGCCGGGATCGGGTTCCCGTCGGCCGTGAGGGCCTCCTCCATCGAGGAGATCGCGACCTCGATCATGTCGTCGGTCGGTCGCTTGGTCGTGATCTTCTGGACGAGGATGCCCGGGAACATGATCGCCCGCATGAGGCGATAGCGCCGGAACTTCGCGCCGATCTTCAGCACCTCGTAGCCGACGGCCGCGAGGATCGGGATACCGACGAGCCGGCTAAGGATCATGACGAGGGGCGGTTGCCGCCCGATCAGCGAGAAGACGAAGATCGACAGCAGCACGAGGATCACGAGGAATTCCGTTCCGCAGCGATGGTGCGCGGTCGGGTACTTGCGCACCGCGTCGACCGTGAGCGGGTCGCCAGCTTCGAGCGCATGGATCGTCATGTGCTCCGCGCCGTGGTACTGGAAGACCCGGTGGATGTCGGGCGTTCGCGAGACGAAGGCCAGGTAGGCCAGGAACAGGGCGACCTGGATGACGCCTTCGACGGCGGGTTGCAGCCAGCCCTGGTTCGCTCTCGACGTTGCCACGCTGGAGATGAGCAGTGGCAGGAGGCTGAACACCGCGATCGCGACACCGAACGTGACCAGCAGGGTGATCGCGATCGTCCCCTTGCCGAGCTCGACGTCGTCCTCCTCGGCCTGGACGTTCGCGCTGCGCACGAGCCAGCGCGTCCCGATGACGAGCGTCTCGTACAGGACGACCAGCCCCCGAACGAAGGGCCACTTCCCCATCGGCGCGGTATGGACACGCGAGTCCAGCTGCTCGGTCGCAGTCACGATCCGCCCATCCGGATGGCGCAGGGCGACCGCGATCGCGTTGCGACCGCGCATGAGGACGCCCTCCATGAGGGCCTGTCCTCCGTAGGCGAAGGTAGGCGTGCCGCTGCGGGGCGCGCCGTCCGCCGCCAGCGGCGCCGGATTCGCTGACATCGAGAGAAGTCTACCGGCGATGGATGGCCGTGACTTCGGGACGACCGTACCGTGTCCGGGAATCCGAACGGCCGGCCCGTCGGCCGGCCGTTGATCGGTCGTCAAGGACACGTCGCCCGGCTAGCTGCGGAGCTGGCGCTCCAGGCGCTTCTGGAACCGCTCGACCTGGCCGGCCGTGTCGATGATGTTCTGGGTGCCCGTGAAGAACGGGTGACAGTTGCTGCACACGTCGACGCGCAGCTCGGGTCGGGTCGACCCGACCGTCCACTCGCGACCGCATGAGCCGCAGTGGACCTTCGCTTCGTAGTACTTGGGGTGGATATCCGGCTTCACGGGTGCTCTCTCCTCCGACGTCTTCCGTGCAGGGCCATCGCCCCGCCGGTGATCGCCGGCTAGTCCGGTTCGCCTGCCCGGATGGCTAGGCGGTCGTCGAAGCGGTCTCAGCCGCCTCGACCCGGATGCGCTTCTTGCTCTTGGTGCTGTGCTCGAACTTGACGGTTCCATCGACGGTCGCGAACACGGTGTAGTCCTTGCCGAGTCCGGTGCCCGGGCCCGAGGAGAACGTCATGCCGCGCTGCCGCACGATGATCGATCCCGCCGTGACCGTCTGGCCGTCGCTCGCCTTGACGCCGAGTCGCTGGCCGACGCTGTCCCGGCCGTTCTTGACGCTGCCGCCGGCCTTCTTGTGAGCCATGGCTTACTCGTCCTTCTTGGTCGCCCGCGGCTTGGCGGGGGTCTTCTTCGCTGCGGGCTTGGCGGTCGACGCATCCGCGTCGGACGCCTTGGCCCGTGTGGTGGTCTTCTTGGCGGTCGCAGCCTTCGGGGCCGCGGTCTTGGCCTTCGCCTCGACCTTGGTCTCGGCGGCACCCTTGGTCGGCGCCTTCGAAGCCGGCTTGGCGTCGGGCGCCTTCGCGTCCGCCTTGGGCTCGGCCTTCGCCTCGGACCTAGGCTTCGACTCGGCCGGCTTCGCGCCGGAAGCTGTCGCGTCCGACTTCTTCGCGGGAGCCTTCGACTGCGCCGCGAGCTTGGCGGCGAGCTCGGCATCCTTTGCTGCCTGCGCGGCAGCGGCCTCCTCGAGTCGTGCGCGTTCGCCCCTGGCCTCGGTCTCAGCCTTGGCCACGGTCTTCGCCGCGCTCTTGCCGTTGAGGGTGATGTCCGAGATCCGAAGGACCGTCAGCTCCTGCCGATGGCCCTTCTTGACCCGCCGTCGCGCCTTTGGTCGGTACTTGAACGAGATGACCTTCTCGCCGCGGCCCTGGCGAACGACTTCAGCGCTGACCGCTGCGCCGTCCACGACGGGCCGGCCGATCGACGCGTCGTCGCCGTCGGCGACCAGCAGGACACGCCCGACCGTGATGGTCTTGCCGGGCTCAGCGTCGAGCAGCTCGACTTCGAGTTCGGTGCCGACTTCCACGCGGTACTGCTTCCCGCCGGTCTCGATGACTGCGTACATGGATCCTCAGGATGTGTTGACGACGGCGACAGATGCGCGGGGCGATCGGGCTGTCGGACATGGGGTGACGTCGGGCATGGACCGCGACGCGGACGGTGGAGTGTACGGCTGAACGGGCGTTACGGTCAATCGAACGAGCCACGCGACCCGGCGGCCTCGGCAGGCGGTCGCGCCGGACCTCTACAGATCCGCGTCCGCGGCCAGCAGGAGCTGCTCGCGCACGATGGCGGCGATCTCCAGCGCACGATCGAGTCGGTCACCGAGTGCGCCGACGACCTCCTCGGGCCGCCCGGTGCCGAGCTCCGGGTCGAAGCGCGTGCGCGTGCGCACCAGGACCGGCGGTCCAGGCCGGATCGCGATCGAGGTCACGAGCGGACGCAGGTCGTAGGTGACGGTGGATCCGCCCTTGACCCGTTCGCGCGAGATCGATGTGGCGGCCATCAGATCGGTCGCCGCGGCACCGAGCACCGAGGCGTCGGGTGCTCCGGCGAGCTCGATCCGGTAGTCGGCCGCGACGACGCGACCGGCAAGCGGTGGCCCGCCCAGCCAGACATCGAATGCATCGATCAGCCGCCAGCCGTCAGGCATGTGATGCGCGAGCGCCTCGCGCACGCGCCACGAC
The DNA here is from genome assembly GCA_963808895.1 of uncultured Chloroflexia bacterium. Taxonomy (GTDB): domain Bacteria; phylum Chloroflexota; class Limnocylindria; order Limnocylindrales; family CSP1-4; genus SPCO01. The sequence continues at coordinate 458,418 of CAWEHL010000001.1, read as the reverse complement.
GGCCACCGTTCCGTCAGGACGACGTCGATCAGTTCGCGTTCCGCGGCCATCCCGACGGGGAGCGGCGCACCGAAGCTGAGTCGCGACCGGCCACGCACGGCCCCGCCCTCGACGAGCGGCAGGCCAGCGTCCGCAAGCGCCGCCGTCCAGGCAGCCGCCACGTCGCGCTGGGTCATCTGCGACGCAGCCAGCTCCCGGGCGACGACGAGACGCCAACGCTGGCGGGGCTCGGCGGCCGCATCCGGAAGCTCCGACACGTCTGCTAGTCTGCCCGAACGATGGACGAGCCCGAGCGGGCGGCCACCGCCCCGCCGCCTGAGTGGGTCGCCGCGCTCCCCCCTCCCCCGTTCGTCGACGCCGCGTCCTACCGCCACCACCCTCGACTCGTTCCGGTGTCGCCGCGTGTCGCCGTACTCATCGGCGCGGCGGTCCTCATCGGGGTGCTGCTGTGGATGGCGCGGGATGCTGTCCGGCCCTTCGTGCTCGGGTTGCTGCTCGTCTATCTGCTGGACCCGCCGGTCCGCTGGCTGGCTCGTCGTGGGATGCGCCGGAGCGTCGCGATCATCGTCGTGTACATCGTGGCGGTGCTGCTCTTCCTCGAATTCCTCAACCTGACGTTGACGCCCCTCATCGACGAGATCGTCCGGCTGCTGCGGGACCTGCCCGCGCTCGCGCAGCAGCTCCAGGAGCAGGCCGATCGCGTGTCGCAGATCTACGACCGCCTCGCGATCCCTGACTCGATCCGGCAGTGGATCGGATCGATGATCGCTTCGATCACCCAGGGTGGACCGGGCGGTGGGTCGACCTTCGACCCGACCGATCTCATCCCGGTGCTGACCGGAGTGACCAGCATCGTCGGCGGCCTGTTCGCGTACGTGATCCTGCCGGTCTGGGTCTTCTACGTCCTCAAGGACCGCGTCACGCTGACGCGCCAGTTCGACAGGAGCCTGCCAGCCGCCTGGCGCTTCGATGTATGGGCGACCCTGCGCATCGTCCGCCAGGTATTCGGCCAGTGGGTACGCGCCCAGCTGATCCTCGGCGTGACGGTCGGCGTGTTCACCTTCATCGGGCTGTTGATCCTGAGCGCCACGGTGGACCCGGTCTTCGGACGCTACGCGATCCTGCTGTCCGTGACCGCAGGGATCCTGGAGCTGGTCCCGATCATCGGACCGATCATCTCGGCGATCCCAGCTGTCCTCCTTGCGGCGACCGCCGGCGTCGAGGCGGTCATCGCGGCCTTCGCGCTGTACCTGATCGTCCAGCAGGTCGAGAACAACCTTCTCGTGCCCAAGATCCAGGGTGACGCCATCGAGCTCCACCCAGCGCTCGTCATCGCGGCGATCGTCATCGGCGGCTCGCTCGCGGGGCTGCTCGGCGCGATCCTCGCCCTGCCTGTGACCGCGGCGATGCGCGACGTCGGTCGATACCTCTTCCGGCGTCTCAGTCCCGATGAGCCTGAGGCCCTCGCGGCGTCCATCGATGGGCTCGGCCTCGAGATCGACCCAGGTGTCCCGAGCCATTCGACGCCGTGACCGATCCAATGGCCGATCCCTACAAGACCCTCCAGGTCGATCCGGAGGCCGAGGACGAGGTCATCGCCGCGGCGTATCGACGGCTCGCGCGCAAGTACCACCCGGACGCGAGCGGCGGGAGCGATCCCCGGGCAGCCGCCAGGATGACGGCGCTCAACGCGGCCTGGGAGCAGATCGGTGACCCTTCACGACGAGCGGCATTCGACCGCGATCGCGCCCTTCGCGAGGCACTCAGCCGGCGCGCTTCCGATGAGCCACCGGCCGCGACCCGCCCGCCCGCCGACAGCTCGTCGGGGCCCAGACCGCCCGAGACCGTATCGCGTGACTGGACGAGCGGGCGCTCATCGATGGGCGGCGGCTACGACCCATCGATGCATCGGCCCGATGGGGAGGGCGCAGCGGGCCCACCGCCCGGGGATCCGTCCGGGAGCGTCGTGACGTTCGGGCGATACGCGGGTTGGTCGCTGGGCGAGATCGCGCCGGCGCGATCTGGAATACATCGAATGGCTGGACCGGATGCCGATCGGACGCCCGTATCGCGACGAGATCGACGCGATCCTGCGGAGCGCCGGGCGGCGCCTGAGTGCCGCCGCCGAGTCTGCGGATCGTCGAGGGCTGTTCCGTCGGCGCTGAGGGGCGGAGGGCGGTGGCCCCTCAGTCGGGCGTATCGAAGGCGGCGCGAGCGCCGACGCTTACCACTCAGCCCGGGTCTGGCGGATGTTGATGCTTTGCAGGATGCCGAGCCCGATCGCGATGCTCACGAGCGACGCGCCACCGTGGGTGACGAAGGGCAGCGGGATCCCCGTGATCGGCATGATGCCCATCACCATCCCGACGTTCACGAACAGCTGGAAGAGCACCAGCGACGCGATCCCGGCCGAGAAGAGCGTCCCGAACGGGTCGCGAGAGCGCCAGCCGGCCATGAGCACCCGCCACAGCAACAGCACGAACAGGAGGAACAGCACCATCGCGCCGATGAAGCCGAGCTCCTCCGCCAGCACCGAGAACACGAAGTCGGTGGATTGGACCGGAAGGAAGTCGCCTTGCGCCTGGGTGCCGTTCGTCAGACCCCGGCCGAACCAGCCCCCGGACCCGACCGCGATCTGCGACTGGTACAGCTGGTAGCCGGAGTCGGTGATGTCCGGTTTCGGGTTGAGGAACGAGGTCAGGCGCTCCTTCTGATAGTCGCGCAGGAGATATGTCCACGCGATCGGGACCATCGCGATCACGGCTGCGGCCATCGCGCCGAGCCACTTGAGGCTCGTGCCCGACATCCACAACATCCCGATGAGGATCGCCCCGAACACGAGAGACGTCCCCAGGTCCGGCTGGAGCATCACCAGGGCCAGCGGCGGCGCGACGAGGAGGCCGGCGCCGAGGATCGTGGTGATCGAATCGAGCCGGCGGCCTCGGCCCGCCAGCCAGTTCGCGAGCACGATGATCATGAGGATCTTGGCGAGCTCGCTGAACTGGAACGTGAGCGGACCTACGGTGATCCAGCGCGCGGAGTTGCCGATGCCGTCGCCGATGGCGAGCGTGAGCAGGAGCAGCCCAAGCTGCAGCGCATAGACCGGCCACGACAGCGTCCTGAGCCATCGATAATCGAAGGCCGTGGCGAGGATGAAGGTGACCGCCGCGATGCCGGCCCACATCAGGCCTCGCGTGAACGTCGTTCCGGCTTCGAGTGGCGTCGAGCCGTTCTCGACGCTGTTCGTGTACGCCATCACGAGACCGGTCGCGACCAACAGCCCCGCGTAGACGAGGAGCTGCAGGTCGAAGGCGCGCCACGCCGCCCCGACGGACTTCGCGGCCCAATCGGTGACGCGCGCTGGCTCGGCTCGGATGACGCCCATCAGTCGTTCGAGTAGAAGTTCGTTCGCTGGAGATTCTCGGGGAGACGGTAATCCTTATCGATCCCGTAGTGGAGCTGGAAGAAGTACTTGACGATCTCGGTCGCCGCATTCCCCTTGGTGCGCGAGTCGTAGGCGAAGGCCATGACGATCAATCGGGAGTCATGGTTCTCGAACGAGCCGTTCCGGGGGTCCTTTGGGGTGAAGCCGACGAAGAACGACGAGTAGGGCAGGCGACCCTGCGCGTCCGGTGTCCCGAACTCGGCAGTGCCGGACTTCCCGGCGATCTTGATCGGCAGGTCGACCAGGTTGTAGGTGTGCCGGAGCGTCACGGTCGAACGAGCCGCCTCGCGCATCACGCGAAGCACGGCTGGCTTCGCCTTGAGCTTGTGAAGGACCTTCCGGGAGAAGGGTCGGACGACCTTCCCGTCGGGGCCGACGACCTCGCGCACGATCTGAGGCTGATAGAGCGTGCCGCCGTTGGCGAGCGCGGAGTACGCGTTGATGAGCTGGAGCGGGGTGACGGCGTCGTAGCCCTGGCCGATACCCGCCTGGTACGTCTCACCAGGAAAGATCTGCGCGCCGAGGGCTTCCTGCTTCCAGGCATTGTCGGGAACGATGCCGCCGACCTCGCCCGGTAGATCGACCCCCGTCCTCTGGCCGAAACCGTATTGCCGCGCCCAGTACGCGAGGCGATCGATCCCGAGCATCCCGGCGAGCTGGTAGAAGAACGTGTCACTCGAGTGACCGAAACCGCAGTAGATGTCGCACGGGCCCCAGCCACGGTGGTTCCACTCGTAGAACTTCGTCTCGCCGAGCGTCAGGAAGGGCTTCGTGAGGACCCGGGTCGACTCGCTGATGTCGCCGTCGGCAAGCGCGCCGGTCCCGGTCACGAGCTTGTACGTCGAACCCGGCGCGTAATGCGCCTGGATGGCGTGGTTGAGAAGCGGCTTGTCCTTGTTCTGAAGCAGCTTCTTGTATTCGGTCTGACTGATCCCTCGCGCGAACTTGTTGTTGTCGTACGTCGGCAGGCTGACCATCGCGAGGATCTCGCCTGTCTGCGGGTTCATGGCGATCACGACGCCACGGGTCATGCCGACCTTGTCCATGGCCCACCTGAGCGCCTTCTGCGCCTCGCGCTGCGTCGAGCTGTCGATCGTCAGGCGCAAGGACGCACCCGGGACAGCCTCCTTGACCGTCTGGAGTACCTGCGTTCGACGACCGGTCTTGTCGCGCGCGACCGTTTGGACTCCGTACGTCCCACGCAACGCGGTCTCGTACTCGGCCTCCAGCCCCGCCTTACCGAGGAGGTCATCAGGCTGGTAGCCCTTATCGCGCAGGTCGGGTAGCTGCTCCGCGGAGACCGGACCGGTATAGCCGAGGATCTGCGACATCAATGGCCCGTCGGTGTACTGACGGCGCGCCTCGACCGCCACGTCGACTCCCGGCAGGTCGAAGCCTGCCTCGGAAATGAGTTGGGCCGTGCGCTTGTCGACGTCCTGCGCGACGCGCACGAGGTCGAACGCCGATCCAGGGTTGCCGTCGATCGTGCTGTTGATCTCGGCCGGGTCCGTCCGAAGCAGGGCAGCCAGGCGGGCGACGACCTCATCGCGCCGGTCGTCCGGCAGATCTGCAGGACGGATCTTGACCGCGAACGTGGGCACGTTCTTGACGAGGAGACGGCCGCTCCGGTCGTAGATATACCCGCGTGGCGCCGGGATGGGCTCGTCGACCGTCCGCTGGCGGTTCGAGATCGCCGTGTATTCGGTGCCGTTCGTGATCTGGAGGTAGAACAGTCGCGCGGACAGCGTGCCCACCGCGAGAACGACGACCAGGCCGAATACGAGGTACCGCGAGAAGCGGCGCGTCGACAGCGGCTTGCCGTCGAGGTAGGTGTTCACCAGTCGACCCGCTCTTGCTCGAGGCGTCGGTCATGTACCGCGATCGTCAGTGGTCCGATGATCACCCCGAGGATGCCGTCGTACACGGCACTCGGCAATACCGCCCCCAGGGGATCGGTCGTCGCGGGCGGCACGTCAAGAGCACCGAAGAGCACGTACAGGATCATCGAATAGGCGAGGCTGGCGAGAAAGACCGCCACGATCGGGACGATCGGCCGAAGGTGCGCGAGCCCCCGGGACAGGATCGCGGTCGCGCCGACGCACAACAGGAGAGCGAAGGCCGTCGAGCCGAGGGGTCGTTGTGCGAGTACGTCAAGCGCGAGGCCTCCGACGAATGCCCAGACCAGGCCGGCTTCGACGCCGATGGCGATCGTGACGATGACCGCCAGTACGAGCACCGGGTGGGGATGAGCCGAGCCGATCCTGAGGTATGGGACGACGGTGAGTTCGATGAGGGCCGTCACCACAGCGCCGACCGCAGCGAGTAGCAGGGTCATCGGACGGGTCGTTTCCTCGGCGGAGCGGCCAGAAAAGGTCCCGCGCCCACCTGCCCGGCTCGTTGATCGCGACCAGTACGGCGGCGACGTCTCGGCGGAGTATCCCACGGACCTCCAGAACGGGCAACGGAGCGCGGATCGAGCCGCGCCTTCGCAGGGCAGAACGGTCTGCGACGACGGTGTTTCACGTGAAACAGGGGTGCGCCTGATGCCGGGCTGCGGAGGTCCTTGACCAGAAACGGCCGCACCAGACCGCCGTGTTTCACGTGAAACAGACTGCTTGTCCGGGGTAAGACCTCGATAAGCGCCTGATGAGCGAGCCTCGGGCATCGTTCGCCCTGCGCCCGAGCGAGTGGTACCGAGGTGAACCGGCCGTCGATGGTAGAATCAGTCTCCGTGAATCCAGTCCGAGCGGATCGCTGAGTGGGGCGGACGATCGCCTGCGCGAACCAGAAAGGCGGCGTCGGCAAGACCACGACGGTCGTGAATCTGGCGAGCCTTCTCGCCATCTCCGGCGACCGCGTCCTCCTGATCGATCTCGACCCCCAAGGGAACGCCACGAGCGGGCTTGGCATCGACCGCGCGGCCATCGAGCGATCGACATATGACGGCCTGCTCGACGGTGTCGATCTGGCCGAACTCGTCGTTCAGTGCAGCTCACCGGGCGTCGACGTCATCCCGTCTGCGATCGCGCTCGCGGGTGCCGAGGTCGAGCTGGCAGGCTCGGCAGGGCGGGAACGCCGGCTCCGCGACGCGCTCGCAGGGTTCGCGGATCGCTACGACGTCATCTTCATCGATTGCCCGCCTTCGCTCGGGCTCCTCACCGTCAACGCACTGACCGCGGCCGATGCGGTCCTGATCCCGCTCCAATCGGAGTATTACGCCCTGGAGGGTCTTACCCAGTTGCTGGCAACGATCGACCTCGTTCGTGATCACCTGAACCCTCGCCTGGCGATCGACGGCGTGATCATGACGATGGCGGATAAGCGCACGAACCTGTCGTCGCAGGTCGAGGCGGAGGCGCGGCGGCACCTCGATGGGTCGGTCTACAGAACCATCATCCCGCGGAGCGTCCGCCTCTCCGAGGCGCCGAGCCACGGGTTGTCGATCGCGTCGTATGCGCCCGATTCCAAAGGTGGTCGGGCATATGCGGCTCTCGCCGAGGAGTTCCGGGACCGCCTCGTCCGGAACCAGCGGCCCGGATTCGCCACCTTCACCGCCCAGCCTGAACCGGAGGTCGTGCTCTCGTGACCGTTCGACCCGAACGCGCCCAGGGCCTCGGCCGAGGGCTGGCCGCGCTCATCCCACAGCGCAGCGAGACGCGCGCGACGGCGAGCGACCTCCCGATCGCGAGCATCCGTCCGAACCCTGATCAGCCTCGACGCCGGTTCAGCGATGCCGAGATGGCGACCTTGACGGCGAGCATCCGAGAACACGGCGTGCTTCAGCCGGTCCTCGTCGCCGAGACGCTCGATGGGTATCAGCTGATCGCCGGGGAGCGACGGGTTCGCGCCGCCATCGCGGCCGGTCTCGACAGGATCCCGGCTGTCGTCCGTCACCTCGACGACCGTGAGCGCCTCGAGCTGGCGCTCATCGAGAACCTCCAGCGGGAGGATCTCGACCCGATCGAGTCCGCACATGGCTTCCGCCGCCTGATCGACGACTTCGGCTTGACACATGAAGCCATCGCTGGACGCGTGGGTCGTGCCCGGTCGACGGTCGCCAACACGCTGCGTCTGCTCGATCTGGCGCCGGTCGTCCAGGCCGCGATCGCCGACGGAAACATCACCGAGGGGCACGGCCGAGCGCTCGGCGGGTTGTCGCCGGAGCACCAGGACCACGTCCTGGGCGCCGTCATCGAACAGGAGTTGTCCGTCCGCCAGACCGAGGAGCTCGTTCGGCGTCTACGTGAACCGAAGGCGTCGGCGACCGGCGAGCGACCGGAAGAGGCCCGCGCGGCCGATCCCGACCTCGAGCGGATCGAGGAAGACCTCAGACGATCCCTCGGGACCAAGGTGAGCCTCGCTCGGTCCCGGCGAGGCGGGCGGATCGTGATCGAGTACTACAGCGATGAAGAGCTCGGTCGGCTGTATGACCGTTTGACAGGAGGGACCGCGTGACCGAGGAAGCGGCGAAGGATCCGCCTGTGAGCACGAACGGGCGCGGCCGAAAGGCGCGCGGCGCAGGCGCTGATTACACCGCCGCCAGCATCCAGGTCCTCGAAGGGCTCGAGGCTGTCCGGCGCAGGCCGGGCATGTACATCGGGTCGACGGATGAGCGTGGCCTCCATCATCTCGTGTGGGAGGTCGTCGACAATTCGATCGACGAGGCGATGGCCGGTCACGCCACGACGATCCACGTGACCATCAAGACGGATGCGACGGTCATCGTCCAGGACGACGGACGCGGCGTCCCGGTCGGCAAGCACTCGACCGGGAAGGACGCCCTCGAGGTCGTGCATACCGTGCTCCACGCCGGCGGCAAGTTCGGCGGCGGAGGGTACAAGGTCTCCGGCGGCCTGCACGGCGTCGGTGTCAGCGTGGTCAACGCGCTGTCCGAATGGATGCGCGTCGAATCCGCGCGCGACGGATCGGTCTGGATGCAGGAATACGAACGCGGGAAGCCGAAGGCCGCGGTCAAGAAGCTAGGGCCGCAGGGTGATCGTCGCGGTACCACGACGATCTTCCGTGCCGATCCGACGATGTTCTCGACCATCGAGTACTCGTTCGAGGTCATCAGCGAACGGCTGCGTGAATCCGCCTACCTGACCAAGGGTGTGTGGATCACGCTGATCGATGAGCGAGTCGATCGCGAGCGCTCGTTCTACTTCGAGGGCGGCCTCGAATCCTTCGTACGCCATCTCAACCGGAACAAGGAGGGTCTCCACGACCGGCCGATCTACGTCGAGCGGAAGGAAGGCTCCACCGCGGTCGAGGTCGCGCTCCAGTACAACGATTCGTACACCGAGAACGTCCTGGCGTTCGCGAACAACATCAACACCGTCGACGGCGGCACGCACGTCACCGGCTTCCGCGCGGCGCTCACGAGCTCCCTCAACGATTGGGCCCGCCGCTCCGGGACGTTGAAGGACAGTGATGGCAACCTGTCCGGCGACGACGTCCGCGAGGGCCTGACGGCGGTCATCAGCGTCAAGCTGACCGACCCGCAGTTCGAGGGTCAGACCAAGGCCAAGCTCGGTAACGCCGAGGTCAAGGGCCAGGTCCAGACCGCGGTGGGCGAGGCGATCGGCCAGTACCTTGACGAGAACCCGGCCGACGGCCGACGCATCATCGAGAAATGCCTCACGGCGGCACGCGCCCGCGAAGCGGCGCGCAAGGCCCGCGACCTCGTGCTACGCAAGGGCGCGCTCGAGGGTCTGTCGCTGCCCGGCAAGCTCGCGGACTGCCAGGAGCGCGACCCGGCCCGAAGCGAGCTGTTCATCGTCGAGGGCGACTCCGCCGGCGGCTCGGCCAAGGCCGGCAGGGATCGTCGCTTCCAGGCGATCCTGCCGATGTTCGGGAAGATGCTGAACGTCGAGAAGGCACGCCTCGACAAGGTGCTCTCGAGCGACAAGATCCGGCCGCTGATCATCGCTCTCGGCGCCGGGATCGGCGAAGGCTTCGACGTCGCCAAGATCCGCTACCACCGGATCATCCTCATGAGCGACGCCGACGTGGATGGCGCGCACATCCGGACGCTCCTCCTGACCTTCTTCTATCGACACATGCCGGAGGTGGTCGAGGCCGGCTACCTCTACATCGCGCAGCCGCCGCTGTACCGCGTGTCGACCGGCAAGGTGACCAAGTACGCCCAGTCCGAGAAGGAACGCGACCGGATCGTCAAGGAGCTCAACGTCAAGAACATCACCGTCCAGCGGTTCAAGGGACTCGGCGAGATGAACGCCGAGCAGCTGTGGGAGACCACGATGAACCCCGAGACGCGAACGCTCTTGCGCGTCGACTCCGAGAACGCCGCGCTCGCCGACGAGATCTTCACGATGCTCATGGGCGAGAAGGTCGGGCCCCGCAAGGACTTCATCAAGACCGAAGCGCGCAAGGTGCAGAACCTTGACGTCTGAGGCCCGGGTCATCGATGTCCCCGGTGTCCCGAGGTTCCAGATCTCCCCGCATCACTGCTTCGCCTGCGGGACGCTCAACGCGCACGGTCTGCACCTCGACCTCCACGTCGAGCGTGGCCGGTCGTGGGTGGAGCTGACCTACGAAGCCGCGCTTCCAGGGCTGGGATGGGATCGCGCACGGCGGGATCATCGCGACGATCCTCGACGAGGTGATGGCCTGGGCGCTGGTCGGCGAAGACAACTGGGGCGTGACCGCGCGTCTGTCGATCGACTTCAAGCAGCCGATCAGCGTCGGTCAGACGATCCGAGCCGAGGGCTGGATCACGCGCTCCCGCCGCCGCATCGTCGATACCCAGGCCCGCGTCATCGACGCCGAGACCGGCGAGGTCCTTGCGACGGCGGTGGGTGTGTACATGGCCGCCGACGAGAGGCGCAAGCAGGAACTCCGCGCTCGGTACGGCTGGCGCCCACTCGACGATGGCGCTACGCCCGAGCCGGCGGACGGTCGGTGATGACACCGACCCTCGACGCCCCCACGGCCAGTCCGGTCACCGCTCGTGCCGTCGCCTTCGTCGCCGATCACAAGCCGGCCGCTGAAGCGCTCGGAACGTCGCTAGCGGACTCGATCAACGACCCCGACGAGTTCGCGGTAACGCTGCGGACGGGTCTGGAACGTCTTGCCGATCCCGAGTACCACGAGGGCCAGCAGACCGTCGCTCCCGGACTCGGTGCCACGCTCGGCATCCGCTGGCCGCTGCTGGCCGCCGTGACCCGCACCTTCCGCCAGGCGACGCGCCACGACCGGCCGAGCTCGCTCCTGTTCCTTGCCGACCGCCTGTTCCGTGAGGACTACCTCGAAGCGCGGTGGTTCGCATTCGCCCTCCTCGAGCGGACCCTCGCCGAGGACCCCGAACGCACGTGGCAGCTCCTGCGCCGCGGCGCGCGCGAGGCGGCCGACTGGATCACGGTCGACGACCTGGCGCACCCGTACGGCGTAGGGATCGCCGCGGAGGCGTACCGATGGGCCGAGCTCGAGCAGCTCGTCTTCTCACCATCGCGCTGGGAACGCCGCCTCGTCGCGTCGACGATCGCCACGATGACCCATGGGAATCGTCGGACCGGCCGCGGCCCCGAGGTCGTCGATCGTGCCCTGCCGCTGCTCGGTCAACTCATCGGCGATGCGGAGCCGGACGTCCAGAAGGCGCTCGCCTGGGCGTACCGCTCGCTGGCGCAGGTCGACGGCGCGCAGACGACCGCCGCGCTACGCGAGGAGACCGATCGCGCCGTCGCGACGGATGACGGACATCGGGCGTGGGTCATACGCGACGCCCTTTCAAAGCTCGATCCGCATGACGCCGACGACCTCAGGACCCGACTCGCGGGCATCCGCCGTCGACCGGGCGCCCCATCGACGTCCACCGCGGCGGAACTGGCCGCCCGTTTCGGTGGCCTGCCCGATCCGCGCGCCCACCCCGAACCCCCGCTGACCTGAAGCTGACCTGACGAGGAGCCACCGACCGTGACAGAAGACCTGGGCGACATCCGCGCGATCCGTATCGAGGACGAGATGCGCGACTCGTACCTCGATTACGCGATGAGCGTGATCGTCTCGCGGGCGCTGCCTGACGTGCGCGACGGGCTCAAGCCGGTCCACCGCCGGATCCTCTACACGATGGGCGAGATGGGGCTCTCGTCCACGAGCTCGTACCGCAAGTGCGCGGCCATCGTCGGCGAGGTGATGGGCAAGTACCACCCGCACGGCGACGTCGCGCTGTACGACGCGCTCGTGCGCCTGGCCCAGGACTTCTCGATGCGCTACCCGCTCGTCGATGGGCAGGGCAACTTCGGCAGTGTCGACGGCGACGGCGCCGCCGCGATGCGCTACACGGAGGCGCGGCTGACGGCGATCGCCTCCGAGATGCTCGCCGACATCGACAAGGAGACGGTCGACTTCGTCGACAACTACGACGCGACCCAGAAGCAGCCGTCGGTGCTACCGGCCAAGCTGCCGAACCTCCTCGTCAACGGGTCGTCCGGCATCGCGGTCGGCATGGCGACGAACATCCCGCCGCACCACCTCGGCGAGATCGCGGATGCGACGATCGCCCTGATCGACGATCCGGAGCTCACCTCGGACGACCTCTGCAAGTACGTCCTCGGACCCGACTTCCCGACCGGCGGCACGATCTTCCGCTACGAGAAGCAGCGCAACATCCTCACCGGCGAGTGGGAGACCGTCGACGCGATCCGCCAGATGTACGCCCACGGTCGCGGCCGCGTCGTCATGCGCGCGCAGGTCGCCTTCGAGGAGGTGCGCGGCGACCGGACCGCGATCATCGTCAATGAGCTGCCGTACCAGGTGAACAAGGCGGCGCTGCTCGAGAAGATGGCCGACCTCGTCAAGGACAAGAAGGTCGACGGCATCGCCGACCTGCGCGACGAGTCCGATCGCGACGGGATGCGCATCTACATCGAGATCAAGCGCGACGCGAACCCGCACAAGGTGCTGAACAACCTGTTCAAGCACACCCCGATGCAGCTCGCGTTCAACATGAACATGCTCGCGCTGGTCGACGGCCAGCCGCAGACCCTCCCGCTCCGGAGCGTCCTCGAGCACTACATCGACCACCGCAAGGACATCGTCCGTCGCCGGACGGAGTTCGACCTCGGCAAGGCGCGAGCGCGGGCCCACATCCTCGAGGGCCTCAAGATCGCGCTCGACAACCTCGACGCGGTCATCAAGACGATCCGCGAGTCGAATGACGTCGATACGGCGCGCGAGAACCTGATGACGCGGTTCGACCTGTCCGAGCTCCAGGCGCAGGCGATCCTCGACATGCGGCTCGCCCGCCTCGCAGCCCTCGAGCGCAAGAAGATCGAGGACGAGTACCTCGAGGTCATCCAGCTCATCGCGGAGCTCGAGGACATCCTCGCCAACCCGACCCGCGTCCTTCGGATCATCAAGGACGAGCTCAGCGAGCTGAAGCGCAAGTACGCCGGCGAACGGCGGACGCGGGTCGCTGACGACGCGAGTCGCGAGATGACCGACGAGGACCTCATCGCCGACGAGGACGTCGTCGTCACGATCTCGGGTCGCGGCTACATCAAGCGCCAGCCGGTCGCGACCTACCGCCGCCAGCACCGCGGCGGCAAGGGGATCATCGGCCACGTCACCCGCGAGGAGGACGCGGTCGAGCACCTGCTCGTCGCCAACACCCACGACTGGGCCCTGTTCTTCACGAACCGCGGACGCGTGTTCAGTGCCAAGGTGCACGCCATCCCCGATGCCTCGCGTCAGGCGAAGGGGATGCCGATCATCAACCTGCCGGGCGTCCAGGTGGATTCCGGCGAAGTCCCGGTCGCGACGATCGTGCTGCCGAACTTCGAGCCAGGGCACTTCCTCGTCATGGCCACCCGCAAGGGGATCATCAAGAAGACGCCGCTCGAGCAGTTCGAGCGCGTCCGGTCGACGGGGATCCGCGCGATCACGATCAACGCCGACGACGAGCTCGCGTGGGTCGGGGTGTCGAGCGGCAGCGACGACATCATCCTTGCGACGGCCCAGGGCATGCTCGCGCGCTTCGAGGAGGACGAGGTCCGGCCGATGGGCCGCGACGCGGCCGGCGTCATCGGCATCCGGCTGCTCAAGCGTGAGGGCGACAGCGTCGTCGCGATGAGCGTGGTCGAACCCGATGCCGACCTGCTCGTGCTCACCGAGACGGGCTACGGCAAGCGCGTCGCCGATCGGCGACTTCCGGCGGAAGCACCGCGGTGGCCAGGGCGTGCGCCTGATCGCGCTCGAGGGCCGCAAGACGGGCCTCGTGGCCGCCGTCCAGCAGGTGACCGAGGAGGACGAGGAGCTCGTCCTCATCTCCGAGGGCGGGCAGGTGATCCGCACCGAGACGAACACGATCAACCGCTATTCGTCCAGCGCTCGCGGGGTCATCGTGATGCGCCTCGCCGAGGGCGACCGCGTGGCGGCGATCGCCGCCTTCCGGCCCGGACTTGCGGACCGCGACGGCATGGGCGACGATGACGCCCCGGCGACGGACGGCCCCGGTCAGGCCGGCCCGGACGGCGGCGGTGTGACGGTCTACGGCCAGCGGGAGGCGGCGCCCTTGTACGCGGACCAGTTCGAGATCTACCACGGCAACGCCAACCCGGAGCTGGCGCGCAAGATCGCGCGCTATCTCGGGATGGAGTGCGGGAAGGCCGAGGTCTTCCAGTTCGCGAACGAGAACATCTTCGTCAAGATCCTCGACAACGTCCGTGAGAAGGACGTCTTCCTCGTCCAGCCGACGTCGCACCCGGTCAACCAGTCGATCATGGAGCTGCTGATCATGATCGACGCGTTCAAGCGGGCATCGGCGGGACGGATCACCGCGGTGATCCCGTTCTACGCGTACGGCCGGTCGGACAAGAAGGACCAGCCGCGCGTGCCCGATCACCGCGCGGCTCATCGCCGACATGATCACGGTGGCGGGCGCGGACCGCGTGCTGTCGATGGACCTCCACCAGGGCCAGATCCAGGGCTTCTTCAACATCCCCGTCGACGAGCTGACCGCCGTCCACATGCTGTCGAGCTACTTCATCCACAAGCGGCCTCGAGGATGCGGTCGTCGTGACCGACCTCGGGTTCGCCAAGCGGGCCCGGGCCTTCGCTGAGGCTGCTCGACGCGCCGCTGGCGATCATCGAGAAGCGGCGTATCGGCAACCTCGACCGGGCCGAGCTGATGAACGTCATCGGCGAGGTTCGCGGGCAAGCGCGCGATCATCGTCGACGACGAGATCGACACGGCCGGCACGCTTGTCGAGATCGTCCGCGCGCTCGAGCGCGAGGGCGTCACCGAGATGTACGCCTGTGCCACGCACGGCGTGCTGAGCGACCCAGCGATCGAACGGATCCGCGACAGCGTGCTGCGCGAGGTCGTCATCACGGATTCCGTGCCACTGCCGCCGGCCAAGCGCATCCCGAAGATCACGACGATCTCGGTCGCGCCGCTCATCGGCGAGGCGATCAAGCGCATCCATCGAGGCGAGTCCGTCGGGTGCGCTGTTCTCGAGCGAGGTCTCGTTCACGCAGGAGATGCTGCTGTGGGACGAGAGTGCCCACGACGGTCCGGGAGGTTCGTCGGCGATCGGAGCGACGAGCGCCTCATCACGACCCGCGGCGGGACCTCTCGCCGCGGCAGTACCATCCGATCGATGACACTCCAGCTCCACCGCCCCGACGGCGAGGGCGGCCTCGAAGCAGGCCCTACCGAGCCCGACTGGCAGGCCCAGCTCCGCTCGCCGCGCTGGGGCTCGGGGTTGCGCAGGGGTCGACTGCCGGATCTCAAGAACAGCGAGATGAACCCGACGACGACGCCGATGGCGATCCTCTTCTGGGTCGGCCTGGCGGTCGCGACGTTCGTGCTGCTCGTCATCGGCTACGGGACGGGGTTCTGGTCCTAGGCGGCGACACCCGGCGGTCCTCGGACCGCTGAGGCCCGGCGCTCCGCCGGGGGGGTGCAGCGAGTCGCCCTATACTCAACCGTCCGATGCGTTTCCTTTCCCGTTTCGTCGATTCGAATGACCGTGAGCTGCGACGGATCCAGCCATGGGTCGACGAGGCCAATTCACTCGAGGCCGAGTTCGAAGGCCTGTCCGATGAGCAGATCCGTGCCCAGTTCGCCGAGATCCGCGAGGAGGTCCGTGCGGCCGCCGAGCCGGAGCCGCCGTCCGACGACGAGCTCCATCACGAGGACCTCGAGCGTCGCCGGGAGCTGACCAAGGCGCGCCGCAAGCGCGAGAACGAGCGCATCCAGAAGGCGCTTGACGATGTCGCTCCCCGAGGTCTTCGCGATGACGCGCGAGGCCATGAAGCGGACCCTCGGGATGCGCCACTTCGACGTCCAGCTGATCGGCGGCGCCGTCCTCCACCAGGGCAGGATCGCCGAGATGCGGACGGGCGAAGGCAAGACGCTCGTGGCGCCGCTCGCCGCGGTCCTCAACGCGCTTGCGGGCCGTGGCGTGCACGTCGTCACCGTCAACGACTACCTCGCCCGACGCGACCCGCAGTGGATGGGGCCGATCTACCACTTCCTCGGCGTCAGCGTCGGGATGATCCTCGGCCAGCAGTCTGACGGAGGCGCGCAGTCATACGTCTTCGAGCCCGGCTACCCGACCAACGACGAGCGGCTGATCAATCTCCGGCCGGTCGAGCGGGCCGAGGCCTACGCGGCCGACGTGACGTACGGCACGAACAACGAGTTCGGGTTCGACTACCTGCGCGACAACATGGTCGTCGAGCTCGGCCAGCGCGTGCAGCGCGAGCGTTACTTCGCGATCGTCGACGAGGTCGACAACATCCTCATCGACGAGGCGCGTACGCCGCTGATCATCTCCGGCCAGGCCGAGGAGTCCGCAGACCTCTACTTCACGTTCGCCCGGCTCGTGCCGCGGCTCAAGGAGCGCCCCGAGGGCGCGGAGGAGGGCGGCGACTACTTCATCGACCTGAAGGACCGCGCGGTCAGCCCGACCGAAGAGGGCGTCCACAAGATGGAGGGCTGGCTCGGCGTCGAGAACCTGTACGACGCCGACCCGCGGCTCGCCCGCCACTTCGAGCAGGCGCTTCGGGCGCACGCGCTCTACAAGCGCGACCGCGACTACATCGTCAAGGACGGCGAGATCATCATCGTCGACGAATTCACCGGCCGCCAGATGCCCGGTCGCCGCTGGAGCGAGGGCCTGCACCAGGCGATCGAGGCGAAAGAGGGCGTCCGCGTCCAGCGCGAGAGCGTGACGCTGGCCACGATCACGTTCCAGAACTACTTCCGCCTCTACGACAAGCTCTCCGGCATGACCGGCACGGCGATGACCGAGGCCGAGGAGTTCCACAAGATCTACAACCTCGAGGTGGTCGGGATCCCGACCCACCGCGACATGATCCGCGACCGACGAAGCCGACCTCGTGTTCCGCGACGAGAAGGCGAAGTTCAACGCGCTCATCGACGAGGTCGCCGAGATGCAGGAGGCCGGTCGGCCCGTCCTCGTCGGCACGGTCAGCGTCGAGAAGTCCGAGATCCTCTCGGCGATGCTCAAGCGCCGCGGCATCAAGCACGAGACCCTCAACGCGAAGTTCCACGAGAAGGAGTCCGGCATCGTGGCCCAGGCCGGCCGGACCGGTGCCGTCACGATCGCGACGAACATGGCCGGTCGCGGCACCGACATCCTGCTCGGTGGCAACCCGGCAGGCCTGGCCTCCGAGGCGCTGCATCGTCAAGGCTTGAACCCGGCCGAGGTCGACGCGTCGACGTACGACGCCGCGCTCGACGAGGCGAAGGCCACTCACCGAGGAGGACCACGTCCGGGTCGTCGACGCCGGCGGTCTCCACATCATCGGCACCGAGCGCCACGAGTCGCGGCGCATCGACAACCAGCTCCGCGGTCGCGCCGGTCGCCAGGGCGACCCAGGCTCCTCGCGGTTCTACCTGTCGCTCGACGACGACCTCATGAAGCGGTTCGCCTCCGACCGGGTCACCGGGCCTGATGGAGCGCCTCGGCCTCGAGGAGGACGTCGCCATCGAGTCGCGCCTCGTATCGAAGACGATCGAGAGCGCACAGAGCCGCGTCGAGGGCTTCAACTTCGACATCCGCAAGCGCGTCGTCGAGTTCGACGACGTCATCAACAAGCAGCGCGAGACGATCTACGCCGAGCGCGACAAGGTGCTCAAGAACGAGGACCTCACCGGACACGGTCCGGGCGTTCCTCGACGAGGAGATCGATTCGCTCGTCGACAGCCATCTCGCCGGCGAGGACCCCGACGCCTGGGACGTCGACGGGCTGTCGCAGACGCTCATCGCGATGGGTCTGGTCGGCGACGACGTGTCCGCCGACACGCTGTGGGACCAGGGTGGCCGCGAAGCCGTCGGCGAGCACCTCCGCGACGTCGCCGACGAACGCCTCGACGCGCGCGAAGCCGAGGTCGGCGAGGAGGACTGGGGCCAGGTCGAGCGCATCGTCCTGCTGCGGACGATCGACTCGCTGTGGGTCGAGCACCTCACCGAGATCGACGACATGCGGCGCGGCATCGGCCTGCGCGGCTACGCCCAGCAGGACCCGCTCAACGAGTTCCGCCGCGAGGCGTACCGGATGTACGAGGAGCTGCGCGGCCTCATCCGCCACGGCGTCGCCTCGACGATCTTCCGCGTCACCGTGCAGAAGCAGCCGCCGCCCGAGGCGGCGCTCGGCCACGTCGCTGGCACAGGGCGTCGCGGCGCTGGCCGGGTCCGGCGGTAACGGGCACGGGCGGCACAGGCCGCGCTGGCCGGCGCCGGCCGGCGCAACGGCCGGCGCGCGATCGCCGCGGGCGGCGGATCGGCGGGTCCGTGCCGCCGACCGGCGGCATCCCGGTCGCTGCCCTCGATGAGCGCGGCGGTCGGCGGTGCGGAACGTCCGCGCCTCGCTCGGCGACCAGCCCGTGCGCAGTAGCGTCCGGGAATGGCAGCGGTGCGGCCGGCGGCGCGCGACCCGGGCTACACGCCGACCGGCGATCGGATCGGCCGCAACGACCCCTGCTGGTGCGGCTCGGGCGCGAAGTACAAGAAGTGCCACGGCCGCTGATCGGCTGACGCCGTCGGTGCGCGCTGCTCGCTCGGCTGGTCATCGCGGGGCTGATCGCCGGCGTCGCGATCGGCGGCTATGCCGCCTACCGGATCTGGGACCAGGGCAACCGCGACGAACGGACCCGCCGCCGACGCGATCGTCGTCATGGGCGCGGCCCAATACGACGGGCGCCCGTCCCCGGTGTTCGCGGCGCGCCTCGACCACGCGATCGAGCTCTTCCACGACGGGGTCGCGCCGCGCCTGATCGTGACCGGCGGCAAGCGCGAGGGCGACCGGACGACGGAGGCGGCGAGCGCCCGCGGTCTACGCGATCGAGCACGACGTCCCCGAGGAGGCGATCCTGAGCCGAGGACACGAGCCGGACGACGCTCCAGTCGATCCGGCGGGTCGCCGCGCTCATGCGCGGACCAGGGCATCGGATCGGCCGTCTTCGTCTCGGACCCGAGCCACATGCTGCGCGTCCTGCGGATGGCGTCCGACGAGGGGATCAGCGGCCTACGGCTCGCCGACCCGGACGAGCCCGCTCGAACGGGACGCCGTCGCGCCAGCTCGACGCGATCGTCCATGAGCTCGGCGCCCTGGCGATCTACTTCGTCTCCGGGGAGTCGCCCTAGGCGGACCGGGACGTTTTCACAGAGCGCAACGATCGTCGTTTTCGGTCCGCAGACCGAACTTCCCTCTTGGCGCTGCCGAAGCTTGGCCGCCTATACTGGGCCAACCCGCCGATCCCGGACCGCCCGCGTCCTCCGGCAGGTCTCCCAGCCCCGCCCCGCTCGTGCCCAGCGTTGCAAATGGAGGGAGTCCGTTGAAGCAGGCCGAGGATGCCGCGTTCGTCGATCTCATCGCGTGCGAGCGCGATTGCCGGACCTGCAGCTATGCGGCCGCCCTCGACTGTGACGGCAACTGTGGCGTCTGTCCCCACAACAGCTACTGCCCCTGCGTGAACCCCGTCGTCGCCCGAAGCAAGACCGCGCTGCGGCTCATCGAGCTGCGCCCGATCCTGCTCCAGGATCTCCAAGGCCGGAACTAGTGGACGCGTCCGCCATCCGCGACCTGGCCGAGCAGATCCGGTCGACCTCGGGGCGACTTTGACCTCGAGGCCAAGCAGGAGCGCGTCGCACAGCTCGACGCGCTGACCCTCGAACCCGGTTCTGGGATGACCAGCGGGCCGCCCAGAAGGTCCTTCGCGAGGCCGACGGCCTCCGCTCCGAGATCGAGACATGGCATGGCCTGCTCGCGCGCGCCGCGGACCTCGAGGCCGCCGTCGAGCTGCTGGCCGAGTCCGCGGATGCCGACCTCGAGGCCGAGCTCGAGCGGGACGCTGCCTCGCTGCGAGGCCGACTTCGCGCGCGAGCGCACCGCGCTGCTGTTCTCCGGCGAGCACGACGAGCGTTCGGCGATCCTGACGATCAGCGCCGGTGCCGGCGGCACCGAGGCGACCGACTGGGCCGAGATGCTGCTGCGGATGTACCTGCGCTGGGCCGAAGCGCCACCGCTTCGCGACCGAGATCATCGACCAGCAGGAGGGCGAGCAGGCGGGGCTCAAGAGCGTGACGGTCGAGGTCGACGGCCGGCGCGCCTACGGCTGGCTGCGGGCCGAGCGCGGCGTCCACCGGCTGGTCCGGATCAGCCCGTTCGACTCGCAGAAGCGGCGCCAGACGACGTTCGCCCTGGTCGAGATCCTGCCCGAGGTCGACGACGACATCGAGATCGAGCTCGACTGGGACGAGATCCGCGTCGACACGTACCGGTCCCAGGGCGCCGGCGGCCAGCACGTCAACAAGACCGACTCGGCCGTGCGCCTCACCCACCTACCCGACCGGCATCGTCGTCCAGAGCCAGAACGAGCGGTCGCAGACCCAGAACAAGGAGAACGCGACGAAGGTCCTCAAGGCGCGCCTCCTCGAGCGCGCGCTCGAGGAGAAGGAAGCCGAGCTGCGCGCGCTCAAGGGCGAGCACGTCGAGGCGGGCTGGGGCAACCAGATCCGGAGCTACGTGCTGCACCCGTACCAGATGGTCAAGGACCTGCGGACGGCGTACGAGACCGGCAACACGACGGCGGTCCTCGACGGCGACCTCGATGCGTTCATGCAGGCGGAGCTCGAGCGGCTCGCGACCGGTGGGGAGTGGCGCGGCGGCGATGACGAGGGCGACGCCGCGTGACCGCGGCGCCCGGCCGCGCGATCCGCGACGGGCTGTCGTACCGGCCGGTCCAGCCGCACGAGCTCGAGGCGTGCGCCGAGGTCTGGCGCGTCGTCCATCAACGACTACATCGGCCGGCTCAACCAGCCGCTCATCGAGCGCGAGAACGCGCCGGTCATCCGGCTGTACACGCACCTGCGATCGACCGACCCGCGATCGCTTCGTCGCCGCGACCCGGCCGGACCCCGACGCGCCGGGTGGCGAGCGGATCGTCGGCGTTCGCCTCGGCCGTCGTCCGCGAGCGGCTGTGGTTCCTGTCGATGTGCTTCGTGCTGCCCGGAGCTGCAGGGCAGCGGCGTCGGCCGGGCACTGCTCGACCGGGTCGGCCCGACCGACGGCGCCGACGAGCGTCCGCGGCGACCGCCGCCGACAGCGCCCAGCCGATCGCAACGCGCTCTACGCCTCGCTCGGCATCGTGCCGCGGGTCCCGCTGCTCAACCTCATCGGCCTGCCGAGTCGGCCGGAGGCCTTCGGAGCCTTGCCGTCGGGCATCCGGCCGGTCCCGTTCGAGCGGCTCGCGACCGAGGGCCATGAGCGTCTCGTCGAGGTCGTCGATCGAGCTCGACCGCGCGACGCTCGGCGTACGCCATCCCGATCGACCATCGCTATCTGCGGACCGAGAGTCGGCGAGGCTGGCTGTACGAGGGTCCCGACGGCGACCGCCGCTCGGCCTACGGCTACGCGGGCGAGGCAGGTCGTGTCGGGTCCGGTCGCCAGCCGCGATCCGCGATCTGCGTGGCGCCGATCCTCGGGCACCTCACTCGACGAGGTCGTCCCGCGCGGGCGCATTCGCGATGTGGCTGCCCGGGACGGCCGACCGGGCCGTCGTCGGCGCGCTGCGGGCCGGCTTCCGCCTCGAGCCGTTTCCCGTCCTGCTGTGCTGGGACCGCCCACTCGCCGACCTGTCGCGCTATCTGCCGATCTCGCCGGGACTGCTCTAGACCGCCCTCCACCGTGCCTGATGGCTCCGGACCGGACCATCGTCCGGGTGGCCGGTAGCCCGCCGGTCCCGTTTGCCCACCCGGAGGGCCGATGGTAGCCTCGGGCCGACGTGGTTCCCGCTGCCGTGCCCGCGGACGGGGTCGAACCGAAGCCAGCCGTGGCGACGACCGATCGCCACACCCTCCCGACCGCGGAGTCGCCCGTGACCATCGCCCCAGCGCCGTCGGCGGCGCGCTCGCTTCGCCGTCGCATCCTCGAACGAGGCCGCGACCAGGCCGTCCCCGATCGCGCGGTCCTCGTGCTGCACGACGTCACGAAGCAGTACCCGAACGGCAAGATCGCGCTGCGCGACGTCGACCTCGTCATCCCCGAAGGCGACTTCGTGTTCCTCGTCGGCCCGTCGGGCGCCGGGCAAGTCGACGCTCATCAAGCTGCTCATCCGCGACGAGGTCGCGACCCGCGGCGAGGTGGTGCTCGACGGCCAGGACCTCGCCCGATCTGCCGCGTCGGCAGGTGCCCCGGATGCGCCGCAAGATCGGGATCATCTTCCAGGACTTCAAGCTGCTGCCGACCAAGACGGTCTGGGAGAACGTCGCGTTCGCGCTCGAGGTCACGGGCTACCCGCGGCGTCAGATCCGTCCGGCGGTCGACCGCGTGCTCGCGATCGTCGGTCTCACGGCGCAGTCGAAGCAGGTGCCGGCCCAGCTCTCGGGCGGCGAGCAGCAGCGGACGGCGATCGCCCGGGCCCTCGTCCACGATCCGCGGCTGATCATCGCCGACGAGCCGACCGGCAACCTCGACCCGCTCATCAGCTGGGAGATCCTCCAGCTCCTGCTGCGCATCAACGAGCTCGGCGTCACGGTGCTGATGGCGACCCACAACGCCGAGGTCGTGACCGCCCTGCGCAAGCGCGTCGTCGCCGCTCGAGGAGGGCCGGGTCATCCGCGACGAGGTCGGTGGCGCGTACCACCGCGAGGACTGACCGCACGTGCTGCCGTTCCTTTACTTCAGCCTCAAGCGAGCCTGGCAGGGCTTCTGGCGGAACGCCGTCATGAGCCTGGCAGCCACCGCCACGATGGTCCTCATGCTGCTGCTCCTCGCGGGGTTCTGGATCATCCAGACAGGCCTGCTGGCCGGCCTCCAGTTCACCGAGCAGAAGGTCCAGGTCGTCGCCTATCTCCAGCCGAACGCGACCGAGTCGCAGATCGAACGAGCTCGCCGCCGAGATCCAGCGCCGGCCCGACGTCGCAGTCGGTCGACGTCGTGACCCGCGACAAGGCGCTCGAGCGCTTCCGCGAGTCGATGGAGGCGCAGGGCCGGACCGATCTCACCCAGCAGCTCGATAGCAACCCGCTCTTCGCGAGCATCGAGGTCAAGCTCAAGGACGCCGTCGGCGCTGCGCGCGGTCGACCGAAGTCGCTCGCCCCGGAAGAGCATCCGATCGTCCGCAACGTCATCAACATCGAGGACCTGGTCGAGCGGCTGCTGACCGTCACGAACATCCTCCGGACCGTCGGCACCGGCATCCTGATCGGCGTCGGGTTGATCGTGCTGTTCATCATCGTCAACGCGATCCGGCTCGCGGTCGTCGCCCGGGCCGAGGAGATCGAGATCATGCGGCTCGTCGGGGCATCCGACGCGTTCATCCGCTGGCCGTTCGTGTTCGAGGGTGCCTTCGTCGGCTTCCTCGGCGCCGCGATCACGCTCGCGATCCTGGCCGGCGCGGCCGAGCCGTTCGAACGGATTCATGGTCGACTTCTTCCGGGTCCTGCCGCTGCAGATCGGCTCGATGACCCGCGACCTCGTGACGCTGGTCATGGGCGCCGGCGTCGGGCTGGGCATCCTGGGCTCCTGGGTCTCGGTCCGGACCTACCTGATCCGCTAAGGCGCCCGTAGCACCGGGCGGCGCGGTAGCACCAGGCGGCGCCGCAGCGCTTGGTCGTATCCGTCGCCCGTACCTTCGAACGACGGACCGAGATCCAAGGCGCGGTGTAGATTCGGATCCTCAGTCGCGCCCCGTCATCCTCACTGCCGACTCGAGGGGGATCCCGCATACCGCCATGCACGATAGCGAGCTGCTCGATCAGCCCGATCGGGAGGCGGTGTCCGTCCGCGATCCCCGATCCCTTGACCGCAAAGATCCGCGACCGTCGTCGTCTCTCACTCCCGGTCGTGTCGGTCGCCATCAGCGTGGTGGCGCTGCTGTCCGGGAGCGCGCTGTTCCTGAGCGGCTACTCGATGGGACGCCAGAGCGCCGTCGAACCCGGCACACCCGGCGATGAGGGCATGGCGTTCCAGCCGTTCTGGGACACGTACCACACGATCGAGGACCGGTACGCCGGTGGCCCCGTGGACAAGGAAGCCGTCGTGCAGGGCGCGATCCAGGGCATGATCGACTCGCTCGACGACCCCTATTCGGCGTACCTGACGCTCGGACCAGTACCGCTCGAACCTGCAGGGGATCAGCGGGCAGTTCGAGGGCATCGGTGCCGAGATCGCCACGCAGGCATCGGATGGGACCCAGGGCTGCGCGACGCTCGGCCCGACCTGCAAGCTCGTCATCGTCTCGCCGATCGGGGGCTCCCCGGCCGAGAAGGCCGGTCTGCGACCCGGCGACCTCGTCCTCGCGACCGACGGCGTGCCGCTGGACGGCCTGACCGTCGATGCTGCTCGCGAGCGGATGCGTGGGCCGAAGGACACGACGGTCGAGCTATCGATCCAGCGCGGGAACACGGATCCCTTCCAGCTCAAGATCGTCCGCGACGTCATCCATGAACAGGAAGTCGAATTGCACGAGCTGGTCGACGGCCGCGTCGGGTATGTGCGCCTGGAGGGCTTCTCCGACCGCGCCGCAGCCGACTTCGCGGCAGCCGTGAAGGCCCACGTCGACGCCGGGCGGCGGATGCTGATCGTCGACCTGCGCGGCAATCCCGGTGGCTATGTCACCGCCGCGCGGACGGTCGCCAGCCAGTTCATCGGCTCGGGTCCGATCTTCTTCGAGGAGGACGCGAACGGCGCCGACATCGAGACCGATGCGATCCCGGGTGGCGCGGCCACGGATCCGTCGATCCGCGTCGCGGTCCTGATCGACCGGGGCAGCGCGTCGGCGAGTGAGATCGTCGCGGCGGCGCTGCACGACACCGGCCGGGCAACGCTCGTCGGCCAGCGTTCGTTCGGGAAGGGGACCGTCCAGCAGTGGCAGGAGCTCGCCGGGGAGGGCGGCGCATTCCGTCTCACGATCGCCAAGTGGCTCACCCCTGACAAGCGCTGGATCCACGATATCGGCATCGAGCCCGACGTCACGGTCGACGTCCCGGCGACCCTCGGACCGGGCGAGGATCCGGTCCTCGCCCGGGCGCTCGATGTCGTCGGAGCCGGTCAGCGCCCCGCGCTCGGCGGTCCGTAGCGACGAGCACGAACCTCCTTGCACGCACTGCGGCCATCGGGTACGGTTCACGCAACGAAAGGAGGTGATGTGCAGTGATCGACAGTACGAGTAGCTGCACCACCTCGCAGGAGATGGCCGTTTAGTCGGACACCCTGTGGGTGGATAAGCTCCATGGACGCCGGTCCGCAGAGGACCGGCGTTCGTGCGTCCCGGGCATATGCTTCCGTCCCTTCCGCCCACCGACGCCACAGTCGGCCCGTCTGCCAGGAGCCCTCTCATGCGCGACGACTCCACCGTCGCCCTCAACCGAAGAGCCCGTCACGAGTTCACGATCGACGAGACGTTCGAGGCGGGTCTCGTCCTGACCGGCACTGAGATCAAGTCGGTCCGCGCGGGCAAGGTCAACATCTCGAACGCCTACGCCCGGATCGAGAAGGGTGAGGCGTGGCTCATCGGCGCCGACATCGCGCCGTTCGAGCAGGGCAATCGGTACAACCACGAACCAAAGCGCATGCGCAAGCTCTTGTTGCATCGACGTCAGATCGACGAATTGCTCGGTCGCGCCCAGCAGAAGGGCCAGACCATCGTGCCCCTCCGCCTCTACCTGAGTCGGGGCAAGGCCAAGATCGAGCTCGGGCTCGCTCGCGGCAAGCAGCAGCACGACCGGCGTCGGGACATCGCCGAACGCGACGCGCGGCGCGATGTCGCGCGGGCGCTCGCCGACGCGCAGCGCGGTCGCTAGGGGCCGGGCGTCCCCTCGAGCACGGCGGGATCGCGCTCGACGGCCACGGCACGTCGTCCGCGACGTGCCAGCCAGATCACGAGCACATTCAACAGCGCCACATAGCCGACGATGAGCAAGAGCGCTCCTGCCCCGATCCAGAGCACACGGTCGACGCTGGTATGGACGTCGGCGACCCGCGTCCGTAGCCCGTCGACCTCGGTCCGCAGTCCGGTGGCGGAATCGGCCGCACTCGAGACCGCGTCGCGCATGCCGGTCGCGGCGGCCGCCACGTCGCCGGCGGTCGCGCGGGCTGCGCTACGAAGCGTGAGCAGGGCGCTGTCGATCCGCGCCAGGCGGTCATTCGCGTTCGCGAGCGCCCCGTTGACGCCGGTCGGAAGCTGGACATCCGGTGCCACGCGCGCGACGAGCTGGAGATAGCCGACGGCCGCCTGCGCCTGGCTCCTCGCCTCCACGAAACGGTCGCGCGCGGGCGCCGCGGCGTCGACCACCTGCGTGATCCGAGCGGCCACGGCCGCCGGGATCGGCGACGTCGACGGTAGCGGCCCGAGGTCGTCGAGCAGCTGGCCGAGCGCGGTGCGGCCATCCGTCAGACGAGCCGTCGCTTCATCGATGCTCGCGAGGCCGTCGCTGATGGTCGTGTCGACCGTGGTGAACCCGTCACCGACGGCGACACCGATCCATGCTCGACCGGCCAGGATCCCGATCACGAGCGCGATGCACACGATCAGCCCGGCCAGGCCGAGGAGCTGGAGCACCCCCGCTGTCCATCGACCGAGCGCCATGGCATCCCCTCCCTACATCACGCAGGGTAGCCGGGCCGACCCGGCGTCGCGGTAGGGCAGGCCCCCGGGTCAGGAGGGCGTCGAGCGGAGCGACGCGGTCGTTCGACGAGCGGGCCCGAGCTCCCACGCGCGCGACTCGACCGGCACGCCGGGCTTCGATCGGGCGTACAGCACCACGCCGATGGCGGTCGCGCCCGCGCACATCAGCAACCCGCTCGTCACCCCGACGACCCCGAGCTGCAGCAGGCTGGTCATCAGGAATGCCGCGACGATCCCGCGCGCGCCCGTGAATGCATTCCAGCCGGCCATCGCGGCTGCCCGATCGACCAGCGGGGTCTGTTCGCTGACCACGGCGGCGATACCGACATCGATCGAGGCGCTCGCGGTCCCGGCCGCCAGTGCGCCGAGCCAGAGCACGGCAACGTGCGGCGCGATCGCATAGGCCACGAGCGCGCACAGACCGATCGAGCCGCCCACCTTGAGCACCGTGAGTGGTCCGTGGCGATCAGCGACGGCTCCCCACAGCGGGAACGCGATCGTCGTGGACGCCGCCGTGAGGATCCCGATGAGACCGACATCGGCCAGGGACAGGTCGAGCCGATCGACGTACACGAGTGCATAGAGCGGAGCGGCTGCGATCAAGCCACCGCCGTAGAACCCCTGGGCAAGCGCCATCCTCGCCAGGATCGGCCGATCCTGGAGCGCGCGGATCGATTCACGCGCCGAGAACCCGTGAGGTCGCTCGGTGGTCGGCGTGCGCAAGCCGACGTACGCGACGGCACATCCGAGCCCGACGACCCCGGCGATCGCGACCGCCGGGGGGCCACCGAGACGGTCGGCGATGAGACCGCCGGCGAACGCAGCCGCCGCGGCCGCCGCAGCTCGGCCCATACCGATGGCCCCGACGATGCGCCCCCGAAGGCGCGACGGATACACCGATCCCCAAAGCCGCAACTGGAACGGACCCGTGAGCGACACGCTCGACCAGAACAGGACGGCGACGATCACCATCACGGCCGGGGCTGGCGCTATGACGAGCAGGACGAGGGCACCCGCTCCGGCGGCACGGATGGCCGCCAGCTCGCGGCTCGAGCGGGGTCCCACGCGCCCGGCGAAGGCGCCGAGGAAGTTGGCGACGAAGGGCGCAGCGGCCAGGGCCGACAGGCCGAGCGGTTCGAGCCCACCGCGTCGGGCGATCGTCGGGAGGAGGGCGCTGATGAGCGCGATGGTGACGCCGAGGCCGATCGCGCCGACGAGGTCGATCGCCAGGTTGCGTCCGATCTCGCGTTGGCTGGCAGTCGGAGCGAACGTCGGCCGGGACACAGACACCTCGAAGCGACCCTGCTGGCCTGCGAGGTGAGCTGACGGGCTCGGCGTGGGTCGCCGGCGCGGACGGTCCGCGCTTGGCCCCGAAGGGTGGGTCCCCCGTCCTCGGATGAGGAGGTTCGGCCAAGGCGAATCATACCGGTGCGGCCCGGTCGACGGTCGACGCCGATGGTCCCGGAAGGGGAGGACCGTTCGCCTACGCTTGGCCGGGGCCGACCTCTCGTGGTAGCATCGTGGTCAAACCGAACCGACGTTCGGTCCTGTGGGGATGCGTGGTTTCGACAGGGCTTGGTTGTCGGAGAGTGCGAGCCGAGGTGCCGTCAGGCCTCGTTAAACAGGCGGCAAAACGAAGTACCTGGCAACCGCCAGTCGACTCTCGCCCTCGCTGCTTAGGCAGTAAGGTGAGCGTGGAAGCTGCCTCCGTCCCGCGGGCAGTGGAAGCGTCATCCAGCGGGGCTGCGATCCGGATCAGCGTCGCGTAGTCCGGAGTCAAGCCCGATCTAGGGGCACGTGACTGGATCGTCCGGCAGGGTGCCGATGCCCGTCCGGGCGATCGACGACAAACCATCGGACACGCTCGTAGTGGTCTCCGACGAAGGGTTCTGGACGGGGAGTTCGACTCTCCCCCATCTCCACCACTTTCGCTCGCGCGTCAGCCACCGCGCCAGACGCCGATCACGGCACCGTGGCTTCGCTGGCGTCCGTGGATCGCCCGAAGGCGATCAGGGCTCCCGCCCCCACCAGACAGAGCACCGCGTTGCCGGCCATCGCGACCGGGAGCCCGACCGTCACCGACAGGAACCCGATGGCGGGCGGATAGATCGTCGATCCGACGACGGCGAACCCGACGAGCGAGCCCCCGACTGCTGCTGATCGTTCCGGGTAGCGCTCCCCGCCGAGGGCCACGATCATCGGGAATACGGGCCCCGATGCGACCCCGGCGAGCGTGAACAGCGCGATCGACAGCGGTAGCGATGGGGCCGCGACCGCTGCTCCGATGGCAAGTCCCATCGACACGATGCACACGATCGTGAAACGCAGGTGATCGAACCGGTCGGAGATCGCTGAAGACAGCAGCCGGCCCACCGTCGCGCCAGCCCAGGTCAGCGAAAGCGCGAGCGTCGCCGTCGCGAGCGGCGCGGGTTCGAGGTAGCGGACGAGCCAGTTCGAGACGCCGATCTCGGCGGCGACATAGGTCGCGATCGCGAGCCCGAGAAGGACCAACGGCCCCGACAGCAAGCGGCGGCCGACGGTCGGGGCGGCCGCCGACGATCCATCCGACCGCTGCCGGCGCCCACTCGGCATCGGGACGAACGCGTAGGCGATCGCCAATCCGGCGAGTGGCACCGCCGAGACGACCATGATCGACTGCCAGGCAGCGCCCGCCTCGATGGCACGACCGATGACAAGCGGAGCGAGCAGCGCGCCCACGCTGAAGGAGACGTGCAACAGGTTCATCGCGCGCCCGCGTCCCTCGCGATAGACGTCAAGGACGAGCCCGTTCGACCCCCCGTCGAGGCAGCCGGCCCCGAGTCCCGGCGGGGACCATCGCCGCCACGAACAGCGGCCAGCTCGGGGCGAGTCCGAAGCCCGCGATCCCGATCCCGTGCAGTGCCGCGGCGCTGACCAGCACCCTCCGCCGACCGATGCGCTCCATCAGTTGGCCGCCGATCACGGAGCCCGTGGCATAGGCGATCGAGTAGGCGAGGTAGACCACCCCGATGCCCGCGTCACTCTGATCGAACGCCGCCTCGATCGAGCGGATCAGCGACGGGACGAGCAGACCCGTCCAGCCGATGGCAAGCAGGGTCAGGCTGCCGACGATGCCAGCCGCTAGCCGGCGGTCGGCGGATGGGAGGCTCACCCGAGGATGCTATCGGCGGCAGCCCGGCGATGAAGCCCGGGTCCGCAGGCGTGGTCGCACGTGAGGTGTCAGGTATCCTCCCCGGACCACCTTGACGTAGCCGTCGTTCTGGCACGGACCCGCGCCAGTCCTGCGCACCACCCCCGCCCGCCGGGAAGGAGCCATGGACCACGAGCCCGTTCTCATCTCGACCATCGCGATCGGCCTGACCGCCGCCTTCATCGGCGGTTTCGTGGCTCGCCGCATCGGCCTGCCCGCGATCGTGGGCTACATCGTCGCCGGCATCGTGATCGGCCCCTTCACGCCGGGGATCGCCGCCGATCCGACCATCGCGACCCAGCTCGCCGAGATCGGCGTCATCCTCCTCATGTTCGGCGTCGGGATCCATTTCTCGTTCCGGGATCTCCTCGCCGTCCGCGCGATCGTCGTACCGGGCGCGGCCGTGCAGATCGCCGTCGCCACGATCCTCGGGACCGGGCTCGGCGTCCTCCTCGGATTCGGCGTCGGGGGCGGACTCGTGCTCGGCCTCGCGATCTCCGTCGCGAGCACGGTCGTCCTACTGCGCGCTCTCGAGGACCGCAACGAGCTGGACACCCAGCAAGGCCGCATCGCGGTCGGCTGGCTGATCGTCGAGGACCTCTTCACGGTCGTCGTCCTCGTGCTGCTCCCGCTCATCGCACCTCTACTCGGCGCGACCGATGGTGGGACCCATGCCGAGACCTCAGGGGCCGGCGCGGGGGCCCTCGCGGAGGTCGCCTTCGCCATCGCTCGCGTGGCGATCTTCGCGGTCGTCATGGTCGTCGCGGGCGCGCGGGTCGATCCCGTGGCTCCTGCTGCAGGTCGCGCGCCAGGGGTCACGGGAGCTGTTCACGCTGGCGGTCCTTGCGATCGCGCTCGGGATCGCCTACGCCGCGTCGACGGTCTTCGGTGTGTCCTTCGCGCTCGGCGCATTCCTGGCAGGTCTCGTCGTGAGCGAGTCGGACATGAGTCATCAGGCGGCCGCCGACGCCCTTCCACTGCGTGACGCCTTCGCCGTGCTGTTCTTCGTGTCGGTCGGGATGCTCCTCGACCCGGCTGTGCTCCTCGCGGATCCACTCGCCATCGTGGCGATGCTGGTCCTGATCGTCCTCGTCCAGCCGCTTGCGGCATTCGGCATCGTCGAGGCGTTCGGCTATCCCACGCGGGTCGCCCTGACGGTCGCCGCCGCGCTCGGGCAGATCGGCGAGTTCTCGTTCATCCTCGGCACGCTCGGCCTCACCATCGGGCTGCTGCCCGAGGCGGGCTTCCAGCTCATCGTGGCGGGGGCGCTGCTGTCGATCGCGATCAACCCGGCGCTCTTCGCGCTCATCCAACCCCTCGATCGACGACTTCGCTATATGCCCGCTGTTCGCGCGGCTCGATCGCCGCCGCACGGGCGACCTCGCCACGATCGACGAGGAGCGGCGGGCGACGCTCGTCAACCACGCGGTCATCTGCGGGTACGGGCGGGTGGGCGGGCTGATCGGTCCCGCTCTCGAGCGGCGTGGCTTCAGATACGCCGTCATCACGCAGCAGCGCGACGAGGTCGACCGGCTTCGCGCGGCCGGCGTGGCCGCGATCTACGGCGACGCTGCCCAGACCGAGGTCCTCGAGATGGCGGGCGTCGCATCAGCGCGGCTGGTCGTCGTGGCGACATCGGAACCGAACGAGACACGCCTGATCGTCGAACGCGTCCAGCGACTCGATCCTGGCGTGGACATCGTGGTCCGGACGCACAGCGACACCGAGGCGGCGCACCTGCGCTCGCTGGGCGGCAAGGTGCAGGCGGTGCACGGCGAGCGCGAGCTCGCGGTCCAGATGGCGCGCTACTCGCTGCGCCGGTTCGGGCTCAGCAGCGCGGAGGCGGAAGCGATCGCCCAGGGCCTCCGTGGCAGGGCGGTCGTCGCCCCGGAACGTCGGAGACGACCGCTCGAGGGCGTGATCGGGCGAGTCAAGGAGCGGATCAGCGCCTTGCGCGGGTGAGCGCCCGAGCGCCCGGCGCGCGCCCCGTCGGTTCCCGTCCGCGATTCGGCCCTGCCGCTAGCTCCCTCGCGGGACGAGCACGACCCGCCGGTTCCCGTCCGCGATTCGGCCCTGCCGCTAGCTCCCTCGCGGGACGAGCACGACCCGCCGGTTCGGCTCCTCGCCGATCGATTGGGTCGCCACGCCCGCGTGGTCGCGCAGGGTGAGGTGGATCCAGCGCCGCTCGAGCGCCGGCATCGGCTCGAGTTGGAGCATCTTGCCGGTCTCCATGACCCGCGCCGCGGCGCGATCGGCGAGCTCGCGGAGCTGGCGCTCGCGCCGCCCTCGATAGTCCTCGACGTCCACGAGGACGCGTGTCCACGAGCCCATCTCCTTGGAAAGCATCAGGTTCACGAGGTGCTGCAGCGCCGACAGGCGTTCGCCCTTGCGGCCGATGAGCGCCCCGAGCGAATCGCGGTCGTCGCCCTGGGCGACGACGTTGAGGCGGCTCGTCTCGCCGGCCGCGACCTCGACGGTCGCGGCGAAGCCGAGATGGCCCATCAGCGTCTCGAGGATGCGCTTTCCGGCGGCGAGCGCCTCAGGCGACGCCTCCGATGCCTCGAGGTCGGCGCGCTCCGCGGCGAGAGAACCACGGGCAGCGGCCACCTCGGCGGCCTCGGATGCGGAGACGTCGGTCCCGCCGCGACGCGTGTTACGTGATCGATCGTCGGGCCGCGGAGCGGCCTCTCGCGGCCGATCGTCGCGGCGCGGGCCGCGGTCGTCCCGTCGCGGCGGCCGGCCGCCGCGATCGTCGCGGCGTGGCCCCCGGTCGCTGTACTCGCGTGGCCGGTCGTCCTGCCGTGGCGGGCCGTCGTACTCACGGGCGGGCGGCGGGGGCAGCGGCTGCGAGGCTGCCGCGTCGCGCTTGGGGGCCGCGCCGCCCAGAGCGCTCCTTGGTGCAGCGACGATGCGGGCCGGCTCGGCCCCCATCCCGAGCACGCCACGGCTGCCGGGAGTGAGGATCTCGAAATCGAGGTCGTTGAGCTCGGCGCCGAATTCGTCGCGCGCCGCCTTGAGCGCCTCCTCGACGCTCTTCCCCGAGAACTCCTTGTATGCACTCATGTTCAGCGTCGTCTCCCTCGTCGGCCCTGGCGTCCGCGCTCCCGTCGGCGGATCGTCTTGTCGGCCGTGGTCTTCTTGTCGGCGTCGGTCAGGATGGCCGCTCGCTTGCTCGGATCTGGGGGTGGTGGCATCTCCACCGGGAAACGTGGGGTGTGGTCGACCGCGAACGCCGGCGTCCAGCCGAATATCGGGAACATCGAGCCCCACCCGACGATCAGGTACTGCTGCACGATCGAGAAGATCGTCGCGGTGATCCAGTAGATGAACAGGCCGGCCGGCAGGAACCCGCCGTAGACGACCGAGATCAGCGGCAGGAACAGCATCGTCTGGCGCTGGATGCGCGCGTTGGGGTCGTCGTTGGTCGGATCGGAGGCCGGCAGCATCATCCGGGACTGCACGAGCTGCAGCAGCGCCGACGCGATCGCCAGGATGCTGATCCCGAAGCCCGCGACCGTCGCGATCGTCGAGGGCTTGCTCACGTCGATCTCCAGCCCGAAGAACGGGATGACCGTGTCGATGCAGGGGCCCAACACCGCGCTCGGAAGTCCCGTCGCGGGGTCGATGTTGGTGCACGTGAGCGGGACGACCTGGACCCCGGCGACCGTGAGCATCGCCCGCGGGTCGACGTTGGTCAGGCCATGCTGGATGACCGAATACATGATGAACAGCAGCGGCAGCTGCAAGAGGAGCGGCAGGCACCCGGCGAGCGGGTTGACGCCGCGTTCCCGCATCAGCTCCTGCTGTGCGGTGCGTACCTTCATCGAGTCGCCCTTGAACCGGCGCTGGATCTCCTTGAGCTCCGGCTGGAGGAGCTGCATCCGCCGCTGCGAGACCAGCTGCCGGCGATAGAGCGGGATGAGGATCGCTCTGACGACCAGCGTGAGGACGACGATGGCCCAGGCGATGGCGCCCGGGACGCCGAGGTTGTAGAGGAACTCGTAGACCGCGACCATGATGATGAACATGGCCTGGAAGATCGGCGTGAACAGCCAGGCCAAGAGGCTGACCGGGTCCGCACCGGGCGTGGCCGGGGTCAGCGGGGGTGCGGGCGTCGCCGACGCCCCGCCTGGTCCGGTGGCGCCGGGGACGCACGCGACGACCAGCGGGATGATCCCGAAGATCACGAGCGCCGGAAGCGATCCGGCGCAGGCCGGGGGAAAGGGTCACGGGCGGGCGGCCTCGCTAGCGGACCGGGTCATACCCACCCGGGTTCCAGGGATGACATCGGGCGATCCTCTTGGCCCCCATCCAGCTCCCCTTGACCAGGCCGTACTTCATGATGGCCTGCTCGGTGTAGTGCGAGCAGGTCGGCTCGAAGCGGCACGACGGCGGGAGCCACGCGAAGACGATCCGGTAGAGCTTGATGGCCCCGATCCCGATCTGCTTCATCGAACGGATCCTCCGAGTACGCCGCCTCGGACGAGTGTCCGCTGCAACGCTCCGACCACGGCGTCATGGTCGGCCCCGACGATGCCGGGCCGGGCGATGATGAGGACGTCCCAGCCTGGCTGGAACGAGGGCGCCATCACCCTGAGCGCCTCTCGGAGTCGGCGGCGGACCCGGTTCCGAACGACCGCACTTCCCAACTTGCGTCCGGTCGAGATCCCGAAGCGAGTCGTCGGGAGGTCGGTCCGCAGGAACCTGGCGGAGAGCAGGGGGTGGGACCTGGTCGTTCCCTTCTCCTGGATCGCCGCGAAGTCCTGCGGTCGAGAGAGCATCACGAGTCGCGGCGACGTGTGCCGCGCTCGGTCGTCAGGCCGTCAGCCGCTTCCGACCCCGAGCTCGCCGTGCAGCCAGGATCCGGCGTCCCGCGGTCGTCTTCATGCGGGCGCGAAAGCCGTGCTCCTTGGCACGATGGCGCTTCTTGGGCTGGTACGTCTGCTTCATCCGGGCGGTCCTGCGATCCTCTCGATCCGACCTCGGGGACGGTCGCTCCGTCTTCCCCTAGAGGCACGCAAACGCGCCCGGTGCCCCGCGGGGCACATGGCGCGTCGTCGTCCGGCGGATGATAGGTCGGCCCCAGAGTGGGTGTCAAACGTCCACGAAGTGGCTTGCGAGGCGCGTGTCGGCGCCACTGACGGTGAGGCCGACCGAGCTCCGATGGTAGGCCGTCAGGACCGTCGAGGATGGCCTCGGCGGGGCTTCGCACGGATACTCCCTGGGGGTATGTGCGAATTGCCTTGCGACGCCATCTTGGCCGGTGCTATCCTCTGCGGGCCCTCGGCGCCGGAGACGTTCGCGGGAGACGCCAGCAGGCCTCGTGGAGGGGCGCAGGCAGCGGGTCGTCCGGCCTCGTCGGATGGATGTCGATCGGACGTTCCATCGCCCACGCGCCACGACCGGGACCCTGGCCGCCGCTACTCATCGACCGTCAACCCCGAACGCAGGTCCTATCGAACGAATGGACGCCAAGCAGGTCTGGCGAGCCGCCCTGGGTGAACTCCAGGTCTCGCTGTCGCCCGCCAATTACGAGACGTGGCTGCGCGACACCCAGCTGGTCGATGTCGATGAACAACGGTTCCGCATCGCCGTCCCCAACGGCTTCGCCAAGGACTGGCTCGAGACCCGCTACCGGTCACTGATCAGTCAGACGCTCGCGCGGATCGTGGGATACAGCGTCCAGGTCGAGTTCGTCGTCGGACCCGCGCCGGCGGAGCCGCCCGACGACGCGCTGGAGCCCCAGCACCTTCCGTCGACCAACGGGCTCAACGGACAGGAGGTCCGGGTCGAGCCGACGCGCGTCGGTGGCGAGGGCGGCGCGACCAACCTCAACCCGCGCTACACGTTCGCGAACTTCATCGTCGGCTCGGCGAACCGACTCGGCCACGCGGCCAGCCTGTCGGTCGCCGAGCGGCCGGGGCACGCGTACAACCCGCTCTTCCTGTATGGCGGCGTGGGCCTGGGCAAGACCCACCTGATGCACGCCATCGGCAACCAGGTGATCGCCCGGTTCCCGCGCAAGCGCGTCGTCTATGCGACGTCCGAGAAGTTCACGAACGAGTTCATCACCAGCATCCAGCAGGGCAAGATCGACGAGTTCCGGTCGCGCTATCGGCGGATCGACCTGCTCCTGATCGATGACATCCAGTTCATCGCCGACAAGGAACGGACCCAGGAAGAGTTCTTCCACACGTTCAACGCGATCCATGAAGACGGCAAGCAGATCGTCCTGTCGAGCGATCGACCGCCGAAGGCGATCCTGACCCTGGAGGAACGGCTGCGCTCGCGGTTCGAATGGGGTCTCATCGCCGACCTCACTGCCCCTGACCTCGAGACGCGCATCGCGATCCTCCGTGCCAAGGCCGAGGAAGGCGCTGTTCCGATCACCTCGGATGTCGTCGAGTTCATCGCCCGGAAGGTCGTGTCCAACGTTCGAGAGCTCGAGGGCGCGCTGAACCGGATCGTGGCCTTCGCGAGCATGGGCGCCACGCCGATCAGCATCGAGCTCGCTCAGGCCGTACTCTCGAACGTCCTGTACAACCCGAAGAAGCGCCAGGTGACCCCGGAGCGGATCGCCAAGGCCGTCTCGGACTACTACAGCGTCCCGATGGAGGCGCTCCAGGGCCAGAAGCGCGACAAGGCGATCGTCATGCCTCGCCAGATCGCGATGTTCCTCATGCGGGAGGAGACGGATGTCTCGCTGCTGAGGATCGGCGCCGAGCTCGGCGGCCGGGACCATTCGACGGTCCTGCACGCCTGCGACAAGATCACGCGCGAGGTCGCCACGAACGACGAGCTCCGACGGGAGATCGCCGCGGTTCGCGAACTCATCTACGCCGAGTAGCGCGCGCCTCCCGAGCTGCGGGCCCATCCGGGCCAGCGATCAGCGTTCGACCGCGGATGCCGTACGCCTGGGCGGCTGCGGATATGTCCCTGAAATGTGGGGTCCCGACGTGGATATGCGCGTGCAACCCTCGGTCGTCGATGGCCCGCCGGTCGATCCATCCCCAGACCGTCGACGCTCGGGTCCCACGTTCGGACCACCTTGTCCACGCTTCGGGCGGCTCCGTCAACGCGCCACCGCCGCACATCCGAGCACGGCCGTCCACGCGGTCCACAGCGTTACTACGGTGATGACGGACCTAGTAGAAAGAGAGAAGATACCCACCAAGACCCCCGGCCACCCCGGACCGTTCCCAGAGGGAGTGATGCCCACGTGAAGCTATCGGTCATGCAGGAGAACCTGGCTCGCGGTCTATCGATCGTCAGCCGGGCGGTGTCGAGTCGGAGCACGCTGCCGGTGCTCGCGAACGTCCTCCTCAAGACCGAGGATGCGGGGCTCAAGTTGACGGCCACGAATCTCGAGATCGGGATCACCTACTGGGTTCCCGGCAAGGTCGATGAGGACGGGGCCACGACCGTCCCCGCCAGGTTGCTGACGGACCTCGTGAACTCCCTGCCGCCGGGTGACAAGGTGGAGCTCGAGGTGACCGCGGGCGATACGCTCCACGTGAAGGCCGGGCGCTTCCAGACGCACATCAAGGGGATCAGCGACGAGGAGTTCCCGGCGATCCAGACGGCCGGCGACCGCCCCACGACCCGCATCGCCCAGAACGTCCTGCGGCGCGCTCTCGCCGAGACCGCCTTCGCGGCGGCGAGCGACGAAGCGCGCCCGATCCTCACCGGCGTCCTGGCGCGGTTCGAGGGCGATCAGCTCACCCTTGCCGCGGCAGACAACTACCGGATCGCGGTCAAGACGGTGCCGATCCTCGACCCCGTCCCGGAGACGAGCGTCGTGATCCCGGCGCGGGCGCTGAATGAGCTCTCGCGGGTCCTCGGCGACGTCGACGATCCGGTCGATGTCGTGCTCGCAAGCGCTCGCAACCAGGTGCTGTTCCATCTCGATGGCATCGACCTCGTCAGTCGCTTGATCGATGGCCAGTTCCCCAACTATCAGCAGGTCATGCCTCAGGCGCACGCGACCCGCGCCGTGCTGGATCGTGAGGAGCTCCTGCGGGCGGTCCGCCCCGCTGCCCTCATCGCGCATGAATCGGCCAACATCGTGAAGCTGCAGATCGGCGGTGACGGCGATCCGGGTGTCACGGTCAGTGCCAATGCCGAGGTCGGCGATCACGTCGGGCAGGTGGAAGCCGCCGTCGAGGGCGACGGGACCACGATCGCGTTCAACGCGCGGTACCTGGCTGACGTCCTCACCAATGTCTCGGCCGATCAGTTCGCGCTCGAGCTGAACGGGCCGCTGTCGCCAGGCGTGTTCAAGCCGGTCGGCGACGACCGCTACGTCCACGTCGTGATGCCGGTCCGGACGACGTCCTAGCATCGCGGCGCTCGATTCGCTCTCGGCCCTCGACCTGCGCGGATACGCGTCCGTCGACGCGTCCTTCGACGCCGGCCCACACCTGATCTGGGGCCCCAACGCCGCCGGCAAGACGAGCTTGCTCGAGGCGATCGCGCTGCTGGGGTGGGGGCGTTCGCATCGGACGAGCGCCGACGGTGAGCTCATCCGCTGGGGTCGGGACCTGGCGCGAGTCGAAGGGACGGTCGGCAACGACGTCCTCGAGGTCGCGATCCAGCGCTCGGGCGCCGACGGGTCGGGTGGCCGCAAGCGCATCCGGGTCAACGGTGTCGGCCGGCGGGCGAGCGCGCTGGGCCGGCATCTGCGCGTCGTGCTGTTCGCTCCCGAGGAGATGCTGCTCGTCGTCGGCTCGCCGTCGCTCCGGCGGGCCGCGATCGATGCACTCGCCGCGGCCCGTTTCCCCGCCTATGCCGACGATCTCGGCACGTATGGCCGAACCCTCCAGCAGCGGAACAGCCTGCTACGCGCGATCCGCGAGGAGACCGCCTCCCGTGACCAGCTGCGGTTCTGGGATGACTCGTTCCTCGACACCGGTGGGCGCGTCGTCGCGGCACGCCACGACTTGCTCGAACAGCTCGCGAAGCCCCTGGCCGATGCCCATCGTGAGATCGCGCCGGACGAGGGTGCGAACGGCGGGCTGACACTGCGCTACGTCACGAATGCGCCGATGCTCCCCGGGGAGACGCCACGCGACGCGCTGGCACGGCGGCTCGTCGAGACGGCCGAGAAGGAGGTCTGGAACGGCTCGACCGTCATCGGCCCGCATCGCGATGACCTGGCCTTCGACCTCGCCGGGCGCGATCTCGCCGGGTTCGCCTCGCGCGGTCAGCAGCGGACGGCCATCCTTGCCTTCAAGCTCGCCGAGCTCGACCTCCTGACAGCGCTCGACGGGCATCCGCCCCTGCTCCTGCTGGACGACGTCTTCAGCGAGCTGGATCCGGAGCGGCGCGCTCACCTGGTCCGGCGCATCGCAGGGCTACCGCAGGCGTTCGTCACCACCACGTCGCCAGACGACCTCGATCCTGGTCTGCTCGCCATCGCCCACGGCTGGGAGGTCCGGCCCGGGACCGAGGGCGCGCAGCTTCGACAGGCGGCGGTCCGGACGCGGCGGTCGGCGAGCCCGGCATGACCGAGAACGGTCCGCGACGTCGGCCGATGCGCCGGATCGGCGATCTGATCCCCGATGCTGCTCGGGCGCTCGGGCTCGAGGACGAGCTCCGGCTGGCACGGGCGATGTCGACCTTCGAGGCGATCGTCGCCGAGCGCGTCCCGGCCGCCGCCGGCGCGTGCCGCGTGGTCGGGATCGTGGGGTTCGCGATCGACGTCGAGGCCGATGCCCCGATCGTCGCGCAGGAGTTGCGGCTGCGCTCCGGTGAGCTGCTGACCGCCTTCGCCGCGGCGCCGGGAGGCATCGGGATCCGCGAGCTTCGGGTGCACGTTCGCCGCGGAAGTCCCCGCGTATAATCCTCCGGACCTGCCTGCCATCTCGGGGCGAACGTCACGCCGATCCGGCCAGGGATCGTCCCGTCGCCTGACCAACCCTATCGAGAGGCCCGCATGGCCGCCCGTCTCCAACTGAAGCTAGGGATCGTCGCCGAGCATGACCGGCTCGACGATTCGCCCGACACGCTGGTCGTCGTCGAGCCGAGCGTCGGCTCGGTGGCCCGCTCGAAGGGCAACCTCTACCTCCTCGTGACGTCACGGACGAGCTCCCGTCACGCGCTGGAGGCGACGCGACTCGCCGCCGAGACGATCCGCAACGAGTACTACTACGACGAGTCCGCTGGTATCCGCGTCTGCCTCCAGAAGGCCATCGCGACGGCCAACAAGCGGCTCCTCCACCAGGCCGATCGTCTCGGGCCTCAAGTCGCCCGAGGGCAACGGGCCGATCGGCGTCGGCGTCGGCGTCGTCCGCGGCAACGAGATGTACGTGGCGACGGTCGGGCCCGCGGAGGCCTACCTGATCCGCCAGGCACGCCTGTCGACGTTGCCCGACCCGCATCGAGAGCGCGGATTGCCCGTCGAACGGGCTCGAGCCCGAGGTCTGGCGCGGCGAGGTCACGGTCGGCGACTCCCTCGTCCTGATCTCGCCCAACATCGTCGCCCGCCTCGGGCCGGACGAGCTCAAGGACGCGATGGTCACCCTCCATCCGCAGTCGGCCATGGAGCATCTCCACCAGCGGTTCAGGGCCGCCGACGGTGCCGGGAGCGACGGTGCGATCGCCTTCGAGGCGACCGAGGTAGCGCCGACGACCCGTGGCCGCATCCTCGTCCCGGTCCGGCCCGCGGAACCGCTCGCGGGCGCCCCGGACCGCTCGCCGATCCCGCTCGCCGACAACGTGCAGGCCGCCGGCGCGGCGGTCGCCTCCGCCGCCGACAGTGCCCGAACGGTGGCCGGCAACGCCTTCGAGCGGACGATCGCGCGACTGCACGATCTGCTGCCGCGACGCAGGCCCGCGTACCGTCGGGTCACGCCCCTCGCCTCACGACGAGAGACGCAGCGCCGGGCGGCGATCGCGATCATCGCCCTCCTCGTCGTCGTCGGCAGCCTCGCGATGTCGGTCTGGGCGTTCGGTGGCCGGACGCCGCAGGGCGCCATCAGCTCGATCAACGCCGGCCAGGCCGCGCTCGACAAGGCGCAAGAGGACCTCGCGATGGTGTCCGGCCCGGGCATCGATCTCGTGGCCGACGATCGCAACGAAGCGCTGCGTCTGTTGACCGAGGCGTACACGGAGCTCGGCAAGGCCGAGGACGCGAGCGTCAGCTCCCGGGTGGTGGACCCGGTCCGCGCCAAGGTCGTGGCGCTGCTCGACCGCGCGTACGGCGTCGTCGACGTGACCTCGACGCCGCTGTTCACGTTCAAGGCGGCACAGGGAGCGGCGCCGTTCGACATGCGGTCGATGGTCCGCGGCGCCGACGGCGCGCCGTACGTGATGGATCGCACGACCAAGTCCGTCTATCGCGTCGGACCTCAAGCGCAAACGCGCCACGAACATCGCCAAGAACGGGCGGACCGTCGGCGGAACGCGCATGGCCGTCCCGAAGCTGCTCGCGGTGGGTGGCCGGGACCTGCTCATCCTCGACACCAAGAACGCGCTCTGGCGCTGGCGGGCGTCGAATGACGCGGGACGTGGCACGACGACGCGCGTGAACGTCAACGGCGCGAGCCAGTGGGGCAGCGACATCCTCGGCGATGGGCACATTCCTGCGCGACAGCGTCCGAGGCCTCTACAACCTCTATGTCCTCGATCCGTCGGAGCAGCAGATCCGGGCATATCCGCCGGCCGGTGACGGGAGCGGCTTCCCCGCCAAGTCCTCGGCCTGGCTCGCCACGGCACGAGCCGATCGACCAGATGACCTCGCTCTACATCGACGGCGACATCTACATCACCGAGAACGGGCTCCTCGATCGCTACACCGCAGGCAAGAGCGACGCATGGGACCCGGGCAAGCCCGGCGACGAGCTCCTGCGGCCGACCACGAGCCAGGTGCTCGTGGCGGGCTCCAACGACCCCGCGAGCCGCAACCAGGGGAAGGTGTACACGTTCGATCGATCGAACGATCGCGTGCTGGCATATGACAAGCGGAGCGGCGACTTCATCGCCCAATACCGCCTCAAGGACAGCGACGCCTGGGGTGACCTCCGGGCGATGTACATCATCCCCGGCGTCGGGGGTCAGCCCGACAAGCTCGTCTGGCTCTCGAAGGACGGCGTGAACGAGACCGTCCTCGAGGCCGCGCCGGATGCCGATGGCGCCTCACCGTCGCCCTCCGTCGACCGCCAGCGGCTCCCCGTCGACCTCCCCGAGCCCATAGATCGGGGCGCTGCCCCGTGATCCCGCTCCACGACGCGAACCCGACCCGGCGTACGCCGGTCGTCACCCTCGCGATCATCGCCGCCTGCGCGCTGGTCTACGGCTACCAGGTACTGCTCCTGGCTCAAGGTGGCGAATCGGCGCTCGCGGAGTTCATCACCCGATGGGGCGTGGTGCCGGCCGAGCTCGTCGACGCCCTGCGGGCGGGGGCGTTCGCATCGGCAGAGGCCCTCACCCTCGTCACGAGCCAGTTCCTGCACGGCAGCCTGGTCCACATCGCCGGGAACATGCTGTTCCTGTGGATCTTCGGGAACAACATCGAGGACCGCTTCGGGCGGCTGCCGTTCCTGGGCTTCTACCTGGTCGGTGGCATCGTCGCGGGCCTGACCCAGGTCGCCATCGACCCGACCTCGACCGTCCCGACGATCGGCGCCTCCGGCGCCATCGCGGCGATCCTCGGCGCGTATCTGGTCCTGTTCCCGGGTGCCCGCGTGACGACCGCTATCTTCCTGATCTTCTTCTATCAGCTGATCGAGATCCCGGCGATCTTCGTACTCGGCTTCTGGTTCGTGCTGCAGCTGTTCGACGGCCTCGGGTCGCTCGGCGCGATGGGTCAGGCGACGACGGGCGGTGTGGCCTTCTTCGCCCATATCGGCGGGTTCATCTTCGGGGCGGCCGTCGCGCTGCTCGTCCGGACCCTCGGCGGCAGAGGGCCGTGAAGCGGACCGGGCGCACCGTGGGATAATCGGGCGCGATGGACGACGGCTTGATCGAGATGGTCGTTGAGAGCGTCCGGGTCCACATGCTCTCGAGCCGCCACGTCGTGATCCTCAAGGAGACGGGTCGCGAACGATACCTGCCCATCTGGATCGGGCCGTGGGAGGCGAGTGCCATCGCGATGCGACTCCAGGGCCTCACGCCCGAGCGTCCGCTCACCCATGACCTCTTCGCGAGCACCCTCGAGGCGGTCGACGCCCGGGTCGCGCGAGTGATCATCTCGGACCTCGCCGAGGAGACATTCCACGCGCGCCTGTTCGTCGAGCGCGACGGGCACGTCGGTGAGATCGACGCTCGGCCGTCGGACGCCCTCGCGCTTGGCCGTCCGTGTCGGCGCCCCGATCTTCGCCGTCCCATCCGTGCTCGACCAGGCCGGGCTCGGCGCCGACGGCGGGATCGGTGACGAGGGTGAGGGCGAGGGCAGCATGCTCGAGTCGACCGGGGAGCGGATCGTGGACCCGCGGCTCGACGTCTTCCGCGAGTTCGTCAATTCGCTCGACGTCGACCCCGAGAGCGGCGAAGACCGCCAGAGCTGATCGCGCGCCGCTCCTGTGATGGGCGGCGGAGCGTCAGCCTCCCTCGATGATCGGCCGGCCGCGCCGCAGACCGCGCGCCCGGTTCGCCCACATCGCCAGGCGCGTCCGCCAGAAATCGCGGACCGCCCGTCCGATGACCTGCGGTTTCGCGCCCGTCGGTGAGCCCGGCCGTGCGCGGGTAGTGCGGGACGCC
Organism: uncultured Chloroflexia bacterium; assembly: GCA_963808895.1. Classification (GTDB taxonomy): domain Bacteria; phylum Chloroflexota; class Limnocylindria; order Limnocylindrales; family CSP1-4; genus SPCO01. The sequence goes on along the minus strand of CAWEHL010000001.1, from coordinate 414,966 downwards.
GACCTCGACGACCGAGCGGCCCGCCGCTCGCAGCTTGATGAGCAGCTCGGCCGAGAAGAACGCACCGTCCGACTCGACGTGGATGTCCTCGAGCGCCTCGCGCCGGAAGAGCTTGCAGGCACAGTCGACATCGGTGACCGTGAGCCCGAAGAAGATCCGATTGGCCAGGCGATAGGCACGCGCGTAGAGCGTCCGGACGAGGGGATCCGCGCGGCGGATCCGATAGCCGACGACGACATCCGGCTGGTCGGCTGCCGCCAGCCGTTCGGTGAGGCGGCCGAGATCCTCGACGCGGAACTGGCGATCGCCATCGGTGAAGGCCACCAGCTCGTAGCGGGCGGCCGCGAACCCCGAGCGCAGCGCGGCGCCATAGCCGAGGTTCGTCGGATGGTGGACGGCGCGCACGATACCGGGGTGAGCGGCGGTCAGTTCGTCCGCGAGCGCCTGGGTCCGGTCCCGCGAGCCGTCGTTGACCGCGATGATCTCGAACGTCTCGGCGATGGCAGGGAGGGCTGTCGAGCGCCTCGGCGACGAGTCCCTCGATGTTGGCTTCCTCGTTGTGGGCCGGGAAGAAGTAGGAGAGGCGCGGCGACGCGAGCCGGGTCCGGCGCCCGTCACGGAGCCGCCTCGCGAGCGGCGGATGACCCGGGCGAGCATGCTCGGGTCGAACCCGCCGAGGGGCTGGGTCTACGTAGCGTTCAGCGATGCCGGCGATCTCCGATGGCTCGACCCGGATCACGTAGACCGGCCGCGTGGGCAGGTTGCGATCGATCACGTCGTAGATGTCTCCGAGGTTCTCGTCGAGGCGGGTACGGTCGTCGATGATAGAGATGTCGGGGCGGCGACCCTCGATCACCTGCGCATACCACAGCGGCGTGGAGTAGCTCCACCAGCTCACCACGACGGCGTTGCGGCTCCATCGAGGAGAGGGCCATGTCCAGCCATCGAGCGGCGGTGTCGTCGTGGCTCCGATCGACGGCCTGGTATCGATCGCCGAGCTGGATGGCCGTCGGGACCAGCAACACGACGGCCAGGACGATCGCGACGCCAGGTTGGAGCGGACCTGCGTCCGTCCTCGTCGATGCCGCTGCCCGCCATGCGGGCGACCCCCTCCGCCAGGATCGCCAGCCACGTCCACGCGATGAGGACAGGCACGAGGTAGTAGCGATCGATCATCGCGTTGACGTACGAGGCGGCGAAGAAGCATGTGAGCGCCAGCGCCGAGCCCGTCAGCAGCGCGTAGCGCGGTCGGCGGAGGGCCGTGACCGACGAACGCCAGCGGCAGGAAGACCGCCAGGGGACCGAAGGCATCGATGGTCCGCGCGATCAGATCGGCCGGCCTTCGCCGGCAGGTCGTCGAACGGGCCCGACAAGGCTGCCACGGAACTGCTCGGCCAACGCGATGTACCAGAACCCATCCCATGTGTCGGGTCGGCCGTAGACGATCGGGGCACGGAACGGACCGGCGCGCAGCGGGAGCTCGAGGTAGACGAGGACGACCGTGAGGACCGCCGCTCCGACGCACCCGAGGATCAGCCAGGGTCGGCGAAGGATCTCGCGATCGACCGCCGCCGACATAGAGGGCGATCGGCAGGGCGAGCAAGAGCGTCAGCGAGTGGTTGCCGGCCGCCAGCCCGAAGACGATCGCGGCCGCGACGAGCATCCGGTCCCGGCGGTCCGTCTTCCCAGGCCACCAGCAGCCGGAACAGGATGGCGACCAGCGCCAGGTGGAGCGCGTGCGCTTCCGCGTGCGTGCCGATCTTCCAGACGATGCCGGTGAACGCGAGGCCGAGTCCGGCCATGACGCCGAGGACCACCGATCGGGTCAGCGCGCGGACCAGGTCGACCGTGACGGCAGCAGCGACCGCGACGCACAGGCCCGCGAACAGGTTCATCCGGAACGCGGGGTCGCCGAACGGCGTGAGCAGCACGTTCGCGACCCACCCGAGCAGCACGTAGGTCGGGAAGCCCGTCGGGTGGGCCGTGCCGAGCACCGGCGCGACGGTCTGCAGCTCGGCGGTGTCCCAGAAGCCGACACCCGGCATCATCGCGACCCACGCGCCGATGAACGCGATGATGCCGACGACGAGTGGCGGGCCACCATCTCGAGGCGATCCGCCTCACCATCCGAGGAACCGGCCCCAGAGCACGCCCCAGGCGTTGATCGCGACCGACACGACGATGAGGCCCATCGCGAGCGGCATCGCCCAGGCCCGCGGCGACGGACGGTCGACGAGGCGGGCGAACCCGATCGCGACGAGCACCAGCGGAACGGCACGACATCGTTGCTGAACCGGTACCCGAACTGCACCCAGCCCTGGCTGAAGTGCATCAGGTTCGCGAACGAGACGATCGCGACCGCGAGCAGGGAGGCGACGACGATCCGCCGGCGCCGGCGATCGAACCATGCCGGGATCGCAAGCAGGAGCGCGGGCGTGGTCAGGAGCGACGCTCATCCCGGTGTCGCGCGGCAGCGCGACCGGACAGTCGAGGTCGAACCATCCTCGCGTCGCGCCCGGCGCGGTGCACAAGGGTCGATCGACCGTCCCGAGGGTGTCCTGGAACCGGTCCGGGAACAGGCGTCGGCGTGGACAGCAGCATGATCGCGAGGTTCTGGGGGACGTAGCGGGGATCCTCGGCTGCCCAGTCCGGGTGGTAGCCGAGACCCGTGTATGCCCGCGCCTCGAGCTGGTACAGGTGGTCGTATGCCGGGTGGAAGACGTGCCCGGTCGAGACGACGTTGTAGGCGAGCAGCGCGACGACCGGGATCGCCGCCCCGAGGAGCGACCGAGGCGACGCGCCGGCGCCATCCGATCCGTGGTCCGACGATGAGGAAGAACGGTGTCGCAAGGATCACGGTGAGCCGGGCCGTCGACGCGAGGCCGACCAGGAGTCCGCTGAGGAACGCCCTCCGGCGCCGCCCGGTCAGGCGGTGCGCTTGCTCCGTCGCCGCTGGCTCGGCCGGCGGCGGCGTCGTCGGCGCCGAGCGCGAGCCCCACCGCCAGCATCGTCAGGCCGACGGCGACGATGTGCGCCTGGTACCACGTGGTCGTGTTCTGTGCCGTGTACCAGAACACCGTCCCGAAGGCGAAGAGGACGGTGGTCCCCAGCCGGACCACGGTCGAGACCCGAGCCGGCCGATCATCCACCAGCACAGCGCGACGTCGACTGCGGCGAGGACGGTGAAGATCAACTGGTCGTCGGCGCGGAGCCCGAAGGCCGCCACGAACGGCACGAGCAGGACGGCGGGGAGTGGCGGGAACGGGATCAGCGCCCGCTCGCTGCCACCTGCCCGCCCGATGGGCAGCACGTCCTGGAAGAAGTAGTTCCCGAACCGTTCAGCCGTGTTGAGCACCGGGTACCGGATACCCGCCTGACCCTCGAGGAACGCCGACGCCTGCCAGACGAAATGGTCGTAGTACCGCTCGACGAAGGTCAGCCGGTAGATGGCGAAGGCCGCGACGGCCAGGGCGAGGCCACCGATGACGACCAGTGCGACATGCGGCTGGGACGCGACCCGACGGGGTCGGGAGTCGTCTCCGGGAGCCTGTGCTACGCTCAGATCGACCTTCCACGCTCGTGCAGGAGCCGCTCTCCAGCTTGACTGGCCCCGAACCCGGTGGGTATGAGCGAGGCACGGGAGCGCCGCCTCGGCCGACCGGGATGCAGGGGGCCGTCGGCGTCGTCCTGATCGCCCTCGCGCTCGGACTCGCCATCCGACTCACGCTTTTATACCTGCTTCCCGGTTCGGGCTTCGGCCCCGACCTCTCGTCGTTCCGCTTCTGGGCGAACGACTTGGCCACCAATGGCCTGAACGGCTTCTACCAGCGCGACTTCTTCCACGACTACACGCCGGGCTATCTGTACGTGCTGTGGCTCGTGGGGAGCGTCGGCAAGGCCGTCGGCGGCATCGGCGACCTGATCAAGATCCCGCCCGTCCTCGCCGACGTCGGCATCGCCTACCTGGTCTGGTCGATGCTCCGTGAGATCGGGGTCCGCGAGCGCCTGGCGGTCCTTGGCGCGCTCGTCGTGATGCTCAACCCGATCTTCTGGTTCGACAACGTCATCTGGGGTCAGGTCGATTCGTTCGGCGTCCTGTTCCTGATGCTCGGGTTGCGCAGCCTGTGGCGCGACCAGCCCGAACGGTCGGCGATCTTCGGCGTCATCGCGGCCGTCGTGAAGCCGCAGCTCGGGATCCTGCTCCCGGTCATCGCCGTCGTCACGATCAGGCGCGCGCTCCGGCCGACCCCCAAGGACCCTGACGCGCTACCGGAGACCGACCCGATCCGGCGCCTCGAGGCGAGGACCGGACACCCCATCCGGATCGTCACCACAGCGGCCGTCGGGTACCTGACCGCCCTCGTGCTCTGTATCCCGTTCGGGCTCAGCGTCCTGCAATTCGTCCCGACGGCGCCGTTCTTCACCTCCGGCCTCCTGCAGCAGATCGCCCTCGCGGGTGGCGGCTATCCGTATCTGACCGTTAACGCCTACAACGCGTGGTCGATCGTGCCGAGCGACCTTGGCATCAGCCTGGCCGGATCCGGTCAGTGGGTCTGCGACACCCTGACGACGCCGGCCGATCGCTGCGGGACCGGGTACGTGCAGTTCGGCTCGGTACCCGCGATCGCCGTAGGTGCGGTCCTGCTGATCGTGGTCATCCTCACCGCCCTTTGGGCGATCTGGCGGAATCCCGACCGGTTGACGATCACCGTCGGACTCGCGGTCATCGCGCTCGCGTTCTTCATGGCTCCCACCCGTGTGCACGAGCGTTACGACTTCCCGTTCTTCGCGATCGCGGCGGTGCTCTTCGCGATCTCGCCACGGTGGCGGGTGCTCTACCTCGTCCTGAGCATCGTCACGTTCGCCAACATGTACGTGGTCCCGACCACGATCTACCCCCCGACCGACCCGACCACGAACCCGATCCGCGACTGGCTCGGGATCGGACCGGGCATCCGATCGCAGGTCGGGGTGACCGTCGATCGCCCTCACCTACACGCTCGGCTCGATCTGGGTGTGGCTACAGCTGCGGCGCTCCGCCCGGGAGCGGCTCGAGGAGGAGGTCTACGCCGGCCGTGAGCTCGAGCCCGAGGCCGGCGATGACATCGGATATCGCCGCGGCGTTCCCGTCGGCGCCGCGGGTGGCATGGCGCTGGCCGTCGGTGGCGCGGGGCCGGCTGCGGCGACGCTGCCGACCTGGTCGGAGCCCGCCAGATTCGAGGAGGTCGGGATCAGCGGGTGGATCTACGACCGGCTGCACGCGGTCCCGGCGCGCGCCGACCGGAGCAGGACGCTCGTGAGCGAGGGCGGCGGCCGATTCGACCGCCTCGATGCCTGGCTCATCCTCGTCCTGGTCCTCGCGACGCTCGGGCTGCGCCTGTTCCGGCTCGCCGAGCCGTACCAGATGCACTTCGACGAGGTCTATCACGCGCGGACGGCCGCGGAATTCCTGCAGGACTGGCGCTACGGCGAATCCCACCCGATCTACGAATGGACGCACCCGCATCTCGCCAAGTACGCCATGGCCGGCGGTCTCGTGCTGTGGGGCGCCGACCACGTCGCGGCGACGAATGAGCTCGGGGATCCCGTCCGCGCTGTCACGATCGAGCCGCGCCGCGAGGATGGCACTGCACGGGCAGGCGAGCGCATCCACGTCGCGACGGGGACCGAGATCCGGACCGAGGATCTCCGAACCCGCCAGACGGTCGCGCGGACCCCGGCGCCAGGGGTCGGTGCGCTCGCCTTCGACCCCACACAGACCCGGCTGATCCTCGGTGCCGATGACGGCACCGTCTCGACCCTCGACGTCACCCAGGTCGGGCTGGACGGCGCGGCGCCGGCACCCGTGCGCCTCGCCACGCGTCCCGTACCCCGTCAAGCACCTGCTCGTGACCGACGACGGCACGATCGTGGCTGCGTCCGATCTCGACCTCACGACCATCGACGGCACCTCCGGCGAGATCCTCGGACGAGCCGAGTTCGACGAGATCAGCGACCTTGCTCCCGGTGGCACAGGGTCGGTGCTGCAGGGCGATCCGGCCGCCATGGAAGACCCGAGCGCGGTCGCCGAGACGGTCGCCTCGTTGATCGGCGGCGATCCGCAGGATTACGAGTCGCGGATCTCGCGCGCTGCCCCGGGCGCGTCCGTCCTGTTCGGAAGCCCGGGCAGCGGCGACACCCGAACGTCGGTCGAGGACGCGATCGCCGACGGCCGCCTGCCCGGCGTCCAGATCGTCGACCTGCCGCGGGTCGCGGTCGCGACCGGCAGCGGCGTCTCGTTCATCGATATCACCAGCGCGAGCACGACGTCGACCGTCCCGCTCGACGGTGGGGCGCACGGGATGGCGTTCGTCACCGGGATCGAGGACACCGAGCTGTTCGTGACGAGTGGCTCCGCAGAGGCACCGAACTATCACGTCCTCAAGGTCAGCGGTGATGCCGCCGCGAACGGCCCGGTCGACCGCGGCAGCAACCCGCTTCCGGGCCTCGGCTCGAGCGTCGCCTACGACAAGGCCTCCCAGATGGTCCACATCCTGGGGCTCGCCCCGTCCGGCTCTGGACCTCCGAGCGACCGCTGGACGGTCTACGTCGTCGAACCGCACGGGAACTCGGCACCGATCGGGGCGGTCTACGCCGACGCGCCTGCTGCCGGCCGATTTCACACCGGTCGACTGGGCGCTGGACGTCGAGCCTGAGTACCAGACCGATGACCGCCAGGACCTGCTGGTCTTCGACGGGGACGGCACGGTCGCGTCGATCGATGTCGGCTCGCACGCCTTCGCCTGGCGCTTGCCGGGTGTCATCGCCGGCGTCCTGACGGCGGCCTGTCTCTACGTCCTGGCACGCATCCTGTTCGCCCGACGCAGCGTCGCGGTCGCCGTCGCCGCATTCACGCTGCTCGACGGGATGCTCTTCGTCCAATCGCGCATCGGGATGAACGACGTCTACGTCGGCTTGTTCATCGTCGCCGCGTACACGCTCTTCGCCGCCGTGTGGACGCATTGGTGGCGCGGGCGGGCCGCCTTCTGGATAGCGATGCCGATCATCGGGCTGTTGCTCGGGCTCGCGCTCGCGTCCAAGTGGGTCGCGGCCTACGCGATCGGCGCGTTGCTCCTGTTGCTGCTCGTACGGAGCGCGCTCGGCCGCGTCGTCTCGATCCTCGGCCTCATCGCGATCACCGGCGCGCTCGGCTACCTGGCGATGGCCGGCCAGACGTTCGGCAACCTGCCGTTCCTCGTCATCATGATCGCGCTCACCCTGCTCGCGGTCGTCGTGGCGGTCTTCCACCCGATCCGCTGGACCGACGAGGAGATGTGGCTCGCCCTGCTGGCGCCCGCCGTGGTCGGCACGGCGCTCTTCTTCGGCGCGCTCGCGCTCGGCAAGCTCGACGCGGTGGTCGTCGTCGGGCCGCTGTCCGTCACCCCGTTGCTCGCGGCGTTCGCCGCGGCGCTCGGCTCGCTTGTGGTCTACGGCGCATTCCGGGTCGGCGGCTCGCTCGGCTACGGTCCGCTCGCCCGACCGCCGAGGCCGGGCGACCCCGCGGCGGTCCTCGATCCGCCCGGCCCGGCCCCGACTGGCTGGCTGCGGCCTGGCTGGGCGTATGGCATCCCGATCGTCTGGGCGGCGATCTGCCTCCTCGCGATCCCGCTCGGCGTGTATATCGTGAGCTACCTGCCCTGGGCCGCGATCGAGAACCATCAGCTCTGGCCGGGCTACCCCGTCGGCCATACGGGACAGACGCTCGTCGACCTGACGCGACAGATGTACGACTACCACAACGGCCTCACCTCGCCGCACCCGGCATCGTCGCCGTGGTGGGCGTTCCCGTTCGACCTGAAGCCGGTGTGGTTCTACCAGGAGGGCTTCGCCGGCTCGACGAGCGGCGCGATCTACGACTCAGGGAACCTCGTCATCTGGTGGCTGGGCATCGCGGCCTTGGTCTTCGTGTCGGTGATGGCATACCGCCGGCGCTCCCCGGCGCTCGCGCTGATCGCGGTCGGCTTCGCTGCCCAGTGGATCCCCTGGGCGCGCATCGATCGCGCCGCGTTCCAGTACCACTACTACACGGCCCTGCCGTTCGTGATCCTCGCCCTCGCCTACCTCGTCGCGGAGCTCTGGCACGGGCCGTCGAGACGGACGTGGATGTGGGTCCGCATCGCGGCGGCCGCGGCGATCATCGGACCGGCCGCGATGTGGCTGTTGTCCCGGCCACTCTGCGCGCTCGTCGGCGTGACGATCGCCAACCCGGGTTCGCAGGCGTGTCCGGCCGTGATCCCCGACGTCGTCCTGACGGTCCGGACGCTGGCCCTCATCGGCCTCCTCGTCGCCGCCGGCATCGTGCTGTGGCTGTGGCTCACGCGGGTGCAGACGCGGGAACGTGACGATCGGTCGGGCGCACGCCGCTACCTCGATCTTCCGCTCGTCGGCAGCGTGATCGCGGTCGGTCTCGGGATCGCGTTCGCGTCAGCCCTGCCGGATACGGCGCTCCTGACCTGGCGCGGGATCCCGGTCGAACCCGTGGCGCTCCTCGTCCTGCTGCCGATGCTGTATCTCGCCGGACAGGTCCTCGCCGCGCGAGACGCGCGGCGCTTCGCGATCGGGATCGGCGTCGCGGTCCTTGCGTGGTTCGTGATCTGGTACCCGAACATCTCCGCGCTGCCGTTGCCGTCGACCGTCGTGAACGCCTTCCAGGGCCTCCTGCCGACCTACCTGTACGCCTTCCAGTTCCCCGTCAACACCGCGCCTCGACCGGCGACGCCGTTGCTCAGCCCCGTCCCGATCGCCTTGACACTGGCACTCGGGGTGACCTGTCTGGTCGTGGCCTATTCGGCGTCGGTGTGGCGGCTGGCGCTTGCGGAGTCGCGCGCCAACGCCGCCTCGCGTTCTGGGAGGTCGGGGCCGCCCGGCTCATCGTCCGCGGCCTCGGGGACCGGCGTCGACGGCTTCGCCCGGACGGGCGAAGGCGCCTGAGGGATCTCTGCGCGGAAGCCCTCAGGCAGGGTCCCGGAGGCCGCCAGTCGGCGGATGACGAACCCGTAGTAGTCCTCGACCTTCGCGGTCACCCGCGGCCACGAGAAATCCTCCGCGCGCTGCCGCCCGGCCGCCCCCATCTTCTCGCGCAGCGCCGGATCATCGATGAGCGTGTCGATGGCCGCCGCGAGCTCGCGCGGCTGGCGGGGCGGGACGAGCAGCCCCTCGCGACCGCGCCGGACCACGCCCTTGTAGCCGTGGATGTCCGAGCACACGATGGCCGTCCCGGCGGCCATGGCCTCGAGCAGGACGATGCCGAACGATTCGCCGCCGGTCGCCGGCGAGACATACACGTCGGCCGTCTTGTAGAGCTGGGCCTTCTCGGCGTCCGACACGCGACCGAGGAACTCGACGCCCTTGAGACCGCGGGTCGCGACGTAGCGCCGCGCCTCCCGCTCCTGCGGGCCGGATCCGACGATGAGCAGGCGCGAACGTTCGCCCGACCGCCGCAGCACACGATGCGCCTTGAGCAGGTCGAGCAGCCCCTTGCGTGACTCGTGGCGCCCGACGAACAGCACGTTGGGCGTCCCGTCCTGCCAGCGCGCGATCGGGACCGCGTCGGCGAAGCGCCCGACGTCGACGCCGTTCGGGATGACCTTGTAGTCGCCCGGGAAATAGCGGTCGATGAAGTGGCGAGCCGCCGCGCTGACGGCGATGCGGCCATGCAGCCGCGCCGCATAGGCGCGGAGCGCACGACTCCCGAACTCGTAGGACGGCGAGAAGCCGGCATACGCGTGGAACGTCGCGATGTTCACGCTCGTGGATTCGCGCAGCAGGAAGAGCGACAGGAACGGCACGAACGGCTCATGGAAGTGGAGGAGATCGAACCGCTCGCGTTCGAGCATGTCGTCGATCTGGGTCAAGTAGCGGGGCGAGAACGTGAGCGTCCCGACGGAGGCATTGATCGGGACCGAGAACCCGACGCCGAGCCGGATGATGTCGCCCTCCGAGGCGCGCTGCGGCCCGTGGCTCGCGGTCAGGATGCGGACGTCGTGCCCGCGCAGGCGGAGCCCCTGGTACAGGAACTGGACGTGCTGTGCGACCCCGCCGCTGGCCGGGTAGTTATACGGGCAGACGAGGCCGATCTTCACGACGCGTCCGGACCCTCGTAGCGCGGCGGCCGAGCCCGGCCACCGGGATAGCCGTGGTCGCGACCCGTGCCGGATCGTCGGATGCGACCGTCCAGCTCGTCACGGGCGTCGATGGCGCGCTTGCGAACCTGCTGACCGAAGACCCCGAATTGACCGACCGTGCCATGGAACGAGCCGCCGTGATCGGTCGAGCGCGCCTCGATGGCCGTCCGCAGATCGGCTGCCGTCCTTCCGGAAAACGTCGTCCAGCCCGCCCCGACGGCATCGAGCGCGTGCGCGTCGCTGTTGCCGATGCGGGCGAGTCCGTGATCGTCGGCGAAGCGCACGACCCGATCGTGCCACGGCCGCCCGAGCGCCGTCGGGTTGAAGGTCTCGAGCCCGTCGGGCCGGACGGCGTCGTCCGGATCGTCGAGGAGGCGCCGAAGGACCCAGCCTTGGGCGCACAGCGGATAGGGGACCATTGGGTGAGCCGGGATGGCGATCCCGCCGGCCTCGTGGATGTCGGCGATCGTGCGCCCGAGCGTGCGGTACGGCTTGATCCGCCGGTCGACGAACAGTCCCAGGAGGTGGCCCCCGAGCGTCGTGACCTCTTCACCGACGACGACGTCGACCGGCAGACCCCGGTCCTCGGCGATCGCCCGGCCGGCAAGCGCCGCGTCGATACGTTCGTGATCCGTGATCGCGATGACGTCGAGGTCGCCTCGCCGGGCGACGTCCTCGATGATCGCGACGACATCCGCGAGGCCGTCGGACGCGACCGTGTGGATGTGCAGGTCGGCTCGACCTGGTCGATCCGTAGCGTCAGCCATCGCCGGACTCCAGGTCGGGCCAGATCGGGAAGAACACGGCCCACCACTGCTCCGGCGCGTCCTCGACGATGCGCTCGAACGCGCGAGCGATCGATGCTGTCGTCGCGGTGGCGCGTTCACGGCGGGAGCCCTCGCCGGCGACGTCGACGCGCTCGAGACGACCGGTGTAACGGCCGGGGCTCGTGCGGCGCACGCCCATGACGTACGGCGGCGCGCCCGTTTCGATGGCGAGGAGGGCGGGGCCGAGCGGCAGGCTCGCGGGAGCGCCGAACAGCTCGGTCAGGGTCCCGCCACCGGTCAGGTCGCGATCGCCGACCAGGCCGACGAAGCGCCCCTCCCGAAGGGCGGCCGTGAGCTCGCGCCGGGCCTCCTGCACCCCGACGATTCGGATCCCGACCGAGCCGCGCGATCGGATGAACCAGGCCTGCAGCTCGGGGTCGTCGAGCGTCTCCATCGGTGCGACCGCCTCGCCGACGCGCGACGCCAGCAGCAGGGCCGGCAGCTCGATCGCGCCGAAGTGCAGGCCGACGAAGATGGCCGGTCGACCGAGCGTGAACGCCTCCTCGACCACCTCCGGCGTCTCGACCGTGAGTCGGCGCGGCACCTCGCCGCCGCCCATCCCGGGCGTTCGGGCGACTTCCAGGTAATAGCGCGCCGCGTGCCGGTAGGCGAGGCGGACGAGGCTTTCCAGCGCGCGCGGGTCGTGGGCGGCCGCTCGTGCGAGCGGCGTCCCGCGCTCGTTGGCCGCCAGCCACTCCGCGACTCGAGCAAGGTTGCGCCGCGCCTGGGCGGCCCGCTCGGGCGTCCGGCGGTACCAGACATCACCGGCCAGTTCGGCCAGTGCGATCTGTGGCCGCTCGGGGAGCCGACAGGCCAGCCACGACGCCGCCTGCAGACCGCGGCGACGGAGGCTGCGCGCGATGCCCTGCACGCTCAGCCGAACTCCCGACCAGGACCCGGGTCGGCGACGTTCCCCAGCATCAGCGAGGCGCGTCGCTCGAGATCGGCGGCTTCCTCGGAGGTCGAGGGCCAGATCGGCTTGAAGCTGTACCACTGGTCGGGCGCCGCTGCGATCGTCGACGCGAGGGCATCGGCGACGGCCTGGGTCGCCCGTTGCAGGTCGGCTGGGTCGGAGGACGCGACCTCGACCGGGGACGACCAGGAGACGTGGAACGTGTCGTCGGGCTGGCGGCGGATGGTGATCGGCAGGATCAGCGACCGGGTCTTCGCGGCCAGCGTCGCGGGGCCGGCAGGCAGCGCCGTCCACTCACCGAACAGGCGCACGGGGATCCCGTCGGAGCGGTACCCCCAGTCGACGAGCAATCCGAGGATCTCGCGCCGCCGGAGCACGCCGAAGATATCGCGCAGGTTGCGCCACGGGATGAGCTTGACGCCCCAGCCCTCGCGCTGGCGCCGCAGGATCTCGTAGATCTCCGGGAACGAAGAATCATCGGCGACGACATTGATCGGCATCCCGTGATGCGCGATGGCGGCCGCGACCGCCTCGTTGCTGCCGATGTGTCCGACGGTCATGATCAGGCCGCCGGGCGAGCCCTGCCAGATCCGGCGGACCTCGTCGACATCGAGGGACGGGACCAGGCGGCCGATGTCCTCGGGTGGCAGGCTCGGCAGGCGCATGAGCTCGACGAGATATCGCCCGTAGCCCATGTACGCGCCCAGGGCCGCATCGCGGACCCGGCGATGCTCGGGCGGCAGGCCAAGGACATTGGCGAAGTTGCGGTTCGACCAGCGTCGCTTCGTCGGCCACAGCAGGTACGAAGCCTGCGACAGGCGACCGATGACCGCCGCCGCCGGTTTCGGCGGGACGGTGGCGATCAACCAGGACGTTGCGCGATATGCGAGCACTGCCGTCCGTTCGACGATGCGCGGACTCGACGCCGCCGCGCCGATGCGGAGCCTCGAGGCGCCGATCGATGCGGGCCGGCTTGGCCGGCGGTCCCGGGCGCGACTGATCGGCGGCCGTCTGCGACTGATCGCCCGCGGTCATGAACCGGCGGTCGTCGCCGTCCTCGAGCGGGACGCGGCGAGCGTCCGGAGCGTCCGGGCTGGGGCCTTCTCGGTGCCGACGAGCGTCTCGTTGTCCTCGCCGCGGATGAACGCGTCCACCCGCTCGCGCCCGACGTCGTCCGGGATCTGTCGCGGAGGGCTCTTCATGAAGTACGCCGAGGGCGCGACGAGGGTGCCCTTCAGCCCGCGGTCGAGCCCGAGCTTGAGACAGCGGATCGCATCGGTGATGACACCGGCCGAGTTGGGCGAGTCCCACACCTCGAGCTTCAGCTCGGCGTTAAGCGGCACGTCGCCGTAGGTCGTGCCCTCCATCCGGATGTAGCACCATTTGCGGTCCTGGAGCCACGGAACGTGGTCCGACGGACCGACGTGCACGTCGTCCGAGTCGAGCTCGTAATCGAGCATGCTCGTGACGGCATTGGTCTTCGAGATCTTCTTGGACTCGAGTCGCTCGCGCTCGAGCATGTTCAGGAAGTCCGTGTTGCCGCCGAAGTTGAGCTGGTAGGTGCGGTCGAGGCGGACGCCGCGGTCCATGAACAGGCGCGTCAGGACGCGGTGGCTGATCGTGGCGCCGACCTGGCTCTTGATGTCGTCACCGATGACCGGCAGACCCTCCTCGGCGAAGCGGCGCTGCCAGTACGGCTCGCGGCCGATGAACACGGGGATCGCGTTCACGAAGCCGACGCCGGCCCGCAGTGCCTGCTCGGCGTACCACTTCGTCGCCTCCTCGCTGCCGACCGGGAGGTACGACACCATCACGTCGACCTCGCGCTCCCTGAGGATCCCGACGATGTCGACGGTCGGACCGGGCGCCTTCTCGATCACCTGCGAGAGGTACTTGCCGAGGCCGTCGTGGGTCATCCCGCGCTGCACCTCGACACCGAGCTTGCCCGTCTGGTGGAAGACGAACGTGTTGTTCGGCTTGACGTAGATCGCCTCGCCGAGATCCTTGCCGACCTTGTTCTTGTCGATGTCGAACGCCGCCACGAAGTCGATGTCACGCACGTGGTAGCCGCCGAGGTTGACGTGCATCAGGCCCGGCACGAAGTCATCGTCGTTCGCGTTCTCGTAGTAGTACCGACCCTGGACGAGACTGCTCGCGCAATTGCCGACGCCGACGATCGCCACGCGGACCTTGCCGTCGCCGCGCCGCCCGGCGCCTGCCCAGGTGTTCGACGGTGTCGCGCCGTCGTTCCCGTTCCCGTTGCCGTTCCTGCCGTTGGTGCTCACATCTGCTCCTGTTCGGTCGGTTGGCCCGTGGCCTGCTGGTTCGCTTGGCGACGGACATCGAGGATCCGTTGGATGACGGTCAGCGTCGCGCCGATGGCGATGATCGCGAGCGTCGGTTCGAGTGCCTTGATGTTGGGGGAATCGGCGAAGATCAACCCGATCGTGAGGATCACGAGCCGGACCTCGCGTGGCATCAACCCGACGGCCGCCATGCCCTTCCCCGGGGAGAACCCGAGGCCCTCGGCTCGTGCGCGAACGTAGCTGACCATGAACGCGGCGGCCATGGCGCTCGTCGCCAGGATCGGTACACGGGTGTGCTCGTCGACGGCGGCCCCGAACACGATACCGATGTAGACGATCGCTTCGCCACCGCGGTCGAAGACCGAGTCCAGGAAGGCGCCCCAGCGCGACACGCGTCCCGTGGCCCGCGCCAGGGTGCCGTCGAACATGTCGAAGGCGCCGCCGATGAACACGACGATCCCGCCGATCGTCCAGTGCTGGAGGGCGACGAGGATCGCCCCTGTCGTCGTGATCGCGAAGCCGATGAGCGTGAGGGCATCGGGCGTGAGTCCGGCGCGCCCCATCGCCAGCGCGATCGGCTCGAACACGGCTTTGATCGCGTCTCGGGATCGGTTGGAGATCGTCAACTCGCGATGCCCAGGATCTCGCGCTCACGAGCCGCTACCTCGCCGAAGGCCTCCGGACGGAGCGTGCAGATCGTCTCGCGGCCCACCCGCCGCGTCGCGACCAGACCCGCGACCCGGAGTCGCTTCAGATGATGGCTGACGAGCGGCTGCGAGAGCCCGACGTGCGCGATGAGCTGCGCGACGCTCGCTTCGCCATCGGCAAGCCGACGCACGATCCGTAGCCGGTTCACGTCGGCCAGCGCCCGATGGAACGTGCGCAGGTCGCGGAGATCCTCCGGCTGGAGGACGATCGACGCGATGGTCGAGCGGAACCGGGCGGGGGTCGGCACGGTGAGCGGTCGCCTCAGTGGGTCCGGCGTGCGCCGGATGCATCAACGCTGATTGATATCAACGGGCGTTGATGCTAGGAGCGGGTCCGGTGCGTGTCAAGCGGGCGGGCGCGGGGCGGCGAGGAGCGCCCCGTAGACTGCCGTCGATGGATGCCCGCCGACCGATCCTGCTCGGCGTCGCGATCGCCGTCGTGATCGGGACGGCGCTCCTCGCCGTGCTGCCGCGCCCGCCGCGGGTGGCGGACCCGGCGGACTCGCCACCGGCGCCGCCGCGCATGACACCGGCCGACGTGTATGCGATGTTCAGCGACCCGTCCCCGGCGCGTTCGTTCGACCTGCCCGTCGCGCTCTCCGTCGACGATGCGGGCGTCCTCGTCCTCCCGAGCGACGCCCTCGTCGCGAGTGACGCGTTCATCATGGACGCCAGCCCGTTCACGCTCGACGTTCCGGCGGGACGTCACCCGGTGTCCGTCCTTCACTCGGACTTCGACGACGGCGATCGACGGATCGCAGCGGCGATGGTCCGCTTCGTCGAGGGCGACCCCGTCCGCTGGGAGCTCGCGCTCGTCCCCGGACAGGACCCTTCGGTCCTCGGGCCCGACGACATCTTCGGCTACGGCGTCGACTCGGGGACCGGGGCGTTCACCAGCCCGGAGGCCCTCGCGCAGCTCAAGGCTGAGTCCCGGTACACCGCGTTCAGCGACGCGTTGTCGGCGGCGATGCCTGGCAAGGCCGTGACCGATCCGCTGACCGCCAGCGTCGAGGTCGATCCGACGACGCACGCTAACGTGGTGGCATTCGCGTCGGGCTTCGGCGACGGGACCTACCCGAGCTACGCCGGGTTCGACCGTGACGGGCGGGTCGTGGTCGTCCTGACGGACTTCGGCATCCTCGACGCCGCGAAGGACTAGCCGGCCTTCGCACTAGACTCGTCGACGATGGACCGCGGGACCCGCCTCGTGCTGCTCGCCGTCTTCGGTGCGGGCGTGTTCCTCGCCGGCCTCGAGCTGATGATCACGGCCGTCGCGTTGCCGTCCATCCTCGCCGACCTCGTCCAGGCCAACGGCACCTCAGCGTGGACCGAGCTGCGCAAGGCCAGCTGGATCATCAACGGGTACCTGCTGGTCTACATCCTGATGATGCCGCTCGCCGGGCGCCTCGCCGACCTGTGGGGCGCGCGAAGGCTCTCGATGATCGCCCTCGTCGTCTTCACGCTCGGATCGCTCCTCGCCGGGATGGCGCAGGACCTGGACCAGCTGATCGGCGCGCGACTCGTCCAGGCGGTCGGCGGCGGGGTGCTCGTGCCTGTCGGGACCGCCGCCGCCGCTCACCTGTACGGGGCGCACGGGCGGCCGCGAGCACTCGGCGTGATCGGGGCGCTGACCTTCCTCGGGATGGCGGCTGGCCCATTCCTGGGGGCCGCCATCCTTTCGGCGATCCACCCCGATTCGGTCCTGGAGAGCGCCGGCCTTATCGGGGGCTCGCTGGAGGCCGTGCTCGTCCCGGCCTGGCGGTGGATCTTCTACGCGAACATCCCGATCGCCCTCGGTGCGCTCGTGCTTGCATGGGCGGCCGCACCCGGGTGGGAGACACCGCGGCACCCGGGCCGGGTCGACCTCATCGGTGCTGCCGTCTTCGGCGTCGCCCTCACGAGCGGTCTCGTCGCGCTCACGCTCGTGGGTGCGGGCGGCGACGCCACGAGTGCCTTCACTGCCCGAGCGGCTATCGCTCGCGCTGGCCGTCATCGCGATCGTCGCGACCGCCGCTCGCGATCGTCCGAGCCCTCCGGGTGCCGGACCCGTTCCTCGACGTCCGCCTGTTCCGTCGCCCTCGGATTCAGTGCGGCGACGCTGGTCTCGTTGCTCACGGGCTATGCCTTCGCGACCGCGATCATCGGCGGCGCCGTCTTCGTCGACCGTGTCCTCTATGGCGGACCCGACGAACAGCGCCTTGCCCTAGGGGCGCTGGCCGGCGCGACCGCGGTCGGAGCCCTGGCGTCGGGATTCGCAGTCCGGGTCGCGAGCTATCGGCTCGTCACGCTCGTCGGGCTCGCGGCGTCGATCGTCGCGTTGTTCGCGATGTCCCGCTGGTCGCCGGCGACGACGACCGGGGAGGCGGCGGCGGCGCTCGGTCTCTTCGGTCTCGGGTTCGGCCTGTCGGTGACGCCACGGTCGACGGCGGCGGTCGAGGCGGCCGGTCAGGCTTCCTTCGGTGCGGCCTCGTCGGTCGTGACCGTCGCCCGGATGCTCGGCATGGCGGTCGGTCTGGCCGTCCTCACCGCGTACGGCTCCACCACGATCGACCGGCTGTCCGCGCAGGTCTACGCGACCCCCGACGCCTACCTTCAGTACATCCCCGAGAACCTGCGCGACCGGCCGCTCAAGGACCCCTTCGTCGTCGAGGCCCTCGAGTCGTGGGCGTCGCGCGAGGCCGCGTCGATCATGGTCGGTCTGTACCTCGTAGCGGCGGTCGTGCTCGTCGTGGCGATCCCGCCGGCGCTCGCGCTCGGCGGCGCGGCGCGGCGCGGGCAGGCCGCGCGTATGCTGCCGAACGATGGCGCTCCAGACCCCGGTCTCATCCTCTGATCCATCGGCTCAAGCGGCCGGTGAGCCCGTCGCTCGCCGGCGGGCACCGACCTCGTCGGAAGGTCCCGGGCGCGTCACGGTCACGGGGCGACTCGATGGACGCCTCCATGATCTCGATGGCGACGCGGCGCTCGAGGCGTTGCCCGCGATGCTCGCTCAGCCCGACCCGTGTGTCTGGGTCGACCTGGCCGGGCCGTCGCCGGCCCGGGTCGAGGCGGTCGCGCGCATCCTCGGCCTCCATCCGCTGATCGTCGAGGACGTGCTCGAGGGCAACCAGCGGGCGAAGATCGAGACCACCGACGGCCTCGTCCATATCGTCCTGTTCGCGCTCGACCGCGACGCGTCCGACGTCGTCGAACGAGATCGACCTCGTCCTCGGCAAGGGCTACCTGTTCACGGTCCACGACATCGGCTGGGACCCGCGAGCCTCGCACCATCTGCGCGACGGCGTCGAGCCGATCCTTGCCGAAGGGACGGACCACCTGCTGTGGGCGATCGGCGACGACATCGTCGATGGCTACTTCCCGTATGCCGACCGGCTCGGTGACGCGATCGATGAGGTGCAGGACGCGGTCATCCGCACCGCGAACCCCGAAACGCTGGAGCGTGTATTCGCGCTCAAGCGCGAGCTGATCCTCGTCCGCCGCGCGGCGAGCCCGACCCGCGAGGTCTTCAACCAACTCACCAACCGCGAGCTGACGCTCATCGATCCGGACGAGATCGTCTACTTCCGCGACATCTACGACCACGTCATCCGGCTGACCGACGAGCTCGACAACTACCGCGAGCTCGCGGCATCGACCCTCGACGTGTATCTGACCCAGGTCAACAACAACCTGTCGGTCATCATGAAACGCCTGACCGGGGTCACCGTCATCCTCGCCGGCATCGGTGCGGTCGCCGGCATCTTCGGGATGAGCGAGGCCGGCACGGCCTTGGGCGGCGCGGAGGCGGGCGGGTTCTGGGCGATCACCGCGGTGACCGTCGGCATCGCCGTCGTTGCGGCCTTGTTCCTGCGCCGGATCGGCTGGATCTGACGCCCGGTCAGCCGCAGATGATCGGTCGCGGGGTCGGATGGGCGGCGTCGTGGTCGGCCGGGCGCGCGTCGATCGGCTTCGCGATCACCTGGGTGTAGCCGAAGTCTCGCCCCGGGCCCTGCGACGTCTGCAGCCAGAGCTGCTCGCTCTTGGCCTTCGATGGCGTGCTCAGGCCGGTCGTGTAGGGCTGGTCGCGTCGGACGTTCGTGATCTCGTATCGATAGAGCCAGTCGTCGCTCGTCCACACCTCGACGACCAGGCCGCGTTGATCGAACGCCCTGGTCCGCAGCAGCGGCAGGAACATCCCGTCGCGGGCGTGGGCGTAGATGTAGGTCGCCTTGCCGAAACCCGGCTGCGACAGCTGCGGGAGGTACATCGCGACGTTGCAGTACGGATAGCCGTTGTTGGCCTTGACGACGGCCAGATCGATGCCGAGATCGCGGATCGCGGACGCGCGTCGCGATGCGGTCCTTGGGCGGTGGGGTCGGCGATGGCTGGGGCGTCGCACTCTCGGTCGGACGCGCCGTCCCGATCGGCGGGAGCGTGATCAGCGGGGTCGGCGTGGGAACGAAGGCATCCGACGGGTCTGGCGATGCGCCGGGCGCGGAGCTCGGTCCGGCCGGGACCGGGACCGTGTACGTGAGCAGGCCTGCCGACAGGATCGTCACCCCGAACGCGGTCAGCAGGGCGGGGAGCACGCGCGTACGAAGCTCATCGGTCGGTCTGGCCATCGGAGGCGCATCGTATCGGAGGCTCGGCCGAAGCGCCCCGACGCGTCCGTACTGGTACCCTCCGCGCCAGCATGTGGCCCCGACTGTCGATCGTCGCCGGTCTGGTGACCGGTATCGCGGCCGCGGCGCTGGTCCTCGGGGGGATCCTCCTCTTCGCCCCGGTGCCCGGTGCTGCCCCGAACGCTGCGCCCCTCCCTCCGGCTTCCTTCGCGCTGGATCCATCTCCGAGCGCGTCGACCAGCGCGAGCCCGAGTA
Source organism: uncultured Chloroflexia bacterium (assembly GCA_963808895.1). Taxonomy (GTDB): domain Bacteria; phylum Chloroflexota; class Limnocylindria; order Limnocylindrales; family CSP1-4; genus SPCO01. Next base: position 395,194 of record CAWEHL010000001.1, on the reverse strand, counting down.
CCTCGGCGACCCCGAGCCCGAGCGCGTCGGCGGGCCCGAGCGGCTCGGCGACCCCGAGCCCGAGCGCCTCACCCTCGGCGTCGGCGTCCCCCTCGGCTGTCGGCGGCTCCGGGGCGCCCGCGGCAGCCCTCCACGTGGACGAGCCGGCACCGGCGCCGAGCCTGCCCGAGCTCGACCTGGGAACCATCGAGCTCGCCAACCTCGACGTCATGCCCGCGGTCACTGGCCGACCGTGACATCGGCCGGCGCCGCGACGCCGGAGAACGCGGTCGCGACGCCTCTGCCCGCGGTCTCGTCCCCGGCCGCGATCGACGCGGCGCTCACCGCCCTGGCCGTTGCCGCACCGCTGCTGCTCGTGATCGACTTCGACGGCACCCTCGCCGTCGGGTCGCGCGACCCTGCCGTCGCCCGCATCGAGCCGCTCGCGCAACGGGCACTCAGGCGGCTCGGCGGCATCGCGTCCGAGCGGCCGGACAGGCTCGCCCTCGCGGTGCTGACCGGGCGCGTCGTCGCGGATGTGGCCGCGCGCGTCCGCGTCGGCGGCGTCGAATACCTCGGTGACCACGGCCTCGAGCACGGCCGGCTGCCACGGGGCGGGCGCGCCGAGCGCCTGGTCATCACGACCGATCCGGCCTTCGATGCGCACCGCGCTACGGCCGGCACGCTCGCGACCGCCGTCGCAGCCGAGCTTGGGTCGCCGCCGTGGCTGTTCGTCGAACGTAAGGGACCATCCGTGGCCTTCCACGTTCGCCAGGCCGACGACGTCCCCGCGGCGCGCGCCGCGGTCGTCGATGCGATCGACCGCGTGGAACGACGCCTGGGCCTCGTGCACGGGCTCGCGCACTACCGCGGTCGGTCGGTCGTCGATCTTCGCCCGCGCGACGCCGGCGGCAAGCGTGAGGCGGTCGAGCGGCTGATCGCCCGCGAGCGACCGGCTGGCGTCGCCGTCCTCGGCGACGAGATGAGCGACATCGACGCCTTCGAGGCGGTGGTGGCCGCGCGCGCGACGGGCGGCATCAGCCGGCGTCACCATCGCGGTCCACGGCACGAGTCGGCCGGCGCCGGCGGAGTTGCTTGCCCTCGCCGACCTGCGGCTCGGTGGCGCGCACGAGGTCGGGTCGCTGGCTGGCCGCCCTGGCCCGCCGGCTCGAGGCCGAGCCGGCGCCGGGTCGCTAGCTCGGGAAGTGCGGAGATGGCGGCTGCGGCTCCTTCGGCGACGCTGCAGCAGCGGGGTCGGCACGAGCCCGAACAGGATCGTCAGCGCCGGTCGCCGCGGCGAGCCCGCCCCACAGCAGCGCGCCGTGGCTCAGCGGAGGAGCGTCGCTCTCCGGGTCGCGCATGTACATGTAGACGGCGACCCGCAGGTAGTAGAACGCGGCGAGCGCCGCGTTGAGCACGACGAGCACAGCGAGGACCGTGAGCCAGCCGCCGGCCTCCACGGCCGCGAGGATGACGTACGCCTTCGCCCAGAAGCCGGCGAGCGGTGGGATGCCCGTGAGCGACAGGAGGAACAGCAGCATCAGCGCCCCGAGCAGCGGCTCGCGCCGCCCGAGTCCGGAGAACGTCGCAAGTCCGGACGTGACGCCGGTCCGCTTCTGGAGCGCGGCGACGACCGCGAACGCACCGAGATTCATGAACGTGTACGCGGCGCCGTAGAACAGCAATCCCTGGAGACCGAGCAGCTGGCCGCCGGCGTACGCGGCGAGCCCGACGAGCATGTATCCGGTATGGGCGATCGAGCTGTAGGCCAACATCCGCTTGACGTTGTCCTGGGTCAATGCGACGAGGTTGCCGACCGTCATCGTCAGGGCGGCGAGGATCATCACGACCGGCAGCCACCATTCCGCTAGGGGTCCGAGCGCCTCGACGAACAAGCGGAGGATCAGGGCGAAGGCGCCCACCTTCGGCCCGACGGACAGGTAGCCGGTGATCGGTGTGGGTGAGCCCTGGTACGCGTCCGGCGTCCAGTAGTGGAACGGGACCGCGGCGATCTTGAACGCGACGCCCGTGGTCAGGAACGCGAGGCCGATCGCGAGGCTCGCCTGGAGCGGGGCTTCCCCGGCGACGATCTGCGCGAGGATCTGGGTGATGCCCGGCCGCGAGGGGTCGTCGCTGCTGATGAGGGTGGTCCCGGTGATACCCCACACGAACGCCAACCCGAACAGGAAGATCGCCGAGCTGAACGACCCCAGGAGGAAGTACTTGATGGCGCCCTCGGTCGAGTAGGCGTCGGTCTTGTGGTAGCCGGCGAGCAGATAGCCCGGCAGCACCATCAGCTCGAGGCCGAGGAAGAGCAACAGCAGGTCGGCCGCTCCCGCGATGAGCATCGCGCCGGTCATCGCGAAGATCAGCACGATCGCGAACTCGGCGATCGGGAGGCCGCGTGGCAGGAGGTAGTCCGGCGCGAACACGACCGTCATCGCGACGATCGTGATGAACAGGACGTCGAGGAACGTCGTGAGCGCGTCGACCTTGTACGAGCCGTTGAACGCCGTCGATGTCTCGGCCCCGACCTGGATCGTCACGAAGGCCGTGATCGCCAGTCCGATGAGGGCGGTCCCGATCGCGGGACCGTCGCGCCCCGGCCACACCAGGTCGACGAGCAGCACGGCGGCCGCCGTCAGGACGGCGGCGATGAGCGGCGCGATCGTCACGAGGTCGGCGAATGCCACTACGCGCCTCCGCCTTGTGCGACCACGGCGGTCTCGCGCCGGCGCCCGAGCGCGACGGAGACCGTGCGGGCGACGACCACGAGCACGATCACGGCGAGCCCGATGACGACGACGATCGGATCCGACCGGGATCGCCTGACCCGTCCGCGCCGAGGCGAGGAACTCGTCGACCGACCCCTGGACGAGGTCCAGGAGCAAGCCCGGCTGGACGCCGAAGACCACGATCAGCGTCGCGAGCGGCACCAGTGTCAGGATCTCGATCGGCGTGATGTCGGTCAGGTGTCCCCCGAGGTTCTCGAGGAAGTCCGAGACCTCGCCGAAGACGACGCGCTGGTACATGAACAGCAGATATCCCGCCCCGAGGATCATCGCGAATGCCGCGACCGCGGCGGCTGCCGGGCTCACCAGGAACGTGCCGACCATGCTCAGGAACTCACCGACGAACCCGGACAGGCCAGGCAGTCCGGCAGAGGCGAAGACGAAGAAGCCGAAGATCGCCGCCCACACGGGAAGGCGTGCTGCCAGACCGCCCATCTTGGCGATCGTGCGGTCATGGGTCCGCTCATAGATCACGCCGACGAGCAGGAACAGGCCACCAGTGATCAGGCCGTGATTGATCATCTGGAGGATCGCACCCTGGGCGCCCTGCTCGGTGAATACGAACGCCCCGAGCGTGACGAAGCCCATGTGGCTGACCGACGAATACGCCACGAGGCGTTTGAGATCGGGCTGGACCAGCGCGACGATCGCGCCGTAGATGATCGCGATCAGCGACAGCACGATGATCGTCGGCGCGAAGGTCGCGGCCGCATCGGGGAAGAGCGGTACGGCGAACCGAAGGAACCCGTAGGCACCGAGCTTGAGCAGGATCCCGGCGAGGATCACCGAGCCGGCCGTCGGTGCGTCGGTGTGCGCATCGGGTAGCCAGGTGTGGAATGGGAACATCGGGACCTTGATCGCGAACGCCAGGAAGAACGCGAGGAACGCACCCACCTGGAGCGCCGGGGCGAAGCCCGAACCGGCCGCGAAGTCGCGCAGCGTCACGAAGTCGAAGGCGTTCGCCCACGACCCCGTGGCGGACTGGTAGGCGAAGGCCGTCGCGAGGATCGCCACGAGCATCAACAGCGATCCGACGAGCGTGTAGAGCACGAACTTGATCGTCGAATAGATGCGGTTCGCGCCGCCCCAGATCCCGATGATCAGGTACATCGGGACGAGCACGACCTCCCAGAAGATGTAGAAGAGGAACAGATCCAGCGCGAGGAACACGCCGATCATCCCGACCTCGAGCACGAGGAACGAGATCATGTATTCCTTGATGCGGGTCTGGATCGGCACCCAGGACGCGAGGATGCAGATCCACGTCAGGGTCGTCGTCAGCACGACGAGGGCCGCCGACAAGCCGTCGATCCCGAGCTTGTACTGGATGCCGAACACGGGGATCCAGTCGTAGGCCTCGACGAAATCGAACTGGTTGCCCGTCGACCCCGCGTAGCCGATGAGCATCAGCAGCGAGGCGACCCAGGTCGCGAGCGCGAACGCGAGCGCCGTGGGTCGGGTCCAGGACGTCGGGAGGATCGCGACCACGAGCGCGCCGACCAGCGGCAGGAACGTGACGATCGTGAGGATGCCGATCGGCATGTCGGCGAGGTTCATCCCTGGTTCCCGATGAGCAGCAGGTACGAGCCCGCCATCACCAGCAGGCCGATCGCGATACCGAGCGCGTAGTTCTGCACCCGGCCGGTCTGCACGCGCCGGATGTTGCGCCCGGCCGAGACCGCCGCGCTGCCGATGCCGTTGACGGTCCCGTCGACGACCTCGCGGTCGAACCACCAGGTGGCGTTCGCGAGCCGACCGCCGATGACGATGAACAGCAGGTGGTTGATCTCGTCGAACCACCACTTGTTGAGCGATGCGCGATACAGGAAGGAGAGCCCGGGCCGCGCGCTGATCTCCCGGACCGCCTCGGGCCGGGCCGGCAGATGCAGTCCGGCGATGTCGGTGCCGAACAGCCGCCAGGCGATCACGACGCCGACCGCCGCGACCGCGACGCTCGCCCCGATCAGCGCCCCGTCGATGCCGAACAGCTGGTACTCGGCCTCGGTGTGATGGAGCAGCTCGACGGCGGGCTGGAAGACCGGCTCGAGCCACTGGGAGATCAGGTTGGCGCCGAGCGGCAGCCCCAGGACGAGACCGAGGAGCGGCGGACGGGATGGCGAGCAGGATGAGCGGCGCCGTCATCACGGACGGCGACTCATGGATCCGGTCCCACAGCTCCTTCGGACCGCGGAACGCGCCCCAGAACGTCAGCCCCATCAAGCGGAACATGTAGAACGCCGTCAGGAGTGCGACGAACAGGCCGATCGCCCAGATCCACGGGAAGCCGAGCTTGAATGCTTCGCCGAGGATCTCGTCCTTCGAGAAGAAGCCGGCCAGCGGCGGGATGCCCGCGATCGCGATCGAGCCGATGAGCATCGTGATGTAGGTGATCCGGATCTTCTTCGAGAGGCCGCCCATCCGGCGCATGTCCTGCTCCTCGTGGACCGCGTGGATCACCGACCCGGAGCCGAGGAACAACAGACCCTTGAAGAAACCGTGGGTCATGAGGTGGAAGATCGCGGCCGTGAAGGCACCCACGCCGAGCGCCGCGAACATGTAGCCGAGTTGCGACAGCGTCGAGTACGCGAGCACGCGCTTGATGTCGGTCTGGGTCATCGCGATCGACGCCGCCAGGATCGCCGTGAAGATGCCGATCGATGCCACGACGACCATCGTCGACGGGGCGGACGCGAACAGCGGGTTGGCGCGCGCGACGAGGTACACGCCGGCGTTGACCATCGTCGCGGCATGGATCAGCGCCGATACCGGGGTCGGGCCCTCCATGGCGTCGGGGAGCCAGACGTGGAGGGGGAACTGGGCGCTCTTGCCCATCGCTCCGGCGAACACGAGCAGGGCCACGATCGGGACGGGGATCGGGAACGCGACGAGCGTGGGCGAAAGCAGCGTGTCGAGAGACTGGCGGATATCGAGCGTGCCGGTGTTCAGGAAGATGGCCATGATGCCCAGCGCGAACCCGACGTCACCGACCCGGTTGACGATGAACGCCTTCTTGGCAGCCAACGCCGCCGAGCGTTTGCGATACCAGAAGCCGATGAGCAGGTAGCTCGACAGGCCGACGAGCTCCCACGCCACGAACACGACGAGCCACGAGTCCGCGAGGACGAGCAGCAGCATCGAGAACATGAACAGGTTCAGGTACGCGAAGAACCGCCAGTAGCCGGGGTCGTGCCCCATGTAGCCGATCGAATAGATGTGGACCAGCAGTCCGATCGTCGTCACGACGATCAGGAGGCACGCGGTGAGCGGGTCGACGAACAGCCCGAGGTTCACCTGGAAGCCGCCCGCCGGGATCCATGTCCACGGGCCGACGACGTACCCGTGGAGATCCTCGGAACCCTCGATGAGCGGGGCGCTCCCGGTCAGCACGTTGAAGACCGCGACCATCGCGATGACCCACGCGATGAAGATGACGCCGACGGGCACCCAGTGGGCCCCCTTGCCGAGCCGTCGTCCGACGAGCGCCGTGAACAGGAAGCCGGCCATCGGCAGGACGAGCAGCAGCGGCAGGAGCGCCTCGACGTTCATCGCCTACTGACGCATCGCGTCGTACTCGTCGACCAGCGGTGTCTTCTTGTTGCGGTAGATGGCGATGACGATGGCAAGCCCGACGGTCGCCTCAGCCGCCGCGACGGCCATGACCATCAGCGCGAAGACGGATCCCTGCGCGACCGAATCCGCCCGCGGTCCGAACAGCCCGAACGCCACGATCGCCAGGTTGACGGCGTTGAGCATCAGCTCGATCGACATCAGCATGCTGATCGCGTTCCGGCGCGCGAGGAACCCGAACGAGCCGATCGCGAACAGGATCCCGGACAGGATCAGGTACGTATCGAGGTTGTCGCTCACGACGGCCCGCCCGGTTCACGCTTCGCGAGGAACACGCCGCCGATCACGGCGGCGAGCAGCAGCACGCTGACGATCTCGAACGGGAAGAGGAACTGCTGGAAGAGGATCCGCGACATGATCTCGGTGCCGAGGCGGGCCCCGCGCTGGACCTGGCCCCAGTCGGTCGCCGTGACCGCGAGCGCGATGACGATCGCCACGACGATCGCCGCGATCGATGCGGGACCGGCCTGGGTCTGGAAGACCAGCCGGGTCGGCGCGTCCTTCGTCTGGGTGAGCATGATCGCGAAGAGGATCAGCACGCTGATCGCGCCGATGTAGACGATGACCTGCGCTGCGCCCAGCAAGGGGACGCCCATCAACACGTAGATCCCCGCGAGCGCCATGAAGCACACGATCATCGCCAGACCGCACCGGATGATGTCGCGCATCGTCACGACGAGCAGGCCGGAGCCGATCATCACCGCGGCGAGCAGCCACAGCAGCACGTCATCCCAGTCCTGGTGGAGGACGACGAGCATGAGGGCGGCGATCCCGAGGACCACGCCCATCACGAGCAGCGCGAAGATGATCTGGGGGAGCTTCGCGAGCACGGCTACTCGTGCTGCCCCGGGCCGAGGGCCGCGACCGCGCCGTGCCCGTCATGCCCGTGGCCATCGCCGTTCGTGCGCGCGCCGGGCGCGATCCCCGTGAGTGTCGGCGGGAGCACCGGCAGCAGGCGTCCCGGATCGTAGATCCGGCCCTCGGCGCGGGCACGTTCCAGCCAGTCCTGCTCGCGCCGGATGTAGGTGACCTCGGTCTCCCTGTCGATGGCGGCGAGTGCCATCAGGTCGACCATCGGCTCGGAGCGGCCGGTATGCGAGAGCTCGAATTCGGTGCTGTCGCGGAGCGCGTCATACGGGCACGCGTCGACGCAGATCCCGCACAGGATGCAGCGGCTCTCGTCGACCTCGTACTTCTCGAGGACACGCGGCTTCGGCATCAGGGCGCCGGTCGGGCACGTCTCCGCGCAGCGCCCGCACGACACGCACGGCGTGTCGTTCAGGCTCATGTCGAGGGGCGTCGTCACGAGCGTGTCGAAGCCGATGCGCATGAAGTCGTAGCACGCGGCACCGACGATCTCGGCGCAGACGTTGGCGCAGCGCCCGCAGTCGATGCAGCGCGACGGCTCGCGCAGGATGAACGCGTGCGAATCGTCGCGGATGTAGTCGTGGTTGATGCCGGTGAACCGGTTCTCGGTGATCGATCGGTAGCCGGCACCCTGGTGGTTGTCCGGCTCGAGCGTGGCGAGGGTCGTGCCGTACTCGATGCCGAGGCGCCGCAGGTCGCAGAACCCGATCGCCTCGCACGTGCACTGGAGGCAGCGGGTCGATTCCGCCATCGCCTCCTCGCGCGTGTACGGCAGCTCGTATTCGATGTAGCTGTCGTTGCGCTGCTCGGCGGGGAGCGGCTTCAGCCGGTAGCGCGGCTCCTTGATCTCGCCGGTGAACGGCACGATCGAGAGGAACTCGGGCTGCGGCTCGGCGAGGGTCTGACGGGTCCGGATGGCGTCGAGGTCCATCCCCTTGAGGTAGGCATCGACCGCGTAGGCGGCACGTCGGCCCTCGGCCACCGCTTCGACGACCGTCGCGGCGCCGATGCGCACGTCCCCGGTGCCGAACACGCCGGCGCGGCCGGTCGAGAACGTGACGGCATCGGCCTTGAGCCGCCGGTTCTTGGTGGCCTCGACCCCCTCGTTGCCTGGTTCGCTCGCCCAGCCCAGCTCGGGACCCTGGCCGATCGCCAGCAGCACGCGGTCGCACGGGATCGTGAACTCCGTGCCCTGGGCCGGCTCGGGGCGACGGCGACCGGAGGCATCGGGCTCACCGAGCTGCATCCGGATGAACTCGACGCCGGTGACGTTGCCCGCGTCGTCGGTGATCACCCGCACTGGGCCGGCCTGGAAGATCGCCGTGACGCCTTCCTCGATCGCCTCGTGGACCTCGTCGGACGCCGGCATGTCCTTCATGTCGCGCCGGTAGACGAGCGTCACCTCGCTGGCGCCCTGCCGGATCGATGTCCGCGAGCAGTCCATCGAGGTGAAGCCGCCGCCGATGACGACGACACGCTTGCCGGCGTGGTTCGGGTACGGCAGACCGAGGGTGGCCGTGCGCAGGTACTCCAGGCCGTCGAGCACCTCGGCCGCGTCCTCACCCGGGATGCCGAGCTTGTTGGTGTCGTAGCAGCCGATGGCGATGACGACGGAATCGAAGCCCTGGTTGGTCAGGTCGTCGAGCGTGAAGTCACGCCCGAGGCCCGCGTTCGTCACGATCCGTGCCCCGAGCCGTGTGACCGACTCGTACTCGGCCTCGAGCACCTCGACCTTCGGCAGGCGGTACTGCGGGATGCCGTAGCGGAGCATGCCGCCCGGGGACGGGTCGCGCTCGAAGACCGTCACGTCGTGACCGGCGATGAGCAGGTAATACGCGGCCGCCATGCCGGCGGGCCCTGAGCCGATGACCGCCGCCCGGCGGCCCGACGTCGCCTGCTGCTCGAACGGCACCGGCGGATCGACATGCTCGTCGAGCATCGCGCGCAGGACCTGGTCGCCAGCGTAGCGATGGGAGTCGCGGATGGCGATCGCCTCGTCGACCTCGTCGCGCCGGCAGTGCTCCTCGCACGGGGCGGGGCAGACCCGCCCGAGCACGGACGGGAACGGGATCGTGCGCTTGAAGATCCGCGTGCTCTCGCGCCAGTTCGCCTCGGCGTTGGCTTTGAGGAAGCCCGGGATGTCGATGTGGCTCGGGCATTTGTTCTGGCAGGGCGGCAGGCAGTACGCGTTGTGGTCGGAGAAGATCAGCTCGAGGTTCGTGCGCCGCAGCCGACGCACCTCCTCGGTCTGCGTCTGGACCTTCATCCCGTCCTCGCACGAACGCGAGCACGAGATCGGCGGATGCTCCTCTCCTTCGACCTCGACCACGCACATACGGCACGCCCCGAAGCCCGGCAGCTTGGGTTCGTAGCAGAGCGTCGGGATCTCGATCCCGTTGTCGCGACAGACCTCGAGGATCGTCTGGCCTTCGAAGCCCTCGACGACGCGACCGTCGACCTCGATCCGGATGCGCGGCGTCGACTGCGGCCGCTGCGGTGACTGGGTGTCGAGCAACCGGTCGGCGAGCGCGCCACGGGTCGTCGCCGGGGTCGTTGCCTCGGTCTCGGCGGCGCGCGGCTCGGGGCGGGCGAGCGTGTCGGTCATCAGGCATCCGGTGGCGGCCGTCGTCGGCCGGCTGTCAGGGTCGAAGGCGGAAGCGAAGTATCGCATCCCGCTGGTCAGCGGGAGGGTCGCCAGCCGCTCGTGGTCGCACAGCGCGGAATCGACGATGTCCTGCGCGAGATCGGTGGCGAGCTGCGTGTCGACGGGGCGCAGGAGACCCGCCTCGCGGCGCGCCACGATCTCGGCCAGCCGGCTGGGTGCCGATCCGGCAGGGGATCGACTTCCCGCACGCCTCGTTCGAGCAGAAGCGGGTCAGTACGCCGACGAGCTCGAGAAGATCGGTCCGGTCATCGACGAGCGACGAGCGATCCGGAACCGAGATGGGCGCCGGCCTCGCGAAGGCCGTCGAAGTCGTACGGCGTGTCCAGCGGCGTCGGGTGGCAGCAGCCCGCCGGACGGACCGCCGATCAGCAGGGCCTGGAGCGAGCGGCCCTCGGGCAGCTCGCCCACCGAGCTTGACGAGGTCGCGCAGTGGCGTGCCGAGCGGCACCTCCGCGACGCCGTCCTTGCCGGGCGTACGCACCTGGACGAGGACGGTGCCGGGCGCACGCGTGGAGCCGGTCGCGCGGAAGGCCTCCGGGCCCTCGCGGATGATCCACGGGACGGCGGCCAGGGTCTGGACGTTGTTGACGACCGTCGGCCGGTCGAACAGACCGGTCTCGGCTGGATGCGGAGGCCGCTGCTCCGGCTGGCCGCGCTTGCCCTCGAGCGCCTTGAGCAGGACGGTCTCTTCGCCGAGCATGTAGGCGCCCTGGACAGGTCGGACCGACATCGACAGCTCCATGCCCGAGCCGAGGACGTCGTCGCCGACGTACCCCGCGTCGGTCGCGTTGCCGATCGCCGCCGACAGCGTCGCGATGACCTCGCTGTCCTCGCCCCGGACGGCGATGAACGCCTCGCGCGCGCCGATGGCGCTGGCGGCGATGGCGGTCCCCTCGATGACCGCGTACGGGTCGCGCATGCATCAGCGTCCGGTCGGTGTGGGATGCCGGGTCGGCCCCGTAGCCGTTAGCGACGACGTATCGCCCGTCGGCCTCGGTGCTGGCGGCTGACGCGCCACTTGTCACCCGGTCGGGTAGCCGGCGCCGCCGCGACCGCGCAGGCCCGACGCCGTCACCGCCGCGATCGTCGCCAGCGCCACCCAGCTCGCGGAAGGCACGCTCGAGCGCCGTCGAAGGCACCAGCGGCGACGGCGGCGTCGAGGTCCGTCGGGTCCTTGGCGTCGGCGCGGGCGAGGAGGATCCGCGGCCAGGCGGCCGGCGTCTTCAGGATCGTCGCCATGTCAGGCCCGGGCGGACGCGCCGGCGCGACCGCCTCCCTCGAGCGCGCTGCCGAGTGCCGCCAGGTACGCCGCCTCGGCGGGCCGGTGACGCTCGACTGCGGCGGCCTGATCGGTCGCCGTCGGCGGCTCGAAGCGGAGATGGGCGTAGTAGGTCGCGGTCCCGTAGATCATCGCGTACCACGCGCCCGGTCCGATGGCTGATGCGCTTGAGCGCAGCGACCGGCAGGTAGCCGTAGGCCTCCTGCGTCGCCTCGAGGATCGGCGAGCATGTGCGCCGGGTCGAAGTCGTGCTCGTCGAGGATCCGGTCGACCTCGCCCAGGTCGATCGGCTCGTACGGCCGGAACGCCGGGTCAGGCACGGTCCGTCCGGACCGCCGCAGCGCCGATTCCTCACGCCGCTCGCCGTACGTCTCGGGTGCGCCCCAGTGGACGTGATAGCGGCCGCGCGTGTCGATGCCGCCCATGTCGATGCACTCGATCGGGCAGGCCTGCGCGCACTGGAAGCACGTCTCGCATTTGAGCGTGCCCCACTCGTCGTAGAGGAGCTGCAGTCGCCCGCGGAACTTGTGCAGCACGTCGGCGCGCACCTCGGGGTACATGATCGTCGCCTTCGGCTCGAAGAAGCGCCGAAGGGTCAGGGCCATGCCCTTCGCGATGCCGAGACCGGGGACGAAGCTCATCCGCCTATCGCCCGATCACGACGATGGCGGCCGCCGTGACGAACAGGTTCAGCAGCGACGCCGGGCAGCAGCCACTTCCAGGCGAAGCCCATCAGCTGGTCGATCCGACGCGCGGGCAGCGTGCCCCGCATCCACACGAACGTGAACACGAGCACGTACGTCTTGAGCATGAACCAGAGGATACCGGCGACCCAGTTGAGTCCGATGTACGCCCACGCGACGGCGAGCGTGACGATGAACACGTTCGCAAGCACGAAGCCGATGAGCAGCGCCTGCCACCACTTGATCCGCGAGCTGACCAGCCAGAACGGGGCGGCGAACAGCAGCGTCAGGACCACGGGCGCCAGCGCGATGATGAACAGCAGGCCGATGTTGAACGAGGCCGGGTCGAGGCTCAGCTGGACCTGCCATGCCTCGGGGATCGCGAACGGGGCGTTCCAGCCGCCCAGGAACAGCGTCACGAACAACGCCGAGACGATGAACACGTTCACGTACTCGGCGAAGAAGAAGAACCCGAAGCGCATCCCCGAGTACTCGGTCGCGAACCCCGCGACGATCTCGGAGTCGGCCTCGGTCAGATCGAACGGCGTCCGGTTGGCCTCCGCGGTCGCGGCGATGAAGAAGATCAGCGCGCCGAGTGGCTGCTGGAAGATGTACCAGTCGGTGAACCAGCCTTGCTGGTTCTCGACGAGCTGATTGAGGCTCATCGTCCCGGCGAGCAGCAGCAGCCCGACGACCGAGAGCGTCAGCGGGATCTCGTAGCTGACGACCTGCGCGGCCGCCCGCAGCCCGCCCAGCAGCGAGTACTTGTTGTAGCTCGACCAGCCGGCCATCAGCAGCCCGACCACCGACGAGCCCGCCGACCGCGAAGAAGTACAGCAGCGCCGAGGTTCAGGTCCGCGCCGAACAGGCCCGGCGCGAACGGGATGACCAGCAGCGACATGACGCTCGCCAGATAGACGACCACCGGCGCCCACGTGAAGACCACCGAGTCGGCACCGGTCGGGGTGAAGTCCTCCTTCATGAGGACCTTGAGCCCGTGGACCACGGACAGGAGCGACCCGAACGGCCCCACCCGGTCCGGGCCCGATCCGAAGATTCATCAGGGCGATGATCTTCATCTCCATGTAGATGATCAGGAACGCCGTCGGGATCGTCATCAGCAGGATGACCGTGGCGGCCACGACGAAGCGGACGATCGGCAGGTTCGCGGCGAGGGTGTCGAGCGCGAGCTGTCCGAACGCCGTGATCAGGATGATCAGCGCCGCGGTCGCGACGACCAGCAGCGGGACGAGGATGAACAGGAACTTCCCCGGCAGCGTCAGCCGGTTCCACCCGCGCGAGATGACGGTCATCCGAACTGCCTTGCGTGCCCGCGCGAGCGAGGCCAAGGCGACCGCGAGCACCGAGCGAGCGTAGCTCGGCTACGTGAGCGCGGGCGCAGCGGTCAACGCAGGATCGCCGTCGGGCGACGACGACTCACTTATCGACTCCGCCCATGATCGGGATCGAGCGAGGCCATGATGGCCATGGTGTCGGCTACAAGGTGCCCGGGCATCATCAGCCCGACCGACTGCAGGTGCAGGAACGACGGGTCATGGATCCGCATCCGGAACGGCTGGTCGGTCCCGTCACTGATGGCATAGACCGCGTATTGCCCGCGCGGGGCCTCGATGCCCGCGTACGCCCGACCAGGACGTGGCCGGAGCAGCCGCGGCAGCTTGGCCATCACGGGCCCATCGGGCATCTGGTGCAGGCACTGGTCGATGATCCGCAGGCTCTGCTTGATCTCGTCCATCCGGAGCAGGTAGCGCGCGAGGCAATCGCCCTCCTGGCGCGTCGGGATGTCGAAGTCGAGCTCGGGATAGATGCTGTACGGGTGCGCCCGGCGCATGTCGAACGGCACGCCGGTCGCCCGCAGGTTCGGCCCGCTCATCGTCATCCGCAGCGCGGTCTTCGAATCGATCTTGCCGAGCCCGCGCATCCGGCGGACGAAGATCTCGTTCTCGTTGAGCAGCGTGTTGCCGGCCTCGATCTGCTCGGTCGCGTGGCTCATCCAGTCGCCGAGTCGGCTCATGAACTCGTGGTTGAGGTCGCCGTTCACCCCGCCGATGCGGAAGTAGTTGAACAGCATCCGCTGGCCCGTCAGCGACGCGAGCATCTCGACGATCTCGTCGCGCTCGATGAACGACCACAGGATCGGCGTCAGGCCGCCGAGATCGAGCGCCATCCAGCCGAGGAACAGCGCAGTGGCTGGCGACCCGATTGAGCTCCGCGGACAGCACGCGGATGTATTCCGCGCGCCGCGGCACCTCGACGTCGAGCAGCTTCTCGAAGGCCATGACGCCCGGCCACTCGCAGAACAGCGAGCTGACGTACTCGAGCGGGTCGAGGTAGCAGATCGCCTGGTGGTAGTCGGCGTTCTCGCACAGCTTCTCGACGCCGCGATGCAGGTAGCCGAGCACCGGGTCGAGGTCGACGACCTTCTCGCCGTCGAGCTTGAGGACGACTCGGAGCACGCCGTGGGTCGACGGGTGCTGCGGGCCCATGTTCAGGAACATCTCGCCGTCTCGGAGCGTGTAGAACTCCGCCTCGCGCTCGGTCCGCGGCGGATACGGCGGGACCGGCTCGAAGACGCCGAGGTCGCGGTCGAGCTGGACGCGCGGATCGTCGGGCTCGCCCGGCGAAGGCATCGTCGCCGAGACTCTGGTCGTGGTGGCTGCCGGTGACGTCGGGACGGGGCGTCGTGGCGGTCATCGCGGATCCTTCAGGCCGGCTCAGTGCCCGGACTCAGGCGTCGGACCGTGCCGGTCGCGCGGGCTCGCGGGGCACGTGCGTCCGCTCCATGGGCCGGACGCCGGCGCCGGGCGACCGGGCGGCGTCGTCGGCGAGGTAGAAGTCCTTGCGGAGCGGGAAGCTCTGGTAGTCGGGCGGCATGTAGATGCGCCGCAGGTCGCGGTTGCCCTCGAACGTGATCCCGAACATGTCGTAGGCCTCGCGTTCCATCCACTCGGCGCCCTTCCACATGAAGGTGACCGACGGGACGCGCGGGTCCTCGCGCGACAGGCCGTCGGCGATGACGCGCAGCCAGTCGGGTGGTGGTCGGACTCCACAGGTGATAGACGACCTGCATCACCTCGCCGGTATCGACGCCGCACAGGTCGGCGAGGAACTCGAAGGCGAACTCCGGCTCGTCGTGGAGCGCCGTGATCACCGGCACCACGTCGCCGGCGGCCGATGCGGATCTCGGTCTCGTCGTGGCGCTGGCGGATCGGCCCGGTCAGCTGCTCGCCGAAGCGCCGCTCGAGGCGGGCCTTGAACGCACGGTCCATGTCAGACCTGCGCGGGGACCGTCGGGCCGATCGGCCGCTCCGGCCAGTGGCCGCGGCGATCCTTGACGAGCTGCTGGAGCTTCATCATCCCGAAGATGAGCCCCTCGGGGCGCGGCGGGCAGCCGGGCACGTAGACGTCGACGGGCATGACCCGGTCGATCCCCTCGACCGTCGAGTAGCTCCGCTTGTAGCGCCCGCCCGAGCACGTGCAGTCGCCCATCGCGACGCACCACTTCGGCTCCGGCATCTGCTCCCAGAGGCGGACGAGTGGACCCGCCATCTTCGTCGTCAGCGTGCCGGCGACGATCAGGACGTCGGCCTGACGCGGGCTGGCCCGGAACGGGAACATGCCCCAGCGATCCATGTCGTTCTTGGACGTAGCCGCCGACATCATCTCGATCGCGCAGCACGCCAGTCCCGACAGCAGCGGCCAGAGGCTGTTCATCCGGATCAGGTCCAGGACGTAATCGGCCTTGGTCGGGATGACCTCGAGCGGGCCGCTCCAGCGTGCGTCGTCGCGCCGGCCCGCGCCGCTCGCCTCGAACTCGGCGAGGTGGGTGATGCTGGTCGGCTGGTTCGCCCTCGTAGGCCAACGGATCGACCGATCGCCAGAGGCGTGTTCGGGACGACGATCGGCGCCATGACCTCGTCGGAGGAGCGGGTCGCCGGCAGGCCGGGCTGGGCCGGCACATCCGACGGTATCTCGGTGGCGTCCGACGGTCCCGCGCCCGACCCGTCCGGGTTGACGCGGTCCTCATTCACCGCCATGTCAGGGCTCCCTTCCGCCACGCATACGCGAGGCCGAGCAACAGGATCAGGACGAACACGACCATGCTGATGAACAGCCCGGCCGGGTTCAGGTTCGGGTCCTTGAACACGATCGCCCAGAGGTAGATGAAGATCACCTCGATGTCGAACGCGACGAACAGCAGCGCGTAGATGTAGAAGGACAGCCCGAATCGTCCGTGGGTATCCCCGTAGGTGTCGATGCCCGGACTCGTAGGGCAGGCCCTTGTGGACGTCGCCCTTGTTGCGGTGGGACACGAGCCACGCCGCGCCGATCGTCAGGAACACGAACGACACGCCGGCGAAGGCGAAGCCCACGACGTACCAGAGCTGTTCCAATCGAACTCCCTTCGGGACCGTTCAGAGAGGCGTCGGGCAGGGGCGTCTCCGTGGAGGCGCCACGCACCAGCATTCTACCAGCGGGACACGGCCGACGACCGGGTCGGACCGCCACGGCCCGGGCACGCACCCTCGAGGCCCTGCGGGAGCATCGGCTAAACGCCGGGCCACGGATCGACAGAGGAGGTGGCCGATCCGGGGTCGGACGCGCGGGGTGGGCGCCGTGTCGTCGGCACACCGCTGGGCACCGCTGCGGGGAGCGCGACGCGCCGAGCGCGCGTGCAGGTTCGCGTCGCGCTCCCCGTCGCGATGCGGTCGTGCGACGACCATCGAAAGCGTGAGGGCCAGCCGCCCGCGACGGCAATACGGCATTCGCCCTAGTCGGTCGTGCTCCCTGGTCGGGCGAGGCGGTAGCGCAACGACCGCGGGGTCGCACCGCCCGGCCACGCCCGGCCGAAGACCATGACCCGGAAGCGGCCCATCGCGGCAGGATCGAGGAGCCGAAGCAAGCTCGCACGCAGGAGCGTGTAGTCCTCCATCGTCGTCGCCGGATCGGCCTGGACCTCGCGCAGGCGCTCCTCGATGCCGAGCGCCATCAGCGCCTCCGCCTGCGTCGTGAGCCCGAGGGTCGTCGAGGCCGGCAGCTTCGGCGGCGTGTTCGACCGCGGTCACGTCGACGTGAGCGGTCAGGTCCTGGCGGCCGACGAACCGATACGGATCGTCGCCGAGTCGGTGCCGAACGTACGCCTGCAGCGTGCCGTCGCGACGCCGGACCGGGTCGTACAGCTCGACGGCCGGGGCACCATAGTCGATGAGGATCAGCAGTCCGCGCCGGAGCGGCGCCGCCACCTCGCGGACCCAACCGTCGAGCGCAAGCGCGATCTCGGCGGTCTGGCCGTCGACGTAGCTGGATACCTTCGATCGCCAGGCGCTCGGCCAGCGCCGACGTCGTCGGGTCGATCTCGACTTCGACGAATCGATCGTCGGCGCCGACGTCGACGGCCAGCTCGCGAAGGTCGTCGCCGCGCTGACGGACGCGGTGGACGGGCAGGGCGTCGAGCACCTCGTTGGCCAGGATGACGCCATCGAACGGCGACGGCAGCGAGGCTACGAGGCGTTCGCCGAGACCGGCATCGGCCAGACGCTCCCGCAGCGTCGGCGACCCGGCGCTCGTCGACCTCGACGGGGTGGTAGCCGATCGCCGGCGGCAGCGCGCGCGAGCATCGGCACGGCCAGCGCACCCTCGCCGGCACCGTGCTCCACGACGCTGAACGGCTCGGGTCGACCGAGGGTCACCCAGGCGTCGTCGACCGCACGCGCCAGCATCTCGCCGAAGATCGGATGGAGCTCGGGCGCCGTGATGAAGTCGCCGCCGCGGCCCGGGCGTGCCTCGGCGGAGCGGTAATAGCCACCATCGGGGTCGTAGAGCGCCAGCTCCATGAAGCGAGCGAACGGCATCGGCCCCGTGGCGCGGATCTCCGCTCGGATGCGCTCGGCAAGCCCGGGATCGTCGGCGAGGTCGGACAGATCGGCAGGGGGCTCGCGACGGAGCTCGGGTCGGAAGCCGGTCACGGACGGATGCTATCGACCGCGCCGCAGCGCCAGCGGCAGGCCCGGTCCGACCAGGGTGTGACCACCGAGCAGGACGGGGACCCGTGCCTCCGCGGCCGATCGGGTCAGCGCTTGGAGCCACGGATCGGCGACCCGATCCGCGAGCAGCAGGTCGGAAGCGAACCGGTCCTCCGGCGGCGGCCACCCGGCCTCGTCCGCGCCGCAGCGATGCGCGAGCAGCACGCGACTGTCGATCGAGCGCCCCGTCCGCGAGTCGCGCGAGGTGTCTCGCCCAGCGATCCCGGACCGTCCCGTTCGAGGATGGCGCCCAGCACGGACGCTGCGGGCCGCTGCCCTGCTCGACGGGTCCGTAGGCCGCGCTCCTCGATCAGCGCTCGCGTCCTCGACGCCGTCTCTCGCTCCAGCCAGGCCAGGTTCGCTGCCGAGACGCGCCCGGCGACCAGCAACTCCGCGCGAGGGTCGTCGGCGATGCGTCTTACGGCCTCGATGTTCGAGACGACCGACGCGACATCGGCCGCATCGAGGTGGCGATGCGCCAGCGACCGCCGAGCAGGACGAGATCGAGCGGGCCATCGATGTCGACCCCGAGCCGACGACGGCCCCGCCGATCCTCGACCGGCACGCCGGCCTCCTCCTCGAGCCAGCGCGGCAGCATGTTGTCGGTCGGGAGGTCGGGAACGGACGACGAGGACGGACCGGGCACGGGCGATCGCGATGACGTCGCCGGAATAGCGGTTGTTGGTGCAGTGCCGACGGCCGGGGCCCGCGGGCCGCCGCCACCAGCTCCCGGCGATCGGCCGCAGTCGCGAGCGGGATGGCGCCCGACCCGAGGACGATGAGGCCGCCGTCGCCCGATGCCGGCCGCGAGGTCTCGGAGGCGCGCGCCGAACGAAGCGCCGTCCGCGGGGCCGGCGAGGACCGCCGCGCGGGTCGCACCGGCCGCCGAGGAAGCCTCGACGATGACGCTCGGCGAGGTCGAGCCGCGCCCCGTACGTGGCGCGGGTCAGCGGCCCGGCTCCAGGCCCGGGCTCGAGGTGCAGGATCGCGACGTCGACGTCCGTCACACGTCGAGCCGATGCGCGGGGAGTGCCCATCGCCGGATAGTAAGGTGGCCTCGATGAGCGCCCGCCGACGGTCCGTGCCTACATCGGTCTCGGCGCGAACCTCGGGGACGCGGCGCGGCGACGCTGGCCGCTGCGTGTCACGGCCCTCGACGAGCTCTCCGGCATCCGCGTCGCGCAGGGTCTCCGGATCTCTACGCGACCGCTCCGTGGGGCTCACGGATCAGCCCGAGTTCCGCAACGCCGCCGTCGCCGTGGACGTCGCCGGTGGATCAGCTGACGCCGAAGCGGACGCCCTGCGACCTCCTCGCGTCGCTCAAGGGCATCGAGCGCGCGGCTGGCCGCCAGGCACGGGCGCGATGGGGCCCGCGCGAGCTCGACCTCGACCTGCTGCTGTACGGCCGCCACCGCATCGATGTCGATCGGCCGCCGGGCGCGCGGTCGATCGATGCCGGCGTCGACCCGGCCAAAGCCGCGAAACGGCTCGAGGTCCCGCACCGCGCACCTCCGCGAGCGGCTGTTCGTCCTGGCCCCCCTGGCCGACCTCGCTCCGCGGCTCGTCCCGCCCGGCTGGACCGAGACGGTCGACGACGCGGCGGCGCGTCGTCGCCGCTGCCGAGCCCCCGGGCACCGTGCGTGTCGTCGGGGAGTGGGACGGCTCCGCGGGGCGGTGGGTGCCGACCGAACACCCCTCGGCGAAGCCGTCAGGCGGTCCGCGCTAGCGCGTCGGTCGCACGTACGACGTCCTCGAAGGAGCAATACATCGGGACCGGCGCCAGCCGGATCAGGTCCGGTTCGCGGACGTCGGCGACCACGTCGAAGGCCTCGAGCGCGCGCAGGCGCGCGTGCGCATCACCGACACGGATCGACAGCTGCGAGCCGCGCTCGGCGGGAGCGCGCGGTGTGATGACCGTCGCGTCCCTGACGAAGGCTTCGATGAGGCGTTCCAGCTCGCCGGTAAGTGCCACGGACCGTTCGCGGAGGGCCGCCATCCCGACCTCATCGAACATCGCGAGCGACACCGCGATCGGCGCCAGGGACAGGATCGGCGGGGTCGACACGCGGAAGCCGTCGGCGCCGCGCCCAGGGACGAAGGTCTCGGCCATCAGGAAGCGTGAGCCCGGATCGTTGCCCCACCAGCCGGCCAGGCCGCGGCGTCGTCGGGTCGACGGCATGACGCTCGTGCACGAACAGCTGGGCGAGCGCTCCGGGGCCGCTGTTGAGGTACTTGTAGGTGCACCACGCGGCGGCATCGACGTTCGTCATCGTGCAGTGCGAGCGGGATGTTCCCGGCAGCGTGGGCGAGGTCCCAGATCGCGACCGCCCCGACGGCGTGGGCGCGGGCGGTGTGCCGCGCGATGTCGAAGACCTGTCCGGTCGCGTAGTTGACGCCGCCCAGGAGGGTGACCGCGAGGTCCTCGCGATGCGCGGTCGATCGCCTCGTCGAGATCGTCCGGGCGGACGACGTCCTCGCCCGGCCGTGGCCGGACGACGATCAGATCGCTCGCCGGGTCGAGCCCGTGGTGACGGAGCTGGGACTCGACGACATATCGATCGGACGGGAACGTCGGCGCATCGATGAGGATGCGCCGACGCACGCCCTCGGGTCGGAAGAACGACGCGAGCAGCAGGTGCAGGTCGATGCTCAGCGTGTTCGCCGTGGTGACCTCGGTGGGTGCCGCTCCGACCAACCGGCCCGTGGCTCCCGCCGAGCTCGCGCTCGACGTCGATCCACGGTCGCTCCGGATCGAACCAGCCGTCGACACCGAGGCGCGCCCATGCGTCGAGGCGCTCTTCCACGGCGGCACGCGCCGTCCGTCGGCTGCGCTCCGAGGCTCTGGCCGGCGAGGTACGCCTTCGGCCTGCCGTCCCGCCCGACCGGCAGACGAAAACGGGCGCGGCGGGCGGCAGATCGGTGGTCGGCAGCGTCCTTGCGGCGGGCGTCGTCGTACTCGGTCTCGAGCGACGAGCCGATCGAGGTCACGCCTCGGCTGGCCCGCTCGGCGCGAGGTCTCTCGACGACATCCTGGATGCCGCCGCGTGGCGACCAGGCGGACACGATGGCCGCGCGCCTCGAGGAGGCCCGCAGCGACGGTCGCGCGAACCCCGGACTTGCAGGCGACGGTCACCTCCGAGCCCGGGACGAGTGCGAGTCGGCCCACATCGATCAGGTCCGCGAGCGGCATCTCGATCGCGTCTGTCGAGGCGGCCGTCGTCGCGCATCTCCGCCTCATCACGCACGTCGACGATCGCCGGTCCGGCGCCCGAGCGGATCTCATCGGCGAGGGCCGCCGTGCCGATCGTCGAGATCTCGGCCACCGGGCGGCCTTCGGCGGACCACCGGTCGACCCCACCGTCCAGCACGCCGACGATGCGATCGAATCCGATGCGTATGAGCTGATCGACCGCCTCGGTCGAGGCGTCGGTCGTCTCCGGCAGGACGAGCACGAGCGGCGTGCCGACCGGCAGGATCCAGCCCACGTACGACGCGAACGTGTCGCGGAGCTCCACGGTGAGCGAGCCCGGGATGTGGCCGGCGGCGATCTCACCCCGCCGTCGCCCGTCGACGATGCGTGCGCCCTTCGCTACGGCGGCCTCGACGGCCGCCGGATCGAGCCCCGTCAGCGTCGGGCGCTCGCCGAGGACACGGGGGCCGGCGCGATTCATCGGTGCCATCTCGCGGTAGTACGCGGGTAGGGCATGAACCCGCGACACGAGTCGATCGTGGAATGCCGCGGCGTCGGCGATCGCGAAGAGCGGGTTCGAAACGCGCTCGGCGCCGATCGTCGAGGTCGGCGAGTCCTGCATCGGGCCGGCGGCGCAGAAACTGCCCGACCCGTGCGTCGGCCAGACGGCGACGTCGTCGGGTAGCGCAGCGAGCGCGCGGAGCGAGGTGAACTGCTGTCGGGTCAGCGCATCGGTCGCATCGGCGCCCAGGAGGTCGGTCCGGCCCACGCTGCCGATCGAGCAGCGAACCGCCGGTGAGGACCGCGCTCGGCGTCCCGTCAGCGGCCGCTTGGTCGTGCACCTCCCAGGCCAGGTGTTCCGGCGTGTGGCCCGGCGTCGCCCTCGCCCTGAGGACGATCGCCGGCGAGTTCGACCTCGTCGCCGTCATCGGCGCCGCGGTGGTCGAACGCATAGCCGCCGCGAGCCGGCGCGACGATCCGCGCCCGCTCCGAGGCGACGAGCTCGAGCGCGCCGGATAGGTAGTCGTTGTGGACGTGCGTCTCGACGACCGTGCGTAGGCGCCATCGCCGGCGCTGCAGGATGTCGCGGACGCGCCACGCGTCCCGCGGCGGGTCGACGACCAGGGCATCGCCGTCGGATCGCCAGGACGTACGTCGAATTCCCCAGCCCGCGCGTGCGCAGGATCTCGATGTCCATCGCCGCTCATCATCGGGCACCGGTCCAGCATCTGTGAGGCTGGTCCGAGGCGGGCACGGGGTCGGATGCGATGCCCTCGACGGCGCCCGTGGGTCAAGATATGCGCATCGACCCTGCGTTCCGGAGGAGCGGGACTCGGGGTCCTGCGCTCGACACCGACCACGATCCTGCCCCGGGTCGCGAGCCGTTGAGAAAGGACGACGATGACCAAGATCGGCTACGCGGCGATGATGGAGCAGTTCCACCCCGACCGACCTGCTCGACTGGTGTGCCCAGGCCGAGGACGCGGGCTTCGAGGCCGGCTTCATGGTCTCCGAGCATTTCCACCCGTGGACCCCGGAGCAGGGCCAGAGCGGGTTCGCCTGGGCGTTCATGGGTGCCCTGGGGCAGCGCACGTCGCTCCGGTTCGGCACGGCGGTCACGTGTCCCGGGCTTCCGCTACCACCCCGCGGTGATCGCGCACGCGGCTGCCACCCTCGGGCAGATGTACCCGGGCCGCTTCTATCTCGGCCTTGGCGCCGGCGAGGCCCTCAACGAGCACGTCGTCGCCCCCGTCTGGCCGGAGGTCCCGATCCGCAGCGCGATGATGTTCGAGGCGATCGAGGTCATCACGAAGCTGTTCACCGGCGACGTCGTTCGTCACGACGGCAAGTACTTCACGCTCGAGCGAGCGAAGCTCTATACACGCCCGCCGGACGACCAGAAGGTCCCGATCTACGTGGCGACGGCCGGCCCGGTGAACGCGAAGAAGACCGGCAAGTTCGCCGATGGACTCATCACCGTCGGCGCGGCCGACGAGAAGATGGGGATGATCTGGGGCAAGTTCGAGGAGGGCCGCGCAGAGGCCGGCAAGGATCCGAAGGCCGGCCCGAAGCTCCTGCAGATCCACATCTCCTGGGCACGCACCGAAGAAGAGGCCACGCAGAACGCGATCGTCGAATGGCCCAACGGCGGGATGGCGTTCTTCCCCAAGCAGGACATCAAGAACCCCGAGGACTTCGCGGGGATCGCCAAGCTCGTCCGAGCCGAGGACTTCAAGAACCGCGTGCTGATCAGCAGCGATCTCGAGGAGCACTGCCGGCACATCCAGCACTACGTCGACATGGGCTATGACGAGATCCACCTGCACAACGTCGGTCGCAACCAGACAGGAGTTCGTCGAGGTGTTCGGCAAGGAGGTCCTGCCCAACCTCCGCCTCGGCTAGGGCCGGGCGGCGCGGTCCTCAGACGGGGGCCGCGAGGCCGCCGATCGTCGTCGCGACGAGCAGCCCGAGCAGCCCGATGACGACCCACATCGACGGCCGCCGAGCAGGAACGGCCGACCGCCGACGGCCGAGAGCGACCGGACGTCGGTCGCCATCCCGACCCCTGCGAGCGCGACGAGGATCAGGAGCGCCGCCGAGCGTCGAGCACAGGTCGGCGAGCGTCCCGCCGCGCCGGGAGCGGCACGTCCAGCAGACCGACCGAGCGTAGACCCGCCACTACGACGAACCCGATCACGAACCACGGCACCGCGCGGCTCACGAGCGCCATCCGGGACGGCGCGTGGTCCGGACGCGACGCCGTCCTCGCCCGAGACCGACCTCGCGACGAGCCATGTCGCGCCGAGCAGGACCGGCAGGATCGCCAGGTTCCGCGTCAGCTTGACGACCGTCGCCACGTCACCGGCCGCAGGCGAGAACGCGTAGCCCGTCGCGACGACCTGTGCGGTGTCGTTGACGGCGAGGCCGGCCCAGGTCCCGAAGACCGGATCGGACATGTGGAACAGGCGGCCGACGACCGGCAGGAGGAGGACGCCGATCAACCCGAAGATCGTGATCGTCGACACCGCGTAGGCCGTATCGCGGTGCTTCGCGCCGATGATCGGCGAGAGGGCGAGGATCGCCGAGTTGCCGCAGATCGCCATCCCGACCGTGATCAGCGCGGATAGCGGCGGCACGACGGCGAGCCGTCGGGCGAGCCACGTCCCGAGCACGAGCGCGACCCCGACGACCAGGACGATACCGACGATGCTGGCGGCCCCCGTCGCCAGGAGCTGGCCGAGCGTCAGTCGTGCACCGAGCAGCGTGATGCCGATCCGCAGCGCGTAGCGCGAGGCGAGCGTCGCACCCGGGATCAGCCGGGGGCGGATGCTGGCGGCAGCACCGACGGCCAGGCCCGAGGACGAGAGCGAGCGCCGTCTCGAGCCCGAGCTGGAGCGCGGAACCGATGAGCCGCGCGACGGCGGCCACCGCGACGCAGGCGACAAGTCCGATGACGACCTCGGCCCGGTCGCGGGCCGGCGTGACGGTGGTGGCGGTCAGAGTCGGACTCGGGGCGGGCTGTCCCGATCGAACATGTGGACGGTGTCGACGAAGCGCACCTGCCCCGTCTGGTAGGCCATGACCAACGAATGCGTGCGTGCGCCGCCGCCGAAGAACCGCACGCCCTGGAGCAGGTCACCGCTCGTCACGCCGGTCGCCGCGAAGACCAGGCTGTTGCCGGGCGCCAGATCATCGGTCATGTAGACGCGGTCCTCGTCTCCGTGGCCCATCCGACTCCCGCGCTCGCGCTCCTCGGGGTTCCGGTACCGGAACCTGGCCTGGATCTCGCCACCGAGACAGCGCAGGGCGCCGGCTGTGATGACGCCCTCGGGCGCGCCGCCGATGCCCATGACGGCGTGGACACCCGTACCGGAGACCGCACACGAGATCGCCGCCGACAGGTCACCGTCGCTGATCAGCTTGATCCGCGCGCCGGCTGCCCGGATCTCGGCGATGAGCGCCTCATGGCGTGGCCGATCGAGGATCACGACCGTGATGTCCGATACCCGGCGGCCGAGCGCCTCCGCGATGCTGCCGACGTTCTCCGTCGGCGTACGGCGGATGTCGACCTTGCCGGCTGCCGGCGGACCGACGCACAGCTTCTCCATGTAGGTATCCGGCGCGTTCGTGAGGCCGCCCGCCTCACTCGCGCACAGGACCGTGATGGCGCCGGCCTGACCGAGGGCGACGAGGTTGGTGCCCTCGAACGGGTCGACCGCGATGTCGATCGCGGGGACCTCCTTGCGCTCGTCGCCGGTCTTGCCGACGCGCTCGCCGATGTACAGCATCGGCGCCTCGTCGCGCTCGCCCTCGCCGATGACGATCCGGCCGGCGAATTCGATCTCGTCCATCGTCGAGCGCATCGCGGTCGTCGCCGCCGCGTCGGCTTCGTCGCGGGCGCCCCGGCCCATGAACCTGGCGGACTCGATCGCCGCGGCCTCGGTCACACGGACCATCTCGAGCGCGAGGAGCTGTTCCATCAGCGGGCGGCTCGGTGATCCGGCCGCATCGCGGCCTTGCGTCCTGCGCGCGCCCGCTCACGCACGCCCGACATGCGATCGCTCGCATGCTCGGACTCGCCTTGCCCTTCGACCGGCTGACCGACCCGCATGCCCATCAATGCCGGAAGTGCCGTCGTCCGGTGAACACCATCGCGAGGTGGTGGCGATCGGCGACCTCGATCGCCATCTCGTCGCGTACCGACCCACCCGGCTGGATGATCGCGGTGACGCCGGCCGTGGCCGCGGCCTGGATCCCGTCCGGGAACGGGAAATAGGCGTCGGATGCCATCACCGCGGTCTTGGCGCGGTCGCCGGCGCGCCGCAGGGCGATCTCGACCGAGACCAGCCGTGATGCCTGCCCCGCGCCGATCCCGACCGTCGCGGCATTGCGGGCGAGGATGATGGCGTTCGAGCTCACGTGGCGGACCGCCCGCCACGCGAACAGCAGGTCCGTGAGCTCCTCGAGGGTCGGGCGACGGCGGGTCACGACCTGGAGCTGCCCGCGATCGAGTCCGAGGTCGTCGAGGTCCTCGACGAGGAGGCCGCCGGCGACCCGCTTGAAGTCGAGGTTGGCGATGCCGTAGTCGCGCATGCCATCGGTGGGGTCGGGTGGGACGGCGAGCAGCTCGAGACCTGCCTTCTGCTTCAGGATCCCGATCGCGGAGTCACTGAACCCCGGCGCGACGACCGCCTCGTACGAGTTGGCCGCGATCTCGCGGGCGGTCGCCCCGTCGAGCTCACGGTTGACGCCGACGATCCCGCCGAACGACGCGACGGGATCGGTCTCGAGGGCGTGCCGATAGGCCTCCACGAGCTCGTCGTGCGACGCCAGGCCGACCGGATCGGTGTGTTTCACGATCGTGACCGTCGGTGCCGTGTAGTCCCGCGCGATCAGGTACGCGGCATCGAGATCGAGCAGGTTGTTGAACGACGGCCGGCCGCCCTGGAGCTGCGTCGCGTCGGCGAGGGTCCCGCTCCTGTGGGTCGTCTCGCGGTAGAACGCCGCGCGCTGATGCGGGTTCTCGCCGTAGCGCAGGTCGTCGACCTTCTCGAGGACGAGCGCGAGCCGGCTTCGGGAACAGGTTGCCCGAGATCTGGTTGAGGTACGCCGCGATCTCGGCGTGATAGGCGGCGACCGTGCTGAAGGCCTCGGCCGCGAGCTGGGCTCGGGTCTCGGCACTGACCTGACCGAGCTCGCGAAGCTCGGCGAGGATCCGTTCGTAATGCGACGGGTCGGACGCGGCGGCCACGCCGGCCGAATTGCGCGCGGCGGCGCCAAGGAGGGCCGCACCGCCGACATCGATCATCTCGATCGCCTCGTCGATGCCGACGAGCTTCACGCCGACCGACGGCGCGAACGGCTTGACGTTCACGACGACGAGGTCGATCGGCGCGAGGCCCTGCGTCTTGAGATCGTCCATCTGGTCCGGGACGTCGCGGCGCGCGAGGATCCCGGCATAGACCGCGTGATGGAAGGTCTTGACCTGGCCGCCCATGGTCGGGCCGCCGTTCGTCAGCTCGTTGACCGATCGCGACTTCGACGCCCTCGCCGGCGAGGATACTCCCGGGTGCCGTCGGTCGCGAACATCTCGACGCCGAGCGACTGGAGTTCCCGGGCGAGCGCGGCGATACCCTCCCGATTCGCGACTGACAGCAGGGCTCGCACCCGGTGCGTTCCTCCTCCCACGGCGCGTCCGTCGGGAGCGGACCGCTCGGGCGGAGTATAGCGTCCGTCATGGCATACTCCGGCCGATCGAACACCCGTCCGCAGCGAGGCAGCCGTGACGCTGGCGCCCTGGGACTACCTGTTCGTCTCGTTCAGCAGCCACAACTTCCCGGACCTGTTCCACCCGACGTGCGATCGCGGCGCTCGTCCTGCTGGTCGTGCTGATCGTGCTGTACCGCGTCCGGACGCGGGCACTCCACCGTCACCACCCTTCGTCGACCTGTGGGAGTGGCTGTGGTGGACGGGGCTGATCACCTTCAGCCTGATCCTGATCGAAGCGATCTTCGTCTTCGACTTCATCCTGGTGCTGGCGACGCTCATCGTCGGTCTCGGCACGCTCGTCTGGATCCGCTTCCTGCGGTTCCCACCGATCCTTCGCTGCGTACGAGCAGCGGCTCGCGCGCCAGCGCTACTTCACGAAGCAGAAGTTCGCCGACCCCGAGGCGACGATCCGGCGCCGTGGAGGTCCGCGGCGCCAGCGCCGCCGACGTCGCTAGCCCGATGCCGATCGATGTCCGACGGTTCGGGGTGGGCCATCGGCGACCGGACGGCCCGCCCGGCACGACGGGGGTCAGCGGGCAGCTGATCCACTCCGACGCGCGCGGCTCGATCAGCGAGCTGGCCTTCGCGCGCGGCGCGGCGATCGAGCCGCACTGCCAACCCGAACCCGTCCTGGTTCATCGTCATCGAGGGCGGCGGCTGGGTGGGCGTCGACGAGGAACGGACGCGGGTCGCCGCCGGCGAAGCGGTGCTGTGGCCGGCCGACATCCCGCACGCGGCCTGGACCGAGCACTCCGAGATGCGCGCGTTCGTCGTCGAGTTCGCGGGCGCCGACGACACGGCGATCAGCGGCGTGCTCGAGGGCCGCGCGACCGATGTGAGCTCGCTGGGCACACCCATCGCTCGCGGCGAGGGGCACCTGGTCGGCGAGGGGACGACGACACGTCACGATCCGGAGGCCGGCGAACCGGTCTGACGGCGCTCGTTGCGCGCTCGTCTCAGGGCGCGGCGCCGTCCTCCGCGATCCCCGCCGTGGCGATGACCGCGCCGAGCTGGCTCAGGATCCGGGCCGTCGCACCCCACACCGAGAGGCCGTCGACCTCGTAGTGGCCGTAGCGGACCGACCAGCCGCCGATCGTGCGCTCGACGGTCGCCAGCGGCGCGTCAGGCAGGAACGTGGACAGCGGCGGCTCGATGATCCGCACCACTTCCGCCGGTGACGCCACCAACGCGGGCCGCCGCGGCGCCGTCGCCACGACCGGCGTGACGGCGAAGTCGCTGACCGGGATCCAGAGACCGTCGAGCACGCCGACGACCCGGACCCCCGCGGCGTCGGGGTCGAGCCCGACCTCCTCGGTCGCCTCCCGGAGCGCGGTCGCGACCGCGTCGGCGTCCCCGGGCTCGGCCTTGCCGCCGGGGAAGCTGACCTCGCCAGAGTGGTGGCGGCCGTCGTGGGTCGGCCGCTCGATCAGCACGACCCGCGCCTCGCCGGCATCGTCCGGGTAGACGAGGACGAGCACGGCCGCCGGGTCGGCCGGTCGGGTCTGCGGACTGGCCCGGGAGGCGCCACGTCCCGCCATCGGTCCTGACGGGCATCAGCTCGTCGAGCGGCGGCGGGAGCGGGTCAGGCAAAGGCTCGAGACGCGCCACGACCTCGTCGAAGCGCATCCGGTCCGCGGTTCCCGCTAGTTGACCAGCTCGCCGTCGCCGCGCTTGCGGCGTGTCGGCGGAAGGTCGAGCGGCGAGGCGGGTCGGCTACCCGCCGCCGGCCCCGACGGCGGCATCCTCGCGCGGACTCGTCCGCGCGTCGCGACGTGTCGCATCGGTGACGACGGTCGCGCCCTCGCTCGAGAACACGAGCGTGCCCGACACGAGGTCCGCGTCGGCCGTGATCCGGTCGCCCGGCCGGAACTCGCCCGGCGACGATCGCTCGGGCGAGCGGGTTCTCGACCAGGCGCTGGATCGTCCGCTTGAGCGGCCGTGCCCCGAACGCCGGATCCGTGCCCTTCGCGGACGATGAGCGCCTTCGCTGCAGCGGTCAGCTCGAGCGTCAGGTCCTGAGCGGCCAGCCGTCGCTCGAGATCGGCCACCAGCAGGTCGACGATCGGCGGCCGAGGTCCTCGTCCGTGAGCGGCGTGGAAGACGATCACCTCGTCGACGCGATTGAGGAACTCCGGTCGGAACTGCGACCGCAGCGCGTCGGTGACCTCCCGCTTCATCTGCTCGTACGCCGCGTCGCCCGGCCCGACCGCTGGTGGCGGCGATGGCCGTCGATGCCGATGTTGCTCGTCATGATCACGACGGTGTTCTTGAAGTCGACCGTACGACCCTGGCCGTCGGTCAGCCGACCGTCGTCGAGGACCTGGAGCAGGACGTTGAACACGTCCGGGTGCGCCTTCTCGATCTCGTCGAGCAGCAGCACCTGGTACGGCCGTCGCCGGACGGCCTCCGTCAGCTGGCCGCCCTCCTCGTAGCCGACGTAGCCCGGGGGCGCACCGACCAGCCGGGACACGGCGAACTTCTCCATGTACTCGCTCATGTCGATGCGGACCATCGCGCTCTCGTCGTCGAACAGGAACTCGGCGAGCGCACGTGCCAGCTCGGTCTTGCCGACGCCGGTCGGGCCGAGGAACAGGAACGAGCCGATCGGGCGGCGCGGGTCCTTGAGCCCGGCCCGTGCGCGCCGGACCGCGTCGGACACGGCCTGGATCGCCTCGTCCTGGCCGATGACACGCTCGTGGAGGCGCTCCTCCATCTTGATGAGCTTGGCGGTCTCGCCTTCCATCAGCCGGCTGACCGGGATGCCGGTCCACGCCCCGACGATCTCGGCGATGTCGTCGGCGCCGACCTCCTCCTTGAGGAGCGTGCCGGGACCCTGGAGCGCGGCGAGCGCCGCCTCCTGCTCGGCGAGCGTGTCCTGGAGCTGCCTTCTGCGTGCCGTACTTGAGCTCGGCGGCCGTCGCGAAGTCGGCTTCGCGCTCGGCCTGCTCGATGCGCGTCGCGAGCGCCTCGAGCTCGGAGTCGGGTCGCACGGATCGCCGCGATCGCCGCCTTCTCGGCCTCCCAGCGCTGCTTGAGACCGCCCGACTCCTCCTCGAGGTCGGCGAGCTCCTTCTCGAGCGCCTCGAGCCGCGCCTTCGATGCGTCGTCGGTCTCCTTGCGCAGGGCCTCGCGCTCGATCTCGAGCTGGATCCGCCGCCGCTCGAGCTCGTCGATCTCGATCGGCATCGAGTCGATCTCCATCCGCAGCCTGGACGCCGCCTCGTCGACGAGGTCGATCGCCTTGTCGGGCAGGAAGCGCTCGCTGATGTAGCGGTCCGAGAGCGTCGCCGCGGCGACGAGCGCGGAGTCGGTGATGCGCACGCCGTGGTGCACCTCGTAGCGCTCGCGCAGCCCGCGCAGGATCGAGATCGTCTCCTCGACCGTGGGCTGGTCGACGAGGACCGGCTGGAAGCGCCGCTCCAGCGCGGCGTCCTTCTCGATGTGCTTGCGGTACTCGTCGAGCGTCGTCGCGCCGATCGTGTGCAGCTCGCCGCGGGCGAGCATCGGCTTGAGCAGGTTCGAGGCGTCCATCGCGCCTTCGGCGGCACCCGCGCCGACGACCGTGTGGAGCTCGTCGATGAACAGGATGACCTGCCCGTCGCTGTCCTTGATCTCCTTGAGGACGGCCTTGAGCCGCTCCTCGAACTCGCCGCGGAACTTGGCACCGGCGATCAGCGCGCCGAGGTCGAGCGCGACGACGCGCTTGTTCTTGAGCCCCTCGGGCACGTCGCCGCGCACGATCCGCTGGGCCAGCCCCTCGGCGATGGCGGTCTTGCCGACGCCCGGCTCGCCGATCAGGACCGGGTTGTTCTTCGTCCGCCGGCTCAGGACCTGGACGACCCGGCGGATCTCCTCGTCCCGGCCGATGACCGGGATCCAGCTTGCCGGCGCGTGCCTCGGCGGTGAGGTCGCGGCCGTACTTCTCGAGGGCCGCGTACGTGCCCTCGGGATTCGGGCGAGGTGACGCGCTGCCCGCCGCGCACGCTCTGGAGCGCCTGGAGGATGGCCTCCTTGCCCGCAGCGTGGCGTTCGAGCAGGGTCTGTGCCTCGCCGCCGGCCTCGGACACGCCGAGCAGGAGATGCTCGGTCGAGACGTACTCGTCACCAAGACGGCGTGCTTCGGCCTCGGCACGCTCGATCGACGCCTTCGCGCGCGGGTCGAGCGACAGCGAGCCGCCCTGGATGTGCGCCCGCTTCGCCAGCTCCGCGGCGAGCTCGCCACGGAAGGCGGGCAGGTCGACGCCGAGCCGCCGCAGCGTCTCGGCGGGGATGCCGTCGTCGGGCTCGATGAGCGCGCTGAGCAGGTGCTCGGCGTCGAGGATGGGGCTCTGGAGCCGCTGGGCGGTCTCCTGGGCCGCGACGATGGCCTCCTGGGCCTTCTGGGTGAATCGATCGAGTTGCATCGTCGGATCTCGCTATGCGCGGGGGTCTGGCTGGTCGGCGAGGCTGAGGAACCGCTCGGCGGCTGCCTTCGCGTCCGGGGACAGGTTCGAGGGCAGGACGACCTTCGCCTTGACGAAGAGGTCGCCATGTCCCTCGGCCTTGAAGCGGGGCATGCCCTGGCCGGTGAGTCGGAAGATGCGGCCGGGCTGGGTGCCGGCCGGGATCGTCAGCAGGACGCGGCCCTTCGGCGTGCCGACGTGGACGGCACCGCCGAGCAGCGCTTCCTTCAGCGTCAGCGGGAGCTCGCGCTCGAGGTCGGCACCGCGGCGCGTGAACGTCCGGTCCTTCTCCTGGCGGACGACCACGTACAGGTCGCCGCCACCTGGCGCCTTGCCGGTGAAGCGGATGCGGCGTGCCGGTGTCGGCGCCCTTCGGGATCTTGACCTCGAGCCGCTTGCCGTCGACTTCGACCAGACGGGTCGTGCCGTGATAGGCCTCGTCGAGGGTGATCTCCGCGACGGCTTCAGCTGTCGGCTTGGTGGCCGCGGCGGCCGGGCGCGCCGACCCACGGGCAGGACCGCCGTTCGTGTCGAGGCCCATGCCGGCGAGGATGTCCTCGAACCTCGCGCCACCGGTCGGCCGCCGGCCGCGACCTGGACCCGTGTCGCTGGAGCGGCTCGGATGCGCCACCGAAGAACGCCTGGAAGAAGTCGCTGAAATCGGTGTCGCCGGATGTGTGGAACTCGTAGCGGACATTCCCGCCCTGCCCACCGAACCCGGAGAAGCCGGCGAACGGGTTGCCTGCCGCGCTGCGGGCGTTGGCACCGGTAGCGCCGGCACCAGCGGTCGCGCCCGCCCTGGCGTAGGCCTCCCAGTCCTTGCCGAGTCGGTCGTACAGCGTCCGCTTGTCCGGATCGGACAGCACGGCGTTGGCCTCGTTCACGGCCTTGAACTTCTGCTCCGCTTCGACATCACCCTTGTTCGTATCGGGGTGGTACTGCCGGGCGGCCTTGCGGAAGGCCTTCTTGATGTCGGCTTGTGACGCCGTCCTCGGCACCCCGAGGACCGCGTAATAATCCTGGAACTCCATGGCAGTGGGGTTACTGCCTTGGCGCCGCTCCGGCGAGGCCGAGGCAAGGCGCCGGTGAGCACGCGAGCGCGCGCACTTCCGAGTGCGCAAGCGAGCGCGCGCAACCGGCAACGCGGCATCGGGCCGCCGGGGCGGTGCCCATCGTCAGTGGCTCTCCACGACGACGGGTGGCTGATCGGTCGGTGGGAAGTTGGTCCGCCGGACCGGAGTCTCAGGCTCCGGCTCGATCGGATCGCCACCCTTGACGACCTTCGGTGGCTCGGTTTCGAGGGCCTTCGGCTTGCGCCGGAGGGCCGCCTCGAGGACCTGGTCCATCGAGTCGACGAGGATGAGCTTCATCGACTTGCGGATCTCATCGGGGATGTCGCGCAGGTCCTTCTCGTTCTTCCTCGGGATGATCACGGTCTTCGCGCCCGACAGGTGGGCGGCGAGGATCTTGCTCTTCAGCCCGCCGATCGGGAGGACCCGCCCACGCAGGGTGATCTCGCCCGTCATCGCCACGTCCTTGCGGACCGGGATGCCGGTCAGGGCGCTCACGATAGCGGTCGCCATCGTGATGCCGGCCGACGGGCCGTCCTTGGGGATGGCGCCGGCGGGGACGTGGATGTGCAGGGTGTTCTTCTCGAACATCTCCCGGTCGACGCCGAGCTCGCGAGCGTGGGCCCGCGTCCACGACAGGCCGGCCCGTGCGCTCTCGCGCATGACCTCGCCCAGCTGGCCGGTGAGGATGAAGTCCTCCTTGCCCTCCATGCGGGTGACCTCGATCGCGACGACGTCGCCACCGACCTCGGTCACGACCAGCCCGGTCGCAGAACCGATCTGGTCCTCCGCCTCGAGCTCGCCGTACTCGAACCGCTGCGGGCCGAGGAACTCGGCCAGCTTCTTCTCGTCGACGACGGTCTTGCGCTTTCGGCCCTCGGCGACCTGCCGGGCGACCTTGCGCATGACGTTGGCGATCTCGCGCTCGAGGTTCCGGACGCCGGCCTCGTGCGTGTATGAGCGGACGAGCTCGGTCATCGCGCCGTCGGTGATCTCGATCGTCTTCGCCGACAGTCCGTGGTTCGTCATCTGCTTGGGGATGAGGAACCGCTTGCCGATCTCGATCTTCTCCTGCTCGGTGTAGCCGGGCAGCTGGACGATCTCCATCCGGTCGCGCAGGGGCGGCGGGATCGGGTCGAGGAGGTTGGCGGTCGCGATGAACAGGGTCTTGCTCAGGTCGAACGGCACCTCCAGGTAGTTGTCCTGGAATGTGTTGTTCTGCTCCGGGTCGAGGACCTCGAGCAGCGCGGACGACGGGTCACCCCGGAAGTCCATGCCGATCTTGTCGACCTCGTCGAGCATGAAGACCGGGTTGTTCGAGCCCGCCGTCTTGATGCTCTGGATGATCCTGCCCGGCAGCGCGCCGATGTAGGTGCGCCGGTGTCCGCGGATCTCCGCCTCGTCGTGGATACCGCCGAGGCTCATCCGGACGAACTTGCGACCCATCGCCTTGGCGATCGACTTGCCGAGCGACGTCTTGCCGACGCCGGGGGGTCCGACGAACGCGAGGATCGGGCTGCGGATCTCGTCCGCCAGCGTGCGCACCGCGAGGTACTCGAGGATGCGCTCCTTGATCTTCTCGAGGCCGTAGTGGTCTTCCTCGAGGATCCGGGCCGCTTCCTTGATGTCGAGCTGGTCGTCGGTCGAGACGTTCCACGGCAGGCCGACCAGCCAGTCGACGTAGGTGCGGATGACCCCGACCTCGGGCGACGCCGACGGGATCCGGCTCATCCGGTCGATCTCCTTGATCGCCCGGGCCTTGATCTCCTCCGGCATGCCGGCCTGCTCGACCTTCTCGCGAAGCTCGTTGATCTCCGCCTGCTGCGGATCGTCCTCACCCAGCTCGCGCTGGATGGCCTTGAGCTGCTCGCGAAGGATGTACTCGCGCTGGGTCTTGTCCATCTCGGACTTGACCTCGGACTGGATCCGACCCTTGAGCTCGAGGATCTCGACCTGGTTCGCGAGGAAGTTCGAGACGAGCTTGAGGCGCTCGGTCACGTCGATCGTCTCGAGCAGCTCCTGGCGCTGCTCGGTCGACATGTCGGGGCTGTAGGCGACCATGTCGGCCAGCAGCCCGGGCTCGCTGATGTTGCGAGCAGCGACGGCCGCCTCGGGCGGGACCGGCGCGCCGTTCGCGACGTACTGCTCGATCTGTGCCTGGACCGTGCGCATCAGCGCCTGGACCTCCAGGCCGTCGGGAGACTCGTCGGGGAGCTCCTCGATCGACGCGCGGAGATACGGGTCGCTCTGCGTGAAGCCGTTCAGGCGCAGGCGTGATTGGCCCTGCACGATCGCCCTGACGGTGCCGTCCTGCAGTTGGACGACCTGGGCGATCTTGGCCAGCGTCCCGATGCCGAAGAGCTCGGAAGGGTCGTTGATGTCCTCCTGCTCGGCCTGGCGCTGGGTGACGAGGGCGATGGGTCCGCCTTCGGCGACCGCGGCGTTGAGCGCATTCACGCTCTTCTCGCGGCCCACCTGCAGCGGGACGATCATCTCCGGGAAGATGACCGTCTCCCGAAGGGCGACGAGGGGCAGGTCGTTGTGGCCGGTCTGGGTCACGTCCTGCGTCTCATCGTCCGGGGTGGACGGTCGCTTTGCCATCGGTGGGGTCTCCTGACGTTCGGGTTCGATGTCGGCGGGGCGGCGCCTCGCCGACTGGTTGATCGGTCGTCGGTCGGTCAACGGTCGGCCGTCGATCGATCGCGTTCAGCTCCTTCGGTTTCGGCTCTCGCGGTCGTAGGGATCGGAGAAGCGTCGCCTGTCCCCTCGGCATAGAGCGCCTCGAGGATCCGGGCGCCGAGGCGCTCCTCCAGCTCGAACAGGATGCGGATCCCGGCGAGGTTGACGCCGAGCTCGCGGGTGAGGTGGCGGATCCAGAGGATCCGGCGGATGTCGTTCTCGCTATACAGCCGGATATTGGTGGGCGTCCGCGCCGGACACAGCAGACCCTCGTCCTCGTAGATCCGCAGCGTTCGCGGATGCACGCTGACGATGCTCGCGGCCACGCTGATCACATAGACCGGCCGCTCCGGATCGCGCTCAGGTCGGGGTAAGGCAGCCACGTCTCAGCTCCCGGCGGTTCCAGCGGACTCGACGGCGACGCCGTACGAGCCCATCGTTTTCGGACATGACCGGATGCTAAAACCCTGACAATATCGTTGTCAAGAGTCCTGGCCGAGGCGTTTTATGAAGTTTTGGCAACGCCTCCGCGTCGGCGTGTCCCTCAGCCCGCCGCCGCCGCCTCGGGTCGCCGATGAGCTGCCCGTGCAGGAGGTCCTCGCACTCCTGCTTCCCGATCGCGATGACCTTGTCGCCTTCGCGCAGGACCGTATCCGGCCTGAGCGGCGACGCCACGCCGTCACGGATGACCGCGAACAGCGAGCAGCCATCGGGGATGTCGAGCTCCCGCGGCGCGCGCCCGATGGCGGGCGAGCCGCTCTGGAGGTGCGCTTCGATCAGCTCGAGCTCGCCCTCGCCGAGCGCGGCGAGGTGGAGCAGCTCGTGGACCGGGATGTCCTGCTCGATCGAGCCGAGGATCATCCGGGTCGGGCTGATGAGCTCGTCGACCCCGAGGTGGCGGAACAGCGCCTCGTTCTTCGGGTTGTTGACCCGGGCGATGGTGCGCGGCACGTCGAAGTGGTGCTTGGCCATCTGGCAGATCACGAGGTTGTCCTCGTCGTCACCCGTGACCGCGGCGATGGCGTCGGCGCGATTCGCCCCGGCTTCGCCGAGGTACTTGCCCTCGCACCCGTCGTGCGCGATCACGATCGATCCGATCTCGTCGGCGATCTGCCGCGCGCGCTCGGGGTCCTTCTCCATCAGGGCCACCTCGTGGCCGGAGTCGAGCAGCTCCTTGGCCAGGTAATACCCGACCTTCCCCCCGCCGACGACCAAAACGAACACGATCAGGCCTCCATCGACGCGCCGGGCGTCGCCGGCGTCGGGCCGGGCACCGCTCGGTCGTCACGACTGTCTTGGGATTCGGGCAGGAGGTGATGCTCCCCGCCCGGGTGGTGACCGCTCGGGGCCAGCATCCCCGCCAGCCCCGAGGCTGGGAATCCGAGGTGGGCATTCATCGCGTCGACCATCAGGCCGGTCCGGCACAGCGTCGCGATGCCGAGCTCGGCGTACGCGGCGGCGCGGACCGGGTCGTTGATCTTGGCGATGACGCGCGGCGACTCTCGAACGCCTCGACCGCCAGCTGCGCGGCCATGACGTTGCGGTTGTCGCCCTCGGTCAGGGCGAGGAAGATGTCGGCGCCTTCGATGCCGGCCCGACGCAGCACGTCCTCGTCGGTGCCGTCGCCGCGTACGGCGTGCCCGCCGAACGTCGCCGGCAGCCGCTCGAACGCCCGCGTCGACTCGTCGAGGACGATGACGTCGTGCCCGGCGCGGTCCCACAGCTCTGCCGCCGACGAGCCGACGCGGCCGCAGCCGACGATGACGATCTTCATTCGACTCCCTCGTTCATCGGCTCGCGCACGACCCACACGGAGCACGGCGCGTTCTGGAGGATGTAGGGGATCGTCCGGCCGATGGCGAACTCCCCGCCGAACCGCTTTCGATAGGGCAGGCCGACCACGAGCAGGTCGGCACCCCGCTCGGTCGCCTCGTCGACGATCGCCGCGGCGACGTCGCGCGCCTGGAGCAGTACGGGTTCGAGCTTCACCTTGAACGCCTCGGCGATCTCCTCGGCCGAGTCCAGCACCTGCTGCACGTCCTCCGAGCGACCCGCGATATCCGCATCGAGCGGCAGCGTCCAGTCGATCTCGACGACATGGACGGCGATGAGCTCGATCTTGGTCTTGGTTGCCGCGCTCGCCAGGAGCCGGACGATCCGCGCATCGCTGGCGCCGCCGTTGAGGGCAAGGACCGCCCGATGGAATTGTGCGGTCTCGTTCTCCGGCATGGACGGCCACGATACCACCGGATGCGGGCAGGGCTGGGGCGTCAGGACACCGCCTGGTAGCGTCAGCCCCGTGGGTCAGTCGCGGCGATAGGGGACGTCCGCGATGACCGTGTGCTCGCGGCCGAGGATGGCCTGCTTGAGCCGCTTGGTCGTCTGGTTGTACAGGAGCCGCTCCCACCAGTGGCGCGCCACGTACTCGGGCAGCACGACGATCGTGATCGGCGCCGGCTTCTCCGGTGGCCACGCCTGTTCGAGCACGTCGAGATAGGCGAGGACGGGCGAGATGACCGCCCGGTAGGGCGACTCGACGATGACGAGCGGTACGCCCGGGATCTGCCGTTCCCAGCGGCTCCTGATCGCCTCTCCGTCGTTCCGGGTCCTCGGTGACGTAGACGGCCCGGACGTCGGGACTCATCGTGCGCCCGAAGTTCACCGCCTGGATCACCGCCCGATTGATCCCGTTGACCGGGATGACGACGCGTTGCTCGCGATGGGGGCCCTCGACGACCAGGTCCTCGCGGACATGGAGCTCGCGCTCCTGACCGTCGTATTCGCGCCGGATGAACAGCATCATGCTGACGAGCACCGGGATCAGGACGACCACGAACCACGCCCCGTCGACGAACTTCACGCTCGTGACGACGACCGCGACGACCGCCGTCGCCGCACAGCCGATGGCGTTGATGACGAGGCGGTAGCGCCAGCCGCGGTCACGGGTCGCGCAGCCAGTGCCGGATCATGCCTGCCTGGCTGATCGTGAAGTCGATGAACACGCCGACGGCGTAGAGCGGGATCAGCGCATGGGTCCGGCCACCGGCGATGACCACCAGCGACGCGGCGATCAGGCCCAGCAGCACGATCCCCATCGAGAACGCCAGTCGGTCGCCGCGCAGCGCGAACTGGCGCGGGAAGAAGCCGTCCTCGCCGAGGACCGCGGCGAGGCGCGGGAAGGCGGCGAAGCTCGTGTTCGCGGCGAGGAACAGCAGCAACGCCGTGAACGCCTGGAACAGATAGAACGGCAGCGACCCGGACCCGAACACGGTCTCCGCGACCTGGGCGATGACGGTCTTGTGCTCGACGTTCGGGCCGAACATCTCGGGAACGGTCGGATAGATCGCGAAGTTCGTCGCGAGGAACGTGACGCCGATGAACAGGATCGCCAGGACGGCGGCCATGACGAGGAGGGTCGTCGCGGCGTTCTTGGATTCGGGCGGCTTGAATGCCGGCACGCCGGTCGCGATCGCCTCCGTACCGGTCAGCGCCACCGCGCCCGATGCGAAGGCCCGCAGCAGCAGGAAGATCGACACCGCACCGGCCGTGCCTGCCGTGGCCTGCGACGACCTCCGGGGGTGGCGCGTGGTGCTCGCCGAGGACGATGATCCGGTACGCGCCCGATGGCGATCATCGCGAAGGCGCTGAACATGAACAGGTACGTCGGGACCGCGAAGATGTTGCCGGCCTCACGCACGCCGCGAAGGTTGGCGATCGTGATGAGCCCGAGCGCCGAGACGCCGATCAGGACGCGCACATCGCCGAGAGCCGGGAACGCCGACACGATCTGCTCGACCGCAGACGACGTCGAGACGGCCGCGGTCAGGTTGTAGTCGATGAGCAGCGCCGACGCCGCGATCGAGCGAGGCGTGGCGACCGAAGTTGGCCTTCGAGACCGAGTACGAGCCGCCACCTGTCGGGTAGGCGATGCAGACCTGACGGTAGCTGAATGCGACGACCGCCAGCAGACCGGCGATGGCGATCGAGACCGGCAGCGACCACTGGAGCGCCGCGAGCGCCGCCCCACCGAGGATGAAGGCGAGGATGATCTCCTCGGTCGCGTAGGCGGACGAGCTGATCGCGTCGGAGCTGAAGATCGCCAGCGCCTTCGTCTTCGAGAGCCGCTCGCCGATCTCCTCGTCCTGATGGAGCGGGCGGCCGAGCACGATGCCGCGGACCTTGGCGATGAGCAGCCCGCCCGGCGTCGTCGGGACGCTCGCGGCTTCCTTCGCCGTGAGCTGTCCCTTGCCGGTGTACCGGAAGTACGGCGCGTGCGGACGCTCGACGCGGACGCGTTTGTCGCCGGGCTTGCGTCCCTGGAGCGATCGCCGCCCGCCGATCATGCGGGGGTCCTTCGCGATGCGTCGGTCACAGGCCGAACGACAGCCGCGCCGCGAGCCGCTCCGGCAACCCGGCGGCGCGCATGTCCGCCTGGACGCGGTCGATGTCGTACGCGACGCGGTGCCAGGTCACGCGGCCGAGCTCGCGATCGAGGACGAGATACGACGCCCGGGCGTCCCCGTCCCGCGGCTGGCCGACGCTGCCGGGGTTGATCAGGGTCCGGTACGTCGCCGAGCTCGATCGCGCTCCGTGGCTCCGGGCTGGACCAGCGCGACGCGATCCGGCGTCGCGGTCCAGGCGACGGGCACATGGGTATGGCCGTGGAGCGCGTGCTGGGTCTCCTGGACCGCGATGTTGTCCTCGGCGGCGGCACGGTCGGTGACGTACTCCCGCAGGGGGTCACGTGGGCTGCCGTGGACGAGCAGGACGTCATCCACGACGCGTCGCTCCGGCAGGGCGCTGAGCCACGCGCGGGTCGTCTCGGACATGGTGTCGCGGGTCCACTCGGCCGCCGCGCGCGCCTCCGGGTTGAACCAATCGATCTCCGGACCTCCGACAGCCGCGGCGTCGTGATTGCCGCGCACCCCGGTCGCATCGCGTTCACCGAGGCGTGCCACGACGGCGTCCGGCTCGCGGACCGTAGCCGACCACGTCGCCGAGGTGCCAGATGGCATCGACGTCGCCGGCATCGGACAGGACCGCGTCGAGCGCCACGATGTTGCTATGGATATCCGATAGCACGGCGACGCGCATCCGCGTGAGGGTAGCAGTCACTGACCGTGCAGCCGAGCCACGCTCACCACGGCCGTCGCTTGCGGACGGCAGGGTCGCGCGGGTAGGCGGCCGGGACCGTGCCGGCGGCGGATCGCGTCCATCACGACGAGGCGGTGCTCGCCGAGCTCGCTGAGCGGGATGTCCACGACATCGAAGTGACCCGCCGCCGAGCGCCTCGATCGCTCGCCGCGCGGCCCCAGCTCAGCCGTGAG
Source organism: uncultured Chloroflexia bacterium (assembly GCA_963808895.1). Lineage (GTDB taxonomy): Bacteria > Chloroflexota > Limnocylindria > Limnocylindrales > CSP1-4 > SPCO01. Next base: position 354,280 of record CAWEHL010000001.1, on the reverse strand, counting down.
GTCCCCTCGCTTCCACGCGATGAGCGTCCCGCCGGGCGCCAGCAACGGGAAGGCGAGCTCGACGAGGTCGGCCGTCGTCGCGACGGCACGGGCGGTGACGACGTCCCATGGCGGCGCGTCCGGCCGATGACGGGCGAGGTCCTCGGCTCGGCGCGCCTCCACGCGGACTCGTCCCGTCCAGGCCGGTCGCCCCGACGGCCGTCTCGAGGAAGCGCGCCTTCTTGCCGATCGGCTCGAGCAGGGTGGTCTCGAGATCCGGAAGGTCGTCGCGGAGGCTCGCGGCCAGCGGGATGCCCTGGGAACCCGCCGCCGGATCCGAGATCCAGGAGGCGACGCGGCGCCAGACCGGCGATCAGGTCGCGGGCGGTCAGGCTGTCCACGACGTGACCCGAGCGCGACCGCACCGGGTTCTCGGATCGCCGTCAGGTTGATCGCGCTCGTCCAGGCTCAGCAGCAGGCGGACGTGACCGTCGATCGCCTTCCGACGCAGCGTCGCTGAGGACGAGCCCGAGTCCCGACAAGCCGCTGCGCAAGGCATCGTCGTATGCCGTCGGCAGCGGTGGGGTGTCCTTGACGCGCGTCGGGAGCGGCTCGCGCCTGCGATCCAACGGTACGCCTCCTTGGCTTTGGCGTACCACGCGGCGCGGCACCGCTCCCGGCGTCGACTCGTCTCGCACTTCGGGCGATGATCGTCCGGTCTTCCGCCGATCCATCCGGTTCGTGGCCGGGTCTCCCCGTGCCCCTCGTGGACCGCGTTACCCTCGCGTCGCCGCTAGTGCGGGATGGGACCGTACGGGCCGCGGCGATGGACCGTCAACCGGGTTATCCACGAACTCCCGCGACGGCGCGAGGTTTGGTGGATAAGTGCGCGGCGCTAGCGGCGCGAGCCCGCCGCGACGACGACCGCGAGGCCGCCGTCGCGGATGAGGTGGTCCGACCGGAGGGAGCGGCTCGCGAGCCGCCTGCGCGAACCGCGCCGAGCGCCTCCAGTCGGTCGTTCTCGTGTTGAAGGGCCAGACGTCATCGCCGCCGCGATCGACGTCGGCCTCGACATGTGGTGACGGCCCGGGCAGGACGAGCACGAATGCGGAGCCGACGCCAAGACGGCTCGCGACGTCGAGATCGCCGCCCATCCGGCGCGCCAGATCGCGCGAGATCGACAGCCCCAGGCCGGTGCCGGTGACCCGCTCATGGTCGGCCATCCGGTAGAAGCGCTCGAAGATGTGCGCTCGATCCTCGGCGCCGATGCCGGGCCCCTCGTCGCGGACCGCGATGATGGCGACCGGTCCGTCGAACCACGCGGCCAGCTCGACCTCGACGCCGTCCCGGCCGAACTTGAACGCGTTCGAGGCGAGGTTCGTGACGATCTGCTCGACCCGCCGTCGGTCACCCATCGCGGTCGCCATCCGGGCCGGCGGGGTCGTCACGAGCGGCAGGCCGCGGTCGAGCGCGATCGGCATCAGTGCCGGCTTCGACGGCATGCAGCGCCTCAGCGACGGAGAACGGCTCCGATCTCGAGCGACCACCGTCCCGGACTCGATGCGCGACAGCTCGAGGAGGTCGCCGATCGAGCTCGCGTCATCGAGCCGACGATCGACCGCCCGCGCTCGAGGAATTCGCGGACGACGTCCTCGTCGTCGACCTGACCATCGAGGATCAGGTCGAGATAGCCCGACAGCCCGGTCAGCGGCGTCCGCAGCTCATGAGCGACGGTCGAGACGTATGTCGAGCGCTCCGCCTCGGCCGCGCGCAACGTGGCGAGCTCCCGTTCCGTGGCCATCGACTCGGTCACGAGCGCAAGCGCGACCGCGGCGTGCCGGGCCAGTGCCGGTGGCAACCGGTCGCGCAGGGCCTCGGCGTCCCGTGCGCGACCGAACCCGAAGCCGAGCGTCACCGCTCCGGCCGACGGGACCGGTAACCACGCGCGATACGGCGAGGGGCGATCGTGCCCCGGTCGCGTTGGCGTCCCCGGCGTCCGGGTGGCCACGACGACCTCGGCGGGTACGGCCGCGGCACGCTCGGCGCGGGTGCGCGGAGCCGCGGTATCGAGCCAGGTCGCGAGATCGAGTGCTGCTGGCGTGTCGTCTGGGCCGGAGGCGGCGACGGCTACCCGTCGACGGACGCCGTCCGCGACGACCGCAGCCCGCTGGGCGCCGACGATGCGGGCGAGCAGGTCGAGCAGTCCGGCGAGCCGCGCCTCCGCCGGCTGGCCGGACGCGAGGATGTCGAGTGCCATCGCGAGGAGCCGTCGCTCCTGCGTCCGCGATGCGATCCTCGGCACGCCGGGATCGCGCGCCGTCGGTCGACGAACGGGCGGGGCGGCGCGATCGCCGGGCCGACTGCCGGGAGCGTCGGGGAGTCCAGGGCGGGCGAGCTCGGACGTGGGTCGGTCATACGGAAGGATGGTCCGCCGCCGGTGCGTTCAGGCGACATCCCCCGAGCGACGCGCCCGCGCGGCCGAAGGTACCGGCGGATCGGGTCCTAGGAGCTGCGGGTGCCGCTCCGGACGGGCCGCCCGAGCGTGCGGCGCACGACGTCGACCACCTCGTCGACGTACTGATCGGCCTCGCCGCGCTCCGCCGCCGTACGGACGCAGCCCTGGACGTGGTCTTCCAGGACCAGGATCGACAGCGCGTCGACGGCGGCCCGCAGCGCGGCCGTCTGCTGGAGGATGTCGACGCAGTACTCCTCGCGCTCGATCATCCGGGCGATCCCGCGGACCTGACCCTCCATGCGCGACAGGCGACGCATGAGCTGCGCCGTGTCCTTGGCGTAGCTGTGGCGGAAGTGGCTCGGGTCGGGCGGCGGCGCGGCGCCGCGCGGTCGTGGGCCATGGCCGGGATGATACCCCCAGGGGGTATCGCGTGGCAACGCGTCGGCGACACGGATCGACCTGATCCGCCGCCGGCTCCGCGGTCGCTCGGGTAGACTGGCCGCCGATGGACTCCGCTACCCCATTCGCCCATGCCAGCGAAGCGGAGATGGCTCGCATCCTCGATTTCTACGAGGTCCGCTGGGAGTACGAGCCGCACACGTTCCCGATCCTGTGGAACCTCGACGGGGCCGTCGTCGAAAGCTTCTCGCCCGACTTCTACCTGCCCGATCTCGACCTCTATCTCGAGATGACGACGCTGCGTCAGAAGCTCGTGCGCAAGAAGAACCGCAAGCTGCGCCGTCTGCGCGAGCTGTACCCGTCGATCAACATCAAGCTCTTCTATGCCCGCGACTTCCGCGCGTTGATGCTCAAGTACGGGAAGCTCGCGCTGGTCGACGGGCTGTCGGGTTCGTCCGGTCAGGTGGCGCTGCCGCATGCGTACGCGGCGGCCGGCGTCGCTGGACGATGCCGACGGCCGAGCCGCGACACGCGCCGTGCCGCGTCGCCGCTCGCCGCCGCGACCATCGGGACGGCGGCGGCGCCGTCGGGCACGGGCCGCGCGCGCCGACGCCGAGCGTCGAGCCTGAGGCGCGCCGCTCGATGACGGCCCGCGCCGTCGACCTGCACGAGGACATCGCCGAGATCCTGCTGACCGAGGAGCAGATCGCGACGCGCGTCGCCGAGCTCGGCGCGCGGATCAGCGCCGACTACGCAGGGCCGGCCGCTGACGCTCGTCTCCGTGCTCAAGGGCTCGCTGCCGTTCATGGCCGACCTCATGCGCGCCATCGACCTGCCGCTCCGGATCGACCTCATGGAGGTGAGCTCGTACGGCGGCGCCACGACCGAGTCGTCGGGCCTGGTCCGGATCCTCAAGGACCTCTCCGCGAGCATCGACGGCGAGGACGTGCTCATCGTCGAGGACATCATCGACACGGGGCTCACGCTCAACTACCTGATCCGCTACCTGCGCGGCAAGAACCCGGCGACGCTGCGCATCTGCACGCTGCTCGACAAGCCGGCCCGCCGCCTCGTCGAGATCCCGGTCGACTACATCGGGTTCGAGATCCCCGACCAGTTCGTGATCGGCTACGGGCTCGACTACGGCGAGGTCTACCGCAACCTGCGCTTCGTCGGCGTGCTCAAGCCGGAGGTCTACGGCGCGGCGATGGAGCCGGAGGAGGCCGTCGAGGCGTGACGATGCACCGGCGGCCCCTGGGCGGGGGCCGGACCCTGGCCGCGATCGGCGGCCGTGGTCATCCTCGTCGGTTGCGTCCTGCCGTGGTGGCAGCTCGAGCAGCCGGGCGGTGGCCTGCCGCCGCTGTCGGGCAACGGCCTCGAGGGGAGCGGCATCCTCGTGCCTTGCTCGCCGGTGTCGCGACGCTCCTGCTCGTCGCGCTGCCCTACGCGGTCGGCGATCGCCCGACCCCGATCGACCGTTGGGAGGCGTTCGCGTTCCTTGCGGTCGTCGGCTGGATCGGCCTCGCCTGGCGCGTCATCGAGCTGTTCGGCCTGGGTGCGTTCCGGTTCAGCGATCCGCTCGAGGTCTTCACCAACGGCCCGGGTCTGTGGGTCACCGGGATCGGCCTGGCCATCCTGTCGCGGGCCGCCTTCGTGATGACCCGGGAGCCGCACTACCGCTGACGAGACGCCGCGGCCGGCGGCCGCGGCGGTCCTGCGCGGTCGCATCCGGGGCCACGGGGCCGGCTCGCGACCCGAGGCCACCACCAGGTCGAGTCGGTCGCTGGCAGCCTCGATCAGCGCCGGGTCGTGGGTCGTGGCGAGGACCGTGACGCGCCCGTCGAGATCCGCCAGCAAGCGAGCGACGGCGCGAGCACCGGCGCGGTCGAGCGCCGCCGTCGGCTCGTCCAGGATCAGCAGATCGGGCCCGGCGGCCAGCGCACGGGCCAGCGCGACCCGCAGTCGCTCCCCGGCGGACAAACCGTCGGGAGCGCGATCGAGGTGCTCGCCGAGGCCGACCGACTCGAGTGCCGCCACGGCGCGCGGTCGCGCGTCATCCGGGTCGACGCCACGGATGGCCAGCCCGAGCTCGACGTTCTCGCGTGCCGTCAGGAACGGGACGAGGTCGCGGACCTGGTCGACGATCCCGATGTGCGCGGCCCGCAAGCGCGCCAGGCCGTCACGATCGAGCGTCGAGAGGTCGTTGCCGAGGGTCACGACGCGACCTTCGGTCGGGCGGTCGAGGCCCGACACGAGGCGCAGCAACGTCGATCTTGCCGCTGCCCGACGGGCCGGTGACGACGTGGAAACGGCCGGCCCCGAACGCGACGCTGGTGGGCGGCAGACCGAGCATCGAGGTCGAGCCCGACGCCGTACCGTCGCGCTGCCCGTTCGAGGACGACGGCCTCCTCGCCATCTCCGGGCCGGATCGCCGGCGACAACGGCGTCGAGGGCTCCGGCAACGGCGGCGCCAGCCAGCCCTGCCCGTCGCGGACCTGCACCGGGGGCGCCCCGGGCGGGCCGATGCGCTCGGCGACCGCGCGACCGTCGGCGACGTGGATGACACGGTCGGCCACGCGTTCGACGAGCTCGTCGTGGGTCACGACGACGCAGGTCGTGCCCTCGGCGCGGACCAGGTCGCGCAACACATCCAGGATCGACTCGGCGGTCGTCGCGTCGAGCTCGCCCGTCGGCTCGTCGGCGAGCAGCAGCGGCGGGCGCGTCGCGAGCGCGACGGCGAACGCGACGCGCTGCTGCTCGCCGCCCGAGAGCTCGTGGCGGAGGGCGTCGCCACGTCCCGGGAGCCCGATCCGCTCCAGCAGCTCCTCGACGCGCCGCTCTCGATCCGACAGCGGGCACGCCTCGGAGGGCGAGGGGCAGAGCCGATCGCCTCGGCGACGCGCAGGTAGGGCGACAGCGCCCGGCGGTAGTGCTGCTCGACCACGCCGACATGTTCCCGGCGGTGTCGGTCCAGATCGCGATCGGAGGCGTCGGTCAGATCGTCGCCGAGGACGACGAGCCGGCCGGCCGACGGCCGATCCAGCCCGGCGATGAGTCGCAGCAGCGTCGACTTGCCCGAGCCGGACGGCCCGATCACCGCCGCCACCTCGCCCTCACCGACCGTGATGTCGAGACCACGCAGCGCCGCCACCGGGTCCGCCGGGGGTCCGGTGGATCCGGATGAGGCCGTTGCCGACGATGGCGTCAGCCATCGACGCGCTCCGTCCCCGCGGTCCAGGCGCCACTGCGGCGGTTCGCCCGTCCGCCGCGTCGCTCGCCGAGCGTCGACCGGCCGTACGTTCGTGCGGCCAGCAGCGCGACCGTCCCGAGGACGATGACGAGCACCCCGATCACGACCGCCGCGATCTGGAGCGGCGGCAGGACGACGACCAGCGGCGGGATCGGCAGGCGGCCTTCGGCATCGATGGCGAGCGCGCCGGTCACGGCGACCGCGAGCGCGAGACCCGGCGACGAGCCCGGCGATACAGCCGCCGATCGCGAGCCAGGCGGTCCGCGCCAGCGCGTGCCAGCGGAGCGCCGACGGCGGGACACCCTGGGCCTCGAGGTCGGCCAGCTCGCCGCGTTCGTCGCGCAGGTCCGTGAGGGCGCCCATCACGAGCGCGCCGATCGACAGCGTCAACCCCGCGAGCGCCGCCACGATCTGCGCCCAGACGATCGCCTGCGTCAGCGGATCGCCCGTCTGTTCGCGCGACGAGATCGGAGCGAGCCGTCACCTGGGCGAACCGGAACGGCGGCTTGGCGAGCGCGGCTCGGACCTCGGCCTGGCGCTGCGGGTCCGGCACGCTCAGCCACATCTCGGACGGACGGCCGGAGCCGGGCACGGCCGAGGCGAGCGCGACGATGAACGGGTCGAGCGGCACGATGACGAAGCGCGGATCCGGGCTCCACGACCGTCGGGGCGCGATCGGCCGTGCCGACGACACGGATCGGGATGGTGCCGCTGCCGACGTGGAGGTCGAGCGTCCCGTCGGGCTTCGTCTCGCGTGCGAGGTCGGGGCTGACGACAGCCGGCAGGATCAGCCCGTCGGTCGCCTGCGGTGCCTTGATGATGTCGACGTCGACCGTGAAGATCTCGAGCGGGATCGGACGCGTCATCGACGAGCCCGTCGAGGCCGTCGAAGCTGACGGTCGACCGATACACGCCGATGCTCGTGGCCGGAGCCGGCGACGAGCTGGGCGTTGTAGAAGACGAGCGCGGTCAGCCGGCCGCCGATCGCGCTCTTCGGCAGCGGGCGCGCTGGCGCGCGTCATCCCGTCATCGATCGTCCCGAGCGGGATGCGGACGGTGTCTCCCTCGTCGGTCCAGACGACCGCGTCGAGGCGGAGCGGCTCGCCGGTGTAGTGGAACCGCAGATCGAGCTCCGGCTTCCCGGCGGGCAGCCGGTGGCCCGTGACATCCCAGCCACCGGCGGGTTCGTCGACGTGGAGCCGCGTCGGCGAGCTCGTCGCACGGGAGTCGCCGAGAAGTCGGAACGCCAGCCGGGGAGGGTCGGCAGGACGGCGGGATCGATGCCCGACGATATCGACCCGGCCGCCCGGTCCGGAGGTGCTGGCCTCGCGGAAGACCGGGACGGCGGTGACAGCCGGGGCCGAGCTTGGCGTAGCGGTCGACCGGCACGACCGACGGGGCGATCGACAGACGCGGTCCCGAGCTCGGTCACCCGCAAGTCCAGCCCTGACCGGTAGGCAGCCGCGTCGTCGATACCGCCGCGCAGCGTCGCGGACCAGCACGTCGCGAAGACGATCGCGCCGATGCTGAACGCCAGCAGCGTCATCGTCGCGGCCGGCCGACCCGGATCGCGCGATAGGGACAGCAGGGACAGCCGGAGGGCCAATGGCGCCCGACGCGACCGTCGCGTGATCGCCCGCAGCAGGGGCGGCATCGCGGTCGCGAGCAGCAGCGCCGCGACGAACGCGAGCGCCGGCGGCAAGGAGCACCACGACCGGGCTGCTCACCGAGCGAGCCAGGGCGGTCGGTGTCGAGCGGGCCCGTCGACGCGAGTTGCCAGGCGAGGATGACGATGGCCGTCAGGACGACCGCCACGACCGTCCGGATGCCCCCGCCCCATGACCGTCCCGGCGCTGTCGCCAGGACCGTCGTCATGACAGCGACGAGGATCACCAGGAACGCCGCCGCGAGCGAACCCGGGGCGAGGGTCGCGCCCGTGACGATCGCGATGGGCGTCGGCGCCAGCCCAGCCGGCGAGGAACGCGACGACGAGCGCGCCACCGAACCATCCGATGACGCCGCCGATGACCGCCGGTATACCCGCCTCGAGGACGAGGAACGCGACGCGGTCACGCCGCCGAGCACCGACGGCGATGAGCCGGGCGACCTCGGCCGCCACGTCATCCCGGACGACGAGCGCGAGGAAGACCGCGAAGGCGAGCAGGATCGCGACCCCGAGCGAGCCGATGAGCAGCAAACGCGCGGACGACGCGTCGGCAAGTGCCAGCGCACCGCTGATCTGCGTGAGGGGGCTTTCGACGCTGTAGGCGGGATCGGCGGCGAGCAGGCCGCGCGTCATCTCCTCGACCGCGTCGCGGAACGCCCCGGCCGTCCAGGGGTGGATCGCTGCGACATCGACCGGCGCGGTCCAGACGTACGTGCGGCCGGTGAGGTCGAAGGCCGGCGCATGGGAGACGGTATCGACGCCGTTGACGAGGAGGACGGCGGGACTGCGTCGGCCGGTCTGGTAGTCGCCGCCCCCGATCGTGGCCTCGCCGAACGGCCCTCGCTGGTCGAGGTCGCCGAACGGCACTGCCGGGTCGATGATCCCGCGCCCGACGATCGTCAGCTGCAGGTCGGCCGACGGGTGAGCGGTAGAGAAGTCGACATCGGGCTCGGTCTCCGAGAGCAGCATCGCCTCACAGGCCGTGCCATCGGCGCATGGTCTCGGGAGGCGGCCGTCGACGACCCTCACGAGCGGATCCGGCTGGTCGACCGCGACCACCAGCTCGAAGATCGGGCTGGTCGAGGTCGAGGAGCTCACGGGTGATGACGCCGCGGACCGGCGCGGTCGTCGAGTCCGGTCAAGTGCTGCGCGATCTGCGCATCGGACCGGGCCACGATCTCGTCGTAACCGGTGTCGTGTCGGCGCGAAGCGCGAGATGCGGACGAGCGGCCGGTCGACCCCTTCGCCGGCGAGCGTCCGCGCGACGGTCGCGTCAGCCGCGACGAGGCCGATCCCGGTGACGATCGCGATCAACGCCGCGGCGGTCCCGACGGCCGCCATCGAGATCAGCGCCGTCCCGCCCCGCCGGCGGAGGCGCGCGAGGACCAATGACGCGATCGGGCGCCATCGGCGGATGGTAACGTATCAACGCCGATGAAGACCGTTACATGGCGCCTCGGGACCGATGCCGCGCTCGGACTGGCCAACAGCCTCCACGGGCCCGGGGCGCATTACCGTCGTCGGGCATCGGCCGATGAACCGGCGCATGACCACCTCGATACACCCGAACGCGCCGTCGAGTTCCTCAGGACGCACGCCATCCCCGATCCGGGTACGCCCCCCACCGACCGCCAGCTCGCGCGGCTGCGCTCGCTGCGGGCCGCGATCCGCGTGCTGGCCGACGATCCCGCGCTCGACCCGGTCGCGTGGCGGAGCACGATGGATCCTGCGCTCCGGGGCGTCGACTACCGGCTACGCGCAGACGGCTCGATGCGTTCATCGGCCACCGGTTGGGACGCGATCATCGACGACCTGCTGCCGGCGGCCCTGGCGCTGGCCGACGAGCACGACAAGCTCAGGCGCTGTGGCAACCCACGCTGTCGGTGGCTCTTCGTCGACCGCTCGCGCATGCAGAACCGGATCTGGTGCGAAGCGGCCGTCTGCGGCAACCGGATGCGCGTCGAGCCGTCATCGACGTGGCCCAGCGGCGGCGGACGCGAGGGCCTAGCCGCCGAGGTAGGCCCGCTGGACCTCCGGATTCGTCATCAGCCGCTCGGCGACGTCCTGGAGCACGATCTCGCCCGTCTGCAGGATGTAGCCGCGTTTGGCGATGCCCAGTGCCATCAACGCGTTCTGCTCGACGAGGAGCACGGTCGTTCCCGACGCGTTGATGTCCTTGACGATCTCGAAGATCTGCTCGACCAGGATCGGCGCCAGCCCCATCGATGGCTCGTCGAGGAGCAGGACCTTGGGCCGGGCCATCAGCGCGCGGCCGATGGCGAGCATCTGCTGCTCGCCGCCCGACAGCGTCCCACCCTTCTGGTTGAGCCGTTCCTTCAACCGCGGGAAGAGCGTGTAGACGCGTTCGTAGTCGGCCTCCCGCTGGCTGCCCTTCTCGCGCTGGAATGCGCCCATCTCGAGGTTCTCGCGGACGGTCATGCGCGGGAAGATCCGACGCCCCTCGGGCGCCTGCGAGATGCCGAGGACCACGACCTGGTGGGCGGGTGTCCCGTCCAGCCGCTTCCCGTCGAACCAGATCTCGCCTTCGCGCGGTCGCAGCAACCCGCTGATCGTCTTGAGCGTGGTCGACTTGCCGGCACCGTTCGAGCCGATCAGCGTGACGATCTCGCCCTGATCGATGGTCAGCGAGATGCCCTTGAGGGCGTGGATGTTGCCGTAGTAGGTGTGGACGTCACGGAGCTCCAGGAGAGCCATGGGTCAGCCCTCGCCGGCCGCGCCGCGGCCGAGGTAGGCCTCGACGACCCGGGGATCGGCGCGGACCTCGGCGGGTGAGCCCTCGGCGATCTTCTCGCCGTGGTCGAGGACCGTGACTCGGTCGCTGATGCCCATGACGACCTTCATGTCGTGCTCGATGAGCAGGACCGTGAGGCCGAGGCGTGTCCGGAGCTCGCGGACGAACTCGGTCAATCGCCGGGTCTCCTCCGGGTTCATGCCGGCGGTCGGCTCGTCGAGGAGGAGCAGCTTCGGTTCGGTCGCCAGGGCGCGTGCGATCTCGAGGCGCCGCTGATCGCCATATGGCAGGTTGCGGGCGAGCGTGTCCTTGCGGCTCCCGAGCCCGACGAGGTCGAGCAGCTCCTTCGCGCGGGCGTGGGCCTCTTCCTCCTCACGGATGATCGAGCGCGGCCTCAGGATCGCTCCGAACCAACGGCCCTTGAGCCGATGGTGGAGGCCCGACCAGCACGTTGTTCTCCGCCGACATGTTCCCGAACAAGCGGATGTTCTGGAACGTTCGGGCGATCCCGACCCGGACGACCTCGTGCGGCTTGTCGCCGGTGATGTCGGCGCCGTCGAAGGTGATCCGCCCTTCGGTCGGGACATACAGCCCCGTGATCATGTTGAAGAAGGTCGTCTTCCCTGCGCCGTTCGGCCCGATGAGGCTCACGATCGATCCACGCGGGATCGTGAAATCGATGTCACTGACCGCGACCAGACCGCCGAAGCGCTTCGTGCAGCCGGTCGCGACGAGCAGGTCGCCAGCAGGCTCCGTCGCAGCCGCGGACATGGCGCTCACCGGGCGGCTGCCTCCGGCCCCGTCGTCGTCGACGGTGGTTCGGGCGGAGGCGCGTCCGGCTCCGCGATCGGCGCCTCGTCCAGGCTGACCTCCTCGAGCTCCCCGAGCGCGGTCAGCTCGTCACCGGTCGCGCCGGTCACCTCAGCGGCGATACCGACGCCGTGCATCTCGGCCTTGGCCCCGGCGTCCGGGAAGAGCCCTTCGGGTCGCCTGATCATCATGATCACCAGGACGATCCCGAAGAGCAGGTAGTTGTAGGTCGTCAGCTTGAAGTCGGCCAGGATCTGCTGTCCGGTCGACACCCCGAGGTTGTGCATGGGGTCGTTGATGATGTTGTCACCGAGCCACGGCAGCAGGGAACGGTCGACGTAGAGCAGTGCGAAGGCGCCGAAGACCACGCCGCGGAGCGACCCGATCCCGCCCACGATGATGATGATCACGACGAGGATCGAGACGTTGTAGCTGAACGTCTCGGCGAAGATCGCCGTGTTGTAGGCACCGGTGAACGCGCCGGCGAAGCCCGAGAAGCTCGCTCCTAGAGAGAAGGCGAGCAGCTTGGTCGTGACGGTGTTGATACCCATCGCGGCGGCCGCGGTCTCGTCCTCACGGATCGCCATCCATGCTCGGCCCAGCTTGGAGTCGCGCAGCCGGCGGCAGATGAAGAACGTGATGGCAAGCAATGCAAGGACGAGATACCAGGACGCGATCGCGTTCTGGTTCGAGAAGACGAGCTGGTTGCCCCACGGTCCCGGGATCGGGATGATCGGGGGGTCGATCGGGTTGATCCCGACGTTGCCACCCGTCAGGTTCGCGTTCGGGCCGAGGATCACCGCGCCGCCGAGGAACGCCGGCAGCGCGATCGTGATGTCGCCGAGGTTGCGGAAGACCAGCCGGACGATCTCGCCGAACCCGAGCGTGACGATGGCGAGGTAGTCGCCGCGGAGCTTGAGCGTCGGTGCGCCGAGCATGACCCCGAAGATCGCGGCCGCGGCGACCGCGATCCAGAGCACGATCCACCAGCTGATGTGAACGCCGAAATGGCTCGAGGCGAGGAATGCGGTCGTGTACGCGCCGATCGCGTAGAACGCGACATAGCCGAGGTCGAGCAGGCCTGCGAAGCCCATGACGATGTTCAGCCCGAGCGCGAGGATCGCGAACGTGGCGCAGACGACGAGGACCGCGGTCCCCGGCCACGGGAGGGCAGGGATCGCATTGGAGAGAGGCCGGTAGATCAGCGGATAGACGAGCGCGAGGACGACGACGATCGCGAGGATGACGATCTGCCGGCGGCGCTCGCTCCATCCCGGCGAGCGGGTTCGGGATCGATCGCCGCGGCGCTCTGACGGCCTCGGTCATGTCACGCGCGCTCCGACGCCTGCTCGGCGAGGAGCCCGGTCGGCCGGAAGATCAGGACGAGGATCAGCAGCGAGAAGACGATGACGCTCGTCCATTTGGCCTCGATGAACCGGTCGGACATCGCCGCGACGATGCCGATGAACAGGCCGCCGAGCGTCGCCCCGGTCAGGTTGCCGATGCCGCCGAGACGGCGGCGGTGAACGACAGCAGGCCGAACTGCAGGCCGTACTGGAAGAACGTCTGCCCGTAGTACAGCGCGACGACGAGACCGGCCGCGCCGGCCAGCGCACCGGCGATGAGGAACGTCAGCGAGATCGTCCGGTTGACGTCGATGCCCATCAGCCCCGACGCCTCGCGGTCCTGAGCCGTGGCCCGCATCGCCTTGCCCTGGCGGGTGTTCGCGACGAACCAGCGCAGGGCCGAGCAGCAGCGGGACCGTGACGCCGAGCACGATGATCTCGTCGACGCCGAACCAGGCCGCGCCGCTCGGGAAGAACACGAGGTCGGTCCGGGGCAGGACCGGCTCGACGGCCTTCTGCGATGGGCCGAGCAGCAAGAGCCCGATGTTCTGCAGCACGAACGACATGCCGATCGCGCTGATCAGCGGCGCGAGTCTCGGGGCGTTACGAAGCGGCCGGTACGCGAGGCGCTCGATGCTCGCGTTGATGGTGGCCGTCATCAGCATGATGATCGGCAGGGCGATGAGCGTCAGCGACCAGCGCCAGCAGTGCTGGACGCGGGGATGCCGAACCCGCGGACGATGATCTCGGTGGCGAAATAAGTGAACGCCGTGCCGAGCATGAACACGTCGGCATGGGCGAAGTTGATGAGTTCGAGGATGCCGTAGACGAGGGTGTAACCGATCGCGATGAGCGCGATGATCAGGCCATTGGTGACGCCGATCGTCAGCGCCTTGACCAGTTCCTCCACGCCCTCTCCTTAAGGCAGTCGCGGATCTGGAGCACCCAGCCGGCCGATCGGGAAGCCCGAGCGGCCGGCTGGAGGGTCGTCGAGTGGTGGAGACCCGCTACTCGATGACGCTGTCGAACTCGAACTTCGCCGTCCTTGACGATCGTTTCCGGACATCGCCGTCAGCGTGGTGTCGCCTTCCTGCGTTGAAGCTCCACTTGCCGAGCACGCCCTCGTAGTCCTTCGTCTCGCGACGGCCTTGAGGACTGCCGCGCGAAGCGCAGCGGTGTCGGCCGGGTTCGTCGCCGCGGCCTTCTCGATCGCCGCGAGCACGGTGCCGGCCGCCTCGTAGCCGTAGGCCGTGTAGGCCTCGGGCGGGTTGTTCGGGTACTTCGCGTTGTAGTTCTTCGACGAAGTCCGCGCCCTTGCCGGTCAGCTTGTCGGCCGGCAGGCCACCGAACGTGATGTACGTGCCTTCGGCTGCCTCGCCGGCGGCCTCGGATCCATGCATCCTCGAGGATGCCGTCGGGGCCCATGAGCTTGACGCTCGGCATCGCGTCGCGCAGGTCGCGCCACAGCTGGCCGGCGTTGTTCTGGGTGATCCCGCCGTAGTACACGAGGTCAGGATTGGTCGCCTTGATCTTCTCGGCGAGCGCCTTGTAGTCGGTCGCCTTGCCGTCGATGCCGTCGCGTCCGAGGACGGTCAGGCCCTGGCCGGGGGCTTCCTTGTTGAAGACGTCGGCGATGCCCTTGCCGTAGAGCTCGGTGTCGTCGAGGACGTAGACGTTCTTGGCGCCGAGCTTGGCGGCCCACTTCGCACCGGCGAGACCCTGGAGGTCGTCAGCCGCCACGACGCGGAAGTAGTTGCGCGTGCAGCCGTTCGGGTAGTACTTGTCCGGCTCGTCGGCCTCGCCCTTGCCGGCCTTGGTCAGACCGGGATAGGTGTTGGCCGGGCTGACCATGACCATGCCCTTGCCGCACAGGATGGGGATCGACAGCTTCGCAGCGCCCGAGTTGAACGTGCCGATGTAGGCGACGAGCTTGTCGTCCGCGACGGCATCGTTGGCGTTCTTGATCTCGGTCGCCTCGTCCCACTTGCCGGCCGCAGCGGTCGAGTCGTCCTTGTCGCTGTACTTGATCGTGTAGCCGCCGGCCGTGCCGTTCTTCTCTTCGAGCGCCATGTTGATGGCGTTGACGATCGTGTCGGTCTGGCCCTTGCTCGAGCCTTGCCGCGGTAGCGAGGACCAGATCTCGATCTCGCCCTTGCTTCCGCCGCCGCCACCACCGCCGCTGCACGCTGCGAGAGCGAGCATCGGCGACGGCAGCAAGCGTCCCGATCTTGCGCTTGTTCATTCACTCTCCTCCTGGATGGCCTCCGGTCGCCGGTCGTAAACCGGGCGACCGTCGATCGTGGCACCCCGCCCCCATCCCGATCCGGGAGATGCGAAGACACCCCGTCGCGCCCTTGCCTGGCCCGGCGACGTGCCCTCCCTTGGAGCGTCGGATGGGGCCTGGCGGCGGTGCGTGACGGAGGCGACGCAGACCGGTCTCGAGCGGCGCGCAGGTGACCGCCGAAACGATGCCGTATCATATGCACTGGCGACCCGAATGCAATACCGGTCGGTCGCATCCCTCCGAGGCGCTTCGCGCCGGCGACGGATCGCAGGCCCGCCGGTCCGACCCAGGGGTCGGGCTTGACCCCGGTCGAGGGGCGCGAAGCGGTGTCGCCGTCCTGCGAGGTACGACCTTCGGCGTGGAATATCTGGTCCGGCCCGCCCGCATCACGGATATCGATCGTCTCGTCGCTTTGAGCGACGCGGAACTGCGTGTCAGCCGCGATGCGAGCCCGCTCGATGCGGCTGATCTGCTCCGCCAGCTCGTCTACCTGCCGCAGGCCAGCATCTTCGTCGCCGAGTCCCAACGGCACGTCGTGGGCGGCGCCGTCCTCGCCCTCCGACCGTCGGTCCGCGCGGGCGGCTTCGTCGGGACGATCGATCTCCTGGTCGTCGATCCCGACTACGACGCCGATCGGGTGGCGGACGCTCTCATCGAAGAGGTCGTCCGCTCTGCCAGCAACAAGGGCTGCACGCTCGTCGAGGCGGCCCGCCCGAGGACGACGCGGCGCTCAGCCGCTGGAAGGCCATGGGCTTCGCCCCGGCCGGTCCTCGCATCCAACGAACCGTGGCCGCGGTGGGTTCCACCTCGCGCCGCTTCTGACCATCGCCCGGCCGAGCAGCGAGAACGCGCCGGCGGGCATCAACCACATAGGGAAATCCCAAGGAGTAACAGTTGGGCAAGAACGTCGCCGTCTACGTGGACGTGGCGAACATCTTCTACGCGGCGAAGGCCGCGGGCGTCGACATCGATTACGTCACGCTCCTCAAGTCGGCCAGCGCCGGGCGAGACCTCGTGCGCGCGTATGCCTATACGGGGCTCGACCCCGACAACGAGAACCAGCGGAACTTCCACGACTTCCTGCGTCGCCACGGCTACAAGGTCGTGAGCAAGGACATCCGCAAATACGGCGACGGGAAGGTCAAGGCGAACCTCGACATCGAGCTCGTCGTCGACATGATGAAGACCGCTCGGAATCTCGATATCGCGATCGTCGTGTCCGGTGACGGCGACTTCGCGCCGGCCATCCGTGCCGTCCAGGAGATGGGCGTGCGCGTCGAGGTGATCAGCTTCCGCGGCAATACGAGCTCGGATCTGATCGAGGTCGCGGACCAGTTCACCGATATCACCCAGCTCGCCCGGGTCGAGAAGGGCAGCCGGTCGGGTCGCCGCGTCGCGGATGACGACGCCGACCTGTCGATGACCGAGGTCCCGGACAAGCAGACCGAGGGCACCGGTGTCGGTCGCGGCACGCGTGGCGGCCGTGGGCGCGGCCGAGGCCGACCGGAGAGCGAACCGGCCGCCGCCGGCGGCGGGTCGACGCGTGGCCGACGTGGGAGCACATCCACGAACGGTTCGGGCAAGTCGACGGTCCTCCCCGGCGAGCGCCTCAGCGGCCGGTCGGGCAGCCTCTCCGAGGCCGATCTCGCCGCGGCGGAGGTGTTCACGCTCGATGACCTCGATCCGAACGCGACCGCGGCCGACGGGCGCTGAGGCCGCCGAGGGAGATGCAGGCGAATCGCGCGACGAGAGCGGCCGACGCCGCCGTCGGCGCGGTGGACGCGGCCGAGGTCGAGGTCGCGGGCGCGACGAGACGCCGGCCGTGGCCGGCGCGCCGGTGAACGAGCCGTTCGATGAGGACGAGGAGGAGGAGGACGAGGCGCCGATCCAGGCTCCCCGACCGCGGAGCACGCCGTTCGGTTCGGTCTGGGATTCCCAGCTCGGCACGACCGCCGCGCCGGCGAACCTGACGCCACCGAGCCCACGAGGACGAGGACTTCGACGAGCCCGAGATCCCCGAGTACCTGATCGCGGAACAGCGCCGCGGCCAGGGCGACGGGAGGCCGCGGCGGGGGACGCGGTCCGAGAGGTGGCCGATCCGCCTACCAGTCGGCGATCGAGCGCGAGCGGTACGGCGGTGGCCGAACCGGCGGTATCAATCGCTATCCGGACGTGAGCGGGCGCACGACGCCCAGTGCCAACCGCAGTAGCGGTGGCCGCAACTACGATCGCCCGAACGATCGACGGCGCGAGCCGGCCCGGCCGGCCAGCTCGGCCGAGCCGTGGAGCGAGGTCCCGCCGGAGCTCGAGGCCATGCTTCGCGCTCAGGTCGGCCAGAAGACGTCGCGGCCGTCGGACGTCGCTCCGTCGTCGAACGCCAGGACGATCGACGCGGTCGAGGCCGAGGCCGTCGTCCTCGAGGTCGGCGGAAGCGACATCACCTCGCCGGCTGAGACCGCCGCCTCGACGTCCGCACCCAAGCGCCGAACGACGCGGAAGGCGACGACCGCCGCGAGCGCTGACGTTGCACCGGACGGCGAGGCGGCCGGATCGGCGAAGCCGAAGCGGCGCACCACGCGGAAGGCGACCACCTCGTCGACCGGCGACGAGACCTCGCAGGCCGCGGCGCCCAAGCGACGTGCCAGTCGGCCGAAGGCCGCGACCGCGGATGCGACCTCGCCGACGGTCGACGCGGCTGCCGGTGATGCTCCGACGGGCGAGGCTGCCGAGACGGGCTCCGCCCCGAAGCGGCGCACGACCCGAAAGACGACCAAGACCGCTTCCTGACCGAGTGGACGGGGCGCGGACCCGCGGCCATCCCGGAGCGCTCGCTGCCGTCGGATCGATGATCCGGGGAGGTGCCCCGGGCGCGGTCCTGCTCGTGGGTCCCGCGGGGATCGGCAAGACGACGCTCGCGCTGGACCTCGCCGCCGGGCTGTTGTGCACGGATGACGATCCGGCGGCCAGGCCATGCGGCAGGTGCCGCAGCTGCCGGCTGGTCGCGCATGGCGCCCATCCCGACCTGCATCTCCTCGGGCCCGAGGGAGCGGGGCGCCAGGTCGTGATCGGCGGGTCAGGCTCGAAGGTCCGTGGCGTCCGGGACCTGATCTCGGAGCTCGCCCTCCTTCCCGTCGAAGGCGGTGCGCGCGTCGCGATCATCGAGTCAGCCCATCGCCTGAACGAGGACGCACAGGCGGCGCTGCTCAAGACCCTGGAGGAGCCCCCATCGGGGGCGACGATCGTGCTGTGCGCCGACGCCGAGGAGCCGTTGCTCCCGACGATACGGTCACGCTCCGCGCGGATCCGGCTCGGGCCGGTCGGGGTCCGGGACATCGAGGCGATCCTCGCCGAGGTCGGCGCTGCTGATCCGCCGCTCGCGGCACGTGCGGCTCGTCTCGCCGGCGGTCGGCCCGGGATCGCGCTCGCCTGGGTCGCGCACCCGGACGCCTTGCGCGAACGCGACGCGATCGGCCGGACCTTCCTCGATCTCATCGTGGCGAGACCGGCCGACCGTCTTGCCGGTGTGCGGGCGCTCGCA
The DNA here is from genome assembly GCA_963808895.1 of uncultured Chloroflexia bacterium. Lineage (GTDB taxonomy): Bacteria > Chloroflexota > Limnocylindria > Limnocylindrales > CSP1-4 > SPCO01. The sequence continues at coordinate 335,801 of CAWEHL010000001.1, read as the reverse complement.
GCATCGGCCTCGGCCATCGCGGGTATCGATGATGGCCAGGCGCTTGACCTCCGGATCGATGACGGGCCTGAGGCGAAGGCCCCACCGGGCGGTACGCCGAAGCGTTCACGGGGCAGGATCGCCGCTCCCGAAGCGACCGGCGTCGAAAGCGGTCCGGGCGAGGACGTCGAGGGCGACGGCGAAGTGGCAGGTCCCGCGCGTGCTCCGGCGGCCGAACGCCGCAGGGCCGCCGAGGCACTGATCTCCCTCTGGACCGACGTCGCGCGGGACATCGCCCTCTGTCAGCGCGGGCTGGAGCGGTCCGTCCGTGATCTCGGCTTGCTCGACGATGTCCGCGGCACGGCGAGCGACGTCGACCCCGACGCGCTCCATGCCTTCATCGATCGGCTCGGGCGCGCAGCGGTACTCGTCGCGGGGAACGCGTCACCGGAGCTGGTGCTCGACGACCTCGCTCTCGCGTGGCCACGCCCGGTGGCCGGAACCCGCGTGGCGTGACCGACGAAGCCCGCGACGTCATGGACGAGCGGACGGGAACCGCCCCTGAACGGCTCGACGCGACCGTTCGCGGCCGCGTCCAGGGCGTCGGCTTCCGCTACTTCGTCCTCCGGCAAGCGATGGACCTCGGTCTGACCGGCTGGGTCGCGAACGAGCCGGACGGTTCCGTACGGTGCGTCGCGGAGGGCGATCGGAGCTCGCTCGAGACGCTCCTCGAGTCGCTGGAACTCGGCCCGGCCGGCGCGATCGTCGACCGGGTGTCGTCGCACTGGGAGATGGCCACGGGTGGGTGGCACTCGTTCGACGTGAGGAGTGGCGGCCACCGCGGCGATTGACCGCTGGAAGCCGCGGCGTCAAGGGTCGAAGACCGACCAGCAGATGTCGTTGCGTAGCCGTTGATCGTCGAGGACCAGGTCACGGATCGCCGGCGCCAGCTGGTGCCGCTGCCATCGACACTCACGACGCCTGGCGTCGTCCCGCTCGCCAACCGGTGCGGCCGCCTGTGCGGCCTTGATCGCGTAGGCGGCAGCGCCCAGCTCGTGCGCGGCGACGTGCGCGACCGCCGCGGCCTGTGCGGCAGCGAAGCCTGCGTGCCGGGCGGCACCCCGGAGGTCCCTCGCTGCGGCGTTCGCGTGACCGGCCGCGGTACGTGCCGCCGTCATCGTGACTTGACCGCGCGCCCAGGCGCGCGCGAGCTCGATCGCGCGGCGAGGACGGTCGTCGCCTGGGCGCGCTCGCTCGAAATGGTCGAGCACATGCTCCGCGCATGTGGCCGCCCACTCGGCGAGGCGGTGGTGGTCGGCGTCCTCCAGCGATCCGCCGCGGCGGACGGTGATCAGCCTCGGGTCTCGGACGTCGCTCAGGATCATGCGCCTAGTCTCACGCAGGCGAGCCGCGGGTGAGGGGTACGGACGGTGGGGGATCGCTGACCCGTTCGGCAGACCACCGGCGGGACCGGTGGGCTATTCCCACCCGCACGATCCGACTCCATGGTGGCAAGCGATGGAGACCAACTCTCCGGCCGAAGAGCTTCCCGCGCTCTACCGGGCGATCCTCGATCGCGTCGCCGAGCTGGAGGCGGCTGGCGAGAGAGCCACCGCCGCGCGACTGCGCAGCGACGCGACCGATGCCTACTCGAGGGCGTGGGATGAACGCGCACGCCGTCGGCTGGAGACCCTCCTGCGCCGGTCCGACCGCCACGACGACGAACGCCATGGCGATCGTGTCCGCCGCCCGGTCACACCTCCTCGCCGAGCGATGGCGACCCGGGAGCACTAACCCTCCTGACGTCACGTCACCGTGATGCGTCGCCCCGGCGACGGCCATAGGGTCGTCGACCAGCGTACGCTGTCGCTCGTGGACGATCCTGCCGAAGCGACCGTCGATGCCGTCATCGAACGCGCGCTCGCGGCCTACGCGACGTTCGCCGAGCTCGGTGAGGAGATCGACGATGAGTGGTCGTACATCCAGGATCTGACCGAGGCCTGGGGAGAACGGTTCGAAGCGATCCGCGTCGCGCGCGGGGATGAAGGCCTCCCGGCCGAGACGACGCCGGCGATCGACGTGGCGATCGGCGAGATCAGACGGATCGAGGATCCGCATCGCGCGATCGACTGGCTCTCGACGTTTCCCCAGGTCGCCGCTCGCCGCCCTTGGCGAGGCGACCGTGAGGTTCCAGGATGCCGCTCGCGACGGGCGCGCGGTGGTCTACGCCGCCATCCAGGCCGATCCGCTGGTCGCACGCGCCGCTGACCTGCTCGCGGACGCCGACGCCGGCGATGCGCGTCCTGGCGCGTGCCGTGATGAACGGCGAGTCGACCGATCGCGCGACGTGGACGGCGATGTTCCCGACGCTGTTCGGACCGACGGCGGCGCGCTGCGCCGCGTGAGCGCGCTGAGGCGCTGCTCGACGTCGCCCTCGAGGTCGCCGAACGCGGCGAGGCGGTCCGCAGCCAGTTCCGCGGCGCGATCGTCGAAGAGCTGACCGCCCGGCTGCTCGCTCGCCGCGCGGCAGGAGTCGCCATCCGCCGCGAGCGACGCATCCTGTTCGACGGCGTCCGCGCCGAGATCCATCCGTACGACGTCACCGTCGAGCGGGACGGCGCGAGCCGAGGCATACGACTGCAAATGGGGCGCGCGCGGCATCGGCGACGACGTCCTGCATCAGCTCGACGATGCGCGTCGCCACGCGGAGGAGGAGGACGGGCGTCTCCTGGTCGCCCTGGTCGTCTTCGACGCGCAGCGCTCGTGCGACGTCCGGCTCGCCCGCTCGACCGCGCCCGTCGATGGCACGCGGCTGGTGGCGCTCGAGTCGCTGGATTCGCTCGGCGATCGATGACGAACCTGCGCGAACGGATGTGGCTGGAGGCGGTGCAGCGCGCCAGCCCGACCGGTGCTCGTCCCCGTATCGCGTTCGGTTCGATGAGGCGGCGCCCGATGGGCGCATCCGCACGTCCGTGCTGCTGCGATACGCGCAGGACCTCGCCTGGTACCACTCTGCCTATCGCGGCTTCACGCGCGACTGGTATCGAGAGCGCGGGCTGACCTGGCTCGCACGCGCCGCTGAGGTCGCCGTCGAGGGCGACATGCGCGTCGGCGACGAGATCGTGGGAACCACGCAGGTCGTCGGCTGGCGTCGCGTCTGGGCGCGACGGCGGACCGATTTCGTGGACGCGGCTGGGACTCGGCTCGCATGGACCAACGTCGACTGGGTCCTGCTCGATTCGCGCGGGGCACCGACCCGCGTACCGCCCGACTTCGACAAGCATTTCTGGGCTCCGGAAGCCACCTTTCCGCTGGGCCGAGTGACGCCTGGCAGGACCGCCGTCCGAGGCTCACGTCGCCGACGACGATCGACGTTCGACCGCAGGAGCTCGACCCGATGGACCACGTGAACAATGCGGTCTACGCCGACTGGGTCGACGAGGCGGTCATCCGGGAGGGTGGCACGGCCGATGTCCGGGCGATCCCTCGGACGATGCGGCTGGAATATGCGCGTGCCGTCGACGCCGGCGCGAGCGTCCTCGCCGAGGCATGGAGCGACGAGCCCGGCTGGTCCGTTCGTGTCCGCGATGCGAGCGGGACGGAATACCTGCGTGCACGACTCGAAGCTACCGCGCCGGTTGGACGATGACCAGGCGCGAGCTACTCGCAGGACCTACGGGGCGCCGGTCTATAATCAGCAGATGCTAGTGATACGACGCCCGTTGGACGACGCCGGCGTCTCGCACTGAGAGCCTTGCTCCTAGGAAAACGGATCGATGAACGACATCACCCCGGCGACCGACGACATCGACGCGATCGCGCTCCTCGATGAACCGGTCCGCCGCACGCTCTACGAATGGGTGGTCCGCCAGGGACGGCCGGTCGGGCGCGACGAGGCAGCAGCGGCCACTGCGGTGTCGCGTGCGCTGGCCGCGTTCCACCTCGACCGCCTCGCGACGGGGGGTCTGCTGACGACCGCGTTCCGGCGACTGAGCGGGAAGACTGGCCCAGGCGCCGGACGCCCCTCGAAGTTGTACATGCGAGCCGATCGCGATATCAGCGTGTCGCTGCCCCAGCGCCGATACGACATCGCCGCCGAGTTGATGGCCGATGCCCTGGAGGACGCGAGCGGAGCGCGACCGGCCACGTCGCTTGGCGAAGCGGCACATCGCATGGGCGAAGAGGTCGGCTCCGCGGCGAGGGCCGCCGCCGGCCCTCGGCCGACGCGGTCTCGTCGCCGCGCGGCGCTGGTCGAAACGCTCGAGGACCGGGGCTACGAGCCGCTCGAGGATGACGGGACGCTGCGACTCGGCAATTGCCCGTTCCATGCGCTGGTGGACGACCACCGCGACCTCGTCTGCGGCATGAATCTCGCCCTCGCCGAGGGCATCCTCGACGGGCTCGGTGACGAGCGGATCTCGGCCCACCTCGATCGGCAGCCCGGGCGCTGCTGCGTGGCCTTCGATCTCGAGTGATCGTGCGGTGACGCCGGCCGGCGACGTCGTCGTCATCGGTGGCGGTGCGATGGGTGGCGCGGTCGCCGTCCACCTGCTCGAAGACCCAGCATTCGATGGCCGAGTCACCGTCATCGAGCGCGACCCCACGTATCGCCAGGCGTCCTCGGCGCTGAGCGCGGCGGGCACGCGCCGCCAGTTCTCGACGCCCGAGAACATCCGGATGTCGGCCTATTCGTTCGACTTCATCCGGGGCCGGCTCGGCCTCGAGATCCGTGAGGGTGGCTACCTCTACCTTGCCTCTCCCGCGACTCGCGACATCCTGGAAGCGAACCACGTGATCCAGGTCGCCGAGGGTGCGGACATCGTGCTGCTGACGCCCCCCGAACTCGCGGCCCGTTACCCGTGGCTGTCGATCGACGGGATCGCGCTTGGGTCGCTCGGTCGTTCTGGCGAAGGCTGGTTCGACGGGTACGGGCTCGTCCAGGCGCTCCGGGCACGTGCACGCGAGCTCGGCGCGGAGCTGCTGACCGCCGAGGTGGTCGACCTGGACGTCGCCGGCGACCGGGTCGCTGCGCGTCATGTTGGGAGACGGCTCGACGCGCGCATGTGGGTCGGTCGTCGACGCCGCCGGTCCGTGGGCCGCCGACGTGGCGGCCATGGCCGGGATCGATCTACCCGTCGAGGCGCGTCGCCGTTGCGTGTTCGTGTTCGACGTCGAGCGCGACGCCCCGACCGACGCTCCGCTGATCATCGACACGTCCGGCGCGTGGTTCCGGCCGGAGGGTGGCTCGTTCATCGCCGGTGCCGCCCCCGCCGACGAGGACGACCTCGCCGATCTGCCACTCACGCCGGACCACGCGCTGTTCGAGACGGTCCTGTGGCCCGCGCTCGCGAACCGTGTCCCCGCGTTCGACGCGATCCGCGTGACGAATGCCTGGGCTGGCTACTACGAGATGAACACGTTCGACCACAACGCGATCATCGGTCGGCATCCCGAGATCAGGAACCTCCTGTTCGCGAACGGGTTCAGCGGCCATGGGATCCAGCAGTCGCCTGCCGTCGGTCGGGCGATCGCCGAACTGATCGTGCACGACCGCTTCGTGACGACCGATCTGAGCGTCTTCGCGTTCGACCGGATCGCCGCTGCGCGACCCGTCGTCGAGCAGAACGTCATCGGTTGAGCGCCTTCCCCCGCAGTGGACGGCAAGCGATCTGTAAGGCGATCCATCGGAGGCCGCTGAGTCGGGCGTCCCGCCGTCGGTGCGAGGTTCGGAGCACCGCAGCGAGGAGGACGTCATGCCGACGACCGTTGACGAGATCCGTAGCAGCACGACGATCGACGCCCCGCCCGAGCGCGTCTGGCAGGCCATCACGACGCCGAGCGAGATGAAGCAGTGGTTCTTCGGCGTCGATACCGAAGCCGACTGGCGGCCGGGGGGTCGACTCGTCCACCGCGGCGAATACCGGTGGCAAGCCCTACGTCGACAAGGGCGAGATCGTCGAGTTCGAGCCCCCACGGCGGCTCGTGCACACGCACTGGAGTGACGTGTCCGGTCTGCCCGACGCTCCGGAGAACTATCAGGTCGTCACGTGGGACCTGACCCCGCGCGACGGCGGCACCGAGCTCGCGATCACCGAGCGGAACCTCCCGTCGGCCGACGCAGCGAAGACCTCCGAGGAGGGCTGGGAGGGCGCGCTCGGCTCGCTCAAGAAGCTGTTGGAGCGCTAGCGCCGGGCGTCGGTCGGCGCTCGATGGGCACCCGCACGAGGGTCTGAGCGGCCGAAGGCCTGTACGCTCGGAGGGATGATCCGACGATCCGCCCTCGCGTCGATCGCCGCCCTGGGCCTCGTGCTCGCGGCCGGCGTGATGCCCGTCCGCGCGGCCGTGCCGGACCCGAGCGACGATCCGACGCACGTCGCCCTGTCGACGCTCCATCCCCGGACGAGCGCCGCGTTCGGTGACCTCGCGCGTGTCTATTCGCGACCGCTGCCACGTCGCCGCACGAAGTCACGACGCCGACCCACTGCACGTACGGCGATCGCGCCGGGACGATCCGGGTGATCGTCATCGGCGACTCGATCGCGGCCCAGTGGTGGGCGGCCATCGACGGAGCCGCACGCCGGGCGGGCTGGCGGATCACCTGGATGACCAAGACCGCCTGCCCGGCTGCCGACGTGACGGTCCGCAGCCAGGGCGTGCGCTACACGGCCTGCGATACCTGGCGGCGCAACGTCCTGACCAAGATCCGGGGCTTTGCCCGCGCCGACCTCGTCGTGATGGCGGGGTCGTCGAGTTCGACGCTGATCCGGCGAAGCGATGGGGCGGTCATCACCGATCCGGCAGCGGCCGCGACGGAATGGGGGGCCGGCTACCGGCGATCGATCGACCGTCTCGCCGGCGTTGCCCGCCGCGTCGTGATCCTGCGCGACACGCCCGTCGTTCGCGTCGTCGATCCCGAGCTGCGTCGCGGCACACTCCGGTTGGACGTCGCCGTGCTCTCGCGCGCGCTCGGCGGCCTTCTCGGTGTCGCGCTGGGCGGCGGAGATGGCGGTCGACGCCGCGTATCCATGGGTCCGGGCGACCGACCTCGGTGACTGGCTGTGCCAGCCGACACGCTGCTGGCCCGTGACGTCGACACACGTCCTTCGCTACCGCGACGGGCATCACCTGACGAACACGTACGCGAACGTCATGGCGCCCGCGATGTACTCGCGCCTGCGCTGGCTGATGCGCTGACCCGCGCGGCCTCTACACTCGGCGACATGTCGCTGCATGCCCCGCCGACCGACGAGCAGGCGACGCGCGAGCTCCTGGTCGAGCTGCTCCGCGACTTCCACCGCCGCGGTTGGGTCTCGGGAACCGGTGGCGGCATCTGCGGACCGGCGGACGACGGAGGCCTGCTCCTCGCCCCGAGCGGCGTCCACAAGGAGCGCGTCCGGACCGACGAGTTCTTCACGGTCGACCCGGCCGACGGCCGCGTCGTCCGGCGTCCGGACCGCGACGACCTCCGACCGAGCGAATGCAACTCGATCTTCTGCCTGGCCCATCGATCGCGCGGCGCGTGGAGCGTCGTCCATTCGCACGCGCTGTCTGCGGTCCTCGCCGGCGACCTCGCGGCGGCGGCGGCCACGGATCACCTGGCGATCCGCGACCTCGAGATGCTCAAGGGCATCCCGGGCGTGACCAACGTCGACGTCCATCTCGTACCCGGTGATCCGCAACACGCCGCGCGAGCCCGAGCTCGTCAGCCAGCTCGAGGATGTCTTCGCCGATCCACGCTTCGAGGATGCCCGGGCCGTCGTCGTCCGCGACCACGGCGCCTACATCTGGGGCGACGATGTGCTCGCCGCGAAGCGCCATACCGAGGTCTATCACTTCCTGTTCGAGGCCACGGTCGCACGCCGCGACCGACAGAAGGAGGAGCGAGCGTGAGCCACCACGACAAGAGCGAGACGCGCGGACCTGTCGCACCTGACCAAGATCGACGTCGTCGACGTCGCCGCCGCGGTCGAGGCTGACAAGCTGACCGATGCCGAGGTCTTCAAGCGGACGTATCTCGGCCACGGGTCGCAGTCCAGCGTCTTCGTCTTCCAGGGCCACGCGGGCCCGTTCCGCTCGCATGTGCACGAGACGCACGACGAGATCGGTTACGTGCTCGAGGGCACCGGGTCGGTGACGGTCGGCGGCGTGACGCGGCCGGTCAAGAAGGGTGACGTCTGGGTGATCCCGGCGAACACGCCGCACGGCGGCCAGTTCGAGGACGCCCCGCAGGTGCTGTTCATCTCGTCGCCGATCGACGACCCCGACAACCAGGATCGCGTCTGGATCGACTGAGGGTCATGTAGCGGCGTCGGCGCCGGGTCGGCGCCGTGGTGCGGCCACATCGGGCATGGAAAAGGAGCAGGCCCACCAGATCCGTCCGATGAACCCCCCCCAGGATAATTCCGTCCCCCGAGGGCCTGCTCCGACCCGATGGTGTCACGTCGACCTTGCGGCGCGCATTGCAGTGCCACGCTCGGACGCCTCACGGCGGGTGGCTGACCCGTTTCTGCTGACTCGTTGCCCTAGTCGGGCGCTCCACGTTCGGCGAGCCGCTTGACCTGCCATCGATGCACGTCGGGCAGCCATGCGCCGTGCACGGCCGATGGCTGGAGGCGTGGGTCGTCGGAACCAGCCCCATCCCGCAGGGCATGCACGTACGCACGATCCTGTTCGATCCGTGCGCGAACCTCGTCATCGCCACCGACGGACCCGTGGCCGGGGACGACGACATCGACGTCGTCCGCGACGCCCTCGAGCAGCCGCAGCGCGGCGAGATAGTCCTCGATCGGGTCGGCCGCGTCCAGGTCGAGGAACGGGATCAGGACATCGGAGAGCATGTCGCCGGCGACGAGCACCCGGCGCTCTTCGATCAGGAGCGCCGCGTGACCCGGGGCGTGGGCCTGATGCTCGATGATCCGGACGTGGGGGCCATCCCAGGGGATCCGCGTCGCATCGGCGGGCAGACCGGTGATGAGGCCGAAGAGCTCCAGCGGTACCTGATCGGCGAAGTCGGGCGGCAACACCTGGGCGACGCGGTCCCTCCATCCCGGGTCCGACAGCAGATCCCGGATATCGGCCGCGCAGCGGGCCGTGCCGTACCGCGGCGCATCGCCGAGCTCGGCGTGCCACAGCACGTGATCCCAATGCGGATGCGTGGCGAACGCCGCCACGACGGGTCGGCCGGACTCGCGCATGTCATTCGCGATCGCCGCGATCTCGGATCGCGTGATCCCCGGGTCGATGAGCAGGACGCCGGCCCCGCCTTGCACGACGATGGCGTTGCTCTGCAGGAACTCGCTTTCGTAGACGAGTACGCCGTCGGCGATCTGCTTTGGCACCGGGCTCCTTCCGATCGTCGCTTAGGACCACTCAGCCGGGCGGCCAGCCCGCCCCATGAGCGCTTCCTTCGGGCGCAGCCTCGCACCGTCGGCTACGCCACGCATGGCCCAGTCGGCGATCAGGAATGGGGACCGGTGGCCAGGACGTCCGAAGGACGGGATGGCGCGCCCGACAGGATTCGAACCTGCGACCTTCGGCTCCGGAGGCCGACGCTCTATCCACTGAGCTACAGGCGCGCGGCCTTCGATGTTACCCGTCGATCGTCGAACGAGCTTCGACATCCTGGTGCCGCGGCAGCAAATGCAGGGGCCATCACACGCGTCTGGACTCCTAGGCAGGGCGCTGCGACCGCGGAGCCCTCGACAGGAGGGCAAAGGCGATGCGTATCCGGACCTCGATACTGGTTGTGACAGCCGCACTCCTTGCCGCCTGCGGCGGCGGCGGACCAGGCCCGACCGCCGCGCCAGCAACGTCCACCGCATCGGTACCGGATCCATCGTCCGTCGCTCCGTCGCCCACGCCGGATCGCTCGACGCCCGTCGGGCTGATCGCGATCGGGCATTCGGGCATCACCGGTGAGGGAACCGGCGACGACGGGCAACCGGTGCCCGAGAAGTCGTGGGCCACCGGGACCCTGGAAGAGGTGCACAGCGTCTACCTCCGGATGGTCAGCGTCGTCCCGGAGACGGAAGGCCACGTCGCCAACGCCGGTCAGGGCGCCGCGCCGGCCTCGCGTCTCGTGGCCATGGCCGAGCAGGCACTCACCGTCGTCCCGGTGCCGGCGCTTGCGATCATCCAGACGATCGATGCTGACATCCAGTGCGACGGCAGCGACGCCGACCGGATGGATGCGTTCGGTGAGAACGTGCGAAAGGCCGTCCAGCTGATCGTCGACGCATCCCCGAAAGGGCATGTCCTCGTGGTCGGCCAGCTCGGACGACCTCGAGCCGCATTCCTGGAAGAACTCGTCGCGAAGGATCCAAGTCAGCGCGACGCGCTCTCCGGCAGCGGCCCGTGCGATTTCTTCGACCCGTCTGGCGAGCTCGATGCTGATCACATCGCGAACCTGACTGCGATCATCGACGCCTTCGAGGCGGAACAAGCCAAGGTGTGCGCCGAGTTCAGCCAGTGCACGACCGACGGTGGGGTGCGTGCCGCCTATATGGACACGCTGGAGAACTTCTCAAGTGACTGGAACCACCTCAACGTGCGTGGCCAGGCCGCGGAGGCCGAGCTGATCTGGCCGGTCGTGCAAGGGATCCTCGCGCGGTGATCCTGCCGGATACCCGGCTTCATGATGGGAACGAGCGGCCGACGTATCCCTCGTCGGCCGCACCCGACGACATGTGGTCGGAGATCTGTAACGGATGACCGCGGATGCGCGTATCGGCCTCGGCTCGGCGAGCGACGTCACGCTCGTCGAACTCGCCCGAGCCGGTGACGCCGACGCCTTCGAGCGCTTGCTTGACACCCGTCTCGACCGGGCGTATCGCACCGCGTTCGCGATCCTGCGGACGGACTGGGATGCTCGCGATGCCTGCCAGGACGCATTCGCTTCTGCTTGGCGCGAGCTTCCGCGCCTGCGGGATCCGGCGAGGTTCGATGCATGGCTCGACCGGATCGTCGTCAACAGATGTCGCACGTTGCTCCGGAGGCGGAAGGCGCGCGTTCGCGAGATCTCGATCGACCACGCGGGGGATCCATCGCCCGAGCTGACCGGGCCTTCACCGGTCGAAGCGCTTGCTGACGAGGATCTCGTTCGGAGCGCACTCGCACGATTGTCGCCAGACCAGCGCCTCGTGCTCGTGCTTCACCACGGCGAAGGGCGGCCGGTCAAGGAGATCGCGAGCCTCATCGGCGTCCCCTCTGGGACGGTCATGTGGCGGCTGTACAAGGCTCGCAAGGCACTCGAGAAGGAGCTTCGGGAGGTGTCCGCATGACGCGCACCGCTCCGCGATTGACGGCCGAGCTGCTCGATCGATCCCTTTCGGTGCCCACGACGGTGCAGGTACCGGCCGATCTGCACGCCTCGATCGTGACGACGATCCGCGAGTCACGACAAGCTCCGCCTCAGCTTGGCAACGGGCTGGCTGCGGCATTCGGCCGGCTGTCCCCGCCGATGCGGGTCGCGATCACGATGCTGCTGCTCCTGACACTCATCGTCGGCCTGGCGGCGGTCGGAGCCCAGCTATCGAAACAGCGAGCGAGGCTCGACGACAGCCTGACCTACCGCGGTGACGCCGCGCGGACCGGCGTGGTCGCCGGGCCGGGACCCGGTGCCCGGATGACCCTCGCGTTCAAGCAGACCCTGCCAAACCAGATCGTCACGTCACCTGCGATCGTCAACGGGGTGGCCTATGTCGGATCGCTCGACGGCCGGCTCCGCGCATTCGACCTCGGACAGGGCTCGGAGGCCTGGTCCACCGATGTCAACGTCGCGTGGTCTTCGCCATCGGTCGCCCGAGACCTCGTGATCGTCGGCACGGAGGATCGTGACCTCGTCGCGATCCACCGCGAGACCGGCACGCTTGCATGGCGCCTGCCGCTCGACGCGTTTGCCGCGGGCAGCCCGGCCGTGTTTGGCGACCACCTGTTCGTGTCCACCTCGTCCGCATCATCACGCGGTCGCGCCGTCGCCGGCGCGACCGGCAAGGTCATGGCCCTCGACGCGGCGACCCAGAGAGTCGTCTGGCAGGAGGATCTGCCGGGCCCGTCCACCCGTTCGATCGCCGTCACCGACTCGATCCTCGTCGTTCCGACCGATGTCGGGATCGCCGTTGCCTTCGACACGGCGACGGGCGGCGAACTCTGGCGTTTCTCGACCGAGTCGTTCACCGACACGCCAGTGATCGCCGGCGACAAGGTCTTCCTTGCCGGCCTCGACCCGGAAGGAACGCGTGGAACGCTGTGGGCTGTCGATCTCAAGTCGGGACAGGCGCTGTGGCATCACACGCGCCCGAGCCGGCAGACCATCGTCGCTCCCGCCGTCGACCCTGCGACAGGGATCGTGTACGCCGGGACCGTGGACGGTGACGTCATCGCGCTGCGAGCCGATGATGGGTCCCAGGTCTGGACACACCATCTCGGCGCCGAGATCGATGTCTCGCCGACCAAGGCAGGCGACCTGATCTACGTGGCGTCCACAGTCGGCATCACGGCACTCGACGCCGCCACCGGTCAGGACCTCGGTACGGTGCCCGGCGATGGCATCCCGGCTTCGCCCGCGGTCGCCGATGGGTACCTGGTCGCCGGTACCCAGAGCGGCACGCTCTATGTGCTCGCAGATGCCGGCGTCATGCCTGCGACCAGTCCCGCGCTCAGTCCCGCGCCCGTTCCTGTCGCCCAGACACCAACCACCGTCATCCCGTCGGTCGCACCACTCGAGCAGACATGGGAGCGGACGCCAGGGGATCTAGGACTCGGGGCCTGGTTCTATATGAACATCGCCCCGGATGGCCGTCTATGGGTCGCGGATTCGACCCGCGGACGTTTCGTCATCGTCGATCCGGATGGCGAAGTCGCCGACATCTGGCAGCCGAGCGGTGAGGCTGCGCTCGACCTCGTGCAGCCCGACAACGACCTTTGGGGCGCGGTCGCGTTCGCCACCGATGGCGGCTTCTTCGTCGCTGACACGGATCACCAACGAGTCCTTCGTTTCGATGCCGACCGCAAGCTGGTCGGGTCATGGGGATCGTTCGGCCCGGGTGAGGGCCAGTTCGTGAGCCCATTCGGCCTGACCATCGGATCGGACGGGCTCGTCTACGTGGTCGACGATCCCACGTGCCGGGTGCAAGTCTTCGAGCCGTCGGGCGCATATGTCCGCACGGTGGCCGGAGGCGCCGAGTTCGTCGACCGCTGCACCAACAACGTCGTCGTAGGACCTGACGGAACGATCTTCTTCGCCAGTGGTGGTCGCGGGGACCCATGGCGGATCACGGTGTTCGACCCCAGCGGGGCTGTACTCCGCCGTATCGGCGAGGGCGTCCTTCGCGAGCCAGTCCTACTTGGGCCGGGCCCGGATGGCGAGATCTATGCGACTGATGGCACGGATCGGCTGGATCTCTTCACCGCCGGCGGCGAACTGAAAGCATCCTGGTCAGGACGCGACCTCGAGCTCGCCGTGATCGGTCCCGAGCAGGAGGTGTACGCGACGGGATTGGCGGGGACCCTTCGGCGGTACGAGCTGCCACCAGAGCCCTTGCCGTAGTACGTCGATCAAGACGTGTCAGGAGGTCTGGGGCTCGGGCGCATAGAACGCCGTCGTGTTGGCGACCGCTCGAGCGACCGCATCCGCCTCCGCGCCAGCGGCGGCGTTCGCCTCACCCCACGCTTCGCTCGAGCGTGTGAAGAAGGCCCGGCCCTCGTTCGAGACCTGCCACGCCAGTGGGTCATCGACCGATCCGCCTTGGAGATGCAGCGTCAGGCCGAGCAGCGCCCCGTCCCAACCGACGCCGACGGCACCCGGGCCGTACTCGTCCCAGCGGTCCTCAGGGACGATCGCCGAATGCTCGAGCTCGAGGGTGGTCATGCCACTCTCGGGGCTCGACAGCCGAACCTCGACCTCAGAGATGTCGCGATCGGTGGCCGGCTCCCCGTAGACCCACGTCACGCGGAAACGCCGCGGCGGGTCGCACACGAGGACCGTGCCACCGGCATTGCCCTCGAGCTGGTAGGTACCCCCGAGGCGGACATCCCCGCTGATCGGCAGGAACCAGCGACTGATCCGTTCCGGGTTCGTCACCGCGTCCCACACGTCCTCGATCGGCGCCTGATACGTCCGGCGAAGCCGGACCGCCCGGCCCTCCCCGGCCGCGATCCGCCCCTCGCCGACCTCGCGCCGGACGGCCTCGATCTGGTTGACGATGTCGATCATGTGGTCTTCTCCTCGTCGGGGTCGGTGGGGCGATCGGCACAGGCGGCGTGCAGGCGTCGCTCACGCTTTCCGCGGGCGAGCTCGGTCTCGAGCGAGTCGAGCCGCTGGTCCCAGAACCTGCGGATGCGTTCGATCCAGTCCTCGAGCTCATGGAGCGGTGCCGCATCGACCGCGTACAGGCGGCGCGTGCCCGCCGGTCGGACCGTCGCGAAGCCGCTGTCGCGCAGGACCTTGAGGTGCTGCGACACCGCGGGCTGGGAGATGCCGAACTCGGAGCGGACCGTCGAGCGATCTCGCCCGAGCTCAGCTCGCCGTCGGCGAGCAGCTCGAGGATCCGCCGTCGGACCGGGTCACCGAGGACATCGAACGCGTGCACGACGCGAAGATAAAGGCACTGCTTATATAAGTCAAGCCTTACAGAGTGCGCTCAACCGCGTGGAGTCAACAACCCGCGCTCATAGGCGACGGCAACGGCCGCCGCCCGGTCATTCACGCCGAGCTTCTCGTAGATATGGAGGAGATGCGTCTTGACGGTCGCCTCCGAGATGAACAGACGGGCCGCGGCACCCCGGTTCGTCTCGCCCTGCGCGATCAGCCGGACGACGTCCAGCTCGCGCTCGCTGAGGGCGTCTACGGCCGGTCCGCGAAGCTGCGAGACCAGCCGTGTCGCGACGGACGGCGCCAGGACCGCCTCGCCACGCGCTGCCGAATGGATGGCTCGCACGAGCTCAGCGCGCGGGGAGTCCTTGAGGAGGTAGCCGGTCGCGCCCGCTTCGAGCGCCGGGACGACGTCCCGATCGGAGTCGTAGGTCGTGAGCACGAGCACCCGCGCTGGCATGCCTCGCTCGGCGAGGGCACGGATCGTCTCGGCGCCGCCGAGCCCCGGCATGCGCAGATCCATGAGGATCACGTCAGGCTTGGCGGTGCCGACCAGCGCCAGCGCCTCGGAGCCGTCCGAGGCCTCGCCGACGACCTCCATGTCCGGGTCGCTCGAAAGCATGCCCCGCAGACCGTCGCGGACGACCGGATGATCGTCGACGATGAGGAGGCGGATCGGGCTCACGATGCGCTCGGTGACAATGCGCCTGCGGCGATCGCCGGGACGCGCGCCGAGATCGCGGTCCCGCCGCCCGGCTCGGATTCGATCGCCAGCGAGCCGGCGACCCGCGCCACGCGCTGTCGCATCCCGGACAGCCCGAATCCGGATCCGATCCGTCGGCCCGGGGTCGATCGGGCACGCTGAACCCGACGCCGTCATCGCGAACGTCGAGCGCGACCACGTCGCGCATGTAGGACAGCGTCAGGCCGGCGCGCGTCGCCGAGGCGTGCTTCGCGACGTTGGTCAATGCCTCCTGTGCCGTCCGCAGGAGCGCGACCTCGACTTCGGGCTGGAGCGCGATGACGTCGCCGGTGATGGTCACGTCGACCGGGATCCCGTTGAGGTCCGACCATTCCGCGGCGATCGTGGTCAGCGCCTCGGGCAGGGTCGCGGTCTCGAGTGCGGACGGGATGGATGCTTCGACCGATCGACGCGCCTCCCGCAGGCTCTCGCGTGCGAGCCGCTGGGCGTTATCCAGGTGGCGGTCGCGGTCGGATGGCCGGTCGCTGCGCCTGGTCGGCGGCTTCGAGCTGGGTGATGATCCCGGTCAGCCCCTGGGCTAGCGTGTCGTGGATCTCGCGGGCCATCCGCTGACGCTCTTCGAGGACCCCGGCCTCGCGGGCCTGGGTCACGAGCTGCGCCTGCAGGCCGGCGTTCTCGACCAGCGCCTTTTCAAGGCTATCGAGGGCCTCGCGGCGCTGCTCGCTCTGTTCGGTCACCTTCTCCCCGAAGACGACCCCGGCGCTGATCACCAGCGTTTGGACGCCGACGATCACGATCCACCACGTCCATGCCTCGGCCGACTGCGGCACCCCGGCGATCAGCGTGTTGATCAGGACCGACGTGGTGCCGACGCCGACCACCGCCAGGGCGAACGGTCGGAGCACCGTCGCGTAGAAGAAGCCGGCGATCATGAACGGGAAGAAGAGCGGGAGACGGAGCATCAGGAGCGCCGCGAACGCCAGGAGCCCGACGAAGAAGACACGCATCCGCACGCGCTGCTCGATGCGCGGGGCCGGCGCCCGGGTGTACATGGCATACAGCCACACAGCGGCCGCAGCGGCGATGGCCAGGGAGGTCGATCCGCCAGATGGGGTCGTCGCTCCCGGCACTGATCCCGGTGAACGTCGCGAGTCCGAGTAGGACGTAGCCGCCCCACTCGAGCATCGCGTCGCCGAAGCGTTCCCAGGCGGGTCTCGCCGGAGTGTTCATGGGCCAACGCTACTCCACGCTCCCCGGCCGGAGGTCACTCCCACCGGAACAGCCGCACAGCCACGGTCCCCAGCAGAACCGTGATCAGCGCCATCCCGACGAGCGGGGCCAGTTCCGGTGCCGTCCCCATCCAGGTGTCCTGCAGGGCCTCGACGCCGGGAGGCGTGAAGTCGCCGATCCGAACCAGGACGTCGGGCAGGAACACTCGGGGCAGGTACACGCCACCAAGGAACATGACGACGAAGAACATCGGGATCGCGACCGCCGTCGCCGCTCGCGAGGACGGGGCGACCGCCGCGACCACGAGCCCGATGGCGTACAGCGAGCTCATCCCGAGCAGGAACGCGACGACATAGCCGATCGGGTCCTGCGGCAATGGGACATCGAACGCCAGGCGCGCGACGACGATGAGCAGGATCAGCCCGACGACGGCCGTCGCGAGGTAGATCACGAGCTGGGCGGCTAACAGCCGGAGGGGATGCGCCGGCGTCGTCGACAGCCGTCGCAGCACGCCCTTCTCTCGGTAGGTCGCGAGCCGGATCGGCAGCGTCTGGATGCCGAGCGTCCCGACCGAGATGACGATCAGCGACGGCACGAAGACGTCGATGAAGCGCAACCCGCCGAGGGCCGGGTCGGGCTCCTGCGGTCCGAAGATCGACCCGAAGATCAGGAGGATCACGGTCGGCAGGGCGATCGCCGCGAGCCACGACACCGGGTCGCGGAACAGCAGCTTCGCCTCGGTGCGGATCAGGGTGCCTAGCTCGTTCATGACAGCTCCTTCGCGGTCGTGATCAGGGGTCGTCCGGTGATGGCGATGAACGCGTCGTCGAGACGCGCCTGCTCGATCCGGAGGTCGTTGGCGACGATCTGGTTACGGGCGAGCGCCGAGGTGACGGCCGCGATGAGGTTGCCGGTGCCGGTCACCACGAGCACGGGGCCGGACCGTTCGACGCGCTGCACCTCGGGCAGGTCGGTGAGCACGGCATCGGCGACGGGCGACGAAGGTCGGAAGCGCAGGCGTTGCTCGGGATCGACCATCGAGACGATGCCGGCGGGCGTATCGATCGCGACGATCCGGCCGTCGGCGAAGACCGCCACGCGGTCGGCGAGGCGCTCCGCCTCCTCCATCAGATGGGTGACGAGCAGCACCGTGACGCCCCGATCACGGACGGCCTCGATGAGGTGCCACGTCTCGCGACGTGCCTGGGGATCGAGGCCCGTCGACAGTTCGTCGAGGATCGCGATCCGCGGCTGACCGATGAGCGCGAGGGCGATCGACAGTCGTTGCTTCTGGCCGCCGGATAGATGCCGGTACGCCGTATCGCGCTTGTCGCCAAGGCCGAGGTCGTCGATGAGCTTCTGGGGATCGGCCGGGGTGGCGTAGAAGGACGCGAACAGGTCGAGCGCCTCGCGGACCGTGATCCGATCCGGGAGCTCGCTTTCCTGGAGCTGCACACCGACGAGGGTCCGCAGGATCTCCCGGTCCGAACGTGGATCGTGCCCGAAGACGTTGATCGTGCCCGAGTCGGGTGTGCGAATACCGGCGATCGACTCGACCGTCGTGGTCTTACCGGCACCGTTGGGTCCGAGGATCCCGAAGATCTCGCCTTCCTCGACGGCGAACGAGATGTGGTCGACGACCGCGCGGTCGCCGTAGGTCTTGGTGAGTCCGGAGACTTCGATGACGTTCATGCCCCAAGCCTCGCCGGGGGCCGGCGGGATCACATCGGCAGGACGTCCAGAACGTCGACGGCGAGCCGGTCGAGCCGGGGGTCAACCGAACGGTTGATGCGCGTGACGATCAGTCGGGGACCAGCCCCCGCATCTGACGGGCGATGAACGCAGCAGCGCCCTGAGGGTTGACGCGATACAGCAGGTCCATCAGCTTCGCGTCGCGGCCGATGAGCACGCGGTAAGCGTTGCGCTCCATCCCGTCGAGGATCGCGTTCGCAGCAGCCTCAGGGGTCGTGAGGTTCTTCGCCAACTCGGCCGCTTTGGCCGGATCGACGGAGACCGAGACGCCCGAGTTCGCCGGCATGTTCGTCGCCATCCCTCCCGGCATCACGACCGTCATGCGGACCGGCGTGCCCCGGCATTCCGCGTACAGCGCCTCGGTGAGGAGCTTCACGGCGGCCTTCGACGCTCCATAGATCGTCTGGCCGGGGACCGGGATGAACCCGCCCATGCTCGAGGTATTGACGATGTGGCCCTCGGGCCGTTCCAGCAGGACCGGCAGGAAGGCGCGGTCGAGGTAGAGCGTTCCCCACCAGTTGACATTGATCACCCGCTCGATCACGGCGTCGTCGAGATCCTTGACCTTCTCGAACGGCTGGATGATCGCCGCCAGATGGACCAGCCCGTCGACGTTCCCGTGAGCGGACGCGACCTGAGCCGGGCAGGCCCGCCACGGCCGTACGGTCCGTGATGTCGACCAGGTGGGTGGATAGCCGATCGCCGGCAGCCGCCAGCGATCGCGTCTCATCGAGACCGCTCGCGCTGACGTCGACCGCGCCCACCCGGGCACCTCTTCGGAGAGCCTCCAGGGTGACCGCTCGCCCGACGCCGTTCCCGGCGCCGGTCACCGCAAGGACCTTGCCGCTGACCTTCACGCCGCACCTCCCTTCACACCGGATGCCCGGTAGGTTAGGCGCGACGACGGTCGGAGGCCTGATCAGGCCGCGAGCGGCAGCCCGTCCTCGGGGATGTCGACGATCGGGGTGCGGAGGTGGGCGGGAGTGGTGGCCGCCGCCACGATTCGAGCGATCACGCCGTCACGCGGGTCGCCGAGCGACGAGCACTCGAGCCAGACGACGCCATCACGCCAGACAGGCGTGGTGTATCGGCCGCAGGAGCAGAACGGACGCGTGTCGACCGCAGTCTCGATCAGGTCGACGGCGCGTGCTTGGTCAAACATGGGTTGCATGGATCTCCGGAACGATAGATACGATACGGCTCGTATTGTATAGGAGCGACAGACAACAGCAGATGAACGGCGGGTTCTCGTTCTGTTGCGATACGGGGCTATTGCGACACGCCGCGTCTCGTATCATCGTCCGATGGACCCGGATCCGACCGGCGCGGAGGCCCTCACGCGGACTCGCGGGCGGCCACGGAGCGACGCCACGCACCGCCGCATCCTCCTGGCGACGCGCGACCTGCTGATGGAGCGGACGTTCGCCGACCTGCGGATCGAGCACATCGCGGCCCGTGCCGGCGTGAGCAAGGCGGCCATCTATCGGCGATGGCCGTCGAAGGAGGCCCTTGCCCAGGAGCTGCTCGCGGAGCTCGCCGGACCGCACATCGCTATCGCCGATAGCGGCGACACGCACGCGGAGCTCCTGGCCTGTGTCCTCAATCCGATGCGTGCGGTGACGGACACGCCGTTCGGTCCGGTCATCCGCTCGCTCCTGTCGCAGATCGCCACGAACCCGACGCTCGGCGATCCGTTCCGCGCCACCGTGGTCCAGGCGAGACGTGACGAGATCGCCCGTGTCATCCAGCGCGGGATCGCCCGCGGCGACCTGCGGACGGATGCGGACGCCGGCCTCGCGACCGAGCTGCTCGTCGGCCCGGTCTACTTCCGGGTCATGTTCGGCGGAGCGTTGGACCGGGACTTCGCCGAGCGCGTGGTCGACGCGGTGATGCGCGGCTACGGGGCTCATCGGGCCGACGAGGATATGTAGGCGAACCGGCCTCGATATCTCGCATTATCGACCGATCGGCGCCATACTCTCGCGGTATGGCATATGACAACGGCGCAAGCCGCACCTCGCTCCGGGTCGGCCAGGCGGCCGAGATGCTCCAGGTCTCGATCGAGACCCTCCGACGCTGGGAAGCGGAGGGCCGGCTGCAGGTGACGCGCTCCTCGGGTGGCCAGCGGCTGGTGCCGATCAGCGAGGTCACCCGTCTCCTCGCGGAACGTCGGATGCAGGCACCCGAACGTCCGATCGTGTCCGGCTCCGCCCGGAACCGCTTCCCAGGGATCGTGACCCGCATCGAGAAGGATCGCGTCGCCGCCGTCGTCGAGGTGATCGCCGGGCCGCACCGGATGGTCAGCCTGATGACCGCCGAGGCCGTCGACGAGATGGCCCTGAAGGTCGGTGACGAGGCCATCTGTGTCGTCAAGGCGACGAACGTGATCGTCGAGCTCCCGGCACGACGAGAGGCCAGGGAATGAAGGTTCGTCCGTTCGGGGCGATGCTCGTCGGCCTCATCGTCCTTGCCTGCTCCGCCGCAGGCGGGGCGCCGGCGGCACCGTCCAGTTCGGTACCGTCTGCGGCCGGTCCGTCCGAGTCGAGCACCGCTCCGGCCAGCGCACCAGCAGCCGATCTGACGATCTTCGGAGCCGCATCACTCGCGGGCGTGCTGGATGCGGCCACGACGGCGTATGAGACCGCCAACCCAGGCTCCACGTTGACCGTCTCGACCGACTCGTCCGCGGCCCTCGAGATGCAGATCGAACAGGGTGCGCCCGCCGATGTCTTCCTCGCCGCCGACACCACGAACCCCCAGAAGCTCGTCGACGGTGGCTTCGCGGCAGGCGACACCGTCGACTTCGCCGGGAATGAGCTCACCGTCATCGTGCCGAAGGACAACCCCGGCAAGGTTGCGACACCCGCCGACCTCGCGCGCAGCGACGTAAAGGTCGTTGCGGCCGGCGATGCGGTCCCGATCACCAAGTACGCAACGCAGCTCGTCAAGAACCTCGCCAAGGTGTCCGGCTATCCGGCCGACTTCCAGGCCGCCTATGACAGGAACGTCGTCTCGAAGGAGGACAACGTCAAGTCGGTGGTCGCGAAGGTCGGGCTCGGTGAGGGCGACGCAGGGATCGTCTACGCGACCGATGCGCTGGCCTCGAAGGACGTCGATACCGTGCCGATCCCCGCCGGGGCGAACGTCCCGGCCACGTACGCCGGTGTCGTCGTGAAGGCTTCTCCCGATGCCGATGCTGCGAAAGCGTTCCTCGACTGGCTCGCGGGTCCCGACGGCCAGGCGATCCTCAAGCAGTCCGGCTTCCTGCCGCCGCCCGCATGACGGCAGCCGTCCGATCGAACGGCTCGACTGCGCGAGGCAGGACCCCCGAAGCGTCGAAGGCGGGATCCGGCGGGCCCAGCATCCTGGTCCTCGCTGGTCTGTTCGCGGTCTTCCTGGGGCTGCCTATCGTCACGTTGATCGCTCGGGCGATCCTCGATGGCTCCCTTGTCGCGATCGCTGGAACGTCGCCGGTCCTGGCAGCGCTCGCCTTGAGTCTCACGACCACCGCGGTCAGCGTCGTCCTCACCGTCGCGATCGGTCTGCCACTCGCGCTCGTCCTGGCACGGCGCACCTTCCGGGGTAAGTGGTTCGTCGAGGCGCTGGTCGACCTCCCGATCGTGTTGCCCCCAGCGGTCGCAGGCCTCGCCCTGTTGCTCGTCTTCGGTCGTCGCGGACTGCTCACCGCACCGTTGCAGGCCACAGGGCTGGACATCGCGTTCACGACGTTCGCGGTCATCCTCGCCCAGACCTTCGTCTCGGCCCCATTCTTCGTCCGCGCCGCGCGCGCGGGCATCGCCGGCGTCGACCGTGACCTCGAGGACGCCGCCCGGGTCGACGGCGCGAACGAGCGTCAGGTCTTCCGGACGATGACGGTGCCACTCGCCGGCGCGACGCTGGCAGCCGGGCTCGTCATGAGTTGGGCACGTGCCCTCGGAGAGTTCGGGGCCACGATCATGTTCGCCGGCAACGTCGAGGGCCGGACGCAGACCCTGCCGCTCGTCGTGTATAGCGAGTTCCAGGCGGGCGATCTCGATGCGTCGATCGCCGCGGCGGCGATCCTCGTGCTCGCGGCCCTCGGCGTCCTATTCGCCGTGCGCGTGTTCCATTGGGGCCGGGTGCTCGACCTCCGCAGCGTCAGCTGACAGTCACGCCAGACGTCGAGGGCGGGTTCAGGTCGATGCTTTTTGGAGCGCGGCGATCATCGCGCGCGCCTGCTCGCGGTCCTTGTCGTTCGGGTGGGTGTGGTCCGCCATGATCCCGCAGTACACGTCGTGGATCGCCTGGCTCATCGTGTCCTCGTGGGCGATGGCCATGCCCTCCTGGTGGATCCGGTCCACGGTGCCGGGCTCGAAGTGGTGACCCATCGCCTGCTCGAGCGCTTCCTGCATCGTCGCCATCGCGGACCCTCCTGATCGATCGACCTTCTGCACAGGCTAGCGCCCTTGAGCGACCGAGGGAACACCGGGCTGCACCCGGACCTTCAGCCTGTCGGGCCGGTACCACTCCGCCCGGTCCCGCTGCGCCTCCCCGGCCGCACCATCGGCGGGTCACCCAAGACCGACCCAGGGCTGTGGTGCGGGTGAGCAGGAGGTCGCGTGACACACGACGAGGGACCGCTCGAGATCGGGATCGGCGACAGCGGCATGGCGCCGAACCTCCTGCCCGGCGTCCCGTCGGGCTGGACGGACGCCCTCACCGGGACCGACGGGCCACGACTCTGGGATCGGACGATCTCGAGCGAGGTCGCCCGCGTCGGTCGGTATCGTCGGCCGGTCACGGTCGTCCTGATCGAGATCACCGGGCTTGACCGCTATGCCCGCGCGTGGGGCGTGGACGTCGCCGAGCGCCTGTTCGTCCAGCTGGCCCGGACCATGGCCGTGAACATCCGCTCAAGCGATCACATGGCCCGTGTCCAGCGGACCCGATTCGGCCTGCTCCTCACCGAGACCGACGAGATCCCAGCGATCAACATCGTGGAGCGGGTGCGCGCCGCGTGTGAATACCAGCTCGGCACGTCGGACCTCGTCAGGATCGGGATCGGTTGGGCGGGCTCGTCGACGACGACCGACCTCCGCCTGGCGATCCAGATCGCCGAGACGCGGCTGGCCGACGAGCTCGAGTAGCCGGCTGGTACGACCGACCGCCGACCAGGTCGACGGTCGAACCCGGGAGCGAGCGAAACCCGTCAGCGGATCGCCGCGACCGCCAACCGCTCGAGCCGACGCGCGACAGCGACGGGCCCGCCGTCGACGACCCACGACTCGACGAGCAGGAGCCCGATCAACGCGACTTCGATCCCCTTGCTCAGATAGGCGAGGTCGAAGCGCGCCCCGAAGGCGAGCCACGCTGCGATCGTCGTCGCCGCGAAGCCCATCAGCGCGTATCGGGCGAGCCAGCGGACGCGGGCGACCGGGCCGGGCAGGACCATCGCGGCTGCAAGCACCACGTAGCCGCACGCGTTCAGCAGGAAGAGCGTGCTGCCAAGGGTCCCGTGGATCCACGCGGTCGCGAGCGTCAGGGCCACGATCTCGATGCGGAGGATGACGAGCGCGGGACGGATCGAGCGGTGCGGGAGCGTGAGAACGGCCATCGTCGGCCTCCTGTCGCTTTGTCCGGTACGTGCTATCTACCGGTAGCAAGAATCTGCGACAGAAACGCGCTACTGTCAAGTAGCAACATTAAGCGGCTGGTGTGAGCCCGCACCTGGGGAGGTCATGTGGCTTGCGCCGGCCCGCCCGAGATCGATGGATCGACGGACATAGAACGAGGCGGCTCCCGAAGGAGCCGCCTCGATGCTGTCCCGGTGAAAGAGTCCGCCACGAGGGTGGACACTTCTGCCACGCGCCAAGAGCATCTATCACGTCGGCTGTACCGACTACCCTGACCCTACCTACCCATGGCCTTGGCGCTGGGGCAGCTTGGCTGACTGAGCAGCGTCGGTATCGTACCCGTCGAGGCCCCGTTTTCCAAGGGTTTTGGCATACGGAACTGTGTAAATTCCTTAACCTTCGTGCGGCACGAGGGTCCTAGAGGGGTTGCAACGCGATGACCATCCGAGCGGGTGATCCCGCCCCAGAGCGGGTCGACGCCGACCGTGATCGCGACACGGCGGACCTCCTGCGTCACGCCGCGGAGATGGCGATCGACTACCGGTCGGGGCTGCCGGAACGGCGCGTCGGCGTCGAACCGGGGACGACCGTCGCCGAGCTGCGGGCTCGCCTCGGCGGTCCCCTCCCAGTGTCCGGGAGCGACCCACGGACTGTCATCGATGACCTCGCGGCCGGGGTCGACGGCGGGCTCGTGGCGATGAGCGGGCCGCGCTACTTCGGGTTCGTGATCGGCGGGTCGGTGCCCGCGGCGCTCGCCGCCGACTGGCTCACCTCGGTCTGGGACCAGAACGTCGGGCTCTATCTCGGGACGCCTGCGGCTGCCGTCGTCGAGGAGGTCGTCGCCGACTGGCTCGTGGACCTGTTCGGTCTCCCGAGCGGGACGACGGTCGGGTTCGTCAGCGGCGCGACGATGGCCAACTTCACGGCCATGGCGGCAGCCCGTCACGCGGTCCTTCGGTCGGCCGGCTGGGACGTCGAGGAGCAGGGCCTCCAGGGCGCGCCGGAGGTCAGGGTCATCGCCGGGGCGGACGGCCACGTGTCGCTGTTCAACGCGCTCCGCTACGTCGGCCTTGGTCGCGGCCGTGTGGAGCGGATCGCGACCGACGACGAGGGCCGCATGGACAGCGCCGCCCTCGCCGACGCATTGCGCGGCCGGGATGGACCGACGATCGTGTGCGCGCAGGCCGGCGAGGTGAACAGCGGTGCGTTCGATCCGCTCGACCGCATCGTGCCGATCGTCCGCGACCACCCCAACGCCTGGCTCCACGTCGATGGGGCCTTCGGCCTCTGGGCGGGTGCGAGCCCGCGGTTGCGTCATCTGGTGCGTGGCATCGATGGCGCGGACTCCTGGGGGACCGACGCCCACAAATGGCTCAACGTGCCGTATGACGCGGGCGTCGTATTCGTGCGCGACGCCGCTGCCCACCGTGCCGCCATGGGGATGGCCGCGGCCTACCTGCCGCCGGCACCCGGACAGGAGCGCGACCCGTTCGATTACGTCCCGGAGATGTCGCGTCGTGCGCGGGGCTTCCCGATCTACGCGGCGATCCGCTCGCTCGGGGCGACGGGCATCGCCGACATGGTGGAGCGCTGCTGCGACTACGGCCGCCCGGATGGCCCGCCAGCTGGCGAACCACCCGGGGATCCAGATCGTCAACGAGGTCGTGCTGAACCAGGTCCTGGTGGCCGTCGGCGACGGACCGACGACGACGGCCGTCGTCGAGCGGATCCAGGCCGACGGCGTCCTCTGGCTCGGCGCGACCAGGTTCCACGGCACGCCGGCGCTCCGCATCTCCGTGTCGGGCTGGAACACCACCGATGAGGATGCCGACCGCTCCGTCGCGGCGATCATCGCCGCGGTCGAGGCCGTCCGCGAGGGGCGACCGGACTAGCCTTGCTCCGGGTGGATCGTCACTGACGTCATCGCGACGGGCTCGTTCGGCAGGTCTCGCGCGTCACGCGGTGCCGAGACGATCCGGTCGACGATGTCGAGGCCCTTGGTGACCTGCCCGAACAGGGTGTAGTTCTTGGGCAGCCGTCCGCTGAGGTCGTCGGTGCAGATGAAGAACTGGCTGCCGTTGGTGTTCGGACCGGCGTTCGCCATGGCGAGCGAGCCACGCGCGTACTCGCCCTGGACGGGTTCGTCCTCGAACTTGTAGCCGGGACCGCCGGTCCCGACGCGCGACCGCTCGAGTGCCGACTTCTTGCCGTACTGCCCGTCACCGCCCTGGATCACGAAGCCCGGGATGACGCGATGGAAGATCACGTCGTCGTAGAAGCCCTTGTTGGCCAGGTCGATGAAGTTCTTGGTGGCTTTCGGCGCGGCCTGGTCGAACAGGTCGACCTCGATGTCGCCGATGTCGGTGGCGATGGTGGCGCGGGTCATGGGCAGGCTCCTTTCGGATCGTTACGGGTTGCTGACGCTGACGTCGTTCATGGCGACCGGGTCGCTCGGCAGCTCCGCATCGGCAGCGGCGGCGATCGCATCGGCCGTCTCCATGCCGGCTGGTGACCGACCCGATGATCTGGTACGTGTTCGCCGCTTCGAGTGACGAGCGCGCCTCGTCATCGAGGACGATGAAGAACTGGGAGCCGACGGAGTTCGGCGCCTGCGTTCGGGCCATCGCGACCGTGCCGCGCGAATACTGCGTCGTCACAGGCTCGTCCTGGATCGTGTAGCCGGGGCCACCGGTCCCGGTGCCGCTCGGGTCGCCACCCTGGATGACGAATCGCGGGACCACCCGATGGAAGACGACGCCGTCGTAGAAGCCGCAGTCCGCGAGTGCCACGAAGTTCCCGGCGGCGATCGGCGACAGATCGCCCTCGATCTTGAGGGTCATGGTCCCGAGGTCGGTCGCGATCGTCACCGTTCGTGTCTCCCCGGCGGCCAGCGCCGCGGGTTGGGCGGTCGGGCACCCGGTGCTCGCGCCACCGCTCGCTTGCGATGCGACCGGAGGGGGCGTCGGTGCCGACGTGGCTCCGGGAAGCGCCGAGCAGCCGACCGTCGCAAGGGCGACGAAGGCGAGCAGCGCGAGCGGAAGGACGTGGCGAGGGATCATGCAGCGGCCTCCACGGCGGTCGGTAGATCGATGGCGCCGGACAGGAGCGCCTCCCCGAGGATCAGCCCGGTCGCGCCCGTGTCACGTACGCGGCGAACGGCGTCGAGATCGCGCACACCGCCAGCCACGAGGACCTCGGCATCGTACGACCGAACGACCGAACGCACCCGCTCGAGGTCCGGGTCCGTGCCGCCGTGTGACAGGACGAACCGAGCGACGCCGGCGCCGACGAGCTCGCCGACGAGCGCCTCGACGGTCGGTGGCGCGGCGCGACGCCACGGGAACGCGGCCAGTCGATCCGGGCGCGGGTCCAGACCGACCGCCAGCCAATCACCGGCGACCGCGAGGCACGCCCGAAGATCATCGGGCCGGTCGGCGACGGCGGTCGTCAGGACCACTCGGGTGGCGCCCGCCGCGAACGCGAGCTGGATCGCCTCTGGCGAATCGACCCCGCCGGCGAGCTGCAGCGGGACCGCCGATCGTGAGGCGACGGCGCCGACGGCCTCGAGGTTGGCCGGCACGCCACTCCGTGCCCCGTCGAAATCGATGAGGTGGATCAGCTTCGCGCCCTGGCCCACCAGCTGCTCGACGATGCGCTCCGGTCGGTCGGTCGGAGCGCCGATGCCGGCGGCCGCGCCCGGCCAGTAGACGACGCGCGATCGACCGGCCTCGAGGTCGATCGAGGGGATGACCAACACCCGATCAGACGCCCTCGCCCGCGAGGAGCCGTCGATGGAAGCTGATCGGCAGCGAGCCGTTGCGTAGCAGCGTGTCGTGGAAGGCGCGGATCGAGAAATCGGCGCCGAGCCGGCGCTCCTCGCTCGCGCGCAGCTCCAGCAGGAGTGTCCGGCCGAGCAGGTACGACAGTGGATAGGTCGGGCGGTACGTGTACCACTCGACCTCGGAGCGGGCGTTGTCCCGCTCGAACCGCGTCTGCTCGACGAGGAAGTCGACGGCCTCGTCGACGCCGATCTCGCCGCGGTGCAAGCGGATGTCGAGGATGATCCGGCAGGCACGCCAGATGGCGTCGGTATGGAGCATGACGCGGTATTCGGGGGCGTCGTCGAAGCCCTGCTCGCGCATCATCAGCTCCGAGTACATCCCCCAACCCTCGACGAACTCGGGCGCGTCGGCGAGCAGCCTGGTCAGCGACGGATGGCGGCGTGCGGCATCGAGCTGAAGATGGTGGCCGGGGTACGCCTCGTGGATGCTCGTGTTGCTGATCGAGGCGCGGTTGTGCTCGCGCATGGCGTTGGGGTCACCGTGCACCGACGGGGTGACGATGTAGATCCCCTTCGAGTCGTGATCGAAGGCGGCCGGCGAGAAGTACGCGGCGAACGGGATCACGTTGCGCAGGTACTCGGGTGTCTCGAGGACGTCGATGCGCTCGTCGTCGGGGACCGAGGCGAGGTCCTTCTCGACGAGATAGGCACGGGCGCGACGCATCGCCTCGCGGTACTGCTCGAGGGCTTCAGCGAAGGAGGCCGCGTGCTCCGACTTGACGCGCGCGACGACGTCGTTGACGTCGGCGCCCGGGTCGATCTCGCGCGCGACCGCTCGTCGCCCCTCGATCTCCTCCGCGAGCTTCTGCTCGCCCAGCGCCAGGATGGCGTCAGCATCCAGCCCGTCGAATGCGCGTAGCGCGACGAGCCGGTCGTGCAGCTCGCGCCCGACACCGGATGCATCGATGCCGTCCGCGAGGGTGCCCTCGAGCCATGTCGTATAGAGGTCCACCGCGACGGACGCCGCGGATGCGGCCCGCTCGAGCCGGCGCTGTTCCGCAGGCCCGAGCACACCGCGACCCGCCGCCACGAGCTCGTCGAAGAACGCGGGCAGTTGCCCGGCCGACTCGATCTCGATGCGTTGCCAGAGCCGGACCTGCGGGAGGCTGGACCGATGACGTGCCTCCTCGAGGTGCGTCGGCACGCCTTCGAGGCGACTGGAGATCGCGTCCAGCCGCTCGGCGAGCGGGGCGTGATCGCGCGCGAACAGCAGGAACAGGCCGTCACCGACCGTGTCCAGCGCCAGCGATCGGCGCTCCCAGATGCGCAGCTCGTCGGACTCGAAGATCGAGCGTCGGACGTTGTGCATCTCGAGGTCGCGCTCGAAGCGGACCTGGGCGGAGAGGTCGCGATCGTCGAGAGCCTCGATGGCGGCGAGGTGCTCGCGGTCGGCGGCGACCTCCGCGAGGATCGTGTCGCGCCCGCCGTCGCCGAGCTGATCGTCGTAGGCGTGGATGCCGAAGTACGTCGCCGCGATGGGTTCGTGGCGAACGAGGCGCCGGAACCGCCCCTCGACGAGGTCATAGAACGTCGAGTCGAGGGGACCGGGGGCCGGCGCTGCGGCCGGGCGAGGCAGGGTCGGTTCCGCGGTTCCGTGCGTGACCGTCAAACGGTGTGCTCCTGAGTCGGTCCCGTGCGCGACGCGCCGTCGGGCCGTGGGGGTTCAGACGCTCGCGCCCACCGGTTCGGGGGCGCGATGGGCTCGCGTGAGCGATGCGGTGTCGGCCAACGCCGCTCGCGCCGCCTCGATGACGGTGTCGATGTCGGCGGCGGAGACGTCGTGGTGGGTCGCCGCGCGGACCTGTCCGTGCGAGTACTCGACCATCCATACGCCCCGCGCCGCGAGCGCGTCAAGGAAGGCGCGACGGTCGCGGTCGACCGTGAACAGCACGAAGTTCGAGGCGACGCGTCCGGGGTCGAGCCGGCCGGGCGCGGGCTGGGCGATCCCACCGGCACTCTGGACGCCGTCCATCTCCGCGAGGGCCTCGGCGAGGCGACGGGCGTGGGCATGGTCATCGGCGAGCCGGTCGATCATGCCGTCGGGGCCGTCCGATAGCGCTACGAGCCCGGCCGCGGCCAGGATCCCTGCCTGCCGCATCCCGCCGCCGACCATCTTCCGGGCCCGCCGCGCCCGGGCGATGAAGTCACGCGACCCGACGACGACCGACCCGACCGGGCAACCGAGCGCCTTGGACAGGCAGAACGTCACCGAGTCCGCCGGATCCGCCAGATCGCGCCCGGTGACGCCGTCGTCGCGCTGGGCCACGACCGCGTTCCAGAAGCGCGCGCCGTCGATGTGGAGCGGGACGCCGTGGCGCCGGGCGATCGCCGCGACCTCGCGCTCGTACGACGGCGTCAGCGGCCGGCCCATCGAATGAGCGTGCGTGTTCTCGAGGGTGACCAGCCCGGACAGGGGCTCGTGGACGTCGCTCGGGTCGCGGAACGCCGCGTCGATCGCATGCAGATCGAGCGTGCCGTCCGGCTGATCCTCGAGCGTCCGCGCGCTCGCGCCGACGATCACGGCGTGGCCCGCGGCCTCGTCGATGACGAGATGGTGTTCCCTGCCGGCGATCACCTCCTGGCCGCGGCCGAGGTGCGCCATCATCGAGACGAGGTTGCCCATGGTCCCGGAGGCGACGAAGAGGCCGGCGTCCTTGCCGAGAAGGTCTGCGGCACGTTCCTCGAGCGCGATGACCGTGGGGTCATCGCCGAAGACGTCGTCGCCGACGTCGGCGTCTGCCATCGCTCGACGCATCGCCTCCGTCGGGCGTGTGACGGTGTCGCTGCGCAGGTCGATCGGTCGGTCTGGCATGGGCGGCGAGTATAGGCGCGGCCGCTGCCGGAGGCCGTCCGTTCGCCTGACACAGGGGGAAGCCTCTGCTATGCTCCGCCCTCGCCGCAAACGGACCCGTGGTGTAGCGGCCCAACATGCCAGCCTGTCACGCTGGAGATCGCCGGTTCGAATCCGGTCGGGTCCGCCATCAACGAATTCCACCTACGCCCCGTCCGCCCGCCCGGACGGGGCGTCCTTCTGTCCGCGGTCGCTCTGGCCCCCGGCGGTCGCTCTGGCAGAATGCCGCCGATGCGGCGTCCCCCGGTGAATCGCCTCCCGCTCCTGGTCGTCGCCGGGTTGCTCGCCATCGGCATCGCGGTGCCGATCAGCGAAGGCGAGCTCGGGTTCGGCGCGACGTCCAGCTCGTCTCCGTCGGCCGGGACGTCGCCATCCGGGTCTGCGCTGGGCGCCGTTTCCCCGACACCGCCCCAGGGCAGTGCGTCGCCTTCGCCAGCCGCCAGCTCGACGCCGGCACCATCGTCGCCCGCTCCGGCGGCGACCATCGTCAAGACGGCGATCGTGCCGGTCACGCAGTTTCGCTCGCCGGTCACCGCCACGAATCGGGCCGAGCTCGCCACGGTGCTCGCCGGCACCAGCACGCGGTACGAGGCGCTGACCCTGGTCGACGATGAAGCGGACGCGATCCTTGGCGCGCTCGGGGTGGCGCGACCGTCCGACACGACGCGGCTCGTCCTCGCAAAGGACGCCGCCACCCTATCGCGCGACCTCGCGAAGCACCGCAAGCGCCTCGGGTTCATCCGCGCAGAGGACGTGACCCCCGCCGTTCGCGCGCTCGCCTGGGGCGACCGTTCGCTGTTCGGCGTCGATCGGGTCAAGAAGGCCGCCGACTGGCGACTCAACGCCGAGCTGCCACGGCGAGCGGACGAGCACGCGTTCGATCCGGCCTCGACATGGACGCTCTTCGCCGGCGGCGACATCCTGCTCGACCGGGGCGTCTACGAGACCCTTCGGGTCAAGGGCCGCGGCGCCGGACTTCCCGTTCGCCGGTGGCACCGCGGAGATCACCTCGCGCTGCCGGAACTGCTCGCCGCTCGGCTGGGACCTGCCGCGGACGCGACGGACGGGGAACGCCGGCGCCGTGCGGGACGTCATCTCGGGCGCCGACATCGCGATGGCGAACTTCGAGAACCCCGCCCCGAACCGGTTCACCTGGCATACGACGCAAGACGGTCTTCACCGCCGACCCGACGCTCATCGATGGGCTCGTCAAGGCGGGCATCGACTACGTCTCGATCGCCAACAACCACATCGGCGACGCCGGAAACAACGGGATCCTGCAGACGATCGCGAACCTCAAGAAGCGCGGGCTCAGGTACTCGGGCGCGGGCAAGGACCTGGCCGCGGCCCAGAAGCCGGCGATCCTCGATGCGAACGGCACGAAGGTCGCGATCCTCGCCTACGACGCCATCGCACCCGGCTATCACGCGGCGAAGGGCGAACCGGGCAGCTCGAAGCTGACGATCAAGGCGGTCCAGGCCGGCGTGAAGGCGGCTCGCAAGGCCGGCGCGAAGGTCGTCATCGTGTTCCCGCACTGGGGCGTCGAGTACCACTACAGCCCGTTCCAGAACCAGCAACGTCTCGCCCGCCAGATCATCGACGCGGGGGCCGACATGATCATCGGCAACCACGCCCACTACGCAGCGGCGGTCGAGGTCTACAAGGGCAAGCCGATCTGGTACGCCCTCGGCAACTTCGTGTTCGACCAGACCTGGTCCGAGCCGACGATGGAAGGCATCACGCTCGAGCTGACGTTCCAGGGCGCCCAGCTCCGTCAGATCCGGATGCGGCCGCACATCATCCTGGACAAGGCCCAGCCGAACTTCCTCGACCCGGCCAAGGACGGCCGGTTCGTGCTCGGGCCGATCTACGACGCGTCGAAGGGTCTGCTGCCCTACTGAGCCGTCCGTCGGCGGTCAGACCGCCGTCCGGCCGGTCAGACCAGTCCGGCGAAGAGGTCGTCCTCGGGCTTCGGCGGTGTCGACGGTCGACTCGCGCAGGATGTAGGCCTCCTTCGCCCAGAACTCGCGCCATCCGTCGAGCCCGAAGGCCATGAACGGCGAGTCAGCCGCGATCTGGGTCACGTGCTCCTGCATCGCTTCCCACTTCCGGTCGACCGGTCGGCCGGAGATGTCGATCCAGGTCGTGATCGTCTCGTCGGGCACGAGCATCCTGGCCTGGAAGGCCTCGAACTCGGCCAGCTGCTCGGGCGTCGCGTCGGGTGGCGGTGACCACGGGTTCGGCTTGTCCTGGGCCTCCATCGCGTCGCGCATCGCGGTCCGGACCGACGCCGGGATCGCCTGCTCGTAGAGCTTCGACGGCGTCCACGGCGCGAGGCCCCCCTCGTCGAGGGACGGCCCGCTGCCGCCATGGTCGGGCGCGATCTGCTCCGGGTACCACGCGACATCACCGGCGCGCGGGAAGGCGCGGACCGTGACGTCATGGGTCCGGATGTGGTCGGGGTGGCCGTAGCCGCCGAAATCGTTGTAGGTCGTCACGACGTCGGGCTGGTAGCGGCGCATCAGCCAGACGAGGCGCCGGGCGGCCTCGTCCAGATCGGCCAGCCAGAAGCGTGCGCGGGTCGCGGTTCCCGACCCGTCCCATCATGTCCGAGTCGTGGTAGCCGAGGTTCTCCCACTCGGTGACCCCGAGCCGGCCCATGGCCCGTTCCAGCTCTCCGGCGCGGATCTCGCCAAGCCGGCGGTGGTTGTCGGGCGTGTCCATGTCCGGCACGACGATCTCGCCCATCTCGCCGCGCGTACACGTGACGAGGACGACGCGACGACCGGCCGCGACGGCTTTCGCCATCGTCCCACCGGTGCCGATCGTCTCGTCGTCGGGGTGGGCATGGACGGTCATCAGAGTCGGGACGTGGTCGTTGCTCATGGCCCGATGCTAACGCGGAACGGACAGCCGGTACTTTCGGGTCAGGGTGGCGTGGGACGTGCATCCGCGCACCGTTGTCGGCGGGCACCGCCTCGACCGTGGCGGTACCTCCGGGTCAGGCCGCGGCCCGGACCATCGGCCCAACATCCACCCATGATCCAAAGTCTTGGACGACGTCTCAGCCTCATCTTCGACCGCGGCGCCGAGAGCCCTGACCTGACCGGGGCTACGCCACCCGGCGCCGCGGTCCTTCCTCCCCTGGTCGATTTCGTCGCCTATGCCGAGGACTGCATGCTCTCGGGTCGCATACGGCTCCGATCGGACCGCCTGACCGACATGCTCAACGACCACGAGGAGCTGCAGCTGGTCGATGTGCTCGTGCAGTCGCTGGCCGACCGCGAGGCGGTCGAGGTCGCCGAGGTGGTCGTCCCTCGTGACGAGCTGCTGCTCGTTCACGCGACCGGACCACGGGGCGATCAGGCGCGCCGGACGCGGACGCGCCAGACGCACGTCGCGATCACCGCCCCGCCCTACGAGGTCCGCGGTTGTCTTCATACCGCTCCGTTCCTCGATGCCCTGATGGCACTCCACCGGCGCGGTCCGATGGTGCCGCTGACCGACGCCGTCATCGACTACGCGCTCGCCGGCGAGTGGCAACGCATCCGGGTCGGCACGCTGATCGTCAACCGCAGCGCGATCGACCACATCATCGAAACGCCGGAGCACGACATCACCGTGATCGACCCACTTCCGACGCGGCTCGAGCTGGGGACGACCGGCGGCTCAGCAGCGCGCGTTCCCGGCCGGCTCATCGATCCCGCGGTCAGCACCTCGTAGCCGGAGCGCGCGGCGCTACCATCGCCGCGATGCCCGCCGACCCCACCCCGATCAGCGGCCCGCTGACGGGGATCAGGGTCGTCGACCTCTCCACGGTCCTGGCGGGTCCCTACGCGACCATGGTCCTCGCCGACCTCGGTGCGGACGTCGTCAAGGTCGAGCCCCCCGACGGTGATTCGACGCGCGGCTGGGGACCGCCGTGGGTCGGCGAGGGTCCGACGCGGACGGCCGCCTACTACCTCGCCGTCAACCGCAAC
Organism: uncultured Chloroflexia bacterium; assembly: GCA_963808895.1. Taxonomy (GTDB): domain Bacteria; phylum Chloroflexota; class Limnocylindria; order Limnocylindrales; family CSP1-4; genus SPCO01. The sequence continues at coordinate 301,263 of CAWEHL010000001.1, read as the reverse complement.
AAGCGGTCGCTCCGGCTCGACCTCAAGTCGACCCAGGGCGCGGACGTCCTGCGCAGGCTGCTCATCGGCGGTGACGTCCTCGTCGAGAACCTGCGCGAGGGATCGCTCGACCGGCTCGGGTTCGACGAGGCGACCCTGCACGGCCTCAATCCGCGGCTTGATCCACCTGGCGATCAGCGGATACGGCACCGCCGGCCCGGCGGCGGGCCGGCCGGGCTACGACTTCGTCATCCAGGCCGTCGGTGGCCTGATGTCGATCACCGGCGAACCCGACAGCGACGGTGGACGTCCGACCAAGGTCGGCGTCGCGATCAGCGACGTCGTCACGGGGCTGTACGCCGCGATCGGGATCCTCGCGGCAGTGATCGCCCGTGCGGAGGCGGGTGGTCAACGGGTCGACGTGTCGCTCCTCGGATCGACGCTCGCGGTGCTCGTCAACCAGGCCCAGAACGCGTTCGTGACGGGCCGGGCGCCGGGCCGCCTCGGGAACGCGCATCCGAACATCGTGCCGTACGAGACGTTCGCGACGGCCGACGGGGAGATCGCCGTGGGGTCGGGTCGGAGCGGCAATGGCCGCGCTTCTGCGAGGCGATCGGGCTGTCGGAGCTGGTCGCGGATCCGCGCTTCGCCACGAACGGCGACCGCGTCGTCCACCGCGCCGCCCTTCGACCGTTGATCGCGGAGCGGTTCGCCAGCCGGTCCAGTGTCGAATGGGCGGCGGTCCTCGATGCGGCCGATGTCCCGAACGGGGCCGTGGCCGATGTCCTCGACGCCTTCGGGTCGCCCGAGGCGGCGGCCCTCGGCATGGCCGCCGAGGTCGAACATCCGTCCATGGGCGTCATCCGCCAGGCCGGGATCCCGCTCGACGTTCGGCGCGACGCCGGGCTCGATCCGGACCGCGCCGCCCGCTGCTCGGCGAGCACACCGACGAGATCCTCGACGAGCTTGGGTACACCGGCGAGGAGGTCGCCCTCCTGCGGGACAGCGGCGCGGTCTGACGTCGACATCCGTCCATGGACGGTCTTGGTCGTTCGTACGTAGGCCCGGTCAGGCGGTTTCGGTACGGTCGATCGGTCCAACCGAACCGAACCGGTCGTTGCTCGATGTGGCGGCCCCAGGAGGTGGCTGATGTCGTTCCATCCAGAGCAGACCGTCGGGTTCCTGCCGCTCCTCATCGTCGACGTGTCGATGGAGCATTCGCACCGGCGGACCGCCGTCGCCATCGACGGCACGCCGTCCGAGGGCGAAGCCTCGAAGGCGGGCACCCCGCGCCGTCTGGTGGGCTACTTCTTCACGAAGGCGCTGGCACCGCTTCGCCTCGCGGGGGCGCGCTAGACGCCCCGTCCAGAACGCCACGACCCGACCGTGCAACCCTGCACGTGATCGGGTCGGACGGCGCCTGACCCGCTGCTAGACTCGGCCGGCCCCGACCCGTCCACCTGGAGGCCCGCCCCACATGACCGACGACCGCGAGCGCTGGGCGCTGATCCTCGGCGCATCCTCCGGCATGGGTGAGGCGACCGCCCTGACGCTGGCGAAGGCGGGCTACAAGATCTGCGGCATCCATCTCGACTTCCGGGCGGCCCTCGCCCACGTCGAAGAGGTCAAGGCCGGGATCGAGGCCGCCGGATCCGAGGCGCTGTTCATCAACATGAACGCGGCGGATGACGACAAGCGGGCGGCCGCGCTGTCGACGCTCCGCGAGCGGTTCGACCGTTCCAGGGCCGAGGGTCGCGAGCCATATGTCCGGGTCGTCATGCATTCGCTCGCCTTCGGGTCGCTCGTGCCGTTCCTCGACCGATGACCCCAAGGCCGGCGTGGACCGCAAGAAGATGGAGATGACCCAGGACGTGATGGCGAACAGCCTCGTCTACTGGGTCCAGGACCTGTGGCGTGGCGGGTTCCTGGGGCAGGGCTCGAAGATCTACGCGATGACGTCCGAGGGCTCGACCCGCGTGGTGCCGTCGTACGGCGTCGTCTCGTCGGCCAAGGCCGCGCTCGAATCGCATGTCCGCCAACTGGCGATGGAACTGGCGCGTCAGGGAACGGGCGCGACGGCCAACTGCATCCGAGCCGGTGTGACCGTGACCCCGGCCCTCCTCAAGATCCCCGAGTCCCAGACCATGATCGACATCACGATGAAGCGGAATCCGACCGGGCGGATGACGACGCCGCAGGACGTCGCGAACGCGATCCTGGCCCTGTCCGGCGAGGGCACCGACTTCATCAACGGCGACATCATCAGCGTCGACGGCGGGGAGTTCGTCACCGGCTCATGACGGGGCGGGTGATCGTCGTCGGGTCGGTCAACATCGACCTGGTCGTCACAGGCCGCACGTTGCCGGCGCCCGGTGAGACCGTCATCGGCGGTCGTTTCGCGCAGCACCATGGCGGGAAAGGCGGGAACCAGGCGGTCGCCGCGGCCAGGCTCGGGGCGACGACATCGTTCGTCGGCGCGGTCGGGGACGACGACTTCGGTCGGTCGGCACGCGCTGCCCTCGAGGCCGAGCGGATCGACGTCTCCGAGCTGCGGACGCTTCCCGATCAGGCCGACCGGGGTCGCGCTGATCCTCGTCGACGCGCACGGCGAGAACAGCATCTCGGTCGCGAGCGGCGCGAATGGCGCGGTGACCCCGGAACAGGTCGCGGCCTCGGTCGCCGCGCTCGCGCCAGGACCCGGCGATGTCGTGCTCGTGGGCCACGAGATCCCGACCGCTGTCGTCGCCGAGGCGTTGCGTGCGGCCGGCGAGCGCGGCGCGACGACGATCCTGAACCCTGCGCCGGCGTCGGGGCTGGACGCCGAGACGGTCGCGCTCGCCGAGCTCGTCACGCCGAACGAGGGCGAGCTCGCGACGCTCCACCAGGCCGGGGTGAGACCGGAGCGACTCCTGGTGAGCCTCGGGTCGGAGGGCGCGGACCTTCGCACGCGGGACGGCTCGGTCCGGATCCCGGCGCTGCCCGTCGAGGCCGTCGACACGGTCGGCGCGGGCGACACGTTGAACGGCGCGCTTGCGGCGGCGCTGGCCGCGGGCCTCCCGCTCGAGGCCGCGGCCCGACGGGCGGTTGCGGCTGCTTCACTCGCTGTGACGAAGCCTGGTGCGCGCGAGGGCATGCCGACACTCGACGCGCTCGAGGCGGCCCTCGGCCCTTAGACTTCGAGTCGATCGCGCCGATGGCCTGAGAGTGGTCCGGGTCGCATCGGGACCATCGTCAGACTGGGATTCGGACCGGTCCGCCTGAGACTGGTGCGGTCATGACGATCGATGCTCTGCACGGCACGGTCGACCGGCCGCTCGACCCCTCGACCGGCGGGGCGGCGATCGGCGCGCCTGACGCGAACATCTTCCTGTGCCCGCGGTGCACCCGGCCCCTGGCGGTCGGCGTATCGAGATGCGCCGGCTGCAAGACACGGCTCGTCGCCGGTGTCCCCCTGCTGAAGGTCAGCGGCTTCGTGGCTCTCGGTCTGATCGCCGGGCTCGCGGTCGGGGGCGGGATCGTGGGAGCCTTGACCCTTGCCGGTGGTGGGACGTCCACAGCGGCTGTCGCACCACCCGCCGCCGTCCCATCCGCCGTCCCTGTCGCCAGCGGCGTGGCCGTGACGAGTGCCGCGCCACTGCCGAGCATCGTTCCCGTCGATCCGGCGGTGCCCGCTCCCGCATTGACCGCGCTGCGACGTTCGACGACCGTGAATCAGCGCCTCCTGGTCGATGCCGACCAGCTCGCGCGGGCGCTGGCCGCGCGCGATCCGTCACCGGCGGACATCGCGCCCCTGCTGCGCAACCTCGCAGCCACCGCGTCGTTCGGCGACGGGATCGCGTCCACCGTCGGGACCTGGGACGAAGCGGCCGACCTGTCGGCCGCCCTCGCGTCGTTCTACGGGTCGATCGATCGCATCGCCCAGGACGCGTTGACGGCGTCGATCACCAACGACCGGGCGTACAAGGAGGGCGCGACGCGGATGCTCGCGGTGCTCGACCGCCTCGCCGGCCTCGACGCCCAAACACGAGCGCTGGCGACGACCGCCGGCCTGGATCTGCCGCCACTGACGGCGCCGGGCTGATCGCTCAGGGCGTCGGTGGCGCCGCGGACGCGGTGGGCACCGACACTGCCGGCGCGTAGCCGGTCAGCTCGACGTACGCCTCGCCCCCGACGTCGACGCCGCGACCCGGCCCTCGCCTCGCCGTGACCTTCTGTGAGCCCTCCCAGTAGATGACGCCGGTCGTCGCGCGGGTGTCGAGCTCCTGGTCGGCGACCGTCGGGGCAAGGTCGATCGTGAGCTTGTCGTCGGGCAGGTGGATCGACCACCCAGCAGGGTAGGTCGCACCCGTCGACGGGCTCGTCCACGTCCCGGTGACGTCGACGGTGAATGCGTCGCGGTCGAGGTGCTCGGTGGTGCCGTTCGGGCGGACCAGGGTGCCGTAGATCAGCGGATAGCTGCCATCGGCGTCGCGGACGAGCGACAGCGTCAGGTCGGTGCCGTCGTCGAGGTTGACCGCGAACCAGTCCCAGCCGCCACCGCCGACGCTGATGAAGTCGCCCCACTGGTGGTCGAACCACGCCGTGCCGTCGACCTGGAACGTCGTGTTATCGAGCTTGAGCGTCCCGCGTGCGGCCATGTCCGTTCGGGAGTAGTAGTACGAGCCGCCACCGGGCCCGAAGTCGATCCAGCCGTCACGGTCGTGGAGGGCCGGTGGCTTTCGAGCAGCGAGGCGGAGATCCAGGCCCATCGGGACGGGTGCCCTGGGCCGTCGCCTCCGCCGCGTCGATCGCGGCGGTCAGTCGGTCGGTCCCGTCCGACCCGGCCATCGACCAGGCCGGGCGACCGACGGTCGACGGGTCCGTCGGGTCCAGACCGGTGAGCGCCAGGTCGAAGCCCGTCGGCACGCCGGCGTCGTCACGTGGTGACCGGTCCACCGCCGGCCCGACCTCGAGGCGTTGCGCGAAATGGAAGGCCTGCCCGGTCTCGTCCGTGATGGCGAGGTGCGACGCCCAGGTCGTCGGGTAGGCGCCGCGCTCGGCGCGGAAGATCACGAACTCGAAGCCGAACGTGCGCCTGACCGCTGACGCCTGCGGGCCCGTCGTGACCAGGTGGCCGGTGTAATACCACCACTCGGTCAGTCGGTCGTGCGGTCCATCGTCCCTCGGCAGCTCGATGGGCATCGGGTCGTGTGCGGTGGCGGGGGGCGTTGTCGGCGGCGGGATCGACGGTCGAGGCGCCGGCGCGTTGGCCAGGATCGGCCCGCCGTTCGGCGAGCACGCAGCGACGAGCATGACCGCGAGCCCGAATGCGACTAGCCGCCTCATCGTGCCGCCGCGGCTTCCGCCTCGGCCTCGGACGCGGGCAACCGGTTCGCGACGAACCGCTCGAGCGATGCCGGCATCCACCAGTTCCAGCGACCCAGCAGGCGCATGGTCGCCGGCACCAGCAACGCCCGGACGACCGTCGCATCGAGGGCCACGGCGATCGCCACGCCGAGGCCCAGCGCCTTGATCAGGACGATGTCGGCGAACGCGAACGAACCGGCCACGACGACCACGATGAGCGCCGCAGAGGTCACGATCCGCCCGCTGCGCTCGAGGCCACGCGCCACGGCCTCGGTGTTGTCGCCCGTCGTGTCCCAGACCTCTTTCATCCGCGACAGCAGGAAGACCTCGTAATCCATCGACAGTCCGAACAGGACGCAGAACAGGATCACCGGTTGGGTGGTCTCGACGAACCCGACCGGCTGGAAGCCGAGCAGCGCCGAGAGGTTGCCGTCCTGGAAGATCCACACGAGCGCACCGAAGCTCGCGGTGATCGACAACGCATTCATCAACAGTGCCTTGGCCGGGAGCACGACCGACCGCAGCAGGGCGAACAGCACCAGGTACGTCGTCACGATGATGAACGCGGCGGTGCGCGGGAAGTCGGCGGCCACCCCATCGACGACATCCGACACATCCGCTGCGCCTCCGCCGACGAGGATGGCGGTCCCGGCCGGTGGCGCGAGCGGACCGGATCCAGATCGGAGATCGCGCACGAGGGCGCGCCCCTCCTCGCGGTTCGGGCCGAACGGCGTGGTGATCGTGAACGCGGTGAGGTCCGCGCGGGTCGTGGCGGCCAGCACCGTCGCGGTGAAGCGGTCGCGTGGTCCGTTCGGGTCGGCGTACAGGAGCTGGTACTGAGCGAGGGTCATCCGCGGATCGACGTTCACGAGGCTGTCGACGCGCGTCACGCGAGGATCCGCCGCGATCCTCCGCGAGTAGTCGTAGAGCGCGGCGAGGTTCGCGGCGCCGGTCGCAGGTCCGTCCGTCCGGATCGCGATCGCGATGGGGGCGAACTCGCCCTCGCCGAACGCGTCACGCAGTCGATCGAACGCCGCGCGGGATGGGACGTCCGGCGGGAGGATGCTCGCGTCCGGAGAGTTGAAGCGCACGTGGAGGAACGGGGAGCCGAGCAGCAACAGGAACGCCAAGGTGGGGATGAGCACCGCGACCGGTCGGCGCATGACCCATCGGGCGAGCCGGGCCCATGGACCCTCGGCCTCCGGTCGCGCCTTGACCTGCCGGATCGCGTAGCGGTCAAGGTGGCCCCCGAACAGAGTCAGGAGCGCCGGGAGGAGCGTCAGCGCGGACGCGACGGCGAAGCCGACGACGATCGCGCCGGCGATGCCGACGGAGCGCAGGATCATGAACTCGAAGAGAACGAGGCCGAGCAGCCCGAGCAGCACGGTCAGGCCGCTGAAGAAGATCGCCCGTCCGGCTGTCGCGACCGTGATCCGCACCGCTTCTTCGACGCGGTCGCCATCTCCCACCGGGCGTTTCGACAGCTCTTCCCGGAAACGGCTCGTGATGAGCAGCGAGTAGTCGACGCCGAGCCCGAGCCCGAGCAACGTTGCGAGGTTGAGCACGAAGATGCTCATGGGCGTGAACTGGGCCACGACGAAGATGGCGGCCAGAGCGACGAGGACGCTCGACCCGCCGACGACGAGCGGGACGCCTGCAGCGACGAGCGACCCGAACACGATCAGCAGCGCGAGGGCGGCGAGCGGGAGCGAGATGACCTCGCTGCGCTGGAGGTCCCGCTCGCTGACGTGCTGCACATCGCCGTAGAAGGCGGGGCCGCCCGCGAGCTCGACCGTCAGCCCCGGCGCCTGGCCGAGCCGGTCGCGCAGGATCGGCAGTGCGTCGGGGGAGTCGTCGGCCGGCAGGTCGAGGAAGACGATGTCATACGCGGTATGGCCGTCCGCCGAGATCTGGCGGGGCTGGACCAGATGCGAGAGGACGCGGACGACGTGCGGAGCGCTCGGGATGTCGCGCATCGCCGACGCGGCGGCCGTCTCGAACGCGGGCATGCCTGCCGCGAACTGATCGCTGTGGAACGCGATGACGAGCGCCGAGGGTGGCGAGCCCAGCTCCTGCTCGAGGAGTGCCTTGGCCCGCGCCGATTCGAGGTCGTCACGGATGAAACCGCCCGCGCGGAGCGCTGCCGGGGCCTGCGGCGCGAACGGCAACGCGACGACGATCAGCACCGCCCACGCCGCGACGACGAGCCGCGCGTGGCGCACGACGAACCGGCCGAGACGATCGAAGGGGCCCATCGGGCTCATCGTATGCGGCGGCCGGATTCGGGGTCCTCGCCCCCGATGGCAGCAGCGCATCCGTGATCGTGCCGTCTGCTAGCATCGCCGAGCGATGCAGCTCTTCCTGGTGGCCTTCCAGCAGCCGATCCCGTTCGGGATCAGTGCCGCCGTCGTCACGCTGATGATCGTCATCATCCTCAAGGCCGCGCTGTCGAGCGAAGGTGGCGCCCGCTGGGTCCGCCGCGTCACCAACACGAACGCGAAGTTCCTCTTCACGTTCCTGTTCATCGTCTGGGCGATCGGCTTCGGGATCGTCCTCCAGCTCGTGCCGCACGTGGGAGCCAGCACGCCGTACGGCGGCCTCGGCCTGATCGCCTTGTTCAGCGGCTTCTTCATCATGATGGGGTTGCTCTGGGCGGTGATCGGGGAATAGCCGAGACGGTCTCCCTGCCGGAGACCGCGCTCTACGTCGCCGTCGCATTCCTCGCGGCGGCGCTCGCGTTCCTCGTCGAACCACTGGTCGCTCGCTCGCTGTTGCCGACGTACGGCGGGACGAGTGCCGTGTGGACGACCGCGCTCGTCTTCTTCCAGTCGGTCCTGCTCTTCGGGTACACGTGGGCGCACGTAACGTCGACCCGACTCCAGCTTCGGCGGCACGTCGTCGCCCAGGTGGCGCTCGTCGTCATCGCGCTTGTCGTCCTGCTCTCGGGACCCCTCGCCGTCCCGTCCTTTGCCACGGCGCCCGCGTCCGCACCGACTGCGTTGTGGCTGATCCTTGTCCTCACTGCCATCGTCGGGCTGCCGTTCTTCGCGCTTTCGAGTGCGAGCCCGACGACCCAACGCTGGTTCGCCGCACTGCCGGGCGGCATCGAGCCCTACCGCCTCTTCGCCGCGTCGAACCTCGGCAGCCTCATCGGTCTCGTCGCGTACCCGACACTGGTCGAGCCGAACCTGGACCTGCCCGATCAGGCGCGCTGGTGGTCGATCGGGTTCGCGGCGTTCGTGGCCTTGACGGTGGCGGCCGGGGTCGTCGTCGCGCGCAAGGGTCGACTGCTCGATGTGGCGGTCGGCGTCCAGGAGCCAGCGCCCACGTCGCGCCGCCGGATCTCCTGGGTGGTTCTGGCCGGGCTCCCGGCGGCGCTGCTGATCGGCGTGACGACGGACATCTCGACCGACATCGCCGCGGTCCCACTACTGTGGGTCGGGCCGCTCGTCGTGTATCTGGCGACGCTGATCCTCGCCTACGCGCGAGCGAGGCCCATCGGGCCACGCGCTGCGGCACTGCGCACTGATCCCCTTGGCGCTCGCCGTCGCCCTCCGGAAGCTCGGTGTGATCACGCCTCCGATCGGCGTGTCGATCGCGCTGCTGCTCGGGACCCTCGGTGCGGCGGGGCTTGCGCTCCACGGGCGTCTGGCCGCCGATCGCCCGCCTCCGCGATACCTCACCGGCTATGCGCTGCTCGTCGCCCTCGGCGGTGCCCTGGGCGGGGCCGCGGCCGGGATCGTCGCACCGCTCGTGTTCGCGGTGCCCCTCGAAGGCCTTTTGGTGCTCGCGGCCGCCGTCGTGCTGGCGACGCCACATGGTCGGGGGCGCCTCCTGACCGCTCCCGCGGTCGTCGGACTCGGGCTCGCGGTCGCCGTCGCGGTCATGGGCCCGCCCGGGACGATCCGGGTCGACCGCAGCTTCTACGGGGTGTACCGGGTCGCGGCACCGACACCCGACCTGCACATCCTCTACTCCGGGACGACGATCCACGGCCGCGAGACGTTCCTCGGCCCGTACGCGGGCGAGCCACTCAGCTACTACCACCGCGCCGGGCCGCTCGGCGAAGTCATCGCGTCGCTCCAGCAGGAGCACGCGACGATGCGTGTCGGGGCGGTCGGGCTCGGCGCAGGCGCGATCGCCGCCTATGGCCGGCCCGGCGACACGTACCAGTTCTTCGAGATCGACCCGACGGTCGTATCGATCGCACGCGACCCGGCGAGTTTCACCTTCCTCGCCGACTCCTCGGCATCGATCGAGGTCGCGGTCGAGGACGGCCGGCTCGGCCTCGAGTCGGCGCCCGACGGCGCCTACGACCTGCTCGTCCTCGACGCGTTCTCGTCCGACGCGGTCCCTGTCCACCTCCTCACGGTCGAATCGATGGCGACGGCGATGCGGACGGTGGCGCCGGGCGGCGTGATCGCGGTGCACATCTCGAACCGCTTCCTCGACCTCGAGCCGATCGTCGCGGCGGCGGCCAGGGCCAATGGGTTCGTCTCGATCATCGGCACCGACTACCCGGCCGCCGAGCTGACCGACCTCGCCGACCCGTCGCAATGGGTGATCGTCGGCAGGTCGTATTCCGACCTCGCTGACCTCGTCGCCGGCGATCGGTGGGCCACCGCGAACGCGGACGGGCGGCGCCCGTGGACCGACCGCTATACCGATCTGATAGGCGCGATCCGGGACTGACGCTGGACCGGGTAGTACCTCGACGCTATCATCCGGCGACTTGCAGACTGCATAGACTCTATGCATCAGCTGCCCTCGATCGTCGGAGGTCGGAACCGCTTGGACGCCCAGGAGATCAAGACCGCGGTCGCGCACCAGGAGGCCCAGCGAGCGGCGGAAACGCCGTTCGTCAACCTGGCGGATCCCGCGCGCGCCCTGGGCGCCGACGGCAAGCCCTGCCGTCAGTCGCCGCGCGCCGATCTACGACGACGTCCCCGACGAGAAGTGGAACGACTGGCGATGGCAGCTGTCGAATCGGGTCAACGACCTCGAGGAGATCGAGCGGATCCTCGAGCTGACCGATGAGGAACGCGAGGGCCTGTCGGCGACGGACAAGTTCCGGGTCGACATCACGCCGTACTTCATCAGCCTGATCGACCCCAAGGACCCGAACGATCCGATCCGCCGCCAGGTCATCCCGACCGGTCGCGAGCAGGAAGCGTTCACGGCGATGATGGAGGACTCGCTTGCCGAGGACCGCCACTCGCCGGTCCCGGGCCTCGTCCACCGCTACCCGGACCGGGTCCTGATGCTCGTGACCACGCAGTGCGCGTCCTATTGCCGCTATTGCACCCGGTCGCGCATCGTCGGTGACCCCACGCAGAACTTCAACCGCCGCGAGCACGAGGCACAGCTCGAGTACCTGCGCCGCACCCCGCAGGTCCGCGATGTCCTGATCTCCGGCGGTGACGGGCTGACCCTCGCACCCAAGCTCTTCGAGTCGATCCTGCGCGGACTCCGCGAGATCCCGCACATCGAGATCATCCGCATCGGGTCGCGTGTGCCGGTCTTCCTGCCGCAGCGCATCGACGACGAGCTGTGCGAGATGCTCGAGAAGTACCACCCGCTGTGGATCAACCTCCACTTCAACCACCCCAACGAGATCACCCCGGAGGTCTCGCGCGCGGTCGACAAGCTGACCAAGGCGGGGCTGCCGGTCGGCAACCAGAGCGTGTTGCTCGCCGGGGTCAACGACTGCGTCCACATCCAGCGCGCCCTCGTCCACCAGCTCGTCGCGAACCGGATCCGGCCGTACTACCTCTACCAGTGCGACCTCGTGGAGGGATCGGGCCACTTCCGGACGCCGGTCGGGAAGGGGCTCGAGATCATCGAGGGGCTCCGCGGCCACACCTCCGGCTACGCCGTACCGACCTACGTCATCGACGCGCCCGGTGGTGGCGGCAAGATCCCGGTCATGCCGAACTACCTGATCTCGTACTCCGACCACAAGGTCGTGCTGCGCAACTACGAGGGCTACATCACGACCTACGAGGAGCCCGATACCTACCGCAAGCACGATGTCGCCGCGTGTGCGTACTGCCAGCACGAGCGACCGGAGCCGGGCCAGTCCGGCGTCCTCGGTCTGCTCGAAGGCGAGCGCATGTGGATCGAGCCGAAGGGCTTCCAGGAGATCCACTCGCGCGGCAACACCGAAGCGCACCGCCTCCAGGACCCGTCCAAGTGGGTGCCGTTCGGCGTCGGCGCGATCGAGGGCACGGCCGGGGCGCCGCTCCGCGTGCTCGAATCAGGGAACGGCGAGGCCGCGACGGAGTACGGACCGGGCGAGGAGCCGCGCCCGCGCGAGGGCGAGCCGACCGGGTCGGCCCACGGGGAGCTGCTCTAGCCGTCAGTCGGTGTGGAAGACCTCCCTGAGGGTCTTCCACCAGGTCCCGGGATCCCGGTCGGGGCGCGGCTCCTGCATGGCGTCCGTCAGCGCCCACCAGCGCTGGGTCTCCGGGTCCGCTGCCATCGCCGCCATGTCGGCCTCGAAGTCCTCACCGCTGTACTCGAAGTAGGCGAACAGATCCGACCCGTCGCGGAAGATCGTGTAGTTCCGGATGTTGGAACGGCGGATCTGCTCGAGCACGCCGGGCCACGGGTCGGCATGGAGACGCTCGTAATCGTCGATCCGGTCCGGCCGGACATCGATGCGCTGGCCGAACCGCCGTGGCTTCATCGACCCGACGCGGCGACCTCGGCGCGGATGGCCTGCCACTCATCGCCGTCGGGGAAACGGAAGCGGGAGAGCGAGGCCGGAAGCATCTCCGCGCTGTAGCCGGGTCGAGAGGGGATCACATAGCGGGCGTCGCGGATCTCGACGGGATCGACGAAATGCTCGTGCAGGTGGTCGACATATTCGATCACCCGACCCTCGAGCGAGCCGCTGATCGCGATGTAATCGATCGCCGACAGGTGCTGGACGAGCTCGCACAGACCCACGCCCCCGGCATGGGGACAGACGGGGACACCGAACTCCGCGGCCATCAGCAGCACGGCCAGGACTTCGTTGACCCCGCCGAGGCGCGCCGCATCGATCTGACAGATCGATATGGCGTCGGCCTGCAAGAGCTGCTTGAACATGACGCGGTTCTGGACGTGTTCGCCGGTCGCCACGCGCACCGGGGCGACACCCCGGGCGACGGCCGCGTGACCGAGGATGTCGTCGGGGCTCGTCGGCTCCTCGATCCAATAGGGGTCGAACTCGGCCAGAGCGTTCACCCAGGCGATCGCCTCGTCGACGTCCCAGCGCTGGTTGGCGTCGATCGCCATCATCGCGTCGGGCCCGATCTCCGCGCGGACGATGCGCGCGCGCCGCCGGTCGTCGTCGAGATCCGCGCCGACCTTCAGCTTGAAGCTGGTCCAGCCCTCGGCCAACGCCTCGCGGCACAGCCGCCGGATCTTGTCGTCGTCGTAGCCGAGCCAGCCCACGGACGTCGTGTAGGCCGGATAGCCGTCCCGCCGGAGCTCTGCCTCACGCTCCGCGCGGCCGGGCACGAGGCTGCTGAGTCGCTCGAGCGCGCGACGCGGCGGGAGCGCGTCGGAGATGTACCGGAAGTCGATCAGCTCGACGATCTCCTCGGGCGTCATGTCGCAGACGAGCTTCCACAACGGTTTGCCCGCGGCCTTCGCTAACAAGTCCCATACCGCGTTGACGACCGCGGCGGTCGCGAGATGGATCACGCCCTTCTCCGGACCGATCCAGCGCAGCTGGCTGTCGCCGACGAGATCGCGCCAAAAGGCGCCCATGTCGCCGAACAGCTCTTCCGTCGAGCGGCCGAGGACGAGCGGCCGGAGTGCGTCGACACCCGCCACGACGACCTCCGTACCGCGGCCGATCGTGAACGTGAAGCCATGACCTTCGAGTCCATCGTCAGCATCGGTCCGGACGATCACGTACGCGGCCGAGTAGTCGGGATCGGGGTTCATCGCGTCCGAGCCGTCGAGGTTGCGCGACGTCGGGAAGCGGACGTCGATGACCTCGAGCTCGGTGATCGTGCCCATCTAGCCCTTCAGCGCGCCGACAAGGATGCCGCGGGTGATGAACCGCTCCAGGGCGATCGCCATGGCGACGACCGGCGCGATCATGATGATGATCAGGACGGACATCGCCCACCACTGGGGGCCGCGGGTCGCATTCTGTGCGGCGACCTGGAGCGGCATGGTCTGCGCGTTTGCGCTGGTCAGGACCAGCGCGATCAGGAATTCGTTCCACGCGAAGATCAGCACGATCAGGAACGTGGCGACCAGGCCCGGGACGGAGATGGGCAACACGATCGAGCGCACGATCTGGTAGACGGACGCTCCATCGACGGCTGCGGACTCTTCGAGCTCCCGTGGTAGTGACGCGAAGTATTCGCGCATGAGCCAGACCACGATCGGCAGGTTCGCAGCGACGTACGTGATGATCAGGGCGGCGAGGCTGTCCAGCATCCCGACCTGCTGGAAGAGCACGTAGAGCGGGATCGCGATGGCGATCGGCGGCAGGATCCGCTGGGAGATCAGCCAAAACGCGATATCGCTGTTCCCCAACGAGCGACGGAACCGCCGGCCGATCGTCTGTGCAAGCAGGATGAAGACACCTATCGCGGCCGCGACCGCCACCGGGACGGGCACGCCCAGCGCGATCGTCACGAACGCGAGTCCGATCGAGCCGATCGCGACCCCGATCAGCCCGAGCTTCGGCCGGTACGTGAACCGGACCAGGGCGTATGCGGTGAACGATCCCATGATCAGGGCGATCGCCGAGCTCGTGAGCCCGACGATGACGGTGTTGATGTACGGACGCAGCGTGTCGTTGCCGAGCTCGACGAGGATGTACCGCCAGGCATCGAGCGTCGGCTGGAAGTCCACGAACGGGATGTAGAACGGCCCCTTGTCGACGTCATACGGCCGCTTGAACGAGGTGACGATGAGCCAGTAGATCGGGAACAGCACGACGACCGACCAGGCCACGAGCAGTCCGAACGCGGCAACCTTCGCCGGGACCGACAGGTCTGTCGCGGATCGACGCCGGAACGGGTTGCTCATGCCGCTTCCGTCACCTGGCGTCGCACGAGGTTCACGTAGACCGTCGCGACGACCGTGACCAGGATCAATAGCAGATACGCGACCGCAGCCGATCGGCCGAGATTGAGCGTGTTCCAGTCGATCCACGCCTGGAGCGTCATCGACTGCGTGGCCGTGCCCGGCCCGCCACCGAGCAGGATGTTTGGCATGTCGATGATCTTGAACCCCTCGATCAGCCGGATGAGGATGATCGTCGTCGTGACCGGCAGGAGCGCGGGGAAGGTGATGTGGCGGAACGCCTGCCACCGGCTCGCCCCGTCGGCGAGGGCCGCCTCGCGCACCTCCTGATCCAGGCTCTCGAGCGCCGCCAGCAGCACGATGAAGACGAACGGCGTCCACTGCCACGTGTCGCCGATGATCACCGCGGCCCGCGCCAGCCAGGGATCCGTCACCCAGGTGAAGTTGCGCAACCCGAGCGCCACCCACAACGGCTCGAGGGGTCCCTTGGAGGTATCCGTGAGCATCAGGAACATGTAGCCGACGCCGACCGGGGTGATCGTCAATGGGATGAGGAACACGATCCGGAAGAAGCGCCGACCCGGAACGTGCTGGGTCGCCAGCAGCGCGAGGCCGAGACCCAGGATGTACTGCAAACCGATCCCGACGAAGACGAAGATCAGCGTGACGATCAGCGAGCCGGGCCGCCCGCCTTCGCTCACCAGCGCCTGGACGAGCAGCCACACGAAGCCGACCAGCAGCACGCCGGCCATCAGGCGCAGCACCAAGCCGAAGGGTCCGTAGCGTCCACTCCGCACAGCGCGCGTCCAGGCGTAGCCGGTCAGGAGGATCGTCCCGGCCAGGATCGCCCACCCGAGCGGCGAGGGGGACTTCAGGACACCGAGGAAGTGGCTGCGCTCGAGCCCGACGAGCAGCTGCTGGTAGTTCGCGAGACCGACGAACTTGAGGTCGACCCCGCCCTGGCGGAAGGCCAGCTTCGACAGGGAGAGAGCGAGCGAGGCGACGAGCGGGAAGAGCGAGAGCACGAGGATGAACAGGACGGTGGGCCAGATGAACAGCCATCTGGCCGCGCCCTCGGAACGCCACGCGCCGAGCGATGCGATCGCTCGGCGCGGTGGACGAGTGGCGGGCGCCTGACCGTTGACGGTCAGGCTCTCGGGGTCGGCGGTAACGGAGCTACCGCTGGACGCCAAGGCTGGCGACGTACGCGGCGAGTTGGGCGTCCTTCCCGGCCTCGTCGGTGATCGCATTCCAACCATCGGCGATGGCCTGCTCCGTCGCGGCGGCATCGAGCTCGCCTGCGAGGTACTGCGATACCGCGGTGTCGAGGACGTCCTGCTGATAGCGCTTCGTCAGCGGGATCCGCATGTCGAGCACCATATTCTTGTTCTCAAGGCTGGACTTGATGGCGCCGAGGTAGTTCTCCGCGGCCGCCTGGCTCAGGCCCGCATCGAGCCACGGCTGGGTGTTCGAGAAGTGCGATGTGCGATACGGGTTGTACCCCGTCTTGCCGAGTGTCACATCGATCCCGGACTGTGCTGGGGCGCTCATGTACGACAGGAAATCGTACAAGGCGTCCTGGTTCGCCTTCGGTGATGCGGCGTTGATCGCGCCGGACCATCCGCCAAACGAGGCGAATGGCGCGTAGTTCACTCCATCCACGGCGTTGGGGCAGGTGTTGGCGTCGCATGCGACGAGCTTGCCGCTCGCCCGATCGAGGACCTGCTTCCAACCCGGCGTGATCGTCGCGCCGGTCTTGTCCTGGGCGTAGGTGCCGGGCGCCAGCGTCCCGATGTCGCCCCAGTCCATCGACAGGGCACACCGGCCGGTGGTGAACAGGCCGCGCGTCCCGCCGACGTCCATATTCAGCTCATCGGGCGGGCCGACCGTCGCGGTCTTGGCGTACATGTCGAGCGCCTTGTCCATCGCTTCGTTCTGGCCGAACAGCGGGTTCATGTTCGAGGTGTCGAAGAAGGCGCCGTCGTTCGTCCCCTTGGCTTGGAGCAGGCCACCGGCGATCGAGATGATCCACCAGTAGCTCTGCGCACCCTTCTTCTTCGCGATGCACGAGCCATAGTCGGGCTCATTGTCCCCATTGAGGTCCTGGCCGTTGTACTTGGTGGCGATCGTCATGTAATCGTCCCAGGTCGCCGGTGGCTTCAGGCCGTCCTTCTGGAGCAGGTCTGACCGGTAATAGACCATGTGGAAGTCGCCATCGAGCGGGATCGTGTAGACCTTGCCGTTGTAGGTCGCGTTGAAATCGCGGAAGAAGGCGCCGATGTCGTCCCACTGCAGCTGCGTGTCTGCCTTGACGCGATCCGACAGATCCAGGAGATAGCCAGGGCCGACGAAATCGCCGAGCCACTGGGGGTCGAAGACGTACCCGTCGAACGAGTTGGTCTTCGTGGACGCATCCAGCAGGGCCTTGTCGTAGATCGTCTGGAAGCCGACCGCGACGACGTTGACGTGGCCGCCGGTCAGCTGTTCCCAATCCGGCGCGCGCCGCTGCAGTGGCTCAGCCACCTGCGGCCCATTGAACGTCAGGAGGTTGACGCTGATGCCCTTGAACTTCGTCCCTTGCGAAGCAGCGGGCGTCGCCTCGGCAGAGGCCGACGCCGAGGGTGAGGTCTCGACTGACGGGGCCGCCGACGACGGTAGTGGCGTCGGGCTCGCGGCGTTACATGCCGTCAGGACGAGAATCGGGATGATCGCTGCCGCGACCAAGCGGTACCGCGACACTGCGTGAGACCCTCCTCTTGACATCCGCCGCGCGATGTCCAGCATACTGAACAGCTGGCGGTATGCTGGCCAGTATGCCGACGGACACGGTAAAGTCAAGATATCGCACGCGGTTCAGCATGCTGGCCGCGCCGGTCCGCCGCCGCGAGGAGACGCACAGGCATGACTGATGCCGCACGAGTGATCGATGAGTCTGTCGAGAGCGAGTCCCTCGCTCCGGCGGTGACGCGTGCGGGCGCGATCCTGGACCTACTCGCGGAGAACGGGGGCCAGGCAGCTGGACCGAGCGAACTCGCTCGCCGGCTCGGCCTCCCGAAGTCGTCGATCGCCAACATCTGCAACGCCTTGGCCGATCTCGGACTGGTGCGCCGGATCGGGACCGGGTTCGCACTCGGGCGGAAACTCGCGGAACTCGGCGGTGCCTACCTCGCGTCAGTCGACCTGGTGCAGGAATTCTATGAGGCGGCGCAGCTCCTGCCGACAGCGTCGGAGGAGACGATCCAGCTCGCCGTGCTCGACGGGGTCGAGATGACCTATCTGGCACGACATGACGGCCGCCAGCCTGTCCGCCTGACGTCGCAGATCGGGCGGCGCCTCCCGGCGACGGTCACCGCGACCGGCAAGGCAGCGCTCGCCTCACTCGCCGACGGGGATCTCCAGGAGCGCCTTGCCGGCATCTCCGAACTGCCGGTGATGACGATCCACTCGCTCGCGACGGTGGACGCCCTGCTCGATGACCTTCAGGTCGTGCGCGAGCGCGGTTATGCGATGGACGACGAAGAGACCGTCGAAGGGGTCGTGTGCTTCGGCGTGATGATCCCGGGGCGCCGCCCGTGGGAAGGGCCGTACGCGGCGAGCATCACGTTGCTCAAGGCACGCGCGACGGATGAGCGGATCCCCCTGTTGATCGACGATCTCCATCGCCTGGCCGACCGGCTATCGGATCCACTCCGCGCCGGTCATCCGTCTCGGCCGGTGATCGCCGATCCGGGCCAGTAGACCCGCTGCGCGTTCCCCGCGAAGATCGCGTCGCGCTCCGCGTCGCTGCACCGGCCAGTCACCAGCCGAGCCGCCTCGACGACCTGGGCATATGACGCCGCGAGCGTGCACACCGGCCAGTCCGACCCGAAGATCAGCCGATCCGGCCCGAGGGTGCTGAGGGCGTGGTCGACATAGGGCACCAGATCATCTGGTGTCCAGTCCTCCCAGTCGGCCTCCGTAACGAGGCCGCTGAGCTTCCAGGCCGCATTCGGCAGGTCCGCCCATGCGCTGACGAGGTCGGCCCACGGCTGGAGCGCGCCGGTTCGGATCGGTGGCTTCGCCAGGTGATCGACGACGAAACGCGCATCGGGCATCGACGCGACGAGCGCACGCGCGGCCGGCAACTCGCGTGAACGGACGAGCAGGTCATATGCAAGGTCGGCATCCGCGACCGCCGCGATCCCCCGTCGCACATCATCGCGAGTGAGCCATTCGGGGTCGGGCTCGTCGTGGACCTGGTGACGGATCCCGACCAGCCGATCGCCGCCCGGATCAGCTCGCAGCGCCGTGACCACGTCTCCGATCGCCGGATCCGTCAGGTCGACCCAGCCCACGACGCCTCGGATGAACGGCGTGGCTGCAGCGGTCGCCAGGAACTCCCGCGTCTCGTCGACGCTCGAGCGCGTCTGCACCAGGATCGTCCCCGCGACCTGGGTCTCTCGCAGGAGGGGAGCGAGGTCGTCCGGGCCGAAACGCCGCCTGATGACCGCGAGCTCATCGGTCAGCCATGGGTAGTCCCCGACGGAGGGTTCCCAGAGGTGGTGATGGGCGTCGATGATCATTCGGGTTCGATCGGGGTCGGCTGGGGACTGGCGCCCCGGCGACGATCAAGCCCTCCGAGCGCAAGTCGTCCCAGAGCTTCGCGGGGATATCACGCCGCATCGCCGCCGGATATTCATCGATGTGATCGATCCGTCGGACGCCCGCGATGAGCGAGACGACCGCAGGATGAGCCAACGGGAACTGGATCGCGGCGTCACGGACGGGGACGTCGTGTCGCGCACAGACGCTCGCGATCCGCCGCGCCCGGTCGATGATCTCGCGCGGTGCGGGCAGATAGTCGAATTGGGCGTCAGGTCCGGGGTTCGCGAGGACGCCGCTGTTCATCACCCCTCCGACCAGGAGGCCGATACCGCGTCGTTCGCAGACGGGCAGCAGATCCATCAAGGCCGTCTGGTCGAGGAGGGTGTACCTGCCGGCGACGAGAAAGACATCGAAGTCGCCCTCTTCTGCGAAGCGGGTCAACATCGCCGACTGGTTCATCCCTGCGCCGACAGCCCGGATCATCCCCTCCTCGCGCATCCGGGCCAGCGCCGGCCACGCCTGCCCGATCGCCTGCTCCCAGTGGTCATCGGGGTCGTGGATCAGGGCGATGTCGATGCGCCCGACGCCGAGTCGTTCGAGGCTCTCCTCGATCGAGCGACGGACACCGTCGGCTGAGTAATCGAACAGGAGCCGGACCGGTCCCGGGCGGGCGTAGAACGCGTCCTCCGTGCCGCCAAGCGCCTGGCGATCGATATCGGCATCGGCCGGGATCCCGTCGGCTGGTCGGATCAGGCGGCCGACCTTCGTCGAAAGGACGTAGGAATGGCGCGGGTGGGCCGCGAGGGCGCGGCCGAGCCGCCGTTCACCGGTCCCGTAGCCGTACAGTGGCGCGACATCGAACGTCCGGACGCCCAGTTGCCAGGCGCGATCGATCGTTGCGAGCGCCTCCTCGTCGTCGACGGGCGTGAAGAGCCCTCCGATCGAGGCAGCGCCGAGACCGAGCCTGGTCAAGGCGAGGCCCGTGTCTCCGAGTGGGACTCGTTCGGTGGGGTCGAACGGCACGAGATCCTCCGTCCTCTCTCGCTCGATGGGTGCGCCGCGCTGTTGACGCCGCCGGTCAGGCTATCGTACTGTTCAGTCCTCGGTCCACCGGACAGAATACTGAACAGTCGGGAGTGTGCGTGCGCCTGATCTCGGTCCAGACCGACCACGGCGAAGCCCTCGGCGTCGTCGACGAGGGGCGGTGGTTAGCGGCGGTTGACCTCGTGCCGGACGGACCAGCGACGATGGCGGCGTTGATCGAGGGCGGAGTAGGAGCCCTGCGCTCGCTGGAGGCTGCCGCCGCGAACGGGTCGATCTCAGATCGCGGCGGATCGATCGAGGACGCCGATCTGCTCGCACCGTTGCCGCATCCCGGGAAGATCGTTGCGATCGGGCGGAATTATCGCGACCACACCACCGAGGAAGGGGTCGCGCCTCCCGCGGCGCCGTTGGTCTTCGCCAAGTGGCCCAGTTCCGTGGTCGGCCCCGGGGCGGAGGTCTGCTGGGACCCGGCCCTGACGCGGCAGGTCGACTACGAGGCGGAGCTCGCGGTCGTGATCGGTCGAAGGGCCCGCAACGTGTCAGTGGGTGACGCGCTCGACCACGTGCTCGGTTACACGTGCCTGAACGACGTCTCGGCGCGAGACATCCAGTTCGGCGATGGCCAATGGGTGCGCGGCAAGTCCCTGGATACCTTCTGCCCGATGGGGCCGGCGCTCGTCACGGCTGACGAGGTCGGCGACCCCCAGGACCTTGCCATCACCTGTTCCGTCGGAGGCGAGCGCCTTCAGGATGCGCGGACGTCATCGATGTTCTTCAGCGTCGCGGCGATCATCAGTTACTGCTCGAGGTCCTTCACGCTCGAAGCGGGCGATGTGATCGCGACGGGGACGCCTGGCGGTGTCGGCGCCTTCCGGGACCCGCCTCGCTATCTCGGAGACGGCGACCGGGTCACGGTCGAGATCGAAAGGATCGGTCGCCTGGCGAACACGTGCCGGGTGGTCGCGGAGGCGGTCGCGTGACTGGCGAACGCTTCCTCGTCACGGGTGCGCTCGGGTGTATCGGGGCGTGGACCGTTCGCGAGCTCGTTCGGGACGGTGCGTCGGTCATCGGCTTCGATATCGGGAACGATCGGCATCGCCTGAGTTTGGTCCTGACGCCCGATGAGCTGGCGGCACTGCCACTCGTCAGGGGCGATATCACCGACCTGGCGACCGTCGAGCGGTCGATCGCCGAGCATGGCATCACGCATGTGATCCATCTCGCGGCGTTGCAGATCCCCTTCTGCCGAGCGGACCCGCCGCTCGGCGCGCGGGTGAACGTCGTGGGTACAGCGAACATCTTCGAGGCGGTCCGGCGCCGGGTCGATGCCGGCGACGACATGGCACCGGTCGTCTATGCCGGATCGATCGGGATGTTCTCGCCAGGCGATATCGACGTCGAGACCGGACGACTTCGCGAGGACGCCGAGGCGCATCCCGGCAACCATTACGGCGTCTACAAGCTCGCGAACGAGGGGACGGCGCGCGTGTACTGGGCAGAATCCGGGATCGCCAGCGTCGGCCTTCGCCCGATGACGGTCTTCGGCGCAGGGCGCGATCAGGGGATGACGAGCAGTCCGACCGTGGCCATAGCAGCTGCCGTGCTCGGGGTCCCGTACCGGATCACGTTCGGTGGCAGCACCCTCTTCCAATACGCCGAGGATGTCGCGCGCACGCTGATCACGGCGAGTCGCTCGGCGAAGGTCGGACCGCGGATCTTCAATCTCGGCGGCAGTCCGGTATCGATCGAGGCATGGATCCAAGGGATCGAGGCCGCCGTTCCGGGCGCGACCGATCTCCTGACATTCGAGCCGACGCCGCTCCCCTTCCCGGTCGATATCGAGCACGCCCGGCTTTCCGAGCTCGGCGACATCCCGGTGACCCCCTACCGCGAGGCCATCAGTGCCACGGCCGCGATCTTCCAGGGGCTTGCCGCCGATGGTCGATTACAACCCCGCGAGCAGGGGATTCCCGACGCTGCGTCGCCCGCCACGTCCCCACAGCCGTCCGCCACCACGGGCTCAGCCCGATCAGCGTCGGGCTGAACGCGACCCCACACTCACCCTCGTCTCCCCACGACGGCCTCGCCGTCCGGGCCCGCCTCCTCCAGGCCCGGGCGGTGGGGTCGCTCCCCGATCGCGTGGCGGGCTAATGTCCACCGGATGCGACTCCTGGGACTGACCAGCGGATGAGCGACGCGTTCGACGTGACGATCGTCGGCGGCGGGATCGTCGGGCTTGCGACGGCGCTGCGCGTCCAGCAGCGCCGGCCCGCGCTCAGGATCGCGGTCCTGGAGAAGGAGCCCGAGCTCGCGACCCACCAGTCGGGTCACAACAGCGGCGTGCTCCACGCCGGGCTGTATTACCAGCCGGGATCGCTCAAGGCTCGGCTGTGTCGCGAGGGGAAGGCCGAGATCGAGGCCTTCGCGGAGGCACACGGCATCCCGATCGACCATCCGGGCAAGCTGGTCGTCGCCGTCGACCCCTCGGAGCTCGGCCGGCTGGATGCGCTCCGCGAGCGTGCCGTCGCGAACGGCGTCCCCGGCCTCGAGGACGTCGGCAAGGAGCGGATCCGGGAGCTCGAACCGCACGCGGCTGGCATCCGCGGCCTGTGGAGCCCCCGAACCGGCGTCATCGATTTCCGGCGCATCGCGCTCGCCATCGCCGACGATCTGCGGGCAGCCGGGGTAGCCATCCGCACCGAACACGCCGTCTCGGCCATCGACGTGCGCTCGTCAGGCGTCGTCGTCACGACCGGGCGGGGCGATGTCCTCAGCCGGATCGTCGTCGCGTGCGCGGGGCTCCAGGCCGATCGAGTCGCGGCACTGAGCGGCGACATCGGCGGTCCGACGATCGTCCCGTTCCGCGGTGACTACTACACGCTCTCGACAGACGCCAGCGTCCTCGTGCGCGGCCTCATCTACCCGGTGCCGGATCCGCGCTTCCCATTCCTTGGCGTGCACTTCACGAAGCGCATCGACGGGTCGGTCATCGCCGGCCCCAACGCGGTCCTCGCGTTCGCGCGCGAGGGATACCGCCGCCGGGACGTCGATGCACGCGACCTGCTGACTGCCCTCACCGACCGCGGTTTCCTCCGCCTCGCCGGCCGCTACCTCCCGACCGGGATCGCCGAGCTCTGGCGCGACTGGTCGAAGGCGGCATTCGTCGGCCAGCTCCAGCGGTACGTGCCGGGCCTGCGCATGGACCATGTCACGTTCGGGCCCTCCGGCGTGCGTGCGCAGGCGCTCGCCCGCAACGGCACGTTGCGTCGACGACTTCGCCTTCAGCGGTGGTCCGCGCGTGCTCCACGTCCGGAACGCGCCGTCACCAGCCGCCACGAGCTCATTGGCGATCGGATCGGTGCTTGCCGATGAAGCGCTCAGGCGGCTGGACGCCGCCTGAGTGGATCGCCCCACCCGAGCGGCTCGCCACCCAGCATCGACGACTGGACCCTTTTGGACCGAAAACCGCACTCGGTCTGGTGACGCCGGTCTCGACGCCGCCGTCCACGAGTAGCATCCGCTGATGCGCCGCGCGCTCTTCTACGGGTGGGTGGTCGTCGCCGTCACGTCGATCGTCGTGCTCGTCACGGCAGGCGTACGGGCGGCGCCCGGCGCGTTCCTCCTGTCGATGACCGGCGAGCCCGGCTGGTCGACGGCTTCCGTCTCGTTCGCGGCAGCCGCCGGACTCATCGTCTTCGGGCTCGCCGGCCCGATCAGCGGTTCGCTGATGGGTCGCATCGGGGTGAAGAACGTCGTCCTCCTGAGCCTCGTCATGAGCGGTGCATCCCTCATCGCCGCGAGCCTCAGCAGAGAGATCTGGCAGCTGACCCTGCTGTTCGGCGTGCTGGCGGGCCTGGGCACCGGCCTCGTCGCGAGCGTCCTCGGACCCACCGTCGCGACACGCTGGTTCGTCAAGGACCGCGGGCTCGTCGTCGGGATCTTCGGGGCCAGCAACAGCGCCGGTCAGCTCGTGTTCTTCCCGTTCCTGACCGGGCTTGCGGTCGCCGCCGGCTGGCGTGCCGGCGCGGTGATCCTCGGGCTCGTCGCGCTGGCATTGCTCGTCCCTGCCTTCATCTGGCTGAAGGACGACCCGGCGGACGTGGGCGCTCGCCCACGAGGCGCGAAGGAGGGCGAGATCGCATCACGTCCGGCCGCCCGATCGGGGCGTGATGCGCGGGGCGGTCCGGACCTCCGACTTCTGGTTCCTCGCGGGCACGTTCTTCATCTGCGGCGCGACCTCGAACGGCCTCGTCGGCCAGCACTTCATCCCGCATGCGGTCGACCACGGGTTCACGCCCGTGGCCGCATCGACGGCCCTCGCGGTCATGGGCGTCTTCAACTTCATCGGGACGATCGCCAGCGGCTGGCTGACCGACCGCGTCGACCCGCGCAAGCTACTGCTCGTCTACTACGCCTTCCGCGGCGTCAGCCTGCTGTTCCTGCCGTTCATCCACGACACGATGTCGATCGCGGCCTTCGCCGTCCTGTTCGGGCTCGACTACATCGCCACGGTCCCGCCGACCGTCGCGCTCGTCGCCGACCGGTTCGGTCAGCACAACGTCGGTGTCGTGTACGGCTGGGTGTTCGCGGCGCACATGATCGGCGCGGCCATCGCGGCGTGGGTCGCGGGCGTCGTCCGCGAGAACGTCGGCGACTATGCGGCCGCGTTCGTCGCCGCCGGCTGGATCGCGATCGTCGCCGGGTTCGCGGCGCTGGCCATCCGGCGGAGGGGCCCCGACGTAGAAGCGACCGCGCCGGCGTCGGCGGCGGCATGACGAAGCAGCGTCGGCGGCCGGTCGGCGAGACGATCGGAGGGATCCTCGTCGGCTTCGACCAGCAGATCTTTCGGAACCTGCCGCCCGCTCACGAGCTCGTCGAGAAGACCCGACCACTGCGCGGGCTGACCGGTCTCGGCGATGGCCGCGAGGTCGTCTTCCCCGACGACGACCCGGGCGCGCCGCTGCAGCCCGGTGCCGACGACGCCGCTCAGTCGACCGAGGCAGCCGCTCCCGAGGAGTAGCGCGCGTAGTAGTCGGCCTGGTCGCCCTCGACTTCGCGTCGTCGCGCTGAAGCGGTCGGGCAGGAACGGCCGGAGCATCTCCGGGGCGGTCCCGGTCACGACGTGCTCGGCGAGCAGCTCGGTGAGGAACGGAGCGAGGAGCATCCCGCGGCCGCTCCAGCCGACCGCCTGCCACCAGCCCTCGAGCTGCGAGGTCGGGCCGACGATCGGTCGGTGGTCGGGCGTGATGTCGTACATCCCGCCCCATTGGCGGATCACCGTCACGTCGCGCAGGGCCGGTGCCTTGCGGGTCATCAGCTCGGCCGTCCGGCGAAGGAATGACCACGAAGAGCGCTGGTTGACGCCGACCGGCTCGTCCGGATCGACGGCACCCATGACGACCTCGCCGCGGAGCGTCTGATTGAACCAGCCCTCGGCTCGGTCGGTAGAACGTCACCGCCGCCTCGATCGTCCGTCGGAGCGGCGCCGTCACAAGGACCTCCCGACGCCGCGGTCGATTCGGCATCCGGACGTCCGCCATGGTGTTGATCTCCGTGGACCAGCCGTCGGTCGCGTTGAGCACGACTGGCGTCTCGATCCGGCCGCGATCCGTGACGACCGCGCGGACCCGCCACTCGTCGTGCTCGATCGCACGTCACGGTGGTGTGGGGGTGGACGCTGACTGCGGAGCCGGCAGGTGGTCGAGATGCGCCCATACGACCGCGTCGTGGTGGACGATCGCGTCATCGCTCAGGACGGAGCCGGCGACGGGATCGCCTCCGGTGAACACCGGCAGGTGGTGCAGCGTTTCGTCGGCGGAGAGCAGCGCGCTCCGGATGCCGAGCCGTTCGTGCATCGCGACGATGTCGCGCATCCGCTCGACCTCGTCCTGCTCGTACAGGATCCAGGCGTAGCCGAGTCGGTAGAACAGGACGTTCGACCCCAGCTCGCCACCCATGCGCTCGTACTTGTCCTGGCAGGCCATCGCGACCCGTGACAGCTCCTCGGTGAGCTGCATCCGCCGGATGCGCGCGACGTTCCGTCCGGTCGCGCCCGCCCCTGGGTAGTCGCGCTCGACCACGACGATCCGCCCGACTCCGCGTGCCTCGAGCTCCCGGGCAGCCCCAAGACCCGCGATCCCGGCCCCGATGACGACGACATCGGCGGTCGCCGGGAGCGTCACGTGTCGAAGCCGTCGTCGGTCGCCACGAGGTCGCCGAGGCGGATCGGGCGGAGCGGTGGCCGACTGGTCGTCGGGGCGCCGCTGACGGCCTCGGGTCCCGCTGCGTCCCCGAGGACCGCGCAGAACGCCTGCAGGCAGTACTTCCCCTGGCACGGCCCGGTCAGGGCGCCGGTCCGCCGCTTGACGAGTTCCGGGTCGCCGTAGCCGGCCGCGACCTGCGCACGGATCTCGTCTGCGTGGACGTCTTCGCAGAAACAGACGAGGGCACGGCCGGGTGTCCCCGCTGGGGCGGCGTGCGCGCCGAGACCCGCTGCCGACCCCACGACCGACAGCGTCGGCACCGTGGATCGGCCGGCCGCGTCCAGCACCGGGACGAGGACGCCGTCGCGCCGCTCGACGGCGGCGCCCGGCCGCCAGGACGAGGTCGAGGTTCGGTGTGCGGTCGCCGATGACCACGAGGTCGACGTCGATCCGCTGGGGCCTGCCGTCTTCGCCGACCACGACGGCCCCGGTCACACTTCGTCGTCCGAGGACCCGGCGGAGCGATGGCGGTCGGGATCGCGCTCGACGATCGCGGCCCCGGCGTCGCGAAGCGCCGCATCGGCGGCGCCAAGGTCGGCAGCATCACCGACGAGCAGCGCACGCTCGCCCGGCAGCACGCGATGGCGTGCGACGAGATCGACCGCCCGGTGCGCCCCCATCACACCCGGGCGATCGGCGCCGCGGACCGTCGGGATCCGCTCGTACGTGCCGGTCGCGGCGAGGACCGCTCCGGCGCGGATCGACCACAGCGTGGAATCGTCGATCGCGGTCACGACGCCCTCGTACCAGCCGACGGCCGTTGCGCCGTCGAGGAACCGGATGTCGGGGTGACGCGGGCGCGCGCGACCGGGGACCGCTTCCAGCAGCGCGACGCGGACGCCGCCGTCCGCGGCCTCGTCCGCCGCGGCGACGCCAGATCGGCCCCCGCCCACGACGAGCACATCGACCTCGAGGTCGACGGCCACGCGCGACCGCGGCCGCCGAGGGGCGCGCGACCGGTAGCCGGCCTCGGCCGCCGAACCCGCGGATCACGTCCAGATAGCGCTTCCGGAGTCGCCGCGGGCGCAGGAACCGATGGTGATAGAAGGTCGGCGGGACCAATCGCGAACCGACATCCAAGCAGCCCGAACAGGTCGCGATCCGCGGACGGCCAGGCATGCTCGCTGCGGGCGACGAGGCCGTCGCGCACGGGGACCTGGCACGAGCGGACGCTCGGTCGCCCGTCGACCTCGCACTCGCACCAGCCGCACTGACCGGTGTCGCACATCAGACCGCGCGGCCGATGGAACCGGAAGCTCCGCGACAGGATGGGCCGGCCCGCCGCGAGAAGCGCTACGGCAAGCGGCTCGCCCTCGGCCGCCTCGATCGACCGGCCATCGACGTTGATGCGGACCCGGCGCCGCGGGGGGAGAGGCGCCGGGTCCACACGGGTCGATAGGCGACGTGGCGGCACGTCAGCGGATGTGGAACGTCGGGGAGCTGTCGATGCAGACGCGCTTCGATTCGAGGTATTCGTCGAGCCCTTCCATGCCGAGTTCGCGGCCGATGCCGCTGCCCTTGACGCCACCGAACGGGCTCTCGGCCAGCCGCACGTAATGGGTGTTGACCCAGACGTCGCCGACGCGCAGCCGACGCGCCAGGCGGATCGCCCGGTCGAGGTCGCTCGTCCAGACCGCGCTGCCGAGCCCCAGCGGGTTGTCGTTCGCGATCGCCAGCGCCTCGTCCTCATCGTCGAACGTCAGCACGGACAGGACCGGCCCGAAGATCTCCTCGCGCGCGATCGACATCTCGGGACGCACGTCATCGAAGATCGTCGGCGCCATGTAGAAGCCGTCGGCCCACTCGCCACCGAGTCGCTCGCCGCCGAGGACGAGCCGCGCCTGCTCGCGCCGACCGCGCTCGACGTAACCGAGCACGCGCTCGAGCTGGCGCGACGAGACCATCGGGCCGAGCTGCGTCGACTCGTCGAGCGGCGAACCGACCTTGAGCGCGCGCGCCCGTTCCATGAGCCCATCGATGAACGCGTCGTGGATCGAGCGATGCAGCAGCAGGCGCGAGCCCGCGGTGCAGGATTGGCCGGCGTACAGGAAGATCCCGACCGCGACCGCATCGAGGGCCTTCTCCAGCTTGGCATCGGGGAACACCAGGACGGGCGCCTTGCCGCCGCCTTCGATGGCCACCCGCTTGAAGTTGCGAGACCCGAGCTCCATGAGGCGGCGGCCGACCTCGCTGCTCCCGGTGAACGAGATCTTGTCGACGCGCGGATCGGCGGCGAGGGCCTCACCGATGACCTCGCCCTGGCCGACGACTCCATTCGCGACGCCGGGTGGCAACGCCTCGATCCGGTCGAGCAGCTCGAAGATCGCCATCGACGATGCCGGCGCGTCGCTGGCCGGCTTGAGGATGAACGTGCAGCCGGTCGCGATCGCCGCCCCGATCTTGCGGAGTGGCAGGTCGACCGGGTCGTTCCACGGCGTGATCAGGCCGCAGACCCCGACCGGCTCCTTCATGACGAAATTCAGGAGGTGACCCGGCGCGCTGCTCGTGACCTCGCCGTGTATCAGACGCGCGGCGCCGGCATAGAACAGGATCCGGTCGATCGCAGGCTCGAGCTCTCGCTCCCGGACGTAGCGGATCGGCTTGCCCATCTCGCGGGCGACGAGCTCCGCCAGGCGACCCGATTCCTCCCGGAGCAGCCGTGCGAGCTCGTACAGGATCGCCGACCGAGCCTTGCCGGCGGTCGTCGGCCAATCGGTGCCGTCGAACGCACGTCGCGCGGCGTCGATCGCCGCCGACAGGTCCTCGGTCGTCGACGCACGAGCCGTCGCGACCAGCTCACCGGTCGCCGGGTCGCGGCTCTCGAACGACGTCCCACCTGCGTCGCGCCAACCGCCGTCGATGTAGTTGCGAACCTCGATGGTGCGCGTGCCCGTGTCGATCATCGACTCCTCCGGATGGCGTCGATCACGACATCGACCGCCTCGTTCGCCAGCCCTTCATCGATGGTCAGCGGCGGGCTGATCTTCACCACCTGTTCGTAGCGGCCGGCCGCAGCGACGATCACACCGGCGTCGAACGCCTGGGCTCGCACCGCCGCGGCCATCTCGCCGTCGGGCTCCTTGGTCGCGCGGTCACGGACGAGCTCGATCCCGATGAAGAGACCGAAGCCGCGGATATCACCGACGCCGGGGTCGCCGTCGAGGCCCGACCGGAGCCGCTCGAGGAGGCGAGTCGCCGAGGTCGGCCGAGCGCTCCCAGAGGCGTTCGCGACACATCACGGCGATGGCGGCCCGGCCGGCCGCGAGGTTCACGGCGTTCCCCAGGAACGTCGACGTGTGGGTGCCCGGCGCCCAGTGGCCCATGTGCGCGGCACGCCCGACGACCGCCGACAGCGCGAGGCCGCCGCCGATGCCCTTGCCGACCGTCATCAGGTCGGGGACGACCGCGTCGTGCTCGGAGGCCCACAACCGGCCGGAGCGCCCGAAACCGGACTGGATCTCGTCGAAGATCAGGGTGATCCCGTGCGTGTCCGCGAGGGCTCGCAAGCCCGGCGAGGAATCCGTCGGGCGGTCGGACGATCCCGCCGTTGCCCTGGATCGGCTCGACGATGATCGCCGCGAGCGGCCCGATCCCCGACCCCGGGTCCTCCAGCGCCAGGCGCACGAGGTCGAGAGCGGCCGCGCCAGTCCCGCTCGAGCCCCCGAACGTGTCCGGCCAGCGATACGGGTCGGGGTAGGGGAGGAAATGGGCATCGGCGTCGATGCCGACCTTCGAGCGAAACGCCGACTTGCCGTTCAATCCGACGACCCCGCCGGCCCGCCCGAAGTAGCCTCCCGAGAACGCGAGTACCTCCCGGCGGCCGGTCAGGCTCCGCGCGAGCCGGACGGCGATGTCGTTCGCATCGGCGCCGCTGATCCCGAGCAGCACGCGATCGAGGCTCGCGGGGGACGATCGCGAGCAGGTCCTCCTCGAACGCGACCCGTTGCTCGCTGACCGCGGCCGTCGAGACGTGGCTGGCGACGCCGATCTGCGCGGCGACCGCGGCGACGACGTCCGGATGGCTGTGCCCGATCGTGGCGGCGGCGAAGCTGCCGGCCAGGTCCGTGAAGCGGTTCCCGTCGGGGTCGACGAGCGTCGCGCCCGTCGCGTGATCGACGACGAGCGGCTCGCCCGCGCCGGTCCTCGGCCCCGCACCTTCGACCTGGCGCATCCGCTCGATGATCGCGCGCGCCTTCGGACCGGGATACGTCGCGCGCTCGTCAGCCATCGACGCCGCCGGCATAGACGTGCCGCCCGTCGACGACGACGTCCCGCCCGTCGAAGGCGACCGTCGGCGACATGACCAGGCCATCGAGGTGGACGTCGCATTCGACGGTCCCGCCGTACTCGTTGGCCGAGTCCCCGAGGGCGATGTGCACCGTGCCGTAGGCCTTCTTGGCCTCGGTGATCTCATCGGCGATCCGCGCGGCGCGGTTCAGCCCGATCCCGATCTCGCCGATATTGTCGGCGTCCGCGACCGTCGCGACGATCTCGCGCAGGCGGGCTGCCGCGGTCCCGCCCTGGATGTCGACGGCGCGACCCCCGTGGACCTCGATCCGGACGGGCTCGGCCAGCGCACCGAGATCGGACGCGACGCGCTCCCAGACGATGACGCCCTCGGAGGTCCCTTCGAGCGGTGGCAACGACACCTCGCCGCCGGGCAGCGCCGACACCTCGCCGGGGGCGAGGCAGATCCCGGTCCGCCATGCGACAGGTTCGCGGCCGGTGACCGCGGCCCGCAGGTCCGTCCCGGCCGGCGAGGTGACGCGGACCTCCTGGACACCGCGCCACAGAGCGGCCAGGAGCTCGGCCTGCTTGCGGATCGAGAAGAAGTCCGCGGTCATCGCGCCGTTGCGCCACGCGTCGGCGCGGTAGGGGGCGTTGAAGTCGCCACGTACGCCTGACCGCTGCGCCTCGGCCTTGGCGGCGGTGTGGTAGAGCGAGGTACTCGCCGCGCAGAGGACGGCGTCCGCCGTACGCATCGCGAGCGCGGCGCCTGCCGGTGGCTCGGCCCCGCTCCGCGCCAGCGGCTCGATCGTGATGACGGACGCCTCCGCGCCGAGATCCGCGGCCGCCGCAGCGAGCGCCTCGGGGATCTCGCGGTCGGTCCGCGTGTCGACCACGATGACGAAACGCTCGCCTGTGGTGAGGCCGAGATAGTCGCCCGCGACGCGCCTCGCGACAGATGCGACCGTGTGCGCGGCGACCGTCACTCGCCGGCCTCGGGATGGTCGATGTCGACGAGCTTCCAGCGCCGCCAGACGTCCTCGGCCTCCGCCGGATCGTGCTGCTCGTGGCGCTGGTATTGCCCGGCACGGCTGATCGAATACTTGCCCGCCTGGTACAGGTCCGCGAGCGTCTCGGCGGCCTTGAGCGCGAGCAGGTTCGGGTTGAGGATCGGCAGCTCGCGGTGGCGCCCGGTTGTCATGATCTCGCGCTCCAGGCAGCCCGCGATGATCGTGCAGCCGAGGATGATCGACCTCGGACCCATCGTCCTCGAGCCACTTCATCGACAGGGCGGCGGCATCGTCTGCCACGGCGGACGTGTCCTTGATCATGTCCGTGATGTACCAGTCGATGCAGCGGACGCCGCGGCAGTTCGCGGCTCCGTGCAACCGGACGATGTCCTCGAGCCACGGCACCGCCTTGCGGTGGTCGGTCAGCACCGTGAACCGATGACCGAAGTACGAGGCATGGTTCATGGACGCCTCGAGCGGTCCGACGACGGGGATGTCGACGAGCTCGCGGGCCACCTTCACACCGGGGTCGTAGCAGCAGCCGACGACGACCGCGTCGTAGCCCTCCTTCTCCAGGCGGCGGACCACCCGGAAGATCGCCAGCTCCATGAGGTGCTTCGGGTAGTAGTAGTCGATGTTCTCTGGCACACCGTCGAGGTGGATGACGTCGACGTGCGTGCCGGCTCCGGCATACGGGACCAGCGTCTCCTCGATGATCTGGTCGAACGCCGCCGTCCCGAACGGGTTGATGAAGGCGATGCGCCGCGTCGACCGATCGGCGGTCGTCGCCGGGGCGGTGTCGGACCGGGTCTCGGTCTGCATCGTCACCACACGCTCGTGTCGACGGGGTCGTGGAGTCCGGGCCGATCGGCGACGGAACGGCGTGATGTCCATGAACGGATCACCTCCGGTGACGAGATCCGCGACGATCCGACCGGTCGTCGGGCCGGCCGCGTTGCCGAAGACGTGTCCCGCGGCGACGACGACGTCGTCGAGGCCCGGTACGGCATCGATGATCGGCAGGTTGTCGGTCGTGTACGGCAGGATCCCGGCCCATGCCCGCGCGAACTTGGCTGGCCGGAGTGCCGGGAAGATCGCCGGGAGGCTTTCGGTGAGCAGCGCGACGCCGGCGAGATCCGGCTCCCAGACGAAGCCCGGGTAATCCATCGCGCACCCGAGCAGGTAGGAGCCGTCGGCGCGCTGGCAGACCGCCTCGAGAAGCGCCTTGCCGTGGCGGTCCTCGGCCTCGTTCAGCCAGTCCTCGCGGCGGAACGACGCGAGATCACGAAAGATCTTGTACTGCTTGACCGCGCCCGGCCCGTACAGGACCGGACCGAGGCCGCGTTCCATCGGCGTCGTCTGGACGATCTGCAGCCGCATCGGGTGGATCGGGACGTCGACGCCGACCGTACGGAGCAGCTCCGGGGTCCACGCCCCGGCCGCGACGACCACGTGGCCCGGTGTGTACGTCTCATCGTCGGTGACGACGCGCACGATCCTGTCGCCTTCCCGGTCGAGCGACAGAACCTTCGTCCGCTCGACGATCCGCGCCCCAGCCCGTTCCGCTGCTTTCGCGAAGCCGCGGACATAGCGGTCGGACTCCATCTGGGCGTCGAGCGGACAATAGGAGGCGCCGATCACGGTGTCGGGCAGGATCGGCGCCAGGGAGCGCGCCTCATCACCGTCGATCAGGCGGACGTCGATCCCATCCGCCTGCACGCTGGTCCACGAACTCGCGGAGCGTCTCGAGTTGCGCCTCGGTGTGGACGTAGAGAAGACCGCCTTCCGTCCGAAGACCGAAGTCGTCGTCGAAGACGCCCGGCAGCTCCTCGAGCTCCCTCCGCAGATGCATCACGAGGTCGACCTCGGGCCCGACGCGTCTCGTGTGGAGCCAGATGTAACCGAGGTTTCGACCGGTCGCGCCAGAGGCGAGCTCGTTCGCCTCGACGAGCGTCACCGATAGCCCGCGAAGCGCCAGGTGGTACGCCGACGCGGCGCCCACGATCCCGCCGCCGATCACGAGGACGTCGGGTGCGGTCGTTTCCTGTCGCGGAGCGGTCACCTGGCCTCCGGTGTCGGCCGCGCGAGCGGCCGGTGGGATCGGGTCGGGTCATCGACGCTACCAGCCGGCGCAACCCAGTCGTATGTGGTTCGACCACGAAAGGACCCCCCGAACGCTGTCGACGAACCATAGGCCCGCGGGCGTCGTCGGCGGTATGATGCCGCCTTGATGCGCGCGCAAGCGTCAACCGTCGAGGGGCGGTCGCCGGAGGGTGCGCTGGACGCTGCGCCCGAGCCGATCGCGGTCGTGCTTCGCGATGCGATCGCGTCCGCCGGGCTGACGGGTGACGCCGCCGAGCGGCTGCTCTCCGCCGTCGGGAAGATCACGGACGATGCCGTCGCGGCGACGGGACGTCGGCGTGCCGAGCAGGTCGAGCGTCTCCTTGCCACGGCCGTGCGCATCACCGAGTCCCTTGACCTCGACACGGTCCTCTCGGCCATCGTCGAGGATGCACGCGCCCTGTTGCGCGCGGACAGCGGCGACATGCTGCTCTGGGACCGCGAGCGAGATCGCCTGCGGGTCGTCGCCGTGTCCCAGCGGCCCACGGACCTCCTCGGTTTCGAGATGGCCTTCGGCGAGGGACTCTCGACGCAGGCGATCCTCGCCAAGCGCGCGATCTGGGTCGACGACTACGCGACCTACCCGCACCGCGCCCAGGGGCTCGAGCGATATCACTTCGGTTCGGTCATCTGTGCGCCGCTGCTGTTCCGCGGGCAGGCGATCGGCGCGCTGAATCTCCACGCCACCCAGGGCGGCCATCGATTCGGACCTGAGGACGCTGACCTGCTGGCCGCCTTCGCCGGGCATGCAGCGATCGCGCTCGACCATGCCCGGCGCTACGAGAACGAGGTCCATCTGGGACGCGTGCTTGCCGAGACGAACGCGGAGTTGAGCCGCTCGTTGATCGTCCAGCAACGCCTCGCCGAACAGGTGCTCCTCGACCGCGGACCGGCCGGGATCGCCGAGGTCCTCGCCGAGCATCTCGGGCGGCGCGTCGTGATCCAGGACCACATCCGCCGCGTGATCGCGGGTGCATCGCCGTCGGGCGCGGACGACTGGCGGGCGCTCGTCGAGGGGAGTCCCGAGCCGGAGCCCTTCTCGGTCGCGATCCGCGTGGGCCGCGACGTCGCGGGGCACCTCGTGCTGTCCGCCGAGCAGGACCTCGCGCCGATCGATCGCGCCCTCGTCGATGTCGCGGTCACCGGCGTCGCCCTCGAGTTCGCCAAGATCCGTGCCACGCTCGAGGTCGAGGAGCGGCTCCGGGGCGAAGCCATCGCGGATCTCCTCGGCGGGACGTACCCCGACGAGCCGGCGATGGCAGCACGAGCGGCGAGGCTGGGCCACGATCTCGGCAGCCCCCACGAGCTGATGCTCGTCGACGTCGCCGTACCGACCGCCTCCTCCGGCGCATCCGTCGAGGACGACGCGACGCGGACCGGCGGACCGGATCCGGATCGACGGTTCGTGGCGATCATCCGGGACGTGCTCGCGAAGCGCGCACCACGCAGCCTGACCGTGCTCCACGCGGGATCGATCGTCGTCCTGGCATCGAACCGGGGCCGCGGCGACCGCGACGGTCGGGCGATCGCCAACGACATCCTCGGCGCGCTCGAGACCGTTGCCGGCCCGGGCACCGTCACGATCGCGCTGGGTGACACCTGTCGTCGACCCGCCGACTATGCAGAGGCCTTCGCGGGCGCCCGCCGCGCGCTGGACCTGATGCTCAAGCTCGGCCGCCGCGGCGGTGTGGTCGGGGCTCGCGAGCTCGGGCCCTACGGGCTGCTGCTCCAGGCATCGGAACGCGACGAGCTCGAGGCGTTCGCGCGAAGCGCGCTGGAACCGCTCGTCGAGCACGACAGCCGCCACGGCGCGGATCTGCTCGGGACGCTCCGCGTCTACCTCGAGGAGGATCGGGTCCAGCGACGTGCGGCGGCCCGCTGCTTCATCCACGTCAACACCGTGGTCTACCGGATCAATCGCATCGAGCAGTTGCTGGGCCGCTCACTCGACGAGCCGGCGGCGGTCTTCGACCTCACGCTCGCGTTGCGGATCCTCGACGTGCTCGATGGCACGACCGGGCAACCTGGGGTCGCCTCGCCGACCTGAGGCGTGGCTCGCGGCGATCGCCCGGCATCAGCCGGCCGTGAACGTCACGTCGCGGACGCCCGACGTAGGCGACACCCGCACGAGGACGCCCATCAGGACGCCGTCCTGATACTGACTGCCGGGATTGATCCCGACGGTGCGCCCGAGCTTGTAGCGACCGCGACCCTCGTGGATGTGGCCGTGCAGGGCGAGCGCCGGCTGCCGCGCTTCGACGAGCCGCCGGACCGAGACGCTGCCGACCGGCCGCATCCGCGGCTCGCCGCCCGAGTCGTACTGGACCCGTAGCCCTTCATCGAGTTCCGGGGCCGCGTCGATCCCGGTGGCGTGCGGCGGCATGTGGAGATTCCAGACGGCCATGCCGCTCGGTGGCAGCCGATCGATCGTCCGGGCGATCCGGCCACCCAGCTCATCGTCGGGAAGCTCGCGGGGCGTATGCCACGGCGTCGGGGTCGATTCGCCGACCGACGCCATATGGATGCCGGGCGCGATCTCGACGACCTCGCCCCCGACGTCCTCGAGCCTCGTCGACGTGGCCAGGACCGCGTCGATCTCCGGTGGGTCGTCGTTACCGGCCATCACGACCGCCCGGATCGACCCGTCGGCGAGACGCTGATCGGCGAGCCGCATCCAATCGGCCAGTGCATCGAGCTTCAGCCGGGTGAATGTCGAGCGTTCCAGATCCGGAGAGGCCTGGATGGCGGCGACCTCATCGACGGTCGTCACGTAGCCGTAGGATCCCTCGTCGCGCGCGGTGCGGATCAGCTCGTCGACCTCGGTGCGGGTCTCGAGGCGGACAGGTCGTCCGCGCCAGGTCGCGGTCCACGACCCATTGCCACCGGGCGCGGGGTAGATGGGCAGGAGGACCTTGCCGGTCAGGTCACCGCCGATGACCAGGACGTCGGCCCCGTAGAAGCGGCCCGCGTTGAGCCACTTCCGGAAGCAGACGTCCGAGCCATGGATGTCGGCGACGTAGAAGATCGTCCGCTCCGCGCCCGCGGTCACTCGGGTGGGATCTCCTTGAAGGCCGCGTCGATCGGGAGGCCCTGCCGCTTGCGGTAGTAGCGGACGACGAAGAACAACACGAGCGGGATGACGAACTGGAGCCCGGTCGTGACGAGCTGCTGCGGGCTGTTGAGGAACAGCAGGTCGTTCGTCAGCATGAAGTACAGACCGATGGAGAAGAACAGCAGGCCTACGACCCCACAGATGGACATGACCGGGATGCCCGCGATCCGCCAGTCGACGGCGCTGCCCTCCAGCAGCGCCCGCGTTCGTGGCAGGAACGGGAAGACCACGCCACACAGCGCGACCAGCCAGAACACGAAGTAGTACGCGAGCGCCGGCGTGAGGAACTGGAAGACGCCGACGTGATACAGGATCAGGAACAGCTCACCGATCACCGCCACGACGAGGACAGCGACCCACGGCGAGTTGTATCGCGAGTGGACGGCCGACAGCTTGTCCGGCATCACCCGGTCGAACGACCAGGCGAACATCGCCCGCGTGGCGATGAGCATCGCCGATGGGATCCAGAGGTAGCTCCACAAGACGAGGCCGGCGCCGACCAGCAGGAAGAGCGCCAGGTTATCGATGAGGACGCCGGCGTACAGGATGAACACCGGGTACGCCTCGACGGTCTGGTCACCCGCGTAGTTGTAGCTCAGCCAGGTGAGGGCCTGATTGAACTCGGTCGTGACGGGGCGTGAGATCGCGAACCACAATCCGACGGCGATCCCGGCGTACAGCAGCATCCCCCCGACCGTCGCGCGAAGCTGGGTCTTGACCGGCGTCCGCACCTCACCGCCGATATAGGTCGACGCCCAGGCGACCAGCCAGATGATGGGGATGATGCCCAGCGTGTCCTTCAGGCTGAGGCCGGTCGGCATCCCGCTCTCCTTCGCCAGGTCGAGCGTGCCCTGGTAGGTCGGGATGCCGGTCGCCGCGGCATATCGGTCGAACCCCGCCTGGAATGCCGTCTGCGACGCGAACAGAAAGATGACGATCAGGAGCAGGCCGGTCAGCGTCCCGATGATCCAGTTGATGTCCTGGAACCGCAGGTACGCCTTGAGCCCCAGGATGTTCAACGCGGCGACCAGGACCACGAAGAGCGTGCCGAAGATGAAATGCGTCTGCGGGTCGCTGGCCCACGCCCCGATCGACGAGATCGTCGCATCGCCGCTCACCGCGCCGTACGACGTCAGGAGTGGGCCAAGGACGTACTGGCTGATCCAATACCCGCCGATGCCGACGTAGAACGCCTGGCTGGTGGCCGCCGCGAAGCTCGCCATGAAGCCGATCGCGGGGTGGAAGGTCCGGGACAGGAAGACGTACTCGCTCCCGGTCCGCGGCATGATCGCCGAGAACATCCCGTACAGGAGGTTGAAGAAGATCGCCATCGATGCCGCGACCGGGATGGCGATCAGCAGGTTGCTCTGCGGGAACACCGCCGGGTGCGCCCAGTACGTGAACATGATGTAGACGACGCCGATGTTGGCGACGTTGAGGAGCAGCATCCGCCACGGCGAGCCGACCCGGACGAGCCCGGATGACTCCCGACTGAACAGCTGTGCGGGTGCCTGGCCCGCGATGCCCGGTGTCGCGACCGCTTCGCCCATCCCTGCCTCCTCAGCCGCGCGTCCCGCGCCTTCGCCCGCGGACGCTAGGGACGCGGAAGGCCGCGGCCAATGGCGCCAAGCGACAGATACACCTGCCTTCTGTTGTCGCTGACCACCGACGTCTACTGCGCCGTCAGCCCGCCATCGACCATGACGACCGCTCCGGTCATGAGGCGAGCGTCGTCCGAGACGAGGAAAGCGACGACGTCGGCCACTTCGCCGGGCTCGCCCTGGCGGCCCAACGGCACCATCACGTCGATGAACGGGACCAGGGCATCGCGTCCACCGGAACGGTCGATCGCGGGATCGTTGAACGGCGTGTCGATCCAGCCGGGGCAGACCACGTTGACGCGGATCCCGCTTCGCGCGTAGTCGATCGCCATCTGCCGGGAGAGCATCACCACGCCCCCCTTGCTGGCGCAGTACGCAGCGATGCCTGCCTCGCCCACGACGCCCGCCGTCGAGGCCATGTGCACGATCGCGCCGCCGCCGTTCGCAAGCATCACCGGGACGACGTGGCGTGATGCCAGGAACGGCCCGGTCAGGTTGGTCGCGATGGTGCGATCCCAGTCCTCGAGGGAGGCCTCCGTGACGGACCCGGGTGCAAGGATGCCGGCGCAGGTGAACAGGACATCGATGCGGCCGTGGGTCGTGACGACCGCGTCCGTCAGCTCGCGGACGCTCGCGTCGGAGGTCGCATCGACCGGGTGGGTCGTCAGCCGGTCGCCGGCGAACTCGGCGAGATCGCGCGCCACGCGCTCCAGCGAGGCCTCGGACCGGTCGGCGATCGCGACGCTGGCGCCGTCCCCGAGGAACCGACGCGCGGTGGCCCGGCCGATGGCCCCGGCACCACCGGTGATGAGCGCGACGCGGCCCTCGAGACGCCCCACGGCCCGATGCTAGGTGGCCGCTGCACGTTCGGCCTCAGCTATCGCCCACGAAGCGCCGGCCGCCCGATGGTGGGTCGGCCACGAACGCTCGGACCGAAGCGTTCGGGGTGACTGGCGGTCAGCGCGTCGAGGCGACGCGCTCCGCCGAAACGACCTCGAGTGCCTTCGCGAGCTGGGAATCCTTGATCGTCCCGATGCCGGCCCCGGTCAGGCGACCGATGTCATCGGGCGACAACGGCTGGGCACCGCTCGGCAGCATGACCGGCACGTCCGGGGCGATGCCCTCGTGCCAGATCCGCCGGCCCTTCGGGGTCAGCCACTCGACGGTCCCGACGCGCAGCGCCGACCCGTCGGACAGGTCGAACTCGCCGAGCACGGTCCCGGTGCCGAACGTGGTCTCGCCGACGACCTTCGCCCGGCCCGCGTCCTGAAGCGCCCCCGAAACGATCTCGGCCGAGCTGGCGGTGTTGCCATCGACGAGGACGACGAGCGGTAGGTCGGTAGCCACCCCTCCGGCCGACACCGGATGGTCGGTCGTCTGTCCCTGGGCGTTCCGCTCGACGAAGACGAGGCCCGTCGTCAGGAACTGGCTCGCGACGCCGACCGCCTCGTTCACGTACCCGCCCGGGTTGCCGCGGAGGTCGAGGACGATGCGGTCCGCCCCCTTGGCGCGCGCGTCCTTCAGGGTCTTCACCATCGTGTCCGCGGCACCGTTCGAGAACTGCTCGAGCTGGATGAGCGCGGTCTTCGTCCCGGGCACCATCGTCCACGACACCGCCTGGACGGGGACGTCGGCACGGATGATCGAGACCGTGCGTTCCAGGCCGTCGGTCCCGTGACGGATCGTGATCTTGACCGTGCGTGCCGGCCTCACCGCGGACCCAGCTCGCCACGTCGTCCATCGACGCGCCCTCGGTCCGCTTGCCGTCGACCGCGACGATGACGTCGTCGGGAACGAGGCCTGCCTTCTGGGCGGGGCTGTCGTCGAAGACCCCGGTGATCCGCGGCTGGCCTGCGTCATCGGGCTCGATACGGACGCCGATCCCGACGTACGACCCGGACAACGAGTCGTTGCGCTGCGCGCGCTCCGCAGGCGTCATGAAATCGGTGTGCCCGGTGTCGCCGACGGCGTTCGTCATGCCCTCGATGGCGCCGTAGATCAGCGCCTTGTCGTCGAGCTGGTCGCGCCCGACGTACTGCTGGTGGATCGTGTCCCAGGCCTCCTTGATCAGGCCGAAGGTCGTCGGGCCCGTGGTACTGGCAGGGTTCGGGGCCGAGTCGCCGAGTGCGCCATCGGGCGCGACGAGCCGACCGACCCCGATCCCGGCCGTGAACGTCACCACCAACGCGAGAGCGACGACCGCGCCGATGACGGCCATCCGGAATCCGTGGCCCCCCGCCGGAGACGTCGGACGCCTGGGAGGACCCGGGAGCGACCGAGGTCGCGCCGGGTGGCTCCGCGTCGGTGGTCGGTTGGGTCGGGATCGGGTCGGTATCCATCGGTGGCATCGGGCTCGTGCGGCGGAGACGCTCGCCCGCACGGAAGCCGCACGGACTGCGCCGGACGTTCGTCCGGCACGACCAAGGATGCCGCAAGTGGGTTCAGGGCAGGGAAGGCGAGCGGTGAAGGTTCGACCACGATGCGATAGACTCGCCAATCCCTAGTGCTCCACTCGGAGATGACGCCCGTCGTGACCGACGCCCCTTCCGCGACCATCGGCCTGGGTCCGTTGCGACCCGCGCCGACGGGCATGCCCGACCCGGCGATCACGCCGCCGACCGTCGGGGAGGCTCGCGATCCGTTCACGACCGTCCGCGTCGTCGATCTCATCGCCCGGATCGAGCGTGGCCGCCCGATCCGCCTGGCCGACATCGCCGACCGGCTGAACGCGTCATATCTCGACTGGCTGTTCCCGGTGTCGGTCGTCGGGGATGTGGCGCTCCAGCTGCAGGCGAACTGGATGGCCGATTACCGCAACAGCTCGGGCATCCAGGTGGACGATGGACCGGTCGGGTCCGACGCTGACGATCGAGGATTCGAGCCGCGTCGATCCGTGGATCGCGCGACAGGCGATGCGTGCGGCGGCGGAGTGTACCGAGCGGCTCGCCGAGTTCAGTCGACGGGACCGACCGACGTCCGCCGACTAGGCCCGACCGCCGCGACCCATACCCGATCCATACCATCCAAGTCACCTCGTTCGCGAGGGGAGGTCTCCCTTCTCATGAGCAACCAAGGTTCCCCGTCCGGCGTCCTCGTCGACGCCAGCTGGGCACAGCAGCACCTCGACGATCCGTCGGTGCGCTTCGTCGAGGTCGACGTCGACACGACCAGCTATGAGCAGAGCCATCTTCCGGGCGCCGTCGCCTGGAACTGGACCAGCCAGCTGTCCGACGGCGTCCGTCGCGACATCGCCAGCCGAGACGACTTCAGCGCACTGCTGTCCGACTCGGGCATCGGCCGTGACACGACGATCGTGCTGTATGGCGACAACAACAACTGGTTCGCCGCGTGGGCGTACTGGCAGCTGAAGCTGTATGGGCACCAGGACGTGCGCATCCTCGACGGCGGGCGCAAGTACTGGCTCGACCAGGGCCTGCCATTGACGACCGACGTGCCGTCGTACGACGCGACCGGTTACCAGCTGCCCGAGCCAGACTTCGCGTCTGCGCGCGTACCGCGACGACATCCTGCCGCGGCTGGGTGACCCGGAGCTCGCGCTCGTCGATGTCCGCTCGCCGGCCGAGTTCAACGGCGAGATCATCGCGCCGCCGAATCTGCCCGAGACCGCTCAGCGGGCGGGGCATATCCCCGGTGCAGCGTCGATCCCGTGGGCGCAGACGGTGCGCGAGGACGGCACGTTCAAGTCCACGGACGAACTGGCGGCGCTCTACGAGGGCAAGGGCGTGACCCCCGACAAGGATGTCATCGCCTACTGCCGGATCGGCGAGCGCTCGTAGCCATTCGTGGTTCGTCCTGCACGAGCTGTTGGGCTACGAGCGCGTGCGCAATTACGACGGCTCGTGGACCGAGTACGGCAGCCTCATCGGCGTGCCGATCGAGAAGCCGGTGGCGGTCGGGGTCGGCGACTGAACCCAGCGCTCCCAGCGACGACGAACGGGCGCCCGACGGCGCCCGTTCCGCGTTCATGGCCACGGCTCGCGTCACACGTCAACGACCCTGCCTCGTCCCCGGGATAGCGACCCTCAGCACGTCGCTCGCTCCGAGGAATCGGCCGATGAAGGTCAAGTTCATCCTGCCTGCCCTGCTCGAAGCGACGGATCCCGGGTTCCGTCCGATCAAATACGCGCTCTTCCCACCGCTCGGGCTCGCTTCGCTCGCGGGGTATCTCCGGTCGGACGACGACGCGACGCTCGAGGACGAGCACGTGATGGCGCTCGACCTCGACGATGCGCCGGACCTCGTCGTGATGTCGGTCTACATCACGTCGGCCAAACGGGCCTACCAGCTCGCGGACCACTACCGCGCGCGTGGCAGCCATGTCGCGCTCGGGGGCCTGCATGTGAGCTCTCTGCCCGACGAGGCCGCGCGTCACGCCGACACGATCTTCATCGGACCGGGCGAGGACACCTGGCCCGCCTTCCTGGACGACCTGCGGCGCGGTTCGCCGGCGAGCCGGTACGTGTCCGAGCGTCGGAGTCTGGTCGATGCACCGCCGATCCGGCGCGACCTCATCGACCGGCGTCGCTACCTGTGCCCGAACTCGATCGTGGTCTCACGCGGTTGCCCGCACCACTGCGACTTCTGCTACAAGGACGCGTTCTATCGCGGCGGGATCTCGTTCTACACGCAAGCCGTGGACCAGGCCCTGGCTGAGATCGAGCGGATGCCCGGCAAGCACGTGTACTTCCTCGACGACCATCTGCTCGGCAACCCGCGCTTCGCTCGTGCCCTGTTCGACGGGATGCGCGGAATGGGCCGCGTCTTCCAGGGAGCCAGCACGGTCGATGCGA
Source organism: uncultured Chloroflexia bacterium (assembly GCA_963808895.1). Classification (GTDB taxonomy): domain Bacteria; phylum Chloroflexota; class Limnocylindria; order Limnocylindrales; family CSP1-4; genus SPCO01. Next base: position 258,129 of record CAWEHL010000001.1, on the reverse strand, counting down.
TCCTGCGCTCCGACCTGATCGAGCACGCGGCCGCTGCGGGCATGCGCAGCGTGTTCGTCGGTCTGGAGACCATCAACGCCGAGAACCTGCGGCTCCACGCCAAGCGCCAGAACCTCGCACGCGATTACGACGAGGTCATCCGCCGCGTCCACGACCTCGGGATCATGATCAACGCGAGCTTCGTGTTCGGACTCGACGACGACGGTCCCGACGTGTTCGATCGCACCGTCGAGTGGGCCGTCTCACGCAGCATCGAGACCGCGACCTTCCACATCATGACGCCGTACCCAGGCACCGCCCTGCACGACCGCGTGTCCGCTGAGGGTCGCATCACCGACCTCGACTGGGATCATTACGACACGCGTCACGTCGTGTACCGACCGCTGAGGATCGCGCCCGACGCGCTGCTCGCCGGTTACCACCGCGCGTACCGCGACTTCTATGCGTGGGGCTCGATCTTCCGCGGGGCGTTCGGCCAGTCGACCGTCCATCGCACGGCGCGACACCTTGCGTATGCCGGCGGGTGGAAGCGGCTCGAGCCGCTTTGGGACGCGATCATCCGCTCGCGGCGGGTCAGTGCGATGCTGCCGCTCCTCGAGTCGACGCTCGATGCGTTCGGGCGGGCACGTCCCGGGGGCGGTGGGCGCGACAGCGGAAGCTCAGAGCATCCCCGGACTGGGGAAGACCGTGCGCGTGTCGAGGAGGTCCCGGTCGGTGGCACAGAACGTATCGGTGCCGCCGATCCGGACGCCGGCGTCGAGCAGCCGCCCGACGGCGGGATGGGGGCCAGGGACCGCGGCCCCGAGGCGGCCACCGGCGCCCGCAGCACGCATGATCGCGAAGGCGACGCGGACCGGGTCGGCGTCGGGCGCGATCGACGCGTGGTTCAGCCAGCGACCTGGCTCGGCGATCTCGCGGCACGCCCAGCCGACCGCGGCGTCCTGACCGTCGAGCGCGACGACGAACCCGCTGGCATCGGGCAGCGAGGCGTAGTGCGCGAAGTCGGCCGTCCGGTCGATGCCCGTCCAGGCCCGCGACAGCCGGGCAGTCTCCGCGACATCGGCTGATCGCGCTTCCTCGCGGGCAGGTGCCGCCGGGAGCCGCGAGACGTCGGCCTCGAGGTAGAGCAGCGGCCACCACGGCCGCATGCCGCTCCGGATGTACGCCGCGAGTGCCCGGCGGTCGCTCGACGAGAACGTCATCCGCTCGGTGGCGCCGTCCATCGCCGCGTCGAGCATCCGGCGTCCGAGACCCCGTGATTGCCGTCCAGGGTCGACATAGAGGTCGGACAGGAACCGGCGATCGGGCCGGCCGAACTCGATCGTGCCCGCCACGCCGGCGACCTTCCCATCGAGCTCGCCGACGACGAGTCGCATACCGGGTCGTGTGAGGAGGTGCTCCACGTAGGGCGCACGCTCCATGTCAGGCCATGTGACGGGCTCATCGTTGGCCTCGAGGATGGCCGTGATCGCGGTGAGGTCCGCGCGGGTCGCCGGTCGGACGTTCATCGGCCGGCTGCCCGCATCACCTCCACGAGGCGATCGTGGGGGATCGCATGGGCGATGATCCCGTCGCGGCCCACGACCGTCGTCGCGGCGACGAGCGCGTTGACGATCGCCTCCTCGGTCGCCTCGATCACCGCATCGAACAGCTCGTCGACGACGATGTCGCCGACGACGCGGACGTCATAGGTCGAGAGCCCGACCGGATCGAAATCCTCGCCCGTTCCGTCGGGCAGCACGTTGCCCGGTCGAGAAGGCGATGAACAGGTCGCCGCTGGTGTGGCCGCCGGTACCGCCGACGCGAGCGATCCCGAGGCCGGCTCGTTGCGCGAGTCGCTCGCACTGATGGGGCAGCAGAGGTGCATCGGTCGCGACGACCACGATGATCGAGCCCGAGCCGACGGGCGGCATGCGGCGCCCCTCCTCCTCATCCCAGGGGCTCGGCACCTCGCTCACCGGGATCGCTTCGCCGACGCGGACGCCATCGACCCTGAGCCATGACCGCTTGCCGTAGTTCGCCTGGACGAGCACGCCGACGGCGTATCCCCCGGCCGCTTCGCGGAGCACGCGCGACGCTGTCCCGATCCCGCCCTTGAACTCGTGGCAGATCATCCCCGTCCCGCCACCGACGACCCCCTCCGCGACGGGGCCGCCGCGTGCGTCCGCGAGCGCGGCGTTGAGGTGTGCGCCGGTGACGTGAAACCCGTTGATGTCGTTCAGGAGCGCCGTCGAACGTCTCGCCGACCACCGGCAACGACCAGCGGGCGTCCGCGCCGTCGATCGACGCGGCGACGAGCGCGTCACGGACGACGCCGACGCTGTGCGTGTTGGTGATCGCGATCGGCGTCGTGAGCAGGCCCGACTCGCGGACCCACTCGAGCCCGGTCAGCTCACCGTTGCCGTTGAGGCGGTGGCATCCCGCGAAGACCGGGTCACGGCGCGCCGCCCCGCGAGGGCAGACGACGGTCACGCCGGTCCGGATCGGGCCCTTGCCGACGACGAGCGGACCGGCGCCGCTGATCAGCGTGGTGTGGCCGACGGTCACGCCGGCGACGTCGGTGATCGCGTTGAGCGGCCCGGGCGTGCCGAGGCCGATCCGGATGCCGAGATCTCGTGCTCGCATCGCGAGAGGGTAGCGGGCCTGCGGGGCCGTCGGGAGCCGACTCGGCCGTATCATCCCGAGCGTGATCCCGACCAGTCCGACCCGAGCCTGCTTCACCGTCCCCGTCGGTGCGCGTCCGACGCCTGCATGCGCGGGTGGGTACGGCGCGGGCGATCGACGTCGCGGAGGCATTCCGCGACCTGCCAGGTCTCGCGCTGCTCGAGAGCGCCCGGCCAGGTCGCAACGCCCGCTGGACCTATCTGACCGCCGACCCGATCGCTGTGCTGGAAGCCCCGGCCCACGGCCCGGATCCCTTCGCCGTCGCGCGGCGCCTCGTTGCGCGGCTGGACCCGTCACTGCCCCACGAGCCGGACGCGCCGCCGTTCATCGGCGGCCTCGTCGGGTTCCTCGGGTACGACCTCGGTCACGCGCTGGAGCGGCTGCCATCGATCGCCCTCGACGACCAGGGGCTCCCGCCGATGCGTCTCGCGCTCCATGACTGGGTGGTCGCGTGGGACCGACGGGCGGGCGTGGCCTGGCTCGCGGGCCGGGCGGTCGACGGTGACGCCCGCGGTCTCGCCAGGCGGCTCGATGAGGTCCACGCGCGCCTGGCGCCGCACGGCGCTGGCGCGACCCGCCAGGACGACGACGATGGCCCGCTTCGGTTCCGTTCGGGGCTTTCGCAGCCCGACTACGAGGCCGGTGTCGAGACGGTCCGACGCTTCATCGCCGAGGGCGACATCTACCAGGCGAACCTCACGCGGCGCCTCGAGACGCCGTTCGACGGCGATCCGTGGACCCGCTACCGACGGTTGCGGACCGGCGATCCGTCCTTGTTCTCGGCGTATCTCGACCTGGGCCGGTCGCCCGAGACCGGACGGCCGCGTGCCGTGTTGTCCGCGTCACCGGAACCGTACCTGTCGCTCGACCCGAGCGGGGTCGTCGCCACGGATCCGATCAAGGGCACCCGTCGACGTGGCCGCGACCGCGCCGAGGACCGCCGCTTGGCCTGCGAGCTGTTGACGAGCGCCAAGGACCGCGCCGAGAACGTGATGATCGTCGACGTCCTCCGCAACGACCTCGGTCGGGTGTGCCTCCCCGGTACGGTCCGTGTGCCGCGTCTGTGCCGGCTCGAACGGACGGCAGCGGTCCAACACCTCGTATCGACCGTTACGGGGCAGCTGGCGCCCGGCCGCGATGCCTTCGACTTGCTCGGTGCGAGCTTCCCGGGCGGCTCGATCACGGGCGCGCCGAAGATCCGTGCGATGGAGATCATCGAGGAGCTCGAACCGGTACGCCGCGGCCCGTACACGGGTGCCCTCGGCTGGATCGGCCCGGACGGCGCGATGCAGACGAGCATCCTCATCCGGACGTTCATCGCCGACGGTCGCCGCCTCACGCTGCACGTCGGAGGCGGGATCACCTGGGGCAGCGACCCGGCTGCCGAGTGGGAGGAGACCGTGGCCAAGGCCCGTGGCCCGCTCTCGGCGATCGGCGGCGAGGAGGTCACGTGACACGGCCCGGGGACGGGCCGGTCGGCCACGTCTGGCTCGACGGCTCGGTCCTGCCGGCGGACGACCGCCATCTGTCGGTCTTCGACCGAGGGTTCCAGCTGGGGGACGGCATCTTCGAGACGCTCCGGGCGCGAGGCGGGACACCGGCAGAGCTGGAGGCGCACCTCGCCCGGCTGCGCCGATCCGCGGCCGGCCTCGACATCGAGCTGCCACCGGACATCGACCGGAGACTGACCGACGGGATCGCCGCGCTCCTCGCAGCCGACGCGCTCGACGGTCCAGACGTCGATGCGTCTATCCGGGTCACGGTGTCCCGAGGCGTGTTCAAGGCGCGCGGCGTCCTGCCGCCGAGCGAAGGCGCCACCCCGACGATCGTGATCCAGGCATGGCCCGTCGCACCCGCTCCGACCGACCACCTCGAGCGCGGCCTGCACCTCATCACGTCGCGTGTCCGCCGGGACCCGCAGAACCCGCTTGGCGGCCTTGAAGACGACCTCCCGCGCGGAGTACGTCTATGCCCGCCTCGAGGCGCGCCGCGCCGGGGCCGACGATGCGCTGTTCATGACGGTCAGCGATCACCTGTCGGAGGGAACGTCGGCGAACATCTTCATGGTCCGCCGCGGGCTGGACGGGCAGTCGGAGCTGGCGACCCCGTCGCTCGACTGCGCGATCCTGCCCGGGACGACACGGTCCTGGCTGCTCGGATGGGCGATAGGGGTCGGACTCCGACCGATCGAGTCGCTGTTGCGCCACGGGGACCTCGCCTCCGCCGATGAGGCGTTCCTGTCGTCGAGCGTGGCGGGCGTCCTCCCGGTGACGACGTTCGACGGCGCGCCGATCGGCGATGGCCGGCCTGGACCGTGGACGCTCCGGGCGCGGACGGACCGCGAGGCGATGCTGCACGAGACGGGCAGACCGGCCGACGCCGATCGCGGCCGGCGATGACCCGCGACGAGTTGATCACCCGGACCCGGCAGCTCGTCGACGAGGGCGACCGCCTCATCGCGGACCCATCGTTGGGCGCGCTGCGCGTGTGGCTGCAGCTCTCCGACGATCTCCTCGCGACGGCGTGGGGCAGCATGGATCGGTATCACCTCGCCTGGCTCATGGTCGGCAAGCCGACCGCCATCGTCCGTGGACGCCCGATGACCACGGATGAGGAGGCGGCGTACGTTCGTGAGGTTGCCGGCCAAAAGACCGCGGCGTTGCGGATGAGCCTCGAGGCTGTCGAGCGACAGGGCATGCCATTCCTGGGAGAGACCGGCGGGATCGGCCCGGGCGCGGCCGCCGAAGCGGCACCGAGGTCGCCGGACCGGGCGCCGGATCGGAGCGGGCTGCCGACCGACCCGACGCTCTCCGAACGATTGGCGGAGGCACGCCGGAAGGCCGACGAGCACCGGGATCACGGCGAACGCCGCGCGCCTCGGCCTGACAAGATGCAGAGGTGACCGACGCGACTCATCGCGTCCCGGCGCTGGGCGGCACGCGCGTCATCCCCGCACCCGACCAGATCGCCGCCGAGTACCTGCTGCTCGGGCTCCGGCTCGACCAGCACATGCCGGGCGTCGTCGACGGGTACTACGGCCCCGCCGACCTGAAGGCCCGGGCCGACCTGGAGCAACGGCGATCGCCGGCGCGCTTGCTCGACGACGTCGCCGCGCTCTCCGAGCGCGTCGAACGGGAGGTCGGGCCGCCCGATCGGCGCGGTTGGTTGGCGGCGCAGCTCCGAGCGCTCGATGCGCACGCCCGGGCCTTGGCCGGCGAGCCGCTCGACTACGCGGCGTACGTCGAGCGTTGCCTCGGCTTCCCGCCCCGACGCCACGCCGACGGGGTCTTCGACGCCGCCGCCGCTGGGATCGACGATGTACTTCCGGGGCCCGGCACGATCCCCGATCGGCTCGACGCGTGGGACCAGGCGATCGAGATCCCGCCGGACCGCCTCCTCCCGATCGCTGCATGGCTCCTGGAGCGATTCCGCGACCGTGCCCAGGAGCGGTTCGGCCTGCCCGACGGCGAGTCGATCAGGCTGACGACGATCACGGATCGACCGTGGATCGCCTATGACCGATACCTGGGAGGAGGCCGTTCGCGGGTCGAATTGAACGTCGACCTCCCGGTGACCGCCCACGACCTCATCGTCACCCTCGGACACGAGGCGTACCCGGGCCATCATCTCGAGGCCGCGTGGCGCGAGGCCGATCTCGTGGAGCGCGATCGCCGACTCGAAGTCTCGATGATCCTTACCAACACGCCGGAAGGGCCGGTCAGCGAGGGGCTTGCGCGGTACGGGACGCGTTTCGCGGCGTCGTTCGATGAGCGTCCTGACCTGCTCGTCGAGATCTTCGAGCGGGCGGAGCTGCCGATCGCCGCAGATCGGGCGATGGCTCGAGACGTCGCCGAGCGGACCGTTCGCCTCCATGGGCTGCGCGACCGGTTGGAGGCGGCGACCGATGAAGCCGCCCTTCGGCGGTACGTCGACGGCGCGTCGTCGGAAGATGTCCTCGCCTACCTCCGTGACGTCGGGCGGTACCGTCCGAAGGTCGCGGAGAAGCGGCTCGCGTTCCTCGAGGACCCGCTGTCGCGCCTGTACGTGTTCGCCTACGAAGGCGGCGAGGCGCTGGTCGCCGCGTGGGTCGAGACAGCCGAAGCGCCCGACCAGGTCGGGCGCTTCGGTCGCCTCCTCCACGAACAGTTCACACCGGGTCGACTCCTCGCGGAGTCTGGCTGAGCGTCACGGCGGACCCCTCGCTCCGTGGTGCTCGCCCCGATAGCCAGCTCATGGCGAAGCCTGCGACTGCTCCAGCCAGCACGGCGACCGTGATCACGGCGAGGATCGGCAGTCCGCCGCCGCCTTCGATGGCGCTCACGCGCGTCTCGAGCGCGCCGCGCTCCGTGGTCACGGCCCGGACCTGCGCGTTCAGGTCGTCGATCCGGGTCCTGTAGCTCTCGGCCTGCCCCTGGAGCCGCTCGATCTCGGGACCGTATCGGTCACTGACCTCGGTGATGGCGTCGCTCTTCGCACGGTCGATCGCACTGAGCAGCGCGGCCGTATCGAGGGCCGGCGCGACGCCTGACTTGCTGAGCACGGTCATCGTCACCGGTGCCTGCGATGTCGCGAGGTCACGCAGCGTCACCTGCCACGTCCAGAAACCCGCCTCGGGGATCCGGGCGCTCACGATGAAGTGCCCGTTCGGATCGTCATTCTTGGCGATGACGTCGAAGCTGGCTCCGGTGGCCGCATTCGCGAAATGGACCGTCGCCGTCTCCCATGGCGCGGGTGTCACCCCGTGCTGCAAGACGCGAAAGCCGATCTCGACAGGGCTGCCAGCCCGCGGGGTCGTGGTCTGACCATCGGCGACGATGTCGGCCCAGCCGCCGGCCATGACCGGGACGGCGAGGATGAGCAGCATGGCCATCGCGGCGACGACGGCGGCGGTCCTCCGGATCATGGTGGCTCCCTTCGGCGAGACGAGGACGGTCGGGTCCCTCTTGCCCATCTACACCGCTGGGTCGCGAACGGTTCCCGTGGCCGACGCCCGCGGCGTCAGAGGTCGCGGGTGAACACCGCGCGGTCGTCGCCGTCCCCGTCGTAGTCCGCGTATGCCGGGGTGCCGTAGAGGTTCTGCGTTCCGGGCCCGTCGTCCACCCGGAAGCCCAGGGACGCATGGAACGCGACGCTCTGGCGATTGCCGGGCCACGTGATGGCCTTCACGCGACGGACGCCACGCCCGGCCAGGTCTTCGAAGACGTGCTGGTACAGGTCCCGTCCCACCCCGGCCCGCCGCCGGTTCGGGTCCGCCGCGACCATGTGGATATAGCCCGTCGTCGGGTCATCCTGGCTGATGAACGCGACGACGAACCCGGCAAGCCGGCCCGCCCCGTCCTCGGCGATCCACGAGGTCCCGGCGAAATGCTGGAACCACAGCCGCGGCAGGAGCCCCCGCATCCGGCGGCCACCCCACCACTCGTCGACGAGGCCGACGATGTGCGGGTGGTCGTCCTCGGTGGGGCGGCGGAACGTCAGCGAAGCCGTGTCGGTCATCCGGCCCGCCACCAGGCGATCGCCGCGGCGAGCACGAACTCCGCGGGCACGAGGAAGCCGAAGACCTCCGAGAGGTAGTCGACGAAACCGAGGACGCCGCCCTCGTTGCGCGCGATCAGCCACAGGCCGACCTGACCGAGTGCGACGCCGAACAGCGCGATCGTCACCGCCGTCCCGCGGCGCGTGCCCCGCTGCATCGACGGGTTTCCCCCGAGAGCCAGGACGAGCACCACAGCGACGATCCACCCGAGCGCCGCGGCGACCACGACCAGGCCCGCCGTGATCTTGAGGATCTCGCCCGCGACGGCGATGGCGACGCCCCCCGCGATCGACGCCAGCAGCGCGAATACGACGGCGCGGGCGACTGGGGGCGCCGGCTCGGCGGTCTCCTCGACTGGCTCGGCGTCGCGGTATCGCTCGGACGGGGCGCGCTCGAGCGTGCGCGTCGGGCGTCGCTCGCCGGGGTCGTCGGTCGGTGGGGTGTCGTCCACCTCGTCATCGTAGCCACCGGACCGCTACGCCCATCGTCGAGGCGAACCCAACGCACCGATGACGGCGGCATCGGGCGACGCTAGACTCCGGGCGTGAGTCACCCCAGCCTGGGTCGACCGCCTCTCGACCTGTCCGCCGGTTCACCGACCGCTGCGGGACATATCCGCGCTGCCATGGACACGCTCGCCGCCCGCGCCCTGGAGGCGGCCGTCGAGCGCGACCCGACGATGATGACCCGCTACGACGAGCTCGGTCTGCGCGAACGGCTCCACGACGCCGCGCTGCTCGCGGACCGGCTCGCCCTCTCGGTCGCGGCCGGCGATCCCGCGCCCGCCCGGGAGTACGCCGACTGGACGGCCCCCGCCTACCGCCGTAAGCGGGTGCCGCTCGACGACCTCATCAACCTGCTCGAGGGTCTGCGCTGGGCCCTGCCGTCGGTGGTGGACGGCAAGGCTGACGCCGATGCCAACGCCGCGATCGACGCCGCGATCGAGGTGTATCGCTGGAACCGGCGGCTCGCTGGAGACGCCCGCAAGCGGAACGCGTTCCTTCAGCTCCTGTACAAGGGCGCCTGACCTCGTGACCATCAAGTGGGTCCAGCAGGACCCCCTCGTCATGAATGGCGAGCCGTTCTGCTACGGCTCACGCCTCACGGTCCGACAGCTCCTCGAGCTGCGATCCAGCGGCTATGACCTGCCGCGGATCCTGACCGACCATCCCGAGTTGCGAACGGTGGGCGTGGCTGCGGCGTTCGCCTACGCAAACGACCACCGCGATCGCTACGCGGAATTCTTCGAGCAAGACGGCTCGCTCAGGGGGCCCGGTTACAGCGAGGCTGAGGCTGCCGGCCTGCCGGTCCAGTACCGGCTCCCCGGGGTCGTCGTCAAGGCCGTCTGACCTCGCCGCCGACCGCCGGCGGTCCGTTGCCGAGGAGGCCATCGTCCGGGTCCTCTCGCACGCGGTGCTACGCTGTTCGGAGCCCTTGGGAGATCCGACCGTAGATGACCGACACCCGAACGACCGAACCGACGACCGACACCCCCGCCGACGGCGGCGCGCAGGATGCGCCTGCCCCTGCCTTCGATCCTGAGCGGCGGGCGACCGAGCTCGCGATCCTCGACGCGCTGCGCGCCGTCGTCGACCCCGAGATCGGGATGAACGTGGTCGAGCTGGCCCTGATCAAGCAGATCATCCTGGGGTCCGATTCCACCGAGATCAAGATGATCCTGACGACGCCGTTCTGCCCCTACGCCGGGTCGATGATCGCCCAGGTCAAAGAGCAGGTCGAGTCGGTCGTCGAGCACGACGTCAAGGTCACGTTGCTGGCCGAGCGCTGGGACCCGCGCGACGCGGGTCTGATGTGGTGAGCCCCGACGACCGTCGGTGCATGAGGAGCGACGCATCGTGAGCGATCCGCGATCCACCAACCCGTACACCTCGTCGACGTCGGCCGTCCCAGGGACGCTGCCGGCTGAGCAGCAGGTCGGCGCGCCCGCGATCCAGGTCGACGCGCGGACGCAACAGGCGTTCCTGACCCAGGCGTTCGTCTGGATGTTCGTGGGCCTCGGCGTGACGGCCGCGATCGCCTACGTCGTCCAGAGCAATGAGCGCCTGCTCGAGTTCGCCGCGAACAACCTCTTCGTCCTGATCCTCGCGCAGCTCGGGCTGGTCTTCGCGATCGGGCTGGGCATCCGCCGCATCAGCGCGACCGTCGCGCTCGGCCTCTTCTTCGTGTATGCCGCGTCACTCGGCGTGACGATCGGCCTGATCGTGTCGGCCTACACGCAGGCCTCGGTCGTCTCGGCGTTCCTGTCCTCGTCGGCGATGTTCGGCGCGGCGGCCATCTACGGGCACGTGACGAAGCGCTCGCTCGCTCGCATGGGCAGCCTGCTGTTCATGGGGCTGATCGGCCTGCTCGTCGCCATGGTGATCAACCTGTTCCTGCGCAGCGACGTCGCCTCGTTCGTGATCTCGATCATCGGCGTCGTCATCTTCACCGGGCTGACGGCGTGGGACGTCCAGCGCATCCAGAACGGCCAACTGGCCGTCTACACAGGCTCGGTCGAGAAGGCCGCGGTCATGGGCGCGCTGACCCTGTACCTCGACTTCATCAACCTGTTCCTGTTCCTGCTGCGCATCTTCGGCGGACGCAACTAGCCGCGTCAGACGACCTGGCGAAGCTCCCGCGCCCGAACGGTCTTCGAGCGCAGCGCACGCGCCGCGCGCGGCCGGTCACGCAGCAACGCCAGCGTGCCTTCGGCCGGTACGGGCCGGCTGAACAGGTAGCCCTGCCCGAGGTCGCACCCGAGCTCGCGTAGCTTGTCGGCCTGCGCCTCGGTCTCGATGCCCTCGGCGACCACGCCGATGCCCAGGCCGTGCGCCAGCGCGACGACCGCCTCGACGATCGAGCGGTCCGCGGGGTCCTCGATGCCGGCGACGAACGTCCGATCGATCTTGATCGTGTCGAGTGGCAGGTGCTTGAGGTACGCGAGCGACGAGTAGCCCGTCCCGAAGTCGTCCAGGACCAGCCGCACGCCGAGCTTTCGGATCTCGCTCAGCGTGCGAATGCCCGCCTCCGAGTGGTCCATCAGGACGCTCTCGGTGATCTCGAGCTCGAGCGCCTCCGGATCGAGGCCCGTCCGCGTCAGCGTCCGGCGGATGTCTTCGATGAGGTCACCCTGCGTGAACTGCCTCGCCGAGAGGTTCACTGACACGAACGTGCGGCTGCCGTCGGTTCGGCCGTGCGCGGCGTTGAGCGCTGCCGCTTGCCGGCACGCCGCGTCGAGCACCCAGCGCCCGAGCGCGACGATCAGACCCGTCTCCTCTGCCATCGGGATGAAGGCCAGAGGCGGGACCAGGCCACGGGTCGGGTGCTGCCACCGCACGAGGGCCTCGAAGCCGACCACGTCGCCTTGCCGCAGGTCGACGAGGGGCTGGTATTGGAGCAGGAGCTCGTCACGAGTCAGTGCGCGGCGAAGGTCATTCTCGAGGTCGACCCGCTCGCGCGTCTGATCGCTCATCGACGGCTCGAACACGAAATGGCGATGCGACGGATCGCCCTTGGCGCGGACCATCGCGATCTCTGCCTCGCGCATCAGCTCGTCGGGGGTCGCCCGGCCGCCATGTCCGAGGGCGATGCCAAGGGAGGCGGTGAGGAACCAGTCGCGCCCGTTGATCGGGAACGGCTCGCCCAGCTCGAGCGCGATGCGATCGGCGATGCGATGGGCCTCGGCTGGGTCCACCACGGGGTCGAGGACGAGCGCGAACTCGTCGCCGCCGAAGCGGGCGACGGTGTCGCCCGGCCGAAGGCTGTTGACGAGGCGCTGACCGACGGCCTGCAGGATGCGGTCGCCCGCGACATGCCCCAGGGTCTCGTTGATCACCTTGAACCGGTCGAGATCGAGCAGGATGACCGCGATGGCTGACGGGTCCTCGGGTCGATGGCCCGCCAGCGCGTGCGCGATCCGGTCCGTCAGCAACTCGCGGTTCGGCAGTCCGGTCGTGTGGTCGTACAGGGCGCCCTGCCGGGCGACGTCCACCAGCCGCGCGTTCTCGAGCCCGATCGAGGCGAGCCGGGCGAAGCTCGCGATGGCGAGGACGTCGCGCTCGGTGAACCGGCGAGCCGTCTTCCCGGCGGCGAGTCCGAGGACGCCGACGACGCGACCGGCCGACTTCAGCGGCGCCCCGAGCGTCGCGCCGAGTCCGACGGGCAGGTCGTTCGCCCTGTCTGGCCACGTCTCGTAGTCCTCGACCACGAGCGGCTCGCCGCTCCTGACGATGGCGCCGGCGAGGCCGACGGTCGCGCCCACCGACGTCCCCTGGAGATCGGCGAACATGCCCGTCCCGACGCGCAACACCAATCGCTTGCCGTCGGCGTCGAGCAGGTCGATCCATGCGTGGGGTGTGCCCAGCAACGCGGAGGCGCGCGCGAGGATCGTCCCGAGGAGGCCGTCCTGGTCGTTCCGGTCCAGCAGCGCCAGGGCCGTGTCGTCGAGGGCGCGCAGATAGGGGTCGGCGAGCCCGGTGTCGAGGAGGCCACGGTCCGGCTTCACGAGGTAGAGGGCGCGGTCCGCGATCGCGACGAGCTCGTCCTTCGTCCGACCGTCATCCGGATAGCAGGCGACGCCCGCGCTGATCGAGACGGATGGGCCGTCGCTCCCGGAGCCGGCGCCGGCACGCTCCCGCACCGCTCGACGGATGCGATCGGCGACGTCATGGGCGATCAGGCGATCCGCCCCTGGCAGGAGCGCCGCGAACTCATCACCGCCATATCGGTACAGCCGGTCGGTGTCGCGGGTGGCGTGCGCCATGACCGAGGCGATGTCCACGAGGAGCGCGTCGCCAGCCGGGTGGCCCTTGGTGTCGTTGAAGCGCTTGAAGTCGTCGAGGTCGAGCATGAGCAGCGCGAACGGGCGGCCACCGTCGACGGCAGCGCCGAGCTCGCGCTGGAACGCGCCGTGGTTGCGAAGCCCGGTCAAGGCGTCCTGGTCCGCGCGCGTGCGGACCTCGCGGTGGGTCTGGGCGTTCTGCATCGCGATCGAGGCCTGACCGGCGAACAGCTTCGTCAGCTCGAACTCGTTGGGCGTGAAATGTGCGTCGGCGCCACCGAGTCGCCCCACGTTGAGTGTGCCGATCGCGTCGCCGTCGACGAGCAGCGGCACGACCATCATCGACTCCGGTTCGAACGGTGTATTCGGTACCTGCACCGTCCGATCGTCGAGGTGCGCGTCGTTGGCGAGGACGGCCTCCCGGTGCTGGAGGACCCAGCCGGTCAGGCCATCCGCGACGGGTCCCTCGTGGGCGAGGATCTCCTCCGCGAACCGGTCACGTGCGACGACCGCGCGCCGCGTCCCACGCTCGTGGTCGGCTCGGTAGACCGTCAACGAGTCGTACGGGACGATCGCCTTGAGCGAGTCCGCGATGAGGTCGAGGACGCCGCCGGGTTCGAGGGTGGAGAGCAGCCGTTCGTTCACGTCGAGGAGCCGGCGCTGGCCCTCGAGCTGGAGCTCCATCTCGTCCTGCTGGCGGCGCAGCCGGCTCAGGTTCTCCGCGTTGATGAGCGCCTGGACCGCCGCCGACGCGAAGATCGACAGGGTGACCTCGTCCTCGTTGTCGAACCGCCCCACGCCGGCGGCGGAGACGACGATCACGCCACGCACGACCTCCTCCTGGACCATCGGGACCAGGAGCATCGACTCCGGGCGGCGCTCGCCAAGGACGAGCACCCGTGGGTCGTTGAGCGCGTCGTCGAGGCGCAGCGGCTGCCCGTGCTCGGCGACCCACCCGGTCAGCCCGGTCCCGACGGGCATCGCGAGCGTCCGGAGGTCGGGATCGGTCGGGTGGAGGAGCTCTCCTTCGAACGCGATGGGCTCGCACATCCGGGTGGCGTGGTCGACGCGATACACGCGGATCGTGTCGTGCTCGATCAGGCGCTTCGCTTCCTCGACGATGGCCGAGGCGATCGACGCCTGGTCGTGCAGCCGGCTGAGCCGGCCAGCGAGATCGGCGATCGACGAGAGGCGGTCGGCGAGGCTGCGCCGGGCTTCGACCAGCCTGACCGTGCCGATCGCGGTCGCCATGTTGTCGCCGAACGCGCGCGCGAGGGCGCGTTCCGAACGGGTCCACGCGTATGTCCCCCGGTGGTACAGCACGAGCAGACCGAGGGCCTCGTCCCCGTAGACGAGTGGTACGAAGCAGATGGACCCGACGCCCATCGACCGGTAGACCTCGCGGAGCGATGGGATCGTCGCGCGCATGGCGTGTCCGAGGACGCGCACCCGTCGCGTCCTGATCGCGTCCATCCCCGCCGTCCTCGCGTCCGAGGTCAGCGACGACACGGCATCGAGGATGATGGGCGGCAGCCCGCGCTGCGCCGCGAGGGTCAACGGGCGGTCGGCAGCCGGGGCGTACAGCCAGAGGCCCGCCCGGTCGACGCCGAACAGCGCGAAGGCCTCATCGATGATGTCGTCGAAGAGTCCGGCCAGCTCGCGGCGTCCGCTCACCTTCGCCGCGATGCGGCTCAGCGCCTCCGCGCGCGTGGGGTCCGCGGGGACAGGTGCAGCGGCCCGGACTGAAGCGCGCGAGTCAGGCGCTCGGCGCCGCTCCGGCTCGGACCGGCGTTCGACATCGGACATACCTCGCGAAGGTACGGTCGGGTGTGTTGCGGGGCGATAGCCCATCGGTACCGGCACGCGGCGCCGAGTGCCCGAGATCGATCAATCGAGGAGTCCGTCGACCGAGTCGACCACGACGTCGGCCGTCGCGAGGTCGTCGTCCGTGCCGATGCCGCTGCGCACCCCGACCACGAGGCCGGCGCCCGCCTCACGCGCCATCGCCACGTCCGCCGGCGTATCGCCCACCACCGCGACGCGCGACGGCTCGGTGCGGAACGCGTGGCATACAGCGATCACCGCGTCCGGTGCGGGCTTGACGGCGAAGCCATCGTCACCGCACACCATCGCTTCGACCGACTCGCGGATGCCGAGGGCACGCAACGTCGCATCGGTCGGGGCACGGTCATCGTTCGTGATCACCGCGAGGCGCCGTCCGTCGGCGCGGAGGCGGCGGAAGAGCGACGGCAGGTCGCCGAGCGGGACGGCGAGCCCCGCGGGGTCCGGGACGAGCCATGCGGCGGCCGTCGCACGTCGAGCTGCCGCGATGCTCGGGCACCAGCGGCGCAGCACCCGCGCGACGGTCTCTTCGATCCCCGCCATCGTCCCGGTGGCGAGCAGCCCTCCGGGCGCGACCCGTCCGGTGGTCGGATCGAAGCCGATCGTCGCGTAGACATCGAGCGAGACCGGGCGGCGGATCACGTCGTCGAGGCGGTCGCCGATCTGGCGCGCCCAGCCGCCCCACATCGCGTGGAAATCGATGAGCGTGCCGTCCTTGTCGAAGATGATCGTGTCGATGCCGGTCAGGTCGAGCCGAGGCGGGTGTTCCGCCTTGATCCGGCTTTCGTCGGACGTCATATCCCTAGCCCCGGAGTCGACGCATCTCCGGGTCGAACAGCGGCTCCGCCACGACGCTCGCCGGGACGTCCTCGCCGAAGTACCGGATCGTCACCGGCTGGCCGGGATCCGCCACCGGGGCGGGTAGCCAGGCGTAGGCGATCGCCGACCCGATCGCGTAGCCGAACCCGGCGCTGGTGACGTATCCGGCCGGCCGGCCCGCGACGTGGACCGGCTCCTTGCCCATCACGACGGCCTGCGGGTCCGCGATGACGAGCGGGACGAGCCGTCGCTCCACGTTCTCGCCGCTCTTCCCGATCAGCGCGTCGCGGCCCACGAAGTCTCCCTTGTCCATGCGCACGGCGAACCCGAGGCCGGCCTCGTACGGATCGTGTTCGGTGGTCATGTCGACGCCGGAGAACCGATAGCCCTTCTCGAGACGGAGCGACCCGAAGGCACCACGACCGGCGGCGATGAGGCCGTGTTCACGGCCGGCCGCCCACAACGTGTCCCACAAGCGGAGACCCATGTCCGCCGAGGTGTAGAGCTCCCAGCCGAGCTCGCCGACGTAGGAGAGCCGCAGCGCGGTGACGGGCACGCTGCCGACCCAGATGTCGCGGGCCTGGAAGTAGCGGAATGCGTCGTTGGAGACGTCGGCGTCCGTGACCGCTGACAGGACCTCCCGGGCGCGCGGTCCCCACAGGCCGATGCAGCACGTGCCGCTGGTGATGTCGCGGACCGACACGCTCCCGTCGCGCGGCGCGCGACGCTCCAGCAGGTCCAGGTCGAGCGGGCCATTCGCGCCGACCTGGAAGCGGTCCTCGCCGAGTCGCGCGATCGTGAGGTCGCTTCGAACGCCGCCGCGCTCATCGAGCATGAGGCTGTAGACGACCGTTCCGACCGGCCGGTCCACGCGGTTCGTGGTCATCGCATCCAGGAACGCGGCCGCCCCGTCGCCCTCGACCGCGATCCGTTTCAGGGGCGTCACGTCGTACATCGCCACGGCGTCCCTGGTCGCGCGCGCTTCGGCGCCGACGATCGGATGCCAGTACTGCGCCGCCCACGCGTTCCGGCCCGGGATCTCATACCGCCCCAGCAGCGACTCGTTCACCCCGTACCAGTGCGGCCGCTCCCAGCCGGCCCCTTCCAGGAAGTACGCGCCGAGCTCGCCTTCGCGCTCGTAGAACGGCGAGGTCCGCAGGGGTCGGGGCTCCTCCATCGGCTGGAGGGGATGGATGATGTCGTACACCTCGACGTAGTTCTGGATGCCGCGGTCGTGGATGAACGACGGCGACAGCTGGTGCGCCTCGAACCGGTTCAGGTCGCACTCGTGCAGGTCGACGGTCGAGCCACCGTCGACGAGCCACTCCGCCATGGCGCGGCCGACGCCGAGGGCATGCGTGACCCAGACCGCCTCCGCGAGCCAGAAGCCCGCGACGTCACGCGATTCGCCCATCAACGGGAAGCCGTCCGGTGTGAAGGAGAAGATCCCGTTGATCCCGCGCTCGATGCCCGCACCCGGCGCGCGCAGGGCCGGGACCAACTCCTCGGCCCACGACCAGGATCTCGGCGAACGTGTCCGGCGTGAAATCCAGCACCGACGGCATGACGGGTGCTTCCGTCGGATGGAGCAGCTCGTTCGCGTCGATGGGCATCGGCACATGGCCGTAGCTGCCGACCGCCAGTCGGTCGGGGTACTCGCGGTAATACATGTCGCGGTCCTGGACCCGGATGTTCGGGTGGATCGCCTCCCGATCCGCTGGGATCGCGAATGCCTGGACTTCGGGGAGCGGCGTCGTCCACGTCAATTGATGGGCGAGCGGCTGCAGGGCCGTCGTCATGCCGACCATCGCGCCGATGCGCGGACCCCAGATCCCGGCAGCGGCCACGACGATGTCCGCCGGGATCTCGCCGCGGTCGGTGATGACCGCGCGGACCCGACCGTCGTCGGTCCGGACCCCGGTGACGGTGTGCTCGCCCAGGAAGCGGGCACCGCCGTCGGTCGCGCGGCGGGCCTGCGCCTCCGACACGCGGACCGCGTCGGTGAGGCCATCCGATGGGACGTGGTATGCGCCGACGATCCGGGATCGATCCAGGAACGGCCATAGCTGCGCCGTCTCGTCGGGATCGATCACGCGGCCCGCGAGGCCCCAGGACTCGGCGAAGTCCCGCCGACGATGGAGCTCGGCGAGACGCTCAGGGGTGAGCGCCAGCTCGAGGCTGCCGACCGGGTTCAGGCACCACCGCCCGTCCAGCTCGAGTGATGCCGCCTTCTCGATCGTGTACATCGCGAAGCCCTGCATCGTCTTCGACGCGTTCGTCTGGAAGATGATCCCGGGCGCGTGGCTCGTCGAGCCGCCGGTCTTGAACAGTCCGCCCTGTTCGACGACCGTGACGTCGGTCCAGCCACGCAGGACGAGCTCATCGGCAAGGGAACAGCCGACGATGCCGGCCCCGATGATCACGACGCGGGGTGTTCGGGCCATGGTGGCGGTCAGGATACGGGGCGCAACCAGCGTGGGACGCGCCTCGCGACGGACCTATACTCCGCACCGACGTTCGCTCCTTGGCGACGTCCGCGCCATCAGGAGGGGCGATGGCCTCCGACCCCGGCGTCACTGGGCCAGGTGGAACGCTCGACGACCCACTGGCGGAGTCACTCCGCCTCGTGGAGATCGCCGACGCGCGCGGCCTGACACTGCGGCTCATGGGCGGGATGGCGGTTCGCGCCCACGCGCCACGCTGGCCGGCGCGCACCCGACGGACCGAGGTCGACCTCGACTTCGCGACGACGTCGAAGGATCGTTCGGCCATCTACAAGCTGCTCGAGGCCGAGGGCTACACGCCCGACCGGCAGCAGAACGCCCTGTTCGGCCAGAAGCAGGCGTATTTCGTGGATGTCGCGCGGAGTCGACCGGTCGACGTGCTCGTCGATGCGCTCGAGATGTGCCACCGGATCGAGTTCGGCAACCGCCTGAGCAAGTCGCGCCCGACCCTGCCGTTGGCCGAGCTGCTCCTCTCGAAGCTGCAGGTCGTCAAGATCAATCGCAAGGACGTGCTCGACGCGCTGATCCTGCTCGCCGAGCATCCGCTGGCCGACGATGACGGCGTCGACGCCGTCCATGGTCCCGGGGCCATCAACGTGCCGCGGATCGTCAACATCACCTCGAACGACTGGGGCTGGTGGCGGACGGTCACCGGCAACCTCGACAAGCTCGATCAATACCTCGCGACCGAGCTGCAGCCGGACGACCTGGACCTCGGCACCGGTGTGGCGATCAAGTTCGATCCCGGCGCGCAGATCGCCGCGCTGCGAGCCGCCATCGAGCAGGCGCCGAAGTCGACCAAGTGGAAGCTCCGCGCGCGGGTCGGCGAACGCGTTGCGTGGTATGCCGAGCCCGAGGAGATGGAGCACGGAGGGATATGAGGATCTTCTTCGCGACGGACATCCACGGCTCCGAGGTGTGCTGGCGCAAGTTCCTCAACGCCGGCGCGTTCCACAAGGCCGACGTACTGGTCATGGGCGGCGACATGACCGGCAAGGCGATGGTCCCGATCGTCAGCCGCAACGGCGGCTGGAACCTCCGGCTCCAGGACCAGGACTACGTCCTCACCACCGAGGACGAGGTCAAGGCGATGGAGAAGCGCATCGCCGATCGCGGCTACTACCCGATCCGGCTGACGGACGACGAGGTCGCCGCGTGGGAGAGCGACCCGGCGCTCGTCGATACGCGGTTCAAGGCCGAGATGGTCGGCATGGTCGAGCGCTGGATGGCCCTCGCCGACGAGCGCCTCGCCGGCAAGGGCATCCGCTGCGTCGTCTCGCCGGCCAATGACGACATCTTCGATCTCGACCCGATCATCGCGGCCGCGACGTTCGTCGACCTGGGCGAGCAGAACGCGATCGAGCTCGACGGCTTCACGATGGTGTCGACCGGCTGGGCCAATCCGACCCCATGGAACACGTTCCGAGAGCTGCCGGAGGACCAGCTCCGGACGCGGATCGATGAGCTCCTCGCCGACGTCCCCGACCGACACCGGTCGATCTTCAACTTCCACGCCCCGCCGTACGCGTCCAATCTCGACAACGCCCCCAAGCTCGATGCCGACATGCGCTACGTGTCCGGCGGCCAGGCACTCGTCCCCGTCGGGTCCCATGCCGTGCGCGACGCGATCGTCGAGTACGGCCCGGTCCTGTCGCTCCACGGCCACATCCACGAGGGCCGCGGCGCCGTCAAGATCGGACGGACCCTCGCGGTCAACCCCGGCAGCACCTACGAGGACGGGGTCCTCCAGGCGGCCATCGTCGACCTGGATCCCAAGAAAGGCGAGGTGAAGCGGTACCTGCTCATCAACGGTTGAACCCGGTCAGGCAGATGGAGAAGGAGGCTCGATGACAACGCCCGACGTCGCGAAGGCCCCCGCGCTATTCCTGCGGAACGCGACCGGCCTCGTCAAAGGCTGGTCGGCATTCGACGCGTTCGGATACTCGTTCTTCTCGGTGAACCTCGTCACCCTGGGGATGTTCTACAGCCTGGCGATCTTCGCGTTCGTCCCGGATGGGTCGGTCCTGTCGGCCCTGGTCCTCTCCGGGGTCACGATGACGTTCCTGTGCATCGTCTATGCCGGGCTGATCGCCGTCATGCCCCGCGCCGGCGGCGACTACGTCTGGCAGACGCGGATCTTCGACGGGGTCCCCGGCGCGGTCGTCGCGGCGCTGGTCGGTGGGCTGACCGGCTACCTCGCCGCGAACGCGCTCGCCCTCGGCGACGCGATCGCCATCGTGGCCGGCATCGTCGGCCTCGCGATCGGCGCGGTCCTCGGGATGCGGCGAGGCGGGATCGGCTTCGTGCTGTCCAGCACGGGTTGGTGGTTCATCCTGGCGCTGTGGGCGCCGATCTACGGCTACATCCTCAACATCGAGGTGCTCCAGCCCCTCGCGGCGATCGCCGGCGCCGGTGATCTGCTGACCTTCCTCGCGTCACCGGGCGGGACGTTCACGGTCTCGATCATCACGATCATCATCGCCTCGGGCGCGGTCGCCCTGGGCATGGCCGGCTACGCCCGGATCCAGCGGGTAAGCCTCTACATCGGTCTGATCGCGCTCGCGGTCATGTTCATCCTCATGATCGTCTCGTCGCAGGACACCTTCAAGGCCGCCTTCGACCGGGAAGGGCAGAGCCTGTTCGGCGTCTCGAACGCCTACCAGGCGACCATCGACAATGCCGTGGCCAACGATGCGTTCGCGCCCGGCGGCTCACCGCTCGACTTCGGGCTCGGGACCGGAACGTTCCTGCTGCTGCCGTTCATGATGTTCTGGATCCTCTACCCGAACTGGGGCGCCACCCTGTACGGCGAGGTCCGCGGCGCGGGTGACTTCCGCAAGGTCCTGAACGGCATGCTCGGCGGCCTGTGGGTCACCATCCTCCTCGCCATCGCCTTCGTCCTGCTCGCCTCGAAGACGTTCGGCTGGGACTTCTTCAACGCGACCAACGTCAACTTCATCAACTACGCCTACGGCTACGTCACCGAGCCACCGGCGATCCCGATCTGGGGCTACCCGCCGATGCTGGCGGCGTTCCTGATCGACAACCACGTGATCCAGATGATCATCGTGATCATCTTCGGCGTCTGGTTCCTCGGCTGGGCCGGGACCCTGTGGCTGTCCTCGACGCGGATGATCTTCGCGGCGGCGTTCGACCGGGTCCTGCCCGAGCGCGCAGCCCGCGTGTCCGATCGTGGCGTGCCGTGGACGGCGCTGCTCCTGATCATGATCCCCGGGGTGATCGTCTCCTACCTGTACTCGTACGTGACGGGCTTCTCGAAGCTCACCCTCGACGCGTCGCTCGTCATCGCGGTCACGTTCTTCGGGACGGCGATCGCGGCGACGATCCTGCCGTGGTGGAAGAAGGACCTCTACCAGAAATCGCCCATCGTCCGATACGCCATCGGCGGTCTGCCGATCATCAGCATCGCCGGGGCGATCACGACGGTCTTCCTCGGTTGGGTGATCTACGAGTGGCTGTGGAATCCCCTCTACGGGATCGGCATCAGCAACACCCAGTCGATCCAGTTCCTCGCCGCGATCTACGTGATCGCCGCGGCCGTCTATGTCATCGCCCGCGTCGTCCGCCGCCAGCAGGGCGTCGACCTCGACGCGATCCACTCGGAGATCCCGGCCGAGTAACCGCACGCGACCCTCGTGACGAGAGCGCCCGGACGCCGTCCGGGCGCTCTTCGTTTCGTGCGCGGCGGCGGGCGACCCCGCGAGCAGCTCAGGCGGGCGGGTCGCCCGGATCGGCGCCTAGCCTGAGAACCAGCCGCTGGGCGCCGGCGCGGTGTTCTCCCAGATGTGCTTCGCCTCACGGTACTCGTCAAGGCCGGAGGGTCCGAGCTCTCGCCCGATCCCGGAGCGCTTGAACCCACCCCACTCCGCGTTGGGCACGTACACGTTGTAGTCGTTGATCCAGACCGTCCCAGCGCGAAGGCGGCTCGCTACTCGCTGGGCCCGCGACGCGTCGGCGGTCCAGACGGCCCCCGCCAGCCCGTAGTCGGTGTCGTTGGCCAGCTCGACTGCCTCGTCCTCGGTCTCGAACCGCTCGATCGTGAGGACGGGGCCGAAGACCTCCTCGCGGATGATCCGCATATCGCGCCGCACGTCGGTGATCACGGTCGGCCGGTAGAAGAACCCGTCCTGCAGTGCCGGTTCGTCGGGGCGGCGCCCGCCCGCCACGATCCTGGCGCCCTCGGCGACGGCGCCCGAGACGTACCGCTCCACCTTCGCGAGGTGATCGGCGGAGATCAGGGCGCCCGTCTCCGTCGCCTCGTCCAAACCACGCCCCAGCCGGATGCGCTCCGCCCGCTCGGCCAGTGCCGCGACGAACCGATCGTGGATCGGCGCCTCCACGATCGCCCGACAGCCCGCCGAACAGACCTGGCCCGAATGGACGAAGGCCGCGGTCAGTGCGTTATCGACGGCGGTCTCGAAGTCGGCATCGGCGAAGACGATGTTCGGGCTCTTGCCGCCGAGCTCCAGGGCGACCTTCTTGACGTTTCCCGCTGCGCCGCGCATGAGTGCGCGCCCCGCCTCGATCCCGCCGGTGAGCGAGATCAGGTCGACCAGCGGCGAGTCGGCCAGCGCCTGTCCGACCCGCTCGCCCTCGCCGAGGACCAGGTTCACGACGCCACGCGGGGTACCGGCCTCCTCGAGCAGTCGCGTCAGATGGATCGCCGTCAGCGGGGTCAGATGCGCGGGCTTCATCACTGCGGTGCAGCCCGCCGCGAGTGCCGGGGCGATCTTCCAGGACAGCTGCAGCAACGGGTAGTTCCACGGCCCGATCAGCCCGCACACCCCGACGGGCTCGTACACGATGCGACTCAGGGCGGTGGGGACGCCCGTCTCCACGAGGCGCCCCGCCTCCTCGTCCGCCAGGTCGGCGTAATACCGGAAGACACGGATCACGTCCGCGATATCGAAGCGGCTCTCGCGCAGAGCCTTGCCGGTGTTCAGGGTCTCCTCGCGCGCGAGCTCCTCCAGGTCCCGTTCGAGGAGATCGGCGACGCGATCCAGCAGCGCCGCACGCTCGCCGGTCGAGCTGCGCGGCCAGTCGGTCTCGTCGAAGGCGCGGCGCGCGGCGGCGATCGCCGCCTGGACCTGCTCGTCGGTCGCGACGTCGACCTCGGTGACGACCGAGCCATCGCTCGGATCGATGACCGGACTGCACGTCCCGTCGCCTGACGCGACCCACGCTCCATCGATGAAAAGGCTCGCCACCCTGCCCTCGCTCATAGCCTGACCCGGCGGAGCGCGAGGATGCGGCCCGCCTCGCCGGCGGTCAAGGCGCGTGCCACGGCGCGGGTCGGTGTCGCGGTATCCTCCGCGGGCACGTCACAGCAACGAGGGTGGAGGAGGTCGGGCATGGGCGCGGTTCCAGCGCGGGCGGATGTCGTCGTCATCGGCGCTGGCATCGTCGGTAACAGCATGGTCTACCACCTCGCCGAGCATGGCTGGCGGAACATCGTGCTGCTCGAGAAGGGCCCGCTGCCGAGTCCTGGCGGCTCCACGGGACACGCGTCGAACTTCATCTTCCTGACCGACCATTCGAAGGAGATGACGGCCTTCACCGTCGACAGCGCCAGGCAGTACCGCGACCTCGGCGTGTATGACGAGACCGGCGGCATCGAGGTGGCGCGCACCCCCGAGCGCATGGACGAGCTCAAGCGGCGCGTCGCTTCGTCGACCTCATGGGGCATCGAGGGCGTCCGCCTCGTCACCCCGGCGGAGGTCAAGGAGATGGTCCCGTTCATCGACGAGAGCATCATCCTCGGCGGCTTCTACTCCCCCGGCGTCGGCATCGTCGACTCGCTCCAGGCCGGGACGCTGATGCGCGAGAAGGCGCAGGCGATGGGTGCGCTGACGATCGCCGCGGGCGTCGAAGTCACCGGCATCGACGTCGTCGACGGGCACGTCCGGGGCGTTCGCACCGACCAGGGCGACATCGCAGCCGACACCGTCGTCATCGCGTGTGGTGTCTGGAGCCCACGGATCGCGCGCATGGCCGGAGCGTCGATCCCCCTGACCCCGGCGGTCCACCAGATGATCGATATCGGTCCCGTGCCGCAGTTCGAGAACACGACCAAGGAAGTCGGCTTCCCGATCGTGCGCGACATGGACACCAACATGTACGAGCGCCAGCATGGCACCGGCTTCGAGATCGGTTCCTACGCCCATCGCGCGATCCTCATGGACGCCGACGACATCCCGTCGATCGAGGCGTCGGCGCTGTCGCCCACGATGCTGCCGTTCACCCAGGAGGATTTCGATCCGCAGCTCGAGGACTCGCTCGAGCTGTTCCCGGAGATCGTCGGCGACGAGTCGGTGGGCGTGAAGCTGGCGATCAACGGGCTGCTGTCGCTCACGCCCGATGGCAACCCGATCATCGGCGAGACGCCGGAGGTCAAGGGCCTCTGGTCGGCGGCCGCGATCTGGATCAAGGAGGCGCCGGGCATCGCCAAGGCCGTCGCGGAATGGATGACGACCGGGGAGCCCGAGATCGACCCGCATGGGTCCGATATCGCGCGGTTCTACGACCATCACAAGACCGACCAGCACATCGAGGCGCGGGCGAGCGAGGGCTTCAACAAGACCTACGGGATCGTCCATCCGCAGGAACAGTGGCTGTCCAACCGGCCGATCCGGTTGTCGCCGGCCTACGACCGGCACGTCGAGCTCGGCGCGGAGTTCTTCGAAGCCGCTGGCTGGGAGCGCCCTTACTGGTACGGCACGAACGAGTCCCTGCTCGGCGAGTACGGCGACCGGGTGATGCCGCGTACGGCCGAATGGGAGTCGCGCTGGTGGTCGCCGATCATCAACGCGGAACACCTCGCGATGCGCGATCGAGCCGGTCTGGTCGACCTGTCGGCCTTCGCGGTGTTCGACATCACGGGCCCGGGCGCGCTGGCCGCCCTCGAGCGGCTGTGCGTCAACAAGATCGACGTCGCTCCCGGCAAGACCGTCTATACGCCGTTGCTCAACGCCGCGGGCGGGATCCTCGCCGACCTCACGGTCATGCGCCTCGCCCACGACCATTTCCGCGTCGTGACCGGCGGCGGCATGGGCATGCGCGATCGGAAGATCTTCCAGGATGCGATGCCGGCCGATGGCACGGCCCAGCTCCATGACGTGACCAACGCGTACACGACGTTCGGGCTGTGGGGTCCGCGGGCGCGCGACATCCTCGGTGCGGCGTCGGACGGCAGCGCCGACATCAGCCACAAGGGCTTCCCGTTCCTGACGACGAAGACCGTCGACATCGACGGGGTCCGCACGCTGGCCTCGAGGATCAGCTACGTCGGCGAGTTGGGCTGGGAGATCTACGTCCCGATCGAGCAGGGCCTGCGGGTCTGGGACGCGCTGTGGCGGGCGGGTCAGCCGCACGGGCTCGCGCCGGTCGGCATCGGCACGTACGCCGTCACGTCGCGGCTCGAGAAGGGCTATCGGGCCCATGGCGCCGAACTCGAGCTCGACTTCGACCTCGTCGAAGCCGGGATGGCGCGACCGAGCGTCAAGGACGCCGATTTCGTCGGCCGCGACGCCTACCTCAAGAAGCGCGACGAGGCGCCCGCCGCCGTCCTGTGCACGCTGACGGTCGACGACAACACGTCGAAGAGCGGCGTCAAACGCTACATGCTTGGGCGCGAGCCGATCCTGGCCCAGGACGGTACGCCACTCGTGGACGCGAAGGGCCGCCGCTCGTACGTGACGAGCGCCGGGTCGGGGCCGTCGGTCGGCAAGCACCTCCTCATGTCGTACCTGCCGCCCGATCAGGCGGTCGAGGGCAACAAGCTGCTGGTCGAATACTTCGGCGAACGCTATCCGGTGACCGTGGCCGTGGCCGGCAGCCGGCCGTTGTTCGATCCGGACAACGAGCGGATCCGGAGCTGACACCGGGCATGCGCATCCTCGCCCTCGTGAAGCGCGTGCCGGCAACGGGAGGCCGGATCGCGCTCACCGACGACGGGCGGGCCATCGATACCCGCTTCCTCGGTTTCGTCGTCAGCCCGCACGAGGAGTGCGCCGTCGAGGAGGCCGTGCGCCTGATCGAAGCGAATGGCGGTGAATTGGTCGTCATGACGCTGGGCCCCGCCGAGGCCGCCGATCAGCTGCGCGATGCCCTGGCGATCGGGATCGACCGCGCCGTGTTGCTCGAGACGGACGGCTCCGATTGGGATCCGATGGCTACGTCGGCTGCGCTGACAGAGGCGGTGCGACGTCTCGAAGCCGCCGACGGCCCGTTCGACCTCATCCTCGTGGGCAACGAATCCGCCGATTCGGGCGGCTTCCAGGTCGGCATCCGGGTCGCCGTCGCGCTCGATCGCCCCGTCGTGACCGGCATCAAGGCCCTCGAGATCGACGGCGGCGTCGCTCGGGCCCGCCGCCAGGTGTCGGGCGGCTGGGATGTCTTCGAACTGCCGCTGCCGGCGGTCGTCGGCGTGCGCGAGGGGATCAACCTGCCACGCTATCCGTCGGTACCCGGTCGACTCCGCGCCAAGAAGAAGGAGATCGACACGACCAGCCCGGAGCGAGCCTCCGCGGGCGGGCCGACCCTCGACCATCTCAAGCTCCCCGTCGAGCAGGAGGCGCAGGTCGAGATCCTCGGGACCGGGCCGGAGGCGGCGCCGCGCGTCGTCGAGGTACTGCGCGAGATCGGCATCGTATGAGCGGCATCCTCGTTTTGGCCGAGACCGCGAGCGGCGTCGTCGATCGGCTGAGCGCCGAAGCCATGGGGTTCGCCGCGGGCCTCGCCAAGGCGTCCGGTGGCGTGCTCGATGCCGTCGTCATCGCGGGTGGCGAGGACGCCGCCGGCGCCGAGTCGGTCGCTACCGGTCTTGGCGGATACGGGGTCGCGACCGCCCACCTCGTCGTCGGCGACGGCCTTGGGGCCTACGCTCCGGCGGCTTGGGCCGCGGGGATCGGCGCCGTGGTCGCAGCTGGGTCGTACGACGCCGTCGTCGCGCCGGCGAGCGACCGCGCGACCGAGGTGCTCGCGCAGGTCGCGGCGCGGACCGGGCAACCGATGGCGGCGAACGTCGTCTCAGCGGAGCCCGGTGAACCGTGGCGCATCACGCGCCAGCGCTGGGCTGGCAGCCTCCTCGAGGATGCGGTGCTCGACGGGGCGCCTCGATTCATCACGGTCGCACCGCACGCTGTCCCCGCGGCCGAGCCAGCGGCCGGTGGGCAAGCCACGGTCGCGCGGGTCAGCGCCCCCGTGACCGATGCCGATCTGCGCGCGCGCGTCGTCGGCCGCGACGTCGCGGCGGGCGCGGGCGTGTCGTTGGCTGATGCCAAGGTCGTGGTCGGCGGCGGGCGCGGGATGGGCAGCGCGGAGGCGTTCGCGATGCTCGACGAGCTCGCGAACGCCCTCGGCGCCGCGGTCGGCGTGTCGCGCGTCGCCACGAGCCTGGGTTGGCGACCGCACACGCAGCAGATCGGCCAGACCGGGACACGCATCGCCCCGGATCTGTACATCGCGTGCGGCATCAGCGGGGCGATCCAGCACATCGTCGGGGCCAAGGCCGCCAAGCGGATCCTCGTCATCAACACGGATCCCGAAGCACCGATCTTCCGTCGCGCGAGCTACGCGGTGATCGGCGACGTCCACACGGTCGTGCCGGCGATCACCGCCGAGGTGCGGCGGGCGAAGGGCGCCGGTTGAGGCGATCCCTCGAGCCGGTGGCCGGTGCATGTCGGCCCGGGACCGGGACAGAGCGGCGCTACACTCGGCGATGACGCGCTTCGTCGTCGCTCTTATCTTGGGTTGACTTGGAGGTGACCAGATGGGCTTCATCCGTGGTGTGATCACCGGGATCGGGATCGCAGCGGCGGCTGCCGCCTGGTACATGTCGCGCGCCGGGCAGGACTTCCGCGACCGGTACCGCGTCGATCGCAAGCTCGGTGACTTCGGCGACGAGATCGAGGTCCGGACGCGTGACGTCCGCGCCAAGGTCGGGCCGATGGTCGCCGATGTCCGATCCCAGGCCGAGGCCCAGATCGCCGATATGCGCTCGGGGGCCACGGATGGCAACGGCTCCGCCGCTCCCGCCGATGTGCTTGACGACGCGACGGCCGCCGCCGCGGAAGAGGCGGCCGAGATGGCCGCCGATGTCGAAGCCAAGGCAGCCAAGGTCAAGAAGGCCGCCAAGGACGAAGCGTCCGCAGCGGAGTAGGAACCCGCAGTAGCAGGAGGCCCAGTGCCCAAACGGAAAGTCACATATCCGCCGGCCAAGACCGCCAACCGACCACCGCCGCCCACCGGGCTGCCAGACGAGGCGCCGTATGTCCGCCCGACGGTCGCCATCATCGATGTCAATGCGGGCAAGGGCCGAGCCGGACTTTCCGTCGGGGCGCGGGTCCGCATCACCGGCTCGGGTCTGTATTCGGGCGAGTTCGCCGTCATCGAACGGCTGGCGAACGGGGTGATCCCGTCGGCGGTCGTCCGCACCGAAGCTGGCAAGACACGCCAGGTCAGGACGATCGACCTCGAGCCGGCACCACCGGCGGGGCCAGCGGCGGCAGCGGGGCCAGCCGCGCCAGCCGAGTAGAGAGCCCTAGCGCTCCCGGAGACCGGCCGCGATGCGTGCCGCCGCCGTCACCACCATCTCGGAGAGCGCCGCCTCGCGACCCTCCGGCGGGAATCGATACGACGGGCCGTGGATATGGACCGCCGCGATGACCTCGCCGGATGAATCCGCGATCGGCGCCGCGACGGACGAGATCCCGGGATCGAACTCCTCGATCGCCCACGTGTAGCCGCGTCGCCGGACGTCGCGCAATCGCTCGCGGATCGCGTCGTCGTCTGCCAAGGTCCGGGGTGTGAACCGTTCGAGCGCCGGCTGCGCGAGATAGCGCTCGATCGCGGCGGGCGTGCGGAACGCGAGCAGCACCTGACCCGAGGATACGGCGTGCAGCGGTGCGCGGGCGCCCGTCCAGTCGCGCACGACGACAGGGTTCGGCGTATCGACCTGGTCGATGTAATGCACGAGGTCGCCATCGGGCACGCCTACCCCTGCCGCCTCCCCGGAGCCCGCGGCAAGATCCGCGAGGACCGGCCGTCCGACCGCCGCCAGCGAACGGATCAGGCTGAACCCGCCACCCAGCATCACCATGCGCGGGCCGAGACGGTACGACGTCTCTCCGGGGACCTGCTCGACCGCGCCCTCACCGACGAGGGTGGCGAGCAGGCGCGCAGCTGTCGACTTGGGCAGGGCCGCTCGTTCGGCGACGTCGGTCACGCCTAACGGGCCCTCGTCGAGCACGTCGAGGACGGCGAAGGCGCGCCTGATGGATTGGACGCTGGACATCGGTACCTTCGTAGACTAGATTCTCGGTCCGAGAGTTCCATCATACGGCACGGTTCCACGATGTGGAACCCCAAGCCGTCGCGACACCTCCCCACCTCCCCATACGCGCATCCGGAGCTCGAACGACATGACCGACGACTATCAGGACATCGACCTGAATGCCCTGCCCGACGAGGAGCTCGTCGAGCAGATGCACAACGACCTCTACGACGGGATGAGGGACGAGATCGTCGAGGGGACCAACATCCTGCTCGGCCGTGGTTTCACGGCCACCCAGGTGCTCGACGACGCCCTCGTCGCGGGCATGAAGATCGTCGGGATCGACTTCCGCGACGGCATCCTGTTCGTACCCGAGGTGCTCCTCGCGGCGAACGCGATGAAGGCCGGCATGGAGATCCTTCGCCCGCTCCTCGCCGAGACCGGCGCAGAGCCGGTCGGCAAGGTCGTCATCGGGACGGTCAAGGGCGACATCCACGACATCGGCAAGAACCTCGTCGGGATGATGCTGGAGGGCGCTGGCTTCGAGGTCATCGACCTCGGCATCAACACCGACGCCGACAAGTTCATCAACGCCTTGACGGAGCACAAGCCGGACATCCTCGGCATGTCCGCCCTGCTCACGACGACGATGCCGTACATGAAGGTCGTCATCCAGACCCTCAAGGATCGCGAGATCCGGGACGACTACATCGTCCTCGTCGGGGGAGCGCCACTCAACGAGGAGTTCGGGATGGCCGTGGGTGCCGACGCCTACTGCCGCGATGCCGGCGTGGCCGCCGAGACGGCCCGGCGACTGATCGACGAGCGACGCGCGCGTGCCAGCGTCCCTGCCTGAGACCGACCGGCAGGACCAGCCCCGCGTCCTCGTCGTCGGGTGTGGCGCCCTCGCACGCGAGCTCGTCGCGCTGACCAAGGACCTGCCGAACGTCGACATCACCTGTCTGCCGGCCACGTTCCATAACCGTCCCGGCGGCATCCCCGCCGCCGTCCGGGAACGCATCCGGCGACGCCGCGCCGGCTACGACCGGGTCTTCGTGGCGTACGCCGACTGCGGGACAGGCGGGCTGCTCGATCCGGTGATCGCCGAGGAGGGCGTCGAACGGCTCGCTGGCGCGCACTGCTACGAGTTCTACGCGACGAGCCCGGAGTTCGCCAAGCTCGTCGACGACGAGCCCGCCACGTTCTTCCTGACCGACTTCCTGGCGCGCAACTTCGACCGGCTGGTCATCAAGGGTCTCGGGCTGGATCGACATCCGGAGCTACGCGACCAGTACTTCGGCAACTACCAGCGGCTCGTGTACCTCGCCCAGACCGACGACCCGGCGCTCACGGCGACCGCACGACGGGCCGCCCGCCGACTCGGCCTGCGCTACGAGCGGCGGAAGACCGGCTACGGCGAGCTCGCGACCACGATCGCCGCCGTCGCCGCGGGGCAGCCGGCGCCCGCCGTCACCTCACTGCTCGACTTCGGAGGACGCTGATCGATGGGGACCATGACCGTCATCTGGTGGCGCGATATCCCGGCCCAGGTGACCGCTCGCGAGGGGCGCAAGCAGAGCAAGATCGTGCTCCATCCGCGGTTCCAGGTCGCCATCGACAAGGCCGCCAGCCGCGCCGGCAAGCGCGCCTACAACGACTACATCGAGGAATGGCGACGGACGCAGACGCGCTGCGGTGAGGACATCGATGAGGAGGTCGCTGCCGAGGCGGAGCGCCTGGAAGCGGATTACGACAAGCACCGCCTCGCGATGCTCATCCAGACCGGTGGCGTCGAGGGTGGCGCGATCTTCCCGCCGGCACATGACGAGACCCAGGGCAAGGCGGTCGACGCGTGACGCGAACCGTCGTCAGCTCGGCGACCCGCGCGGTCGTCATCGGTGACGACCAGCCGTTCGTCGTGATCGGCGAGCGGATCAACCCGACCGGCCGGAAGATCCTCATGGAGGAGATGAAGGCCGGCGACTTCTCGCGGGTCGAGCGCGACACGATCGCCCAGGTCGAGGCGGGGGCGCAGATGCTCGACGTCAACGCCGGCATCCCGCTCGCCGACGAGCCGGCGATCCTCGCCGAAACGATCAAGCTCGTCCAGTCGCTGACGGACGTGCCCTTGTCCATCGATTCGTCGATCGTCGAGGCGCTCGAGGCGGGGCTGGCCGTCTACCAGGGCAAGCCCCTGCTGAACAGCGTGACCGGCGAGGAGGAGCGACTCGAGCGGGTCCTGCCGCTCGTCAAGAAGTACGGCTGCGCCGTCGTCGCGATCAGCAACGACGAGACCGGGATCTCGATGGACCCGGACGTCCGCTTCGCCGTCGCCAAGCGCATCGTCGAACGCGCCGCCGACCACGGGATCCCGCGCGAGGACATCGTCGTCGATCCGCTGCTGATGCCGATCGGGGCGCTTTCCGGTGCCGGCCGGCAGGTGTTCCGGATCCTGAGCCGGCTCCGAGACGAACTCAAGGTGAATTCCACGTGCGGCGCGTCCAACGTGAGCTTCGGACTACCGAACCGCGAGGGGATCAACGGCGCGTTCCTCAACATGGCCATCGCGTCCGGGCTGACGTCCGCGATCACGAACCCCGTGTCGGAGGGCGTGCGAACGTCCGTGATGGCCAGTGACGTGCTGATGGGCAATGATCGCGACGCCGCGCGCTGGATCCGCCAGTTCCGGGTGGAACCGGCCGAGGGTGAGGCGGGTCGCCGGCGGGTCAATCGGCGACGCGGGCCGGCGAGCAACGGCAGCACCCCGAGCACATCAGCCGATGTGCCGGGAGTCGGCGTCCCCGGGCTCGACGTCCCGGCCGCCGGCTGACGCGGGTCGAGGACCCGATGGCGGCCGATCCCCAGGTCATCTTCACGCCCTCGGGGCGGCGCGGGCGCGTGCCCGCCGGCACGACCGTCCTGGACGCGGCGCGGTCGCTCGGCGTCGATATCGACTCGGTCTGTGGCGGACGCGGTATCTGCGGGCGGTGTGCGGTCACCCCGGCGTTCGGGACCTTCGCCAAGCACGGGATCACGTCCTCGTCTGACCACCTGACGGAGCCGAACGCTGTCGAGACGGAGTACCGCGAGGTCCAGGGGCTCGCCGACGATCGGCGCCTGTCGTGCACCGCGTGCGTGCTCGGCGACCTCGTCGTCGACGTCCCGCCCGAGAGCCAGGTCCATCGCCAGGTGGTGCGCAAGGAGCTCGCCGCCCGCGCGTTCGAGATGGATCCCGTCCTGCGGCTGCACACGGTCGACGTGACCGAGCCCGACATCGCGACGCCGACCGGCGATCTCGGGCGCCTGTTCGACGCGCTCCGCCGTGAGTGGGGTCTCGACGATCTGCGCGCGGATCTCCATGTGATCCAGTCGCTCCAGAAGACCCTGACCGACGGCGCCTACCGAGTGACCGTCGCGGTCCACGGCGGTCACGAGGTCATCGCGATCTGGCCGGGCTACAACGATCGGGCCTTCGGGGTGGCGATCGACGTGGGGTCGACCACGATCGCGGGCCATCTGGTCGATCTGAGCGACGGCTCGGTCATCGCGAGTGCCGGTGTGATGAACCCGCAGATCCGGTTCGGCGAGGATCTCATGAGCCGCGTCTCGTACGTGATGATGCACGAGGGTGGCGACGAGGAACTGACGTCGGCCGTGCGCAAGGCCATCGACGGCCTGCTCGCGAATCTCGCCAACAAGGCGTTCTGCAAACGGGTCGAGATCCTCGAGCTGACGATCGTCGGCAATCCGATCATGCACCACCTCCTGCTCGGGATCGACCCGACGCCCCTGGGTTCGGCGCCTTTCGCACTCGCGACGGACGCGGCGGTCCACACGACCGCGTCCGAGCTCGGGATCCGTGCCAACCCGGGTGCACGCATCTACCTGCTGCCGTGCATCGCGGGCCATGTCGGTGCGGACACGGCGGGCGTGATCCTGGCGGAGGAACCGCACGAGACCGACGCGATGACGCTCGTCGTCGATGTCGGCACGAACGCCGAGATCGTGCTCGGCAACCGCCACCGGCTGCTCGCCGCCAGCAGCCCCACCGGCCCCGCGTTCGAGGGCGCCCAGATCAGCTCCGGCCAGCGCGCCGCACCGGGCGCGATCGAGCGCGTCCGGATCGATCGGATGACGCTGGAGCCGCGGTTCCGCATCATCGGCGTCGACCCGTGGTCGGACGCCCCCGACTTCGCTGATGCGGTCCGCCGGCGGGGAACGGGCGTGACCGGCATCTGTGGCAGCGGCATCATCGAGGTCGTCGCTGAGCTGTTCCTCGCCGGCGTGATCACGGCCGACGGCGTGATCGACGGATCGATGGCAAGCCGAACGCCGCGCGTCATCGCCGACGGCCGGACATTCAGCTACGTGCTCCACGAGCCTGCCGGCGGCGGGGACGCCGATGGCGCCACAGGCCCGCGCATCCTCATCACGCAGAATGACGTCCGGGCGATCCAGCTCGCCAAGGCGGCGCTGTATGCCGGCGCCCGGCTGCTGATGGATCAGCTCGAGATCGACGCCGTCGACGAAGTCCGGCTTGCCGGCGCGTTCGGCAGCCAGATCGATCCGCTCCACGCGATGGTCCTGGGGCTGATCCCGGACTGCGATCTCGGCCGGGTCCGCGCCGCGGGCAACGCTGCCGGGACGGGGGCGCTCATCGCGCTGCTGTCGGGCGCCGCACGAACGGAGATCGAAGGCGTCGTGCGCCGGGTCGAGAAGATCGAGACCGCCGTCGAGCCGCGGTTCCAGGAACACTTCGTCGAGGCGATGGCGATCCCGCACCGGACCGCGCCGTCGACCAATCTGGAGCGCGTGGTGCCGCTTCCTGCCCGTCCGGCAGCCTCCGAGCGGCGCGGTGCAGACCGCCCGCTCGACCGGCGACGTCGCCGTGCCGCCCTCCGCCCGGTGCCTGGAGATGACACATGACCGACCCGACGCCGAGCCGCCGGAGCGGGGGACGGGAGGCGCGACGCGCCGCCCGCCTCGCATCGCACCTCGAGCGCACGCCGTTCCTGACGAGGACGCTGACGCCCTTCGAGGTCCTCGGCGAGGAGGGTCTGTCCCTGATCGAGCACAACGCCGACACGATCCTCGAGGAGGTCGGGGTCGTGTTCCGTGGCGATCCCGAGGCCATACGCCTGCTGCGGGATGCCGGTGCGGATGTCGACGGCGAGCTCGTCCGGTTCCCACGCGGGATGTGCCGAGACATCGTGCAGGCGACCGCGCCGCGCCAGTTCACGCAGTACGCGCGGAACCACGCGAACGACGTCGAGATCGGCGGCATGCACACGGTCTTCGCGCCGAACTACGGCTCCCCGTTCGTCCGCGATCTCGACAAGGGCCGGCGTTACGGCACGATCGAGGACTTCCGGAACCTCGTGAAGCTCACGTACCTGTCGCCGCATCTCCACCACAGTGGCGGGACGGTGTGCGAGCCGGTCGACATCCCCGTCAACAAGCGGCACCTCGACATGGTCTACGCGCACATGCGCTACTCGGACAAGCCGTTCATGGGGTCCGTCACGGCCCCGGAGCGGGCGCGCGATACCGTGGAGATGGCGCGGATCCTGTTCGGTGCCGAGTACCTCGAGGACCACGCGGTCATCCTGTCGCTTATCAACGCGAACTCCCCGCTCGTCTGGGACGCGACGATGCTGGGCGCCGCCAGGGCGTACGCGGAGGCTAACCAGGCCACGCTCCTCACCCCGTTCATCCTCGCCGGCGCGATGGCGCCGGTCACCGCCGCCGGCGTCGCGGCTCAGACCCTCGCCGAGGCGCTCGCCGGGATGACCTTCGCGCAGCTGGTCCGACCGGGCGCGCCGGTCGTCCTCGGCAGCTTCGCGAGCTCGATGTCGATGCAGTCGGGCGCGCCCACGTTCGGCACGCCCGAACCGGCACTCGTCCTGTACACCATGGCATCGCTCGCTCGTCGGCTCGGCGTCCCGTTCCGGTCCGGTGGCTCCTTGTGCGCCTCGAAGATCGCCGATGCGCAGGCGGCCTACGAGAGTGCCGCGACGCTGCAGCCCACGGTCCTCGGCGGCGTGAACTTCGTGCTGCACGCTGCCGGCTGGCTCGAGGGCGGACTGACCGTCGGCTACGAGAAGTTCATCCTCGACGCCGATCAGCTCGGGATGATGGCCGTCTTCGTGAAGGGAGTGGACCTGTCCGAGAACGGCCAGGCGATCGACGCGATCCGAGCCAACGGCCCCGGCCAGCACTTCCTCGGCACCGCCCACACCCTCGCCAACTTCGAGACCGCGTTCTACCGGTCCGAGGTCGCGGACAACAACTCGTTCGAGCAGTGGTCCGAGGACGGCGCACTCGATGCTGCGCAGCGCGCAAACGCCATCTGGAAGCGGATGCTCGCGGAGTACGAGGCACCCGCGATGGACCAGGCGACCGATGAGGAACTGCTGGAGTTCATGATCCGGCGCAAGGCATCGATGCCGGACTCGGAGGTCTGATGGCGACCCTGCTCGGCCGCCGTCGCGGACTGGATGCCACAGCGAGCGCGGCGCTGGCCGCCGCCCTGGACGATCCGATCTTCGAGTTGTTGCCGCTCAAGAACCTGCCGGAGCAGATCCCGCACCTCCCGGCCGGCGCCCGCGTCTCGGTGACGGCGTCCCCGGCCAAGGGGATCGACGCGACGCTCGATTGGGCGGTCCGGCTCCAGGCGGACGGCTATCGGGCGATCCCGCATCTGTCCGCCAGGATGATCTCCGACCGCGCCACGCTGGCCGGGCTGCTCGACCGAGCGCGCGAGGGCGGCCTGACGCACGCGTTCGTCGTGGGTGGCGATGCGGACGAGCCTGGTGAATATCTCGATGGACTCTCGCTTCTCACAGCGATGGTCGAGCTCGGCCATCCGTTCACGACGCTCGGCTGCCCCGGCTATCCGCAGGGGCACCCCGATATCCCCGACGAGGCGCTCGAGTCGGCGCTCCGTGACAAGGCGCGCTTCGTGGACCACGTCACGACGCAGATGGACTTCGACGTGAAAGCGATCGCGGCGTGGGTCCACCGCGAGCGCGATGCGGGCCTCCGCCCCGAGGTGGTCGTCGGGGTGCCCGGGGTCGCCGACCCGCAGAAGCTGCTGTCCATCGCCGCGCGCATCGGCGTGAAGGACGCGAAGCAATTCCTCGTGAAGAACCTGCGCTTCGTGACCGGGCTCGCCAAGAGCGGGGGGTTCTACAAGCCGACCGGTTTCGTGGAGGGCATCGCGCCCTTGCTCGCAGAGCCCGATGCCAGGGTCACCGGCTTCCATCTATATACATTCAACGCGGTCGAGGCGACCGACGAGTGGCGCCGCTCGATGATCGAGTCGCTGACGTGACGGGCGAGCGCGACGAGCGGCTCGGGCGGCTGGCAGCGTTCCCCGACGTCGTGGCCGCCGCGGCGCATCGTGCTGCCGAGCGGCCGACGCCGGAAGGTGAGTGGACACCTGAGCAGGTCGTGCGCCATCTGATCGCGGTCGACCTCGAGGTCCACCAACGGCGCCTGCGTGATCTCAGCGCGGAGGAGGAACCGACATGGTCGTGGCAGGAGCCCGGCCCGTGGCCCGACGAGCCGGCCCTCGGCTTGGACGGTGTGCTCGGACGGTTCGGGGCCGTGCGGACCGACACGGTCGGGGTGTACCACGCGCTGGATGACGCCGGCTGGGCGCGCCACGGGCGGCACGTGACGTTCGGCCGGCTCGACGCTGACGGCCTGCTGCGGCTGGCCGTCGATCACGACGAAGAGCATCTGGGCGGATTGGCCTAGCCCGCGGAGCCGCGACGGGCGGCTGCCAGAATGCCCGACGAGGTCGCCGGATCGACCGGTCGACCACGATCGGGAGGGCCCACGGATGGCACTAGACACGACGGCGCCCCGCTCTCGACGCTCGCTGCTGACGGCCGCGGCCGGAGGCGCAGCCGCGCTGGTGGCATCCGCCGCTGCACCACTTGGTGTCGCGGCCGCCGCGACCAACATGCAGACCGAGACGGCCAACGCGAGCGCGGCCGAAACGTCGCTGAATGACAGCGCCGACCGCACGGTCGGGTTCAAGACGACGAATGTCGGCGTCGCCCCCGCCATCGTCGTTCACAACGCCGCAGGCGCGATCACGAACGCCGGCGACACCGACCCGACGGATCCGGGCGGGATCTCGACGTCTGCAGGGGTTTACGCGACATCCGTGGATGCCACGAACGCTGTTCCGTACTGGGCAGCGACCTTCACAGGCGTCTACGGCTTCGCCCCCAGCTGGTCGGCGACCGTCCCGGGCTTCGCGCAGGGCGTCTGGGGGGACAGTCCCGACGTCGGCGTCCTGGGGAGCGGCGATGTCGGCGTCCGCGGCGAGGGGTTCCTCGGAATGGTTGCCGCCGGCGGCTTCGGTTCAGGTGCAACGGGACTCCGTGCGTGGGGCGGCGACGGGACCGGCGATGACATCGCCCTCGACGTTCGGGGCAAGGTCAAGTTCTCCCGTTCCGGCAGGACCACGATCGGCGCCGGCCGCTCGAGCGTGAAGGTGAACCTCAAGGGCACGACCTCGAGCAGTCGGGTCTTCGCGGTCCTCCATTCGAATCGTGCCTCGAGGTACGTCCGCGCGGTCGTCCCGACGACCGGCTCATTCACGATCTACCTCAACGCGAGCGTGACCAGCGCGACGTATGTCGCCTGGTTCGTGATCAACTGAGATGGCTCGCAGCGGCTCGATGACCGGACCACTCCGCGACGGCGATGCCCGGTCGACCGCTTCGGTCGACCGCCCAGATGACTGGCGCGGGGCCGGACCGTCGGAGCGACCAGGGGCCGACGGCAGCCGTGCTTCGACCGACCGGGTGCGCAACGACGCGGCCGCCGGGCCGAAGCGGAGGGGTGTTCGCTAAGACCATCCGCCGGCCCCGGACGGGACCATCGCGCGAGGTAAAGCCCCGAACAGCATGGTTCGGGGGCGTTCCCGCGTGTCAGAATGCCGCCGAAGGCGGGGGCTCGGATCCTCGCCAATCGAGGAGGGGAGCCCTGATGGCGTCCGATCCCAACGCGCTTCGATCCCGCCGTGCCCTACTGACGGCGGCCGCCGGCGGTGCTGCGGCGGTGGCAGCGTCCGCGGCGATGCCGCTGACCACGCTCGCCGCGCCGGTCAACATGCAAACGGAGCAGGACAACCCGACAGTCGCCGAGACGTCGATCACGCAGGCGACTGACGCCGAGGTCGCGCTCCGCGTCGTCAATGACACGCAGGGTGCGGCCGCGCTCATCGGGGGCGCCGGTGACCAGACCAACATCGCGGAAGACACGAGCTTCACCGGCATCTACGGGTTCACGCCGTCGTCCGGCGACGCCAACTTCTCGTCGACGGCCATGTGGGGCGACAGCGAGGACGTCGGCGTCGTCGCGACCGGCGGACAGGCCGGCGTGATCGGCTTCGGTCCCTCGGGCGTCGTCGGTCTCGGCGACATCGGCGGAGCCGGAGTCGAGGCCTGGGGCGCGACCGCGACCGATGTCGCGCTCACGGTCCACGGAAAGGTGATGTTCAGCCGGTCCGGCAAGAGCACGATCGGCGCAGGAAAGTCAGCCCTGAAGGTCACGCTTACCGGCGTGACCTCGTCCAGCCGGATCTTCGCCGTCCTGCATTCGAATCGGACCGGCCGCTACGTTCGAGCGGTCGTCCCGACGACCGGCTCGTTCACGATCTACCTCAACACGACCGTGACCAGTGCGACCTACATCGCCTGGTTCATCATCAACTAGGTCGCGGCCATGGAGCGCGACCAGCTCACGGCGATCGCGGCGGCGCGCGGCCGGCCGGTCGGTTCGAAGCAGGCGACCGGCCGGGTCGATGCCAAGCTGCGAGCGGCCATCGCCGCGCGTGGCAAGGGACGGTCGACCCAGGGCAAGTCGATCGCGGCGGTGTTCGGTAGCTCGGCCCACCGTTCGATCACCGCACTGAGGCCCTCCGCCAAGCCCCGCAGCTGACGACGACCGGGCGCCGTAGGGGCGTCCAGGCCATCCGTCGATCGTCGACCCCCCTTGCAGGCGCAAGGGGGGTCATCGTGTGGCGGCCGCGACGCCTGGGCGCGATCCCGGACCCGGACGCGGCGCGAGTGGATGGTCCTTCGGCCGCTCGCTCGCGTTGACGCCTCGCCGCCGGGCCCCTAGACTCGATATCCGACGAATTCACTCGGATATCGAGGGCTCCCCCTGACCGCGACCACCGGCTCCGACCCCCAGCCGATCCAGCCAGACCCCGTCCCGCGCCCCGCCTATCACGGCTCGGGTGCGGTCGCCTTCTCGACGAAGGGGGAATACGGCGTTCGGTTGATGGTCCAGCTGGCCCGCCACTACGGATCGGGACCCGTGAGCCTGGCTGGGATCGCGGCCGAGGAGGACCTTCCCCGCGCGTACCTCGAACAGCTGGTCGTCAACCTGCGTGAAGCCGGGCTCGTCGTGAGCACCCGCGGCGCGCATGGTGGGTACGAGCTGACGCGGATGCCATCGCTCATCCCGATGAGTGCCGTCCTACGCGCGCTCGAAGGCCCGATCGCGCCGATGTTCTGCGCGACCGACGATCCCGAGCACGCCACGACGTGTGACCGCTCGTCGCGCTGCACCGTCAACGTCCTGTGGGTCCGCGTGCGCGACGCGATCACCGCGACCCTCGATTCGATGACCCTCGCCGACCTCGCTCCACCGCGGGTCGGCACCCTCGACGATCCCCAAGGAGCCTTGATCAGTCAGTGAACGACCAGTCGACCGCCGCCCCCGAGCAGCACCTCGTCATCCGCGGCCTGCGGGTCGCGCCACTCGGCCACCCCGACCACGAGATCCTGCAAGGGATCGATCTTGACGTCGGTAAGGGTGAGGTCCACGCGATCATGGGCCCCAACGGCTCGGGCAAGACCACGCTCGCCTACGCCCTGATGGGTCATCCGGCGTATCAGGTGACGGGGGGTCAGGTGCTCTGGAAGGGCCGCGACATCCTCGCGCTGACGCCGGACAAGCGCGCCCGACTCGGACTCTTCCTGGCGTTCCAGTACCCGACCGCGATCCCCGGTCTGTCGGTCGCCTCGTTCATCCGGAGCGCGCTCAACGCGAAGCTCCAGGGTGTCGACAAGAGCGCCGATATCGACCCGACCGATCCGGTCCGTGGCGGCGTCTCGATGCGCGACTTCCGGGCGAAGATGCGCGAGAAGATGGCGCTCCTCCGCATGGATGAGAGCTTCGCCAGCCGCTACGTCAACGAGGGGTTCTCGGGCGGTGAGAAGAAGCGCCTCGAGATGCTCCAGATGGCGGTGATCGAGCCCGAGATGGCGATCCTGGACGAGACCGATTCGGGGCTCGATATCGATGCGCTGCGGATCGTGGCCGAGGGCGTCAACGCGATGCTCAACCCGAACCTCGGCGTCCTGCTGATCACCCACTACCAGCGGCTGCTGAATCACATCAAGCCTGACGTCGTTCACGTGCTGGCGCAGGGCCGCATCGTCAAGACCGGTGGGCGCGATCTGGCGCTTCAGCTCGAGGAGGAGGGTTACGGCCCCGTCCTTCGGGAGGCCGGTCTCGAGACGAACGTGTCCGACGAGGCGCTCCAGGTCCCGAAGGGCCCCGACCTCGACCTCGAAGGCGATGCCGACCGGCAGCCCGTGGAGGCCGCTCGCTAGGCGGGCTCCGAATGGCGATCGAGACCTCTCCCCCGAGGCCAACGCTCGACCCCGTAGCGCTGCGTGGCGACTTTCCGATCCTGCGACAGCAGATCAACGGGCACCCGCTGACCTATCTCGACTCCGCGTCGAGCAGTCAGAAGCCGCAGGTCGTCATCGACGCGGTCGACACGTACTACAGCGAGTACAACGCCAACGTCCACCGCGGGATCTACACGATCGGCGAGCGATCGACGGCGGCGTACGAACGGGCACGCGCGACCGTCGGTCGCTTCATCAACGCGCCCGACAGCCACGGCATCGTGTTCACGCGCAACGCGACCGAGGCGATCAACCTCGTCGCCTACTCATGGGGCCGGCGCAACATCGGCCGGGGGGACGTGATCGTCCTGACCGAGATGGAGCACCACGCGAACCTCGTTCCCTGGCAGCTCCTCGTCCAGGAGCGGGACGGCGACCTCGAGTTCATCCCGATCACGGACGATGGCGAGCTTCGGCTCGACGTGTTCGAGGTGCTGCTCCGGCTGAAGCCGAAGCTCGTTGCGTTCACGCACGTGTCGAACACACTCGGCACGATCAACGCGGCCCGTGAGATGACCGAGATGGCGCACGCCGCCGGTGCGCTCGTCCTGGTCGACGGGGCACAGGCCGTGCCGCACGTGCCTGTCGACGTCCAGGCCATCGGGTGCGACTTCTACGCGTTCAGCGGGCACAAGATGCTCGCGCCGATGGGCTCGGGCGCGCTGTGGGCGCGTAAGGAGCTGCTCGAAGCGATGCCCCCGTTCCTGGCGGGCGGCGAGATGATCCGCGAAGTCCACCTGCGGCGGAGCGAGTTCAACGAGGTGCCCTGGAAGTTCGAGGCAGGGACCCCGGCCGTCGC
Source organism: uncultured Chloroflexia bacterium (assembly GCA_963808895.1). Classification (GTDB taxonomy): domain Bacteria; phylum Chloroflexota; class Limnocylindria; order Limnocylindrales; family CSP1-4; genus SPCO01. The sequence continues at coordinate 216,166 of CAWEHL010000001.1, read as the reverse complement.
AGACGCGATCGGGCTCGGTGTCGCCGCGGACTATCTGATGGACATCGGCATGGACGCGGTCCGCGAGCATGAGCGCGCGCTCGTCGAGTACGCCCTCGACGTCCTCCCGCGCGAGGTCCCGACCATCGAGCTCTACGGTCCGATGGATCCCGACAGGCGCGGCGGCGTCGTGCCGTTCAACCTGCCGGGGATCCATCCCCACGACGTCGCGCAGGTGCTCGACCGGTTCGGCATCGCCGTTCGTGCCGGCCACCATTGCACGATGCCGCTCCACGAGCGACTGGACCTCGCGGCGACGGCCCGCGCCAGCTTCAGCGTGTACACGACGACCGACGATATCGATAAGCTGGCCGCCGGGCTCAACGAGGTCTCGCGCCTCTTCAACGGCTGACGCGCCCGCTCCGCCCTCGATCTAGTCGAGGCGGACGCCCTGTCGCTTCAGTTCGGCCTGGACCTTCCCGACCTCGAGACCGTCGAATGGTCGATCGTCCCTGACCGCGACCGCCGCCGCGGCTCCAGCCCCCTGGCCGCTGACGGTGCAGCACATCATGTTGCGGACCGACGCGTGCGAGATCTTGTCGCCGCCGATCGAGCGACCAGCGACGATGAGGTTCCCGATCCCCTTGGGGACGAGCGCGCGGTACGGCACCTGGAAATAGCGCCCGGTCGTCGGCAGGATCAGCACCCCGTACCCGTCGATGAACTCGGGGAAGATGCCGATCGAATCCTCGAAGCGGGCCTGATCGCGGACGTCCTCGGCGGTCAGGTCGTAGAGCGCCTGGATCTTGCGGGTGTCGCGGATGCCGATCGTCATCCCGAAGTTGCGCAAGGTCGCGTCCTCGCACCCGGGCATGAACGCCCGCAGCGCGTCGATCGCATGCATCGCCTGCTTGCGGCCCTCGATCTCCCCGCGCGTCAGATCGTCGGCGCTGGTGCCGTCGACGCCGGTGAGATGGATCAGGTTGAGGTACGTGAGGTCCCCCTGTTCGGTGACCGTTCCCCACGTCCCGGCGAGCGTGATCAGGTTCTTCGGGATGAGGCCCTCGGCGACGGCGCGCTTGAACGGCTTGCGGAGGAACGGCGAGAACATCTCGTCCTCCTTGCCCGTCGTCTCGATGTCCCATTCCTGGTTGCCCGCCCAATCGCGATACGTCTGCGGGTCCGCCTTGACCGCCTCCAGGAACCGTGGCTTGTTGACGCCGGTCATCGAGAACATCACCGAGGCGGCCAGCATCTCCTCGCGCGGAGTGACGTGGAACGGCGCGCCGGCGCGCGCGGCGACGTCGGCGTCACCGGTCGCGTCGACGATGCGCTTGGCGAGCACGGCCTCGCGCCCGGACTTGCTTTCGGTGATGACGCCTCGGACGAGCCCGTCCTCGACGATCGGCGCCACGGCAAGTCGGTGGAGCATCGGCGTGATGCCGGCCTCCTCGACCAGGACATCGGCGACGTACTTGAAGCGCTCGCCGTTGATGCCCATGGAGAGCGACTGGCTCTCCGGGCTCGCGGCGCCCATCGCTGCCGAGCGCTCCTCGAGCTCGCGGCCGATGCCGTTCGCTTCGACCGTCCCCTCATGGCGATACCAGCCGATGCTCTCGACACCGACCTGGGTCATGTTGCCGCCGAAGCAGCCGTAGCGGTCGAGCAACGTCGTCCGCGCTCCCGCCCGCGCGGCCGCCAGGGCGGCGCTGAAGCCACCCGGCCCGCTGCCGACGACGAGGACGTCGGTCTCGTGGACGACCTCGACGGTGCGTGCCGCCTCGGTGATCGCGTTCATGTCGCGGGGATGTCGAGCGAAGGTGCTGGCGGCGTCACGCCGCGACGGCGAAGACCGGCGCAGGGCTCGACGATGACGCGGACAGCCGCGCCCGGGATAGAGCCCGCGGGCATCCGACAGCGGACATCTGCGCGACGACGAGGGTCTCGTCCGGCAGCGTCACCTGGGCCCGGCAGAGCGAACCGAGGAAGCTGACCGCAGCGACACGTGCCGACCCCTCGTCGGTCGGCACCAGGCGTACGTTCTCGGGCCGCACCAGGGCGTCCACCCGACCCGCTCTGGTCGGAGCCCTCGAGAAGGGGCACCGTGGTGCCGAGGACGTCGACGGTGCCACCCTGTGCCGTCGCCAGCGATCCGGTTCGTCAGGCCGACGAACTCGGCCACGAAACGGGTCTTCGGCCGGTCGTACAGCTCCGACGGGGGTCGCGATCTGCTCGAGGCGCCCGGCCGACATGACGCCGACCCGGTCGCCCATCGCGAGGGCCTCCTCCTGGTCGTGGGTCACGAACAGCGTCGTGATGCCGATCATGATCTGGATGCGGCGGATCTCCTCGCGGAGCTGGCGGCGGACCTTGGCGTCGAGCGCGGACAGCGGCTCGTCGAGGAGGAGCACGCTTGGGCTCGATCGCGAGTGCGCGCGCGAGCGCGACGCGCTGCTGCTGCCCGCCGGACATCTGGTGGGGATAGCGGCCCGCCTGCTGGCCGAGCCCGACGAGCTCGAGCATCTCGTCGGCCTTGCGCTTTCGCGCCGCGGCGTCGACGCCGCGCAGTCGCAGCCCGTAGGCGACGTTGTCGCGGGCCGTCATGTTCGGGAACAGGCTGTACGCCTGGAAGACGATGCCCATGTTCCGCTTGTTCGTCGGAACGTTGGTGATGTCCTTGCCGTCGACCAGGATCCGTGCCCTGGTCCACGTCGTCGAGCCCGCCGAGCGCTCGGAGGGCCGTCGTCTTGCCGCAGCCGGAGGGCCCGAGCAGCGCGATGAGCTCGCCGGGGGCGATGTCGATGCTCAGCCCGTTCAGGGCGTGCACCGAGCCGTACCAGCGGTGCATGTCCTGGAACGCGACGGCGACGCCGTGTCCGTTCGAGGCGACGTTCGGGTTCGAGTCGGTCATACGGCGGGCTCCTCGACCTGACGGTTGGTCGCGGCGGGCGGCGCCGACGCGCAGCGGGTGATGACGACCAGTAGGACGAACGCGAAGATGAGGGCCGAGAACGAGACGGCGACCGAGATGAACGGATCCTGCTTACCGAGCACGAGATCACGACCTGGAGCGTGTTGAACGAGAGCAGGGAGGAGATCGTGTACTCGCCGAGGACCAACGCGATGGCCAGGACCGAGGCCGACAGGATCCCGCCGCGGATGTTCGGCATGATCACCTGGACGATCGTCCGGACCCAGCCGGCGCCAAGGCTCCGGGCGGCGTCGGCGAGTGTGGCCGTGTCGATCGAGCGAAGGCTCGCATCGATGGCGCGATAGGCGAACGGCAGGACCAGGATGATGTCGATGAGGGCGAGGGTCAGTGGCGACGCGCCGATCTCTGCCGAAGTTCTGGCCCATGAAGCGATAGATCGGCGCGATCCCGACGACGAGGACGATCGCCGGGATGGCGAGCGGAAGGAGGCACAGGAACTCGATCACGCGGCGCATGCGCGGGACACGGACGATCGTCCAGACCATCGTCGGGACGAGCAGCAGCAGCATGCCCGACGACGGTCAGGACGGCGATCTGGAGCGTCGTGGTCAACGGCTGTCGATCAGGTCCTGCTTCCCGAGGATCGCGGCGAAGGCGTCCAGGCTTCGGCTGCCGAAGTCGCCGCGCGTCGAGAACTCGAGCATCGCGAAGAGCGGCAGGATCAGGTAGCCGAGCACGACGACCAGGATCGCGATGCGGCGCGATGCTCTGGCCGGCGCGATCACCCGTCGGCGCCGACCCCCGCCCTTCGGTGCGGCCACCAACGCCCCGCCCTCGGGAGCGGCAGCGGACAGCGGTGCGCCAGGGCTCGCGGTCATTTCACCCACCGCGACGCGCGCCGCTGGATCAAGGCGTACAGGGCCATGACCAGCGACACCACGATGATCATCCCGAGCGCCAGCGCCTTGCCGACGTTCTCCTGGCCGATCACGACTTCGCTCTGAAGCGAACCCGCGATCTGCAGGGTGACGATCGAGGCACCCTGGCTGATGAGGGCCGCGGCGGTCGCGTAGGCCGAGAACGCGTTGGTGAACAGCAGCAGGAGGGCACCGAGGAACGCGGGCGCGAGGATCGGCCCACCGACGTGCCGCCAGAACGACCACGACGAGCCACCGAGGCTCGCCGACGCGTCGTACCACTCCTGGCGGAGCCCATCGAGCGACGGCAGGAAGACGATCAGCATCAGCGGGATCTGGAAGTACGTGTAGACCACGACCAGGCCCGTCAGGCTGTACAGCCAGGATGCATCCGTGAGGACGTCGACGTGCAAGACGTCGCGGACGAACATCGTCGCCAGACCGTTGAACCCGAACGTGGCAAGGAAGGCGAAGGCGAGCATCACGCCGCCGAACTGGGCGAGCACGCCGGACGCAGCGATCACCAGCTGACGGAGCAGGCCGTTCGGATCGCCTCGGACGACGGCCCACGCGAGCAGCCCGCCGATGATCGCCCCGGCGATGGCGGTGCTCACGGCGAGCTCGATCGACTTGGTGAACGCGTCGACGAACGTCTCGTCCGTGAACAGCCGCGTGACGTTGTCGAGGTGGGCTGGCCGGTCGCCGTGGTGAATGCGCCGACGGCGACGATGGGCGTCGGCAGGATCAGGAACAGCGCGATATAGGCATGGAACGGGATGAGTGCGAGGTAGTTCCGCGCCCCGCGGAGGCGGCGCGAGCCGGCCCCGCCAGAGGCGAGGCCGGCTGTCTGTGCCGTTGGCTGGCCGGGCGCGCTGACCGACGTATCGGTCATCGCGGCGCTCCGGTCATCAACAAGGCTCGATGACTACTTGATGTCGATGAACTTCCAGTTGTCGGTCAGGTACTTGGTGCCCGCGTCGATCTGCGCCTGCGTCAGCTGCACGGGTGCGGTCGAGGGTGCGCCGACGGCGGCCAGCGCGGCCGCATCGGCCGTTCCGGCCGTCTGCATCGCGCCAAGGCGGACCGGCAGCGCAAAGCCCTTCAGCCAGGTGTTCTGCCCGGCGTCAGAGAAGATGTACTCCATCCAGCAGCGGGCGGCCGCAGGGTGCGCCGCGTCCTTGTTGATCGATGAGTTGTAGAACGCCGCGACCGGCGGCGCATCCGACGGGATGACGACCTTCCAGTCGATGCCCTTCGGCTTGAGCGACGTGACCAGCCCACCCTGGTTGTACGTCCAGTCGATGACGATCGGCGTCTGGCCCGAGGCCACGCTGGCGTCGTTCGGGTCGACCGGCAGGAGATTCCCGCTATCGGCCAGCTTCTTGAAGAAGTCGACGCCCGGCGCGAGGTCGTCGGCTGAGCCGCCGTTCGCCAGGGAGGCGAGGACGACGCCATTGAACCCGGCCGAGGCCTTGAGTGGATTGCCGTTGAGGGCGACCTTGCCCTTGTACTTGGGATCGGCGAGGTCCGCGACCTTGCTGATGTCGCCGAGCTTCGAGTCATAGGCGATCGATTCGAAGCCCGTGTAGTTGTTCACCCACAGGCCAGTGGGCTCCTTGTTGCCATCGGGGATGTCGGCCCACGTCGCGACCTGATACGGAGCGTACATATCGGTGTTCGCCGCGGCGACGACGCTGCCGAGGTCGAAGATGTCCGGCTGGCGGCCGGTCCCCGCGAGGTCCTTCGCCGCCTTGATCTCACCGGCGCTGTCGGTGTCCGGCTGATCGGACTGGACCTTGATCCCGTACTTCGTCTGGAAGTCCGTGATCATCTGGCCGTAGTTGGCCCAATTCGCCGGGGTCGCGATGAGGGTGACCTGACCCTCCTCCTTGCCCGCGGCGCATACCGCGTCGACGCCACCGGCCGCGGCCGCAGACGTGGCGGTCTTGGGGTCACCCGCGGCGGCCGAGGCCGACCCGGATGGAGCCGCCTCGGACGACGAGGCACTCGGGGCGGCCGCGCTCGGCGCGGTCGTGGCGGCGCCACCGCCGCTGGAACATGCGGCGAATAGCAGCGCTGCCACCGCGGACAGCGAAGCGACTCGGATCGATCGTTTCTGCACTTGAGACTCCTCCAACGACGGGCTTGTCAGCTGGACCACGGACCGCGCGTTACGCGGACCGTGCCTCCTCCATCGCGATGACCGCGGTGCTGGATACCCCAGCCCCTCACGACCAGACGTGCTTCCTTGCTCCTCCGGGGCGCCAATCCTTGGCGCCGACTCGCAGCCTGACCGTACGTGCGGGAGCATACGCTGGCGGGTCGGAAGAATCCACGCGCGAGTCGTGACCCTTTTGTGAACTCTTCGTTATCGATCGGACAACGGACGGCCCGTCAGCGGCCCATGCCCGGCGGCGTTACGGGATTCCACCGGATGCCGGATGCGTAGTCTCACGGCAGGATCGTGGCGTTACGCTGCGCGCAGGGGAGGGGCACATCCTGAAGCCCGATGCATCGACGACGCCGATCCGTGTCGGTCTCGTGGACGACCATCCGACGATCCTTGCGTCGCTCGGCTCGGCGGTCGCGGAGGCGTCCGACCTGCGTCTCGCGGGGGTGGCGCGCGACGTCGACGGGGCGGTCGACCTGGCGGGGCGGGTCGATGTCCTGGTCTGCGACGTCAACCTCGGGGAGGGAGCGGAAGGCATCCACATCCTCCGCGCGATCAACGACCCCCGCCGACCTCGGCGAGGCGACCCGCCCGCCGTCCTGCTGCTGTCCGGGTTCGGCCATCCCTCGCTGATCCGTGCCGCGCTCGATGGCGGCGCCTCGGGTTACCTCGACAAGACGGCGGATCTGCCCGAGATCCTCGATGCCGTCCGGGCGCTTGCGGCTGGCGGCACCGCCTATTCCGCCGAAGCGCTGCGTGGTTCGCGAGACGCACGACGCCGTCCATCCGACCGCGAGATCCAGGTCCTCGACCTGATCGTCGAGGGCGCGACCAACGCCGAGGTCGGCGTCGCGCTCGGCCTTTCCGAGAAGACCGTCGAGAGTCATCTCCGTCGTCTCTTCGACCGATACGGGCTCCTGTCGCGCACCGAGCTGGCGGTCCTCGCGATCGATGAGGGTTGGGTCGTCGCTCGACGACTCCGCACGTAAGGATGCGGATGTTCGGTGTCCTGACGGTCGGCGCCGTGGCATCCCTGCTCACGCTCGGGCTCATCCGAGTGGGCGTCGGCGGCGCAGTGCCGTCACCGGACGAGATGCTGCCGTTCCTGATCGCCGCGGCCTCCCTGTGTGTCGTCGGTCTCACCGTTCGGCGTCGACCCGCCATCGCCTGGCTTGCGATCATCGGTTGCGTCGCGACCATCACGATCGACCTCGCCGCCTTCGGGCGAGCGCAGCGGTCCGTCGTTCCAGCCGAAACGTGGCGATGGATCGCGCTTGTCATCGTTCTGGCAGCCATCCTGTCGACAAGCGCGGCCGCCGCGTACGCAGCCCATCCCGCGCATCGGCTCAGGTCGTGGATGCCGCTGTTCGGGGTCGTCGCTGTCCTCTTCGTCTTCGCTGTCGGCGCGTGGGCGCTTGCGACCCCGGATCCGATCGTGGGACTGGATGACGCCTCGACACTCGGCGATCTCGGCCTGGTCACGCGCGCGTTCCTGATCGACGACGGTCACGCTGACCCTGCTCACGGCTCTCGGTGAGCTTCGACCAGCAGCCAAGCGCGCGTCGAGGCGACTGGCGATCACCGGCGCGGGCCGGCGGTACTCCGACGGGCCCATCCGCTACGCCGCCGCCTGGTTCCCTGCATTCGTCGAGGAGCTGTCGCCCGGCAAGGAACAGGCACGGCGGGCCGCGAATGCTGAGCGTGCGCGGCTCGCGCGCGATCTTCACGCTGTCGTCGTGCCGGACCTCCGACGGGCGCTCGACGAGGCGGAGCGCGCCGGGTCCGTCGATCGGCTCGCTGGCTCGCTGCGTGATGCGCTCCAGCAGGTCGAGGCGATGATGGGATCTCGCGACACGATCGGCCTCGACATCGGCGGGCTCGTACCGGCGCTCGAGTCGCTCGCTGAGCGGACGGAGGAGCGCTCCGACGTCCGCGTGACGATCGACGTGATCGACGACACGGCCGGCTCCGCAGGCGCGCCACCGAGAGAGGTGGAGGCGGCCGCCCTCCGCGTCGCGACGCTCGCTCTCGACAACGTCACACGCCACGCGCCCGCGGCGACCGTCCGTCTGGCGGTGGCACGACAGGCGGGATGTGTCCACCTGGCGATCGAGGACAGTGGACCCGGCGTACATGTCGACAGGGCAGCTGCGCCCCGCCGGACGAGGACTCGCCGACATGGCGACCGAAGCGGCGCTGTGCGGTGCGAGCGTCCGATCCGAGCTAGGCAACGGCGGGCTTGGGACGCTGATCGCATTCGACTGGCCGGCAGCCTGACCCATCCGTTGCGGGATGACCCGCAACCGCCCTTCCGTCAGGGCCCCGATTCCAGGCACCACCTGCCACGCCGGATGCTCCCAGCGCCTGGCCTGAGAGCCGGGTGCCGCCCCAGCCAGGGGCACTCGACGGAGACCGCGGATGGTAGGGATCAGGAACGTGTGGGATCGCATCGCCCGCGACGCGGACGGGCAGGGCCTGGCCGAATACGCGCTCATCCTCGCGCTGATCGCGATCGTCGCGATCGTCGCGCTCATCTTCCTCGGGGGCGAGATCAGCAAGATCCTTTCGGAGATCGGCGCATCGATCTGACTCGTCGGGGGGACGAACCGCCGGTGCCCTGCCTGGATGGGGCACCGGCGGTCGCCGTTTCCGTCGGTCAGCCGGCGGAGACGCTCCAGACGTCGATCGGACCGACGCCCTGCAGCTCGGTCGTCCCGACGGGTTCGATTTCGAACCGCTCCTGATCCAGGGTCGACGCGACCGCGGCGACGGCGTAGAGGCGCCCATCCGGCGCGGCGTCCGCAAGCCGGGCGGCGATGTTCACGGTCCGTCCGAAGACGTCCCCCTCGCGCTCGACGACCGGACCGCTGTGGACGCCGGCGTGGCCGCTCGGCAGGCCCGCCGGCACGAGCGCCGCAAGCAGTTCCAAGGCAGCGGCCGTCGCCTCATCCGCGCCCGGTGCGGCGAGCAGCGCACCGTCGCCTAGCACCTTGACGAGCCGACCGCCGTGCCGCGACGTCACCTCGCGAGCGAGATCCCCGAGACGCAAGGACATACCGGCTGCCGCGTCGTCACCGAGCCTCTGCGTGACGCTGGTGAACGCCGTGAGGTCAACGAAGGCAACGCCGGGGAGCGCCGACTCGCGTGCAGGGAGGTAACCGTCGAGCGCGAGGACCTGCTCGACGAGCTCGACGCTGAAGGCATCGATCGCGTTGCTCATGTGGCGGGCTGCCAGCCAGCCGGCGAGCGTCGGCAGGCCTCGGGCGAACCGCATCCACTTCGCGAGCAGTGCGAAGTAGTCACGCTGGTCGACCTTTGCGAAGTCGGGCCCCAGCGCGCGGACCGCTTCGGCATATGCCTGGAGTGTCCCCGCGGACGTCCGGCGGGCCGCCTCGCCATACAGGCGGACCACGCGCGTCGCCAGCGCCGGGTCGCCGGTCTCGTCCGACAGCTCCAGGTACGTCTCGAGCAGTCGCTCATCCTCGACCGGTAGGCGAGCGCGCCCGGAAGGTTCCGCCAGTCCCATAGCCGTGAAGAGCGCGGGCAGGCGGGTCCCGCCCTGGTCGACTGCGGCGCGGAATTCGCCGTACGTCCGCTCGGAGGTCGGCCCGAGCTCCGCGTGCAGCTCGTCGTAGGTCTCGAACCGGATGCGGCCATCCTCGGCCGCCGCGATCAAGACCTCGAGTGGGACCCCGCTCGCCTCGAATGCGGCAACGAGTCGAAGGCGATGCCTGTCGCCCTCGACGAAACGGCCGTCGCCCGTCGGGTGGAGGATGCCGACGGCGGCCAGGCGTTCGACGGTGTCGATGGTCGTGTCCGTCGTCTCCGCGAGGACCGCCGCTGTCAGCGCGGCTTCGGTCGCATCACCCATCGGGCGCAGTGTGCCCGATGGGTATCGAGGTCCGATCGGCTTCGCGGTTCGATCAGCCCGGCGCGAGGGACCGCCACATGTCGAGCGCCCATTGCCAGTCCGCCGGGTCGTCGAACTCGATCCGGATCGCCGCACCGGACCCGCTGACCGCCGAGTAGCCCTCGAGGATCCCGACCTCGAGGCCCGACGACGCGTCGGTCATCAAGCGCGCCCGGCCGAGTACCGGCCCGGCGTGGTGTGCCATGGCATCAGGACCCAGCTCCACGGCGAACTGCTCGATGAACTCGTGTGCGCTCATCGCCGTCCCATCGGGATGTCCCGTGGCGGTTGCGGCCAACGTGATGTTCCGGCCGGTGCCGCCGCCCCACCACTCCTCCGCCGAACGCCGCTCGGCGAACGAACCGGGGACCTCCAGGGCCCAACCTTCGTGGCTGATCACGACCGGATCGCGCCGGTATCCGACCGGTGGATCCGGTTCGGGCGTGGTCGTCGCCCGGTTCGCCGCCTGGCGCGCCATCGGGTCGGTGATGCCACGGAGGGCCGCGAGCTCGGTCCAGGCATGCCAAGGGAAGTCGAGGTCCGGATCGAACGGATACGCGCGCGAGAGAAGCCGGTGGACCTCATCGAAGAGGTCGGCCTCACCCTCCATCGCCGGCGTGCGCCAGCGGACGTGCAGCCACATCAACACGAGGGCGCGGTTGAGGAGGTAGAGCCCGTCGGTGGCGTCGGCCCACCAGGGAGTGACACTCAAGGCGACCCGTGGATCACCGATCGCAGCGTCGAGCCACGCCTCGTCGCGCGGCCCGAGGACGGTGGCGAGGGCAGCCTCGGTCGTGACGCGGGTGCCCTCCGGCATCCCCAAGGAGACGCCCCGCTCACCGCGTCGGACGCGGACGCGCGCCTTGGCGAGCTGTGGCCCGAGCCACCCCAGGTACAGCTGTTCGGCACCCTGTCGATCGGCGAATGCCGCCGCACCGTCGCCGTCGGTCCAGTCGATCGCGAGCTCGGCACCGAGTCGCTCGAGGACCCGTCCGATGAAGCGGTGGTAGCCCGGGCCCGCGACGCCGGTCTCGGCAGCCGCTGTGACGCGCCCGTCGTCGTTCGCCGTGAGCGCGAAAGGCGGTGCGGCCGGGTGGAGGTCCACGCTCAGGGCGGCGTCGCCCTCCCCCGTCGTGTGCTGGTGGGTCGATCGGACGGCGTCGGGGTACTCACCCGTGAGCCACACGGCCGCGTCAGCGAGAAGTCGCTCTCCGTCCGGCACGCGCGGGATCAGGCCGCGCTTCTGCGCCACGCCGCCGAGAGAAACGCCGAGAGCGTCCGCGATGTTCGTCGTCACCGAACGCCGACGATAGCCCCGGGCGACCCCCGTATGGTCTCGCCGCTTCGTACCACCGGCGGTGCACAACGGTCCGTTGCGGGCACGCACCCCAGACGGATGACGCGGGTCCCATCCCGCCCTGGATGTAATCCCGAGCGCTATGGTCGGGATTGGCGATCCGCGGTACACTCGAAGCTCCGATGGACGACCTGTACCGCGACTACATCCTCGAGCATTACCGGCAGCCCCATAACTTCGGAGTGGTCGAGGATGCCGACGCGAGCTACGAGGGCTCCAACCCCCTGTGCGGCGATCGGATCACGCTCATGGTCGGCGTGAAGGATGGCGTCGTCGAGCGGGTCGGCTTCACCGGCCGCGGCTGCGCCATCAGTCAGGCCAGCGCGAGCCTTCTCACCGATGAGATCAAGGGCAAGCCGCTCAAGGACGTGGCCTCATTCCGCGCGGACGACCTGCTCGACCTCCTCGGCATCGACATCAGCCCCGCCCGTCTCAAGTGCGCGATGTTGAGCCACGACAGCCTCCAGCACGTCCTGGGTGACCTCGGGGTCGCCACGGAGACGCCGGAAGGCGCGACTCCCCAGGGGAGCGGGGCATGAACGGGATCGAGCGCCGCTGCAGGTGTCGCCAGCCGGCCTGAGCCGGCGCGCGTCGCGACCCCCAGCCCACACCGCCCTGGCCCGCCGTCGGTGAGCCAGCCCGTCGAACGAACGGAGTCGAACCAACCCCATGCCGAAGTCCTACGCCGACCTCCTCCGGGAGGCGCGCAGCAAGATCCGCGAGGTGACCGCCCAGGAGGTGGAAGCCCTGCCCGCGGGCGCCGCAACGATCGTCGACGTGCGCGAGGCCTCCGAATGGGAGCAGGGCTTCGTCCCGGGCGCCCATCACGTCTCGAAGAGCTACATCGAGCAGCAGATCGAGGGCGCCGCCCCGGATCGTGACGCCCCGGTGATCCTGTACTGCGCGGGCGGCATCCGGTCGCTCTTCGCGGCCCAGACCCTCGCAGAGATGGGCTACACCGACGTGGCAAGCATGGCCGGTGGCTTCCAGGCCTGGAAGAGCGCGGGGTTCGAATTCGAGAGTCCCGTCGTCCTCAGCCAGGAGCAGAAGCAGCGCTACAGCCGCCACCTGCTCATCCCCGAGGTCGGATCCGCCGGGCAGAAGAAGCTGCTGGAATCGAAGGCGCTGCTGATCGGGGCCGGCGGGCTCGGAAGCCCGGCAGCGCTGTACCTTGCCGCCGCCGGCGTCGGGACCATCGGTCTCGTCGACTTCGACGTCGTCGACATCAGCAACCTGCAGCGCCAGATCATCCATACGACCGATCGCGTCGGGCAACGCAAGGTCGAATCCGCCCGCATCTCGATCAACGCGCTCAACCCGGACATCAAGGTCGTCGAGCACGAGGAGATGCTCACCGCCGACAACGTCGCTCGGCTGATCGACGGCTACGACGTGATCCTCGATGGCACCGACACGTTCGAGACGCGCTACGTCCTCAACGACGCCGCCGTCGCCGCTGGCATCCCGGTCGTCCACGCGAGCGTCTTCCGGTTCGAGGGCCAGCTCACGACCTTCATCCCGTACGAGGGTCCGTGCTACCGCTGCCTCTATCCGACCCCACCGCCGCCAGAGCTCGCGCCCGGTTGCTCCGTCGCCGGTGTCCTCGGCGTGGTCCCGGGCATCCTCGGGCTGCTCCAGACGAACGAGGCACTCAAGGTCCTGCTCGGCATCGGCAATACGCTGGCCGGCCGGCTCCTCCTGTTCGATGCGCTCGAGACCGAGTTCACGGAGCTCCAGCTGCGCCGTGATCCCGAGTGCCCCGTCTGCTCGGACGCGGCCGTCGCCGCTCGAAACGCCGGCCGCCCACTCGCCGTCAGCAACGTCGGCGCCGATGCGCCGTTCACGCTGACGACGACCGGACTCGCCGGTACCGTCTCCCCGGAGGCGCGCGCATGAGCACCGTGCACATCCCGTCGGTGCTCCGCGCGAACGTCGGCGGGGCGAAAGCGGTCCAGGTCGAAGGCGATTCGATCCGGTCGGTGGTGCGCGGCCTCATCGAGCAACACCCGACCCTTGGCGGCCAGCTGCTGACCGATGAGGGCGACCTCAATCGATTCGTCAACGTCTACGTGAATGGACAGGACGTCCGATACCTGTCGGGCCTCGATACGCCCGTGACCGACGCCGATGAGGTCCGCCTGTTGCCGGCGATGGCCGGCGGCTGATCATGGCCGTCCCGTGGCGGATCGACGAGGCCGCCCACGATCATCACCATGCGCACGAGGACCTCGCCCCGCACGGCGGTCGGTACGCGGACATCCTCGATGCGATCGGTCATACGCCGCTCGTCGAGATCCCGCGGATGAGCCCGAACCCGTCGGTCCGCATCTTCGCCAAGCTCGAGATGATGAACCCGACGGGCTCGGTCAAGGACCGCGTCGCGAAGTACCTCATCGAGGACCTCGAGGCGCGCGGTCTCCTGCGCGAGGATTCGATCATCCTGGAGCCGACATCCGGCAATACCGGTATCGCGCTGGCGATGATCGGGCGGCGCAAGGGTTATCGCGTCGCGCTCGTCATGCCCGACAACGTAACGAACGAGCGACGCCAGATGGCGGCGCTCTTCGGGGCCGAAGTGATCGACTCGCCTGGGGCGCTCGGCTCGAACGGCGCGATCGCCGTGGCGAAGCACCTCGTCGAGAAGGACGATCGATTCGTCATGCCGTACCAATACGGCAACCCGGCGAACCCGCAGGCGCACTACGAGACGACCGGCCCCGAGATCCTCGCCGACTGCCCCGAGATCGACGTCTTCGTCGCCGGACTCGGGACCGCTGGCACGTTGATGGGCGTCTCGCGGTACCTGCGTGAACACAAGCCGGGCGTCCGGATCGTGGCAGCGGAGCCGCTTCCCGGCGAGAAGGTCCAGGGCCTGCGGTCGCTCGATGAGGGGTTCATCCCCGAGGTCCTCGATCCCGACCTGCTCGACGCGAAGTACCTCGTATCGAACATCGACTCGCTCACCGCCCTCCGCGAGCTCGTCTTCCGCGAGGGCATCTTCGGTGGGCCTTCGTGTGGCGCGGTGCTCGTGGCGGCGGCGCGCGAGGCGCGGAAGATGCGGTCGGGGACGATCGTCGCGCTGCTCCCGGACGGCGGCTGGAAATATCTCTCGGCCGGGACCTACACGACCGACTTCGACGACATGCGCGACGCGCTCGAGGGCGGCGTCAACTGGTGGTGAGCCCGGTCCACCCCGGTCCAAGGGCGGCCCCGCTCCCCGCGACCATCGTGCAGACGATGATCGACCATGCCCGGGCAGGGGTCCCGAACGAGGCGTGCGGGCTGATCATCGGTGACCGACCCGCGGCGATAGGCGGTCGCGCCGCGCGATTCGAGCCGACGCGCAATGCGGCCGCGTCCCCCTACCGCTACGAGATCCATCCCGACGATCTGTACCGGCTGACCATCGCGACCGACGATGCGGATCAGGTCTTCTGGGGCATCGTGCACTCGCATACCCACACTCCGGCCGTCCCCTCGCCGACCGACGTCGGGCTCGCCTTCTACCCCGACGCGCTCTACATCCTCGTGTCGCTCGCGGAGGACGAGGCCGACGCTGCGACCGGCACGCCGAGCGTGCGCGCCTGGCGGATCGTGGACGGCGTCAGCCACGAGGTCGAGCTCGAGGTCGTCACCGGATGACCGCCACCGCTCGTCCGCGCGCCGGCGCCGCGCTGGCGACCGTCCTCGGCCTGGTCGCTGTGGTCGTCGCCACGGTCGTGGGCTGGAACGCCGGATGGCTCGACGCGATCGTCGACCCGCCACCGATCGTGCGCGCCGTCCTCGTCGGCCTTGGCGTCGCCGCGGGCGTGATGCTTCTGACGCGGTCGATCGCGCGCATGAGCGCTTCAGGCGACGCCGCCGGCGGCGAGCCCGACGTACCGGGACTCATCCGCGGTGTCCGGCTCGCCTTCCTGGCGGTGGCGGCGTTCGCCGCCGCGGCCGGCTGGGCGCTGGCGCACCCGCTGCCGCTCATCGTCGCGGCCGTCATCGCCGGCATCGACGTCATCGAGACGTCGTTCCTGCTGCTGGTCGTCGGCCGCGGTCGCTAGGAAGCGGTCGCTTGACGGTCGGCGGCGAGCCCGCCGACCCGCTCGATCAATCGTTCGAGGAACGTCTCGATGTCTGCCTTCGCGGCGACGTCCACGTTCGGGGGCTTCCCCGTGAGGTGCCGCCGGTCCGTGACGGTCATCCCGGTCGTCAACTCGCCGCGGGTCTCGACGTCGACGAAGAGCGGCTCCGTCGTGATGAGGCCGGGGTCGAGAGCCGCGGCGACCGCCAGCGGGTCGTGGATGAACGCCCCGTAGAAACCGTCGTAGCGCTCGTGGAACTCGAAGTACCAGCGCAGCGCATCAGCGACGAACCGAATGACCGGGTTGGACGCCACCGACATCCGGGGCGCGAGCGGATCGTCGGGGGCCGGCGCCAGGCGTCTCGTCCGGCTGGCTTCCGGCGCGATGGGCGAGCGCGACGACGTGCTCCGGGCCGATCCGGGCACCCTCGGTGACGTCCAAGCCGAGCGCCACGGGTCGCGGGACCGAGGCGTCGGCGGCGATGGCATGCGCCCAGGCACGGAACGCGATCCGGGCCGCCTCCGGATCGCAGTGCAGGTTCCACTCCGTCGTCGGCGTGGTGTTGCCGGAGGCTCCGAATGCGCCACCCATGAGGACGTGTCGCCGGAGCAGTCGCGGCAGCCGTGGCTCACGCTCCAGCGCGACGGCCAGGTTGGTGAGTGGCCCGAGGGTGATCAGCGTGATCTCGCCCGGCCGCGTGCGGGCGGCCTCGACGATGAGGTCGATCCCGTTCTGCTCGCTGATGGCGCGCTGCGGCGGCGGTAGCTCGGCGTATCCGATCCCGCGCGGTCCGTGTGTCTCCGGCGTGGTCTCGAGCGGCCGCTCGAGCGGCACCTCGCGCCCGATCGCGACCTCGATGTCGGTCCGGCCGGCCAGTTCGAGGAGGGCGAGCGTGTTGACCGCCACCTGTCGTGCCTCGACGTTGCCCGAGACGCACGTCACCGCCACGATCTCGGCCTCGGGCGAAGCGAGCGCGTAGAGGAGCGCGAGGCTGTCGTCGATACCGGTATCGACGTCGAGGATCAGCGGGCAGGGGCGTGCGGTGCGTCATCGCGACGATGCTAGTCGGAGCGGACGCCCTCGAGGCGCCACGCCGGACGGTCGGCGCCGAGACGTCGCGCCCACGACGAAGCTGCGGCATCCAGGCCGGCAGGGGTCGCCTCGCGCAACGACCTGAGCTCCAGGCCGGCGCTCGCCCATCCAGCCTCGATCGCTGGTCGACACGACGCGTCGAGCAGCTCGATCCCGGGGACGTGATCCGAGGGCATCACGGAGGCGAGCACCTCGACGCGGGCTCCCGACCGAGCGACCGATGCCACGCCGCGCAGGGCGCGCTCATCGAGGCCGACGACGCCACGAAGCAATGATCCCCACGGGAAGGTCACCGTCACGAGGTCGGCGGTCCCGGTGAGCGGGGAGAGGGGAAGCGCCTCGGCGCCCGCGGCGAGGAACAGCGCGTTGCGTGGACCCCGGCGGTCCGCGCGTCTCGATGCCTCGGCCATCGACGCCGCCGTCGCATCCACACCGATGACCAGTGCAGCTGGGTCTTCGGCGGCGCGAGCCAGCACGGCACGGCCGTCGCCGGTGCCGAGATCCACGATCACCCGGTCGGCCCGGGCGATCAGATCGAGGACTTACCCGACGTCCACCTCGAGGGTCCGTCGTCCGATCACGTGTCGCATGGGGCGGCAGTCTACACTCCCTCGGTGCTTCCCCCGATCGGCCCGTATGAGCGACGGCCTGCCACCGTCGAGCCATGGGACCCCAGGGCGCTCGAGGTCGCCAAGGCCGTCGCCGAGCTGATCAATGAGCGTCGACCCGATCTCGTCGTCGAGCACATCGGCAGTACCGCGGTGCCGGGTCTGCCGGGCAAGGGGATCGTCGACCTCTCGATCGCGACGACCCCGGACGACGTGCCGGCGGTCGCCGCGATGCTCCGCGAGCTCGGCTTCGGACCGCAGCCTGGGCCCGACCCATGGCCGCCAGGCCGCCCGATGCTCGTCGGGTCGATCGTCCGTGCCGGTACGACGTTCCGCATCCACTGTCACGTGCTGCCCGAACAGGAGGAGCTCAAGCGCGACATCGCGTTCCGCGATGCGCTCCTCGCCGACCCCGCACTCGTCGAAGGCTACGCGGCGCTCAAGACCGGGATCGTCACGAGCGGTCCGCTCGAGCCGCATCAGTACACGTACCGCAAGCAGGCGTGGATCTCGGACGTCCACCGGAAGCTCGGGGTGGAGCGCCGGCCGATCACGCCGCCAGCCACGGTCGGCATCCTCGGGGGCGGGCAGCTCGGGCGCATGATCGGGATGGCGGCCCGGGCCATGGGCTATCGCGTCGTCGTCCTCGATCCGGACCCGAACTGTCCTGCCTCGGGCATCGCGGACCGGATGGTCGTGAGCACCTACGACGACGTCGGCGCGGCCCTCCGACTCGCGAGCTGGAGCGATGTCGTCACGTACGAGCTCGAGCATGTCGCGACCGAGGTCGTGGACGCCATCGACGTCGTGCGTCCCGTTCGGCCGGGGCGACTGCCGCTCCATGTCACCCAGGATCGGATCGCGGAGCGGCGGTTCCTCGAGAGCGCGGGTGTCGAGGTCGCGGACTGGCGCGAGGTCCGGACGACGGAGGACCTGCGCCGAGCCGCCGACGAGATCGGCCTACCCCTGCGCCTCAAGGTCTCCACCGGAGGCTATGACGGGCGCGGCCAACTTCGCCTGAACGACCCGTCGGACATCGATGGCGCCATCGAACGTCTCGGCCGGCGACCGGGCGAGCCGCTGCTGGTCGAGTCCGAGCTCGCCTTTGCGTCGGAGGTGTCGATCATCGTCGCCCGCAGCGCCGTCGGGCGGATCGCGACGTTCCCGCTCGCATGCAACCGGCATGACGCGGGGATCCTGGTCGAGAGCCTCGCGCCGGCGTCGCTCGACCCCGAGATCCCCGAACGGGCCATCGCCATCGGCGAGCGGCTGGCCGTGATGATGGGCGTGACCGGCACCCTCACCGTCGAGCTCTTCCTCATGCCTGATCAGCGCTTGATCGCCAATGAGCTCGCTCCACGGGTCCATAACAGCGGCCACTGGACGATCGAAGGTGCCGCGACCTCTCAGTTCGAGCAGCACATCCGCGCGATCTGCGGGCTCGACCTGGGCGCGTCGGATGCGCTGACCCCGACCGCGATGGTCAACCTGCTCGGCACGGGTCCTGCCCGCGAGGCCCATCTCGACTCCCTCGGCCTCGCGAGGGCGATGGCCGACCCGACGGTCCACCTCCATCTCTACGACAAGCGCCAGGTGTTCGAGCGACGGAAGATGGGCCACGTGACGGCGATCGGGCCGTCGACCGAGGAAGCCCTTGCGCGCGCCAGGGCAGCGGTCGAGCTGCTGCGGTGGGCCGACGAAGATGCGGACGATGTCCGGCCGGCCGGCATGACGCCCGACGTCTCGAGCCCCGTGGTCGGCGTCGTCGGCGGGAGCCGCTCGGACTTCCCCGTCCTCGACGACGCCGTCACGGTGTTGTCGGAGCTCGGTGTCCCATCCGAGCTTCGGGTCGTGTCCGCGCATCGCACGCCGGACCATCTGTTCCGGTACGCGGAAGAAGCTGCGGGCCGAGGGGTCAGGGTCATCATCGCCGGGGCGGGTGGCGCGGCTCACCTGCCGGGCATGCTGGCCGCGAAGACGACGCTGCCGGTCATCGGCGTCCCGATCCCGACCAAGCATCTCGGCGGCCTCGACTCGCTCCTCTCGATCGTCCAGATGCCACGCGGCATCCCCGTCGCCACCGTCGCCATCGGCAACGCGACCAATGCCGGATTGCTGGCGGCCGCGATCCTGGCGCTCCAGGACGTGGGGCTAGCGGAGCGGCTCTCGGCCTGGCGGGAGCGTCAGACGGCGGCGGTCATGGACGATCCGTCGAACGCGGGGGATGCCGTCAGTTCGTGACGACGCCCCGTGGCGTGAGCTCACCGCGATGCTCGGCGAGGTGGAGGCTCAGATCGATCGCGGTCTTGATCGCGACGAGGACGGCGACCGCCGCCGCCGGGGCGCCGGTGAGCATCACCGCGAACGCACCGAAGATGATCGTGATGTGCAGCGCCACCAGGCGCTTGTACGGCGCGAACATCAATGCCCCGGCCGTCGTCCGCCGATACTCACCGCCGCGCAGGAAGTTCCACCAGAACGACAGCCCGTGGCTGATGGCGAGTCCGCGCGGCGGCGAACAGTACCGGCCCGACGTCGAGCGCCATGCCGCTGTCTGACATGAGGCTGAAGAAGGCCGGCAGCGTCAGCACGAACACGCCGTGCACGAACCAGAAGATCCCGTAGTGGACGATGAAGAACGGGATCAGCCCGAACTTCGTCGCTGACGACGACGGGCGGCCGTTGACCATGAACGTGAGGCCCGGCGTCGTCTCGTCGCCGGTAGCCGCGGACATCTTCAGGACGTTGATGACGCCGACGATGCCGTTCTCGAGCCAGTAGATGACGAGGATGTTCCAGACGCTCCAGCCGAAGAACAGCACCCCGACGAGCGGGATGATGTTCGCGACCACGAGCGCCACGACCGCCCCGATCGAAGAACCGAGGCGGTACCAGGCGACGATCCGATCCACGCCGCGATGCTAGCGGCTCATCGACCGGGTGTAGAGACCCTAGCGGTCACGTCTGGAGTGGACGCCCCCTAGGCGTCGCCGGGCGTTCGCTGCGGCTTTGCAGCTGAAACGCTCAGCGTCTTCTCGTCGGCGCCACGGACGATCACCACGTCGAACGGGGGCTTGAGCGTGCCGAGTGCGTCCTGGAGATCGTCCGCATCGCGCGATGGCGCTGCCACCAGCCGACACGATCAGATCGCCGACCTCGATCCCGGCCGCCGCCGCCGGACTACCGTCCTCGACGCCACGGACCAGGATCCCGTCTCGCTCCGGAAGCCCGACCGAGCGGCGCAGTCGACGCGCGACATGGTTCGGTGCGATCGCGACACCGAGGCGCGGTCGCTCGACCGACTCACCCTTGCCCAGCGACTCGACCCGCGCCCGGAGTCCCGGATCGGCAGGCAGCGCCAGGTAGAAGCCCTCGCCGATGCGGTTCGTGTTGAGGCCGATCAGCCGGCCGTCGGCGTCAAGCAGCGCCCCGCCGGACGAACCGGGCGCGAGCGGTGCGGTGTGCTCGATGCTGCCGGAGATGCGCCGGCCGCCCGGCCCGCGGAACGAGCGGGCGATCGACGAGACGAAGCCGACAGTGACCCTGGCGCCGCCACCGAACGTCGCTGCCGCACCGAAGACGGGTGTCCCGACCGACGCCGACTCCGGTGCGCCCCACTCCAGCGGCGTGGCGCCCGTTGTGTCGATGGCGATGACGGCGAGATCGCCGTCCGGATCGACCCCTCGGACCTCGCCCCGCGCCGATCGCCCATCGGCGAACGTGATGGTGACCTCACCGCCGCGCAGGTTGTGGGCGTTGGTGAGGACCTGGCCATCGGCCACGACGACGCCGGATCCGCGTCCGTCGCGCCCCACGCTCACGATCGACGATCCGATACGCTCCGCGACGGTCGAGATGGCTCCGCTCAGTTCATCAAGGGTGCTCATGTGCGTCTTGTGCTCCTGGTCGCGTGGGAGGGTGGTGGGTAACTAGCGACTTGCAAGTTACTACTGACGTGCGATGGTGGCAAGCCCGCGAACCGCTACCATCGAAGCACCATGACGGAATCACGCCCGACCGACACCACGACGACCGACCGACGACCGCTCCCGCTCGAGGCGGCGCTCGAGCGCGTCGGTGATCGCTGGAGCCTGCTTCTCGTCGAGGCGATGCTCGATGGACCGCGCCGGTTCGGTGATCTCGGCGACGCCCTCCCTGGTATCGCGCCGAACATCCTCACCGACCGTCTGCGTCGCCTGGAGCGTGCCGGGATCCTGCGCTCGACTCCCTACCAGGAGCGCCCGACACGCTTCGCGTACGAACTCACGGCCGACGGGCGCGCACTCGCCTCGGCGCTCCGTCTGCTCGCCGACTGGGGAGCCCGCCGTTCCAACGATGTCGAACCGCTGCGCCACGCCGTATGCGGGACTGCGCTCGAGGCACGCTTCTTCTGCCCGACGTGCAGTGCCGTCGTCGACGCCGCCGACGCGAACGAGGAGCGGATCCTCTAGCCGAGCGCCTGGCCCCGACTACACTCGGGACGTGATGGACGACGATCGCTGGGAGCCGGGCATGCCGGTGCTCGACCGCCAGCCCGTACGACCGACCCCGCTCCCCGCGAACGCGCTGCCGCCGAGCCTTCAGGGTCTGCCGCCGCGGTCGGTGCCCGAGGTGGCGCCGACGCCCCTCCAGAAGCACTACATCAATCTGTCCGTGCCGGTCCTGATCTGCGGCGCGATCGCGATCACCGCGCTCAACCTGGGTGCCCGCATCGGCGACCCCCTGGTCAAGTTGTGTGTCCTCATCGCCGCACCGCTGCTCGTCGTCACGACGGCCGATGCGGTCCTTCGCATCTGGCGCTCGGCATGGGCGTGGATGCCGGTCGACCGCGGGAAGGCGTGGTTCCGGCTGGCATGGGTCGCCGTCAGCCTGATCGGCCTGGCGGCGTTGGTCGCGGCCGCCGCCGTCGTCCTCTTCGCCTAGGCGTGGACGCGTTCGACCTCGGCCCGGACGGCCGCTCGACGGACCTGGAGCCCGGCCGTGGCGTACCGGATTGGATGGCGCGCGACCCTCAATTTCTGTTCGCGCTGCGGGACGGCGCTGGAGTTCGGCGCGATCGACGGCGAGGACCGTGACCGGCTGTCGTGCCCGTCATGCGGCCACATCACCTACGTCAATCCGAGACTGGTGGTCACCACGCTGCCGGTCACGGCTGACGGCGAGGTCGTCCTGCTCCGCCGGGGCATCGAGCCCGGTCGCGGTGCGTGGGCGCAGCCCGGTGGGTTCCTCGAGGTCGACGAGACCGTCCACCAGGCAGCGATCCGGGAGACGTTCGAAGAGACGGGCCTCATCGTCGAGCCCGGCGAGATCATCGGGCTCTACACGCGCCTGGAGGCCGCCGTCGTGACGATCGCCTTCGAAATCAAGGGTCGTCGGAGGGACGGCCGCGCCGACCCGCGAGGCGCTCGAGATCGCCTCGTTCGCGCCCGACGCGATCCCGTGGAGCGGGCTGGCATTCCGGACGACGATGTGGATGCTGCGCGACTGGATCGATCGAGCGCCGACCGGACATCGCGTGGCCGCCCGGCGATCTCGGTACCTAGCCCCCGGCAGGCTCGAGGACAGGACCATCGATCCCGAAGTCCGCGTGGGGGCCGCGATGCAGACCCCGCGCTCCCGGGTCGTCGGACGTCATGTCGGCGGTGGTCTCGATCCGGCGTCGGATGGAATGGGTCGGGACGCCGTCGGTCCCGATCGCGGTGGCCGTCACGAACAGCAGACCGCTGGCGCCCGGCGAGGCGAGGCCGAATAGCCCCTCGAACGGCATGGGCGCCCTGATGCTGGGATCGCCGCGCTGGATGGTGCGTGTCGCAAGGATCTTGCCGGTCCGTGATTCGAGGCCGAGCCAGACCGCGGTGACGGACGGTCCGACCTCGCCACGGACCGCGATCGCCTGGCTCGTGAAGACCTCGTCCGCACGGGCCGGCGAATCGAGTCGGACCCAGCCGCCCGCGTCAGCGAGGTCCTCGGCCGCGTTCTCAGGGCTCGCCACCACCTCGCCCGCCGACGGCGCCGGCGCCGATCTGGCACCGAACCAGCCGATCCCGACCACAGCGACCAGGCCGACGATCCAGCCTGCCGCGATCAATCCGCCGCGCCGTGACCGACGCGCGCCGGGTCCTGCGACCCTGCCGGTGAAGCGAGCCGACGTCGCGGCCCGCTCGCCCGGTTCGGTGTCAGGAGATGTCGATGAAGACGTTCTTCGTCTCCGTGTAGAGGTCCAGCGCGGCCATCCCGAGCTCGCGGCCGATGCCCGACATCTTGTAGCCGCCGAACGGCGCCTCGGTATGCACCGAGCTGTTCGAGTTCACGCTGATGACGCCCGACTGGAGGGCGCGCGCCGCTCGCATCGCCTTGCCGATGTCCCGGCTCCAGATGGACCCGGACAGGCCGTACGGCGTCGCGTTGGCCAGGCGAAGCGCCTCTTCCTCGGTGTCGAACGGGATGACCGAGACCACTGGTCCGAAGATCTCCTCGCGCGCGATGCGCATGTCGTTGTCGACGCCGTCGAAGACCGTCGGCAGCAGATAGGCCCCATCGGCCAGGCTCGGATCGTCGGGGGCCGCCCCGCCCACGACCACGGACGCGCCCTCGCCGAGCCCGATCTCGATGTAATCCTTGACCCGATCGCGCTGCTTGGCTGAGACCAGCGGGCCGACCTCGGTCGCCTCGTCGGCGGGGTCGCCGACCTTCACGTTGCGGGTGGCGTTCGCGAACAGCTCGACGACCTGCTCATGGACAGACCGCTCGACCAGGATCCGACTGCGGGCGCAGCAGTCCTGGCCGCAATTGTCGAAGACGCTGTAGGGCGACTCCTTCGCGAAGCGCTCGATGTCGGCGTCGGCGAAGACGATGTTCGGGCTCTTGCCGCCGAGCTCGAGGGAGATCTTCTTCACGTTGCTCGAGGCGAGCCGCATGATCTCCTGGCCGGTCGTCGTCTCGCCGGTGAAGGCGACCTTGCCGATACCAGGATGCGCAGCGATCGAAGCCCCGACCGTGCCGCCGGGTCCCGTGACGACATTCAGGACGCCGGGCGGGATACCCGCTTCGAGCGCCAGCTCAGCCAGCCGGATCGCCGTGAGCGGCGTGTACGACGCGGGCTTCAGGATCGCCGTGTTGCCGGCGGCGAGCGCGGGAGCCACCTTCCAGGATGCCATCAGGAGCGGGAAGTTCCAGGGCACGATCAGCCCGACGACGCCGATGGGCTCGCGCAGCGTCAGATCGATGCCCGGCTTCGAGACCGGGATCGTCTGCCCGAAGACCTTGTTGGCCGCGCCCGCGTAGTAGTCGAAGACGAGACTCGCGCCGATGACCTCGCCACGTGCCGAGGTGATCGGCTTGCCGCCGTTGCGGCTCTCGAGCCAGGCCAGCTCCTCGCTGTTCTTCTTGATCAGGTCGGCGAGTTTCGCGAGCGTCCGGCCGCGCTTGCCGGCGGCCCAGTTCGCCCAACCCTTGCGCTCCTCGAATGCGGCCTGCGCCGCCTCGACCGCCGCGTCGACATCGGTGCGGCCGCCGAGGGGCGCGTTCGCGATGGTCTTCCCGTTCGCCGGGTCGACGATGGCGAATGTCTGGCCGTCGGCGGCATCGACGGACTGGCCGCCGATGAGCATCCGGATGGTCGTCGGTGCGTCCGGCGCAGTCGCCGCCGGACTCGTGGATTCGGTCGTCATCGGGGACCTCGGGTCGTGCCGTGTGGGCAGGAGATGGGCCTCGATGATACGCCGCGATCCACCACGGTCTCGTGGGGACCCTTGCCTCAGGTCGGCTCGGCGGGTGCCTCTCCGGGCGGCAGGTCATCCCACGTCGCGGCCGCGTCGCGGAAGCCCTCGATGGCGACGACCGCCGCGCCGATGATTCCTGCGTCGTTGCGCAATTTGGCCGCGACGACCTCTGTCCGCGTCGTGAGGCGAGGGATGAACTTGTCGCCGTTCTTGCTCACGCCGCCGCCGAGGATGAACAGGTTCGGCCACATCAGGTCCTCGATCCGTTGGAGGTGTTCGTCGAGGTCCTGGGCCCACGCCTTCCACGACAGCCCACGCCGCGTCCGGGCGACGGATGCGGAGCGACGCTCGGCGGGTCGACCGCGGATCTCCATCTGGCCGAACTCGGTGTTCGGGACCAGCTTGCCGTCAACGAACACGCCGGACCCGACGCCGGTCCCCAGGGTGAGGAAGATGACGGTGCCGGGCCGGCCCGCTGCGACCCCGAACCGCAGCTCGGCGATGCCCGCCGCGTCGGCGTCGTTGACGATCTCGACGCGTCGCTTCAGCAGGTACGACAGCCGCTCGGCGATCGGATAGCCGATCCACGCCGGGTCGATGTTGGCAGCCGTCATCAGGACTCCACCGATCGCCACGCCCGGAAGTCCGATCCCGACCGGCGTCTCCCGCTCCAGCTCGTTCGCCTTCGCCAGTCGACGGACGAGCCGGCCGATCGAAGCGCTGACGCGGTCCGGCGTGGATGGCGTCGGGGTCGGGACACGTAGCCGTTCCGAGACGAGCTCTCCCGTCGCGGTGTCGACCACTGCCGCCTTGATGCCGCTCCCGCCCACATCGACACCCACGGCGAGTGGTCCGTGCGACCCGGCGGCGGTCCCCGCGTCGGTCGATGCGCGCTCGGTCGAAGCGCCCTCGGTCGATGCGCCCTCGGGCGCCTCGTCGGTCATCGGGGTCCCTCAGAAGTAGTTGATGGTGATGCCGCCGTCGACGACGAGGGACGCTCCGTTCGTCCAGCGCGACTCGTCCGACGCGAGGTAGACGGCCATGTTGACGATCTCCTCGGGCTTACCGAACCGACCTGTCGGGTTCCGTGCCAACCGGATCCGCTTCGCCTCTTCGTCCTTGACCAGCCAGTCCATGAGCAGTGGCGTCTCGACGGGGCCCGGACAGATCGCGTTGGTCCGGATGCCGTTGGGTCCGAACTGGACGGCAAGGCTCCTGGTCAGACTGAGCACGGCGCCCTTCGACGCCGTGTACGCGTCCTGCGGCACGGAGCAGCCGATCAACGCGACGAAGCTGGCGATGTTGATGATCGAGCCGCCGCCGGCTGCCTCCATCGCCGGGATGGCGTACTTGCAGCCAAGGAACACGCCACGGACGTTGACGGCCATGACCTGGTCCCAGACGTCGACCGACGTATCGGTCACGGAGTGGTCCGCCTCCGGCATCACGCCGGCGTTGTTGTAGAGGACATCGAGCCGGCCATAAGTGGCGAGTGCGTGGTCGACCATCGCCTTGGCGTCGGCTTCCTTCGACACGTCGGCCTGGACGAACGTCGCCTGCCCGCCGGCGGCGGTGATCTGGTCGACCGTCTCCCGGCCCGGCGGCCTCGCCGTACTCCGCGACGACGACCTTGGCGCCCTGCTCGGCGAACATCCGCGCCGCGACGCGGCCCATCCCACCGCCGCCGCCGGTGATGATCGAGACCTTGTCCGCGAGTCGCATCCTGGCTGGTCCTCCCTCTCGCGCGCATCGTACCCGCGGGCCGGGTGCTGGGGTAGGCTCCGTGGATGGCCAGCGCCTCGGACCTGATGGCGGCGGTCGCCGCAGGCGATACCGAACGCGTCAGCGCGCTGCTTGCGGAGGATCCGGCGCTCGTCAACGCTCGCGGCGACGACGGGATCTCTGCGGTCCTGCTGGCTCGCTACCGGTTCGACCGCCCGACGATGGATGTGCTCCTCGCGGCTGATCCCGACCTCGATGTCTTCGAAGGCTCGGCGCTCGGACGCATCGACCGGGTCCGTGCGGCGCTCGACGACGATCCCGAGGCGGTCCGCGCGTTCTCGCCGGACGGGTTCACGGCCCTCCACCTCGCCGCATTCTTCGGGAAGCCGGAGATCGCGCGCGCCCTGCTCGACGCCGGGGCGTCGGTCGACACCTACACCACGAACGACCTCGCGAACCAGCCTCTCCATGCTGCAGCCGCGGGTCGCCACCTCGAGGTCTGTCGGGTCCTGGTCGCAGCCGGAGCGGATGTCAACGCGACCCAGCACGGCGGCTACACGCCGCTTCACGAAGCGGCCCAGCACGGCGACGTCGAGATGGTCGAGCTGTTCCTGTCGGCCGGTGCCGACCCGACGATCGCGGTGAGCGACGGTGGCACACCCGCCGACCTCGCCGACGCCGCCGGTCACGGCGATGTCGCACGCCGCCTGCGCGAGGTCGCCGGGACGCATATAGGACCGTCGGCGGCACCTCGATAGGACGTTCGTCCTACTCGCCTTCGGGAGCCCGGGCGCCGAACATATCCCCACCAGGGGGAAGAGCGAGAGGGGGAACCGCCGCAGCGGCCGACTCAGCGCGCGGCCCGCTCCGCCAGCAACGTATCCCGGACCCTGTCGAACTCGGCTTCGAGGTTCGCGACGCGTCTCGCGGCGTCCGGCACGTCACCCGCCCGACCGTCCGCTTCCAGCGCCCGGGCAAGCTCGCCCAACGCCGTCGCGCCGACGTTCGCGGCATTCGACTTCAGCGAATGAGCCGGCCGCACGATCGCCGCCGTATCGCCGGACGCGGCAGCCGAGCGAAGGTCGACGATCTGGGTCGTCGTGTCCTCGAGGAACGTATCGATCAGCTCGTCGACGAACCCCTGGTCACCGCCGGTGATGTCGAGCAACCGCGTCATCGCGTCCGGGTCGAGCGTCATGTCGCTGCGCCCTCGGCTGCTACCTGTTCGCCTGCCGCATCCGCGCGCCGTCCGGTGATCACGTAGGTCGGGATGGCCCGGCTGAACCCTTTCAGGGTGCGGT
This sequence comes from uncultured Chloroflexia bacterium, assembly GCA_963808895.1. Taxonomy (GTDB): domain Bacteria; phylum Chloroflexota; class Limnocylindria; order Limnocylindrales; family CSP1-4; genus SPCO01. The sequence continues at coordinate 188,384 of CAWEHL010000001.1, read as the reverse complement.
CGCCGCCGGGTTCGGCCACGAGATCGGTGCCGCTCGCCTCTTCGGCTTCGGCGTACGTCCGCGCCGCGACGAGGATCTCCCCGGCCGCGGCATCGCCGCTCAATCGTGAGGCCAGGATGATCGCGTTGCCGATCGCGCCGTAGTCGTAGCGACCCTCGAAGCCGATCCGGCCCAGCGTGGCATACCCGGTCGCGATGCCGATGCCGATCTCGAGGACGTACCCCCGCCGGCGCCAATCCGCCGAGAGGACCGCGAACCGCTCGCGCATCGCCAGGGCCAGCCGGATCGCCCGCGCGGCGTGGTCCGGTTGAAGGACCGGGTCGTTGAAGAACGTCATGAACCCGTCGCCCGCGAAATGCTCGAGCGTCGCCTCGTGCTTGACGATCAGTTCCCCCATCGCGGCGTGATAGGCGCGCAGGAAGCCGAGCACCTCCTCGGGCTCGGCGGTCTCGGAGAAGCTCGTGAAGTTCCGAAGGTCGGTGAACATCGCGGTGATCTCGCGCCGATGTCCGGCCAACAGCGCCTCACCATCGGCGCTCGACACGAGCGCTGCGACCTGGGGCGACAGGAAGCGTGCGAGCTGGGAGCGCTGGCGCTCGATCGTGGCGCTCAGCTCGCGTTCTGTGTCCCGTAGCCGCTTCTGGGTCAGCGACGCATCCACCCGCGCTCGCAGGATCTCGGGGTCCACGCTCTTCGGCAGGTAGTCGGCCGCGCCCGTCCGGATGCAGCGCACGACGCTCTCGAGCTCGTCAACGCTGGTCACGACGATGACGGGGATGTCGCGCAGTGCCTCGTCAGCTTTGAGGGCGGCGAGCGTCTCGTGGCCGTCCATCTCCGGCATCTCGATGTCGAGCAGGATGAGGTCGACCGGCTCCGCGTCGTCCGCGCGAAGCGCTTCGAGGGCCAGTCTGCCGTTCTCGGCTTCGACCGTCCGATGACCGATGTCCTCGAGCAGCCGGACGAGGAGGCGACGGTTGAACGGGGTGTCGTCGACGACCAGGATCCGAGCGGCATTCATGCCGACGCTCCGTCGCCGGACGGCGATGCCATCAGCGATGCCTGGAGGGCCTCGGGCGCGATCGGTTTCGCGATGTAGTCGTCCATCCCGGCCGCGAGGCAGGCTTCGCGATCGCCGTCCATCGCGTTGGCGGTCATCGCGACGATCCGCGGGCGGTCGCCGGGCCAACGACGCCGGATCCGGCGCGTCGCCTCGAGGCCATCGAGCTCTGGCATCTGCACATCCATCAGGATGACGTCGTAGGTGCTGCCCTCGACCGCGGAGATCGCGGCAAGCCCATTCTCGGCGACATCGGCTCGATAGCCCATCCGCTCCAGCAGCCGCAATGCCAGCTTCTGGTTCACCGCATTGTCCTCGGCGAGAAGGATGCGCAAGGGATGCCGAGCCCCGAGGTCGTGATCGATCCCGGCGCCGGTCGGGCGGACCGATACGGCCGCCGCATGACCGGCGAGGACCGTGGCGATGGCATCGTGCAGCGCCGATGGCTTGACCGGCTTGACGAGCGACGTCGCCACCGCATCGCTCTCGCGCTCGTGGACCCCGATCGACGACAGGACGATGACCGGCGTCTGAGCACCCGTGGCGGAGGCCCGGACCGCGGTCGCCAGCGCGATGCCATCGAGCTCGGGCATGTGCAGGTCCGCGATGACCAGATCGAACCGCTCCCCGCCAGCCACCCAGCCGAGCGCCTCGCGCGGCGAACCGGTGTCGCGAGCCGTCATGCCCCACCGCTCGATCAGCGTTCGCAGGATCCGCCGATTCGTGGCGTTGTCGTCGACGACCAGGATGTGGCGGCCAGCCATGTCAACGAGCCGCACCGGCGCGACCGCGACCTCGTCGGTCGCCGCGTTCGCCTCGAACGACAGCTCGAAGGTGCTCCCTCGGCCGGCGATGCCATCGCTCGTGGCGACGATCGAGCCGTCCATAAGCTCGGCAAGGCGCCGGCTGATCGCCAGGCCGAGGCCCGTCCCGCCGTAGCGACGCGAGATCGACGCATCCGCCTGACTGAACGACTGGAACAGGCGTGACATCCGATCCGGCGCGATGCCGATCCCCGTGTCGCGGACGCGGATCGTGAACCGCCAACGCGACGTCGCCCGGACGCCGTTCGTCGCGGTCGGCGCGCCCGAAACGCTCAATTCGACCTCGCCGTGCTCGGTGAACTTGATGGCATTCGAGAGCAGGTTGATCACGATCTGGCGGACCCGTCCCTGGTCACCGACGACCGTGCGCGGAAGGTCTTCATCGATCGCGTACAGGAGCTCGAGCTGCTTCCCCGCCGCGGTGGGTGCGAGGACGTCGACGGCGCGTTCGATACACGCGCGAAGGTCGAAGGGCTCGTGGTCGAGCTCGACCCGTCCGGCCTCGATCTTCGAGAAATCGAGGATGTCGTTGATGATCGTGAGCAGGGCGTCGCCCGACGTGCGGATGGTCTCGGCGTAGTCGCGCTGCTCGTCGGTGAGCTGGGTGTCGAGCATCAGGCCGCTCATCCCGATGATCGCGTTCATCGGTGTGCGGATCTCGTGGCTCATCGCGGCAAGGAACGTGCTCTTGGCACGGTCGGCATCCTGCGCGGCGTCGCGCGCCTCCTGCGCCTCGCGGTACAGCCGAGCGTTGTCGATCGCGATGGTCGCCTGCTGGGACAGCCCGATGAGCAGTTGCAGATCGCTGTCTGTGTAGAGCTCGCTTGGGATCGGCCGCCATACGGCCATCCCGCCGATCACCTCGTCATGCGACATGAGCGGCGCGACCATGAGCCGATCGAACTCGTCGGGGTCCGTCCCGGGCAGGATCCGGACACGCGGATCGCTCACGACGTCGTTGACGTATTCGGCCTTGCCGGCCTCGAGGACGCTGCCGATCACGCCCTGCCCGAACGTCAGGGTGTCGGCCTTGATCTCTTCGGCGATCGGGCCCCAACCGACGATCGCTTTGAACGTACGCCCGTCCGGCTGGATGAGATAGACGGCGCTCGATTGACCCGCAAGCAGGTTGATCGCATGCTCGGCGATCCGCTCGAGCACCGCGGTCGGGTCGAGCGTCGCGGAGATCTCGCGACCGACATCCGCGAGGGCCGCCATCTCCTTGGCCCGTCGGTCGGTCTCCCGGTAGAGCCGGGCATTCTGGATCGCCGTCCCGACGCCTGCGGCGATCGTCGTCAAGAGCCGGACATCGTCAGGCCCGAATCGACCCTCCTGGTTCGTGCTCTGGACGCTGACCACGCCGATCGACTGATCGCCGGCAACGATCGGCACGCCGAGCCACGACAGGGCCGGAGTCCCGATCTGTTCGCCCTGGAGCTGATCGAATTGGGAAGCTCGATTGAGCAGCAACGGTTCGCGCGACGAGATGATCCTTGAGGAAAGGCCCGACCCGAGGGGGATGGGTTCCTGGGGATCCCGTCTCCCGTGTTCGCTGTGATACGGGAACGTGATCATCTGGGTCGGCTCATCGAGCAATGCGACGAATGCGATGTCCGCCGCGAACGTCTCGCGGATCTGCTCGCCGACGAGCTCGAGCAGCGCCGACAGATCGAGCTGCGACGAGATGGCCTGGCCGACCCGGTTGACGGTGTCGAGCTCGGCGACACGCTGACGTGTCTCCGAGATGAGCCGGGCATTCTCGAGCGAGACACTGAGGCTGGCAGCGAGCGTCGTCAGCAGGCGGACGTCGCTCTCCGTGAATGCGTGGTCGCGGTCGACGTTCTGAAGGGAGATGACGCCGTGGACCTCGTTGCCGACCATCATCGGCGCCAAGACGATCGACTTGGCTGGTTCCCCCTGGGCCACGACGGGGCTTTGCCCCATCTCGACGATCCGCTCGTATGCATTCGCCTCGAGGTGCAGCGCCTGTCTGGTTTCGATCACATGGCGGCGCGGACCGACGATCGCCATCGGCTCGTCGGGGAAGCGGATGCCGCGCTCGATCGAGTAGGGGAAGTGGATCTCACCGGCGTCCCGATCCACGATGCCGATATCGACGACCTGGGCGTCGAAGATCTCCTGGATCTTGTCGCCGACGACCTCGTACATCGCCTGCATGTCCAGCCGCTCGGCGAGACCGCGCTGGACCTCATTGATGATCGCTAGCTCGGCGGCCCGTTCGTCGGTCTCCGTGAGCAGACGCTTCGTCTCGTCGAAGAGTCGGGCGTTCTCGAGCGCCACGCTCAGGCTTGCGGCGATCGTCGAGAGCAACTCGACGTCCGAATCACTGAAGGCCGCCTCTCGGTCGAGGTTCTGCAGGGAGATCACCCCGCGCGAGACATCGCCGACAAGGAGTGGCACCCAGACGGCCGACTTCGGCCACTCCGTGCCCTCTTGGACGTGCCATTCGATGCCGTATTCGGCGGCGAATCCGCTCCTGATCCCGATCGACCCGGATCGGGCGCTTGGTTGCCATCGCCAATCCACGGATCGTCCCCGTGATCGGTTGCGGATCGTCGGGATAGCGGACACCCCGCTCGATCACGTAGACGAAATTGACGATGTCCGCGCCAAAGTCAGCGATCGCGATGTCGACCACCTGCGCATCGAACGTCTCTTGGATCTTGTCGCCGACGAGGTCGTACATGGCTTGCAGATCGAGCTCGGCCGCGAGACCTTGCTGGACGCCGTTGATGATCGCCAGCTCCGCGGCGCGCTGATCCGTCTCGGCCAAGAGCCGCTTCGTCTCGCCGAAGAGGCGCGCGTTCTCGAGTGCGACTCCCATGCTGGCGGCGATCGTGCTCAGCAGTCGCTCGTCGGCGTCGACGAAGACGTCACGTTCGGTGCTCTCGAGGATGATCACGCCGGTGACGCGGTCGCCCGTAAGGATGGGGACGCCAAGCCATGACTCCGGATAACTGACGCCGCCGGGGATCCCGCCCAGCGCAACGAGGTCCTTGCTGCGTCCGGCGCGGAACGGAGCACGAGTCGAGATGATCCGACTCGTGAGGCCCGGGCCGAGCTCCATCGGATCGCTCCTGATCCGCACTCCTTCGTCGAGCTCGTACGGCCAGGTCACCGTCCGCGTGGTGTCGTCGTACAGACCGATCGAGACTGATGGGGTCCGGAAGATGCCTCGGACGCGCTCGCCGACGAGTTCGCAGATCTCGTCGAAGTCGAGCTGCTTGGCAAGGGCCGTGCCGATCTCGTTGATGACTGCCAGCTCAGCGGCGCGCTGGTCGGCCTCGGCGAGGAGTCGTTTCGTCTCCCCGAACAACCGCGCGTTCTCGAGGGCGACGCCCATGCTCGAGGCGAGGGTCGACAGGAGCCGCTCGTCGGCCTCGCTGTAGGCGTACGCCTCGATGCTCTCGAGCCCGACGACGCCGATGACTTGCTCGCCTGCTTTGATCGGCACGCCGAGCCATGACTGGGTGTCGGTCCCGCCGACCGCAACCGCTCCTGCCGCGACCTGATCCTCGAGGGTCGAGAGGCGAAGCGGCTTTCCGGTCCTGATGACCTCCGACGTGACCCCCGGACCGAAGGGCATGACACCTCGGTTGAAGGGCTCGCCCTCATCGAGGTCGTACGGGAATGTGAGTGTCGCCGTTGCGGGGTGATAGAGGGCGATGAAGATGCCCCGCGCCGAGAAGATCTCCCGGACTCGTTCTCCGACCAGCTGGACGATGGCGTCGAAATCGAGTTGCCTGGCGAGCGCCTCGCCGATCTCGTTGATGACCGCCAGTTCCGCGTTGCGTTCGCGCGTCTCCTCGATCGCCGTGGCACGACTCAGCGCGGAACCGATGTGTTGGCCCACGAAGGCCAGCAGTCCGAGGTCACGGCTGTCATACCGGTGCTCGTCCGTGTACGACTGGACGACGATCACGCCGAGGGTCCGCCCGTCGGCGATCAGCGGTGCACCGATCCAGTCACCCTGTTCCTGGATCGTGCCGACCGCATCGACCTCGCCCGCCCGCTCCAGGTCGCGGAACGTGCCGATGTCGAATCGGAATGGCTTCCCGGTGCGGAGGACGTACGCGGTCGTACCCCGGCCGAGCCGGGTCGACCCGAGCTGATGCCATACCTTCGGGTCGAGGACTTCGGGATCGACCGTGTCGACGTTGTACGGGTATCGCAGCGCGTCGCGCCCAGGGTCGAATAGCGCGATATAGAAGTTCTCGGCGTACATCAGCTCGCCGACGATCGCGTGCATCTCGGCGTAGAACGAATCGAGATCCTGGGCGGCGCTCGCGGCTTCCGCGATCCGATAGAGCGCTTCCTGGATGTGCGCGTCTTGGGCCGGCGGGTCGCTCGCGGCGCGGGCGGCTCCAGCTTGCTCGGTCCGGGTCATGTGACGGGGAGACTCAGCCTCGCTCGAGATACCGCTCGCGGTCCCACGGGTGGACGATCGAATCGTACGTCTCCTGCTCGACCCGGGCGGCATTCAGGTAGTGCTCGACGACGTCGTCGCCGAAGATCTCCCGCGCAGCCTCGGACCGTTCCAGCTCCCAGATGGCCTCGTACAGGGCACGCGGCATCCTCGGATGCCCGGTCGCGAGATAGCCGTTGCCCTTGAACTCGGCCTCGAGCTTGAGGCCGTGGCGGATGCCGTACAGGCCGGCCCCGACCATCGCGGCGTACGTGAGGTAGGCGTTCATGTCGCCGCCGGGGAACCGATTCTCGACGTGCAGCGCCGGTCCGTGGCCGACCAGCCGGAAGCCCGTGGTCCGGTTGTCGCGGCCCCAGACGACGTTGACCGGTGCCCACGACAGTGAGGCGTAGCGCTTGTACGAGTTGATGAACGGCGCGACGAACACCGCGAGCTCCCGGGACAGCGCCATCATGCCGGCCATGAACTGCTGACCCGTCTTCGACAGCCCGTACGGCCCGGCCTTCTCGCGACCCGTCGCGTGCATGAGGGGCACGTCCTTATCGTGGTCCCAGACGCTCATGTGGAGGTGCCCGGACGAGCCCGTCCAACGGTGGTCGGGCTTGGCCATGAACGTGATGCCCCACCCGTTGAGGTAGGCGATCTCCTTCGCGCCGTGTTTGAAGACGACGCTGCGATCCGCCGACTCGAGGACGTGGTCGTACCGGATGTTGACCTCGTGCTGGCCGTTCGCTGCCTCGCCCTTGCTGAACTCGATCGGTACGTTCGCGGCGCTCATCTGGGTGCGCAGCAGGTGGTGGAGCGGCTCCGCCTTGGTCGCCTGGAGCAGGTGGTAGTCCTCGTTGTAGTACCCGAACGACCGGGGCACGGGCCAGCCCTGTTCGGCGAGCGACTCCCACGAGTCCTTGAGCACGTAGAACTCGAATTCGGAGCCGGCCTTGACGTCGAAGCCTGCCTCGGCAGCCGCCGCGACCTGGCGCTTCAGGATCGTCCGTGGCGAGACCGGGATCTCCCGGCCGGTCTCCTCATCGATGGTGTCGGCGAGGACCATCGCGGTCCCTGGCAACCACGGCAGCAAGCGCAGCTGGTCCCAGATCGGCTCGGCGATCCAGTCGCCGTAGCCCGTCTCCCAGTTCATGAGCCGGAAGCCCTCGGGCGTGTTCATCTCCATGTCCGTCCCGAGGAGGTACGTGCAGAAATGGGCGCCGTGGGCGATGACCCCGTCGAGGAACGCCTGGCCATGGACACGCTTGCCCATCAGCCGGCCCTGCATGTCGGTCAACGCGACGACGATCGTGTCGACCGTGCCGTCGCGCACGAGGCCTTCGAGCTCGGCGAGGCGTGGGTGCCTCGTGGCGTGGTCGGCGTCGTGGCCGTGGTCGCTCATCGCTCTCCTCCGCGTGAACGGGTGCCGGGTCCCCTCCGTCGGCGCATCGTACGTCCGCGGTGCTGTCGGGACGTCCCTACTTGGCCGTCATCCCGCCATCCGCGACCAGCACCGAGCCCGTGACGAACGACGACTCGTCCGAGGCAAGGAACAGGGCGGCGTTCGCGATCTCGCGCGGCTCACCGGGGCGCCCGATCGGTTGGAACGAGTCGATCTCGGCGTAGACCTTGTCGAGACCGCCGAGCATCTCCGCATGGGCGTAGTTGACCGGCGTATCGACCCATCCCGGGGCGATCGCGTTGCAGCGGATGCCCTGCTTGGCGTAGTCGAGCGCGATGCCCTTGGAGAGCATGATGATCGCGCCCTTCGACGTGGCGTAGATCGCCAGGTACGGCTCCGCGACGAGACCGTTGACCGAGCTGGTGTTGATCAGTGAGCCGCCCCCGCCCCGCAGCATGTGCGGGATCGCGTAGCGGCAGCCATAGATCGGCCCACGGATATTGACCGCGATCGTGCGTTCCACAACCTCGTCACTCGCCTCGTGGAAGACACCGGGCAGGTTGACGCCCGCGTTGTTGAACACGGCATGCAACCCGCCCCAGCGCTCCGCGGTCGCGTCGGTGTAGGCCTTGACCGCACTCGCGTCCGAGACGTCCGCTGTCACCGCCCAGGCGGCGTCGCCGATCGCCGCCGCGGTGGCCTCCACGTTGTCACGCGTCACGTCGACGCAGGTGACCAATGCGCCTTCCTCCGCGAAACGGATGGCAGTCGCACGGCCGATCCCCGAGCCTGCGCCGGTGACGATGGTGACCTTGCCCGCCAATCGATCGCCCATCCCGCGCTCCAGACGTCCGTGCGATGCCCCGTCCGGGACGCATCTTGACACCCCCGACCCCGGTCGTATCGTTCCCGCCGGAGGGAGGCCGCGCGGACCGTCGGGACCCGCACCCCAGCGTCGGATCCCTCGGTCGGCTCTGGATCCTCGACTCCATGTCCCAGCGTCCCTGTTGTGGTCGAACGCAGGCGAGGAGGGCACGGTGGCAACGAGCGACACCGATCGGTTACACGAGCTCGGTTACGCGCAGGAGCTCCGCAGAGGGATGCGGACCTTCTCCAATTTCGCGGTCTCGTTCACGATCATCTCGATCCTGTCGGGCTGCCTCACCCTGTTCTACTTCGCGATGAACACGGGCGGCCCGGCGGTCATGACGATCGGCTGGCTGATCGTCGGCTTCTTCGTGACCCTCGTGGCGCTCGGTATGGCTGAGGTGGCCTCGAGCTACCCGACCGCCGGCGGTCTGTATTACTGGGCGGCGAAGCTGGCCCCCGAGTCCGGCGGCAATCCGGCGGCCTGGAGCTGGTTCGTCGGCTGGTTCAACTTCGTGGGCCAGGTCGCCGTCACCGCCGGCATCGACTTCGGCCTGGCGTTCTTCATCAATGCCTTCCTGAACATCGTGTTCGGCGTGTCGACCGCCCCAGCCGTGACCATCCTGATCCTGGCGGTCGTGCTGTTCATCCATGGGCTCCTGAATACGTTCGGGATCCGTCTGGTCAAGCTCCTCAACGACGTCTCGGTGTGGTGGCACGTCGTCGGCGTCGCCGCGATCGTGCTCGTCACGGTCGTGCTCAACCAGCACAGCCGGACCGACCTTGGGACCGTCTTCTCGACGTTCGTGAACAACACCGGGAGCGGCGGCGATAACCCGGAATGGCCGGGTGCGATCCTGTTCGGGATCCCCCTCTACGTCATCCTGATCGGGTTCCTCAACGCCCAATACACGCTCACCGGCTATGACGCCTCGGCGCACATGTCGGAGGAGACCCACGACGCCCACACCTCGGCGCCGCGCGGGATCGTGTTCTCGGTCGTCGTCTCCGTGATCATGGGCTTCATCCTGCTGACGGCGATGAACGTCGGGATCACGCCGGACAAGGTCTTCACGGCTGCCGACGGGACGGCCAATGGCGCCGCCGGCTACCAGCACGCGCTGGACTCGGCTGCGACGCTGTCGAATGCCGGTCCTCCGATCACGATCTGGATCGACGCCGTCGGACAGACCGGTGGCTTGATCGTCCTGCTTCTGGTCATCGGCGCGCAGTTCTACTGCGGGATGTCGTCCGTCACGGCCAACTCGCGGATGATCTATGCGTTCTCGCGCGACGGCGCGGTCCCCTTCTCGAACTTCTGGCACAGGATCAACCCGAGGACGCGGACGCCGACGAACTCGATCTGGCTGGCGGCCGTCGGCGCATTCATCCTCGCCCTGCCGTACCTCTATAGCCCGGTCGCGTACGCGGCGGTGACGTCGATCGCCGTCATCGGGCTGTACGTGGCCTACGTGGCGCCGGTATTCCTTCGGGTCCGCGCCGGCTCGAAGTTCCAGGAGGGCCCGTGGACGCTGGGCCGCTGGAGCCGACCGATCGGGATCACGGCGACGATCTGGGTGATCTTCATCTCGATCCTGTTCATGCTTCCGCAGGCCCAGCCGATCACCATCAACACGTTCAACTACACGCCGATCGTGTTCCTGATCGTCCTTGGCGGCGCTGCTCTCTGGTGGGTCGTCTCGGCCAAGAACTGGTTCCACGGGCCCAAGGTCCAGGGGACGGCCGAGGAGCTGGCCGCTATCGAGCACGAGCTCGAGATGGAGGCCTGATCCCGCTAGCCCTCGATCGTCGAACGCCCGGCCATCGGCCGGGCGTTTCGTCTGTCGTGTATCCGGGGCCGCTCTAGAAGAGCATCGTCGTCCCGGTCGGGAAGACGAAGTCGAACGCGGACGGTGGCAGGGATGCATCCGGCTCGAGCTTCGTCACGACGGCATCACGGGTCACTGACCCGCCGATGGTCTCGACGAGCCGGACGATCACGCCGGTCGCGCGATCGACCGCGATCTCGATCGCGTGGTCCGGGCGGTCACCCGGGAGCTCGACGGTGCGTGGATGCTCGCAACGCAGGCGGATGGACGCGCGACCAGCGTCGACGAAGCTACCGCTGACCGTGCATCTCCCTGTCGCGAGGACGTTCTGGCAGAAGCCTCCCGGGTGGACGAACGTGTCGGGAAGCGTCTCGAAGGGCAGCGCGGTCACGGGTTCGTAGACCCGCGCCATGCCAGGGAAGTCGGGATCGTCCAGGCCGCGCGGGCGGTTCCGGATCGGGCGCTGTGTCCCGAGCTTGTGTTTCGCGACGTACGTCCGGATCGATCTCGCCGTCCGAGATCCAGACCTCGTACGGTCCCCCGACCTCTTCGCCGGGTCGGCTGGTCGTCACCTTGGCATCGCCCGGATGGCGAAGCATCACCTCGATCTGGGTGGCGTCGTCGCCGCGCGTCGAAACCACGCGCTCCACGATCCGCATCCGGAGGGTGGCGAAGCGGAGTTCCGCGTCCCGCATGTAATCGAACAACTCCTGGACGGTCGGGTCGCCGGGACCGAGCGAGACGACCGCCGGGAACCGGCGACCCTCGCTCACGACGGCGACAGCGGCGCGATCCCAGAGGCGGGTGGTCATCGGGCGGGATTGTACCGGCCGGGGTGACGCTGGCGGGACTTGACAGCGCAGGTACTACGTGCCACGATATATCACGTCACGACATACCACTGCTTTTGTCACCCCGACCGAGGATGTTGCGATGAAGGATGAAGGACTCGATCTCGGGCGGTTCGCGGAACCGTCCCTCTACATCCTGGTGTCGCTCAGCGACGGCCCGAAGCACGGGTACGCGATCATGACGGACGTCGAGGCGATCAGCGGATCGCCCATGGGCCCGGGAACGCTCTACGGGGCGCTGGCGCGCCTCGAGCGACGCGGACTGATCGAGCCACTCGAGGCGGTCGATCGACGCCGGCCGTATCGACTGACGGGTCTAGGCCAGGCGACCGTCCGCGCCCAGATGGAGCGGTTGAGTTCGCTCTCCAAGACCGGCATGCATCGCCTCCGGGAGACCTCGTGATGAGTGCCCTGATACGGCTCTACCCGCGGTCGTGGCGCGCCCGCTACGAACAAGAGTTCCTCGATCTCCTCGAGGCTCGGCCGCCGACGGTCCGCGACCGTATCGACATCGTCCGTGGGGCGATCGACGCCCGGCTTGATCAGGCATCGCAGGATCGGTCCGGTCGACCCGTCTGGATCGCCGCGACGACCGCGATCGCCGCGGGCTCTCTATGGATCGTCTGGCTCCTGGTATCCACGCAAGCGTTCGATGCGGTCGAAGGGGACCCCGTGCAGACCATGGGGCCGATCCTCGGTCTCGCTGCCGGGCTCGCGGCGATGGCGGGCCACCTGGCCCTCGGGTTCGGAAGCATGGACCGGATGCGTGCGTGGGGTGGCGCTGCTGCAGGGATCGCGGCGATCGGGTTCGCCATCTCGGCGTTCGGAGGAGGTGCCGCGGCCCTGGTCGCGCTGCTCGGATCGGCCGGACTCGCGATCGCCGTCGGTGGCAGGACGGTCCCGGCGATCCTCGCCGTGCTGTGGCTTGGTGCGATCGCTGGCGTCTTCGGCGCCTTCGCCGGGCTTGTGCGGACCCAATGGACCGACCCGTCCGTCATGTATCAGGCCATCCCGTACGGGATCGTGTGGGTGATCATCGGCCTGATGATCGCCATCCTTGGGCTACCCCGCGATGTGGTCGACGGTCCGCGGCAGGGGCTCGAGGCGTGAGATGTCGAACGGCGCACCCCCGTCGGGATCCGACGGTGCACTAAGCACCGGCATCAGGCCGCTTCCTTCGGCGGCGCTCCGGGCGCACCGCGCGACTGTCGGTCAGGGGTTCTCACGCCGAACGTTGTTGCGCCGCGCGATCGGGGCGGCGCTCGGCCTCTGGGCGGTCGAGGCCGTCGCGGGAACCATCGGGTTCGCCTGGTCCGCCGGGAAGGCCGGCGGGGGCGTCGTCAGGATCGGGACGTTCCATGAGTTCCTCACCGCCTTCGGGTCGCTGCCTGTCGGCGAGGGCTTCCCCGGGTACGTCGCCGAGGCGAAGGCCTTCATCGTCCTCATCGATCCCGAGCGCGTCGGCTGGTTCGAGGGCGAGGACGAGACCGGCGACGGGACCGCATTGAACGTAAGGGCCCTGTACCAGCGCTGCCCGCATCTCGGGTGCAAGCCGAACCCCTGTCTCGACGACTTCTGGATCCACTGCCCATGCCATCAATCGCGCTACGACCGCCTCGGGACGAAGGTCGACGGCGTCCGCTACGGACCTGCGGCGCGAAGCATGGACCGCTTCGGGACCAGGATCGACGGGGACGGCGTACTTTTCGTGGACCAGACCAAGCTGACGCTCGGGCCGTTGCCCGTCGCGCTCGGGATGCCGGGCGTGATCCCACCGCTGGTCGAGAACGGATGCGCGTGACCGATCGATCCGCCACGGCTGCACCGGGACGGGCCTGGCTCCGCCTCTACCCGCGGGCGTGGCGCGACCGCTATGCGGACGAGCTGCTCGCCGTGCTCGCCTCGCGGCCATCCACCCTGCGGACCCGCCTCGATCTCGTACGCGGCGCGCTCGATGCCCATATCCATCCGCTCCTGCCACCGCCACCGCCGATCGCGGCCCCGCTGGTCGCGGGAGTGGCGTGGATGGTGGCCGGGCTCGCGAGCTCGCTCCAGCCGCTGATGCCCGACTGGCCGGGCTTCCTGCTCGAGACGCTTCCCGTCGGTGTCATCGGGGCTCTCGCAGCGGTTCGCGCCGTCGCTCAGACGGCGCGGCGGTCCGGGCTGGACGCGCCGCGCGGGACGACCGTCACGCTCGCGATCGCGCTGGTCGGCCACGCGCTGTGGATCGGCGCACTCGCCTCCGCAGCCCTCGGCGGGCCGTACGGCGCTATCACGGGCGCCAGCGGTGCGATCGCCGCGGTCGGCACCGTCCTCGTCGGAGTCGTCCGGGCGCGCGCCGAGGACCACCCGACAGCCGAGTGTCTCGTGGTCATCGGCGGCGCGATGCTGATCCCGTCACCGGTCGCCTGGGTCGTCGCGGGCGGGGCGTGGGTCGGGCTGGCGCTGACCGGGGTCCGGCCCCTCGCACCGCTCCGCCGCGCCTGACGTCAGCCGCCGGCCGGTCCCCCGCCCAGGCCTGGCTCCGTCATCGAGGCAGGGTCCAGCAGCCGATCGAGCTCATCGGCGGCGATGCCGCGCTCGAGGGCGAGCTCGCGGATGGTCCGACCGCTCTTGAACGCGTCCTTCGCGAGCTTCGCCGCCTCGTCATAGCCGATGACCGGCGCGAGCGCGGTCGCGAGCATCAGCCCTTGCTCGACCAGGGCTGGCCCGCGTTCCGTGGCGGCGAGACCAGCCACGACGCGGTCGGCGAGGTTGGCGGCCGCTGCGGCCAGGAGCTCGATCGACTCGAGCAGCGCGACCGCCGTGACCGGCAACATCACGTTGAGCTCGAGGAACGAACCGGTCTGGGCGAAGGCGATCGTCGCGTCATTCCCGACGACCCGCGCCGCGACCATGGTCAGGCTCTCGATGATCACCGGGTTCACCTTCCCGGGCATGATCGACGAGCCCGGCTGGGTCTCGGGGAGGGCCACCTCGCCGATCCCCGCTCGAGGGCCCATCCCCATCAGCCGGATATCCGACGCGATCTTCCACAGACCCAGGGCTGTCGTGCGGATGGCGCCGTGGGCCGCGATCGGCACGTCGAGCGTGGCCTGGGCGTGGAAATGGTTCGGCGCCTCCCGGACGGGGAGCGTCAGGAGCTCGGTCAGCCGCGCGCACGTCCGGGCGGCGTACTCGGGATGAGCGTTGATGCCGGTACCGACGGCGGTTCCGCCGAGTGGCACCGTCAACAGCTCGTCGCGGGCGGCCTGCACACGCCGGATCGCCTCCTCGACCTGTCCGGCGTAGCCCTGGAATTCCTGCCCGAGCCGGATCGGCGTGGCGTCCTGCAGATGCGTCCGGCCGGTCTTCACGATCGGCCAGAACGCCTCGGCCTTCTCGGCGAGCGTCTCCTGGAGGCGGACGAGCGCCGGGATGAGCGCTTCCTCGATGGCCAGCGCTGCGCTCAGCTGGAGGGCCGTCGGGATGTCGTCGTTCGAGCTCTGGCACCGATTGACGTCGTCGTTCGGATGGACCCGCCGGCCATCACCCAGGCGTGACGTCGCGAGGTGGGCCACGACCTCGTTCATGTTCGTGTTGGTCGAGGTGCCCGAGCCCGTCTGGTAGACGTCGATCGGGAACTGGTCGTCGTGATCGCCGTCCGCCACGGATGCCGCGGCCGCCGCGATCGCGCGCGCGACGTCGGCGTCGATCAGGCCGAGCTCGGCATTCGTCTCGGCCGCGGCAAGCTTGATCAACGCGAGGGCTCGGATGAACCGACGCGGGAAGCGCTGGCCCGAGATCGGGAAGTTGAGGACGGCCCGCTGGGTGGATGCGCCGTACAGGGCGTCGGCGGGCACCGCCATCTCGCCCATCGAATCACGTTCGATACGCGTAGCCTTCCGGCTGATCCGTCATGCGCCGATCGTAGCGTCCGGCGCCGGTCGCGGCCGGACGACGTACCGCTGGTGCGTCGCGTGCCGTTCGAAGCCGACCGAATCGTAGAGCGCCTCCGGGGCCGGCTTGCTCCCGTCCGAGTAGACCTGGACGACCTTCGCTCCGTGCTGGACGAGCCGGTGGACCGCCTCGGTGACGACGGCACGTGACAGTCCGCGTCGCTGGTGGTCGGGATGCGTGCCGACCGGCTCGAGCTCACCGACCAGGCCGTCCGGGTCGTACCAGGCGAGTGCGAACGCCGCCAACGATCCGTCGGGCGCCTCGACCACGAGGTCGTCCTCGAACCGGTAGTGGGGGACCGTGAGCAGGCGCTCGTACTTGGCGACGTTCAACCGTGATGGCGGGAACGCCGCGCGATGCAGCGCCACCCGCGCTTCGAACTCCTGCGGACCCCGGAGGCTCCGTATCCGATAGCCGTCGGGCAGGGTCGCGGCGCCCGAAGACCGGCCGTCCGTGCGCCATCGCCACTGGCTGAGCCGGCGCCCTTCCGGCAGGAAGCCCCGTTCCCGAAGGACCGTGATCGAGGCGTGGTCGCCGTCCGCGGCGAAGGCTGCCAGCTCATGCCCCGGACGCTCTCCGAGCGCCGCGTCGACGATGGCGGCGAACACCGCGGCATCGCGGCCCGCGTCGCCCGCCCAGACGTGCACCTCGAGCTCGGGTGGTTCGTGCCAGGCCCACCCCACCGGAGCATCGTCGTCGTACCAGAGCCGGAGGTGATCGCTCAGGGGGTCCGGATGGGTCAGCGCGTACCACCATTCGATGGCCGCCGGCGTACCCGCCACGTGCGGCGCGCCGGCTCGCCATGCCGCGGACATCGACGCGACCGCGATCCGGAGGATCCTCGATGCCGGACGCGCGGCGTTCGGTGAGCATCCGCCCGAGGATAGCTGGGCTAGCATCCGACCCGATGCCGACGATCGAGGCGAACGGGCGAACGACCGCGTACGAGGTCGACGGCGCGGGACCGCCACTCGTGCTCCTTCATGGTGCGACCGGCAGCGGCCCGGCCCATTTCGCATCGCTCCTGCCGACGCTGGTGGACGGCTTCCTGTGCTATCTGCCGGATGCGCGCGGCCACGGCGGCACGGCCTGGGACGAAGGAGAGAGCTGGACGACCACCGACCTCGTGGCCGACCTCGACGCGTTCGTCGACGCGATCGGGCTGTCGACGTTCCACCTGCTCGGCTACTCGCTGGGCGGGATGACCGCGTTGCATTACGCAGCCCGGCTCCCGGACAGGATCCGGACACTCGTTGCGATCAGCATCGCCCCCGAACGGGAGCCGCGGCTGTCGATCGGTCGGGCGCTGATGGATCCCGACCGCATCGAACGTGACGAGCCCGACTGGGCGGGACGACTGGAGGCGCGCCACGACCCTGCCCACGGTCCGGGGAGCTGGCGACGGTTGCTCGACGCGATCGTCGCGGACATCGCCGATCAGCCCCTGCTCACGGCCAGCGAGCTTCGTGAGATCGATGCGCCGACCCTTGTCGTCGCCGGGGACCGCGACCCGTTCGTCCCGATCGCCGAGGCTGCGGGTCTGGCCCGCCAGGTCGTCGACGGCCGGTTGCTCGTCCTGCCCGACGTCGGCCACGACTCACTCGTCGAGCACGTGCCCATCCTCGCGGCGGGACTGGCTGACTTCTACCGCTCCACCGAGCCCGTCGCGCGCGCCCGTGCGCGCGACCCATCGACGACGGAGGTCCGTTCATGACGACGCTGCTCGCGCTCTATCGACGACCGGACGGCGGGCCCGAGGCCCTTGCCGAGTTCGAGCGGCGGTATGCCGGTGAGCACCTGCCGCTCGTCGCCGGGACGCCGGGCCTCCGCTCGACGGAGGTCCGGCGTGTCAGCGAGGCGCTCGGGAGCGAGACGGATCTCGTGCTGATCACCGCGATGCGATTCGACGATCGCGCGGCGCTCGATGCCGGGCTCGCGTCGGATGCGATGCGCGCCGCCGGGCGGAACCTGCGGGAGATCGCGCCCGGGCTCGCGACGTTCCTCGTCCTCGAGGACGCCGACGACCTTCTCGCCTGACCGGCACAGGGCGCGGGGAAGCGTCTCGGCATCACCTTTCGCGGTCGTCCATACTTCTCCGAACGAGCCGCGAGGGAGCCCGTGTGACCGACGCTTTGCCGACCACCCGCCTCATCCGCGTCGATGCCCCCGTCGAGGGGCACGAAGGCGTCGCGCTCGTCACGATCGACCGCCCCGAGGCGCTCAACGCGCTCAGCTTCGCGCTCCTCGCCGAGCTCGCCGATGCGCTGGAGACGCTCGACCGGGACGGTCGGACACGCGTGGCCGTCGTCACCGGCGCCGGTGATCGTGCGTTCGCGGCCGGTGCCGACATCGTCGAGCTCGCCGACCAGACCCCGGAACGGCTGCGGGCGGAGGGCCAGTTCGGGTCGTGGGATCGCATCGGTGCGATCGGCATCCCGCTGATCGCCGCGGTCCGTGGCTTCGCGCTGGGTGGCGGTTGTGAGCTCGCCATGACGTGTGACCTGATCGTCGCCGGCGATGACGCCCGGTTCGGGCAGCCCGAGATCCGGATCGGCGTCATGCCCGGAGCCGGCGGGACGCAGCGGCTCACACGCGCGATCGGGCTCGCACGGGCCATGGAACTGGTACTCACCGGGCGCATGATCGACGCATCCGAGGCGTTCGCAGCGGGTCTCGTCACGTCGGTCGTGCCGGCTGCCGACGTCGTCATGGCTGCCCTCACGCTCGCCGACACGATCGCATCGATGCCGCCGCTCGCCGTCCGTGCCGCCAAACGTTCCGTGCTTGCGGCGGCCGAGCTCCCGTTGAGTGCCGGGCTGCGTGCCGAGCGCGATGCGTTCTTCGACCTCTTCGCCACCGACGACCAGCGCGAGGGCATGCGCGCGTTCCAGGAGAAGCGATCGCCCACGTGGACGGGCCGATGACGGACCGATGCGGGACCATGACGACGCCGTGCACCGAGGGAGGATGACCAGCGATGGAGCGTGACCCGAACGAGGGCGGGACCGATGTCGGGCGCGACATCGTGCGTGACATTTCCGACGAGCCACCGGCCGCGATCCGCGATGCCCCGCCGGACATCCTCTCGCCCATCGACGAGTCCGCTCCGGTGAGCGGGCACGTCCCGGCGCCGGCCCCATCGGGGTCGCCAGCCGACGCGCCTGAGCACGACTGGACTCTTGCCCAAGGCCTCGTCCGACCGACCTTCCGACCGGTCGGGACGACCGGACTACCGCTCGAGACGGTCGACCGGGACACGCTCGCACAGCACTCGATGCAGAGCCACTCCCAGCCGCTGCTGGACGAAGGACCGGCCGGGATCCCGGTCGTCTACGCGATGGCCGCAGGAGGGTTCGACATCCTCGTGAACGGCGACCACCTGCTGTCATGGGGCATCGAGCCCGCCGAGCTCCAGTCGGCCGCGGTGGCCAACCTGCGCGAGTGGGCCGCGACGGCGCCCTGGACCGACGAGACCGAGGGGGACCGGCGACTCATCAGCTCGGACACCGGCGACGGGATGGACGCTGCGCGGATCATCCTGCCCGAGACGCTCGATTACCTGCAGCGCGAGCTGGGGCCCCACGGGCGGGTCCTCGTCGGCATCCCGGAGCGCCACCTGCTCGCGGCATCGGCACTGCGACCCGACGATGCCGGCTTCGCCGCGATGTTCAGCGAATTCGTGATCGAGCAGTCCGGCGGTGCCGACGAGCCGGTCGATCGGCGGCTCTTCGAGATCGTCGACGGCCGATTGGTCGAGTTCAGCTGACCGCGCCTGCGGTGTCCCCGCCGTGACCGACGGGCTCAGGGTCGATGTCGAGGGCGCGGTCGCGACGCTGACACTCGACCGTCCCGAGGCGCTCAACGCCCTGACCGTGCCGGTGAAGGTCGCCCTGCGCGAGGCGCTCGAGTCGCTGAACGGCGACCGGGACGTGCGCGCCGTGATCCTGACCGGTGCCGGCCGCGCGTTCTGCGCCGGCCAGGACCTCGCCGAGCGCGAGGCGCCTGACGCGGCGCCGCTCGATGTCGAGCTCCGCGAGCGCTACAACCCGATCATCCGCGCCATACGGTCGATGGGCCAGCCCGTGATCGCGGCCGTCAACGGCGTCGCCGCCGGCGCCGGGGCGTCACTGGCGTTCGCCTGCGACGTACGGATCGCCGCCGAGGAGGCTCGCTTCGTGCTGGCCTTCGGGCGCATCGGCCTCGTCCCCGACAGCGGCGCCACGTGGTTGCTGCCGCGCATCGTCGGTCCGGCGAAGGCCGCCGAGCTGGCGATCGTGGGCGATGCCGTCGATGCGGCGGAAGCGCTACGGATCGGCCTCGTGTCGCGCGTCGTCCCGGGCGATCGATTGCTCGGCGAGGCTCGCGCGCTCGCCGAGCGCGTCGCCGAAGGCGCGCCGCTCGCCATGGCCCTGACCAAGGGCGCGCTCGAGCGATCGGCGACGATCACGCTCGACGAGGCGCTCGACGGGGAGGCGAAGCTCCAGGCCATCGCCGGCGCCTCGGCCGACCACGCCGAGGGTCTCGCCGCGTTCCGGGAGAAGCGGCCACCGCGGTTCACGGGCTCCTGACGGCACCGCCGATGAGGCGTAGGCTGAGGCCATGACGGATCCGCTCGCGCTCGATCCGGTCCTCTCGCCGACCGAACGGTCCGGCGGTGCGGCGCCTGCCCGACAGCACGACGAGGCGTACGAGGCGTGGTTCGCGCGCTTCGAGGCACATGTGATGAACGGCGGCAAGGTCGAGGCCGTCGACCCGATGCCCGACGAGTACCGGACCGCCGTCCTGCGCTTCGTCGAGATGCATGCCAATTCCGAGCTGATGGGCGTGCTCCCCGAGCGCGAATGGCTCATGCGCGCGCCGACGCTCCGCCGCAAGCTCGCACTCACCGCCAAGGTCCAGGACGAGGTCGGCCACGCCCAGCTGCTGTACCGCGTCGCGGAGGATCTCGGCAAGCCGCGCGAGGCGATGTTCGACGACCTGCTCGCCGGCAAGACGAAGTTCCACAACGTCTTCCACTACCCGACCGTCGGCTGGGCGGACGTCGGGATGATCGCCTGGCTGGTCGATGCCGCCGCGATCGTCGCCCAGCAGGCGCTGCGCGACTCGAGCTACGCGCCCTACGCGCGGACGATGCGCAAGATCTGCTGGGAGGAGTCGGTCCACATCATGCATGGGCGCGACGTCGTCGTGACCATGGTCACCGGGACGCCGTCGCAGCGAGCAGCGATCCAGGATGCCCTCGATCGCTGGTGGGGACCACTGATGCAGATGCACGGTCCGCGCACTCCACGCGAGAAGGACATGGACCTGCGCTGGCGGATCAAGGCCAAGTCGTCCGAGGAGCTGCGCCAGGAGTTCCTGACCATCTACGTCCCGCGGATCCGCGAGCTGGGCCTGGTGATCCCAGATCCGGAGCTTCGATTCGACGAGGCAGCTGGGGAGTGGCGGTACACCGAGCCGGATTGGAACGAGTTGCGGACGGTCGTGACGAACCACGGCCCGATGTCCGAGGCGCGGCTCGAGTTCCGCCGGCTGGCCCGCGAGCAGACGGCCTGGGTGCGCGAGACGATCCTGGGCGTGCCCGCGGCGGCATGACGGACGGGGCGGGGAGCGACGCCCCGGCACTCGAGGCGTGGGAGGTCTTCCGCCAGGAGAAGGATGGCGACCCGATGCGCCACGGCGGGAGCGTCATGGCGCCCGATGCGGAGCTCGCCACGCACTACGCGCGCGAGATGTTCGGGAGGCGACAGGAGAGCGTCCGGCTGTGGGTCGTTCGCCGTGCCGACATCGTCGACCTCGAGGATCCCGATCTGCTCCAGCCGCCGCTCGATCGGTCCTTCAAGAAGCCGGGCGGCTACGTGATGCGGGAGAAGCTGGCAGCGGCGCGCGAGGCCGCCGGTCAGGAGAAGCCGAAGGCCCGCTCGCGATGAGCGCCGCGGCACCGCCGGTCACCGGCCTCGACGAGCTGCTCCTCACGATGGCCGACGACGAGTTCGTCATCGGGTTCAGCGATTCCGAATGGACGGGGATCGCGCCGATGCTCGAAGAGGACGTCGCGATGAGCTCGCTGTCACAGGACGAGCTCGGGCACGCGGCGGCGCTGTACGGGTTGCTCGGCGGCGTGACCGGGCAGGACCCCGATGCGATCGCCTACGACCGCCGACCCGAGGACTACCGTCACGCGCGCCTGCTTGATCATGGCCGCGGCGATTGGGCGATGACGATCGCGCGCCGGTACCTCTACGAGACCGCCGATGCGGTCCGCCTTGAAGCCCTGGCCGCCACGTCGTGGAAGCCGCTCGCCGATCTCGTGGGAAAGCTCCGGCGCGAGGAGCGGTACCACCTGATGCATATCGGGACATGGCTCGAACGGCTCGCCTCCAACGACGGGGAGGCGCGCGACCGCCTGGTCGCTGCTCTCGACACGCTCGGACCGCATGCCGGGACCGTCTTCACGCCGCTCGGGGCCGAGGGTTCGCTCGTCGAGGCGGGCGTCCTCGCCCGACCGATGGCGGATCTCGAGAGGGACTGGCGGGCTCGCCTCGCCGATACTTTCGAGCCCCTCGGTCTGCCCCTCGCGCCGGCGACCATGGATCCGTGGCTCGGACGGACCGCGCACGGCGACGCGTTCCGCTGGCTATGGGGGGAGTTCACCTCGGTGCGCCGGAGCGATCCAGCGGCAACATGGTGATCGACACCGACGCGTCCGAAGCGGATGTCCGCGCCGTCCTCGCGACCGTGCCGGATCCCGAGATCCCCGTGCTGTCCGTCGTCGACCTCGGGATCGTCCACCGGGTGACGGTCCGACCGGACGGGATCGATGTCGCGATCCTCCCGACGTTCGTCGGCTGTCCGGCGCTTGACGTGATCCGAGCGACGATCGGCGAGCGTCTCGAGACGCGATTCGGCCGTGATGTCCGCGTGGAGACGACATTCGAGGTGCCGTGGACATCGGACCGGATCAGCGAGAGCGGTCGCCTCGCGCTCCGGGAGGCCGGTATCGCCCCGCCCGGTGATCCATCGGCCATGCGCTGCCCGTTCTGTGACAGCGCGGAACGTCGTGATGGACAGTGCGTTCGGTCCGACGCAGTGCCGGTCGCTGTTCTACTGCCGCGGGTGCCGCCAGCCGTTCGAGGCGCTGAAGTCGGTGTGACGAGCGTCGGGATCGTCGGCGCCGGCGTGATGGGAGCGGGCATCGCCCAGGTCGCGCTCGAAGCCGGCTGGGAGGTCCTGCTCAACGACGTCGACCTCGATGCCATCGAACGGGCGACGGCACGCGTGCGCGACGGGCTGGAGCGGCGAGCCGCCCGCCTGGACCTGGATGCCGATTCCATCGACGATTGGGTCGACGGGCGGATGTCGAGCCTCCGTCACGCCCACCTCCTCGATGGGCTCGCGACCGAGGCCACGCTGATCGTGGAGGCCGCGCGCGGAGGATCTCGAGCTGAAGCGAACGGTCTTCCGGGCGCTCGACGCCGAAGCCGGACCCGACGTGATCCTGGCGACGAACACGAGCGCGCTGTCGATCAGCGCGATCGCCGAGGCGGCGGCCGTCCATCCGGAACGGGTCGTCGGCATGCATTTCTTCAACCCGGTACCGCTGATGGGCCTGGTGGAAGTCGTGTCGGGTGCGGCGACGTCCCCCGGGGTCGCGGCGGGGGCGGAGGCCATCGTCCGCGAATGGGGCAAGACGCCGGTCCGCAGCGCCGATCGCCCCGGGTTCATCGTCAACCGAGTCAATCGGCCGTACACGATCGAGGCGCTCCGTCTGCTGGAGGAGGGCGCGGCGAGCGTCGAGACGATCGATGCCGCGATGCGTGGGTCCGGGTTCCCGATGGGTCCGTTCGAGCTGATGGATCTCGCGGGTCTCGACGTGAACCTCGCTGCGGCACGAGGCGTCTGGGAGGGGCTCGGACGGCCCGACCGGCTTCGGCCCTCGCCGATCCAGGAGCGTCTCGTCGCGGCCGACCGGCTCGGACGCAAGAGCGGCGCGGGGTTCTATCGGTACGACGAGGGTCGCCGCGGTCCCGTCGATCAAGAGTTCGCCGAAGGCCCGTCACGGGAGCTGCGCCCGGATCGGATCCAGCAACGGATCGAATCGGCCATCGCCGACGAAGCACACATCGCGATCGACGAGGGGGTAGCGGCACACGACGATGTCGTGACGGCGCTCAGGCTGGGAGTGGCGCATCCGGATCGCTTCCTCGCCACGATCTGAAGCTCGCCCGAACCCCGCCAGGCGCCCGCGAGTCGCTGAGCCGCTACGATCGGCGGCGATGACACGAGATCCGGACCGTCCCGTTCGTGAGGCATGGATCGTCGATGCCGTCCGGACCCCGATCGGTCGGTACGGCGGGGCGCTCGCCTCGATCCGCCCCGATGACCTCGCGGCGCTCGTGGTGCGCGCGGTCGTCGACCGTGCCGGCATCGACCCCGCGGTCATCGAGGACGTCATCCTCGGCTGCGCCAACCAGGCAGGCGAGGACAACCGGAACGTGGCGCGGATGGCGGCGCTCCTTGCCGGCTTGCCGGTCGAGGTGGCAGGACAGACCGTCAATCGACTGTGCGGCTCCGGTCTGCAGGCGATCAACGCGGCAGCCCACGCGATCGCGGTGGGCGACGGCGACGTCTTCGTCGCAGGGGGCGTCGAATCGATGACGCGGGCGCCGTACGTGATGGCCAAGCCCGAGAACGCCTGGGACCGCGGATCGCGCGAGCTCCAGGACACGACGCTCGGCTGGCGGTTCATCAACCCGAAGCTCGCCGAGATGCACTACCCCTACTCGATGGGCGAGACCGCGGAGAACGTCGCGGAGCGCTGGGGCGTCAGTCGCGAGCGGCAGGACGCCTTCGCGCTCGAGAGCCATCGGCGCTCCGTCGCGGCGATCGACGCCGGCCGGTTCGCGGACCAGATCGTCCCGGTCGAGGTGCGCGGACGGAAGGGCGAGGTGACGCTCGTCGACCGTGACGAGCACCCGCGCGCCGACACGTCGATCGAGGCGCTCGGCAAGCTCCGGCCGGCGTTCAAGCGCGAGGGTGGCTCCGTCACGGCGGGCAACAGCTCCGGCATCAACGACGGAGCGTCCGCGGTGCTGCTCGTGGAGGCGGGCCGCGCGCGCGAGGTCGGTCTGCAGCCGATGGCACGGGTCGTCTCGACGGCGGTCGCGGGCGTCGACCCGGCGGTGATGGGCGTGGGTCCCGTGCCGGCCACCCGCAAGGCCCTCGATCGAGCGGGGCTGGGCGTCGACGACCTCGATCTCGTCGAGCTCAACGAGGCGTTCGCCTCGCAGTCACTCGTCTGCATCGACGAGCTCGGGCTCGATCCTGCGAAGGTGAACGTCAATGGCGGCGCGATCGCACTCGGACACCCGCTCGGCATGAGCGGAGGACGCCTCGATCACCATGCTCACCCACGAACTGCGGCGGACCGGCGGCCGTTATGGACTCGCGACGATGTGCATCGGCGTCGGGCAAGGGATCGCCACGATCGTCGAACGCATCGACGGGTAGCGGGTACCGCAACACAGCTGTCGTCCCCAGGACCATCGGATTTCGGCGGGCACGCTTGTCGAAACCCGTTGCCCTGCGTACGATGTGGGCACTCGCCGCTCCGTGGCGCTCGAACCGCGAATCCCCGTCCAAGGAGGACGAACCGACCGATGATCGACCAGCAGCCACAGGTCGTCGCCCTGACCGATGCCGCGGTCACGAAGCTCCGCGAGCTGACGAAGGAAGAGACCAACCCGGATATCGGGCTGCGGGTGTACGTGTACTCCGGCGGGTGCTCGGGCTTCCGCTACGGGATGATGCTCGAGGATGCGCCGACGCCCGGAGGACAACGTCCTGAGCGAGCGGCATCAAGGTGTACGTCGACGGCCAGAGCATCTCGCTCCTGCAGGGCTCGCAGATCGACTACGTCGACACGCTGATGGGCGCCGGCTTCACGGTGAACAACCCGAACGCGGTCGCCGCGTGCGGTTGTGGCTCGAGCTTCCGTACCGCCGATGACAGTGGCGCGCCGCGGGGCTGCGCGCACTGACGGAGGCCTGAAGACCCACCCGGAAGCCGCCGGTCCGCCGGCGGCTTTTCGATTCCGCGGTCGCGCCGACCCTGACGGATGGCATGGGTCCGCCTACACCATCGCGCGACGGCCTTCGGCCACGAACCGGGCTAGACTCGGGCGGCGATGGAGATCCCGCTCTTCCCGCTGCACCAGGTCCTCTGCCCGGGCATCGTCCTGCCACTCCACATCTTCGAGGACCGCTACCAGGCGATGACGCGCCACTGCCTTGACACGGGGCAGCCCTTCGGGGTGGTGCTGATCCGCGACGGGCGCGAGGTCGGGACGAAGGGCGTGGCCACGCTCGCCGGGGTCGGTGCGTTCGCAGAGATCCGCGAGGCCGGTCGCTATCCCGATGGCCGGTACGACCTGCTCGCCGCGGCGACCGGCCGATTCGCGATCGAATCGGTCGATGCGCAGAAGGAGCCGTACCTCGTCGCGGACGTGACGCCGCTCGAGGACGAGGTCGGCGACGAGCTCCGCGCTGAGCGCCTTGCGGCGAAGGCGATCCGGCGGTTCGTGCGGTACCTCGACCTGATGCGCGCCCGCGACGGCGAGTCCTCGGAGGTTCTCGACATCCGCGTCGAGATCGAAGCCACGGTCGGCGAACCGGACCCCGAGGCCGATCCGCTGGCGACCGCCGAGCCCGAGCTCACCTCGGACGCCGACCCGCCGACGCGCAGGGACCTCGACATCCCGGACGATCCGACCGTCCTCTCGTACCTGCTCTCGGGCATCGTCCAGGTCGAGCTCCCGCGGCGTCAGGCCCTGCTCGAGGCGCGCGACCACCGTCGAGCGTCTCGATGGCCTGATCGCGCTGCTCGAGCGCGAAGTGCTGCTGCTCGGGCGACGGCTCCGCTACTTCACGCCAGACCCCGCGACGATCGGCGGAGCTCGCCGCAGCTGATCGGCGTCTTGACGCATCGTTACATCTCACATAGATTGTCAATGTGACATTGAATGTGGGTGCCGGGTCGACACGGCGACGCAGCGCGCGCGCCACGCGCCGCGCGACGCTCGAGGACCTCCTCGACGAGATGACCTCGTGGGGTCCGCGCGAGCGGGCGGGGGCGTTCAAGCACTGGCTGCGAGGCTCACTGAGCCTCGTTCATCTGCATGTCCTGACCGTCCTGCAGGTCGCGCGGCCCGCATGCCGATGTCGAAGCTCGCCGACGCCCTCGACGTGTCGGTCGCGAGCCTGACCGGGATCATCGACCGGATGGAGGCGCGCGGGTTGGTCGAGCGTCGCCGCGAACCCGGCGATCGGCGTGTCGTCCTCGTGCATCGCACCGCAGGCGGGTGATGCCGTATTCGACGAGATGGCGGCTGAACGGCGCAAGCACCTCGAGGCCTTGTTCGACCGGATGACCGACGAGGAGCTCGATGGCTTCCTGGTCGGGCTGCGTGCGCTCCGTCGCGTCCGGTCGGAGATGGCCGAGTCATCGCCAGCAGGAAGAACACGGCATGATCGGCCTGCTGCGGACCTACCTCGCGCCCGTACAAGGCGCCCATCGCGCTCGCGCTCCTGCTGCTGCTCGTCGGCGCGATCGGGAACCTGTACCTGCCCGACCTCAACGCCGACATCATCGACAACGGCGTCGTCAAGGGCGACACCGACTACATCCTTCGGGTCGGGGCGATGATGCTCGTCGTCACCGCGATCCTCGGTGTCGCCTCCGTCGCGGCGGTGTTCATCGGCGCGCGGGTCGCGATGGGCTTCGGCCGCGACGTTCGACGGGCGGTCTTCTCGACGGTCGAGACGTTCTCCCAGGTCGAGGTCAACCAGTTCGGCGCGCCGTCGCTCATCACCCGGAACACGAACGACGTCCAGCAGGTCCAGACCGTCGTCTTCATGGGCCTGACCGTGATCGTGTCCGCGCCGATCCTGATCGTCGGCGGGATCATCATGGCCGTCCGGACGGACGTCCGACCCTGTCCGGCGCTGCTCATCGTGATCCTGCCGCTGATGGCGCTCGTCATCGGCGTCGTGATGAGCCGCGCCATCCCGATGTTCCGGGCGATGCAGACGAAGATCGACCGGATCAACCAGGTCATGCGCGAGACCCTCGCCGGCGTCCGCGTCATCCGCGCCTTCGTGCGGACGCCGTCACGAGGAGGCGCGGTTCGAGACGGCCAGTCGCGACCTGTTCGACACGCACGCTCAAGGTCGGCCGTCTGTTCGCCGTGACGATCCCGATCATGACGGCGATCCTCAACCTCTCGACGGTCGCGGTCATGTGGTTCGGAGCCCATCGCGTCGCCGACGGGGCGATGCAGATCGGCGCGCTGACCGCATTCCTGCAGTACCTGCTGCAGATCATGTTCGCCGTCCTGACCGCGGTCTTCATGTTCATCCTCATCCCGCGCGGTGCGGTCTCCGCCGGGCGCATCAACGAGGTGCTCGAGACCGAGCCGACGATCCATGACCCGGTCGAGCCCGTCCGCGCCGACCGATGCCGGCCAGCGCGGCGTCGTCGAGTTCCGCGAACGTCGAGTTCCGCTACCCCGGCGCCGAGGATCCCGTCCTGCGCGACCTGTCGTTCCGCGCCGCCCCGGGCGAGACGACGGCGATCGTCGGCAGCACGGGCTCGCGGCAAGTCCACGCTCGATCAACCTCATCCCGCGCTTCTACGACGTGACCGGCGGACAGGTCCTCGATCGATGGGGTCGACGTCCGCGAGCAGGACCGCGAGGAGCTGTGGCGGCGGATCGCGCTGGTCCCGCAGAAGGCGTTCCTGTTCGGCGGCACGATCCGTAGCAACCTGCGGTTCGGCGACGCGGAGGCGACCGACGAGGAGCTCTGGCACGCGCTCACGATCGCCCAGGCGCGTGACTTCGTCGCCGAGATGCCGGACGGCCTCGACTCGTCGATCGCCCAGGGCGGCATCCAACGTCTCCGGTGGCCAGCGCCAGCGGCTTGCGATCGCCCGCGCGCTCGTCCGCGACGCCGACATCGTCGTCTTCGACGACAGCTTCTCGGCGCTCGACGTCGCGACCGACGCCCGGCTGCGCGCGGCGCTCGCCGACGAGCTCGAGGACACGACCGTGATCATCGTCGCGCAGCGGGTCGGCGACGATCATGCGGGCCGACCGGATCATCGTCCTCGACGGCGGTCGGATCGTCGGCACGGGCACCCACCGCGAGCTGCTCGAGTCGAACGAGACCTACCAGGAGATCGTCTACTCGCAGCTATCCGAGTCGGAGGCGGCGGCATGAGCGGGCGACCGGGCGGCGGAGCGCCGACCCCAGGCGGGGCCCCGGCACCCGGCGGCGCGACAGGCGGAGGTGCGCCTGGCGGCCCAGCGGCTGGAGCTCCGGGCGGCGGTCCGGGCCGGCCGGGCGGCGGCCCGCGCGGCGGGATGATGATGGGCATGGGCATGGGCCTGCCGCCGGCCAAGGCCCGTGACTTCGGTGGCTCGCTGCGGCGGCTGCTCGGCGGTCTGCGGCCCGAGGCGCCTCTCGTCCTGCTCGTCGTCGTGCTGGCCGTCATCAGCGTCACCTTCGCGATCCTCGGCCCGAAGATCCTCGGCGAGGCCACGAACCTGATCTTCGAAGGGGCGATCAGCGCCCAGCTCCCGTCCGGCGTGACGACCGACCAGGTCGTCGCGGGTCTTCGGGCGTCGGGTCAGGACCAGCTCGCGAGCATGCTCTCGTCGATGTACGCTGACGCCCGGCCAGGGCATCGATTTCGACGCCCTCGCACGCATCCTGCTCGTGCTCATCGGGGTGTACGTGCTGAGCTCGCTGTTCGCCTGGATGCAGGCCTACATCATGACCGGCGTCACGCAGCGGACCGTGTTCCGGCTTCGCGCCGACGTCGATGCGAAGCTCGGTCGCCTGCCACTCAAGACCTTCGACGGCAGGCCGCGCGGCGACCTGCTCAGCCGCGTGACCAACGACATCGACAACATCGGCCAGTCGCTCCAGCAGAGCCTGACCCAGCTCATCACGTCGCTGCTCACGATCGTCGGGGTGCTGATCGATGATGTTCACGATCAGCCCGATCCTCGCGGTCGTCTCGCTGCTCGCCGTACCGGCGTCCTTCGCCGTGACGATCCTCATCATCAGCCGGTCGCAGCGCCAGTTCGTCGCCCAGTGGGCGTCGACCGGCGCCCTCAACGGGCATGTCGAGGAGATGCATACCGGCCACGCCATCGTCAAGGCGTTCGGGCGGCAGCGCGAGGCGATCGAGACCTTCGAGGCCGAGAACGAGCGCCTCTACGAGGCCAGCTATCAAGGCCCAGTTCATCTCGGGGATCATCCAGCCGGCGATGAACTTCATCGCCAACCTCAACTACGTCGCGATCGCCGTCATCGGCGGGTTGCAGGTCGCGAGCGGCCAGTTGTCGCTCGGCGACGTCGTCGCGTTCATCCAGTACTCGCGCCAGTTCACGTTCCCGATCATCCAGGTCGCGAGCATCGTCAACGTGCTGCAGTCGGCGGTCGCCTCGGCGGAGCGCGTCTTCGAGCTGCTCGACGAGCCGGAGGAGGTCCCAGACCCGATCGCCCCGGCGACCCTGCCGCGCGTCGCCGGCGCCGTCGCGTTCGACGATGTGTCGTTCAGCTACGACGCCGGAGCGGCCGCTCATCGAGCACCTTGACCTCGACGTCGAGGCCGGGCGCACGGTCGCCATCGTCGGGCCGACCGGGGCCGGCAAGACGACGCTCGTCAACCTGCTGATGCGCTTCTACGAGATCGACGGCGGGCGGATCACGGTCGACGGCGTCGACACCCGCGAGATGACGCGCGACGAGCTCCGCCGCTCGTTCGGGATGGTCCTCCAGGACACGTGGCTCTTCCACGGCACGATCCGCGAGAACATCGCCTACGGGCGACTCGACGCCACCGAGGAGGAGATCCTCGCAGCGGCCGAGGCGGCCCATGTCGACCACTTCGTGCGGACGTTGCCGGATGGCTACGACACCGTCATCGACGACGACGCGACCAACGTCTCGGCTGGCGAGAAGCAGCTGCTCACGATCGCCCGGGCGTTCCTCGCCGACCGTCCGATCCTCATCCTCGACGAGGCGACGAGCTCGGTCGACACCCGGACCGAGGTCCTCATCCAGCGCGCGATGGGCCGGCTTCGCGCCGGCCGGACGGCCTTCGTCATCGCCCACCGCCTCTCGACCATCCGTGACGCCGACACGATCCTCGTCATGGACCACGGGGCGATCGTCGAGCAGGGCGACCACGACGTCGCTCCTCGCACGCGGCGGCTTCTACGCCGACCTGTACGAGAGCCAGTTCGCGGAGCCGCTCGCCGAGGCCGTCTAGCTAGTGCGGGAGGGCTTGACAAGGCCCTCCGCTCGCCGATACTACGATACACGATATATCGTCTATCGGAGTAGTACGCATGACCCGGATCCCGGAGTTCGGCCGGTTCGCTGAACCGGCATTGCTCATCCTCGTCAGCCTGAGCGAGGGGCCGAAGCATGGCTACGCGATCATGACCGACGTCGAGGCCGGCTACGGCCGGCCGATGGGTCCGGGAACCCTGTACGCCGCGCTCGCTCGACTCGAGGAGCGTGGCCTGATCGAAGCGCTCGAGCCCGTCGACCGCCGCCGGCCGTACCGCCTGACGGCGGTCGGCGCGACGGTCCTCGAGGAGCAGCTCCAGGACCTGGCCGGGTTCGCCCGGCTCGGTCTCCAGCGGCTCCGGGGGTCGGCCGGATGAGGCGCTTCCTCATCCGCCTGTACCCGGCGACATGGCGAGCGCGCTACGGCGACGAGTTCGAGGCCCTGCTCGAGGAGCGACCCCTCGGCCCGTTCGACGTGGCCGATATCGCCTTAGCCGCGATCGACGCCCACATCCGTCCGCGCGGCGCGGCCGCGGCGGGCGACCACACTCGAGGTGTCCTCATGACGCTACGCATCGGTGGCGTCGCCGCGATCGTCGGCGGCGTGCTCTGGCTGATCTCGCTTGCCGGAGCTTCGATCATCCAGGGACCAGACGGTCAGCCGTGGCAGGCGATGTTCGTGGTCGCCCTCGCGGCGCTACTCATCGCGATGATCGGCCTGAGCGGGGACCAGGGTCGGCGCCAGCCCGGACTGGTCTGGGCGGCCGTGGCGGTCCCGGTCGTCGGCGCAGCGATCTCGGCCGTCGGGATGATCGGCATGGCGGTCGTCGGCGATGGGCCATTCCTGCTCGGCGTCTCGGCGTGGGATCTGTGGGCCCTCGGCACCATCGCACTGATCATAGGCTCCGGCCTCTTCGCCCTTGCCAGCCTTCGGGTCCGCGGGGTGTCGCGCGTGGGCTCGACCCTCCTCGTGATCGGCGCCGCAGCGGCGCTCCCTGTCTTGCTCGGGATCGCCTCGCCGTATGGTGCCGGCGCGGTAGGGAACGCCATCGCCATCCTCGGCATATTCGCGTTCGCAGCCGGATGGGTCTGGTTGGGCGTCAGCGCGGTGCGAAGCGATCGCACGGGAGGGATCGCCCAGCAAGAAGCCATCCCGTGATCGGCGCCGTCGACCGGAAGCGCCAGGGAGCTACCCGGGATGGTCAAGAAGGGAGCCGTCGACGCGGCCGCCAGGGGTGGGGGCCTGGGGCTAGCCCTGGCGGTCGTCGTCGCATGTGGTGCGCCGACCGCCGGGCCGACCTGGTCTGATCCAGCCGCGGTCGGTTCGGCCCTCGCCACCTACCTCGAGGACGTGAAGGGCGCGGCAGGCAAGCGCTACGGCGAGCGTGATGACCTCGACCATGAACTCGACGGTCTGACGATCATGGCCGCGCCCGTTGACGGTTTCGTCGGCGTATCGCATTGGTGGAACGAACCGAGCCAGGAGTTCCGGATAGGCCTCTCGACCTCGGACGACCTCCTGACGTGGACATGGCGAGCCGAGCTCGCACGTCAGGCCTCGATGCCAGCGATCGCGCCGGCGACGGACGGCGGGTACGTCGTCGCGTGGGAGCAGGAACCCGACAACCACCTCGCGTTCGCCTGGTATCCGTCATGGGACGATCTTCTTGCCGCGCGGCCATCGAAGGCCTTCGAAGCCGAGCAGCAGCTATCGGACTGTGCCGAAGGCACGCCCAACCTCACCTCGGCAAGCTCCACCGCTGTCGCGTTCGGATTCCACTATTTCGCCGACTGCGACCTCGACCGTGAAGCGCGCGGGACCATGGACTGGCGCCATTGGTCGGCGACCAAGCGCCCCGAGCTCGACCGAGCGGTGCTGGCCGATGATGTGACGGGAGGCATCGGGGATCGCGACCTGATCCGGTTCCGTGATCAGGAGTTCACCTTGCTCGAGGCGATGACCGTGCGTGACGACTGGAGTACCTGGAAGGTGTATCTCGTCGATGAGTACGCGTGCGAAGCCGCTCGCGTTCGCGACTGACGGCGGAAGCAGCGCGTTCACGAACCCGACCGCCGAGATCGTCGACCTGCACGGCCAGCCGACGCTCGTCGTGACGCTGTTCGTCCCGCAGGAGGGCGCAGCCCCTGGCGAGACAGGATCGCTCGTCTACTACATGCCCGTCGGCCCGACCTAAGGGTCATGATCGCCGAGCGGGCGTGGTTCAGAGGGCTGACGCGAGTCGATCGGCGAGCCGCTCCGCGAGCATGATCGTGACGAGGTGCGGGAATCCGGAGGGTGGCTCGGGGATGATGGATGCGTCGATGACGCGAAGTCCGCCGATGCCATGCACGCGGCCGTCGGGGTCGACGACGGAGCCTGCCTCGCCCGAAGGTCCCATCGCGCACGTCCCCACGACGTGTGGGATCGAGTAGGCGTTCTCGCGGAGCAGCTGGTGAAGCTCGGTCGTCGTTCGCGGCTCCGATGGGGCGGGGTCCGACGCCAGGCGCCGGATGCCCGAGTGGGCCGCCATCTCGATGCCCAGCCGGTAGCCCTCGGCGAGGCGCTCGAGGTCGCGGCTCGTCTGGATCCCCGGAAGGCTGATGACGGGAGGATCGCCCGGGTCGCTGGAACGCAGCCGGACCGTGCCGCGCGACTCGGGCTTGAGCAGGATCGGATCGAGGTAGAGCCCGTCATCGTCCCCGTCCGGATCGCTCACCCAGAACATCAGGTCGGGTGCACCGTCGGGATCGGCCGACGAGCTGCGAAGGGTCGCGATCGTATGGAGCACGGGACCCGTCATGCCGGTCCCGCGCCAGCCGCTATCGAGCTCGACACCCGGATGGTCGGCCAGGTTCGAGCCGACCCCGGAGAGCTCGTGGATGATCGGGATGCCGAGCCGCGACAGATGGTCAGCGGGCCCGATACCCGATCGCAGCAGCAGCGTCGGGCTGCCGTAGGTCCCGCCTGCCACGACCACCTCGCCGGCCGCGATCAGCGTCTCGCCGGCGAGTCGCGACGCCGACCGCCCGTCCACCCTCCACGACGACGGACGCCACGGGTACATCCGTCCTGACATCGAGGTTCGATGGGCGTCCTCCCTCGGCGGGCAGGTACGCGTCGGCGGTGGTGACGCGCCCCCCGCCGCGCGAGCTCATCGGCATCGGACCGGCTCCGACCGCCCCCGGGGCGTTGTGGTCGTCGACGGACGGGATACCGACGTCCTCCAAGCCGGCGATCGCCGCTTCATGGATCGGCGAGCGACGCAGCTCCGGATAGCGGGTGACCGGGATCGGTCCGTCGGCACCGTGCCATGGCCGGTCGCCGTACTCCGCGTCCGCCTCGATGCGTCGGAAGACGGGCAGGATCTCGTCGAACGCCCAACCCTCCGAACCCGACGCCGCCCAGCCGTCGAAGTCGGCGGTCGAACCGCGCACGGCGAACCGGGTCAGCCAGGATGTCCCGCCGATCACGCGGCCACGACGGAGCTTCTTGGCCTCGGCCGTCCCGACAGGCTCAGACGCAAATCCCCAGTCGGGGACGGTCGGAAGGCGCCAGCCGTCCCGCCAGTCGTCCGGGACAGGGTCCGGCAGGTCGGGCCCAGCCTCGAGGAGCAGGACGTCGAACCCGCGATCCGCGAGCCGTCGCGCGACGACGCAGCCCGCCGCGCCGGCGCCGACGACGATGACGTCGTGTCCATCGTTCGTCCGACCCATGGCGCCCTCCGTCGCCGGAGCGACCGCTATTCGCTGAAGCGCTCTTCCTTCCAGGGATCGGCGTCGTTGTTGTAGCCGTAGCGCTCCCAGAAGCCGAGCTGATCGTGGTCCAGGAACTCGAGGCCGCGGATCCACTTGGAGCTCTTCCAGAAGTAGCGCTTGGGGACGAGCAATCGGAGCGGGTAACCGTGCTCGGCCTCGAGTGGCTGGCCGTCGAACGTGTCGGCCAGGAGCACGTCATCGTCATCGAGGATGTCGAGCGGCAGGTTGGCTGTGTAGCCCTGCTCGGCGTGGCTGACGACGTGGGTCGCGGACGGGCGGACCTGCGCCAGCTCGAGGATCTTCTGGATCGGGACGCCTTCCCAGGTCGTATCGAGCTTCGACCAGCGCGTGACGCAATGGATGTCCGTATGGACCTCCTTGCGCGGGAGCTCTTTGAACTGCTGCCAGGTGAGCGTGAACGGGCGCATCGACCTCGCCCCACACCTTGAAGTCCCATGTCGCCAGATCGACCCGCGGCACCGAGCCGTAGTGGAGCACGGGGAACTTCTCCGTCCGGTACTGGCCGGGCGGGATCGCGTTCGGCGACGGCGGGATCGACAGCGGTGTTGCCGAAGAGGCGTTCGAACATGAGAGCGGGGTCCTTACTCGTTGGGTCGGCGCTATGGTCGCATACCGTCCGTGACGATCCCGTGACCGCGGGTCAGCCGGTCGACCGCAACGTCTCCGGCCGTGGCCGACTCCAACGTGATAGGCGGACCCGCTACCCTTCGCGCCGTGGCCCAGCCCAGACATGACCCACGCATCGTCATCGTCATGCCTGCCTATAACGCCGCGCTGACGCTCGAACGGACGTATGCAGACATCCCGCATGACCTGATCGACCGGATCATCCTCGTCGACGACGTCTCTCGCGATGAGACCGTCGATATCGCTCGCAACCTCGGCCTGCAGGTGATCATCCACGCCCAGAACCGGGGCTACGGCGGTAACCAGAAGACCTGTTACGACGCGGCGCTCGAGGCGGGTGCCGACATCGTCGTGATGCTCCATCCGGACTACCAGTACGACGCGACCCGGATCCCCGATCTCGTCGCGCCGATCGCCGCGGGCAGGCGCGACCTGATGCTCGGCAGCCGGTTCCTCGGCGACCCGCTCGCCGGCGGGATGCCGACATGGAAGTACGTCTCGAACCGATTCCTGACAGGTGTCGAGAACATCGCCTTCGGGCTGCGTCTGTCCGAATACCACACCGGCCTGCGTGCCTACAGCCGACAGCTGCTCGAGACGATCCCGTACCACGCGAACAGCGACGACTTCGTCTTCGATCAGGAGCTGATCGCGCAGGTCGTGGCCGCCGGCATGCGCGACCGCATCGGTGAGATCGCCGTTCCGACCCGCTACTTCGAGGAAGCGAGCTCCGTCGGGTTCAACCGAAGCGTCGTGTACGGGCTATCGACCTTGCGCGTCGTGGCTCGATATCTGCTCCACCGTTTGCACGTCCGGCCGTCGCCGAAGCTCACGACTCGCCGATGAGCCGTCGCACCGCGGCCCGCGGCATCCTCGGGATCGCGATCAGCGTCGTCGCCGCGTATCTCCTGCTCCGCTCCGTCGATGTCGGCGCCGCCATCGACGTCCTGCGCCAGGCCAACCTCGCGATCGTCGCCCTGATGGCAGTCGCGGTCGTCCTCGACGTCGCCTCGCGAGCGGCGCGCTGGCGCGGGCTGCTGGCTCCGATCGCCCATGTCCGGTATCCGCGCGTGCTCGGGTACACCTTCGTCGGCTACCTGGCGAACAACGTCCTCCCGGCCCGGCTCGGCGAGCTCGTACGCAGCCACGCGCTCGGCGAAGGCGAGGGCATCAGCCGCACCACGGTCCTTGGCACCGTCGTCGTCGAACGCATCGTCGACACCGTCATCGTGGTCGGGCTCGCCGCCCTCGCCGTGGTCGTGCTCGGTGTCGGGGGCATCGTGTCGACCGCGGTCATCCTCGGCGCGGTGTTCGTCGGCGTCCTGATCGTCCTGCTCGGGCTGTCCGTCGTCAGCCATCGACTGCCCGGCGCCGACCGGGCGACGGCGCTGATCGAGCGGGTTCCACGGCTGCTCGACCTGGCGCGGCGGCTCCGCGAAGGTCTCGCCGTGGTCGGCAGCCCACGGGCGGTCGTGACGGCGCTGTTCTTCAGCGTCGTGGCGTGGACGTTCTCGATCTCCACCTTTGTGCTTGGCGGAGCGGCCCTCGGTCTCGGCATCACCCCGATGCAGGGCGCGTTGATGACGAGCGGCGTCGCCCTGGCCACGATCGTCCCGTCCGGCCCGGGCTTCCTCGGCACGTTCGAGCTCACGGCCGTCGGCATCGCGACGCAGTTCGGCATCGACAGGGATTCGGCGTTCGCGATGGCCCTGCTGGTCCACGCGATGATCCTGCTCGTGACATCCGTCGGTGGGGCGATCTCGGCGGTCCGTCTCGGGGTCGGCCTCTCGACCGGGACCGATGAGGATGACGCTCCGACCGGCGTCGACCCGTCGATGTCGACGAGCCAGCGGTGAGGCCGAGCTAGGCGGCCTTCGGCGCCTCGGGGTCGATGACCGGCCGGTCGTAGGGCTCGAAGCGGAGCGGCATCCCGGGCACGCCCGTCACGCGCACGAACTCGAGCGTGTAGCGCTCGTACATCTCGTCGAGCACGGAGACCGCGGTGACGTGCTCCGGTCGTCCGGCCGCGGCACGCGCCTCCGCGCGCGAGGTCCACATGCAGAACGACAGACAGGTGCGATCCGTCGAGAGCGGGCCCTTGTAGTAGAAGACGAACCCGGGCGACGACGAGGCCTCCAGGTGGGCGCGTTCGTCCATCTCGGACAACCGGGCCTCGTCGCAGCCGGTCCTCCGCGTCGAGCGGAATGCGACGAGGTACCACTCGCCGGGACCGAGCTGGGCGGCCACGTCAGACCAGTCGAATGCCTCGGCGACCGGCAGATACGCGTACCCAGCGGAGACCGGCGCGAGCCCCTCG
Organism: uncultured Chloroflexia bacterium; assembly: GCA_963808895.1. Lineage (GTDB taxonomy): Bacteria > Chloroflexota > Limnocylindria > Limnocylindrales > CSP1-4 > SPCO01. Next base: position 151,100 of record CAWEHL010000001.1, on the reverse strand, counting down.
AACGCGTCCATATCGCGCAGCATCGACTTCACGCGTTCGATTGTCAAATCGCGGGAAGTCCTGATGCCACATCACGATAAGTACGGGGGTGTCGATCAGTCCCCCGGCGGCGACGCCAACGACGCCTCGATCTCTGACGCCGCACGGCGCAACGCTCCGCGGGTCCGCGCCAGCCATCGACGTCCGGCGCGCTCGGTCGGCGCGGCGACGCAGATCGCGGCGACGATGCCGTCCGCGCGCAGGATCGGCACCGCGACGGTCGTCACACCCAGGAAGGTCTCGCCCGTGTCCGTCGCGATCGCCTCGCTCGCCACGCGCGCCAGCGCCTCCTGGACGCCCGACCCACCCGGGACCTCGGCGAGCGCCGCCTCCTGGACCTCGACCGGCGCGAAGGCGAGCAGGACCGCGCCGACTGCGCCGACGTGCAGTGGGCCGGCCTGACCGGGCTCCAGCGCGACGCGCAACGCCTGGGGCGAGGGGACCTGCGCCAGGCACACGGCGGCGACGCCGATCCGTCGCGAGATGAAGGCGGTCTCACCGGTCGCCTCGGTCAGGGCGATCAACACCGGCTCGGCGGCCCGGATCAATTCCTCTGCCGAGACGGCCGGGCCGGCGCCGAGCACGTGCAGCCGGGAACCGAGGCGATACCCGGACCCCTGACGCTCGACGAAGCCGAACTCCGTCAGGGTCCGCAAGTAGCGATAGATGGTGGAGAGGGGGGTATCGAGGAGGGTGCTCAGCTCGTCTGCCCGGATCTCGCCGCGGTCGGCGATGGTCAGGAACACGCGCAACCCACGCGCGAACGACGTGTCCTCGGCAGCTTCTTCGGGCGGGCGGTCGAGCGCCGTCGTCACGGGTTCCCTCCGGCGGTGCGGGCGGTCAGGGTACCGCTTGCCTCCTGATACGGCCGGGATCGCGCGAGGGATGAAGCGACGACCGGGATACGTCGGCGATACTGGCGCCGTGAGGATCGGCGCCATCCGTCTCCAGCGCCTCCGCGTGCCCCTCGATCCGCCCTTCCCGGCGGCGTGGGACCCCGTGCCGCGAACCTCGTTCGCGGTGACGATCGTCCGCGTCGAGACCGACGAGGGCATCGTCGGCATCGGCTCGGGCGACACGATGGACGGTTTCGAAGCCTTCGAGCACCTCTTCGTCGGTCAGGATCCGCTCGCGATCGCTCGGCACGTCCGAGTCCTCGAGACGATCGACTTCCACGCAGGTCGGTACTGGCCGCTCGAGGCGGCCCTGTGGGACATCGCGGGCCAGGTCGCGGGGCTGCCGGTCGCCACGCTGTTCGGCGGCGCGACCGACGCGCTGCCGGCGTACGCCTCCTGCGGGATGCTGATGCCCGCACCAGAACGGGCCGAATCCGCCCTGCGGCTGCGCGAGGAGGGGTTCCGAGCCCTCAAGATCCGCGTCGACCCGCGCCGGCTCGAGGAAGGGCTCGCCGCGGTCACAGCGACGCGTGCCGCCGTCGGCGACTCGATGGCGATCATGGTCGACCTGAACCAGGGCTGGCGGATGGCCGGCGACACCTCGCCGTCGATCGATCTCCAGACGGCGCGGGACATCGCGGCCCGGCTGGCGGATGACGGCGTGCTCTGGATGGAGGAGCCGCTCGCCGGCACGGACCTGCGAGGGCTGGCGGCGTTGCGGGCGCGGTTCACCGGGTGTGCGCATCGCCGGCGGCGAGATGACTCGGACCTTCCAGGACGCCCTCGCGGCGCTCGATGCCGATGCGTTCGACGTCTACCAGCCCGACGTCGTGCTCGCCGGCGGGATGCTCCGGACGCGGACGATCGCGGAGGTCGCGCTGGCGCGCAATCGGTGGTTCACCCCGCACACCTGGACCAACGGGCTCGGACTGCTGGCGAACCTGCATGTCGCCGCGGGTGTCGGCGGCGGCCCGTTCGTCGAGTTCCCGTACGACCCGCCGGGCTGGACGCCCGAACGCCGTGACGCCTTCCTCGCCGAGCCGATCCGGCCCGACGCCGATGGCCTGCTGCGTGTCCCGGAGCGGCCCGGCCTCGGGCGTGACGCTCGACGAAGTCGTCGATCGAGAGGTACGCCGCATGACCGCCGCGATCGCCGCCCGACTGGATCGACCGAGCGGGCGTCGCGTTCAGCCGCGGAACGAGGCGTTCATCGATGGCCGGTTCGTTCCCGCGGCATCCGGCCGGACGTTCGACGACGTCACCGGCCGGGACGGCAGCGTCATCACGCAGGTCGCCGAGGGCGACACCGAGGACATCGATCGAGCGGTGGCCGCCGCGCGCGCGTCCTTCGACGATCGGCGCTGGGCGGACATGTCGCCGGCCAAGCGCAAGATCATCCTGCTCAAGCTCGCCGAGGCGATGCGCGCGAACCGCGACGAGCTGGCCCTGCTCGAGTCGCTCGACGTCGGCAAGCCGATCCGTGACACGCTGTCGATCGACGTCCCGTCGGCAGCGAAGACGATCCAGTGGTACGCGGAGACCATCGACAAGGTCTACGGCGAGGTCGGCCCGACCGGCCCTGATGCGCTGTCGCTCGTGACCCGCGAGCCGATCGGCGTGGTCGGCGCGATCGTGCCCTGGAACTACCCGCTGATCGTCACGGCCTGGAAGCTCGGTGCGGCGCTTGCCACCGGCAACTCCGTCGTGCTGAAGCCGGCATCCGCGTCGCCGCTGTCGGCGCTCCGGCTCGCCGAGCTGGCTGCCGAAGCGGGCATCCCCGACGGCGTGCTCAACGTCGTGCCCGGGCCCGGCGCCGTCCTCGGGCGAGGCGCTCGCGCGGCACCCCGGCGTCGACAAGATCGCGTTCACCGGCTCGACGGAGGTCGGCAAGTCGCTGCTGCGCGCCATCGGCGAGACCGACGTGAAGGCGATCTCGCTCGAGCTCGGGGGGAAGAGCCCGCAGGTCGTGCTCGCCGACGTCGCGGACGTCCAGAAGGCGGCCGAGGGCATCGGCTGGGGGATCTTCTACAACAGCGGCCAGACCTGTAACGCGGGTTCGCGGCTCGTCGTCCATCGCTCGGTGCGCGAGGAGCTCGTCGAGCGGATCGCCGAGATGGGCCGCGGCATCGCGCCCGGCGAGCCCCTCGACCCGGACACGCGACTGGGCTCGATCGTCGACGCGCGCCAGCTCGACAAGGTCCTCGGCTACGTCGAGCTCGGTCAGCGCGAGGGCGCACGCGTCGTGACCGGCGGCGAGCGCGTCCGCGAGGACACCGGCGGCTACTACGTCGGCGCCGACGATCCTCGACGGCGTCGACAACGAGCTGGCGGGTCGCCCGGGAGGAGATCTTCGGGCCGGTGCTGACCGTGACCGAATTCGAGGACGAGGCCGACGCGGTCCGCATCGCCAACGACACGCCGTATGGGCTCGCGGCCGGCGTCTGGACGCGGGACGTCACCAAGGCGCACCGGCTCGCCCGGGCGCTGCGCGCCGGGACCGTGTTCGTCAACACCTTCGATACGGCCGACATCACGGTCCCGTTCGGTGGCTACAAGCAGTCAGGCTTCGGGCGCGACAAGTCGCTCCATGCGCTCGACGGCTACACCCAGCTCAAGACGACCTGGATCGATCTGACGATGACCGACCTGCGACACGCCGGCGGGCCAGGCCCTCGTCGGGCGCCGCCGCGCGCGGCGGGCGTGCCGCGCACGAGCGCAGCGCGGCTGCCCCAGCAGCGGCCGTGTCCGCCAGCCGCGGATGCCGTACGAGCCGACCCAGGCGATCTCCGACGACGAGCTCGAATCGATCCACCGCGCGTCGCTGCGCGTCCTCGCCGAGATCGGGATGGACTTCCTCGATCCGGACGCGCGCGAGCACCTGCAGCGCGGCCGGCGCCAAGATCGAGGCCGGCGGCCAGCGTGTCCGGTTCGACCCGGCGATGGTCGAGGAGGTCATCAGGACCGCCCCGTCCGAGTTCACGCTCCACGCCCGAAACCCGGAGCGCCACCTTCGGCTCGGTGGCGACTGGATGGCGTTCGGCACGGTCGGCTCGCCGCCCAACGTCGCGGACCTCGACCGTGGGCGGCGGATCGGCAATCGCGAGGACTACCAGAACCTGCTGCGGCTCGGACAGTCGCTCAACAGCGTCCACTTCCTCGCCGGCTACCCGGTCGAACCCGTCGACATCCATCACGGCGTCCGCCACCTCCACGCCACCCACGACGCGCTGACGCTCATGGACAAGGCGATCCACTGCTATTCGCTCGGCCGGCAGCGCAACCTCGACGTGCTCGAGATGATCCGCATCGCGCGCGGCGTCGACGACGCGACGCTCGACGTCGAGCCGTCGGTGTTCACGGTCGTCAACACGAGCTCGCCGCTGCGCCTCGACACGCCGATGTCGCAGGGCGTCATCGCCTTCGCCGAGCGCAACCAGATCGTGTGCATCACGCCGTTCACGCTGGCTGGCGCCATGGCGCCGGTGACCCTGGCGGGAGCGCTCGTCGAGCAGAACGCCGAGGCGTTGGCCGGGATCGTCCTGACGCAGGTCGTCCGCCCAGGCTCGCCGGTCATCTACGGCGGCTTCACCTCGAACGTCGACATGCAGTCGGGGGCGCCGGCGTTCGGGACGCCGGAGTACGATGCGGACGTCGCTCATCGGTGGCCAGCTCGCGCGACGCTACGGCGTGCCGTATCGGTCGTCCAACGTGAACGCGGCCAACGCGCTCGACGCGCAGGCCGCCTACGAGTCGGTGTTCTCGCTGTGGGGCGCGATCATGGGCGCGCGTCAACCTGCTCATGCATGGCGCCGGCTGGATGGAGGGCGGGCTCCACGCGAGCTACGAGAAGATGGTCCTCGACGCCGAGCTGCTGGGATGGTCGAGGCGTTCCTCGAACCGGTCGTCGTCGACGACGCGTCGCTGGCGCTCGATGCCATCGCCGAGGTCGGGCCGGGCGGACACTTCTTCGGGGTCGAGCACACCCAGGAGCGCTTCAAGACCGCGTTCCACAAGCCGATGCTGTCGCGACTGGCGGAACTACGAGACGTGGCAGGAGGCCGGGTCGCCGGAGTTGCCGTCGAAGGCGAACCGGATCTGGAAGGAGCTGCTCGCCGCGTACGAGCCGCCGCCGATGGACCCGGCCATCCGCGAGGAGCTCGACGCGTTCGTCGAGCGGCGCGTCGCCGAGGGCGGCGTCCCGACCGACTATTGATCCGACCGTCACCGGGATCTTCGAGGGGATCGCGTGAAGCACGAGACACAGGTCGTCGTCATCGGTGGGGGCGTCGTCGGCGCGAGCGTCCTGTACCACCTGACGAAGGCGGGCTGGACCGACGTGATGCTGCTCGAGCGGCGCGAGCTCACGGCGGGTTCCACCTGGCACGCCGCGGGCGGGATGCACACGCTCAACGGCGATCCCGAACGTCGCCCGACTCCAGCAGTACACGATCCAGCTGTACGAGGAGATCGAGCGGCAGTCCGGCCAGGACTGTTCGATCCACCTGCCGGGCGGCCTGATGCTCGCCGACACGGAGGTCCGCATGGACTTCCTGCGGATGGCCCAGGCGCGCGGCCGGTACCTCGGCATGGAGCTGGAGCTCATCACCCCGGAGGAAGCGGCCGAGCTGTTCCCGCTCATGGACCCGCAGTACTTCGTCGGGGCGCTGTACGACCCGGTCGAGGGCCACGTCGACCCGACCGGCGTCACCCGCGCGTACGTCAAGTGTGCTCAGCAGCTCGGCGCCGAGGTCCATCAGCACACGCCGGTCGTCGGGCTCTCGCAGCGACCCGACGCGACCTGGGATGTCCGCCTCGAGAACGGCGAGTCGATCCACACCGAGCACGTCGTCAACGCCGGTGGGCTGTGGGCGCGCGAGGTCGGCCGGATGGTCGGGATCGAGTTGCCCGTGCTCGCGATGGAGCACCACTACCTGATCACCGAGGACATGAAGGAGGTCGCCGACCACGTCGCGAAGACCGGTCACGAGATGCCGATGGCGCTCGACTTCGCCGGCGAGATCTACATCCGCCAGGAAGGCGGCGCGATGCTGATGGGCACGTACGAGCAGGCATGCGTGCCGTGGTCCCCACGCGAGACGCCCTGGGACTTCGGTTCGCAACTCCTCAAGAACGACATCGATCGCATCACGCCCGAGCTTTCGGTCGCGTTCAAGCACTACCCGCCGATGCAGTCGATCGGGCTCCGCCGCATCGTCAATGGGCCGTTCACCTTCTCGCCGGACGGCAACCCGCTGGTCGGGCCCATCCGGGGCCTGCGCGGCTACTGGGTCGCCTGCGGCGTGATGGCCGGGCTGTCGCAGGGGGGCGGCGTCGGCCTCGCGCTCGCGACCTGGATGACCGCCGGCGACCACGGCGACTCGGGCATGGATATCTGGGCGATGGACGTGGCTCGGTACGGCGACTACGCGACGCTCGGCTACACCAACGCGAAGGTCCAGGAGAACTACCGGCGTCGGTTCCGGATCACCTTCCCGAACGAGGAGCTGCCCGCCGCACGTCCGCTCCTGACGACGCCGATCTACGACCGGCTGACCGAGGCCAACGCGGTGTGGGGTGCGACGTTCGGTCTCGAGCACGCCCTGTGGTTCCAGAAGGCCGGCCTCGAGCCCAAGGAGGACGTCACCTTCCGGCGGTCGAACGCGTGGGAATGCGTCGCCGAGGAGGTCAACGCCGTGCGCGAGCGCGTCGGCATGACCGAGATCTCCAATTACGCGAAGTACCGGGTCACGGGACCTGGCGCCGAGGCATGGCTGTCATCGCTGCTCACGCAGCGGATGCCCAAGCCCGGCCGGATCACGCTGACCGCGATGCTCAACGAGGGCGGGCGCATCGTGGGCGAGTTCACCGTGGCGCGCGCGAGCGAGGCCGACGAGTTCTACGTCTTCGGATCGCTACCCGCGGAGGTCCACCACTCGCGCTGGTTCCGTCACCACCTGCCCGACGACGGCTCGGTCCGGTTCGAGGTCCTCGGTCTCGGGCTTGACGGGTCTCTCGCTCACCGGACCCCGGTCGCGGGACGTGCTGTCGGCGGTCGCGCCGGACCTCGACCTCTCGACCGAGGCATTCCCGTTCATGACGTTCCGCGACGTCGACCTGGGCATGGTCCCGGCGCACGTCGCACGGATCAACTACTCCGGCGATCTCGGCTACGAGCTGTGGGTCGAGCCGGAGTACCAGCGCGCGCTGTTCGACCGGATCGTCGAGGCCGGCGAGCCCCATGGGCTGCGGCTGTTCGGGATGCGGGCGCTGATGTCGCTCCGCCTCGAGAAGAGCTACGGGACATGGTTCCGCGAGTACCGCCCGATCTACACGGCGCTCGAGGGCGGCATCACCCACTACATCAAGCTCGACCACGAGTTCATCGGGCGTGCCGCGCACGAGCGCGAGCTCGCCGAGGGCGGTCCGAAGCGCCGCCTCGTCACGTTCGTCGTCGAGCCCGAGCCGGACGACCCGGCCGACGTCATCGGTGACGAGCCGGTCTGGCACGACGGCAAGGTCGTCGGCTGGATCACCTCGGGTGGCTACGGCCACCACGTCAAGCAGTCGATCGCGCTGGGCTACGTGCCGACCGAGCTGGCGACCCCGGACGGACCGGGCGGCGACGGCTTCGAGATCGAGATCATCGGGCGCCGCCGGCCGGCGCGCCTCCAGCCCGAGCCCTTGTTCGATCCCGCGAGGACGAGGATGCGCCAGTGACCGAGCGCCCCGGATCGGCGCGGTTCGTCGAAGCGGGACGCATCGTCGTCGACGGTCGGCCGGTCGCCGTTCGCGGCCGGCGATTCGGTCGCGATCGCGATCCTACGGTCGGGGTCGTCGCCCTCGGGACCGGGCACGCTCTGCCTGACCGGCGACTGCGGCAACTGCCTCGCGCAGGTCGACGGCATCGCCTATGTCCGGACGTGCCAGCAGCGCGCGCTCCCCGGTCTCTCGGTCGAGCGGCACCGCAGTCGATGGCCTGCCGCCGTTGCCCACGCATGACCGGGCCGGACGTCACGAGCTCGCCCGAGGGCCCGGATATCGAGGTCCTGCGCGCCCATGTCGACGTCGCGGTCATCGGCGGCGGTGAGAGCGGGAAGCCGAGGCCGCCGCGACCGCGGAGAAGGCCGGCAAGCGCGTCCTCATCCTCGACGCCGAGGAGGGCGACGAGGTCGTCGGCATCTATCCGGGACCGCTCATCGTCGTTCGAACCCCGACCCTGATGCTCCACGTCTACCCGGCTGAGATCGTCGTCGCGACCGGCGCCGCCGAGATCCACCCGGCCGTCCCCGGCAACGATCTCGAGGGCGTCGTCACCAGCCGGGCCGCGCAGCGGATGCACACGGCCGGCATCGAGCTCGGCGCGGCCGTCGCGATCGGCACCCCGCCGCCCGGCGTGCCGTGCATCCCGGTCGCCGGCCAGCTCATCCGGATCGAGGGCGACGGGCGCGGCCACGTCCGGGCGCGTCGTCACCGCCGACGACTGGATCGGCGCGGAGACGACGACTCCCTGCGACACGTTGATCGTCGGGCTGGGCTTCGCGCCGCGCGACGTCCTCGTGCGGATGGCCGGCGAGGTGCCCGATCAGCGTCGTCGGACCGGCCGCCGAAGCCGCGGCACTGCCACCGCCGCCGAGTCGGCGGCATCGTGTGCGCCTGCAACGGCACGACGGTCGACGACCTGCAGGCCGCCTGGGACCGTGGCTTCCAGGAGATCGAGCTGCTGAAGCGCTCGAGCCTCGCCTGCCTCGGGACGTGCCAGGGCGCGGCGTGTCTGCCCCAGGTCCGGGCGTTCATCGCGGAACGCACCGGCGACGTGCCGCCGCCCTTCACGGCGCGCCCCGCGTCGCGCCAGATCACGCTCGCCGAAGCGGCGGCCGACACCTACGTCGACGTCTTCCGACGGACCCCGCTCCACGACGAGCATCTGGCGCTGGGCGGCCGGATGGACCGCTTCGGGAACTGGTGGCGACCATGGCACTACGGGGACGCCGTCGCCGAGTACTGGGCGGTGCGTGAGGGCGTGTCGGTCGGCGACGTCAGCACGCTCGGGAAGATGGTCGTCTCCGGACCCGACGCCGTCGACTTCCTCGAACGGCTGTATCCGTGCCGCGTCGCCGACATCAAGCCCGGCCGCTCGCGCTACGCGCTCCTGCTCAACGAACGCGGCCACATCATGGACGACGGGATGATCCTCCGCGAGAGCGACACTCGGTTCGTTCTGACGTTCACATCGGGTGGCGCGGCGAACGCGGAGATGTGGGTCCGCGACTGGGCCGAGACCTGGCGGATGGACGTCCACATCATGGACCGGACGATGTCGCTCGCCGCGATCAACGTGACCGGGCCCCGGGCGCGCGAGCTCCTCCAGCGCGCCGGTGTCGAGGACCCGCCCGCGTTCCTCGGTCACACCCATGCGGACGTGGCCGGGGTGCCCTGCCACCTGATGCGCCTCTCGTTCACGGGCGAGGCGTCGTGGGAGCTGCACCACCCCGTCGACCGGTCGGTCGAGCTGTGGCGCTCGCTCATGTCACTCGGATCCGATCTGGGCATCCGGCCACACGGGCTCAAGGCGCTCTTCGGGCTCCGCCTCGAGAAGGGCCACATCATCATCGGGATGGACACGGAGCTCGACACCACGCCGCGCCGCGTGCGGATGCCGTGGGCGACCCGGATGGACAAGGCGGACTTCATCGGGAAGGCGGCCCTCGAGCGGACGGCGAAGCAGCCCGACGAGCGCCTGCTGCACGGGTTCACGATGGATGGCGACGCGCCGATCGAGGGCTCGCCGATCTTCGTCGACGAAGCGATCGTCGGGCATGTGTCGGGCAGCTGGGCGTCGCCGCTGCTCGGCAAGACCGTGATGCTGGGCTGGATCAAGCACCTGCCGTACCCCGACCGGGTCCGGATCGACGGGCGTGACGCCGTCGTGACGGCCACCCCGTTCTACGACCCGGAGGGCGACCGTGCACGTGCTTAGGGCGCCGGGCATCCGCGTCGTCGCGTCGCCCGAGGCCGTCGATGACGCGGCATGGCAGGATGCCGGTCCGGGCCCGGACGAGTTCGAGCCGCTCGTGCTGCGATTCGCGCCCGATGAGGCGTTCGCCGTCGGGGCCACCGGCGTCCACCTCGACGATCCCGAAGCCATCGTCGAGCCCGAGCTCGGCTACAGCGCGGTCATGTTCCCGGTCGACGAGTTCATCGATGTCGTCCTGCCGCGCATGGAATGGGCGGTCACGCCGACTCGGCCGGCCTTCTGCCAGGGCTCGATCGCCGGCGTACCGGCCAAGCTCTACGTCGACTCGACAGGCGCAGCGACAGTGTTCGTGATGTCCGCCTATCTCGACGACTTCCTCGCTCGCCTACCGGTGAACACGTGAGGCGGGGGGTCGCCGCCGGGTACGTCGCGTCGCTGCCGCAGCCTGCGCTGGGATGAGCCCAAGCACGCGTATGACGTGGTGATCATCGGTGGCGGCGGGCACGGGCTCTCGACCGCGTACTACCTCGCGACCCGCCACGGGATCACGAACGTGGCGGTCATCGAGGCCGACTACATCGCCTCTGGCAACACCGGCCGGAACACCACGATCATCCGGGCCAATTACGGACTGCCCGAGGCCATCCGCTTCTACCAGCACTCGTTGGAGATGTACCGCGACCTGGAGGACGAGGTCGGCGCGGCGATCCTCCACCAGACCAAGGGCATCTTCTGGATCGCTCACACGGAGATGGCGTTGCGGACCGAGCGGGCACGCGCGGCGATGAACACGGCCTCCGGCGCGAAGACCGTGATGGTCACGCCGGCCGAGATCAAGGAGCTCGTCCCGCAGGTCGACCTCACGGGCGGGCGCCGCTACCCGGTCCTCGGCGCCTCGCACAATATCGAGGCGGCGACCGCACGCCACGACCGGGTCGCCTGGGCGTATGCCGCTGGCGCCGCGAAGCGCGGTGTCCATGTCGTCCAGCACACACCAGTGACCGGGCTCGTCCGCGATGGCGATCGGATCGTCGGCGTCGAGACCGCGCAGGGTCGGATCTCGGCGGGGATCGTCATGTCCGCCGTCGGCGGCCGGGTGACGCCGCTGGCGGCCCAGGCGGGACTCCGGTTACCGATCCGGACGCACCCGCTCCACGCGTTCGTCACGAACGACTATCAGCAGGGCTTCGGAGCGATCGTCGCCAGCACCGAGCTCAACTGCTACGTGTCACAGACCGAACGCGGGCAGATGCTCATCGGCGCCGAATTCGACGCGCAGCCCTCGTACTCACGCCAGTCCTCGTTCGCGGCGCTGCGGAGCTACTCGCACAAGATCACCCGGATCCTGCCGTTCCTCCGTGACTTGCGGATCCTTCGCACGTGGGCGGGCATCTGTGACATCTCGGTCGACTTCTCGCCGATCATGGGCTTCACGGGCGTCGATGGCTTCGTCATCACGACCGGCTGGGGAACATGGGGCTTCAAGGCGATCCCGGCCGGCGGCGAGGCGATGGCCGAGCTCATCGCGACCGGCCGCACCCCGGAGCTGATCGGGGCCTTCACGCTCGATCGTTTCAAGCGCGACCATGCCATGGCGGATCAGGGCTCGGCGGGGACACGCTGATGCTGTGGCTCGACTGCCCGCGCTGCGGGCGCCGTCCGCTCGAGGAGTTCTCGTTCGGCGGCGAGGTCCGCGACGTGCCCGATTCGATCACGGATCCGGACGAGCGTGACTTCGACGAGGTGTGGGTGTTCGAGAACCCTGTCGGCGTGACGACCGAGCGCTGGTTCCATGCGCATGGCTGTCGGCGCTGGCTGACGATCCGACGCGATGCGAGCGTGGACCAGGTCCTCGAGGTCCTGGGCTGAGGGCTTCGTCGTGAGCGGGCTGGCCGAGCGGCACATCGAGATGACGCTGCGGAATCGCGTGCTGTTCGGCGTCGGCGAGATCCGGCGGCTGGCGGAGGTCATCGCCGCGGCAGGCGGACAGCGCGTCTTCATCGTCACCGATCCGGGGGTCGTGGCTGCCGGTGTCGCAGACCGGGCCATCGCCTCGACGGACCTCCCGGCGACCGTCTACAGCGAGGTCGAGCCGAATCCGTCCGGCGCGACCATCGAGAAGGGAGCCGCCGAGCTTCGGCGCTACGGGCTCGACGAGACCGTGATCGTTGCGATCGGCGGCGGCTCGGCCATGGACGCCGCCAAGGCCATCGCGCTGTGCGCCGCGAACGATCGGCCCGTCTGGGACCTCGAATACGACGGACCGGACCTCGCCCCTGGACGACCCATCGTTGCGATCCCGACGACCGCCGGGACGGGCTCGGAGGCGCACCCCTTCTCGGTCATCACCCACGAGGAGATCGGCCGGAAGGATTACATCGGCCACCCTTCGCTCCTGCCGGTGACGACCATCCTCGACCCGGAGCTGACCGTCGGGCTGCCGCCCGGCGTGACGGCGGCGACCGGGGTGGACGCGATGACCCATTCGCTCGAGTCGCTGCTGTCGCGGAACGGCAATCCGTTCGCCGAGTCGATGGCGGTCGGCGTGATCCGGACGGTCCACGAATGGCTCCCGCGCGCGATCGCGGATGGATCGGACCTCGAGGCGCGCTCGCAGATGCTGATGGCGTCGCATCTGGCCGGGGTGGGGCAGGCGAGTGGCACGGGCGTCGGCCTCGTTCACGCGCTGGGGCACGCGCTCGGCACGCGCGGTCGGCTGGCGCATGGCACGGCCCTCGCCGTCGTGCTTCCCGAGGTGCTCGGGTTCTATGCCGCAGAGAGCGGCCTTCGGGACCGGGAGCTGGCACTCGTCGGCGTCGCCCTCGAGGCGGCGATCCCGACCGAGCAGTCGGCGACGGCGGCGGCCGCCGGCATCGGCCAACTGCGCCAGTTCCTCGCGAGCGTCGGCCAGCGCCATCGACTCGCCTCGCTCGGCTTCGATGACGCGGGACTGGATGTCGTCGCCCAGGACGCGATCGACGATGCGGCTATCCGCAACTCGCCGCGGCTGCCGTCCTACGACGAGGCCCGGGCGATCCTCGCGTCCGTCGCCTGACCGTCAGGCGCGCGTCAGCTCCCCTCGACCGTCGCGTTCACCTCGATCGGCGTCGCGTCGCGGATGGCCCGCGGGATCTCGGCCACGCGTTCCACCTCGGCGATGAGCTCGCGGACGCGCGCTTCGGGCGCCGCTGAGCGCACGACCACGCTGACCGAGATCGGCGTCGAGCCGGAACCGCGCGACGGGAAGTCACCGTCGACGGTGATCTCCACGCCGTCGAGCTCGATGCCCATCGTCGCGGCCTCGCGGTAGAGGTCGTTCGACCAGCACGCGGCGATCGACAGGTAGAGCAGCTGGCCGCCGTTGAAGCCGACGCCGCCTCCGCCCGCCGCGGCCGGCCGATCGGCCACGAGCGTGAACGGGCCGGCCTCGCCGAGCGCAGTCGGGCCGCCGCCCACGGTCCTGAGCCTGACGCGGTACGCCTCGGTCATGGCCGCCTCCGGGCCTAGCTCTTCTCGATGAGCGGCTTCACCTCCCCGATGAACCGCTCGAACGTCTCCATGTCGTACGGTGCCGGCTGTTCGGAGATGACGGTTCGGAAGCCGAGGTCGACGTACGGTCGAAGCTTCTCGGCCATGTCCTCCGGCGTCCCGTTCCAGAACGTGTCGTCGTCCTCGACCTCGGACAGGGGCGTCCGGTTGTGCTCCATCGCAGCCCGCCAGACCCGGTCGGCCTCTTCCTTGGAGCTCACGCAGCGTGAACTTGACGCCGAGCGTGAACTCGATCTCATCGATGTCGCGCCCGACCTCATCGCAGTGCCGCTTGAGGACGTCGACCTTGTGCGCCATCAGGTCGAGCGGCCCCATCGCGTTCCACATGTCGGCGTACTTCGCGACGGTCCGGAGCGTCTTCTTCTCGCCGCTGCCGCCGATCATGATCGGCAGCCGCTTCTGCAGCGGGCAACGGCGAATGACGCAGATCGTCGAAGGCATACCGGCCATCGCCGGTCGACGTCACGGATCCGCCATCCATCACGCTCCGCATCGCCGCGACGGCCTCGTCCATCCAATCGAGGCGCTGCCCGAAGCCTGACCCGAAGTCGATGCCGTGGGCCTGTGCTCGAGGTCGAACCACGCCCCGCCGATGCCGAGGATCGCCCGGCCGCCGCTGATGTGATCGAGGGTCTCGGCGAGTTTCGCGGTCAAGCCCGGGTTCCGGAACGTGTTGGCACCGACCAGCAGGCCGAGCCGCGTCCGCTCGGTCGCCATCGCCCAGCCGGCGAGCGCCATCCAGCCCTCGACGATCGGCTGGTACGGGTCACCGAAGATCGCGTACAGGTGGTCCCACGTCCAGAGGTGGTCGTAGCCGAGCTGGTCGACCCGTTCGGCCGCGGCGGTCATCTCGGGCCAGCCCGATGCCTGGCTCCACAGCAGGATGCCGGTCTTGAGCTCGGTCACGTGTCGGCCTCCGAAGTGATGGGCGGGCGTCCAGTCTAGGCGCGAGCGGCGCCCGTCACGCGTTGTCCAGCTCGCGGTCGATCGCGCGCATGATGAAGCGGGCCGCTTCGGCGCTCTTGCCACCGAGCTTCATGCCCTCGTCCTGCTCGAGCGCCTGATCGAGGTCGGCGAGGTACTGATCGAGCGACGCCGTCCGCACGAGGTCGCCCGTCGCGAACGCGGTCTCGAGGCGGTCGACGACCGAACGGGCGTTATCGACCGCGTGGCCCTTGGCACCGATGAGCTCGCGGATCTCGCTGCGCGCGGCGTCTGCACCGGGACCCGTGCTGCTCACGTGAACCGTCGGACCGTGCGTCGGATGAGACCGCGACCCGACGTCGCTCGCGCGCCGACGGCATCGCGCTCGACCGCGACCGGCTCGTCGATGTCGGCGCCGTCGGCCGCCGAGGTCGCCTCGGCACGCATGGCCCCCTCCTCGCGCTCCTCGGCGGTCTCGTCCTCGCGCTGCTGGCGCCAGTCGCGTTCGAGGACGCTCATCGCCAGCTCGTCCCACCAGCGGCCGTCGCGGTAGATCGATTCGCGCGCGCGTCCCTCGATGACGAAGCCGCACCGTCGATACGCTCGGATGGCGCGTTCGTTGAACTCGAACACGAACAGCGCGATGCGATGCAGCCCGAGCGTCCCGAACGCGTGGTCGAGCATCAGCCGGGTCGCCTCGGTGCCATAGCCGCGACCCCACGCGTCCTTCTCGCCGATCGTGATGTGGTAGAGCGCCGAACCGTTGTCGCCGTCGAGCTGGCTGAACGCGCACGTGCCGACCAGCCGATCCGTGGCGAGCTCGTGGATGGCCATCGCGAGCGCGTCGTCGCCCACGACCCGGGCGGCGAAGAAACGCTCGATCTCGTCCGGGCGCATCGGCGCTTCCTGATACCGGGCGAGACGCGCGATCTCGGGGTCCGAGTACCACCGCCGGAAGGCCGCGAGGTTCTCCGGGACGTGCCGGCGCAGCACGACCCGCGACCCTTCCAGCACCTCCGGGAACCTCGTTCGGGGTGCCATCGGCGGAACCGTATACCATCGCCGCCATGCGCCGCTGGAGCGACCTGGCTGAGCGCGTTGCGGCGACGACCCGCACATCCGAGAAGACCGCCCTCCTCGCCGATTACCTCCGCAGCCTCACCCCCGACGAGTTGCCGGTCGCGGCTGTCTTCCTGACCGGCCGCCCGTTCCCGGAGGCCGATCAACGTGCCACCGGCCTCGGCTGGTCGGCGATGATGGCGGCGATCACGGCACTCACCGGGTGCCACGCGCGACGACCTCGGTCAGGCCTACGACCGCTTCTCGGACCTGAGCCTGGCCGTCGAGGACGTCCTCGTCCGCGCTGGTCACCAACCGCCGCCGGAGGTGTCACCGACCCTCCCCGAGGTCGCCGCCACGTTCGCCGCGATCGAGTCCGCGTCGGGGCCGGCCGCCAAGGCCAAGCTGCTCCACGACCTCCTTGCACGGTCGGACCCGGCCGACGGCCAAGGCGATCGTGAAGGTCCTCGGTGGCGAACTGCGCATCGGCCTCCGGGAGGGACTCGTCGAGGCGGCGATCGCCCAGGCATTCGACCGCCGGATCGAGGACGTGAAATGGGCCGGGATGCTCACCGGCGATATCGGCCGGCTCGCGGAGCTGGCACGCGACGATCAGCTCGGCGAGGCGGAACTGGCGCTGTTCCACCCGCTGAAGTTCATGCTCGCCTCGCCGGCCGAGGACGCGGACGAGATCATCACCAGGCTCGGCCCCGAAGTGTGGGTCGAGGACAAGTACGACGGTATCCGCGCGCAGCTCCACAAGCACGGGACGGACGTCCGCCTGTACTCGCGCGACCTTCACGACGTCAGCAACCAGTTCCCGGAGATCGTCGATGCGGCGCGGCCGTTGTCGTGGACGGGCGTGATCGACGGCGAGATCCTCGCCTACAAGGACGGCTTCGTCCTGCCGTTCATCAGCCTGCAGGCACGGCTCGGTCGCAAGGCGCCGTCGGAGGCG
Source organism: uncultured Chloroflexia bacterium (assembly GCA_963808895.1). Lineage (GTDB taxonomy): Bacteria > Chloroflexota > Limnocylindria > Limnocylindrales > CSP1-4 > SPCO01. The sequence continues at coordinate 134,701 of CAWEHL010000001.1, read as the reverse complement.
ATCCGGGCGGACATTCCGGTGATCTACGTCGCCTTCGACCTGCTGGCGCTCGGCCCGGGCGACGATCCCGCCGGCGACATGACCGTCGATCCATTGCTCCGCGAGCCGCTTCGCGCGCGGCGCGATCGGCTCGACGGGATCGACCTGCCACACGTGGAGGATGGCGGCCGATTCCTGCGGTCGCATCTCGGCGTCGCGCGTGACGCCGACGCCCTCGAAGCGGCGTTCGCCGATGCGCGGGGCCGGCGCAACGAGGGCCTGATGGTCAAGGACCCCACGAGTGCCTACTCACCGGGCCGGCGCGGACTCGGCTGGCTCAAGATGAAGAAGGCCCTCGCCACCATCGATTGCGTCGTCGTCGGCGTCGAGGTCGGCCACGGCAAGCGCCACGGCGTGCTGTCCGATTACACGTTCGCCGTCCGGGACGAGGACACCGGCAAGCTCGTCAACATCGGCAAGGCGTACAGCGGCCTGACCGACGCCGAGATCGCCGAGATGACCGCGTGGTTCGAGGCGCACACGATCGCCCGCTACGGGCGTTACCGCCAGGTCGAGCCGACGATCGTCGTCGAGATCGCCTTCGACGTCATCGTTCGAAGCAAGCGCCACGGCTCCGGCTTCAGCCTGCGCTTCCCGCGGATCCACGCGCTGCGGCCGCGACAAGTCGGTCGACGAGATCGACACGGTGGCGACCGTCACGGCGCTCTACGAAGGGCTGCAGCACGGCTCGGAGCTGCTGGTGACGGCCGGCGCCAGGACGGTCCCAGCCGAACGTCCCTGACCGCCACGTCTCGACAAGCGCCGCGTATCCTGTGGCGATGTTCGACTCGCTCGGCGGCACCGTCCAGCAGGTTCGACTGACGCTCTATACCGATTCGTTCGTCGTCCGCGGCTGCGATCACCACCCGCCAGCGCCGGGTCACGGACATGCTCAACCTCGCCGAGGATCGGTTCCTCGTGCTGTCCGACGTCACGACCGACGAGTTCGGTGTGCGCGGCGAGCAGGTCCGTGCCGAGTTCGCCCAGGTCAACCTGGCGTCGGTCCTGTTCGCGGTCGTCAACGAGGCGGTCGACGCCCGCTCCGGAGCTGCGAACGCCCAAGATCCCTGAGGAAGCGCTGATCTCGATCCCGCCGTTCAAGGTGACCGGACAGATCCATCTGATGCCCGAGCGCAGCCTGCGCGACGCGCTTTCGGAGCTGACCGGCCACTTCCTGCCGGTCACGGACGCGACCTACTGGTCGGACTCACTCGGCGAAGCCCGAACACAGGCCGAGCTACTCGCCGTCAACCACGAACGTGCCCAGATCCTCGCGCCGCATCGCGTCAGCGATCCGTGGGCCGGCCTCGACTCCGGGCAGCCGCGGCACCTCCGACACGCCGCCCGAGCCCACCGGCTGGTGACGAGCCCGCGGGTCGCGCGCGGCTAGCGGTCGACCGGCAGGTCCAGCCGGTTGCCCCACTCGGCCCAGCCACCGTCATACACGGCGACGTCGTCGTGCCCGAGCAGGCTCAGGACGAACGCGAGCTTCGCGGCCGCGACCCCTGACCCGTCGTAGGCCACCATCCGCGCGCCCCGACTGACGTTCGCGGCATGCAGCCGATCGCGCAGATCGCCGCCCTCGCGCAGCCGCTGACTCCCGGCCGTATGCATCGATCCGACCGGGACGTTGACCGCGCCCGGGATGTGCCCGAGGCGGCGAGTGTTCCCCTCGAAGCCGCGGTATTCGGCCGGGGCGCGGGCGTCGAGCAGTGTCACGCCCGGCGCGCCGAGCAGACCGCGGACCTCCGATGTCGTCAGGTGGAACCGATTCGGACCGCGCGGCACGAACGGGGTCAACGGTTCGGGCGGCGGGTCGCCGGCGCCGCGCTCGACCGTCCGGCCCTCGGTCTCCCAGGCCGGGAAGCCGCCGTCGAGGACGCGGACATGCTCGGCACCATAGGCGCGGAACGTCCACCAGACGCGGGACGCGTACAGCCCCTGCGTGTCGTCGTAGACGACGATCGTGCGTCTCATCGCCGATCCCGGCGCGAGCGGCGGTCGCGGCCACGCGGCCGGGTGACGCGACGCGGATCGCATCGCCGGTCTGGTCCATGTCGACGAGGTCGGCCCGCCAGTCGACCGACACGGCGCCCGGGATATGGCCGGCACGGTGGACGTCGACGCCGGTGCCGTCCGGCCGCCAGCGGGCGTCGAGGATCGTCACGCCGGGGCGACCCAGTTGTTCGGCGAGCCACTCGGTCGTGGCCAGGATCTCGGGTCGGGCCAGGCCGGACATCGTCGGTATCATACGGGCCGTGTCCGCCCCCTCATCCCCCGACGCGGACCGACTCGCCTGCCGTCCGGGCGGCCCTTCCGGCGCTCGAGGCCGGGATCTACCTGAACACAGGCTCGGTCGGCCCGCTTCCCGCCGAGACGGCCGCCGCCATGGACGAGCTCGGCCCAGTACGAGCTCCGCACCGGTCGCGCGCACGTCGACTACTACCTCGAGACGCTGCAGCGGATGGCCGAGGCACGGGCCGCGACGGCGGCCGTCCTGACCGCCGACGTCGGCGACATCGCGCTCACCCACTCCACGACCGACGGGATGAACGTCGGGATCTGGGCGCATCGACTGGCGGCCGGGCGACCGCGCCGTCACGACCAGCCTCGAGCACCCCGGCGGCATCGGCGCGCTGTACAACCTGCGCGACGCGTCGCGGGATCGAGCTCGCGTTCGTCGACGTCGGACCCGTCGCGTTCGCAAGCCGACATCCTCGACGGCGTTCGACGACGCCATCGACGACGCACTCGCGCGGTCGTCGTCTCGCACGTCCTGTGGGCGTCGGGCGCGGTCCTGCCGCTCGACCGGATCGCCGGAGATGGCCCACGCGCGCGGTGCGCTCCTCGTCGTCGACGGCGCGCAGGCCGCCGGCGCGATCCCGGTCGACCTGGCGGCGACCGGCGCCGACGTGTACGCCATCGCCGCCCAGAAGTGGCTGCTCGGCCCCGAAGGGATGGGCGCGGTCGCGGTGGCGCCCGCTGCGCGCGACCGGCTCACGCCTGCCTTCGGCGGTTAGTACACGTTCGAGTCGGTCGACTCGGGCGGGCCGCGCCGTCTGGTGGCCGGATGCGCGCCGGTTCGAGGCGTCGAACTTCCACCGGCCGTCGATCGTCGGGCATGGCCCGCTCGATCGGCTGGCTGAGCATGTTCGTCGGGCTCGACTGGATCTACGCGCGCGGCACGGCGCATGGCGCGCGCGGCCGCCGAACGGCTCGCCGCGATCGACGGGGTCGAGGTCCTGACCCCGCTCGACCGCATGGCGACGCTCGTCACGTTCCGGATCGCGCGGCTGGACGCCGCAGGCCGCGCTCGACGAGCTCAGCGCCCGGGTGTTCGCGGTCGCCCGGACCGTGCCGCTCATCGACGCGCTGCGGATCAGCGTCGGCTTCTTCACCTCCGACGCCGAGCTCGATCGGTTCATCGGCGTGCGTCGAGCTGCTCGCGGCGCACACGCCCGAGACGTTCCGCCGCGACGGACGCTGACGATCCTCAGCGGTGGCTGACGGCCCGTGCCGACGTCCGGCAGCGGTCGTGGGCCGAGATCCGCTGGCGGCAGTTCCGCAACGCGCCCGCGACCGGTCGTGCGCGCCGTTGCTGTCGAGCCTGTCGTCGCGGTCGTCGCTGGCCATCGCGTACCTCGTCTACGACATCGCGCTCGGCCGTGGCGCCGACGCTGCCCGGCGGCGACCTGCGCCTGCTCGCGCTGGTCGCGCTACACCGTGCTGGTGCTGGTCGTCGGGAGCCGTCGTCACGTACCTCGTCGTCCCGCAGCCGACGGGCTCCGGGACGGTCCGCCGCCGGTCAGCGCTGGAGTGCGGCCCTCGGGTTCTTCGCGGCCGTCCCGATCGCCTGGCTGGTGATGGTCGTCGCGCTCCAGGTCGTCCGCCCGCTGGCTCGGCTGATCGCGCTCCGACCGACTCGGGTGCTCCTGCAGCACCACCAAAACCAGCCGTCCGCTGTCAGACCCGGTAGCCTATCCGTACCATTCCCCGGTACCCTGCGCCGGAGCCATCATCCACGCGTCTCCCGGGGGAGAACCGGAGACGTAGCCCTCATCCGTTGAGGTATCGCGTGTCCATCGACGAGCAGCACGTCGCGCTCCCGAAGCTCTACGGAGCCCCGGCTTACGCCCGTCCGCCGTCCTATGGCGTCGACCGCTGAGCGGCCGTTCGATCCGGACGACCTGCCGATCGAGGCCTACCAGGACGAAGACGACCGGGCGTTCGCCGCGACCCTACCGGCGCGGGCCTGGGCGCCCGGCGGGGCGAATGCCGCTGGCACGCGATGGCGAGGTCGCCACGATCAGCCCCGGTTGAAGGGGCGGCATCTCAGCCTGCGCTCGATCGCCGGCCGTCTCCTGCACGAGGACTGAGCTCTCTCGTCACGCGAGACCCCTCGCGCTCGGCGGTGTAGCATCGCCGCGGGGGAGTAGCTCAATGGTCAGAGCGGCGGGCTTATATCCCGCTGGTTCCAGGTTCGAGTCCTGGCTCCCCTACCAGCCGACGTGATGGACTTCCGCCGGCTCAGCGCGCTGCGTCGCGGACGTACTCGAGCACCCGCTCTCGTCGGCCCTCCGTCAGGCTGCGCTGCGGCGGCAGCCCGGCGATCCACGGAGCCAGCTGGTCGGGGGTCAGGACGGCGCAGTCGGTCGTCCGCGGTGATCGTGGGTTCGGAGCCGACGACGGCGGCGTAGGCCTTGACGATGAAGTCGGCATCGTCGTGGGCGAGCCACCGACGGACGCGCTCCGCGTCACGGGCTGCGCGCTCGAGCGGGCTCTCGATGACGATCCAGCCACGCCGCGTCCGGAGTTGCCATCGCCCTCGCGGACGCGCGTCACGGCGGCCGGCGGCAGCTCGCGGACCACCGCGGCGCCGAACGGGCCGATGACGAGGTCGGAGATCGGACGGCCGTCCGGCATCGCGATACCCGTGGCGACCACGACATCGTCGGGCAACGAATCCAGTGCGCGGAGCGTCGGCGGATCGCCGCGGCGTCCGCGCCCGGGTCGCGGCGAGGATGCGGACGAGCCGGTTCGCCCCGATCAGGACGAACGCGGTCGGGGCGACCAGGGCGATCGACCAGACGATGATGCCGGTCGCGGCCTGCCCCGCATTCAGCCGACCCTCCGGGATGACGGCCTTCAGCACGGGCGTCGCGATCGCCATGTACGCGATGACGATGCCGAACACGATGGAGAACGTCGCGACGACGGTCGCGCCGAGCAACGGCGCAAGCGAAGGCCGCTGGTTCAGGTGGGCTGGCTGGATGACCTCCATGCCGTCCATCCTCGACTCGACGCACCACCCCGTCGATGGGCGAATGGGGGATGGTGCGCCCTCCGGTGGGACCACGAGCCCCACCGGACCGCACTGCACCGATGCGCGCGACAGCACGGTCGTTGCCACGGCGCAACGGCGGGGGCGTCGCCGGTCGGCGAGGGCCAACCGGACCCCCGTACCATTGCTGGCCCTGTTCGCGGAACGGCATCCTCGCGAACAGGATGCACCGCCCCGCCCGTCACCCTGGAACCCGATCGTGGTCCCGCGTCGGCGGCGGACGACAAGCACGGATCGTCGCGTCGATCGCGGCGTTCGTGCTCGTCCTGTCCGCTGTCGTGCCCGCGTGGGCAGCGGCCGGGCCGACGAGGCTCTCCGACGCTGCGGTCTCCCCGCTTTCCGGCTTCCCGACCACGACCATCGTCGTCACGGTCTCGTACCGGAACCGCGAAGGGACGCCGGCGAACTGGGTTCGCGTCAAGCTCGGCGGAACGACGCACGCGATGACGAAGAGCGCGGGGTCTGACTGGAAGCGCGGGGTCACCTTCCGTTGGTCGGGCAGATTGCCGGTCGGTTCCCACCCCGTGACCCTGTCCGCATTGAGCCGTGATCGGTTCGCGGACCAGCTGGCGGCCGGCACCGTCACGATCAAGCCGACACCGCCCGACGCCGGCGCCGACGCCCAAGCCGACGCCGAAGCCGACACCGAAACCCGAACCGAGGTCGACGCCGAAGCCCACCCCGAAGCCGACGGAACGACCGACCAGGTCGGCGGCGCCGACGCCCGCGTCCGACGGCACGTCCGAGCCCGACGGGCGTCGGGACCGGCGATCCGACCGCTACGCCCGCACCCCGTCGCCGAGCCGAGCGCCGACCGCCAACGCCGACGACGAGCCCGACACCCGAGCGACGACGCGTCGCGGTCGTGGCCGGTGGTCCCGGGGATGGCGGTACGCGGCCCCGGCGAGGTCCCGAACGGCGGTTCCGGCGGCTCCGGCAGCGATGGCGGCAACGCCGGAACCTGGGCGGCGTTCGCCGCGGGCATCGACCTTCTGACGGGTGGCCGGCCGACCGTCCCGCTCGGTCTGGTCGCGACCCTCGTGACGACCTCCGGCATCGTCGGCGCGACGCTCGCGTTCGGCCTGTTCGGGAAGCGCCGGCGTGACGGCGACCCGCCAGCGCCCGACGACGTCCTGGCCCATGCCGCTGCCAGCCCGCTCGCCGTCGCGGCGGCCGCCGGCTATGCGGACCGGCCCGGTCGTGCCGTCGCGGTCGACGATATGGACCCGATCGCAGGTGCTGCCAACATCCCGAACCCGCACGACGCCGAGCTGGCGCTGCCGCGCTGGCGCCGCCCGTCGCTCCTCGAGGCGCGCAAGGCCGACCCCATCCGCGACGCGGTCGACGCCCCGCGGCTCACCTTCGACTCACGGGCTCGTCGGACCGATCGACGGTCGCGAGCGGCGGCTGATCCGCTACAACCTCGTCCGTCTGCTCGACATCCCCGACGAGCTCCGTGGCACGGAGCTCGCGTTCCTCGACCAGGGCGACGAGGTGCAACTGCTCGAGAAGCGCGGCGCCTACTGGCTCGTGCTGTGCCCCGATGGCCGGCAGGGCTGGATCCACAAGATGACGCTCGGTGATCAGCTCGGCGACCCGCCCGCGCAGAGCACGCCGACCGCGACGATGCCGATCGCTGCCGATACCTGGACCATGGGCGACGACGTCGATGGCGACGTCCTCGCGGCCTACCTGGAGAGCCGCCGCCGAGCCTGACCCGTCGTCCCTGGCTCGCGACGCAGCACCAGGATGTGCTGATGGGCGATGTTCGGGACGAAGACCCGCGGATAGCCGTACGGCCGTAGGCGCGTCCCGGCCTGGTGCCAGATCAGGTCGCCCTTCGGCACGAGCCCGGCGACCTCCGCGCGGGCGGCGAGATCCGCACCGACGAACTGGTACCGCCCGTTCTGGTACGCGTCGCGGACGATGACCACGGCGTATCGGCCGGGCCGCAGCACGCGGGCGAGCTCGCTGAAGACGTGCGCTCCATCGCGTCGAGGTAGGCCGCGTAGTCGGCTGCATTGGCCAGATCGGCCGGGGCGTCGCTGACCATGGCGTAGTCGGTCCGCCGGTTCGCGTGGGTCTCCGCCAGCGTGCCGCCCGCCATCGTCAAGGGCAGTTGGATGTTGTAGGGCGGGTCGGTCGCGACGAGGTCGACCGAGGCGTCCGCCAGCTCAGGCAGGACCTCGAGGGCGTCACCCTGGCGCATCTCGAGACCGCTCGGATCGAACGTCCGAGCCGCGCCAGGATCGCCGGTACCCAGCTCGGCGATGGTCGGCCCGCGGCCGTCGTTCTCCGCCTGCAGCGCTGCGACGACCTCTCGATAGACGCCGACCCAGCGCGCGTCCAGCTCGATCCCGAGGGCACGTCGCGGGCCTCGGGCGATCGCCGCGCCGAGCAGCGTCCCGCCCACGCCCGCGAATGGGTCGAGCACCAGATCACCCGTCCGGCTGAAGAACTCGATCAGGCGCGCCATCAGCCGCGGCGGCTTGTTCGCGCCGTGCGCCTTCCGGGCGGCGTGACCCAGCTCCGACGGGTAGGCCGTCGTCAGCACCGACTTGGTGAAATAGAGCCATTCCTCGCCCGGACAGCTCGTTGAGCGTGTTGTCGGGATGTGGGGTGGGCCGGGAGGCGTCGGTCACGCCCGCAGCGTAGCGGGTCGCGCGGCCGCTCTCGGAACCTCCCGAAAGACAGCGATGGTGCGCCGGGGAAGCGGTGTTCGGTCCAGGGTGGATGACGTGCGCTTCCCGCCGTGTACGATGCCAAGCGATGCCCGCCACGTACACGAGCGCGCGCTTCGTGGGACGGGAGGACGCGTTCGCGAAGCTCGCAACCGTCATCCGTTCGTCCGCGGCCGGCGACTCCGCGACGCTGCTGATCGACGGGACCGCCGGGGTCGGGACGAGCCGCTTCATCGACGAGGCCATCCGTCGCGTGTCGGGCCTCCAGGAACCGATGACCGTCATGCGCGGCGCCGCGTACGGGAACGCCACCGACGCGCCGTACCAACCGCTGATCCGAGCGCTCCGGCCCGCGCTCGAGGAGTTGCCGGACGACGACCTGGGCGAGGTCCTCGGCACGGCGACCGAGGAGCTCGTCCGGCTGATCCCGGGCCTCGCGACGCGCGTCGACGGGACGCGCGGAGCCGGCCGTCGGCTCGGCACGGTCGTGCCGGAGCGCCGCCAGCCGCGCCTGCTCGAGGGCGTCCTCGGTGTCCTCGGTCGGCTCGGGGAGCGGCGCCCGGTCCTGCTGATCATCGAGGACCTGCACCGCGCTGACGCCGGGACGCGCGCGCTGGTCACGTTCCTTGCGCGGATCGCCCGTTCACAGCGGCTGGCGATCGTCGGGACGTACCAGGCCGACGCGATCCGCCGTGAGGACCCCTGGTCGCTCGACCTGGCCGGCCTCGACGCCGCGCCGCGCCCGCCCTCGACGCTCACGTTGCCGCCGCTCACGCGCGACGAGCTCGCCCGGCTGATCGCAGCGATCGAGGAGGAACGACCGTCGGCGAGCGTCCTCGTCGTCGTCGCGGAGCGATCCGGCGGTCGCCCGCTCGTCGCCGAGGAGCTGCTGGCCGCGCGCCGCGAGCTCCCCGGTGTGTCGCTCACGTCGTCGTTCCAGGACCTCGTGCTGGCACGCATCGGCGCGCGGTCGCCCGAGGCGCGTCGCGCCCTGCGCCTGCTCGCCCCGGCCGGCCGGCCGTTGGGGCGCGCGGGGCTCGCGGCCATCGCCGAGGAGTTCGAGGCAGAGCTCACCGGCGGGCCGCCGCGCTCGTCGAACGCGCCGCGTCGTGGCGACGGCGTCCTCGACGCCGATCTGACCCACGGGCTCGACGAGGCGATCGAATACGGCTTCGTCCGTGAGGACGACGACGGCCTCGCGTTGCGGCACGAGCTCGTCGGGCGAGCGATCGAGGCGGACCTGCTGCCGTCGATGCGGATCCGACACCACATGGCGGTCGCGCGCGCTCTGGCCGACCAGCCGTTCGTCGGGATGCCATCACTTCGACGTCGCCCTCGACCCCGTCGCTCGTCCGCCACGCGGCGATCGCCGCGGCCGATGCGGCAGCGTCCGTCGATGCGCCGCTCGACGAGCTGCGCGCGCTCGAGCTGGCGATCGCGGCCGGCAGCGCGACCGGGGTGACCTCACGGAAGGGCGGTCGCCGCCGGAGCGATCCGCCCGTCCTCCCGCCGGCCGAGCTCAATGCCCGGGCGGCCGAGGCGGCATTCGCAGCCGGGCGCCCGGTCCGAGCGGCTGCCTATCTCGACGCGGCCATCGGCGCGACCGACGGCCGCCGCGACCGCGTCCGGCTCGGGTTGCTGTACGACCGTCTCGCCCAGTTCCGGCGAGCGGCCGGCGATGCCGAGGGCTCGCTCGCGGCACGACGCCGCGCCGTCGATCTCGTCCCGACGACGCCGTCGGTCGCCCGCGCGACCGTCGTGGCCGGGCCTGGCCCAGCTCCTGATGCTCGAGGGGACGTTCTCGGAGGCGGAGAAGCTGGCCCGCGAGGCGATCCGCGTCGCCCGCGCCTGCGATCCGCCGGCCCGGCGCTGGGAGCTGCACGCGACGACGACGCTCGGCGTGTCGCTCGGCTGGCGGGCCGACCCTGAAGCGGCCCTCGCGATGCTGACCGAGGCACGTGCGATGGCCGAGGGACTCGGCGACCTCGACGAGCTGTTCCGCGTCCACGCGAACCTGACCACCGTGCTCGAGCTGGCCGGCCGTCACGAGGAGGCGGTCGAGGTCGCCAAGGCAGGCATCGCGGCGGCGAAGGATGCCGGCCTCGAGGCGGTCTACGGCAACGTCCTCCGCGGCAACGCCGCCGATTCGCTGTTCCTGCTCGGTCGCTGGGAAGAGGCGCGCTCGATGAGCATGACCGCCCTCGAGTGGCTGCCGACGGGCATCAACTTCCTCAACGCGCTGGTGTCACTCGCGACCGTCGAGATCGAGCTATCCGCGGGAGAGGCGCGCCGGACGACTGCTCGGCCAGACGCTGCTCGAGCTCGAGGCCGTCCGTGATGCGCAGCAGGCCGTCCCGCTCCATCTCGCCGCGGCCTCGTTCGCGCTGTGGCGCGGCGATCTGGCCGATGCGCGCCGCGCGACCGAGCTCGGCTGGGAGCTCGTCCGCGAGACGGAGGACTGGATCCTCGCCGCGCGGACCGCAGCGGCGGCGATCGAGGTCGAGGCCGCGGGCGCGGCGGAGGCGCGCGAGGGGCGCGACCTCGCCGGGCTCGCTTCGGCCCGCGAACGCGCTCGCGAGGTCGTCAGAGCCGCCGAGACGATCGTCAAGAAGCACGGCGTCGATCCGGCACTCGGCTCGCGGCGTCTCGCCGACGCCTGGCTCGCCACCGCGCGCGCCTACCGGCGACGTGTCGAGGGCCGCGATGACCATGTCGCCTGGCACGACGTCGGCGACGCCTGGGCATCGCTCCATATCCCGTACGAGACAGGCCCGCGCCCGATGGCGCGAGGCCGAGGCGCTCCTCGGCTCGGGTGCCGGTCGCGCCGGACGAGCCGATGCCAAGGCACCGCTCTCGAGGCGGTCAAGATCGCCCTCCGACTCGGTGCCCTGCCGCTCCTGCGCGAGCTTCGCGAGCTCGCCGGCCGTGCGCTGATCGCGCTGCCTGCCGAGGTCGATGCTCGCCTCGCAGGCCCCGAGGACCGCCCGCGCGAGCTCGTCGGCGTGATGGCTGGGACGCGCCCCGGTCGTCGCCGTCGCGGCGTCGAGCGCCGACCCCAACGGCCAGGGCGAGCGCTCGGAGCTCGTCGACGCGCTCAGTCAGACCGGCAGCGACGCCGACGCCGAAGCGAGACACGTTCGGGCTCAGTGGCCGGGAGCGCGAAGTGCTCGTCCAGATCGCTCGTGGCCGGACGAACCGCGAGATCGGCGAGCGGCTCTTCATCAGCCAGAAGACCGTCGGCGTCCACGTCGGCAACATCCTGTCCAAGCTCGGGGTGTCCGGCCGGGTCGAGGCGGCCGCGGTGGCGATCCGGCTCGGGCTCACCGAGGGTCGCTAGGCGACGACGCGACACAAAGAGAGACCCGGAGGGAGGTCTCCGGGTCTCGATGAGGACGATCGCCGGCCAGCAACGTCCGGCGAGCGAGATGCGATGTGAGTGGTCGCGCTAGCGACCTTCGCGCGGCCTTGCGGCCGCTGGGATCACCAGCGGCGAGCGGCGACCAACACGATGCGATGGCGATGATCGGGCCGAGGGTCACCATGAGGTGCCAAGCTCGATCGATGAGGTTTCGTTTCATCTGGGCGGGGGCTCCGGACTTCCCTGTGGTGCATCGGTCGCGCACCCGTCTGGGGAAGGTGGAGGCTAGTCGCGATATGGTCCCGGGACAATCCGGACGATGGTACGGGGCGAGGTACTAGTCCCCTGGTACTGGTCGGCACCCGACCCACGCCGACGCGGTAGCATCTTGCGCGACACCCCGATCGCGGTCATCCGCGCCCATGCGATGAGGTCCCCCGAACCGATGCGAAGCGTGCGCTCCCTGTCCGTCGTCGCGGCGCTCCTCCTGGTCGCCGCTGCCTGCACTTCCGCCAAGCCGGGCTGGACGTACGCGCCCGCGCCGTCCGCGACGCCGCTCCCGAGCGTCTCAGCGAGCGGCTCGGCCGGGGCCAGCGCCTCAGCCTCTGCGTCGGCGTCGACCGCGCCGTCCGAGTCGGCGTCGGCCTCGGCGTCCGCTTCGGCGTCCGGCGGTGGCGCTGGAGAGGTGCTCGAGATCGCGGCCCAGAACATCGCCTACGACACCACCCAGGAAGCCGTCCCGGCGAATACCCCGTTCCAGATCCAGTTCACGAACAACGACGCCGGGGTCCCGCACAACGTCGCGATCCACGATCAGATCGAACGCGGAGATCTTCAAGGGCGAGATCTTCCCGGGCGTCGGCTGAGAAGACCTACGACGTGCCAGGCGCTGCCCGCGGGCGAGTACACGTTCGTCTGCGACGTCCATCCGAACATGACCGGGTCCCTCACCGCCGAGTGACGCCATCCGGCGAGCAGATCGCCTATCGCGACGCCTATGCGAGATCGGTCGAGGCCACGCGTCCGCCACGTCGAGGCGGGCGAGCCGACGCTGGTCGTGCTCGACCGGACCGTGCTTCTACCCGGGCGGCGGCGGACAGCCGTCCGACCGCGGGCTGATCCTGCGGACCGCCGATGGCCGAGGCTGGACGGTCCGGAGCGCCCGCAAGGCGAGCGGCGAGATCGTCCACGAGCTCGAACCCGGATCGACGGCGACCCGCCGGCCGTCGGCGACACGTCGCACGTCGACCTCGAGTGGGCGCGCCGCTTCGCGTTGATGCGCACGCACACCGCGCTGCACGCGCTGTGCGGCGTGGTCTGGCGGGACTACGGCGCGCAGGTGACCGGCGGCAACATGGAGCCTGGCGCGGGGCGGATGGATTTCGAGTTCGAGTCGATGTCGGGTGATCTCGTCGACTCGATCGAGGCGGCGGTCAACGTCGAGCTCGCCGCCGAGCGCGACGTGCGGGTGAACGTCCTCCCGCGCGACGAGGCGTTCGCCATCCCCGACCTGATCCGGACCAAGATCAACCTGCTTCCCGAGGGCATCGATGAGATCCGGACGATCGAGATCGTCGGGCTCGACCTGCAGGCCGACGGCGGCACGCATGTCGCCAACACGCGTGAGGTCGGCCGCATCCGGGTCACCGGCTACGAATCGAAGGGCCGCATCAACAAGCGCATCCGGATCGAGCTCGTCGCTCCGGACTGACGCCCTCGGCGAGGCGTATCGTCGGCGGTCGGCGACGGTGGGGAGGAGGGTGGCAGCGGCGTGGATGGCCTGATCTTCGGAGCCGTGGTCGCGGCGCGGATCCTCGTGCCGCTCGCCATCCCGAAGTTCCCATTGCCGGCGATGCTGGCGGCGCTCGTCATCGACGGGATCGATCAGACGATCTTCCAGACGTTCACCAGCCTCGATCTCGAGGGCTACCAGGCCTACGACAAGGCCCTCGACGTCTACTACCTCTCGATCGCGTACATCGCGACGCTGCGGAACTGGACCAATCACACGGCCGTCGGCGTCAGCCGCTTCCTCTACTACTACCGGCTGATCGGCGTGGTGATCTTCGAGGTCACCCAGATCCGTGCCGTCCTCCTGATCTTCCCGAACACCTTCGAGTACTTCTTCGACTTCTACGAGGGGTCCGCGCGCGCTGGGATCCTCGGAAGTTGACCAAGGGCCTGATCGTCGGTGCTGCCGCGTTCATCTGGATCTTCATCAAGCTGCCCCAGGAGTGGTGGATCCACGTCGCGCAGCTCGACGCGACCGACACTCATCAAGACGAACATCTTCGGGGTCGTCGAAGGACGCCTCCTGGGTCGACGCCATCGCCAACCGCCCACTCGTGATCGGTCGTCCTGGCGGTCGCTCTTGTGGTCCTCGCCCTGCTCGTCCGCTGGCTCTTCACCAAGCGTCTGCCACCGGCCGACCACCCGTGGACGTTCGACGCCGACAAGCGCCAGCCACCGGTCGACCCGGCAGCGGGTCGAGGCCGTCCGGCGCCGGCTCGCGGAGCGGCTGTTCGACCGTGAGCTCGTCGAGAAGTCCGCACTCATCGCGCTCGTCATCGTCATCTTCGGCCGGATGCTGCCGGGCGTGGACGCGACGCCACTCGAGACGACCGCCGGCGTGATCGTGATCGATCCTTGCCAACACGCTCATCACCGAGGCTCTGGTCCGACAGGGTGCGTCATGGTCATCCGCCGTCCGCCAGTTCCTCGTGATGCTCGCGATCAACCTGCTGATCGTTGCGGCGGGCCAGTTCATCCTGGCGTCACTCACCGATCGCCGGCTCGAGCACGCCGTCGTCTTCGCCGGGTTGATCACCCTGATCGTGACGCTGTACGACCGCTATCGTCCGATCCATGTCGCACGCTTCCAGAGCCACCATGAGTGAGCGCGGACCGTTGGGCGGTCGCGTCGCTCTGGTGACCGGCGCCGCATCGGGCATCGGCCGGGCGACGGCGCTGCGCCTCGCGGCGGACGGCGCAACCGTCGGCTGCCTCGATCGCGATGCCGATGGTGGCGCGGCCGTCGCCGGCGAGATCAACGCCCGTGGCGGGGCAGCGGTCGCGTCGGCCGCGGACGTGAGCGATCCCGTCGCAGTCGCCGCGGCGGTCGACCGGGTCGGTGCCGAGCTCGGCCCGCCGACGATCCTGGTCAACAACGCGGGGATCCCGGGTGGCGGGCAGTTCATGGATGTCACGTTCGAGGCGTGGCGGCGCGTGCTCGACGTCCACGTCGACGGCGCCTTCCACGCCACCCAAGCGGTCCTGCCCGGGATGACCGAAGCCGGCTGGGGTCGCATCGTGAACATCTGCTCCGAAGCGGTCTGGCTCGGGAACCAGAGCGTCCAGTACGTCACCGCGAAGGCGGCCCTGGTCGGATTCACCCGGGCCCTTGCGTACCAGCTCGCCCCGTCCGGCATCCTCGTCAACGGCGTGGCTCCGGGCCCGGTCGACACGCCGATGCTCCGGGACAACGATCCGGAAGCGATCGACGCCGAGCTCGCGAGTGTCCGGATCGGCAGGTTCCTCGAGCCTGACGAGATCGCTGCCACCATCGCCTTCCTCGCAGGGCCAGGTGGCGACGGCTACGTGGGCCAGGTGCTATCGCCGAACGGCGGAACGGTCTTCATCGGCTGATGGGCGCGATGGACGCTGACACCCCGGCGACGACGGCTATCGCGGCCGCCGGCATCCCGCATCGCGTCGTTCGCACCGAGCGTGCCGGCAGTGCCGAGGAGGCGGCTCGGTTGCAAGGGGTCCCTTTCGAGGCGCTCCTACGCACGATCGTCGTTCGGCGCGGGGACGACGACTACGTCTTCGTGCTCGTCCCGGCGGGCCGCCGGTTCGATTGGCCGAAGCTTCGAACCCACCTCGGCGTTCGCCGGATGACGCTTGCCGGACGCCGATGAGGCGCGGGCCGCGACCGGCTACGAGCGTTACACCATCACGCCGTTCGGTTCGCACCGAGCGTGGCCCGCGATCGTCGATGCCTCGGTGATGGGGCAGCCGGTCGTGTCCGTCGGTGGCGGGGCGTTCGGGGTCAATCTCCATCTCGCGCCCGCGGACCTCGTGGAAGCGCTCGGCGCCGACGTCATCGACGTCTCGGACGCGGATCAGTAGGGGGCGACGGCTGGCTGATCCGTCCTTGCTGTGCCCATCCGGCGACCTGCGGACTGCCCTCTGCGCGCGACCGGCACGAAGCCGACGGCCGCCGCCAGCCCGAATGGGGGCATGTTGCCGTAGAACGACTCAGCGGTGCCCGGCCCGACGCGATACGTCTCGTGGAAGATCCCCACGTCCCCGTTATCGCGGACGAGTCTATTGAACTCGCGCCACGCCGGAAGGTGGGCGTGATCGCTCGATCGTGCGAATGCCTCCAGCTGCTCGAACGAGCGCCAATACTGGACGCCCATCACCACCCGCCCCGCCCAGAAGCTCTGGACGTGGAGCAGCCCAAGATCGGGATCCTCGCTGAGCTCCTTGAGCATCCGTGGCATGGCACGGAAGGCGGGCAGCCAGGAGCGGAGACGTCGGAGGCGGTTGATCCGCATCCCGATGATGAACACGACGACGTCGTCGTCGAGGGCTGCGGTCTGGCGACCGTTGGTGAGCTCGGCCATCGTTCGTTGCCTTCCTTTGACTGCGGCTCGCGCGGCTTTTGCCTTGATGTGAACACCGTGCACTTTACACCTGATGTGAACGATGTCAACATTCCGCCGACGATGACCACTCCGGCTGACCGGCCCTATCACCACGGTGATCTCCGGCGCGCGCTCGTGACCGCGGCGACCGGCCTGGCGGCAGCAGGAGGCAGCGAGGGCGTCGCCCTCCGCGAGGCCGCTCGCCGGATCGGCGTGTCGCCGAGCGCCGCGTACCGGCATTTTCCGAGTCGCGACGGGTTGCTCGCCCAGGTCGGCTCCGAGGCCCGCGAGGCGCTGGCTCAGCGGATGCTCGCCGCGACCGCGGAGATCCGCGGCTCCTCCGGTCGATCGGCGCGAGCCCGGTTCAGGGCGACCGGACGGGCCTACATCGAATTCGCGCTCGACGAACCCGGGCTCTTCGAGGTCGCATTCCGGCGCTGCCCGCCACAGCTCTACGTCCCGGACGATCCATCCCCGTATGCCGTCCTGTCCGATGCGCTCGACGCACTCGACCGCGCCGGTCTGCTCGCCGTACCGAGGGCCGACGCCGAGGTCCCCGCGTGGGCGGCCGTGCACGGTGCAGCCATCCTGCTGGGTGAGGGCATGCTCCCGCGGGACGCCCGCGAGGCCATCATCGAGGCGACGATCGACATGGTCGGCGACGGGCTCTTGAGGTCACGGCCCCGCGCGTAGACTGCGCCGATGATCGACTTGAGCGTCGATTTGGCCTACGCCATCCGGCTGATCGTCGCGGCAGCGCTCGGCGCGCTCATCGGGCTCGAGCGCGAGATCCACGACCACCCCGCCGGCATGCGGACCCACCTCCTCGTGTCGGTGGGATCCGCCGGCTTCACGGTCCTGTCGATCGCCGCATTCCCCGCGCCCGGCGCCGACCCGGCGCGGATCGCCGCACAGATCGTGACCGGCATCGGGTTCCTCGGGGCCGGCGCCATCCTCAAGGAAGGTGCCACGATCCGGGGCCTCACGACGGCCGCCAGCCTGTGGGCCACGGCGGCGGTCGGCATGGCCGCCGGCGCCGGGGCATGGATCACGCGCTGTCGCGATCACGGTCATCGTCATCGTCTCGCTCTGGCCGCTGCGGCTCGTCGCCGACCGCGTCATCGGCCGTGATCCGCACATCGTCCGGATGCGACTCCTGGTCGATAGACCCGAGGCGCTATCCGACGTCGTGGCGGTGATCACGCGCAGACGGCGGGAGCGTCTCGCATCTCGCGACCACGGTCCGGAAGGGCGCTCGGCTGGTCGCCGAGGTGGAGGTCAGGGCGCGCGACCTCGCGACCGGTGCCGCGCTGACGGCAGCGGTCGCCGAGACGCCGGGCATCGAGATCGCCGAGAGCAGTTCGCAGGACGAGTGAGCCTGTGGCACGATCGGAGCGATGAGGCGGCCCCATCTGCCGCGGTCCGTCCCGCGGGCCCGTCCGTTCGTCGATTCGCCCGTCGTCCGCCGCGTCGCGTGGCATCTGAAGCGGATGGTCGGCCAGCTCGACCGACGGTTCTTCATGTCGCTGGCGCAGGGCATCATCGGGTTCGTCCTGGCCGCCGCCGTACTCATCACGCTGTTCGAGAAGTCGTGGACGGTCGAGTCCGTCTTCGACTCGTTCAACTGGGGGATCGCGACGGTCCTCGGCCAGGGCGACTCGAGCTATGTCACGTCGCCGGCCGGCCGCCTCATCGGCTGGTTCCTGATCCTGTTCGGCGTCGCCATGCTCGGCATGATCACCGGCGCCCTCGTCGCGATGGTCATCGATTTCCTGCTCAAGGAGGGCCAGGGGTTGGGTGCATCCGGATACAAGGGCCACATCGTCGTCTGTGGCTGGAATACGACGGCGCGCGACCTCGTCGACGAGCTCCGTGGCGACGACTACGCGGCGAAGGTCGTCGTCCTCGCCGACGTCGACAAGAACCCCGCGGGCGATGGCGTCTATTTCGTGCGCGGCGACGCGACGAGCGAGGAAGACCTCGAAGCGGGCCGGGATCGAGCATGCCGTCGGCAGCGCTCGTCTTCCCGCGCGACGCCTCGGACGAGGCCGACATGCACTCGATCCTGACCGTCCTCGCCATCGAGCACGCCGCGCCCGGCGTCAGGACCGTGGCGGAGGTCAACAACCCCAAGCACGAGCCGCACTTCCGACGGGCCGACGTCGACGAGCTGCTGGTCACCTCGAAGATCGCCTCGCATCTGCTGGCGCGCTCCGCGCTTGTACCCGGGCCTGTCCGGGATCGTCACCGACATCGTGTCCGGCGGCGAGGGCTCGGAGCTCTACCGGATGTCACTGCCGCCGACGAGTACTGCGGGCTATCGATCGACGACCTCGCCGCGCGGCTCCGGCGTGACCATCGAGCGACGCTGCTGTCCGTGAACCGCGGCGGGTCACGCGTTCGTGAACCCCGATACCGACTTCATCCTCCAGCCCGGTGACGACGCGGTGGTGGTCGCCGAGTCGCTCGGATCGCTCGCGCCCGCTCGAGCTCGCCGACGCGTCACGATCGCTGCCGGTGACGGCAGCGGTCGGTGCCGTCGGCGCTAAGGCGTCGGCGCGAGCTACCCGCCTAGAGCGCCTTCACCGCCGCCGTGAGCGAGGCCAGACCCTCCTTCGCGTCGGCGAAGAGCATCCCCGTCTTCTCGTTCGTGTAGAGCTCGTTGTCGATGCCCGCGTAGCCTCGGCCCATCGAGCGCTTGATCACGATGATCGACTTGGCCTTGTCGACGTCCAGGATCGGCATCCCCGACACGGGCGACCCCGGCCGGCGAGCGGCCGGGTTCGTGACGTCGTTCGCACCGATCACCAGCGCCACGTCGGCCCGCTCGAACTCCGGGTTGATGTCGTCCATCTCCTTGAGCTGGGGATACGGGACATTCGCCTCGGCGAGGAGGACGTTCATGTGGCCGGGCATCCGGCCGGCGACCGGGTGGATCGCGTACTTGACGTCGACGCCGCGCTCCTCGAGCAGGTCGGCCAGCTCCCGCACCGCGTGCTGTGCCTGCGCCACGGCGAGGCCGTAGCCCGGCACGACGATGACGTGCTGGGCGTACGCCAGCTGGATCGCGGCATCATCGGCGCTGATCGAGCGGACCGTGCCGCCCTCCGCGCCGACAGCTCCGGCGGCTTCGTCACCGCCACCGAACCCGCCGATCATGATGTTGATGACCGAGCGGTTCATCGCGTCGGCCATCAGCTTGGTGAGGATCGCGCCCGAGGCGCCGACGAGCGCGCCGGCGATGATCAGGACCGGGTTATCGATCACGAAGCCGGCCATCGCGACGGCGGTGCCCGTGAACGAGTTCAAGAGGCTGATGACGACCGGCATGTCGGCGCCGCCGATCGGCAGCGTCATCGTCACCCCGAAGACCAGCGCCGCGGCCAGGATCAGCAGGAACAGCGGCAGGCTCGGCGTGCCGGTGATGAACAGGATGGCCGCGGCGATGACGGTCACCGCGGCGAGTGCCAGCGGTCACGAGCCGGCCGCCCGGGATGAGGATCGGCTTGCCGGGGATGAGCCCCTGGAGCTTGCCCGAAGCGATCAGCGACCCGGTGAACGTGATCGAGCCGATGATGATGTCGAGCACGATGAAGATATGGGTGTCGATGCGCACGCTGCCCGCGCCGAGCAGACCGCAGGTAGTCGTCGATGGCGATGAGGGCCGCCGCGCCGCCGCCGACCGCGTTGAACAGCGACACCAGCTGCGGCATCGCCGTCATCTTCACGGTCCGCGCCGCGTAGAGGCCGAGGCCGCCGCCGATGATCACGCCGCCGATGATCAGCGCCCAGGTCGACGATCGGATGCCGAAGCTCTCCGGGTCGAGGAGCTGACGGGCCAGGATCAGCACCGCCGTCGCGCCGATCGCGAGCACCATGCCGCGCGGCCGAGACCAGGTTGCCGTTCCGGGCCGTGGCCGGCGAGTTCATCCGGGCCAGGCCGAGGACGAACCCGACCGCGCCGACCAGCCAGGCGATGCGAACGAGGATCTCGATCGCTTCGAGCGTGGTCACGACGCGGCCTCCGCGCTCGTCGGCCGCCGGCTTCGGCGCGGCCGGCTTCTTGCGGAACATCTGGAGCATCCGGTCGGTGACGACGTAGCCACCGACGACGTTCATCGCCGCGAAGGCGACCGCGATCGAGCGACAATCAGCTGGCTGACACCGCCGGTGGCCTCGGCCGCGATCAGCATCGCGCCGACCAGGACGATCCCGTGGATCGAGTTGGCGCCCGACATCAACGGCGTATGCAGCGTGGCCGGCACCTTGCTGATGACCGCGAACCCGACGAGGATCGCGAGCGTGAAGATCGTGAGCGACGTGATGAGGGCGTCGATCTCTTCGGGGGTCATGCCTGGCCTCCGGGCTCGAGCAGCTTCTTGACGGCGTCGGACGACGACCTCGCCATCCTTCGTGATGACGGTCGCCTTGGTCACCTCGTCCTCGAAGTCCAGGTTCAAGGCGCCGTCCTTGACCATCCCGAGCAGCAGCGCCGAGATGTTGCGGGCGTAGAACGCGGAAGCGCCCGCCGGCATCGATGCCGGCAGGTTGTCGGGCGCGATGATCGTCACGCCGTTCGGCGTGGTCACCGTCTCGCCGGGCTGTGACAGCTCGACGTTCCCACCGAGTGCGCTCGCCGCCATGTCGACGAGGACCGATCCCGGCTTCATCTTGCCGACCGCTTCGGCCGTGACGAGGACCGGCGGCTTGCGACCCGGGACCTGGGCCGTGGTGATGACCACGTCCATCCCGCCGATGACCTCGTTGAGTTCGGCCTGCTGAGCCGCTCGTTCTTCCGGCGTGAGCTCGCGGGCATACCCGCCCGCGCCGGTCGCATCGATGGTCGTCTTGAGCTTCACGAACTGCGCGCCGAGGCTCTCGGCCTGTTCACGCGTCTCGGGTCGAACGTCGTACGCCTTGACGACGGCTCCCAGCCGCTTGGCGGTGCCGATCGCCTGGAGCCCGGCCACGCCGATGCCCAGGATCAGCACGTTCGCCGGCTTGGCGGTACCGGCGGCGGTCGTCAGCAGCGGGAAGTAGCGGCCGTAGGCGTTCGCGGCGATCAACACCGCCTTGTACCCGCCGACGTTCGCCTGGCTGCTCAACGCGTCCATCGACTGCGCGCGCGATAGCGTGCGGGGGATCGCGTCGAGGCTGATCGCCGTCACGCCACCGGCGGCGAGCGTCTTCGCCAGCCCGGGGTCGATGAGCGGTGCGAGCAGGCCCAGGACGGCCTGACCCTTGCGGAGCTTCGCGGCTTCGGCCTCGGATGGCTTGGCGACCCGCAGCACGGCGTCGGCCTGTTCGTAGAGCGCATCGGTCGGGACGACCGTCGCACCCGCGTCCGTATACGCGCTATCCGGGATCGCCGAGCCGGCACCGGCACCTGATTCGACGAGGATCTCCAGCCCGGCCTGCTGCAGCCGGCCGAGTGCTTCGGGTACCAGGGCGACACGCCGCTCTCCGGGCGCGGTCTCCTTGGCGACACCGACCTTCATGGGCACCACCTGTTCGAGATGACGGAAGCCGCGGCGGGGACCTGCCGCGGGGGACGCATGGGGTCGCGCGAAGTCTAGCGCCTGCACCCGCTCGATGGACGGGAGCGCGCGATGGGTCGGCGTACCCGATACTGCAGCCGTCCACCTCGATCCCCAAGGGAGAACGTGACCGATGGCACGCGATGACGAGCGCCTCGCGCGTTCGCAGCAACAGATCCTGGTCGGGGGCCTCCCGGAGGCACCGGGGATCCTGACCGCGATCCGCCTGACGCCGGGTCTCGGTGTCCATCTCCGCGGCCTGGCCGACGAGTTGTTGGTCAACGACTTCCCCGGCACGACCCTCGAGCGCGCGGAACGCGAGATGCTGGCCACGGCCGTCTCGGCCGAGAACGACTGCTTCTACTGCATGGACTCGCACGGCGCCTTCGCGACCGCGCTGCTCGAAGCGGACGGCGCGACCGACCGGATCGGGTTGATCGACACCATCAAGATCGGGTCCTCGGAGGGGCTCGACCCGAAGTTGGCGGCGCTCCTGCATATCGCGCGGACCGTGCGGCGGGACGCACTCGCCCTCACCGACGAGGACGTCGCCGCGGCCCACGACGCGGGTGCGACCGACGCCGATGTCCAGCTCGCCGTGCTGATCGCAGCGGCCTTCTCGATGTACAACCGGATGGTCGACGGGTTCCGCGCGGCGACGCCACCGGTGACTGCGGCGTACCGCGATCGCGCCCGCGAGATCGCCAGCCACGGCTACAGCGACGCTCGGGTCACCTCGGTGCCGCAGGGCTGACGGACCGCCCGACCGACGACACCGTCGAGCAGCGGTCGCCCGAACAGGACTTTCGGCTGGAGCGCACTGGCCCCCCGGCGTGATGGCTGCAGTGCGGTCTGCATCCATACGGTCCGGTCATGCACGCCACTGGCCCCGGGGGCGAGGTCGGGCTGGCTGCGACGGTCTTCCGGGACGGGTCGCTACCACCGCCCGAATCGCCGCGCCGCCGGACCTTCATCCGCGCCACCGCGCTCTTCGCGATCGCCGTCACCGCTGCCTATCTCGTATGGCGGCTGACGAGCACGATCGCCCTCGACTGGTGGTGGGTGGCGATCCCGTTGTTCGTAGCCGAGGTGCACAACGCGATCGGCCTCGTCCTCTACGCGATCGCGCTTTGGGACGTCGACGCGGCGAACCTTCCGGCTGCGGCGACGACCCGTCGACGCCAGCGCGTCGCCGTGCTGATCCCGACGTACAACGAGCCACCCGACGTCCTGCTGCCGACGATCTCAGCGGCCGTCGCCCTCAAGCCGAAGCACGAGACGTGGGTCCTGGATGACGGGCACCGTGACGAGATCCGGGAGCTCGCCGAGACGCTCGGTGCGCGCTACCTCACGCGGCCCTCCAACGAGCATGCCAAGGCCGGCAACCTGAACCACGCCCTCCAGCACATCGACGCGG
Source organism: uncultured Chloroflexia bacterium (assembly GCA_963808895.1). Taxonomy (GTDB): domain Bacteria; phylum Chloroflexota; class Limnocylindria; order Limnocylindrales; family CSP1-4; genus SPCO01. Next base: position 111,679 of record CAWEHL010000001.1, on the reverse strand, counting down.
ACATCATCGGCGTCCTGGATGCGGACCACGTCCCGACCGCCCGCTTCCTGATCGCGCTCCTGCCGTACTTCGACGATCCCAAGCTCGCGTTCGTCCAGTCGCCGCAGGACTTCTACAACCTGGAGTCCTTCGAACATCAGCGCCGTCGCAACGGCGAGGTCTTCAACGAGGAGGCCGTCTTCTACCGCGTGATCGCCCCGGCGAAGAATCGCTGGAGCGCACCATTCTGGTGCGGCACCTGCGCGATGATCCGGGTGGAAGCGCTCCGGTCCGTGGGCGGCGTGAGCACCGACAGCGTGACCGAGGACATCCACACCACGATCCGCATGTACCGGAGGGGCTGGACCGGCGCCTATCACAACGAGGTCCTCGCGCGCGGCCTCGCGCCCGACGACGCGTCGGGCTACCTGCTCCAGCGCAACCGCTGGGCCATCGGGGCGATGCAGGTGTTGCGCCGCGAGAACCCGCTCTCGTCGTCGGGTCTGACGATCGGCCAACGCCTCGCCTTCGCGACGACGCTCTTCGGCTGGTTCGACAGCTGGCGGACATTGACCTACATCCTGATCCCGCTCGCGGTCGTGGCGACGGGCGCTGTCCCGATCGACGCCCCGGGCGAGGTCTTCGTTCCGGTCTTCCTGGCGACGCTCGCGATCCAATCCTTCGCGATGCGATCCCTGTCGCGCGGCCAGTACCCGCCACTCCTGTCCATCCTCTTCGAGTTCATCCGGATGCCGGCCGTCCTGCCGGCGACGCTGGCGGTCTTCTGGCCCGACCGGGCATCGAAGTTCAAGGTCACGCCCAAGGGGCGCAGCGCGACGAGCGGTCAGCGCGTCCCGGTGCCCCGGCTGCTGTCCGGGCTGGTCGTCGCGTCCTGCCTGGGCATCGTCTGGTTCACCGCCACGCTCCTTGGGCTCTCGCCGGTCACGTACGGCGTGCCGTGGGCGGCCATCGGCGCGGCCTTCTTCATGGCGTTGAACCTCGCGTTGCTGCTCGCCGCGATCCAGCGCATCCGATCCTCGAGGTTCGCGGGGAATCGTCGGGCCGGCACCCGCCTGCCCGTCCACGTCCCGGTCCGGCTGGCGGGTCTGCCTGGGGAACTCGTCGACCTGTCGGTCACCGGTGCCGGTGTCCGGATCGAGGCGCCCGTCGATCTTCACGTCGGCGAGCTGTGGCTGACGATGGAGCTCCCGACAGGTCCGCTCGAGCTGCAGGTCGAGATCCGGCGCAACCGGATGGTCGGACGGTCCGAGGTGCTGGGCCTCTCGTTCGCCCCCGGTCAGGAGAAGGCTGTCGGTGAGCTCGCGGTCGCCGTCTTCCATGCCGACGTCGCGACGCCACGGCGCGCGCGGCGCCGGCGGAGCACGGTCGTGTGGGAGGGTCCCGCCCCGGAGACAGCGACCTCGAGCGAGCGCGCGACGGCCGCCTGACCGGCCCGGGCAGAGCTCGTCACAGTCGGGAGCGGATCTCCCACAGGTCGGGGAACGCCGGCCGGAACAGCGTCCCGCGCAGGTACTCGACGCCGCTCGAGCCACCGGTCCCACGCTTGGTGCCGATCGTGCGTTCGACCATCTTCACGTGGCGATACCGCCATTCCTGGACGCCTTCATCGAGGTCGACCAGCCGCTCGGCAACGAGCCCGGCGTCCGGGTCCTCACGGTACGCGGCGATGAGGAGCTCCTGGACGCGTTCGTCGGGCACCTCGGCGTCGGGCGGGACGGGATGGCCACGCTCGACGAGGTAGCCGAGGTACGACTCCCAGACCGAGGTCGCCGCCTGGGCCTCCTCGATCGACCGACGCGCGGCCGAACCCTCCGGCTGCCCGGCGATCGCCGACGCGTTGCGCGCCCCGAGCATCGCCTCGATGGTGCGGAAGCCCGCCGACTCGAACCCCGATGCGGAGTCGAGTCTGTCCCGGAATGACAGGAATTGGAGGGGCGTCATCGTCTCGAGCACATCGACCTGCGCGACCAGCGTCTTGAGGATCTTCAGGACGCGGTTGAGCAGGTGGAGGGCGCGGTCGGTGTCGCCGTCCTCGAGCGCCAGCTGGACACCCTGCAACTCGTGGCGGAGCGACTTGAACCAGAGCTCATAGACCTGGTGGACGACGATGAACAGCAGCTCGTCGTGCTCGGCTCCATCGGGACCGGTCGAGCGCTCGAGCTGGAGCGACAACAGCTCCGGGACCTTGAGATACGAGGCGTAGGTCACCGCGCGTCGTGTCACCGGCCGATGGTACGTCGCGTTTCGCCTCGGCCGCGGGGTGGGAGGCCCGCGAACCGGCCCGGCTCAGTCGCGCGGCTGGATGCGCACGATGAGCAGCGCCGCCTCCTCATCGCCGATCACCTCCGCGTCGTGGGGCACGGCGCCGTCCCACCGGAGGTAGTCGCCAGGACCGAGCTCGACCGTGTGGTCGCCCTGCGTCATCCGGAACCTGCCTCGAAGCACGATGTGGTGTTCATCCCCGGGATGGGAATGCATCCCGACCCGGCCTCCTGGCTTCGCCGTGCCCTCGATGATCGTCACGTCGCGCGATCCCTGCCCATCGACGTGCTCGATCCGTCCGAACGGGCTGTCCGACGCGGGGCGCTCTGACGCGCGGACGACGACCGGGGGCGGGACGTCGCTCATGAGGAACCAGGCTGGCGGCACGTCCAGCGCCTCGGCGATCAGCCCGAGCACCGCGAGCGACGGCGACGCTTTGTCGTTCTCGATCTGCGACAGGTACCCCACGTTGAGCCCACTGCTCGCCGCGACCTGGGAGAGCGTCCGACCACGTGACGTTCGCCACCTTCGGATCTCCGATCCGACCGCGATGCGGCGCTTCCGCTCGTTGATCGTGGCTTGTCCGGTCTGCATCTCAGTTTGTCCTCACCAAAACGATATTGACAACAGTATAACATCGCGATATGGTTGCCGAAGCAACGAACGATCCCGGGTCAGGTGCCCGGGGGCAGAACGGAGGAAGCGGCATGAAGGTCGCGATCATCGGAGCCGGCAATGTCGGCACAGCGCTCGCAACGGCCCTGACCCGGGCAGGTCACAACGTCACGATCACCGCGCGTGATCCCAAGCACGCCACGACGGCGGCGGAGTCGAGCGGCGCAAGCGCCGCGACATCGAACGCGGCGGCGGTCGACGAGGCGGAGGTCATCATCACGGCCGTCCCGGCGACCGGCCTGCGCGATGTCGCCGCCGAGATCCGCGAGCCGGCCATCGGCAAGCCCGTGATCGACGTGACGAACCGCATGGCGCCGACCGAGCAGGGTCTCGACATGGATACCACCTCGTCGAATGCCGAGGAGCTCGCGTCGATGCTGCCGGCAAGCCCGGTCGTCAAGGCGTTCAACACGCTCTTCGCATCGAACCAGGCCGACCCCACGGCCGGGGGCGTCCAGCTCGACGGGTATGTGGCCGCCGACGACGAGGTCGCCAAGGCCAGGGTCCTCGAGCTCGTCGAGTCGATCGGTCTCCGTCCGGTCGATGTCGGGCCGCTGAAGCGAGCCCGCCAGCTCGAAGGTCTTGCGTTCCTCAACATCACCCTCAACGCCGAGAACGGTGGCGCCTGGCAGTCGGGCTGGAAGCTCGTCGGCGCGCCGGAGACGGTCGCGGAAACAGCCGAGTCAGGCGTTGCCAAGTGACCACTGAGTTGACGCAGGACACGGCGCACACTACGGCCATGAGCATCCCCGTCGCGAAGCTGAACCACGCCGTCCTCTACGTCCGCGATGCGACGAAGGCCGCCGATTTCTACGGTCGGGTCTTCGGGTTCGAGGTCGTCGAGAGCGCCTTCGGCGGTCGAGCCGTGTTCATGCGCGCGGCCGCCGGCGACAACCACCATGACCTCGGTCTGTTCTCGGTCGGTCCGGAGGCGCCTCGCCCGCAGCGGGGCTCGGTCGGGCTCTACCACCTGGCGTGGGAGGTCCCCACGATCGACGATCTGGCTGCGGCTGCCCGCACGCTGTCCGAGGAGCGTGCCCTCAGCGGCGCGTCCGACCACGGCGTGAGCAAGTCGCTCTACGGCGCGGATCCCGATGGCAACGAGTTCGAGATCATGTGGCGCGTCCCGCGCGAGGCATGGGGCGAGTTCGAGAACAAGGGCGCGGTGATGCCGCTGGACATGGAGGCAGAGCTCAAGCGCTGGGGCGCCCCGGGAGCTGCCCGAGCCTAGGCCGCAACGCCCGCGTGGGCCACGGAGCGCGGCTCGGCTAACGGCAGTGCCAACCCCCATCGACGATGAGATCGACGCCGTTGACCGCCGTGTTCTCCAACAGGAACACGGCGGCATCGACGATCTCGTCCATCTGCGCGAGCCGGCCCGTCGGCGTTTCCGACGTGTACCGCTCGCGGGCGGCGGCCTTCTCCGCCCAGTAGGGGCTGTCGCCGACCACACCCGGGTGGATCGAGTTGACGCGGATCGGCTTCAACTCCTCGACCAACGTCCTCGTCAGCCCGACCACACCGCCGTTGACGGTCGTCACCGTGGTCGACCCCGGATACGGGCGCTCCTTGGCCATCCCGCCGAACAGCACGATCGACGAGGAATCGGACAGCCGGTCGCGTAGCGCGCTCACGACCGCCGTGTACCCGACGAGCTTGAGCGTGACGAGGTGCATCGCCTTCTCGATGTCGTAGTCAGCGATCGTGTTCTGGTCGCGGTCGATGGCGACGAGTGCCAGGCGGTCGACCGCGCCCACGTCGGCCAGGGCCGGGCCGATCGAGTGGGGCTCGGCGAGATCGAAGGTCAGGCCGCGTGTTTTCCCACCGACGTCCTTCACCGCGTCCGCCACCGTGTCGGACCGGCCGTGGAGCACCACCTCGCGACCTGCGTCCGCGTAGTGGCGCACGAGCTCGAGACCGATCCCGCGCGTCCCGCCGACGATGACGATGGCTCCATCTCCCATCAGCTCGTCACCTCCTCCCTGGGTCGTCCGGCCGACCGGCCGCGAGCCCATTGGCGTACTTCTCCCAGCTCGCCACCCAGCGATAGGAGTTGCGCGCCGGCGGTTGCGGAGCCTGCGTCTCGAGCCAGCGGACCCGCTCGGTGCCCGTGTTGTAGAAGCCATGCACCGAGCCGACCGGGGCGAACGCCCAGTCGCCCGGCCGGAACGTGTAGACCTCCCCGTCGAGCTCACCCTCGACCTCGCCGGCGAGGAAGACGTACGCCTCCTCGAAGGGATGATCGTGCTGCTGGGCCGAGCCACCGACCTCGTAGTCGACCGTGAACATCGTCGTGTGGTCGGCGCCGAAGGTGCGATCGACCAGCATCTTCACCGAGATGCCGCTATACGCGAGGATCGCGGTGTCGGCCCCCGCCGGCTCGCGTCCGCGGGCCGGATCGCGCACCGCGAGCGCCTCGAGCTGCGGTCCCGTGCCCTCGTAATGCCCGACGTAGCGCACGGTCGGGTCGCCGAACGCAGGACGTTCCGCGATCGCGTCCCAGGCCGCCACATCCTGCGGCGCCTCGAAGTAGGTGTCGGTGCGCCCGCTGTCCGGATCCTGCTTCTGCGGCGAGTTGAGCGAGAGGAAGCGGACGGGCACCGATCCCGGTGTTCGCGAGCCCATGTCGCATCCCGGTCGGCATCAGCGTGTAGTCGCCGCTCGTCACGCGAAACACCCGCTCACCGATCAGGAACAGCGCGTCGCCCTCGAGGATGTATAGGGCCTCCTCGTAGCTGTGGACGTGCGGCGCGAGCCAGCCACCCGGGTGCAGCACGATCGCGGAGAGGTCGGTGTGGATCGCGCCCTCGGGCCACCCGATGAACCGCTTCCGGACGAGGCCGCTTGAGGTGGCCGACGGTGCCGGCGGGGTCTCCGCGAACGACCAGTCGAGGTGGCCGACGACGTGCTTCACGCGCCCCCCATCACTCGTCGCCAAGACCGGGGACGTCGAGCGAGCGGCGCCCGAGGACGAACCAGATCCCGTGGACCGGCACCGTCCCCCGGTTGAACAGTCGATGCGGGACCGTCGAATCGATCGAGATCGAATCGCCGGGCCCGAGCTCGTGCTCCTCGAACCCGATCGTGACGCCGAGGCGGCCGCTCATCACGAACCCCCACTCGTGACCGCCGTGCCGCTGGAACTCGTGCTCGGCGCTCGAGGCCCCGCCGACCTCGTACGTCACGTACAGGAAGTCGATGCCCGGGACCGAGTCGGTCGTCAGCCGCTCCCACACGACACCCGACGCGAGGCGGATGACCTTGCGATCGTCGGCGTGCTGGACGGGGTGGCCTGGGCCGGGCGGCAGCGATGCGGACGGCTCGACGGGCACGACCCTCAGCGGCAACTCCCCGGTCCGCCCCGCCCGGTCCGCGTCGTTGAACAGCAGTTCGTCGAGCGAGACGTCGAGCTCGTTGGCGATCGCATACAGCGTGCTGACCGACGGCCGGGCGCGGCCTGTCTCGACCTGGGAGATGAGGCTGGGGGATAGCCCGATCCGACCGGCCAGATCCCGCAGCGAGAGGTGTCGCCGCCGGCGGGCGGCGCGCAGGTGGTCGCCCATCGCGGAGTAGCCAGGGTGCCCGCTGCGGCTGGGTGAACCCTCCACCGGTCCCTCCGCTGGGGCTGGACGTCCCGACGTCCGCTGTGCAACGATGTTGAACAACGTAGAGCGACACTGAAGGCCGTGTCAAGGCAGCGCGACGAGGAGCCCGCGCGCCGGCGACTGGAGGAAGGTGTTCCGTGACGACCGTCGAGATCCCCGCCCCGACCGTCCAGCCGATCGTCGCTCAGGGTCGCCCGATCCCGTCGCCCGGGTCGATGAACGTCGACTGGGAGGAGCGCTGGGACGTCGACCGCCTCCGGACGTATCGCCTCGGTCGTGCGCGCCAGGCACTGGCCGCCTCGGACCTCGGCGCGATGCTCGCTCTTCGATTTCAACAACATCCGGTACGTCACGAGCACCCATATCGGCGAGTGGGCGCGCGACAAGATGACGCGCTACGCGCTCCTGTCACGCGGCGGGGACCCGCACATCTGGGATTTCGGCTCGGCCGCCAAGCACCACCGGTTGAACTGCCCGTGGCTGCGGACCGAGAACATCCATGCCGGGATGATCGGGCTCCGCGGCGCCGTCGCCCCGGACGCCGGGCTGTTCCGCCAGGCCGCACAGGAGATCGCCGGGATCCTGCGGGCGGAAGGGGCCGCCGACATGCCGCTCGGCGTCGACGTCGTCGAGCCACCGATGGTCGCCGCACTCGAGGCGGAAGGGTTGACCGTCCGGGACGCGCAGCAGGTCATGCTCGACGCGCGCGAGGTCAAATCGATCGACGAGATCATCCTGCTGAACACGGCCTGCGCCATGGTCGATGGCGCCTACCAGTACATCGCCGAGCACCTCAAGCCGGGTGTCCGCGAGAACGAGCTCGTCGCCGACGTCACGCATCGGTTGTTCGAGATGGGCTCGGAACACGTCGACAACATCAACGCCGTGTCCGGCGAGCGGTGCAGCCCGCACCCGCACGTCTTCAGCGATCGCCTGATCCGGCCCGGCGACCAGGCGTTCTTCGACATCATCCACACGTTCGTCGGCTACAAGACCTGCTACTACCGCACGTTCACGGTCGGCAGCGCGACCGACGCGCAGCGCGACGCGTACAAGAAGGCGCGCGCGTGGATCGACGCATCGATCGAGCTGATGCGTCCGGGGACGGGCACGGACCAGGTCGCCAGCGTCTGGCCGAAGGCCGAGGAGTTCGGCTTCTCGAACGAGATGGAGTGCTTCGGTCTGCAGTTCGGTCACAGCGTCGGGCTATTCCTCCACGAGCGACCGATCATCAGCAGGCTGAACTCGCTCGATCACCCCGTCGAGATCAAGGAGGGCATGGTCATCGCGCTCGAGACGTATTGCCCTGCCAAGGACGGCTACTCCGCGGCACGGATCGAGGAAGAAGTCGTCGTCACCGCGCGAGGGGCCGCGCGTGATCACGCAGCTTCCCGAGCGACGAGCTCTTCGTCGCGAACGCCTACTGAGCCCCCGATCGATGGCGACCGTCGCCGCCGCCCCCGCGAGCCTCGACCGGGAGACCGGCCTGACGCTGTACCGGATCATGCAGGAGTGCCGGCTGCTGGAGACCCGCGCGCAGGAGCTGTTCTTCGAAGGGCTCGTTCGCGGGACGACCCATCTCGGCGTCGGGCAGGAGGCGGTGGCGGCCGGGTTCGGGGTCGCGATGCGCCCCGACGACTACACCTTCTGCACGTACCGCGGGCACAACCACAACATCGCCCGGGGCGTTCCGCTGGCGCCGATCCTCGCCGAGCTGTTCGGCCGGGCGACCGGACTCCTCGGCGGCAAAGGCGGCTCGATGCACCTCACGAGCGTCGAGCACGGCGTGCTCGGGTCGTACGCGATCGTCGGCGCGCACCTGCCGATCGCGCTGGGGGCCGCGTGGTCGGCGCAGTACCGCAAGTCGGGCCAGGTCGCGGTGTGCTTCTTCGGCGACGGGACGACCAACATCGGGGCGTTCCACGAGGCGCTGAACATGGCGGCCGTGTGGAAGGCACCGGTCGTCTTCGTGTGCGAGAACAACCAGTACATGGAGTACACGCCGATCGGTGCCGTCACCGCCGTCCCGCGGCCGGCCGCCGACCGCGCCAGCGCCTACGGACTCGATGCGATCGTCGTCGATGGCAACGACGTGGAGGCGGTCCACGCGGTCGCCGCCGAGGCCATCGCCCGGGCCCGGGCCGGGGACGGGCCGTCCCTGATCGAGGCGGTCACGTACCGGCATGGCGGCCATTCCCGTGCCGACCCCGGCAAGTACCGCCCCGACGACGAGGTCGCCGCGTGGAAGGCACGTGACCCGATCCCGGCGTATCGGGCGCGGCTCGAAGCCGCCGGCGTCCGGCCGCCGACCTCGACGCGATCGACGAAGCCGCACGGGCCAAGGTCGCCGCCGCCGAGCAGGAGGCGCGTGCCGCGCCTGAGCCTGGCGCGCGACGTCCTCGAGACCCAGGTCTGGGCCGACGGGAGCTCGCGATGGCGGAACTGACATACCGCGGCGCGATCGCGGCCGGCATCGCCCAGGAGATGGAGCGCGACGCCTCTGTCGTCATGCTCGGCGAGGACATCGGGGCGGCCGGTGGCGTCTTCAAGCTGACCGAGGGACTGCTGGACCGGTTCGGGCCCGAACGGATCCGCGACACGCCGATCAGCGAGCAGGCGATCGTCGGCGCGGCGATGGGTGCGGCCATGACCGGCCTGCGTCCGATCGCAGAGCTGATGTTCAGCGACTTCTTCGCGGTGAGCTGGGACATGGTCGCCAACCAGATCGCCAAGACCCGCTACATGACCGACGGCCAGGTGGCGCTCCCGCTCGTCCTCCGCACCGCGAACGGTGCGGGGCTCCGGTTCGGGGCCCAGCACAGCCAGTCCGATCGAGAACTGGGCGATGGCGATCCCGGGCCTCAAGGTGGTCGCTCCGGCGAACCCCGGCCGACATGAAGGGCCTCATGGCCGCGGCCATCCGCGACGAGGATCCGGTCATCGTCTGCGAGCACAAGGCGCTCTTCGCCGAGAAGGGCGACGTCCCCGAGGGGGAACACGTCGTGCCGCTCGGTCAGGCGGCCGTCCTGCGTGAGGGCACCGACGTGACCCTCGTGGCGCTTGGCCGCGATGGTGCCGCGCGCCCTCGCTGCCGCCGAGCGGCTCGCGGCCGACCATGGCGTCGACGCGGAGGTCATCGACCTCCGTTCGCTCATCCCGCTCGACGCGCAGACGATCCTGCGTTCGGTCGCGAAGACGAGCCGTCTCTTCACGATCGAGGAGAACCCGCGGGTCGGCGGCTGGGGCGCGGAGATCGTGTCGCTCGTCGCGGACGAGGGCTTCTACAGCCTCGATGCGCCGCTGGTCCGCATCACGACACCGCACATCCCGCTGCCGTCGGCCGCCGCACTGGAGGACCTCGCCCTCCCGTCGGTCGACCGGATCGTCGAGACCGTCACGCGCCGCCTCGAGGAGGCTCGCTAGGGACGCCATGACCAAGGTCGGGATCGTCGGTACCGGACGCATGGGCAGCGCGATCGCCCGGGCGATCCGCGCGGCCGGCTTCGACCTGATGGTCTGGAACAGGACACGGGCCCCGTGCGACGCGCTGGCCGCAGAGCTCGGGTGCCGCTCCGTCGATACCCCCGCCGAGGTAGCCGCCGCCAGCGACGTGACGATCTCCATGCTGGCCGACGCGGCGGCGGTCGACGCCGTGTATGCCGGGCCCGATGGCGTCATCGCCGGCGCCCGACCGGGCAGCGTGGTCGTCGACAGCTCGACGGTCCCGCCGTCCGTCATCCGGCGCCACGAAACGGCCATCCGTGACCGCGACGCTGGCGTCATCGATGCGCCCGTGTCCGGGAGCGTCAGCCTGGCCGAGAGCGGGGAGCTCACGCTGATGGTCGGCGGAGAGCTCGGCGACCTGGAGCGGGCCCGGCCGGTCCTCGAGGCGCTACGGCGCCAGGCTCTTCCACCTCGGACCGCTCGGGACCGGGGCCGCGATGAAGCTCGCCGTCAACACGGTGATCTTCGGGCTCAACCAGGCGCTGTCCGAAGGCCTCGTCCTTGCCGAGCGCGCCGGCATCCGCCGCGAGCGGGCATACGACGTCCTCGCCGCGAGCGCCGTCGGAGCGCCGTATGTGGGCTACAAGCGCGCGGCCTTCCTCGAGCCCGATGCGACGCCCGGTCGCCTTCGCGGCCGAGCTGGCGGCGAAGGACCTGCGCCTGATCGGATCGCTCGCCGCGGACGTCGGGATCGAGCTGCCCGCAGTCCACCGTCAACCTGGCCGTCATCGAAGCGCTCCTGTCCGCAGGGCAGGGCGAGAGGGACTTCTCAGCGGTCGCGTCAGCTACCTGCGCGATCGCCTGTCGGCAGGGGAGGGCGCGACTGCCTGATCGACGGGGACCGCATGACCGAACGCGACCATCGAACCGACGTCAGATGAGGCCCGAAGGAGGAGAGACGTGAGCAACCGCACGCTGATCAAGGGAGGCATCGTCCTCACCCAGGACGACGAGCTCGGCGAACTCCCGAACGCCGACATCCTCATCGAGGACGACCGCATCGCGGCGATCGGGCCGAACCTGTCGGCCGAGGGCGCCGACGTCATCGACGCCGAAGGCGACATCGTCATTCCGGGCTTCATCGACACCCACCGCCACACCTGGGAGACGTCGATCCGGACATCCGCCCCGGACTACACGCTGGGCGCCTACTTCGGCGGGATCCTCGACAAGTTCGCGCCGCAATACCGGCCCGACGACGTGTACGCCGGCAACCTGTGGGGCGCGCTCGAGTGCGCCAACGCGGGCATCACGACGCTCGTCGACTGGTCGCACATCATGAACACGCCCGACCACGCCGACGAGGCGATCCGCGGGCTGCGGGAGTCCGGCATCCGATCGGTCTTCGCCTTCGGCTTCCCCAACACGTCGCTCCAGGACTGGTGGTTCGGCCCCGATTACGCCGGCAGCGTCCTCGAGATCGATGGCGACCTCGCCCGCCGCATCCGCAGCGCAGTACTTCAACTCCGACGACGGCCTGATCACGATGGCCCTCGCGACGCGCGGCACGAACTTCTGCCGCGAGGAAGTCGTACGCAACGAATGGGGCCTCGCGAAGGAGCTCGGCCTCAACATCACGGTCCACGTGGCGATGTACCGCTTCGGCTACACGAAGATGCAGCTTTCGAAGCTCAAGGAGATGGACCTCCTGTACCCGAACACGACCTACATCCACTCTTCGCACCTGCTCGACGACGAGTGGGCGATGGTCCGCGACTCCGGGAGCAACGTCTCGTACGCGCCCCAGATCGAGCTCCAGATGGGCCACGGCTGGGCGCAGGCGGTGACCGCCCGCGACTACGGGATCCCTATCGGCCTCTCGTCCGACGTCGCAACGACCGCATCGTCAGACCAGTTCACCCAGATGCACGCGATCTTCGCCTCCGAGCGGGCGCGGCGGTACGAGATCGCCTGGGAGGAGAACCTCGAATGGAACCAGCCCGAGAGCAAGCTGATCACTTCGCGGGACGTCCTCGCGATGGCGACGATCGGTGGCGCAAAGGTCGCCGGCATCGCTGACCGGACGGGCTCGCTCACGCCGGGCAAGAAGGCCGACCTCGTGATCATCGACACCAAGGCCGTCAACGTCGCGCCGGTCATCGACCCGGTCGGCGCGGTGGTCTGCGCGGCCGATATCTCGAACGTCCGGACCGTGATGGTCGACGGGAAGATCCTCAAGGACGACTTCCGCCTCAAGGCCGACCTCGGCGAGCCGCGCAAGCGCGTCGAGGAGTCGCGCGACTACCTCGTCTCGAAGTTCGGCGCTCCGGAGCCCGGCTGGCTGCCGACGGCCGTCACGGCGTAGGCGCCTGCCGGCCTACGACGCGCCCCCGTCTAGGGTGCGCCAGGGGCAGCGGCCCGGCCGGGCGACGGCAGGCGATCGGCCTGTGAGTCGCCGGTCGAGAGTTGATAGACGCTTGTACCGCGAAGGGCCCGGTTCGGACGGTACGCTGCGGCCATGATCGTCCGGCTCGTGACGGCCAGGGTAAGCACGGATCGTGCCGGCTCCTTCAATGCGCTGATGCGTGCGCAGCTGCCGATCCTTCGGCAGCACCCGGGCCTCGTGTACGTGAAGCTCGCGCGGCGCATCGATGGCGACGTGGAAGAGGTGGTCCTCTACGAAGAGTGGAAGGACACGGCGTCGCTGTACGGCTGGGCGGGCCCTGAGGTCACGCGACCGCGGATGATGCCGGGTGCCGAGGATATGGTGTCGGACCTCGATATCAAGCACTACGAGGCGCTTGACATCGACCCGACGACCTTCGAGGACATCTAAAGGAGTCAGGGCCCCGGCGCGCGAACCGATCCCCCAGTGATCGTGGCAGCACGGGACCCGTCCGCGTCAGGTTCCACGGGGTGGTGCGTCCGAGCAATGACCCGGAAGTACCACCCGCGATAGGACCCTCGCCCACCATCGCGCGAACGGAAAGGATCGCGATGAGCGACGACCCAACCCTCGAGCCAGAGATCCTGCGCGGGACGTCCGATCAACTGATGATCGCCATCGCCGAGGTCGGCACGCTCGAACGACGAAAGCGCCTCGTCTCCCCGAGCGAACCCGAGTTCCCCGACCTGGCACGGGAGGTCAGGGTAGCGGCGGAACGCGTCCTCGAGCTCTCACGGGCGGAAGAGGCGACGGCTCAAAAGGTGACCCGGGAGTCCGGCGGAGCCGGTATGCCGCCGATCGAGCGTATCCACCCGGCGAAGGAGCTTGCGCGGATCCTCGAGGAGTGGAGAGGCGTCGAGCAGCGTCTCCTGGCAGCGCCCCCCGGCTCCGACGAGGCGGAGGCGCTGGCGAGGGAGTTCGAAGCGCTGCGCCAGCGGTATGCCGACGCTCTCGCGGAGCGCACAGAGAACGCCTGAGCGCACCGAGCGTCAGCTCAACGGTCGTACCTCGGTCTGGACTGGCATTCGTTCGGCGCGCACACCACGCCGACCGCCCGGTGGGAGCCGTCCTCCAAGTCGAACACCACGATCACATACGTGAGACTGCGGGTCGACGCCGCCGGGGCGACCACGAAACGGTTGGCGAGGTCCTCCGTGTGGACATGCGACGCAGTGACGGGGGGATGACGCGGTTCGCGCTGATCGAGGGCGGTCTCGCCGATCGCTTCCCAGGTCTGGCAGCGGAGCGGCTCGCAAGCGACAGGCGGCCCCACGGGGAAGCCGTCGATGACCACGCGGGCCGGTAGCGCCTCGAGCGGGCGCAGGTCCGTCCCCCAGCGAACGACGGCGCCGATGGCATCGGTCGCGATCACGCCATATGCGGCGACGCCGGCCGTGATCACCAGCGCCGTCAACAGCGCGAGACGACGGATGGGGGCTCGTCCTGCGATCACTCCGGGCGACGATCACCTGCGCTACCGGCCGGGCGCTCGGATGGTACCCCTGCGCATCGCAGGCCCGGTGGCACCCTGTCCTCATCTACAGTCTTGACCGGCGACCGTCGCCGAGGGGCTGGGATAGCGCGGGGCGTCTGCCGATCGCCAAGCGTCGCGCGCGCGTCAGACGAGCCGGAACTATCGCGCCCACCGTCACCGACCGAGGAGGCTGCCCCATGGACTCCCTCAAGATCCTCTTTGCCGGGGAGTCGTGGTTCACCTACAGCGTCCACCAGAAAGGCTTCGACACCTTCGAGACCGCCGAATACTCGGAGGGGGCTACCGGGTTCCTCGAGATGCTGTCGGCCCACGACCACACGGTCACCTACGTGCCCGCGCATCGGGTCGACCCCGATTTCCCTTCCGACCTGGCGGCGCTCCGTCAGTTCGACGTGACGGTGCTGTCCGACGTGGGGGCGAACACCTTCCTGCTTCCGAAGCGCACCTTCACGGGGTCGGAGGTCGGGCCGAACCGCCTCGAGGTCATCCGCGAGTACGTCACGGCCGGGGGAGCGCTGCTGATGATCGGCGGGTACATGTCGTTCAGCGGCATCGGCGGCCGCGCGAGGTACGGCGCGTCGCCGATCGCTGATGTCTTGCCGGTCGCGCTGAGCGACACCGACGATCGGGTCGAGGTTCCCGAGGGGTTCGTCGCGGCGGTGATCGAGCCCGAGCATGCGGCCCTGTCGGGTGTCCCGACTCCCTGGCCTCCCTTGCTCGGGTACAACCGGTTCAGGGCGAAGGACGACAGCGTGACCCTGGTACGGCGCGGCGAGGACCCGATCCTCGTCGTCGGCGAGTCCGGCGCTGGTCGGACCGCCGCATTCGCGTCCGATCTGGCACCGCATTGGGCGCCGCCGGAGTTCGTCGACTGGGACGGCTACTCGCGGCTGTGGCTCTCGCTCCTCGCCTGGCTCGGACGCACGACCTAGTCGTCATGGAAACGCGCTCCGGGCCTGGAGAGCGTTGTGGTACGCCGGGGATGGCCCGCCAAGAGGGATCCGAACCACCGACCGACTGATCCGAAGTCGGTCGCACCTCACTCCTGAAGCCTCCGAGACGCGCAGGCTGCCCGGCTAGAGTCCGGCCCCGGTCGGCCCGGACCGTCTGGCCAATTACCCGGGATCCAGGGTCCGGGCGCTCCGAAGCCGGGCGGCGCCTCGGCGCCCGACGCCAGATGTCGGTACCTATCTGGACCGCAACCGAGTTGCAGGCGTCTTGCTACCGGGAGTGCCTAGCGTCGCTCCTAGAGGTTCCTAGCGCGAGTTCCTGTAGCTAGGACGAATACACCGGAAGGACCCCGTCATGGCCTGCTCCTGCGACTCCTGCTCATCTCCCCGCATCATCAAGACACGCACTGCCACGTTCTGGCGCTGGCTCGCGCAGAGCCGAGGAGAGACTGCCGATCGCGTCATCCCGGCACCGGCCCGCGCGGTAAAGGTCTCGGTAAGCAACGGTCCCACCGACCACGCGATGCCGATCGAGACCCCCGACGAGTGGTGCGACGCGTGGCCGGACAAGGTCGACCAACAGGCACTCGCCGAGTTATTGGGATGGGGCCAAGCGGTGGACCGCGGAGGAACGTCGCTCGCGTAAGCTGACCCCCTCCGTCGCCGACGGTCCTCCCTGTCACGACAGAGCCGACGCGGCGAGCCGGGGTGATGACAGCCTTGCCGTCGCGACGTACCCGACTGTTACCGCCATGGCAGGGTCGGGCTTCGACCCTCATGAGGCCGGTCATCGTAACGGCGTCGGTGAACGAAATCCCCGGGGTGTGCCCCGACAAGCTGACGGTTCGGTGTAGGGTGAGTCCGACAGTCGCCGAGGGCGCAGAACGTGGGGGGAGTAGCGTGGCAAGACGAACATGGGCGGGCGGGCTCGCCGCCGCGATCACGGCGGTCCTGGTGCTAGCTGGTCCGGTTTCCGGGGCATCGCCGACCGCGCTCTGGCATCTCGATGAGCGATCGGGATCGATCGCTCACGACGCCACAGGGCACGGCTATGACGGTGCGATCAAGAACATGAAGCTGGGCGTGGGCGGTGTCGTGGGGAGCGCGTTCGACTTCAACGGGACGTCCTCCCGGATCCTGGTCAACGACGCGCCCGGTCTACGGGCCGGCGACCGCGACATCGTTGCGACGTTGCGCGTGTCGTTCACGACCGTACCCGGCGAGGATTACGACCTCATCCGGAAGGGTCTGAGCTCGAGTTCCGGCGGCGACTGGAAGATGGAGATCATCAGGAGCAGCGGTAAGGCGTTGGCATACTGCTACTGGAAGGGCTCGCAGGCTTCCAAGGGCAAATCCGGTGGCCCCAGCCTGGCCGACGGCAAGTGGCACACGATCTCGTGCGAGAAGCACGCGACGCAGGTCGCGCTCGTCGTCGACGGTCAGCGCTATACGTCGACCACCACGATCGGTCGCATCGACAACACCGCCCAGCTCTCGATCGGTGCCAAGGCTGGCAGCGGCGGCGACTGGTACAAGGGCCGCATGGACGAGGTCTCGCTGACGATCGGCTGACAGCGGCTGTCCCTTAGCGAAAGACCGACGGGGGTCATTGCGTGTGTGGAATCTGGCCCGCCCGGAGGGATTCGAACCCCCGACCTACTGATCCGAAGTTCGTATCGACCGCGCACGGCGGCTGCCGCGGGCTGCCCGAGTGGGCCCCGGCGCGGTGCCGGGGCCGAGGACCTTGGCAGCACGCCGGGGCCTCCGCGAGGCGACCACCGGTCGCGGCTTGACCCGTTCGTGCAGGCCGACGTAGCCTCGTTTTTCGCCGTCGGGGGTCGTCAGAAAGGGCACGAG
The DNA here is from genome assembly GCA_963808895.1 of uncultured Chloroflexia bacterium. Lineage (GTDB taxonomy): Bacteria > Chloroflexota > Limnocylindria > Limnocylindrales > CSP1-4 > SPCO01. Next base: position 94,945 of record CAWEHL010000001.1, on the reverse strand, counting down.
GGATGCACACGAAGAGACTCGGTATCGCGGCTGTCGCCGCGGTGCTCGCGCTCGGCCTGATCACTCCGACGGTCTCGGCCGCCAGCAGTGGGAGCAATAGCGGCAGTACTCCCGACGCGGGCAACTGCCTCGCGAACTTCGTGAACCAGGGCTCGATGGGCTCCGACGTCAGCAACAATGGGCACGCAGTGATTTCGGATCTGGGTCAGTTCGTCGGCAAGGAAGAGCACGGCTGCCGCGACTAGTCCGCTGGCAGCATCGCGTCAAGCGGCCTCGGGGCGGGACTGGAGCGAGGGTCCGCCGTTCGTACCAACGCTGGGGAGGTGGGAGACCAGCTCGGCGAACCCTCGCTGCTTTAGTCCAACGAACGCGCTGCGTGCTCGTTACGGGGATGGTGCCTCGCTGCGCCGGGTGCTAGGCCGTCACACCCGCCCGATCTTGGGGGGACGATCGGGCCTGAGGGTCTAAAGAGCGTGACGGCCAAGCCGCATCGCCGGGACACGGAGGGGGGACCCGTGACGGGGCGACATCACGAAGTCTACGCGTCGGGTCGAGCCTCCCCGGTCGGCCCGGACGAGCTGGCCACGTAACTGGGATCGCGAGTCTGCGGCCCGGAGACGGGGCGAGTGCAGGCGTAAAGGCGGTACAGGCGTGATACCGTCAGCTCATGAGCAGCGTCGGGCACCTCTGCCTCGTCTGCCAGTCAGGGTTCGATCCTGACGATGAGGTCCTTAGAGCGGTCCGCACCTCATCCGAGAACGTTAGCGGGCGGGAGATTAGTCGCAACGAAACCCGCTACGCCCACGTCGACGAGGAGCAGCAACTCCTAGCACTGGGGGACTGGACGGTCGTGGACCGAGGGCCGCTTCACGACTTCCCGCCGTGACCGTCGCGCTCCAGTGCGACAGGCTAGGACCTCTTAGTGCTTGCCTAGCTTGAGGCTCGACCACCACGCTCCGAGCGCGATCACGGTGGCGACGAATACCGCGAGGATGCCGGTCCTCGATCGATCAATCAGCGCGTTCGCCGCTGTAAGGAAGGCGTCGATGCCGTCCCTTCCTCCAGTGCCCGGTAGTCGGGCAACCTAGATAGCAACAGCACTCCGTCAGTGCTGTTCCACGTGGGAGCCACCGGTCGTGTCGACCGTGGCGTTCGCGCCTCCGGCGACACTGACCCGCGAGCCGCCCGCGGCAGAACCCTGGACCATGTCTGTCGCCCGCACCTCGGCTCGGCTGCCACCGGACAGATCGACGTCGACCGTGGCAGCCGTCAGTCCGTCCAACTCGGCCACCGAACCACCGCTTACGGCAAGCGAGAGGTCCCTCGCCGTCCCGCTCGCTGTCAGGACCGAGCCGCCGCTGAGCTCGACATCGAACGCGTCCGATGACAGCCCATCGATGGTCCCGCGCGAGCCACCGCTGAGGACGATCCGTTCCAACTCCGGTGTCGCGACAACGACCTCGATCTTTTCGGAGCTCGTGAATGCCTTGGAACTCTGGATCCGGAGCGTGCCGTCGGTGACCTTCGTCTCGATCAGCGGCAGGATGTTCCCCTGCGCATGCACCTCGAGCGGCGAGGCCTGGCCGATCCCGACCGAAACGTGGATGCCCGTACCCGATTCGATGCGCGTGAACGGGTCCGTCTGGCGCGTCTCACTCGTGACCGCCCCTTCACCTCGCGTTCCGATCAGGCCGCAGGCAGTCGTCGCGGCGGAAAGGGCGAGGAGCGTGGCCACCATGACGGTTCGCGTCTGTGCTCGACCGATGACGTTCATCTTGGCTCCTTGACCGGCGCGGCGATGCCGGGATCGCTCGATCTACGCAGTCGGCATCTCCACAGGCGCTGTATCGGGATGCCGCGGTCCCAAGGCTTCCGGCGCGCTTCGTTTGGCGCCTTCGATCAAGAGCCACACGAACGGGAGCAGGAGGGCGAACACCCCGAGACTCGGGACGTTGATCGCGAGCACGGCACCGGCCACGCTGATGAGGTGGTAGGCCGTCGCGACCGGAACGATCGCCCACCCGATGAGCCGTGTCCTCCCCTCCGAACCCAGCAGCAGGAGACCCACGAACCAGACGTCGGTGCCGAGAACGAGTAGGTGTTCCGGCCAGTTCCCGAGGAGACCGAAGGCGAACTCGTCCAGGGCAGCGTTTTGAGGGACAAGGCTGCTGACCGCCTGCAGGAGGAAGACCACGCCGAACAAGGCCGCCGAGAGGGCTCCGATCACGTTGATCCAGCGAGGCAGCCCAAAGTCGAAGATGGCCTTGACGAAGAGCAGCATCCCGATGGTCAGGACGAGGTGAACGACCACTTGGGGGGCATCCTCTCCGAGTACCTGGGATACCACCGCTAAAGGTAGGGACAGGAGCATCGTCACGGCGGCCGCAACGGCCCACGTGGATCTGAGCGTGGCGCTGGACCCGTTCGTTCGGCGCGTGATGGGATCAACGGAGTCGACCGACGCCATCGTGTGTACCTCGTGCGGCTGCTCTCGCCCCGGAGCGCGGTGACTCGAAGTCTGGCGCTCTCCCCCGCGGACGGATGACGTTCGGTCATGTCGCGGCTGGCGGGAAACGTCACATTCACCCGAGCCCTCGCTCGGGACGCCCGCCGTTGTGTCGGTCTCGACACCGCGCCGCATCACCACAGGACACGGAAGGTTGGGAAGAGGTTCCACGATCGATGATTTCGCAGAGGCGGCCAGAAGTTGCCCACGGACCTGCTCCTCGGTCGTTGTCGGGCCGTGTGAAGGTCGTGATGGAGCCGTGATCGTCACGGGCCAAACCTCGACGCGTTGCAGCCGAGAGTCACCGTGAGCTCCGCATCCGGGGAAACCCGCACCGAGCAGCTCGCATTACCGACCCTGCTTGCCCTCTTCCTGGTCCCGGGTGCACTCGTGACCGTCGCCTTCGGGCTGTTGGTGCCCTTCGTCGAGCGAGTCGGATTCCCTCCGATCGCAGGCCTCCTTCTGGCCATCTTGATCGTGCTCGTGCCGTTCGAGCTGGGCGTCATCCTCCGGGCCAGCCGCCCTGGACTCGGGTTTTGGTCAACCATCCCGTACCGCCGAGCGCTCCCGCTCCGCGATTGGTTATGGCTCGTGCCCGTGCTCATCCTTGCTGCGTTCGTGGGTTTCGGGCTGTCCATGGCGATCGAACCGACTGTCATCGCTACGTTCTTCGCCTGGTTGCCTGATTCGTTCGTGCACCCCATCGACCTCGATCGAGCGGGCGACTACAGCCGAGAAGCGTGGCTCGCGACGTTGGTTGCCTATCTGGCTCTCAATGGGTTCGTCGGGCCGATCGTCGAGGAACTCTACTTCCGAGGCTACCTTCTGCCGCGCATGGAATGGATGGGCCGTTGGGCACCGCTGGTCAACGTCAGCCTCTTCTCGCTGTACCACTTTTGGTCGCCGTGGCAGGTGCTCGGGAGGATCTTGGGCTTCGGTCCTACCGTCTACGCTGTGCGTTGGAAGGCGAACGTGTACCTCGGCATGGTCGTCCATTGTTCCCTGAACACGCTCGGCATCATCCTGGTCATCGGCATGGTGCTCGGACGGCTGTAGCGCGAGGACCCGCACGCTGGCAATTCGGGCCGCTCGGGTCCCGGTGACCCGACCCTACCCCGTCGCAGGCCAAGAGGCGACGATCCACGCTCGCCGTGACCCGGCTGATGACGAACGGTAATGTCCGCCGGCTGGTCACACCACACATTCGCGCAAGCCATCTGATGCGGAGGGTCCTTGCTGGGGGAGGTGGTCGGCCCGTGCCGCGAATGCGGCTGCTGAAGGCACCTCGCCCGGTGCTCTGACCTCCAGGAAAGGGATCCCGATCGTGACCAAGGATCCGGTCAGAGCGTTCCTCGCGTTGACGTTCGCGATCTCATGGGCCATCTGGTTCGCGATGATCGCTGGCTCGGTGAGCATCGCCACGACGACGGGTCTGATATCGAACATCGTCGCGACCGCCGGTCCCAGCATCGCGGCGGTCATCATCGCGCTCGTCATCGGGGGGAGCGAGATCCGGCGACTCCTTCATGGTTTCTCGCCCAGGCTCGTGTCGCCACGATCGGCGCTCGTCGCCTTGGTTCTGCCACTCGGCATGGTCGGTATTGCGATCGCGGCGTCCGTTGCGTTGTTGGGTTCGCCTCCCCCTGCCATCACGCTGCTGGCGGCCAGCGGGCTCGTGGTCGAGTTCGTGCGCGTGTTGTTTCTCGGCGGACCCCTCGAGGAAGAGCTCGGGTGGCGCGGGTTCCTGTTGCCCCGCCTGCAGGCGAAGCGGGCCGCATTCGATGCGAGCGTCCTACTCGGGGTGATCTGGGGCCTGTGGCATGTGCCTCTCTATTTCGTGCTGGGAACCGGTCAGCACGCAACCGCTGCCGGGGCTGGTGCGGCGGCTGCCATCATCGCCTTCGTCGTGTGGACGATCGCGCTCTCGATCCTGTTCACATGGTTGTTCAACCAGACCCGTGGCAGCCTGATCGTGGTCATCTTGTTCCACGCCTCGGTCAATCTCGCAGCGTTCGTACCCGCAGCGCTCGCGTCGGCGGGTGCTGCGACCTTCCTGTATCCGCTCGCCACCTGGATCGTGGCGTTGATCGTCGCGGCGCGGTACGGCCGCGAGGATCTGGCCTTGCGTCCGCGGATCCGGATCTCGACTCTCAGCGTGAAGCGGGACCTGCCAGATCCTCGACCCGCCCGTTGACGCCCCGGGCGACCTGGTCCCGGCGCAGTACGAACAACCAAATCAAAGGCCCTCGGGATTTCCCGAGGGCGTGGTTCGTGCGTGGATCCTGGCCCGCCCGGAGGGATTCGAACCCCCGACCTACTGATCCGAAGTCAGTCGCTCTGATCCACTGAGCTACGGGCGGACGCCGCGGATGATACAGCGCTCGATCCGCGGTCCCTAAAAGCGGTACCGGTTCCAGGTGCGCAGCTCGACCTCGTCGGCGATCGATGCGGCGAACCGCATCGCGAAGCGATCGACCAGCCGCGCGAAGAACGGTCGGCGCAGCCTCACGGGTGCCCCACGGGCCGGCACGCCGGCCATCTCGGCGGCGACCTCGACGGCCCGTTCGACATCGCCGATCTCGTCGACGAGCCCGATCTCGACCGCCTGCTTCGCGAGCCACACCTCGCCGGTCGCCACCTCGACGACGCGCTCGCGTGGCAGGCCGCGTCCCTCGGCGACACGGTCGACGAACGCCTCGTAGAAGCCGTCGACCAGGGCCTGCTCCTTCGCGCGTTCCTCGTCGGTGTCCTCGCGCCAGGGTGAACCCATCCCCTTCAGGCGTCCTGCCCGGGTCTCAGCGACCGAGACACCGATCCGCTCCAGCAGGGCCGGCAGGTGCGGCGAGACCGAGATCACGCCGATCGACCCGACGACAGCCGTCGGGTTCGCGACGATCCGCCGCGCTCCGAGCGCCGCCAGGTACGAACCGGACGCGCCGACGCCACGGATCGCGGCGACGACCGGCTTGGCCTTGGCAAGTCGCTGGATCGCGAGGAACAGGTCGTCGGACGCCGTCGCCGAGCCTCCGGGCGAGTCGATGTCCAGAACGACCGCCGGCACCTTCGATGACTCGCGGACGTGCCGCAACAGCTCGACGAACTCGGCACTGCGCCCGCCCCCGGCGATCGGACCGTGAAGCCGGACGATCGCGACCTGCCTCGCCGGGAACGGGCGGGGAGGCCACGCGAAGAGCCGGCGGAACGTGGACCCGGGCTGGACGGGAGCAGACATATGTGGCGACCTCTTGGACGGGCCGCCATCCTACGCGAGGTCGCCGGACACCGTGCTCGAGAGGTCCTTGCTGGCGGTCGTCGACCCTAGATCGCGCCGCCTGCGGCACCGCCTTCGAGCTTCGCGCGCAACTCGGCGAAGTCGGCGCTCGCCGACTTGCGGATCTCCCGCGCGATCATCGGCTGGAGCAGGCGAAACATCAGGCCGGCTGGCTCCATGCGGACGGACCAATGGAGGTCGGTGATCCGTCGCCCGGCCGTGAGCGTCGTCGAGAAGTCACCGACGAACCCGTCGTTGTCGACCGTGTGGAAGTCGAAGCGACGGCTCGGTTCGAGCGCTGTCACGGTGGCGTCGATCGACGCGACATTGCCGCGCGACGCTCGCTCCATCGTGAATCGACTGCCGACATGCAGCGGCCCGGGATCGTGCTTCGTCACCTTGCGGACGCCGGCGACGTGCTGCCACTCCGGGATCCGCTCGACGTCGGTGACGTAGTCGTAGACCTCTGTCGGGCTCGCGCCGGATCGGGACCGTGTAGTCGACCTTGATCATGCGAGACCTCCTCGGTCCGCGGTGTACACCACGTCGGTCCACGTGGGCAAGGGGTCAGGCGGCATACTGCGAGGACGACTCAGCAGGCGGAGGAGGCAGCTGTGGCGATCCGGATCCGGAAGTGGGTGACGTTCCGCGAAGAGATCCTGTTCGACGGCGAGCGCGAGCTCGAGCGAGCCGCTACGTCGCGCTGCGGTCGCGGCCGTCGTGCGCCAACCCGTACGCCGGCCGCTGGTCCGATGACCTGGCCGAGCTGATCGACTTCGGCGAGCAGATGGGCGACGAGCTGACGCGACGCTGCCAGGAGGCGCTCGGCGAGCCGGTCGAGGCGTATGGCAAGGGCGGCATCGTCGGCGAGCACGGCGAGCTCGAGCATGTCGCCGCGGTGCTCCATCCGAAGTTCGGCGCGCCGACGCGCGTCGCGCACGGGCGGCGTGTCGATCCTGCCGTCCGTCAAGAAGCGGGCGGCGATGGGCGCGACGCTCGACATCCCCGTCCATCACATCAAGGCGATGCTCGTCCGCTCGCACTTCGACGCGGTCGACGATCTCGGTGCCCGACGCGCCAGGCGCCGACGAGCTGCTGCTCGCCCTGGCCGTGACGAGCGCCGGTCGACCGCACGCGCGGATCGGCGGGCTGGCCGCGTCCGACGCGGTCGGCGAGGACGGGCTGCACTAGGCCCGGCCGCCGATGCGCACGCTGATCACCGGTATCGGCCAGATCGTCTCCGGCGACATCGGCACGCCGCTGATCGACGGCGACTCATCTCGATCGTCGACGGCCGGATCGAGGCGGTCGGTGCGCGCGTTGGCAGCGCGCGATGCCGACACCGTCATCGACGCGAAGGGGACGACGGTGATCCCCGGTCTCATCGATTCGCACGCGCACCCGACCGTCGGCGACTTCACGCCGCGCCAGCGCACGATCGACTTCATCGAGTCGTCGCTCCACGGCGGCGTCACGACGATGATCTCCGCCGGCGAGCCGCATATCCCCGGCCGGCCCAAGGACGTCGTCGGCCTCAAGGCGCTCGCGATCGCCGTCGCCAAGGCCTACGCGGGCTTCCGGCCCGGCGGCGTCAAGGTCCGCGCCGGAGCCCCGATCCTCGAGCAGGGACTGGTCGAGGCCGACTTCGCCGAGATGGCCGCCGGCGGCGTGAAGCTGATCGGCGAGATCGGCCTCGGGTCGGTGAAGACCGGCGCCGATGCCGCACCGATGGTCGCGCTGGGCGCGCGCCCACGGGATGGTCTCGACGTTCCATACCGGCGGCCCGTCGATCCCGGGTTCGAATGCGATCGGCGCCGACGCGGTGCTCGAGGCGAAGCCCGACATCGCCGGCCACATCAACGGCGGCACGACGTCGCTGTCCGAGGCCGACATCGATCGGCTGGTCGACGGCGACGGCGCCATCGCGCTGGAGCTCGTCCACTGCGGCAACGGGCGGACGGCGCTCTACGCGCTCGCGCGTGCGCGTGAGGCCGGCGCGCTCGACCGGGTGATCCTCGGCAACGACGCGCCGTCGGGGACCGGCGTCGTGCCGCTCGGCATCCTGCGGCTGATGGCCCACCTTGCATCGCTGGGCGACGTCGCGCCGGAGACCGTCGTCGCGTTCGCGACCGGCAACACGGCCCGGGTCCACCGCCTCGACACCGGGGTCATCGCGCCGGGCAAGGCCGCGGACCTCGTGCATCGTCGACGCGCCCGTCGGGCTCGGTCGGGTCCACGGCGCTCGAGGCGCTGGCGAACGGCGACCTGCCGGGCGTCTCGATGGTGCTGGTCGATGGCGTGCCGCTCATCGGTCGAAGCCGGAACACGCCGCCGGCCGGTCGCGATGGCGCGAGGTCGTCAAGGGCGCCGCGGTCGGCGGAGGCGGGCACTGATGCGCTTCGGCCTGCGGCTGCCCAGCTTCGCGCTCGGCCCCGATACGGCGAGCCTCGCCGAGATGGGCGCGTACCTGCGGCGCGCCGAGGACCTCGGGTTCGAGAGCGCGCTGCTCATCGATCATCTGCTCGTCGCGCCGCCGGCCTACCGGACGACCTGGCTCGAGCCGATCTCGCTGCTGTCGGCGCTGTCCGGCGTCACGCGGACGATCCGGCTCGGCACGCTGGTGCTGGTGCTGCCGTTCCGCGACCCCGTCGCCTTCGCCAAGGAGTGGGCGACGTTCGACATGCTGTCGGGCGGGCGCTCGATCCTCGGCGTCGGCGTCGGCTGGCACCCGGGCGAGTTCGCGGCGCTGCGCATCCCGATCAAGGAGCGCGGCCGTCGGATGAACGAGATGCTCGAGGCGATCACGGCGCTGTGGGCCGGCGACGACGTGACGTACGAGGGCCAGTTCTACCGGTTCGAGGACCTGACGATCGACCCGAAGCCGGCCCAGCGCCCGCACCCGCCGATCTGGATCGGCGGCGGGACGCAGCCGTCCGAGAAGATCTACGGCCAGGCGGTCGACACGATCCGGCCGGTGCTCCGGCGGATCGCGAAGTACGCCTCGACGTGGGTGCCGCACTCGTCGGCGACGGCCGAGATGGTGGCCGGCGACTGGGCGATCATCCGCGAGGAGATGGCGGGCTTCGGGCGCGACCCCGACGAGATGACCAAGGTCTACTCGAACTTCATCCACGTCCTCGCGTCCGGGCGAGTCGCCGGAGAGTGCCGCGCTCGCGGTTCCGGGTCTTCTCCGGCATGGACCTCGACTACTGGCAGGAGTTCTACCTGCTGGGCGAGGCGGAAGCGCTGGCCGAGCGGATCCGCGGCAAGGTCGAGGCGCTCGGCGGGGTCGAGCACGTGATCCTCAACCCGCTCGACTGGGACGTCGGCCACCCTCGAGCGCATCGCGTCGCGACGTCCTGCCGCGCCTTCGCGACTGAGTCCGCCATGGCCGACTACCTGCGTCCGACCAGCCTCGATGAGGCGCTCGCCGCGCTCGCCGACCGGCCGTGGACGATGCTCGCCGGCGGCACCGATGTGTATCCGGCGAACGTCGGTCGTCCGATCGCCGACGACATCCTCGATGTCACCGGGTTGCCGTCGCTTCGCGCGATCGCCATCGACGGACGGCGTCGTCCGGATCCCGGCCCTCGCGACGTGGACCGACCTGGTCCGGGCAGAGCTGCCGGCGGCATTCGACGGGCTGAAGGCCGCGGCGCGCTCGATCGGTGGCGTCCAGATCCAGAACCGCGGGACGCTCGGCGGGCAACCTCTGCAACGCCTCGCCGGCCGCCGACGGACTGCCGAACCTGATGGCGCTCGATGCGCGTGTCGAGCTGGCGTCGGCCGACGGTCGCCGGGAGGTCCCGGTCGGCGAGTTCGTCATCGGCAACCGCCGGACGATCCGACGTCCGGACGAGCTGGTCGACCGCGATCGCTCGTGCCGATGCCGTCGCCGAGCGCCCGGTCGACGTTCCTCAAGCTCGGCTCGCGCGCCTACCTCGTCATCTCGATCGCGAGCGTGGCCGCGGTGGTCGACGTCGGCCCCGGATGGGCGAGTGGCGTCGGCGCGGATCGTGGTCGGGGCCTGTTCCGAGGTCCCGGCGCGGATCGAGGCGGCAGAGGCGCGGCTCGTCGGGGCAGCCGGCGTCGCCGGATCGCTCGCGCGCCTCGATCGCGGCCGCGGACCTCGACGGCCTGGCGCCGATCGACGACGTCCGCGGGACCGGCGGCGTATCGACGCGACGTCGCGACTGACGCTGGTCCGGCGGGCGGTCTCGGAGCTGATGGCGTGACGACGTTCCGCGTCAACGGCAGGATCCGTCACGGTCGACCGCGCCGCCGATCCGCCGGCTGAGCGAGGTGCTCTGCGAGACGACCTCGGGCTGACCGGTACGAAGGTGGGCTGCGATGCCGGCGATTGCGGCGCCTGCACGGTCCGACTCGATGGCGAGGCCGTCTGCTCCTGCCTCGTCGCCGTCGGGCCAGGTCGATGGGCGAGACGTCGCGACGGTCGAGGGGCTTGCGCGGATGGGGAGCTGGCACCGGTCCAGGCCGCGTTCGTGCGGTGCGGCGGTGCGCAATGCGGGATCTGCACGCCCGGGATGCTCATGGCGGCGGATGCCCTGCTCTCGACACGACCCGATCCGACCGAGCCCGAGGTCCTCGACGCGCTGGGCGGCGTCCTCTGCCGATGCACCGGCTATCGCAAGATCGTCGAGGCGGTCACGTCGGTCGATGGCAGCGACGCCGGTGCCGCTCCCGCCGGCCGGTGCGGCGGTCGGCGCGCGGATCGGCCGGGTCGACGGCGCGGACCAGGTCACCGGAAGGAGCGTCTTCGGCGCCGACCAGGCGCCCGACCGACGTGCTGCACCTGCGGGCGGTCCGCTCGCCGCACGCCCACGCGCGCTTCACGATCGGCGACGCTCGACCGGCTGTACGCCGCCCATGCCGGGCTCGTCCGGGTCCTGGTGGCGGCCGACGTCCCGGGCCAGAACCGCTACGGCATCTACGCGACCGGCAAGGACCAGCCGGCGCTCGCCGACGGGTACGTCCGATATCGGGGCGAGCCGGTCGCGGCGCTGGTCGGCGACGCCGCGACCGATCGCGGCGATCCGGGACGACGAACTGCCGATCACCTGGGAGCCGCTGGAGCCGCTGCTCGACCCCGACGACGGCGCTCGACGGCGAGGCGCCGCAGCTCCACGAAGGGTCACCCGGCAATGTCCTGACCGCCGGTCGCGTGGCCCGCGGCGACGTCGCGAGCGCCCTCGAGACCGCGGCCGTGACGGCGACCGGCACCTTCCGGACGGGCCACGTCGAGCATGCCTACATCGAGCCCGAAGCCGGCTACGCGGTACGCGACGGGGACCGGATGACCGTCGTCGTCTCGACCCAGACGCCCTACATGGATCGCGATGAGGTCGCGCTCGTCCTCGGCATCGCGCCTGAGGCGGTCCGCATCGTCCCGACCGCGTGCGGTGGCGGCTTCGGCGGCAAGCTCGACATGGCCGTCCAGCCACTCGTCGCGGTCGCGGCGTGGGTCCTGGATCGCCCGGTCCGCTGCGTCTTCACGCGTCCCGAGTCGATGCGGTCGACGACGAAGCGCCACCCGGCGGTGATGACCGCGACGCTCGGCGCCGACGCCGATGGCCGGATGACGGCCTACGACTTCCACGGCGACTTCGACACCGGGGCGTACGCGTCGTGGGGTCCGACGGTCGCCAACCGCGTCCCGGTCCACGCGGCCGGCCCATACGAGATCCACGCCGTCCGAGCGACCACCCGAGCGATCCATACGAACGGCCCGATCTCCGGAGCGTTCCGCGGGTTCGGCGTGCCCCAGGCGGCGGTCGTCCACGAGGCCTTGCTCGACGACGTCGCCGAGCGCCTCGGGATCGATCGACTGGAGATCCGACTGCGCAACGCGCTGCGGGCGGGCTCGACGACGGCGACCGGCCAGCTGCTGGAGGCGAGCGCCGGCCTCGCGCCGTGCCTCGAGGCGTTGCGTCCTCGCTGGGACGAGGCGCTCGCCGAGGCGGATCGTCTCAACGACGAGGCGTCGGCCGCCGGGACGCCGATGCGGCGCGGCGTCGGCATCGGGGCCATGTGGTACGGGATCGGGAATACCTCGCTTCCCAACCCGTCGACGATCCGTATCGGCCTCCGACGCGATGGTCGGTACGTGCTGTTCAGCGGCGCGCAGGACATCGGTCAGGGCTCAGCCACGATCCTGAGCCAGATCGCGGCCGATGCCCTCGACGTCGACTTGGGCGTGATCGATCTCGTGATGGGCGACACCGATCGCACGGCGGATGCCGGCAAGACCTCGGCGTCGCGGCAGACGTTCGTGTCGGGCAATGCGACGCGCCTCGCTGCGGCCGATCTCCTGAGGCGGATCGAGACCGCCGGTCCGGACCTGGCCGCGCTACCCGAAGACCAGGACGGCTGCATCGTCGTCGGGCAGGGTAGCTACGACCCGCGGACGACGCCGCTCGACGCCGACGGGCAGGGCGTGCCATACGAGACGTACGGGTTCGGCGCGCAGATCGCAGTCGTCGATGTCGACGTCGAACTCGGGACGACGGTCGTGCGACAGGTCGTCGCGGCTCATGACGTCGGACGCGCGATCAACCCGATGCTCGTCGAGGGGCAGATCCACGGCGGGATCGCGCAAGGCCTTGGGTTCGCCCTGATGGAGGAGTACGTCGCCGGCCGCACCGACAACCTGCACGACTATCTGATCCCGACGATCGGCGACATCCCGCCGATCGAGACGATCCTCGTCGAGGACACGGAGCCGGCCGGTCCCTACGGCGCGAAGGGCGTCGGCGAACCTGCCCTCATCCCGACGGCGCCCGCGATCCTCGGCGCGATCCGCCATGCGACCGGTGTCCGGATCGACCATCTCCCGGCCACACCGGACCGTGTCCTCAGCGCCATCCGCGCCGCTTCCCGGGAGGCTTGACAGGAAACCATTTGGTTTCCTATTATCGACGGCGTGGATGACGTCTTCCGCGCCCTTGCCGACCCGACGCGTCGCGCCCTGCTCGACGCGCTCGCGGAGCACGACGGCCAGACGCTCGTCTCGCTGAGCGCCGGTCACGGCATGACGCGCGTCGGCGTCGCCAAGCACCTCCGCCTTCTCGAGGACGCCGGTCTCGTCGTCACCAAACGGCGTGGCCGCGAGAAGTTGCACTTCCTCAATGCCGTCCCGATCCAGCTCATCCACGACCGCTGGGTGAGCAAGTACACGGCGCCGTGGGCCGCCGGGCTCACCGGCCTCAAGCGCGAACTGGAGCTGCCGATGGAGAAGGTGTTCGAGATCTACATCCGCACGACACCGGAGCGCCTCTGGGAGGCGATCATCGATCCCGCGATCCGCGCGAAGTACCACTTCGGCGTGAGCGCGCAGTCCGACTGGCAGGAAGGCTCCGGCTACCAGCTCACCCACCCGAGCTCGGAGGCGGCGCTCGCCGAGGGGGAGAACCTCGTCGTCGACCCGCCGCGCAAGCTCGTGCAGTCGATGAAGGTGCTCTGGAGTGACGCCGCGAGAGCCGAGGCGACCTCCCGGGTGACCTGGGAGATCGAACCGGTCGGCGACTCGTGCCGGCTCATCGTGACCCACGACCAGCTCCGGGAGGGAGCGCCCGAGGAGATCTACGGCGGTTGGCCGATGATCCTCTCCGGTCTCAAGACATGGCTCGAATCGGGCCAGCAGCTGACCACCCCTGGCTCCCTGATGTACGACCAGGGGTGAAAGGAGATCCACCATGGCCACGATCACGGACGTCCGCACGATCTCGATCGACGTGAGTGACCAGGACCGCGCGCTTGCGTTCTTCACGGACACGCTGGGCTTCGAGAAGCGACTCGATGCGCCGACCAGTCCGACGACACGCTGGATCGAGGTCGCACCCCCCGGAGCGAGCACATCGATCGCGCTCAACGCGACCGACGACGCGCATGACGTCGGCACCGACACCGGTATCCGCTTCACCGCGCCGGACGCGTCGGCCGCCCGCGCCGCGATGGCGGATGCCGGCGTCGCCGTCGGCGAGCTGCTGCAATGGCCCGACGTCCCGCCGATGTTCGCCTTCGACGATCCGGACGGGAATCGCTTCTACATCATCGAGGACCGGTCATGACCGAACACCGGTCGGCTCGACAAGTCGTTCCAGGGAACGCTGGTCAAGAGCCCTGCGAAGGGTGGTTGGACCTATGTCGTGACCGACTGGAGCCGTGCGTTCTTCGGGACGGGCGGTCTGGTCAAGGTCGCCGGCACGATCGACGGGCACCCGTTCCGAAGCTCGTTCATGCCGCTCGGTGACGGCACGCACAAGCTGGCGATCAAGGCTGACGTCCGCGACGTCATCGACAAAGGTGAGGGCGACATCGTCGATATCCACCTCAGCGAGCGACTGGGCTAGCCGAGTCTAGCCCGACGTCCGGCGAGGGGCGTTTGCCACTGTCGGACGACGGGCGCATCCTCGACCCGACATGTCGCCCCGCGGCCTGCGCCACGTCCGTCGGTCCTCGGTCGCCATCATCGCGATCGCCGCCGTCCTCGAGGGCGGCTGCAACTCCGGCCAGTCGGCGACCGCGCCGCCGCCGACCTCGACGCCGATCGTGACGGCCGCCGGACCGGGCACGTCGGCCAGCCCGGTGGCGAACGGCAGCTCACCATCTGCGGAGGTCAGCGTGATGACCAGCCCGACCGCATCCGACGCTCGGATGACATTGACGTCGTCGGCGTTCGCGAACGGCGATCCGATCCCTGCGAAGTACTCCTGTCATGGCGAGAACATCTCACCGCCTCTTGCGTGGGCTGGCGTACCCACCGGGGCCAAGGCGCTCGTCCTGTTCGTCGACGACCCCGACGGGCGCGACTGGGTCCATTGGTCCGTGCTCGACGTCCCGGCCGAGGACGGCCGATCACCGGCGGGCGTCGCTCCCGGAGCGAGTAGCCCGCAGCAGGGGACGAACGACTTCCGGAAAGTCGGCTACGGCGGCCCGTGCCCGCCCTCCGGCACGCACCACTACCGTTTCACGCTCTACGCCCTCGCCGCCCCGGTGGGGCTGAGCGGGCACCCCGACGGGAAGGCCGTTCGCGCCGCTCTCGAGGCAGCCGATGTCCTCGCCCAAGCCCGGCTGACCGGGACGTTCAAGGCCTGACGGTGGGGCCTGCGATCGCCTAGCTGACGATCCCGGCGACCCCGAGCAGGCTCGGCAGGACCGTGCCGAAGAGGTAGCCCGCGATCCCCGCGAACGCGGCGAGGACCAGCACCTCGAGCCCGGACGACAACGCCGTCCGGTGGGTCCAGCGGCTCTTCACGACGCCGATCCCGAAGAGCACGAGACCCGTCGCGACGACCGCGATCGGTAGCGCCATCGCGATCGGCACCAGGAGGAACGGCAGGATCGGCACGAACGCGCCGAGTCCGAACGCGGTACCCATGAACAGCGCGCCGCGCAGCACGCTCCCGCCGTGGTCGTCGACCTGGATCCCGAGCTCGCGCGTCACCATCGTCCGCAGCAACACCTCGGGGTGGCGCGCCATCATCGTCGCGATGCGCTGTGCCTCCTCCTCGGGGAGGCCTTCCTCTGCGAGCATGAACGCGACCTCGGCCTCGGCCTCGCCTGGCCGCTCCGCGACTTCGTCACGCTCCTCGTGGATCTGCGCATCGAAGATCTCGCGCTGGCTCTTGCTGCCGATGTATTCGCCGGCCGCCATCGAGAACACGCCGGCGAGGCCACTGGCGATGCCCGCGACGACGACTGGGAACGCCTGGCCGGATGCACCCGCGACCGTGGCGACGACCGCGAGGGTCGATACCAGTCCGTCCTGGAGCCCGAAGACGACCTCGCGGATCTCGCCGAGGAGTGAGCTCGCCTGTCGTTCCTCAGCGAGGTGGTCGGCGATCCAGGTGCGGTCATAGGCGGACGCGGGTGCGTCCAAGGGCGGTCGTGTCGTCGTCTCAGCCATGTCCCGGTCAGGTTCGCATACCATGACGGCCCATGCCCGGGTCCCGTCACTCCGGCCGCCAGCCGGGCCCGCTCGCCAACCTCCCGCGCCCGCTCGACGAACGCGATGGCAGCCGCCGTCGACGGCGGGTCCGCCGCGCCGCGAGCCTGGTCGTCGTGGTCGGCGTCACCGCGGGCATCGCGGCGACGCTGGCGAACCTGCCGCTAGGTCGTGTCGGCGAGGTCCAGGGGGCGGTCGCGACACCCGGTCAGGTCGCTGTCCGCGCGACGGCCACGCCCTCGCCCAGCGTCCCATCGCTGACCGAAGCGACGACGAGCCCGACGCCGAGCGCGTCGGCGACCCCGTCGCTCCCGCCGACGCCCGCGCCGCCCGAGACGCTCGTGGGCTACCGCTCGCCGTTGCCGCACGGTCGGCTCACGCTGCCGTTCGGGCCGTCGCCGTGGGGATCGCGCCTCGTCGAAGGCAAGGCGTTCCACGACGGCGTCGACCTCGCGACGTTCTGTGGCGACCACATCAAGGCCGCCCACGACGGCACGGTGCTGGCGGCGAGCCGTCGGTTCGACACCGAGATCGGGTGGGTCGGCAACCTCAAGCCCTACTTCGCGCGACTCGACCGCAAGCACCTGTGGGGAACCCTGCCGATCACGGTCGTCATCGACGACGGCAACGGGTATCGCAGCATCTACGCGCACTTCAGCAAGGTCGTCGTGAAGAAGGGTCAGACCGTCAAGGCCGGTCAGCTCCTGGGCTACGAAGGGATGACCGGGCGTGCTTCAGGCTGCCACCTCCACTACGGGCTGTTCAGCCCGTTGGAGACAACGACCTTTGCGATCGAGCCCGACGTCGTGAAGCGGATGAAGGTCCCGGGGGCCCAGATCGCGCGGATCGACCCGTTGCTCGTGATCCCGCAGCACGTCGCCGAGCCCAAGCCGAGCGCCTCAACGACGCCCTAGCGCCTCGCGCGGCCCTGGCAGCGCGCCGCCCTGCTGCGCGCTGCCCGCTATCCGTCCCGGCGTCGGTAGCGCCGGCCGACCAGCCAGTACGCCGGGATCGACGCGAGGGCCGCCGACAGCGACATCGGATGCCCGTCGCGACCCTCCAGTGCCAGCAGACGGTCGGTGGCGGTCGCGTCGGCGGGCCGGGCATCCACGACCGCCAGGTCGATCGCGATCCGACCGGGGTCGGGCTCGCCGAGTGCCGAGACGACGTCTCGTGGCGGCTCGCCGGCCTCGTATTCGGCGCGAACCTCGGCCTCGGAGCGCCAGGTCGGTTGGCGGAGGAGGATCGCCCGCCACGCGTCCGCGAGTCGCTGCCGGACGCGCCCGTCGCCGGGCTCCGGATCCGCGGCGTCGTCAGCGACGACATCGAGGCCGCGCGCCCAGCGGGCGGCCTGGTGGAGCAGCGCGTATTCGTCCAGGTCGGCGTACGCCGCCAATCGGTCGGCCGGCGACCCATCGCCGAAGATCGCCCGGATCGACGGTCCGAAGACCTCGGCCAGATCCAGGTCGATGGCGCGGACCGTGCGGTGGAAGTAGACCTGCTGGTACATGAAGCGTCGGGAGCTCAGGAACATCTCGAGCGCCCCGAGACCCGGCTCGAACAGCGTCAGTCCCTCGCTCGAGATGAACGTGTAGCGCCGGAGGCGCTCCACGTCGACCGGTCCGGCCGTGACGCCCGTCAGGTACGCGTCGCGGCGCACGTAGTCCAGGTTGTCGACCGTGAACACGCCCGACAGCAGCGGGGCGAGCCAGCGGACCCACCTGGGCATCGATGGATCGTTGAGGGCCGGCTTCGCGATGAGGAACGCGACCCACGCCGGATCGATCGACTCGTCGTCGCGCAAGGCATCGCGCTCGGCGACGGCCCCCGGCGCTCGGCGAAGGCCCCGCAACAGCGAGCCGAGCTCGCCGATGATCGCGCCGCTCAGGTCCTCGTGGGTCAGACGCTTCGCACCCGGGCGGCGCGGATCGGCGGGCGCATCGAACGCCGCAAGGACGTGGTCGTCGAAGAAGTGGGCGAATGGCCCGTGCCCGACGTCGTGGAGCAGGCCCGCCATCCGCATCGTCTCGGTGACCAGACCCTCCGAGGGGATCGCCTGCTCACCGGTCGCGACAAGGGCAGTGCGCAGGCTCGGGTAGAGCGACCGCGCCCAGAGTCCAGCTTCGTGCATGACGCCAAGGCCGTGGGTGAACCGGGAGTGCTCGGCGGTCGGGAAGACCCAGCGAGCGCTCTGCAGCTGGCTGATCCGGCGCAGCCGCTGCAGCCACGCCGTATCGAGGAGGTCCTCCTCGGCGACATCCTCCGGGGGAAGACCAGCGGCCGACGACTCGGAAGCCGTCAGCCGCTTGGTGAGCTCGATGTACCCGTGGATCGGGTCGCTGATGAGGTTGACGGCGGCGAACGGGTGCCGCCTCATCGGTGGGTCAGGGGACCCAGATACGCGACTCGCTGCTCCATGCGCCCACATTGCCACGACGGTCGTTGGCCCGCACCTTGATCGAGTACGAGCCCGACGGTCTGTTGGCGAGGGTCAGTGACGTCTGGGTCGTGTTGTTGCGTAACGTGTACCAGCCCCCGAGCCCTACGCGGTACGCCACGTCGTAGTGGGCCAGACCCGCCGTGTGTGTCTGAAGGCGCGGGTCGTAGCCGGCCCACGACCAGCGGACGTCATCGCCGGAACGCGTGTGCACGCGTCACGCGCGCGACGGGTCGGGTGTGGTCGGTCGTCTCTGCGAACACCGCCGACGCGAACGTCTTGCGGCCCGAATCGCGCGATGCGAGGCCGACGCCGATGTAGTTGAAGCTGCTGCTCAGGATGATCGCGCGGTGCGGGGCGCTATTCATCCAGGCCAGGAAGACGGAACGTGCCGAGGAGGCGGGCCACGCGGCGGTCGACCAGCCGATGTCCTCGCCGTAGCTGTACCAGTGGACGCCGTAGGAGCTCAGCTGGGACGACAGGTTGCCGCTGACCGTGTGGCTCATCACGTTCGTCGACGCCATCCGGCTCGCGCGGAGACCGGAGATCGACATCAGCTTGGTGTCGTATCTGAGCGGGACAAGGCCGCGCGCCGACCTGGCGGCATTGATCCAGCCGATGACGGATGACTCGGCAGTCGACACCGAGGTTGCGGTCGCGACGGGGGCTGCGACCGAGATCGCGAGGGCCGCGATCATGGCGACGGGCATGGCGATGGCCAGCCGCCGCCGACGGGCGGGGGTGGAGTGCATGAGGCACGTCCTCCGTGTGGGGGATCACGGGCGTGTTCGTGAACCACCCTACCGCAGATCGGCGGACGTCATCCCGTGGTCTCGTACCTCGCCACCGCACGACGGTGCGTCGAGGCAACGTCAAATCGCAGCGAGTCCGGTGCGAGCACCTCGACGTCGTCACCCCACGACAGGATCCAGAGCCGGATCTCGATGGTGCCCGCGACGACCGCCCGCCAGGTCAGCGAGCCGTCGTCGCCGACCTCCACTTTCTGGGTCGGATGCCACGTCGCCTCCTGGACCCGGGCGGCCACGGCGGGCGAGAACCGGAGCACGACCTCGGTCGGCGGCCTGGTCCGCGATGATGTCCCAGGCTCGCCGCAGGGCACCCTCGACTCCGTCGCCCTCGGGCAGCTCGAAGGTCCGTGGCGTCAGGGCCACGTCGCGGATCCGCTCGACCTTGAAGGTCCGTAGCGCGTCGCGCGTCTCGTCCCAGCCGATGAGGTAAAGCGCGTGCGTCTGGAGCGATGGCTCGATCAGGTAGGGCCGGACGACCGCTCGCCGGGCCGTCGCACCCGGCGCGTAGGCCGCCGGTTCGTATTCGAGCGCGACGACCCGCCGTTCGGCCCACGCGCGCGTCAAGCGGTGCACGCGCTCGCTGAAGGCCGCGTCGCGAGGGTGCTGCGCCAGGACGTCGAGCGTCCGTTCGACGTGCTCGGCGAGCGGACGGGGAAGCACCTCCTCGAGCTTCTCGAACGCCGCCGCCAGATCGGGGTCGTACTTGTCGGCGTACCGGACCATCAGGCGCGCCGACAGCACGACGGCCATCGCCTCATCGAGCGTCAGCTTCAGCGGCGGCAGGAACTCTTCGCCGACGACCCCCCAGCGACCCTCCTCCGACCAGACCGCGACACCGACCTCCTCCTCGAGCGCGCGCAGATCGCGGTAGACGGTCCTCGTCGCGACGCCGGTCCGTCGCGCGATCTCGGATGGGCGGATGCCTTCGGGGTGCCCGCGCAGCACAGCCACGACGCGCAGCATCCTGGCGAGGCGGTCGCGCTTGCCGAAGCGCTCCTCGCGCTCGACGCCCGGCTCCTCGTCGAGACCGTCGTCGGCGCTCATGACCCCGGTGCCTGGATCACGAGGTTCGCGGCCTCGGTCCGTCGCCGTCAGGAAGACATCGAGCCGACCCTGGATCGCCTCGTCCTCGAGCCCACCGGCCTCGCCGTTCACCGATCCCGCGAGCTGGCCGAGCGATCCATCGAGGAAGACCCAGTAGTCGAGCTGGCCGCGCCAGTGCTCGAGACCGTCGTCGCCGACGAGCCACGCGACCTGCGGGAAGCTCGCCCGGAACGCAGGCCCGTCGACCGACACGCGACAGCGCCGAGCCGGTGCGCGCTCGATGACTTCGATCCCGTAGTCCTCGGCGGCCGCGCGGACGCCTGGGGTGAGTGCCTGCCGGACCGCCTGGAGGTCGAGCGTCGAGTCGATCACGTCATCCAGCTTGGTACGTACCCAACCGCTCGTGGGCGTGCGGATCCACGCATCGTTGCCTCGGCGGGCCAGGCCGTGTTGGCCGAGTTCGCGGTTGGTGGCGACGTATGCGAGCCACCGGAACTCGGAACCCGCACGTTGACCGGTGAGGTCGACCGTGCCGATGGGACGCCCGTCGATGGAGCCGGAGAAATGGGCGGTCAGGTGGGACGTGAGACCCGCGACGAGGCGGCCGTCGCATGGTGGCGGTTCGACCCCGGCGCCGAGCTGGGTCGGGCCGAAGCGCGAGGCGACCTGCGGGCCCTGTAGGTCGCGCAGTGCGAACTCGTTGGCGATCGCCGCACCGCCGAACGCCGTACCGGCGAGCAGCGTGAGCGCGGCCGCGATGGCCATCCCGACCCGGATGCGGCGACGGCGCCCCGTCGTGCCATCGATCATCCGACGTGCCTGACCGAACCCCGTGTACAGGCTCGTCCCGATGAGCGCCAGCAGCCAGGGGTAGGCGGCTTCGAGCGACGGCAGCAGCGTCTGCGAGCCAAGCGCCTGGAGCTGATTCCACACGCCGCCGATCGATGGCAGCAGGACGAGCAGGGTCGCCAGTCCCACGGCGACGATCGCGGCATGCGTCACATGGCGACGCGTCAGCGGCGGCCACACGACGCTCGCGAGGGCGATCCCGACCGGGACGAGCATCGTGATGCCGACGATGACGTCGAGTGGTCCGCCCGGGCGGTACGCCGAGAGGATCAGCGCTGCGGCAAGGCCCCACGCGCCGACCAGCCCCAGTCCGATGAGCCGCAGCCCCAGCCGTCGTACACGCACGTCGCGGAGTCTACCGGCGGCCGTCGCGAATCCCGGGAGCGGCGCCTCCTGGGCGCGCCGGCTCACCGGCGGGCTGGCACGGCGGCGTCGCGGCCGCCACCGGAAGTACCGCTCGACCCATGACGGATGGGTCATGACCGACCTGACCGCTCCGGACCAGAGTGCCCGTACCGCGCCGGGCTGTCCGGAGCGGGCCAGAACGGACACGAGGGGCCTGTGGGACATGGCCGGGCCGGCTCAGCGAGGTTCACGGGAACGCGGGGAAACGCCTCGCCGCGCTTCGTCGGCGCGGTCGGACGGGGCGGTGTCCACGGTCGGACGTGGCTCCGCGGCCACGACCCGGACGCCATCCGCGAGCTCGACGGAGGCTCCGGCCGAGTCGAGTCGACTGCTGACCCGCTCGACCTACCGCAGCCTCGTGACCCGGGGCTTCGCACCTGACGAAGCGGCCACGTTGACCGCCTTCCTGTGCGGGATCCCGATCGCGGACGTCCGCTGGTCGCTCCGCCAGGTCAACGAGCTGTTGTTCCTTCGAGCGATGGCCGAGGCCGGTCGGTTCGGCTCCTCCGATGGAGGCCCGACCCGGCTCCACTGAACACGCATCCACCGCGATCGCCGGACGCGGCCCTCTTTCGAACGGCGATCGGTCAAGTCGAAGCGGCGCCGATCCTCCTCCCGGCGCCGCTTCGGCGTTTCCTGCGGACATGCGACAGCCGCCCTCCGACGAGCCGGGCACGCTTGGTACCATCCGCCGATGCGCCCCGTCATCACGTTCCTCACCGACTTCGGGCCGTCGGCGCCCGCCGTCTGCCGCGGCGTGATGTTCACGATCAGCCCGGACGCGAACATCATCGATATCAACCACCAGGTGCCGCGCTATTCGATCCGTGACGGCGCCGGCTCGCTGGTCTTCGCGCTCAAGCACATGCCGGTCGGCGTCCACGTCGCGGTCGTCGATCCCGGCGTCGGGACGGAGCGCCTGCCCGTGGGCCTCAAGGTCGCGCGCGGGGACATCCTGATCGGCCCCGACAACGGGCTGCTGATCGCCGCCGCGGAGACCCTCGGCGGGATCGTCGAAGCGCGGGCGCTCGAGAACCCGGAGCTGATGCTGCCGGTGATCAGCTCGAGCTTCCACGGGCGCGACATCTTCTCGCCGATGGCGGCCCACCTCGCCAACGGCGTCCCGTTCGAGAAGGTCGGGCCGACCGTCCCGATCGATGACCTCGTCCGGCTGCCGCGACATCCGGCCGACCGTCGCCGACGGCGTGCTCGACACCTCGATCACGCACATCCTCATCTACGGCAACGTGACGCTCGCGGGGACCGCGAAGGACCTCGAGGCGGCGATCGGTGCGCTCGAGCTGGGTCGTCAGCTCGTCATCGATTTCCCAGCATTCGACGGCGCGGGTCCGATCCAGGAGCGGACGGTGTGGGAGCGGACCTTCGGTCGCGTCCCGCTCGGCTCGTCGCTGTTGATGTCGGATTCGGAGGGGCAGCTCTCGCTCGCGGACAACCAGGGTGACGCCGCGCGTCGTCTTGGCCTCGCCCTCGATCGACCAGCGCGCATCCGCGCCGCCTGAGCGCGGCCCCGCCGACTGCGTCGATGGCCGGCCCGCTCATCTCCTTCCTCACCGACTTCGGGCCCGAGTCCGCGCCCGGCGGTCTGCCGCGGCGTCATGTGGGGGATCGCGCCCGGACGCACGCATCCTCGACCTGACCCACACCGTGCGCAGACACGCGATCCGCGACGGTGCGTTCCTGCTCTCGAGGATGGTCGGCTACCTGCCGATCGGCGTCCACGTCGCGGTCGTCGATCCCGGCGTCGGGACGCCGCGTCGCCCGATCGCCATCCGTACCAGCCGGGGCGATGCGCTGGTCGGGCCGGACAACGGGCTATTGATGCCCGCGGCGCGCGTGCTCGGTGGGATCGACGCCGCGCACGAGATCACCGAACGCCGACCTCTTCCTGACCAAGGTCTCGTCGACCTTCCATGGTCGCGACATCTTCTCGCCGGTCGGCGCGCATCTCGCCGCGGGCGTCCCGATCGCGACGGTCGGACCGGAGGTCGCCGCGGCGACCCTGGTCGATCTGACGTTCCCGGAGCCGCGCGTCGATGGCAGAGCGCTCGAGACCGGGGTGCTGCTCATCGACTCGTTCGGGAACGCGCGGCTCGCGGGCCAGCCGGCGGATCTCGCGGGTGCTGCCGGCGGCGACCTGAGACCCGGACGGAAGTTTCGGGTCAGCGGCGGGTCCATCGCCGGCGCGCTGGACATCGCCTGGCATTCGACGTTCGGCGAGGTCGGCGCCGGTGAGCCGCTGCTCTACGAGGACGCCGACTACGGCGGGCTGGGGATCTCGGTGAACCGGGCGTCGGCCGCTGAACGGTTCGGCCTCGCCATCGACACCCCGCTCCGCATCGAGGCGCTCGACCCGTGACGGAGCCTGCCCCGGGCCCGCTCGTCGAGGTCGACGGTCTGACGTTCCGCTACCGGCGCGCGACCGAGCCGGCGATCCGCGACGTCTCGCTGACCGTGTCGTCCGGCGAGGTCCTGCTCGTCGCCGGCCCGTCGGGCTGCGGCAAGAGCACGCTGATCCGCGCCATCAACGGGCTGATCCCGCACGCCTACTCCGGGCGAGCTGACGGGCAGCGTGCAGGTCGACGGCCAGTCCGACGACCGAGCTGAAGCTGCGCGACATCGCGCGGACGATCGGCACGGTGCTGCAGGACCCGGCCAAGCAGATCGTCGGTGCGACGGTCGAGGCCGAGCTCGCCTTCGGCCCGGAGAACCTGGGCGTCGCCGCGCGAGGAGATCGCGCGACCGGATCCGCGAGGTCGCCGAGCAGGCCGGGCATCGAGACGCTGCTCGGTCGCGAGACCAGCGCGCTGTCCGGCGGCGAGCGCCAGCTCCTGGCGATCGCCGGGATCCTGATGCTGCGGCCGCGGCTGTACGTCGTCGACGAGCCGCTCGCCAACCTCGACCCGGCGACCGCGGAACGGCTGCTGGCACTCCTCCGCGACCTCGCCGACGAGGGCAGCGCGATCGTCATCGTCGAGCACCGCGTCGAGGAGGCGCTCGACCTCCGGCCCGATCGGGTCCTCTACCTCGAGGACGGGTCGCACCCGGTACCTCGGGCGACGGTCGACGGGCTTCCTCGAGCGTCGCCGATCCCGAGTCCGTCAAGCTGCCGTTCGAGGTCGTGCTCGACCGGGTCGCCGCGCGGGTCGCCGCGACGACGGTCGCCGACGCCGACGCACGATGCGCCGAACGCCGCGGAGACGGCCCGCCGACGGCGCCCGCCGCGGCTCGAGTTCCGCGGCGTCACCGCCGCGCATCGGCGAGCACGAGATCCTCCACGGCGTCGACGCGCGGCTCGGTCCGCGACGAGACCGTCGCGGTCCTCGGCCCGAACGGCTCGCGGCAAGACGACGCTGTTCCGGACCGCGATGCGGCTGCTCGACGTCACCGGCGGCGCGGTCCTCGTCGATGGCGCGTCGATCGCGGACAAGCGCACTGCGCGAGCTCGCGACGATCTTCGGCTACGTGTTCCAGAGCCCGAGCCAGATGCTGTTCGCCCGGACGGTCGTCGAGGAGCTCGCTGTTCGGCCCGCGGAACCTCGGCCGCGACCCGGCGACCTTCGACGACGCTCGTCGACGACGTGCTCCGCCGGACGTCGCTCGCCGACCTCGAGGACATCCGCGAGCGGCCGCCGCTGGCGCTGTCGTTCGGGCAGCAGAAGCGGCTCGCCCTGGCGATCGCGCTGGCCCTCCGGCCGACCGACGCTGATCCTCGACGAGCCGTCCGCCGGGCAGGATCACCGGACGGCGCGACCGGTTCATGCGCGAGGTCGCCGCGATCCCGGGGCTCGAAAGCCTGTACCTCGTCACGCACGACGTGGACCTTGCATTGACGCACGCAGACCGTATCCTGCTGTTCCGGGACGGTCGGGTCGTCGCCGACGGGTCCCCCATGGAGGTCATCGCGGACGACGACGCGCTGGAGGGCGTGCAACCTGCGGGTCACCTCGCTGATGCGAGGCAAATGCACGATAGCGGATCGGCGGAGGGGAGGTTCCTCGACGCCGAGACGCTGGCGCGGCGGGTCGTCGCCCAGGACCCGGCGCGACGACGAGGGTCTGGAAGGGAGGCCGCGGCAGGTGGACTGTTGACCGAGCCCTGATGTCTCTGCGTGCGCATCTCTGTTTCTGTGGAGGGAAACAGATTCCATGACGACTGCAACCATGGATCGCGACAACCTCTGGGAGGTCACGTCGCGGACGATCGTCTATTCGGCCATCGGCGCGGCGCTCTACGGGATCCTGCTCGTCGCGCAGATCCCGATCCCCGGCAGCACCGTGTCGGTCCGCCCGGCCTTCGCGCTCGTGCCGTTCTTCGGCTACGCGTTCGGCCCGATCGTCGGGTTCTTCACCGGCCTCGTCGGCAACGCGATCGGCGACCAGATCTCCGGCTGGGGCGCCCTGACGTCCTGGAACTGGAGCATCGCCAACGGGCTCGTCGGCCTGATCGCCGGCCTCGCGCCGCTCTACCTGGCCGCTGGGTCAACGGCATCGCTGCGTGATCGCGCGATCGGCGGCGCCGTCGCCGGTTCGATCGCCGTCGTGATCGGCTTCCTGTTCGTCTTCACCGACGCGATCCTGCAGGGCATGGACGTCGGGACGATCCTGACGACCCTGTACCTCCCGGTGATCGTCGGCGACCTGATCGGGACGATCATCCTCGTGCCGATCCTCGTCTACGCCTGGGAGCCGGTGAAGGCCCAGCTGGGCCGCTAGCGCACACGCGTCGCGGGGCCGTCCGTGAACATCGCCCCGCGCTATCTGGGCCGGGGGTCGTGGCTCGCCCGCCGCGACCCCCGCGTCCTGATCCTCGTCGTCGCCCTCTTCATCTTCACCGTCCTGCAGGTGTGGGACGACCGTTTCGTCCTGCTCCTGCTCGCGATCGCGATCGTCTACTACCGCTCGGCCGGCATCCCGTGGCGCCACATCCGGCGCAACTGGGCGTTCGTGTTCGTGTTCATCGGGTTCCTGGTATCGGTCAACCTGTTCGTCTTCTCCGGCGGTGACGTCGAAGGGCTGCCGCCCGGCGAGGCGACACCTGCTCTTCACCGTGCCGCTCCTCGGCACGCCGATCACCGCCGAGTCGCTGAGCCTGGCCGTGACCCAGTTCATGCGCTACCTGACGATGGCGACCATCGGTTTCCCGGTCGCGTTCGCGATCGCCCCGTCCGACTTCGGCGTCGCCTTCAAGCGCCTTGGCGTGCCCGAGAAGTTCGCCTTCGGCATCGACCTGACCTTCCGCTTCCTGCCGTCGCTCGCCGCCGATTTCCAGACGACCGTCGATGCCCAGCGCATCCGCGGGCTTCGACTGGTCGGCCGGGGCGACCGGGTTCCTGTCGCGTGCGCGGCGCGCGACGCCGGTCGTCGTGCCGACCGTCGTCAACGCGATCGCCGGCGCGGAGGACACGATCGACGCGATGGACCTGCGGGCGTTCGGCACGGGTCAGCGATCGTGGCTGCGCGAGCTCCGCTACGACATGCACGGATCGGCTGGTGCTGCTCGGGTTCTTCGCGCTTGCTGGTCGTGATGACGGTCCTGGGATTCCTGGGGATCACGTCGAAGCTGTACGTGTTCCCGTTCCTGCTCGCGCTCGCCGGCGGGTGACTCGCTAGCCGGACGCCTCCGGGGAGGTCGACCCAGGAGCTGACGGCGACGGCCGAGTCCGACGGCGACGGTTCCGGCAGGTCCTCGGGGTCGAGCTCGACATCCGGGACGAGCAGGAGCTCCCAGCCGACCTCGATCCGGTTCGGCGCGTAGCGCGGCGAATCGGGGTCGAGCGACGGGTAGCGCTGCCGGTTCCAGAACGCGATGCTGCGCGCGGTCGTGCCCTGCTCGCGAGCGATCGAGGTCAGGGTGTCGCCCGGGCGGACGGTGTAGACGAGGAAGGTCGGCAGCGGCGTCGGGCTCGGATAGACGAACGACGGTCGTGGCGGAGGGGCCGGACGGGCGATGGCGAGGCGGAGATGGCGGCCGCGCTGGGGCTGCTCGACGTCCCGGGCGTGCCCGCCGGGACGCCGGCACCGGTCGGGATGCACGCCCCGACGGCCACGGTGAGCGCGATCCCGGACGCCGCGAGCCACCCGAGCCGCTGGGTCGTCATGGGCGCATCGTCCCCGGTCGCGCACATCCGTGCACGATCGGTCGTTTCGCCGCGCGGCGCGAACGTCGCCGGAACCGATCCCACCGTGGGCGATCAGCTCGCGACGTCCACCTCGGAGTCGACCGGCGTCGGAGCTTGCGGGCGGAACTCCGCGGCGAGCGCGAGGCCCTCGGCCGCCGTCGCGACCCGGTCGCGCCCGTCGCGCTTGGCGACGAAGCAGGCGCGGTCGGCCGCGAGCAAGACATCGGCGGAAGTCGTCGCCATCGCTCGGGAACGTGGCGACGCCGATCGAGGCCGTCACGGGACCGCCGAGACCGCGGACAGCGGCGCACGCCCGCTCCGCGACGGCGACGGGCACCCGCGGCATCGGCGCCCGGCAGGAGGAACGCGAACTCGTCACCGCCGTAGCGGAAGACGAGGTCGCTCTCGCGACCGGACGACGGTCAAGGCGCTCGCGATGCGCGCGCAGCTCCTCATCGCCGGCCTGGTGGCCCATCGAGTTGTTGATGCCGCGGAAGTCGTCGAGGTCGAGCATGATCAGCCCGAAGGGCGCGCCGTCTCGGACGGCGCGCTCGAGCTGGTCCTCGAACGTCGCGTGGTTCAGGAGCCCGGTCAGGCCGTCGGTCTGGGCGCGGATCTCGACGGCCCGGTAGACCTCGGCGTTCTGGAGCGCGATCGAGACCTGGGCCGCGAACAGCTGGACCAGGTCGAACTCCTCCGCCGTGAAGGTGTTGCCGACGCCGAGGCGCTCCATCGTCAGGACGCCGATCGCGCCCGACCGACCGCGCAACGGCACGACGATGAGGCTGCCGTCCATCGACGCATCGTCCGCGTCCGGGCCGCGGAAATGGTTGACCCGCGGGTCGTGTCGCTCGTCGTCGATGTAGACCGGCTCGTTGTGGTCCACGACCCACGTCGCGACGCCGGTCTCGCCCGGCTCCCATGGCTCCATGTAGTGATCGGCGTGGACGCCGCGCGCGGTCAGCGGCGATTGAGCAGTCCGGTGACCGGGTCGAGGACCTCGATCGCGACGTTGTCGCACGCGATGAGCCCGCCGAGGCGGTCGGTGATGCCCTCGAGGACGGCGCGACCGTCGAGCGTGGTCAGGATCGACTCGGTGATCTGGAGCAGCGCGCGCTGGCTGAGCGAGCTGCTGCTCGAGCGCGGCCGACTGCTCGCGCAGCCGCTCGGTGGCGTCGGCGTTGGCCATCGCCTGGGCGGCGAAGCTCGCATAGATCACCAGGAGGCGAAGGTCGTCATCGCTGAACTGGTGGAGACCGAGCTTCGAGAGGACGAGGACGCCGATGACGTCGTCCTCGAACATCATCGGCGCGAGGAGCATCGATTCCTCGAGATCGTCCTCGGTCCCGGGGATCGTGTTGGCACGCGGATCCGCGCTCGCGTCCGACAGGTACTGCGCGATGCGGTGCTGGGCCACCCAGCCGGTGATCCCCTCGCCGACCTTGACCCGGAGCTGTTCGGGCGTCTCGTCGACGTACTCGCCGACCTGCCCGCGGAAGGCGACCGGGATCAGGTCCTCGCCGTAGCGCCGGTACACGCGAACGTTGTGGTAGTCGATCAGCTGCCGCAGCTCGGTCCCGATAGCGAGCCCGATCTCGCTCGACGTTCGAGAGGTGGTTCAGGCGCGCCCCGAGCTGCTGGATCGACTGGAGCTGCGCGGTGAATGTCGCCATCTGATCGAAGTTCTGCGCGGTCCGGATGGCGACACTGGCCTGCGTCGCGAGCGCGGCGATCGTGTCGAGCTCGTCCCCGGTCCACTCGTGGCGCTGGTCGTGGTAGACGTTGAGCAGCCCGAGCACGTGGTCGCCGTCGAGCAGCGGCGCCGTGCAGATCGTGTCGTAGCCCTCCTGGACGACCGCGGCCCTGATACCCACGCCGCGTGGATCGTCGCGATAGTTCGTCGCGAAGAGCGGTCGCCGTGCGGCGATCGCAGCGGATGGCAGCGATCGCGCGGGGAAGTCACGGACAGCCGAGGTGTACTCGGAGGAGAGCCCGCGGGTGACCTCGGCGGTGACCTTGCCATCCGCCTGGCGGAGGAACACCGCGCCACGATCCCCGTCGAAGAGGACCATCGCGTGGCCGACGAGGTCGGCCAGGATCCGGTCGAGGTCGAGCCCGCTCCCGATGTCGGCGGCGACGCGCCGGAGCGCCTCGGCTCGATGCAGCAGGTGGGCGACATCCTCCTCCCGCCGAACCACACCGACGATCGCGCCGAGCGCATCCGCGACCACCGTCGTCGAGGTCGCGGTCGGCAGGGTCGAACCGCTCGCCCGGCCCCGCGACGACGAGCAGCGCGCCCCACGGTCCGTCGCGACCCGGGATCGCGGCCGCGAGCTCCTCCCGGTCGCCGGGCAGCACCGTGGTGGTGACGCGATCGCTGCCGCCTGCCACGACCGCGGACGCGCCAGGCGCCTCGTCAGGGCCGCGCCGCGCGCGCGAGGTCGCGAAGTCGATCGCCTGGCCGAGGACTCCGAACCCGCTCGGCAGCTCGAGCAGTCGCGGCGCTGGAGCGCCGAGTGGTACCGCGACGGAGATCGGTACGAGTCGCTCCCCTCGACGCTCCCAGATCGCGACCAGCGATCGATCGGAGGTCGCGCGCAGCTGAGCCGCGACGCGATCGAGATCCCCCTGCATGGTCGTCGGGCCGAAGGGTTCGCGAGCGATCGCGTCGAGCAATGCGAGATCGCGTCGATGCCGGATCGTGTCGTCCGTCTCGAGCTGGAGCGGATCGAGGCGCGGCTCGTGGTCGCGGGCCACGAGGCCACGACGCCCGAGCGCTGACGCGCTCCGTGGCGGTGCGACAGCTCCCCGTTCCGCGACCGCCAGGAAGCGCTGCAGATCGCCGAGCCGGTATCGTCGATCGCCCCGTGGGTTGATGCGGTAGAACCGCAGGCGGCCGGCATCGCTCCAGGCCCGCACCGTGTTCGGGTGCACGCCGAGGAGTCGCGCCGCTTTGGTGACGGTCAGCGTCGCGTCGATCGGGCGAGGCGGCAGCTGTGTGCTCATCCCCTTTATGGAAGAACTGTGAAGTCCACGGCCCTCAGGCTACTGTTCTAACAGTTCTTGCCAATAGTCCGAAGGTCCGGGCGTCCCCTCAGGTGCGCCGGCCGCCGCGTCATCCGCACGTAGACGGCGGTCGCCAGCGCGGCCCCGACGCCGATGACGAGGACCAGCACGATCGCCGTCAGCGGGTCGCCGACGAGGCCGGGTCCCTGGCCGCTGCTCCGGGGATCGCCGCCGACGACGGCACTCGGCCCCGGCGAGGCCGCCAGAGCGGAACCGGTGACGGCGCCGAGGATCGCCCAGAGGATCCCGAGCGTGAGGCTGACCGCGCCGACCACCATCGCGATGACTGCGTAGAACGGTCGACGCGGCGCATCCCCCGCGAGGACGCGCATCGCCTCGTCGCGTTCGAGGGTCGTGAGGATGAGCGGCCGCCCGAGACCGGCGGTCATGCGGACGGTGCCGTCGGCCGGGTCGATGGCCGGCACGCCCGCCACGATCGCATGTTCGACCGACGACACCTGTTCGATCCGCAGTCGCAGTGGCGTCGATCCCGGCGTGCCAGCGGGGGCTCGGTCCGGGGCGTCGGCGACGGTGCCGGCCGACTCCCTCGGCAGGACGACGAGCCCGTCGTCGAGGGCGCGCTGATCGATCGCGATGCCGTCGAGCCCCTCGCGCACGTCGAAGTCCACGGCCTCGCGCTGCTCGTCGATCGTCCGCCAGCCACGGCGGCTCCCGAGCTGGATCCGAACGCGACGCAGCACCAGCGGTCGATGGGCCTCGTCCTCGAACTCGTCCGCGGCGTCGATGCGGCCTTGGATCGCGACGTAGCGCGGCGGCCCCTCGGCGAACGCTCGCGCCTCGGCGATCGACACGACGGGTGCGACCGCCAGGATCTGCCCGACCCGCAAGCGCATCCCGAACGAGCGCAGGATCGCCACCCCGAGGGCGAGCGCGAGCACGCCGACGACGATCGGGAGGAGGGGAGTCACGGCGGCGACTATAGCCGCTGGACGCGGACCAGCCGGGCCAGGCGGTCCCAGACATGGAAGGGCCCGAAGGAACCTCCACGACACGTGGGCGTTGATGCGATCGCCGCCGTTAGTATCGTTCGGCCCCTCCGGGCTGATCGGTACGCTACGGGCGCGGAGGCCGGCCGGTCAACGGCGCGTATCCACGAATATCCGCGAGCCGCTCGATTTATCCACGACCCGTCCACAGCCGCGGTGTCGAACGCTCGGGATCAGGTCGCGCTTCGCCCCGTGGCTGGGTCGAGCGCATTGACCTGGCCGTCGAAGCCGGTCAGGACCAGGCGACCGCCGATCAGGTCTGCCGCGATCACGACATCCGAATGCGCCACCCGCCAGGCGACCGTGCCATCGGGTTCCAGGGCGAACGTTTCGATCTCCGCCTGGACGAGGACGTGTCGGAGCCTCGGTGAGCCGAACAGGCCGATGATCGGGGTCGCCGAGCGATGCTCCCAGCGGAGCGCGCCGGTCATGGCATCCAGTCCGAACGTGTGGAAGCCGTAGGCCACGACCAGGAGCCCCTCGGTGTCCCAGTAGACGGCCCGCGGTTCGTCCGAGATCGTCGATGCGAACCGCGCGGTCCAGGACCCGCGTGGCCCGTCAAGCCGCAGCTCGGCCCGACACAGAGCGTCCGGGTCAGCGCTGACATGCGGGCCGAGATCGAGCAGGTCGCCGCCGGCTTCCGTGAGTGCGAACACCGCCGCGGCCTGGCCACTGCCGGCCCATCGCCAGCGGGCTCGAAGACCGCCCGGGTAGGTGATCGTCGCGTTGCGGGGCTCGATGGCCGCGCGGCCCGGTCCGGTCGTCCCGGTCACGCCCCTGACGATGCGAGCGGGGTCGCGGCCGACCCGTCGTCGGGTCCGGTCTCCGCGGTCGCCTCCGTGCCGGCCGGGTCCGAGATCGGCGGCCCTCCTGGCGCGGCCACCACGGGCGACGCGTCGGATGCGGCGGCTCGAGCCGCGTCCGCCTCGACATCCGCCGCACGGCGCTCCTCGGTGATCGGTGCGACCGTCGCGTTGGCGAGGGTCCGGAGGGTCGCGGGTGGCACCTCGAACACCGCGGTCGGGAGTCCGGCAGCCGCCCACACGGTCGTGTAGCGACCGAGGTCCGGATCCATGATCACGCGCACCGCACGCTCGAAACCGATCGGCGGGATGCCACCGATCGTGAACCCGACGAGCTCGTTGGCTTCGCGTGCGGTCGCCCGTCGGATCTCCGGCTCGCCCGTGACGGCGGCGAGCCGAGCGACGTCGACGCGGTTCTGTCCGGAGACGAGGCAAACGATGGGTTCCGGACCCGCGTCCGACGGCGCCACGAAGACAAGCGACTTGACGATCTGGCCGAGCTCGCCGCCGACCGCGACGGCGGCCTGCTCGGCCGTGTGGGTCGACTCGTCGAACACGACGATCTCGAGATCGATGCCTTTTCGCTCGGCGGCCGTCAGGACGCGGCGAACGGCGGGATGGTCGATCGGGGCTGGCACGGCGGGAGTCTAGCATCGGCCGTCGACGCTCCCGCTAGCATCCGGCTATGGAGTCGCCCGCCCGGGTCGCGCAAGCGGTCGTCCTCGCCGACGGGATCGTAGGTACGCGCGAGGCGATCGATGCCGCATGGCCTGGCTGGGCCGTGTCGGCGCCGTACGTCATCGCGGCGGATGGCGGCGCCCGCCATGCAGGACCGCTCGGGCTCGGACTCGATCGATGGGTCGGCGACGGCGATTCGCTGGGCGAAGCGGGTGTCGAGGCGCTCGCGGCGCAGGGGGTGCCGGTCGATCGCGCACCGGTCGACAAGGACGAATCGGACACCGAGCTCGCGGTGCGAGCGGCGCTCGACCATCGTCCGGCCGCGATCGCGATCCTTGGCGCGCTCGGCGGACCACGGCTCGACCACGCGTTGGCCAACCTCGCGCTCCTGGCGCTTCCCGAGCTGCGCGGGGTCGACGTCCGGCTCATCTCGGCAGAGGCTCGCGTCAGGCTCGTATACCCGGGCTCGGTCGAGCTGGACGGCCACGTCGACGATCTCGTGACGCTCCTGCCGGTCGGCACGGATGCGATCGCCGTGACGACCGCGGGCCTCGCGTACCCACTCAGGGGCGAGACCTTGTACCTCGGTCGCTCGCGCGGCTTGTCGAACCGACGCACGGCGGTCCCGGCCGTCGTCCAGCTCACGGCCGGTCGTCTGCTCGTGGTGGAGACCCCTGCTACGCTCTCATGATGAGCATCCCGGCCGTCGGCGACCCCGCACCGCGGGTCGCACTGCCCGATGCCACGGGCAGCATCCACGACCTCGCCGACCAACGAGGCCGCTGGACCATCCTCTACTTCTATCCCAAGGACGACACGCCCGGCTGCACGGTCGAGGCGTGCGAATTCCGCGACGCCAACGAGACGATCACCGAGCGCGGCGCGGACGTCTGGGGTATCAGTCCCCAGGGCGCCACGAGCAAGCGGAAGTTCACCGAGAAGTTCGGGCTGCCGTTCACGTTGCTCGCTGACGAGGACCATCAGGCTTCCGAGACGTACGGCTCGTGGGTCGAGAAGCAGAACTACGGCAAGACGTACATGGGAACGGCCCGCCGAACGTTCCTCATCGACCCCGAGGGACGCATCGCGCGGGTCTGGGAGAAGGTCAAGCCCGAGGGCCACGCGGCGGATGTCCTCGCAGCCCTCGACGAGCTCCAAGCCACGCCTGCGTGATCGCGGCGCCCGCGTGCGTGTCTAGGTATCCAGACATGCAAGAGGCTTCGCTCGTGGGGGGAGACGAGCGAAGCCTCGGCCGCAAAGCGTACGCGCACGCCATCCGGGCCGCAAGGAGAGTACTCCGCGCCGACGGGCTCGTGGTGATGTCAGTGCATCGTCCGGCTGCGTCGCGTGGCTGAACCCGCGCCTGGGCAACCCCACGACTGGCGGCCGCCCCGGTTCATGGTCATCGCCGGACACCCGGACGACGCAGACTTCGGTCCGGCCGGGACCGCAGCCCGTTGGATCGACGCCGGATCGGCCGGGTGGCTCGTTTGCTGCACGTCAGGCGACCAGGGTGGCGAGGACCCCTTCGCCGATCCGCTCGAGCTCGCCGCGCTCCGTGAACGAGAACAGCGCGCGGCTGCCGAAGTCATCGGCTATGAGGGCGTGACGTTCCTCCACCAGCCGGACGGTGCCTTGGTCAACGACCTCGCCTTGCGCGAGCAGCTGGTGCGTGAGATCCGGACGTTCAAGCCGGACGCCGTCCTCTGCACCGATCCCGAGGCTGTGTTCCATCGAGGCGGCGGCGTCAACCACGCCGACCACCGCGCCGCGGGCATGGCGGCGGTCGATGCGGTCTACCCGGCTGCAAGGAACCCGATGGCGTTCCCGGCCCTGGCCCGCGCCGGTCTCGACAAGCACGTCGTGCGCCGCCTGTATCTCTTCTGGTCGGAGCGACCCGACGTGTGGGTCGACATCACCGACACGGTCGAGCGCAAGTTGGCCGCGCTCGCTGCGCATGCAAGCCAGATCCGCGAGCCGGCCAAGCTCGAGCAACGGATCCGTGAATGGGCTGCCGAGGAGGGCGCGCCGGTCGGCGTGGGCGCCGCGGAGGCGCTCAGGCTCATCGTGATCGAGGAGGACGACGAGGTCGTCGAGGGCGGCGATGCGGCCGCGGACATCGACGCGGCGCGCGAGTCCGTAGGCTAGGCGCTTCGAACCACTGCTCCGGTCAGGACCGACCGAGGGTCACGACTCGTCGAGGAGGACCGGTCGCACCCGCCCCCAGGCGTTCCAGATCTCGGTCAGGCCATCCGCGCGACGCCCCAGCATCGCCACGAGTGATCCCAGCGTCATATCGCCGGCCGCGGCGGCCAGGTGCTCGGCGGCCGCGACCTGCACGTCGCTGAACAGCTCCGCGGTCTCGGCGTCGTTCGGCCATTGGCGCATCCGCATCGGGTCGAGGCCGGCGTAGCCCATCGCGAGCGACAGGTCGCGCTGGGACGGGTAGCGACCATCGACCCACCCGCCGAGCCCATCGAACCGATACCCGAGCGACGAGAGCGCGGCGGTGATGTCCCGGCTCTGCGACCGGTTGAAGGGGCCCCAGAACGGGTGATCGGTCGGATACTCGAGAGCAGACGATGCGATCGCGTCGGCGAGGATCGCGTCGATCAGGTCCGATAGCGCGACCTGCCAGCGCCGACGCTCCGTCGGGTCGTCGCCGCCGAGCGCGGCGACAGCGTCCTGCATCGCAGCGCGGTCGCCGCGAAGCAAGCGGACGATCCGCGGTGATGCGCCGGCGCGGAGCGCGTCCGTGAGGGTGGCTGCCCCAGCACCAGTCGGATCGCCGCCGTCGGCGCCGGGCTGGACCGTCGTCGGTCCCGGTGTCGCGGCAACGAGTCGCTCCTCGCAGTCGGCGAGGGCCTGCCGGGCCGCGACGCAAGCCGCCTCGGCCGCCTCGGCGGCCACGCGCGCGCCATCGGCCTCGAGGCCGGCGCGCTCGAGTCGCACGGCGAGACCCGGCGCTCCGTCGCGAAGCAGCTGCAGGTTCGCGCTCGCCTCAGCCGACATGGCGTTGATGCGGTTGATCTCGTGCAGCCAGTCGCGGGCGGCCGTCTCGGTGTCTCCCTGGGTCCGCGCGACCGCCCGCGCGGCACCGGAAGCGGGCCTGCGCCTGGTCCTTCGCTTCCCGGATCGCCCGGGGATCGGCGTCGGATGTCGCCTTGACCAGCGAGATCTCGTGGTCGTCATAAGCGCGCTGCGCGGCGCGGAGGGCCTCCTCGGCCTCGGTCGCCTGACCGCGGGCGCGGCTCGCGAGCTCGCATCGTTCATCGGCGAGGCGGCGCGAGTCGCCGCACGGCCCGCCCGGAGAGACGTCTGCCGGCTCGGGAACGGCCGGCGCCGACGTCCGTGACGCGGTTGCCGCGGCCACGCCGGCTGCACCGCGTCGGGTCCGGGTCGTCGTGCCTGTCCGCGGCGCCGAGGCGATCGGCCCGGATGGCGCGTCGTCACCGCCGGGATCGATGGGGGAATGTCCGACAGCCAGGACTACAGGGACGGCGGTGGCAGCCACGAGCTCGCGATCGGCGCGGTCGCCGCCCGGCGGACCCGCGTTCCGCAGGGCGGCCTCGGCGCTGGCGGCGGCACTCGCCCGGAGGGCCGTCAGCATCGGGTCGATGCCGCTCGAGACGGGCATGGCCCCCGCCACGACGAGGCGATCGGGTGGCACGGCACCCGGGCCGTTCCCGTTGATCGACGGATCGACCAGGCGGAACGCGGGTTCGATGACCGTGCCTGGCTGCGGGTCCAGAACAGGTGTTCGGGCGGAAGTCCCGTTGCTGGCGGATGTCCCGGCAAACGCCGACCGGTCGGCCGGGCCGAACCGGGCTGGGTCGGTCGCCACCGGCGAATCGGTGAAGGCGTCGTTGGCGAGGGTCGCCGCTCGCCGGCGCGGGACGGCATCCGGCGCCACCGTGATGCGCACTTCACGTGTGGACGGGGTCCTGGATCGGAGGGTCGCGATAAGAGCCGCCCCCGCTGCGATCCCGAGGATCAGTCCTATCGCCAAGAAGGCGATCTCGGTCGCTGTCACCCCGTGGCCGACTCCATCCGATCGCGCTCCTCACCGAGCGCGGGCGGTCCCCCCATCGGCCAGCGTAGCTGCGGATCGGCGCGAACGTCAACCTTCGTGCACGGCTGACATGCCCGTGTGGCGCGGTCCCGGGCGGTCTGCTGGAGCGCGTGCGCCCGCTCACGCGTCTTTGCAGCCCATTCGAGCCCGATGGTAAATTCGGCACGTCGGCGCACGGCCGATGTCTTCGTCACGCCCCTCCCCACCGGAAAGGCAAACGCCGACTTGGCCATCGACCCCGCCCAGGAATTCCTCGTCCAACCCGTCGACGCCTCCTGGTTGCAGTGCAACATCGAGTGCCAGGAAGCCTGTCCGGTCGGGACCAATTGCCGCGGATACCTCAACCTCGCCGCCGAGGGTCGGTTCGAGGAGGGGTACATCCTGTCGCGCGAACCGAACCCGGTCGCGGCCATGTGCTCGTACGTCTGTTCCGCCCCGTGCGAACGTGCGTGCCGCCGGGGCGACATCGATCGACCGCTTGCGATCCGCGCCATGAAGCGGTTCCTCGTCGAGTGGCATGAGGCGTCCGGCATCCCCGACGTGATGCCGCAGATCACGCCGCGCGAGGAGCGCGTGGCGGTGGTCGGTGCCGGACCGTCCGGTCTCGCGGTGGCCCGCGAACTGGCGGTCAAGGGTTACAAGGTGACGGTCTTCGACAGCCTCCCGTACGGCGGCGGCACGATGCTCATCGGCGTCCCCGCCTTCCGTCTCCCGCGCGAGGCGATCGAGATGGACGTGCGGCTCGTCGAGCGCCTCGGGGTCCAGTTCGTCTACGACACGACGATCGGCCAGGACATCCTGTTCGAGGACCTGCAGCGCGACTACGACGCGATCGCCATCACTGCGGGTGCCATGGACCCGGTCGCCCTCGACATCCCTGGTGCCGAGCTCGATGGCGTCGACTACGGCGTCGACTTCATGAAGCGGGCCAACCTCGGGCAGGAGATCGAGGTCGGCAACGACGTGGTCGTCATCGGCGGTGGCTACACCGCGATGGACTGCTCACGCACCAGCCTGCGCCACGGCGCGGAGAACGTGACGATCGCCTACCGGCGGACGCGGTCCGAACTGGTGGTCGACGAGGAGGAGCTCGGCGAGACCGAGCGCGAGGGCGTTCGGATGGAGTTCCTCGCGAGCCCGATCGAGGTGCTCGGCGAGGACGGCAAGGTCAGCGGCGTCAAGTTCATCCGCAACCGGCTCGGCGAGCCGGATGCATCCGGCCGCCGCTCGCCGATCCCCATCGAGGGGTCCGAGTTCATCGTTCCCGCTCAGACCGTCATCCCCGCCGTCTCCCAGGCCGCCGATCTCACGTTCCTGCCGGTCGAGGCGAGCTTCGAGATCAATCGCGGGCGCGTGAAGGTGGACCCGGCGACGTACGCGACGAACGTCCGCGGCGTGTTCGCATGCGGCGACTTCGTCACCGGCCCGACGACGCTCATCGAGGCGGCCGGGCACGGCAAGAAGGCCGCCTACGCGATCGATCGGTATCTCGCCGGTCGTGCCGACGTCACGGTCACGCCCAACGTCAAGATCACCAGCTCCTGGCGTCACGACATGCCGGAGCTATACGACGTCCTGCCTCGCCAGCACATCCCGATGGTGCCGCTGCAGGCCCGCATGCCCTCCACCGATCCGGTCGTCAACTTCAACACCCCGGTCGAGATGGGCTTCGACGCGACGGGCGCCGTCGCCGAGTCGACCCGCTGCCTGATGTGCAACTACAACATCTGGTTCGACCCCTTCCGGTGCGTCCTGTGCGGCGCGTGCGCGGACGTCTGCCCCGAGGGCGTCATCCACATGATCGACATCAACACGATCAAGTCGGAGGGCCTCCTGCCGGAGCTCGAAGAGGCCTACGGATGGGAGCAGGGCGGGGCGATGGTGCTCGATGAGGAGCGCTGCATCCGCTGCGCTCTCTGCGTCAAGCGCTGCCCATTCGACGCCATTACGATGGAGCGGTTCGAGTTGCAGGAGATCTCGACCGACGGTCGGCTCTATAAGGAGTCGTACCGGGATGCGCAGCTGGCCGGCACCCCCGGCGTGGCAGGAGGAGCCCGGTGAGTTTCCTGGAGCGGGTCGACCAGACGATCCGGCGCAGCCCGGTCTGGCGGTCCCTGTTCCGGCAGCCCTACCCGCGCGACGAACGCTCGCGCGCGTACGCGGTCATGAACAACGTGTTCCTGCACATCCACCCGGTGCGCGTCCGCCAGCACGCGGTCAAGTTCGCCTACACGTTCTGTCTGGGCGGTCTGTCGTTCTTCCTGTTCCTGGTGCTGACCGTGACCGGCGTGTACCTGATGTTCTTCTACGTGCCCTCGGCCACCCTCGCCTACACCAACATCCTCGAGATCCAGAGCGAGGTCACGTTCGGCCTGCTGACCCGCAACGTCCACCGGTGGGGCGCCCACCTGATGGTGTTCTTCGTGTTCCTGCACATGATGCGGGTGTTCTACCACGGGGCCTACAAGCCACCGCGCGAGTTCAACTGGGTGGTCGGCGTGGTGCTCCTGTTCCTGACCATCATGCTGAGCTTCACGGGCTATCTGCTGCCGTGGGACCAGATCGCCTATTGGGCCATCACCATCGGCACGAACATGGGCGGCTACGCGCCGCTGTTCAACACCCCGGTCTCGCGCATCCTGCTCGGCGGGGTCGAGGTCGGCCAGAACACCCTGCTCCGGTTCTACGTCGGGCACGTCGTGTTCCTGCCGTTGATCGCAGCCATCTTCCTGACCGTGCATTTCTGGCGCATCCGGAAAGACGGCGGCATCTCTGGGCCCTTGTAAGCGATGACCGACACGAAGGATCCGACCGAGACGCGGCGCGAGGTCCTGCCCGTCGACCCCGCGCGGCGGACGGAGATCGACAAGCAGCGCGTGCCGATGTCCGCGAGGCCGTACCGGCTGCTCGCGCTCGTCAAACAGGATGCCGTCGTCCGCGTCCAGAAGGAACCGGACGACACCGTCATGACGTGGCCGCACCTCCTGACGATCGAGTTCCTGGCCGCCGGGATGATGACGATCTTCCTCCTGGCGATGGGCCTGTTCATCAATGCGCCACTCGAGGAGCTCGCCAACGGCAACGTCACGCCAGCCGTCGCCAAGGCACCGTGGTACTTCCTCGGTCTCCAGGAACTGCTCGCCTATTTCCACCCGACCGTCGCGGGCGTCCTCGTCCCGACGTTCGTGCTCGTCGGCGCGGCGTTGATCCCGTACGTCGACCGCGGAGACATCACCACGACCCGGCCGTCCCAACGGAAGACGGCCGTCGTCCTCTTCTCGCTGTTCTGCATCCTCGGACTGGTCCTGACCTTCGTCGGCATCTTCTTCCGGGGCCCTGGCTACACGTTCGTCATCCCGTACGTGACGGCGCCGGGCATGTACTTCTCGCTGTAGGGCTATGAGCAATTACCACGTAGAACCGATCGACCAGCCCCAGGCCCTGACGCCGCAGGCGATCAAGGCGCTCCGCAAGGAGCAGGTCCAGGGCCTGTCACGCCGTCAACTGATGCGGGTCGCCATCGGCGCCGGCCTGGGCTTGTTCACGCTCGAGGCGCTCGCGGGGACCGTCGCGTTCGCCTGGCCGAACCTCAGCAAGGGCTTCGGGGGCGTGCTGAAGATAGGGACGCTCGACGACGTCAAGTCGGCGAACACGAACCTGCCGATCTCCGAGGGTTTCCCGGCGTACTACGCCGAGGCCCGCGCGTTCGTCGTCCTGAAGGATCCGGCGCAGCAGCGGTTCAGCCCCGGGGAGGACACGACGGGCGACGGGTCCGCGCTCAACGTGCGCGCGCTCTACCAGCGCTGCCCGCACCTCGGCTGTAAACCGAATCCGTGTCTCAAGAACTTCTGGATGGAATGCCCCTGCCACGGGTCGCGCTACGACCGGCTCGGGATCAAGGCGGACGGCCCGCAATACGGTCCCGCGCCGCGCGGCATGGACCGCTTCTCGATCTCCGTCGATGGCGGCGGCGTCCTCTCCATCGATACCGGCAAGATCACCCTCGGCCCGCTGCCCGTGGCTGTCGGCCAGCCGGGGATCATCCCGCCACGCACCCCTACCGGCTGCATCTGAGCCGCCGCTCGTGACCTGTCATACCCTCGTTCGAGGAGACCGATGACCGATACGCCCGGCCGCGAGCCGGAGGAGCGCGCGTCCGAGCAGCGTCTGCCTGCGGTACGCCCGCCCGACGACCTCGCCCCCGTCGAGCGCTTCACGTCGCCGCCGTCGATCCGCAGGCTCGAGTTCAGTCCCGAGCGCGCTGCGCAGGTCGTGCGGCAGTCCGCGAACGCGCGGTGGGTCGGATTCCTGGCGGTGATCGTCATCATCTTGTTCATCTCGATCTACTGGTTCTACGAGCTCGGCGCGCCGGGCGGCCTTACGGTCGCGCGACAGACCAAGGAGATCGAAGCGCAGCAGGTCACCCGGGTCGAACGTGGCTACAACGTCTACCAGGCCAACTGCGCACGCTGCCACGGCGCGAACGGCGAAGGCGGCGTCGGCCCGACCCTGAACCGACAGGACAAGCTGTTCGCCCACCTCAACGAGTCGTACATCCACAACGTCCTGACCGTCGGCGGGCGCTACGTATGTGGCGACCCGAAGTCCGTCATGCCGGTCTGGTCGAACGCCGGCACACCGCCGGGGCCGTTGAACTATCGGCAGATAGAAGAGCTCATCTCGTTCCTGACCGCGACCAACGACCAGACGTATATCGTCCGCGACGATCACCTGCTCGACCCGAAGATCGACCCGGTGACCGGCAAGGTCATGACGTTCACCGGCTGGCGCGATCCGAACTACAAGCCCGATCCGGGCGCGACGCCGTATCCGGACTGTTGGAAGGCCGAGTTCGCGAGCCCGGCGGCCAGCGGTGGAGCGAGTGGCAGCCCGTCGGCCGCCGCGTCGGTCCCGGCGAACGCGAAGACCGTCGAGATGTCGGCGAGCTCGAGCACCGCCTTCGACCAGACATCCGTCACCGCGCCGGCCGGCGCCGAGTTCGTGATCCATTTCGCCAACAAGGAGAGCGGCGTCCCGCACAACGTCGAGATCAAGGACACCGGAGGTCAGGACGTCTTCAAGGGCGACATCATCACCGGCCCTGCCGAAGCGAACTACGTGGTCCCCTCGCTGAAGGCCGGTGACTACACCTTCAACTGCTCGGTCCACCCCAACATGACCGGCACCCTGACGGCCGGATGAGCGCCGCGGGGACGACTCGTCCCGCCCTCGGGCCCGGTCTCGTCGTCCCGAAGCGGCGCGCGTTCTTCGGTCTGCTCGATGCCGATGGCTGGTCGTGGGCCGGTCTCAAGGCGTTCGCGTGGCTGGTGATCATCATCCTGATGCTCGGCTACATCCCCGACCGGGCCTACTACTTCACCGTCAACCGGACGCTGCAGCTCGGTCTGCTCGTGTGGTCGCCGATCAATTTCTGCTCGAACGAGA
Source organism: uncultured Chloroflexia bacterium (assembly GCA_963808895.1). Taxonomy (GTDB): domain Bacteria; phylum Chloroflexota; class Limnocylindria; order Limnocylindrales; family CSP1-4; genus SPCO01. Next base: position 52,450 of record CAWEHL010000001.1, on the reverse strand, counting down.
ACGAGACGCTCCCGTGTCCGGCGCCACTCGGCGCACTCGTGCCCTGGCATGAGTCGCCGACGGAGCTGGCGCTCCCGCAGGCTCGCACCGACGGCCGGGCGGTCCAGCTCGGGACGAAGATCCTGTATATCGGCGGGACGGACGGCACGACGGCGCAGTCGACGGTGTACGTCGCCCAGACATCCGGCACTGGCAATTTCGACAAGTGGGCCGACGGGCCGGCGCTCCCCGAGCCGCGCAGCGACGCAGCGGTGACGCAGGTATCCGGCACCGTCTACGTGATCGGCGGCTTCGATGCCGACGGCGCGCCGACCACGTCGGTGTACTCGATCGCCCCCGACCCCGTGACGGGCGTCCTCGGTGCATGGAAGGAACAGACGGACCTCGCGATCCCCGAACCACGCGCCCAAGCCGTGGCGCTGCCGACCACGGACGGCCTCGTCGTCGTCGGCGGGGAGGGCCCCGACGGTCCCGTCAGCACGACCTTCAAGAGCACCTTCGACAAGGCGGGCAAGCTCGGGAAATGGGAGTCCCAGGCACCCCTCGCTCGGCCGCAGGCCGACGCCCTCGGGGCGAGCGTCGGTGACTTCATCACCATCTATGGCGGGCATGACGATGCGGGACCGGTCGGTGCCGTGCAGCGCGGGAGCATCGGGCTCGCGGCCGCCGAGGGCCTGCCCGACAACCCCGATGAGGGCAAGGTCATCAAATGGGACATCGACAACGCCTGGAACCTGCCAGGCGCCAGGGACGATGCCGCCGGCTACTCCGCGAACGGGACGCTGTACCTGATGGGTGGGGCCGACAACGACGGTCCACGGACCGAGGTCTACTGGGCGATCCCGAACAACGACGGGACGATCCCCGAGTGGAAGCACCTCGCACAGAGCGACCTGCCGTACGGTCTGACCGGCGCCAGCGCGTTGCTCACCGGTCCGAATGCCGTCCTCGTCGGTGGCCAGACCGCCGACGGCGTGCTGCAGACGAGCCTTCGGGCGAACACCGCGCCGCAGGCGCCGTTCTTCCAGCTGGGGCCGTTCGGCGCGACCGTGCCGGCGCTCAAGATCGACGGCGAGATCGGCCAGCAGCTCGGCTACCTGAACGCGGCAGGCGCCGGCACGCTTGACTTCGTCATCCTGCTGCTCATCGGGTGGGCGTTCGCCCACAAGGAGCAGGCACGCTCCATCGTGTCGCGCGTGGTCCGTCGACGGACTGGCCGCCCGGCTTAGTCGGGCAGATCGCCTTCGCCCGGTTCGGGCGCCCCGCGCTTCACGGGGAGACCCTGGCGCTCCCACGCGTCCATGCCGCCGGTGACATTGACGACGTCCGTGCGCCCCGAACGCGCCAGGAATCCGGTCACTGCCGCCGAGCGGCTACCGCTGTGACAGACGATCATCAGCGGCCGGTCAGCCGGTAGTTCCCCGATCCTCGTCGCAAGACTCGACATCGGGACGAGCACGGCGCCCGGCGCGCGCACCTCGTCGAACTCGTGCTGTTCTCGGACGTCAACGAGCAGTGGCCCGTCCGGGTCCTCGCGCTGGCGGCGCTCCGCCTCCGTGACATCGATCGACGCCATGCCCGATCCCGTGTTCATCGTCTCCTCCATCCGATCTCGATCGGCGTGCCGAGCTCGGTCGCACCGCGCAGCCGTGCCTCGATCGCGGCCAATAGCGACTCGATGTCGAGATCGATCCCGGTGATCGAGCCACCCGCTCCCGATCGAAGGCGATCCCGCGCTCCCTCGAGGTTGCGGCGGATGCCCGCCGCGTTGCCGCGCACGCCGTGGACGTCCGCGGCCGCGACCTTGATCAGGCCCTGGATCAGGTTGCGCTCGGCGAGGTCGGCGGTGCCCATCCAGGCCGGCTCCATCAGCTCGTGCGCCTCGAAGAAGTCACCGGCGCCGTACGCCTCGAGGCCGGCCACCATCGCGGCGACGCGGTCGCCCTCGGGGAGTGGCCGGTAGGCCTTGGCCCGACCGTCTTCGCCGACGACGACCTGGCGGACCGTCATGTCAGCTCGGTCAGCGGGCGACGCGAGCCGAACCCGGTGTCGAGCTCGTGCCAGTACCCGACCTGCTCCTCGCCCAGCTCCCAGCACAGCCAGACCTGGCGGCCGCTGGCGAGGGCCGGGAAGTCGATGAGCCCGCGTTCGATGTCGCGGAGCGTGATGCCCAGCGCATCGATGCGCGCGACCGCGGCTGCCATCTGGTCGACGATGCCCTGCATCCGAAGCCGGATCCGCTGCGCCTCGTCGGGATCGAGGTCGGATCCACCGCCGCTCGCCGACGCGTGCGCGGCCAGCGTCCGGTCGCGCAGGCGGATCAGCTCGGCCCGCTGGTCGGCGAGGGTCGCCAGCAGCGGGCCGACCTCTTCGAGGGCCGCGTTCGCGCTGTCGATATCGAAGAACGTCGTCACGCGGCTGATTCTAGCCGGGCCTGTCGGCGACGCCGTTCGCGCGGCTCGTGGGGACCTCGCGGTCGCGTACCATCGGAGCCGAGGAGGAGCGTCCTTGGACCTGGGTCTGGACGGTGCCCGTGCGCTGATCGGCGGAGGATCGAGCGGGCTCGGGCTGGCTGTCGGCACCGTATTGAGCGGCGAGGGAGCGCGTGTCGCCCTGGCGGCTCGCCCGTCGGACAGACTGGACGCGGCCGCAGCCGCGGTGGAGGGTTCCGTCGCAGTCGGCGTCGACCTCGAGAGCGTCGACGGCCCGGCATCGGCCGTGCAGCGCGCGGTCGAAACGTTGGGTGGGCTGGACGCGGTCCTGGTGAATTCGGGTGGCCCACCACCGGGCGCGTTCGACGCCCTCGACGAGGCGACGTGGGACCGGGCGATCCAGGGCACGCTCCTCGGAGCGGTCCGTCTGATCCGCGCGGCATTGCCGCACCTCCGCCACAGCGATCGGCCGGCGATCCTGGTGATCCTGTCCTCCTCGGCGCGCGAGCCGATCCCGGGTCTGACGGCGTCGAACACGATCCGGCCCGGGCTCGCCGGCTTGATCAAGTCGCTGAGCGCGGAGATCGCGCCGATCCGGATCAACGGCCTCGCGCCTGGTCGGTTCTTGACGCCGCGCAACGTGGTGGTCGAGGAGAACACCGCGAAACGGACCGGCCAGACGACCGAGGAGATCCGTGCCGCGACGGTCGCCCGCATCCCGCTAGGCCGTCTCGGCGATCCTGTCGAGCTCGGGCGCCTCGGGGCATTCCTCTTGTCGCCTGCGGCATCGTTCGTGACCGGCGCGATCATCCCGGTCGACGGCGGCATGGTGAAGGCGCTGCCGTGAAGGAGGCGCGTTCGTGATGCGCGGCGTCTTCCTGTGGGCCGCCAGGAACACCTGGCTCAAGGAGCATCTGCCGCGGTTCTGGTTCATGAAGCGCGCGGTCCGCCGGTTCATGCCCGGCGAGACGCTGGAGTCTGCGCTCGACGCGGCCGCGCCGCTCGAAGCCGCCGGCATCGGGTCGATGTACACGCGGCTCGGCGAGAACCTGACGAACCTCGCTGAGGCGGACGAGGTCGCCGAGCACTACATCGGTGTGTTCGACGCGATCAAGGCGCGTGGATACCGGGGCGAGGTCTCGGTCAAGCCGACCCAGCTCGGGCTCGACCTGGACCCGGAGCGGACGCTGGCGCACCTCCGCCGACTCGCGACCAAGGCGGGGGAAGTGGCCTCCTACCTGTGGATCGACATGGAGGGCAGCGACTACGTCGAGGCGACGGTGTCGCTGTACGAGCAGCTTCGCGCCGACCACCCCCGGACGGGGATCTGCCTGCAGGCGTATCTCAAGCGCACGCCCTCCGACGTGGAGCGGCTCCGACCGCTCGATCCGGCGATCCGGCTCGTGAAGGGTGCCTACGACGAACCGGCGTCGATGGCGTACCGCGACAAGCGGCAGGTGGATGCGAGCTACCTGGCGATCGCGGTCGACGTCCTGAAGACCGGCCGCGGGCGACCCATCCGGCTCGGTCTCGGCACCCACGACGTGGCGCTCATCGAGCAGATCGCCGAGCAGGTCGAGCCGGCTGGTGTCCCGAAGGACGGGTTCGAGGTCGAGATGCTGTACGGGATCCGCTCGCGGGAGCAATATCGACTCGCCAAGGCCGGCTACCGCGTCCAGACGCTGATCGCGTACGGGGAATACTGGTACCCGTGGTATATGCGTCGCCTGGCGGAACGGCCGGCCAATGTCGCGTTCGCGATCCGGTCACTCTTGCCATAGCCCTGCCATAGCCCGTTCGATAGCTGCCGAGTCCCAGCCGGCCAACCGCCACCGAACTCCCGGAGGTCCAGCGATGACCGTCTCGTCCGCCCGCCGGGTCGCGTCCCGGATGCAGACCATCGGCACCGAGGGTGCATTCGCCGTCAGCGCTCGCGCGCGCGCCCTCGAGGCGGAGGGCCGTCCGATGATCCACCTCCAGATCGGCGAGCCCGATTTCGATACGCCGGCCCACGTCCGCGACGCCGCGAAGCGTGCGCTCGACGACGGCGCGACGCACTACGCGCCGTTCCCGGGGATCCCCGAGCTGCGCAAGGCGATCGCGGAGGACGTGACCCGACGAAAGGGATTCCCGGCGGATCCGTCGCAGGTGTTCGTGACCGTCGGCGGCAAGGGCGTGATGCTGTACGCGATCCTCGGATTGGTCGATCCGGGCGACGAGGTGATCGTGCCCGACCCCGGCTATCCGATCTACGAGTCGCTGACGCGGTTCGTCGGCGCGACGGCGGTCCCCATCCCCATCCGGATGGAGAACGAATTCCGGCTCGATGTCGAGGAGCTGGCGCGTCTGATCACGCCGCGGACCCGATTGCTGATCATCAACTCGCCAGCCAACCCGACCGGCGGTGTGCTGACGCGTGCCGACCTCGAGCGGATCGCCGAGCTCGCCGCGGAGCACGACCTGTGGGTCATGGCGGATGAGATCTACGGTCGGATCCTGTACGACGGCGCCGAGCACATCTCGTTCGCGTCCCTGCCCGGGATGGCCGACCGGACGATCGTCCTCGACGGCTTCTCGAAGACCTTCGCGATGACCGGCTGGCGACTCGGCTATGCCGTGGTGCCCGAGTCGCTCAAGGAGGTTTACGGGGAGCTCGTGATCAACACGATCTCGTGTGCACCGACCTTCGCCCAGGTGGGCGCCGTGCAGGCACTTGTCGGGCCACAGGACGACGTCGACGCGATGGTCGTCGAGTTCAAGGCGCGGCGCGACCTCGTCGTCGAAGGGCTCAACGAGATCAACGGCATCAAGTGCGCGACGCCGCTCGGGGCCTTCTATGCCTTCCCTGACATCTCGGGGACAGGGCTGACCGGCGCCGAGTTCGCCGAGCGCCTTCTGACCGAGGCCGATGTGTGCGTCCTGGCCGGGACCGCGTTCGGCGGCGTCGGCAGCGAGCACATCCGCATCTCGTACGCCAATTCGCGCGAGAACCTGACGGAGGCCTTGAACCGGATCAGCCGGTTCGTCGCCGGTCTCGGTCGTGGCTGATTCCCGCGGAGCGGACCGTGCCCGGGTCTTCGTCGCCCGACGGCTGCCCGATGAGGGCCTCGACCTCGTCCGCTCGGCGTGTGACGTCGACCTGTGGGACGGGCGACCTGCCGCCGCCGCGAGATGAGCTGCTGCGGCGCGTTGCCGGTGTCGACGGCGCCCTGACGCTGCTGACCGACAAGGTCGACGACGAGTTCCTCGATGCCGCCGGGCCGCAGCTCCGGGTGGTCAGCAACTATGCCGTCGGCTTCGACAACGTCGATGTCGCCGCGTGCGCGAAGCGCGGTGTGAAGGTCGGCAATACGCCAGGGGTCCTGACGGAGACGACGGCCGACCTCGCCTGGGCGCTCCTCATGGCCGCCGCCCGTCGCCTGCCAGAAGGCGACCGGTTCGTCCGGGAGGGGAACTGGAAGACCTGGGGCCCGCTCCTGCTGCTGGGGCCGGACGTCCACGGCGCGACGATCGGCATCGTCGGGTTCGGGCGGATCGGCCAGGCGGTCGCGCGGCGAGCGCAGGGCTTCGGGATGGAGATCCTGTACCACGACCTGGAGCCACTGCCGTCGGACGTGAGCGATCCGCTCGGGGCAACGTACCTCCGGTTGGAGGAGCTGTTGCCGCGTGCGGATTTCGTCACGCTCCACGTCAACCTCTCCGCGGTGACGCGCCACCTGATCAACGAGAAGACGCTCGAGCTGATGAAGCCGACCGCCGTGCTGGTCAATACCTCGCGCGGGCCGGTCGTGGATCAGGTCGCGCTGGCTGACGCCCTGCGCAACGGCGTCATCTGGGCCGCGGCCCTGGACGTCACGGATCCTGAACCGATCCCGATGGACGATCCGCTCGTCGGGATGGACAACTGCCTGATCGTGCCGCACATCGCGTCAGCGTCGCGGGCGACCCGCGGCAAGATGGCCGAGATGGCCGCGGCCAATCTCATCGCCGGCGTTCGCGGCGAACCGCTGCCCACGGAGGTGCCGCCGCCCGCGTGACCGCTCGCCACGGCTGCATCCACGTCCTCGTGATGGGTGTCGCGGGCAGCGGCAAGTCGACGGTCGCCGCCGCGCTCGCGGACGACCTCGGGTTCGAGATGATCGAAGGCGACGCGCTGCATCCACCTGCGAACGTCGAGAAGATGCGTCAGGGGATCCCGCTGACTGACGACGATCGACGGCCGTGGCTCGAGTCCCTCGCCGTCCTCCTGACGGACCGCCACGAGCGGGGTCGTGGCACGGTCCTCGCCTGCTCGGCCCTTCGTCGCATATACCGCGACACGCTCCGTGCGGCGGTGCCCGCCGACGAGACCTTCACCATCGAGCTCGACGTCGACGCCGCGACGTTGCGCACGCGGATCGCGAGCCGCACGGGTCATTTCATGCCGACGAGCCTGCTCGAGTCACAGCTCGCGACGCTGGAGCACATCGCCGACGACGAGGTCGGCGTCGCCGTCGACGCCGGCGCGTCACTCGACGTCGTGATCGCCGCGGCGAACACGGCACTCGCCGCTTGGGTCGCCTCCGATCGATAGACCGGAGACCCGACCATGTGTCGCGGCCTCCGCAACAGTGCGCTGTGTGCGACGTGGCGGACGCCGCGGGCCGTAGCTCAGTGGCAGAGCAGGCGACTTTTAATCCTTTGGTCGTGGGTTCGAATCCCACCCGGCTCGCCACCGTGTCCAGCATCCGCAATGCAGCGCCACGTTCCTAGCGGGTGCGCGACACGTCCTGCCGCCTAGCCTCCCCGCATGCTTTCGCGCCATACCAGGGTCCGGCTCCTGAGCAGGCGGCGCACCGGCTACCGGCACCCCCAAGCCGACCGGGTCTTCATCGCGACGCTCGTCGTGGGCTTCTTCGCGATCGCGCTCCTGCTCGTGATGCTCTATCCCTCTCCGTACCATCTGCTCGGCCTGATCTGACACGCGCCAGCGTGTGACGTTCGGCCCTTGACGGGGCGGTGTTGCGCGCGCGCATCATGCGGTCCGACGCGCGGAGGGAGGGGTCGCTCACATGCGCATACGCGCCGGTCTGCTGTTCTGGGGGATCTTCTTCCTGCTGCTCGGCGGTATCCCGCTGCTGGTCCGCGCGGGGGTCCTCGACGCGAATGCCGTGGCGGATGCGTGGCGCCTCTGGCCCCTGCTTCTCGTCGCGCTCGGGGTCTCGTTGATCCTCGGCCGGACGTCGGCCGGGCTCCTGGGGACGGTGCTGGCGGCGGTCGTGCTCGGGATCGCGGCGGGCGGGGTCCTGGCCTCGGGAACGAACTTCATCGGCAACGTCGGTGGGTGCGGTCCAGGGACGACGACCGATCAACAGCTCCAGGACGGCGGGACCTTCACGGGGCCAGCGACCGCCAGCTTCGACCTCGACTGTGGCGCGCTCGACGTGTCGACGAAGCAGGGCAGCGACTGGAGCACCCAGGCGAAGTACCGTGGCGCCGCCCCGACCCTGGACCGTTCCGATACGACCCTCGCGCTGCACTCGCCGGACGGCTTCGGCGTCCGTCGACAGGACTGGACTGCAGCCCTCCCGATCGACCAGACGCAGGAGGTGCGCATCGACGCGAACGCGAGCACCGTCTCAGGCCGTTTCGCGGGGGCGCAGCTGACGACCTTCCATCTGAGCATCAATGCCGGCGACGCGCGGATCGATGCCTCCGAGGGGACGCTCGGTCGGATCGACGTCTCCGGGAATGCGGCACGGGTCCGCGTGCGGGTCGGTTCCGACACCACGGGCTCGCTGTCCGCGAACGCCGGGTCCATCGAGCTATGCACGCCGCCGGGCGCGGCGCTGCGGTTCGAGCTCGCGGAGCAGTTGACGTTCGCCCACAACCTCGATGACCAGGGGCTGGTCAAGAGCGGCGATGTGTGGACGCGCGAGGGGGCGACAGGCGCTCCGACGATCGACCTGTCCATCCGCGGCAACGCCGCCAGCTTCACGCTCGACCCGGTCGGGGGCTGCTGATGAGCACGCGTCTCTATCGCTCCCGCCGGGACCGGATGCTCGCCGGTGTCGCCGGCGGCCTCGCCGAGATCTGGGGCGCGGACCCGGCGCTCGTCCGGATCATCTGGGCGCTGCTCGTCATCCTGACCGGCGGAGCAGCGCTCCTCGTCTATATCGTCATGGCGATCGTGGTCCCGGATGAGAGCGCCGTCTACGGCGCGGCCGGAGCGCCGGTCGGCGAGCAGGCGGCACGCCCGCCGCGGACGGGCGGGCTGGCGCCGACGGTGCTCATCGGTGGCTTCCTCATCGTCCTCGGTGGGTTCTTCCTGATCCGTGAGATCTTTCCGCACCTCGACTTCGACTGGATCTGGCCCTTGGCGCTGGTCGGCCTCGGTGCGGTGCTCGTCGTGACCGCGATGAGCCGCGGGAGTCGAAACGACGGACCACCGCTGCCGGAGCCGCCGACCGCGCCGACCGTGCCGCCCGAGCCGCCGACCGCGCCGACCGTGCCGCCCGAGCCCCCGCCTTCGCCGCCTGCGTCACCACCGCCGCCGGAGCCGCCGACCCCGTCGGACACGCAGCCGTGAGCCGACCGAACCGCGGCGCGATCGTCGGTGGAACGTGGCTCATCGGGCTCGGTATCGTCTTCCTCGTCCGGCAAGCCATGGACCTCTCGTGGAACGAGGCCTGGCCGCTCTTCGTGATCCTTGTCGGCGTCGCCTCACTCGTCACGTCGCTCATCGATCGCCGACCCGGGCGCTGGACGTTCTGGGCGTTGACGTGGCCGCTGATCTGGATCGGCGTCGGCGCCGTGCTCCTCCTGAGCACGACCGGCCAGCTTGCTACCGGCCCGGGCGAACTGATCACGGAGTACTGGCCATGGCTGCTCGTCGGCCTCGGCGTCTGGTTCCTGATCGGGGCGTTCATCCCGCGAGGGCGGCCGCCCGACGAGGACCTGGCGATCCCGCTCGGCGGCGTGCGTCAGGCGTCAGTGCGTGTGCGGTTCGGCGCCGGGTCGCTCGATAGCTCCGTCGCGGCGGCCGGTCACGTCGTCGACGGTCGATTCGTCGGAGGCGTCATCCATCGCGGCGATGCCCGCAACGGGATCGATCTCGAGCAGGACACCTCGTACGGGATGCCGTTCCTGCAACGGGAGTCGGCATGGACGCTCGGCCTCACCGGCGAGGTGCCGCTCGAGCTGCGCGTGGACGCTGGCGCGAGCCGAACGCGGCTCGATCTTTCGGAGACCAAGGTCTGGCGGCTCGAGCTGCGGACCGGCGCGAGCGAAACGACCGTCACGCTCCCGCGGTCGGCCGGCGTCACCGATGTCAAGGCTGACGCCGGCGCGGCGAGCCTGACCTTCATCGTCCCGAATGGGGTGGCCGCTCGAATCCGACCGAAGGTCGTGATCGGGAGCATCCGGGTCGACGAGGATCGCTTCCCGCGATCCGGCAGCGACTACCAGTCGCCGGACTTTGGCTCCGCCCCCAACCGCGTGGACCTCGAGATCAACGGTGGCGTCGGTTCGGTCCGCGTCAAGAGCGAGGACTGACGCCGGCGGGCGAGGGTCAAGCGGCCCTCAGAGGATCGGAGCGAGCGCCGACATCAGCGCGTTGACGGCGCGGTCCTTCCAGCCGGCGGGCATCACGGCCGGCGTCGAGATCGTGACGTCGCGATCGAACAACTCTCGCGCGAAGAGCTCGGCAACCTCGTGGTCCTCGATCCGGAGCTGCATCTCCCAGTTCTGGCGCAGGCTCAGCGCGTCGAGGTTGGCCGTGCCGACCAGGACCGTGTCGTCGCTGAGGACGACCTTGGCGTGCGCCATCTCCGGGTGTTCGCGGAGATCGACACCGGCGTCGTGGAGGGCCCGGAACCAGTGACGGACGGACGCGCTCGCTGGGAGCGAGTGCGGGTTCGACGGCACGATCGCCCGAACCTTGACGCCCCGTCGAGCGGCGTCGACGAGCCCGCGAAGGATGCCGTGATCGGACAAGTACGGGCTGATCACATAGAGCCGATCGGTCGCGCCCTCGACCGCGGCCTGGAACGCCGTCTTGATCGGCAGGTACCCCTCACCCGGGTTGTTGTGGAGGATCTGCATCCGGGTGCCGGGTCCGTCCTCGATCCGGGGGAAGAAGCGCTCCAGCCCTGACCCGACATCCAGCGGCCCACCCTGGAAATGCCACGACAGCAGGAAGACCGCCTGGAGCTGCGCGACGATCGGGCCCTCCAGGCGGAGCATGAGGTCGTGCGTCCCTGTGAGGTAGTGGTCCTCGATCCCGGGCCCACCGACGTAGCCGACGCGCCCATCGACGATGATGACCTTCCGGTGATCGAAATGGCCCAGGTCGTCGAGGCGCCAGTCGACGTGCCGCTCGCCGAGCAGACCATCCAGGTCGAGGAAGGCGCCCTGGTTCGCGACCACCTGGACGCCACCGGCGACCAGCGACGCGTAGAACTCCTTCGAGCCGAGCCCCGGTTGGCTGAACGACGCCTCGGTGATGATGCGGACGCCGACGCCCGCCGCGGCCTTCGCCACCAGCACGTCCCGGAATCGATCGCCGATCTCGCCCGCCTTGAAGCCGAAGATGAGGATATGGACGTCGCTGGTCGCGGCTTCGATGTCCTCGAGCATCCGCGGGAAGAACTGAGGGCCATCGATGAGCAGGTCCATACGCGTCGCCGTCGCCGTCTCGAAGTCGAGGGTGAGGTCACTGCGTTTCCCGCGGCGGCCCACGGCAGCTTCGACGACGGCCTGGGCCCCATCCGGGGCGACGACCGTGGCGGCTCCCCGACCCCTGCGACCGCTCAACCGTCGAAACACCACGCCGATGGCGGTTAGGATCGTCCCGACGATCAGGAGACGGCGGAAGATCAGCATCATGGCGCCCCGACGTGCGGCCGACCCGTGACGGGGGGTCGGCTCCGTTGACAGAGTACGGGCCGGAGGGTACGACGGTGCATGGACATGGCATCTGACGTCGACGCGACCATGGAAAGCAGCGAAGGCGATAACGGCTCCAACGGCGGCGAGGAGTCGGTCGGTGCTCCGCCACTACCGAGCCGGCGCGCCGCGCTCCTGCGGTCGGGGATCATCCTGCTGGTCCTGTTCATCACCTTCGGCATCATCCTGCCGCGCTTCGTCGACTACGGCGAGGTCAAGGACGCCTTCCTGGCGCTGACGATCGAGCAGATCGCGCTCATGACCGTCCTGGGCGCGATCGCCTGGTTCGTCACCGGTCAGCAGTTCACGGTGCTCATCCCCGGCCTGACCCCCCTGCGCGGCAACGCCGCATATCTCATCCTCTCCGGCATCGGTTCCAGCATCCCGTTCGGGCCGTGGAATCTCGGCGTCGTGTGGGTGGTGATGCGCGGCTGGGGCGTGCCGCTCGACGCCGCGACCTCCGGCGTGGCCGTGTTCGGGATCGTGAACACACTGGGCCGGTTCGCCTTGCCGTCGATCGCCCTGCTGATCCTGGCGGCGACGGGCGGGCTCTCCCCGGACCGCGGCCCGGCCTTCTTCATCGCGATCATCGGCATGGTCATCTTCTTCGTGGCCGCGGGGACGATGCTGGTGGTCGTCAATTCGCGCGACGCCGCCGATCGTCTCGGCCGTTTCCTGGGGCGTCTCGTCGCGTGGATCCTGGCGCGGCTGGGGCGCACCGAGCATCCGGACGTCCTCGGGTCGATCCACAAGTTCCAGGAGAGCCTCGGCGAGATCGTCCACCGGCGCGGGCTCGCGGCTCTCGGGATGACGATCATCGCGCAGATCCCCTGGTGTATCGCCTTCATCACGGCACTTCGCATCACCGGCGTCCCGGACGACGTCGTCAGCGCCGGCGAGATCATCGCGGTCTATGCGCTCGTCGGGATCATCACGATCATCCCGATCTCGCCCGGCGGGGCGGGTGTTCCAGAGCTCCTGTACATCGCGGGATTGACGACCATCGCCGGACCCTCGTGGGAAGGCTTGATCACCGCCGGCGTGTTCCTGTTCCGGCTGTATGCCTGGTTCCTGCCGATCCCGCTGGCGTGGATCCTGCTCAAGATCGTGCGCCGCGGCCAGCCGATGCTGCCGACCACCGCCGAGCTCAAGTCGTTCGCATCCGCGGGCACCTGACGTCGTCATGACCGGCGAGGGCGACGAGGTCGAGGCGGTGACGCCGAGCCTCCCGTCACGACAAAGCGCGGGTCCGACGCTCGTCCCGAGCTGGGTACGGGGCAACACGAACCTGTTCGCGACGCTGCTCGCGTCCGTGACGATCGGTGTCGGACTGTTCCTGATCGGCTGGCTGGCGCCCGTCGTCGCGCCGATGGGCCTGGGGCTGTTCCTCGCGGCGCTCGCAGCCCCGCTGTTCACATGGCTTGCGCAACGCGGCCGTTCCGCGGCCCTCGCGCTGACGCTGACGATCGCGCGTGGTCATCGGGATCGGGATCGGGCTCGTCGTCCTGGCCCTCGCCGGTGCCGCCGCGCTGACCGAGGGCATCGTGACCTACTCGGACCAGCTGCAGGCGCGCTATCCGGACCTCGCAGATCCGACCGTGTCGGGCAGCGTCCTCGGAGCGCTCGCGCGTGCCGTGCCACCCGAGGTCCTCGCCGAGGTCTTGCGCGTCGTCGGCAGGATCCTCGTGGAAGTCGGTCAGAGCCTGATCTTCGCCGTGGTGGTCGCCGCCCTCCTGCTGCTGGACGGCCAGCGCCTGTCGCGCCTCGCCGCGGGCGGCATCGGCAGCGAGGGCCCGGTCTTCCGCGAGACGCCTGGCATCGCTCGCGCCGCCGTGACCTACTTCACCGTACGCATCCGGATCAACGCGGTGACAGCGCTCGGGTTGTTCGCGCTGCTGGTCGTCCTCGGCATCGACGATCCCCTGCTCTGGGCGGTCGCGGCCTTCTTCCTGAGCTTCGTGCCCTACCTGGGGCTCGTGCTTGCGATGATCCCGCCGACGATCCTGGCGCTGGCCGAATCCGGTCCGCTGGCTGCGGCGGCGTTCGTCGTCGGCGGCACGGCGCTCAACCTCATCGCGGAGAACGTGCTCGAGCCCACGTTGACCGGCCGGGCCCTCTCCCTCTCGACCTGGGTCGTCTTCACGATGTTCTTCTTCTGGGTGTGGCTGATCGGACCGGTCGGCGCTCTGCTGTCGATGCCGATCACGGTGCTCGTCGTCCTCGTCCTGGGGCACAACGAGCGCACCCGATGGATCGCGGCCCTCCTGAGCCGGCAGCAGCCCGAGGACGTGCCCGGTCTCGTCCCGGTCGCCACGCGCCAGCCAGCGCAGCGATCCGGATGTCTCACCCGAGTAGCGTCGCGCCATGAGCGCCACGCCGGTGGACCCGCGCTTCCAGGTCCCGTCTCGGCGCGGTCGTGTTCCTGGTGATCGCGCTCGCGGCACTGTTCTGGTTCGCGCGTCCGGTCATGTTGCCCTTCGTCGTCGGGGCGATCGTCGCCTACGCGTTCACGCCCGCCATCGACAGCCTCCAGGCACGGACCGGCCGCTCGCGCCTCCTGATCGTGATCGCGGCTTACGCCGCCGGGCTCGTGGTGCTCGCGGCGGTCGCCATGGCCTTCGCCGGGCCCGTGTCGCGCGAGGCGGCGCTCCTGATCCGTAGCGGGCCGGACGCCCTGACGATCGCGATCCACCAGGTCCTCGGCGCGGACAGCATCACGATCGGCGACAGGACGTTCACGGTCGAGGAGATCGCCGGCCAGGCGCAGGCCGCGGTCGACGCCTTCCTGCAGACTCCCGAAGGCGCCCTGCTCGCTGCGCAACAGCTGCTCCACGGTGTCCTCGACATCGTCCTGACCTTGATCGTGACGTTCTTCCTGCTGCTCGATGGCGAGCGGTTCGGGAACACCGCATTGCGCTTCATCGACCCGAACGATCGGCCGAGGGTCCAGCAGATCGCCGCCAGGACGCATGTCGTCGTCGGCCAGTGGATCCGGGGCCAGCTCATCCTGGTCGTGTTCGTATCGGTCGTGGTCACGATCGTGCTCGGGCCGATCCTGCACCTGCCGAACGCGGCGGCGCTCGGCGTCATGACGGGGCTGCTCGAGGTCATCACGCTCATCGGCCCACTCATCGCCGGCACGGTCGTCGGCATCGTCGCGTTGTCGACGCGGCGGTCCGACGCTCGCGATCACCGCCGTCGTGTTCCTGTTCGTGCTCCGCCAGATCGAAGACGTCGTGATCATGCCGGCGGTGCTGGGCCGGGCCGTGCACCTGCACCCGCTCGTCGCGTTGTTCGCGGTCGTCGTCGGGTCGACGGCGTTCGGGGTGGTCGGTACGTTCCTCGCCCTGCCCGTCGCCGCCGCGATCAGCGTCGCGATGCACGAGCTTTATCCGGCCGAGCTTGGTGCACTCCCCGACACCGGAGCCGCTGTCGCCTCCAGCCTCGGGGACGCCGAGGCCGGCGCCGACCCCGATCGGGCCGAAACCCACGGAGCCTCCACCGCGCCGCGGTAGCACACGGGCTTATCACTGCCTCGCGACAGCGGCGTGCCAGACTGGCCGGATGGACGCCACGCTCGGCCAGGCGGCGGCGGCAGCGGGGACGACGGACGCTCCCGCACGACCGCTCGCGTCCCAGACGACGCTCCGGATGGACTGGGTCCTGACGGCACTGTCCGTATGGCTCGTCGGCGGGTTCTACGTCGATATCTGGGCCCACGCGCACGGTCGGGTGGACAACACCTTCTTCACGCCGTGGCACGCGTTCCTGTACACGGGCGCAGCATCCTTCGGCGTCGTGCTCGGCGCCGCTGCGATCCTCGGCCGGCCACGCAGCATCCCGATCCGCGACACCCTCGCTCCTCCGTACCGGATCGGGTTCCTCGGTTCGGTGCTGTTCGTCGTCGCCGGCGTCCTTGACCTGGCGTGGCACACCTTGTTCGGGTTCGAGGTCAACGTCGAGGCGCTGCTCAGTCCGACGCACCTGTTGCTCGCGACGTCGGGCATGCTCATGGTCGGCGCGCCGATCCGCGCCGCGGGCGCACGGCTGCTCGGCGGCGCACCCAGGTCGTGGCGGACCGCGGGCCCGGTCGTCATACCGCTCGCGATGGCGGTCGCGATCCTCGTCGCATTCACCCAGTACGCGAACCCGGTGGCCGACCCGTGGGCGGAGGCGCTGCCCGCCGACCGTCCGGTCATCCAGGCGCAGCTCTACGCCATGAACGCGGACGGCACCGGCCAGCGGCGTTTGACGATCGTGCCCGCGATGGCGCTGAGCGCCACGTGGTCACCCGACGGCACGAAGATCGCCTACGGGTATACGCCGGCGACCGATGGGCCGAGCGGGGGCGATCAGGAGCGTGTGCAGATCCATGTCATGAACGCCGACGGTACCGACGACCACGCGCTGCCGACGGAGATCGCCGCCAGTGATCCCGCGTGGTCTCCGGACGGAGAGCGGATCGCGTTCGCCGGCAAGAAGGACGGTGTCTATGACGTGTACGTGATGAACGCGGATGGCTCCGGTCTCGAGCAGCTGACGGCCGACCCAGCGACCGATTTCGCGATCACGTGGACGCCGGACGCGTCGGCCGTGTTGTTCACGTCCGATCGCGGCGGCGACCATGACATCGTCCGGCTCGACCTCGCGACGAAGGCCGTGACGAGCGTCACGACCGGTCCGTCGAACGACTACGACCCTGCCATCTCCCCGGACGGCACGAGGCTTGCGTTCACGTCGGACCGGCGCGCGGAGAACAGCTACGACGTGTGGCTCGCCGGCATCGATGGCAGCGACCCGACCAGGCTGACGGTCGGCACCGATGACGAGGTCGGTGACAGCTACATGCCCAGCTGGTCGCCGGACGGTAGCCGGATCGCCTTCACCTCGAACCGGACCGACGACTTCGATGTCTATTCGATGCCGGCCGGCGGGGGCGAGGCGGTGAACCTTAGCCGTAACCCCGGCGCGAGTGACGGTTGGGCGCGACCCCAGTGGTCTCCTGACGGGTCGACCATCGTCTACCCGTCCGAGGGGAACCAGCCGTTCTGGCAGGCCGACTCCGTTCGGCAAGGGTTCGGCGCGGCCGGCCTCATCGTCGGCGCGTCGCTGCTCGCGGGCGCTGTGGTGTGGCTGCGTCGCCGCTACGGCGCGATGCCCTTCGGAGCGTACGCCATCGTCATCGGTGCGCCGATCGCGATGGCGACCGTCCTCGACGATCAGTACCGGCTCCTGCCCGCGATCGTCCTCGCGGCCCTCGGCGCCGAGCTCGTGGTGCGCCGCTGGCCGGCCGGGCGCAGTCGGGTCGGCGACGGCATCGTCGCGTTCCTGATCCCGGCGATCGTGTTCGCCCTGTATTTCGCGACGCTGATGATGACCGGCGGGATCGGCTGGTCGATCCATCTCTGGCTCGGAGCGATCGTCATCGCCGGGATCATCGGGCTGTTCCTCGACGAGTTAAGCCGCGCGGCCCTCCCTCGATCGAACGAGGCGACGACCGGCTGACGCACCGACGGCGCCCACTCGGCGACCCGCTCTCATGCCGTTCTCAGGCCGCCTCGGGATGCTCCCAGCATGACCGCCGTCGCTCGTCCGGCTCGTCGGGCACCGACCACGTCTGCATCGCGGCTTTCGATCCGCCCTGAGGACGCCGTCGGGTTCCTCGCCGCGAACATCATCCTGATCGTCGCCATCGGGCCTCGCCTGGGTCGCCCGTCATCCCGGGTACGACGCGCTCGCGATCACCTGGGACGACGCGATGACCTGGACCGCCGGCATGGATCGGTACCTGCTTCGCTGATCACGGCCGCTCCCGTACCGCAACCAAGGAGCCGGACCGCGACGAGGCTCGCCACCCAAGCGACACCTTGTCGGTCCTGCCATGGGGCCGACCGCCCCGCACGCACTCCCTAGCGTTTCATCCACACCCGCCGGATCGGGTGTCCCGATGATGCCGGGAGGGATACATGAACACAGGCGATACCGCGTGGCTCCTGATGTCGACGGCCCTGGTGATGATCATGCTGCCGGGGCTCGCGCTGTTCTACGGCGGCCTCGTCCGCCGCAAGAACGTCCTCTCGACCATCATGCACAGCTTCTTCGGGCTCGCCCTGGTCAGCGTCGTATGGGTCATCGTCGGCTTCTCGCTGGCCTTCGGACCTGACGTCGGCGGCCTCGGGCTGATCGGCGGCCTCGATCACGTCCTGTTCAACGGGGTCGGCCTCGAACCCTCGACGACGTATGCGACGACCGTCCCGTTCGTGCTGTTCGCGGCATTCCAGCTGATGTTCGCGGCGATCACGCCCGCGCTCATCACCGGCGCTTTCGCCGAGCGCAAGCGGTTCGGTGCGTTCGTCCTGTTCACGATCCTCTGGTCGATCCTCGTGTATTCCCCGCTGGCTCACTGGGTCTGGTCGGTCGATGGCTGGTTGTACAAGCTCGGCGCGCTCGACTTCGCGGGCGGGACCGTGGTCCACATCAGCTCGGGCGTCTCGGCGCTGATCGTCGCGCTGCTCATCGGTCGCCGCGCCGTCAACGGCGAGCCGATGGAGCCGCATGACGTGCCGATGACCGTGCTCGGCGCCGGGCTCCTGTGGTTCGGTTGGTTCGGGTTCAATGCGGGCTCGGCGGTCGCCGCGAACGGCCTCGCGGCGAGTGCCTTCATCGTCACGAACACGGCCGCCGCCGCCGCGACGATCACGTGGGTCCTCGCGAGCTACCTGCACAAGGGCAAGGTCAGCGTCGTCGGTGCCGCCTGCGGCGCCGTCGCCGGCCTCGTCGCGATCACGCCGGCGTCCGGCTTCGTCAACGTCGGTGGCGCCCTCATCATCGGCCTCGTCGTCGGCGGGCTCTGCTACAGCGCCACGCTCCTCCGCTCGCGGCTCAAGATCGACGACGCGCTCGACGTCTTCGCCGTCCACGGTGTCGGCGGGATGTTCGGCGCGGTCGCGACCGGCATCTTCGCCACCGCGGCCATCCAGGAGGCCTACACGGGGCTGCTCGAGGGCAATGTCCAGCAGCTCATCACGCAGCTCATCGCGGTCGTGGCGACGATCGCCTACGCCGTCGTGTCGACCTTCCTGATCGTCAAGGTCGTCGACCTCATCCTCGGGATCCGGGTCTCGGCACGCGACGAGGAGATCGGCATCGACCTCGCCACGCACGGCGAGGTGGCCTACCAGAACTAGGCGATACAGGACCACGGTCGGTCGGGAACGGCTCCTCCCGCCTCGACCGACCGGGGTCCCGCACCGTCATCCCACCGTGCGGCCCCGTCCCATCCGGGCGGCGGCCGCTCCACCGCCTCTCGGAGACGCCATGACGATGGACGCGACCGACCGACGCGACGCGCGGGCTCCGCTGTACGACCCCCGGTTCGAGCACGACGCGTGCGGCGTCGGGTTCGTCGCTGACGCGGGCGGACGCAACGGTCGACGCGTCCTGCCGGTCGCGCTCAGGGGACTGGCCGCCCTCGCGCATCGCGGGGCATTCGGTGCCGACGGCGAGTCGAGCGACGGCGCCGGCGTGGCGCTGCCGCTGTCGCCGTCCATGCTGGACCTCATCTCCGGCTGGAGCCACGGATCGCCCGGGCGATCGTGATGGCGTTCCTGCCACGCGGCCGGACCGGCCGAACGGCGGCCCGCCGGCTCATCGAACGTATCCACGCCGATGCCGGTCTCCCGATCGTCGGCTGGCGAACCGTCCCGTTCGATCGCAGCGCGCTCGGCGCGTCGGCGGCGGCGTCTCGACCGTTCGTCGCGCAGGCCGTCGTCGCACGCCCGGCTGGCACGAGCGACCGCACCTTCGAGCGTCGCCTCGTGATCGCCCGTCGCCGCGTCGAGTCGTCGGTCCGGTCCTCGGGCGGCGCGCTCGCCGGCATGTCGATCCCGTCCTCGTCGTGCGCGACGATCGTCTACAAGGGCCTCGTCGCCGGGCCGCGCCTCGCGGATCTGTATCCCGACCTGCGTGAGGATCTCGACGTCGGGTACGCGGTCTTCCACCAGCGGTATGCCACCAACACGACGCCCGTCTGGCGCCTCGCCCAGCCGTTCCGGTCGATCGCGCACAACGGCGAGATCAACACGGTCCGCGGCAACCGCGAGCAGATCCGGGGACGCACGCGCGATCGTGGTGGGGCGCAGTTCGCGGCCGAGCTGCTCGACGCTGGGCCCTTGCTCTCGCCCGACGGATCGGACTCCTTGTCCCTCGACGAGGGGTTGGAACTCCTGACGACGACCGGCTGGGAGCTGGCGCCCGCGCTGCTCGCCGCGATCCCCGAGGCGGTCGGGCTCCGGCGGGCACCGCATCCTCACGTCGCGACGCTCCGGCGCCGGACCGCCGGGATGCTGGCACCGTGGGATGGCCCCGCCGCGATCGTCTTCTCGGACGGCCGCCGCGTCGGCGCGCTGGTCGACCGCAACGGGCTGCGGCCGGCGGCCTTCGCGATCACCAGGGACCGGCTCGTCGCTGTCGCATCCGAGGCCGGTGCGGTGCCGTTCGAGCCAGGCGAGACCGTTCGGCGCGGGCGGCTGGGACCGGGCGAGATGCTCCTCGTCGAGCCCGCGCGGCGCAGCGATCCTCGAGGACACCGATGCCAAGGCGCACGCCCTCCGCCACCTGCCGATCCACGACCAGCCGCGTCCGACCCACGACGACAGCATCGACGCGGCTGCTGCGGTGATCGAAGGGCGGGGCCCTCTCCCGCCCTCGCTCCGCTACCTCGCCGGGCTCGACGCCGAGAAGGCACGGCTCGATATCAAGACCATGGCGCTCGAAGGTCACGAACCGCTCTGGAGCATGGGCGACGACACGCCGACTCCCGGTCGCGCGCGCGTGGATCGACCAGTGGAGGATCACCTCCGCCAGGCGTTCGCCCAGGTCACGAACCCCGCGATCGATCCGGAGCGCGAGCGTGTCGTGATGGACCTTCGCGTGGAGCTCGGGCGACGGCCGTCCCTACTCGGGGGCCCGCCGCGTTCGCCGCGCACGCTCAGACTCGACCGACCGGTCGTCGCGGACCTCGATGGCTTGCTCGAGGTCCTGCTGGCCGCCGGGCGGCGAGTGCGCGTGCTCGATGCGACCTGGCCGGCCGGCGACGGTGCCCGTGGCCTCGAAGCGACACTCGGGGCGCTCGCGGCAGATGCCGTCGACGCGAGCCGGCGCGGCGTCGAGATCCTCCTCGTCAGCGATGCGTCGCTGTCGACCGATCGACTGCCGCTCCCCTCGATCCTGGCGGTCGGCGCCATCCATACAGCGCTCACCGACGCGGGACTGCGCGGTCGGACGGACATCGTCGCGGACGCCGCGGACGTGCTCGATGTCCACGCGCTTGCCATGGTCCTCGCGGTCGGAGCCACGGTCGTCCATCCGAGGCTCGCGCTCGAGCTCGGGGCCGAGCTCGCGGGGACGCGCGGGGCCGAGGGGCTGATCGCGGCAGCCGCGGTGCAGAACGTCGTCGACGCGTTCGCCGCCGGACTCCGCAAGACGCTGGCTCGGATGGGCATCAGCGCCGTCACGAGCTACATCGGCGGGGCGCTCATCGACACCGTCGACCTGGCGCCAGAGGTGATCGAGCGCTGCTTCCCGACGGCTGCGGCGTGGCCCGGGCGGACGACGCTCGACGAGCTCGGCGAGCGGATCATCCGGCGCCGGGAGGCAGCGGTCGCGCTGCCGCCAGCCGTCGCCCGGTCGCGAGCCGCGGCTGCCCGACCCCGGCTTCGCGCGCTTCCGAGCCGACGGCGAGGCGCATCTGTTCGCGCCACGTGTCGCGAGCGAGATCCAGCTCCTGTCGGGTGCCACGCCATCGCTCGCCGACGCCCCGCTGGACGATTCGCTCGGACGATACCGCCAGGCGCTGCGACGACAGCCTCCGGTCGCGGCGACTCCGCGTGACGAACTCCACGTACGGCCGATCCGAGCGTCCGTCCCGCTCGAAGCGGTCGAAGGCGCGCGCTCGATCGCCCGGCGGTTCGTCGTGTCCGCGATGAGCGTCGGCGCGCTGTCCCCCGAGGCGCACCAGGCACTGACGATCGGGATCCAGCGCGCCGGCGGCTCGGCGAATACCGGCGAGGGCGGAGAGGACCCCGCCTGGTACGTGACCCGGCGCCGACGGCCGGCGTCGCGATGCGCGGATCAAGCAGGTCGCCTCGGCGCGATTCGGGGTCACGGCGACCTACCTGGCACGGGCGGACCAGCTCGAGATCAAGATCGCGCAGGGCTCGAAGCCCGGCGAGGGTGGCCAGCTGCCGGGTCGCAAGGCGACCGCCTACATCGCCGCGCTGCGCCGCGGTCAGGCGGGTCAGAGCTACATCAGCCCACCACCGCATCACGACATCTACTCGATCGAGGACCTCGCCCAGCTCATCGCCGACCTGCGTGCGATCAATCCGAGCGCCCGGATCGGCGTGAAGCTCGTCGCGTCCCGCGGTGTCGGGACGATCGCCGCGGGTGTCGCCAAGGCCGGCGCCGTCGTACATCCACCTGTCGGGTCACGCCGGCGGGACCGGCGCGTCGCCGCTTTCGTCGATCAAGCATGTCGGCGCGCCATGGGAGTTCGGGCTGGCCGAGGTCCACCAGGTGCTGCTCCGGAACGACCTCCGCGACCGGGTGGCGCTGCGCACCGATGGCGGCCTCCAGACCGGGCGCGATCTGCTCGTCGCGGCGCTGCTCGGCGCCGAGGAGTTCGCGTTCGGGACGTCGGCGCTGGTGGCGATCGGGTGCGACATGGCGCGCCAATGCCACCTCGACACGTGTCCGACCGGCATCGCCACCCAGCGCGAGGACCTGCGGGCGAAGTTCCGTGGCACGCCCGAGATGGTCGAGACGTTCTTCCTTGCCATCGCCGAGGACCTCCGGCGCGAGCTTGCTGCGATCGGGGCGAGGTCGGTCGGGGAGGTCGTCGGCGAAAGCCGGCGAGCCCTTCGTCCGACGCGGCGCCGCGGCACGCGAGTTGGCGGCGGTCGTCGGGGCTGCTCGATGGGCCGCGGACGCGGCGCGCCGAGCTGATCCCGCTGCAGCGGCGGCGCCTGAGCCGGCACGCCGCCGCCTCGCCGCTCGAGGTCCGGGTCGCCGCTGCGTTCCACGGGCAGGGTCCCGTGACTGCCTCGCGGGCTGCGACTGGCGACCGCGGATCGTTCGTTCGGCGCGAGCCTGACCGGCGCGGTCGAGCGCGGCGAGCTGCGTGGTCCGGTCCGTCTCGAGGTCCGCGGCGCAGCCGGTCAGTCCTTCGGCGCGTTCGCCTCGCGAGGCGATCGACCTGACGCTGGTGGGCCAGGCCAACGACTACGTCGCGAAGGGACTATCCGGCGGTCGCGTCGTGGTGCGCCCCGAGCCCGATCTACCGGTCGCCGCGGCCGGGGAGGCGATCGCCGGCAACACGGTCCTCTATGGCGCAACGGGCGGCAGGGTCCACCTCGTCGGTCGGGCCGGGATGCGCTTCGCCGTGCGGAACAGCGGCGCATCGGCGGTCGTCGAGGGCATCGGCGCGCACGGCTGCGAGTACATGACCGGTGGCGTCATCGCCGTCCTCGGCCCGATCGGGGCGAACTTCGGCGCGGGGATGACCGGCGGTCGAGCATACCTATACGACCCGAGCGGACGGCACGTGGCGGCGCTGCCACGCCGAGAGCGTGCGAGCCGTCCGCCTCTCCGGAGGCGCTCCGGTCCCGCGCCGACGGGACGGATCGGTTCGATGAGTTGTTCGGCCTTCTGCAGGACCACGCCGCCATCGGATCGGTGCTCGCGCGCCGCCTCGCGTTGTCGGAATCGCTCGCTGCGGATACCTGGCTCGTCGAGCCCCTCGCCGTCCCCGAGGAGGCGTCCACCGCGGCCCACGACCCGGCCGCGAAGGTCGCGGTGGCTGCCGCGGCCGGCGCGTGACACGACGAAGCCCGGCCGTCCGCCCCCTGCGAACGACCGGGCAACGCGCGCAAAGAGGCGCTAGGCGCCTGGGTGCCGGCGACCTGACGGTCGTTCCCGACCCGGTCCTGTGCGCCATCGGCGATGCGGATCCTCGTTGCGCATCCGTGCCTCCTTGAGCCCGGCGACGAGCAGCGCCGCGAGCAAGGACGCAGCCACGCCCATGTAGAACGTGCTCGCGGTCGCGATCGAGACCGCCTGGTGGATCGCGTCGACGATCGCCGGGATGAACGGCTGGACCTGGGCCCGGAACGCCTCCGGGACCTGGGCGAGGATCGCCGCACCGAGGTCGCCGACGGCGGTCGCAACGTCGAGCTGTCCGCCACCGGCGGCGGCGAGCTCCGGCGGAACGCCCGCTGCGGCCAGCTGGCGTGGCGCCTCCGCGGCCAGGGTGGTGCCGAAGATCGTGCCGGTGATCGCCAGCCCGATGGTCCCGCCGACCGACTGGAAGAACGTCAGGTTGCTCGTCGCGGTGCCGAGCCGCTGGACTGGGACGCTGTTCTGGACGATCAGCGTGAAGACGGCGAACGAGGGACCGACGCCGATGCCGGTGATGAACATCCACAGCCAGACCAGCGGGATCGGGGTATCCGCCCGCAGGTTCGTCAGCAGCCAGAGCCCGGCCGCCATCGTCACGAGGGCGCCGAAGATCAGCGCCTTGTAGCGACCGGTGCGCGCGACGAGCTGGCCCGCCGCCGTCGCCTGAGATGATCAGACCCGCCGAGCAACGGCAGGATCTGATAGCCCGGACTCCGTGGCCGATGAGCCGTTGACGACCTGGAACCAGCGCGGAAGGAACACGACGGCCGCGAGGAACCCGAACGACGCAAGGAAGAACGCCGCGACCGAGATCGAGAACGAGCGGATCCGGAACAGCTCGAGCGGCACGATCGGTTCGCGCGCTCGCGACTCCGCGACGAGGAAGACGAGCGCGATGACGAGACCGACGAGGATCAGCCCGCCGACCGTCGGGTCGGTCCAATCGGCCGACTGCTTGTTGGTCAGCCCGATCAGGATCGGCACCAGGGCCGCCGTGAACAGGACGGCGCCGACGTAGTCGATGACTGGGCCGGTCGCCGCCGAGGTGGTACGACGGGCAGGTTGCGCCAGACGACGACGAACACGACGGCGCCGATCGGCAGGTTGAAGAAGAAGACGAACGGCCAGCCGACCGTGTCGGTGAGGAGGCCACCGATGGCGGGACCGATCAGCACCGACAGACCGAAGACCGCGCCGAACAGGCCCTGGTACTTGCCCCGCTCCGACGGCGCGAACAGGTCGCCGATCACCGCCAGTGCGATCGGGAACAGCGCGCCTGCGCCGAGACCCTGGATCCCGCGGGCACCGATCAGGTGCCACATCTCCTGCGAAAGGCCGGCCAGCAACGACCCGACCATGAAGATGCCGATCCCGAACAGGAAGATCGGCCGCCGCCCGAACAGGTCGGACAGCTTGCCGTACAGCGGGCCGCTGATCGTCGAAGTCAGCAGGTAGGCGGTGAAGGCCCAGGTGTAAAGCTCGTTGCCACCGAGGTCGGTGATGATCTTCGGGAGCGCGGTGCCGACCACGGTCTGATCGAGCGCCGCGAGGAAGACGCCGATCATGACCATGAACAGGATCCGCATCCGGACCGGATGCGGAAGCTCGATCGGCGCCTTGTCCACGAACGCGGGCTGCGAGGCTGACGTCACAGTGTCCCTCCGTGCTTGCTTGAGCGGTTACGATAGCCTCGGATTAGGAACATTTCGTTCCTAATAGCTCGTTAACTTCTGTTTCCGATGGACGCCTCGGCACGACTCCTTCGCCTGCTGTCGCTGCTCCAGACGCCCCGCGATTGGACGGGCGCGGAGCTCGCCGACCGCCTCGAGGTGACCACCCGGACGGTCCGCAACGACATCGAACGGCTGCGTGCCCTGGGCTATCCGGTCCACGCGACGCGCGGACCGATCGGCGGCTATCGGCTCGAAGCCGGAGCGGTCCTGCCGCCGCTCCTGCTCGATGACGACGAGGCCATCGCGGTGGCCGTCGGACTGCGGACATCGGCGGGGGGCGCGATCGGCGGCATCGAGGAGACCGCGCTTCGTGCGCTCGCGAAGCTCGAGCAGGTGCTGCCCGAGCGGCTGCGCCGACGCGTGAACGCGATCCAGGCGTTCACGGTCCTCGTCCCGGGACGCGAGAGCGAGCCGACCGTCGATGCCGATGTCCTGACGCTGCTCGCCGGTGCGTGCCGCGACCACGTCGCGCCTCCGGTTCGCGTATCGCGACCGCGAAGGAACAGCCGAGTCGGCGCGAGGCCGAGCCGTACCGGCTCGTGAACTGGGGGCGGCGCTGGTACCTGGTGGCGTGGGACGTCGATCGCGAAGCGTGGCGGACGTTCCGGGTCGACCGGATCGAGCCTCGGCTGCCCCTCGGCGCTCGGTTCTCGCCACGCCCGCTCCCTGACGAGGACGTCGCCGCCTACGTGGCGCGGGGCGTGACGGGTTCGGGCTGGGGGTTCCGCGCCCGCGTCATCGTCCGAGCCCCGGCCGACCGGGTCGCGTGAGCGGATCGGACGCGTGGATCGGGACCGTCGAGCCGCTCGATGAGGGGTCGTGCGTGCTCGACGCAGGTGCCAGCAGCCCCGAGATGATGGCCCTCTATCTGGGCCTGCTCGACGCTGACTTCACCGTCTCCGAGCCCGCCCGAGCTCGTCGACCACCTCCGCCGGCTGGCGGACCGCTATCGAGGCTCGACCGCGGCCTGAGGCGCGCCACGGACCGCGGCGAGGGCGCGTTCCGCCTGGGCGACGTGGAACCGGTCGTGACCGGCGGTGAGCCGGATCATCAGCCCGTAGCTTTCAGGGCCGCGCTCGTTGTGCCGCCCGAACCGCTCGAGGTCGGCCGCCGGACGGGTCGATAGCAACGCGAGATTCGCCGTGCGCAAGGCGTCGAACAGCCCGATGAGTGCCTCGGGGTCGTCGCGGTCGTGGTGGAGCCCGTCCACCCACAGGTCCTGGTCGTAGCCGATGATCTGCGGCTCGTCCTCGGCAAGGATCCAGCGCACGCGGGCACTGGTCACGACCTCGGAATCGGTGAGGTGGCCGATGCACTCGATGACCGACCACTCCGTCGGTTCGGGCCGGGTTCGCAGGTGGGGGCCGGACTCCGCGACGAGCTCGCGAAGGCGAGCCACCGTCGCGGCCTGGACCCTGGCGGGGTCGTCGTCGGCGAGGTAGCCGAGGAGCATGCGTCGATAGCCATCGGGGGAGTGGATCGGATCGGTGCCGGCGTCTGTCATCACCCGATGATGCCGGATGGCGCCGCCCGCGGACAGGTCCAGTGACGACCGACCGAGGGGGACCGGCGGTCGCCGGGGTCGTGCGGCGCCGGCCATGGCGGAAACGAGCGATACCGACCTGCAACCGACAAGCATCCGTGGCGTTGCCGAACGGCACCGTCTGTCGCGCGTAGGCTCGCCACGATGATGGGGAAACGTCTCCCTGGGACGGCCGAGCGCGCCTCCGGGACCCCGATGAGCGAGGAGGTGACCGCGATGCTCCACCCGTCCGGACCCGACGCCGAAGCGCCCCTCGCCATCCGTGATGGCGCCAGTGCCCCGGTGACGTGTGCGTCCTGTGGATGCCGGCTCGCCCAGACGGGCGAGGCGTGGTTCCATTTCAACCCGATCGCAGGGCGTGACGCCCGCGGATGCCGGGTCGCGTGCGCCGACGCCGCCCACGATTCGACGGGTCGCGCCGTCTCGATCGCCGTCTAGCCGGGCACCTGCTGCCGGGCGGCGCCTACTAGCGCGCCCAGCGGGGCCAGCGACCCGCTAGGTGCCGGCAGGAGTCTCCTCGTCGACGACGATCCGGTAGCCCACGCCACGAACGGCGATGACCCGCGGGCCGCTGGCCTCCTCGACCTTCGCGCGGAGCCGCGCGAGATGCGGCTTCAGCCAGAGCAGGTCCGGATCGGTCTCGGCGGGCCAGCCGGCACGGGCCAGCTGGAGGTGGGGCACGATGTCGCCTCGGGCGCGGACGAGCGCCTCCAGCAGACGGAATTCCGTCGGCGTCAGGGAGAGCGCCTGCTCGCCGACCCGGGCCTCGTGCCGCCCCGGCTCCAGGACGAGCGGCCCGGCCTCGAGCGGACCAGCGGGCGTGGCCCCCGCACCCGCCCGGTCGACCCGGCGCATGATCGCCGCGATCCGCGCCAGCAGCTCGGCCTTGCCGAACGGTTTCGTCAGGTAGTCGTCTGCCCCGATCCCCAGCGCGCGGACCTTCGCGGCCTCGCCACTTTCGCCCGAGACGACGAGGATCGGTGCCTGGCCCACCGCGCGCATCTGGCCCGCGACCGAGAATCCATCCGGACCCGGCATCGCAAGATCGAGCAGCACGAGATCGGGATGCTCCTCGCGGAACCGCTTCACGGCGGTCAGTCCGTCGTAGGCGGTGATGACCTGGTGTCCCTCGGTGCCGACGAGGGCGGTGATGGCGCCGAC
Source organism: uncultured Chloroflexia bacterium (assembly GCA_963808895.1). GTDB lineage: Bacteria > Chloroflexota > Limnocylindria > Limnocylindrales > CSP1-4 > SPCO01. The sequence goes on along the minus strand of CAWEHL010000001.1, from coordinate 24,701 downwards.
CATGGCCGGATCGTCATCGACGACGAGGATGCGCAAGGGATCGTGCGGAGGTCGTCGCCATCGATCAGATCGCCGCTGCAGCCGGCACGGCGACGACGAAACGTGCGCCATGCGGCATCGCGGGTTCGCACCAGAGATGGCAGCCCATCGATTCGCCGAGCCGCTTGGCGGCGTACAGCCCGATGCCGGAGCCGCGGGCGGTGTGGGTGTCCCGGCGCGCGTACGGCTCGAAGATCCGCTCCCGCCACTCATCCGGGATGCCCGGGCCTTCGTCGGCCACGCCGAGATGGACGAGCCCTTCGACGAGGGCCCATTCGATTCGGATCATCGTCTCGGACGGAGCGTACTTCACGGCGTTCTCGACGAGGTGCTCGACGATCTGGCGCAAGCGCGAGGGATCGGTCAGCGCGTGGAGCCTGACAGGACCCTCGGCGACGAGCTCATGGCGGCCGAGCAGAGGCGTCAGCGAATGGAGGACCTCCCGGACCAGCGCCTCGACGTCCACCGGTTCGAGCGTCGCGGCATCCTCGGGCACGACGCGAACCGACGCGAGGATCGAGTCGACGAGGCGATCGAGGCGTTCGATCTGCTCGAGGGTCGCATCGTGCCATTCGGCGCGTGTCCGTCGCCGTTCGACGTCGCGCGATTCACGTCCCTCGAGCGCGGGCTCCTCAGCCAGAAGGTCGGTGTAGGCGCGGACGACGGCGAGTGGCGTCCGCAGCTCATGGGTGACGAGCGCGATGAGCTCGCTCCGGGCCTCGTCGATCGCCTTGAGCGCCTCGACGCGAGCCTCGGCCTCCGTCTGCTGGCGGCCCTTCTCGACGATCCCGGCAAGCAGGTCGGCGACCGCGCTGAGCTGCGCGACATCCGAGGGCTGAACTCGCGTCGATGCTCGGTCTGGACGTTGAGGACGCCGACCGTCTGGTCGTGCCAGGTCAACGGCACGCTCAGCATCGAGGTCACGAAGCGGCGCTGGTCGATGCCGCGGACCCACAGGAAGCGGGGGTCCTCCTTGACGTCGGGGATCACCAGGGGGCGCTGGCTGCTCGGCGACGGACCCCGTGACGCCCTCGCCGAACGGGACACGGGCGCGCCCGATCTGGAAGCGGTCGAGACCGTTGGTCGCGGCAAGTGTCAGGTACGCTCCGTCGCGGTCGAGCAGATAGAGCGAGGACACATCGGCATGGAGCGCGTCACGCGTGCCGTCGACGACGGTCTCCAGCAGCTCGTCCCAGGTCCGCGCCGTCGTCGCCAGCCGCGCGACCTGGTGGATGAAGCGGAGCTGATCGAGCTGATCCGTCTCGCGTCGACCACGCGGAGCGTCCGGCGGACGCCCGTCCGGGCCTCCCTTCCGTCGCTCGTCGACGCTCGCGCGCTGCTGCACCACGCTCATCACCATACAAGGGTAGGAACGGCGACGCCCGCGGAAGGTTGCGGGCCGGTGGCGGCTCGGTTGCGCTACCGAGCGTTCATCGCCTCACGGACATGGGCCACAGCATGACCGCGGCGCGGCCATCGAGCCCGATCCGCGCGTGCCGCGGAACCAGGCGGCATCGGCTCCGCGCGGGCCCGCGACCCGCTCGCGCTCGAGGTCCGGCTGCTCGGTTCGCTGCTCGGCCAGGTCATCACGGAGCAGGCCGGCGAGGCGATCTACGACCTCGTCGAACGGCTGCGCCTTGCCGCCATCGCCTTCCGGCGCAGACGACCAGCCGGAGGTCCGCGAGCGGCTCGAAGCGGAGCTGGACGCGCTCGAGCTCGGGGACGCCGAGGCGGTCATCACCGCCTTCTCGCTCTACTTCCAGCTGGTCAACCTGGCCGAGGCACGTGCGCGCGTCCGTGCGCTGCGCCGCCGCGAACGCGCCGCACGCGACGGCCTGCTCGACGACTCGGTCGCCGAGGCCTTCGCCCGGCTCCGCCGCCGCGATCGGATCCGACGCCGACCTCGACGCGATGCTTCGAACGGTTGCGGATCACGCCGGTCCTGACCGCCCATCCCGACGGAGGCGCGTCGCCGGACGACGCTCGTCGCGCTGCGCCGGTGCGCGGTGCTCCTCGAGCGGCTCGACGACACTCGGCTGACTCCGTCCGACGATCGCGAGATCCGACGCCGGCTGCGCGAGGAGATCACGGTCCTCTGGCGGACGTCGGATCTGCGGGCAGTGAAGCCGGAGCCGCTCGACGAGGTCCGGACGGCGATGGCCGTGTTCGACGCGACGCTGTTCCAGCTCGCGCCACGGCTGTACCGGGCCGTCGACGCGGCGCTGGACGCCGGATCCGGTGCGCGAGCGCCACGGACGCCGGCCTTCCTGCGCTTCGGGTCGTGGATCGGTGGCGATCGCGACGGGAACCCCGTGGTCACATCCGACCTGACGGCTCACACCCTGCGCATCCAGGCCGATCACGTCCTGCACGGCTACGAGGCGGTCGCGCTGCGGCTGATGCAGACCGTGTCGGCCACGACGGCCCACGACCGGGTCGCGAAACCGCTCGCGACGCGTCTCGCGCGAGACGCGGAGGAGCTGCCCGAGACCGATCGTCAGCTGCGCCGTCGCTTCCCGAACGAGCCATATCGGCAGCGCTTCGGGTTCATCGCCGAGCGACTGCGTCGAACGCGCGCGGTCCGCACAGGCGAGGCCGGTCCGCGGACCGGCGCCTATGCCGATGCCGAAGCCCTCGACGTCGAGCTGCGCGAGATCGAGGAAGCGCTCGTCGAGCGACGGGCTGGGTCGGGTCGCCTGGGGCGAGGTCGCCGAGCTGCGCTGGCAGCTGGCGACGTTCGGATTCCACCTCGCGTCGCTCGAGGTGCGCCAGCACAGCGCCGTCCATCGGGCCGCCCTCGCGACGATCAGGGACCGCGGCGACCCATCCGTGGAGGTCGCGCCGGGGGTCACGACCGCCGAGGTGCTCGCCACGTTCCGGTCGATCGGTGAGGGCCAGCACCGATACGGACCCGAGTCGGTCCGCCGGGTCATCGTGTCGTTCACTGCCGAAGCGCGCGACGTGACGGACGTCCTGGCGCTCGCGGCCGCAGCCGAAGCGACGACGGACATCGACGTGGTGCCGCTGTTCGAGTCCTCCGATGCGCTCCTGTCGGCGGGTCCGCATCCTCGATGCGGTGCTGAGCGACCCCGGCATACCGCGCTCACGTCGCGCGGCGCGGCGATCGGCAGGAGGTGATGCTCGGCTACTCCGACTCGAACAAGGAGTCCGGGTTCCTGGCCGCGGCCTGGATGCTGCATCAGGCGCAGGCGGCGCTGGTCGAGACGTCGCGCGGGCACGGCGTCGAGCTGACGCTCTTCCACGGTCGCGGCGGCGCGATCGGGCGCGGCGGCGGGCCGGCGAACCGGGCGATCGTCGGCGGTGCGCCGGGGTCGGTCGATGGCCGGCTCAAGCTGACCGAGCAGGGCGAGGTGATCTTCGCGAACTACGGCGATCCCGCGATCGCGAAGCGCCACCTCGAGCAGCTGACCGGCGCCGTCCTCATCGCCTCCACGCCGGAGCACGACGCTGCGGCCGCAGCGGCCGTCGACGGCGGGCGGCGAGATGCTGACCGAGCTGTCGGCGACCGCCCGTGCCGCTTACCGGGCGCTCGTCCACGACGACCCGGGTTTCGCGGCGTTCTTCCGCCAGATCACACCGATCGCGGAGCTCTCGGACCTCCGGCTCGGGTCCCGCCCGCTGCCCGCGCGTCGCGCCGGGGCCGACCGCCGATGAAGCGCCACCGATCGACTCGCTGCGGGCGATCCCGTGGACGTTCGCGTGGTCGCAGTCGCGGATCAACCTGCCCGGCTGGTACGGCCTCGGCGCCGCCCTCGAGGCGTACGCGGCGGCCCACGGCGATCACGGGCATCGGCGAGATCGCGCGGCTCTACCGCGTCCTGGCCGTTCCTCGCCATCGGTCATCGACAACGCCGAGATGATCCTGGCCAAGGCCGACATGGGCATCGGTCGTCGGTACGCGTCGCTCACGAGCGGCCCGGACGCGGAGCGATGGTGGACCACGATCGAGGCCGAGTACCACCGGACGGTCAGGTGGCTGCTGCGCGATCACCGCCGTGAACGCCTGCTCGATGGCGCCCCCGTCCTCCAGCGGTCGATCGCGTTGCGCAATCCCTACGTCGATGCGCTGTCCGAGGTGCAGGTCCGGCTGCTCCGGCGCCTGCGGGCCCTACCGCCGGACGAGCCCGGAGCATGCCCTCCATCGCGGCTCGTCCAGCTGTCGGTGAACGGCGTCGCCGCGGGCCTGCAGAACACGGGCTGACGGCGTGGCGGGCCCCCGCGGTCCCCGGGCTCCGGTGCGACTAGCGGTTGAGGCTTCGATAGCGTCGGACGGCGAGCGGAGCGAAGACGGCAAGGATCAGGACGATCCAGACGAGCGTCACGAGGACCGGGTTCTCCGACGGGAAGCTGCCGGTGGCGTAGGGGTTCGGGTTGCCCCAGAGCTTGCGCAGCGACGCCGTCAACGTGCTGGTCGGGTTCCACTCGGCGATCGGCTGGAGCCAGTCGGGCAGCGTCTGCGGCGGCACGAAGACGTTCGAGATGAACGTGATCGGGAAGAGCACCGTGAAGATCACCTGGTTGGCGACCTCGACGGTCGGCACGTTGAGCCCGAGGAAGATGCCGAGCCACGACATCGCGAAGGCGAACAGCAGCAAGAGCGCCACGCCGGCGACGAACCCGCCGATGCCGGTGCGCACGGTCCAGCCGACGAACAGTCCTGACACCATCAGCACGACCAGGATGCCCGCGTTGTAGATCGACGTCGGCGAGCGATCGACCCGACAGGAACGCCGAGCGGGCCATCGGCAGCGAGCGGAAGCGGTCGATGATGCCCTTTTGTGAGTCGTCCGTGATGCCGATCGCCGTGGTCCCGCAGGCGAAGACGATCGTCTGGGCGAAGATCCCCGGGATGAGGAACTCGTTGTAGTTGCCGCCGCCCGGGATCGGGATCGCACCGCCGAAGATCACCGCGAACAGCACGCACGAACATGATCGACTGGAGGATCGCGAAGATCGCGAGCTCCGGGATGCGCGGGATGCGCTTGAGGTTCCGCCACATGACGATGAGCCCGTCGCGGAGCATCGAACCGAAGCCTCCGGTGGCCGCCGCAGGTCGTGTAGCCGCACCGGCGGTCATGCCGCGTCCTCCCCGATCGGCTGCTCCTCGGCGACGTGTCCGGTCAGGCTCAGGAAGACGTCATCGAGCGTCGGCCGACGGAGGCCGATGTCGTCGATGACGATGCCCGCCTCATCGAATTCGCGGATGACCGTGGCGAGCCGTTTCGACCCGCCGTCCGACGGCGACCGTGACCCGACGTGTGTGCTCGTCGAGCGACGCCGCACCGATGCCGATCCGACCGAGGATCCGCCGCGCGTCGTCGATGCGGGTTCGATCGTGGACGACGACCTCGATCCGCTCGCCGCCGACCTGCGCCTTGAGCTCGTCGGCCGTGCCCGGAGCGATGATGCGTGCCGTGGTCGACGACCGCGATGGTGTCGGCCAGCTCGTCGGCCTCCTCGAGGTACTGCGTCGTCAGCAGCAACGTCGTCCCTTCACGGACGAGCGAGCGGATCACGTCCCACATCCCGAGGCGGCTGCGCGGGTCGAGGCCGGTCGTCGGCTCGTCGAGGAACAGCAGGCGCGGCCGACCGATGAGCGCGCTCGCCAGGTCGAGCCGACGGCGCATCCCGCCCGAATAGGTCTTCACGACCCGATCACCCGCATCGAGCAGGTCGAACTGGTCGAGCAGCTCCTTCGCGCGCGGTCGTTGCGACGTCGCTCGGCAGCTGGTACAGCCGCCCGAACATCCAGAGGTTCTCGCGCCCTGTGAGGTTCTCATCGACCGCCGCGTACTGACCCGACAACCCGATCAGGGTCCGGATCCTCTGCGCGTCATGGACTACGTCGAGACCGGCGACCGTCGCGCGACCGGCATCGGGCCGGAGGAGCGTGGCGAGGATCCGCACGGTCGTGGTCTTGCCCGCCCCGTTGGGCCCCAGCAGCCCGAGGACGGTGCCCTCGGCGACCGCGAGGTCCAGGCCGTCGAGGGCGCGCACCTCGAGCTTGCGGGTCTTGTAGACCTTGATGAGGCCCTCGGCCGTGATGACGTCCACGCGGCGGCATACCTCGGATGGCAGGGACGGGGGACCGGGAGTATACGAGGCCCGACCGTAACGGCGCGTTTCCGGCAACAGCCCGCCGGCGAAGGGCCGCGCCCGGTACGCTGCGAAGTCCATGCTCGTCCGTCTTCGCGCCTGGCTCGACCGCTGGGGCGCGATCCTGCCGCTGCTCGTGGCCGAGTTCATCGTGTGGCTCGGCTTCGGTGGGTTGCTGCCGATCCTGCCGATCTACTTCGCCGACCAGGGCGTCGACCTGGGCACGCTCGGGCTCGTGATCGCGGCCTGGCCCGCCGCACGGCTGGTGAGCGAGCCGGTGTTCGGATGGCTGGCCGACCGGACCGCACGGGTCCCGCTGATGGTGATCGGCCTCGTCGCCACGGGAGTGTTCGGCGCGCTGCCGCTTGTGTGGACCGGCCCGCTCGCGTTCTTCCTGCTCCGCGCCGGCGCCGGTCTCGGTGCTGCGATCTACGACCCGGCCGCACGCGGCTTCCTGACCGACGCGACCCCGCCGGATCGTCGGGGCGAGGCGTTCGGGTTGTATGGGGCGGCGCAGATGGGCGGACTCCTCCTGGGACCGACGATCGGCGCGTTCGGCGCCGAACGCTTCGGCGGGGTCGCATTCGTGTTCGTGTTCAGTGCGATCGCGGCGATCGTCGCCGCCGTGGCCATCGCCCTGCGTGTTCGTGAGCAGGGACCTGCCCACAAGGCGGGAGCGTCGCCATCCGCGGATCGGATGACGATGCCGCCTGATTCGCCGTACGTCGAAGGGCGAGCGGCGGCCGCCCTTGCGGCCGACCAGGGCGTCGTCGCCGGCGGTGATCTCGCCACGACCGCCGCCCCGACCCGGCTTCTCAATCGCGGCCTGATCGCGGCGATCATCCTCAACGCGGGCGGCTACTACGGCGGCGGAACGTACGAGGTGATCTGGAGCCTGTTCCTCAGGGGGCTCGGTGCCGACCTTGCGCTCATCGGCCTGACCTTCGCGATGTTCGGGTTGCCGGTGCTGCTGCTGTCGCCGTACGCCGGTCGCCTCGTGGACCGTCGCGGGTCGTACACGTTCATCGTGATCGGGATGATCCTGCCGGCCGTGACCGGCGTCCTGTACACGCTGATGCGGGACCCGGCACTCGCCGTGCCGCTGATCCTCGTGGAGGCGACCGGGTTCGCGTTCCTCAATCCCGCGCTGTATACGGTCGTGGCTGCGAACTCGCCGCCCGGCCGTTCGTCGACCGCGCAGGGCCTGTTCGGGGCGGCCGGCACGCTCGGGTTCATCGTCGCGTCGGTCACGACTGGGGTCCTCGCCGAGCGGAGCATCCTCCTGCCGTTCTACACGTTCAGCGTGGTGATGATCGTCACGCTGGTCATCGCGACGGCCGTCGGCGGGAGTCGGCTGCGCGGTCAGCCCGCCGCTTCGCCCGCGCTGGCGGCCCCGAGCACGTGATCAGCGAGAGCCTGAAGGACGTGCGGGCCGTTTGACCGATGTCGGGAGCGTCCCTATCATTGGCGGTCGCGGGGTGGAGCAGCGGCAGCTCGTCGGGCTCATAACCCGAAGGTCAAGGGTTCGAATCCCTTCCCCGCAACCAATACGCCTCCTTCCCTGAACCCCGGGTCCCGACCAACCCGGGGTTCATCCTTTTCGACGTTCCTTGTCCCGATGCTCTAGTGGGCCCGGCGCTGCCAGTCAGGGAAGGTCGTCGCCGACCAGCCCGTTGGTTCGTACGAACCCGTGACGGGATCGATCGAGACCATGGTCGACTCCCCGGTCCGTGCCAGGATCCGGGTCCCGTCCGGTGACCAGGCGCGGTCGACGTCCTTCCCATCGTTCACCTTCGGACCGACCTCATGAGCGGGAGCGCTGCCGTCAGACGGCAAGACCGCCAGGGTCAAGTGCGGATCGGGTGACTCTGGCCAAGTGAAATGCTCGACGAGCAGCCACTTCCCATCAGGTGACAGTCGCGGCCATGCCTCGTTGACCTCAGGCGAGGGTCCAGGCAACACGTGATCGGCGGTGCCGTCGACGTTGACCTGGTGGATCCGGTACCGCCCAGGCGGGTCGCCAGGCGCTGGGTCGACGACGTTGTAGTAGATCGACTTGCCATCGAGGGACCACTCAGGGCCGCTGTTGTCCCAGTCAGGCCCGAAGTTGTCGTGCGGATCGATCGCCAAGGATGCAACCGTGCCCGGAGTCGGTCCGTCGATGTCGACGATGTAGAACTGGATCGGGGTGTATGGAGACTGGTCGGCTCTCAATGTCGACGGCCGGATCACCCTGACCAGCAGCTGATGACCAGCCGGCGGCCGCCAGAGGACATCGGTGGGACGGAGTCCCTTCAGGTCCACTGGTCGTGCCCCCGATCCATCGGCGGCAACGATCGAAAGGGTCGGGATGCCTTGCGGCGAACTCACGACCGCGACGCGCTTGCTGTCCGGCGCCCAGCTCACGTGCGCATCGACGAGGGGGTCAGCCACGATCCTTCGGGCGTCACGGCCATCAGCCATCGCCGACATCAGGTACTCCTTCCCCGCCTCGGCGGAGAGGTAGAGCAGACGAGTCCCGTCGGGTGAGTAACCCGGGTCGTGATCATCGGTCGGGCCGGAGATGAGCGTCTGCGCGGTCGTCTGAAGACCATCGCGGAAGACGATGTCGCCGTCTGCGCTGTAGATGAGTCGCCCGTTCTCGGCGGGGCCGAACGGCGGGGGAACATGGGTGGTCCGCGTCCCGATATAAGCCGCGAGCATCAACGAGACAAGGAGTGCGAGCACAGCCAGCAACGCCAGCTGACGCGATGGCAGTCGTCTCGTCGGTGCGCGCGTCGTAGCGATGTCCACTGGAAGCCACCTTTCAAGGGAGGCCCAGGCCGATCGCTGCCGCGTGGCGGCGGTCCGCCCGAGGATGTCAGTCAGGTAGTCGGGCGTGGCCGGCGCAGCGAGGTCGCTGAGCGCCGACGGCAGGTGCCGCTCGAACGCGTCGATCGGGGTCATGCCAGCCGCCCTTCTGGCACGGCCGACGTCTCGGCCCCCGCATCGCCGTCGACGGTCACCCGGAGGAGACCGATCGCGCGATGCAGCCGCGACTTGGCCGTGCCGAGCGGGATGCCAAGCGCGGAGGCGACCTCCGGGAGGGGCATCCCAAGGAAGTAATGGAGCACGACGATCGCGCGCCAGCTGGGCTCGAGCGCCCGCAGGCCGCGATCGAGGAGGTCGCGATCGACGACGCTCGACGTGAAGTCGCCCGTCGTCGGGATATGGATCGGGGTCAGCTCGACTTCGAAGGCACGCCGCCGACGGCGCCGCACGATGTCGAGACAGGCGTTGACGAGCAATCGATGGAGCCAGGCGTCGAACCGGTCGGCGTCGCGCAACGTCGGCAGGTCCCGCCAGCTGCGGACCATCGCCTCCTGGACGGCATCTCGCGCGAGCTCGCCGTCACGGAGGATCAGGCGGGCGGCCGCGTCCAGCCGCGCGATGGATGCGCTGGCGAGCACGGCGAAGGCGTCATGATCGCCACGCTGTGCTCGCTCGACGAGTCCTCGCTGGTCCACGGTCGCCTCAGGACGTCGGCACGACCGAGGTGGCCGTGCTCGACATCCTATGGCGCCGTCGTCACCCGAATCGTTCCGGGCGATCGAGGATCACGGCGCCAGACGCTGCCACTCCACCCAGTCCGGGAAGCTGGCTGACCAGGCGGGTCGTCGGCCGGGGCCGCCCGCGGGATCGAGGAGCCAAGGCTGCGACGTTCCCCATTCGGTCGCGAGGATCGACGTTCCATCCGGAGCCCAGTCGTGTTGGATCCCGGAGCCGAACGTCGGCCCAGTCAGCGTGATATGCGGTGATAGGTCATCCACGGGAAGGACGCCGACCTGGACTTTGACCGGGTCCTCCGAGAGCCAGGTCATCACGGCAAGTCGACTACCGTCGGGCGACCAGCGCGGGAACATCAGACCGATGCCCGTATCTCCATGGATCATCGTGTCGACGCCGCGATCGACATCGATGAGATGGACCTCCTTCGGCTCAGCGTTGCTGTATGCGAGTCGGCTTCCGTCCGGTGCCCACGAGAGCCAGAGGAAGTCGTTTTCTCCAGTCGTCAGCGGGCTGATCGGCCGTGGTTCCGACCCGTCCAAGGCGACGAGGAAGAGGCCGGCCTTGCCATCGCGCTCACCGCGGACGACAAGCTCCTTGCCGTCGGGTGGCCGCCACTCGATCTCGTGTTCGACCGGCATGCCGACATCAAGGGCCTGAGCGCCCGACCCGTCGGTGTTCGCGATCCAGGCCTGTGTTCCAGAGATCCACGCGAGCTTCGATCCGTCCGGGGACCATTGGAGCAGGTCCGTCGGGGAAGGGATAGCTGCGACCTGGATCGGAGTCCGTCGCGCAAGGTCGACGACCATGACCTTGGTGCCGTCCGTGTCCAACCGCTGATACGCCACGCGCGTCCCGTCGAGCGAGAAGGACGGGGCTCGCCCGTGTCGCGGGTCCGAGACGAGGACCTCCGTTTCGCCGGTGGCCGGGTCGCCGACCGCGACTTCGCCGCTCGGCGTCACGTAGGCGACCACGCCGTTCGCGGCAAGCCCGAAAGGAGCCGGCACGTGGGTCTGATGTGTTCCGACATACACGGCGAGGGCCGCCGCGAGCAGGATAGCGATCAGGAGCAGCACGCCGAGGGCGCGCATCGGGGCACGGGTCGATGGGACCCGCGTCGTGACGAGGTCCATTGGGAGCCACCTTCCTGCATACGTCCACGCAGGACGCTGCGGTCGTGACGAGGCGCGCTCGATGGCGGCCTCGAGATAGTCAGGGGTGCGCGCCTCGGCGAGCTGATCGAACAGCCCGGGCAGGGCTCGCTCGACGCGGGCGGAGCGATCCATCGTCATGAGATGGGCCCTCCCGCGGTGCTCGGGGCGGTGACCTCATCGATCGCCATCGAGGACCGGAGCATCCCCGAGCGAACGATGGAGGCGCGACTTCGCGGTGCCGTCCGGGATGCCCAGCATCCGGGCGACCCGCGGCAGGGGCAGGTCGAGATAGAAGTGCAGGACCACGACGGCCCGTGCCTCTGGCTCGAGACGAGCCAGGGCGCGATCGAGGAGATCGCGATCGGCGATCTCGCCGGCGTGGTCCAGCGCTTCGGTGAAGTGGATCGGGGTGAGCTCGACTTCGACGACGCGGCGCCGGCGCTTGCGGGCGAGGTCGATGCAGGCGTGCGCCACGAGGCTGTGCAGCCAGTGGTCGAACGTCTCCGGGTCACGCAGCCCCGGCAGGCTGCGCCACGCCCGGATCAGGGTCTCCTGGACGGCGTCCTGGGCCAGTTCCGGGTCGCGGAGGATGAGGCGGGCCGTGGCATCCAGGCGCGCGCCGGACGCGCGGATGAGCTCGGCGAAGGCGTGCCGGTCGCCTCGCCGTGCTCGCTCCACGAGTTCCGATCGGTCCACGGTCGCCTCTCGGCTAGCGGCACGACCATGGTGGCCGTGCTCGTTAGCCTACGGCGCTGGCGTGAGCCGGAATGGTTCCCAGAACGGCTCCGACGATCGGGCCTAGCGCCGCTGCCAGGCGGGGTTGCGGACGATGGCGGCGCGGGCAAGCTCGGCGAAGGCGTCATGATCGCCTTTCCGCGCTCGCTCGACGAGCCATCGCTGGTCCACGGTCGCCTCGGCTGCGGCGCGACCCTTCGGTCGCGCTCACAGCCTAGGGCGTCAGCGTGGCGTGAACGGTTCTCGTGGCGAACCTACTGCGCCAGCCGCTGCCAGTCGGGCGGCGAGTCGACGCCGACGCTGATCCTCCGGCTGGTGCCGGATGCGACGTCCAACAGGAGAGGTTCATCCTTGGCGGTGCCGACACTGTCTGGCGATCGACGAGGGAGCCACGTCATCGTTTCGCCGTCAGGCGAGAACGCGAATTCGGCTCCCTGGTCCGTCGGTTGGGGTCCGATGTCGCGGACGATGCCATCGTCGACTGACACGATCCCCACTGGACGGGCATGCCATTCGCCGGTGGTCGGGTCGAAGCGCCATCGGTTGAACGCGATCTGCGTGCCATCGGGCGACCAGAAGTAATCGCATTCGCACTCGGTCCCTGTCTCCTTGGTCAGCCGGTGGATCCCGGTGCCGTCGGCGTTCGCGATATAGATGCGGAAGTCGTCGGACGCGTCGGGGTGCAACCGGAACGCGATCTTCGATCCGTCCGGCGACCACTCGTACCCGGAGTAGTCGTCGTCGCGCATGCTTGTGCCCCCCGACGGGAAGACCGGACGGACATGCGTCCCATCCGTATCCACAAGCTGCAGCGTCCAACCGTCGGCCGTGACCGCCTGATAGAGCAGCACGCCCTCATCCGGTGGGCGGAGGGCGATGATGTCGCGGACGCCGGCATAGGTGACCTTCTGAGCCGGTGCGTTCCCGACCGCATCCAGGCGCGTCACGCGCCCGTGGATATCGTCCAGGATGATCGATCGACCATCCGCGGACCAGTTGATCGAGTAATCGAACGTCACTGGCTCCGTCGAAACCACACGCTGGTCGCTGCCATCGCTGTTCGCGACCACCAGCTGATAGGTCGTGGCCCCGTTCCCGTTCTGACGGAAGAAGGCGAACCTCGTCCCATCCCGGGAGTACATCGGGATCTGGTCGGCGTCTGGACCGGTCACAAGCGCCGTCGAGATGCCCGTAACGGGATCGAGTCGGTAGATGTCGCCGCCTGACCCGTAGAGCATCGCCCCGTTTCGGGCCACGCCGAACGGCGGCGGCAGTTTCGGAGTCTGCGAGCCGATGTAGACGGCAAGTGCCGCGGCGAGCAGCAGGGCGATGAGGGCCAGGACGCCGAGCTGGCGCCAGGGCATGCGAGTCGCTGGGACCCGCGTCGAAACGAGTTCCACGGGAAGCCACCTTTCGGGGAACGTCCAGGCGGGCCGCTGCCGCACGCGGGCGGTCTGCCGGACGAGGTCATCTCGGTAGTCGGGCGTCCCGGCCAGGTACAGGTCGACGAGGAGACCCGGCAGGTCCGACTCGAAGCGTCGAGGCGTGGTCATGCCAGCTTCCCTCCCGCGACGGCGGCCGGGATGGGCTCGGGCTCCGCCGTCACGACCGTGCGCATCGCGCCGAGCGCGTAGTGCAGCCGCGACTTCGCGGTCCCGAGCGGGATACCCAGAGACGCCGCCACCTCGGGCAGCGGCATCCCCAGCAGGTAATGCAATGCGACGACCGCCCGATGACCCGGCGCGAGGCCCGAAAGGGCCTGGTCGAGCAGCTGGCGATCGGCGAGTGCTCCCGCGACGTCGTACGTCGCGGGTGAATCGATCGGGCTCAGCTCGACCTCGATGACGCGACGCTTGCGGCGACGCACGAGATCGAGACAGGCGTGGACGGTCAAGCGATGGAGCCATGCATCGAACCGGTCCGGGTCACGAAGCCCGGGCAGGTCACGCCAGGCTCGGATGAGCGCCTCCTGGACCGCGTCGCGCGCGAGCTCCGGGTCGCGGAGGATCAGCCGTGCTGCCGCGTCCAGCCGCGCGAGGTGAACATCGACGAGCGAGGCGAAGGCGTCGTGATCGCCTCGTCTCGCCCGTTCGACGATCCCTCGCTGGTCCACGGTCGCCTCGACTGCGGCATGACCTGGGCGGTCGTGCTCGACAGCGTATGGCGTCCACGTCGCGCGAAAGGTTCAGTTCGACGCCGACCTCGATGTCTATCGGCGGGCGTGGAACGTTCGCCATCGCGCTGCGCTCAGAGGGGCGCGGTCACTCCCAGCGGAAGAGGCGTGTCGTCGCCACCGCGGCCGCGCCGCCCCAGATCGCCACGACGGCTGCGTTCGGCAGGAAGCTACCGCCGAAGCCGAGGGCGCATCGGAACACCTCAGCGAGCGCCCCGACGGGCGATAGCAGAGCAAGGGTCTGCAGCAGGGATGGGAGGTCCGTGAGGGGGACGAGGACGCCACCGAGCACGAGGGCGACCAGGAAGAGCACGTTGGCGACGACGAGCGTGGCCTCGGCCCGCAGCGTGCCTGCCAGGAGCAGCCCGAGCGCAGCGAACGTGGCACTTCCGATCGCGATGGCAGCCACGAGGGCGATCGGGGAAGCCCCCGGACCAGGTCGGAATCCCATCGCCGACGCGAGCGCGATCAGCAGGACGACCTGCGCGATGCCGATGACGGCCACGACGACGAGCTTCGCGACGAGGAGCCCATCGCGTCCGAGCGGCGATCCACCAAGTCGCTTGAGCACGCCGTATCCGCGCTCGAAGCCGGTGGCGATCGCGAGGTTGACCAGCCCGCTCGCGACGAGCGCCAGGGCGAGGACGCCGGGCAGGATCGAATCGACAGTGCGGGTCGAACCGGGGAGCGAGCCGAGGAACCACAACGCGGCAGCGGGCAGGATGATCATCGCCAGCAGGTTCTCGCCGCGCCGCAGGGTCAGGCGGCCTTCGACGCCGGCCTGCGTTGCGACGAGCCGCCCGAACCGCGCCGGGCCGCTCATCGCGGGCGCTCCGCTTCATCACCGCGACCGGCCGTGACAAGCTCGAGGTACGTGTCTTCGAGGCTGCCACCGGTCGTCCGCGCCCACGTGATCAAGCGCCCGGTCTCGGCACACCAGGACGCGAGCGCCGCGACGAGGCCGGGGGTCGGCGGGGCGCCGGCGACCTCGTAGCCACCCGTCGCTCCGCCCGTGACGATCCCTCCGAGGACGCGCCCGAGGGTATCCACATCCCCGGCCTCGAGGGCCCGATCGAGGGTGAAGCGCAGCGTCGGCGTTCGCGCCGCGCCAAGCTCGGAGGCTGAGCCACTCGCGACGACCCGCCCCCCGACCAGGATGCAGATCCGGTCCGCCAGGCGTTCGACGTCCGGCAGCTCGTGGCTCGTCAGTAGGATGGCCCGGCCCTCGCCGCGCGCCGCTTCGATCCGCGCCCTGACGACGGCGCGGGCCTCCGGGTCCATCCCTGCTGTCGGTTCGTCGAGGATCAAGACCTCCGGTCGACCCACGAGCGCGACGGCGAACGCGAGTCGTTGCCGCTCCCCACCGGACAGGCGCCGGTACGGCGTCCGCGCGACGGCCCCCAACCCGAGCTCGTCGATGAGGTCGTCGGGCGGGACCGCGTCCGCATGGAATGCGGCGTACTGCCGGAGCGTCTCCGCCGGACGGGCGCGCATGTCGAACCCGCCCGATTGGAGCATCAGACCGATCCGTGCCCGATGTGCGCGACCGGCGTGCCACGGGTCGGCTCCGAGGACGCGGACGGAGCCGCCATCAGCGTGTCGGTAGCCCTCGACGATCTCGACGGTCGTCGTCTTGCCGGCGCCGTTCGGCCCCAGCAGGGCGACGACCTCGCCGGTGCGCACCTCGAGCGAGACACCGTCGACGACGGAGCGGCCGCCGTAGCGCTTCGCGACGTTCTCGACGGCGATCGCCGGACTGCCGGTGGTCACGCTCGCCACGTCAACGGATCTTGTCGTAGTGCTGCTCGAACTCCGCGTCGGTCATCGGGCCGCCGATCTGCCGCGACCGGATGACACCCGAGCGGTCGATGAACCAGGTGAACGGCCGTCCGACGATCCGGTAGGCACGTTTGATCGACTCATCGGGGTCGACCACGGTCGGCCACGTCGCGCCGTACTCGGCGACGAACTGGCGAGCTGGCTCGGGCGGGTCGTCCGTCAGGACGCCGACGACCGCGAGCCCGTCCGCGCCGTGGGCATCGAGCTCGCGCAGGAACTCCGGGAATTCGTCCCGGCATGGGATGCACGACGGGCCCCAGAAGTTGACGACGACCGGACGGCCACGCAACGAGGCGAGGTCGAAGGGCTGACCGTCGAGTGTCGTCCCGACGATCGGTGGTGCGGCCTCACCGACCGTGGCACGCCCGTCGGACGAGCCGCGGTTGACGAACCACCACACGCCCGCGGTCGTGATGACCGCGATCCCGAGAGCGACGAGGATCAGACGACGCGACGTGATGGGCCCGCGGATCTGTGGGCTACTGGACGGTCGCGGTTCCCGTCATCGTCGGGTGGACCGTGCACAGGTATGGGTACTGACCAGGGGCCAGGGCCGGCACCTTGTAGGTGGCGGTCTTGACGCCCGTGACGATGTCGCCCTTGAAGATGACGTTGCCGCCGCCGTCCTTGATCTCGATGTTGTGCGGGATGGCCGCGTCCTCGTTGACGAAGTCGAGCTCGAACGGCTTGTCGGCGGGCGCCTGGAACGTCTTGTCGACGAACTGGATGTCCTTCGCGTGGACGGTCGGCTTCGCACCAGCGACGGGCGGCGCACCCGGTTGACCCGACCCGCCGGGCGCGCCCGATGCGCCGGGCCCCGGCGAGGCTTCCTCGCCGGAGGCAGGTGGGATCCAGCCGATCTGGATGACGAACGCAGCGACGAGCATGATCGCGAGACCGGACAGCAGCAGCTTCGGTGTCCGGGGCTCGGGGATGTTCTCGAGATGACCGGTCGCATCCGCCTCGACGGTCTTCTCATACTCCGCTCGGGCCGCGCCCATCCAGCCGGCCAGCGTGAGGATCAGCGCGATGACCCCGGCGGCAAGGATCCAGCCACCGAAGACCAGCCCGAGGAAGAGCAGCGCTGCCCCGAGTGCCGCGAGGAACGGCAGGAACGACGGACCGGGCATGTGGACGCCGGGCGGCGGGCCGGTGTGGTCGACCTCGGGCAAGGCCGGGACGGTCGAACCGAGATCGTGGTCGTAGAGGCGGACCGCCTCGACGAGCCAGTACAGCAGCGTGACCGTGAGCCCGATGACCCCGACGATCAAGAGCGGACCGCCGAACACGAGCCCGAGGAACAGCATGAATGCGCCGAGTGCGGCGAGTGCCGGCGCCCACGAGGGACCCGGCATGTGGACGCCCGGGGGCGGGATCGGCTCGACCTTGACCCTGCCGACCCGTGGCTTCGGGTGACGCCAGATGTTCAGGAAGAGGATCGCGATGATCACGATCGCCCCGGCGAACACCAGGACGGGCAGCATCGCGATGACCGAGCCCCAGTCAGGGATGACGAACTTGCTCGTCAGCTCAAGGATGTTGTTCCAGAGGTCCTCGAACATGGGCGAGGATCAGTCGTTCGGGGAGCCGGCGATCAGGACGTAGGCCATGATGCTGACGGCCACCCCCAACAGGAGGAGCAACGTCACGCCCGCGATGTCGGCATGGAAGTTCGCGCTGTACTGCACGAACCAGTAGACGACGCCGATGAACGAGAACATCAGCCCGACGATGATCGCGTTACGCGGGTGACGGAGGGGATGCACGCTCAGGCCCCAACCGGCGACTTGCCGGGCAACAGGTACAGGAGCGAGAACAGCAGGATCCAGACCACGTCGACGAAGTGCCAGTACAGCGACACGGCCTCGACCGCGTCGTGGTGGCGCGACGAGAACTGGCCGGCCAGACCTCGGTACAGCACGACACCCAGCATGATCGCGCCGCCGAACACGTGCGCGCCGTGGAACCCGGTCAGCGTGAAGTAGGTCGTCCCGAACGTGCCTGATGAGAGCGTGATGCCCTCGGAGTAGAGGAGCGTGTAGTCGATGGCCTGCATGATCAGGAACGTCACGCCGATCGCGAACGTCACGCCGATGTTCCTCAGGAAGGCGGTCCGGTCGCCGCGCCGGATCGCCCACACGGCGTACTGGCACGTGAACGACGACAGGATCAACAGGACGGTGGCAGGGCCGACCAGCGGCAGGATCTCGACGTGGAACGCCTCACCCGTCTCCGCGTTGATCGGCGGCCATTGCGGCGAATTCGCCCGGACGTTGAAGTAGGCGGCAAACAGTCCCGCGAAGAACATGACCTCTGAGGTGATGAACAGCAGCATCCCGAGCACGACATTGCTGATGCCGCCGCGCTCGTCGTGCGCGAGCCCCGCCACCGGGCTGTGATCCTGTGGCGCGATCGCGCGGCTTTCGCTGGCCATCGGTCAGTGACTCGTGGAGGCCGACTGCGGTACGACGGCCGTCGCCGCCGGGGCAGCGTGACCGTGACGCAGGTCGAACAGTGGCCGCTCGGAGCGGATCTCCGGCAGATGGTCGAAGTTGTAAGGCGGCGGTGGCGATGTCGTCGCCCACTCGAGCGTGTTGGCCTCCCACGGGTCGTCGCCGGCCGGCTTCCCGCTCCGCAGCGAGACGAAGATGTTCCAGAGCAGCGGGACCATGCTCGCGGCGATGGTGAAGCCGCCGATCGTGGCGAGGAGGTTGAGGTCGTTCCACCCGGCGGTCGACGAATAGTCGGCGATGCGGCGTGGCATGCCGGCCAGCCCGAGCTGGTGCATCGGGAAGAACGTCAGGTTGAACCCGATGAACATCAGGACGAACTGGATCTTGCCCAGGCCCTCGCTGAGCATCCGACCGGTCATCTTCGGGAACCAGTAGTACAGGCCGGCCATCACACCGAACACCGACCCGCCGAAGAGCACGTAGTGCAGGTGCGCGACGACCCAATACGTGTCGTGCAGCGCGAAGTCGACCGGCACGGCGGCCGAGAACGCGCCGTTGATGCCGCCGATGAGGAACATGCTGAGGAACCCGAGGGCGAACAACAGCGGCGTCGAGAGGCGCAATTTGCCGCGCCACATGGTGAAGATCCAGTTGAACATCTTCACGCCGGTCGGTACGGCGATCAGGAACGTCATCAGGCTGAAGAACGGCAGGTAGACGGCACCGGTCGTGAACATGTGGTGGGCCCACACGGAGAAGCCGAGTGCCCCGATGGCCGCCGTCGCGAAGACGAACGCCTTGTAGCCGAACAGCGGTTTCCTGCTGAAGACCGGCAGGACCTCGCTGATGATGCCCATCGCGGGCAGCACCATGATGTAGACCGCCGGGTGCGAGTAGAACCAGAAGACGTTCTGGTAGAGGATCGCGTCGCCGCCGTTGCGGGGGTCGAAGAACGCACCGCCGTAATTGCGGTCGATGAACAGCATCATCAGGGCGCTCGTGAGCACCGGGGTCGCGAGCAGCCCGAGGACCGAGGTCACGAGAACCGTCCAGACCATGATCGGCATCCGGAAGAGCGTCATGCCGGGTGCGCGCATCTTGAAGATCGTCACGAGGAAGTTGACCGCCCCGAGGATCGAGCTCGTGCCGACGAGGACGACGGCGACGATCCACAGGTCCTGACCGGGGCCGACGCTCCCGAGCGGCCGGTCCTGGGCGAGCGGGCTGTAGCTCGTCCACCCGGCGGCCGGCGCCTGGCCGGTGAAGAAGCTCAGCAGCAGGAGCAGGCCAGCCATCGGCAGCAGCCAGAGCGACAGCGCGTTGATGCGCGGGAACGCCACGTCCGGTGCGCCGATATGGAGCGGCACGATGAAGTTCCCGAAGCCCGCCAGGATCGGGATGATGAACAGGAAGATCATGAACGTGGCGTGCATCGTGAACAGCTCGTTGTAGACCTGATCGGTCACGAACTGGAGTCCGGGCTGGGCGAGCTCGGAACGCACGCCCAGGGCCAGTAGCCCACCGATGAAGAAGAAGATGAACGAGTTGATCAGGTACATGACCCCGATCTTCTTGTGATCGGTGGTCGTGACCCACTCGTACAGCGTGCTGCGGTAGGTGCGGGCGGCCGGGTGGAGCGCGGTTGTCGCCACGTCGGACTCCTACTGGACCGTGAGAGTGCCGTTCATGTTGGGGTGGACGGAGCATACGAAGGCGTAGGCGCCCGCCTTCAGCGGCGGGACGTCGTACGTCTTCTGGGCAGGTCCCGGGAAGATCTCGCCCTTGAAGATCTCGGCCCCCGTCGGCGACCCGTCGTGGATTCGCGACGTTATGGGGGATGGAGGCGTCCTGATTGTCGAACTGGATCTGGAACGGCGTGTTCGCGGGCGCGCTGAGCTCGGTCTTGTCGTAGGCGATGTTCTGCGCGACCAGCGACAGCGGCGCCGCCGCCGGCGGACCCGACTGACCCGGCGGGTTCGACCCGCCCGACGGCTGCGGTGGGGGCGGCGACGGCGATGCGTTGGCCGCGGCGATCTTCTGCTGGAGCCACGTATCGAAGTCGGCGCCGGCCATCGCGTGGACGTCGAAATGCATCTTGTTGTGGCCTTCGCCGCACAGCTCGGCGCACTGGCCGTGGAACGTCCCGCCGACATCCTCGTCCTTGAGGGTGAACTCGAAGCTGTTGGTCCGGCCCGGCACCACGTCTCGCTTGAACAGGAACTGCGGGACGTAGAAGGCGTGGATGACGTCCGGGCTCTGGAGGTAGAGGTGGATGGTCCGGCCGACCGGCAGCGTCAGGCCGCCATCAGGACCCTCGGGCTCGGTGATCGACAGGAGCGGCTTCACGTCCTTGTTCGTCACCGGGTCATAGTCGTTGGGCAGGTACTCGAACGACCAGAGGAACTGGGCGGCCGTCGCGCGGACCTTCATCTGCGGTTGCGCCGAGGTGACCTCGACCGTGTTGAGCGTCAGCCACGACGCGACGAACAGGACAGCGACGATGAGCGTGGGGACGACCGTCCAGACCACCTCGGCGATCGCGTTGCCATGCGTCTGCGGCGGAAGCTCGTCGTCACCCGGCTTGCGTCGATAGCGGACGACCGTCCAGATGATCAGCCCTTCGACGACGAAGAAGATGACGACCGCGATCCCGAACACCAGGTCGTACAGCTGGCGGATGTGTTCGCCGCGATCGGTGACGGCTTGCGGCGGGAAGAAGCTGGACGCGACGCCCTGGCTGACCCGCACGGGGTCGAAGCCCAGGACGACCATCGCGATGACCCCGAGGATCAGGACGGCGCCGATGACCACTGCGACGAGCGCTGGGGACGAGCGGCCGGTCCTGGGGGAACTCGCCATGCAGCTCCTCGGTGCGGGTGGGGATGCGAACGCGTCCGGACCCGCGCCGGGTCGGACCGCCGCCATGATAGCGCGGAGGCCCGGCGTACCGCGCGGTCTCGACCCCTCCTCGGACGCGCCCGACGAGCGAGCGTGGGACGATGCCGCTGATGCTGATCCGTGCACCGTCGCCGCGGCCGAGAGACGCGTTTCGCGCGCGCCTGGCGACCGTCGTCGGCGTCGTCGTTGCGACCGTGGCTACCGCGTTCGCCGCCTCACCGGCCGCCGCCCATGGCCCGGCCCCGACCGAGCCGCCGACCCTCCAGAACCTCCTCTTCGGCTGGACGTTCGAGCCGCTGCCGACCCTGGCCATCCTGGTCGCCCTCGCGTGGTGGATCTGGGCGGTCCGGCGGGTCGATGCGCTGCACCCGGCGAACCCCGTGCCACGCCGCCGAACCGTGGCCTTCGCCGGCGGCATGCTCGCCATCGCCTTCGCCCTCCTGTCGGGGATCGACCAGTACGACACGACTCTCTTCTCGGTCCACATGTTCCAGCACGTCCTGCTGACGCTGGTTGCCGCACCGCTGATCGCGCTGTCCGCACCCGTGACGCTGATGCTGCGTGTCGCGTCGCCAGCGACCCGGAAGCGGTGGATCCTGCCGGTGCTCCATTCCCGCGTCCTGCGCTTCCTCGCGTTCCCCGTCGTCGCCTGGCTCCTGTTCGCGGCCGCGATGTGGGTCAGTCACTTCTCGCCGTTGTTCGACGCGGCGCTCGAGAACCCGTTCATCCACGACGTCGAGCACGTCATCTACCTCGCCACGGCGCTCCTGTTCTGGTGGCCGGCCGTCGCGCTCGATCCGGCGCCATGGCGGATGTCCCACCCGGCGCGGGCGCTGTACGTCTTCCTCCAGATGACCCAGAACACGTTCCTGTCGGTGGTCATCCTCAATGCGCAGACCGTCCTGTACCCGCACTACGCGACCGTCCAGCGCACGTGGGGGCCGACCCCGCTCGAGGACCAGCAGATCGCCGCGGCGTTCATGTGGGTGGTCGGCGACATGCTGTTCCTCGCGGCGAGCTTCGCGATCCTCGTCGGCTGGTCACGGGCCGAGACCCGGGCCACCGAGCGCACCGACCGGCAGGCGGCCGTGGAGATGGCCGCGATCCGAGTCCGCGAGGCGCGTCTCGCCGAACGGCTCGGCCGCGATCCGGCGGCCGCAGAACAACCGACCGAGGCTCAGCCCGGGAGCGGCGTCTCCAGATAACGGCGATACGCGACCGGGTCGACGTTCCCGCCGCTGGCTACGGCGACCGCGTCGCCATCGAGATCGGGGCGGATCCCCTCGCCGTGGAAGGTCAGCGCGGCGATGCCCAGGGCGCCCGACGGCTCGACGACGAGACGTGCCCGTTCGGCGGCCAGCCGCACGGCCGCGGCGATCTCGGCTTCGGTCACCGTCACGATCGCGTCGAGATTGGCGCGCAGGTGGGCGAAAGTCCGTGTCCCGAGCGCTTGCGTGCGGGTCCCATCGGCGATCGTGCGCGACACGTCCGCTGCATCCCACCGGACGATCTCGCCGCGTTCGAGCGACGCCTTCGCGTCCGCAGCCAGCTCGGGCTCGACGCCGATCACCCGGACGTCGGGTCGAAGTGCCTTCACGGCGGTCGCGACGCCACCGGCCAGCCCACCGCCGCCGACCGGCACGACGATGAGCTCGACACCCGGCATGTCCTCGAGGATCTCGAGACCCACCGTGCCCTGACCGGCGATGATCCGGTCGTCATCGAACGGCGGGATGATCGCCAGCCCCCGTTCCGCGGCGATCTCCTCGGCGCGTGCCTGTCGCTCGTCCGACGCCGGGCCGACGACCACGATCTCGGCGCCGTCGCGCGCGACGCGGTCGCGCTTGATCGCCGGCGCGTCGTCCGGCATCACGACCACCGCCGGGATGCCGAGCAGGCGAGCCGACCGCGCGACGCCTTGCGCGTGGTTGCCCGACGAATACGTGATGACCCCGCGCGCTCGCTCCGCCTCGTCGAGCGAGGCGATCGCGTTGTAAGCGCCGCGGATCTTGAACGCGCCGATGGGCTGCAGGTTCTCGGCCTTGATGTACATCCGATCCGGCGGGGGGTCGAACGGAACGAGCGGGGTGCGCGTGACGACGCCACGCAGCCGTCCTGCGGCGGCACGGATCGCATCGATGCCGACGAGGTCGTCCGTCTCGATCGCCGTCATCGCCGTCCCCGGTCGAGTGCGCTCTGGCAACCGATGCAATGGGAGGCCCAGGGGAGTGCCTCCAGTCGGCCCACTGCGATCGGCTCGCCGCACTTGACGCATACCCCGAAGGTCCCGTGGTCGAGTCGCTCGATCGCAGCGTCGACGAGCGCCAGCTGCTGTGTCGCCCGATCGCGCAGCGCGAGGTCTCGCTGCTGTTCGAAGACCTGGCTCGCCGCCGCCGCCTGCGAGCCGTACGTCATCTGTCCGGGCGCGCGGATCTCTTCCCCGAGCTCCGCGATCAGCCGCGACCGCTCGGCGTCGAGCGTTGCGCGAACGGCGATGGGATCGAGCGCATCCATCCGGGGACTGTACCCGTCGGACCGTTTCTCGCGCGACCGGCCCTATACTCCCCGGGAGTACGTACGGAGGACGTGTGGATGGCCATCGAGATCGACCCTGTGTGCGGTATGGAGGTCGACACGACGACCTCGCTGCTGTCGTTCGAGTACGACGGGAAGACCTACTGGTTCTGCGGTAAAGGCTGCCTGCTCGAGTTCAAGGACGATCCGGAGAAGTACCTGGAGCCTGACTACCAGGCCTCGATGTGACGACCCGCGCGAGCGGGTAGCCCCCGGCAGTCGTGCGTTCCGGAGCGGGTGCCGCCATGGCAGCTGGGGCAGCGGGAGCCGGTCGCGCCGGCGGCTCGCTGGTGTCGGACGCTCCTGACCGGCTTCGCCAGCCGCTGACACCGACCCGTGCGCCATCGACGAGCGAATAGACGACCGGCACGACGAGCAGCGTCAGGAACGTCGAGCTGAACAGCCCGCCGATTACCACCGTGCCGAGCTCGGCGGCGATGATCGAGCCTTGGTTGAAGCCCGCGGCGAGCGGGATCAGGGCAAGGATCGTCGCGATCGCCGTCATCAGGATCGGCCGGACGCGGGTCTTGCCGCCCTCGATCAGGGCGTCGTGGGTCGACATCCCCTCGCGGCGAAGCCGTTCGACGAGATCGAGCAGGACGATGGCATTCGTCACGACGATGCCGATGAGCATCAGCATGCCGATGAGCGCGCTGACGCCGATCGGTCGGCCGGTGATGTACAGGGCGGGGGAACGCGCCGATCATCGCCAGCGGCAGGCTGAACAGGATGATGAACGGCGTCACGAGCGAGTTGAACGCGAGGACCATCATCACGTAGACCAGCAGGACGGCGACCGCCATCGAGGCGAACAGTCCGCTGAACGCTTCGTTCTGCTGCTGCGTCACGCCCGCGAGCGTCACATCGACCCCGGCGGGGATTGCCCGACGCGATCAGCGAGTCGATCTCCTGGCGCACCGCGAGGCTCACGGCGCCCGTATCGGGCGAGGCGATTCGGCCGTGACCTGCGCCGCGGGCGAGCCGTCGATCCTCGTGATGCTCCCCTAGATGTCTGGTTGCTCGACGTTCGCGACGGTGTCGAGCGGCGCCTTCACGGTCGCGCCGACCGGCAGCTTGCGCAGCTCGTCGACCGACGTCACCGCGTCGGGAGCGAGCTGGATGATCACATCGACCGGGTCGCTACTGCCCTCGACGGTCGTGGTCGTCGCGGTC